>NZ_AP042411.1:3252500-3614815 GCF_055390965.1 Desulfocurvus thunnarius | reverse complement strand
GCTCGGCACCTTCTCCCATTTCTGGGTCATGTACCGCTACGTGACGCAAATGGGCTGAGGGCACAAGGCGCGGCGGGCAGGGAGCATTCTCCCGGCAGCCCGGCCCGGCTCTGCCACGGCTTCCCCACCCGGCGGACGATGAAAAACCCCTTCGGGCAGGGCCCGAAGGGGTTGCTGAAAGTATGGACACGGACCACGCGGAACAAACCGGGCGCCCGAAGCGACCGGCGCGCTCGTCCCGCTAGTCCAGGAAGGACAGGTTCGCGAGCTGGCCCACCGTCTTGCCGTGCGCGAATTCCATCTGCGCGACCGCATCCCGCACCATATGCTTCTGCTCGGTGGACATGTGCTCCGTATCCTGCCGCAGCACGTTGGTCAGAGGCGTCAGCAGGTACAGGCTGAGGGAGTCGTGCGGGCCGAGATGGTTCTGTTCGATCAGTCCCCGAAGGTTGGCGAACTGGGTGCCCGTAAGCTGCTGCCGGAGCAAAGGCCCACGGAATTCATGGTTGTTCGACCCCCGGTCGGAAAAGACCAGTTGCTTGTCGCCGAACTTGGCGATGAACTTGCTGGGATCGGTCGGATGATCCTCGATGCCGGTGAATTTCTCGCTGCTGTAGTCCCCGCTGTCCAGGTTCTCCCTTATGAACTGCTGCACGCCTTCGTCGTCGGACATACACTGTATGCAGCCTTCCCGGAACGAGGGCAGGGCCGTTCCGCTTTCTATGAATTCCGCGTTGTCCGTCCGCCAGGAACGCGCGCCCTCGATGGCCTGCTGCGGGCTGGGGCCACGCTCCGCCTCCTCTTCCTGGGGCTCGACCGCTTGCGCGGGTCCGGCGGCCCGGCCCGTGATCATATTACCGATCCTGGCGATGAAATCGCAAAAACTCCGCGCCAGATTGGCTATCCCATGGGCGATGGAGCTCAGCAACTGCCCGATCCCCCGCCCCGGGGCATTGCCCACGCGGGCCTGATGACCGCCAAGCCCGTCTCCCGGGCCCTGCACGTCGCCGACGTGTTCGAGGGGGCCCGTCTGGGCAACCTGTTGCGTACCAATTCCACCTACTTCGGGCATGATGTCCTCCTTTTCCCCGGGGGAAAGCAATTATCCGGCCAACTCCTGCACTGCACAGGAATGCCCTGACAATTCACCGGGAGCGGGAACGAAAATTTGAAAACTTCATCTTTCCAGGGCCTTATAAGCAGGGCCCATTGCCCGCCCCCCTCCGCGACAGGCGCTTTCCGGATCAGGCAGCCAGCCGGGCGGGCGGAGCAGGGCGCGAGCCGCCAACGTCGTTGCCAAACGGCCCCAAAGAAGTTTTCACCCCCCTGGGGCATGGCGGGGCGGCTCGCCCGGCAGCGGGGGCTCGCAGGCCGCTATATCCTGATGGCGCAGTCGATGTTGAACGCCTCGTTTACGCTGGAACGCTTTCTGGATTTGTCGGCGCTCGCGGCGACAAGACCGTCGAAGGTGGCGATCCATTGTGACCGCGTGTTGAGGTAGCGCTCCATCATGGCGCGGAAGTCCTCGTATGCGATGGTCTCAGGCTCGACCTTGAAGAAAAGGATGACCTCGTCGGTGCGATCGTCGATGGAAAAGATGGCTCCGCCCGTGTCCTTTCCGTACAGATTCGCTTCCAGAAGAGCCTTGCAGATGCCTTCCGTGCCTGCGGATTGCAATCTTCCGAGGGAAGAGGAAACAAAAAGCGTCTTGAGGCTTTCGACGAACTCGAATTCGACCTCGAATTTTTCGTCGATGATCAGGCTTGCGACATGGTCCTTGTTCAGTTTCAGGGCCAGACCAAACTCTTGGCCGATGGATTCCACCAGGGTTGCAGCGTCCATTTCCTCTTTTGCTCCTCGTCGAAAACATGTCGTGGGGTAGAAAGACGCGAATCCAAAACGAAACGGCGAAATCCGCCGTTGGTGGTCCAACTCTCCAACAAGTATTAAAAAATGTCCAGCCAGGACGCACCGTAAACCCGCCGCAGGGAAGGCTCCGCCCATCAAAAAGGGCGGGCGGAAAACATTCCACCCGCCCTTGCGGCTGTTCCGGGCGCGTCTGCCGCCGGGAGGAGGGGGCAGACCCGGCGGAGACGACGTGTCCGGAACTAGGGCAGGCCCACGATGGCTTCGGCCTCCACGCGGGCGCCCAGGGGCAGGCCCGCCACGGCGAAAGCGCTACGCGCCGGGAAGGGGGCCTCAAAGAATTCGGCGTAGACTCCGTTGACCGTGGCGAAGTCGGCCATGTCCGTCAGGAAGACGGTCACCTTGAGCACATCGTTCATGGTCGCCCCCGCGGCTTCGACCACGGCGGCAAGGTTGCGCAGGGACTGCCTGGCGCAGTCCGCAATGTCGCCCGAACACATCGTGCCGGTGGCGGGGTCGATGGGCAGTTGACCCGAGACGAACAGGGTTTTCCCGAACCTGATGCCCTGGGAAAACGGGCCCACAGCCGCCGGAGCATTCGTCGTTTCAATTTTTTGTTTCATCACTGTTCTCCTTGGGAAATTCGTTATTGAATGAGAGCGGATGCCGCGCCCAGAAAGGGTGCCCCGCCTAGACCGTAAGCCATTCCATGGGCCGGGGCAGATGGATGTCCACATCCGGCGCCTGGGCCTTGACCGCCGCAATAACCTTTTCTTCGGGAGTCGAGGCAATGCCCATCTGCCCGAAAAGCTTCTCGTGCGGGTGATAGAGCACGCACTTGGCCACCCCGGTCAACCGGACGGCGCGGGCGACATCCTCCTCGTAGACAAGCTGATGCCCGCCGACGAGCACATCGGGTTGGAACCGCTGGCGCAGCACGTCCAGTTCACCATCGGAGAACAGCGGGTTCATGCCCTCGGTCAGGTTGACCAGGCTGGCGCCGCCCGGGGTTTGCACCGCGAAGCCGTAATACCGGGCCCGCCAGGGGCAGCGCAGGAGATTGTTGCCAACGAAGGAAAAGGCCGCCCCCAGGCTGCCCTGGAAAAAACGCAGGTAGCTGATGGGCCGGTGATGCCAGTCGAAAGCGGTGATCCGGTAGCCGTGGACCTCGACGGTGTCGAAGGGCAACACAGGGCGGAGCTGGCTTTCGGGCAGGCGGTGTTTTCGGCGCAGGTGCTCGCAGACATCCGGGCTGGACACGATCAGCGCACCGGTCATACGCGCGACGGCCGGAGTATCCATGTAGTGTTCGTGGTGCCCGTGGGAGACGCAGATCACGCGGACCTTCTCGTAATCTTCCTTCCGGGCCCAATCCGCTCCGTACATCTTCCGGTAGAAGGGATCGAAGACCAGATCCCCCTGCGGCTCACGAATCAGGATGTTGGACCAGCCAAGATAGCGCATTTCAATGCAGGACATGTCTTCCTCTTTTTCCTTTTTATTGATTGGACGCGCCGCGTCTTGCCGCCGCGCGCAGCCCGAAGACCAAAAGAACCAGGACAAGGACCGGATAGAGCGTGCCGAAGTGCAGCCCGAAACCATACTGCAACAGATAGCCCGCGGCTCCGGCCCCGAGAATGTAGTAGGTGGCGGGAAGGAGGGTTTTCCTGAGGATGTCGCCCTCCCTGCCGAGCAGCCCCACGGCGGCCGAGGCCATAATCACGTTGTGCACGCAGATCATGTTGCCTGCCGCGGCGCCGACACTCTGCACGGCGACGATCACATCGGGATTGAGCCCGCTGATGGTGGCCACATTGTACTGGAACAGGCTGAACATCATGTTGCTCAGGGTATTGCTGCCCGCAATGAAGGCCCCGAGCGCCCCGATGAACGAGGCCATGATCGGCCAGATGGAACCCAGGCCGTCGGCAAAGGCCTGGGCCAGCACCTTGGGCATGGCGGGCAACCCGGCAAGCCCCGCCCCGCTGCCGATGAAGATTTTCACCATCGGCACGGCCACGAGCAGGGCCGCCGAGGCTCCGGCGACCACGGCGAACGATGTCCGCGAGGCGCGACGCAGCACGCTCGGGGAGGCGCCGTGGATGGCCACCGCCACCAGGGCGGCCAGGATGAAAATGGTGCCCGGCAGGTAGCCGAGAGTCAGGGCCGTGCTCACATTCGTGCCGAACAACTCTCCGGAACGCAGGGTGAGCTTGAGCAGCCAGCCCTTGAGGGGCAGGGTTTCCATGCGGCTGAGAAACAGCACCACGGCCATGATGGCGTAGGGCATCCAGGCCCGCAGCGGCGACATCCGGCTTTCCGGCAGCGCGCCCTCGAAAGCCAGGCTGCCCGTCCAGCGCTCGTCCCAGTCCTTGCGCGGCGGGAAATCCCAGCCACCGTCGCGGGGCAGGAACCAGCCCTTCTTGGCGGCGAAAACCACCGGAATCAGACCGATCATTCCGCCAAGCACGTCGGGGAATTCCGGCCCCAGCCAGCGCGCCGTCAGCGCGTAGGGCACCGAAAGGCAGACCCCGCCGAACAAGGCGAACTTCCAGGCCCGCAACCCCGGCAGAAAGGAACGTTCCCGCCCGAAATAGCGGGTCATCAGCGCGACCATGAACAGCGGCACGAGCACGGAAATCACCGCGTGGATGGCCGCCACCTGCGCGCCCAGGGAATGGATGTACTCCGGCCAGGGCATGTTCGGGACGACTTCGGCCAGTTTGCCCTGGCCCAGGCCCACCGAGAGGCCGATGAGGATCGGCGTGCCCACCGCGCCGAAGGACACCGACGCGCTCTGGAAGATCATGCAGAGCATGGCCGCGGCCATGGGCGGAAAGCCGATGCCCAGGAACAGCGGCCCGATGACCGCGCCGGTGGACCCGAAGCCTGCGGCCCCCTCCAGGAACGCGCCGAAAAGCCACAGGATGATGACGACCTGGATGCGTCGGTCCATCGAAATATCGGTGAAGGAGGAGCGGATGACGCTAAGCGCCCCGTCCTCCCTGAGCGTGTTCAGGAGCACCAGGGCGCCGAACACTATGTACAGGATGCCGATGGCGGTCACCAAGCCGTCGACGGCCTGCGCCGCCAGAAGGGCCGTGGGCACCTTCCAGACGAAAAACGCCGGTATGGCCACGGAAACCAGGGCCAGCGGCATGACCCGGCGCGCAGGCCACCGCAGCCCGACCAGAAACACCGCGATGACGACGATGGGCAGCAGGGCGATCAATGCCAGCATCGGTTGCGATACCATCTCCACATCCTCCTTGAGTCGATCACAGGGTTCACGCTTCCTTCTCCACCATTCGTGAACGCCATTTAATTTTAGTGACCGGCGCCTGTCAACCCGTTCCATAGATTTATTTTGAATTTCCTAATATGGCATTTGCGGGCGAGGCAAAAAGAAGGTATCTGGTTGGACATCCCACGCATCCTGCGCATCCCGCGCGAAAATCAAGGCCCAGAGAACGGGAATCCATGGAAAAGCAACCGCAAGGCATTCAGTCTGTCGAGCTCGCCTTCGAGCTTCTGGAATCCTTCCTTGCCATCGGCTCGCCTGTGACCCTCGGCGAAGCCGCCGCGCGCCTGGGGGTCGGCAAAAGCAAGCTGCACAAGTACCTGACCAGCTTCGGCCGCCTGAAGGTCGTCAGCCAGGACAAATCCGGGCGTTATTCCTTCGGGCCCAAGCTGCTGGAACTGGGCCTGGGCATCCTGGGGCGCATGGACATCGTGACCTTTTGCGACCCGGAGCTGCACCGGCTGCGCGTGCAAAGCGGCGAAGCCGCGGCCTTGGCCCTGTGGACCTCCCAAGGCCCGCTTATCGTGCGCTTTCTGCACAACCCCAAACCCGTGGCCATCGCCATGCGCGTGGGCTTCTATGCCCCGGTGACGGTCAGCGCGGCGGGGCGCTGCTTCGCGGCGTATCTGCCGGAGCAGGCATACGCCCATCTGCTGGAAGCCGAACTCGGCGCCGACCCCACGGCCCGGGAGCGCTTCCTCCAGGAGCTGCGCGAAACCGTTTCCCGGGGCTATGCGCTTCGCAAGGAGCCCAACAACAGCATTCCCGGCTCCCAGGCCCTGGCCTGCCCCGTCTTCGACGGCTCGGGCGAAATCGCCGCGAGCATCCTGCTCATCGGATTCGAAGACCAGGACCACGGCCCCTCGCCGCAAACCATCGAGACGCTGCGCCAAACCGCGCGCGCCCTGTCCCTGCGCCTGGGCTGGACCGACAAACCCTGAACGGGAGCCCGGCGGACAAGGGGCCTCATCCGGCCAGAAACAACAATGGGCCAGAAATGACAATGCCCGCCGCTCCGGCAGAACCGGAGCGGCGGGCATCGTCGTTCGACGGGAAACAGCGAACCCCGGGACGACACTCCCCGCGTCGGGGCCGCCCTCCAGGTGCCGGATTCCGGCCGGGGGCTCCCGCGACGCGTGCGCAAGCGTTGCAGCCCCGCGCCCCTCCCCCGGAACACCAACGGAATGGCCCCGGGCTGAAGGATTTAGGCAAAAAAAAGCCCCGCCTTGGCGCCGCTGTTGCGGCGACAATGCGAGGCGTTTCACTTCCAGGGGGTTTGGTGGAGGCGGGGGGAATCGAACCCCCGTCCGAGAATGCTCCACGCAAGGCGTCTACAGGCTTATTCCATCTTCAGTTCTCGACGCGCCTCTGCCGATGGACAGGCGGAAGCACGGCCAGTTCATTGCTTATCTCGCCCCGCGCGCCATGAACATGCGTTTGGTGGCCAGTCCGATGGGGTGTCGCCCGTTTCCGCTTACCGGACATCGGCGGAAGGGACGCTGGCATTAAGCAGCCAGAGCGTATTCAGTGTCGTTGGCAATTAATGCCTTGCCGCGGTTTAACGAGGCCAACGGCAACCTCGGCCTGCAACCTTGGCTTCAACCATCCCCGTCGAAACCTGGTCGCCCCCTGTCAAAGAGCCAGTACCCATATAAGGGCTTTTCCCGATTTGGCAAGGAGAGATTGCCCGCGCGGGCCGGATTGGCCCGGGATCGCCCCGGGTCTACCGGCTCCGGGGCGGAGCGGAAGCGGCGCCGGGCGGCGGAGGCGGGGAGGGGAGGGCGACACGAAAAAGCACGCACCGCGGGCAGGAGCTTCCGGCAGGAACCCGCCGCGCAGCCAGAGAACCGGAGCCGCGCCGCCGCTGCGGGCGCCTCCGGCGCGCCCACAACCGCCCGCCCCCGAAGGTGCCCCCGGGGCACCCCGGCGCGCCCAGCAGCACGCCCCCAGGGCACCCCCGGCATGCGGAAGGCATACCGGGAAAACAGGAGATGCAGGGCGCACCCAGCCCCGGGCTGGGACGACGCGGACATACACCGCCGGGCCCAAGCTCGCCCCGGGGCCGCGCCGCCGCCGTTGCACGCAAAAAAAGCCCGCCCCCGCGAGGGGACGGGCCGTGGTGCCGATGGCTTGGTGCGCGAGGCGCCTACCAGCGGGGGGCGCGCTCGGCGCGGGGGCGGGCCTCGTTGACCTTGATGTTGCGGCCGCCGAAGTTGGCGCCGTCAAGGGCTTCGATGGCAGCCAGCGCGCTCTGGTCGTCCATCTCGACGAAACCGAAGCCACGGGGGCGGCCGGTCTCGCGATCTTCGACGAGCTTGACGGACTTCACGTCACCGTAGGAGGCGAACGCCTCGCGGACGTCCTCTTCGGTGGCGGACCAGGGCAGATTGCCGACGTAGATGCTCTTGGCCATGAAAATCTCCATGAAACGTAAAACAGTGGAATATGGCGCACCATGCGCCTTGTAAAAGAAGGCCGCGTACACAAGATGCGTCCGCAGCCCCTTGTTACCTGGAATCGACTCTCACCAGCACCGGCCGGAACCCGGCCGCGCCCCCTCGGGCGTCACTGGAATCAGGTGGGCAGATACAACGTCGTCGTGCATGTGTCAAGGCCAAAGGTTGCAAAAACAATTTTTTCATCCGTTTTTCGACATCCGCGCGGCGCAGAAAAAGAACCAGAAAACCCGAAGGATAACGAAAACATGCCCCGGCGCTTCAAAATTCGACCGCCGGGATTCCCGAATCGCGTATCCCGCCGCCTCTATTCCAGTCGTCCGCCGACTTCGTGGAGAGCGGTCAGACGCCGCGCGCAGGGCACCAGGGGGAAAATACGGCCCGCCGCTCCGCCGCGCGGCGGCGTCCCGGGTCCGCCTCCGTTCCTTCGGGCGCGTCACCTCCGGCGCAGCGCCGGGCGCCGCCCTTCCTCCTCCCCGCGCGGACGGTAAAAAAAACCCGCCCCCCGGTCGGGGGGCGGGTCATAGGGCGCTTGTATCAGCGTGAGCCGCCTACCAGCGCGGGCCGCCTACCAGCGGGGGGCGCGCTCGGCGCGGGGGCGCGCCTCGTTGACCTTCAGGTTGCGGCCACCGAAATCGGTACCGTCCAGGGCCTCGATGGCGGCCAGGGCGCTCTGGTCGTCCATCTCGACGAAACCGAAGCCACGGGGGCGGCCGGTCTCGCGGTCTTCGACCAGCTTGACGGACTTGACTTCACCGAAGTTGGAGAACGCCTTGCGCACGTCCTCTTCGGTGGCGGACCAGGGCAGATTGCCGACGTAGATGCTCTTGGCCATTGTGAAACTCTCCATACGGAATAGGGAAGTGGTGGTTGGCGCACCATGCGCCTTCAAAAAAGAGACCGGGTACACAAGTTGCGTACTCGGCCCCTTGATGACTCCTGCTTGATCTTGCACCAGCGTCGGCGTTGCGTTCCTGCCGCGCCCCTGTGGGCGTCACTGGAATTTTTTGGGATTATTATTCTGGCCCGGTTTCCCTGTCAAGGGCATTTTCTCACAAGTATTGAAAAAAACATCGTGCTCCGCCGGGCTTCGCAGGGGAGCCTCCCGGCGCCCGCAGGCCTTGACCAATCTTAACTTGAGCCCGACCCGGCCCAGGGATGACCCTGGGGCCGGGGGGAAAACGGCCCGCCCGTTCCGACGGCGGCGCGGGCGAACCCTGCGGCCCCACCTGCCGGGGCCCGGAGAAAACCATGACCGACACGCATTCGCGATACTCCCGCCACGGCCTGCGCCTGGCACTGCTGGCCGCGGCCCTGGGCACCGTCCTGCACGGCCCCGTCGCCCTGGCCCATCCGGGCGGGCCCGGGGGCAGCCCCGGGCCGCAGCCCCATCACGGCGGGCCCGGCCCCCATGCGCCTTTGCCCGTCCTGCCCGGCCCGGCCCTGACCATCCTCTTCGCGGGGCTGACCTATTCCTTCGTGGAAGGGCTGTTCTACCTGCCCGGCGCGGGCGGGTTCACGGTGGTCGTGCCGCCGGTGGGGCTGGTGGTGCCCGTGCTGCCCCCGGCGTACACCGTGGTGATGGTCGGCCCGCGCACGTACTACCACGCCCAGGGCGTCTACTACGTGCGCGCCGCCGAAGGTTACACCGTGGTCCAGCCGCCGGTGGCCCAAAACACGCAGACCCAGGCCACGCAGCCCTCCTCGCTGCCGGACACCGTGACCGTCGTCGTGGAAAACCCCAACGGCTCGCGCACGCCCGTGACCCTCACGCGCACCGCCGACGGCTGGCAGGGCCCCAAGGGCGAACTCTACGACACCATCCCCACCCAGGAGCAGCTCAGGCCGTACTACGGCCTGACGGCGGGCGCCCAGGGCCAGACGCTCTAACGCGGGAGGACGGCATGACCATAAGACCCCATCGCCCGCTGCGGGCGGCCCTGGCCCGGTTGGCGCCGGGCTGCGCGCTCCTTCTGGCCCTGCTGGCGGCCTGCGCGCCCATGGGCGGCCCGCCGCCCCAGGCACCCCAGGCCGCACCCCAGGCCGCCCAGGAGCGGACCACCGTGTACGTGCACAACCCCAACGGCTCGCGCACGCCCGTGGTGCTTACCCGCGTGGGGCCCGACCAATGGCGCGGGCCGCGCGGCGAGAGCTACCACGGCCTGCCCGGCGAGGACGCCCTGCGCCCGGCCTACGGCCTGCGTTAGCAGCCCGGCTGCCCACACCCAACGCCGAAAGGGCGCCCCGCACGGCTGCGGGGCGCCCTTTCTCTCGTCGGCCTTCCGGGCGCGCGCGGCGCCCGGCGGTCGGCTCATTCCTCCAGGGCCGTCAGGTCCGCGCAGGTCTCGCGGCGGCGGGCCACGGTGACCTCGGCGCCGTCCACGATGATTTCCGCCGCCCGGGGCCGGGAGTTGTAATTGGAACTCATGGTGAAGCCGTAGGCCCCGGCGGAAAGCACGGCCAGCAGTTCGTCCTGCTCCATGACGGGCAGCTCGCGGTCGCGCGCCAGGAAGTCGCCGGACTCGCAGATGGGCCCGACCACGTCGGCGGTCACACGGGGCCGCTCCTGCTCCTGCACGGGCAGGATTTTGTGGTAGCTGCCGTAGAGCGAGGGCCGGATGAGGTCGTTCATGGCCGCGTCGGCGATGAGAAAATGCTTGCTCGGGGTGTCCTTGGTGTAGAGCACGCGGGAAACCAGGATGCCCGCATTGCCCGCGATGACCCGCCCGGGCTCCAGGATGAGCTTGAGCGGCAGGCCGCGCAGGCGCTCGGCCAGGGCGCGCCCGAACTCGCGCGGATGCGGCGGCTCCTCGGCGTCGTAGGTGATGCCCAGGCCGCCGCCCAGGTCGAGGTACTTGATGGCGACGCCCTCGGCGCCCAGGGCGCGCCAGAAGTCGAGCAGCTTGTCCAGGGCTTCCAGGAAGGGTTCCAGGGTCGTGAGCTGCGAGCCGATGTGGCAGTCGATACCCACGGGGTTGACCCCGGGCATGTCGCGGGCGCGCAGGTAGGTGGCCATGGCGGTGCCCATGTCCAGGCCGAACTTGTTCTTCTTCATCCCCGTGGAGATGTACGGGTGGGTCTTGGGGTCCACGTCGGGGTTGATGCGCAGGGAGATGTCCGCCGTGCGGCCCATGCGCGAGGCGATGCGCCCGATGCGTTCCAGCTCGCCCACGGACTCCACGTTGAACATCAGGATGCCCGCTTCCAGGGCCTGCTCGATCTCCTCGGGGCGCTTGCCCACGCCGGAGTAGACGATGCGTCCGGCCGGGATGCCCGCCTTGAGGGCCCGGTGCAGTTCGCCGCCGGACACGATGTCCATGCCCGCGCCCATGGCGCCGAGCAGGCGCAGCACCCCGAGGTTGGAGTTGGCCTTGACGGAGTAGCACGTCAGGCGGTCCTGGCCCTCGAAGGCCGAGTCGAAGGCCTCGAAATGGCGGCGCAGGGTGGCGGCGGAATAGACGTACAGGGGCGTGCCGTGGCGCTCGGCCAGCTCGCGGACGGGCACGTCCTCGGCGTACAGTTCGCCGCCGCGATATTCGAAGTGATGCATGGGTCGGTTCTCCCGAAGGGGTTGCGGCAGGCTTAGGGAGCGGTGGTCATGACCTCCGTGCGCACGTCGCGCAGGGTCTTATGGATACTCTTGCCTCTCAGGCGCCAGCGGTAGGACTTGGCGGGGTCCAGGCCGCAGGCCGTCAGCGCCAGCCGGCCTTCGACGATGGTGCTGAAGGCGTCGCCGGGCACGAATTCACGGGTTTCCATGACCCGGAAGGGGCAGCCCTCGCAGTCGTCCCAGGCCAGTTCCAGATGCACGGCGCTCAGGTTGCGCCAGGCCCCGGCCACGCGGGTTTCGATCATCAGGCAGCCCGAGGACAGACGGCCCTGGGTCCGCACGAAGCTGAAGGCGTCCTCGGGGGCGGAGGGCTCGGGCCAGGCCTTCTTTCCGCAACCGGCCAGCAGGGTCAGGGCCACAAGCGCGGCCAGCATGACCAGCGCCACGGGGGCCAACCGGGGGAAGGGCTGCATCCTAGTCGTCCTCGCAGGGGGGGCAAAAGGTGGTCGCTTTCCAGGTGTACAGGAAGTTCAATGCCTCAATGGGGGTCAGGCGGTCAACCTCCAGACGCTCCAGTTCATCCATGAACGCCCGCACCCGGGGCGGAATTTCCGGAGCCGGGGCCTGGGGCGCTGCGGGGGGCGCCGGGGGCGCGAGCCCGGGCAGCAGGCCCTGGACCGGCGCGGCCATGGCCAGAACGGAGTGCGCTCCGCCCGAGCGGGCTTCCAGCCCGGCCAGGATGTCCTTGGCCCGGGCCACCACCCGGCGGGGCACTCCGGCCAGTTGGGCCACCTGGATGCCGTAGCTGCGGTCCGACGGGCCGGGGACCATGCGCCGCAAAAAGACGATCTCGTCGCCGTATTCGCGCACGGCCACGTTGAAGTTGGCCACCCCGGGAATCTCGCCCTCCAGGGCCGTCAGCTCGTGATAATGGGTGGCGAACAGGGTGCGCACGCCGCCCTTGCCGCGCGCGGCAAGCTCCTCCACCACGGCCCAGGCCAGGGCCAGCCCGTCGAAGGTGCTGGTGCCGCGCCCGATCTCGTCGAGGATGACCAGACTGCGCGCCCCGGCCTGACGCAGGATGCGCGCGGTCTCGCTCATTTCGACCATGAAGGTGCTCTGACCCTCGGCCAGATTGTCCGAGGCGCCCACGCGCGAGAAGATGCGGTCGGCCAGCCCGATGCGGGCGCCGGACGCGGGCACGTAGGACCCGATCTGGGCCAGGATGCAGATGATCGCCGCCTGACGCAGCACCGTGGACTTTCCGGCCATGTTCGGGCCGGTGATGACCAGCAGGCGCTTGCTCTCGGTCAGGTGCAGGTCGTTGGGAATGTAGTCCGCCGTGCCCTGCATGGCCTCGACCACCGGATGGCGGCCGTCGCGGATGGCGATGTCCAGCCCGTCGTGCAGTTCTGGGCGCGTCCAGCCGCGGCGGCGGGCGGTTTCGGCCAGACCCTGCCAGCAGTCCACGGCGGCCAGTCGCTGGGCCATGTCCAGGAACCGGTGCCCGGCGTCGGCCAGTTCGGCGCGCAGCTCCTTGAACAGGGCGAATTCCAGCTCCTTGCGCCGGTCGGCTGCATGCAGGATGCGCTCTTCCAGTTCGGCGAGCTGGGGCGTGGCGTAGCGCTCGCAGTTGGCCAGGGTCTGGCGGCGGTTGAAATGGTAGGGCGCCTTGTCCGCCAGGGACTTGGGCAACTCGAAATAATAGCCGAACACGCGGTTGAAGCCGAGCTTGAGCTTGTCCAGCCCCGCGGCCGCGCGCTCGGCCTCCAGCAGCTTCTGGACCTGGGCCTGCCCGTGGTCGGTCAGGTCCATGAGTTCGTCCAGCTCGGCGTTGTAGCCGCGCCGGAACAGCCCGCCCTCGGTGACCACGGGCGGCGGCGAATCCTCCAGGGCGTGCAGCAGCAGGGCGGCGAAATCGTCCAGGCTGTCCCACCCGCCCAGGAGCTGGCGCAGGGCCGCCGGGGCCTCGTCGCCGCGCGCGGCCACGGCCCCGGCCAGCCGCTCGCGCAGCCCGGGCAGGGCGCCCAGGGAGCCGCGCAGGGCGATGAAATCGCGCGGGGTGGCCCGGTTCATGCGGATGCGCGTCACCAGCCGTTCCAGGTCGTAGACCGATTCCAGCAGGGCCCGCAGGTCCGCGCGCAGGGCGTCGTCCTCGAAAAACAGGCCCACGCAGTCCTGGGTCTTGACGATGGGCGCCAGATCCTTCCAGGGCATGCGCAGCCGCTCGGCCAGCAGCCGCCCGCCCATGGGCGTGAGGGTCGCATCGAGCACGGCCCACAGGGTGCCGCGCCCGCGCGAGCCGTCCAGGCGGCGGAACAGCTCCAGGTTGCGTTCGGTCACGTCGTCCAGCAGCAGGTACCGGGCGAGGTTCAGCGGCTTGAAGGGCGCGAGGCGGAAGTCCTCGCGCATCTGCGTCTGGCGCAGGTAGACCAGGATGGCGCCCATGGCCTGCACGAGCTGGGGCTTGTCGGCCAGGTCCAGAGCCGCGAGGTCGGCCACGCCCTGGTCGCGCAGCACGTGGCGCTCGCAGGCGGCGGGGTCGAAGTGCGAGCGCGCGGGCAGGTGGTTCACCCGCCGGGCAAGGCCCTGGTAGCGCCGGGGCGCCTCGTGGCCCGCGGGCAGAAGGATTTCGCTCGGTCCCAGCTTGGCCAGCCACTGCCAAAGCTGCTCCTCGCGGGCGGCCGCCAGGCCGGACCATTCGCCGGTGGACACGTCGGCCCAGGCCAGGCCTCCGGCGCCCTTGTCGGCGTCGAAATACAGGGCGCAGAGGTAGTTGTGGTCCTTGGCGTCGAGGTTTTCATCCTCGACCAGCGTGCCCGGGGTCAGCACGCGGGTCACCTGGCGCTCCACCAGGCCCTTGGCCTCGCGCGGGTCCTGCACCTGATCGCACACGGCCACGCGGTAGCCCTTGTCCAGCAGGCGGGCGGCGTAGTCCCAGTACGAATGATGCGGCACCCCGGCCATGGGCACGGGGTTGTCGGACTGCTTGTTGCGCGAGGTCAGGGTGATCTGCAATTCGCGCGCGGCGGTGCGCGCGTCGTCGAAGAACAACTCGTAGAAGTCGCCCATGCGGTAGAAGAGCAGGGTGCCGGGGTGCTCCTGCTTGATGCGCAGGTACTGCTCGAACATGGGAGTCATCCTGACCCCCGGCTCCTGGGGCGGGGCGCTGTCTGTACGGCGGGCGGTCATCTATTCGTTGAGCACGGTGCGGTATTTGATGGAGTGCCAGCTCTTGCAGCGCGGGCAGACGAAGAAGACCTGCTCGCGCTTCAGGCCGCAGCGGCGGCACACGAAGCGCTTGAGCTCCCGCGCGCGCTGCACGAAAAAGTCGAGCTGGGTGCGGAAGGACTCGCCAAGCTGCTGGCCCTGGGTGTCCAGCGCCAAGAGCTCCAGGCGCGCGGGCCAGAAGCCGGGGTTGAGCACCAGGGTCCGCTCCAGCCAGCGCCGGGCGGCCTCGGGGTCGTCGCCGCAGACCATCCAGGCCGCGTAGAATTGCAGCAGCAGGTCGTCGTCGTGGCGCTCGAGCAGGGGCAGGGCCACGGCGGTCAGTGCCTTGGGCGGGTGGTACTGAAAGGGCTTGTCCACGTGCGTGGCCGCGCCCGGGCCCAGTTCGCGGACCTTGGCCGCATCCAGCAGGCCTTCCAGGAGCACGAAACGCTGGTCGGGGCGCACGCTGTCCAGCCCCCGGGCCAGGTGGTGGCCCAGTTCGCGCCAGTTGTCCTCCAGCATGGCCTGATGCATAAGCTCCAGCCAGGCTTCCAGGGAGCCCGCATGGGCCTTGAGGGCCTTGCGCAGCCATTTGTAGCCCTGGGCCTGCCGGCCGTCGGCGAAGTGCGCGGTGGCCAGACGCACGAGGTGGTGCGCTTCGGCCACGGGGTTGCCCAGGCGGGCATAGTGGCGCGCGGCCTGCTCGTGGTCGCCGCTGTCGGCGGTCAGCCGGGCCATTTCGGCGACGATGGCCTCGTTGTCGCCGCCGAGCTTGCGGGCCTGCTCGAAGGCGTTTTGCGCGCGGTCCAGGAACCCGCCGCGCTTGTAGTCGCGCCCCAGTTCGAACCAGGTCTTGGCCTGGATGTCCTTGCCCAGCCCGGGGCGCACGATGAGGTTCTGGCGGATCTGCACGGCGCGTTCGATCTCGCCGTGGGAGCGGTAGAGGTTGCCCAGGGCGAGATAGATTTCCACGGCGTCGGGGTTGTCGCGCACCACCTGCGACAGTTCGGCGATGGCCGCCTGGGTGTCGCCGGGCACGGCGCCCGCGTCGCGGAAGCGCCCGGGGCGGCCATTGCCGTCCGGGGAGCGCTCGGGCCTGCCGCCCGCAAGGGAGTTCCACCAGCCCATGAGCGCGGCCGTCCTAGTTGTCCTGCGCCGGGGAGGAGTCGGTCAGGGGCAGGTTGCGCAGGGAGGTGACCTCCTGCTCCAGGGTGGCGAGCTTGCGGTTGGCCCGCGCCAGCTCGCGGCCCGTGCGCAGCTTGTCCAGGAAGAAATAGAGCAGGGTCAGCACGCAGCCCAGGAAGAAGGACGCCAGCAGGAACATGTACAGCGGGGATTCCAGGGCGAAGAGCTGTGCGCCGAACAGGGTCAGCCCCAGGCTCAGGGGCGCGCCCAGCACGGCCAGGTTCTGGGCGAACAGGGCCATGGTCAGCACGAACAGGGCGATCACGGCCAAAAACTTGATGAAACGCATGAAAGACTCCTTTTGGCGCTAGCTTGTGTATTGGTCGAAAAGGGGCTTCAGGGCCGCATAGGTCGAGTCGATGTGCTCGGGGATGACCCGCGTCTGCGAGGCGAAGGCCATGAACGAGGAATCGCCCGTCCAGCGGGGCACGAGGTGGAAATGCAAATGCTCCTTGATGCCCGCCCCGGCGGCCTCGCCGATGTTGACCCCGCCGTTGACGCCCTGCGGCCGGAAACGCTCCTGCAGGATGCGCGTGCTCAGTTGCAGGAGGTCCATCAGCTCGTGACCCTCCCCCGGAGTCAGGTCCACGAGGTTCATCAGGTGCCGGTAGGGGCAGACCATCAGGTGGCCGTTGTTGTACGGAAAGATGTTCATGATCACGAAGCAGGTCCGCCCGCGGTGAAGCACGCGGCGGGCGCGGTCCTCGCCGGTGTCTTCGGGCAGGCAGAAGGGGCATTGGTCGGCCTTGGGGCCAAGGATGTACTCAAGGCGCCACGGGGCCCACAACACATCCATGAGGGTTCCTTCGCGTTTGGAGGTTGGCGCCGCCCTGGCCCGCCCGGACGGCCGCGCACGGCTCCCGCGCGACCGTCCGGCCCGTGGGCGGGGCGGCAAAACGCGGGGCGGGTCGCATGGTTGTACACTCCGCCCGGCCCAAGGGCAAGGGCCGCGGGCGCGCTCAGGCCTTGGGCCCGGGCCGCGCGGCCCGGGGCGGGGCGGCCTCGATGCCCCGAAACGCCGGGTCGGCCACCAGGGCCCGGGCCAGGGCCAACTGGTCCTCGCGGCAGCTTGCGCGCCCGTCGATCATCGCCGCGCGGACCTTGTCCAGGATGTGCCCGTAGGCGGGCCCGGCGGGCAGGCCCAGGTTGCGCAGGTCGCGCCCGGTGATGTCCAGGGTCTGGGTGCGCATCTGGGTCAGGTAGAGCGACAGGGCCTTGCGCACGTCCTCCTGCTTGTAGCGGGCCATGAAATAGAGCACGCCCTCCACGGGCACCTTTTCGAGCAGGAAATACAGCTCCGAGGGCGGGCCCTGGCGGTGGCGCCACATCTTGAAGGCGTAGATCGTTTCGTTGACCGTGGCCCGCAGGGCGATGAACTCGTCCTCCATGCGGGTGCTCATGTGGAAGCGCCCGGCCAGGGAGCGCGCGTCGGCCTCCTCGGCGCCGTTGGCCAGGGCCATGAAATAGAGCAGCCAGCGCCGGGGCGCCTGGTCCTGGTAGAGCATGCGGTGCCATTCCAGGATCTTGGCGATCTCCTCGGCCAGTTCCTCCTGGGCCGGGGCCAGGGTGAGCAGCGGATGCATGGCCCGCAGGACCTTGAACTGGCGCAGCAGGCGCAGGCAGCCCACGGCGTTCTTCTCCTCCAGCAGAAGCTGCATCTCGTTGAACAGCCGGGCGCCGGAAAGCTTCTGGATCAGCCCGAGCTGCACGGCGTTCCGGATCAGCCGCTCGGTCTGCCCGCCGATGCGCAGGTCGTAGCGCATGGCGAAACGCACGGCGCGCAGGATGCGCGTGGGGTCCTCCACGAAGGACAGGGAATGCAGCACGCGCAGCGCCCGGTCCTTGATGTCGCGCTGGGCGCCGAAGAAGTCCACCAGCCGCCCCAGGGCAGGGGCGTTGAGCTGCACGGCCAGGGCGTTGATGGTGAAGTCGCGGCGGTAGAGGTCCATCTTGATGGACGAGAGTTCCACCGTAGGCAAGGCGGCGGGATACTTGTAGTATTCCAGGCGCGCGGTGGCCACGTCGATGTGCCGCTCGCCGGGCAGGACGACCACGGCGGTCTGGAACTTGCGATGCGGGCGCACGCGGCCGTGCAGGGCCTCGGCCAGGGCCCGGGCGAAGGCGATGCCGTCGCCCTCGACCACGAGGTCCAGGTCCGCATTGGGCTGGCCCAAAAGGATGTCGCGCACGAAACCGCCCACGGCGTAGACCGCCACGCCCAGGGTGTCGCCCAGGCGGCCCGCGTCCGCGAGCAGGGCGAAGATGCCGGCGGGCAGGCGCTCGCGCATCAGGGTGGTGATGTTGCGCTCGCGGCCCCGGTCGGGCAGCAGGTTCTCGGGGATGCGCGCGGGCTCGTCGATGAGGATGTTGATGAGGTCCGTGCGCGTGATGACGCCGACCACCCGGCCGTCCTCCAGCACGGGCACCAGCCGCTGGCCCTGGCCGAGGATGATCTCGGTCACGTCGTAGAGTTCGGCCTCGGGGCTCACCGATTCGTGGCCGCGCATGACGTACTCGGCGCAGGGCGTTTCACCCAGGCCGTGGCCCACGGCCTTGTCGGCGATCTGGTGTTCCAGGATGCCCACCAGGGCCCCGGAGGCGCCGTCCACGATGGGCGCGGCCTTCAGGCCGTAGCGGGCCATGATTTCGGCGGCCTGGGCCGTGGTGGCCGTGGCCTCGACGGTCACGGGGTTGCGCGACATGATCCCGCGCACGTTGTGCCGGGGGCGGACCTGGGCGTTCAGCAGGGCGAACAGCTCGTCCTTGACCTGGGCCAGGGTGCGGTCCTTGATGCTGGCCGAGGCCGCCGAGGCGTGGCCGCCGCCGCCGAAGGAGGCGCAGATGCGCCCCACGTCCACCTCCGGGCTGCGCGAGCGGGCCACAAGGTGCACCCGGTCGTCCATGCGGCCCAGGGCGAAGAGCACGCGCAGGTTCTCCATGTCCAGCAGCTTGTGGGCCAGCAGGGCGAAATCGTTGACGTAGCTGTCCGTGCTGATTTCCGAAACCACCACGGGCACCCCGCGGATGTCGTGGCTCTGCGCCGATTCGAGCATCTGGCCCAGAAGGGCGATCTGCTCGGCGGAAAGGTCGCGGGTGATGAGGTCGGAAATGACGGTCACGTCCATGCCGTGGCCCAGCAGCCAGGCGGCGGCGGCGAAGTCCTGGGGCGTGGTCGAGTTGAAGGTGAAGGAGCCCGTGTCCTCGTAGATGCCCAGGGCGATGCAGGTGGCCTCGTCGGCGCTGGGGGTCAGGCCGCGGGCCATCATCTCGTGGGTCAGGATGGTCGCCGTGGACCCCCAGAACAGGACCTTGCCCTGGCTGGCGGGCACGTCGTCGTCGGTGTCGGGGTGGTGGTCCCAGGCATGGACGGTCAGGCCCGGATTGTCCAGCGCCTGGGCCACGTGGGCCACGCGCGAACGCTGGCGCGTGTCCACCAGGACCAGGGTTTGCACGCTGCCCAGGTCGATGTCCTTGGCGTTCTGGAAGTTGAACATGTACATGGCGCTCTGGATGAAGAAGTGGCGCAGGTTCTTCTCCTGGCTGCCGGGAAAGACCAGCACGGCCCCGGGGTAGAGCAGGCTGGCGGCGATCATGGCCGAAAGGGCGTCGAAGTCCGCGTTGGCGTGAGTGGTGACGACCAGCGGCGCGGAGCGTTTTTCCTGGGCTTTCATGGGCGTTTGGGGGCCTCTTGGTCCCGGGTGCGCATGGCCGAGCGCGGGTGGTGCTCGCGGTGGATGCGCAGCAGCCGTTCGGACTGGACGTGGGTGTAGATTTCCGTGGCCGAGATGTCGGCATGGCCGAGCAGGAGCTGCACGGTGCGCAGGTCGGCCCCGCCCTCCAGCAGGTGGGTGGCGAAGCTGTGGCGCATGGTGTGCGGCGAGACCTCGGCGCGCACCCCGGCCATGAGGGCATAGCGCTTGATGAGCTTCCACACGGCCTGACGCGAGAGCCCCCGGCCCGAGCGGTTCAGGAACATCAGGTTCTCCACGGGGCGGAACTGCCCGCGCCAGGAGCGCAGGTAGGTTTCCAGAAAGCGCTGGGCCTCGTAGTGCAGGGGCACCACGCGCTCCTTGGCGCCCTTGCCGAACACGCGCAGCAGGCCCGTCTGGGGGTCGAAATCCAGCGGCGCCAGGGAGATGAGCTCCGAAACGCGCAGCCCGGCGGCGTAGAGCAGCTCCAGCATGGTCCGGTCGCGCAGGCCCAGGCGCTCGGTGGTGTCGGGCTGGTCGAGGATGGCTGCCACGTCGGCCTGGGTCAGCACGTCGGGCAGCTTGCGGGGCAGTTTGGGATTTTCCAGCAGGTGCGCCGGGTCCGCAGGCAGGCGGCCCTCGTCGGCCAGATACGCGAACAGCCCGCGCAGGGCCGAGAGGTGCCGGGCCAGGCTGCGGCTGGCCAACCCGCGCCCGCGCAGATGGAAAAGGTACAGGGTCAGCGTCTGGGGGGTCACGTCGGTCAGGTCCGCGCCCCGGGTGCGCAGGAAATCCGTGAAGGAGGCCAGGTCCTGGCCGTAGGCCGCCAGGGTCCGCCCGGCCAGCCCGCGCACCAGCAGCAGGTGGTCCAGGTAGGCCGCCACCCAGGGGTGGGCCGCGCCGGGGGCCGGAACGGGGGCGGAAGCCCCGGGCCGGGGCCCGGCGGCGTTTGCATCGGCGATGCCTGAGTTCGCGTTGACGAGGCCTGACATGGCGGGCAGGGTACACGGCCCGGGCCCGCGATACAAGGGCCGGGGCGCCCTGCCGCGCGGCCCCTTCCCGTTGACAGGCCCCGGGAGCCACCGCTATGGTTCACGCGCCTGCCGCAAACCGACGGCCCCGCCGTCCGCATCGATATCCCCCCAAGGAGTGGAACGACGTGCCTGAATTCAAGCTGGCCCAGCGCATTGCCGAACTGCCGCCCTACCTGTTCGCCGAAATCGACCGCGTGAAGAAGCAGGTCGCCGCGCGCGGCGTGGACATCATCAGCCTGGGCATCGGCGACCCCGACCTGCCGACCCCCGGATTCATCGTGGACGCCCTCTACGAGGCGGCCAAGAATCCCGTGAACCATCGTTATCCGGACTACGAAGGCCTGCCCGCCTTCCGTCAGGCCGTGACGCGCTGGTACGCCGAGCGCTTCGGCGTGACGGACCTGGACGAGGCCCACGAGGTGGTCAGCCTCATCGGCTCCAAGGAGGGCATCGCCCACTTTCCCCTGGCGTTCACCGACCCCGGCGACCTGAACCTCGTCTGCTCGCCGAACTACCCGGTGTACCCCATCGCCACGCGCTTTGCGGGCGGCGAGGTGGCCTTCGTGCCCATGACCGAGGCCAACGCCTTTCTGCCCGACCTGGACGCCATCCCCGACGCCACCTGGGAGCGCGCGAAGTCCATCTACCTGAATTATCCGAATAATCCCACGGCGGCCACGGCCGACGCGGCGTTTTTCGAGAAGCTCATCGCCCGCTGCCGCGAGACGAACACCATCATCGTCCACGACGCGGCCTACACCGAGCTGTACTACGACGACGCCAAAAAGCCGCCGAGCATCATGCAGTTCCCCGGCGCCAAGGACGTGGCCATCGAGTTCCACTCCCTGTCCAAGACCTACAACATGACCGGCTGGCGCGTGGGCATGGCCGTGGGCAACGCCTCGCTGGTGGCCGGCCTGGGCAAGGTCAAAACCAACGTGGACTCCGGCATCTTCCAGGCCGTGCAGCAGGCGGGCATCGTGGCCATGCGCGACGGCGAGCCCCACGTGGCGGGCTTCCGCGAAATCTACCGCGAGCGGCGCGACGCCGTGGTCGGCGCCCTGCGCAAGGCGGGCATCGACTGCCCGCTGCCCGAGGCCACGGTCTACGTGTGGGCCAAGGTGCCCCAGGGGCGCAGCTCGGCGGAGTTCGTCTCCGAAGTGCTGGAGCGCACCGGCGTGGTGCTGACTCCCGGCAACGGTTTCGGCGCCGCGGGCGAGGGCTATTTCCGCATCTCCCTGACCGTGCCCACCGCGCGCCTTGAGGAGGCCGTATCCCGCATCGCGGCGCTGTAGAGGCCTTCGTCTGCCTCGGGTCCAACCTGGGCGACCCCGTTTTGAACCTGGCCCGGGCCCTGGAGCGCCTGGGCCGGGTTCGCGGTGTGCGCCTGGGCGGGGTTTCGCGCGTCTACCGCACCCAGCCGCAGGACAAGCGCGACCAGCCCTGGTTTGCCAATCAGGTCGCGCGCGTGCTATGCGACGAGACGGTGACGCCCGAAGGCCTGCTGGACGCGCTTCTGGCCATCGAGTCGGCCCTGGGCCGCGAACGGGGCCCGGGCGCCCCCGAGCGCTTCGGGCCCCGGGTCATCGACCTGGACCTGCTGCTGTTCGGCGGGCGGACGATGCGCACCGGGCGCCTGGAGTTGCCCCATCCGCGCATGGAGCGACGGGCCTTCGTGCTCGTGCCCCTGGCGGAGCTGGCCCCGGGCCTGCGCCTGCCCGGAGGCCGGACGGTGGAGGACGCCCTGGCGCACCTGGATTTCCAGGTCGTTTCCGGCCCGCAGGGCGAGGAAATCCGACAGTAGGGCGCAAGGGCGGGATTGAGCGCGCCCCGAAAAGGCCGGAGGTGTCCCCGCAAGGAGTGGGGCGCCTGCGGCCCAGTGGTCGGCAAGCCCGCACCAGGAGAGCTTCAAGCCGCTCTTCTGGTGCAGCAGGCACCCGATGGCGACGGCGCAAGGCAATATCCAGCGGCGCCCCCGGTCCGCTCCCTGCGGGGCCGAAACAGGGGGCACAAACTTGAAGTTTCACTTTAACAAACCAGCCAAGGATGGGGTATCATGCTGAAATTCCTGATTCTGGCCGCCGCGCTGTTCCTGCTGTTCAAGCTCTTCAAGGGCGACGCCCGGCGCAAGGAAGTGCGCGAGGAAAAGGAGCAGGAAACCCTCAAGGCCTCGGGGGAGATGGTCAAGGACCCCATCTGCGGCAGCTATGTGTCCCGCGAGGATTGCGAAATCCGCGTGCGTAACGGCGATACGGTACATTGCTTCTGCAGCTACGAATGCCGCGACAAGTACATGAAGCAGCTCGAAGGCAAGGCCGAGGAAACCAAACCCGTGGAATAGGGCGCCCCTGGCGCGCCGGAGTCGCCGGGGGGCCGCTCCGCACCGCGCCGCGTCCGCAACAGGGAGACGACGCATGCGCTTTTTCATCGATACGGCCAATCTTGAGGAGATCCGCAAGGCCAAGGCCTACGGGCTCATCGACGGCGTGACGACCAATCCGAGCCTGTTCGCCCGCGAAAAGGAAGACTGGCGCACCCTGGCTCAAAAAATCTGCGCCGAGGTCGAAGGCCCCGTGAGCCTGGAAGTGGTCGGCCTCACGGCGGCGGAAATGGTCCGCGAGGGGCGCGACCTCGTGCAGTTCGGGCCCAACGTGGTGGTCAAGATCCCCATGACCATGGAAGGCCTGGCCGCCGTGCGCGAGCTGGCCGCCATGGGCATCGACACCAACGTGACCCTGGTCTTCTCGCCGCTCCAGGCCCTGCTGGCGGCCAAGGCGGGGGCCAGCTACGTCAGCCCCTTCGTGGGCCGGGTGGACGACGTGGGCGGCGAGGGCATGGCCCTGGTGGAGCAGATCGTGACCATCTTCACCAACTACGGCTTCTCGACACAGACCCTGGTGGCCAGCGTGCGCAGCCCGATGCACATCCTGCAAAGCGCGCTGCTCGGCGCCGACGTGGCGACCATCCCCTTCAACGTGCTGGAGAAACTCTCGCGCCACCCGTTGACGGACAAGGGTCTGGACGCGTTTCTGGCCGACTGGAAGAAAACCCCCGGCGCCGGGGCCTGACCCCGGCCCCGCGCCCGCGCCACCCGCTGCGGCGGAGCGCCCCGATGCCCATCCAAGGCCCCTTTCCGGGGCCTTTTCTTTTGCGAAACCCCAGTGAGAAGAAGCAGAACGGAGCCGGGCAGACGGCTGCCCAGAGGCGACCGGGCCGCCCCGGGCGAACGCCGGAGCGCACGGATTCTGCACGCCCCGGCGCCCGTGCCCCGGAGCTGCTCCTCCCGCTGTTGCAGTCTCTGCATAGCGGAGCGGCGGAGCGCGGGCCGCTGCCGGATCGTTCCGGCGAACAGCCGTACGCGGGAATCTTGCCCCGCCCACGGCAACGGTTTCGGCTGTAACCCAACAATCAGACTGTCTTTTCCGGCATGAAACGAGCACAAAAGACCGCTTCACGTCATGGAAGAGCCACCGCGTCTCGCACATCGCACCTGGAGAAACGCCTCTGCCGGCTCGCGCATTTTCGAGACGCACTCCGGCTCTCCCGGGTCGCGGCAGCAAGGCGAGAGGAACGCCGCGCAGGGGAGAGCCCCTGCGTCTGCCGGAGGCCGAGAATCAGTCCGGTACGAGCTCCTGCTGACGAGGACGAAGGCCAGGGCGCCACCAACAGGGCACCAGAGGCGTTTTCGACCGCCAACGCGACCCCGTGGTCGTTCCGACCCTCAAAAAGGCCGCAGAAGGCTTGTACGAAGGTGCCGAGGGGACGAAAGCCCGTCGCGCAGCCTTCAAAAGCCCCAAAGAATCCCCAGACCTCCCTGGAGTTGCAGTGCCGCCCGAAGCCTGTTCAGCGCATCCGTCCAAAACCTGAAGCGCAGCAATCCGAAGGGCAGCGGCGCAGGCCGCTTTTCATGCCCTGTTCACCGGGGCCTGATTGTCTCATAATGTAAATTATGTTAACTTTAGGAAGAGGCAAGGAGTGCGTATCTATTTGAAATACAACAGCTTACAAATCCACTTGCGGATCGTGAAACAAAAGCAATCCGCACCGCTGCAACTTGAAGAACCACCGCGCGTTCCCTGCGCGCGTTCCCTTGCCGGCGCTTCCACAGGAGCACCCGCCTGGAGGCGAATCCATCGCCCTACGGGCCATGGTCGACCTTGCCGCGCGGCCCCCCCCCGGCCCCGGGGTCTCCTGCGCTCCGTGCGCCCGCAGGACGCCCGGAACCCTGCATCCGCGACCCGAAGTCCGGATTACGTCCCGAAAATGCGCGAGCCGGACCTCGCCCGGGCACGCCAAGGTCGTGCCGCCGCTGCGACACCGTGAAGCCATGAAGGCGTTCCCCGACCATGCGGGCATCCGGCTCCCGACTTCCTGTCCCGAATATCCCCGCAAGCCGCGCCCCGGCGCATGGCCGGGGAACGTTTCTCTCCCGATCCCACGGCTCACGCCCCCCTGAAGACCACGGAAAAACACCCACCATCCCGGGGCCCAGCCTGCCCCGCGCTCCCGCCGCAACGCCTTCCCGCGAACCGGACAGCACACGGAATTTCCACAGTTTGCTCTCCGGTCGCGCCCCCTGGCGCTGTCCGCACTCCCGGAGCGGTTGCCCCCCGGCCATGACCGTTTCCGGTTCCCGGCGGGCGGATTGTCGGCCTGTGGCGCCCCAGGCGTACCGCCAGTGCCAAAAACACGAACGACCTGAAATACAAAATGATTTTCAGGCAGCAGCAGCGAAATGAACAGGCGTCGGCACCAACGCCACGCCCCCCTTGTTCCAACGGCCCCAAGGCCATGGCTCCAGGCGGGGACACCCGTCTCCCGGCCCGGCCAGACGCGGCAAGGCGGCTCCGGCTCGAAGCCGGGGCCGCCTTGCAAGAAAAACCACCCTCGCCGCCCGGAACTCAGACAGGGGCAATAAGGACGCAACATCTTAATTTAGATGGAATAAATATACAACTTAAAGTAGAGCTTGAAGCAAGGTGAAAACACATTGGGCACCCCGGCCTCCCTCTTCCGCGCCGCCGGGTCCGGCCCCCCTGCTCCGGCGGTCCGGCGCCGCGGGCGCCCCCCGCCCTGGCTGCGCTTTCCGGGCCTCCCGCGCCCTACTTGCTGGTCAGGCGGAACACGCCGTCCCAGGCTTCGCCGGGGGCCACGGGCGGCGTCGCCTTGAACAATTCGCAGCGGGCCATGAACGCCCGCGAAGGCGTGACCTTGGCCTCGGGCACCAGTTCCAGGGCGTCGGCCCGGGCGAAGCCCTCGCAGGCCGCGTCCCAGCGCATGGCCAGATAGTGCTCCATGGCCTCGCCGAACACGCGCAGCAGCTCGCGCTGCCCCTCGGTCAGCCCGCCGCGCAGGGCCACGACCTCGAACACACGCACCGGCTCGGACTTGCCGACCACGGCGATGGTGTCGATGAAACGCGCCTCGACCAGATCGCCCACCCGGCAGGGCTCGCCGCGCTCGTCGCGCGCGGGCTGGCCCAGCGTCGCCTCGCTGACCAGGGTGTACACCCCATACTGTTTGGCGCCGGATTCCAGCCGCGCGGCCAGGTTCACCGCGTCGCCCATCATGGTATAGTTCATGCGCATGGTGCTGCCCATGTTGCCGACCACGATCTCCCCGGAGTTCAGGCCGATGCGCATGCGCATCTGGTGCACGATGCGCGGCCATTTGTCCCCCGGGGCCCAGACCTCGGGCGGGTAGCCCTTGACGTTACGCTCGGCCTCGCCCGGCCCCTGGCGCTCGGTGCTCCATTTTTTCCGCAATTCCGCGAGCTTGTTTTGCATCTCCACGGCCACGCGACAGGCGCGGTAGCCGTGGTCGGGCACGTCCATGGGCGCGCCGAAAAAGGCGATCACGGCGTCGCCCTCGTATTTGTCCAGGGTGCCCTTGTCGGCCAGGAGGATGTCCGTCATGGCCGTGAGATATTCATTCAGAAGTTCGACCAGTTGCGAGGCCGTCAGCTTTTCGGAAAAAGTCGAGAAACCCTGCACGTCGGAGAAAAACGCCGTAATGACCCGCGCCTCGCCGCCCAGGGTCGGGTTGGTCTTGCTGCGGAACATCTCTTCGATGAGTTCCGGGGACAAATAGCTCTGGAACGTGGCGTGCAAATACTTCTTCTGGCCTTCCTCGCGCCAGTATTTGAGCAGGGTCAGCAGCGCGAAATTCACGGCCAGCACAAGCAGCGGATACAGCGGCGACAGAAAAAAACCCTTGGCCTGCATGCTCCAAAAGGCGCCATAGCCCAGCCCCACGGCGCCCGCGCCCAGGGGCGGCAGGCTCCAGGCCGCGCCGACCCAGGTCAGCAGTCCGGTGGTCAGCACCCCGGCGGCCAGCAGCAGCAGCAATTCCAGCCCCCAGGCCCAGGGCGGGCGCTGGATGAACTCCCGGGCCAGGATGTTGTCCACCACCGTGGCGTGGACCTCCACCCCGGGCAGGACGGGATCCAGGGGCGTGGCCCGCAGGTCCACCAGCCCGGCGGCGGAAGTGCCCAGGAAAACGATCTTTCCTTCCAATTCCCCGGCCTCGAGCTTGCCTTCCAGTACCCGCCAGGCCGGAACGTAATGGAAGGTTCCGCGCGGGCCGCGATACTTGGCGTAAATCTGGCCCTGGGCGTCCACGGGCACTTCGGTGGTGCCCACGCGCACGCTCTCCACGCCGTCGCCAGCCACCTTGACCAGCACCTGGCGCTGACCCAGGGCGGCCATGAGCGTGGCCAGGGCCAGGTTCGGGTAGACCCGGTCCTGAAAGCGCACGAACAACGGGGTCTTGCGGTAGATACCGTCGGGGTCGGGCCTGGTGTTGAAGAAACCCGACATGCGGGCTTTTTGCGAGAGCTCCGGGATGTTGCAGACCACCGCCGGGGCGTCGATGAGAAAGGCCGAGGCTGCGGGCGCGTCCTTGTCGCGCTTTTCCACGAGAACCACGGGGTGCAGGGCGCAATCGCCGCTCCCGCCGCGCAGTTCGTCCAGGGAGCGGTCGAAATGGAAATTGTAGCCCAGCACGAAGGGGCCACCGGCCACCACGTCGCCGAACACGCGGTCGTTGTCCATGAGCGCGTCGGGCAGGCCCGCGAAGCCGACGTCCACCCGCAGGTCGCGGCGCAGGGCCTCCTGGAGCACCCGGGGCGAGGTCCGGTCGGGTTCGGAAAAAACGATGTCCAGGCCCACGGCCCGGGCTCCGGCCTCGTGGATGCGCGCCAGCAGCAGCGCCACGCGGTAGCGCGGCCAGGGCCACTGCCCGAAGCGCGCCAGGCTGGCCTCGTCCAGGTCCACCACCACGGGCACCCCGGTGGTGGTGCTCGTGGCCGTGGCCCGGACCAGGGCGTCGTATATCTTGAAATCCAGGTCGCGCAGCAGCCCCGGCTGCTGGCGGTACAGCCAGGCCACCAGGACCGTGGCCGCCAGCCCGCAGCACAGCAGGAAGGCCCGGCTGTCCCTGAAACGCGCCAGACGCCGCCCGATTCCCGTCGCCATGCGCCCCCTCCCCTGCGCCGCCCTGCCCTCCCGCACCACGCGGGACGGAAGACGGCGTTTTTGGGTTGTAGCAGGAACACGGCCCGAGGGGAACGGCCCGCGCGGCCCCCGGCCCTACTCCACGAAAAGCGGCACGTGCCCGAAGCGCGCCACGTCCACCAGCCCCCGGTCCGTGAGCTTCAGGGCCGGAATCACCGGCAAGGCGAGGAAGGACAGGGTCATGAACGGGTCCGCCCCGTGGCCGGGGCGCAGCAGCCCGCGCGCGGCCCCGTTCAGGGCGTCCAGCGCGGCCGCAACCTCCGGCGCGGGCCGGTCGGCCATGAGCCCGGCCACGGGCAGGGGCAGCAACGCCAGCACCCGCCCGTCCAGCGCGGCGGCCAGCCCGCCCCCGGCGTCGGCCACGGCCCGCACGGCCAGGGCCAGGTCCGCGTCGTCCATGCCCGCGGCCACGATGTTGTGCGAGTCGTGCGCCACGCTGGAGGCCACGGCGCCCCGGGCCAGTCCCAGCCCGCGCACCAGCCCCAGGCCCACGTTGCCCGTGGCCGCATGCCGCTCGACCACGGCCAGCTTGGCCAGATCGCGCCCGGGGTCGGCCACGGCCAGCCCGTCGCGCAGCGGCACGTCCTCTTCCAACGCCTCGGTCACGATCTGCCCGGGTACCACGCCGATGACCCGCGCCCGGCGCCCGGCGGCGGGGATGGCGAACAGCCCGGGCTCCACGGGGCGCCCCAGGCGCATGCCGTTGCCCGGCGGGGGCACAGGGCTTGCGAAGTCCAATTCCGCAACGGGCCTGCCGCCCAGCCAGCATTCTGAAATTGCAAACGATTGGAGGTCGTCCAGGAGCACGAAGTCGGCCCGCCAGCCCGGAGCCAGGGCCCCGCGCCCGGTCAGGCCGAAATGCCGGGCGGTGTTGATGGAGGCCATCTGCACCGCGCGCACGGGCGGCACTCCGGCGCCCATGGCCAGCCGCACGGCGTGATCCAGATGCCCCAGGCGCACCAATTCGTCCGGGTGGCGGTCGTCGGTGACCAGGGAACAGTTCTGGGCGTTGAACTCGTTGACCACAGGCAACAAATCCAACAGGTTGCGCTCGGCAGAACCTTCGCGGAGCATGAGGTGCATGCCCCGGCGCAGCTTCGCGCGGGCCTCGCGGACGGTGGTGCTCTCGTGGTCCGAGTCCGGCCCGGCGGCCACGTAGGCCGACAGCGCCGCGCCCTCCAGGCCCGGGGCGTGGCCGTCCACCTTGCGGCCCCGGGCGGCGGCCAGCTTGGCCATGACCTGCCCGTCTCCAGCCAACACACCGGGGAAATTCATCATTTCGCCGAGCCCCGGCACGCGCCCGGGCGCGGCGGCCAGCAGCCGGGCCACGGCGGCTGCATCCAGGGTCGCGCCGGAGGTTTCCAGGTGCGTGGCCGGGACACACGAGGGAATCATGACGAAGAAGGCCACGGGCAGGCCCCGGGTGGCGTCCAGCATCCAGCGCACCCCGGCCTCGCCGAGCACGTTGGCGATCTCGTGCGGGTCGCAGACCACCGCCGCCGTGCCGCGCTCCGCCACCGCTCGGGCAAGGCGCGCGGGCGTCAGCAGCGTGGATTCGACGTGGATGTGCCCCTCCACCAGCCCCGGGCAGAGCCAGCGCCCGGCGGCGTCCACTTCGCGCCGGGCCTCGCGCCGGGCCGGGCCCGGCTCCCCTTGCACGTCCACGGCGGCCACGAGGCCGTCCGCCACGACCAGATCGGCCCGGTGGATTTCCCCCGCAAGCACGTTGACCAGCCGTGCCCCGCGCACCACGAGGTCGGCGGGCTCCCGGCCCTGGGCCACGGCCAGCAGACGGGCCGTGCGCGCGGTTTCCTGTGCCTCGACGGTCTGGGCGGTCTGGGCCATGGCCGGAACCTCCACCAAAAGGTTGAAGTGATGCTTCAGGTTTGCGGCGGGGCGTAGGTCCAACCCGCGGGGGGCTGGGTTTTCCAGCGTTTGTGCAGCCAGTACCACTGCTCCGGATGTCGGCGGACCATGCACTCCACGGCCTGGGTGTAGAACAGGGCGGCCTGATGGATGCGCGCCTCGCGGCTGCCGTCCAGGGTCCGGGTGTCCAGCCCCGGGGAGGTATGCAGGGCGTAACGGCCCCGGCCCTCACGCAGCAGGAACAACGGCTGGATCAACGCCCCGGCGCGCAGGGCCAGCAGCGCCGGGCCCCTGTTCACGGCGGCGATGCGGCCCAGGAAAGGCAGGAACACGGCCTCGGAGGTGCCGGTGTTGTGGTCCACCAGGAAGGCGGTGGTTCCGCTGCGGTGCAGGCAGCGCAGCACCCGGGGCGCGGCGTTGCGGTGGTCCAGGACTTCCAGGCTGGGCCGCGAGCGCAGGCGGGTGGTCAGTTCGTGCAGGGCCTGATCCTTGGGGCGGCGGACCACGATCTGCTTCTCGCGCTCGGGCAGCAGCAGGTGGAACACCGGAGCCAGAAGTTCCCAGGCCCCCAGGTGCCCCGTGGTCGCCACCACCGGCCCCTCGTGGGCCCGCAGGGCCTCGAAGCCCGCCGGGTCGGCAATGCGCAGCCGCTCGCGCAGGAAGCGCGGGTCCACGCGATGGGAAAGCAGGATTTCCAGGAACGAGCGGCCATTGTGCCCGAAGCTTGCCCGCGCCGCAGCCCGGGCCTGCTCCGGGGCCAGCCCCAGCAGGCGGCCCATGGCCTCGCAGGCCATGTCGCGCCGCCCTGGCAGCACGCGCCACAGGGCCCGGCCCAGCAGTTCGCCCCGGGCGGCCACGGTGTCGAAATCCCAACCCTGGCCCCAGGCGGCCAGCAGTGCGTAGACGATATCCTTCATCGCTCCCCTCGCCTACAGCCGCAGGGCGCAGTAGGCCCGGGCCAGCCCGGCCCGGGAATGCAGAATCATCCGGCTGCGGAACCAGCCCGGCCCCTTGGCGCGGCGCACCTCCAGGCGCGGCACGTCCAGCGGGTCCGTGCCCGCCGCCACCGGGCCCCGGCGCAGGGTCAGCAGCAGGTCCAGCCCCGCGTCGCGCGCGGCGCGCCGGGCCACGGGGTGGGCCTTGCCCCAGGGCCAGGCCAGGGCCGTCACCTGGCGCCCGAGCAAATCCTCCAGCCCCTGGCGCGAGCGCGCGAGGTTCTCGCGCACCCGGGCGTGCATCTCGGCCTCGGTTTCGGCCCGGCCCTCGGCTTCGCGCCACAGGGGCCGGGCCAGCTCCGGAGCCAGGCGCGGCGCCGGGCCCGGGCGGCCCCCTTCGCGCCACGGGGCGTAGGCCCAATGGTCAGGAATTTCCGCCAGTTCTCCAGGGCCCAGCGGGCCCATGGCATGGGTCAGGGAATGGCTGCCGACCTCGAACAACTCGAGGTCGGCCAGTTCGCGCAACTCCGCACCCGAAAGCCAGGCCGAGCGGTCGCCACTCAGGGTGAAGGCCCGGTGGGCGGCGTCGGCGACGACCTCGCCCTGGTGGCAGGGGGTGTCGTCCGCGCGCAGGCGGTTGTTGATGACGAAAACCGTCCCGCGCAGGCCGAGCTGTGCGAACAGTGGCGCCACGCGGGTGTACAGGTCGCAGAAGCCGTCGTCGAAGGTCAGGCAGACCGCCGGGCCGGGCAGCGGCTCCCCGGCCAGCACACGGCGCAGCTCCGCCAGCGTCAGCGCCCGCACCCCGCTGGCCGCCAGCCAGCGCATCTGCTGCGTAAACGCCGCCAGGGGCACGCCGTTGCCGCCGATGTTGTGGTAGCAGAGCACCGGCACGCTGCTGCGGCCCAGCCACTCAGCCCAGGGCATGCAGGCGCGCCTCCAGGTCGCGCGCGGCATCGGCCAGGGCCTGCCCGCGCAGGGCTCCGTCGGCGGACACGGCATACGGCTCGCCGAAAATCACGCGGCAGGTGGAAAACGGCAGGGGCAGCTCGAAGCGGTCCCAGGCCTTGCGGAAGACGAAGGCCCGCGAGCAGCGCACCCGCGCGGGCACGAGCACGGCCCCGGCCTTGGCCGCCAGCAGCAGCACCCCGTCCTTGACCTCGTGGCGCGGGCCGCGCGGGCCGTCCACGGTAACGAAGCCGTTGACGCGCCCGCCGCCCTCGCGCATGGCGCGCACGGCCTGGCGCAGGGCCGCCAGCCCCCGGCGCGAGCTGGACCCCCGCGCGGTGCCGATGCCCAGGCGCTCCAGCACGCGGGCCAGTATCTCGCCGTCCTTGCTGGCCGAAACGATGGCCACCCAGTGCGTGTCTTCGCGCAGGGCCGGGAAGCAGAACAACTCGTTGTGCCAGCAGGCGACCACCGTGGGCCGCCCCGCGGCCCACGGCTCACGCAGGGCCTCGCTGTTCTCCACGCGGATGCGCAGGGTGCCGAGCAGCAGGCGATAGAGCACCGTCAGCAGCAGCGTCACCAGCCCCACGGGCAGGGGCAGCCTCACGCGGTCTCCAGTTCGCAGCCCGCCGGGGCGCCCTGGCCGGGCTCCTCGCGGAACTGCATGCTGTGCAGCCGGGCATAGAGCGGGCAGGAAGCCAGCAACTCGGCATGGGAGCCCGTGGCCACCACGCGGCCGCGCTCCATGACCACGATCACGTCGGCCCCGACCACCGTGGACAGGCGGTGGGCGATGACGATGCTCGTGCGGTTCTGCATCAGGTTCTCCAACGCCGCCTGGACCTTGCGCTCGGATTCGGTGTCCAAGGCGCTGGTGGCCTCGTCGAGGATGAGCAGCGGCGGGTTCTTGAACAGGGCCCGGGCGATGGTCAGGCGCTGTTTCTGGCCGCCGGAAATCTTGACCCCGCGTTCGCCGAGCACCGTGTCGTAGCCCCCGGGCATCTGGGTCACGAACTCGTGGGCGTAGGCCGCCCGCGCGCAGGATTCGATGCGCTCGGGGTCGGCGGCCTCGCCCTCGGCGCCGTAGGCGATGTTGTCGCGCACGGTGGTGTCGAAGAGAAACGCGTCCTGCGAGACGATGCCGATGCTGCGGCGCAGGGTGGCCAGGGTGTAGTCCTCCACTGGCCGACCGTTGAGCACCACCCGCCCGGCCTGGGGCACGTAGAAGCGCGGCAGCAGGTTGACCAGGGTCGTCTTGCCCGAGCCCGAGGGGCCGACCAGGGCCACACGCTGCCCGGCGCGCACGGTAAGGCTCACGCCGTCCAGCGCCGGGCGGGCGCAGCCCGGATAGGTGAAGGTCACGCCTTCCAGGCGCAGTTCCTCGAAGGGCCCGGAGAACTCCGTCCGCCCGCCCTCTTCCTCCACGATCTCGGGGGCGTCGAGAATCTCGAAAACGCGTTCGGCGCCCGCCAGGGCGCGCTGCACGTCCATGTTGTAGCTGTTGAAACGCTTGATGGGCTCGTAGATCAGCCCGGCGGCGGCCACGAAGGAGATGAACATGCCCTGGGTGATCTCGCCGTCCATGACCTGCTGCCCGCAGTACCACATGACCACGGCGATGCCCAGGGCGCCGACCATGTCCATGATCGGCGAGGACATCTCGCTGAAGATCACTTCCTTGCGGGCGATATCCACCAGACGGCGGTTTTCCACGGCGAAGCGCGCGTTCTCGTGGCGCTCGGTGGCGAAGGCCTTGACCACGCGGATGCCCGAGAAGGCCTCGTTGAGGATCACCGAGATGTCGGAGATCTTGCTCTGGTTCCTGCGGCCTATCTTCCTGAGTTTTTTCCCGAAATAAATGATGGGATACACGGCCAGGGGCAGCACGAACACCGCCAGGGTCGCCAGGCGGGGGTTCATGTAGAAGGCCACGCCGAGCAGGCCGACCACCTCCAGGCAACTGCGCACGAGCATGACCACGGCGGGCAGGCTGTTGCGAATCATGTTCACGTCCATGATGATCCGCGACTGGAGCATGCCCACCTGGGTGTCGTCGAAGAAGTTCATGGGCAGGCGCAGGATCTTCTCGTGCAGCTCGTTGCGCAGCCGCTCAAGCACGCGCAGGCCGCACATGCGCATCAGGTAGTTCTGCGCGTAGCGGAACACGCCCTTGACGGCGAAGACCAGGACCATGAGCAGCGGATAGAACACCAGCTTGGTCCGGTCGTGCTCGGCGAAGATGGAGTCCCACGCGGGCTGGAAGAGATAGGCCGAGGCCGAGGAACTGACGGCCACGATGCCCATGGAGATGACGGCCAGGGTGATGGGGCCCTTGTAGGGCGCGAAATAGCCCACGCAGCGCTTGAGCAGCGGCAGGCTGTGCAAATGGTCCTTTTTGGTCGATCCCATGAAATTCCTTGCTTTGCGGCTCGGGGGCGCCGGTGCGCCCCGTGACGCGCACTGGATACGCCAAGCGGCTCCGGAAATCCAGCCCGGCCCGGGCCGGGCGCGGGGGCCGCCCGGGAGCCGATGGATCGCGCGCCGAACCATCGAATTTTGCGATTTGACCCCGGGCGGCTCCAGAGGCTTCACTGGGACATCGTCAGCACAAAGGAGCGCCCCATGAGCAATTCCCCGTCCGGCCCCGTTCTCGACTGCGCGGGGCTGGCCTGCCCGCAGCCCGTCTTACAATGCAAACAGTGCGTTGACAACGATTCCCCCGCCGTGCTGGAGGTCGTCGTGGACAACGAGGCCGCCCGGGAAAACGTCACCCGCTACCTGGGCACCCGGGGCTACGCCGTCGCGGCCCAGGCCCGGGGCGGCACCTGGCGCCTGACCGCCCGGCGCGAAGGCGCCCCGGCCCAGGCCGCCCCCGCCGCAGCGCCCGCGCCCCGGGCCGCCGCGCCCCAGGAGCGGAAAGTCTGCGTGTTCCTGCCCTCGGAGTTCGTGGGCAGCGGCGACGACACCCTGGGCGCCAAGCTCATGGTCGCCTTCCTGGGCACCCTGCCCGAACTGGGCGACGAGCTGTGGCGCCTCGTGCTGGTCAACAGCGCGGTGAAAATGACCGTGCCCGGGCACCCGGCCTTCGACAAGCTCAAGGCCCTGGCCGACGCCGGAGTGTCCATCCTCGTTTGCGGCACCTGCCTGGACTTCTTCGGCCTTCTGGACCGCAAGGCTCTGGGCGACACCACCAACATGCTCGACGTGGTGACCAGCCTGCAGCTTGCCAGCAAGGTCGTTCGCGTCTAGTTTCGCGGCATGACGCCACGCACACGCCCCGGGCGGGAGCCGCAGGCCCCCGCCCCTTCTGTCACGTCCGGCCCTTCTGTCACGTCCGGCCCGGGCGCCGGTTCCGGCCCCGGCGCCCTGGTGCGCATCAACAAGGCCCTGGCCGATGCCGGGGTCTGCTCGCGCCGGGCGGCGGACGAACTGGTGGCCGCCGGGGCCGTCACCGTCAACGGCCAACCCGTGGCCAGCCCCGGGCTGCGCATCGACCCCGTGCGGGACGCGGTGGCCGTTCACGGGCGGGCGGTGGCCGTGCCCGTGCCCGGCGCGCGGGCCCACACGCTGGTCATGCTCAACAAGCCGCCCGAGGTGGTCACCACCGCCAGCGACCCCCAGGGCCGCAGGACGGTGCTCGACCTGCTGGGCCAGGATTTCGGCGCGGCGCGGCTCTACCCCGTCGGGCGGCTGGACTATTTCTCCCAGGGCCTGCTGCTGCTCACGGACCACGGCGAGCTGGCCAACCGCCTGACCCACCCGCGCTGGCACCTGCCGAAGGTCTACCATGTCCTGGTGCGCGAGGCGGTGCCTGCGGCGACGCTGGCCCTGTTCTCCCGGGGCATGATCCTGGACGACGACGGCCAGGCCCTGGCCCCGGCGCCCACACGGGTGCTGCCCGCCGCGCCCCGGCCCGGCGCCGCCCGGGGCACGCTGCTGGAAATGACCCTGACCCAGGGCGTGAACCGCCAGATCCGGCGCATGTGCCAGCAGGCGGGGCTCACGGTGCTGCGCCTGACGCGCGTGGCCCAGGGGCCGCTGGCGCTGGGCGACCTGCCCGAGGGCCGGGCCCGGGCGCTGACGCCCGGCGAGGCCGCCGCCTTGCTGCGCGCCGTGGGCCTGGAGCCCGGGGAGGGGGGAAAAACATCCTCGCAAGCGCCCGCCCCCGGTTCCCGGCCCGGCGCCATGCGCAGCCAAGGGCCCGGAGCCGGACCGGGCGCCAAATCAGGCGGCAAACCGAGCCTCAAGCCGGGCGGCACGCCGCGCTCCGGCTCCGGCCCGCAGGTCGGCCCCAAGCCCGGAAAAGCTTCAGGCTCCGGCTCCGAACCCGCCGCCACGCCGGGCCGCGGGGCCAAGGGCACCGCCCCGGGCGGGGCCAGGCGCCGGGGCTGACCCCCCGGGGCGTTCAAGCACCTGCCACCCCACTCCGCCGCACCGCGCGGGCCTCGACGCCCGGAACGGCTGCATCGAAGCCCCTCTTCGCCCGGCCAGCGGCTACTGGCCCAGGTTTTCCACGCCCTGGGCGCCCTTGTCGCGGTTGTCGAACACGTCGGCGCCCTTGGGCGGGCTGAAGGCGAACACGTCCGCCGGAAGCTCCACGTCGAAGGCCAGATTTTCCAGGGTCACGGCGTTGATGTTGCCGAAGAAGTCCACCAGTTCCATGCGCGTCATGACCATGCGTTGCGGGTCCACCCACACCGTGGCCTCGACCAGGGACGGCTCGGCCTTGCGCGGGATGAGGTGCAGGCGGCGCAGGCCCGCGTCCTCGCCCTGGTCCTCGACCCAGAAATCCTCGTCCAGCCGGGCCTTGCCCGCGATGAAGCGCAGCATGGTCCGCGAGTCGAGCACCTGCTCCACGGTGTAGCGGTAGGCGGTCTGCTCCAGCTCGTACCACGCCCAGACTTCATTCTGCCCGACCACCAGCAGTTCCGGCTCGGGGGTCATGGTCTGCCAGCGGATGAGCGAAGGCCGCTTGAAGCGCACGGTGCCCGTGCGCGTGCCGCGTTCGCCGCTGGCGGCGTTGACCAGGGTCTGGGTGAAGGCGGCCTCGAAGCTGTCCAGGGTTTCGTAGCGCCGCTGCATGGCCGCCGTGAGGGCCGCCGTGTCCTCCGCCAGGGCGGCCGGGGCGGCGTGGGCGGCGCCGGGGCCGTGCGGAGGCAGGGGTGCGGCCAGGATGGCCGCCAGAAGGAACAGGGTCATGAAACGGAACAGGGGCATAGGGCCTCCGGAGGGTGCATGGTTGCTCTTGCTGCCCGGAGGGTATATGCAGGCCCTGCCCCAGGCAAGGGGTTTGCGCGCCCCGGCGCCCGGCTCGCCGGGCCCGGCCCGCAGGCCCAAACGCCGCGTCGCCACCCGCCCCCGCACCCAGGAGCCGCTCATGACCACCACGCCCCCCGCCTGCGCCCCGGCCATCACCCAGTTCCAGCAGCGGCGCATCGAGGCCGAAATCCTGGCCGAAGTCCACGCCGTGCTGTGCGAGGACATGCCCGGGCCCGAGGCTGTGGCGGTCATTGCCCGGGCCACGGCCCGCGCGGCCCACGCCGCCGGGGCCGCCTTTGCCGCCGCCGCGCCCGGGGGCCCGACCCTGGAGCATTTCGCGGGGGTTGTCGCCCTGTGGCGCGCCGGAGGCGCGTTGGACGTGGAAGACGTGGCCCTGGAAGGCCGGGCCCTGCGCCTGAGCGTGACCCGCTGCGCCTACGCCGACCTGTACATCCGGGAGATGGGCCTCGCGCCGGAGCTGGCCCGGGCCCTGTCCTGCTCGCGCGACGAGGCCTTCGCCCGGGGCTATTCGCCCCGCCTGCGCATGGAGCGGCCCCGAACCATCGCCCAGGGCGCCCCGCGCTGCGACTTCCTCTACCGCTGGGGCGATTAAAGGTCCGGAGCCTGGGCATCCCGGGCCACGGCCCGGGCCAGGTCCGCGTCCGTCCGCCCGTCGGCGTCGGCCGCCGTCGCCTGCCCCGGCGCCACGCGCGGAAACAGCCTGCGCAGGGTGCCGTCCACCTCCTCCAGCCAGCGCGCGCGCTGCTGCGCGTCGGACAGGCAGACCACCCCGAAGGTCCGGCGGTGCACATCCTCCACGCCGCACAGGCCGAAGACGCAGTTCTTCCACAGCGTGTCCAGCGGGTCGCCGAACACGGCGGCCTCGCGCTCCTGCGGGGTGTTCGAGGTGTTGAAGACCACGGCCCGCCGCGCGCGCAAGAGCCCCTCGGGCACGCCCTCGCCCCCGTCCCCGGCCACGAAGCGGTAGGCCACGTCCACGCGCACCACGCGGTCTATCCAGCCCTTGAGCACTGCGGGCGGCATGCCCCACCAGTTGGGATGCACGACGACGATGCCCTCGGCGGCCACCAGGTCGGCGCAATGGGAGCTCACTTCGGGCGGCAGCTCCGCCCCGCGCGCGCTCTCCCCGTCCGGCAGCAGGGGGTCGAAGCCTTCGGCGCAGAGGTCGTGAAAGGTCACGGCGTGGCCCTCGGCTTCCAGGGCGGCAACGGCGGCGGCGGCGATGGCGTGGTTCAGGCTGCCCGGCGCGGGGTGGGCCAGAATGACCAGCATGTTCATGGAGCGCTCCTTGCGTCGGGGTGTGAGCGGGGCGTGTGCATGGGGCGGCATGCCCGGCAACGCCCGGGAAAGGATGAAAGAAAGGACCCCGGGCAACGCCGGAACCCGGGGCGCGTCAGCCCTTGAGCACCGTGCGGGGCTTGGCGCCGTCCGCCGGGCCGATGACGCCGTCCTGCTCCATCTGCTCCACGAAGCGCGCGGCGCGATTGAAGCCGATGCGGAAACGGCGCTGGATGAGGGAGATGGAGGCCTTGCCCTGCTCCATGACGAAGGCCACGGCCTCGGGGTAGACCGGATCGTCGGGGATGCCCTCCCCGCCTCCGGAGCCGCCTTCGATGCCCGCGTCCTGGGCGTCCTGGCTTTCGCGCGACCATTCGCCGAAGTCCAGCCCGTACTGCGGCTCGGCCCGGGCCTTCCAGAACTCGATGACCCGCCCGATCTCCTCCTCGTCCACCAGGGCGCCGTGCAGGCGCACGGTCTTGCCGCCGCCGGGCTTGAAGAGCATGTCGCCCTTGCCCAGCAGATGGTTGGCGCCCACGGTGTCCAGGATGGTCCGCGAGTCCTGCGGGGAGGTCACGGTGAAGGCGATGCGGCTGGGGAAGTTGGCCTTGATCAGCCCGGTGACCACGTCCACCGACGGGCGCTGGGTGGCGATGATCATGTGGATGCCCGCCGCGCGCGCAAGCTGCGCCAGGCGCACGATGGAGGTCTCCACCTCCTTGCGCGCCGTGAGCATCAGGTCGGCCAGCTCGTCGATGACGATGACCAGCAGCGGCAGGGGCACGAGGTCCGCGAATTCCGCGGCCTGTTCGGTGGACAGGCCCGCAAGCTTGCGGTTGAAGCCCTCGATATTGCGCACGCCCAGGCGGGCCATGGCGTCGTAGCGCTTCTCCATCTCGTACACGGCCCAGTCCAGGGCATTCTTGGCCAGGGCCATGTCCGTGACCACGGGATGCACCAGATGCGGAATGTCCGCATAGACCGACAGCTCGATGCGCTTGGGGTCCACCAGCAGGAGTTTCACCTGCTCCGGGGTGGCTTTGTAAAGGAAAGACAGCAGGATGGAGTTGAGGCAGACGCTCTTGCCCTGGCCCGTGGCGCCCGCCACGAGCAGGTGCGGCATGCGCGCGAGGTCGGCCACGTGGGGCCGGCCGTGGATGTCCTTGCCCAGGGCCAGGGTCAGCAGGGACTCCGAGCCCGTGAACGCGGCGGACTGCATGATCTCGCGCAGGTAGACCGTCTGGCGCCGGGCGTTGGGGATTTCCACGCCCACGGTGTCGCGCCCGGCCAGGGGCGCCTCGATGCGCACCGCCGAGGCCTTGAGGGCCAGGGCCAGGTCGTCGGACAGGCCCGCGATGCGGCTGATCTTGACCCCCGGGGCGGGCTTGTACTCGAACATGGTCACCACCGGGCCGGGCACCACGTCCTGCACCTCGCCCTGGATGCCGAAATCGTTCAGGCACGATTCCAGGCTGCGGGCCTGGGTATCCAGGGTTTCCTTGGGAATGGCCGGGCCGTCGGCGGGCGGCTGGCGCAGGAAGTCGATGGGCGGCGGCCCGGCCGCGCGGGCGGCCTCCGCCGGGGCCGGGGCCGGAGGCTGCGCGGGCAGGGCTTTCGCAGGCCGGGAGCGCTTGCGCAGCACGGGCATGGCCTCGTCGGGGTCCGCCGCCAGGGCCTCGCGGGCCGGGGCGCGGCCCGCGCCGGTTTCGCTCCGGCGCTGGCGGCGGCTGCGCCGCTCGGCGAGCTTGTGCCCCAGGTCGAGCAGGCCGCCGCGCAGGCGCTTGAACAGGCCGCCCCAGGTCAGGCCGACCAGCAGTTGCAGCGCCGCCACCAGGGCAAAGGCGCCCAGCAGCCCGGCGCCCACGGGCCGCAGGTAGAACAGGGTCTGGGTGTGCAGCACCTCGCCCAGCAGCCCCCCGCCGGATACGGCGCCCAGGTGCGGGGGTGCCCCGGCCCACTGCCCGGCGCAAAGCCCCGTCACGCACAGCAAAAGCAGCAGCAGCCCCACCCAGCGCCACCACGGGGCGAACAGCCGGGGCACGAAGTTGCCCACGGCCAGCATGGCGAAGGCCACAGGCACGAGGAAGGCCCCCAGGCCGAAGAGCACCACGAGCAGGTCCGCCGAATAGGCCCCCAGCAGGCCCACGGCGTTGACCACCCGGTAGCCCCGGCTCACGGCGTTGTTGAAGCTCGGATCGGCGGGGCTGTACGTCGCCAGGGACGCCAGCAGCGCCACGGCCCAGAACAGCAGGGCCATAGCCGCGATCTCGCGCAGCAGCTTGGGGGTATTCGTCGTCCTGTCCTCCCTGGGGGGCGGCGCGGGCCGCAGGGGCCCGCGCCGGTGGCGCCCGGGGGCGCTATTTCTCGCGGCTGATGTAGGAGGCGGTGCGCGTGTCGACCTTGATGCGCTCGCCCTGCTCCACGAACAACGGCACCTGGACCACGACCCCCGAGGACAGCTTGGCGGGCTTGGTGGCGCCGCTCACGGTGTCGCCCTTGATCCCGGGCTCGCACTCGGTGATCTCCATGACCACCGAAGCCGGGATGTCCAGGTCCAGGGGCGAGCCGTTGTACAGCAGCACCTTGACCTCGGAGCTCTCGACCAGGAAGCCGCCCTTGGAGCCGCACACCGAGGCCGGGATCTCGGTCTGTTCGTAGGTGCTCATGTCCATGAACACATAGGCGTCCCCGGCCTGATAAAGATACTGCATGGTCCGGGTTTCCAGGTCGGGCTTGTTGACCTTCTCGCCGGAGCGCATGGTGTTGTCGATAACCCGGCCGTTGAGCAGGTTGCGCAGCCGGGTGCGCATCATGGCGCCGCCCTTGCCGGGCTTGTGGTGCTGGTGTTCGAGGATTTCATACGGCACGCCGTCGATCTCGATCTTCATGCCGTTCTTGAACTCGCTGGTGGTGATCATTGCCATGGACTATCCTCCGGAACGTGGTGTCTTCAGGTGGTTGAGGTTTTGTGCAGATGGCGCACCAGGGCGGCCACGCCCAGGGCGTAGGAATCGATGCCGAACCCGGCGATGACCCCGACCACGCAACGGGCCATGTGGCTCTCGTGGCGCACGGCCTCGGGCCGGGCCCAGACGTTGGAGACGTGCACCTCCACGGCGGGCACGCCGATCCAGGCCAGGCAGTCGGCCAGGGCCAGACTGGTGTGGGTGTAGGCCCCCGCGTTGAGCACCACGCCGTGGACCCCGTCGGCCCTGGCCTGCTCCAGGCGGTCGATGAGCTGGCCCTCGCCGTTTTTCTGGTCGAAGGTCAGGGCCACCTCGTCGGCCTGGGGCCCGAGCAGCGCGCGCACCAGCCCGGGCACGGCGTCCATGCCCTGGCGGCCGTAGATCTCCGGCTGGCGCTGGCCCAGGTGGCCGAGGTTCGGGCCGTTGAGCACCAGGATGTGGTATCTGGCCATGGGTCGTCCTGTGGGGTTTGGGCGGGCGGGCCGCCGGGTTGCACCCCTGTGTATATGTTTCGCGCACGGTTGGCAAACACGGCGATGCTGTGCATACTGCCCCGCACGGCGCCGCCGCCCGGCGCGCCGCACCAGACACCGGAGCCCCCCGTGACCCGACCGACCCTGGAACTGGAACGTACCGTCTACCTGCTCGACCAGCTCGCCCCCCTGCCCGCGCCGCAGATCGCCCTGGCCGGGCGCTCCAACGTGGGCAAATCCTCCCTGGTCAACGCCCTGGCCGGGCGGCGCAAGCTGGCCAAGATCAGCGCCACCCCCGGCAAGACCCAGAGCCTGAACTTCTACCGCGTGGTGCCCTCGGGCTTTTATCTGGTGGACCTGCCCGGCTACGGCTACGCGCGGGTCAGCAAGGCCGAGCGCGCCAAATGGGCCCGGCTGGTGGACGCCTACATCGAGCGCAACCCCTGGCTGCGCGCCGTGGCCGTGCTGCTCGACGCGCGCCACCCCCCGCAGAAGAACGACATGGACCTCATCGGCTACATTCAGGGCAAGGGCGTGGCCGTGCTGCCCGTGCTGACCAAGGCCGACAAGACCAAGCAGCGCGACCGCGAGACCGTGCGCAGGCAGTGGGCGCTGCTGCTCGACAGCGACAAGCCCCTGGCCACCTCCAGCCAGACGGGCCTGGGCATGGACGCCCTGTGGGCCGTGCTGCGCGAGGTCGCCCTGGGGCCCGAGGCCCGGGAGCCGGAAGAGGAGGAAAAAACAGACGCAGCCGGGAACTCCCCCGAAGCCGCACCCGACACCGCGCCCGGAGCCGAAACGCCCGGCAAGCCCTGAGCCGTACCGTCGCCGGGCGCCAAAGCGCAGCCCTCGCGGCCGCGAGGCCGGGGCCGCGCTACGGCGCCGTCGCCCCGGGCCGGTGGGGCCAGGCCGTCCAGGCCAGCCGCCCGGCCGCCAGGGTGTAGAAGACGAGATTGCCCAGCCACGCGCCCATCCAGGGCGGCAGGATGCCTTTCTGGCCCAGGGTCACCCCGACCATGAACACCGCGTAGTAGGCGAAGGTGACCACCAGGGACAGGGCCACGTTCAGGTACACGTTCTCGAACAGGGTGACCATGGCCAGGGCGATGAGGCCCATGGCCAGCACGCTGAAGGCGTAGGCCCATTTCATATGCCACGAGGTCAGCAGGCGCTCGACGTTGGAGCCCGAGGCGTCCAGCTCGCCGATGACCCGCGAGAGCGTCCACAAGGGCAGGCGCGAGGGATCTGTTGCGGAGTCCACCAGCAGGAAGGTCGCCGGGTCCTGCTGGAAGGGCAGCACGAGGTCCTTCATGGGCGTGACGCTGAAGTCCCCGGGGTGCATCTCCTGCACGCCGAGCAGCCGCCAGCGGCCCGGGGCGGCCTGGGCGCGCTGGGCGGTGAGGATGCGCGTCAGCGCCTGACGGTCGGGGGTCATTTCGAACACCGTGACGCCCGTGGCCAGGCCGCGCGCGGGCCACAACTGCCCCAGCTCCACCACGCTGTCCCCGTCCTTGAACCAGACGTTGGCCAGGACCTTCCTCTCGGCCAGGTTGCCGCGCACCTGCTCGGACCAGATGCGCGCGGCCTCGCGCTCGCCGTACACGCCCACGAACTGCGAAAACACGAGCTGCCCCAGACACCAGAAGATGGAATACAAAACCACGAACCACGTCAGCGACGCCAGGGACACCCCCCCCGAGCGCAGGGCCAGCAGCTCACGGCTGCGGGCCATGAGGCAAAGCTGCACCACCACCGAGACCAGGAACACGGCGGGCATGATCTGCGAGATGATCAGCGGGATCTTCACCGCGAAATAGCGCAGGGCCGTGGCCATTCCCAACCCGGCTTCCATGAAGTCGTCCAGGCGGTCGAACAGGTCGCTCATGAGATAGAGCGCCGTGCCCACGGCCAGGGTGGTCAGCAGGTAGAAGAGATTCTGGCGCAGCAGGTAGCGGGAGAGGACCCTAGCGCGCACGGCCGCCCTCCTCCGCCGTCGGGCGGCGGCGCAGCAGGTGGCCCAGGCGCCCGACGATGTCCACCCCGCGCTCGCGCGCGGCCTGCACCAGCCCGGTCACCCCCGCCGCGAGGAACAGCGCGTTGGGCAGCCACAGGCCGACCACCGGCGCCAGCACCCCGGCCTCGCCCAAAGACAGGCCCAGGGACAGCAGCGTGTAATAAAAGAGGAAAAAGCCCAGGGCCAGCATGAGCCCCCAGTGGCGGTGCAGCCCGCCGAAGCTGGCGGCCATGGGCAGGGCGAACAGCCCGAGCACGAAGCACGCCGCGGGCAGGGCCATACGCTTTTGGATCTCGACCTCCACCTTGCGCAGGGTCCGGCCGCTTTCGTCCTGGACGGTTTCGGGCGCGTCGCGCAGTTCGTGCAGCCGCTCCCAGCTCATTTCCTTGGGCCGCACGCTGCCCAGGTCGTAGTCCGACAGCAACCGTGAGAGGTCCATGCGCACGGCGTAGGTGTCGAAGCCGACCACGGACAGGCCCGAGGCCTCCTGGCGGTAGATGCGGCCGTTTTGCAGGCGGAAGATGATCTCGCCCCGGTCGGTGTCGGTATTCACGTGGCCCGTGGGCGCCAGGATGGTGGCCGTGACGCCCTCGTGAGTGCGGTCCTGCACGAAGACGGTGCGCAGGTCGCCCCGGGCGGGGTCGGCCTGCTGGGCGTAGATGGTCAGACCCGGGAAATCGCGATTGAAGACGCCACCCTGGAGCACGAGCTGGGTCCGGGTCCGCGCCATGTCCAGCACCGTGGCCCGGAAGTTCTCCATGCCCCAGGCCACCCCCCAGAAGGACACCGCGCACGCGGCGGCGGTGCACAGGGCGCAGAACACCAGCGGCGCGGGCAGCATCTGGTACAGGCTGACCCCCGAGGCGCGCAGCGCCACGGACTCCAGGTCCGTGCCCATCCTCAAAAAGGTCAGGAACACCGCGAGCATGCAGGCGATGGGAATGAGCAGCAGCAGGAAGAACGGCGAGAGATAGGCGAACATGCAGAGCATGTCCCAGAAGGTCAGGTTCTGGGACAGCAGCAGCTCGCGCAACTGGAGCATGCGCCCGATGAGCAGCAGCGTCAGCAGCGAGCCCGCGCACAGGACGAACACGCTGAGCAGTTCCAGGAAAATCTGCCTGTGCAACAGGCGGGGCACAAGGCTAGGCAGGACCGTCCCCCTGGGGGGGCCGCTGGCGGAAGAAGCGCGTCAGCGCCTCCTGGTCCAGGGGGCCGAGGTTGAAGCGCACGGCGGCCTCGTCGATGATCCGGGGCGTCGGGGCGGCGTTCTCGCCGCTCTGCTCGCAGATCCACGCGACGGCGCGGCGCAGCAGCTCGCCCTCGGGCATGATGGTGGACATGGGGCCTCCTTGGGGGGCCCGGCGCGCGGCCTGCGCCCCGGGTGAGGGCCTTTCTCTACACCATGGGCCCGGCAGTGGCAACCGCGCAGCGCCGGGCGCGGCGCGGCGCGGGCCGCGCGGTGGCCGGAGGGCGCCGCCGGGCCGGGCCTCCCGCCCCTTGCCCCGGCGGGCCAAACCGCGCATACTGCGCCGGTTCCGCCGCCCGGCCGGGCGGCCCCACCGCAACCAAGGACGCCCGCAGCCCATGGATTCCCTGCTCACCGCGCTCATCCTCGGCCTCGTCGAGGGCCTGACCGAGTTCCTGCCCGTCTCCTCCACCGGCCACCTGATCCTGGCCGGGCACCTGCTGGGCTTCACCGGCGAAAAGGCCGCCACCTTCGAGGTCGTCATCCAGCTCGGGGCCATCCTGGCCGTGGTGGTGCTCTATTTCGACCGCTTCACGGGCCTGCTGCGCACGGACCCGGCCCGGGCCTTCTCCGGGCCCCGGGGCCTGTGGCTGCTGTTCCTGACCAGCCTGCCCGCCAGCGTGGCCGGGCTGCTGCTGCACGGGTTCATCAAGGAGCACCTTTTCGGCCCGCAGACCGTGGCCTGGGCCCTGGCCGGGGGCGCCCTGGCCATCTTCGCCGTGGAGGCCCTGCCCCGGCGCGCGCGCGTGGAGCGGCTGGACCAGATGACCCCGACCCTGGCCCTGGGCATCGGCATGTTCCAGTGTCTGGCGCTGTGGCCGGGCTTCTCGCGTTCGGCGGCGACGATCATGGGCGGCATGATCCTCGGCGCGCGGCGCGGCGTGGCCGCCGAATACTCGTTCATCGCCGCCGTGCCGATCATGGTCGCCGCCACGGGCTACGACCTGCTCAAGAGCCACGGCCTGTTCACCCTGGCCGACCTGCCCTTCCTGACCGTGGGCTTCGCGGTCTCGTTCCTGTCGGCCTGGGCGGCGGTGCGCCTGTTCATCGGCCTGCTGGCGCGCACGACCCTGCGGCCCTTCGCGGTCTACCGGCTGGCGCTGGCGGCCATGGTCCTGGTATTGCTGGTGGATTGACCCCGGCCCCGCCCGCTCCGGGCCCGGAAAAAAGTGCTCCCGGCCCCTTGCAATTTACGGCCGAAGCCCTTATAAGCCTGTCTCCCCGACGCGGGAACCACGTGGCGAGGTAGCTCAGTCGGTTAGAGCATGCGGCTCATATCCGCAGTGTCGGAGGTTCAAGTCCTCTCCTCGCTACCAAGAAAAGCATAACCCCCTGTTGACGCAGGGGGTTTTTCTTATGGAAACGCAGGGCCCGGTCCAATGGCCGGGCCCTGCGTTCTTTCAAGGCCGGTTTGCCGATCTCCGCAGCGGCGGCGGCGATCAGGCGGGTTTTTTCCGCGCGATATCGAGCCGGAACGTCCCGCCGCTTGTCCGCAGTTCGCGGCTGTGGACGCAGGCGAAACCGCTTTGCAGCATGGTTTCGGCGATGAGCCCGTCGGGCATGGCCATCGGCCTGCCGTAAACCAGGCCGATGGCCATGCATTCGAGGGGATACGCCGCGATGTCCCGCCCGTCCGAAAGGCAGGACCGGGTTTCGCCCGCAAAAGCGGGCGGCGCGTCGTGCAGGCTGACGCAATACCCGCCGGGCACGAGGGCCGCGTGCAGCTTGTCCATGACGAGCGCTGTGGAGGCGTCCGGCAGGGTGAAGTTCAGCGTGCAACTGGCGAGGGCGACATCGTAGCCGCCGGGTAGCCTGTCGCGGACATAGTCGCCCGGCACGGTCCGGACCCTGTCCGCGAAACCCCATTCGGCGATGTATCCGGCCGCGCTCCGCAGCGACGCGGGCAGGTCGTAAACGTCGACATCCAACGCGGGCAGCGCCTCGGCGGCATACAGGGAAAACACCCCGTGCCCGCCGCCAAGGTCGAGCATGCGCCGGAACGTCTCCGCCCCCGGCAGGGCCGCCAGGATGGCGGCGACCTGCCCGGCGACGCCCCGGAACGCCCAGCAGGCGCTGCCCTCCACGCCGCCGGTCCCCTCGTCGGACGCGCCCCGCTCCGCCGGGGCGGCAGGAGGGGGCGGCGTCCCCGGTCCCTCCCGCAGGATACGCCTCAGGTCCTGCATGGGCAGCAGCACGCCTTCGGCCATCTCCCGCACCAGGGGGGCGATGTCGGCACAGGCGCCGTCGCCGAGCAGTTCCTGCGTGCTTACGGCATTGCGGTATGCATCGGCATTCCGGCACACGACACCGCAGAATTCCAGAAGGTCGAGAAACCGCTTCGTGCTTTCGGGGTGCAGTCGCAGGCGCGACGCCACGTCCTGCGCCGTCCGCCAGTCCGAAAGCTGGGAGAACACGCCGCAGTCCACCGCGGCGGCCAGGGCATTGGCGGCGACGGCGTTGCGCATGAGGGCGAAGACGCCGTTGGTGCCCGAAAGGGCGCGGGGCAGCTTTTTCATGACATTCTCCTGGGTGGCGCCGGAGCCGCCGCGCGGGCATCGGCCCCGGCGCCGCCGCTGCTAGAAATGATAGCACACCGTCGTGCCGACCACCCGCCCCGGCGTGGCAACGCCATACGTACCGCCGAAGGCGTTCACGTAGTCGTGCCGCTCATCGAAAACGTTGTCGGCGAAAAGATACACGTCCAGATTGCCGAACTCCCAGCCGATCTTGGTGTTGACCGTGGCATAGGCCGGGATGTTTCCGTCGTTCCTGCTGTCCAGGTATGTCCTGGACGCGCCCAGTATCTCGGCCCGGGCGAAGAAGCCGGACCCGTGCCGGTATTGCGTTCCCAGGCTGCACGTCCACTCCGGCACGTACGGAATGCTGTTGCCCGAATGGTCGCCCGTGGCGTCCGTAAAATCGTCGAACCGCATATGGGTATAGCCGACGGAGCCGAACAGCTCCAGCCCGGCGAGGGGCATGACCGTCAGCTCCACTTCGCCGCCCAGCCCTTGCGGATCGCCGACGTTCTCGATGCTCGGCATGGGGCTGAACACGGTGGTGTAGTAGCTTTCAAGCTGCATGTTCTTGAACTTGTGATAGAAAAGCGCCGCGTTGAGCCGGGCCTTGCCGTCCCACAGGGTATTTTTCGACCCGACCTCGACGGCCCAGAGCTCCTCTTCGTCGAACTCGTACTTGCCGGGGCTGCCCTGGTAGGCGTCGAACCCGGCGGCCCGGAAGCCGCGCGAGCCGCTGACGTACACGAGATTGTCGTCGGTAACGGCATATTCCAGCGCGAGCTTCGGCGAGAAGCTGTTCCATGAGCCGGACGCGCTGTAGCCCGTCTCCTCTTCCTGAAACTTCGAGTCGTAGTAATCGAGGCGCGCGCCCGCCGTCACGGCCCATTTGTCCCAGAACGGCACCTTGAGCTGCCCGAAGGCGGCGTACTGGTTGGTCTTGTCCGTGGCGTGGTGCTTCGTGCCCATGTTATAGTAGGTGTACCGTATCTTCTTGTCGTTCCTGTTGTATGTAAGCCCGAAGACGCCGGAAACGCCGTCCTGCTCGTAGTTGAGCCGAACCTCCTGGCCGATGTCCATGTACCTGTCGTATTTATGCACCTCGTACATGGGCATGGTGGAGAAATCGTAGTCCATCGTATAGTTCAGGTCCGATTCCTTGCGCGTCGTCACGGAAGTGAGCTTCCACAACGACGACAGGTCGTACCCGACGGTCAGCGACTGGTCGTTGAAGGCGCTGCGGTTCCTGCCGGGGTCGTTGGAGTCCGTGTGGCGTTCCTCCGACATGCTTTGCAGGTTGTACATGCCGAACGATCCCTCGTCGTATTTGACCATGCCGTAGGCGAAGTTCACCTCAAGGTCGTCCGTCGGCGTATACCGCAGGCGCCCCCTTCCGGAATACTCCTTCTTGTCGTCCACCGGGTTGGCCCCGGAGTCGTTCTCCACCCAGCCCTGCTGCGTGAAGTACTGCATGGCCAGCCCCGCGAAAAGGGTGTCTTCCACCATCTCGCCGGAAAGGGCTCCCGTCGTCCGCCCCAGCTCCTTGCTGCCCCCGGTGAGGCTCAGGCGACCGGTGGTTTCGCGGTCGGGCTTTTTCGTGGTCACCTTGATGACGCCCCCTTCGGCGTTGCGCCCGTAGAGGGTGCCCTGCGGCCCGCGCAGCACCTCCACGCTCTCGACATCGAAAAGCTGGGCGATGTACCCCGCGTTGGTCGTCACGGGCACGTCGTCGATGTACATGGTCACGGCGGGCGTGTTGCTGTGCGGGTCGGAGCGCACCCCGCGCATGGACGTGAGGTTGATCATGCCCATGCCGCCGGTGGAGAACGACAGGTTGGGAACGCGCAGCCCGAGCTTGTCGACGCTGGTGACCCTGGCGTCGTCCACCTGCCGGGCGGTGATGGCGGTAACGCTTTGCGGAATCTTCTGCGGATCCTCCTCCTGCTTGTTGGCCGTCACCAGAACCACCGGCAGCATAACGGAGGATTCCGTTTCCTGCGCGTGGGCGCAGGAAACGGAAAAACACAACACGGCACACAGTGCCCAAAGGCTGGTTTCCATCTTCATGGGGATCTCCTGAATGAGCATGAATTTCATTGGCGGAGACCGTACATGAAGCCGGAAGCAGGCGCGCACCCGTTCCGGTCAAAAACCGACCCGTCCGGGCGCCCTAGCGGATTTTTTTCGGCGGATGCCCGAAATGCCGGGCAAAGGCCCGGGCGAAATGCCCGGGGGTGGCATAGCCCACGCGGAAGGCGACCTCGGAGACATTGCCGTCGCCACGGGCCAGCATGGCCCGGGCCGCCTCCATGCGCCGCGCCTGGAACCAGCCGAAGATGGACATGCCGTAAACGTCCCTGAAAGCCCGCTTGAGGGTCGATTCGCTCAAATGCACGTGGCGGGCAAGCTCCGCAACGGTCAGCGGCGCCTCAAGATTGGCGGACAGGAGCCCGGCGGCCTCGCGCACCTGCCTCGCGTGGCCCCGCCCCGCAGCCGCGGCGGGCCGCTTCATGAAAAGCTGCTCGATCTCCTCGACCAGGAGTTCGAGCGCCTTGCTTTCCAGATAGCAGGAGGCAAGCGTCCCGGTAAACGGATTGGCCAGCATCTGCCCGGCGATGACCCGGGCCTTGGCGCCCGGTTTCCTGCCGAAGGCGAACGGCGCATCGCCGACGAACATGGCCCGGCGCAGGGCCGTATCGACGCGCAACTCGTTCTCGTCGAGAATCGGCTCCAGCATCTCGCGCCGCACGCCGATCTCCAGCCAGGCATGGCGGCCTTTTTCCAGGGTCACGACGACCGGCGCGCCCGTCTGCCGCCACATTCCCGCGCAATCGCCGCGCACGCGGTTGCGGAAACGCGCCGTGGACACAACGCATTCGAGATCGCCCTGAAGGCAGAAATTGTAGCCGATCGCCGGGCATCCGTCCTCGACCACGAAGGTTTCCCGGCAATCCGCCTCGCAGGCCACATGCCGGATACGCAGGCCATGGCTGGACCGCTGGTCGAAAGCAACCGCAACGCGTGGCATATCGCCCTCCTTCTCGCATGATATTGATTTTCGTTATCAAGTTCATACGGCAAGGGCAACGGAAAATCCGGCCCGTCGGCGTCCGCCCTACCCCAGGCTCCCGGCCAACAGAGTGATGCCCAGGGCCAGGACGGCCAGGGCGCCGAGGATGGACAGGGCGCGGTCCAGGGCGGCGGTGCGACGGGAGCGCGGGGCGGCCAGGGCCGCGACGCGCTGGCGGCACAGGGCGGCCAGCACCGCCGCCGTGGCGATGGTCGCGCCCATGCCCAGGGCCATGGCGGCCACGGCGCCCAGGCCGATGCCCGGCGCGCCCAGGGCCAGCGCGAAAAGCAGCACGATGGCCGCGCCCGGGCAGGGCACCAGCCCCGTGGCCAGCCCGGTGGCCACCAGCCCCCGGTCCGCCGCGCCCCGGGCGCCCTCCTCCTCGTCGCCGCGCACGGCACGAACCAGCAGCCACAGAGCGATGGCGCAGACCAGGGCGTAGCTCGCTCGCTCCAGCCAGAGGCCCTGGGCCGTGAAGCGGGCCATGAGCGAGCGCTCCAGGATCAGGTACAACCCCAGGACCAGGGCCACGGCGCTGGCCGCGTGGGCCGCTCCCATGATGGCCCCGAGCAGCGCCGCCCGCCCCGGGCCCTCGCGCCGGGCCAGGACGTAGGACACGGCCACGGCCTTGCCGTGCCCGGGCCCGGCGGCATGCAGGGCGCCGTAGGCCAGGGCCAGGGCCAGGAAGGCCAGAAGCCCCGAAACCGAGGCACCGTCGCGCAGCTCGCGCACGCGGTCCGAGAGGCCCTGGCGCAGTTCGCGCTGGGTCTGGGCCAGGGCCGCCAGCAGGCCGCCGCCCGGCCCGGGCACGGCAAGGGCCGCCCCGGCGCCCTCCCCGCCATCAGGGCCGGACGCGGAGCCCGGGGCGCCGGTGAAGGGGCTGGCGGACGGCAGCCCCCCCGGGCCGCCGGGACCGCCGGGAACGGGCGCCCCGCTGAACGGGTCGACGGCTCCGGCCGGGAGCCCGCCCTGCGCGCCGCCCGCGTCGTCGGCAGCCGGGCCGGGCGCGGCCGGGGCGGCCCCGGCGCCGGAATCCGGCCCCCCGGTGAACGGATTGGCCGCCCGGGCCGGGGCGGCGCAGGCCGAAAGCAGCAGCAGGGCCGCGAAAACGGAAAAAATCAGGGCGCGCATCCTATCTCCGCCTGAAGGTCAGATGGATTTCCGGCAGCCATGCCTCGAAGGGCGAATAGGTCCGCTCGGGGTTCAGGGCCACGGAGGTCCGCACCTCGAAGGCTCCGGCGTTCTCCAGCTCCGGGGCCTTGTCCTCGGGGGAATACACGTCGGCGTAGTACTCCGGGTCGTGCACCGAGAGCAGCACCCGGCGCTCCCCGGCCCCGGCGGGCACGGGACACGGCACGTAGAACTCGTAGATCAGCCGCCCGGCGCTGATGCGCGCCGAGAAGTCGTCGACCTGCACGGTCCGGCGCGCGGCGCCGTCGATCCACACGAACGTGAACCAGTCCGAATGGCGCAGGTAGTCGAACACCTCGGCCTTGAGCACGGCCAGCTCCCCGGGGCTGAATTGCCCGTCGCCGTCGCGGTCGTAGTCCTGGATGATGGTGGTGCCGAACATGTCGTCGAACAGCCAGGACAGCCGGAACCCGGCCAGACCCTGCCCGTCGAAGACGAACGTGGTCAGATTGTCCATGAACACGTGCGGATGCGCCGGAGCCGGGCGCGGCGCGGCCAGCAGCACGGCCGACAACACGGCCAGGGCCAGCAGCGCCTGGCGCAGAAGCGTTTGCGGCGCGCGAAAGCCTGACCTGGGTGCGGGGAAAGACGCGACGGAAAGCATGGCGGGGGGCGAACCTCGGGACGAACCCGGGGCACGGGCCGCAAGGCGCGGGCCCGGCCACGGGGATGGCGACAGGAGATCAATGCGCCGCGCGCGGGTTCCGCCCCGCAGGCCACGAACGCTCCGGGGCCTGCCTACCATCCCCGGGCGCCGAGGCCAAGGGAAAAGCGCCCTGCTCCGGCGGGCTGCCCCGCTCATGCCGGGTCGGCCGCCGCTCCGGGCCGCCGCGCCGCCCCAAAAAACAAGCCCCCGCCCAGGGGCGAGGGCCGTTCGCTTCCCGGGGAGAAGTCGGGGGCGTGCCGGGTTCGTCCGGGGCGCCCCGGTGGTTTCCCAGGGCCGCCCCGGGCCCCCCGGGCATCCGGCGCCGGACCATCCGGCGCCGGGGAGTGCTACTTCATATCCATTACTTCATGTCCACGGCCTTGACCCAGATCACGGCGTCCTGGGACAGTTCCTTGCCGTTATACTCGGTCTGCGGGCCGACGCCCAGGGCCGCGAAGCCCCACCACCCGGCCTTGGGGATGCCGAAGGTGATGTAGCCGTCGGCGTCGGTGAAGATGGTCTGGGTGACGAACGCATCGTGCGGGTATTCGACGATGCCTTCCTTGGCCACGGCGTTGGCCTTGTAGTCGGGCATGTGGTTCAGGAACTCGACCTCGACCTCGGCGCCGGGCACGGGCTTGCCGTCGGAAAGCACCTGGGCCTTGAAGACGTTGCCGGTCCACAGGCCGTAGGGCTTGATGAGCGGCACGATCTCGCAAGGCAGCCCGGCGGGTTCGGCCCAGTTGCCCGGGATGCCGCCCACGTTGGCCACGAGCTTGGTGATCTGCTGCATGTACACGCCCTCTTCCTCCTCGAAATAGAACCCGGGGACGAAGACGAAGGTGTAGTCGCCCATGGAGCGGACTTCCTTCTTGGGAATCAGGGCCGAGTAGCCTTTGCCCTTGGACTCGGGGTTGGCCCAGCCGATTTCCTTCAGGTAGCCCTTGAGGTCGGTTTTCACGGGCTCGGCGTCACCGCGCTGATAGAGGACGTAGAAGTCCTGCACACCGCCCATGTCCATGATGTGCCCGGCCTCGGCCGGGTGGGTGAAGACGATGCGGAAGTCCATGTCGTCGCCCTTTTCGTTGGCGATCTCGGGGGTGTGCATCATCATGAAGTGCGCGCCGGCCGGGCCGGCCAGGGTCAACACCGCCAGCAGGGCCAGGGCCCAGGTCATTTTCTTCATCGGATCCTCCGTGGTTTGAAATTGCCGTTGCGTCGTATGAACAAAGTTACCGAAGGGGCCCGCGCGGCTACTGGACGATATTCTCGCCCTTGATGACCACGCCGTGGCCCTCGCCCGCGTCGAAGGTCACGGAGTACGCGCCTTCGGGCTTGGGGAAGGTGAACTCGCTGTTGGCGTCCATCTTGCCTTCCTGGATCACGGCGCCGCCGCCGTCCTTGACGGTCATGGCCACGCCCGCGGCCGAGGAGCCGTCGGAGAAGCCGCCTTCGCAGGTGATGGTGTTGTCGCCGTTGTCGAAGCAGTCGCACAGGGCCGAATGGGCGAAGGCCGAGGACGACACGAGGCAGAACGCCACGAGCAGCAGCAGGTGTTTGATGAATTTCATGATGCCAGACCCTCCTTGGGTTGTTTTGTTTGTGGTCCGGAAAGCTCCCGGGCCGATTTCTCCGGAATGAGGGCCATGCCCACCGTGGCGGCGACGCACAGCCCGTAGAACGCCCACATGGCCTGGAAGCCCGTCAGCCCCAGCGTCTGCCCGCCCGTGAAGACCAGGGTGGCCACGAACAGGCCGAGCAGCGTCTGGTAGCCGATGGAAAACAGCATCCACTTGCTGGAGTTGGACTGCATGCGGACCATGATCGAGGCCGGGATGCAGGGCGGATACAGGGCCATGAAGAGCATCAGCGCCAGGGCGTGCAGGGGCGTGAAGCCCTCCTCCCCGGCCTGCATGCTCTGCTCCACCGAGCCGCCCTCGCCTTCCGAGCCGTCCAGCCCGTAGATGGCGCCCAGGGTGGCGGCGCTGTTCTCCTTGGCCGCGAAGGCCGAAAGCAGCGCGATGTTGATGCGCCAGTTGAACCCGGCCCACTGGGTCAGCGGCTCCAGGGCCCGGCCCGCGACGCCCAGGAAACTGGCCTCGAAGCGCTCGGCGCGCATGGTCCGGCGCAGTTCCTTGCGCGTGTTGGCCACGCCCTTGAGGGCCCGGTTCAGCGTCTTGCCGTCCTTGCCCTCGCGGCTGGCGATGGCATAAAAAACCGGGTTCTGCCCGGCGAAGCGCGCGTTGATGGCGTCGGCCTGGGCCTGGTCCGTCACGCCGCGCTTGGCGTTCTTCATGTCCTCCTCGAAGAGCACCAGGGCGGTCACGTCTTCGGGAGTGAGCTGGTCCTTGTAGGCGGTCTTTTCGACCTCGGCCATGAAGGCGGCCGTGGCGGCGTCCTGCCGGGCGGCGTAGTCCGCCAGGCGCTCGCGGCCCAGGTTGGGGAAGTTGATGAGCATGAACACGATGACCGCCACGGCCACCACGACGGTGACGATCTTCTTCACGAACAGCCAGACGCGCTCCAGGGCCCGGCGCAGCACCCCGCCCACGGTGGGCAGGTGGTACGGCGGCATCTCCATGATGAACGGCGCGCTCTCGCGGCGGCGCAACACGGTCAGCGACAGGGCCTTGGCCACGGGCAGGGCCATGAACAGCGTCACCGTGGCGATGAAGAACATGGCCAGCCCGGCCTGATCGGCGAAGTAGGCGCCGATCAGGATGAGGTACAACGGCACCTTGGCCAGGCAGTTCATCATCGGGGCCACGAGGATGGTCGCCAGCCGGGCGCGTTCGTCGGGGATGGCCTTGGTGGCCATGACCGCCGGAATGGCGCAGCCGCCCACGTACACCCCGCCCAGAATCAGCGGCAGCGTGGACTGGCCGTGCAGCCCGAAACGGCGGAAGAGCCGGTCCAGGATGAAGGCCATGCGCGGCATGTAGCCGCTGTCCTCCAGGATGGCGATGAGCGCGAAGAGCAGGAAGAAGATGGGCAGATAGTTGAGGATGGCCGTGACGCTCTTGACCGTCCACATGCCCAGGGAACGCAGCAGGGGATCGTCCAGGAACCCGGCGGCGGGCAGGACCCCTTCGGTAAAGCTCTCCAGCGAACCCCACACCGGCCAGACCTGCGCGGCCACCCAGCCGCCGAAGACGATGGAAATCTGATACAGCGCCAGCAGGATGCACAGCAGGATCACCGGCCCGGCGAAGCGGTGGCAGACGACGGCGTCGGCCTTGTCCGACAAGGTGCGGCGCTTTTCGCCCGGAACGGTGACGAAACGGCGGAAGATGTCCGCGCAGACCCGGTGGCGGGTGAAGGCGATGTGCCGGTCCGCGGACAGGCCCGCGCCAAGCTCGAACTCCGCGCGCAGAGCCTGGACCCGCGCGGCGATGTCCCCGGCTCCGGGGTGCTGGCGCGCGAGCAGTGCCCCGGCCTCGGTGTCGCCCTCCAGAAGCTTGATGGCCAGCCAGCGCGTGGGGTAGGCCTGCGCGACCTGCTCGTCCGTGCCCAGCAGGTCGCCGAGCACGGCGATGGAAGGCTCCAGGGGCCCGTAGTCCACGGCGAACGGCGCGCCGGGGGCGGCCCCGGCCAGGGCGGCAACGGCGGCCTTGAGCTGCGGGCCGCCAGCGCCCTTCTTGCCCACGGTGGGCACCACCGGGGCGCCGAAGTAACCCGCCAGACCCTGCACGTCCACGCCGATGCCGCGCCGCTCGGCCACGTCCATCATGTTCAGGTTGAGCACCACGGGGGTGCCCATCTCGAAGAGTTGCAGGGTCAGGTAGAGATTGCGCTTGAGGTTGGAGGCGTCGGCCACGTTGATGATGGCCCGGGGCTTCTCGTAGAGAATGAAATCGCGCGCCACGCGCTCCTCGAGGGAGTAGGACGTGAGGCTGTAGGTGCCGGGCAGGTCCACCAGTTCCACGGGGTGGCCCTCGGCGGAAAAGCGCCCGCTTTTCTTCTCCACGGTGACGCCGGGGTAGTTGGCCACGTGCTGACGGGCCCCGGTAAGCATGTTGAAGACGGTGGTCTTGCCGCAGTTGGGCTGCCCGGCCAGGGCGACCAGAAGCTTGTCCTGACTCACTTACTCCACCTCCACATGGGCGGCCTCGTCGTGGCGGATGCTCATGTGGTATCCGTCAACCTCCAGTTCCACCGGGTCCACCAGGGGCGCGTTGCGCACGACCTGGATCACGGCCCCCGGGAAGAAGCCCAAGTCCATAAGCCGCTGCCCCAGGGCTCCACCCGTGTTCAGGGCCTTCACGGCGCGGGCCTCCCCGGGCCGCATTTCGTTGATCGTCATCGATTTCCCCTCGAAAACATGTTTGCCGCGCCCGGCGGGCTCAGGCCACCAGAACCCTGCTGGCAATCCCGGCCTCGACCATCACGCGCCCCTGGCCCACGGAAACGAGCATCGGCCCGCCGCCGTTGGCCAGAACGTCCACCTCCACCCCGGGCAGAAGCCCGAGGGACTCCAGGCGCGACTGCACCTTGCATCCGGCGTCGATGCCCACGATGAAGGCCTTTTCCCCGGCGAGCACGGTCTTGAGCGTTCTTGGGCCAGTCATGGCTTGCCTGCTCCTTTCCCTTGCGCGGCGCCGCGGGGCCCCGCCCCGCGCCGACTGCGCACCCCAATTGAGGTTGATAATGAAAGTCAAGTTCCTCTTTAGGCGGCGCCCGGAGATGCGTCAAGGATAAAAACAAAAGAGCAGGCCGCGCATGGGCTTTGGCCCGGCGGGCGGGAACGGAGACGGCCCGTCGGGGCCGCTGTCAGACGGATCGGAAACGCCGCAACGGAAGGAAGACGAAACCCGGCCCGGGGTGCCGGAGCCGCTCCGCTCTCCTCCCGCCGGGAACAACACGTATTCCCCGTGAATTCCCAGAGAAGAGCTTCCGCCGTCCGGCCGTGGCCGCCACGGTTCACCCCGGCGCGAGGATCGCGCCGTCGTGCAGGCAGACCGTCCTGGTGGCGACCCGGGCGAGGAATGCGTGATCGTGGGACACGAGCACCAGGGCAAGCCCTCCCGTCACGAGGATTTCCTCAAGCCGGGCCACGCCTCGCGCGTCCAGGTCGTTGGTGGGTTCGTCCAGCAGCACGGCCCGGGGCCGCATGGCCAGCACGGTGGCCAGGGCCACGATGCGCTTCTGTCCGCCGGACAGGGTGTGCGTCGGCGCGTGGGCCAGCCCGGCCGCGCCCAGGGTGCCCAGGGTTTCCACGGCCCGCGCCCGGGCCTCCTCCTGGCCGCAGCCCAGGTTCAACGGCCCGAAGGCCACGTCCTCCAGCACCGTGGGCAGGAACAACTGGTCGTCCGCATTCTGGAAGACGATGCCCACATCCCGGCGCAACCGCCGCAACTGCTCCCGCAAGACGACCTGCCGGCCACCGTGGAGCAGCCGCCCCGAGGCCAGGGGCCGCAGCCCGGCAAGGGCCAGCAGGAGCGTGGTTTTCCCGCTGCCGTTGTCGCCCGCCAGCCCCACGCGCTCGCCCGAACGTACGGCGAAATCCACGGCGCGGAGCGCGGCGTCCGGGCGCCCCGGGTAGCGCACGACGGCCTGTTCCAGAGCCGTTATGGCCGTCATGGCAGCCAGCCCCGGTCCAGCAGCGTCAGGCCGAGGCCGAGGGCAAACAGCAGCCCGACGACCGCGGGCCCGGTCGACGAGGGTGCGGCTTCGGGTTCCAAGGTGCGGAAATGGCCGTCGAAGCCGCGCGCCACCATGGCATCCTGGATGCGCCCGGCCCGGTGCAGGCTGCCCGCGAGGGTCTGGGCAAGCAGGTTCGCGATGGTCCGGTAGGTGTGCAGGTTCATGCCCGGCTCGAAGCAGCGCGCCGTGCAGGCCAGGCGCAACCGCTCGAACTCGCCCGCCGTGATCCAGATCTGCCGGTAGGAAAAGGCCAGGAGCAGCACGAACTTGCGCGGCAGCCCCAAACGCTGGAGCCCCTGGGTCACCGAGGCCGCGGTGCAGGTGCCGACCAGGGCCAGCAGGACGCAGAACATGGCGTTGCCCTTCACGATGATCCGCAGGCCGAGCAGCAGGCCGTCCTGGCTCACGGCGGGCCACAAGGGCCAGGGGCGCCCGGGGTACGTCAGGGCAAGGGCGGCCAGCATGAACGCGAAGAACCCGTTGGGCGGGACCAGACGCCGCAACACGCCGCGCAGGGGCACGCGCCCGGCCGCGAGCAGCGCCAGCCCCAGCCCCAGGGCCGCGAAAGCGGCGCCCTGCGTCCGCAGGGGGGCCATGGCACAGGTCAGCCCCGCGGCGCCCAGGAGCTTGTGACGGACATCCAGACGCGCCAGGGGGCCGGAGGTGGGCAGCGGCACGTCGCGGAGCATCACCCGACGGAGTCCTTGCGGCGCCGCCGGGTGTCCGCCAGGGCCGCCACCCCGGCCAGGCCGAAGATGTAGCCGATGCCGCCGAGGATGGCGCTCAGGTCCGGGCCGGTCCTGGCCTGGGCCGTCAGTTCGCGGCGCAAGGGCTTCATCTCCTCGCGCACGGCTTCGCGCATCAGGGCCTTGAGGTCCTCGGGGGCGAAGCCGGAGGCGGCGGCAAGGGCCGCTCCGCTCTCTTCGCCCTTCCCCGCTTCGACGGCGGAATCGGGCCCGGGCGCGGCGGGCACCGCCCCGGCGAACTCGTCGATGGGCACCATCGCTTCGGCCTGATGTCCGGCGCCCGCGTTGCCGACCACACGCAGGTCGTTGCCGCGCGCAAGGGCCGCACCCGGCACCTCCGCCTCGAAGAATCCCGCCTTGTCCGCGACTCCGGACAAGATCTCCTCGCCCGTGGTGCCGTCCAGGACCGTGATCTTGGCTCCGCTGCCCGCGCTGCCGTCGCTGAACCCGATTTCCGCCACGACCATGGCGCCCTCGGCCCAGGCGTTGAGCAGAACCTTGTGCGCGCTGGCGGGCAACGCGGAAACCGTAACCAGCAAGACGGCGAGCAGCACGCGGATCAGCATGGCGTGACCTCCTTGGAAGCGGCAGGCCGGAATCCGTCGCCCAGCCCCAGAATGGTTGGATGGGTCCTGGCCAGGGCACCTACGGCGAACATGGTCACAAAGCCCTCGATGAGCATGACCGGGACGTGTGCGACGACGATGAGCCTGGCCGCGTCGGCAAACCCCTCGTCCGTGAAGGCGACCGAAAGCGCGGCCATGAGCGCCGTGCCCAACACGGCGCCCGCCCCGCCCAGGAACCCCGCCACGGCGGCCCGCCGCCCTCCGGCCCGGACGTGCCCCGCCAAAAGGAACCGGCACAGGAGGGCCGGGACGGCCACGTTCATGGTGTTCACGCCGAGCACCGTGATGCCGCCGAACTGAAAAAGCAGCGCCTGGAGCAGCAAGGCCACCAGGATGCAGGGGAAAGCGGCCCAGCCGAGGATCATTCCCAGCAACCCGTTGAGCAGCAGGTGAACGCTGCTGGGGCCGAGGGGCACATGGACGAGCGAACCGACGAAGAAGGCCGAAGCCAGGGTGGCCGCAGTAATCAGGTGGTCGTAATCCAGCCGCCTGAGGCCGACCCACGTGCCGAGCAGAGAAACGCCGCCGCCCGCGAGCAGCACCGGGGCGGACAAAACGCCTTCGGAGATATGCATGGCCTATGCTCCCTGCGTGGCAGGCTGCGGCGCCACGGCCCGATATGTCGTTTCCAGATGCTCCAGCCACAGGGCGCGGTACGGGCCGTGCTCCATGGTGCCGGTCATGCAGGTTCGCACGTCCAGCCCGGCGGCGGTCATGCGGCTTTTCCAGGAATGCGGGCCGTCCCCGGCGATGTCCACGCGTACATGGTGGCCCGGGGCGCTCATGAAGGGCAGCAGCCAGACCCGCCGCGCCCCCGCCGCCCGGACCCGCCGGATCACGGCCTCGCAGCCCGGCTCGCCCATGAGCGTGCCCATGAACAGCAACGGGTCGTCGCGGCGGGCCAGGGCCTCGAAGTCCAGGTAGCGCCGGTGCCCTTCGTGGTAGGTGCCGTGGCCCACGAGGACCAGAGCATCGCCCGGGCCGCGCTCCGGGGGCGGGTATCCTGCCAGGGCGGCCAGGGCGGCGGCCAGGTCCGCCCCGGCCATGAGCATCGGGCCGCCGACCTCCACCTCGAGGAAGCCCTTGCGCGGGTGGCGGAAGACATGCGCCTGGTCCCGGGTCCAGTGGTATTCCACGCCGGGCACCGTATGCAGCGACTGCACGGCCAGGTGCGTCACGCCCTCGTCGTGCAGCCGCGAGAGGGCCACGGCCACGGAATCGTTCTCGAAGCCCCGGGCGGCGAGCTTGCGGCGGATCTTGTGCGCCGTGTAGGCCCAGCGCACGGGCACCCCGGGGAAGCGCCCGCGCACCTCGCGCTCCATGGCCTCGTAGCCCGCGCGGGCGTCGGGCAGGGCCACGCCGAAGGCCGCCAGCAGAATGCCGGGGCGTGCCGGGCGCGGGCGATGGTGGTGGTGACCGTGATCGTGGCCGTGACAACAGTGGTCGTGATGGTCGTGACCGTGGGCATGGCCATGCTCGTCACGGCCGGGGTCGTGATGGTCGTGGTCGTGGTCGTGGTGGTGGATATGGCCATGGTCGTGGCCATGCTCGTGGTCGTGGTCGGCGTGGGACATGCCCCCTCCTCGTGGGTTCCCATGGCACCGCCGACGGGGCGAGGAGGAGCGGCCCGCAGGGCGCCGCCCTGCCGTGACCAGCCCCCCGCCGCAAAGACCCGTTGCGGTGCTCGGGAGATTCGGACGGCAGGTCTTCTGGCTCCCCGGACGGCGCCCGGCCTTCCCGCCCCGGCAAGGGGCAGTGGCATCGTGGGGCGCCGCGGCCTCCCGCGCAAGGCGCGCGGGCCGGGTCACAGCGGCGGGTCCGCTCCGGTTTCACACCGGATTCCCTTTTCATCTCCTTGCGGAGAACCATCCGCCGGAAGGCTAGCCGCTGGTGCCATGCGCTGTCAAAACCTAAAGTCGTGCTCCCCGCGCGCCAAAGGGCCCGCAACCGGCCGCGGCTCGCCCGCCCGCGTGGTTCTTGCCGGAATTCCGGGGCATGGGCATGCAGCCCAAAAAGAACAAGGGCACGCGACAACGCCGCATGCCCTTGTTCCCATCCCGGCGCGCCCGTTACGGCTTTTGCCGCCAGCGCCGCAAAAGCCGCCCGAAGGCCTCCGCAACGTCGGCATAGCGCGCGTCGGCGTCCGTGCCGAAGGTTTTGGCCTTGCGGCTGGCGAGAATGAGCACGGCATGCAGGCCATGCTCCGCGTAAAAGGGCCGCGCGTAGTACGAACGCACCCCCTGGGGCGCAAAAAGCGCCCAGTCCACGGATTTGACGCTGTTCAGCGTATCCTCCACCAGCAGGGAACCGAGATCGAAGCGCTCGATGTCCTGGGCGATGGTGCCCTCGTAGGCATGGGTCGCGCCCCATTCCAGGCTGGTGAACGCCCGCCCCACGCCGAAGACCGTCACCTTGCCGCTGCCCGCCTGGATGTGCGAAAGCATGAGGCCGTCCACTTCCGGGCCGCATGCGTTCCAGAGGTTTTCCAGGGCCGGTTGCAGGTCGCCGGGGCGCAGGGCTTCGTCCCTGGCGGTGTCGAAGGGCCGCAGCAGCGTTTTCGCCTCCACGCAGACCAGGGCCACGCGCACCACCCGGTCTTCCGGCCCGCCCCAGGGCGTCAGCCGCACATGCGCCGAAAACAGACCGCGCTCCGCATTGCCGAGCATGAGCTTGCCCGACCACGCGTCGCTTCGCACGGCCTGGCGCGCGGCGTTCATAAGCTGCGCCCCCAGATGCTGCGGCGCCACGTCCGCCATGGACAGGCGACCGGCATCGTCCGCCCGGCGCATGAAAAGACCGTCGGCCGCCGCGTTGGCCTCCCTGATGGCGCAGCCTTCCAGGTCGATGGTGAACACGGGGTAGTCCGCATCGCCCACGCGCATGCTGAGCTGGGCGTTGTAGCATTCCGAACCGTAGCCGCCGGGAAGGAAGGCCCCTTTCAGAAAACCGCTGTACACCTCCTCGCCGGGCTCGGGCCAGCCCTGGAGCATCAGCGGCTTGCGGCCCGCGTCGGCCCGCAGCCGGAAAATGGCCGCCGCCGGGCGCGCGGCGTGGATCATGTCCCAGAACTCCACCAGCAGGGGATAATCCTCCGGCATGACCGCCTGTTTGCGATAGCCGGCATTCTTGAGCAACAGGGAAACGTCCACGCCGTCCACCTGCCACCGCGTGAACAGCTTCAGACGCGACTCCCGCCGCCAGATGCTCCACAACAAGCCCGGAAACCCGTTCCGCCACTGCGAAAAACGCGGCATGCAAACTCCTTTGTCCCCGTCGGACGCCCCCGGCTCCGGCTGGCTGACCTGGCCCTAGATTAGATGCCCACCCGGGGCAAGCCTTTTTACTTCAAAATTGGCTATACCAATCTGGTTAACTCGCAATCAAAAACAGAATAAAAGCAGTATCAGGCCCGCGAAACAGTCGCAACAGGCAGGTTCAAGATTCTTTGGTCATACCAAATTGCAAAACGTTTTCTTTTAATATCAAAGTGTTAAAACCATTTCAAAGCACTAACATAGAAATATTGCCACACTATTGGCCAATGTGCAGAATCATTTCGTAACAAATTTGTAGGGGAAAGCCATGACCACACCCGCCAACACGGAACGCCGCCTGGAACAAGCCCTTCTCAAGGGCCGCTGGAGCCTGTTCGAGCGGCTGCCCGCCGAGCGCCTGCTGGCCGACGAGCTGGGAGTAAGCCGCCCGACCCTGCGCACCGCCCTGCGAACCCTGGTGGGACGGGGCATCCTCGAAACGCGGCGCGGCAGCGGAACCTTCGTGCGCGCCCTGCCCTGCCGCGCCGACAACGCGAGCCTCGCGGACAGCCTGCGGGCTTTTCGCATCGTCATGCCGCACCTGCTCACGGCGGCGCAGCCGTCCTTCGCGCCGTCGGTCATGCTGACGCTGGAACGGCAGTTGCCCTCGACGGGCATGGCCCTGCACGCGGGCGACATGCACCTGTTCGCCCAGAACCATCTGCAATTTTTCTCCATCCTGCTGCAGGCCACAGGCAACGCCCGGCTGGCCCAAGCCGGGGCCGCCACCCTGCCGGATGTCCACGCGCTCACGCGGCTGCTGCTGGACTGCCCGCCCGCGCGCCTCGAAGAACTGTTCAAGCATCTTGCCCGAACGCTGCACGGCCTGCGCCACGCGGATCCGCAGTCAGCGTCGGCCGCCGTGGCCGCATATGCAACCTGCCTTTTGCAATGCATGGGAGAAGAGACATGACCACGTTCAGCCGGAGGAATTTCCTGCGTGGGGCATGGCACGCCCCGCCTTCCCCCGTTGCGGGCGAAACGCTTTTTCCGCAGGCCGGGCAGGGGGCGTCCTGCGCCCTCGCCGCCCTGCCGCCGGAATTTTCGCCCGCCATGTTGCGCCTGGAGGGGCGGCGCCTGGGGCTGCCCGTGGAAGCGATGCATGAGGAAGAACTGGCCCGGGCCGTTTTACGGGCCATGCGCGCCGGAGCACGACGCGCAAGCCCCGCAGCGGCCCATAACCTCAGAGGAGGACAAGATGGCTGATCACGACATCCCCTATCTCGAGGAGCGCAAGCTCATCAAGCGTTGGCGCGGCCCCCTGCCGATGTTGGCCAACCTGGCCCTGACCCTGGTCATCTTTGCCGTAACATGGTGGATTTTCCAGGATCCGCGCGGCGTCATGCGTTTCTACACGCCCTATGTGGGCTACAACTACTGCCGCTGGTGGCTGATCATCCTGATCTGGATGGCCTACATCTTCGACTTCTGGCCGTTCAGGAAGGACTGGGTGCGCAACGCCCACCCCGTGCAGAAGGGCATCGTGCTGACCCTGGTTTCCGTGGGCGTCATGATCCTCATGATCCACGGCTTCTTTGAAGGCGTGCTCGGCAACACGGCGTTTGCCTACTTCAACCCGGAGCAGTTGCAGAAGCTGCCCGGAATCACCGAATTCTATGCCGTGGAATACGCCGCCCAGGCCAGCATGATGTTCGCGGTCATCGCCTCGTGGATCAGCCCGGCCTGGATCGTGGCCCTGGAAGGCCGCCCGTGGGAGAACCAGAAGCAGCCCGTCAAGGGCTTCAGCATCTGGCTCGGAACATTCTGCCTGAGCCTGGTCATCTACTTCATGACCATGCACAACCACATGGGCATCCTGTACTACCCCTGGCAGTACTTCACCGCCATCACCCCGCCCTACTGGGAGAACTTCGCCCATACCGTGTCGGCCAACTTCCACGTGGCCTGGATCATGTGCTGCACGGTTGTGGTCTGGTTCATGGAGGGCGTCTGGGAGCGCTATCCGTTCTGCCTCATCAAGACCCCGTGGTTGCGGCGTTTTGCCATGTTCTTCGGCATCATCGCCATCTCCGTGTCCCTGTGCTTCTTCTTCTGGTACATGCAGGAACTGGTGTGGGGCGACGCCATCCGTGGGCACCGCCGCGACGCCGCGCCCGACTGGCGCTGGCTGCACGTGGGCGAAACGGCCATCTTCTTCCTGGTTCCGGCCCTGTTCCTGCAATTCTACGGCGGCAACTGGCCCAACAAGTTCAGCACGCCGGTGAACGTGCTCATCCGCACGCTCATCGTCATCGCGGGCGGCATCGCCGTGTATTGCCTGTACTACAAGTACGCCCACTTCCTGCTCGGCACGCAGAAGGGCTTCTCGCACCCGCAGCAGTTCCCCATGATCCCCATGATCTGGCTCATCGACATCTGGCTCATCAACTGGTGGTTCATGGACGGCTGGCCGGGCTGGCGGTGCGAGCTGCGCAGCGCAGAGGAAGTCCGGGCCCAGGAGCACGCCATCCAGGTGCGCGACACCTGGACCCCCGCCATGGCCCCGGGCCTCGTCGTGGGCATCCTCGTGGGCGTGGTCGTGTACTTTGCCATCGTGGCGGCGCTGCCCTGGTTCAGCGCGCACTTCACCCTGGTCCAATAGGGGGACGACATGAACAGACGCGAATTCATCAAGGGCGCGGCCCTGGGTGTCGGCGTGGGCGCCATCGGCGCCATGGGCGTGTATTCCTACTCGCCCATGCGCCGGGCCTTCCTCAAGGAAGTCAAGCGCGGCACGGCGGACATCGGCACGTGCAAGGCCGTGCGCATCACCAACATCTCGGAAACGAGCTGGTTCGACAACGGCATCTTCATGCAGGACGTGACCGGCGCGGGCGGCCTGCTCGTCGACCAGTACACCTTCAACTGGCCGCCCTTCGGCAACGGCAAGGGCGTGGGCAAGGGCAGCTATGCCGACGGCATCAAGCAGATCAAGCACCTGCTGCCCGGCAATCTGGAAGAGGCCTGGGCCATCGCCAAGGAAAAGAGCGTGCACGCCGACAACGCCGGAGGCTTTTCCTGTCTCGTGGAAATCGAGGACCTGGAGGGCAACGTCACCAAGTACCTCTTCGACACCGGCTGGAACTACGCATGGATGGATACCTGCTACAAGCGCGAAGGTATCGACACCATGCTGGCCAACAACGAAATCAAGGCCATGATCCAGACCCACGAGCACATGGATCACTTCTGGGGGCTGCCCGCCGTCACCAAGTACAACCCCAACATCAACATCTACACCCCCAGCACCTTCTACCCCGAGGGCAAGCAGTACATCAAGGACTGCGGCCATGTGGGCCAGGTCACCGAAGTGCCCAAGGGCCTGCACAAGATTCAGGACGGCGTGGCCCTCTACGGCTTCGACTGCCCGATCATCTTCAGGGTCTTCGGCGAGATCTCCATGTACTGCAACGTCAAGGACGTGGGGCTCGTGAGCATCACGGGCTGTTGCCACCAGGGCATCATCCTCTTCGCCGATACGGCCTACAAGGAGCTGGCCTATGAAAAGGACCAGTTCTACGGCCTCTACGGCGGCCTGCACATCTCGCCCTTCGACGACTGGGATCCGAAGTACGACGACCTCGTCATCGGCCTGAAGAAGTGGGACCTGCAAAAGGTGGGCTGCAACCACTGCACCGGGCTCATCACGGCCCAGAAGTTCGTCGACGCTGGTTACCCCGTGGTCCAGGGCTCGGCGCGCTTCCGCTCCAAGACCAAGAACTACCTCGGCAACGGCGACGTCATCAAGTTCCCCTCCTGATCGCAACCTCCGCCCCGGGGCCGTGCCGCCACGGCCCCGGGGCGGGAAACCGGGCGGCGCGGCGCCGCGCCCGCAGCCCGGGGAGCCGCCATGCGTCTGCACACCCTGCTGCCGCGCCCGCTGGACCCCACGACGAGCCCGGAAAGCCCCTCCATCCTGACGGCCCTGCTTTCGGGCATCCACCTCGACCGCAGGCAGGCCCGCGCCCTGGGCTGGCGCGGTGTCCGCCCCTCGGCGCTGTACGGTCCGGCCTGGACCTGCCGCGTGGCGCCCCTGGCCCATGTCTTCGGGTTGGTTTTCCTGGATGAACACGTGGACAATGACGCCCTGCGCGGAACTTTTGCGGCCTCTGTGTTCCCCGCCGCGCAGAGCGACCTTCTGGACAGCTTCCCCCTGCGGGCGCTGGAAATCGCCCTGGGGCCGGACTACGCCGATGCCGTGCGCGAGCTTTCGGCGCATGCCGAGGCCCTGGCCCCCTTCTGCCTGGGGCATCTGGACCTTGCCGCCGCGCTGGACGGCTCGTGGCTGTCCCTGCGCCTGTCGGCCCCGGCGCGGCTGCGGGTGGTGTCGGCGGCGGGCATCCCCATTCCGCCGGAAGCGGACGGCGGCGGCAGCGGCGCCCAGGCCGTGCCGCAATGGCTGGTGCCCCCGGGCGGCCTGGAGTGCGACGTGCCCGCCTTCCGTTTGCTGCTGCGCCTTTTCGCCGCCCTGGCGGGCACGGCAGCCCATCTGCTGGATGCTGAGCCGGACGTGCGCCTGCACCGGACAGCCCTGGCGGCCCAGGAAGGCCCCCAGGCGCCGGAGCCGGGCTGGCGGATGCACATCGCGGCCGTTTTCGGCGGCGCCCCGCACAGCGCCGCCGCCCCCGGCAAGAAGCTCTCCCGGCTGCCGGGGCGCTATGCCCCCCGCCCGGACGAACTGTCCAGCCTGCCCGTCATGCACGTGCTCACGGGGTTCCTCGGCTCGGGCAAGACGACCTTTCTGCGCCGCTGGCTCGACTTTCTCAACGGGCGCGAGCGCTATGCCGCCGTGATCCAGAACGAATTCGGACAGATCGGCCTGGACGCCGCCCTGACCCGCAGCGAAACGCGGGTCGAAGCGCTCGACGAAGGCTGCGTCTGCTGCTCCCTGGCCGACACCCTGCGCCCCGGCCTGCAACGGCTGCTGGCCGCGGCCCCGGCGGAGCAGGTCATCCTGGAAACCACGGGGCTGGCCAACCCCGCCAACATACTGCGCTCCCTGGGCGACCTCGCGGAGTTCGTCCAGCCGGGGCTGGTCGTCACCGTGGTCGATGCCCTGGAATGGCGGCGCGGCGGGTATGCGGCGCGGGGCGTTTCCGGGGTGCGTCTGGCGCAGGTCGAGCAGGCGGACGTCATCATCGCCAACAAGGCCGACGCCGTGGCGGAAAGCGACTTCGGGGACATCCTGCGTGCCTTGCGCGCCTGCAACGCCAAGGCCTGCATCCTGCCCGCCGTGCAGGGCAACATCGCCTTCGCCCGGCTGGACGCCTTCCTGGCGGACTGGCAGGACGCGCGAACGCGCCCGCCGTCGCGCCAGCCCCGGCTCCACACCCTGGCGCAGGCTCAAGACGGCCTGGGCACCCATGTGGAGGAAGGGTTCACCTCGCACACCATCCCCATGCGGACCCCGGTGGATGAAAACGGGCTGCGGCAGATGCTGGACGCCGCCGGGCCCGGGCTGTGCCGGGCCAAGGGCATCGTGAACTTGCTGCACGACGGGCGCGTTGTGCCCGCCGTGGTGCAATACGCGGCGGGCCAATTGGAATTCGAAGCGGCCCCGGAAGACGAGAACTCGCGGTATCTGGTTTTCATCGGCATCGATCTGGCGCCCCGCGAGGCGCTGGCGGACGCCCTGGCCGGGGCGGACCCGAGCGGCCCCGCGGCCTGACGGAACCGGATGCCGGAGCATGTCCGGACCGCCCGGCGACGGCCCGGATCACCCACCTGACAGCGGAGAAAGACAGATGAATCTCATGACTCTTGGGGGCTGGATGATGTGGCCGCTGCTGGCGGTCTCCATCATGGCGCTGGCCGTGATCGTGGAACGCGCCCTGGCCTTTGCCGCCTGCCCCCTGCCGGACGAGGCCCTGGACAGGCAGCTCCAGGCCGCCCTGCGCCAGGGCGACATCGCCCCCGTGGCGGAGCGCATGCGCGCCGTGCCGCTTTTGCAGAACTTTGCCGGAATCATGGCCGCGCCCGCGCTGCCAAAGCGCGAGGCCGCCCTGCGCCTGGCCGGGGAGCAGACCCTGGGCCAACTCGAGCGCAGGCTTTCGCTGCTGGCCACCCTGGCGCGGCTGGCTCCGCTCATGGGCCTTCTGGGAACCATCACGGGCATGATCGGCACCTTTTCCCATATCGCCAGCGCCACGGCGGGCGTGGACATGACCCTGCTGGCGGCAGGCATCTGGCAGGCGCTCATCACCACGGCGGCGGGCCTGTGCATCGCCATCCCGGCGCAGTTTTCCCTGTCCGTTTTCTCCGGACGCGCGCGGCGCGTGGCGCGGATGCTCGACGCGGCGGGCAATACCGCCCTGATGGTCGAGGCCGGTGCCGCCGCGCCCGGCCCGGAGCGGGAAGGAGCCTGACATGCTGCGCCTGTCCCAGCGCGCGGCCGAAGCGCCGGATGAAAGCGCCCTCACGCCGCTCATCGACATGGTCTTCATCCTGCTCATCTTTTTCGTTCTGGCTGCGGCCTTCACCGTGCGCGGGCTGGAGGTGGAGCTGCCCGCCGCCCGCAGCAGCCAGCCCCTTTCCGGCCGCGTGGTCGAGCTGCGCCTGCTCGAAGACGGCGGCATCACCTGCGAGGGCGTCGCCCTGCCCCGGGACATGGTCCGCGACAAGCTGCGCGACCTGGTCACGGGTTTCCGCGAAAAGCCCGGCAGGCTGGTGCTCATCGCCGCACCCAAGGCTCCGGTGGAGGCGCTCATTTTCCTGGTGGACGAGGTGCGCATGCAGGGCGGCGAGAAGATGCTCATCGCCACCTCCAGCCCGGCGGACGCGGTGCGGCCGTGACGGACCGGGAACGGCTCTGCGCCGGGCTGGTCCTCTCCTGCTTCCTGCACTGGGGCGCGGCGCAGCTCGCCCTCGGCCTTGTGCAGCAAAACGGGGAGGGCACGGAGTATCTGGCGCAGATCGACATGGATTCACTGGCGCTGGCGCCCATGGACGGGCAGACAGGCAGCATCGGCATGGAGGCCCCGCCTCCGGGCTATGTGGAGCAAAGCCGCGCGGCCGACCGACGGCGGCGGGCCTTCTTCGACTATCTCGACGCGGTGGAGGCCGCCGTGCACGCCCGCAGGCTGGACGGCGGCGAGGAGAATCTCATCGGCGTGGCCACTTTCGCCTTCGTAAGCTTTGCCGACGGCACCTTCAGCCCCCCCACCCTGCGCCAAAGCTCCGGCTCCGCGCCCCTCGACGCCGCCGCGCGCCGGGCCATCGCGGCCGCCAGCGGCGTGGTGCGCCGCCCAGCCCTCCTCGGCACGGGCGACATCCCGATCCTCCTGCAGGTCAAATACCAGTACGGGCTCCGCTGAGGCGCGGCCGGGCGCCGCTTCGGCCCGCCGTTCCGGGTCGCCGGCCCGGCCCGATGGCCGCGGGCCGGGTGAAGCGCGGGGCCAGGGCCGATTTACACTTATACGAAGAACTTTTCCCACGACGCAAGTTGGAAAATACAGTTCTCTGCTTCCTGCTCCATCCGAAAGAAGAGGGGGGCAGGCAGAGTAAGCGTCATGATATCGTCCCGGAAACGTCTGTGCATGACCTCTCGACCATCGCTCCCCAGCATGCCCAGCACCGCCCTGGGAGCCGCGAGTTCCGCCTCGGCATAGGCAAAAGCCGCGATGCTGCAACAGTCGGTGCCCTGGGGAGCCCGGAGGGGATCGGTTCCGCGCATGACCGACCCCGCGAGCGTCACAAGGCCGGCCAACTCAACCGGATTGACCGGGAAGATGACGGCCCGGATATTTTCATCATCAGAGGTGAGGTTCATCGGCTTGAACAGAACATACCTATACCCTATGTCGTAGCGCGGAAATTCACGAAGAATCCACTCTCTGGCCAATTCCGTCGTACAGTGCCTGCGCTCGCCATACTCGTACATACTGCGCCAGTTTTTTGGCGCAGCCTCTATTTGTAATTGATAGGCGGTCAGGTTGTTTGTGGATTGAAGCCCCTTGCTGAACAGGGCGGCATGCAGATCCAACTGCTCGTCCGATATATCGAAATCGCACCCAAAGCCCAAAGCCGCGCGACCTCCGGTGCAGGTGATGCTCTCACGGCTAGCGCCCGCAATTCTGCCGTCTACGCTTGCCGCTGCGAATAAATAGAGGACACACCCGAATTTGCCTTTTTTGAACTGAAATGCATCCGCAGGCAGGGTGTCGCTCCAAACAACAGCCACCGGATCAAACTCCGGGCGGAGTTTTTTGGCGATCAAACTTTCCATAGTAGCTCCTTTTATAAAATACTTACAGTGTGTATTCAATGGCCGACATTTTTTGAGAACATATTTATGATCACAACTCCGGTCATTATCATTACAATTCCTATTATTGCTGGAATATCAGGATGCTGATCAAACAGGATTGCCCCGATTATGACAATGAGCGATATCCCAACTCCTGACCATATTGCATAGGCAACACCTACTGGTATTGTCTTAAGCACGAGAGACAACATATATAGCGATACTCCATAAGCTACAATTGCAATAATTCCAGGGCGTAACCTGGTGAATCCTTGCGAAGCGTGCAAAGCGCTGGTTCCGACCACTTCTGTAACGATTGCCAGGGAAAGATACAGATACCCCATGCATTCTCCTGTTTGACGATTGTGCGCTGAGAGTATCGATGATATGGCACAATTGGTAGGACCATAAACGAAAATTCAATTGGGCCATTATGAGGCACGGGGCATGCGACAGGCCGCTGATATCGAGATCGCCTTAACGCCAAGGCGGGAAGGGATGACGCTTCAACGGTGGCTGTATGATGAGATTCGCACAGCCATCCTTTCGGGCAGGCTTGTGCCGGGTTCCCGCCTGCCTGCCACCCGCGACCTGGCACTGCGATTGAAGATATCCCGCGGCACGGTGCTGGCGGTGTATGACCAGTTGGGCGCGGAAGGATACATCCGGGGAGCAACGGGACAGGGCAGCTTTGTTGCCCCGGAATTGCCGGACCTGCCTCCCAGGCCGCTCGCACCAAAAGGCGGTGTGGCGGAACCGACAAACATGGTGCCAAGCGAGGCGCCGACCGCGGCCTTGTCCGCCCGGGGCAAGAAGCTGTCCATGACGCCGTTCAGCGTCGCCGGGCGCTCTTTTCCGGCAAAGGCATTCCGCACCAACCAACCGGATGTCACAGCATTTCCCATTGAGCTGTGGACGCGCATTGCCTCAAGCAAATCCCGTCGGCTGCGGCCGGAGCTCCTTATGGATGGTGACGCTCGCGGCTACAAGCCGTTGCGCGAGGCGATCGCTGGTTACCTCCGTTCCAGCCGTGGGATATCCTGCTCCGCCGAGCAGGTGGTGTTGGTGGGGAGCGTCCAGCAGATACTTGATATCAGCGCCCGGCTCTTGCTTGATCCGGGAGACGAAGTATGGGTCGAGGACCCCGGATATCCCGCCGCCCACTTGATATTCGCCGCCGCAGGCGCAAAAATCGTGGACATTCCGGTGGATTCCAATGGCATGGATGTGGCTTTCGCTCGCAATCAGGCTCCCAATGCACGCTTGGCATACGTCACGGCCGGGAGGCAATCTCCCCTGGGCTCCGTGCTGGCGCTGGATCGGCGCCTCGCCCTGCTGAACTGGGCCTGTCGGCACGATGCCATCGTGATTGAAGACGACTACGACAGTGAGTACCGCTACGAAGGCGCGCCGCTCTCCGCCATGAAGGGCCTGGATGAAGCGGGGCGAGTGATCTATTGCGGGACTTTCAGCAAACTGCTCTTCCCCTCTCTCCGTATTTCCTATGCCGTGTTGCCCGATCAATTGATTGCCCCGTTCACCGCGGCCTTGTCCCTGACCGCCCGCCACGTCGCCCTTATGGCCCAAAGCACGTTGCACGAATTCATTGCCGAAGGCCATTTAGGCCGCCATGTGCGGCGCATGCGGCTGCTCTATGCCGAACGCGCCCAGGCCTTGCGGCAAGCTGCAGATGTCTATCTGCCAGGGCTGCTTGATATTCCGAAAATCACCATGGGACTGGACACGCCGACATTTCTTCCTGGCGACAGGGACGACAAGAGTGTCGCCCTCCTGGCGGCCCAGGCAGGAATCGAAAGCCTCCCCCTGTCGATTTATGCCAGGACGCACCCCGTGAAACCGGGATTGCTGCTCGGATTTGCCGCTGTTGGCCCGGAGGCGATTGCATCCGGCGTGCGTACGCTCGCCCGGGTGTTGGAGGCCTGAAAGCCACAATCGAGCGATTGAGCGACTGCCGCCGTCTTCGCGTGTTGATGCCGAACGGTGATTCCGGGTGCTTTGACCCACCACTTTGCCCCGGGGGCAAATCACACCGAAAGAAGACGGTCGCGTATATTGCCGGATAAAAAAGAAAAAGGGTTCCGGCAGTAAGCCGGAACCCTTTGATTTTCTGGTGCCGAAGGGGAGACTCGAACTCCCACGACCGTGAGGTCACCACCCCCTCAAGATGGCGTGTCTACCAGTTCCACCACTTCGGCGCAGGAATCGCCCGGGCGCCTACTGGGCGGGCGCGTCGGTTTTCGGCGCGTCGGCCTTGGGCTCTTCGGCCTTGGGCGCGTCGGCCTTGGGCTCTTCCTCGACCTGGATGCTGTCGAAGGGCTTGGCGGGCGCCTCGGGCGCGGGCACGACCTCTTCCACGGCGGGCTGGCCGATGATGACCGAACCGCCCTGGTCGTCGGCCTTGGAGCCGGTCAGGATGTTGTAGAGCAGCGAGGTCACGAGGAAGACCACGGCCAGGAAGGCGGTCAGCTTGGTCAGCAGGCCACCGGCGCCGGAGCCGCCGAACATGGACGACGAACCGCCGCCGAAGATCACGCCCATGCCTTCCTTGCCGGATTGCAGGAGCACGAGAACGACGAGAATGATGCACGCCAGGACGTGCAGGGTCAAAACCAGGGCTTCCAAGTAAGTTCCTCCTGAGGGCGCTCTTGCGGTTCCCGGCGCGTCAATCGGCCAGGACTATGCGGCTGAAACTGTCGGCCCGCAAGCTTGCGCCTCCTACCAGCACGCCGTCCACGTTGTCAAGGTGAATAATCTCGGAGGCGTTCTCGGGCTTGACGCTGCCGCCGTACTGGATGCGCATTTCATGCCCGGCGTCGCCGAAGGCGCGCACCAGCTCCTGGCGCACGAAGCCATGGGCGTGGACGATCTCCTTCGGCCCGGCGACCTCGCCGGTGCCGATGGCCCACACGGGCTCATAGGCGACCACCAGCCGCCCGGGGGCCACGTCGCGCGGCACCCCGGCCAGGCCCTTCTCCAACTGGATGCGCAGCAATTCCTCGACCTGCCCGGCCCGGCGCTCCTCGATGCGTTCGCCGACGCACAGAATCACGCCCAGCCCCTTTTCCAGGCCGAAGGCCACCTTGCGCCCGACCATCTCGTCGGCCTCGCCCATGACGTGGCGGCGCTCGGAGTGCCCGGCCAGGGCGAAGGCGCAGCCCACGTCCAGCAGCATGGCCGGGGAGATTTCGCCGGTGAAGGCGCCCTCCTCCTCGGGGTAGAAGTTCTGCCCGCCCAGCAGGAAGTCCGGGTTGCCCGCCAGGGCCTGCCCGGTGCGGCGCAGGGCCGTGAACGGCGGGATGACCAGCACCTCGCGGTCGTCGGGCAGGGCGGCCCCGCACAGGGCCACCAGCTCGGCGGCGGTGTCGAAAGCCTCCTCGGCGGTCTTGTACATCTTCCAGTTGGCGGCCATGAGCTTCTTCACGGGCTAGACCTCCAGGGCCTTGAAGGCGGGCATGTCCTTGCCCTCCATGAGTTCCAGGAACGAGCCCCCGCCGGTGGAGACGAAGGACACCTTGTCGGCCAGTCCGGCCACGGTCAGGGCCGCGCCGGTGTCGCCGCCGCCGATGATGGTCAGGGCGCCGGATTCCACCACGGCCCGGGCCAGCCCGGTGGAACCCGCCGCGAAGGCCGGGTTCTCGAACAGGCCCACGGGGCCGTTCCAGACCACGGTGCCCGCCCCGGCCAGGGCCTTGGCCCAGCGCGCCACGGAGGCCGGGCCCGCGTCGAGAATCATCTGGCCCTCGGGCACGGCGTCCACGGGAACGGTGGCCCCGGCGGCCGGGGCGTCGGGCCCGGAGCCGAGCACGCAGTCCACGGGCAGCAGGAGCTCCACCCCGCGCCGGGCGGCCTCGTCCAGCACGGCCCGGGCCTCGCCCACGAGGTCGGGCTCCACCAGCGAGGTGCCCACCCCGTGGCCCTGGGCCAGGAAGAACGTGTTGGCCATGGCCCCGCCGACGATGAGCTTGTCCACCTTGGACAGCAGGTTGCGCAGGATGCCCAGCTTGGTGGAGACCTTGGCCCCGCCGGAGATGGCCACGTAGGGCCGCGCAGGGTCGGCCAGGGCCTGGCCGAGGTATTTCCATTCCTTGATGAGCAGCAGGCCCGCGCACTTTTCGCGGACATGGGCCGGGATGGCGGTCATGGAGGCGTGGGCGCGGTGGGCCGTGCCGAAGGCGTCGCAGCAGTACACGTCGCACAGGGCGGCCATGGCCGCGCCGAAGGCGTCGTCGCCGGCCTCCTCCTCCTTGTGAAAGCGCAGGTTTTCGAGCATCAGGATGCCGCCGGGGCCGAGCATGGCCGCCATGCGTTCGACCTCGGGGCCCACGCAGTCCGGCGCCATGGCCACCTCGCGACCCAGCAGCCCGGCCAGATATTCGGCCACGGGCTTGAGGGAGAACTCGGGGCGCACCTGCCCCTTGGGCTTGCCCAGGTGCGAGCACAGGATGAGCGCGGCGCCGCGCTCCAGGGCCAGGCGCAGGGTCGGCAGGCTGGCCCGGATGCGGTTGTCGTCGACGATGGCCCCGTCCTTCAGGGGCACGTTGAAGTCCACCCGCACGAGCAGCTTTTTGCCCTTGAGATCCATTTCGTCGATGCAGCGGATCATGGCGTTTCTCCTTGAGGATTGGGCCGCGCGGGGCAACGGGGCCCCGGGTCGGGTCATGCTGCGGCCTTGTGTTCAGTCACGGCAGGCCGCACGCGGCGGCCCGTACGATGCTGTACTACGCGGCGCCGGAATTATCCAGGCCTTCGGCGGCCCCCGGCGCGCCCCGGCCCCGGGGCGGGGCGGGCAGCTCCAGGCTCATGAGCACGGCGTCCTCGCCGGTATCGGCATAATACCCCCGGCGCAGCCCGGTCCGGACGAAGCCGAAACGGGCGTAGAGCGCCAGGGCCGGGGCGTTGCCCGTGCGCACTTCCAGCGCGGCCACGCGCACGCCCATTTCCGCGCAGATGCCCAGGGCCAGCCCCAGCAGCCGCGCCCCCAGGCCCCGGCGGCGCAATTCCGGGCGCACGGCGATGTTCAGGATTTCCATCTCGTCGGCCACGTGGTGGAAGGACACGTAAGCCGCCAGCCCCCCGGGCCCGAAGAGCCCGAAGACCTTGAACACCCGCCCTTCCAGCCCCAGGCGGAACTCGCGCTCGCCCCAGGGCATGGAAAAACAGCGCCGCTCCAGGGCCACCAGTTCGGGCAGGTCGTCCGGCCCCAGGCGGGCGAAACGGTAGTCCCCGGCGGCGGGAGCGCCGGGAGCGGCAGCGGATGCGGCCCCGGTCTCACCGGCGGCGGTGTCGCGCGCGTCGTCCATGCCCCTCCCCCGTTGCGGCCCCCCGGGGCCTTTGCTAGTGTGCGCGGCGATGCAGCGCGCCATGTCCAGACACTCCCGCACCATAGCCCAGCCCCCGGACGCCGTCGAGATCGTCGATGGGCAGGACCGGCCCCTGGGCGTCATGCCCCTGGCCGAAGCCCGGCGCCAGGCGCTGTTCCACCGCACGGTGCTGGTGCTGGTCTACGACGCGGCGGGGCGGGTCTTCCTGCAAAAACGCGCCCGGACCAAGGCCCTGTACCCCGGGCGCTGGGACCTTTCGGCCGCCGGGCCGGTGCTGGCCGGAGAAGCCTGCAAGGACGCGGCCCTGCGCGGCCTGCGCCAGGAACTGGGCCTGGGCGGGGCGAACCTGACGCGGCTGGCCCAGGCTGTCGCCTGCCCCGAGACGGGTTACGGCTTCACCACGCTCTTCTCCGCCGGGGTCTGCCCCGGCCCGCTGCTGCCCGACCCCGCCGAAATCGAGGACGGCCTGTTCGTGGACCGCGACGAACTCGACGCCATGGTCGCCAATTTCCGTGAAATGCTGACACCCTCGCTGGTCAGTTTCTGGGAACGCGACCTGGTGTTCCGCCCGGAGCGCCCCGGGCGGCCCGCCCCCCCCACCCCCGGGAAACAAGGCGGCGACGCGCCGGACGACGAACCAGATGAGGAGCCCGACGAGGCACCGGACGACGAGGAGCCCTGACCCGCTGGCGCTACGGATCGCCGTTTCGGGGGGCCCGCTACGCCAAATCCGGCCCGTCGCCAAGCACCAGGGCGGCCATGGCCTCGTGGACCCGGCCGTTGGAGGCCAGGATGCTCGGGGCGCCCGGGGTGTAGGGGCTGCGGGGGTCGAAGCGCGTGACGCGCCCGCCCGCCTCCTCCACCAGCAGCCAGCCCGCCGTGGTGTCCCACGGCTTCAGGCGGATTTCGTAAAAGGCGTCCAGCCGCCCGCAGGCCACGTAGGCAAGGTCCGCCGCCGCGGCGCCCATGCGCCGCAGCCCACGCGTTGCGGGCAGCACCCGGCCCATGGGGCCCATGATGAACTCCATGTCCTCGGCCACGGAATACGGAAAGCCCGTGGCCACCAGGGCGTCCATGGGCTCGGCTGTCTCGCTCACGCGGATGGGCGCGCCGTTGAGGAAGGCGCCCTGCCCGCGCACGGCGTGGAAGGTCTCGCCCAGGGCGGGCACGGCCACGATGCCCAGCACGGGCTCCCCCGCGCGCCACAGGCCCACGGACACGGCCACCACGGGCAGCCCGTGGGCGAAGTTGGTCGTGCCGTCCAGGGGGTCGATGATCCAGGTCAGTTCGCCGGGCACGCGGCTGGCCGCGCTCTCCTCGGCCATGAACCCCGCCCCGGGCAGCAGCGGCCCCAGGCGCTCCTTGAGCAGGGCTTCCGAGGCCAGGTCCGTTTCGGTGACCAGATCGATGCGCCCCTTGTGGCGGATGGTGCGCGGGCGGGTCCGGGCGTCGAGGATGCACTGCCCGGCCTCGTGTACGGCGGCCAGGGCGGCCCCCAGCAGCACTGGGGTGACGAAGGCGTTCATTGGCGGCTCCCTGGGGCCCCGCCGCGCGCCGGGCAGCAAAAGGGCGGCCCGAGGCCGCCCCTTGCGCCGCAGCAATGCGGACCGGGCCCGGTTCGGCTAGTTGATCCAGACCTTGGAAAAGCGCTTGTCCTCGGCGAGGCTGCGGCCCGTGCCGCGCACCACGGTGGTCAGCGGGTCGTCGTCCACGATGACCGAGAGGTTGGTCTCCTGGCTGATGAGCCGGTCCAGCCCCTTGAGCAGCGCGCCGCCGCCCGCGAGCAACAGGCCGTTGCGGGCGATGTCGCCCACCAGTTCGGGCGGCGTCTTTTCCAGGGCGCGCTTGACGGCCATGACGATGGCCGCCACGGGCTCGCGGATGGCCTCGCGCACCTGGGCGTCGGTGATCTCGATGCTGCGCGGGGTGCCGTCCACGATGTTCTTGCCCGACACCTCGCCCACCAGCGTCTCTTCCAGCGGCGCGGCGCTGCCCAGCAGCATCTTGACCTTCTCGGACATGTTCTCGCCGATGAGCAGTTGATAGCGGTCCTGGAAATAGCGCTGGATGGCCTCGTTCATCTCGTCGCCCGCAACGCGCACGGACTCGGCGTAAGCCACGGCGGACAGGGATATGACGGCCACCTCGGTGGTGCCGCCGCCGATGTCCACGACCATGTTGCCGATGGGCTCCTCGATGGCCAGCCCGGCGCCGATGGCCGCGGCCATGGGCTCCTCGATGAGCTTGACCTCGCGCGCCCCGGCCTGGAGCCCGCTTTCGATGACCGCGCGCTTCTCCACCTGGGTGATGCCCGTGGGCACGCAGATGACGATGCGCGGCTTGACCAGCGACATGCCCCGGATGACCTTGCGGATGAAGAAGGCGATCATCTCCTTGGTGACCTCGAAGTCGGCGATGACGCCGTCCTTCATGGGCCGGATGGCGCGGATGCGCTCGGGCGTGCGCCCGAGGAAGTCCTTGGCCTCCTTGCCCACGGCGATGACGTTGCCGGTCTTGGTGTCGATGGCCACCACGGAGGGCTCGTTGAGCACGATGCCTTCCTTGGGCGTATACAACAGGGTGTTGGCCGTGCCGAGGTCCATGGCCAGGTCTTTGCCCAGCATCCCCAGGAGGCGCTTCAAAAACATAGGAGAACCCCTTGTGCGGGTTGTCGTGCCGTGACACAGAAAAAGTCTAGAGTATTTCTACCCGCTCTGGAATTTATATCCGAAGCGGACCCGGACGGCAATGGGCGCGCAGAGAAATTTCAGGACCCGGGGGCGAGGCTGGCCAGTCGGGATTGCAGGTAGAGATTTTCGAGAAAAAGCGAGAGGTTGGCCGTGGCCTGCCCCAGGAAGGTGCGCATGGCGGGGGTCACGCCGACCACCCCGGGGGCGCACAGGGTCAGCACGCCCCGGGTCTTGCGCCCGAAGACCACGGGCAGCAGCACGAAGCTGCCCAGGTCCGGCGCGGGAACGTCCTTGCCGAAGAGCGAGCGCCCCGCCGGGCAGCAGCTCCGGTCGCCGGAAAACACGGCCTGCCCGGAGTTGAACACATAGCCCACCAGCCCGCTCTTGATGGGCACCATGCCCGGATGGGGCACATGGGACGGGAAGAACCCGGCGGGCACGCCCTCCAGGAAGTAGTTGGCGCCGTTCTCGTCACGCGCGGCCAGGAAGCAATGCGCGAAGCCCGTGGCCTGGGCCAGCAGCTCCAGAAACGCCCCCAGGTAGGCCGACCAGCGCGGGGAGCGTGTGCGCAGGTCCAGCATGTGTTGCAGGGTGCGGTAGAAACGGCTCTCCTCCACGGCCTGGCCGATGAGGAACTCGTTGCTCTGGATGTCGCAGGCCAGGCGGGCCAGCAGGTCGAGGATCTTCTGGTCCTTGTCGCTGAAGGAATACTGGCGGCGGCTGTCCACGCACAGGGCCCCGCCGCCCTGCACCGGGCAGCCCATGAAGGCCTTGATCTGGCTTTCGTCCTGGGGCGTGTAGTAGCCCAGGTGGCTGCGCTTCTGGTCGAAGTTGTTGATCAGCAGCGGCTGCTTGTTGCGCAGAATCCAGCCCACCAGCCCCTGGCCGGGCATGATGCGCGTTGCATCGTCGATGCCGTCGCCCAGGCTGAACTTGCCGGCGATGCAAAAGCCCTCGCCCGTGACGGCGGGCAGAAAGAGCACGGCCGAATAGGCGTCGTACACGCTGCCGACGACGTTCAGAAACTTGATGAGACTGTCCGTGCCCATGGTTCTCGCTGCGGGTCTGCCCGTGGGGGCGTGCGCGTGGAACCGCCGGGCGCGCCGGGGCCCCGGGGGACCCATCGGCGCCATCCGGCGGGAAGGCCTGAAATTACGACAGGCCCGCAAAAAACAAAACCGCTTTTTCCGGCCCGGCGCCCCGGGCCCGCTTCGGCCCGACTCCCGAACATAGCGCAGGGCCACGCGCCGGGCAAGGCCCCTGCGTCCGGATGCCTTCCGGACGCAACGCGACGCAGCCCCCGGCCGCGGCGATGCGGAACTGGACAAATAGCAACACAGCACTGAAAAATAAACAACGCACAACCGCCGTGCCACGACAATACAGGCTAAAAACTAGAGACGTGCAACAGCGAAAAGGACACAACGCAGTCACTCGCCCTGTGTACCGCAATTGCATGAAGAAAACGCCGTCGCAACCCTTCCGGCAGGGCACGCCCGAAGCCCGGCGGAGGCAAAGGATTTTCCGTTCCGCCCCGCGCCGCCCTTCCGGGCCGCCAAGGCCGGAAGAAACCCCGCCACTGGCAACGATACATTTTCCCGCATAAAATTTTACGTTTTTTGTATTGTCAATCCGTCCTTGTGCCGCTAAAATTACAAAGAATGCGAAACACTGCGGGTTCGGGCGCTCTGCCCGCCGCCCCGAGACAACGGCGAAAACGGCATGGCATTTTCCTGGGAGCAGGCGTTCGGCAAGGTCCGCGAGTTCCCCCTGACGGCAGGGGACGACGGGCCCGTGCCGTTGCAGGTCGACAGCATCCCGCGCCTGAAGCGCTTCCTGGACTGGGTGCAGATCAAGCACTGCCTGCTGCGGCCCTATTTCGAGCAGCCCGACTACCCGCTGGTGGAGTCGCGCGAGCTTCTGCCCTCCTTCGAGGCCGACCCCTTCGAGTACTCCAACCTGCCGGGCTTCTCCATGGTCGCCCTGGCCCGGCCGTTGTCCTACTTCTCCGAGGTCTTCCAGTTCGACATCCTGCACGACCTGCTGGGCGACGCCGACCTGGGCCTGGAAAACGCCTGCCCCCTGGAGCGCGCCGTACAGGTGCGCAACCGCCAGACCTGCCTGAACCGCCTGCCCAAGCGCTGCCACGAGGCCTTCCGCAAGGAATTCCTGCGCAAGGACCTGACGGCCCTGGAGCACTACCCGGACATCCTGCCCTTCCTGCTCCAGATGGACCGCGCCCACGTGCTGGCCAAGGACCGGGGCGGCGGCTTCCATCTGGCCGGGGTCTACGGCTCCTTCCCGTCGGACCTGGACACCGAGATCAAGCGCTTCGGCGTGCGCATCGGCAAATTCTCCACGGGCGACAACGCGCGCTACGAGCGCAACCGCCTGTTCGTCTACCAGTTCCTCATGGAACTGTACGGCTTCCCCATCGTCTCCGAACGGCGGACCTCCAGCGCGCTCTTCTCGCGCCGCCTGCAACGCATGGGCGAGGATTTCATGGTCCGCGTGCTCGGCCAGTCCGACCGGACCATCACCACCCTGTACGCCCACCCGCTGACCCGGCGCTACCCGCGCGTGGAAAAAACCGCCCTGGTGCAGGTGGACAGCGAACAGAAGGATGTGTTGCGCAAGCTGGCCCAGGGCCGCTATTTCGTGGACCGCGCCCGGCGCGTGGTCATCCTGCGCGTGACCTACCGCCAGCACAAGTTCAGCCGCGACAACGTCCGCCAGGACCGCGCGCTGTCCGTCGTCCGCCAGGAGGTCATCCACCCCCTTTCGGGCCGCGTCAACGCCATGGTCAACATCATCAAGGACGCCTCGAACATGTTCCTGCGCCTGAACGACATCGCCCGGGGCGAATACAACGGGCGCATCGTCTACAAGCGCACCGAGGTGGTGGAAAACACCGACACCCACGAAAAGCGCCTGAAGTTCCTCTACGCATGGCTCTCCAAGCACCAGCGCAGGATCATCGGCTACTCCGGCGAGTTCTACTCCAACGTCACCAAGGTGCTGGACACCTACCTGCGCAACCCGGACTACTACGAAACATTCAACGCCATGCACGACCTGCACCAGGAGGTCTGGGCCAAATACAGCTACATCCAGCAGGCCCGCAAGGTGCAGGCCCTGGAAGACATGAGCCGCCGCGCCCACAAGGGCGGGCGCCTGGGCCACCTGGAGGCCCTGGAACAGGCCAACACCCTGCTGAACGACCTCAAGTACGAAATCGTCAACTACTTCGACGAACTGGTGGAAAGCGTCATCATCCTTGGCGAAAACATGCTCCAGGACGCCTACCTCATCCGGACCTACATCCGCAGGCGCGACGAGGACCTGACGGCCTACGGCCGCGAGGTGCGCAGGCAATACGGGCGGCTGGTGGCCCACCTCGACGAGTTCAAGGCCATCCGGAAAACCCGGGCGGAATCAGGTGACAAGCCCCTGGAATATGCTGTATAGCCCGGGCTTGCCCGTTGCCTAATTCCTTATTATTTCCACCCGTGCGCGAGGTGAATTCGTTGTCCGAGCTATTCAAGACCCCCCTGCATTCCTGGCACGTGAGCCACGGCGCCAGGATGGTCCCCTTTGCCGGATGGGACATGCCCGTCCAGTACTCCGGCGGCATTCTTGAAGAACACCAGCATACCCGCACCAAGGCCTCGGTCTTCGACATCTGCCACATGGGCGAGTTCAAGCTGCGCGGCGCCAAGGCCCGCGACGCCCTCTCGCGCATCGTGACCCACAACCTGGCCACCCTGGGCCCCCGGCGCTGCCGCTACGGCTTCCTGCTCAACGAAAACGGCGGCATCATCGACGACTGCATCGTCTACTGCATGGCCGACGACGAGTACATGCTCGTGGTCAACGGCGCGCGCATCGACGTGGACTACGCCTGGATCAAATCGCGCCTGCCCAAGGACATGTTCTTCGAGAACATCTCGGAGATGACCGCCAAGATCGACCTCCAGGGCCCGGAGTCCTGCCGCGTGCTCAGCGAGGCCACCGGCCTCGACTGGTCGTTCCTGACCTATTTCTCCTGCAAGCTCACCGAGTTCGGCGACGATCCCATGGTCGTCAGCCGCACGGGCTACACCGGCGAACTGGGCTACGAGCTGTACCTGCGCGAGGACAAGGCCCACGCCCTGTGGGAGCTGCTGCTGGAAAACCCGCTGGTCAAGCCCGCCGGGCTGGGCGCGCGCGACACCTTGCGCCTGGAGCTGGGCATGGCCCTCTACGGCCAGGACCTCGACGAGGCCCACACCCCCGCCGAGGCGGGCATGGCCGCGTTCCTCAAGTCCGACGCCGACTACATCGGCAAGGCCAAAGCCTTCGACGTGCGCGAGTCGCTCATCCCCCTGGCGCTCGAAGGCCGCCGCGCCGCGCGCCATGACGACCCCGTGCTGCTGCCCTCGGGCGAGACGGTCGGCCGCGTGACCAGCGGCTCCTTCGCCCCCAGCCTCGGCCACGCCGTGGCCCTGGCCTACGTGGATGCCAGGCACGCCGAGGCCACCGATTTCCTGGTGGGCAAGGGCGCCAAGCCCCTGACCGCCGTCCGGGGAACCCTGCCCTTCTACACCCAGGGCACGGCCCGCGTGAAACTCTAGGCCGACCGCGAACGAAACCGCCCCGGCCCGCCCTGTGCGGTCCGGGGCGGTTTTTGTTTCAGGCCGACCGGTTGCACCCGCCCGGGCGCCCGGCGGAGGCAAGCGCCGGGGCCGTTGTCCAGCGCTGTTGCACCCGGCCCCGGCCCGCGCTAAGAGCATCGCCATGAAGACCTTCCTCCTCGACCCCCGGCACTGGCACGAACCCTTCGTCCTCGACGGACCCGAGGCCCACCACCTGGGCCGCGTGTTGCGCACGGCACCGGGTGAAACCCTGCGCGGGCTCGACGGCGCGGGCCGCACGGGCCTGTTCCGCGTGCTGGCTGTGGACCGGCGGACCCTGACCCTGGAGCTGCTGGAAGAGCACACGGCCCCCGCGCCCCGGGGCCGAACCATCCTGGCCGTGGGCTGGGCCAAGTCCGCCCGGCGCGGCTGGCTGCTGGAAAAGGCCGTAGAGCTGGGCGCCAGGGAAATCTGGTTCTGGCAGGCCGCCCACAGCCAGGGCCGCGTGCCCGACCAGCCCAAGGACACCTGGACCGCCGCCCTGGCCGCCGCGGCCAAACAATGCGCCAACCCCCGGCTGCCCGGGCTGCGCACCCTGCCCTCCCTGGACGCCCTGCTGGCGGCCGGAGCGGACGCGCCCCGGCGCTACCTGCTGTGGGAAGACCAGGAGCGCCCGCGCCTGCTGGGGCCCGCCGAGGTCACGGCGGACGGCGGCGACGTGCTCTGCGTGCTGGGGCCCGAGGGCGGGCTGACCCCGCGCGAGGTGGACGCCCTGGCGGCGGCGGGGTTCGCGGCCGTCAGCCTGGGCCCCTCGGTGCTGCGCTTCGAGACCGCCGCCCTGGCGGCCCTGACCCTGTTCTGGTGGGGCGGCGCCCATGCTTGAGAACCCGCGCAATCCCGCTCCCGGCGACCCCGATTCTCCCGACCATGGCGGAGACGCCCCGGCCCACGGCGCCGGGCAGCCTCTGGCCGACCGCATCCGGCCCCGGACCTTCGACGAATTCATCGGCCAGGGCCACATCCGGGCCAAGGTCGAGGCCATGGCCCGCGGGCCGCGCCTGCCCTCGCAGCTTTTCTTCGGCCCCCCGGGGTGCGGCAAGTCCACCCTGGCGGTGCTCCTGGCCCGGCTCTCGGGCCTGCCCTTCGTGCGCGTCAGCGCCCCGGAAGCCGGGCTGGCCGACCTGCGCAAGCGCATCAAGGGCCAGCGGGTGCTCATCCTCGACGAACTGCACCGCTTCTCCAAGGCCCAGCAGGACTTCTTCCTGCCCATCCTGGAATCCGGCGAAATCGCCCTGCTGGCCACCACCACCGAGAACCCCTCGTTCTCGGTGACGCGCCAGCTTTTGTCGCGGCTGCACGTCCACCGGCTGCGGGCCCTCTCGCGCCAGGACCTGCGCGAGGTCGCCGCGCGGGGCATGGCCGCCCTGGAACAGCAATTGCCCGAGGCCAGCCTGGACGTGCTGGCCGCCGTGGCCCAGGGCGACGCGCGGACCCTGCTGAACCTCGTGGAATACACCGCCGCCCTGCCCGAGGCCGAGCGCGGCCCCGAGGGCCTGAAGGCCGTGCTGCCCGACGTGGTGCTGCGCGGCGACCGCGACGGCGACTCGCACTACGAGCTGGCCTCGGCGCTCATCAAATCCATCCGCGGCAGCGACCCCGATGCGGCGCTCTACTACCTGGCCTGCCTGCTGGAAAGCGGCGAGGACCCGCGCTTCGTCACCCGGCGGCTGATCCTCTCCGCCGGGGAGGACGTGGGCCTGGCCGACCCCCGCGCCCTGCCCCTGGCCGTGGCCTGCCAGCAGGCCGTGGAGTTCGTGGGCATGCCCGAGGGCTTCATCCCCCTGGCCGAGACGGTGGTCTACCTCGCCCTGGCGAAAAAGAGCAATTCCAGCTACATGGCCTATCACATGGCCGCGCGCGAGGTCCGCGAGAATGGCATGCGCCCCGTGCCGCTGCACCTGCGCAACGCCTCGACCCGCCTGCAAAAGCAGTGGGGCTTCGGCCAGGGCTACAAGTATCCGCACAGCTTCGCCGGAGGCTGGGCGCCGCAGCGCTACCTGCCCGACGGCGTGGCGGGCGGCTTCTACACCCCGCGCGACAACGGCGAGGAGCCGCGCCTGACGGCGTGGTGGAAGAGCCTGCCGCGCCCGGACGCGGAGGACGTGGACGACGCGGAGAACGGGGAGGACGGGGGAAACGCACCCGGCACGCCCGCGCCGGACGCACAGGGTACCACCGGTCGGGAAAAATAGGGTGGAACGGACCCCGAAGACCTCGGGCCCCGGAAGGTTCAGGACGGCTCGGAAGGTTTCGCGCCGTACTGCCTGCGCCATTCGTCCAGGAACAACACGGCGGTTTCCACCTCGGTCAGTTCGCCCTGGCGCCGACGCACGGCCCAGACCAGATCGTCGAAGCCCGTGTCGGCCGCAAGGCCCAGGCGGTCCAGCAGGTCGGCCACCTGGGCCCGCAGGGGCTCGGGCAGGCCGTCCAGGGCCCGGGCGCTTTTGCGCGGGGCGGGCCAGCCCGGGCGGCGCTGGGCGATGAAGGCCAACAGCGCGCTCATGCGATGGGCGTAGGTGTGCCCGGCCAGCACCCGCGCCCGGCTCCGGCGGGCGTATTCCAGCCGCTCCTCAGGGTGGGCCAGGAAATGGCCGATGCGCTCCTCCAGCTCCTCCATGGTCTCGAAGGTCGCCAGTTCGTCGGACCAGAACAGGTCGTCCATGAGCCCGCGCCGGTCCACAAGCTGGAAGGCGCCGCAGGCGGCCAGCTCGAAAGTGCGCGGGTTCACGAAATCGCCCCGGGGCACCGGGTCGCCGCCCTGGACGCTGGAATGCAGGTTCAGGTTGACCAGGGTGGCGTTGAATATCTTCACGCACTCCTCGGGGCTCACGCGGCGGCCGCGCATCTGCACCCGCCGGGCCAGGGCGGCGTCGCCGTCCCACTCCGTGCCCCATATCTTGAAGTCGTGGTGCAGCAGGCGCCGGAAGGCCGTGCGCCGGTTGGGGTAGCCCGCGCCCATGAAGCCGACCTCGGCGCCCCAGGTGCGGCGCTCGCCGGGGGTCAGGTCCAGCGGCCGGTGGAACTGCGGGTCCGCCGCCAGGGGCAGGTAGAAGGCATTGGGCTGCCCGGCGGCCGCCAGTTCTCCCAGGAAGGGGTCCTCCTGGATCACGGCGAAGAAGTCGTAGAGCGGCGCGTAAGCCCGCCAGTAGGTGAAGACACGCCAGTCCTCCACGAACCACATGGCCGTAAGCACGCCGTCGCGGCGCAGCCGCCGCAGGGCCTGGGCCCCCAGGGGCGCCTGGGCCAAAGCCAGCACGAGGTCGGGCTCGAAAGTCTCGACCTTGGCCAGGATGGCCTGGGACACCACCCCCAGAAAGGCGTTTTCCAGGTGTGTCAGCCGCTCGGAAGTCACGCGCAGCCCCTTGAGGGCCGTGAACGCGCCGTGAAAATCCGGAGCCTCGAAAGTCTCCACCATGTGGCCCATGCCCGCCAGGGCCCGCCCGCAGAAGCGGGCCACGGGCAGCGAGCCGCCATACAGCGGCGGTACGAGCAGGACCCGCAACGGCCCCTGCGGCGCGCCGGGGGGCGCCGTCCCTTCCATTTCGCTTCTCGAAGTCATGCCTGAACCTTCTCCTGGAAATCCAGGAACTCCATGGTTGTATGCGGCTTGGCGGCGCCCGGGAGCATCCAGTCTCCCTCGGGCAGGAATTCCCGGGCCAGGTCCGGGTCCACGCTGCCGGGCATGGGGCGGCCCAGCACGGCGGCCATGAGCGTGCGGAACTGGCGGCGGCGTTCGGCCTCGGGGTCCTGGCCCAGCACGGGGCGGAAGGTCAGGCCCAGGGCGTCGAAGGCCGAAACGTAGCCCGTGAGCCCCTCGGGAGGCTCGAAGGCCGGGTTGCCCGCCAGATGGCGCAGCAGGTCGCGCCCCGCGAAGGCCCCGGCGCAGCGCGTGCCGATGGGGCACGGCTCGGTCTCCAGGCAGGGGGCGCAGTCCATGTCCGTCTGCCAGACGCGGTGGCCCAGGCCGTAGGGTCCCGTTTCAAAGCACCACGCCGAGGACAGGAAGAAGCCCTGCACCGGCACGCCCAGATGCGCGGCCAAGTGCATGGTGCCCGTGTCGGGGGTCAGCAGGGCGTCCAGCCCGGTCAGGGCGTCCACAAGCCCGCGCCAGTCCGTGGCGCCCACGGCGTTCTCAGTGATGCCGCGCAGGGCGCGCGGCATCAGGGCCAGCAGTTCCCTGGCCGCTCCGCGCTCGGCCCCCGAGCCCAGCAGCACCACCCGCGAGGCCCCCGTGCCCTGAACCACCGCCCCGGCCAGAAGGGCCAGGGTGCGCGGCGGCAGGGAGCGGCGGGCGTTGCGCCCGGCCAGCACCAGCCCGACCCCGCGCCCTCCGCGCCGGGCCACGGGGTTCACCGCGCCGGGGGGCAGCGGTTCGTCGGCCAGTTCGGCCCAATAGTCCACGAGGTTCAGCCCGGCGAAACGGCGTTGGCGCGTCCAGCGCAGGGCCATGCGCGCCCAGAGGCCGGACAGGCGCTGGCCGTTCTCCATGCGGTGCCCGCGCACGATGGCCGGGTCGAACAGGGTCGACAGGGCGAAATTCAGCCCGGAATAATTGAGATTGTAGACCTCATGAAAGGCGGCTTCGCGCAGGGCGGCGAACACGGGCAGGTTCTCCGCCAGGGCCGCCCCGGGGTCGGCCTGCCCCTGGGCATGGGCCGCCAGGGCGTGGACGGTCGCCCCCGGAAAGAGCAGCTCCGCCAGGGCCGCCAGGGAGCGGTCCACCGCCAGGTGCACCTCGGCGCCCGGGCGCGCGGCCAGGGTCGCCACCAGACGCTTGGTCTGTACCAGATCGCCGAAGCGGGCGAGTTGGACGACCAGGTGGCGGCGGCCGGAAACCGGGGGCTGGTCCGAGAGGGATTCCTGCATGGCCTGCGGGGGGGTCGAGGGTTGGCGGACGGACCCCGGAAAGGTAGCCCAAAGCGCCCCGCGAAGCAACGCCGCAAACGACGATTGCCAGGGCGCCCGGGGGCCTTATATCCTTTTGCGTGCGCGCGGGGCTTCTGGTAGGAAAGCGCGATGCGCCACTATCCCGTTTTCCTGGATCCGGCCCGGCTGCGCGCCCTGGTGGTGGGCGCCGGGGCCGTGGGCCTGCGCAAGATCGGCACCCTGCTCGACTGCGGGGCCGCCCACGTGCTGGCCCTGGACACGGCGCCGCCCTCGCCGGAGCTGACGGCCCTGCTGGGCCGCCCGGGCCTGGATTTCGCCCGACGGCCCTTCGCCCCCGACGACCTGGACGACCGCACCCTGGCCTTCGCCTGCACGGGCGACCCCGGGGTCAACGCCCGGGTGGCCGAGGCGGCCCGGAAGCGCGGCGTGGCCGTCAACGTCGCCGACGCCCCGGAGCTGGGCACCTTCATCGTGCCCGCCACGGTGGACAGCGGCGCGCTGACCGTGGCCTTCTCCACCGGGGGAGCCAGCCCGGCCCTGGCCCGGCGCGTGGGCGCCGAGATGCGCGCGCATTTCGGCCCGCAGTACGGGTTGTTTTTGACCCTCATGGAGCGTATGAGGCCCCAGGTGCTGGCCCTGGGCCTGGGCACCCCGGCCAACACCGAACTGTTCCGCGCCCTGGTGGGCTGCGGGCTGCTGGAGGCCTTGGGCCGCGCCGACCGCGAGGCGGCCGGCGCCCTGCTCGCCGGGCTGCTGCCCGGCCCCCTGGTCCCCAAGATCGGAGAACTGCTCGATGGATTATGCTAACCTGCTCGAAATAGCCGTCGTGGCGCTGTATTTCGTCGGGGCCCTGCTCTTCCCCGCCGGAATGCTCGGCCAGCGGCCCGTGCTCAAGCGCGTGGGCTCCCTGTGCGCCGCCGGGGGGCTGGCCCTGCACACCCTGGAAATCGCCCTGCTTTTCGCCGCCGGGGGCCACGCCGCCTTCCTCCAGGGCGGGCTGTACTACAGCCTCATGGCCTGGCTGCTGCTGGTGGTCTATTTCGGCATCTGGTGGCGCAAGCGGCTGGAATTCCTGGCCCTGGCCGCCTCGCCGCTGGCCCTGGTGCTGTACCTTTCGTCCATCACCATCCCGGCGGGCAAGGCCGTGACCATGCCCGAGCACTTCGCCGGGCTGTTCTTCACCCTGCACATCGGCGCGCTGTTGTGCAGCCTGACGCTGCTGGCCATGGCCTTCGCCGCCGGGGCGCTGTTCCTGCACATGGAGCGCAAGATCAAGACCAAGGAGAAGCTGACCGGCTTCCGCAAGGACCTGCCCAGCCTGAACACCCTGGACCTGGCCAATAAATGGGCCGTGATCTGGGGCTTTCCGCTCTATTCCCTGGGCCTGCTGTCGGGCTTCATCTGGGGCCGCTACACCTGGGGCCGCCTCATCACCTGGGACCCCAAGGAAATCACGTCCCTGTGCATCTGGGTGCTCTACGCCTACCTGTTCCACCAGCGCCTGACCCTGGGCTGGCGCGGGCGCAAGGCCGCGACCCTGGGCATGCTCGTCTTCGCCCTGTCCATGCTTTCCCTGGTCATGGTGAACTTCCTGGTGCCTTCGCACCATAACTTCCAATAATCCCCGCGCCATGCAGCAAAAAATCATTCTCGTCGGCCTGAATCACCGCACCGCGGGTGTGGAAATCCGCGAAGCCTACGCCCTGGCCGAATGCGACCCCTGCCGCCTGGGGCTGGTCCAGCCCGAGGGGCCCGTCAGCGAGGCCATGGCCCTGTCCACGTGCAACCGTGTGGAAATCCTGGCCGTGGCCGATGCCTCGGTGCCGCCCGAGGCCGTTTTGTCCTTCTGGGCGGAAACCTGCGGCGGCAGCGTGGGCGTCCTCGGGCCCCACGTCTACGTGCACCAGGGCCTGGACGCCGTGCGCCACCTGTTCACCGTGGCCGCCAGCCTGGATTCCATGGTCATGGGCGAGCCGCAGATCCTGGGCCAGATCAAGGACGCCTACCGCGCCAGCGTGGACCACGGCTCGGCCAAGGTCATCCTGAACCGCCTGCTGCACAAGGCGTTCTCCGTGGCCAAGCGCGTGCGCACCGAAACGGCCATCGCCTCCAGCGCCGTGTCCATCAGCTACGCCGCCGTGGAGTTGGCCAAGAAAATCTTCGGCGACATGGGCGCCAACCGGGCCATGCTCGTGGGCGCGGGCGAAATGGCCGAACTGGCCGCCGCGCACTTGGTCAACGCGGGCATCCGCGAGATCCTGGTGGCCAACCGGACCTTCTCGCGGGCCAAGGAGCTGGCCGAACGCTTCAAGGGCCGCGCCGTGCCCTTCGAGGAGCTGACCTCCCTGCTGCCCGAGGTGGACATCGTCATCTCCTCCACCGGCGCCACCGAGGCCGTGATCCGCGCGCGCGACGTGAAGCCCGTGCTGCGCGCGCGGCGCAACCGGCCCATGTTCTTCATCGACATCGCCGTGCCGCGCGACATCGACCCCGACGTGAACGCCCTGGACAACGTGTACCTCTACGACATCGACGACCTGAAGGAAGTGGTGGAGGAAAACCTCGCCGCCCGCCGCGACGAGGCCGTCAAGGCCGGGGCCATCGTGGAGGAGGAGGTCGGGGCGTTCTCGCGCTGGCTGGAATCCCTGGAACTGCAACCGACCATCGTGGACCTGCTCTCGCGCGGCGAGGCCCTGGCCGAACGCGAACTGGCCAAGACCCTGAAGCGCCTGGGCCCCGACGTGCCCCCCGAAACCGAGGAGGCCCTGCGGACCCTGGTCCACTCCGTGGCGCGCAAGCTCTACCACGAGCCCATCGCCTACCTGAAGCGGCGCACCCAGGAGGAAGGCCGCGCCCAGCGGATCATCAACACCACGCGGCACATGTTCAACCTCGACGACGACAGCGTGCCGCCCGAGGCCCACGCGGGGCGAAGGGGCGCCGTGCTGCCCCTGCGCCCGGCGCGCCGCGTCCACGGCGCCGACACCGACGACGCCGCCAACACCGACGACGAGTCCTGACGAGGCCGCCATGCGCAGCTACCATATCGACGACCTGCAACCCGAGGACGTGGCCCGCCTGGGCCGGGCCCTGGACGCCCGGGGCATGAAGAGCGCCATGGAGGCCATGTACTGGCTGGACCTGCCCGCGGCCCTGCTCTCCGCCGAGCAGCGCGAACACGCCGCCGACTGCGGGCCGCACAGCGTGGGCGTGGAGCTCGGCGAGGACTGGGTCCACGCGGAACTGCTGGTGCGCGCGCGCAACCGCCTGCGCTGCTCGTGCGTCTGCTATGCCGACGCCGCCCAGCGGGCCTGGGTCATGGACGAACTGGACCGCACCCTGCGCGAACTGGACATTCCCGTCTAGCAGGCTGGCCCGAAACGGCGACCCGCCGCGTCGGCGGGGAAATCCAGGGCACGCGGCGCACCCGGCATGGGAAACGGTCTGGATTGTTTCGCGTCTTGCCGCGCACCGGGTTCAAGCCGCTTGCGAACGTTGCTTTTTTCAGCGGCCCCTCGGGGCGTCGGGACGCGGGTGGGCCTCCGGCGCCCACGCCCGCCGCGCCACCGGGCCGCGCCCGCACCGCCGGGCGGGCGAAGGCATGCAGTGCCGGGCACCCGGAGCGGAAGCCCCACACAGCGCGGCGCGCCACCCGCCGGAGCGCCCGAACCGACTCCGGACCCAGGCCACAGGAGGCCCCGTTGCCCGTCCCCCCGCCCCTCGCAAGCACCGCGCAAGGCGCCCCCCGGCTTCAGGACCTGCCCCCCCGGGCGGCCCATTTCTGCCTGGGCGTGGAGCGTTTCGTGCGCGGAGAGCTGGGGCTGGACCTGGGCGGGCGCACGGTGCTGGTCGCCTTTTCCGGCGGGCTGGACTCCACGGCCCTGCTGGCGGCCCTGGCCGTGCTGGCGCCGCGCCTGGGCTGCGCCGTGGCCGCCGCGCACCTGGACCACGGCCTGCGGCCCGCATCCGCCGCCGAGGCCGCAGCCGCCGCGCGCGCCTGCGCCCGGCTGGGCCTGCCCTGCGAGGTCGGCCGCCGCGACGTGGGCGCCCTGGCCGCCGCCCGGGGCCTGGGCCTGGAGGAGGCCGCCCGCGAGACGCGCTACGCCTTCCTGGCCGAGGCCATGGCCCGCCGGGAGGCCACCGTGCTGGCCGTGGGCCATGTGCTGGAAGATCTGGCCGAAGACGTGCTCATGCGCCTTGTGCGCGGCGCGGGCTGGCCGCAGCTCGGCGGCATGCGCGCCTGGGACGCGGAACGCCGCCTGCTGCGGCCCCTGCTGCTGACCCCGCGCGCCCGGGCCCGGGCCCTGGTCGCGGCTCTGGGCCTGCCCTGGACCGAAGACCCCTCCAACGCCGACCCGCACTTTTTGCGCAACCGCGTGCGCCACGGCGTGCTGCCCCAATTGCTGGAAGAGAACCCGAACTTCCTGCGCCAGGTGGCCACCCAATGGCGCCTGGCGCGCCTGGACGCCGAGCAGTTCGCCGCCGAAACGGCCGCCCTGCTGGCCCGGGCCGAGGCCGTGCCCGGGGCGCCCGGCGCACTGCTGCTGCCCGGGGCGCTGCTGGCGCCCCTGGCCCCGGCCCAGCGCCTGCGGCTGTTCAAGGCCGCCCTGGAGGCCCTGGGCCCCGGGCAACCCCTGGCCGAAGGGCTCTTCCGCCTGGAGCGCGCCTGGGCCTCGGGCCGGGGCGGAGGCGTCGTGCAGTTCCCCGGGCCCAAGGCGGCGCGCATCCAGAGCGGGCGGACCGCCCCGACCCCAGGCCCCCGGGGGGTGGTCTTCGCCCGCGAAGCCGCCGCGCGGGCCCCGGCGCGCCCCGGCGCCCCCAAGGCCGACGCCGCGTCCCGGAAATGAAACGCCGCCCGCCCCCGGAACGGAGCACGAGGGCGCGGGACGACACCGCCACCCGGGACAGGCCGGCTCCCGACGGCGCGGGGCTCCTGCGCCGGATCGCCATCGCCCCCGCCCCGTGCGCCAAGCACTCCGCGTCCCTCGCCCGAGGGAGCACGGGCTCCCGCCAGGGGGCGCCTCGGGCCGCTGATCGCCTGCCCTGCCCAAGTCGATTTGTGCTTTTTTTCACTATCAAAACACCGCCACAAAGTCTTGTGCTATCCGAAAACCGAGCCGTTCGGCAGGCCCGAACCCAAGCCGCGGCTCCCGGCGGCGCTCTCCGGAGCGCCCCGGTCCGGGGCCGCTCACTGAAAAATGCCTGCGGTACGGTATTTTTCGGGCGCCCTGCCGGGCCGGTGGCCCCCGGATGCCGTCTCCCCCGGCGCCGGGCGGGCCCTGGCCCGGCTCCGGCCCGGGGCCCGGGCTGCCCCCGCTGGGCCTCCTCCCGGCGCCTTCGGGTCCGCTGAGGCATTGACAGCCGCGCCCGAGGGGTATAGGCATTGTGAAATTTTTTGCAAATCCCTAAGGAGGCAGACGTGAATATCCTGATCTTCGGCCCCAACGGCTCCGGCAAAGGCACCCAGGGCACCCTCGCCAAGGACAAGTACGGCCTGGACCACATCGAGTCCGGCGCCATCTTCCGCAAGCACATCGGCGGCGGCACCGAGCTTGGCATGAAGGCCAAGGAGTACATCAACCGCGGCGAACTGGTGCCCGACGACATCACCATCCCCATGGTGCTGGACGTGCTCCAGAGCTCCAAGAACGGCTGGCTGCTGGACGGCTTCCCGCGTTCCCTGGTGCAGGCCGAAAAGCTGTGGGAAGCCCTGCAGAAGGACGGCGTGGCCCTGAACTACGTCATCGAGATCAAGCTGCCCCGCGAGATCGCCAAGGCGCGCATCATGGGCCGCCGCCTGTGCGAGAACAACCCCAACCACCCCAACAACGTCGGCATCCCGGCCATCTGCCCCGACGGCGACAAGTGCCGCGTGTGCGGCGGCGCCCTCTCCGCCCGCCAGGACGACCAGGACGAGTCCGCCATCGACCAGCGCCACAACATCTACTACGACGACAAGACCGGCACCATGGCCGCCGTGAACTTCTACAAGAACAAGAAGAACGGCGGGTACAAGTTCATCGAGCTGGACGGCGAAAAGGGCATCACCGAGATCAAGGAATACCTCATGAGCCAGTTGGCCTAGCGCCCGGCTCCGCACGCTCCCCGAACACAAACGGCCCCCGGATCGCTCCGGGGGCCGTTTTTCTTGGTGTCGTCCACGAGCCGCCGCTCCGGCGCGAATCCTCGCGCCGCCGTCGTGCAAGCCGCACCGCGCCGGGGTGAAACCATTGCGCCGTGGGCTTTTCATCCGCGCCCGCAAGGGGTAAGGCATGGGCCCATGAGCACCAAGCACCTGCGCATCGGCCAGATCGGCTACCTGAACGTCCTGCCCCTGTTCCACCACCTGAAGCGCATCTTCCCGCCCTCGGACGGGCTGGTGTACATCCCCGGGCACCCTTCGGAGATGAACGCCCTGCTCGCGCGCGGCGAACTGGACTGCGCCCCGGCCTCGTCCTTCGAGTACCTTTCCGGCGCCGGGCGCTACCGCCTGTTGCCCGAGTTGTCCATCAGCGCGCCCCAGGGCCCGGTGAAAAGCGTGCTGCTCGTCAGCCCCGTGGCCCTGGAGGAACTGCCCGCATGGCTGGCGGCCAACGGCCCCAAGGTCGGCCTCACGGGCGCCTCGGCCAGCTCCGTGGCCCTACTCAAGGTGCTCTGGACGCTGTGCTGGAACCTGCCCGAAGCGCGCTGGGCGCCCATGGCCCCGGGCAGCGGCCTTGCCGGGCGCCGCCCGTTCCTGGAAATCGGCAACTTGGCCCTGAAGATCCACGTCGACCGCCCGGCGGGCTGGCACGTCATCGACCTGGCCGAGCACTGGCGGCGCTGGACGGGCCTGCCCTTCGTCTTCGCGGTCTGGATCGTGCGCCGGGGGCTCTCCCCGGCGCAGCAGGCCCTGCTGGGCGAAGTCCACACCGCGCTGCTGCACTGCAAGACCACCTGCGTGCAGGCCATCGCCGAAATCGCGCGCTGGGAGGAATTCAAGCCCTGGATCAGCCCGGCGGGCATCGAGGACTACCTCGCCACCATGGGCTACGACCTCGGCCCCGAGGAGCAGGCCTCCCTGACCCTGTTCGGCACGCACTGCACCACCCTGGGCCTCATCGACGGCATGCCCGCCCTGACCTGGGCGCTGTAGAACAAAACGGCCCCCCGGCGCCGGGGCGGGCCGGGGGCAGGGAAACCGTCCGGGCAGGTCGCGGGCCAGACACAGGATGCCCCAGGCCCCAGGCTCCAGAGGGCCCCGGCCGCCCGGGCGGGCCCGCCCCGGGCCCTACGGCGTGAACTTCCCGGCCATCTCCTCCTGCACGACGACCACGACCTCGTCGCCCGCTTCCAGGCGCACGTCGGCCCGGGGCAGGTAGTCGAAGTTTTCGGCGGCGGCGGGCCTGTGGGCGATGACCAGCATCTGGTAGCGGTTGGTCAGGTTCAGCTCGCGCAGGGTCTTGGCCCGCCACTGGTCGACCACCAGCTTCTGGACCAGGATGCCCTGGCCGTAATGCAGGTATTCGATGAGCCCCGGGCTGGTGATGCGCATGGCCAGTTGCTGCGAGCCGAACAGCTCGGGAAAAAACACCTCGTCGGCGCCGACCTTGCGCAGCACCTTCTCGTGGTCCAGGCTCATGGCCTTGACCCACACCTGACGCGCCTCCAGCTCCTTGAGGTGCATGGTGATGAGGATCGAGGCCTCCATGGCCTCGCCGACGCTGACCACGACGTGGTCGAACTCCTTGAAGCCGAGCTGCTCAAGCACGCCCTTGTCCCGCCCGTCGCCCTGGTAGACCTGGGTCAGGTGGTCCTGCGCGCGGCGCACGTTGTCCTGGCTCACGTCCAGGCCGACCACGTCGTGGCCAAGCTCCATGAGCCGCCGCCCCACGAAGAACCCGAACTTGCCCAGGCCGACGACGCCGATCTCCAGCTTGCGCTTCATGCTCCGCAACTCCTTGGCGGCCCGTCAGCCGATGGGCAGCCGCTTCTCGGGCCAGGTGAACTTCTCTTGGCGGCGCATGTCGTGCAGCACGCCGACGAAAACGATGGGCCCCAACCGGCCCACGAACATGAGCAGCGTGACCACCAGCCGCCCCCAGGGCGTCAGTTCCCCGGTGACCCCGGCGGAAAGGCCCACGGTGCCGAAGGCGCTCACGCACTCGAACAAAAGCTCCAGGAACATGCCGCGCGTCTCGGCGTGGGGGTGCGGGCCCAGTTCGGTGACGCACAGGGCCAGGGTGCCCAGGCCGACGATGGTGATGCCGTAAAGGATGAGCGTCAGGGCGTCGTTGAGCGAGCCCTCGTCCAGGGCGAAGCGCCGGACCACGGCCTGCCTGCGGCCCATGATCCGCGCCAGGGAAAAGCTCAGCAGCGCGCGGAAGGTCGTGGTCTTGACCCCGCCCGCGCAGGAGCCCGGCGACCCGCCGATGAACATCAGCGCGATCATGACCAGCAGCGAAATGTTCGTCAGCGCGCCGATGTCCATGGTGTTGAACCCGGCGGTGCGGCAGGTCACGGACTGGAACAGCGCCGACCACAGGCCCGTGGTCAGGGGCACCCCGTCGTGGCCCAGGGCGAACTCGGCCAGGAACACCACCGCCGCCCCGCCCAGTGCCAGCCACAGGCTGGTGGACAGCACCACCCGCGCATGCCACGAAAGGCGCGCCCCGGGGTCCACCCGCCCGCTGCGCAGCCGCCGCCACACCGCCCGGGGCCAGCCGCCAAGCTCGATGAGCACCGCGAACCCCAGCCCGCCCAGCACGATGAGCCCCATGACCACGAGGTTCACCCCCGCGTGGGCCCGCCACTGCATGAGGCTGTCGGCATGCAGCCCGAAGCCCGCGTTGCAGAAGGCCGACACGGCGTGGAACACCGCCGACCACGGCGAGAAGCCCCCCGGAGCCAGGGCCCAGAGCAGCGCCGCGCCCAGGCCCTCGATGGCCAGCGCCCCGAAGACCACCCGGCGCAAAAAGGCGCCCAGGTGGAAGCCCGGGTCCAAAAGCAGGGTCTGGCGCACGGCCGTGCGGTCGGACAGGGAAATGCGCTTGCGCCACAGCAGGAAGACGAGGCTCGTGTAGGTCATGACGCCCAGCCCGCCGACCTGGAAAAGGCCCAGCAGCACGCCCTGGCCCACGGGGGAGAAGAAGGTGCCCGTGTCCACCACCACAAGCCCGGTGACGCAGGTGGCCGAGGTCGCGGTGAACAGCGCGTCCACCCAGGGCAGGTCCTGCCCCGTGCGGCACACGTCCAGGCGCAGCAGCACCGTGCCCGCCAGGATGATCAGGGCGAAGCCCAGGATGAGCAGCGCGTTGGGGGAAAGCCGATGGTGCGACGCCATGGTCCGAAGCTATATCCTTCCGCCGGGGGGCTGTAAACACGGCGCGCGCCGGGCCGGAGCCGGGCCGGGGCGCCGCCGGGCCGCCCTCACTTGCGCCAGAACTCGGGCACGAAGAGGATGAGCACGGTGTAGATTTCCAGCCGCCCCAGGAGCATGCACAGCACCAGCACCCACTTGGCCGCGCCGGGCAGCCAGGCGTAGTTGTCCGTGGGGCCCACGCCGCCCAGGCCCGGGCCGATGTTGCCGATGCAGGCCGCCACGGCCGAGAAGCTGGTCAGCACGTCCACGCCCATGGCCGCCACCAGCAGCGAGGCCGCCAGGAACAGGGCCAGGAACAGCAGGAAGAACGCCGCCACGGAGTTCAGCACGCCCTGGTCCACCGGGCGGCCGCCGAGCTTGATGCGCGACACGGCCCGGGGGTGGATCAGGCGGTAGAGCTCGTCGTAGGCGTGCTTGAGCAGCAGCATGACGCGCATGCATTTGACGCCGCCGCTGGTGGAGCCCGCCGAGCCGCCCACGAACATGAGCAGCAGCAGCAGGCACTGGGGCAGGGGCCGCCACAACTCATAATCCGCCGTGGCGAAACCCGTGGTCGAAACGATGCTCGACACCTGGAAGGCGCTGTAACGCAGGGCCTGGGCGAAGCTGTCGTAGCTTGTGCCCCAGATGTCCCAGGCGGACCACAGGGTGGCCACGGCGAACACGGCCAGGAAGAAACGCAGCTCCGGGTCGCGCAGGGCCACCAGCGGCCTGCCGCGCAGGGCGTGGTAATGCAGGGTGAAATTGAGCCCCGCCAGGAGCATGAACACGGTGATGACCACATCGATGTACACGCTGTCGTAGGCGGCCACCGAGGCGTTGCGCGTGGAGAAGCCGCCGGTGGCCATGGTCCCGAAGGTGTGGCACAGCGACTCGAACAGGTCCATGCCCCCGGCCCACAGGAGCAGCGCCAGCACCACCGTGAAAAGCAGGTAGACCTTCCACAGCAGCATGGCCGTGTCCTTGATGCGCGGCTTGAGCTTGTCGGGCACGGGGCCGGGCACCTCGGCGCGGTAGAGCTGCATGCCGCCCACGCCCAGGAACGGCAGAATGGCCAGGGAAAGCACGATGATGCCCATGCCGCCGAGCCAGTGCGTCAGGGAGCGCCAGAAGAGCAGGCCCCGGGGCACGACCTCGATGTTGGTCAGCACCGAGGCGCCCGTGGTGGTGAAGCCGCTCATGGACTCGAACAGGCAGTCGGTGAACGAGCCCCCGAAGGTGCCCGCGAACCAGAACGGCAGCGCCCCGGCAAAGGCCGCCGCCACCCAGCCCACGGCCACGATGGCCATGCCCTCGCGGTGGGTCATGGGCGCGGCCCTGGAGTCGCGGAAAAGCACCAGCAGCCCCAGGCCCACGGCCAGGGTCAGGCCCATGGACAGGCCCAGGGGCCCGGTGCCCGTGTCGGCGTCGTAGAGCGACCAGCCCAGGGCCAGGGCCATGGACAGGCCCACGCACAGCAGAATGGCCCCCACCAGGGACAGCGTGTAGCGCCAGCGCATCCTAGAAGAACTCCAGCTTCACCGTCAGGCTCTTCTCCACGCGCGGGATGTTGCGCCGCGTGGAGAGGATCAGGATGCGGTCGTCGGGCATGATGACCGAATCGCCCGTGGGGAACAGCACCTCGTCGCCGCGCTGGATGGACAGGATCAGCGCGCCCCGGGGCAGGTTCAGGTCGCGGATGGCCTTGCCCACGATGTCCGAGTGGGCCAGGGCCACGGCCTCCAGGGCTTCGGCCTCGTCGCCCTTGATGGTCGTGGCCGAGAGCACCTTGCCCTTGCGCATGTATTGCAGGATGGAGTTGACCGCCGCCAGCCGGGGGCTGACGATCTGCTCGATGCCCACGGCGCGCACGAGATTGAAGTAGGCGAATTTGTTGATGCGCGTGACGGCCTTGCCCGCGCCCAGGCGGCGGCAGAGCAGCGCGGTCAGGATGTTGGTCTCCTCGTCGCCGGTGAGCGAGATGGCCATGTCCATGTCCTGGATGTTCTCTTCGGCCAACAGGTCCTGGTCGCGCCCGTCGCCCAGCAGCACGAGGGTCTTGCGCAGCTCCTGGGCTAGCTCCTGGCAGCGGTCGGGGTCGATGTCCACCAGCTTGACGTGCAGGCGGTCTTCAAGGCTGCGGGCCAGGCGCAGGCCGATGTCCCCGCCGCCGATGATCATCACGTTGCGCACCTGGCGCATGGGGCAGCCCAGGCGCTGCATGACCAGCCGGGTGTGCTCCGCGAAGCAGACGAAGTAGACCAGATCGCCGTTTTCGATCACGTCGCCGCCCGAGGGGATGATGAGCTGGTCGTCGCGCACGATGGCGGCGATGATCACGTCGGCGACGCCGAGCACGGAGCGGATGTCCACCATGCCGACGCCCACGGCGGGGCCGCCCGCCACGCGGTAACCCACGAACTTGATGCGCCCCCCGGCGAAATCGCTGATCTCCTCGGCGCCGGGGATGTCGATGAGCCGCTCGATGGTGCGGACCACCTCCACGTCGGGATTGATGGCCTTGGCGATGCCGAGCATTTCCAGGGCCCGGCCCTCCTGGAAGTGCAGGTACTCGTCCTTGCGGATGCGCGCCAGGGTGACGGCGCCCGGGGCCAGGGCGGCGGCGAAGGTGCAGGCCACGATGTTGATCTCGTCGGAGTCGGTGACGGCGAGCATGATGTCCGCATCGCGGATGCCCGCGTCCTCGAGCACGGCCGGGTTCGAGCCCGAGCCCTCGATGGTCTGCACGTCCACGCCCTCGCTGATGCGCTTGAGGGCGCGGGGGCTGTTGTCCACCACCACCACTTCCTTGGCCTCGGAGGCCAGACGCTTGGCGATGTGGAAGCCCACCTCCCCGGCTCCGATGATGATGATCTTCACGCTGTGCCTGCCTGTTGCGGTTGCCCCGCGCGGCGCGCGGGCAGCCCCTGTCTACCGGAAGCGGGAGGGGAAATCCAGTTGCGAGACCCCGCAAGACGCGGGCTCCGGAAACGGCGTTCAGCCGAACAGGGAACCCTGCTGCTGGGCCGGGGCCTTGCGAGCGGCCTTGCCCGGAGGCTGGCGCATCTGCTCCGGAACTGCGGGCAACTCGTCGGCCAACACCAGCGGCCCGGCCAGAATCTCCTCCAAAAGCTTTTCCTGGTGCGGATATTCGGCGACGGTGGCCTCAAGAACCCAGAGCAGGTTGAGCAACTGCGAGGTGAATCCGGCGGTCCAGCGCTGGGGGCGGATGTCGTCCAGCGGGGAGCTTTTTTTCCCGGCGCCCTCGCGCATGCGGTACTTCAACCAGGAGCGCACCACCTGCAAGCCCGAAACCTCGAACCCGAACACCTCCGGCGCCACGGGGGCGAATTCTCCCTGTCCCACGTGCAGGGTCCGGGTGGCTTCGACGTACTCGAACCGCTCCGGATACCCCTCGGACGTGCCGGGCACGGCCCGCAGACAGCGGGCGCTCCCCGGGGGAACGACCCCGGGGCGCTCGGCGGGCGGAACCATGCGCTCGCCATAGCTGTGCAGCCAGATGAGCCGCCGCCCGATGGCCACCGCGCGCCGGAACAGCTCCGGGTCGTGTGTCAGGGGCACGCGCAGTTCCCTTGTGCCCAGCTCGGCATGGAAACGCCGTGTGAACCCGGCGTGCGCCAGCACGCCATAGACGTAGGCGGCAAAATCCTCGGCCAGCACGTTCTGGCCCTGCGCCGCCGCCAGCAACTCCAGAAGCCCGGGCAGCAGGTTCGGTTGCGTTGCCGCCGCGTCGCGATAAAGAGGAAAAATATCTTTGGCACCAAATGATCCCCGAAAATAGTGCAAATCAGGGACAGCAGCACTCACTGTCAAAGCTGGGCCAGCAGATAATGGCTGGGTGAAGAGGGAGGCGAAGAAGAGTTGTTTGTCGCCACAAGAACTCCTCAATTCTGGACGAGGCCGGTCGCATAGGCGCTCATCAAAGAAACACTGCATAACATCAAAAGAACGGAAAGCGCATTTTTTGGTTTCAGGAATGAAATTCTGATCACTTTTTAAATCGTTATAAAACAATGATATAGATCTTGCAGATGTTGATCTAAATGCTTTTTCTTTATTTTCAGAAGAAATAAGATTTTTCCACCGCGCCTCAAGAGTCTCCTTATCCGGCGCAATAGGCCAGGTGCGCTTGAATTGGACACCTGAATGCTGCCAGGGCAACAGATCCGTCAACAGCGGAGACTCGAAGTACGCCCCCGTGCCCTGGGGCCGGAATTTGTCCTGCCAGCCTGTGGGGCATGGCTCCCATTGCCGGGAATCCAGGCTCTGAATCCCCGCCAGGGCGTGCAGCTTCGCTTCCCTGTCGCCCCGAATGCGCGCATAGTGCACGGCCCCTGGGGCGTCCGGAGCCTTGGGGCCGGTGCGTAGAGCGAGGGTAATGGCCACGGGGGTCTGAATGTTGAAGACGTTCTCCTCCTTGCGCGACCCACGCCCCTCGCCGCCCAGGTCCAGAATCCAGATGTCGTGGCACTGGCGGCGCAGTTCTTCGCGCATGCCGCAAAACGCCGGGCCGTCCAGGAACGAGGAGGCCGTGATGAAGGCGACCACGCCGGGGGCGTCCGGAGCGCCCTGTTCGAACACCTTCCACAGCGCCCAGCGCCAGAAATAAACGTACAGATTGTACAGGTTTTTGAGCTGGCCGCCCTGCCCCGCCGCCTTGACCGGCGCGGAAAAGGCCGCCAGCAGGGCCTGCTCCGGATGCAACTGGCCGTTCTCGTCTTCATCGCCCCAGCGAACCCAGCCGCCAGTGGCCTTACGGTTGGCCGCGTCTCCTGCCTCGTGGCGGTCGTAGGGCGGATTGCCGAGGCAAACCAGCACCGGAGTCGATTTCTTTATCTCCAGGGCCCGACGGTGCTGCTCGGAAAGTTCCCTGGTCAACAGTGAAGGAAATTCCTGCACAAGGTCGGGAGACTCCAGGGTATCTGTCAAAAAGACCCTGGGGCCACCGGGGATGGCGCCGGCGCCATGCTCCGCCAAAGCCCGGCTGACGCGCAACTGGGCCACCGCATAGGGGCCGACCAGCGTCTCGAACCCGTGGAGCTGCCGCCCCAGGGCCTCGGCATAGCTGGCGGCGGCCCCCGCCCCTTGGGCCTCGGCAATGCCCGCCAGGGTATGCGAAATGATGCCCAGCAGAAACGTACCCGTACCTGCCGCAGGGTCCAGCGTCATGACATCGGAAGATGCAAAGCCCATCGGTTTGCCCAGCCGCTTCACGAGGAGGTCTTCCGTCAGGCGGACCATGGCCTGGACGATCTGGACCGGGGTATAGTAAACGCCCGCGTCCTTGCGCAGTTGGGGGTCGTACTCGGCCAGAAAATATTCGTAGAAGTACAGCCAGGGGTCCCTGTCCCGGGTTTTCCAGCCCCCGGAGGGGATGCTGGCCGTAATGCGTTGCAGCACGCCCAAAGACAGCGGCTTTTCATCCCGCTCCAGGTTGTCGGTAAATATCTTCAACGCCTTGGACAGCAAGGCGTGCTCCGAAGCCAGGGCCTGCTCGGCCTCGCGCAGGTCCAGGGTATCGCCCCCCCCGGCCCGGGCCAGCAGCAAAGCGAAGGTCACGGTCTGGGCATAGGCGTCGGCGAATTCCTCCTCGCTGGCGCCAGGGAACAGCGTGGAGCGCCACTCGCCCAAAAGCATCTGAAAGGGAGAACTCGCCGTGCCCATGGCCTCCGCCACTTCCTGGCGCAGCAGACGGCACAGGGGCGCCAGCAGCTTCGCAAGCTCCGCCGCGGCGCCGGGCACGACCGGGTTCCAGGTCAGAAATTCCCGCAGCAGCGGCTCGAAGGATGCCGCCGCGTCGGCCCCGACCGCTTCGGCGCTCCCCGCCGCCAGCCCTCCGGGCAGGCGCGCCGCGCCCACGGCCTCGCCGCTTTGGAACAGGCGCCACTGTTCGCCGTCGGTATAAAGCACGTTGGGCAGGCTCTTGAATCGCTCCCACTGATCGCGGTCATGCCCCCGATAGCGGGAGGGCTCCACCCCTTTGCCCGGCTGCTTGAGTTCCACATGTCCGCAAAGCGCCCCATTGCAGTAGACGGCATAATCCGGCCGCCCCACGCCGCGGACACGCACTTCTCCCTTGGGCACGACGGTCATCCCGAACATTGCCCCCACGCTTTTCAGGAAACCCTCCAAAGGCGCACGAAGCTGGTCTTCCGGTTCGCCGGAACCGGGAAGCTGCAACTTGGCTCTCGCCTCCGCAGCAAAGGTCTCCAGAAGTTGACTCAGGCTCTCAGGCATGGCGGCCTCTCGAAAAAAGGAAGGAATACAAAAGGCCTTGTATTTCTACACAGAAATGCCACCACGGGCAAGCCCAACGGGCAACGGAAAAAGCCCGCCTCGCTGACGCGGGGCGGGCTGGAAGGGCGAAAGGGACCGGGAGGCTAGGCGATCTTGTTGACGGCCTGGCTCAGGCGCGAAATCTTCCGCGCGGCGGTGCGCCAATGCACGACCTTCTTGGTCGCCGCTTTGTCCAGGGTCGCGGTGGCGGTCGCCAGGGCGGCCTGGGCCTGCTCCTTGTCCTTGGCCTCCACGGCCAGGCGCACGGCCTTGACCACGTTCTTGATGCGGGTCTTCACGGCGCGGTTGCGGTCGCGGTGCTTCAGGCTCTGACGGTGCCGTTTGATGGCGGACTTGTGATTAGCCAAGATGCATTCCTCCTAGAACTCTCTATCGGACTGAAAGTGTTGCTTGCCTACGGTTGGGAACCGGTCAACTATACCCGGCCCATGGGGATGTCAAGCGTTTTACGCCAAAGCTCCTGCCGGGGCTAGACCTGGAGCGCCGCAAAATCCGCCAGCCGCCCCAGGCGGCCCACCAGGGCGCCCAGCAGATTCAGGCGGTTGGCGCGCAGGGCCGCGTCGTCGCACATGACCATCACCCCGTCGAAGAAGGCGTCCACATCGGGGCGCAGCTCGCGCAGCAGGCCCAGCAGGCTGCTGAAATCGTCGCGGGTCCACAGGGCGTCCCAGGTGGGGGCCATGGCTTCCAGGCGCGCGGCCAGGGCCTTTTCGGCCTTCTCGGTCAACAGGGCCGCGTCGTATTCGCCGCTGATTTCGGCGGCCCCGCCCTGCTTGACGATGATGTTCGCCGCGCGCTTGAAGGTCAGCACGGCCTGGGCGAAGTCGTCCTCGCGCGCGAACTCGCCCAGGGCGTCCACCCGGGCGGCCAGGGCCCACACGTCGTCGAACCCGGCGCCCAGGGCCGCTTCCACCACCAGGGTCTGGTGGCCCCGGGAGGTGAAGTAGGCCTTGAGCCGCCCGGCGAAGAAGTCCAGCAGCCGCGCCTGGGCCTCGGCCTCGGGCAGCTTCCAGGCCACGCCCCCGGCATAGGCCCCCCGGGCCCGGGCCAGCAGGTCGGACAGGGACAGCCGCAACCCGTGGTGCAGGATGATGCGGATGATGCCCAGGGCCGCCCGGCGCAGGGCGTAGGGGTCGTTGGCCCCGGTGGGGATCATGTCCAGCCCGAAGCATCCGGCCAGGGTGTCGGCCTTGTCGGCCATGGACAGCAGCGCGCCGGTCATGCCCTGGGGCACGGGGCTGCCCGGCCCGGCGGGCAGGTACTGCTCGTAGAGCGCATCGGCCACGGCCTCGGGTTCGCCGCGCCTGCGGGCGTAGATGCCGCCCATGATGCCCTGCAACTCGTCGAATTCGTAGACCATCTCCGACACGAGGTCGGCCTTGGACAGCCGCCCGGCCCGGGCGGCCGCGGCGCCGAGCTCCGGGGCCGTGGCGGCGGCCAGGGCCGCGCAGGTGCCCTCCAGGCGACGGGTCTTGTCGCCCATGGAGCCCAGCGGCGCCAGGAAGATGACCTTGTCCAGCCGCGCGAGCCAGGTGTCCGCGTCGGCGCGCAGGTCGGCTTTCCAGAAGAAGCGCGCGTCTTCCAGGCGGGCGCGCAGCACGCGCTCCCAGCCCTTTTTGACCAGGGCCCGATCGCGCGGCTCCAGGTTCAGGGTGCTCACGAAATGCGGCAGCAGGGCGCCCTGGGCGTCCTCCACGCCGAAGCTCTTCTGATGGCTTTCCATGCTGGTCAGGAGCACCTCGCGGGGCACTTCGAGGAAGGAGGGATCGATGTCGCCCAGGATGGGCACCGGCGTTTCCACCAGCCCGACCACCTCGTCCAGCAGGTCTTCCTTCCAGACCACGCGGCCCCCGGCCTCGCGGGCCAGGGCGTCGGCGCCCTCGCGGATCAGCCTGCGGCGCTCCGCCGGGTCGAGCACCACGTGACCCTGCCGGCGGACGACCTCGAAATAGCGCCCGGCGTCGGCGACCTCGAAGGGCCCCGGGCCGTGGACGCGGTGCCCGCGCGTGGTGCGCCCCGAGGCCACCCCGGCCAGGGCGAAGGGCACGACCTCGGCGCCCAGCAGGGCCAGCAGCCACTGGATGGGCCGCCCGAAGCCGAAGTCCCGCGCGCCCCAGCGCATTTTCTTGGGGAACTGCAACCCGGCCACGGCGGCCTCGCACACGGCGGGCAGCAGGTCCAGGGTGGCCTCGCCGCCGGTCATGCGCCGCACGGCCAGGTACTCGCCCTTGTCCGTGGTCTGCACGAAGCAGTCGGCGATGTCCACGCCCTGGGTCTTGGCGAAGCCGAGGGCGGCCTTGGTGGGCGCGCCGTCGGGGCCGAAGGCGATGCGGCTGGGCGGGCCGGTGAGCAGTTCCTCCTCGCGGCGCTGGGCCGAGGCGACCTCGGCCACGTGCAAAACGATGCGCCGGGGCGTGGCGAAGGTCCGCACGCCGGAAAAGTCGATGCGCCGCTCCTCGAAGGCCTTGGCCACGGCCTCGCCCAACTCCTCGTGCAACCGGGGGAAGAAGCGGGCGGGAAGTTCCTCTGTTCCTATTTCCAGAATGAATTCAGGCATGATCGCTTCCTTTGGCTACCGGGCGAGCATCGGGTGGCCCATTTCCTCGCGCTGGGCCGCGTAGAGCCGGGCGATTTTGGAGGCCAGATTGCGCACCCGGCCGATGTAGCCGGTGCGCTCGGTGATGGAGATGGCCCCGCGCGCGTCGAGCAGGTTGAAGGTATGCGAGCACTTCAGGCAGTAGTCGTAGGCGGGCCAGGGCTGCCCGGCCTCGCACAGGGCCAGGCATTCGGCCTCGTAGCGCCCGAACAGCTCCAGGAGCATGGGCGCGTTGGACAACTCGAAGTTGTAGCGCGACTGCTCGACCTCGTTCTGGTGATGCACGTGGCCGTAGGTCACCTCGCCGTTCCAGGACAGGTCGTAGACGCTCTCCTTCTCCTGGAGGTACATGCACAGCCGCTCCAGGCCGTAGGTCAGCTCCACGCTCACCGGGGCGAGGTCGATGCCGCCCACCTGCTGGAAGTAGGTGAACTGGGTGACCTCCATGCCGTTCAGCCAGACTTCCCAGCCCAGGCCCCAGGCGCCCAGGGTCGGCGACTCCCAGTCGTCCTCCACGAAGCGGATGTCGTGGGCGGCGGGGTCGATGCCCAGGGCGGCCAGGCTCTCCAGATACAGATCCTGCACGTTGTCCGGCGAAGGCTTCAGGATGACCTGGAACTGGTAGTACTGTTGCAGACGGTTGGGGTTCTCGCCGTAGCGGCCGTCGGTGGGCCGCCGCGAGGGCTCGACGTAGGCCGTGCGCCACGGCTCGGGGCCGATGACCCGGAAGAAGGTCGCGGGGTTGAAGGTGCCCGCGCCGACCTCGATGTCGTAAGGCTGGTGCAGCACGCAGCCCTTCCCGGACCAGAATCGTTGCAGGGTCAGGATGACATCCTGGAAATGCATGGCAGCTCCTTGATTGGCAAACCCGGGCCAGGGGCGGCCCGGAGGGGAAAAGACCGGCGGCGGCTCGCGGCCCGCGCCCGGCGTCACACGCGGCGGAAGCGGCCGTCCTCCCAGGCCAGGCCCAGGTGGTAGCGCACCAGCGCGTCCACGGCGTCGAAAACCCTGCGCCGCGAGGCGTCGGGGGGCACGGCGTCCGCCCAGCGCCGCACGCTGCGCATGCGCACGGTTTCCAGCAGGTCGACGGTCCAGGCGTCGAGCGTCACGCGGCGGCCGGAGCCGTGGGCGTGCTCGGCGCAGGCCACCACGCCCTGCTCCACCAGAAGCGTCGGCGCAACCGCAGTTCTTAAGTCTTTTCCGCACCGAGGGCAAGCGCCAAACCCCGGGCCGTAGCCCTGCAAAAAGACCACCTTGGCCCGGAACAACAGCGGCAAAAGCGGCGAAAGGTCCGCGCGGTCCTCCATGATCTCCAGGGCCTCGGCCAGCAGCGCGAAGGACTCCTCGCCTCCGTCCGGCCCCTCGAACACCGCCTCGTAGAACTTCACGCAGTTCACGGCGGGGCCCAGGCGCGCGGCGTCGGCCCGCAGCCCCGGACAGCCGCGCACCAACCGGCCTTCCATGAGGTAGAGATACTCGCCGCGCCCCGAGCGGTGGAACTGGAAATCCACGAGGTTCAGGGGGTCCAGGCAGCCCATGAAGCGGCGGCGGCTCTTGCTGCCGCCGAAGGCGAAAGCAGTGAGCACACCGTGGCCCGGGGTGGCCAGACGGACCCAGAGGTCTATTTCGCGGAAGGCGCCGACCTTGAGGATGATGGCGGGTTCGGTGAAATCCATGGCAGCCCCCGCGCCGGGCGGTGCGCGCCGGGGGCCCGGGGTGGCGCGGGGGCGCCGCCCGGAGGGCCCGCTACGGGGCGGTGAAGGTCAGGGAGCGCACCTGGCCGGACTGGGCCTGCAGGGGCACCTTTTCGCCGTTGAAGGTCACGCTCACGCCGCCCGCGTTGCCGAGCTTGAGCTCCATCTCCTTGCGGAAGTGCAGGGTGTGCGTCTCGCCGGGCTGAAGCACGACGTCCACCACCGGGCCCTGGTTGCCGTCGGCGCGGGCGTAGATCCAGCAGGCCTCGCGGGCGGTGACCGTCAGGCGCTGCTCGCCCCGGGGTGAGGAGGCGGCTCCGGCCTGGGCGGCGGGCGCCGGGGCGGACTGGGCCGCGGCCGCAGCGGCGGGAGCGGGCGCCGCAGCCGGGGCGGCGCCCTGAGTGCCTGCAACGCCGGAAGCGGCAGGGGCCGCCGCAACCGCAGCGGCTGCCTGCGGCTCCTGCACGGGGGGCTGCTGCTCCGAGGTCTGTTCCTGAGCCGGGGCCTGCTCCTGAGTCTGCCCGGGGGCCTGCTCCGGCGCCGGGGCCGGTTCCTGAAGCGGCTCCGGGGTCTGTTCGGGGGCGGCCTGCTGCTGGGGCGCCGGGGCGGCCTCCTGGCGCGGAGCCTCGTTGTGCGAGGTCAGCAGGAACACGCCCCCGGCCAGCAGGACGATGGCCAGAATGCCCGCCAGGAAAATCCACAGCTTCGCACGGCCGCGCCCGGGTCCCAGGATTTCCAGGTCCGGCCCGTCCAGGGAGGGCTGGGGCACGCTGACGTTGTCCTCGGCCACATAGTTGGCGGCCACGATGGCCGCGCATTCCTCGGGGTCCAGCCCCAGCAGCCGCGCATAGTTGCGCACGAAGCCCTTGGCGTACACCGGGTGGGGCAGCCCTTCGGGGTCGCCCGCCTCCAGGGCCAGCACGTTGGTTTTGCTGATCTTGGTCCGCTGGACCACCTCGGTGACGGACAGCCCCTTGCGTTCGCGCTCGGCGCGGAAGCGTTCGCCCAGTTCCTTCAGGTTCATCCCTGCTCTCTCCCGTGAATAGGCCGCCTGGGGCCGTTAGAGCTTCTTCTCGATGACGGCGTCGGCGCGCAGCTTCTCCATGTATTCGGAGAACCGGGCCTCGGCCTGGACGGCGAAGAGCTGGTCGCGGATATCCTCCTTGACCTCCTCCAGGGGCCGGGTCTCGCCGGCCTGCATGTCGTCCACGCGCAACAGGGCCGTGAAGCCGCGAAAATCGAAAGGTTTGGTCATGCCGCCGGGGGCCACGCCCTCCAGGGATTCACGCCAGTCCTGGGCCAGATCGTTCCAGGCCATGCGGCCCAGGGAGCCGCCCTGCCCCGCTCCGGGCCCGCGCGAGTAGAGGTCGGCCGCGTCGGCGAAGGTCAGCTCGCCCTTCTCGATACGCTGGCGCAGGGCGTCGGCGTCCTCGTTCAGGGGCAGCAGGATCACCGACAGGGCGACCTCCTTGTCGCGCTGGAAGCTTTCGATGTGCTGCTCGTAGTAGGCCTTGACCTCCTCGTCGCTGACCACGACCTTGCGCCGGACCATGAAGCCCAGCAGGCGGTGCTTGAGGATGTCCTTGCGCACGGTTTCGGCGAACTGCTCGCGGGTCATGCCCTCCAGCAGGAGCTGCTTGTCGAAGTCCTCGGCGGTCATGGCGTTCTGCTTGTAGAAGCGCTCCACCGAGTTCTGAACCTCGGCCTCGGTGGCCGTGAGCCCGAGTTTCTCCACTTCCTGGGTGATGAGCATGTCGTCGATGATCTTCTGCAGAAGATCGCTGCGCATCCTGGCGATGGTGGCCTTCTCCTCCATGGTCAGCTCGCGGCCCCGGAAGCGGTCGAGCAGCGGGCGCATGTGCTGGTTCAGCTCGAAAAGGGTCACGGCCTGACCGTTGACCACGGCAACCACGCGGTCCACCACCTCGGCGCGCAGGGGGCAGGCCGCCAGCAGGACGCCCAGGACGAGAACAAGTCGCAGTATCGGCTTCAAAGCAGCACTCCTTGCATGCAGGTATGGCCCGGGGGCGCGGCCCCCGGCGCCGCGCCGGAAGACGGCGGCGGCGCGCCGAGTGTTACAGGCATCGGCCGGGCTTGGCAACGGGCCGCCCGGGGTCAGTTCGCGGGAACCGGGCCTTCCACGCCGGGAGGCAGCACGGTTTCACGCTCCTCGGGGGGCGTGTCCTCCTCGGGGGGCGTGTCGGCGTCGGGGCCGATCTCCCCGTCGGCGGGGCTGCCCGGCTCCATGGTTTCGGGCTCGGGCTCGGGGGCCGGGGCGGCCTCTTCGCCCTGGGAATCCTCGGGGTCGATTTCCAGCAGCGGCGTGACGACGATGTCCGCCTTGGCCATCTGGCCGTCCAGCCAGGCGTTGAAAGCGTCCACGAGCTTGCTGTCCAGCAACTCGCGCTCGATGAGCGGATAGGCCTGGGAGGCGTCCAGCGTCTGGGCCGGGATGCCCTCGGAGAACAGCAGGGCCTCGAAGCCGCGCCGCGCGGTGAGCACCGGGCTGGCCTGACCGGGCTTCAGGCCGCTCAGGGCGTCGCTCCAGTCCTTGGTCAGCCGGTCGCGGCGCATGACGATCTCGCGGGTGCCGACCTGCTCGAACTCGGCGGCCATGGCTTCCAGGGATCCGCCGCCCTTGTAGTACGCCAGGGCGCTTTCGACCACCTCGCGGCTGGGCCCGCCCACGCGCACGAACCGCACGCGCTCGGGCACGTGGAAGTCCTGGACGTGCTCGTTGTAGTACTGTTCGACCTCGCGGTAGTCGATGCTCACGCCCGGACGCAGCACCTCGGCGAAGAATTTCTCCATCGCCAGTCGCGCGCGCAGCTCGTCGCGCCAGTAGTTGATGTCGATGTACTCCTCGACCAGCACCTCCTCGAAGGCGCCCTCGGGGTAGTCGGCGCGGATGTTCGCCTCGGCGGCGGCGACCTCCTCGTCGCTCACGGCCAGCCCCTTGGCGGCCAGGGCCTGGGAAAGCAGCTCGCGGATGACGAGTTCGGCCAGAGCCTGGCCGTACTCGGCCTTGAGCTTGGCCACCGACGGGTTGGTCGTGGCGATGCCGAGCTGGTCGAAGTCGTGCTTGAACTGGAGCTGGTGCAGGCTGATGGGGCGACCGTTGACCCGCGCCACCACGCCCGTCTCCTCCTGCTTGGGATCGCAGGCCAGGAGGGTCGCGGTCAGGCACAGGGCCAGCAGGGCCGCCAGGGGCGCAAAACGGGGATATTGCATGAGCTGTGGGCCTTAATTGTCCGCAGGGGCTGCGGTTTCGGGTGTTGTAGCCCCGGGGGCCAGCCCGGTCAATGCCTTTCCCATGGCCTCCAGGGCCCGGCGCACGCCGCCGCCCGCGTCCACGCGCAGCTCCAGGCGCCCGCCCTGGGGCAGCAGCCGCGCGCTGTCGGCATGCGCCTGGAGCCAGGCCACCATGGCCTCGGGCGGCACGGCCGTGGCCTGGGCCGCCCAGGAGAGCACGATGCGCCCCGGGGCCACGTCGGCCTTGGCCACCTGCAGGCGCCCCAGGAGGCGCTTGAGGCGCAGCACGGCCAGGAAACGCTCCAGGGCCGCGGGCAGGGCCCCGAAGCGGTCGCGCATCTCCAGGGCCAGATCCTCCAGGGCGCCGCCGTCGCGGGCCGAGGACAGGGCCTTGTAGTAGCGCAGACGCTCGCGGGTGTCGGGCACGTAGGCCTCGGGAATGTGCGCCTCGAAGAGGATGTTCAGTTCGGGACTGGTGTCCTGCACCAGTTGCTCGCCGCGCTGGCGGCGGACCTCCTCCTCCAGCATCTCCAGGAACATGTCCAGGCCGACCTTGGCCATGGTGCCGGACTGGACCTCGCCCAGGATGTTGCCCGCCCCGCGCAGGCGCAGGTCCTCCATGGCCACCTGGAAGCCCGCGCCCAGGTAGTCCATGTCCAGAATGACCTGCAGGCGCTTGCGCGACAGCTCGGGCAGCCCGTCCAGGGACGGGATGACGAAGTAGGCGTAGGCCTGGCGCGAACTGCGGCCCACCCGGCCGCGAAGCTGGTAGAGCTGGCCCAGGCCGAAGTACTGGGCGTTGTCCACCACCAGGGTGTTGGCACGCGGGAAATCCAGGCCGGATTCGATGATGGCCGTGCAGACCAGGATGTCCAGCTCGCCGTGCCAGAACTTGTGAATGGCCGCCTCAAGGTCGCGCTCGGGCATCTGGCCGTGAGCCATGCCGATGCGCGCCCCGGGGGCCAGCTCGCGCACGAACTCCACCACCCGGGGCAGGCTCTGCACGCGGTTGTGGACCCAGAACACCTGCCCCTGGCGGGCCAGCTCGCGCTCCAGGATGCTCTTGAGCGGCCCCTTCTCGCGCTCCAGCAGCGAGGTCATCACGGGCTTGCGGTCCAGGGGCGGGGTTTCCATCACCGACAGCCCCCGCAGGCCGGACAGGGACAGTTGCAGCGTGCGCGGGATGGGCGTGGCCGTCAGGGCCAGCACGTCGATGTCCTTGCGCATCTGCTTCAGGCGCTCCTTGTGCTTCACGCCGAAGCGCTGCTCCTCGTCGAGGATGAGCAGGCCCAGGCGCGGCAGGTCCACATCGCGCGAAAGCAGGCGGTGGGTGCCGATGAGAATGTCCACCTCGCCGCGCGCGGCGGCGGCCAGGATGGTCTTCTGGCGCGCGGGGGGCACGAAGCGGCTGAGCATGGCCACGTGAACCGGGTAGCCTTCCAGGCGGCGCTGGAAATTCAGGAAATGCTGCTCGGCCAGGACGGTGGTCGGGCACAGCAGCGCCACCTGCCGCCCGGCAAGCGCCGCGCGGAAGGCCGCGCGCAGGGCGACCTCGGTCTTGCCGAAGCCCACGTCGCCGCAGACCAGCCGGTCCATGGGCTCGGGGCGGTCCATGTCGGCCATGACATCCTGGATGGCCCGGTCCTGGTCCGGCGTCTCCTCGAAGCCGAAGCTGGCCTCGAACTCGGCGTAGAGGTCGTCGGGCGGGTCGTAGGCGTAGCCCTTGGCGATGCGCCGGTAGGCGTACATCTGCACCAGTTCCCCGGCGATCTTCTCGATGGCCTTGCGGGCCTTGGACTTGGAGCGCGCCCAGGCCGGGCCGCCCAGCTTGTCCAGCACCGGGCTTGCACCCTCGGGACCCTTGTAGCGCTGGACAACGTCCAGCCGGTCCACGGGCAGGTAAAGCTTGTCCTCGCCGGAGTAGACCAGCAGCAGATAGTCGTTGCCCACGCCGCCCAGCTCCAGACGGTGCAGGCCCTCGAAGCGCGCGAGGCCCCAGTCGCGGTGGACCAGCAGATCGCCGGGGCTCAGTTCCTCGTAGGTGCGCAGGCCCTTGAAATCGCGATCCGGCCCTGTGGCGCGCTCGCCGCGCACGGGCTGAAGCACGTCCTCCGAGAGGAAGAGCGCCTGGTTCCAGGAGAGTTCCACCCCGCCGCGCAACGGCGAAACCAGGGCGAACAGGCCCTTGTCGCCGGGGTGCAGGGCCGTGGCGGGCACCACGCCGTCCTGCCCGGCCAGGGCCAGGAATTTTTTGCGCGACTGCTCGGTGCGGAAGCTGAGCACCACCTGCGGGCGCTCGCGGGCCCAGCGCTTCAGGGCCTCCAGCAGGGTGTGCCACGGGCGGTCGCGCTCGGCGGGCTTCCAGAACAGGTCCTCGAAGGCGCGCAGCTCCTTTTCGGGCAGTTCCACGCCGTCCTTCTTCTCGCCGATGGTCAGGTCCTCGAAATGGATCTGCTCGGCGTCCATCCAGGTGCCCCGGGCGCGCTCGGCGCTTTCCAGCACCTGGGCCCGGGGGGCCTTCCAGCCCTGCCGCTCGGCCTCCTCGTCCAGGCGGCCGACCCAGGCCCATTCCAGCTCGTCCACCCGCGTGCGCAGGTTGCCCGCGCCGCACAGCAGGTACACCGCGCCCTGGGGCAGCCAGCGGCCCAGGGCCGTGGCCCGGGGGCCGTAGAACAGCCCGGGGCGGATGTCGCCGCGCAGGCCGTCGAGCCTGCGCAGCAGGTCCTGCTCGGCCGGGGCGGGCAACTCGCCCACCCCGCGCAGCTTGCGCCAGCCCTGGCGGGCGGCCTCGCACAGCGCCGGGGTCAGCACCGCCGGGGCGGCGGGCAGGATCACGGCCTCGGCCAGATCCTCGCGCGAGCGCTGGGTGTCGGGGTCGAAGGTGCGCAGGTCCTCCAGCACGTCGCCGAAAAGCTCCAGGCGCAGGGGCCGGGCGTAACCCGGGGCGAACACGTCGAGGATGTCGCCGCGCATGGCCATCTCGCCGGGGCGCGACACCACGGGCGCCCGCTGGTAGCCCCACAGGGTAAGCTGCTCCAGGATGGATTCGGCCAGGACCTCCTCGCCCTTGGCCAGGCGCAGGTGGTGGGTGTCCAGCACGTCGCGGGCGGGCCAACGGGGCAGCAGATTGTCCACCGTCAACAGCACGCCGCGCGGGCCCTGGCCCGAGGCCAGCCCATAGAGCGCGGCCCAGCGCGCGGCCCAGCGCGACGGGTCCGACGACTGCACGGGATACGGCGGAAAGACGACCCAGGGCGCGTCGGGAAAGGCGCGGCCTCCGCCGGGAGTCAGCAATTCGAGCAGGGCCTTGAGTTGCAGCAGCTCGCGCGCGCCGGGCACGACGACCACGACGCTGCGCCCGCGCGCCAGCAGCCCGGCGGCCACGGCGGCCTGGGTGCCGGGGCCGGATTTGTACACGCGCACGCTGCGCATGGCGCGCGAGGCGGCAGCGGGCTCGGCGAACTGGCGCAGGGCGGGAGGAAAGATCACAGGCAAGCGCTCCTTGGGCGGCACAGCGAAAAGCCGCCGGGTCCGCGCGGAGGCGGAGCGGCGGCTTCGCGGCCGCATCGGCGGCCTTGGTTACGGCACTTTGGCTCCGGAGTCTAGACCTGGGAGAGCACGTCCTTTTCCTCGCCGGAAAGCAGCCGGTCGAGGTCGAGCAGGATGAGCAGCCTGTCTTCGAGCTTGCCCACGCCGCTGATGTATTCGGATTCCAGGCCCGCGACCACCGGCGGCGGCGGCTCCACCGTGTTGGCGGGTATGCGCAGCACCTCGGAGACGGAATCGACCACGAACCCGACGATCATGTTGTTGATCTCGATGACGATGATGCGGGTGTGCTTGTCGTGGTCGCGCGTTTCCAGCCCGAACCGCTTGCGCAGGTCGATGATGGGGATGACGTTGCCGCGCAGGTTGATGACGCCCTCGACGAAGTCCGGTGCCTTGGGCACGCGGGTGATCTCCATGGTGCGGATGATCTCCTGCACCTTGAGGATGTCCACCCCGAACTCCTCCTCGCCGATGCTGAACGTCACGAGCTGGATCAGTTCGGCATCCTGTTTCTTCTTCTGCTCCATGTGTCGCGCTCCTTCCGGGAGAGTGCATCCGGGCGGCGGGGACAGGGCGTGCTCCCGCTCAATGCCGATAGTTACAACCAACGGCGGAGCGATGCAAGATTTTTCCGGAACGGCGCACCCGCGCTCAGGTACTGGTTGCGCTTCCCCGTTCCCTCCTGTAGGCTCCGGGAATCCAGCCGCGCGCCACACCCATGGCCGGGAAGGATCAGGAGGTCAGCACCGCATGGCGAATTTCATCCCCCAGGCCCAGCACTTTCCCCTCGAAGAGCAGATCAAGACCCTCGGCGACGACGAACTGCTGGATTTCTGGGAGGAGACCCAATTCCTGGAAAAAATGCTCGGCGAGGAGTTCGACTCCGGCGAGGCGCCGACCCAGGAATATGAGCGCATCATCCTGATGGAACTGCAATTCCGCTCCTGCAAACGCGGCCTGGGCGTCTAGGCCCGCCGCGTGCCGCCGGGCGCCCCGCCGCCCAGCCTCCCAAAACATCCAAAGGCCCCGGCCCCAAAAGGCCGGGGCCTTTCTGTTGCCCCCGGGGGCGCGGTGGTGTATCTGCTGCGAGTGGCGAAAAGCCGCGCCCCGCACGGGCGGGCGCGGCGCGCGCCTCCACCTCGAACCCTCGGGCGGCATCCGCGCATGGGCATCGCATCGGACATCATTCTCGTGGTCGTGGCCGCGCTGTTCGGCGGGCTGGTGGCCCAGCGGCTGCGCCAGCCGCTGGTGCTGGGCTACATTCTGGCAGGCATACTGGTCAGCCCCCATGCCGGGCTGGTAACGCTCTCCAGCGTCCACGACATCGAGCTGCTGGCCGAAATCGGCGTGGCGCTGCTGCTCTTCGCCCTGGGCCTGGAGTTCTCCTTCGAGGACCTGAAGCCCGTGCGACGCATCGCCCTCATCGGCACGCCGCTCCAGATCCTGCTGGTCACGGCCATGGGCTACGGCATCGGCCGGGGCCTGGGCTGGGAGTGGCTGCCCTCGGTCTGGCTGGGGGCCATGCTCTCCCTGTCCAGCACCATGGTCATCCTCAAGACTCTGGAGAGCCAGGGCTGGATGGGCACCCTCTCCAGCCGGGTCATGATCGGCATCCTCGTGGTGCAGGACCTGGCCCTGGTGCCGCTGCTCATCGTCCTGCCCCAGCTCGGCTCCCCGGAGGGCGGGCTCACGGCCCTGGCCTGGGCGGGGCTCAAGTCGGCCCTGTTCCTGGGGCTCATGGTCGTGGCGGGCACGCGGGTCTTCCCCTGGCTGCTGGGCCGGGTGGCCCGGGCGGGCTCGCGCGAGCTGTTCCTGCTGACCATCTGCGCCATCGGCCTGGGCGTGGGCTACGGCACCTATCTCTTCGGCCTGTCCTTCGCCTTCGGAGCCTTCGTGGCGGGCATGGTGCTCAGCGAATCCGACTTCGGCTATCAGGCCCTGGCGGACATCCTGCCCCTGCGCGACGTGTTCGGCCTGCTGTTCTTCGCCTCGGTGGGCATGCTGCTCGACCCGGCCTTCCTGGTGGAGAACCTGGGCATCGTACTGCTGCTTACCGGGCTGATATTCCTGGGCAAGGGCACCATCATGGCCGGGATGACCAAAATCTTCGGCTACGGCAACGTCATCCCCCTGGCCGTGGGCCTGGGCCTGTTCCAGGTCGGCGAGCTGTCCTTCCTCCTGGCCCGGGCGGGCCTCGACGCCAGGGCCATCAGCCAGGACCAGTATTCCCTGGTGCTGACCACCACGGTGGTCAGCATGATCCTGACCCCGTTCACCTCGCGGCTGACCGCCCCGCTCTACGCGCTGGTCCGCCGCTTCAGCGGGCGCGCGCCGCTGCAGACCATCAACCTGCCCGAGTCGGCACTCGGCGGGCACATCATCATCGTCGGCCACGGGCGCATCGGCGGGCTGGTGGCCGGGCTGCTGGCCCGCCAGGGCATCCCCCACGCGGTCATCGAATCCGGCCACCGGGCCATGGTCATGGCCAAGGAGGCCGGGGTGCCGGTGATTTACGGCGACGCGGCCCAGGATATCGTCATGGAGGCGGCCAACCCCGAGGGGGCCAAGCTCGTGCTGGTCACCCCGCCGGACTTTTCCACGGCCCGGGCCGTGGTGGCCCGGCTCATGGAGCGGCATCCGGACCTGCCGGTCATCGTGCGCGCGGCGGGCCGCGAGCAGCAGGTGGCCCTGCTGGAGATGGGCGTATACGCGGTCATCCAGCCCGAAATGGAAGCCGGGGTGGAGTTCGCCCGCCAGAGCCTGCTGCACCTGGGCACGCCGCCCACGGACGTGCAGCAGATCACCGACGAACTGCACCGCGAAATGTACGCCGCGCTCTACGAGGAGGCGCCGGGCTACGCCGCCACCGCGCGCCTGGGCGCCGCGCGCGACCTGCTGTGCGTGCACTGGGTGCGCGTGGCCCCCGGCAGCCCGGCGGCGGGCCGGGCCATCAAGGACCTGGCCGTGCGCACGCGCACCGGGGCCTCCATCGTCGGCGTGCTGCGCCCCGGGGGCTTCACGGCCAACATCGGCCCCGACGACGCCCTGCACCCCGGCGACGTTGCCGCCGTCATCGGCACCCGCGAACAGACCTGCGCCTTCCGCGCCCTGGCGACCCTCCCCCCGGAAGATCACACGACCTGACCCTGTCGCCTGGCGGGATGCGCGCACGGCCTCGGACGGGAGACCGCTCAGCCGCCCTCGCCGCGCACCTCGATGCCCAGGGGCCGTAATATCCTGGACAGCAGACCCTGCACCTTGGATATGGCCACCCCGTAATTGGTGATGGGCACGCCCCGGCGGCGGCATTCCCGTATCCGGCGCAACATTTCGGTCCTGCCGAGCATGCAGCCTCCGCAGTGCACCGCCAGGCGGTACCCCTCCAAGTCCTCGGGGAAATCGTGCCCGGCATAGAACTCAAAACGCAGTTCCCGCCCCGTGTATTGGGCGAACCAACGGGGAATTTTCACCCGCCCGATGTCGTCGGCCACAGGATGGTGGGAGCAGGCCTCGGCCACCAGCACCCGATCCCCATCCTGAAGACTGTCGATGACGGCGGCCCCGGCGGCCAGTTCCGTCAGGTCGCCCTTGTAGCGGGCGAACAACGTCGAAAAGGTGGTCAACGGCACGGCCTCGGGCACGTCTCCGGCCACTTTGAGCACCACTTGCGAATCCGTAACCACCAAGGCGGGCGGGCGGTTCAGACCTCCCAGGGCCGCCTCCAACTCCCGCTCCTTGACCACCAGGCCCATGGCGTCGCTGTCCAGGATATCGCGCAGCACCTGGACCTGGGGCAGGATGAGCCGTCCCTTGGGTGCGGCCAGGTCGATGGGCACCACGCAGACAACAACATCGCCCTCGCCCACGCAATCGCCCACCAGGGGCGGTTCCTGCCGGTATTCCTCCGGGGCCAGAGCCACCAGGGTCTGCTTCAGCTCCTGCACACCCTGGCCCGTGCTGGCCGAAACCGGCAGGAAAGGCACGCCCCGCTCCCGACAGAAGGCCGCGTCCTCTTCCCGGGGCTGCGGGCCGCCGCCGGGCGGGCAGAGGTCGGCCTTGTTGGCCGCCACGGCCACGGGCAGCCCCAGGCTGAGCAGTTCCTCTAGCAGCTTCCGCCCGTCGCGGCCCAATCCGGCCTCGCCGCAAACCAGCACGCACAGGTCCGAACGCAGCAGCACCTTGCGCGTGGCCTTGACGCGCAAGGCACCGAGGGCGCCTTCGTCGTCCAGCCCGGCGGTGTCGTAGAAGGTCACCGGCCCCAGGGGCAAAAGCTCATAGTGCTTGGCCACGGGGTCGGTGGTGGTTCCGGGCGTTTCGGAAACGATGGCTATGTCCTGGCCGGTGAGCGCGTTAATCAGCGACGACTTGCCCGCATTCCTCGCCCCCGCAATGGCCACGACCAGCCGAACCCCGCGTGGTGCCTGCTGCATTGATGCTCCTTGGGGCGAACCCCGGGTCTGCGGAGGGAACGAAACCCTCCTGGTGGATGGCGGCCTTGACCCTGGACACGACCTGGCGCGCCCCGGCCTCGACCACATTCTTGCCGGGATAGATCTCGTAGCCCCGCCGAACGTCCTCCGGCGTCAGGGACGGCATGATCACGTTGCATCCGGCGCGCACGTCGGGGCCGGAGACCGCACCGGGCAGACTGTTCAGGGCGCTGGTGGCCGGGATGTTGCTGCGCGGGCTGAGAATGCGCAGCAAGGCGGTGACGCGCAGGGTCGCTTCCAGGCTCCCGCAGGATTCTTCGCCCAACGGGGTCTGGGGGTGAGGCACGAAAGGCCCCGCCGCCAGCATGTCCAGATCCAGTTCGGCCAGGCGCAGTATGTCGCGGGCCAGAATGTCCCCGGTCATGCCCGGCAGGCCCACGATGATGCCCGAACCGACCTCGTAGCCCAGGCTGCGCAGGGCCTCCAGCCGCTCCAGACGATCCTCGATGCGCTCGCCCGGGCGCAGGCGGGCGTAGAGTGCCGGGTCGGTGGTTTCCAGCTTGATAAGATAGCGGTCCGCCCCGCTGTCGCGCAGCCGGGTCAGGTCTTCCAGGGGCCGGTCCCCCAGGGAGAGCGTCACCGCCAGGGACGAGCGTTCCTTGATGGCGCGGACCATGTCGCAGATGGTCCGGGCATCGTAGGAATAATCGTCGCCGGATTGCAGGACCACGGTGCCCAGGCCCAGGTCCGAAGCCAACAGGGCGGCCTGGACGATGCGTTCCGGAGCGAGCCGGTAGCGCACGGCACGGGTGTTGGGCGCGCGCAGGCCGCAATAGAGGCAGCGCTTGCAGCAGTGGCTCGAAAATTCCACGATGCCGCGCAGAAAGACCTGGCGGCCGAAAACGGCGCGCTTTACGACCTCGGCTTCGGCGAACAGGGCCTGGTCGTTGTGGCCGCGCAGGTGTTCCAGAACCGTCTGGATGTTCATGGGTTCCCCGTTCCTTCGGCTTCCGGCTCCGAAGCCGTGCCGTCCAGGCCCCGGGCGGCGGCGCGCAGTTCATCGTATTCGCCGGGAACGAAGCCGAGCTTGCGCATGCGCCGGGGCGAAAGCAGTTCGGCGATGGTCCCTGCGTCGGCCAGCCCCATGGCCTGGACCGTCTGGGCCACGCCCGCACCCGAGGCTTCGGCCCGCCGGAGCACGGACTCGACAACCCCGTAGCCCAGTGCAGGCACCAGCACCGTGGCCAGGGTCGTGCTGCGGTCCACAAGCTCCCGGCAGCGCCAGGGTCTGGCCTCCAGGCCACGCAGGCATTTTTCGTCGAACACCCGGACCGCGTTGCGCAAAAGCCGCACGGATTCCAGGAACTCATGAGCCAGCAGCGGCATGAGGTGATTCAGGTCGAGTTGCCCCAGACCCGCGCAGAGAGTCACGGTCTGCCCCGAGGCCATGACCTTGAGGGCCACCTGAGCCACGGCTTCGGGCAGCACGGGGTTGATTTTCCCGGCCATGATGCTGGATCCGGCCTGCAAGGCAGGCAGAACGATCTCGCCCAGCCCGCAGTCCGGGCCACTGGACAGCAGCCTGAAATCGTTTGCGATCTTGAGCAAGTTGGCTGCCAGGGCCGCGAGCATGCCCATGGCCTCCACAAAGCAATCCATGTTCTGCGTGGCGTCCACGAGGTTCTCGGCGCGGGACACGGGCAGACCCGTGATCCGCTTGAGATGCTCCACCACGCGCAGGATGTAGTCCCGAGGCGCGCCCAGGCCGGTGCCCACGGCGGTTCCGCCCAGGTTAACCTGCTTGATCCGCTCGCGGCACTTGAATATCCGCCAGCGGTCGCGGGCCACGGCCTCGGCGTAGGCTCCGAACTCCATGCCCAGGGTCATGGGCACGGCGTCGCGCAGTTGGGTCCGCCCCACCTTGAGCACATCGGCAAACGCCCGCTCCTTTTCCTGCATGCTTTCCTGAAGCCGGGTCAAGACCGCCTCCAACTCGCGCAGCAGCCCCAGCCCGGCAACCTTGAGCGCCGTGGGGAACACGTCGTTGGTGGACTGGTACATGTTGACGTGGGCCAGGGGATGGACCGGCGAGTAGCTTCCCAGGGGCGCGCCGAGCAATTCGTTGGCCCGGTTGGCCAGCACCTCGTTGACGTTCATGTTGGTGGAGGTGCCCGCCCCGCCCTGAAGCGGGTCCACCACCACATGCTCATGCAGGGCGCCTTCCTCCATCTCCCGGCAGGCGGTCAGCAGCGCCCCGGCCAGGGGCTCGGGCAGGTCGCCCCGCACGGCGTTCGTCTCGGCGCAGGCACGCTTGACCTGGGCCAGGGCCACAATGAACTCCCCGGGCCAGCGCAACCCGGACAGGGGGAAGTTCTCCCGGGCGCGCAGGGTGTGCACGCCCCAGTAAACGCCCTGGGGGATATCACGCTCCCCCAGGGCGTCGGATTCAACGCGTATCGACATGGTGCTCCAACGAGGCCAGCAGACGCCGCAGACCGTTTTGCTCCGCGTTGCCGGGCAGGCGGCGCCCCCCCACGCCCACAAGCAGGGTCATGCCCCGGCCCAGGGGATAGGCCAGGGCTAGCCCGCCGCAGCCCGCCGTTCCGGCGCTGTCCGGCCCGGGGCAGACGCAACGGGTATCCCGTCCGTCGCTGACCCAGATGCCGCCGGTATCATGGCTCCGGGCATACTCGGCGATCCGGTCCAGGGCACCGGCGTTCAAATGCAGGGTCATACCGGCCTCCTCACGGGGTCAGTAGTACAGATCCCGTTCACCCTGATGGATGCGCTCCAGCCGCCGCAGCAGGGAATCCTTGCGCGCGGGGTCGGGGAAGGACTCTAGCTCCCGGGCGATCATGGCCTCGCCTGCCTCGCGGGTGGCCGGCGAGGCGTAGTCCTCCAGGTATTCCTTGAAGGTCAACAGCCCGTTGGGCAGACAGAACTGCTGGATGAAGCCCTTCTTGGCCAATTCCATGAAATGCTCGCCCGTGCGCCCCAGGCGGTAGCAGGCCGTGCACCAGGAGGGCACGAAGCCGTGCTCCGTGACCACGGAACGGATGACCTCGTCCAGAGAGCGGCTGTCGCCGACGCAGAACTGCTGCACCTCCGGCCGGTCATAGTTGGGGTCCTGGTAGGCGCCGGGGTAGGTCCGCGATCCGGCGGACATCTGTGACACACCGACCTCGATGAGCTGGGTGCGCAGGTCGGCCTTCTCGCGGGTGGTCAGAATGAGCCCGGTGTACGGCACGGCGATGCGCAGCACGGCCACGATCTTTTTGAAGAGATGATCCTGGACGAGGAACGGCGGGTTATAGGCCATTTCGGAGTTCAAGGCGGGCTCCATGCGCGGGAAAGAGATGGTGTGCGGGCCCACGCCATAGTCCTTCTCAAGCTGGGCGGCATGGTGCAGCAGGCCAAGGACCTCGAAGATCGGGTCGAAAAGCCCGAACAGCGCTCCCAGGGCCACATCGTCCACCCCGCCCTCCTGGGCCCGGTGCAGCGCGTTCAGGCGCCACTCAAAGTTCCGCTTGATGCCGCCCAGGTGGACCTTGCGGTAGGTCTCCTTGTGGTAGGTTTCCTGGAAGCATTGGTAGGTGCCGATGCCCACCTCGTGCAGCAGCCGGTAGCCTTCCACGTCCAGAGGCGCGCAGTTGATGTTCACGCGGCGGATTTCTCCGCTCTTCTCGGAGGTCACATCGTAGACCGTGCGCACGGTGTCGGCGATCCATTCCGCACCCAGTTTGGGATGTTCGCCGTAGACGAGCAGCAGGCGCTTGTGGCCCAGGTCCTCCAACACCTCCACCTCGCGGCGCAGTTCCGCCGGGGTCAGGGTGCGCCGCTCCAGGTCCTTGTTGTCGGCGTTGAAGCCGCAGTAGGCGCAGCGGTTCTTGCATTCGTTGGTGATGTAGAGCGGGGCGAAAAGCACGATGCGGTTGCCGTAGATGCCCTGCTTGATGGCCCGGGCGGCAGCGAGGATTTCCTCGTCGAGCCCGGGGTCGGCGTTCTTGAGCAGCGCGGCGGCTTCAAAGGGCGTGATGCCTTTGCGCTCCAGGCCCTTGGCCAGAATCTCGCGCACCAGGGCCGGGGCCGGATTCTCGGCGCGCTCCATGGCGGCCCAGATGGCCGCCTCGTCGATGAAATTCCGCGATTCCGTGACGCTGTCCAGGGTGCTCATGCCGATTTCCTCCAGATTACAGGGTGTGGGAATGGACGGTGACGTTCTCCAGGGCGTCCAGGCGGCGGACCATGTCGGCCACGGCCTCGCCGTCGCCGTCCACCACCAGGGCGACGACGCTGACGCCCCGCTGGTGGAACGGCAAGCCCACCCGCCCGACGATGATGTCGGGGTGACACGCCAAAACCTCGTTCACCCGCAGGGCGGCCTGGGACAGGTTGGTGATGAACAGGGCGACGACCCCGAGCTGTGCGGCCATGGCATTCTCCTCCTATGGTCCAGAGAAGACGGCCAGACGCCAGGGCACGGGGCCCCGTAAGGAAGGGATGAACGAAGAGGGAGAAAACGATGGAGCCCGCGGTGAGGGCGAGTTCTGTCGTTCTCGCCCTGAGGTTCAGGATTGGATCCCCCTTCCCGCAGGCTGCTTCTCTCGAAAAAATGGTTTCGAGAGGAAGCTACCCCAGAGAGTAGCACGTGTCAAATTTTTATAACACAATTCAATTACAAAAATTAAAATTCAATACTGTTCAAAGCCCTTTTCATTGAAACAAGTGCTCAGCGTCGAAAATTACGAACACCCGGCAGGACGGGTTTCCGCCGTAACGGCCCCGCCGCAGCCTGTTCCGCGTACTCCAGGTCGCGCGGCGCGGCCCGTTCCGTACCGGAAACGCCCCCATGCTCACACTCGACCCACGACGAAAGCCCCCTGCGATGCGCATCGCAGGGGGCTTTCGCCACGGTCGTGTTCCGGCTCCCGGATTGCGGTCGCCCGGTCCTACACCGGGTCGGGGCGCCCGATGCTGAAGTAGGCGAAGCCGCCGTCGGCCAGTTCGCGCGGGTTGTAGAGGTTGCGGCCGTCGAAGAGCACCGGCGCGCGCAGGGCGGCCTTGATGCGCTCGAAATCCGGCGTGCGGAACTGGTTCCACTCCGTGACCACGGCCAGGGCGTCGGCACCCCGCAGGGCGTCGTACTGGGCCTCGACCACCTCGGCCAGGGCGTTGCCCTCCAGCTCGCGCCGGGCGTTGGGGCCCGCCACGGGGTCGAAGGCGCGGACCTTCATGCCCAGGTTGGTCAGATACTCCACGGTTTTCAGCGACGACGCCTCGCGGATGTCGTCGGTGTTGGCCTTGAAGGCCAGGCCCCACAGGGCCAGCGTCCGCCCGGCAACGCCGCCCTGGTCCGCGAAGTAGCGCTCCACGCGCTTGGCCACGGCCAGCTTCTGGCGGTCGTTCACCTCGTCCACCGCCGTGAGCAGTTGCGGCTCGACCCCGGCCTCGCGGGCGGTGTTGATCAGCGCCTTCACGTCCTTGGGGAAGCAGGAACCGCCGTAGCCCACGCCGGGGTAGATGAAGTGGTAGCCGATGCGCTGGTCGGAGCCGATGCCCTGGCGGACCATGCGCACGTCGGCGCCCACGCGCTCGCAGATGCCCGCGATCTCGTTGATGAAGGAAATCTTGGTCGCCAGCATGCAGTTGGCGGCGTACTTGGTCATCTCCGCGCTGCGCACGTTCATGACGATGAGCTTGTCGCGGGTGCGGGCGAAGGGGGCGTAGAGCGCGCGCATGACCTCGGCGGCGGCCTCGTTGTCCGTGCCCAGCACCACGCGGTCGGGCTTCATGAAGTCCGCCACGGCGTCGCCTTCCTTGAGAAACTCGGGGTTGGAGACGACATCGAAGGCGATGGCCGCCCCGCGCGCCTCCAGTTCGGCGGCGACGAGGGCGCGGACCTGATCGGCGGTGCCCACGGGCACGGTGGATTTGTCCACCACCACGAGGGGGGCGGTCATGGTCCGGCCGATCTGGCGGGCCACCTGATGCACGAAGCTCAGGTCGCACGAGCCGTCGGGGCGGCTGGGCGTGCCCACGGTAATGAAGACCACCCGGGCCCCGTCCAGGCCCTCGGCCAACTCGGTGGTGAAGGTCAGGCGGCCCTCGCGGGTGCCCCGGGTCACGAGATCCTCCAGGCCGGGTTCGTAGATATGCACCCGTCCGGCGCGCAGCTTCTCCACCACGGCGGGGTTCACGTCCACGCAACGCACGTCGTTGCCCATTTCGGCGAGGCAGGCGGCGCTGACCAGGCCCACGTATCCGGTGCCCACGATGCAGATATTCATCCGGTCGTCCTCGGGTTGTATGCGGTTTCGGGCCGGGGGGCCCGCGACGGCGCAAAGGTAGTCGCGCCCCGGGGCTTAGTCAACTCCCGCCCCGCGCCGCCACGCAAGCGTCATCGTCCGCTGCCGTTCCGGGGCCGGACCGCCTCCGCGCGCCAAGCGGTCTTTGTGGCCGTTTGCCCTTGACTTTCCCTGTGGGTTCAGCAGAATCCGCACAAGGGCGACCCCTCGGGCCGCCGCGAGCGCACCGATAATCAATCAAGACCACCCAAGCCTTTTGAGGACACGACCATGCCTTCCCTCGCCGTCAACGTGGACCACATCGCCACCCTGCGTCAGGCCCGCCGGGGCACAGAGCCCGATCCCGTCACCGCAGCCCTCATGGCCGAACTGGCCGGGGCGCGCTGCATCATCTGCCACCTGCGCGAGGACCGCCGCCACATCCAGGACCGCGACCTCGACCTGCTGCGCGCCACGGTGCAGACCCGCCTGAACCTGGAAATGGCCGCCACGGACGAGATGCTGGGCATCTGCCTGCGCACCCGGCCGGACATCATCTGCCTCGTGCCCGAAAAGCGCCAGGAACTGACCACCGAGGGCGGGCTGGACGTGGCCGGGCGCACGGCCTTCATCCGCGACTACCTGCGCCCCGTGCTCGACGCGGGCATCGAAACCAGCCTGTTCGTGGACGCCGACCCCCGCCAGGTCGAAGCCGCCGCCCAGACCGGCACCGGATACATCGAACTGCACACCGGACACTACGCCGACGCCGCCACTCCCGCCGCCGCCAAGGCCGAACTGGAACGGATCCTGGCCGCCGTCCGTCAGGCCCGCGAGCTGGGCATGCAGGTCAACCTCGGCCACGGCCTGAACTACGTGAACATCATGCCCTTTGCCCAGGTGCCGGGCATCCATGAATATTCCATAGGACACAGCATCATCTCCCGCGCGGCCTTCGTGGGCATCTCCCAGGCCGTGCGCGAAATGAACGACATCATCCGCACCTTCGTCGAGTAGGGGAGCCCATGATCGTCGGCCTCGGCCTGGACGTGGTGGAACTGGAGCGCGTGGAAGCGACCCTGAAACGCTTCGGGGAGCGCTTCACCCGCCGCATCCTGACCCCGGCGGAGCAGGAGGCCATGCCCGGGGGCCGTGCCGTGCCCTACCTCGCCGCGCGCTTCGCCGCCAAGGAGGCCGCCTCCAAGGCCCTGGGCACGGGCATCGCCTCCGGCGTGGGCTTTCACGACATGGAAATCCTGCGCCTGCCCTCGGGCCAGCCCGAGTTGCGCCTGTCCGGCGGGGCGGCCCTGCGCCTGCGCGCCCTGGGCGGCGCGCGGGCCCACGTCAGCCTGACCCACGGCCGCGACACGGCCGCCGCCGTGGTCGTCCTGGAGAGCCTGTGACCTGCCGCATCCCCCACGCCCTGCCCCTGCCCACGCCCGCCGAAATGGCCGCCTGGGACCACGCGGCCATCCACGAATTCGGCCTGCGCCAGGAGGTGCTCATGGAGGCCGCCGGGCGCGCCGCCGCCGACGTGGCGCTGGACATCCTGGGCACGGCTCCGGGGCTGCGGGCCCTGGTGCTGGCCGGAGGCGGCAACAACGGCGGCGACGCCTTCGTGGCCGCACGGCATCTGGCCGACGCCGGAGCCCAGGTATTGGTGCTGCACACCGTGCCCGCCCGACGCTACCGGGGCGCGGCGGCGGTCAATCTGCGCCTGGCCCGGCGCATGGGCCTGCCCGTGGCCTGCCTGGGCGCGCGCGACCCCGAGGCCGTGGCCCGCGCCCACTGGACGGGCGCCGCGCCGGACCTTGTGGTCGACGGCCTGCTGGGCACGGGCTTTTCCGGCCCCCTGCGCCCCGCCGCCCGGGGCTGGACCGGCGCCGTGAACCGCCTGGGCCGCGAAGCCTTCGTCCTGGCGCTGGACATTCCCTCGGGCCTGGACGGCGCCACGGGCCACCCGGACCCCGAAGCCGTGCGCGCCGACGCCACGGTCTGCTTCCAGGCCGCCAAGCTGGGCACGGCCCTGCCCGAGGCCGGGCCCTGGACGGGCGAATTGTACGTGGAACCCATCGGCATTCCAGGCTTTCTCATCCGCCGCGCTCCGGCGCGCACCGCCCTGCTCACGGCAGGCACGGCCCTGCTGGCGCCGCAGCCCGACCCGCTGATGCACAAGGGCCGCGCCGGGCACGTGCTGGTGGTCGGCGGGTCGCGCGGGCTTACGGGGGCGCCGCTGCTGGCGGCCCTGGGCGCCCTGCGCGGCGGGGCCGGGCTGGCCACGGTGGCCTGCCCCGGGGCTCTGGCCGCCGAAATCCGCTCGGGCCGGCCCGACGTGATGACCCTGCCCCTGGGCGAAGGCCGCGACTGGAGCGCGGCCCTGGCCGCCGAACTGGCCCCGGCCCTGGGGCGCTTCGCCGCCGTGGCCCTGGGCCCGGGCCTGGGCCGCGAGCCCGGCGCCGGGGAATTCCTGCGCGCCCTGCTGGCGCTGCCCGACCTGCCGCCGCTGCTGGCCGACGCCGACGCCCTGTTCTGGCTGGCGCAAGCGCCCGGGCTGGCCGCGCGCGCCGCCGTGCTCACCCCGCACCCCGGCGAGGCCGCGCGCCTTACAGGGGCGGACAGCGCCGCCGTTCAGGCCGACCGCCCCGGCACGGCCCGGGCCCTGGCCGCGCGCCTGGGCGCCGTGGTGGCCCTCAAGGGCGCGGGCACGGTGGTCGCCGCGCCGGACGGCGCCGCGTGGCTGGCACCCTTCGCCGTGCCCGCCCTGGCCGTGGCCGGGTCGGGCGATGTGCTCTCGGGGCTGACCGCCGCGCTGCTGGCCCGGGGGCTGGCGCCCGCCGAGGCCGCCTGCCTGGGCGTGTACTGGCACGGGCTGGCGGGCGAGGCCGTGCAGGCCCGGGCCCCCCTGCGCGGGGCCCTGGCGTCGGAAATCGCCGCCGCCCTGCCCCGGGCCCTGCTTTCGGCTTTCGAGGATTTTCCGCAACCCGCTCCAACGACACTCACCCCGGAGGACGACACCGATGCTTAAAGCCAAGGATATCATGACCCCCAACCCCATGACCCTGGCCCCCGGCGACGACATCAGCGCCGCCGCGCGCACCCTGCTCGACGCCCGCGTCAACGGCCTGCCGGTGCTCGACGCCTCCGGCGCCCTGGTGGGCGTGCTCTGCCAGAGCGATCTGGTCGCCCAGCAGAAAACCCTGCGCCTGCCGTCCATCTTCACCCTGCTGGACGGGCTGATCCCCCTGTCGTCCACGCGCGACGTGGAGCGCGAGATGGAACGCATCGCCGCGCTGACCGTGGAGCAGGCCATGACGCCCCACCCCGTGACCGTGGAGCCCGAAACGCCCATTTCCGAGGTGGCGAGCCTGATGGTGGACCGCAAGTTCCACACCATCCCCGTGGTGGATCAGGACAAGCTCGTGGGCGTCATCGGCAAGGAGGACATCCTGCGCACCCTGCTGGACGGCCGGGGCTAAGGCGTGGACGACGGGCGCAGCCTGACCCTGACCCTGCCCGACGAGGCGGCCACCCTGGCCCTGGGCCGGGCCCTGGCCCGGGCCCTGGAGCTGACGGACCCGGCCCAGGCCGTGCTGCTCCTCGGGGGCCTGGGCGCGGGCAAGACGACCCTGGTCCGCGCGCTGGTGCCCGCCCTGCCCGGCGGCGAGGACGCCCGCGTGTCCAGCCCGAGCTTCAACATCATGAACCTCTACCCCACGGACCCGGAAACAGCCCACTTCGACCTCTACCGCCTGGAAGGCCTGGGGCCCGACGAAACCCTGCTGGAATACCTGCACGACCCCGGGCTGCTGGTGGTGGTCGAATGGGCGCAGTATCTGGACCGCGCCCACTGGCCCGCCGGGCATCTGCTGCTGGAATGGCCCGAAGGCGCCCCGGTGCGCACGGTGGTCTTGACGGCAGCGGGAAAGAAGGCCAAGGAAACCCTTCGCGCGCTGGAAATCGATTACGGCGCGCCAGCCCGTTAACCAGTCCCAGGAGTGACGCTACATGGGCATCATCGTTCAGAAATTCGGGGGCACCTCCGTGGCCAACCTGGAATGCATGCGCCAGGTGCTGGCCAAGGTCCGCTCCGCCCACTGCGACGGGGCCAACAAGGTCGTGGTGGTGCTCTCGGCCATGGCCGGGGAGACCAACCGGCTCCTCGCCATGGCCCGCCAGTGGTCGCCGCGCCCCGACGCGGCGGAGATGGATTCGCTGGTGTCCACCGGCGAACAGGTCTCCGTGGCCCTGTTCGCCATGCTGCTCAAGGACGCCGGGCTCAAGGCCCGCTCCCTGCTCGGCTTCCAGGCCGAGGTGGAGACGGATTCGCGCTACGGCAAGGCCCGCATCCTGGGCATCAACAGCGACAAGCTGCGCGCCATGCTCGAAACCCACGACGTGCTGGTCATGGCCGGATTCCAGGGCGTGGACTGTCACGGACGCATCACCACCCTGGGCCGCGGCGGCTCGGACACCTCGGCCGTGGCCATGGCCGTGGCCATCTCCGCCGACGTGTGCGAGATATACACCGACGTGGATGGGGTTTACACGACCGACCCCAACCTGTGCTCCACCGCGCGCAAGATTCCGAAGATCAGCTACGACGAGATGCTGGAAATGGCCAGCATGGGCGCCAAGGTGCTCCAGATCCGCTCCGTCGAATTCGCCAAGAAATACAACATGACCGTCCACGTCCGCTCCACCTTCTCGGACTGCAACGGCACTTTCGTAACCCAGGAGGATGAAAGCATGGAAGCCGTTCTGGTTTCGGGCATCGCATACGACAAGGACCAGGCCCGCGTCACCGTCCTGGACGTGCAGGACCGCCCGGGCGTGGCCTCCTCGCTGTTCTCGCCCCTGGCCGACGCGGGCATCGTGGTCGACATGATCATCCAGAACACCTCGCGCGACGGCAAGACCACGGACATGACCTTCACCGTGCCCCGGGCCGACCTGGACGAGACCCTGCAGATCATCGAGGCCATCAAGCACCGCCTGGGCGCCACCGACGTGCTCACCGACGAGCGCGTGGCCAAGGTCTCGGTCATCGGCGTGGGCATGCGCTCGCACTCCGGCGTGGCCTCGCGCATGTTCGCCGCCCTGCACGACGAGGGCATCAACATCCTGATGATCTCCACCTCCGAAATCAAGGTCACCTGCCTCATCGAGGAGAAGTACACCGAACTGGCCGTGCGCACGCTGCACGACAAATTCGAGCTGGACAAGACCAGGAACGTTTGCTGATGACCAAAAAAATCGCCATCTACGACACCACGCTGCGCGACGGCACCCAGGCCGAGGAAATCAACCTTTCCACGGCGGACAAGGTGCGCATCGCCCAGCGGCTGGCGGAGTTGGGGGTGGACTACATCGAGGGCGGCTGGCCCGGCTCCAACCAGACGGACCGGGCCTTCTTCGGCGAGATCGCGGGCTACGACCTCGGCCGCGCGCGCGTGGCGGCCTTCGGCAGCACCCACGCCCCGGGCAAGACCGCCGAAACCGACCCCAACCTGCGGGCGCTGGTGGAAGCGGGCTGCCCGGTGGCGACCATTTTCGGCAAAGCCTGGGACCTGCACGTGCGCGAGGCCCTGCGCGTGCCCCTGGCGCGCAACCTGGAGCTGGTGAGCGATTCCGTGGCCTTCCTGCGCCGGCATTTCCAGGAGGTCTTCTTCGACGCCGAGCACTTCTTCGACGGCTTCAAGGCCAATGCGGACTACGCCCTGGAAGTGCTGCGCCGGGCCCACGAGGCCGGGGCCGCGGCCGTCGTCCTGTGCGACACCAACGGCGGCTGCCTGCCCTCGGAAATCCGGCGCATCGTGCGCGCCGCGCGCAAGGCCCTGCCCGGCGCCACGCTCGGCATCCACACCCACAACGACTCCGAAAGCGCCGTGGCCAACACCGTCGAGGCCGTGGAATGCGGCGCGACCCACGTGCAGGGCACCATCAACGGCTACGGCGAGCGCTGCGGCAACGCCAACCTGTGCTCCATCATTCCCAACCTGGAGCTGAAGCACGGCGGGCGCTACCGTTGCCTGCCCGCAGGCGCCCTGCCCGGGCTGACCGAGGCCAGCAGCTTCGTGGCCGAGGTCTGCAACCTGCGGCCCTTCATGCGCCAGCCCTTCGTGGGCCACTCGGCCTTCGCCCACAAGGGCGGCATCCACGTCTCCGCCGTGCTGCGCAACCCCGAGACCTACGAGCACATCCGCCCCGAGGCCGTGGGCAACCGCCAGCGCGTGCTGCTCTCCGACCTCGCCGGGCGCAGCAACATCCTGTTCATGGCCCGGCGCTTCGGCTTCGAGCTGGACAAGAACGACTCGGCGGTCATGGAACTGCTGGCCGAGGTCAAGGAGCGCGAGAGCCGGGGCTACGAGTATTCCTCGGCCGAGGCGTCCTTCGAGCTGATGTTCTTCCGGGCCATGGGCCTGTCCAAGCAGTACTTCCGCCTGCTGCACTTCAACGTGGTGGACATGCTGCGCGAAGGCCAGGACGAGCCCTACAGCGAAGCCACGGTGCGCATCAAGGTCGGCGGGCAGGTCGAGCACACGGCGGCCACCGGCCACGGCCAGGTCAACGCGCTGGACAACGCCATCCGCAAGGCCCTGGACCGCTTCTACCCCGCCGTGCGCGACATGCGCCTGTCGGACTTCAAGGTCCGCGTGCTCTCGGGCGCCCTGCGCGACACGGGCGGTACGGCCTCCTACGTGCGCGTGCTCATCGAGTCGCAGGACAAGACGCACACCTGGACCACCGTCGGCGTCTCCTACGACGTGATCCACGCCAGTTGGGAGGCCCTGGTGGACTCCATCACCTACAAACTGTTCAAGGACGACTCCGCGCGCTGGCCCGCCCGCGAGGAGTAGCCCCGGCGGAGGAACCCCGTGGCCGCGACCGGGCCCATGCTGCGACGATGGCTCCTGGCCGCCGGGGTTGCCTGCACGCTGGCCCTGGCGGGGTTGGTGCTGTCCTACTTCCTGTGGACCCGGCTGGACTCGGCCCCGGTCATGCCCTGCGCCCAGGACGACGAGCGCCGCATCCAGGCCGAGAACGCCATGCACTGCGCCGCCGGGCTGCTGGGCGACGCGGCCCAGGAGCTGGACCTGACCCCGGCGCACCTCTTCCAGTTCCCCTTCCGCTACATGTGCGTCGCCCGCCACGGCGAGGACGCCGCCGACCTGCGCGCCCGCCTGGGCGTGGACTGGGGCTGCGCCCCGGCCTGGGAGCGCGAGGTGCTGGCCAACGACGCCTTCCTGACCCTGCTGGCCGTGACCGACGAAGGCGAGGTGGTGCCCGTGCGCCTGAACCGCACGAGCTTCGACGTGGCCGGGGAGATTCCCGAACGCGTCGCGCCCGGGGTGCTCCTGGTGCTGCGCAAGCGCCCGGGCAGCGATCAGGTGCTGCTGCGCGTGCCCTGACGGCGCGCGGCGCCGGAGCACACGGCCCCGGGCAGCGGGCCGCGCAGCCTTCGCGGCCTTTCAAGAAACGCACGCCCGCGGGTCCGAAGACGCGCGGGCCGTGCCTTCCGGCGCCCCGGCCCGACGCGGAAGGACCGCCCCCCCCGTCGCCCGCAACCGCCCCGCCACCCGGCACGGAAAACTCGACAACCCGGGTACGCATATTGCATGATGTGCGCACACCCGGCACCCGGCAGCCGGAACTCCGACGCCGGGCCCGACGCGAACCTTCATGGCCCCGCCGCCCGGCGGCCGGGCCGCACCCGAGGCACGGCAACCCGGCATGACCCTGCGCTTCCCGTTGCGACTCCCGCTCCGCCCCTTCCCGGCCGCCGCCCTGCGCGCCCGCTTCGGCACGCATGGCGCCACGGCCCTGGCCGCCGCGGCGTTGCTGCGCCGCCAGGGGCCCCGGGCCTGGGCCCTGGCGCGGGCCGAACTGACCCGGGGCGCCCGGGCCGGGCTGCGCACGCTGCTCCCGCCGGACCGCTGGCACTTCCCCCTGGCGCTGTTCTTCTACCTCTTTCTGGTCTTCGCCCTGGAAGTGGTCTTCCTCAAAATCTTCCTGCCCGGAGAGGGCCCGGCCCGGTTCGCGGCGGCCCCGGCCCGGGCAGACGCAGCTCCGGCCGCGAGCCAGGACCCCGACCAGGCCGAGGAGTTCCGCACCCTGGCCGACCTCTACCTGCCCGCCATGCACGCGCGCTCGCCCCTGCCGGGGCAGTTCCTGGTGCTGGAGGCCGCCCCGGCCCTGGCCCAGCTCATGGCCCCGGAAAACGCCGGGCCGCTGCTCCTGGGCGGCGAGGAGGACCTGCTGCTCCTGGCCGACGCCGACCGCCACCCGCTGCTGCGCGTGCCCACCCTGGCGGGGCCCGCCCCGACGCATCCCGCTTCGGGCCCGGCGGCGTTCGACTCGGTGCGCATGGCCGTGGCCTGCTCGGAGGTCCGCATGCCCGTGGACCCCGCCGCCTTCCACCCGCAGGACAAGGAAGCCTTCCTGGCGGCGGCCAGCGACCCCCGGCGCCTGGCGGCGGTCTTCGCCCGCGTGAGCCCGGGGCTGGCCGACGCCCCCGCCCTGCTGGCCGAACTGCCCGCCTCGGCCATCGCCCCGCCCGTGACCCGCCTGGACCGCCTGCGCATGGCCGAGGCCCGGCGGCGCAGCCTGGGCGCGCTCTCGGCCCATTTCGAGTCCGGCCTGCGCGGGGTGTTCGCCGTGGGCTACGACGCCTCCGGGGGCACGTCCTACGGCAAATACCAGCTTTCCTCGCGCAAGGGCGCCATCAGAAACTTCATAAAATATCTGGACAAGCGGGCGCCGACGTGGGCACAACGGCTGCGGATGGCCGGATCGGCGGATACCGGCGGGACACAGGGCCCGATGCCTAGGGAGTGGGTGCGCATCGCGGGTGAACATCCCCGGCTCTTCGAGAAGCTCCAGGATGACTTCATCCACAGCCACTACTACTCGCCGACCCTCCAGGCCGTCCGGGAACAGACCGGTCTCGACATCGAGACCCAGAACATGGTGATCCGCGAGGTGCTCTGGAGCACCGCCGTGCATCACGGCCCCACCGGAGGGGCGAACATCTTCATCACGGCCAGCATGCGTGCCAGACAGGCCAATGGAGACTTCGGCAAGGCCCTGCTCACGGAGGTCTACCGCGAGCGGGAACGCCGCCTGGCGAAAGTCCCCCTCTCCCAGCGCAACGCCCTGCGGTCGCGCCTGGAGCGGGAGATGAGCATGGCTCTGGCCCGGTTGGAACGGGCCGCCTTCAGCCAGACGCACACCCTGTCTGCGCGGGGCGGGTTCATGTAGCACAACCCTGGCGGGGGTGCCATGGCCTCACTCAAGGATCTCCCCGTTCTCGTGGTGGACGACAACCAGGCCGCCCGCGAGGCCATCGTCGCCGTTCTCGCCAAGCTCGGCTTCCAGAACGTCACCGCCGTGGGCGACCTGCCCGCAGCCGCCCATGCCCTGGCCACGGGCAAGGCGGGCCTCGTGCTCTGCGAGGCCCTGGTGGGCGGCAAGTACGGCATCCAGTTGCTGAAAAAAGTCCGCGAAACGCCGCAACTGGCCCGGGTGCCGTTCCTGGTCACCTCCACGCATAAGGAACCGGCCATCATCCAGGCCCATATGAAGGCCGGGGCTTCGGAATTCCTGGTCAAACCCTTCGACTCGGCCACCCTGCTGGCCCGGCTCAAAAAGGCCCTGGCCCAGCGCCCGGCGCCCAAGGCCAGCGCCCAGTGCACCGAAACGCGGCTGCTGGAGATGGGCCACAAGGCCCTGGAAGGCTACGACGCCAAGGGCGCCCTCGCCTACTTCACCAAGGCCGCGCGCGCCAACCCCTCCTGCCCCGAGGCCTACGTCGGTCTGGCCATGGCCTGCAAGCACAAGAAGGACATGGCCCAGTACATGGTCTTCATGAATACGGCGGCCAAAGTCATGGTCGAACAGGGCGACATGGCCGGGGCCGAGGGCATCTACCAGGAGTTGCGGCTCTACGACGCCCAGGCGCCCAACCCCTTCGCCGAGGCCGCCGCAGCCCTGGGCTCCAAGGGCGACCACGCCACGGCCAGGGCCCTGCTGGAGCGCGCCGTGGCCGTGGAGCCCGACAACTCCGCGCACTACCTGGCCCTGGGCGACACCCTGCTGCGCCTGGGCGACCGCGAGGGCGCCCGGCACCAGGTCACCGCGGCCCTGAAGCTCAAAGACGACTTTCCCGAGGCCCGCAAGCTCTTCAAGGCCCTGACCGGCCAGCGCTGGACCGAGAGCGAAAGCAGCCAGGCCCACGCCCGGCGCCAGGAGGAGGAAGAGGAAAAGCGCTCCACCGTGCGCTTCTGGGTGCCGGACCTGCTGGTGGCCATCAAGGGCCACGACGAGCACTTCACCCTTTCGGAAATGAGCCTGCGCTCCCTGGCCTTCAGCCCCATGGGGCACACCTTCGCCGTGGAGGAGGAACTGCGCCTGGACATCCTGAAGCTGACCGAGGACGGCACGCGGCCCGAGGTCAAACGCCTCAAGGGCGTGGTGGCGCGCATGGCCGAGGACGCCGTGGGCGTGCGCCTCATGGACCCGACCCCCGAGCAGGAGCAGGAGATCAAGGCCATCCTCACCGCCGCCCAGGAGCGTCAGAAGGAGCAATTCCGCGAGGAAAAGAAGGAAGTGATCAACTTCGACATCGACATGCTGTTCATGTAGCCCGCCGGTTCACGCCGCACGCGCGGGCGGGGCCGCCCGCCCCGGCGGGTCCGCCGCCCGACAGCGCCGCGCCCCGGCGCTCAGGGCGCCCCTGCGGCGCCTTGCGCAAGCTCCGGCCCGCAGGCGAAGAACTCCGGCACCAGCCGCTCCACCCGGGCCCGGGTGTCGCGGTGAGTGGTCAGCAGGTGGCGGCTGGTGACCCGCTCGGCAATGGGCAGAAGCTCCAGGCGCCGCACCGGGGAGGACACCCCGGCCACGATGGTCATGGAGCTGGACAGGGGCACCGTGGCGTCGTGCGGGCAATGCACGGCCAGAAGCGGCGCCGTGACCGCCCCCAGCCGGGCCCGCACCCGGCGCATCCCGTCCATCAGCCCCGCGAGCGCCCCCAGGCCGATGACGCCCTCGTAGCCCTGCCACGGAGCGATGCGCCGCGACTCGGCCCCGCCCGGCGCCGTGGGCCACAGGGGCCGCACCCGACGCAGCAGGGGCAAAAACGGCAACCGCCAGTCGCTCATCTCCAGCGGATAGAACCGGTAGAGGAACACCGGCGCGGCCAGGGCCGCGATGGCCGCCGGGCGGCGCACGACGCCCAGGTGCAGGGCCAGCAGCCCGCCCATGGACAGCCCGCAGACGAAAACCCGCTCCGCCAGCCCGGCCAGCCGGTCGTACTCACGCTCCACGGCCCCGGCCCAGTGGTCGAAGCCGGTGCGGTTCCAGTCCTCGGGGCTGGTGCCGTGGCCGGGCAGAAGCGGCGTGCCGACGATGCAACCCGCGCGCTCCAGGGCCCCGGCCAGCCCGAGCATCTCGAAGGGCGTGCTGCCGAAACCGTGGATACACAGGGCCGCGCCGCCCGCCAGGGGTCTGTCCATACCGTCGTCCATCGCTCCCGCTCCGTTTCCGTTGCGCCCCGGGTTCCCGCACGCATGACGCGACGCACCTTGCCGCCGCACCCGAGTTCCTTTACAAGGTTCGGGTTCGCTTCGCAAACCCTGCTCCCGGAGGCTTCCCCGTGCCCGCGCCCATTGCCGCCCCCACGCCTTGCGACATCCTGCTGCTGGCCAGCACCTGCCTGACCCAGGACGATTCCCGGACCATCATCGAGGACGCCGCCGTGGCCGTGGGCGGCGGGGCCGTGCTGGCCGTGGGCCCGCGCGCGCGCGTCGCCCCGGCCTGGGCGCCGGGGCGGACCATCGACCTGGGCGAGGCCCTGCTCATGCCCGGGCTGGTGAACGCCCACACCCACGCCTCCATGACCCTCATGCGCGGGCTGGCCGACGACCTGCCGCTCATGCAGTGGCTGACGCAACATATCTTCCCCGTGGAGCAGAAGCTGACCCCGGAGCTGGTGCACCTGGGCGCCCTGCTGGGCTGCGCCGAGATGCTGCGCACCGGCACCACGGGCTTTTGCGACATGTACCTCATGGAGGAGGCCGTGGCCCGCGCGGCGGATCAGGCCGGGCTGCGCGCCCGGGTGGGCGAGGCGCTCTTCGCCTTCCCCTCCCCGGCCTACAGGGACCTGGACCAGGCCGTGGACGTGATCCGCGCCCTGCACGACGCCTACGCCGACCACCCGCGCATCGGCTGCATCGTCATGCCCCACTCGGTGTACACCACCACCCCGGAACTGCTGCAACGGGCCCGGGCCCTGGCCGAGGAGCTGGACCTGCCCCTGAACGTGCATCTGGCCGAATCCGCCAGCGAGACGGCCCAGTGCCTGGAGCAGCACGGGCGGCGCCCCGTGGCGCACCTGCACGCCCTGGGGCTGCTCGGCCCGCGCACCCTGGCCGCCCACTGCGTGGACCTGACCGACGCCGAAATCGCGCTGTTGGCCGACACGGGCACCCGCGTGGCCCACAACCCCGAAAGCAACATGAAGCTGGCCAGCGGCTCCTGCCCGGCCCAGCGCCTGCTGGACGCCGGAATCACCGTGGGCCTGGGCACCGACGGGCCGTGCAGCAACAACAACCTGGACATGTTCGGCGAGATGGCCTCGGCCGCCCTGCTGCAAAAGCTGCTGCGCCTGGACCCCACGGCGCTCCCGGCCCGGACCGTGCTGGACATGGCCACCCGCCTGGGCGCCGCCTGCCTGGACTGGCCCGACGTGGGCGCCATCGCCCCGGGCATGCGCGCCGACCTGACGGCCCTGGACCTGACCCAACCCGGGCTCCAGCCGCTGTACAACCCCGTGTCCCACGCGGTGTACGCCGCCAGCGGCTCCCAGGTGCGCCTGACCATGGTCGAGGGCCGCGTGCTCTACCACGACGGCGCCTGGCCCGAACTGGACTACCCGGCCCTGCTGGCCGAGGTGCGCGGCGCCGCGCGCTGGGTGCGCCGCCAGTTCGCCGGGGCCTGAGCCGGCGCCGGGCGCCCGGGCCGCAGAAAAAAGCGCCCCAAGGCTTGACATCCGCAGCGGTATCTATAAATACTGCGTCGCTTCTACTCGAACCCAAGCAGACGGCGGCCCCGCCGGGGCGCCATCGGCACGCAAGGAGACATGCCACCATGGCCAAGCAACAGACCAGCACCATTCTGGATTCCGCCGTCCTGAAAGACGGCATCCTCAGCCTCAACGGCGTCGCCATGCAGCAGATCATCGACAAGTGCGAGGGCTGCGACCGCGTGGTGACCCACGAGACCGGCGGCAAATACTGCGCCAGCTACGCCCAGCCCGCCGCCAAGTGGGGCCGCAAGGCGTGCAACTTCGCCACCCACGTCCGCGCCGAGGTCGACACCACCGGCAAGGTCAAGGTCAACCCGCTCAAGGCCTCCAAGCGCGCCGCCCGCGGTCGCTAGGCCCGGCGTCCTTTACGGATTCAGGGGCGGGCCCGGGCCCGCCCTTTTGTTTTCCTCCGCGCGGGGCGCCCCGGCCTCCCGCGCGCCACGGTCCGCCCGCGCGGCTCCGGCCGCCGGTCGTCGCGGACAGTGCGCACACCGCAGCCACGGAGCCGCCCCATGCCCAACGCCGTCCTGGAACGCATCGATTCCCTGGGCCCCGAGGTCGTCGCCCTGCAACGCGCCCTGGTGGCCATCCCCGCCCTGGGCCCGGACAACGACGGCCAGGGCGAAACCGCCAAGGCCGATTTCCTGGAGCGCCACCTGCGCGCCCTGGGCCTGACGGACATCCTGCGCCTGGACGCGCCCGACGCGCGCGTGCCCGGCGGCCTGCGGCCCAACATCCTGGCGCGCATCCCCGGGCGCGACACCGCGCGCACCCTGTGGATCATCTCGCACATCGACATCGTGCCCCCGGGCAACCCCGAGCTGTGGGAGAGCGACCCCTACGAGCTGAAGGTGGACGGCGACATCCTCGTCGGGCGCGGGGTGGAGGACAACCACGGCGGCATCGTGCCCTCCCTGGTGCTGGCCAAGGCCCTGCTGGACGCGGGCGCGACCCCGCCCATGAACCTCGGCCTGCTCCTGGTGGCCGACGAGGAAACCGGCAGCGCCTACGGCCTGGGCCACGTGGTCGCCGAGCACGCCGAGCAGTTCGGGCCGGACGACCTTTTCCTGGTGCCCGACTTCGGCGTGCCCGACTCCTCGCTCATGGAAGTGGCCGAAAAAAGCATGCTTTGGCTCAAGGTCGAGGTTTTCGGCCGCCAGTGCCACGCCAGCACCCCCGAGCAGGGCGTGAACACCCTGGTGGCCGCCGCCGATTTCATCCTGCGCACCCGGCGGCTGCATGAGGAATTCCCCGCCACGGACCCGCTCTTCTCCCCGGCGCACTCGACCTTCTCGCCCACGCGCAAGGACGCCAACGTGCCCAACGTGAACACCATCCCCGGGCACGACGTGTTCTACGTGGACTGCCGCGTGCTGCCCGGCTACGCCGTGGCCGACGTGCTGGACGCCTTCGGGCGCATCGCGGCGGAAATCGAGGCCGAGCACGGCGTGCGCATCGTCCGCACGCCCATCCAGTCCGAACAGGCCGCCCCGGCCACCCCGGTGGACAGCGAGATCGTGCGCCGCCTGAGCGCGGCCATCCAGGCCGTCTACGGCGTGACCCCCGCCCCGGCGGGCATCGGCGGCGGCACCGTGGCGGCCATCCTGCGCCGCGCCGGGCGCGACGCCGTGGTCTGGTCCACCTGCGAGCACTTCGCCCACCAGCCCAACGAGCGCTCGCGCATCTCCACCCAGTTGGGCGACGCCAAGGTCATGGCCCGCGTTCTGTTCGCCTAGCCCCGGCTCCGCCGGAGCCCGCCGCGCCATGCCCGCCGCCCGCACCGCCCTGCCGCCCAAGCCGCCCCTGCCGTCCGTGCCGGACTGCGTGGTGGTCGGCGCCGGGCATGCGGGCTGCGAGGCGGCCATGGCCCTGGCCCGCCTGGGCCACCCGACCCTGCTGCTGACCATCAACGTGGACCGCATCGGCCACCTGTCGTGCAACCCGGCCATCGGCGGGCTGGCCAAGGGCCACATGGTCCGCGAGATCGACGCCCTGGGCGGGCGCATGGGCATCTGGGCCGACCGCGCGGGCATCCAGTTCCGCACGCTGAACACCAGCAAGGGCCCCGCCGTGCGCGCCACGCGCGCCCAGATCGACCGCGCCGCCTATCTCGCCGCCGTACAGGCCGACGTGTTCGCCCAGGACAACCTCTGGGTCTTGCAGGACATGGCCGAGGAGATTCTGGTGGAAAACGGGCGCTGCGCCGGGGTGCGCACGGTCCTCGGCCAGCGGCTGGCGGCCCGGGCCGTGCTGCTGACCACAGGCACCTTCCTGCGCGGGCTGATCCACGTGGGCGAACGCAACTTCAGCGGCGGGCGCCTGGGCGACCCGGCCTCCCAGGGCCTGTCGGACAGCCTGCGCGCCCTGGGCCTGGCCCTGGGCCGCCTGAAAACAGGCACCACCCCGCGCCTGCTGGCCCGCAGCATCGACACCGCCGCCATGGAGGCCCAGCCCGGGGACGACCCGCCCAAGCCCTTCAGCTTCCACGCACCCTTTTCGCCCCTGCCCCAGGTGCCCTGCCACATCACCTGGACCACCCCGGCCACCCACGAGGCCATCCGCGCGGGCTTCGACCGCTCGCCGCTGTTCACCGGGGTCATCCAGGGCGTGGGCGCGCGCTACTGCCCGTCCATCGAGGACAAGGTGGCCCGCTTTCCCGACAAGCCCCGGCACCAGATCTTCGTGGAACCCGAAGGGCTGGACAGCCCCGAGGTCTACCCCAACGGCATTCCGACCAGCCTGCCCCTGGACGTGCAAAAGGCCATGCTGGCGACCATCCCGGGGCTGGAGCGGGCCCAGATCGTGCGCCCGGGCTACGCCATCGAGTACGATTTCTGCTTTCCCACCCAACTCGACCCGACCTTGCAGACCAAGGCCCTGCCCGGGCTCTACCTCGCCGGGCAGATCAACGGCACCTCGGGCTACGAGGAGGCCGCCGCCCAGGGCCTGTGGGCCGCGCTCAACGCCCACTGCGCCCTGGCCGGGGAGCCGCCCTTCCTGCCCGGGCGCGACGCGGCCTACATGGCCGTGCTGGTGGACGATCTGGTCACCCTGGGCACCGAGGAGCCTTACCGCATGTTCACCTCGCGCGCGGAGCACCGCCTGCTGCTGCGCGAGGACAACGCCGACGCCCGGCTGACCCCGGCGGGCCGGGCCCTGGGGCTGGTGGACGACGCCCACTGGGCCGCCCACCGGGCCAAGATGGACGCCGTGGACGCGCTGGTGGCCGCCCTGGAAACCGTGCGTATCCGCCCCGACGCGCCCACGCGCGACCTGCTGGCGGCCATGGGCGCGGCCGTTCCGCCCCGGGCCGCGACCCTGGCCGAACTGCTGCGCCAGCCCGCCCTGACCATCGAGGCCCTGGCGCCCTTCCTGCCCGCCGTCGAAACCGCCCGGCCCGACGCCCTGCGCGAGGCCGAAACGGTGGTCAAATACGCGGGCTACCTGCGCCGCCAGCAGGAGCTGGCCGCGCGCTCGGCGGGCCTGGAATCCACAGCCCTGCCGCCGGACCTGGACTACGCCGCCGTGGCCGGGCTGACCCGCGAGGCCGTGGAAAAGCTCTCGCGCATCCGGCCCCTGACCCTGGGCCAGGCCGGGCGCATTTCGGGCATCACCCCCGCCGCCGTCACCTGCCTGGAAATCCACCTGCGCAAGCTGGCCCGCTAGCACCCCGGGCCTCCCGGCACCTGCCCGCACCCCGGCTCCCCCGGCGCCGCCCCTCCCGCGTTTCAAACGGCCCTGCGGCCTTCCCATGCCTGCTGAATCCGGGTACAGCATTGGGCATGATCACGGCAGTGGTGCGCCGCACGGGCGCTTTCGGCATCGAGCGGGGCCGCTCCCTGTTCCAGATGGCCGTCATCGGAGGCCAGGTTCTGCGCGCCCTGGCGCGGCTGCGCTTCGTCAACCGCGCCTGCCTCGCGGCCCTGGTGCGCCAGGTGGACGCCGTGGCCGTGCGCTCCCTGCCCGCCGTGTGCGCCACGGCCCTGGTCCTGGGTTCGGTGACGGTACACACCCTGCTGGAGGTGCTCACCGGCCTGGGCGCCTACGACCGCATCGGCGACTACCTCGTCGACGCTATGCTGCACCGCATCGCGCCTCTGGGCGTGGCCCTCATCCTGCTGCTGCGCCCGGGGATCATGGTCATGGCCGAAGTCGGCGGCATGAAGGTGCGCGGCGAACTGGACAGTCTGGCGGCCATGGGCATCCCCCTGCGCGACTACGTGTTTCTGCCCCGGCTGGCGGCCTTTGCCGTGGCCGGGCCGTGCCTGACCCTGGCCTTCGCCCTGGTGGGGCTGGTGGGCGGGTTCCTGGTGCTGGGCTATCTGCAGGACATCACCTGGGCCGCCTACCTGGGCCAGTTGGCCGAGGCCCTGGAGGCCCGCGATCTGGCCTACCTGACCCTCAAGCCGCTGCTCATGGCCGTCTGCGTCGGGCTGGTGGCCCTGCAACGCGGGCTGATGGTCCGCGCGACCCTGGGCGAACTGCCCGCCCTGCTCATCCGGGGCATGCTCTACGCCGTGGGCTTCATCGTGGCCTGGGAGGTCTTCTTCTCCCTGGCGGGCTGGTAGGGCACGGCCGTGGACGCAAGCGCCTGGCTGGCCGCCGAAGGCCACCTGCTCATCGCCGCCGCCACCCGGGGCCAGGTGCAGCAGCTTACGGATCTGGCCCGTCAGTCCGGCGGGCACATCGCCACCCTGGGCCCCGGAACGCCGCTGCTGGCCGAGCTGGACGTGGCCGAAAACATCGCCCTGCCGGCCATGTACCGTCACAACCGCTCCCTGGCCGGGCTGCTGGCCGAGCTGGACGGCGCCCTGCGCGCCCTGGGGCTTGCGGCCCGGCTGGGCGCGCGCCCGGTCAACCTCTCGCGGCGCGAGCTGGTCTGCGCGCACCTGCTGCGCGCCGTGGCCGCGGGCTGCGGCATCCTGCTCATGCCCCGGCCCCGGCCCGCCGACGCCCGCACGGCCCTGGACGCTCTGAACGCCCTGGCCGCCCCCGCCGCGGGAGGATTCGCCCCCCGGCTGTGGGTGGCCTGCCTGGAGCGCGAAACCGGAGATTTCCAGGGCCTGGGCCTGCACGCGGCGCCCCCGGTGCGGCCCCGGGCGCCCCAACCCCAACCCCAAAGGCAGCCATGATCTCGCGCCACGCCAAGGCGGAATTCCGGGTCGGCCTGTTCCTGCTGGCCTGCGTGGCCCTCTTCGTGGGCTCGCTGATCTCCCTGGGCATCCAGAAGGATCTCTTCGCCGAGCGCGTGCGCATCTACATCGTGAGCACCACCGGCGAAAACGTGGAACCCGGCATCCCCCTGCGGCTGTCGGGCTTCCGGGTCGGCCAGGTGGCCGACGTGGAACTGACGCACGGGGGCGAGGTCGTCATCGCCGTGGACCTGCTGAAACGCTACCGCGACTGGCTGCGCGCCGACTCGCAGATCATCCTCGTCCAGGGCGGATTCATCGGCAAGACCTACCTCCAACTCGTGCCCGGCTCGCAGGACGCGCCCCTGCTGGAGGCCGAAACGCGCATCCCCCTGAACCACATCGGCGGGCTGGACGAAATCCTGGCCGAGGCGCGCCCGGTCATCGAGGACCTCAAGGCCATCGTGGCCAACGTCAAGGAAATCACGGCCGTGGTGGCCGACGATTCCGGCCCGGTGCGCCGCGTGCTGGACAACGCGGTGGCCATGAGCGACGACCTGCGCTCCGAGCGCGGGCTGGTGGGCTACGTGACCCGCAACCCCGAGCCCGTGCGCAGGCTCGACTCGCTGCTGGCGCACACCGATCAGGCCATGGAGCGCATCGCCGCCCTGGTGGACAGCGCCGACGCGCGCGTTCAGGACCTGGAGCCCCTGCAACGCGAGGCCGTGCAACTGGCGGGCGAAGTGCGCGCCTTCGTGGCCGAGCTGCGCCAGTTCCGCGAGGACCTGCGCCCCGCCGTGGACAACGCCGTGACCATCACCCGGGACATCAAGGCCGCCACCGGCGACCTGGACCGCCTGCGCGCGCGCACCGAGCACACCCTGCGCCTGGGCACGGAGCTGCTGGAGCGCCTGGGCGGCACATGGCCCCTGTCCTCCGGCCCGCAGCCCCGGCCGCCGGACGAACATCCCCTGCCGTAGCCGGGCCCGCAAGGACACACGAGGACACCATGCGCCCTTCCGCGACACCGCCTTTCGCCGCCCTGGCGGCCCTGGCCCTGCTGGCCCTGGCCGCCTGCGCCCCGCGCGCGGACACCACGCCCTACCCCGCCGACCGGACCCTGGCGCGCGGCCCGGAGTTGCGCCGCGACTTCGTGGACTCCTTCTTGCAAGGCCGCTGGTGCGAGGCCGAGGCGCTCTATGCCGAGGCCATCGACACCGCCGTGCGCCGCGACGACTTCTGCGCGGCGGCGCACACGGCGCGGCTGGCGGCGCGGCTGCACGCCTACGCGGGCCAGGACGCCCCGGAACTGGAACGGACCGCCCGGGCCCTGCGCGGCGCGGCCCTGGACTGCCCGGGCGACGAGGACACGCCCGCCCGGGACCGCCGCTACGAGGCCCTGGTACGCGCCGGAGATTTCGGTGCCCTGGCCCGGGCCCTGGACGCCGAGCCCGATGCCCTGTACGTATCCGTCTATGCGCGCAAGGGCGCCCGCGCGGCCCTGGCGGCGGGCCAAAAGGCCGACGCCCGGGCCCTGGCCGAGGCCGCCCGGGCGACGGATGCCCGACAGGGCTGGGTGACGCTGCTGGCCGCCGACTGGGGCCTGCGGCTGGAACTGGAGGACGACCCCGCAACCAGGCAGACCATCCGTGAACGTATCCGACTTCTTGAACAGCGCATTGCGCCCTGCCCTTGAGCCCCGGGCCGTCAGCCTGGACCGCGCCTTCCTGGACACCGTCCAGGACCGCTTCAGCGGCACCGGGCTCTCGCCCGAACTGCTGCGGCTCATGCTGCTGACCCTGGCCACGGCGGCGGCGGCGGGGGCGCTGGTGTACCTGCTGAACCTGCTGGTCACCTCCCGACGCAGGCGCGCGGCCCTGCCCACGGGCACGGTGCTCGAGCCCGCCGCCATCCGCCGCCTGCTGGACATGGCCATGAGCCAGCGCGCGCGGGTGGACATCTCCTTCTCGCGCACGCCGAACAAGGACCAGGGCGTGTCCAGCTCCATCGAACAACTGCGCGACGAACACCTGGTGCTGGACGTGAGCGCGCGCATCGACGCCTCCTCGCGCTGGATCGGCCGCACGGTGCACTGTTACGCGCGCATCCGCCCGCCCCGGGAGCGCGGGCAGGGCAACTCCTACTTTTTCACCGCCGAGATCGCCGGGCTGGCCAAACAGGCCGACGGCTCCCTGCGCCTGACCCTGACCCTGCCCACGGCCATGCGCCTGCAACAAAAGCGCGTGCACCTGCGTCTGGATCCGCCCATGGAGTACATGCTCGGGCTGGCCCTGTGGCCCGAGCCCGGGGAAACCGGGGGCCGCTCGGCCGCGAAACCCAGGACCTGGGGCCGCCCGGCCCTGCTCTTCCACCCCGGCAAGCGCGATCTGGTGCGCGTGGTCAACGTGTCGGCGGGGGGCATGCGCCTGGACGTGAGCCGCAAGGCCCTGCGCGATACGGGGCTTGAATTCGAGCCCGGAGAGCGCTACATCCTGCTCGCCGAAATCTACGACCCCGACCGCAAGGCCAAGCAGCGCCTGTGGTGCATGGCCCGGGTGCAGAACCGCTTCGAGGACTTCGAAACCCGCAACCTCGAAGTGGGCGTATGCTTCGTGGCCCAGGGCCTGTCCGCCGGGCAGGGCAGGGACACCCTGGCCTGGCGCAACGTCGGCGAGGACGGCGTCGCCTCCCTGGGCGACTGGGTGGTCAAGCGCCACCTGGAGCGCTACCGCAAGGGCAGCGCGCAGGACTAGGCCCGCGCCCGCCGGGCCGCAATTCCCCCCACTCTTGGATTGAAAATCATCCGGCAACCCCGTATAGACAGAAAAACGGAATTCATTCTGGAGGTTCGAGTTGGACGACGATTCTGGCAGTTTGTTCTCCGCCCTGATGGGCAAGCTGTTCCGCAAGGATGACGACTCGGAGGTCGAACGGTTCATCCTCGAAGCGCAACGGGACGGCGAGCTGCGGGGCGAGGAATCGGCAATGCTGCTCAACGTCCTGCGCCTGTCGCGCAGGCAGGTTACGGAAATCATGATCCCGCGCACGGACATCGTCTGCGCTCCGGTGGACAGTTCCATCGAGGAAATGTCCCTGCTCATCGCGGAAAGCGGCCACAGCCGCATCCCCGTCTATCTGAAGAACCGCGACAACATCGTGGGCATCGTCCACGCCAAGGACGTGCTGCGGACCCTGACCCGGCCCGACGACGGCCCGGCCCCGGCCCTGGCCGAGATCATGCGCACCCCGCTGTTCATCCCCGAGACGAAAAACGTCTACGACATGCTCCAGGTCTTCCGCTCCAACAAAATCCACCTGGCCATCGCCCTGGACGAATACGGCGGCACCTCGGGCCTGGTGACCTTCGAGGACGTGCTGGAGGAGATCGTCGGCGAGATCGAGGACGAATACGACGCCCCGCGCCCCGAGGACATCCAGCCCCTGGAGGACGGCAGCATCCTGGTTTCGGGCCGCACGACCCTGGAGGAGCTCGACGACCGCCTGGGCCTGGCCCTGACCTCCACCCAGGTGGAAACCGTCAGCGGCTTCTTGTGCGAGCTGGCCGGGCGCGTGCCCGAGCCCCAGGAATCCTTCACCATCGACGGCCACACCCTCACGGTCAAGGACGCGGATGCCAAACAGATTCATTGGATTGTGCTCCGCCGTGCCGACGGCGCGGCGGCAAACGGCCACTGATTTCGCCCTCCCGCTGCTCCTGGCCCTGGTGGGCACGTGGTTCGGGTTCCCCAACCCCGTGGCGCACATCCCGCCCCTGGCGCTGCTGCTGCCGGGGGCCTGCGCCTTTGCGGCCTTGCGTGCGCCCTCGGCGGCCATGGCCCTGCGCCGGAGCTGGCTCGTGGGCGCGGCGGCTTACGCCGCCGGGCTGTACTGGATCGCCCTGCCCGTGCGCATCTACGGCGACCTGCCCTGGGCGCTGGCCGCGCCCTGCCCGGTGCTGGTCGGGCTCGCCCTCGGCGGCTACACCGGCCTCTTCGGCCTGGGCGTGCGCGCCGTGGGCGCGCGGCTGCACTGGGCCCTGGCGGCGCTGTGGGCCGGGGGGCTGTGGGCGCTGCTGGAGGCGGCCCGGGGCGTGCTGTTCACGGGCTTTCCCTGGCTGGTGCTGGCCTCGGCCTTTTCGCCCTGGCCGGCGGCCATCCAGGGCGCGGCCTGGCTGGGCGCGGCGGGGCTGTCGGGCGTCCTTGCGGGCGCGGCGGCCCTGGTTGCCACGGGCCCCGGCCCGCGGGCCCGCGCCGCGGGGCTGGCCGTCCTGGCGCTGCTCCCGGCCTGGGGCGCCTTCGTCCTGAACCAGCCCGTTCCGGCCACGGGCACGGCCGACGTGGTCATCGCCCAGGGCAACGTGGACCAAAGCCTCAAATGGGACGAGCTCTACCGTCTGGAAACCGTGCGCCGCTACGCGGCCATCACCGAAAACGGCCTGCGCGACGCACCGGCGGATCTGGTGGTCTGGCCCGAAACGGCCCTGCCGTTCTACATGCAGGAGCCCAGCACCTACAGCGTGGCCGTGCGCCAGGCCGTGCGCGCGGTGAAGACGCCCCTGCTCACCGGCACCCCGGCCTATACCTTCCAGGCCGCCAGCCAGACTTTCCTGATGCACAACCGCGCGGTGCTGCTGGACGCGGACGGCGCCACCCTGGGCAGCTACGACAAGGAGCACCTCGTGCCCTTCGGCGAATACGTGCCCTTCGGGCGGTACCTGCCGTTCCTCAAGAAGCTGGCCCACGGCGCGGGCGACTTCGTGCCCGGCCGCTCCACCGAGCCCCTGGACAGCGGCCCCCTGCGCCTGGGGGTGCTCGTCTGCTACGAGACCATCTTCCCCGAGCTGGCCCAGGCCCGGGTGGCCGCCGGGGCGAACCTGCTGGTGAACATCTCCAACGACGCCTGGTTCGGCCGGACCTCGGCCCCGCTCCAGCATCTGGCCATGAGCGTGCTGCGCGCCGTGGAGCAGCGCCGGACGGTGGTCCGCTGCACGAACACCGGCATCTCGGCTTTCATCGACCCGCGCGGGCGGCTGCTCGGGGCCGGGGGCCAGTTCATCGCCGCGGCCTACCGCGGGCAGGACCTGCCCCTGGTGGCCGGGACGACCTTCTTCCACCGCCACCGCATGGGCCTGGGCGCGGCCCTGGCCCTGGCCCTGGGCCTGTGCGCGGCCCTGGCCCTGCTCGAAAAACGCCACGACCCCGCGCGGCTTGCGCCGGGCGACGCTTCGAGCTAACATCACGGGTTCGACACACCGCACCGAACCAGAGGGATCAGCCCCATATGCTCCAATACGCCGACCTCAAGACCCAGAGCCAGACCCTGAAGCAGCAGTTCGCCAGCCTTTGGGGGCGTCTTTGACCGCGACCGCAGGGTCGCCCGCCTGGCGGAAATCGAAGCCATCCTGGCCAGCCCCGGCGCCTGGGACGACCCCGAGGGCTTGAAGCCCCTGCTCCAGGAAAAAAGCCGCATCGCCGACCTCGTGGACCTGTGGGACCGGCTGCACAAGGCCAAGACCGACCTGGACGAATGGCTGGCCATGGCCGCCGAGGACCAGGGCCCCGAAATGCTCGAAGCCCTGGACGAACAGGTCCGCCTGCTGGAGGAACGCCTGGGCGACACGGAGCTGCGCACCCTGCTCTCCGGCCAGGAGGACGCGGGCAGCGCCATCCTGGAAATCCACCCCGGCGCGGGCGGCACCGAGGCGCAGGACTGGGCCGAAATGCTCGTGCGCATGTACCAGCGCTGGGCCGAGCGTCACGACCTGAGCGTCAAGGTGCTGGACCTGCTGCCCGGCGAGGAGGCCGGGGTCAAAAGCGCCTCGCTGCTCGTCGAGGGGCCTTATGCCTACGGCCACCTCAAGGCCGAAAAGGGCATCCACCGCCTGATCCGCATCTCGCCCTTCGACTCCTCCGGGCGCAGGCACACCTCCTTCGCCTCGGTGGACGTGTACCCCGACGCGGGCAAGGACATCGAGATCGAGATCGACGAGGAGGACGTGCGGGTGGACGTGTTCCGCGCCAGCGGCCCCGGCGGCCAGAAGGTCAACAAGACCAGCTCCGCCGTGCGCCTGACCCACGAGCCCACGGGCATCGTGGTCTCCTGCCAGAACGAAAAGTCCCAGTTCCGCAACAAGGAGACGGCCTACAAGATTCTCAAGGCCCGGCTCTACGAACTGGAACTGCGCAAGCTCGCCGACGCCAAGGCCGCCGACTACGCCACCAAGGACGCCATCAACTTCGGCAGCCAGATCAGGACCTACACCCTGCAACCCTACCGCTTGGTGAAGGATCACCGCTCGGCCACGGAAATGACCAACGTGGACGCCGTGCTCGACGGCGACCTGGACACCTTGATCCGCAACCAGTTGTTGAGCGAACATGCCCGAAAAACCAGCGACTGATCCCGCCGCGCGCATCAACGAGCGCGAGCTGTTGGCCGAGCTGGAAGCCCTGCGCACCCTGCTCTCCGGGCAGGGCTGCTCCGGCGACGGCGACCGGGCCGACGTGCTCGGCCTGCTGCGCCTGTGCCCGGGGCTGACCCTGGACCACTGGCCCGACCTGGCCGCGCGCCACGGCCTGCACCACTGGATGGCCGTGCCCCTGGCCCGGGCCGAGTTCCCCTTCCTGGTGCGCTTCCAGCAGGTGCTGTCCGACCTGGCCTTCCAGACCGAGCACGACCCGCTGACCAGCCTGCACAACCGCCGGGCCTTCGACCGCATCCTGGCCCGCGAGCTCGAGCGCGCGCGGCGCTCGGGGGCGGCCCTGTCCCTGGCGCTGTTCGACCTGGACGACTTCAAGGCCGTCAACGACACCCACGGCCACCCCTGCGGCGACGGGGTGCTGACGGCCCTGGCCGGAACGCTGCTGGGCCAGACGCGCAGCTACGACGTGGCGGCGCGCCTGGGCGGCGAGGAGTTCGCCCTCATCATGCCCGAAACCGGGCTGGCCAAGGCCAGGGCCATCGCCGAACGCATCCTGGCCGCCCTGCGCGAAACGGCCATGGCCTGCCCGGGCGCGGCGCCCTTCCGGGTGACCTGCTCGGTCGGGCTGGCCTGCCGCAAGGGCCCGGGCGAAACCGGCGCCCGGGAGCTTTACGCCCTGGCCGACAAGGCCCTCTACGAGGCCAAGGCCCTGGGCAAGGACCGCGTGGAAACCGCGCCCCTGGCCGACCTGCGGCCCCCCCGGCGCGAAAGCCTCGTGGCCTCCAACGAAAAGAAATTTCTCTTCACAGGGAGTTGAGCGCCAATGCCTGAATCCAGCATCCCCAACAAGGCCGCGAGCTTCGCCGTGGTCAGCGGCAAGGGCGGCGTGGGCAAGACCAACCTGGCCCTGAACCTGGGCTACGCCCTGCACCGGGGCGGGCACCGCGTGCTGCTCATGGACTGCGACCTCGGCCTGGCGAACCTCGACGTGCTCCTGGGCCTGACCCCGGACAGGAACCTCCAGGACCTGCTGGCCCCGGGCACGGATCCCGCCGAGGTCGTGGTACCCATCGAGCCGGGCGGGTTCGACTTCCTGCCCTCGGCCTCGGGCGTGCCGGAACTCATCGACCTGGACGAGGACGTGCAGGCCATGCTTTTTGAACGCCTGAACACGCTCATCGGCGGCTACGACTTCCTGCTGCTCGACCTGGGCGCGGGCATCAGCCGCACGGTGCTGCGCTTCGCGGCCATGACCCGCGAGCGGCTGGTGGTCATCACCCCCGAGCCGACCTCGCTGACCGACGGCTACGCCATGATTAAGGTCATGCTCACCAGCCACGGCGTGCGCGACTTCCAGGTGGTGGTCAACATGGCCGCCAGCGCCGAGGAGGGGCGGCGCAGCTTCGAGCGCCTGCACGCGGCCTGCGCCCGCTTCCTGGAGTTGGACATCAAATACGCCGGGTGCGTGCGCTCGGACCCCGCCGTGCCCCGGGCCGTGGTGCGCCAGACGCCGCTGCTCAAGCTGGCCCCCGGCAGCGACGCGGGCCGCGACATCCTGCAGATCGCCGTACGCATGAAGCGCATGCGCGATGCGCAACTGGCGGAAATCGGCGCGTGCAACGGCCTGGAAATCTGTCCCGGAACAGACGCACAATAGCGCTTGCAAAAAGCTCCGCAATTAGGCAATGTTGTACCAGATAGCCCTGTGCGGCGGCCTCTGGGGGGCCGTTGGTTGCGCAGGCAGGCAACTCCGGAGGAACATCCGTGAACAAAAGCGAACTCATCAAGACCCTGGCCGAGAAGAACGACATCCACGTTGACGAGGCGGCGCTGGTGGTCAACACCTTCTTCGACTCCATCAAGGATTCGCTCATCAAGGAAGAACGCGTGGAAATCCGCGGCTTCGGCAGCTTCAAGCTCAAGGACTACGGCGGCTACACGGGCCGCAACCCCAAGACCGGCGAGGTCGTCCAGGTCAGCCCCAAGAAGCTGCCCTTCTTCCGCCCGGGCAAGGAACTCAAGGAGTACGTGAACAAGTAGACCATGCGCGTCCTTCTCCGACTGCTCCTCCCGCTGCTGTTCGCGCTCGCCCTCTGCGCCGCCCCCGCTCTCGCCCAGGACGCACCCGGCCAGGACACTCCCGCCCGGGATGTCCTGACGCTGGTCTTCTCCGCCAACTCCGAGGGGGAGTTCGCCCCCTGCCCCACCTGAGGCAGCAAGACCCTCGGCGGCCTGGTCAGGCGCGCCACAGCCTTGCGCGACCTCAGGCAGGGGCCTGACGGCGCGACCGTCCTCTCTTTGACCGGGCCCTACGAGTTCCTGCCGCCCGAAGGGCCGACGCAGCGGCACACCCCGGCCCTGGCCCGGGCCCTGGCCGCCGCCCACGGCGCCCTGGCGCCGGACCTGCTGGCCCTGACCGGCCCCGAGGCCGCCTGGCTCACGGCCGGAGGTGCCACGGCCCCGGCCCACCAGCGCCTGGGCCCCGGGGTGCGCGGCGTCGTCCTGCCCACGCCGGGCGGCGCGGTGGGCGTGCTGCTGCTGCCGCCCCTGCCGCGCGCCGCCGAGGCCGCACCGGACGACATGGCCCGCGAAGCCGTGGCCCAGGCCCGGGCCCTGGCCGCGCGCACGCGGCTGGTGGTCGCCCTGAGCCCCTGGGGCGAGTTGGCCGAGGACGGCTTCCTGCGCACGGCCGGGCCGGTGGTGGACATCCTGCTGGGCGGCGGCCCCGGGCCGGGGGTGGCCGGGCGCTTCAGCGACGACGGCAAGACCTTCCTGGCCCGCAGCTACGGCCGGGGCAAGGCCCTGCACGTCATCCGCATCGCCGCATGGCCCGAGCGGACCGCCGCGTGGAAATGGGTCAAGGACGAAAACCTGCGCCTGGACTTCCTCAGCCTGACCGACGCCATCCCCGCCGACCCGGCCATGGACGCCCTGCTGGGCGGCTTCGACCTGCCCCGGTAGCCGCGCGGGAGCAGGCACGGGCAAGGCCGGTCGGCGTGCCGATACCGACCGCGTGCAGGACCGCGCGGGCGCGGGGCAGGGCCGGACCACGCCGGGCATCGGCAAACGCCCCCGCCCGGGTCGAAGGCACCGGCTCCGGGCACGCCGGGACGGCAAGGTTTTTCACGGCCCCGCCCGCTCCCGGCCCGCTGCCCCCTTGCCATCGGCCACGAAAGCGGCCATGATTCCGCCGTTCTGCACGGAACACCGCAACCGGAAATCCGACGACCCATGAACACATCCACGCACCCCACCGTTCCCTTTTTCAAGATGCACGGCAGCGGCAACGACTTCGTGCTGCTGGACAACCGCTCCCTGGGCCTGCCCCGCGAAGCCATGGCCCAATGGGCCCGGCGCATCTGCCGCACGGCCTTCGGCGTGGGCGCCGACGGGCTGATCCTGCTGAACCGGGCCCCCGCCGGAGCCCCGGCCGACTACGTCTGGGACTTCTACAACGCCGACGGCTCGCGCGCCGCCATGTGCGGCAACGGCTCACGCTGCGCCGCGCGGCTGGCCTACGAGCTCGGCATGGCCGGGCGCGAGCACGTGCTGGGCACGGATGCCGGGCCCATCCGCGCGCGGGTCAACCCCCAGGCGGGCACCGTGCGCGTGCAGCTCACCCCGCCCCACGGCCTGACCCTGGACACCGCCCTGGACGTGGACGGTCGGCAGTGCACCGTGCATTTCGTGGACACGGGCGTGCCCCATGCCGTGCTCTTCCCCGAGGGGCTGGCGGCGCTGGACGTGCGCGCCCTGGGCCGCGCCCTGCGCACCCACCCGCACTTCGCCCCCGCCGGAACCAACGTCAACTTCGCCCGAGTGGACGCGCCGGACGCCATGACCCTGCGCACCTACGAGCGCGGGGTGGAAAACGAAACCTACGCCTGCGGCACGGGCGCCGCCGCCACGGTGCTGGTGGCCAACGCCCTGGGCCTTGTGGGCGAGGAGGTACGCGTGACGACCTCGGGCGGCGAAGTTTTGCAAATCGGCCTCGAAAACGGTACGGTCTTCCTCGAAGGACCTGCCGTTACCACCTATCGAGGTGAAATGTTTCTGGATTCCCTGGGGCTGACCCTGCCCTAGGGCCCATGCACGGGACACGAAGAGGAGGGACCCATGCATTTCTCGGGTGCGTTCACCGCACTGGTCACGCCGTTCAGGAACGGCGAACTGGATGAGGAAGCCTACCGCGCGTTCATCGAATGGCAGATCGAACAGGGTATCGACGGCGTGGTGCCCTGCGGCACCACCGGCGAGTCCGCCACCCTGTCTCACGCCGAGCACGGCAAGGTCATCCGCGTCTGCGTGGAACAGGTCGCCGGGCGCGTGCCCGTGCTCGCCGGAGCGGGCTCCAACAACACCCGCGAGGCCGTGGAGCTGACCCGCTACGCCAAGGACGCCGGAGCCGACGGCGCCCTGCTCATCACGCCCTATTACAACAAACCCACTCCCGCCGGGCTGGTGGAGCACTTCAAGGCCATCGCCCGCGAGGTGTCCCTGCCCTTCGTGGTCTACAACGTGCCCGGCCGCACGGCCCTGAACCTCGCCCCCGAGACCCTGGCGCGCATCCGCAAGGCGGTGCCCGAGGTGGTCGGCGTCAAGGAGGCTACCGGCGACCTGAAGCAGGTTTCGGACATCATCGAGATCATGGGCCCGGACTTCAACGTGCTCTCCGGCGACGACTTCACGGTGCTGCCGCTGCTCGCCCTGGGCGGCACGGGCGTCATCTCCGTGGTGTCCAACATCGTGCCCGGGCCCATGGCCGCCCTGTGCGCCGCCTACAGGGAACGCGACCTGGAAAAGGCCAAGGCCCTGCACTTCCAGATGATGCCCCTGACGCGGGCCATGTTCTTCGAAACCAACCCCATCCCGGTCAAGACCAGCCTGGCGCTCATGGGCCGCATCGCCCTGGAGCTGCGCCTGCCGCTGGTGGAGATGGTCCCTGAAACGCGCGCCCGCATGGAGGGCGTGCTCAAGGCCTCGGGGCTCATCTAGCCGCCCCCGGGCCGGACCGGAAGCCGCGAACGCAAAGCCCCCGCGCCGCAAGGCCGGGGGCTTTTTCATGGTTTGGCGCCGGGGGCGGACGCAGCCCCGGGCGGCGGAGGGCGTCAGCCCCGGGGGAAGCCCTTGCAGCCCGTGAGCAGGGCGTGCTTGCGCAGCCCGGGGTAGGAGCGGCAGATGGCGGGCTTCACGTCGTGAATGGTACAGACGAAGGCCGTGTCGCCGGGCACGCGGCGCAGGAAGGGACAGCGCTCGGCGTACAGCGGCGTGCCCGGGCGGCGCCAGATGCGGTAGACCGGGCCCTCGGGGCCCTGCTCCCGGCCGACCCAGGCCAGGATGTCCTCCCGGCCCAGGCGGCGCCACAGGGCCACGTCCTCGGCGTCGCATTCGGCGTGGTAGTCCAGGTCCAGGCAGCAGCGGCCGCAGCGGGTGCAGGCGAAGCCGTCCATGCCCGTTTCCAGGCGGATGCGCGGAGCCTCGCCGGGGGCGGCGGGCAGGGCTTCGGCCCGCTGGCCGAAGACCAGGGCGCACAGCCGGGCCAGGGCCTCGGGCCCGGGATGACTCCGGGTCAGGGCCCGGCACAGCCAGCGCGCGGCAATCTCCCAGGGCACAAAGCGCCCTCGGGCCGCCCCGGCCCCGGGCGCCAGCTCCAGCCCCGGAACGCCGCCTTGCTCGGCGGGGCGGGCCGCAAGGCCGCACAGGGCTCCGGCCAGGGAACAGAATTCGTCGAGCTGCGGGCCGTACATGCGCAGGTCGCAGCGGATGGCGGCAAGGGCCTCGGCGGTGGTCAAAAGCACCGCCGGGGGCGCCGGTCGCCCGGGCATGGCATCCTCCGTGTCTGTCTTGCAGGTTGCAGCCGATCACAAAGCACTCGCGGCCGGGCGTTGCGCCCGGCCGCCGTGTGCCTCCCCGGCTGAAAAATGGCATGGCCCTAGCCGTCAGCATTGTTGTTTCCGGCCAGAAAGGCAAGCAGTTCGCGGGAAAAAACCCGATTCCCGGCCTCCGGCCTGCCGCCCTTGAGAACGCCCGGGCGAGACGCCGCCGAAAGCGGTCCCGGCAGCGAGGGCATCCGAACCCGCCCCGCGCCCGGGGAGCGGCAGATGGAAACTCAATTCTCCATTGTCACCTATGCCGGACCCGCCTCGCGCCCGGAGAGCGGCAACCATCCGGCAGCCCCGGTCCGGACCGGATCGCCCGCTTCCGCTGGGGCCAAGGACGACGCGCCCCCGGACCAGTGCGCCCACGCGCCCGGATGCGCCCGGATGCGCCCGGATGCCGTGCTCGACGCAAGGCCGCCGCGTCCGGCAGGCGGATGCGGCGGCCCTGTGGCGGGCGCTGCGCCCGGCTCGGGGATGGCCGTCAGACCACGATGTCCACCGGGACGGCCGCCGTCCCGGACTCAGGGGTCGAGGCCGCACCAGCCCCTTCGGCCGCCGCGATCGGCGTGGCGGGGACGGCGACAGCTTCTCCGGCGGCCGAGCCCGACTCGGACACCGCCTGCTCGGCCTTCTCCTCGATGCTCTTCCGCGCCTCGTCCAGATTGTCCTCGTTGGCTTCCAGGGATTCCCTGAGCTTGGTCGCCTGGCGCATGGTCTGGCTGCTGTGGGCCTGGGCCGTGATCTTCACGGTTTCGGGCATCGCGTTGGCGATGACCTCCTTCACGCGGGTGATCGTCATCTGCCGCTCAAGGGACAGGCTCAGTTGCAGTGAGGAAATGTACTCCGAGGGCTCGCTCCGCTCGGAAACGAAATTTCCCGCCAGCATGTTGGCCTGGGCCGTTTCACCGGATGTCCCGGAAGGCAGTTCGACGGCGGACGTGGCGGCATCTCCCGACAGGCCCTCTTCGCCCTTGCGCAGCTTCTCCAGTACGCCCTGCAAGTCTCCCCCCGCCGCCAGTTGAGCACCGATGCCGCCGACCATAGCCGTCCTCCCGTTGCATGCTTGCATCCTTCGTATCGGTTCACCGGACAAAATTCTTTAGGTTGCAAGGCATGTTCCGTTTTCCGCATATGCGTAGAGCGCGTTCCGCGCTTGCCGGCCTCTCGCACGGCGCGGAAGGCGCCGGGTGGAAGGCGACAAAAAAGGCCCGGCGCGGTCGTTCCGCGCCGGGCCCCGGAAGCCCGAAAGGGGGACGTACCTGCCGATTTACGCGAAGGCCTTGGCCTGGAAGTCCGGCACGACCTGCTTCTTGCGGCTCATGCAGCCGGGCAGCCAGAAGGAGCGCTCGCCGGCCTCGACGCCGAAGGCCTTCTTGAAGACGGCCTTGTCGTCGGAAACGAAGAGCATCTCGCTGCCTTCCTTCATGATGTCGGTGAGCATCAGGATGATGGTGTGGTGGCCCTTCTCCTGCTTCAGCTTGGCGATTTCCGCGTACAGCCCGTCAACGTAGGGCTTGAGGATGTCGCCGTCCACGACCTCGAGCTGGCCGATGCCGACGCCGTGGCCGCCCATGTCGAAGTCCTTGTAGTCGCGGAAGACCAGGTCGCGCATGGGGGTGCCGTCCACGGCGCTCTTGACCTTGAACATCTCCATGCCCAGGGCCATCATGTCGGACACGCCCGCGATCTTGGCCAGCGCCTCGCAGGCGGCCTTGTCGGCGGGGGTGCAGGTGACGGACTTGAACATGACGGTGTCGGACAGGATGGCGCAGAGCATGGCCCCGGCGATGCCCTTGGGAATCTCCACACCGTAGAAGTCGTACATGTTCTTCAGCACGGTGCAGGTGCAGCCCACAGGCCAGACCCACATCTCCAGGGGATTGGGGGTGGTCACGTCGCCCAGCTTGTGGTGGTCGACCACGGCCAGGATCTCGGCCTTGTCCAGATCGGCGGGGAGCTGGGTTTTCTCGGTGGTGTCCACCAGGGCCAGTTTCTGCCCGGCAGCGTCCTTCACGATCTCGGGGGCGGCCAGACCGAACTTCTTGAGCACGAAGTCGGACTCGGGGGTGACGGCGCCCTGGGCAACGGCCTTGGCGGGCTTGCCGGTCTTGCTGGCCAGGTCGGCGTAGGCGATGGCAGCGACGATGGAATCGGTATCCGGATTCATGTGACCCATAACGAGCATAGTCATCGAGAGAACCTCCTCTAATTATTTGACGCAGTTGGCTGGACAGGGTCCATTGCGCGCATTGAGTTTGTGCCAAATAGCACAAAGGCGGGACGCTGCCAAGCGAAAAAAAAGGGATGCCGCCAGTAAAAACAGGGCCGCAGCCACCCTAGCCCAGAAATTCAAAGACGGCAACGGGCAAGGCCTCGCGGGGGAAAATGTCGCAAAAGCGCCATACTCCGGGCTCCTGCGGGCGGGCGGGAGCCCGAAAAGGCTGGCGCGGCGCGCATGTGCAAGAAAGAACACAGTGCCGCCCGCCTTGCGGGCCCCGGGCAGGCCCCGGCGCCCCCCCCGGGCGGCCCCCGGAAACCGGGAAAGGCGCTCCCCACTGCCCGGCCTCCCGAACCCGGACCAGGGCGCGCGGAGGTGCTTCAGCCGCCTCCGCGCACTCCGGCTCCGCGCGGGTGAAACCGCGGGCGGCCGTGCCTCCCGACGCCCCGTTTCCGCCCGCCCCGCCCGCCCCGCCCGCTCGGGCGGTCGGACGCGGCGCGGCCTGCCCGCGCGCAGGCGACGGCCCGGGGACAGGAACCATGGCGCGGCGCGCCAGGATCGCAGAGCGGAGGGAGGACGGAGCGGCGGGAACGCCGCAGGCCGGATCAGCCCAGGAACCCGGCCACGGCCACGGCCAGGGCGCAGACGGCGAGCACGGCGTAGGCGCGCGGCACGCGCAGGGACATGAGCCCGCCCAGGCTGGCCCCCAGCCAAAGCTGACCCCAGGAGAACAGCCCCGGCGCGGGCTGCATCAGCCCCCGGCCGAGCAGCACGGCGGCCAGGGCCATGGCGCAGCCCAGAGCCGCGAGGAAGAACAGGAAATGCGCCACCGCCGAGTGTGCCAGGGCCCGGCGCACCAGCAGCCCGGGGTCGTACTCGCCCTGGCGACCGGGGGCCAGCCAGGCCTGAAGGGTGTCGAAGGCCGCGTTCTGCCGCGCGCGGTGCATGCGCTCCAGCCCGGAGGCCATCCAGGACAGCGGCAGCCCGATGAGGATGGGAAACACCGCCCCCGAGGCGCCGGACAGGCCGAAGGCGGACATGAGCGCCAGGGCCGCGAGGTTGCCCGCGGCGGGGTTGGGGGGGATGAAGGTTCCGGCGGGGATGAGGTCGAGCCAGAGCAGCTCGAAAACCAGGGCCACGGACACGGCCTGGGTCATGTCGCCCGTGAGCAGGCCCCACAGCAGTCCCTGAACCAGCGGGCGTTCAAGGATGCCCAGGTTCAGCGAGACGCGCAGCGAGGAAAAGACGGCAAAAAAAAACTCGCCAGCAGCGTCCAGCCCATGAGGCCGCCCAGGGTTGCCGACGCGCCTACCACGACCGCCCCACCTGCACAGGCTCGTTGGGCACGCAGCGGAAGTCCAGGACCACGCCGTGGGCCGCGAAATAGCTCAGGCAGACCTTGTCCTGCCCGCCCAGGGCCACGTGCGCGCAAATCTGCTCCTTGCCCGGGCCGTAGTGCATGTTGCCCAGGTTCAGGCTGCTGAAGGCCATGCCGTGCTCGTGGGCGCGGCGGGCGTCCTGGCACGAGGCGAAGAGCACCAGCACATCGGGCTCGGCCTCGTCCTGGAAGGCCGAGGACAGGAAGTCGTGCAGCCCTTCCACGGCGACGAAGACCTTCTCCACGTGGCTGGGGATGGCCAGCCCCATGATCTCCTGGCGCAGCGGGTCCGCGCTGACCTCGTCGTTGGCGACCACGATCATCCGCGAGCGGGTGAAGGGCAGCCAAGTTTCGATGATCTGCCCATGGATCAGGCGATTGTCCACGCGCACCCAGAACACGGTCAGTTCCCCGCCACCTTCTGGCGCAGCACCTCGCCGGCGACCACGATGCCCTGGATGCCCGCGGCCTTGGCCTCGTCGGCCAGACGCGAGAGCGGCAGCGCGCGCATGCCGAGCACCTTGAGCAGCATGGGCAGGTTCACGCCGGTGATGACTTCCAGCTTGCCCGTGCCCAGCAGGGACAGGCTCAGGTTGGTCGGCGTGCCGCCGAACATGTCCGTCAGCAGCATGACCCCGGCCCCGGTGTCCACACCGGCAACGGCCTGACGCAGGGCGTCCATGGTCTTGTCCATCTCCGTCGCGGTGTCCACGCTCACGGCCACGCAGGCACGCTGGGCGCCGAGGATCATCTCTGCGGCGGCAATCAGGCGGGTGCCGTAGTCGGTGTGGGTCACGACGACGACGCCAACGTCGCCGCCCTTGGGCTTCTTGTCCTTGTTCATCGGCTCGCTTGTGCTTGCGGTGCGGGCCCGGCTGCCCTGCGCCGTCATTTCAGGTCGATATGCCGGTGCTCGAGAAAAACTGCATAATCCGAGTTGCGCAAGGAGTCAAAGACTGCTTCGGCCACGGCCACGGAGCGGTGCCGCCCGCCGGTGCAGCCGAAGGCGATGGTCAGCCGGTAGCGGCCCTCGTGGGCGTACAGCGGCAGCACGAAGTTCAGGTAGTCGAGCTGGCGGCGCAGGAACTCGGCCCCCGGCTCGCGCCCGAGGACGAAGCGCGACACGGCCTCGTCCTTGCCGGACAGGGGCCGCAGGGCCTCGTCGAAATGCGGGTTGGGCAGAAAGCGCAGGTCGAAGACCAGGTCCACGTCGGTGGGCATGCCGTGCTTGAAGCCGAAGGACAGGATGTACAGCCGCAGGCCCCAGCGCTTGTCGCGCAGGAAATTCCATTTTTCCTGGAGGGTGCGCCGCAGGTCGTGGATGGAATAGCCCGAGGTGTCCACCACCAGTTCGGCCTGGTCGCGCACGGGGGCGAGCATTTCCCGCTCGCGGTCCATGGCCGCCTCCAGGGACAGGGTGCCCTCCAGCGGATGGGGGCGGCGCGTGGCGGCGTAGCGCCGCAGGAGCACCGCCCGCGAGGACTCCATGAACACGATGCGCGGGCGGATGCCCAGAGTGGCGCATTGCGAAAGGGTTTCGCGCCACTGGACCAGGAAGTCGGACTGGCGCACGTCCATGCCCAGGGTCAGGCCCCGGTGGTGCAGCTCGGTCTGGCTGTCGAACAGGCGCACCACGTCGGGGATGAGCCCGGGAGGCATGCCGTCCACGGCCAGAAAGCCCAGGTCCTCGAACACCTTGAGCGCCGTGGATTTGCCCGCGCCGGACAGCCCCGTGAGGATGACCACCGGGATGTGGCCGCCCGCATCCGGGGCCATGTCCGGCCGGATGCCGCCCGGCGGGGTCTGGGCCTCCTGGGTCATGGCGCCTCCGTCAGCAGGCCCGCAGCAGCCGCAGCAGGCCGTCCGCTCCCGGCGCAGCCAGGAAGGACCGCCGGAAGGCGTCGTCCTTCAGCAGGCGGGAAATGCCCGCCAGCACGCGCAGGTGCTGGCCGACGACCTGCTCGGGCGCCAGGACCAGGAAGAAGATGGTGCAGGGCTTGTGGTCCAGGGCGTCGAACTCGACGCCCTGCTCGCTGCGCCCCACAACGAGGACGATCCTCTCAATGCAGTCCATCTTGCCGTGAGGGATGGCCACGCCGTCCCCGATGCCCGTGGTGCCGAGCTTTTCGCGTTCCTTGAGCACCTTGAGGGCCGTGGCGGCGTCCAGGCCGGGGACATGGTCCCCGGCCGCGGCCACCAGTTCGGCCAGGACGGCGTTCTTGGTCCTGGCCGCGAGGGACGGCAGAATCAGCCCCTCTTCCAGCAGTTCACCAATGATCATGCGTTACATCCCCGGGTCGATGAGGCCGAAGTCTCCGTTCTTGCGGAGGTAGATGACGTTGATACGCTCGGTCTGCGCGTTCTGGAAAACCAGGAACTCGTAGCCCAGGCTCTCCAACTGCATGGCCGCCTCCTCGACGGACATGGGCTTGGGCTCGTAGGCGTCGGCCTCGGTAATGGTCGGCACGCGCTCGCCGCCGCCCTCGGCCTCGGCGAAGGACAGCACGTCCATGCGCACGGTGCCGCGCTGGCGGCGCTTGTCCTTGGCCTTCTCGCGGATCTTGCGCACCTGGGCGTCCATCTTGTCCAGCACCAGGTCGATGGTGCTGTACATGTCCTCGGACTCCTCGAAAGCCGAGAGGTTGTTGTCGTCCCAGGTGAGCACGACGTCCGCCTTCTGGCGGAACTTCTCCACGGACAGGTTGATTTGCAGGTCGGCGTTGTCGGTGCCGGCGTACTTGATCAACTTCTCGAACCGCGCGGTGGCGTACTTCTTGAGATGATCGGAGGGCTCGAAGTTCTTGAAGTTGAAATTGATCTGCATGGATCTCCTCCTGTCTTGGGTGACACGACGACACTGGTCTGGCGGGTTTTCGCCGATTCCAGTGTAGAAGGAAACCGGATCGAAATAAAGGGCTACCCGGCGCGCGATCAAAAAACCTGCTTGCGCTTGGAGGAAGAGCGGATGCCCAGGGCCGTGCGGTACTTGGCCACCGTGCGCCGGGCAATGTTGACCTTCAGGGTGTCCTTCAGGTGGTCGGCGATCTTCTCGTCGGACAGCGGATGGCGGGCATCCTCGCCGCCGATGAGCTGCTTGATGAGCGCCTTGACGGACTCCGAGCCCACCTGGGAGCCGTCGTCCATCTCCAGGGCGCTGTTGAAGAAAAACTTCAACTCGAACACGCCGTGGGGCGTGGCCACGTACTTGTTGGTGGTGATGCGGCTGATGGTCGATTCATGCATCTCGATGTCGTCGGCGATATCCTTGAGAATCAACGGCTTGAGCGCTGTGACCCCCTGGCGGAAAAAGCCGTTCTGGAAGCGCACGATGCTCTCGACCACCTTGTAGAGCGTGCGCTGGCGCTGGAACAGGCTCTTCATCAGCCAGACCGCCGAGCGCATCTTCTCCTGGACGTACTCCTTGTCCTTGGAATTCTTGGCCAACAGGCCGTCCATGTAGAAGGAGTTCAGTTGCAGGCGCGGCAGGCCCTCCTCGTTGAGCACGATGACGAAATCGCCGTCGTACTCGTAAACGTACACGTCGGGGCTGACGTACTGCGGCTCCCCGCCGCCGTAGCTGGCGCCGGGCATGGGGTCCAGGGTCTGGAGCAGGTCCAGGTATTCCTTGAGCTGTTCCAGGGTCAGGCGGAACTTGCGGGCCACGGGCTTGAAGCGGCCCTTCTCCAGGTCCTCCAGATGCTCGCTGACCAGCTCCTTCAAAATGGGGTCGTCGTACCCGAAGACCTCGATCTGCACCAGCAGGCATTCGCGCGGGTCGCGCGCGGCCACGCCCACGGGGTCCAGGCGCTGGATGCGCCGGATCACGTCCTCCACCTGGGCCGTGGCGGCCCCGGCCATGGCGGCGACCTCCTCGCAGGAGGCCTGGAGATAGCCGTGGGAGTCCAGGTTGCCGATGACGACCTCGCTGATGGCCACTTCGGCGGGGCTGAAATCCGAAAGGCAGATCTGCCATTCCAGATGGCTTTCCAGGGAGGGCTTGACCGACAGGCGCGCGTCGTAGGCCATGCCCTCCTCGGGCGTTTCGCTCTCGCGCATCAAAGCCTGGCGCGAGGAACTGGAGAATTCGCCCAGGTAGTTCTCCCAGTCCGCGTTGCGGGCCAGGTCGCGCTCCACGGCCTCGTCGCCCTGGGCGGGGCGCTCGCGCTCGGGCTCGGCGGCGGTCTCGAAGGCGTCCTTGCCGTCGCGGCCGGAAGTATCCTCGAAGGCCTCTTCGCCCTTCTCCTCGAGCAGGGGGTTTTCGAGCAACTCCTGCTGGACCACGTCCAGCAGCTCGAAACGGGAGAGCTGGAGCAGCTTGATGGCCTGCTGCAACTGGGGGGTCATCACCAGTTGCTGCGAAAGCTTCATTTGCTGTCTGAGTTCAAGTCCCATCGTTGCCCGTCGTGTTCAGGTGCTGCGGTGCCGTGTCGATCAGGGGTCCGCCCGTCGCGGCCCGGCCCGCGCGGCAAAAGTCCTCGCCCGGCAGGGCCCGTTCTGCGCGGCTCGGGCAGACCATGCCACAGAGCCCCAGGCCTTGCAACTCAAATGGCAAGGATTTTGTATGCGCGAGGAAGCGCAAGAAGCGCGCCAGATTAGAGACTGAAAGCCTCGCCGAGGTAGACTTGGCGCGCCTGGGGATTCTCGCAAATCTCCAGCGGCGTGCCCGAAAGGATGACCCGGCCCTCGTAGACCAGATAGGCCCGGTCGCAGATGCGCAGGGTCTCGCGGACGTTGTGGTCGGAAATGAGCACGCCGATGCCGCGCTCCTTGAGCCCGCGCACGATGCCCTGGATATCGTCCACCGCGATGGGGTCGATGCCCGCGAAGGGCTCGTCGAGCAGCATGAACTTGGGGTCCAGGATCAGGGCCCGGGCGATTTCCAGGCGGCGGCGCTCGCCGCCGGACAAGTGCATGGCCTTCTGCCCCGCCAGCTTGGCGATGCCCAGTTCGTCCAGCAGGGCGGAGGCCTTGGCGGCCTGCTCGCGGTGCGAAAGCTTCGTGTTTTCCAGGATGATTTCCAGGTTCTCGCGCACGGTCAGCTTGCGGAACACGGAGCTTTCCTGCGGCAGGTAGGACAGGCCCAGGCGCGCGCGCTCGTGCAGGGGCAGCCCCGCAAGTTGGGCGCCGTCCAGGGTCACTTCGCCGCCGTTGGGCTTGATGAGCCCCACGAGCATGTAGAAGGTCGTCGTCTTGCCCGCGCCGTTGGGCCCGAGCAGCCCGACCACCTCGCCCTGGGCCACGTCCAGGGCGATGTCGTGCACGACCTCGCGCTGGCCGTAGCGCTTGCACAGGCCGTCGGCCGCCAGCAGCGCCATTACTCTTCCTCCGGCGGGGTCATGAAGATGGCCTCCACCTGCCGCTGCGGCCCGCCCTCGACCTCGCTGCGGTTGTCCTTCAGATACAGGCGGATGATGCGTCCGGTGATCTGGTTGTCGCCGTCGGTGATTTTCGGCTCGCCCTCCATGACCAGCAGCCCGGTCTGCACGTGGTAGGTGGCCGTGGCGCAGGTGCCCAGGCGGCCTTCGCGCTCCAGGTGCACGTCGCCCTCGGCCACGATGCGCTCCACCTCGCCGGGCCCGGCGGGCTGGCCCGGCTCGGCGGCCTTCCTGGCCGCGCCCTCGGCCAGGTGCACCGTCAGCTTGCGCGAGCGGATGGTCATGTCCGGCCGCTGCACGAAGACCTGGCCCTCGAAAATGACCACCCGCCCGGCCTGCTCGTAGCGGACCTTCTCGGAGGTTATCTTCGTGGGCACCTGCTCGCCTTTGGCCTTCTCGGCGGCCGGGGCGGCGCCGGGCCCCAGGGCCAGCGCCAGCAGACACAGGGCGCACAGGGCGCGCGTGAGTCGCTTCACGGGGGTCACTCCTTTCCGTTGGCCTTCGTGGCGGCCTTGGCCGCAGGCTTCTTTGCGGACTTTTTCGTGGATTTCTTCACGGATTTCTTCGCGGGCTTGGCTGCGGCCTTCTTGGCGGGCGCGGCCGCGGAGGCGGCCCCCGCAGCAGGCACGGTCATGTTGAAAAACACGCTTTGCACCCCGCCGTCGGCGTCCACGTCGTTGGTGTCCAGGTGCAGCACCACCCGGGGCGCGTCCAGGGTCATGTCCGGCCGCTCCAGGCGCACGTCCCCGGTGAGCACGATGCGCCGTTCGGCGCTGGAATAGTCCAGCCGCGCGGCGCGGGCCCGGTTGGGGCCGGAAACGATGTCCACGTCGGGCCACAGGCTGGCGTTGCCGGACTCCTGGTCCACCTCGCCGCTGGTGGCGTTGACGGCGATCTCGCCGCCATCGTCCTTGAGGTAGTAGAGGATGCGCGGATTGTCCACCGCGACGATGCCCGTGTCCTGGGCGTAGTGCGCGGCGTCGGCCTTCATGCGCCACTCCGTGCGCCCCTCGGCCCCGCGCGACAGCTCCACCCCGTGCAGCGACACGTCCACGTCCACGTCGTCCAGCAGTGCCGCCGCCCGGGTCAGCATCTGGTGGCGCTGATAGAGCGACCAGCCGCCCACCGCCGCCAGCCCCGCCAGGGCCAGGAGCACCCAGGGCAGCCAGCGCCTCACCGCGACCGCCACAGGGCCCACTGGGCGTCCAGGTCGCCCCGGGCATCCAGGATGAAAGAGATGGCCTCGCGCACGGCGCCATGCCCGCCCGGACGCGTGCTGACCCAGGCCGCCATGTCCAGAATCTCCGGCTGGGCGTTGGCCACGGCCAGCGGCAGGCCCACCAGCCCCATGGGCCCGGCGTCCACCCAGTCGTCGCCCAGGTAGGCCACCTGGGCCCACTCCAGCCCGCGCGCCCGGCACATGCCTTCCAGCAGCGGCGCCTTGGCCAGATGCCCGGCGTGGTATTCCTCCACGCCCAGCTCGCGCACACGCGCGGCCACGGCCTTGGAGTCCAGCCCGGTGATCACGGCGATCTCCAGCCCGGCGGCCTGCGCGACCTTGATGCCCAGGCCGTCCTGCACGTTGAAGCGCTTGGAAACGTTGCCTTCGGCGTCGTAGTACAGCCCGCCGTCGGTGAGCACGCCGTCCACGTCGAGCACCAACAGCCGCACCCGGGCGGCGCGCTCTCTAGCGGACGCGGCGGGCACGGGTCGCCTCCCAAAGGTCCAAAAGGTCGCGCAGCAAGGGTTCGAGCCGTTCCAACGGCCAGGAGTTGGGCCCGTCGCACAGGGCCCGGTCCGGGTCGGGGTGCGTTTCCAGGAACACGCCGTCGGCCCCGGCGGCCACGGCGGCCCGGGCCAGGGTCGGCACGAACTGGCGCTGCCCGCCGGAGCTGGCGCCCTGCCCGCCCGGCAGTTGCACCGAATGCGTGGCGTCGAAAACCACGGGGCAGCCGTGGTCCTGCATGGCGGGGACGGAGCGCATGTCCACCACGAGATTGTTGTAGCCGAAGCTGGCCCCTCGCTCGGTGAGCCAGATCATGGCGTTGCCCGTGCTGCGAATCTTGCCCACGGCGTTGGCCATGTCCCACGGAGCGACGAACTGGCCCTTCTTGACGTTGACCACCCGGCCCGTGCGCCCGGCGGCCACGAGCAGGTCCGTCTGGCGGCACAAAAAGGCCGGAATCTGGAGCACGTCGGCCACTTCGGCCACGGGCGCGGCCTGCTCGGGCAGGTGGATGTCCGTCAGCACGGGCAGGCCGGTTTCGGCCTTGATTTCGGCCAGCAGGGCCAGGCCCCGCTCCATGCCCGGGCCCCGGAAGCTTTCCACCGAGGTCCGGTTGGCCTTGTCGAAAGAGCTTTTGAAGATGACCGGCAGGCCCAGAGCCTCGCCGACCTCGGCCAGACGCCAGCCGACGGTCAGGGCCACCTCGCGGCTTTCCAGGGCGCAGGGTCCGGCGATGACGAAGGGCCCGGCCTGGGCCAGGCCGTGCAGTTCCTGGGCGGTGGGGGCCATGGCTCAGCCCTTCTTGCCCTTGGCGGCGCCGAGCCTGCGCTGCCGCGCCGCGCCGATGAACTCGCGGAACAGCGGGTGGGGCCGCATGGGGTTGGACTTGAACTCGGGGTGGAACTGGCAGCCCAGGAACCACGGATGACCCGGCAGCTCCACGATTTCCACCAGTTCGCCGTCGGGCGACAGGCCCGAGAAAACCAGCCCCTTGTCCTTGAACTGCTCGAAATAGGCCTTGTTGAATTCGTAGCGGTGGCGGTGGCGCTCGTCGATGGCGTCCTTGGCGTAGGCCTCGTGGGCCCGGGTGCCGGGCACGAGGCGGCAGGGGTAGGCGCCCAGGCGCATGGTGCCGCCCTTGTTGCACAGCGCGTCGCGCACCTCCATGCGCCCCTTCTGGAAGTCGTACCACTCCTTCATCAGGTAGATCACCGGATGCGGCGTTTCCTGGTCGAACTCCTCGGAGTTGGCGCCCTCCAGCCCGGCCACGTTGCGCGCGAACTCGATCACCGCGCACTGCATGCCCAGGCAGATGCCGAAGAAGGGCACGCCGTTGCGCCGGGCGTATTCGATGGCCTTGATCTTGCCCTCCACCCCGCGCGAGCCGAAGCCGCCGGGCACGAGCACGCCGTCGCAGTCCTTGAGCAGCCCGGCCACGGACTTGGAGTCGATCTCCTCGGAGTTGATGTAGCGCAGGTTGACCTTGACGTTGTTGGCCACGCCGCCGTGGACGAGCGCCTCGTGCAGGCTCTTGTAGGCCTCCTTGAGGTCCACGTACTTGCCGCAGATGCCGATGGTCACCTCGCCCTGGGGGTGGTCCAGGCGCTGGACCAGGGCGTGCCACGCCGCGAGGTCCGGGTTCTTGGCGGGCAGCTTGAGCATGATGGCGACCTTCTGGTCCAGGCCCTCGTCGTAGAGCTTGAGCGGCACCTTGTAGATGTTGTCCACATCCACGGAGCAGAACACGGCGTCCTTGTCCACGTTGCAGAACAGGGCGATCTTGGCCTTGAGCGACTCGTCCAGGTCGCATTCCGAGCGGCAGAGCACGATGTCGGGCTGGATGCCGATGGAGCGCAGCTCCTTGACGCTGTGCTGGGTGGGCTTGGTCTTCAGTTCCCCGGCGGCCTTGATGTAGGGCACCAGGGTCAGGTGGATGTAGAGGACGTTCTCCTTGCCCAGGTCGCCGCGCAACTGGCGGATGGCCTCCAGGAAGGGCAGGCCCTCGATGTCGCCCACCGTGCCGCCGATCTCCACCAGGGCCACGTCGAGGTTGTCGCTGGCCAGGGAGAGCACGGCGCGCTTGATCTCGTCGGTGATGTGCGGGATGACCTGCACCGTGCCGCCCAGATAGTCGCCCCGGCGCTCCTTGGTGATGACGCTGTGGTAGATGGAGCCGGAGGTGTAGTTGTTGCGCTGGCTCATGGGCACGTCGAGGTAGCGCTCGTAGTGGCCCATGTCGAGGTCGGTCTCGGCGCCGTCGTCGGTGACGTAGACCTCGCCGTGCTGGAAGGGGTTCATCGTCCCGGGGTCCACGTTGATGTAGGGGTCGAGCTTCTGCGCGGTGCAGGTGAGCCCGCGGGCCTTGAGCAGCGCGCCGATGGAAGCCGCGGCCAGCCCCTTGCCCAGTGAGGAAAGAACGCCGCCGGTGACGAAAATGAACTTGGTCTTCATGGTCTGGACCTGCCCTCTTTGCTTGTTGTCCTCGATGCGCGCGGCCACCCGCCGCCCGACCGTTTTTCCTGCATGGCCGCCGCCTGCGCGCCATTCAAGTGCGAACCCGCCGGAGCCGGAGGGCTCTGGCGGGTTGCGGCGGTGGCAAAACCTCTGTATCTTACTAATTTGTCATGAAAAGTCGGGAGTTTGAGGGCCCGGGTCATCGCGGTTGCAGGTTGACGGTTTGCGGATGTCTCATTATGGTCCCTCGTGTTTCAGGTACGCTAGTCAACGGGCATCTGCCTGTCAAGAAAACATTGGAGGAGACCATGGCCCAGGTGAAGACGCTGGTCATCACCGGATACGGAACCAACTGCGAGGTGGAATCGGCCCACGCCGCCCGCCAGGCCGGGGCGGACGCCGCCGACATCACCTATTTCTCCGACCTGGTCGCCGGACGGGTGCGCCTTGCGGACTACAATTTCCTGATCTTCCCCGGCGGATTCCTGGACGGCGACGACCTCGGCGCGGCCCAGGCCGCCGCCCTGCGCTGGCGCTTCGCCCGCACCCGGAGCGGCGAGCCCCTGGTGGAGCAACTGCGCGCCTTCTTCGACGCCGGGGGGCTGGTGCTCGGCATCTGCAACGGCTTCCAGCTCCTGGTCAAGCTCGGGCTGCTGCCGGCCATCGGCGGGCGCTACTTCGAGCGCCAGGTGTCCCTGACGCTCAACGACTCCGCCAAATTCGAGGACCGCTGGGTTCGCCTGAAGGCCAACCCCGCCTGCCCCTGCGTCTTCACCCGCGGCATCGACACCCTGGACCTGCCCGTGCGCCACGGCGAGGGCAAGCTCGTGCCCATGGACGACGCCGTGCTCAGGGAACTGGTGGACGCCAACCTCGTGGCCCTGCAATACGCCGACCCCGCCACCGGGCAGGTGACCACCGACTACCCGGCCAACCCCAACGGCTCGCCCCTGGGCATCGCGGGCATCACCGACCCAACGGGCCGCGTGCTCGGCCTCATGCCCCACCCCGAGGCTTACAACCACGTCACCAACCACCCGGGCTGGACGCGCGGCGAGGCCACCCGCCTGGGCACCGTGCTCATCGAAAACGCCGTGGCCCACCTGAAGGCCCAGTAGCTCCGCCCCGGGCCGGGCGGGCGCCCCTCGCCGGGCGCCCGCCCGACCGGCGGGCCAAGCTCCATGCTCACCCCCGACCTGCCCCCCCTGCCCCCGGGCCTCGACTCCTGGGACGCCCCCATGCGCGAAGCCCTGGCCGAAGCCCGCCGCGCCGCCGAGGCGGGCGAAGTGCCCGTGGGCGCCGTGCTCCTGGGGCCCGACGGCACCCTCCTCGCCCGCGCGGCCAATGCGCCCATCGCCAGCGGCGACCCCACGGCCCATGCCGAAATCCTGGCCATGCGCCAGGGCGCCCGGCTGCTCGGCAACTACCGCCTCACGGGCTGCACCCTGGTGGTCACCCTGGAGCCCTGCCTGATGTGCCTGGGGGCCATGGTCCACGCGCGCATCGCCGCCCTGGTCTACGGCGCGTCCGATCCCAAATCCGGCGTCGTGGCCTCGCGCTTCGACGCAGCCAGCCTCGATTTCGTCAACCACCGCTTTCCGGCCCTGGGCGGCGTGCTGGCCCAGGAATGCGGCGACGTGCTGCGCCGGTTCTTCCGCGCCCGGCGCTAGCCGGAAGGCGGGGCGGACGACGCGGCGGCGCCTGGCGCGGCGGCATGGCGCCGCCAGACGCCGGGATGCGGCGGGAGGCCCTGCGGGAAAAGAAAGACGGGGCGCCCGCGGCGGGCGGGGCTTCCGGCGGCCCGGGCGCCGCCCGGAGCCCGGCGGGCCGCAGGCCGGGGCCATGGCGTCCCTTGTGCCAGCCTTCGTTCCACAATGCGTCCAGGTGCCGTCTGCCCCTGGCGGACCGAAGGCTCCCCGCCCTCCTGCTTTTTGCGGAGGGAATGGCGTTGCGCCTTCAAGCAGACGGGAGAGGGACAAGACGATGGGATGCGGGACGCGGCGGCGGGCGAAACGTGAACGATCGGGCCCGGACGGGAACCAAGGGGGGAAGGTGCCGGGGGGCGCCCCCCGCGCGGCCTTGATGGACGCCGGGCGGCTCCTCGGGGCGGCGTGAAAACGCCTAGTCCTGCGGCGTCGGACCCTCGCACAGAGTGCGGATGAGTTGCCCGGTCCAGGCGCCGCCCCGGCCCGTGGGCACCCCGGCGGCGTTCAGCCGCTGCGCCGCGCGGGCGCAGGCCGCGTCGTCCGGCGCGCCGAAGGCCGCGATGGCCCGCACCTCGTCCAGCACCTGCCCGCAATGCAGCTCCAGGTCCGTCACCGGGCCGTTGCCCGGCGACAGGATGCCCAACCCGGCCAGGACCTGCGACAGGTTCGCGCCGTTCAATTCCTCCAACTGCGCCGCCACGACCCCGAACAGCACCGACCCGCGCCCCCCGGCCCGCTCCAGCAGCGCCAGGGCCCGGCGGTAGTGCCGTGCCGCCATGCGCGCCAGGCCGAGTTCGGTGTAGATGCGCGCGATGTGCCGCGCCCCGTGGACCTGCCCCTCGGCGCCGTGCAGCCCGTAGAGGTGCGCCACGGCGCGCTGGAAGAAATGGTCCGCCGCCATGAAGCGCCCCTGGCGCGCCGCCCTCACGCCGCGCTCGTAGAACTCCCGCGTCCGGTCCGTAGGTTCCGCCATGAATGGTCCTCCATGCTCCTACTATGCGCACTCCCCGCGCCCGTGGCAACGCCTTTTTGCGGGCAAAACGCGCCAGCGCGCGGGGGCCTGACGCCAGGCCGGATGCGGGCCGGGGCCGCGCCGGACTCAGGGCCGGAGGTGCAGCCGAAGAGGAAACCGGGAGCGCCTTGCCATGGGAGACGCCGGACACATGCCGGGGCGCGAAATCGTGCATACGGTCAGGCGCAACACCATGCGCACGACCGGAGAGAGGAACGAAGGTGCAACCGGTGCGAAGTCGAGGCACAGCCGATGCAAACCAAAGGCATGGCCAGCCTAAGCCGGAAACTCGACCGGGCATGCCGCCAACGCAAGGCCGGAAGAGTGCCCGGAGCGCAGCCGGGCGCGGGTGCGGCGCCTTGGCTGGCGCAATGCCCGGGCACGATGCCGGGCGCGCGGCAAGGCGCAACGCGGCCCGCGTCGAATCAAGCGCGAGGCTCCCAGCGCCTCCCCCCACAAAGGGCTTGCATCCCGCCCCGTTTTTCCCTACATAAACCCCTCGCCAAACCGCGCGCCCTGGTCTACGATTCGCCAATGCGTATCCACGAACCACAGCGCACCGGTTCGACGATCCGCCGGGCAGCCTCACGGCTCCCCACCCCAAGCGGAGAGGTAGCGAAGCCCGGTCGTAACGCGCTCGACTCGAAATCGAGTTACGGGTTCATAGCCCGTACGTGGGTTCGAATCCCACCCTCTCCGCCACAGACTCAATAGCCCAGTGAAATACCTGGGCTTTTTCTTTGGCTCAACACCCCCTGGCATGGACTGGTACAAAGGTCTGGCCCAAAGCACTCGCTGAGGGAGCCATGGCATACCGTCCACCTACCAACGTCCAGAGACGGGCCGGGGTCTACTATTTCCGGTTCGTCATTCCTGCCCCCTTCCGCCCCCTGTTCGGGAAATCCGAAGTCCACTTGTCCTTGGGTACGGCCTACTTGCGTGAGGCCCGACCAAAGGCTATACGCTTGGCTTCGATATTTCACGGCATGATTGAATACATGGGGGATGGTATGGCCGACAAGCTCACACCGGAAGTGGAAAACATGATGCTTCCCTGACATTCTCGTAGCGAGTCAGGACCGCTACTGCTGGCATCTTTTTCTTTTGGAGTGTATCTATCGGGCTTGGCTCCATTACTAACTATTGCTATGAACTATCAGCAAACAAGGCCAACCATGAAGTGGAAAAAGAAAAACCTCCGTGCTCTAGCAAATATCATCATCGGGGACGTTGAACACTTCAAATACCGTTCCAGCAGCTTTATTACCGAATTCTTCGAGGACTGTGACCTTGATTATGTCCACGACGGGACGACACGCTGGGCTTGGGTCGCAGACCGCTTAGAAGAAGTCCTAGCGCTCCCTCACGCCAGCCCCACCGTACCTCCCGATGCTTTCATCAAAATCATTCGCTCCGTTTTGGACAAGAGCGAAGCACAAGAGGGAGACCCTGACAGGAGCCAAGCCCTTGCCGCGCTGAATATAGTGCTCGCCCGTGAAGGATGGGAGGCGTTCTACGATGACCACGGGAGGGGACAACTGCGCCATATCGCCACCGACACAATCGCGGAGGTGGCAAATCCACACCGCCCAATGACACCAGCGGAGCTAGAACGTCGCGAGCAACTTGCCGCCTACCTCAACAAGTGCTCTGAAGACGAGCTAATTGAAGAAGTCCTCCTGCCACTATTCAGGCAACTCGGTTTCCACCGCATCACGGCAGCAGGACACAAGGACAAGGCCTTGGAGTACGGCAAAGACGTATGGATGAAGTATACGCTGCCCACCCAGCATGTCCTCTACTTCGGCATCCAGGTGAAGAAAGGCAAACTGGATGCAGCGGGTGTCGGCAAAGGCGGCTCCAAAAATGTCGCCGAGATTTATAACCAGGCTCTCATGATGCTTGGGCACGACATTTTTGACCCGGAATTGAATCGGCACGTGCTGGTGGATCACGCATTTATCGTTGCTGGAGGAGAGATTACAAAGCAGGCAAAGAACTGGCTGGGGAACAAACTGGACGCGATCAAACGCTCACAAATCCTGTTCATGGACAGAGACGACATCCTCAATCTGTTCACAGTAACCAACTTGCCGCTGCCCGACGGGGCGTTACCGCCTCCCCCTACCGATGGCCCTGCGTTTCCCGATGTACCATTTTGAGGTAGGCCCTTGCCAACTGCCCCACCAGACTGCTACACCAGAGCCTCAATCAGGAAGAAGAAAGCTCAATAATTACGGGGTTGAATGTGGCACAGCTTGAATCCCACCCTCTCCGCCACAGAACTCAAAAGGGTTTCAGCATGTTCGCTGAAACCCTTTTTCTTTTTCCCTGCCATCATGATTCTTCTGCTCTCGCCCAACGGGAACAATCACGGATACACGATGATAACTGTTCCTCAATAAAAATATCGCCATACCAAAAGATTTATACATGTTCAAGCTACAAACAGAATAAAGCTACGCCGAAAGTGACAGCGTTAATTATAATATTACTATCTTTGACAACTACCCCGATGAATGCTCTGGCAAGAGAAATAAGTGCATGCAATAGCCTTCTATTAAATAAAGAGTATGCCGAAGCCGAAACCTGCTTCCGGCAGGCCGCGACGATCACGGGGCAACTCAACGAATCCCTGATCGGAGTTGCCATAGCCCTATACGAATTGAATAATTACAGAGGAGCACTTAATACACTCAATTCTGTTGATGAAAATTCATATAAAGATCCAAAGTTGCCATTCTGGAAAGCAAAGTCGCACAGAATGTTGCGAAATTATGATACAGCAATACACTATTTCGCGGAATGCATTTCCGACGGGAATGAGGAAATATCAATCGAGGCCTACAGGCTCAGAGGCCTGACAACCATGAACAAAATCCTGCTCACACAATACCCGCGCACAAATAAAAAAGGGCTGCCTTTCCCGTTCAGCATCGATGAAATCGGCGACAAATCAAAAATTGAAAAAATTAGGCAAAACCTTAAAGAAGCAGAAAAAGACTTCTTCATTTATGGTGAATTGAAGAAAAGCAATAGCAACGTTTGTTTTGAAATCGCTCTAGCAAATTATCTCCTCGGCGAAAAAGAATCTTCTCTCCACAATTTCGAAACATGCATTGAGAGTAAAATTAACATTCAGGCATCACATTATATGATTGGTATAATATACCAAGACAATGCCAAACATACAGAAGCAATAAGACTTTTTACAGAATCAATACAAATGAACAAAAATCACGCCCGGTCCCTTTACCATAGAGCAATATCTTATATAGAATTAGGCGAAAAAGAGTCGGCGCTCGCCGATCTCGAAGCAGCGATAAAGATTGATAACAACGAATCTTATCAAAAAATGCTTTGGGAATTAAGATCCAAAAATCAAAACAACATGCCATAAAAAGCCCGACATTCGTTGCCGGACTCTTCTCCTTTGCCCCCTGCGCCCCATGCGCTACGGGCTCAGTTCGGGGCTGAGGTTTCGGGCGTGGCGGGGTGTTCTGCCGCGTGGCGGGCGGCGGCGATGGCTTCGCGCAGGGCGGCCAGTTCCTCGGGGCGGGCGTCCTCCCAGCGGCGCCGGGCGGCGGCGTCCTGCGCCAGGTGGGTCTCGATGGTGCCGCTGGTGAGCAGCACGCCGAAGCCCTCCGGCAGGCCGGTGCCCGGCGTGCCGAACACCCTGTCCTGAACGAACATGCCCACGTCGCTGCGGAAGTGCGAGGCCTCGTAGTACCAGCGCATCCGCGTGGTCGTGTCTCCGGCAAGGGGCACGGGCTCCCCCACCAGGGGGCCGTAGCCCGTGAAGTCCCACAGGGCGAAAGGCGGCCGCCCCAGGCGGGCGGCCACGGCCTCGTTGTGGGCCACCAGAGCCCGCTTCCAGGCCTCCACCTCGCCCCACAGTCCCATTTCCCTGTACATCTGCGTCATCCAGGCGTGGGCCGGCGGCAGGAAAAGAATCATCCGCACGCCGTGACGGTGGGCCGCCTCCAGCATGGCGTCGTACTGGGCCCACAACTCCGCCTGGGAAACCGTGCCCTCCCCGGCCGGAGGCCGCAGCAGGCGCGCGGCGGCCTTGCGGATGGCCCCCAGGAACAGCCCGCGCTGCCCCCGGGCCTCGGCCTTGCGCTCATTGGTGCCCAGCCCGCAGCCGCTCTCTGGGTCATAGGTCGGCTCCTGGCCCTGCCTGGCGAGCGTGTCCACGCTCAGGCCGAGCAGGGTCGAGGAAAGGGCCAGGGCCACCGTGTCCCAGGGTTCGGCCTCGGGCTCCAGGATGGCGTCGTCGTAGCCCGGCTCGTGGTGCGTCGCGTCGTGGAACATGAAAAAGTCGAGCCCCACCAGGGCTTCCTTCAGGGCACCCTGCCCCATGGCATGGTCAAGATACCGTTTCGTCTCATAGAACGTCGCGCCGCTCAGCCCCAGGTTGTACCAGCGCGTCCCGGCATGGTGCGGGTGGCCGGGCCGAAAGCCCAACTCGACGCGCGAGCTGCCGGCGACAACGTGCTCAGGGTCCACCCTGCGGACCACAAAGGCCTTGGCCCAGCGCACATAGAGGGAAAACCGGGGCTTGTCGGCGTTGAGATGCCCGATCCGCGGCGTGCCGAAGGAAAACAGGGGATCCTCGAACACGTTGACCGCGGCCAGCAGCAGGAAAAGGCCAAGGATGCTCAAGGCAACGAGTCTATTGAACCGCTTCCACATCGCCGGGTCCTAGAAATTGAAATACAGGAATTCGCTGACGGTCGTCTGCATGGCGGCCAACCCCATGACCGCGCAGGCGGAGGCCAGGGCCGCATACCGCACGGTGGGGCGGAAGCCCTCCGCCAGTTCGTGGCTCTCCTTCCAGACGAGCAGCGGCAGCGCCCCCAGCGCGGCGACCCAGAACGCCCCGCCCGCAACGAGGGGTACGCCGGAGTCGTGCACGAAGGGCAGAAAATCCAGCGCCGGATACAGCGAGCGATACACCGCTACGCCGTTTACCCCGATCATGCCGCGCAAGACGCGTAGCGCGTCCGCCCAGGTCTGGGCCCGGAAGAACACCCAGGCGACGTTGACGAAGCCGAACGTCGCCGCCCAGGCCGCCCAGCGCGGCAGCCTGCCGCCCGCGAGCTTCCAGAGCCGATGCGCCACCAGGGCCGCGCCGTGCAGGAACCCCCAGAAAACGAAGGTCCACCCCGCGCCGTGCCAGAGTCCGCCGATCAGGAACGTCAGCATCAGGTTGCAGGCGGTGCGCAGCCCCCCGCCCCGGCTCCCGCCCAGGGGGAAGTAGATGTAGTCGCGCAGAAAGCGCGACAGCGTCATGTGCCAGCGCCGCCAGAAGTCCTGGATGTCCAGCGCGCGATACGGACTGTTGAAGTTCCGGGGCAGGCGGATGTTGAACAGCAGGGCCGAACCCATGGCCATGTCCACATAGCCGCTGAAATCGAAATACAGTTGCATGGTGTAGCTGAGCGACGTGCCCCAGGCGCGGAAAAAGGACAGCGCCTCGCCCCCGTCGAACCCCGCCGTGCTCCACACCCCGAAGGTGTCCGCAATCAGAACCTTCTTGAACAGCCCGATGCTGAACAGCAGCACGCCCCGGGCGATGTTGCGCTGGCTCATGATCCTGCTGCGCGGCCTGGCGTACTGCGGCATCATTTCGGAATGGTGCACGATGGGCCCGGCAATGAGCTGCGGAAAGAACGTCACGAACAAGGCGTAGTTCAGGAAATCGTATTCGCGGGTCAGCCCCCGGTGGCTGTCCACAAGATAGGCGATCTGCTGGAAGGTGAAAAAGCTGAGTGCCAGAGGCAGGACGATATGCTGCAACGGCAGGGAAAGCCCCAGCGCCGCATTCACATTGCCGATAAAAAAGTCCGTATACTTGTAATAACAGAGCAACAACACGTTGGCGGCGATGCCTGCCGCCAGCAGAGGCCTCCCGCGCAGGCCGAGCGCCGCGCGCCGCCCCGAAAGGCGGACGCCCAGGGCGTAGTTGACCACCAGCGAGGCCAGAATGAGCGGGACATAGGCCGGATTCCACCAGCCGTAGAAGAACACGGAGGCCGCGACGAGCCACCCCAGGGCCGCGCGCGCCATGCCGTAGCCGTTCAGCAGGTAATATCCGCCAAACGTCAGGGGCAGGAAGAGCAGGATGTAGATGTAGGAGTTGAAGAGCATCGCGCGCCCGGGTGCACAGCACAGACAAGGGACAGCGGCCCGGGAGCGGGCGGGCAGGCCATATCCGACGAAGAAACCGCAGGAGTATGGTGAAAACCCCCGCCGCCCGCAAGGAATAATCCGCGCGCCCGGGCCTGCGCCCTATTGCGCCCCCGCCTCGACCTTGAAATCGCTCAGGCCCTGCCGGAACTGCTCGCCCATGCCCCGCATGAGCCCGTCCAGGGCCTGCTCCACCACGCTGCCGAGGGCGTCGGCGCGGCAGTAGCCGAGAGTTGCGTCCTCGATGGCGTCGAACTGCGTTGCACCGTAGGAATGCATCCGGGCGCCGACATGATAGGCGACGGGGTAGCCGCTGGGGTCGGCCACGGTCCAGACGGTGAGCGTAATGCCCGCCCGCCGCTTCAGTTCCAGGGCGCCCGGGTCGGTGCCGAATTGCTCGAACGCCTCATACTTGCTCATGCTTTCCTGACGCAGGGTCGGAAAATACGCCATGGCGAGGGAGCGGACGGCGGACGCGTATTTTTCCCTGTTGCCCGCCAGGGCGGTGCCCCGCTCCTGGAACAGAATCTCCACGGAACTCAGCGTGTCGGCCACGCACATCATGACCTTGTCGCCGACATCGGGGAACTCCGGGCAATTGCCCTGCCACTCCCTGGCCGGAGCGGCGCAGGCAAACGCGCACAGGAACATCGCGCACAAGAGAGCTTTCATACGCGTCTCCACGGAAAAAGGCTGCATCAATGCCCGTATTCCTTGACACTTCCGGCCCAAAATAACAAGGGCCGGGCCAGTCGCGCTGGCCCGGCCCCTTCCGGTCCGGTTCGGCATCCGCCGCAAGGCGGGCCTGGATTTTGCGGGCCTCAGCCCTGCTTGAGCTTCTGCACCAGTTCCTGAAGGTCCGTGGCCTGGGCGGCGAGCTCCACGATGGCCTGGGCGGACTGGGCCATGACCTCGCTGGTTTCCGAGGAGATGCGGTTGATGTCCTCCACGCTGTGGTTGATCTCCTCGCTGGCGGCGGACTGCTCTTCCGCGGCGGTGGCGATGGAGCGGACCTGATCCGCCGCCTGCTCCACCAGCCCCACGATCTCGCGCAGCACCTCGCCGGAGTTGTTGGCCAGCTTGGTGGCCTCGACAACGGCCTGCACCGCGTGCTCCATGCCCTGGATGTTGCTGCGCGTGCCGCCCTGGATGGCCTTGATGGCGTCGCCGACTTCCTTGGTGGCGTTCATGGTCTTCTCGGCCAGCTTGCGCACCTCGTCGGCCACGACGGCGAAGCCCCGGCCCGCGTCGCCCGCGCGGGCGGCCTCGATGGCGGCGTTCAGCGCCAGCAGGTTGGTCTGGTCGGCGATGTCCTCGATGACGGTCATGATCCGCCCGATCTGCTCGGCCTGCTGGCCCAGGCGGCCCAGGTTGCCCGTCATGTCCTGGGCCTGGGTCTGGACCTTGTTGATGGCCTCCACGGCCTGGCCGACGACCTGCGACCCGGTCTGGGCCTTGACGCGCGCCTTGTCCGAGCCTTCGGCGGCCTGGGAGGCGTTGCGCGCGACCTCCAGCACCGTGGCGTTCATCTCCTCCATGGCGGTGGCGGTTTCGCTGGTGCGGTTCTTCTGCTCCTCGGCGCCCCGGCTCGCTTCCTCCACCTGGGCGGCAAGCTCCTCGGAGGCCGTGGTCAGCCGTTCGACGACGCCCTCGATGCTGCGGGCGGCCTGAAGCATGCCGTCGCGCTTGGCCGTCTCGGCCTGGGCACGGGCCTCTTCGGCCTCGCGGGTGGCGACCTGCGCGCGCTCGGTCTCCTGGCGGGCCAGGTCCGTCTGGCGCTCGGCCTCCTGCATCTTCTCGATGAGCGCCTGACCATGGTCTGGATGCTCTTGTTCAGGCGGCCGATCTCGTCCTTCTGGTCGATGCCCGAGCTGGCGCCCAGATCGCCCCCGGCCACGGCCTCGGCGTAGCGCATGAGCCGCCCCACGGGCACGGTGATCAGGCGGCTGAGGAGCAGCGCGCACAGGAAGCCCAACGCCAGGAAAATCGCCGTGGCGATGGCGATGGTCCAGCGCAGGGAATAGACCATCTCGTACACGTCGTCCTTCATGGCGCCCACGGCGATGGACCAGCCCGTGCCCTCGACGGGCGCGTAACCGAAGAAGCGGTCGGCCCCCATGAAAGGATACTCGTCGAAGCCCGATTCGCCGCGCGCCATGCGCTCGACCATGGCCCCCAGCCGCGCGAGCTCGGGATTGGAGCGGGCCTCCTCGATGAAGTTGCGCTGCTTGAGCACGAAGTCGCGGTTGCCGTGGGCGATGACCGCCCCATTCTCGTCAACCATGTACGAATAACCCTTTTCGCCATACTTGATGTTGTCGGTGATCTCGCTGAGCACGGTCGCGTCCATGATGGCGATAGCCGCGCCCAGCACCCGGCCCTGGTGGTCGCGGATGGGGGTTGCCGAAACCATGATCGGCTGGTTGGTCGTGCGGCTGATGAGCACGTTGGACATCATCGTCCGCCCGCTCATGGCCTGAAGAAAGTAGTCCCTGTCGCCCACGGCGCTTTCGGAGCCGTCGTTGAACCGGGCCTTGCCGTCCGGCGTGGCCACGCCGAGCCGCTGATAGCCCAGGCGCCTGGTCTCCTCCTCCAGCGCGGGAAGCTGCGTCTCCCAGTTCATGGAACGGATCACGTTGCGGTCCGCCACGCTTTCGATGGCCAGCAGGTGATAGTCCATGCGGCTTCGCACCAGCCTGGCGCCATCGGCCGCCATCCGGGGAATGTTCTCCCTGACCTGACTCAAAGCGGCGGAAGACGCCCGCTCGTAAGCAATGTATCCCAACCCGCCGCAAACGATCATCAGGAGGATGACAAATCCTCCGACCATCTTCACGCCGACCGAAAGATTCTTCATGCCCGGTGACTCCTCGTTCTCTTGTGCATTGCGATACTCATTTCCGAACCACCACAGTCTTTCTCCACCCTGCCAGCGCAGGAGGTCCGGCAGAACCGTCCCGGCGGCAGCAAAGGCCGCCCGCCTGCGGGTGCGTGCGGCGACGGGCAATCGGTCCGGCCAGGGACAACCGGACAACCACGCACGCCCAACCCATGGGGGGAGGCTAAGCTCAATTGTACTATGCGGGGCAGGATGCCGCGTCAAGAAAAAGCAGGAGGCACAACGTAATTTCCTTTCGCCGCCGGGGGCGCCCCTCACAGCGCGAAATGCAAAAAACACCGCCTCCCAGCGCCTGCAACGCCATGTTCCGCAAGGAAACTCCGCAGTTCCTCGCCGCTTTGTTTATTCCGACGCATTCCCGACGCACAAGGAACACTCACCGCTGGAAACGCGCCCCGGGCGGCGACGTACATGATGCCAGTTATGTCCAGTTGTGTCTCATTCCTGGTTGAATAGATGCAAATACGCACCGTACCCCTCGCGCTCCATATCCTCATACTGGACAAAGCGCAAGGCGGCCGAGTTGATGCAGTAGCGCAGGCCCGTCGGTGCGGGGCCATCGTCGAAGACGTGCCCGAGGTGGCTGCCCGCTTCCCGGCTGCGCACTTCGGTCCGTGCGGGCCACAGGCTGCGGTCCTCGTGGCTGGTCACTGCGTCGGGGGCGATGGGCCGGGTGAAGCTCGGCCAGCCCGTGCCGGAGTCGAACTTGTCCGTGGAGGCGAACAGCGGAACCCCGGAAACCACGTCCACGTAGAGGCCCCGGCGGTGCTCGTTCCAGTAGGGGTTGGCAAAGGGCGCCTCGGTGCCGCCCTCCTGGGTCACATGGTATTGCAGCGGGCTCAGGGCCTCGCGCAGCCGTTGCTGGTCGGTCCGTCGACAGTCCGCGCCGGGCGCGGCGCCGTCCTTGATCGTATGCATGGTGTCCTCCCGGGTGGCCGGAGCCGCCCCGTGCCGCCCGGCCAGAGCGGGCGACGGGGCACAGGCCGCCGCCGGCAGGGCCAGGGCGATGATGGTCTTCATGTTTTCCTTCCGGAGCGCCTGTGCGCCCATGGCAGAAAATCAGCACGAAAGGACGGCGCGTCAAATACGGAAAGCAACGGACACGGCGGCAGGAGGCCGCGGGAGGGACCGGGCGGGGACAGGGCGAATCCGGGCAGGAAAAACGGCACCGCGCGGGCGGGGCCGACGCGGGGCAGGCGACGCCGGGCCGGGGCGCTGGCGAAGGGAAACGCGGGGCCTAGAGCCCGCAGCGCAGCAGGGCGGCTCCCGCGTTCAGGAAGGGCAGGTGCGGCCGGGTGGAAAGGGCCGTGCCCGCCAGGGGCACCCGAACCTCGGGCGGCCCGGCGCCCCAGCGCAGGGCCAGGGCCTCGGGGCCGAAGTCCAGGGTCATGGGCACGGGCTCGCGGTCGGTGTCGCCGCACAGGCTCTCGCGGCTGCGCGGGGCGTACACGGCGTGCGACCCGCCCGCCAGGCGCACGTGCAGTTCGGTGCGCACGGTGGTCACACGCTCCACGGCCCCGCCCGGCCCGAACACCAGGGAATTCACGTCGCCGCTGACGCCCACGGCGTCGGGGTCGTAAGCCAGCACCGGCCCCGCCGGGGTCGGCACTTCCACGGGCGCATCAGGCTCCAGGCTGCGCAGGGCCCCGCCCGGCCCGAAGGCCAGGCCGATGCGCGCCATGACCGGCCCAACGGGAGTGGGCACTTCCAGGGCCTCTCCGGGCCACAGAGTCAGCCCGGCCAGGCGTCCGCCAGCCCCGAAGCGCGCGCAGATGAGCCGCGCCGCCACCGGGCCGAGAGGCGTGCCCAGGGTCGCGGGTCCGGCCAGCCCGGCCTCGTCGTCCTGGGTCCAGTAGCCCGAGAGCTTGCCGTTCAGCGGGAAGGCCCGGGCCAGGGCTCCGCCGGGGTGGAAGGTCAGCATCTCGACCTCCAGCGGCCCCGCCGGAGTGCGCACCGGGGTGCGCTCCTCCAAAGACAGGCAGCGCACCCCGCCATCGGGGTGGAAGGTCAGCGAGGCCACCGTGCGCCGCCGCACGTCGTCGGTGGAATACTGCGGCACCAGCGGGCCCAGGGCCGTGTGCAGCACGACCGGCCCGGCGGGGACGCACGAGCGCACCCCGCCGTCGGGAAAGCGCTCCACGGGCCCCGCCGCGGGAATGGCGCCGTATCTGGTTGCGACGTGCTGCTGCATGATGCCTCCGGACAGGAGGCAGAGCAAAGACGGTGCCATGCCTGTAACAGACTGGAAACAAGCAAAAAAATGAAACAGGCGGGAAGAAAGGCTACAAAAACGTATGTTTCCCCGACCCAAAAGGTAGCCTTGTGGACAAAGGCGACACTTTCGCAGGCGCCGCCGAACGGCGCCGGGGAAGGGCCTCCGGCGAAGGCCGACGCCCCGGCGCCGGACAGGTGCGCCTAGCGCGACGCGATGCGCCGCACGGTGCCGTCGCCCCGGCAGGCCACCAGCAGCCCGCCGTCGCGGTCGCAGACCAGGGCCACGGGCTCCGCCAACCCGTGGGCCAGCACCCGGCGCCCGCCCTCGGGCTCCAGGCGCACGACCTCCCCGGCCGCGGGATCCACCACCACCACGCGCCCCCGGCCGTCCAACGCCACGGCGGACACGGCGGCGGGCACACCCTGGGCGGCGTCCAGCCACAGGCGCTGGCCATCGGCCATGACACAGGCCACGCGCCCGCTCCGCCCATCGACCACGTAGAGCAGCCCGTGGCCGTCCAGGGCCAGGGCCCGGGGCTGGCCGAAGCCTTCGAGCACGTCCCGGCTGGCCGGGCCTACCGGCCCCACGCCCTCGGGGCCCCGGCAGCCGCCCAGGGCCAGCAGCGCAAGCAGCGCAGGCAAGGCCAGCAGCAGTAAGGCGAAGCTCATGCCCCGGCGCACGGCGTCACCCCCCGTTCTCGGAACACCTCGCGGACCACGGCCATGGCGTTGAGCGCCGCCGGGAAGCCCGCATACACGGCCATCTGGATGACCACTTCCACGATCTCCACAGGCCGCACGCCCACGTTGAGCGCGCCGTGGACGTGCACCGCAAGCTGCGGCGCGGCGGTGCCCATGGCCGCCAGGGCGGCCACCGTGGCGATCTCGCGCTCGCGCAGGCCCAGGCCCGGGCGCGAATACACGTCCCCGAAGGGGAACTCGATCACGTAGCGCGCCAGATCCGGCGCAATGTCCGCAAGGGATTCCAGAACCTTGCGCCCGGCGTCCCCGTCGATCTCCCCCAGCCGTTCCAGCCCTCTTGCGTAGCGTTCGTCGTCCATGCGCGCCTCCTCGGCTCAGTCTTGACGCGACCCTACGCCCGGGCTATCGAGACATCCAATATATTTAAAGTTGCGTATCAAGACATGGAGCGAATCAATATGGAGCTGCGCCAGTTGCGCCATTTCGTGGCTGTGGCCGAGGAACTGCATTTCGGCAAGGCCGCCCAGCGGCTGAACATTTCCCAGCCGCCCCTGTCCCAGTCCATCCGCAGGCTCGAAGAGGAGCTGGGGGCGCAACTGCTGACGCGCACCAGCCGCAGCGTGGCCCTGACGCCCGAAGGCGGACTGCTGCTGGCCGAGGCCCGGGCCATCCTCTCCCGGGCGGACCACGCCGCGCGCGCCGTGGGGCTCATGGCCCGGGGGGCCGGGGGCGTGCTGCGCATCGGGCTGGTGGGCCCGGCCCTGGAAGGCGGGCGCCTGCCCTGCCTCATCCGCGCCTTCCGCCAGGACAATCCGCAGGTGCGCATCCAGCTCGAACAACTCAATTCCATGGAACAACTGGACATGCTGCGTGAAGGCAGCCTGGACGTGGGCATGGTCCGCCTGTTCCAGAAGCACGCCAAGGGCCTGATGGTCCGCCACTACGCCAGCGAGCCCTACGTCATGGCCCTGCCCGAGGGCCACAGCCTGGCCGAAAGGCCCGTGGTCCGCCTGGGCGACCTGGAAGGCGAGGCGCTGCTCATCTTCCACCGCCGGAGCAACCCCCCGCTTTACGACGCCATCGTAGCCGCCTTCAGCGAGGCGGGCGTCTGCCCGGACCTGATCCACGTCTCGCTGGTCAAGCACACCATGACGGCCCTGGTGGCCGCCGGGCTGGGCGTGACCCTGCTGCCCCAGGGCATGGCCAGCGTGCCCCGGCCCGGGGTGCAGATCCGCCCGGTGGAGGGCCGCCTGCCCCCGGTGGAGTTCTCCGTGGCCTGGGCTCCGGAACGCGAAACCCCGCTGGTGCGCCGCTTCGTGGAGGCCCTGCTGGCCAGCGCCCCGGTGCCCGGCAGCATCCCGGCGCTGTAAAACGCCGAAGACCCCGGGTCGCCCCGGAGCCTTCGGAACATGGCGGCGCCGCGCACGGGCCGCGGCGGATGCCTTGCGGGGCCTCGCCCCCGCGCCACGCGGACCGGGCCTAGGCCCAACCCTGGAACACCTGCCCGAACTCGGCCTCGATGGGCGTCGTGCGGTCGCGCAGGTCCGTGAACAGGGGCTGGTAACGCACCTCGGCCTGCAACACGTCGCGCGCGTAGCGCCGCAGCCCCGTCGAGATGTCGCTGGAACTGGACGCGGACTGGGACGCCGCCATCCACACGGTCAGCAGGTCCATGCTTTCGGCCATGGAAAAGCTCCGGCTCAGGGCGCGGGCTGGGCCGCCGGAGGCAGGGCCCCGGCCAGGGCCTTGATGAGGGTCAGGTTGGCCTCGACCTTGGCCTGCAATTCACCCGTGCGGGCCGTCTGCTCTTCCACCAGCACCGTCAGCGCACGCACCTGGGCTTCCAGGGTCTGGATGCGCTGCTCCTGGGCCTCGATCTTTTTGCGGGCGAAGGAATCCGTCTCCGCCAGGGCCGGAGCGGCCGACAGCGCGGCCAGGGTCAGGGTCAGAGCCAGGGCGGCAAAACGCGCGGACATGCGCATGGGGCACCTCCAGGTGGGCCGGGCGGGCTTGCTCCCGCGCCGGGAATGATTAGCTCTTCACCCAGAACACACGAGAACAAGGAGCACGTCAAGTGTCCGCCGACGAAACCCTGCATGTCACCTGCCCCGCCTGCGCGGGGGTCAACCGCGTGCTGGCAGCCCGCCTGGGCAAGGAGCCGGTGTGCGGCCGCTGCCGGGCGCCGCTGCTGCCCGGTCGGCCCCTGGAACTGGACGGCCCCGGCCTGGAGCGCTTTCTGGCGCGCAACGACCTGCCCGTGGTGGTGGATTTCTGGTCCCCGAGCTGCGGGCCGTGCCGGATGATGGCCCCGCAGTTCGAGCAGGCCGCCCGGACCCTGGCCCCGGGGGTGCGTCTGGCCAAGTGCGACATAAGTGCGGCCCAGGACGCGGCCACGCGCCACGCCATCCGCAGCGTGCCGACCATGGTGCTCTTCCGCGCCGGGCGCGAGGCCGCGCGCATCAGCGGCGCCCTGCCCGCAGGGGACATCGTCGCCTGGGTCCGCAGCGTGCTGTAGCCCCCGTCGCCGGGGGCCCGCAGGGCGAAACGCCCGGAGGCGGAGGGGTCAGATGCGCGAATCGAGAATGGCGCCCTCGACGATCTCGGGCACCTTGGCCGCCCCCGGGGTGGGGTGCGGGTCGCCCAGGTCGGGCCGGGCCACGTCGGCCAGACGCTCGCCCGACAACAGCGCCTTGAAGCCGATGGCCGTGCGGTCGAACAGGCCCAGAGCCTCCTGGGTGCCCACGGTCCAGCGCATGAGGGCCCGCGACGCCTCGCGGCCCACGGTAAAGGGATGCTCGAATGCCGACATGCCTTGCCCGCCTTTGCGGGCCACGATACTCCGAAAAGGGCCTCGCGGGCAAGCGCCCGGGGCCCGGGCGATTTTCCGGGACGCACCACGGGCGTTGACCGGAGGACCCGGCGCGGGTATAGAATGGGCAAGCGCTCCCGTTCTCCAACAGCCTCGCCCACAGGACCACTTTCATGCAGACCGAACGCAGACGCAGCCCGCGCATGACCGTTGAAGGCATCGGCTTCGTGACCCTGAGCCTCAGGAACAGCTTTGAGCTCATGGGCACCCTGGAAGGCTTAAGCCGCAACGGCATTCTCCTGTCCATGCTGCCCACGTGCCCCGAGGCCGAACCGGCCCCCGGCGACGCCGTGACCCTGGCCGAAATGCCCAAGGGCCTGGAGGACCTCCTCGACGGCCACCCGGGCCATGTGGTCTGGACCGACGGCGCACACTGCGGCATCAGCCTGGATCCGCCCCTGGAAATCAGCGACGCCGCCCTGAAACGGGCCCTGCGCGACAACCACCTGCTGCCCTGGTCGCAGTGGCCCAGCTAGGCGCCCCGCAGGCCGCCCCGCCCGTGCCCGCCATGTCCGCCCCCCGGCGCCGCGACTACCGCGCGGCCATCCCTCCGGCCCAGGTGCTGGGGCTGGCCCTGTGGTCCGCCGACACCCTCGGCCCCGGCGACATCGCCGACCCCGCCGCCCTGGGCGCCCCGCAGCTCGACCGTGACGCCTCGCGGGCCTACAGCCTGCACCTGGCCAACCTCTCGGCCGGGGGCATGAACCTGCGCATCGCCAGCCGCCGCATCGACGCCGCCCGGGCCTCGGCCTTTGCCGGGCGCCGCTTCCTGGCCCGCCTGATCCTGGCCGACGACGAGGAGGCCCTGGCCCTGCTGCTGCTGGCCGAGGTCCGCCGGGCCCAGGCCGCCCAGGGCGGGGTGGAGCTGGCCCTGGAGTTCATCGCCCGGGGGCGCTTCGTCAGGGCTTCCCGCAGCCTGCACCTCTTCCCCCTGCGCGGGCGCGGGGTGGACCGGCTGGCGGCCCTGGTCAACCGCGCGCACGCCGAGGCCCAGGCCGCGCGGGCCGTGCCCGCCGGGGCCGCCGCCTGGTACGAAACCCTGGCCTGACCCCGCGCCCCCCGGCGCGCCGGGCCGCAACGCAACGCGGGCCGCGCCCCCGGCACAGGGGGCGCGGCCCGCGTCGTTCCGCGCTCCTCCGGCCCGTCCGTCCGGGCGCAGGCCGGGGCGGCGGACCCTAGAGAATCTGGCTCAGGAACAGCTTCGTCCGCTCGTGGGTCGGGTTCTGGAAGAAATGATCCGGGGTGCCCTGCTCGACCACGGCACCCTGGTCCATGAACACCACGCGGTCGGCGACCTCGCGGGCAAAGCCCATCTCGTGGGTCACCACCACCATGGTCATGCCCGCCCGGGCCAGGTCCTTCATCACGTCGAGCACCTCGCCGACCATTTCCGGGTCCAGCGCGCTGGTGGGCTCGTCGAAGAGCATGACCTTGGGGTCCATGCACAGGGCGCGGGCGATGGCCACGCGCTGCTTCTGCCCGCCCGAAAGCTGGTCGGGGTACACGGCCTCCTTGTCGGCGATGCCGACCTTGGCCAGCAGCCCCCGGGCCTTGGCCTCGGCCTCCTCGCGCCCGCGCTTGCGCACGACCATCTGGGCCATGGTCAGGTTGTCCAGCACCGACTTGTGCGGAAACAGGTTGAACTGCTGGAAGACCATCCCGGCCTCGGCGCGGATGGCGTTGATGTCGCTGTCGGGGTGCAGCACGTCCATGCCGTCGACGGTGATCTCGCCCGCGTCGGCGTATTCCAGACGGTTCAGGCAGCGCAGGAAGGTCGATTTGCCCGACCCCGAGGGCCCGATGACGACCACCGTCTCCCCCGGCGCGACGGACAGGGACACGTTGTTCAGGGCGTGGATCTTCTCCGGCACGTAGAAATACTTGTGCACGTTCCTCGCGGTGATCATCCTACATCGCCCTCCTCTCCAGCCGCTGCACGAACAACGACAGGGTGAACGTCATGACGAGATAGAGCACCGCGCAGACGATCCACATCTCATAGGTTTGCAGCGAGGCCGTGACCACCTCGCGGGTGACCTTGGTCAGCTCGCGGATGGCGATGACGCCGAGCAGCGAGGAGTCCTTGATCAGGCTGATGAACTGCCCGGCCAGGGCGGGCAGGATGCGCTTGATGGCCTGGGGCATGACCACCTTGCGCATGGCCTGGGCGTAATTCATGCCCAGGGAGCGAGCGGCCTCCATCTGGCCCAGGTCCACGCTCTGGATGCCCGCGCGCACGATCTCGGCGGTGTAGGCGCCGGTGAAGATGGCCAGCCCCAGCGCGCCGTACCAGAACGTCGGCACCTTGGGCAGGGCCGCGTTGGTCAGGATCTGGTTCACCAGCGTACCGATGACGTAGTACCAGATCATGAGCTGCACCAGCAGCGGCGAGCCGCGTACAAGCTCGATGTAGGTGATGGCCGTCCACTTCAGGGCCGGGTTGTCGGAAATGCGCGCAAGGCCGGTGAGCATGCCGATGACCATACCGATGACGATGGCGATGGCGCTGATTTTCAGGGTCAGCCACAGGCCGGAGAGGAACAGCCCGGTCTTCCATTGCGTGCGTGCGCCCAGGGTGTCGCCGGGGTAGACGAAGTCGCCCTGGCTCACGCGCACGTCGTCGGCGGGAACAAGGTAGTCCTCGGTGGCCTCGCCGTCCCATTCGCGCACGGTGACTCGCGCGTCCCTGCCCTGGGGCGCGACGGACACGACCTCGCCCTCGATCTCGGTGGTGACGCGAATCACATCCTCATAGAAAAAATATTGCGGCACGCGGTACCAGCGCCAGGTGTAGTCCACGTACTGGGTGGCGGCGTAGATGCCCAGGATGCACAGGGCCACCCCCGCCAGGAAGACCCCGCTCCAGAATTTGCGGTAGAGCGGGCTGCGCGGCTTGTCCAGACCGGAATAAAGCGTCATGTCGGTTGCTGCTCCCGTTTGGGGTGCCCCGCCGGGCCGCCGGGGCGGGCCGGGCCGGGGCCACGGAACCGCCCCCGCGCGCCGGGGCGCGGCGCGCGGGGGCACGGGCAGATCATGCCCGGGGCAAGGCTACTGCACGTTCTGGAACCAGCTCGTGCTCTTGATCCACTTGTCGTAGATGCGGTCGTAGCGGCCGTCGGCCTTGATCTGGGCCATGAAATTGTTCAGGAAGTTCAGGAAATCGGGATCGCCCTTCTTCAGGCCGATAGCCAGAGGCTCGTAGGTGAAGGGCTTGTCGAGCAGCACGACGTTCGGGCTGTTCTGCTGGGCCATGAAGACCACGCAGAAGGGCAGGTCGTAAACGAAGGCGTCGGACTGGCCGTTGACCGCGTCCAGGGCGCCGTCGGCCTCCTTGTCGAAGGACTTGTACTTGGCCTTGGGGATCATGCGCTTGACGGCCATCTCGCCGGTGGTGCCGATGCGCGAAGCCACGGTGTACTTGGGGTCGTTCAGGTCCTTGTAGGACTTGATCTCGCCTTCGAGCTTCTTGTTCAGGATAATGGCCTGGCCCACGACGATGTAGGGCTCGGCGAAGTTGATCTGGAGGTTGCGCTCCTGGGTCAGGGTCATGCCCGAGAGGATGATGTCGAACTTGTCGGCCAGCAGCGCGGGGATGATGCCGTCGTAGTCGGTGTTGACGATGGTCATCTTGACGCCCATGGCCTTGGCCAGCTCTTTGGCCAGGTCCACGTCGAAGCCGATGATCTCGCCCTTCTTGTCGACCATCTCGAAGGGCTGGTAGCCCGCGTCCAGGCCCACCAGCAGCTCGCCGCGCTTGAGGATGGTCTCCAGGGTGGATTTCTGGGCCAGGTCGAAATCTGCGCAGAACGCCTGGGACGCCAGCACCGCGATGAAGAACGCGGCCAGCATCAGTTTCTTGAAGCACTGCATGGAATACGACTCCTTGACGATAGGGGTTATCCGTTCCCGGGCCGGAGCCGTTCCGGCCGGGGGTCGCACGTGGCTAGTACTTGCCCTCGGTAAGCACTTCCTTGATGATCATGGTCTTCTTGCACACCGGGCACACGGGCATCTTCTCCTCGGGCAGGGAGATGATCTTGGAAATCTGATGCACCGGGCAATGCACTTCCACCAGTTCGCGCTTGTAGCGGTCCTTGAGGGTCTTCATGGCCTCTCCTCGGGGCGCGGGGCGCCAGGTCAAGGTCCGTTATGAATCCGCAACGGCCGGGGCTCAGGGCCGGTCGGCAAAGCGCAGGGACAGGCAGGTCAGTCCGCCGTCCATCTTGCGCGTCTCGCTCATGTCCAGTTCCACCACGGGCAGGCCCAGGCCGTCCAGCAGGCGGCGCACGCCGGGGAAGCCCGCCGGGGTCAGCAGGGTGCCGTTCACGTACAGGGTATTGGCCGCGTAGTCCTCGCCCTCGGGGGTGACCAGCACCTCGTAGCCCGCCAGAACGGGCAGGCCCGCGAAGTCGGGGGTCGCCAGCAGGGTTCGCCCGCCCAGGTGGTTCACACCGGACTTGAAATGCAGCCCCTGGCCCACGGGCACAGTGGCGGTGGCGTAGCCGTGGGCGGCCACGATCTCGGCGAACTGCCGCGCGCCCTCGGCGTTGGTGCGCTCGGACAGGCCGACGAAGAACTGCCGGTCCACCAGCAGCACGTCGCCGCCGTCCAGGGTGCCGGGGGCCTCGATGCGTGCCAGGCGCTTGTAGCGCCCCAGGGCCGGGGCCACGGTGCGCTCCTCGCCCTTGCGGGCCGGGGCGCCGGGGTTGGTGATCACGGCCACCTCGGGCACCACCACGGCGGTGTCCTCCACAAAGTGGGCGTCGGGGAAATCGTTTTCCGGCGGCAGGGTGATGACCGTCAGCCCCGCGCCGCGCAGGGCGTCCACGTAGGCGTCGTGCTGGCGCAGCATCAGGGCGTAGTCGGGGTTGCCCAGGTGGGTGGAAGTGGTCAGCCCGGCGGCGAAATTCTCGCAGGGCAGGCGAACGATGGCGTGGGTGAACATGCGCGGCTCCAGTTGTCGATCCGGTGACAAAGGCAGGGTTGTATCCGCGCCGAAGACCGCTGTAAACCCCTCCGCCCCGCGAAGCCCTCAGCGCCCCTCGGCCCGGCGCCCCAGCGCCCGGGCCACCAGCTTGTGGAAGGCCAGGGCCGTTTTCGGGTCGGCCTCCTCCAGGCGGGCCAGGGCCTCGCGCGGCAGCCAGCCGACCACCGTGCGGCCCTCGGCCACCGCCGTGCCCGGGGCCACATAGGCCCGCAGGGCGGCCATGGGCGCGGCCAGGGTGCCCGGCCCCAGCGAGCGGATGCGCTGCGGCGCGCTCTGGGCATAGGTCGCCATGACGGCCAGGGTGCCGTGCAGGACCATGTACGCCCCGCGCGGGTCCTCGCCCTGGCGGAACAACTCCTCGCCGGAGGCCAGCTCGCGGCGCTCCAGGGCCGGCCCCAGGCTCTCGGCCAGGGCCTCGAAGCGCTCCATGTCCTCCAGATGCCGGGCCACGTCGTCCACGGCGAGGTCGAAAAGCGCGTCGCGCCGGGCGGGGCCCTCGGCGCCCAGGGCGGCGTGTTCCTCGGCCAGCAGCCGGTCTTCCGCCCATTCCAGGGCCGCGTCCAGGCCCGGGAACGGACGCACGTGGGCCATGGCCTCGGGGGTGGCGTTGGAGTCCAGGAGAGTGAAGAGCCCCCGGGGCGGCGCGGCCAGCAGCAGCATGGCCCCGGCGGCCTGGGCCCGCTGGGCCGTGCGCTGGATGGTGTTCACCGCCGAAATGTCATAGCCGTCCAGCCCGGCCATGTCCACGATCAGGAACCGAGGGGGACGCCCCTCGCGCAGCAGGGCGCCGATGCGCTCGCCCAGCAGGTTGGCCGAGCCGAAGAACAGGAACCCCCGCAGGCCGAAAGCGCGCAGGTCGCCGCCGCGCGCGCGCAGCAGGGCCCGGTCGGTCACCGGGCGGTGGCGGACGCTGGCGATCTCGGCCCCGCCGCGCTCCCAGGCCACAACAGGCACCCGGCTCATGCGCACCACGAACAACAGCACCGCCAGCCCCAGGCCCAGGCCCACCCCGGTCAGGAATCCGGAATGGACGATGGCCAGGGCGATGATGACCACGATGGCGTAATCCAGGCGCGTCAGGCGCTTCCAGCCGTCCACGAGCCAGTCGCTGACGAACAGCAGGCCCAGCAGCAGTACCAGCCCGCCCAAAAGCGGCCGGGGGAACAGGGCCAGCACCGTGCCGCCCGCCATGAGCACCCCGGCGCAGACCACGGCGGCCCCCAGGGGAATAAGCCGCGAGGCCACCCCCGTGCGCGGCCCCAAGAGGGACAGGGACAGGGCCGGATAGCCCGGGAACCCGCCGCCCAGGGCCATGAGCACCCCGCCGCCGCCGGTGGTGAACAGCTCGCGCTCGATGTCCAGGTCGCGCCGCGCGCCAAGCTCGATGCCGCCGACGTTGAGCAGCAGGCCGACCAGGGCCAGCAGGGCCGCGGTCAGCGCGTCGGGCACATGGGCCAGGACCACGTCCCAGCGCACCAGGGCCAGGTCCTCGCAGCCGACCACGGGCCACAGCCCTCCGGCGGGCAGGTCGCCCAGCAGCCAGCCGCCCGCCCGCGCGGCCTCCAGACTCGTGCCCGTGACCAGCAGCACGCCGTGGAACACCAGCAGCCCCAGGCCAAGAGCCCCGGGCAAAAGCAGAAAATGCGGCCGCAGGCGCAGGGCGGCGAACACCAGCACGGCAAACGCCGCCCCTGGCAGCCAGAACCGGGCCACCGGCCAGGAAAAATACGCGCCCAGGGCCCCGAAGTTCGCCCCGACGCCGGTCATCACGCCCAGGCCGCCCAAGCCGAGCAGGATGCCGCTGCCCGCCAGGAAGCCGCCCACCACGGGATAGGGCAGAAAACGCACGAGGTTGGCCAGCCGGAAGCGCCCGACAACGAAGAACAGCGCGGCCATGCACAGGCAGGCCATGCCCATGATGGCCACCACGGTGGCGAAGCGGACCCCGGGCGCGGCGGCCGCCAGGGCCACGGCCACGGAGGCGGCGGCTCCGGCCAGCACGGCGGCGGGTGCGTCCTGCGGCTGGCAGACCAGCCCGGGGAAGGAACTGAACACCGCGCAGGCCAGGGACATGACCACCGTGCCGAACAGGGTCAGCCCCGCGCCGCGCGCCGCCAGAGACGCCAGCGGCCCGGAAAAGACCATACTGGCCAGGGAGATTTCGATAACCACCAGCAGAACGCCGATGACCAGCCCGTAACTCAGGGCCGGGACCGCCCGGGGGGACTGCAGGTCGGCAAGGATGTCGCGCAGGCTGTTCATGGGACCCCCTCGGTGCGGGATGCGCGGGCGCGTGGCGCGGCGGAGGCAAAAGGCGGGGCCGCACCACGGGGGGCACTGTGCCCGTTTTGCGGGCCGTTGGCAACGGAAAGGCCGTGGCGGACCAGCGGCGCGGGGCGAGGCTGCGCATTTTCCTGTGGCCTTGCGGGGGGTGGTGGTGCTACGCCTTGCCTGTAGCGCAACACCGAAGCACCGTGCCCGGCCCGCGCACCGCCCGCCAACATCAACAAGGCAAGCCCCATGACCGCACGTTCCCGCATCGCCCTGGGCGCCCTGCTCCTCGCGGGCGCCCTGCTCCTGGCCGGATGGATCTACGCCAACCAGCGCCTGACCGCCGTGGTGGACCAGCGCATGAAAGACGCCAGGGCCGAGGGCCTGGACCTGCAGTATGCAAGCCGCACGGTCAACGTGCTCGCCTCGCGGGTGGTCCGCTTCGAGGGCCTGACCCTGGTCTCGCCCCGGGGCGAGGTCACGGTGGACAGCGCGGCCCTGCGCACCCTGCCCGGCCACCGGCTGGCCTTCCCCGACGCCGCCCACGTGGAGTTGCGCGGGCTGCACTCGCCCCTGCCAGAAAACGCCCCGGCGGAAACGAAACAGATGCTGGCCGCCATGGGCCTGGAGGAACTGCTGGCCGACTGCGACCTGCGCTACGTCCACGACCCCGCCGCCCGGACCCTGGACATTCCGGAGATGACCGTCAGCGCCGAAGGGCTCTACCGCCTGACCTTCGACGGCGCTTTCCAGAACGTGGACCCCGCTCTGGAAGACGGCCAGGGCCCGCGCTTCCAGGCCGCCATGCGCGCCCTGACCACCACCGGCATGGGCCTGGAGCTGGAGGATCAGGGGCTTGTGGACAAACTTTTCACGGCCTACGCCACCATGAACGGCAACCCGGCCAACGCGCCCCTGCTGCGCCGCATCGTGACCGGCTTCGCCAAAAATCTGGCCGGAGAGCTTTTCCCGGCGGCGGACCAGGATCTGCTGGAACGCATCCACACCTTCCTGGACGACCCCAAACTCGCGGCCCTGCGCATCCACTGCCCCACCCCCCAACCCCTGGCCGCCATCGGCGAAAAGCCCATCGACTCGCCGGACGTGACCTTCCAGGCCAAACTGGAAACCTCCCAAACCCTGGGCAGCACCGACTTCTTCGACGCCGGTGTACTGTTGCAGCGGGGGGAGTGAGAAATAGGATCAGGTGAATACAAATTTCTTAATATTACCAATAAAAAAATGGCCAAAGAGAGGCATACTCTATGCATTTTGAATTCTCTAGCATCTTAACACCAACAAATAATATATTCTTCTTCTTGATCGCAGGCTGTCTTGCTTTTGGACTTTCAAAAGGAAAAAGTCCAAGGGGTCAATTTATATCATCATTACCTGGAATTGCCATATCTTTAGGCATTCTTGGAACATTCTACGGAATATTTATGGGCCTTATAGGCTTCGATGAATCGCATATATCAGAAAGCATTCCAAAACTGTTGGAAGGAATGAAAACTGCTTTTGCGACATCACTTGCAGGAATGTCAACGTCTATAATACTAAATGCATATTTCTCGCACTCCGACGACAAGAATCTTAATGCCTCAAGCGACCCTATCAATAGCCTAAGGCGCATAGAAAATGCCATTGTTTCATGCTTTAAATCTGACGAGGAGTATTCGTTGGTTTCGCAGGTTAAACTTATTCGGCAAGAACTGATAGATAGCAGGAGAGAAACACAAAAAGCTTTCAAAGAATTTGCAGAAGAATTTTCCAAAATGGCATCAGCGTCTCTTGTTGAAGAACTAAAAAAAGTTGTAAATGATTTTAACGCAATGCTAAATGAACTTGTAAGCGAATCATTCAAAGAGCTTTCATCAGCACTTAGAAGCCTCAATGAATGGCAAAAGCAGTACAAATCTTCAATAGAAGAAAATCAAAAAAATCTACAAGATACGCATATAAAGATAGAACGACTCATGATGACGTTTGATGCTGTAGCCAATCGTCTTACACAACTGGATGAATCTTTTGAAAGTATAGACAAAAGCCTTGTTGCAATTTCTATATCAGGAACGGAGCTAGACACGCATACCAAATCGATTGCAAGCCAAAATGCTTTACTTGAAGCATCTATAAAGGCCATTCAAAACATGGGACAGGAAGCTTCAAAGGTCGTCCCTGAAATTTCTGAAAAAATGAATAGAATCACAGAAGAAATTCAAAATCTCCAGATGAATACAAACAGCTTCGTCAAGGAAACAACAGAGGAGCTTTCCGAAGGCTTTAAACAATTATCTGAAGAAGTACAAAACCATACCCAGGCCATTGAAAAAAGTCTTGAAGCAGAGTTAACGAAATCTCTTAACTCGCTCGCAGGTGCGCTCTCAGCGCTCTCTGGGAAATTCGCTTCGGACTATATTCCCCTAACAGAAAAGCTCAGACAAGTGTTATTGATTGCGGAGGCTCGCGATGACCGTATGGTCTAAAAAAGAAGAAAGCCACTGGCCTTCAATCTCCGACCTCATGTCTGGGCTTATGCTTGTCTTTCTTTTTATTGCAATTGCCTATATGAGGAATGTTGAGGACGGGCAAAAGCGAATAAAAAAAGTAGCCGTCGCCTACCAAGAAACACAAGTCAGCCTCTACAATTCTTTAATGGATGAATTCAAAAATGACCTTCCAAAATGGAAGGCAAGAATAGACCGCGACACATTATCTGTTCAATTCATGGAGCCTGACGTCCTTTTTCAAACAGGAAGCTCAGATGTAACGGCAACGTTTAAGTCTATTTTAGATGACTTTTTCCCAAGATACGTAAAAATTATATTCTCCAAAGAATACCAGAACTGCATTGAAGAGATAAGAATTGAAGGCCACACATCGTCAGAATGGGGAAATGGCAATGTCGAACATGAAGAGGCATACTTTAATAACATGCGCCTTTCTCAAGACAGGACAAGATCTGTACTCCAGTACTGCTTCAATTTGAAAAGCACAACAGATGAAAAAACAAAAATGGAACGATATATAACTGCAAATGGCCTATCTTCTAGCAGGCCAGTCAAGGATAAACAAGGCTTTGAACTAAAAGAGCTCTCCAGACGCGTTGAATTCCGAACCAGAACAAATGCCGAACAAAAAATAGTTGAGATCGTGGAACAAATAAACAATGAAGCTCCCTGACTATTTTAGTTGCGTCGAAGTCAAAGAAATTTTGATCAACATGGGAATCATAACGATCCCTGAGCTTGAGCCTATTGACTTTACATATGAAACCAGCAAAATAAAAGAAATAGAAGTCGAAAACCCTACTCTCCAGTTCAGCGAACGGCTTATGGTTGGAGCAATTTCACTCAGTGACCCAAATATAACAGTAACAATCTCTCAAGACGGCACCATCGAAGTCAATGGGCTCAAAGCCTGTGCATACATCAAAAAGCAATACATTGGCGTTGATATTTATTCAAAATCAAGCGGATACAGATATCACCTCTGCAACTGCCAAACAATTCAAAGAATGATACACAGCCAGCGCCTTAGCAGATATGTTTCAACGACAAGAAGCGATGGTTTTTTTCCTGTGATCACTCAAGTACAGCAGCAAGCGAGAGAGTGCATCATTAAGCTTGAATTATGCCAAAACTGCCGTGACATATTGCGTTCGCGGGGGATGTTGCCAGAACCATACTCTCTAAAACGATTCTTCGCGATATACCAACCAAACATTCCTCCAACAATTCTCCGGACAGAACAAGTTATTGTCGAAGAAAAATACGCGCCTAATCATCCAGAAATAGCCAGACGATACAAGAAAAAAGCAAATTACTGTTGCCAAATTTGCGGCGTCAACTGCTCTAGGGCTGAAAACCATTTGCATTTGCACCATAAAGATGGAAATGGCCAAAATAACAATCGTTCAAACTTGCTTGTACTCTGCATAGACTGCCATTCTCGACAACCGATGCACACACATATGCGCAACATTATTGAAAATATTAGATTAATAGCCCACATCAAACAACTAAGAAAAGAGCAGGGAATACATGAGCTCTAATAAAAGGCGTTCAACACATTACCAACTCCCCCTCTTGGCTGGCTGATTTTCAGGCGACCTTCCCGGTCGCCTTTTCCTTGCCCTTTCCCAATCTTGGACAGGTCGTCCAGAAAAATTTGTAAGCAAGGCTACCCCAGCGCCGCAATCAGCGCTCCGGCCTGTTTTCTGTGCATCCAGAGCGTGAGCGTGTTTTCATGGAAACGCTGGAAGAGGAATTTTTCGTAGAAGGCGGCGGCGCGGTCGGTTTTGGCATCGACCAGGAGGACGGCCCACGCCAGTTCGTTGCACCACGCCCGGCGAACGGCGTCCAGCACCAACAGGCTGCCGATATGCTGGCCCTGCGTGGCGGCGGACACGGCCAGCCGCCCCAGGCGGATGGCCGGTACGGCCGGGTAGCGCGGCATCTTGCGGGCCGTCGCATCCGGCAGAGCGGTCAGGAGAACCGACGCGGCGCACAGGGTGTAATACCCGACGATCACGGCAGGGCCGGAACTCTCGCGGGCGGCCACCACGGTGGCGAAGCCGCGTTTCATGTCCTGCCCGGCCTGTTTGTGCAGATAGGCATCAAGGACGGGTTCGCCGCAGGCAAAGCCGCTCCTGTCCATGTCCGGCGTCAGCAGCCCGAACAGCAGGCTCATTTATCGCGTATCCGCGCGGCGTACTCGGCGGCCAGCCCCTTGATGAACGGCGTGGCCTCCGTGACCTGCTCCTCCAAAAGAGCCTTGGCGAGCAATTCCTGATCCCGCACGGCCAGACGGAGGACCGCCTGCTCCGTGATGACCTTTTCCGCTTTCTCCAGCGCCGCTTCGATCAGAAAGTCCGTGCGGGTTCTGCCCTGCATGGCGGCGGCGCGGTCGATGGTTTCGCGGACGGAAAGAGGAATCCGCGCGTCGATCCGGGACATGGGATTTTCAGCCTGCTGTGTCATGGAAGATACCCTCGCGCCCCATTAATACGGATTTTTACCGTACAAAGCAAGAGGTCGGCACCGCTCTATGACGCTCCATCCGGCGGACCAAGGCCACCATCCCCCCTCTTCGGCAGGACCGACCCAACGGCCTGAACGCAGCCGCAACGCATTCCCCCGACGCAAAAAGGCCGCGCCCTCACGGGCGCGGCCTTTTCGTTCACGCGCGGGGGCGCGTTACTTCTTGAGCCAGGTCATCATGCCGCGCAGGCGCGCGCCGACCTTCTCGATGGGGTGCTCGGCGGTCATCTTGCGCATGGCGTGCATGGAGGCCTGCCCGGCCACGTTCTCAAGGATGAACTCCTTGGCGAAGCGGCCGTCCTGGATCTCCTGGAGCACGCGCTTCATCTCGGCCTTGGCCGCGTCGTTGACGATGCGCGGGCCGCGGGTGAAGTCGCCGTACTCGGCGGTGTCGGAGATGGAATGACGCATCTTGGCCAGGCCGCCCTCATAGATCAGGTCCACGATGAGCTTCACCTCGTGCAGGCACTCGAAGTAGGCCACCTCGGGCTGATACCCGGCCTCGCACAGGGTCTCGAAGCCCTTCTGGATCAGCGAGGTCAGGCCGCCGCACAGCACCACCTGCTCGCCGAAGAGGTCGGTCTCGGTCTCTTCCTTGAAAGTGGTCTCGATGACGCCCGAGCGCGCGCCGCCGATGCCCTTGGCGTAGGCCAGGGCGATGTCCTGCGCCTTGCCGCTGGCGTCCTGATGCACGGCCACCAGACACGGCACGCCGCCGCCCTCGGTGTACACCCGGCGCACCAGATGCCCCGGGCCCTTGGGGGCGACCATGACCACGTCCACGTCCTTGGGCGGCAGGATCTGCGAGAAGTGGATGTTGAAGCCATGGGCGAAGAAGAGCACCTTGCCCGGGGCCAGGTTGGGGGCGATGTCGGCCTTGTAGACGGCGGCCTGCACCTGGTCGGGCAGCAGGATCATGATGCAGTCGGCCTTCTTGGCGGCCTCGGCGGCGGACAGGGGCTCGAAGCCGTGCTCCTTGGCCAGGTCGTAGTTCGGGCCGCCGGGGCGCTGGCCGATGACCACGTTCACGCCCGAGTCGCGCAGGTTCTGGGCATGGGCGTGGCCCTGGCTGCCGTAGCCGATGATGGCCACGGTCTTGCCCTTGAGCAAGTCGAGATTGGCGTCCTGGTCGTAGTAGATTTTCATGGTCGTCCTCTCCAAATCGTTGTGGTTGAACCAAAATGCAGACGAGAAATCAGCCGCCGGAGGCTCCCCGCGCGGCTGATTTCCGTATCGGTTGATACCTCGTGCGCGCCGGGCGGGGTCTGCCGGCCGGCGCGGTGTCATTCCTACTGCATGCTCCTCTTCATGGCCACCGCGCCGGTTCTGGCGATCTCCTTGATGCCGAACCGCTGTAGTAGCGCGATGATGGCCTCCAGCTTGCCGCGGTCGCCCGTGGCTTCGATGGTCAGTTCGTCGGATGCGACATCGACCACCTTGCAGCGGAAGATGTCCACAATGCGCAGGATTTCCGCGCGCTTCTCGCCCTCGGCGCAAACCTTGACGAGCAGCATCTCGCGCTCCACGGAAACGTGGTCGTTCATGTCCACGACCTTGATGACCGTGACCAGCTTGCGCAGTTGCTTGATGATCTGTTCGATGACCACCTCCGGGGCGGAGGTGGCGATGGTCATGAGCGACACCTCGGAATCGAGGGTCGGGCCGACGTTGAGGGTTTCGATATTGTAGCCCCGGCCGCTGAACAGCCCGGCGATCCGCGACAGGACCCCCGGCTCGTTCTCCACCAGAACGGATAAGACGTGTCTCATGGCCGCGCTCCTTCTAGACCAGCAGCATCTCGTGCAGCGAGGCCCCGGCCGGGACCATGGGGTAGACGTTCTCCTCCCGCGAGACCACCACGTCCACAATGGTCAGCTTGCCGTTGCCGAAGGCCTGCTCCAGCACGGGCCGGACCTGGGCCGGGTCCGTGACGCGGTAGCCCTCGGCGCCATAGGCCTGGGCCAGCTTCACGAAGTCCGGCGCCCAGTCCATGCAGGTGGCGCAGTAGTTCTTCTTGTAGAACAGCTCCTGCCACTGGCGGACCATGCCCAGGTACCCGTTGTTGAGGATCACGATCTTCACGGGCAGGTCGTAGCACATGGCGGTGGCCATTTCCTGGATGCACATCTGGATGGAGCCGTCGCCGGCCACGTCGATGACCAGCTTGTCCGGGAAGGCCACCTGCGCGCCGATGGCCGCAGGGAAGCCGTAGCCCATGGTGCCGAGCCCGCCGGAGGTCAGCAGGGTGCGCGGCTTGTGGTAGTTGTAGAACTGCGCGGCCCACATCTGGTTCTGCCCGACCTCGGTGCTGATGATGGCCTCGCCCTTGGTCAGCTCATAGATCGTCTCGACCACGGCCTGGGGTTTGATCTCGCCCGCGCCCGCGCCGTTGTAGGTCAGCGGGTGGTCGATCTTCCAGGTCTTGATGGTTTCCGTCCACTGCTGGCGCTTGCGGCGCAGGGCGTCGGGGCCGCCCGCGGCCTCGACCTGGGCCTTGAGAGCCACCAGCGTCTCGCGGCAGTCGGCCACGATGGGCACGTCCACGCGCACGTTCTTGCGGATGGAGGTCGGGTCCACGTCGACGTGGATGACCTTGGCGTCCGGCGCGAAGGTCGCCAGCTTGCCGGTCACGCGGTCGTCGAAGCGCGCGCCCACGGCGATGAGCAGGTCGCATTCCTGCACGGCGCGGTTGGCCGCGTAGGTGCCGTGCATCCCGAGCATGCCCAGCCACAGCGGGTCGTCCCCCGGGAAGGAGCCCAGGCCCATGAGCGTCGCCGTCACGGGCACGTTGAGCTTCTTGGCCAGCCAGGTCAGCTCGCGGTGCGCGTCTGCCGAAACCACGCCGCCGCCCACGTAGAACAGGGGCCGGTCGGCCTTGTGGATGGCTTCCAGGGCCCGGGCGACCTGTTTGGCGTTGGGCGTCAGGTTCGGGTTGTAGCTGCGCATGCGCACCTGGCGCGGATACTTGAACTCGGCCCGGGCCTGGATCACGTCCTTGGGCAGGTCCACCAGCACGGGGCCGGGGCGCCCGGTGCGCGCCAGATAGAAGGCCTCCTTGATGACCCCGGCCAGACGCGTCACGTCCTTGACCAGATAGTTGTGCTTGGTGCAGGGCCGGGTGATACCCACGATGTCCACTTCCTGGAAGGCGTCGTTGCCGATGAGCGGCGACGGCACCTGCCCGGTGAAGATCACCACGGGGATGGAGTCCATGTAGGCGTTGGCGATGCCGGTGACGGTGTTGGTGGCGCCGGGGCCGGAGGTCACCAGGCAGACGCCGACCTTGCCCGTGGCCCGGGCGTAGCCGTCGGCGGCATGGATGGCCCCCTGCTCGTGGCGCACCAGATAGTGCTTGATTTCCGGGTGCCTGGGCAACTCGTCGTAGAGGTCGATGACGGCCCCGCCGGGGAAGCCGAACACCGCGTCCACGCCCTCGCGCTTCAGGCTCTCGAAGAGAATCTGGGCCCCGGTAAGCTCCATGTCATTCCTCCTCGATGCGCCTGTCCAGAACCTTCTGCAGCTTGGTCTTGCCCATGAGCTTCTTCTTCTTGATTTCCTTCATCACGCGCTCCTCCTCGGGAGTGCGGTAGGTCTTCTTCTCCAGCTTTTCCAACTGCTTTTCATAGAGGAGATGCTCTTCCCACAGGGCCTTGACTTCGGGGCTCTTGTCGGCCATCTCGGCAATCAGGTCGAGGTCCTTCTTCTCCATGGATCCTTCTCCTTTGGTAGTTGCGCGTTCGCGCCCCCGGCCTCGCGCTCCGCTAGGCGGGCCAGGACGGCGACGTTTCTGCCGCTATGAGCAGCGTCTTTTCGCGGCTCTTTTCGCCGCTGGCGATGCTGACGCCGCTTTTCTTCACATGAAAGAGCGTTGCCGCGAAGGCCACCAGAGCCTTGTTGGCCTTGTTGTCCACCGCCGGGGCCGTCAGGCGGACCTTGAGCCGCCCGTCGTGAATGCCGTCCACGGCGTCCTTGCGGGCCCCGGGCACCACGCGGATCTGCACCCGCCACCGGCCCGGCCCGCAGGGGCTGACGTATTCCGGCAGCCCCGCGCTCATGGGGTCAAGCCCCGGCCTTGGTCAAAAATTTCAGCTTGGACTCGGCGTCGTCCAGCTTCTCCTGCTCCTCCTTGTCCGCCTCCAGCATGCGCAGGTGGGCGTCGAGGATGGAGCGCAGCTTGATCTCGAACTGGGTGCGCTGTTTCTTCAGCTCCGAAATGTCGCCGTGCAACTGGGCCAGACGCTGGTGGGTCTGATTCAGCATGACCTCGGCCTTCTGGTTGGCCGCGTCGATGATGAGCTGGGCCTCCTTCTGGGCGTTGGCCTTCATGTCGTCCATCATGCGCTGGGTGGTCATCAGCGTGTCGCGCAGGGTAGCCTCGCGGCTCTTGTGCTCGCCCAGGGCCTCTTCCAGCACGGCCACGCGGGCCTCCAGGGCCTCCCTGGCCTCGGCCAGCTCGCCCAGGCTCTGGGCCGCGTCCTGAAGGAAGGCGTCGACCTCGTCGCAGGCATAGCCCCGGAAGGAGCGGCTGAATATCTTGTTCAGCACGTCGATCTTGCTGACTTTCATAGGCGGGCTCCCCTAGAAGCGCTGGGCCAGGGCCACCAGGTTGTTCACCAGGAAGGTATCCAGGAAGACCACGGCGAAGATGACCACGATGGGCGACAGGTCGAACCCGCCCACGCGCACGAAGGGCAGCCAGGTGCGGATGCGGTAGAACAGCGGCTCGGTCAACCCGCGCAGGGTGCGCACGACGGGATTGTAGGGGTCGGGGTTGACCCAGGTCAGCAGCGCGGAAATGATGACGATCCACATGTACAGGTTCAGGGCCATGCCGAGGACTTTGGCCACCGCCAGCAGGAAGTATCCCAATGCAGCCTCCTTTCAGGCCCCGCGGGCGCACAGAAAGTGGAACGCGGGTACCAATTTAGTTCGCACAGACACAACAACGAATCAAGGGAAATTTCCGCGCGCCGTCCGCCAGGGCACGCCAGCCGGGCGTCGCCCCAGCCCGGCCAGCCGCCGCCCCAGGCACCAGAAGTCGTTCACGTGCAGGTCTGCCGCCAGGGCCTCGGAGCGGTAGGCCCAGAAGCGCACCCCGGCCCCGCGCGCCGCGCGCTGGTCCAGGCTCGTGTCGCCCACGAAGGCCACCTGCCCCGCCGTGGCGCGCCAGCGGCCCAGGATGCGCCGCAGCCCCTCGGGCGCTGGCTTGGGCGGCACGTCGCGCGCGGTGATGACCGGCTCGAAGAAATGGTCCAGCCCGAAGGTTTCCAGCACCAGTTCCATGGTCGAGGAGCGGTTGGTGAACACGCCCAGGCGCAGCCCCGCATCGCGCGCGGCGTCCAGCATGGGCACCAGCCCCGGGGCCGGGCGCATGAGATGGATCAGGTCGCGGTAGTCCAGGGACGCGCGCACGGCCTGGGCCTCGTTCAACCGCCCCTCGGGGGTGATGCGGACGATGGATTCGCTTACCGCGTGGGCGTGGACGTAATGCTCCATGTCCGCGTCCATGGGCCCCAGGCCCAGGCCCTCGCGGATGGCGTTGTAATAGGCCTTGTTGACTTCCCAGGAGTCGAAGAGCACGCCGTCGCAGTCGAAGACCAGCCCGGTCAGCCCCTCCATGAACCGGGGGTCGGTGAAATCGGTGCACAGCAGCATGGGCGCCCTACTCCCCCGCTCCGGCCTCGCGGGCCAGCACGGTGCGCTCCTCGTCCAGCCAGGGCGCGTCGGCCAGGGGCCGGGAGGCGCCCATGAGCACGCGCCCCGGGCAGCGCGCCAGCAGGCGGCGCCCCGCCCCGGCCCCGGGCAGCAGGGCGTCCAGCGCCGCCCCGGCCACGGGCTCCAGAGGCACCCCGGCCTCGCGCCAGAAGTCCAGCACCGGCGCGGCGTCCACATACAGCACCGCCCCTGGGGGCAACAGGCGCAGCATGGCCGCCAGCACGGGCTGCCACTGGCCGGGCTCCGCATAGGGCGCCTCGGGGGCGGCGTCCAGGGCCAGCCCGCCCGCGGCGGCCAGCTCTTCCATGTCTTCCGGCTCCAGGCCCAGGGTGGCGCCCAGGCGTTCCACGGCGCCGCCGTGGGCCGCGCCCAACGCCCGGACCTCGGCCAACCCGCGTTCGCGCTCCCAGGCCAGAAGCAGCACGGCCTGGGCCCGCAGGCGCGAGGCGTCCGCGCCCGTGGCGGGATCCCCGGCGGGCGCGGCACCGCCCAGGCCCTCCAGGGCCGCCAGCTCACCGACGATGGCGCTGACCGGGTCGCCGTAGGGGTCGGCGCCGGGGGCCTTGGCCGCCGCATCGGCGGCGCGCAGGGCCCCGGGGGCGAACAGACCAGCATAGCCCGTGGCCTGGGCCAGCCAGCGGGCGGCGGCGCGCGCGTCCAGAGGCAGATCCGGCGGCGTAAAGCGCGCCTCGGGGGCCAGACCGGAGGACAGCCCGGGGTCCAGGTGGCGCACGCCGGGCACGGCCGTACCGCGCGAGGCGGGCAGCAGTTCGGGAAAATGGATCAGCACGGTGGTTTCGGCCATGGTCATCCTCGTTGCGGCTTGGGGCGCCGGGGGCGCGTCAGTCCCCGGGCTCCGGGCAGGGGGCGAAATGCCCGCAGCGGCCCGGGCACTGGGGCAGCCGCAGCAGGCACAACTCGGCCACGCCGTGGGCGCAGCCCGTGGCCGTGCCGCCGCCCCGGCGGAAGTCCGGGCAGTCGGGCGCGGCGGCCACCAGCCGCTCCACGCGGCGCTCCCACAGCCCGGCCACGGCGGCCTCCTCCAGGCGGAAGGCCTCGGCGCGCAGCAGGAAGTCGTCGTAGGACGCCTCCCACTGCACCAGGACGCGACAACGCCAGTTGCGGTGGTAGCCGGGGTTGCGCTGTTCCTCGAAGAGGCAGCGCCCCGAGGCGAAATGGCGGCATTCATTTCCCGGCAGGCGCCGGATATGTGCGGTCATGGTCCTTGCGGGTCCTGGTCTGCGGGCGGCGGCCGCGCGTTTCCGGGGCCTTCCTCCAGGCGAACCGGAGGGGGAATCCTCCCACATTCTCCTAAAATAGCAAGCCGATTTTTCCCCCGCCATCCGGGCCCGCGCCTTGACCTGCCCGGGGCCCGCGTGTATACGCCATCCAACACCCCAACGGAGGTCGCACACCATGATGTTCGGAACCCCGGGCTTCGGCGAGTTGATCATAATCCTGCTCATCGTGCTGGTCATCTTCGGTGCCAAGAAGCTGCCGGAGATCGGCGGCGGCCTGGGCAAGGCCATCAGCAACTTCAAGAAGGCCACCACCCAGCCCGACGAAATCGACGTGACGCCCAAAAAGGACACCGAGGAGAAGAAGGGCGAATAGCCCCTCTCCCCGCCCATATCCGCGCCCCGGCGCGAAAACGGGAAGACCCGGCGGCTCTGCGCTCCGCCGGGTCTTCCCGTTTTCATGCCCCCGCGGCCCCGGGCGATCCGCGCGCCCCGGGCCCCTCCGGGCGCGCGGGTCAGTCCTCCTGGGTGGGGAACAGGGACAGCCCGCGCAGCACGTAGCTCACCCCCGTGACCACCGTCAGCACGCTGACCAGCACCATCACCGTCGCCTGGGTGCCCGGCAGGGAGAGCATCCCGGCCCGGTCGGTCAGCACCAGGAACAGGAACACGAGTTGGGCCGTGGTGTTGACCTTGCTGAGCGCGCTGGGGCGGATGGTCGCGCGCACCTCCACGCCCCAGAAATGCAGCACGCCCAGCCCGCCGACGATGATCACGTCGCGGCTGATGACCAGCACCACCAGCCAGTCGGGCGCCCAGCCCACGATGCCCAGGCACAGAAAACCGGTGACGATGAGCACCTTGTCGGCCAAGGGGTCGAGCATGGCCCCCAGGCGGGTGCGCTGGTGCAGCACGCGGGCCAGGGCGCCGTCCAGAGCGTCGGAGACGCCCGCCAGGGTGAAGACCAGCAGCGCCAGATGCACATGGCTGGACACGAAGCTCATCACGAAGACCGGGGTGAGCAGAATCCTGAACACCGTCAGGATGTTGGGGATGGTCCAGTTGTTTTCCGGCTGCATGGGCGCCTCGCGGCGGGGCGGGGTCGGGGTGCTCAGGGCGCCTGGGCGCCCGGGCCTTCCCAGGTCAGGCCGCGCGACGGCAGGACCTGGGCCAGTCGGCGGGCCAGGGCGTCGGGGCTCAGGGTGCGCACGGTCCAGACCCCGGCCACGCCCTCGGGCAGCAGCAGCACCCGGGTCAGCACCCGGCCCTCCACCAGCCCGTCCCAGGCACCCAGCTCGGCGTCGAAGGCCTTCACGCCGTCGGCGGCGGACCAGCCGCGCACCGTCAGCGCCACCTGCGCCACCACCCCGGCCTCGGCCCCGGGGCGCGAGAAGTAGTGCCCCAGCAGCTCGAACCAGACATCGGCCAGGGCCGAGCCCTGGGCGGCCCAGGTCTGGCCGTCCTGCTCCAGGCGCCCGCTCCAGGTGCCCGCATCCAGGTTGGCCGACAGGGTCACCAGCGGCTGGGCGCCCCGGCGCACGGTGAAGCCCGAAAGCTCCTGAAGCCGTGCCAGCTCGTCCAGGGCGCCGCCCGCGCCGCCCTCCAGGGCCAGGTCGTAGTCCCGCCCGGCATGGACAGTGTAATAGACGCCCATGCGTTGCAGGGCCTTTTTCAGGGCCGGGCGGTTCACGGTCACGTCCAGGCGCAGCACAGTGGCGCCCTCGGGCGCGGCCAGGGCCGGGCCCTGGGGCGCGGCCTCGGAATAGCTCTGCACGTAGCCCGCCGCGCGGGGCAGCAGATAATGGCGCAGCAGTTCCTGGCGCGGGGCGGAGAGCGCCCCGGGCAGAAGGTCCATGGCCTCGGCCAGGGCGGCGTCGCGGAAAGCGGCCACCCGGGCCTGTTCGCGCGTGGCCGGGCCCTGGCCCTCGGCCGCGCCGGGGGTCCAGGCGACTTCCACCACCCGCGCCCCGGCGGGCGCGCAGGCCAGGACGACCACGGCGGCCACGGCCCAACAGGCCGACAGCAAACGGAAGGAAGATGCGTTGCTCATGATGCGGGCAGTACACTCTTTGCGTTGAAAAGGGAATCTCCATCGGCCCGCCGGGCCGGGCGCCGCGAAACATCCCCGGGCGGGCCCCCTGGCGATCCGGGTTTCGCCCGGGTGGCCGAAGGGCGGAAGCGCCGGGGCGCCGTGGTCCATTGCGCCACCGTGCCGCGGCCGCGCAACCGCAAAGCTATTCCAGAATCACCACCACCCGGCCCTGGGCCAGCAGGCGTGGGGCCTCGGGCAGGGCGGCCAGCCGGGCGGCGGACTCGTCGGGCAGCACGAGGTCCGTGCGCCCGGGGCCGCCGACCGCGCGGGCGGCGAGCAGCAGCGGGTTGCCCGCCACGCGGCGGTGGGCGCTGGCCGTCTCCAGGTCGCGCACGTAGACGGCCATGCCCGATCCGGCGGCCAGTTCGCGCGGCAGGGACGCCGGGCCGTAAAGCTCGCGGCCCTGACCGTCCAGCAGGCGCGGCAGGAGCGCCGGATGGGCCCCCAGGCCCCGGGCGTCGACCACCACCCCCGTGTACGGCGCCGCCGGGAGCGCCGCAGGCGCGGCCGGAGCGGTGTCCGGCCCCAGGCTCGGAACCAGGGACGGCGCCGGGGCCAGGGACGGCGCCGGAACCGGGGCGGGCGCGGGAGGCTCGGCCGGGGCGGGCTCCGGGGCGGCGGGCGCGGCCCGCCCGCCGAAACGCGAAGCCGGGGGCAGCAGCGCGTCGGCCAGGGCCCCGCGCAGGCCCATGTCCACGGCGACCACCATCGCGCCGTCGGACGCCTGACCCGCACTGGCCAGATGCGAATTCTGCACCAGCCCGCGCACGCGCGCGGCAACGCGCGGGTCGGCGTCCATGGCCGAGCAGATGGTGGTCGCGGCATCGACCTGCACGTTGCACAGCAGGCCGAAAAGCCCGCGCCGGGCGGCCACGGTGGCCGCGCGCCGGGCCAGGGCCAGGCCCTGCTCCTCCCCGGCCAGTTCCGCCGGGACCATGCTCCGGCCGCGCGCCGTGGCCAGCCCTGTCTCCCAATCCAGTTCCCCGGCGGGAGACATCTCCCGGTACGGCCCGGCGGGAGCGGACGCCGAGGCGCCGGGCAGCCCCCCGGGCAAGGTCAGCCCCGGGGCCAGCGGTCCGGCCGGGGCGACCGGAGACGCGGGCGTTTCGGGGGCCGGGGCCGGGGCCGCGGAAGGCTCCGGGCCGGGCGCGCCCTGCTGGGCCGGGGCGCCCGAGGCCTGGGCCAGGGCGGCGGCCAGGGCCAGAACGCAAGCCAGAACGGTCTTGGTGGCGGTGTGCATGGTCGGTTCTCCTTCCAGGCGCTGCGGCTCCGGGCCGGGGGGGCCCGGGCGCGCCGGGCCTTGTTTTCGCAGCGATTTCGCGCAAGCGCAAGCACAACCCGCGCCCGGGAGCCCGATCCTGTCCGCCGGGGGCTTGCCTCCGGCCCCGGATGGGCCCATCATGGACAGAAACAACCCATCGGAGACCGCACCCATGCCCATGGATTGGATACTGCTCGCCCTGGGGCTGGCCGTGTTGCTGGCCGGGGCGGAGATGCTGGTGCGCGGGGCCTCGCGCCTGGCCCTGGCCGCCGGGCTCTCGCCGCTGGTCACGGGCCTGACCGTGGTGGCCCTGGGCACCAGCGCGCCGGAGTTGTTCGTCAGCGTCGGCGCGGGCCTGGAGGGCCGTTTCGCCCTGGCCGCCGGAAACGTGCTCGGCAGCAACATCTTCAACGTCTTCGCCGTGCTGGGCATCTCGGCACTCATCGCCCCCCTGGCCGTGGAGCGCGAGGTGATCCGCTTCGACGTGCCGGTGATGATCGCCGCCTCCCTGGGCTGCTGGCTGGCCCTGGCCGACGACGTACTCACGCCCTGGGAATGCGCCCTCTTCCTGGCGGGCATGGGCGCCTACATGGTCATCCTGGTGCGCCGCAGCCTCCAGGGCCCGGGCGCCCTGCCCGAGATGGTCCTCGAAACGGCGCCGCCGCCGCCGCGCGGGGCCAGGGTCCTGGCCCTGGCGGGGGCAATGGCCGCCGGGGGCATCGCCCTGCTCGGCCTGGGGGCGGATACCTTCGTGGGCGCGGCGGCGGCCCTGGCGGCGGGCATGGGCGTGTCCGAGGCGCTCATCGGCGCCACGGTGGCCGCCGCGGGCACCTCCCTGCCCGAGCTGGCGACCTCGGCCCTGGCGGCCTTCAAGGGCGAGCGCGACCTGGCCGTGGGCAACGTGGTCGGCAGCAACCTGTTCAACATCCTGGTGGTGCTGGCTGCCGCGGGGCTGGTCGCCCCGGCGGGCACCGCCGTGCTGCCGCTCCAGGCGTCCTTCGACCTACCGGTAATGGCGACGGCGGCCCTGGTCTGCCTGCCGGTGTTCGTCACCGGCGCGGCCATCACCCGCGTCGAGGGCTTCGTGTTCTGCCTCTACTTCGTGGCCTACCTGGCCGCGCGCATCGCCATGGACCTTGGCCGGGGCTGGGGCCTGGCCGTGCAGGAGCATGCCCTGGCCACGGCCCTGGCGGCCACGGGGCTGGTCTACCTCCTGGCCCTGGGCCACGGCCTGGGCGCGCTGCGCACCCTGGAGGCCGACACGCGCCGGGCCCTGCGCAAGGTCGTGGTGCTGGCAGCGGGGTCGCTGGTACTCCTGGCCGGGGCGGTCATGCTGGTCACCCCCGGGCCGGGGCTGGCGGCCATTGCCCTGGGGCTGATCATCCTGGCCGGCGAATTCGCCTGGGCGCGGGCCCTGCTGGAGCGCCTCAAGGCCCGCTGGGCCGGACTGGCCGCGCGGATCAAGGGCCCCGGGGACGGCGCCTGACCCCCGCAGGCGCATGCGGGCCGCGACCGGAGCCTCCCGACCGGGTGCATTCCGGGGAGGATCGGGGCACCCAGCGCGCCCGCGCACCGTGGGGAGGTTCCTTCCCTGCCCCCATGCTGACCCGGAGTCCCCGCGCGACCGCGCGCCGTGCAACGACGAGGCAGGACATACTGCCGCTCGACCCGAGAAGAGCTTCCCGCGCACCGTTCAACTGCGTCGGATTTCGTGCGGGCGGCGTGACGGAGCCCCGGCGCGCCCGGCGGGCACGCCGGAAGGACGCCCGGCCCACGACAGCGCAACACGCCGCAATCACACTGTTTTTGATTTTCGCTAATGATTATCCAGACTTTCTGAAGCTCCGGAAAGCCCGGCTCCCGGGGCTTCAGGCGGCCAGAAAGCGCCGCGCGGCGGCGATCATGGCCGCGTGTTCCCCGGGGCGGTGCCAGCGGATGGCGGCGTCGGCGCGGAACCAGGTGAGCTGGCGCTTGGCGTAGGCCCGGGTGTTGGCCGCCCAGCGGCGCACGCACTGGTCCAGGTCCAACTCGCCGCGCAGGTGGGCCAGGCACTCGGCGCAGCCGATGCCCGTCCAGCCCGGGGCGGAGGGGTCGGCGTTCACGGCCATGGCCGCCCGGGCCTCGTCCAGGGCCCCGGCGCCGAGCATTTGCCCGATACGCCGGGCGAGCAGCGGCGTCAGTTCCTCCAGGTCCAGCCCCACCCCGAGCTTGAGCACGCGCAGGTCGCGCGGGGGCGGGGTCAGCGCCTGCCACTCCGAGAGCGGCCGCCCCGAGGCCAGAAAAACCTCCACCCCGCGCATGATGCGCTGGCTGTCGTTGGGGTGCAGGCGCGCGGCCAGGGCCGGGTCCATGCCCGCCAGGTCGGCGTGCAGCGCCGGGGCGCCGCGCAGGGCGCAATCCTCGCGCACGCCCCGGCGCACGGCCTCGGGAATGTCCGGAATGGGCGCCATGGGTTGCAGCAGCCAGCGCAGGTAGAGCCCCGTGCCGCCCACGAGGATGGGCACCCGCCCCCGGGCGCGGACCTCGGCCAGGGTGCCCAGGGCGAGGTCCGCATAGGCGGCGGCGGTCATGGTTTCGGTCAGGCCCAGCAGGCCGTAGAGCAGGTGCGGGCAGCGGGCGCGCTCCCCGGCGTCGGGCTGGGCGGTGATGATGGGGAAGTCCGCGTAGAGCTGGCGCGAGTCGAAGTTGACCACCTCGCCGCCCAGGGCTTCGGCCAGGGCGATGCCCGCCCCGGTTTTGCCCGCGCCCGTCGGGCCGGGCACGCAGACGAGAGCCATGGTCATGAGGACGGGTCTTGCTCCCGGCGCTGGCGCTCCAGGGCCGCGAATTTCTTGTAGACCTCGGGCACCAGGACGTTGGGGATCAGCCCCTGGATGTTCCCGCCGTGGCGCGCGGCCTCCTTGATTATCGAAGAGCTGATATACATCCACTTGTAGTCGGTCATCAGGAACACGGTCTCGATGTCGCGGTGCAGGCGACGGTTCATCAACGCGAGCTGGAACTCGTACTCGAAGTCGGACACCGCGCGCATGCCGCGCAGCACCGCCCCGGCGCCCCGGCGCGACACGTAGTCCACCAGCAGGCCGGTGAAGCCCTCCACCTGCACCCGGGGCTCGTTCTTGAAGACCTCGCGGATCATGGCCACGCGTTCGTCGATGGTGAACAGCGGGGTCTTGCCCGAATCGCGCGCAACGGCCACCACCACCGTCTGGAACAGCTTGAGCCCCCGGCGCACGATGGAAACGTGGCCGTTGGTCAACGGGTCGAAGCTGCCGGGGTAGACCGCCGTCACGCAGCAGAGTTTGTCCATGCCAGAATCCTTGTCTGCCCGTAGAGTTTGTCGGCAAGCGGGGCCAGGGCCGGATGGGCCGCGCCGGGGTCGAGGGCCAGCCGGGCCTCGACCTCGGCCAGCACCACGGCTTCGGGGGCGATCCAGCCGCTCGCCAGGGCCAGTTCCAGGGCGGGCAGCAGCAGGTCCTGGCCGTAGGGTGGGTCGATGAACACCACGTCGAAGGGCGCCTCGGGCGGTCCCTTGAGCAAGGCGAACAGATCGGAAGCATATACCCGGGCGCGCCGCGGGCCAAGGCCCAGGTCCGCCAGGGTGCCCTGGATGGCCGCAGCGGCCTTGCGGTTCTTCTCCACGAAGGCGGCAAAGGCCGCCCCGCGCGACAGGGCCTCCAGGGCCAGGCTGCCCGTGCCCGCGAACAGGTCGAGCACGCGCAGCCCGGGCCAGCGCACGCCCCGGGCCTCCAGCATGGAGAACACCGCCTGGCGGACCTTGGAGGTCGCCGGGCGATACCCCGGGCCGGACACCGAGCGGACCTCGCGCCCGCCGAACTGGCCGCTGATGAGCCGCATCACGCCTCGGAAACCAGGGTCATCAGGTTCTTGTTGACCTCGAGCAGCCGGTCGCGCAGCTCGGTCTGGTCCAGCCAGGGGCGGCTTTCGATGGCCTCCAGGCGCTGGCGCAGGTTGGCGAGCTGGCCCTCGGTCTGGCCGAGCAGGAAATTCCAGTCGATGCGCGGGGTGGCGGCTTCCTTGTCCACCACGGCCTCCAGGGGCTGGCCGGGGACCATGGTGCAGATTTCCAGGTAATCCGGAATGTGGACCTCCAGCCCGAAGCGCTCGCGGATGAGCTTGGCCAGCACGCGCTGTTTGAGCAGCTCGCCGTGGACCAGGAAGACCTTCATCTTGCGCGAGGTGAAGTGCTCCAGCCAGGCCAGGATTTCGCTCTGCCCGGCGTGTGCCGAAAAGCCGCCGATGGTGAAGACCCGGGCCTTGACGGCGATGTCCTCGCCGAACAGGCGGATGCTCTGGGCGCCGTCGACGATCTTGCGGCCCGGGGTGCCCCGGCCCTGGTAGCCCACGAAGACCACCGCCGCCCCCGGGCGCCAGAGGTTGTGGCGCAGGTGGTGCTTGATGCGCCCCGCGTTGCACATGCCGCTGGCCGAAATGACGATGGCCGGGCCCGTGGTGGCGTTGATGGCCTGGGAGTCGGCCGTGGACAGGGTGAACTTCAGGTTCGGCAGCTTGAGCGGGTCGTTGCCGTTCTGGATCATCTCCTTGGTCTGATGATCGAAATATTTTGGATGGTTGCGGAAGACTTCCGTAGCCCGGATGGCCATGGGGCTGTCCACGTAGACGGGCATGTCGGCGGGCAGGCGGCCGTCCATGCGCAGCAGGTTCAGGCTGTAGAGCACCTCCTGGGTGCGCTCCACGGCGAAGGCGGGGATGATGACCTTTTCCTTGTTGCCGTAGGCGTAGGCGATGGCCTGGGCCAGCTCGCCGCGGCTGGTGGACTCGTCCTTGTGGTCGCGGTCGCCGTAGGTGGACTCGATGAACAGGTAGTCGGCGTCCTTGATGATGGCCGGGTCCTGAAGCAGCAACTGGTCGGGGCGGCCCAGGTCGCCGGAGAACACGGCCTTGAAGCCGCCGCCGTTCTCCTTGACGCTCAGTTCGATGAAGGCCGAGCCCAGAATGTGCCCGGCGTCGCGGTAGGTCACGGTCATGCCCGGGAAGGGCTCGAAGGCCGTGTTGTATTCGACGGTCCGGATCAGCGTCATGGCCCGCTGGGCGTCGGCCACGGTGTACAGCGGGGTGGTCAGCTCCTTGCCGTAGCGCTGGCGCTTGCGGTTGCGCCATTCGGCCTCCATCTCCTGGATGTGGGCGCTGTCTTCGAGCATGATTTCCAGCAGGTCGCGCGTGGGCGGCGTGCAGTAGATCGGCCCGGAGAAGCCCTCCTTGGCCATGCGCGGCAGCAGGCCGGAATGATCGATGTGCGCGTGGGTGACGAGGAAGAACTCCACTTCCCGGGGGTTGTATTTCCAGGTGTCGTAGTTGCGCTTTTCCATCTCGGCGTTGCCCTGGTGCATGCCGCAATCCACGGCGAAGCGGTGCCCGGCGGTCTCCATCATGTGGCAGGAGCCGGTCACGGTCTGTGCGGCGCCGAGAAATTGAATCTTCATGCGGGGTTCTCCTTGGATTGGGGGGCCCGGGGGCAGGATGGGCGGTTCCCTCGCGGGGAAAAACAGGCTATCAGGGCCGGGCAAGCCATTTCCTTTACCCAACGCGGACCAGTCCTGTAAAGAATCACCTGCCCACTCAAGGAGGGGCCCGTGGCCGACAAGAAGCAATTCCTCATCGACGAGTTGTCCATGCGCGAGTCCTGGCGCCTGTTCAAGATCATGGCCGAAGTGGTGGACGGCTTCGACGCCATGAGCGAAATCGACAACGGCGTGTCCATCTTCGGCTCGGCGCGCGTCGCCCCCGAGGATCCGCTGTTCAAGGACACCGAGGAGATCGCCGCCAAGCTGGTCCAGGCGGGGTTCTCGGTCATCTCCGGCGGCGGCCCCGGGCTCATGAAGGCCGCCAACAAGGGCGCCTTCGAGGCCGGGGGCGAATCCGTGGGCCTACACATCCACCTGCCCTTCGAGCAGGCCACCAACGAGTACCTGACCACCAAGGTCGATTTCCGCTACTTCTTCGTGCGCAAGCTCATGTTCGTGAAATACGCCACGGCCTACGTGGCCATGCCCGGCGGCTTCGGGACCATGGACGAACTCTTCGAGGCATTGGTGCTCATCCAGACCCGACGCATCAAGCACTTCCCCATCGTACTCTACAAAAGCGACTATTGGAGCGGGCTGGTGGACTGGCTCAAAACGCGCATGGTGGCCGACGGCTTCGCGGGCCCCGGCGACCTGGACCTGCTCACCGTGCGCGACACGCCCGACGAGGTCGTCTCCTACATCAAGCGCCACGTCATCGTGTAGCGCGGCCCGGGGCCCCGGCGAACACCGGGGCCCGCGCCCAAGGCGGCACAGCCCATGCGCAGGCAGACCAAGGCGACCCTCTACGGCCTGGCCACGGTGCTTTTATGGTCCACCGTGGCCTCGGCCTTCAAGCTCTCGCTGCGGGTCATGACCCCGTTGCAGCTTCTGCTGTGGTCCTGCGTCTTCTCCCTGGCGGCGCTGGTGCTCATCCTGGCCGCCCAGGGCCGCCTGGGCCTGCTCGCGGGCATGGGCCGCCGCCAGTGGCTGCTGTCCGCCGGGCTGGGGTTCATGAACCCCTTCCTGTATTACGTGGTGCTCTTTTCGGCCTACGAGCTGCTGCCCGCCCAACAGGCCCAGCCCCTGAACTACACCTGGGCCGTGACCCTCTCGCTGCTCTCGGTGCCGCTGCTGGGCCAGCGCCTGGGCGCGCGCCAGGTGGCGGCGCTGCTGGTCAGCTACGCGGGCGTGGTCTGCATCGCCACCCAGGGCGAGCCCCTGGCCCTGCGCTTCACCAGCCCCCTGGGCGTGGCCCTGGCCCTGGGCAGCACGGTCATCTGGGCGCTGTACTGGATATTCAACACCCGCGACACGCGCGACCCCGTGGCCGGGCTGGCGGCCAACTTCATCTGCGGCACGCTCTACGTGCTGGCGGCCACGCTGCTGTTCTCCGACCCCGTGGTCGCCGACTGGCGGGCCCTGGCCGGGGCGGCCTACGTCGGCGTGTTCGAGATGGGCGTGACCTTCGTGCTCTGGCTCACGGCCCTGCGCCTGACGGACAGCGCGGCCAGGATCGGCAACCTGATCTTCCTGTCGCCCTTTTTGTCGCTGTTCCTCATCGGCACCCTGGTGGGCGAAACCATCCTGCCCTCGACCCTGGCCGGGCTCGGGCTCATCGTGGCCGGGATCGCCCTGCAACAGGCGGGAGGGCGCCGCGCCGGGGCCTGAGCCCGGCGTTGTGGGCCACGCCGGTTTCTGGTACCAAGGCGGCCCGAACGACATTTCACCGCAACAAGGACCGCCATGAAGATCGCCGTCACCACCTCGTCCTTCGCCACCTACGGCTCCGAGCCGCTGGACCTGCTGGCCCGGGCCGGGGCGGACATCGTGACCAACCCCCACGGCCGCAAGCTGCGCCCCGAGGAGACCGTGGCCCTGCTGGCGGGCTGCGCGGGCGTGGTCGCCGGAACCGAGGACCTGGGCGCCGCCGTGCTCAAGCGCCTGCCGGAGCTGCGGGCCATCTCGCGTTGCGGCGTGGGCCTGGACAACGTGGACCTGCCCTGGTGCGAGGCCCACGGCGTGGCCGTGCTGAACACACCCCAGGGCCCGACCCTGGCCGTGGCCGAACTGACCCTGGGCCTGATCCTGGACCTGCTGCGCAACGTCTCGCGCATGGACCGCGAGCTGCGCGGCGGCACGTGGAAAAAGCGCATGGGCTGGCAACTGGCGGGCAAGCGCGTGGGCGTGGTCGGCTACGGGCGCATCGGCCGGGCCACGGGCGAACTGCTGCGCGCCGCCGGCTGCGAAGTGGCCAGCTTCGACCCCCGGCCCACCTGCCCCACCACGCCCTGCCTGCCGCTGCACGACCTGCTGGCCTGGGCCGACATCGTGACCCTGCACTGCTCCAAGCCCGAGGGCGACTGCGCGGTCATCGGCGCCGCCGAACTGGCGCGGATGCGCCCGGGCTCGTGGCTGGTGAACTGCGGGCGCGGCGGGCTGGTGGACGAGGACGCGCTCTTCGCCGCCCTGGATTCCGGCCACCTGTCCGGCGCAGCGGTGGACTGCTTCGGCCAGGAGCCCTACACCGGCCCCCTGCGCGGGCTGGACAACGTCATCCTGACGCCCCACATCGGCTCCTACGCCCGCGAGGGCCGGGTGCGCATGGAGGCCGACGCCGTGCGCAACCTGCTGGCCGCCCTGGGAGGACACGCATGACCACCACCGCGCGGGGCACGGCCCTGGACGCCATCGTCTTCGACTGCGACGGCGTGCTCATCGACTCCATGCCCCTGAAGACCGCGACCTTCGGGCGGCTCTTCGAGAACCTCGGCCCCGAGGCCGCCCGGTACGTCATGGACTACCACATGGAGCACGGCGGGGTGTCGCGCTACGTCAAGTTCGAGCATTTCTACCGGAAATTCCACGGCCGTTCGGTGACCCCCGAGGAATCCGCCGCTCTGGACCGCCGCTTCGGCGAACTGGCCATGCAGGAGCTGCTGCGCACCCCGGCCCTGCCCGGCGCGCGCGAGTTCCTGGAGGCCCACAGCGCCACCTGGCCGCTGTTCGTGGCCTCGGGCGCACCCAAATACGAGCTGGACGCCGTGCTGGGCGCCATGGGCCTGGCGCAGTACTTCAAGGCCATCTGCGGCGCGCCGCCCGCCAAAACCGAAGTGCTGCGGGCCATCGTCGAAGGCGAGGGCCTGGACCCCGCCCGGGTGCTCATGATCGGCGACGCCAACACGGACCTGAACGCCGCCCGGGCCGTGGGCACGCATTTCCTGGGCGTGGGGCCGTTCCCCGAGCCCGTGACCTGGATGGCCGACCTCACGGGGCTGGCGGACTACATCGCCAGCCTGGGATAAACGCGCCAGCCGCGCCCAAGGCCGCAATGCATATCGCTTTCGTCAACGCCACGCGCCGCTTCGGCGGGGTCAAGGCCTGGACCCTGGACCTGTGCCGCACCCTGGACGCCCGGGGGCACAAGACCTGGATCTTCGCCCGCCCCGGCCCGTTCCTGGACCGCGCCCTGGCCCTGGGCCTGGACGCGCGCCCGGGCTGGTTCGGCTTCGACTACAACCCCGTGAGCGTCTGGCGCTTCACGCGCTTCCTGAAGGCCAACGCCGTGGACGCCCTGGTGGCCAACGTCGGCAAGGACCTGCGCATCGCCGGGGTCGCCGCGCGGCTGGCGGGGGTGCCCGTGGTGCACCGCGTGGGCCTGCCGCGCGACATGCGCGACACGCCCAAGGTCCGCCGCACCCACCGCTTCACGCGCCCGGCCCTGCTGGTGCCCTGCCAGGACATCAAGGACGGCCTGCTGGCCGAGATGAGCTTCCTGCACCCGGAGGGCATCACGGTCATCCCCACGGGCAAGGCCCCGGCCCTCCAGGCTCCGCCCGCCCCGCGGGCGCCCCGGGCCATCGCCGTCACCAGCCAGCTCAACCCCGACAAGGGCCACGCCGACCTGCTGCGCGCCCTGCACCTGCTCGCGGGCCGGGGCCGCGATTTTCACCTGCACGTGGCGGGCACGGGCCGCGACGAGGCGGCCCTCAAGGCCCTGGCCGCAAGCCTGGGCCTGGGCGGGCGCGTCACGTGGCACGGCTTCGTGGCCGACGTGGGCGCGGTGCTGGACCGGGCCGATCTTTTCTGCCTGCCGTCCCTGTCCGAAGGGCTGCCCAACACGCTGCTGGAAGCCATGGCCCGGGGGCTGGCCCCCGTGGCCCGCGACGTGGGCGGAATCCACGAAGCCTGGCCCGGGCATCTGGCGCCCCTGGGGCGGACCCTGGTGCCTACGGCCCGGGGGCCCGAAGGCCTGGCCGAGGCCCTGGACGCCCTGCTGGCCCTGGACGACACGGCCCTGCACGCGCTGCGCACCGGGGTCTGGCAATGGTTTTCCGCCGTGCATTCCCTGGATGCCCGGGCCACGCAATTCGAGCACTTCGTCCGGGAGCTGCGACGGCCATGAACCCCGACACCGCCCCCTCCTCCGCCCCCGGCGCATCCCTGCCGCGCATCGACCTGAACCCGGCCCGGGTGCGGCGCATCCTGGTCTGCCAACTGCGCCAGATCGGCGACGTGCTGCTGGCCACCCCGGCCATCCACCTGTTGCGCCAGCGCTACCCGCAGGCCGAAATCCACCTGCTGACCGAGGCCAAGGCCGTGCCGGTGGTGGCGGGCAACCCGGACATCGCGCGCATCCACGCCGTGGACCGCAAGGCCCACCGCGACCCGCGCGCACAGTTGCAATTCTACCTGGAAGTCGCCCGACACCGCTTCGACCTGCTGGTGGATTTCCAGCAACTGCCGCGCATCCGCTGGGTGCTGGCCCTGGCCCGCTTCTTTCCCCCCCCCGGCGGGGCACAGGTGCGCCTGTCCTACCGGGCACCGTGGTACAACGGCTGGCTGTACACGCACACCGTCCAGCCCCTGGGCGGTTATGCGGCCATGGCCAAGGCCAGCGTGCTGCGGCCCCTGGGCATCCACTGGAACGGCGAGGCGCCCCGGATGCATCTCACCCCCGGGGAACTGACCGGGGCCGACGCCATCCTGGCCGAGCACGGCATCGGCCCGGGGCAGACCCTGATCACCGTGGACCCCACCCACCGCCGCGACACCCGGCGCTGGCCCGGCGCGCACTTCGGACGACTGGCGGCCATGGCCGCCGCGCAGGACCCGGCCCTGCGCTTCCTGGTGCTCCACGGGCCCGGGGAGTTGCCCGAGGCCCGGGCCGTGGCCGAGGCGGCGGGCAGCCCGGCCTGCGTGGTCGCCCGGCGGGTGCTGACCCTGCGCGAAATGGCCGCCTGCATCGCCCGGGCCCGGCTGCACCTGGGCAACTGCTCCGCGCCCCGGCACATCGCCGTGGCCGTGGGCACCCCGACCCTGACCATCCTCGGCTCCACCAGCTCGGCCTGGACCTTCCCCGGCCCCGGCCACGCGGACCTGCGCCTGGGCCTGGACTGCCAGCCCTGCAACGAAAACGTCTGCCCCCTGGGGCACACGCGCTGCCTGACGGACCTGGCCCCCGAAACCGTGCTGCCCGCGCTGATGGCCCGCCTGCGCGCGGGCAAGGGAGACGCCGCCCCGTGCGCCTGATCTTCATCACCTCCTCCTCGTCGCTGTCCGGCGGCACGCGGCAGGCCATGTACCTGGCCCGGGGCCTGCGCGGGCGCGGCCACGAGCTGGCCTTCTTCGTGCCCCACGACGCGCAGATCCCCGAGTTGGACCAGGACCTCGACTGGCGCCACCTGCCGCCCCGGCCCGGGGACTGGCGCGCGGCCGTGGCCCAGGCTCTGCCGCCCCGGGGCGAGCCGTGCATCGTCCACGCCTTCCACAACCAGGCCAACAAGGCCCTGGCGTGGTGGAGCCTCGCCTGGCGCGCCCGGGGCTGCGTCTGCCTGGGCTACCGGGGCGTGGTCTACCGCCCGCACAACCCCCTGCCCTACTGGTCGCCGGGCATGGACGGCTTCACGGTCAACTCCCGGGCCTGCGCGCGCGTGTTGCGCACGGTGGGCCTGTCCGCCCGGCGCATGGCCGTGGTGCCCAACGGCATCCCGCGCGAGCGCGTCACGGCCCGGACCCCGCGCGAGGCCATGCGCGCGGCCCTGGGGCTGACTCCGGGCCAGCTCGTGTTCGGCTCCGTGGCCGGAGACAAGCCCGTCAAGGGCGTGGAGCATCTGCTGCGCGGCTTCGCCCTGGCCACGGGCCAGGGGCTGGACGCCCGACTGGTGGTCACCGGGGCGCGGCCCCGGCGCTGGGAGGGCCTGACCCGCGAACTGGGCGTGGCCGGGCGCGTCGTGCTCACCGGGCGGGTGGAAAACGTGGCCGACCATCTCCAGGTTCTGGACGCCTTCTTCCTGCCTTCGCTCTCGGAAAGCATGCCCAACGTGCTGCTCGAAGCGCTGTTCTTCGGCCTGCCCGTGGTCGGCTCCGACGTGGGCGGGGTGCCCGAGCTGATCGACGACAACGGGCTGCTGGTGCCGCCCGCCGACCCCGAAGCCCTGGCCCGGGCCATGCTCAAGCTGGCGGCGGACCCGGAACTGCGCCGCGTGTTCGGCCGTGCCAGCGCGGCCAAGGCCGGGGGTTTCACCCTGGAAACCAAGCTCGCCAACAGTGTGGCCGTGTACGACGAACTGCTGGCCCGGCGCGGGTTCCCCGAGCGCCTCTGACGATTCCCACCTCCCGGACGCACGCCGGAGAGCCTTGGCGGCCCTGCCGCCCGGCAGCGCCCCCGGCACGACGACAAAGGCCCCGGCCCCCGGAAAACCGGGGCCGGGGCCTTTGCGCGTACCATCACGACACAAACGCCGAAAAACCTGCGGCCTTCGCGGGCCGTTGAAAACGGCGCCCGACTGCGGCGCCTCGACAATCCGAACCCACGCCCCCTTGCCACACGCCGGTCCCGGATTTTTCCGCGCCGTCGGTTCACCGTTTTTGAACGGCGGGGAGAACGCGCTGTTCAGCCTTCCGCTAGGCCTGGGGCTCCTCATCGGCGAACACGCGGCCCGTGCCGCCGCAGGCCTGGCAGGAGCACGGCGCCTCGTCGGGCACCGGGGAGCTGAACCAGGCCCGGCCCCCGCAATACGGGCAGGGCACGGACGCAATGGGCTTGCCGGAGCGCTGCCGCGCGGACGCGGCGCCCTGGGTCTTCTCTTTCACACTGGCGGTCTGCATGGCGCCTCCTTCTTATGCTGCATGGTCCCGGGCCGCACCACGGCCCTTCAAAATCCATAGCAGATTGCAACAGGCTGTCAAAATCGCCTCCGGAAAACCGCGCCCCGGCACTCTTTCATTCCTGCGCACGTAGGCCACGGGGGTTTTCCGTTCCGAAAGAAAATCGCCCCCGGGATGGGAGCGACAAAAAAAAACCAACAAATCCGCAACCGAGAAAATTTCTAGACAGGAAAACCTTCCAGGCCCAGCACGGGCCACAGCCGCCGCAGGGCCGCCGCCAGCCCGAAGCGCTCCACCACCCGGGCCCGGGCCCGGGCGGCCATGCGCGCGCGCAGGCCCGGGTCGCGCACCAGGTCGGTCACGTAGCGCGCGAAATCCGCTGCGTCTCCGGCCAGGAAGCCGTCGCGGCCGTGGGTGATGATTTCGCGGTTGAAGCCCACGTCCGAAGCCACGGGCACGGCCCCGCAGGCCATGTATTGCAGCAGTTTGAAACCGCATTTGCCCCGGGTGTACTCGTCGTCGGTCAGGGGCATGAGCCCGATGTCCATGGCCTGGAGGGCGGGGATTTCCGCTTCCGGGCTCCAGCGCAGGCAGCCCCCCGCGAAGCCGGGGGGCAGCTCCAGATGCCCGTCGGACACCACCGACAGGCGCATCTCCCCGGCCAGGGGCGCCAGGGCCTCCAGCAGCGGCGGCAGAAAGAACAGGTTGCACGAGGTGCCCATCCAGCCGACCACGGGCAGGCCGGATGCGCTCCGGGCCGCCCCGGCGGGCACGTAGCGGTCGGTGTCCAGCGGCGTGGGCAGCACGGTCACCCGCCGGGCCGCGGCGCGGACCTTGTCGGCCAGAAACGTGTTGCCCGCCACGACCTCGTCCACCCCGGCGCACACGCGCAGCAGCCGGGCCAGTTCCCCGGGGGTTTCGCTGCCGCCGCGGGCACCCTGCCCCGGATGCGCGGCCCACAGGGCGTCGTCGAAATCGAAGACCAGCCGCCCGGCTTTGCGCCGCAACAGGGCCAGCTCCAGGGGCGAAACGAGCTTCTTTTGCAGTACGACCACCGGCGTGCGCCGCAGGGCCGCGAAAAAGGCCACGCGGCCCAGGGCCGTCTTGGGGTAGCGCCGCCAGGCGGCGTCCACCCCGGCGGCCCGGGCGGCCTCGACAAAGGGCAGCACGCGAAAGCGCACGCTGGGCAGGGTCGGCCCGGATTGGGTCAGGAACAGCAGCCGGGGCACGGCGTATCCCGCTCTAGAGGAAATCCGGGTCCACGGCCGAGCGGCCGTTGCCGGTCATGATCTTCATGAAGCGCACCCCGCGTTCGTCCACGGGCACGATGGGAAAGTCCTTGCCGCAGGAATCGCAGCGGACCATGGCCGGCTGGGTCGGCGACACCAGGGGCACCTCGCGCGAGCAGAACGGGCAGGGGTAGAAGCAGATGATTTCCATGCCCGAAGGCTTCACCGGGGTCAGGGGCCGTTTCTTCTCACCCATGGCTAATTCTCCTCCACGAGGCTGCGCCCGGTCATGCCCTCGGGCAGGGCCACGCCCCACAGGCCGAGGATGGTCGGGGCGATGTCGCCGAGCACCCCGTCCCGGCGCAGGCGTACCGGGGGCAGCCCCCCCGCCCGCGGCGGCTCCACGAGCACGAAGGGCACCTTGTTGCGGCTGTGGGCCGTCTGCGGGCCGCCGTCCGGGCCGAGCATCTCCTCGGCGTTGCCGTGGTCGGCGGTGACCATGACCCGGTACCCGGCCCGGCGCGCGGCGTCCAGGATACGCGCCACGCAGCCGTCCACGGCCCGGGCCGCCGCACACACGGCGGGGATGATCCCGGTGTGGCCGACCATGTCCAGGTTGGCCAGGTTGCAGGCCACGAAGGGGTATTGCCCCTCGCCCAGGGCCGCGCACAGCTTGTCGGTCACCTCGCGGACGCTCATCTCGGGCTTCTGGTCGTAGGTGGCGACCTCGCGCGGCGAGGGCACGAGGATGCGCTCCTCGCCGGGGAAGGGCTCCTCGCGCCCGCAGTTCATGAAATAGGTCACGTGGGCGTACTTTTCTGTTTCGGCGATGCGCAACTGCGAAAGGCCCAGGCCGGAGACGACCTCGCCCAACACCCCGTCCAGGGACACGGGCGGGAAGGCCACGGGCAGCGGAAAATCCGCCTCGTAGCGCGTCATGGTCGTCACTTCCAGGCGCGGGAAGCGCTGGCGGGGAAAGCCCGTGAAGTCCGGGTCGAACAGGGCGCGCACGATCTGCCGGGCACGGTCGGCCCGGAAGTTGAAGAACAGCACGGCGTCGCCGTCCTCCAGCAGGGCCACGGGCGCACCGTCGGCCCCGGTGACCACGCAGGGCTCCACGAACTCGTCGGTCTGCCCGGCGGCGTAGGCCGTGGTCACGGCGGCCACGGGGTCGGCCACGGCCCGGCCCAGGCCCAGGGTCATGGCGTCGTAGGCGCGCTGGTTGCGCTCCCAGCGCTTGTCGCGGTCCATGGCCCAGTAGCGGCCGGTGACGGTGGCCACCCGCCCGTGGCCCAGGGCCTCCAGGCGCGCGGCCAGCGCGCGCATGAAGCCCTCCCCGCTGGTGGGCGCCGTGTCGCGCCCGTCGAGGAAGACATGCACGAAGGTCGGCACGCCGTGCCTGCGGGCCAGCTCCAGCAGGGCGAACAGGTGCCCGGTGTGGCTGTGGACCCCGCCGTCGGAAAGCAGACCCATGAGATGCACCCGCGTCCCGCGCTCCCGCGCGCCCTCGAACACCCGGGCCAACGCGGCGTTGCCCGCCAGCCCGTCCCGCTCGATGGCCATGTCGATGCGCGTCATGTCCTGGTAGACGATACGCCCGGCGCCGATGTTCATGTGCCCGACCTCGGAGTTGCCCATGAAGCCCTCGGGCAGGCCCACGGCGCGGCCCGAGCAGGTCAGAAGCGTCCGCGGCCGCTCGGCGCGCAGGGCGTCCAGGGTCGGGGTTTCGGCCAGGGCCACGGCGTTGCCCGGCGAGGCCGGAGCGTCGCCCCAGCCGTCGAGGATCAGCAGCAGGGTCGGAGTCGGTGCGGTCATGGACATATCCGTGCCCGGGCCCAGGGTGCCCGGTGCGCTGTCCGGCGCGGTGCCGGGGCTGCGGGTTGCGGGGGCGGGGTGCGCCCGGGCTCAGGCGTCCAGGTCGTCCAGGTCGCCGAGCCCGTCCCCGGCGGCGGCGCCGGGCAGGGCCAGCTCCACCTCGCGGGCTTCGGCCCACAGGCCTTCGAGGTTGTAGAACGAGCGCGAACCGTCCTGGAAGACGTGCACGAGCACATCGTTCAGGTCCAGCAGGATCCACGACCCGGCCTGATAGCCTTCCATGCCCAGGTAGACGCCGTCGGCCCGGCCGCACATGTCCAGCACGTGGTCCGCCAGGGCCTGGGCGTGGCGCACGCTGCCCGCCGTGGCCAGCACGACGCCCTCGGCGATGTCGCACAGTCCGGCCACGTCCAGGGCCACGATGTTGCGGGCCTGCTTGTCGTGCAGCCAGGCGGCCACCTCGCGCATGCGGGCCTCGGTCTGGGCCGGGGTGGGCCGTTCGGCCTTGATTTTGACCTTGGTCTTCTTGGTGCTCATGCAATCACTCCGTTGCGGGCCCGGCTAGCTGCCGGAGGGGAAGCGGCGCAGCACCACGTCGGCGGTGCGCAGTTTGGGCACGTGGTGCACGCTCTTGTCGTCGCGCCAGTATTTGCAGTCGCCGCCGGGCTCCTGGTCCTCGACCACCACCGTCTCGGCGGGCACGCCCAGGGCGAGGACGAGCTGGATCTCGCAATCCTCCGGCAGGTCGAGAACGCGGGCCACGGCCTCGCGGTTCACGGTGCCGATCATGCAGCCGCCAAGGCCCAACTCGGCGGCGCCGAGCAGGATGGTCTGGGCGGCGATGCCCACGTCGGCGCGGGTCCACGGGCCGGACTTGCCTGCGGTCATCATGACCACATAGGCCGCCGGGCGCTCGCCCTCGGCGGGGCCGGGCCAGTCCTTGAGATAGCCCGCCCAGCCCAGGGCCGGAAAAATCTCGGCGTTCTTTTCGCGGTCGGCCACCAGGGCGTAGCACAGGGGCTGCTGGTTCATGCCCGAGGCGCAGTAGCGCGCCAGGCCCGCCAGTTCCTCCAGCGCGGCCATGGGCACCTCGCGGGACTGGTCGAAGCGGCGGTAGCTGCGGTTGCGCTTGACGATATCGGCGAAAGGCATTGCGAATCCTCCTTGGGGCCCCTGCGGGCCGGGCGTTCCCTACCCCATTTCCGGGGCGGGGGCAAATCAGCGGGCGGCCAGCCAGACGAGCGGCCCCGCCGGGGCCAGCCGGGCGACGGGGTAAACCTCGCGGGCGGCCTCGGGGTCGGCCAGGATGGCGTCGAGCACGGCGCGCTTGGCCGGGCCCTGGAGGAGCACCACCACGGCCCGGGCGGCGTTGATGAGCGGCAGGGTCATGGTCACCCGGGGCACGGCCGGGTCGCCCACGGGCTCGGGCACGGCGTGGACGTACTGCGTGCGAGCCGCCAGGGCCTGCCCGCCGGGGAACAACGAGGCCACGTGCCCGTCGGCGCCCATGCCCAGCAGCACGCAATCCAGAGCCTTGTCCTGCGGGCCGCCGGGACACAGGCGCAAAAAGAAGTCGCGCACGGCGCGCTCGTATGCGGCGGCGTCGATGCCCGTGGAATAGCCGCCGACGGTCACGGGATGGACGTTGGCCGGGGGCAGGGCCACGCGCGAGAGCAGCGCCTCGCTGGCCATGCGGTAGTTGCTGTCCGGGTCGTCATGGGGCACGGCGCGCTCGTCGGAGAAGAACACGTGGGTCTTCTCCCAGGGCATGGCGTGGTCCGCCGCCAGGAGTTCATAGGTCCGCCGGGGGGTGGAGCCGCCCGCCAGGGCCAGCCCGAAAACACCGCGCGCGGCCACGGCCCGGGCCGCCAGCGTGCCCACCAGGGCCGCCGCGTGGGCCGAAAGGGCCTCCAGATCGTCGAATTCCAGAACTTCCATGCGCGCTCCTTGGGGTTGCGGGCGGGCGGCGGCGCCAGGGCCGCGCGGGCTTCCGCCAGCGGTGCGGGCGAAGCCTGTGCCGCCGGGCCCGCGCCCGGCAGTGGGCCACACTCTACCTCCGGCGGCGGGAAAAGCAACCCCCGGAGGGCGTGCTTTTCCCGGTCGGGGCGGCGGCCTCGCGGCCCAGGCCGCCCGGGCGCGGCGGCCATCCGGCGCGGAGCCGGTGCGGGCCCGGCACGGGCTTGACGCAAAGGCCCGCTGCGGGCAATGTAATCGATCACGCACGGGAGGGACGCGGCCCGGCCCGGGCGCGACCCAACCCCCCGCAACACCACAGCAAGGAGCCCGCCATGATCTTTGATGTCGACCTGGAAACCCTGCCCCGGGAGGACCTGGAAGCGCTCCAGCTCAGGCGCCTCCAGGCGTTGGTTTCGCGCGTTTACAACAACGTGCCCTTCTACCGCCGCAAGTTCGACGAGGCGGGCGTCCTGCCTTCCGACATCAAGAGCCTGAAGGATCTGACGCGCCTGCCCTTCACCATGAAACAGGACATGCGCGACCACTACCCCTTCGGCCTGTTCGCCGTGCCCAAGGACAACGTGGTGCGCATCCACGCCTCGTCGGGCACCACGGGCAAGGCCACCGTGGTCGGCTACACCAAGCGCGACGTGAAGAACTGGGCCCGGCTCATGGCCCGCTGCCTCATGGCCGCCGGGGCCACCTCGCTGGACACCGTACACAACGCCTACGGCTACGGCCTGTTCACCGGCGGGCTGGGCGCACACTACGGCGCCGAGGAGCTGGGCGCGACCATCGTGCCCATCTCCGGCGGCGGCACCAACCGCCAGGTGCAGCTCCTGCGCGACTTCGAGCCCACGGTCATCTGCTGCACGCCGTCGTACATGCTGGTGCTCATCGAGGCCGCCGAGCAGGCGGGCGTGGACATCCGCAAGCTGCCCCTGCGCATCGGCATCTTCGGCGCCGAGCCCTGGACCGACGAAATGCGCCGCGAAATCGAGGAGCGCGCGGGCATCACGGCCATCGACATCTACGGCTTGTCGGAAGTCATGGGCCCGGGCGTGGCCATCAGTTGCCACGAGGCCCAGTGCGGCCTGCACCTGTTCGAGGACCATTTCCTGCCCGAGGTCATCGACCCCGAAACGGGCGAGCCCCTGCCCCCCGGCTCCACGGGCGAGCTGGTGCTGACGACCCTGACCAAGGAAGGCCAGCCGCTCATCCGCTACCGCACGCGCGACATCACCTCGCTGAACTACGTGCCCTGCAAATGCGGGCGGACGCACGTGCGCATGCAGCGCGTCACGGGCCGCAGCGACGACATGCTCATCATCCGCGGCGTGAACGTCTTCCCCTCGCAGATCGAAACCATCCTGCTGGAAACCGAGGGCACCGCGCCCCATTACCAGCTCATCGTCGACCGCACGGGCAGCCTGGACACGCTGGAAGTGCGCGTGGAGGTCAACGAGCGCTTCTTCACCGACGAGATCAAGGGCCTGCAACGCCTGGAGGGCAAGATCAAGAAGTCCATCAAGGAGTTCCTTGGCGTATCCACCAAGGTCACGCTGGTGGAGCCCCGGGGCATCGAGCGCAGCGTGGGCAAGGCCCAGCGCATCGTGGACCTGCGCAAGAAGCAATAATCGTTTGAAGTGGCCGGGTTGCCACCCGGGCGGATATCCAGTACACCAGAGGCAGTGGACCCGGCCCCCGGCCGGGCCCGCCACCGCCAACGCAAGCAAGGAGACCGGCTCCCATGAAGTGCGAACAGATTTCCATCTTTCTGGAAAACCGTGCCGGGCGACTCTCGGAAGTCACCCGCGTGCTGGCCGAGTCCCAGATCAACATCCGCGCCCTCTCCCTGGCGGACACGTCCGACTTCGGCATCCTGCGGCTCATCGTCTCGAACTTCGAGAAGGCCAAGCAGGTGCTCAAGGACAACGGCTTCACCGTGGGGCGCACCACCGTGGTGGCCGTCGAGGTGCCCGACCAGCCGGGCGGGCTGCACAACATCCTGGCCCTGCTCTCCACCCATGGCGTCAATGTGGAATACATGTACGCCTTCGTGCAGCAGAGCGGGAAGAACGCGGTGATGATCTTCCGCTTCGACCGCACGGATCAGGCCATCGAAATCCTGACCCAGGGCGGACTGAAGATCATCCCTGGCGACGTGTTGTACACGATGTAAACGCCGCGAACCCGAAAGCTGAACCACCATCAACAAGCCGGGCCGCAGCCCGGCTTTTTCATGCCGCGCCCGGCCCGCGAACACGGAGGATGCAATGACCCCCGCCGAGCGCGCCACGCTGCGCCGCCGCATGGAACAGGAACTCGCCGCCCTGCGCGAGATCATCACCGACCTGGAAGAACAAGTGGACCCCGAGGAACCCGACGCCGCCGTCGGGCGCCTCTCGCGCCTGGACACCATGCAGAGCCAGGCCATCGCGGGCGCGTCCCTGGCCAACTCGCGCCGCCGCCTGCTGCGCCTGGAGTCGGCCTTGCGCCGCATCGACGACGAGGACTTCGGCGAGTGCGCGAATTGCGGCGAGCCCATCCCCGTCGCCCGGCTGCTGGCCATGCCCGAAAGCACGCTGTGCGTGCGCTGCGCGGAGTAGTCGCGGCAACTGCCCGCAGCAGCGGAGGCGCGGAGTGAAGCGCCCTGCCCCGCCGACGGGCCCCGCCCGCAGACCAACCGCGTGAATGGACGAAGGGACGAGGGGCGGAAGGACCGGGACGAACGGAGCACACCGGACCCGGCGCCCCAGGGCAGGGAGCACCGCAAGCACGGCGCCGCCGCCCCATGCGGACCAAGGGCGCGCGCGAATAAGGCGGGCTCCGGGCGGCCCCGGCGTGCAGCGCCCCCAAGGGCGCCGAAATACCCGCTCCCAGCGTCCACCGCCAGAAGGCGACACGCACACAACAAGAAAAGCGGGCGCGACAACCAGCGTCGCGCCCGCGAAATTCCGCAACAGTGCATTTCCCCGTTGCGGAGCCTGCCGGGGTCATGTTTTAAAGGCGGACGCCCACCCACGGGCGCGCACCCGCTCCCCTGTGAACCCCAACCCAAGGCAGGTCCACCATGCGCCTCCTGCTAGCCATTTTTCTTCCCTTTGCGGTCTTCTTCACCATCGGCCGCCCCATCGCGGGCATCGTCTGCCTGCTGCTGCAAATCACCATCCTGGGCTGGATTCCCGCCGCCTTCTGGGCCGTCTACGCCCTGGGGCAGTACAGGACGGACAAGAAGATCGAGCAGATACAGGGTGGGTGGAGGCCGTAGGAAGCAGGCGCGCAAGGGTGCCCTTCGCGGGGACCGCCCGGAGGTGGCAAGCGGGCGGCGCGACGGCGGAAGCCCTGGCCAGGCAACTCGACATCTACGCCGAGTTCCCCCCGGTCTTCCAGACCGCCGCCACGCGCTGGGCCCCCCCTGGCCCCCCCCACCCCGGCCCCCCTGCTCACCACGCCAAGCACCCCCGCCCGCTAGATTTTCCTGAACGAGGCCACAGTCGTATACTGGACCTGCTACACGCGGTTGCGGTGAGGGGACGACGCAGGGCGGCTGCCATAAGTTAGCGGGGTAGGGGCGATACAGCAGCGCTCAGGGGCTACGCTGTGGGCTGGCAGGTTACGGGCGGGGAGAACAAGCTGGTGGAGATGCTCCCTTCCGGGATGTACGGGAAGCCCTTGTGCTTAACCTACAGTCTTTCACCCCCTAGGCGGCGGCACCGATCCTCAGGGGGGCGGCACTAGAGCCATGGACTACCATGCTCGACAGCCTGCCCGCCGCCTAGGGCTCCCCGACTACAATCCCGGTACCTAGAACTCCGCCAGAAACGGCAGTGTCAGGTCAATACTATCTCTGTACACCTTGGGTATCTTCCAATCGCCTGGAATCATTACTCCGCTGGTTCTAATTTGGGCGGCTTAACACCTTGAATTGAGCTTGCGAATATTTCTTAGTTAAAATAAAAGGATGATTTGAAACTGAATATTTGATTGTGTGAATTGGTTTTTCCCAATCATATATTTAGGGGGTAGGTCTTCGTGGACATCCGTAAAACCATCGCATCCAGGCTTAAAGAAGAAATTCCACGGCATGGGTTTCAAATTAAAGGGCTTGCTGAAGCAGCTAAGCTCACTCCTTCTATTGTAAATGACTATCTCAATGGAAAGAGGGCTCTTAAATTTAACGAACTGGGGTCAATCTGTACTGCGATGGGACTAAATCTGTTTAGTTTTATCTCAAAGAATTATCAGACTCCAAGTCTGCAGTTCCGTGACAACGGCCTGAACGAGAGCAAACAGAATACACAAGCTGTTGAGAATGCCTTTCAAGTTATCAAAGGTTTGCTGCCTGTCCCTGAGCAAACAAATTTATCCAGAGACAATCTGCCTAACGATCGTGTCATAATTGCAGCATTTGCTGACACAGCTGCTCAGAATGTAAAAAAGCAATATGGGGATACTGTTGAAGTCATCTACGACAGGTTGAATATCCCTGTTATCCCTGTTTATTTGGACGGTTTTGAGGCTCTATTCTTGGAGTCTGGAGAAAAATGTGCTGTCTGCGTCAATCGTAAAGCTAGTGCAGTTTCACGTTTGCATTTTTCACTGTTACATGAACTATCTCACTATTTTTTTGACCGAGGCAGCCATGTAGTCGTTGATACGGATAGAAATATGTATGCTCGTAATATAGCGAAAGGAATGGAGAGAGAGTTTTTTGCTACTAAATTCGCACAATTTTTCCTTGTTCCCCTTTCTGTTGTTTTGCGAATGGCGCTTGACTGGCCTAAATTCGACAAAAATATAATGCAAGGAGTTGTTGCGTCTGGAAGATGCAGTATAGATGTACTCGCAAATGCGTTGTTTGATGCAATAGAAATTAAAAAAGGGGCTAGAGAGAGTTATTCTAACATATATGCTGTTCTAAAAGAAAATGTTCGTTCGACACAAATAGTCGGAATAGATTCCTTCTTAGATAGAAAGCAATCTGAAATTGAATATTTACTCATGAAAAATGAGTCAATATTTTCTGAAGATGTGCTTATGAAGTTGAAAAATGACCTTTGGGGGTACGTATAAAAATGTCTGCTTTTTTTGATGCATGCTTTGTCTCACAAGCCTATAGAGTTAGTAAATATTGCGACATCCTAGAGTGGATTAGTAGCTTTGTGTCAGATGGATGTTACACATTTAAAGATCAGTATGATGTTAGCACTTGCAATGCTGTCACCAATTGTTGTGAAGATATTGATGATCAAGTGGATGACGAGGATGTTGTATTGTTTTTTTACGACGAGCCGGAGGGTGTTTCTTTAGAAAAAATTATGGTTTATAATTTTGATACGCATTCTGGAGACTTTTTTGATGTCCGTGCTGCATATGCAGCGTATAAAAATAATTACGAAGTATATACTTGCGACAAGAAGCTACTGCAACTATGCAAGGATTTAAAATTAACACATAAGTGCTTTAAAAAAGCGGTTTACGACTTGCACTGCAAAATTGATGATGATTTGTATGCGCTTAAGGGGTTTGAGTTTGGTTTTATGTTGGACAAAAACCAAGATAACCCTTTTCTTGGGTATTACAAAAGTGCACACTGCGCTAAATGTAATGGTGCGCCATGTGATTTTACCCCGCTAATTGGTACGTCGAATTGATTTTTTATTGGTTGAGAGTCATGACTTGATGATCAAATAAGTTTAGTATAAATTTTTAGTGTGTTTATTAATAGTTGCATTCTTCTTCCACTCAGACATTCCCCACTCGAGATTGCCCCCACGGGCAGACCGACACGCACACGCCGCAGATCAAGCCCGCGATGTGCGGCAATCCCCCGAAAACATCCCTGACCTGGGTGACGCATTTGTCGAAATCCAGGGCCTCGTCGCGGGTGGAGAAGTGGGTCGTGGTGTTCACGCCGCGGATGGCTCCGGCGGGGCAGGCGTCGCGGCATTTGGTGCAGCGGCCGCAGCGGTTCTTGAGCGGGGCGTCGGGGGGCAGGGGCGCGTCGGTGAGCACCGTGGTCAGGCGCAGGCGCGGGCCGTGGTCGGGGCTCACCACCAGCAGGCTCTTGCCCTGCCAGCCGACCCCGGCGGCGATGGCCACGGCCTTGTGCGAGAGGTAGGAGGTCCAGCGCTCGGAGTCGAGAATCTGGCTGGCCGGGATGGGCAGGGCCCGCGCGCCGCCGGACTCAAGCAGGTTCGTCACGCGCACGGCGATGTCGTCCAGCACGGCGTTGACCCGCGAATAATGCGACGAATACAGCGGCGTGGGCCGGTCCACAATGGCGTCGAGCATGGGGTCGGACAGGCGCACGGCGATGCTCACCGCGCGCGGAAAGGCCGCCAGCAGGTCGGCGGGCTCCGTTTCCAGCCCCGCAAGCAGCGCCGTGTCGGCCACGCGCAGCACCGTGGCGCCCCAGCCCCGGGCGGCCTCCCGCAACTCCGGTGCGTCCACCGGCTCCCTGTGCGCCTTGCGACCCATGTCGTCCTCCTGCTTTTCGCGCGGGTTTCCCGCCTGTTTTCAACGAGCCGCTCCCGCCTCCGGGTGCGGAGGGCAAGCGGCGCAGACCGCACGCAGCATAGCCTCCTCGCGCCCAGGGTGCAACGCGCCGCAAAACCCGCACTTCACCCGGGCGCCACTCCCCGCGCCCCGCCCTCCGCCTCTCTGTTCCCCCTGCACGACTGCCCGGTTCCCGCCTCTTCGGTCTGCCCAGACTGCCCGGTCTACCCCCTGGCGCCACCCGCCCAGCCTCCATCTTCCGCCCGGCTCTCCCCGCGCTGCCCGGGGCCTCCATTCCCCTGCCTTGGCCTCCCACCCGCGAAAGGACAAACCAGCACGCCCCGTTTCCATCGCCCCCCAGCACGCGCAAAAAAAGAGCCGACGAGGGCAATCCCCGTCGGCTCCATACGCCCCGCGCCCCGCAGCCGGGGGCCCAAAGGGATCAGAACATGTCCTGCATGGAGTACAGCGCCCCGGCCCCCCGGCCCGCCATCCACTTGGCGGCGCGCAGGCTGCCCCGGGCGAAGTTCTCGCGCGAATGGGCCTGATGGGTGATCTCGATGCGCTCGCCGGGGCCCATGAAGTACACGGTGTGTACGCCGACCACGTCGCCGCCGCGAATGGTCTGCACGCCGATCTCCTTTTTGGGCCGCGCGCCGATGATGCCCTCGCGGCAGTAGGCGCCCACCTCGTCCAGCTCCCAGTCCCGCGCTTCGGCCAGGCATTCGGCCAGCTTCAGCGCCGTGCCGCTGGGGGCGTCCTTTTTCTGGTTGTGGTGCAGTTCGACCATTTCGATGTCGTAGCTCTCGCCCAGGGCCCGCGTCAGCTCGGGCAGCACCTTGAGCAGCACGTTCACGCCCACGCTCATGTTCGGCGACCAGAACACCGGGCCCTTTTCGGCCACGGCGCGCAACTCGGCCTGCTCCTCGGCGGACAGGCCCGTGGTGCCGATGACGATGGGGTTGCCGTGCTCGGCGCAAACCCGGGCATTGGCCAGGCTCACTTGCGGCGCGGTGAAGTCGATGACCACGGCCCCGGGGAACTCGGGCAGCATGGCCCCCAGCTCCGTGCCGCACACGCAGCCGTAAGCGTCCAGCCCGTCCTCGCAACCCTCGCGCTCCACAACGCCGACCAGGGTCAGCTCCGGGTCGGCGCGCACCAGCCCGGCGATGGTCGAGCCCATGCGCCCCTTGGCGCCCATGACGATGATCGAAATGCTCATACCCTCGCTCCTTTCACGTTGATTTCTATGAAATATCCAGCAAAGACCCCTGCGCGGCGCCCGGGGCGCCCGCCCCGCCCGGCCCCTCCGGTCCGCGCCCTTCCAGCAGGGCCAGAAAGCCCGCGTAGTCCGTCACGGCGACGCCCAGGGCCCGGGCCTTGTCCAGCTTGCTGCCCGCCTTGTCCCCGGCCACGAGCCAGTCCACCTTCTTCGATATGGCGCCGACCACGCGCGCCCCGGCGGCCTCGGCCAGGGCCTGGGCCTGCCCGCGCGCCACGGGCAGCGCCCCGGTGAACAGCAGCGTGCGCCCCGCCAGGGGCTGGGTGGCCGGGTCGGCCTCGGCCCGCGCCGCCGCCACGGGCCACAGCCCGGCCTCGCGCAGCCGCTCCAGCAGGCGCTGGTTGTTCTCGTTGCGGAAAAACGCGCGGATGGCCCCGGCCACCTCGGGGCCGATGTCGTCCAGGGCGGTCAGGTCTTCCACCGTGGCTTGGCCCAGGGCGTCCAGGTCCGTAAAGGCCGCCGCCAGGGTCCGCGCCGTGCGCTCGCCCACGTGGCGGATGCCCAGGGCGGCGATGAGCGCCTCCAGGCTGGCCGTCTCGCGCGTGCGGGCAATGGCCGCCACCACGTTCTCGGCCGATTTGGCGCCCATGCGCTCCATCTGCGCCAGCACGCCCGGGCGCAGGGCAAACAGGTCCGCCGGGGAGTGGACCATGCCCTGGGCCACGAGCTGCTCCACCAGCTTGCGGCCCACGCCCTGGATGTCCAGCCCGGCCTTGGACACGAAATGCACGATGCCCTGGCGCAACACCGCCGGGCAGGACACGTTGACGCAACGCCAGGCGACCTCGCCCTCCAGGCGGACCACCGCGCTCCGGCACACCGGGCACTCCCGGGGGAAGACGAATTCCCACTCCGCCCCCGTGCGCGCCTCGACCACCGGGCCGACCACCTCGGGAATCACGTCGCCCGCGCGCTGCACCAGCACCGTATCGCCGACCAGCACGCCCTTGGCGCGGATTTCGTCCTCGTTGTGCAGGGTCGCGCGCGACACCGTGACCCCGCCCACGCTCACCGGCCGCAGGTGCGCCACGGGCGTGAGCACTCCGGTACGCCCGACCTGGATTTCGATGGCTTCCAGCACCGTGCGCGCCTGACGCGGGGGGAACTTGAGGGCCAGGGCCCAGCGCGGGGCCCGCGCCGTGAAGCCCAGGGCCTGTTGCAGGGCCAGGTCGTCCACCTTGGCCACCAGCCCGTCGATCTCGAAGGGCAGTTCGTCGCGGGTCGTGGCCAGTTCCCGGTAGCGCGCGGCCACGGCCTCGGGGCTCTCGCAGCGCGCGGCCCGGGGCGGCACGCTCAGGCCCAGGCGCTCCAGCTCGGCCATGGCCTCGCCCTGGGTGGCCCAACGTTCATAGGCCGAGCGCGCGCCCCCGGCCCAGCGCGCCAGCCCCACGCCATAGGCCAGGAAGCGCAACGGCCGCGCGGCGGTGACCCGCGAATCGAGCTGGCGCAGCGACCCGGCGGCGGCGTTGCGCGGGTTGGCGAAGACCTTGCCGCCCTCCTCCTCCTGGGCCTGGTTCAGGGCGTGGAAATCGTCCTTGGCGATGACCACCTCGCCGCGCACTTCCAGCAGCTCCGGCGGCGCCTCGCCCGGCGCCGTGCGCAGGGTCAGGGGCAGGTTGCGCACGGTGCGCATGTTCGCGGTGACGACCTCGCCGGTCTCGCCGTCGCCCCGGGTCAGCGCCACCGTCAGGGCGCCGTGTTCGTAGATGACCTCCACGGCCAGCCCGTCCATCTTGGGGTCGGCCCAGAAGGCCGGTTCGGCGTCGGGCTCCAGGCGGCGCAGGCGTTCCACCCAGGCCTGCCAGTCGTCCAGGGAAAAGCCGTTGTCCAGGCTGAACATGCCCAGGGAGTGCGCGCGCTTCTCGAAACCCTCGCGCGGGGCCCCGCCCACGCGGCGGGTGGGCGAGTTGGGGTCGTCCAGTTCGGGATGCTCGCGCTCCAGGGCCTGCAACTCGCGCAGCAGCGCGTCGTACTGGGCGTCGGTGATTTCCGGGTCGTCCAGCACGTAGTAGCGGTGGTTGTGATATTCCAGCAGGCGGCGCAGCTCCGCCACGCGGGCGGCGGGGCCGGAGGCCGTGGGGGCAGCGGCCCCGGAGGCCTTGAGAGCGTCGGTCATGGGATGGTCGTCCTTCGTCTTGCCGGGGCGGCAGGGTCAGCGGGGCAGGGAATAGCGCCGCCGCGCCGCCAGGGTCTCGTTGCGCGCCAGGGGTTTGTCGCGGCGCTCGGCGGTGTCGGGGGCCAGGTAATACAGGCCGAGCACCTCGGGCAGCAACAGGAAATTCTCGGTGCGGCCCACGCGCAGCCAGAACTCGTAGTCTCCGGCGATCTGGAAATCGCGGTCGAACCAGCCGTGGCGCGCATGCAGGCTCGCGCGCCACATGGGCTGCGGGCCGACGTAGTTGTAGGTGAACAGGGCCTTGCGGTCAAAGGCTGGCCAGTCCGTGCGCCCGATGGGCGTGGCCTCGGCGAAGCGCTGATTGGGCGTGGCGGTAATCAGCGAGTTGGCGTAGACCAGGGCCGCGTCGGGATGGGCGTCCAGGGCGGCGGCCATGCGCTCCAGGGCGTCGGGCCGGTGGCGGTCGTCGGCGTTGGCGTTGGTCAGGTAGCGGCCCCGGGCGGCCTTGCAGCCCCGGGTCCAGGCGGCGTAGATGCTCTCGCGGGCCAGGGTGCGCACGACCGTGATGTTCCCGTGCTCCTCGCGGCAGGCGTCGATGACGGCCGCCTCGCCCTGCTGCGTGCCGGAAATGACGGCCACGATTTCCAGGCGCGGCCCCAGGGTCTGTTCCAGCAGATCGTCCAGGCAGCCCCGGATGAAGCGCTCGCAGTTGTAGACCGAGACGATGGCCGAGACCACGGGCTCCGCCCCTGGGGCGAAGTGCGCGGGTTCCACGGCGGCCTGCTCCGGCGCCCCTGCGGCGGTGCCATGCCGCGCTACGTCGCGTTCGGTCATGCCCTGTGCTCCCCTCGCCGCGCCCGCCCGCGCGGGGCTAGCTGGTGATTTCCCACAGTCCTTGCAGGCCTTCGTCGCCGCCCACGGCCAGCAAGGTGTCCCCGGCCTGCATTTCCAGCGTCGCCGGTGGGTTGAAGAGCATCTGCCCGTCGGCGCGCTTGATGGCGATGACGATGACGTTGAAGCGCTGGCGGATCTTGGAATCGATGAGGTTCACCCCCGCCAGTTCCGAACGCTCGGAGATGGGCAGCTCCTCCATGGTCAGGTCCAGCCCGTTGCCCGCGGCCGTCAGCTCCAGAAAGCTCGTCACCGTGGGCCGGATGACGGACTGGGCCATGCGCACGCCGCCCAGGGTGTGCGGCAGCATGACGCGGTCGGCCCCGGCGCGCTCCAGGCGGTGGATGTGCGACTCCTCGTTGGCCCGGGCCACGATATGCAGGCCGGGGTTCATCTGCCGCGCGGTGAGCGTCACGTAGACGTTGGCCGCCTCGGAGGACAGGGCCGCGATGAGCGACTTGGCCCGCTCGATGCCCGCCCGGCGCAGCACGTCGTCGTCCGTGGCGTCGCCGTGGACGAAGAGCACGTCGTCGTCCTCCATGCGCCGCACCAGGGCGTCCTCCTTCTCCACGCAGACCACGGGCAGGCCCTCGCGCACGATCTCGCGCACGGCGATGGAGCCGATGCGCCCGTAGCCGCAGACGATGATATGCCGGTGCTGCTTGTCGATGGCGCGCTGCAATCTGTGCCTCCCCCAGATGGTTTGGATGCGCCCCTCCACGAGGATCTGGGTGAAGGAGCCGATGAGGAACGCGAAGTTGCCCACCCCGAGCAGGATGAGCACGCTGGTCAGCACCATGCCGTCGTCGGACAGGGGCCGGACCTCCTCGAAGCCCACGGTGGCCAGGGTGATGAGCACCATGTAGAAGCTTTCGAGGTAGCTCCAGCCCTCCACGGCCATGTAGCCGTAGACGCCGGCGAAGAACAGCACCAGCAGGGACACCAGCCCGCTGAGCAGCGGCCACAGGGCGCCGTAGCGCCGCTGGAGGCGGCGCAGCCGGGGCCAGCCCACGGCCTTGCGGCGCCGGGCCTCGGGGCGGCGCCGGGGCCCCCGGGCCGCGCGGGCGGCGGGGGGCGGCACGGGCGGCACGCCCGGGGCGGGCGGGGCGGCGGGCAACGGGCTCACAGGGCCCTCATGAGCTCGCGCAGCTCGGCAATGCGGTCGCGCAGGCGCGCGGCGGTTTCAAATTCCAGCTCCCGGGCGGCGGCGCGCATTTCGCGCTCCAGGCGCTTGATCTCGGCGGCCAGGGCCTTGGCGTCGCCCGGCGCGGCCGGGGCGGCGGCGCGGCGTTCCTCCTCCTGCTGCCCGGCGTAGAGCGCCTCGAGCACGTTGTCCATTTCCTTGCGGATGGTTTGAGGCGTGATGCCGTGCTCGGCGTTGAATTGCGTCTGCACCGCGCGGCGGCGGGCGGTTTCGTCCATGGCTTCGCGCATGGAGCGGGTCACCGTGTCGGCGTAGAGGATCACGCGGCCCTTGGTGTTGCGCGCGGCGCGCCCGAAGGTCTGGACCAGGGAACGCGTGCTGCGCAAAAAGCCTTCCTTGTCCGCGTCGAGGATGGCGACCAGGGTCACCTCGGGGATGTCCAGCCCCTCGCGCAGCAGGTTGATGCCCACGAGCACGTCGAAGGCGCCCTGGCGCAGGGCCTGGATGATGGCCACGCGTTCCAGGGTGTCGATGTCCGAGTGCAGGTAACGCGTGGCCACGCCCATTTTCTGGAGGTATTCCGTCAGGTCCTCGGCCATGCGCTTGGTCAGGGTGGTGATCAGCACGCGCTCGCCCGCGTCGCGCCGGGCGCGGCATTCGGCCATGAGGTCGTCCACCTGGCCGCGCGTGGGGCGCACCTCCACCTCGGGGTCCACCAGCCCGGTGGGGCGGATGATCTGCTCCACCACCAGCCCCTGGGCGCGCTCCAGTTCCCAGGGCCCGGGCGTGGCCGAAACGTAGACCGTCTGGTGCTGGCGGGCCAGGAACTCCTCGAAGGTCAGGGGCCGGTTGTCCAGAGCCGAGGGCAGGCGGAAGCCGAAGTCCACCAGGGTCGTCTTGCGCGAGCGGTCGCCGTTGGACATGCCCCCGATCTGCGGCACGGCCACGTGGGATTCGTCGATGAACATCAAAGCGTCGTCGGGCAGGTAGTCGAGCAGCGTGTGCGGCGGCTCGCCGGGGGCCCGCCCGTCCAGAAAGCGCGAGTAGTTCTCGATGCCGTTGCAGTAGCCCAGTTCGTCGATCATCTCCAGGTCGAGCTGGGTGCGCTGCTCCAGGCGCTGGGCCTCCACGAGCATGTTGCGCTCCTGGAACCAGACCAGCCGCCCGCGCAGTTCGTCGCGGATGTCGCCCATGGCGCGCTCGAGGTTGGTGCGGTCGGAAACATAGTGGCTGGCCGGGAAGATCAGCGTCTTGGGCACCGCGCCGAGCACTTCCCCGGTCACCGGGTCGGTCTCGGTCACGCGGTCGATCTCGTCGCCGAAGAACTCCACGCGCAGGGCCTTCTGGCTGCTGTAGGCGGGCAGAAGCTCCAGCACGTCGCCCCGGATGCGGAAGGTGCCGCGGTGGAAGTCGTAGTCGTTGCGCTCGTAGTGGATTTCCACCAGCCGCTCCACCAGCCGGTCGCGCGACATGCGCTGGCCGGGCTCCAGGGGCACGACCATGCGCGAGTAGTATTCCGGCGAGCCCAGGCCGTAGATGCACGACACCGAGGCCACGATGAGCACGTCGCGGCGGGTCAGCAGCGCGTGGGTGGCGCTGTGGCGCAGCTTCTCGATCTCGTCGTTGATGGACGAGTCCTTCTCAATGTAGGTGTCGGAGTGCGGCAGGTAGGCTTCGGGCTGGTAGTAGTCGTAATAGCTGACGAAATATTCCACGGCGTTGGCCGGGAAGAGCTGGCGGAACTCGTTGAAAAGCTGGGCGGCCAGGGTCTTGTTCGGCGCCAGGATCAGGGCCGGGCGCTGCACGGCCTCCACGACCTTGGCCATGGTGAAGGTCTTGCCCGAGCCGGTGACGCCGAGCAGGACCTGATCGTGCACCCCCTGGCCGAGGTTGGTCACCAGCTCGCCGATGGCCTGGGGCTGGTCGCCGCAGGGCGCAAAAGGGCTGTGGATGCGAAAGGGGATGTCGTGGGAGACGTTGTCGCGCGAGGGCATGGGGCCGAACATACGCGCCCGGGGGGCGGAGGTAAACCGTTTCCCACGCCGGGCGGCGGGGGGCGGCCCGGGCATGGGGCGCCCCGGGGCGCCCGGGACGCGGCCGGGGCCGAAATCGCGGCCAGCACCAGGGCCAGGCCCGCGCGCCACGGCGCCCCACCCGCCCGCGCGCGGCATTTTCCCCTTGACTGACACTTTGATATCAAACTATCATTCCGGCATGATCCATCCCACAGTGGTGAGCATGGTCGCGGCCATCCGGCGCCGGGCCAACGAATACATGCTCAGGCAACTGGCGGACCAGGGCCTGGAGGGTCTCGGCCCGTCCCATGCGGGCATCCTCGGCCGGCTGTTCCAGCACGGCGACATGGCCATGGCCCAGATCGCCGCCGCCATCCGGCGCGACAAGTCCACGGTCACCACCCTGGTGCGCAAGCTGGAGGCCATGGGCTACGTCGCGCGGCGCAAGGCGCCGGACGACGCGCGCAAGAGCCTCATCTCCCTGACGCCCAAAGGTCGCGCCCTGCGCCCGAGCTACGAGCGCATCATCCGCGAACTGACGGACCTGGCCCTGACGGGCCTGGACGCCGAGGAGCGCCGTACGCTCATGGCCCTGCTGCAACGGGTGCGCAACAACCTGAGCCAGCCCCGCTAGCCGCCGCGCGCGGCCCGCCCGCCCGCAAGGCCGCACCGGGGCTTCACAGCGGCGCCGTTGTGGCGTAGACAAGGAGCACTCCGGGCCGCCTCCGGGCGCCGTGCGCCCCCGCCCCTCCCCCGCGACCATCCGAGGTGCCGTCATGCAGATCCACAGCGTTGCCTCCGAACGCCCCCTGCCCGCCGACCGGGCCTATGTCCTGACCATGACCATCAAGACCTTCAAGGGCCGCCGCGACGTGAAGGTCCACCTGTTCCGCCCGGTGGCCGACGAGGCCGAGTTCGCGGCCTACGCCTGGGCCAACCTGCTGGGCGACGCCATCGAGCCCGGCCACGACGACCCCGAAGGCAGCAAACGCGTGCTGCTGGAAGCCTTCACCAGAGCCGAACGCGACCAGGCCCTGGCCTACATCCAGGAGCGCTACGCCGAGCGCGTGTCCGAAGTCACGGCGCGGCCCATGAGCTTCCCCATCCCCAAGGGCCTCGTGCCCCTCTCGGCCATCCCCGAGGGCAAGAGCATCGGCGTCATCCGCCTCTCGGACCTGCCCAACTATCCCCTGCCCTTCCCCATGCACGGCCTCTACGACCTCTCCCAGCACGCCCCGCTGCTGGACGAAGGGTAGGCACGCAGCCGCGCGGGCGCCGGAACAAACCCCCAGCCCCGCGCCCAGGAAGCAGGTGCGCGAATCAAAGCCCCCCGCCGGAAATCCGGCGGGGGGCTTTTGGCAATGTGCCCCGCAGTCGGGTATTCCCGGTGTCTGCCGCGAAGCCAGCGCCCAGCCCTGCCCAAAGATCCCCTCACCCCAGCGGGTCGAAATCCCGGGGCGGGGTCCAGGCGTCGGGGGCGGGGCGGGCGGTGCGCAGGTGGGTCAGGTGGGCCAGAAAGCGCGCACGGGGCATTTCCGTGGCGCCGAAGCGCAGCATGTGGCGGGTGGTCTGCTGGCAGTCGATGAGGCCGTAGCCCCAGCGGGCCAGCAGGCGCGCGAGGTGGACGAAGGCGGCCTTGGATGCGTCGGGCGCGGTGTGGAACATGGATTCGCCGAAAAACATCCGCCCCAGGGCCACGCCGTAGACGCCGCCCGCCAGGGAGCCGTCGGTGGCCCAGGCCTCGGCGCTGTGGGCCGCGCCCAGGGCGTGCAGGCGCACGTAGGCCTCGATCATCTCGGGCATCAGCCAGGTGCCCTGGGCGTCCGGGCGCGGGGTCCGCGCGCAGGCGCGGATGACCCGGGCGAAGGCCCGGTCGATGGTCACGGCATAGGTCCGCCGCCGCAGGGTCCGCGCCAGGGAGCGCGGCACGTGCAGCGCCTCGGGCGCCAGCACGCAACGCGGGTCCGGCGACCACCACAGGATGGGGTCGCCGGGGCCGTACCAGGGGAAAATGCCTTGGGAATAGGCGCGCAGCAGGCGCCCGGGGGCCAGGTCGCCGCCGAAGGCCAGCAGCCCGTCGGCCCCGGCGCCCGCAGGGTTCGGGAACCAGTCCTCCCCGGGGGGGATGAACTCGATGGTCACGGCCCGGCCTCCGGAGGCACCGGGGGCCAAGCCCCTGCCCGGCGGCTTTGCGCCCGCCCCGGGCCGGGCAAAGCCCACGCCGCCGGGTCGACCGCACACCGGCGCACACCGCACGGCCAAGGGGCCACGGACGCGGCCACGCGGCGCGCGCGACTCATGGCCTTCGGGCTCCGACAACCAGCGCGGGCATCGCGGCGCCCTCCCCGCCTAGCCGGGCAGCCGGAAACGCAGGGCCCCGCCGCCGCCCGCCGCGCCCTTGCGCGGGGCCTCCACCACCACCTCGCCGCCCGAGCGCAGGGCGCCGAAGAGGATTTCGTCGGCCAGCGGGTCTTCCACTTCCTTCTGAATAAGCCGCCCCAGGGGCCGCGCGCCGAACTGGTTGTCGTAGCCCCGCCCGGCCAGCCAGGCCCGGGCGCCCGAGGTCAGGCGGATGCTCACGCGCCGCTCGGCCATGCGCCGGTTCAGGTCGGCCATGAACTTGTCCACCACGCGCTCCATGATCTCCGGCGTCAGGTTGCGGAAGGGCACCACGGCGTCCAGCCGGTTGCGGAACTCGGGGGAGAATATCTTCTCCACGGCCTTCAGGCTCAGGTCGCTGCGGTCCTCCACGGCCTGGGCGCCGAAGCCCAGGGACTTGCCGCTCATCTCCCAGGCGCCCGCGTTGGAGGTCATGAGCACGACGACGTGGGAGAAGTCCGCCTTGCGCCCGTTGTTGTCGGTCAGCGTGGCGTAGTCCATCACCTGGAGCAGGATGTTGAACACGTCGGGGTGGGCCTTCTCGATTTCGTCGAGCAGCAGCACGGTGTGCGGGTTCTTGCGCACGGCGTCGGTGAGCAGGCCGCCCTGGTCGAAGCCCACGTAGCCCGGGGGCGCGCCGATGAGCCGCGACACGGCGTGCTTCTCCATGTACTCGCTCATGTCGAAGCGCAGGAAGCCGATGCCCAGGCAGGCCGCGAGCTGGCGGGCCAGCTCGGTCTTGCCCACGCCAGTGGGCCCCACGAGCAGGAAGCTGCCCACGGGCCGCCCCACCGGGCGCATGCCCGCGCGCGAGCGCTTGATGGAGCGCGCCAGGGTCGTCACGGCGTCGTCCTGCCCGAAGACCACGGCCTTCAGCTCCGCGTCGAGGTTGCGCAGGCGCTCGCGGTCCGACGTGGAGATGCGCTCGGAGGGGATGCGGGCCATGCGCGCGATGACCTCCTCGATGTCCTCGGGGCGGATGGCGTCGTCCTTGCGGCGCCGGGGCCGCAGGGTGTAGGCCGCGCCCGCCTCGTCGATAACGTCGATGGCCTTGTCGGGCAGGAAGCGGTCGGGCAGGTGGCGCGCCGACAGCTCGGCGGCGGCCTTGAGAGCGCCCAGGGTGTAGTGCACCCCGTGGTGCTCCTCGTAGTGCGTGCGCAGGCCCTTGAGAATCTCCACCGTGTCGGCCACGCTGGGCTCGGTCACGTCGATCTTCTGGAAGCGCCGCGACAGGGCGCGGTCCTTCTCGAAGTGGTTCTTGTACTCCTCGTAGGTGGTGGAGCCGATGCAGCGCAGCTTGCCCGAGGCCAGCACGGGCTTCAGGATGTTCGAGGCGTCCATGGTGCCGCCGGTGGTGGCCCCGGCGCCGACCATGGTGTGGATTTCGTCGGCAAAGAGGATGGAACCCGGGATGGCCAGCAGTTCCTTGATGACGCCCTTGAGCCGGGCCTCGAAGTCGCCGCGGTACTTGGTGCCCGCCAGCAGGGCGCCCATGTCCAGGGAAAAGACGCGCGTGTCCTTGAAGCTGTCGGGCACGTCGCCCTCGTGGATGCGCAGGGCGAGCCCCTCGGCCAGGGCCGTTTTGCCCACGCCGGGGTCGCCCACGAAGAGCGGGTTGTTCTTGCGGCGGCGCGAGAGCACCTGCACCGTGCGGTGGATTTCGGAGTCGCGGCCGATGAGCGGGTCGATCTCGCCCTGGCGCGCGCGGGCCGAAAGGTCCACGGTGAACTGATCGAGCATGGAGCCGCCCTCGGGGGCTTCGGCGGCCTTGCCCGGCCCGGCTTCCCGGCCCGGCAAGGGCGCGCCGGGGGGCCGTTCCCAGCCCGGCCCGGGGCCGCTCGCGCCGCCCATGCCGTGGGCGATGTACTCCAGGATGTCCAGGCGCGACACGCCGTGGGATTTCAGAAAATACACGGCGTAGGAGTCGTCCTCCTCGAACAGCGCAGCCAGCACGTCGCCCACGCGCACCTCGTCGCGCCCGGCGGACTGGATCTGCAATATGGCCCGCTGGAGCACGCGCTGCACGCCCAGCGTCTGCACCACGTCCGCCGCAGCGTCGTCGGGCAGGATCTCCATATGATCGATGAAGAAGCGCTCCAACTGATGCTTCAGGCGGATGACGTTGACCCCGCAGTTGACGAGGATGTCGCGCCCGCTTTCCTCCAGGAGCACGCCATAGAGCAGATGCTCCAGGGTCAGGTACTCGTGGCTGCGGCGCTTCACTTCCTTGACGGCGGAACTCAGCACTGTCTCAAGCTGCTTGGAGAGCATTTACACCTCTTCCATGGTACATTTCAGGGGAAACCCCTCGCTGGCCGCCCGCTGGCGCACCACGGCCACCTTGGTCTCCGCGACTTCCACGGTATAGATGCCGCATACGCCGACGCCGTCGTGATGCACCCGGAGCATGATCTCCATGGCCTCGGCCTCGGTCTTGCGGAACACCTCGCGCAGAATCTCCACGACGAACTCCATGGTCGTGTAGTCGTCGTTGTGCAGCAGCACCTTGCATTTTCGCGGCTCGCGGACCTCATCGTCCACGTAGACCCCGGGCTCCCCGGGGCGGGAAAACGGATTGGGCACGTCTGCGGCTCCCCCTGGTCCGCGCCCCGGGCGGGCTGCCCCGGACGGTGAAGACTCCTGGTCGTTGCATACAATTACGGGAAATCAGGCCCGGGGTAAAGGGGCCCGCCCCGCTCCACCACAGTAAGATTCCCGGCGGGGTTGTCCAGCGGGCGGCGTGGGATTCAGGCGCCGGGAGTGCCGGACGCGCCGGAGGGATCGGAGGGATCGGACCCGCCGGGGAACTCCGGGGCCGCCCCCGGGGCGAAGGTGAAGCCGGCCTCGGCGGGCAGGCCCCGGGCGGCGCGGTGGGCGCGGTTCAGCTCATGGTAACTGGCGGAAGAGGCAGGCAGACGGGCCAGCCCCAAGGCGGCGGCCACCCCGGCCAGGGCTTCGGGCGGCCCCTCGACCTCCACGAAATCGCCGAAGGGCAGGCGGTCGAGGCAGACGTGGCAGTCGCCCAGGGCCCACTCCTCGCGCAATTTCTCGTACACGCAGGCCACCTCCAGCCCCAGAGCCGCCAGGGCAACCCGCAGGGGCCCGAGGTCGGCCACCTCGGTCTCGTGCTCGCGCAGGGCCTTGACCCCGGCGGGCGCCGGGGCCTCGGGCGGCAGCTTGACGGTCAGCAGGTTGCGCCCGTCCGCGCGCAGGCGTATGAGGATACCTCGGGCGCGCAGGCCGCGCCCGGGGTCGTCGTAGACCTCGTTGCGCTCGCGGCGCCGCGCCAGACGCCGGGCCCCGGCCGCACGCAGGGCGGCGGCCACGGCGTCCAGGTTCGCGTCCAGGTATTTGATTTCGGTTTCCAGCGGCATGGTCGTCCCCCGGCGGCGGCCTGCGGCGCGCCCCGGCCCGAGGGTATACCGCCCGGCCCGAAACCGCAAACGCCCCCGGAGGGCCCGCCATGGAAAAACTCGCACTGCTCGGCCTGGCCGGAGCCCTGGGCGCCCTGTCGCGCTACGGGCTGGCCGGGCTGGTGCAGCGCCTGGCCGGAGGGGCGTTCCCGGCGGGCACCTTCGTGGTCAATCTGGTGGGCTGCCTGCTCTTCGGGCTGGCCTGGGGCCTGCTGGAAGACCGCACAGGCCTGGGGCCCCAGGCCCGGGCCGTGGTGCTCACGGGCTTTCTGGGCGCCTTCACCACCTTTTCCACCTTCATGTTCGAAAGCGCGGCCCTGCTCCGCTCCAGCCAGTGGGCCTACGCCCTGCTGAACATCGGCGGGCAGAACCTGCTGGGCCTGGGCTGCCTGCTGGCCGGGCTGGCCCTGGCCCGGCTGGTGCCGTAAGCCGCGCGGGAGGAAACGCCATGAAGCTGCCGACCCAGGCCGAACGCCTGCGCATCTACACCGGCGAGAGCGACACCTCGGGCGGGCGCCCGTTGCACGAGATCATCGTGGAGGAGGCCCGGCGGCGCGGGCTGGCCGGGGCCACCGTGCTGCGCGGGGTGATCGGCTTCGGGGCCAACAGCCGCGTGCGCACGGCCAAGATACTGCGCCTGTCCGAAGACCTGCCCATGGTCACCGAAATCGTGGACGCCCCGGAGAAGATCGACGCCTTCCTGCCCCTGCTGGACGGCCTGATCCGCGAGGGGCTCGTGGTGCGCGAGCCGGTGCGGGTGCTCGTCTACCGCCACAACGACGGCGCCAAGGGCTAGCCCGCCGCGCGGCGCACGGCCTCGGGGGCGATGCGCTCCAGGGGCAGGATCTTGTCCACCCCCCCGGCCTTCACGGCCTCGCCGGGCATGCCGTAGACCACGCAGGTGGCCTCGTCCTGGGCGATGTTCCAGGCCCCGGCGTCCTTCATTTCCTTCATGCCCACCGCGCCGTCGTCGCCCATGCCGGTCATGATGACCCCGACGATGTTCGGCCCGCCGTAGCGCGCCGCCGAGCGGAAGAGCACGTCCACGCTGGGCCGGTGGCGGCGCACCAGCGGCCCGTCCTTGATTTCCACGTAGTAGCGCGCCCCGCTGCGCTTGAGCAGCATGTGCCGGTTGCCCGGGGCGATGAGCGCCTGGCCGCGCAGCACGGTGTCGTTGTCCGCCGCCTCCTTGACGGTGATGCGGCAGATGCCGTCCAGGCGCTTGGCAAAGGCTGCGGTGAACATCTCGGGCATGTGCTGGACGATGACGATGCCCGGGCAGTCCATGGGCATGGCTTCCAGGAACTCGCGCAGGGCCTCGGTGCCGCCGGTGGAGGCGCCCACGGCGATGATCTTCTCGGTGGTTTGCAGGGTCGTGGGCCGGGGGGCCGGGCCGGAGATGACCGCATCGGCCGAGAGCTTGGGCTGCACCTCCATGCGCGGGGCGGCGAGCTTGCGCAGGTTGGCCCGGGCGGCGGCCTTCACGGCGTCGGTGATGCGGATGCGCGACTCCTCCAGGAACTGGCGCGTGCCCAGGCGCGGCTTCTGGATGATGTCCACCGCGCCGTATTCCAGAGCGCGCATCAGGGTCTCGGAGCCCTGCTCCGTCAGCGTGGAGCACATGACCACCGGGATGGGGTGCTGGCTCATGATCTTGCGCAGGAAGGTCAGCCCGTCCATGCGCGGCATTTCCACATCCAGGGTGATGACATCGGGCGCGACCTGCTCCATGCGCTTGGCGGCGACGAACGGGTCCCCGGCGGTGCCCACCACCTCGATGTCCGGATCCGCATCCAGAATTTCGGCCATGGTGTTGCGCACCACGGCCGAATCGTCCACCACCAGCACCTTGATCTTTTGGGACATACAGCCTCCGCCCCTAGGGCTTGCGATAGATGGTGGGCGCAGCCTGGGCCAGGGGCAGGGCCATGCCCGCGAGGCTTTCGGAATGCCCGATGAACAGGTGGCCGCCGGAACGCAGGGTCTGGCAGAAGCGCGAAAGCAGGTCGTGCTGGGTGGGCTTGTCGAAGTAGATGATGACGTTGCGGCAGAAGATGATGTCGTGCGGCTCGCGGAATCCGAATTCCTCCATGAAGTTCAGCCAGCGGAACTCCACGCAGCGGCGCAGCTCGGGGACGAGGCGCACCTGGCGGCGCGCCCTGTCCTTGCTGCGCATGAAGTACTTGCGCAGCATGGCCTCGGGCACGCCCCGGGCCTGATCCTCGGTGTAGATGGCCGCGTGGGCTTTCTGGAGCACCTGGCGCGAAATGTCCGTGGCCACGATCCCGAAGCGGAAGTCGGGGTTGGCCTCGCGGAACTCGCTGAAAACCATGGCCAGGGTGTAGGGCTCCGCGCCGATGGAGCAGCCCGCGCTCCACACGCGCAGGGGGCGCCCGCGGTGCCGGGAATGCCACTCCGGCAGCACCCGCGCGCTCAGGAACTCGAAATGCTTGGGCTCGCGGAAGAAGTCCGTGGTGTTGGTGGTCACCTGATCGATGAGGTGGCGCAGTTCGGAATCCAGCCCCTGGGGGCTGAACAGGAACTCGCTGTACTCGGCGTAGTTCGAAAAGCCCAGGGCCCGCAGGCGTTTTTGCAGCCGCGCCTCCAGCATGGTCTTCTTGGTGGGCGGCAGCTTGATGCCGCACTCGCGGCCGATGAACTCGGCAAAGCGCTGGAAGTCCTTGTCGGACATGCTCCGGTTCACGGACTGCTCGCCGGAGGCCACGCGGCCCTTGGCCGCCCCGCCGTTCACGGGTGCCTCACGCCCGGGCCTCGGCGGCGATGCGCACCAGCCGGGGCACGTCCAGAATAAGGGCCATGGAACCGTCGCCCTTGATGGTGGCGCCGGACAGGCCCTGCACGTCGCGGTACACGCGGCCCAGGGTCTTGATGACCGTCTGGTGCTCGCCGATGACGTGATCGACCACGATGCCCACCCGCTGGCCCTCCACGCCGGTGACCACGATCTGCTCGATCTCCGGCGGGGCGCCGGGGATGGCGAACCAGTCGCGCAGCCGCAGATAGGGCACGATGGCCCCGCGCAGGTTGAGCACCTGCTGCTCGCGGCGGCGCTCCTCCGGGCTCTGGATCAACTCCACGCACTCCTCCACCAGCGACAGGGGCACCACGTAGAACTCGTTTTGCACCTGGACCTGGAGGCCGTCGATGATGGCCAGGGTCAGCGGCAGGCGCACGGTAATGGTCGTGCCCACGCCCTTCTCGCTGTCCACGTCGATGGAGCCGCGCAGGGCGTCGATGCCGCGCTTGACCACGTCCATGCCCACCCCGCGCCCGGAGACGCTGGTGACCTTCTGGGCCGTGGAAAAGCCCGGGGCGAAGATCAGGTTGAAGATTTCCTTGTCCGTCAGGTCGGCGTCCTTGGCGATGAGCCCGCGCTCCACGCCCTTGGCGCGCAGGGCGGCGGGGTCCATGCCCTTGCCGTCGTCGCGGATGGTGATGAGCACCTCGCCGCCGGAGTGCTCGGCGGACAGAAGAATCTCGCCGCAGGGGTTCTTGCCCGCGGCGCGGCGCACGTCCGGCGGCTCCACGCCGTGGTCGATGCTGTTGCGCAGCAGGTGCACCAGCGGGTCGTTCAGCCGCTCGATGACGGTCTTGTCCAGTTCGGTCTCGGCGCCCTTGGTCTGGAGTTCGATCTGCTTGCCCAACTCGGCGGACAGGTCGCGCACCAGGCGGCGGAACTTGGAGAAGGTCGTGCCGATGGGCAGCATGCGCACGGACAGGGTCGAATCGCGCAGTTCGTCGGACAGGCGCTCCAGCTCCTCGGCCAGGGTGGTCAGTTCCTGGTCGCCCCGGGTGCTGACCATCTGGGAAATCTGAGCCTGGACGATGACCAGCTCGCCCACCAGGTCCACCAGATCGTCGAGCTTGTCGGCCGCCACGCGGATGCTCGACGCCGTGGCCTGCTCGTCGCGGTCCTTGCGGATGCGCCGCACGGCGGCTTGCTCGGCCAGGGCCGATTCCACGTTTTCGCGCGACACCACGCCGGATTCGGCCAGCATGTCGCCCAGGCGCGGCTGTTCGCCGAGCACGCGGCGCAGGTCGTCGGCGGCAATGTCCCCGCGCTCCACCAGAATCTCGCCCAGGCGCTTGTAGGTCGAGTCGCCCTCCAGGGCGCCCAGGGTGTCGATGACCTGAATGGTCACCTCGCAGTCGTCCTCCACGAAGATGAACACGTCGCGGATGGCGTCCTCGCCCTTGTCGGTGGACAGGATCATGTCCCACCACACGAGGCAGGACTCGGGGTCCAGCTCCGACAGGGGCGGCACGTCGCCGATGTGCGCGGCGACCTGGCTCATGCCCAGTTCGCGCAGTTCGGCCAGCAGGGCCAGGGGGTTGGTGCCGCTGTGCAGGATGTCGTGCCCGGGGCGGATGCGGATGCGGTAGGTCACGGCCTCGGTGTCGCCGGGGCCGACGGCCTCGGGCTCCCTGGCGGCCGAGGGCAGAGGTGCCGCGCCCGCCGGTGCGGCCGCGGCAGCACCCTCCGCGCCGGACAGCCTGCGCAGCCCGGCGATGATGGCTTTGGCCGCCTCGGACCCGGCGCAGGTGCCCGTGGCGTCCTCCAGCAGCTCCAGGATATGGTCGCGGGCCCTCAGGGTCAGGTCCAGCAACTCGCGCGTGACGGGAATCTCCCCGCCCCGGACCTTGTCGAAGGCCGTCTCCACGTCGTGGGTGAAGGTGGCGATGTCGTCGAACCCGAACATGGCGCCGGAGCCCTTGACGGTGTGCATGGCGCGGAACACACGATCGATAAGCTCCTGGTCCCGGGGGTTTTCCTCCAGTTCGAGAAGCGCGGACTCCAATTCGCCCAGGAGGTCGTAGGCCTCTTCCTTGAACGCTTGGCGGTTGATGTCGTCCTGGGGCATGCGGCGGACCTCCCTGCCTGCTTGCCGCGCCCGGGCCGGGCGCGTGCCGGAATGCTAGCGCAGCACCTTCTTGACCACGGCCAGCAACTGATCGGGCTTGAAGGGCTTGACGATCCAGCCCGTGGCCCCGGCGTCCTTGCCGTCCTGTTTCTTGGTGGCCTGGGATTCTGTGGTCAGCATGACGATGGGAATAAACTTGTAGGCCGGGTTGGCCCGGATGTTTTTGATAAGCGAAATGCCGTCCATATTGGGCATGTTCAGGTCGGTGATGACCATCTTGATGGGCCCGGAGAGCTTGGACAGGGCGTCCTTGCCGTCGGAGGCCTCGATGACATCGTATCCGGCGTTCTTCAGCGTGAAGCTCACCATCTGCCGGACGCTGGCGGAATCGTCCACCGTCATGATCAACTGCGACATGGGTTACCCCTTTTTCCAGAAACACTGCTCGTAACTGCCAAGCGACATGCCCGCCTCGTCGGCCAAGTCGGCCACCACCGGGGGCGTGCCCCGGCTGGCCGACAGGCTCTTGCCGCGTTTCCCCATTTCCGCCTGCGTGGCCACGACGAGCTGGAGAAAGGACAGGTCCGCGCTTTCCACGGCGGTCATGTCCAGGTCCAGGTCCTCGAAGCGTTCCAGCGCCTCGGTCAGCGCCTGCTTCATGACTGCGGCATGCTCGATGGTGCACTGGCCCGAAAAGGCCAGGGTTCCCGAAGGGCCGGTGCCGTGCAATTCATACGAAGCCATGCGTCCTCCCGGCGGCGCGCCGCCCGCCCCCGCGCCCGGGGGCTAGAAGAGTTCGATGTTGTCCCAGTTCTCGCCGTCTTCGCCCGCCGGGGCGCCGGGGCCGTCGTCGAACAGCTCCACCCCGCCCTCGTCCTCGTGGCGCAGGGTCCGGGGGCCCGCCGCGTCCGCCCCGAAGGCCGACTCGTGGACCACGCGCTCGACCTCCATGGTGTAGCGCGACAAAAGCTGCTTCAGACGCTCGGGGCGCCCGGTGTCGTCGGCCACGGGCACGGCCTTGCGGCAGGCGGCCACGATCCTGCCCAGCTCGCGCCCGGCCTCGTCCAGCCCGGGCAGGATACGCCGGTCCAGGTCCACCGAGCGGGCCAGGGCGTCCACATCGGCGCCCAGGGCGCGGCAGCCCCGGGCCAGGGCGTCCATGCGCGCGGCAAGGTCGCGGTCCAGGGCTGCCAGTTCCGCGCTGAATTTTTCCTGGCTCCCGGAATAGCTGGCCAGCAGTTCGGAGCTGCGGGTGTCCGCCGCGCGGCCTTCCAGCTCGCGGGACACGTCGGCCACGGCGCGCAGCACGTCGGCCACGCCCCGGGTGCGGTCGCGGGCCTCCACGGACAGGCGCTGGATGGCCTGGGCCAGCACGCCCAGGGCCTTGCCCTGGTCGCCGGTATGCGCGGCCTTGATGCTCGCGTTGATGGCGATGAGCTCGATCTCCGAGCCCACCTCCTCGATGCTGCTCACAAAACGCGAGGTCTCCGACACCGTGGCGGCCACTTCGCCGATGAGCGCGGCGATCTCGCGGGCCTGGCCTCCCGAGCGCTCCATGGCGCGGATCACGCGGGCCGTGCTGCGGGCCACGCGGGCGAACACGGTGCCCTCGCCCCGGTCCCCCGCGGCGGTGATGGTCTCCAGGTCGGCCAAGAGGTCCCCGGTCTGGGCCGAGATGCCCGACAGGCCGTCGCGCAGGCCCTGGACGGCGGCCCCGAAGCGCTGGGAGGCGTTGCCGAGCTGGGACACCTGCAACTCGGACACGTCGGCCATCCAGCCCACCAGATCGCGCCAGCAGTCCTCGCTCTCTCCGGGCTGTCCGTCGCCCTCCGCGCCGTCCGCGCCGTCGGGCGCGGCGGGCGACGCCTCGGGGCAGGCGCGTTCGGCGGCCAGCTCGACCATGTCGCGCAGGGCCTCCTCCACGTGCTCCACCTGCTGGCGCACGATGTCGTGGAACTGCAACGAGGCCACGACCTCGGCCACGCTCCCGCCCACGGCCCGGGAGCGGTCGGCGAGGCTGCCCGACACCTGGCGGGCCTTGTCCATGAGGGCGGTGAGCGTCTGGAAGGCCTCGGCGATGTCCTCGCCCATGGCCCGGGCCTGCTCGGCCTGCTCCTGGCCCAGGGCGGCGGTACGGGTGCGCGCGGTGTGCACCAGGGTGGCCAATGCCCGGGATTTTTCGGCGATCATGCCGGAATCCTGAACGATCTTGCCGGCCAGAGCCTCCACGTCGTCGGCCAGGGTGCTGAAGCCCAGGCCCTGGTCGCCCAGGCGTGCGCTTTCGATGCGCGTGGAGATGCCGAGCATCTGAAGGCTGCGGATGATGCGCCCGAACTCGCCCACCTGCTGGTCCAGGCTGGCCAGCAGGTCGCCGGTGCGGCCCAGGGCCTGCACGTCGGCATCGACGCCCCCGGCGCCCGAGGCCGCGCCCAGGCCCTCGAGCTCGGCCTCAAGCTGGGCCGTGCCCCGGGAGATGTCGTCCCCGGCGCACAGGGACGCCAGGTCGGCGGCGCTCTCGGAAATGGCGGAGGACTGGGTGCTGTACTCCATGAGCCGCGCGCCCAAGGCCAGGAACTCCGCCTCGCGGCTCTGGATGAGCGAATCGAGGCGCTTGCCGAGGGCGCGCATCGTCGTCGCCGTGCTGGCGACGAGGGACGAAAGGGCGGCGCTGGCGCCGGAAGAAGCCGTTTTCTTTTCGGTCATATCCTTCGCGTTGAGGCCCGGAGGTGTCCTGCGGCGACCGGCAACCCGCCGCCATTGCTGGACAGTCACAAAGCTTACGGGCAAACCGTTGCCGAATCAAGCCTCTTTCCAAGAAAAAGCGGACGCATCCAAAACAGGCACGCACCGCAAAAGCGCCTGGTGCCCAAAGGAAAGCCGCGCGGAGCGCAAAAATACGGCCCGCGGGCCCTAGCGGGTGAACTCGCCGTTTTCATAGATCACCCGCCGCCGCCCCCCGGGCAGGGTGGCCGTGACGGTCTTCGGGCCGGTGTTCACCAGGTCCCAATGCAGGGCCGAAGTGTTGAAACCCAGGTCGCGCCTGCGCTCGGGGGTCAGGTCGTCCTGGGCGCCCGCGTAGGTGGAAGGGTACGACGCGCCCAGGGCCACGTGGCAGTTGCCGTGAGCGCCGCCGAAATTCTCGTCGAACAGGGTCATGGCCATGAAGCGGTCGATGGCCGAGAAACGCCGGTCCGTCAGGGAGAACTCGCCGAGCTTGTCCGATCCGGCGTCCATGGCGACCTGGTCGCGCAGGAAGCGCTCGCCCTCTTCGGCCTGGGCGCGCGTGACCCGGCCGTCCTCGAACCACAGGCGCACCCCGCGCACGAGGTTGCCGCCCCGGAAGGACGGCTGATCGGCAAAATAGGTGCCGCGCGTGCCCCGCCAGTCGGGGGAAAGATACAGCTCGAAGCTCGGGATGTTGTGCCCGGTGAGGCCCAGCCAGCGCCGCTCCGCCCCGGGGGTGACCTCCAGGTCCACGCCCTCGGCCGCAACGTGCAGCCGCGTGGCGCCCAGGCCGTCCAGCCAGGCGCGCAGCTCGCGCATGCCTTCCAGGGCCTCCCGCCAGCGGGCCACGGGGTCCGGATCGTCCAGATGGCAGGCCCGGGCCACCTGGGCGGCGTAGTCCTCAAGGCTCAGACCGGCCTTGGCCGCCAGTTCGGCGGTGGGCCACAGGCACAGCGTCCAGGAGAACAGGCCCTGCTGCTCGCGGCGTTCCAGGATATCGCGCAGGGGCTTGCGCGCCCGGGCCACCGAGGCGATGCGCCCGGGGTCGATGTCCGCCAGATGCGTCAGGGCGTCGGGGGCCAGCAGATGCACCGAGGCGTTCATGGCCGCGTGCAGCTCGGCGCTGCCCGGGGCCACGAAGCCGAGCTGGGCCTCGTCGGCGGCGCGGTAGAAGTCCAGCTCCATGCCGGGAGTGCGGTTCAGGCGGTGCAGGGTATGCACGCCCCGGTCCACCAGCCGCGCGGCAACGGCGCGGGCCAGGTCCAGGGCGGCGAGGTCGAAGCGCACCAGGGCGAGGTCGCCCCGGCGCAGAGGCGCGGGGCGCGAGGCGTCCAGGGCCCAGACCAGAACATCGGCGTAGCGTTCGAGCACGAGAGGGGGGAACATGAGGCTCCGGGGGATGTTCGCGGGCGAAAGGGCTAGACCTGGAGGCTGCGCACGAGGCCGAGAAGATGCTCGGCGGCGACCATGCTGCGCCGGGGCAGGTCCAGGATGCTCGGATATTGCCCGCCCACCTGGGTGGACCACATGTAGGACGCGGCGGTGGCGTCGGCCACGGTGAACTGCATCCGGTTCTCGGCCTTGTCCTGGAGCAGGGCCTTGGTCAGCCTGGGCCCGCTGTTGGTGACCACCGATTCGGCGTTCACGCTGGGGGCCTGCATGGAAATGGCGGCCATGTCGCTTCTCCCGCATTGATGAAATCTTGCGTAATGACCAAATCATGCCACGGCGGTGCGTAAAACGCAACGGCACATCGCAACGCGGCACCCAAATACGCCCCGGTGCGCCCCAAGATCGGCCGGAGCCGATGCCCCCCAGGGCACCCGGATGGTCTCTTGAGTTTTTAACGCCGTGAAAGTAGAACTGCGGAACCATGAAAAAGCCCCGCGCCGCCGCGCAATCCGCCCGCCGCCGCCACTGCGGCCCCGAAGCCGCCCCGGGCAGGCCGTGCCCCGGGCGCCCGGGGCCTGCGCCAGGGCACGGGGAGCGGGAAAGACTCCCGGCGCGGCGCTCCCCGGTCGAGCTGGCATGGCTCGCGGCGCTGGCTCTGTGCTGGATTCTCGCGGCCTGCTCCGGGCCGGACGCGGCCTTGCGTCCCCTGGCACCCGGGGCCGTGATCCTGGCCTTCGGCGACAGCCTGACCTACGGCACCGGTGCCCCGGGCCAGGGCTACCCCGAGCGGCTGGCCGCCCTCAGCGGGCATCCGGTGGTCAACGCGGGCGTGCCCGGCGAACGCGCCGCCCAGGGGCTGGCCCGCCTGCCGCGCCTGCTGGCGGCCCACGCCCCGGCCCTGGTCGTCCTGTGCCACGGCGGCAACGACCTGCTGCGCGGCGGCGCGCGCGAGCCCCTGGCCGCCGACCTGCGGGCCATGATCGCCCTGTGCCGCGAAGCCGGGGCCGACGTGGCCCTGGTGGGCGTGCCCAACCCGGGGCTGCTGCTTTCCGCCGCCCGGGTTTACGAAGACGTGGCCGCCGCCGAGGGTGTGCCTCTGGACAACCGGACCCTGGCCGCCATCCTGGCCGACGGCGCCCTGAAATCGGACATGATCCACCCCAACGCCCGGGGCTACGACCGACTGGCCCGCGCAGTGGCCGCCCTGCTGCGCGCCAAGGGCGCCCTGCCCTGACGGGAAACGCGCCCTCCGCCAAAGAACACCAGGGCCCCCGTGCGTCAGAATTACGCGCGGGGGCCCTTGTGCGTGGCGGGGAGCGCCCGGCCGGGGGCTAGGTGTGCGAGACGACCTTGCCCAGGAAGTCGCGCAGCCGGGGGTTGCGCGGGTTGGAGAAGAATTCGTGGGGCGGGCCGTCTTCCTGGATGACGCCCTGATCCACGAAAATGACCCGGTCGGCCACTTCCTTGGCGAAGCCCATCTCGTGGGTGACCACGACCATGGTCATGCCCTCGCGGGCCAGGCGTTTCATGACTTCCAGCACTTCGCCCACGAGTTCCGGGTCCAGAGCGCTGGTGGGCTCGTCGAAGAGGATGACCTTGGGTTGCAGGGCCAGAGCCCGGGCGATGGCCACGCGCTGCTTCTGCCCGCCGGAAAGCTGGTCGGGATAGTTGGCGGCCTTGTCGGCCAGCCCGACCTTGGCCAACAACTCCAGGCCCAGGGCGTCGGCCTTGTCGCGGGCCATGCGGCGCACCTTGCGCGGCCCGAGGGTCACGTTCTCCAGCACCGACATGTGCGGAAACAGGTTGAACTGCTGGAAAACCATCCCGGCCTCGGTGCGCACGAGGTTGATGTTCGTGGCCGGGTCGGTGATGTCGTGGCCGTCGACCACCACGCGGCCCGAGGTCGGCCGCTCCAGGCGGTTGATGCAGCGCAGCACGGTGGACTTGCCCGAGCCCGAGGGCCCGATGATGCAGACCACCTGGCCCTTGTCCACATGCAACGAAATGCCGCGCAGGACCTTGAGGGCGCCGAAGCTCTTGTGCAGGTTTTCGATGGTGATCACGGGAGCCTCCTAGCGCGTGGTCCGCGCGGCGAGGTGTTTTTCCACCCGCCGCAGGGCGTGGGCGATGGCCATGGTCATGCACAGATAGACCAGCCCCACGGTGAGATAGACCTCGAAGGCCCGGAAATTCACGGCCACGATCTCCTGCCCGGTGCGCAGCAGCTCGCCCACGCCGATGACGGCCAGGAGCGAGGTGTCCTTCAGGCTGATGATGAACTGGTTGCCCAGGGGTGGGATCATGCGCCGGAAGGCCTGGGGCCAGATGACGTAGCGCATGGTCTGCGTGCGGGTCAGGCCGATGGAGCGTCCGGCCTCGAACTGGCCGATGTTGATGGACTGCACGGCGCCGCGCACGATCTCGGCGATGTAGGCCCCGGAGTTGATGGCGATGACGATGATGCCCGCCACCAGCGGAGGGATGCGGATGCCCAGGGCCATGGGCACGCCGAAGTACAAAAACATGGCCTGCACGAGCATGGGCGTGCCGCGGATGGTTTCCACGTAGGCCCCGGCGAGCTTGCGCACGCCCCAGCCGCGCGAGAGCTTCATCAGCCCCGCCGCCGCGCCGAGGATGAACCCGAAAAACAGCCCGCCGACGGTAATCAGCGCCGTCCACTTCAGCCCGCGCACGAGCATGGGCACGGTGTCCAGCATGACGCCCGGATCGAAATTGAATGCCATTGGTTCCGTCCTTTGAGGCGCGGGGGAAACGCGGGGGCGGCTCGTGCCGCCCCCGCGGCCGCTGTGCGGTGTTTCCCCGATTTATCCTGGGCTTACTTGGGCTCGGTGCCGAACCACTTCATGTACAGCTCGGCGTAGGAGCCGTCGGCGCGCAGGCCCGCCAGGGCCTCGTTGACCTTGGGCACCAGCGCGCTGCCCTTGGGGAAGGCGATGCCGTAGGACTGGCCCTGGTACAGCGGGCCGACCACCTTGACCTGGCCCTTGCCGGCCTTGCGCATGAAATCGGCGATGACCGGGGAGTCGAAGACCACGGCGTCGGCGCCGCCCGAGAGCAGCTCCATGAACATGGCGTCGTTGTTGGGGAAGAGCTTCACGTCCTTGGCGCCCGCGTTGGCCTTGACGAAATCCTCGGAAGTGGTGCCGAGCTTGGTGGAAACCACCTTGCCCTTGAGGCTTTCGATGCCGTCGATGCCGTTCTCGGAAGCCTTGACCAGCACCAGCAGACCGGCGTTGTAGTAGCCGTCGGAGAAGTCCACCACCTCGGCGCGCTCGGGCTTGATGGTCATGCCCGCGATGCCCACGTCGATCTGGCCGGATTGCAGGCCGGGGATGATGCCGTTGAAGTCCATGGGCTGGAGGTCATACTCCGCGCCGAGCTTCTTGGCGATGGCGTCCCACAGCTCCACGTCGAAGCCGGTGTGCTTGCCGGTTTCGGGGTCCTTGAACTCGAAGGGCGGGAAGTTGGTGTCGGTGGCGACGGTCAGGGTCTTGGCCGAAGCCACGGTGCAGGTCAGGGCCAGGGCCAGGGCGCAGCCCAGGGCGAAGAAACGTTTGACGACGGTCATCAGGAACCTCCTGGAAAGACGGTGAAGAACGGCAGGGGGCGCCCGGCGCCCCCCGCGCGGGTTTCCCGGCAGGGATGTTCCTCTATGCCCCAAATCCGGCCCTGCGGCAAGGAAAACCAGGAGCAATATCAGCATCCATTCCGAATGGTTAGACACTCCCGCCCCCTCGAAAATCAGTCCGAACACCGGCAAAAACAGGCACCTGCACAGCGCAGCGAGAAGCAAACAGCCCGGCGACGCAGGATATTTCGCAGGACAGGCTCCGGGGAGCGGACAAAAAGAGGGCGGCCCGCCGATGGCGGGCCGCCTGTGTCCCAGGAGGAGGGCACATAAAGCCGGAAGACACGGTTCGGCGGGCGCGGGAGGAAGACAGGCAGCGCGCGGAGTAAGGGAATCCCGCCGCAGGAAGGGTCGCGTCCGGAAAAAGTGGATGGCGCGCTTCCGACGCCAAGAGAAAAGCAGAAAGCGTGCCAGGGGCACAGCCCCGGGCACGCCGGAAAAACGGGAACGACAACACGCCGGATTAGCAGAGTTTAAAACCAAGCGCCCGCTGCGATCTCCTGCGGCGCCAGCGCCCGGAGCCGCAGCGGCGCCCAGCCGAAGTGGACAAATCGTCCATTTTGACTGGACACACCTTCCACCACGCCGCTACAGCTCCGGCGGCAACTCGCCCAACTCGGCCATGGTGAACACCGGGCCGTCCACGCAGACGTAACGCGGCCCGATGTTGCAGCGCCCGCACAGGCCGAGGCCGCACTTCATGCGCCGCTCCAGGGTGGTTACGATGGCCGCGTCGGCAAAGCCCAACTCGCGCAGGGCCTGCACGGTGAAGCGGATCATGATCGGCGGCCCGCAGGTGACGGCCACGGCACCCCGGGCGCTGGGCGCCAATTCGCGCAGCACGTTGGGGATGAGCCCCGTGCGGTGCGGCCAGTCGGGGTCGGGCACGTCCACGGTCAGGGTCAGCTCCAGGCCCGGGGCGGCGGCCCACTGGTCCAGCTCCGCCGCGTAGGCCATGTCGCGCGGGCCGCGCGCGCCGTAGACGAGGCGGATGGTTCCGAAATCCGCGCGGTTGTCGAGCATGTACAGCAGCAGCGTGCGCAGCGGGGCCATGCCGATGCCTCCGGCCACGAGCAGCACGTCGCGCCCGCGCAGGGCCTCCAGGGGAAAGGCGTTGCCCAGGGGCCCGCGCAGCCCGACCTGATCGCCCGCGCGCAGGCCGTGCAGCGCCTCGGTGACCTCCCCGGCGCGCATGACCGAACATTGCAGAAACTCCGGGCGCGTGGGCGTGGAATTGAGCACGAAGGTCGCCTCGCCCACACCGTAGACCGAAAGCTGCACCACCTGCCCGGGGCGGTAGGTGAACGTCTCGCGCGCCGCCGGGTCGTCCAGGGTCATGCGCAGGGTCTTGATGGCCGGAGTTTCGTCCACCACCTCCACGACGGTGGCCGCCAGGGGCAGATAGGGGTTCGCGGCGTCAGTCACTGCTGCCTCCCAGCACGGCCAGGGCCGCCCGGCGGATGTCCATGCTCCCGGGGCACAGGCGCACGCAACGCCCGCAGCCCGTGCAACCCGGCGCGCCGTCCGGGCGCTGGTCGCGGTTGTAGACGAATTTGTGGCCCAGGCGCTGGCGATAGCGCAGCCCCTTGCCCGCGCGGGGGTTGTGGCCGCTGGCTTCCAGGGTGAAGCCGTGGGCCATGCAGTGGTCCCAGGTGCGCAGGCGGCGGCCCGTGGCGCCGTGGCGCTCGTCGGTGATGTTGAAGCACTGGCAGGTGGGGCAGACGTAGGCGCAGGCCCCGCAGCCCACGCAGGCGCGGCTCAGGCCCTCCCAGAAGGCCGCGTCGCCGAAACGCGCCTGAAAGGCTTCGGGCAGGCGCGCAAGGTCCGGCGCCGGGCCCATGGCCTCGCGGGCGGCCCGCACGCGCGCGGCCACCTCCTCCTCGCGCTCCGGCACGGGCACAGCGGCGGCCAGGGCCAGCAGTTCGGCGCCCAGGGCCGTCTGGGCCCGGGCCGCGAAGCTGCCCTCCAGGGGGAACAGCCACACGTCGGCCCCCGGGGCCGCGCAAGGCCCGGCGGACCAGTGGCAGAAGCAGGCCGCGTCGTGCGGCCCGGCGCAGGCCAGGGCGACCACCGCCGTGGCCGCGCGGCGCGCGGCATAATATGGGTCCGCCACCGGCCCGGCGGTGAACACGCGGTCGAGTTCCGCCAGCCCGCGCACGTCGCAGGGTCGCGCGGCGAAGAGCACGGCGGGCTCCGGCCCCGGGGGCACGCGCACCTCGGTGCGCGCCCGCCCGGTTTCCGGGTCGCGGGTGAAGTGCAGGTGCAGCAGGTCTTCGGTCTGGGGCAGCACGGCGCCCCGGGGCGACTGGGCGGCGGGCCGCTCCAGGTCCAAGGCGCCCTCCCCGCCTTCGGGGGCGTCGCAGTCCGGCGGGCCGAAGAGCACCACGGGCCCGCGCCGCACGGGGGCCAGCACGCGCCGTGCCCCGGCCAGGGCGCGCAACCACGGCCCCACGGCCTCCCGGGGCAGGAACAGCAATCCGTTCGAGCTCATCGGTCGCCCTCCCCGGTTCCGTGGTCGGGGATGGTCGGCTCCTCGGCCCGGAAGGTCAGCAGCGGCGGCACCTGGGCCGGGTCCGTGCCCGCCACGTGGCCGAACAGGGCCTCGGCCTCGCGGGCCAGCACGCGCTTCATGGTCAGCAGCGGAATGCCCACGGGGCAGGCCCGCTGGCATTCGCCGCACTCGGTGCAGCGCCCGGCGGTGTGTACCGCGTGGATGACCTGGAAAAGCAGCTTCTCGCGCACCGACGACGACTGGCTGAGCCAGCCCGGGCGGCGCGTCTCGGCCAGGCAGTGGTCGCGGCAGACGCACAGCGGGCAGGCGTTGCGGCAGGCGTAGCAGCGCAGGCAGCGCCCGAGCTCGCGCTCCCAGTGGCGGAAGCGCTCCATCACGGGTTGGGCCAGGAAAGCGTCCAGGTCGGCGTGCGGCCCGCCCTCGGGCTCGCGCGGGGTGCGCTCGGGGCCGATGGTCACATCGGCCAGCACGGGGTTGGGGAAGCGGCAGCGCAGGCAGCGGGCGTCCAGAAGCGCGTCGGGCACCGAGGGCCAGCCCTCCGGCGCATCCCGCTCCGGTTGCGCGGGCCCGTCGGCGGGCAGCCCGTCCCGGCCCAGCACCCCGGCGCACGGCAGGCCGATGAGGATCAACTCCTCGCGGCGCAGCAGCCCTTCGGACAGAAGCTGAACCACGCTGCGGCTGTCGCAGCCCTTGACGCACACGGCCACCTTGCGCCCGGCCAGCCCGCGCAGGTAACCCGCCAGATTCCGCACGGCCCCGGGCCCGAAATCCAGGGCCGCGCATTCCTCGGCGCTGGCGGCGAACAGGGGTGCCAGGGTCGCCGGGTCCGGCCCCGGGCCCCAGCCCAGGACCAGTTCGGCCCCCCCGGCCAGGGCCTCGCGTGCCGCGCGGCGCAAGGCCTCGCGCAGGGCGTCCGGGTTCGTGCTGCCGGACCGGTCGCTCATGCGCCCTCCCCGGGGGCCGCCGGAGGGCAGGCCGCGGCGGCCAGATCGGTTTCACGCAGCCGGGGCATGGGCCCCAGGGCGTGGATGCGCGCCGTGAAGTCGGCCACCACCTGCTGCCAGCGCTGGCCCTCGGAGGCCGAAACCCAGGTGTACAAAAAACGCGCGGGGTCGATGCCCAGGGCGGGCAGAAGACGCAGGAAGAGTTCCAGGCGCCGCCGGGCGTGGTAGTTGCCCTCGGAGTAGTGGCAGTCGCGCGGGTGGCAGCCGGACACGAGCACCCCGTCGGCCCCGCCGTAGAAGGCCTTGGCGATGAACAGCGGATCGATGCGCCCCGAGCAGGGCACGCGCACGATGCGCAGGTCCGTGGGCTGGGCCAGCCGGGCGACCCCGGCGGTGTCGGCGCCGCCGTAGGAGCACCAGTTGCACAAAAAGCCGATTATCCGCAGGTCGGCAGCGGGGTCCGGCATAGGGCCTCCACCTCGGCGAGGATCTGGTCGTCGGTGAAATGCTGGAGCTGCACGGCGCCCTGGGGGCAGGTCACGCAGCACACGCCGCAGCCCTGGCAGACGGTTTCCACCACCAGGGCGCGCACGGCCCCGTCCCGGCCCTGCTCCTCGCGGATGGCGCCGAAGGGACAGGTCTTCAGGCATTTGAGGCAGCCCACGCAGCGGCGCGGGTCCACCAGGGCCACCTGCGGGTCGCCGGTCAGGGTACCCCGGGCGAAGAGCCCGAGCACCTTGGCCGCCGCCGCGCTGGCCTGGGACACGGAGGCCGGAATGTCCTTGGGCCCCTGGCAGGCTCCGGCCAGATACACGCCCGCCGTGTTGGTCTCCACGGGCCTGAGCTTGGGGTGGCCCTCCAGGAAGAACCCATGTTCGTCGATGGACACGCGCAGGGTCGCGGCCAGCTCCTGGGCGCCCGGGGCATGCTCGGCGCCCACGGCCAGGACCACGAGGTCCGCCTCCACCTGGACCTGGGCGGCCATGAGCGTGTCCGCCCCGCGCACGACCAGCCGGTCGCCCTTGGGGAAAATGCGCGAGACACGGCCCCGGATGTAGCGCACGCCGTACTCCTCCATGGCCCGGCGGATGAACTCGTCGTAGCCCTTTCCGGGGGAGCGGATGTCCATGTAGAACACGTAGGCCTGGGCGCCGGGCACGTGGTCGCGGGTCAAAATGGCCTGCTTGGCCGTGTACATGCAGCAAAAGCCCGAGCAGTAGGGCCGGCCGATGTGCCGGTCGCGCGAGCCCACGCACTGGATGAAGACCACGCTCTGCGGCTCGCGGCCGTCGGAGGGGCGCAGCACGTGCCCGCCCGTGGGCCCGCTGGCCGAGAGCATCCGCTCGTACTGCATGGAGGTGATCACGTCGGGGTAGCGCCCGCCGCCGTACTGGCCGTACACCTTGGGGTCGAACAGTTCGTAGCCCGTGGCCACGATGATGGCCCCGACCTTCTCGGTGACGGTGCTCCCGGTCATGGCGTAGTCGATGGCCCCCGAGGGGCAGACCTTGGCGCAGACCCCGCACTTGCCCGTGGTGAGTTGCTTGCAGTGGGCGGGGTCGATGACGGCTTTCTTGGGAATGGCCTGGGGGAAGGGGATGTTGATGGCCCGGGCGGGGGCCAGCCCCGCGTTGAAGGGGTCCGGCGCGTCCTTGGCCGGGCATTTCTTCACGCACTCGCCGCAGCCGGTGCATTTGCTCCAGTCCACATAGGTGGGCTTGCGGCGGATGGCGACCTCGAAATTGCCCACCCAGCCCGACACGGCGGCCACCTCGCTGTAGGCGTGCAGCGTGATGTTCGGATGCTGGGCCACGTCGACCATGCGCGGGCCGAGCACGCACGAGGAGCAGTCCACGGTGGGGAAGGTCTTGTCGAGCTGGGCCATTTTGCCGCCGATGGACGAGGTGCGCTCCACGAGCACCACCTCCAGCCCGCCGTCGGCGCAGTCCAGGGCGGCCTGGATGCCCGCCACGCCCCCGCCGATGACCAGCACCCGCCGCGTGACCTCGAACTCCCGGGCCGTCAGCGGCCGGTCGCGGCGCAGCTTCTCCACGGCCATGCGCACCAGATCCGTGGCCTTGGCCGTGTTGCGGGCCTTGTCGCGCCCGACCCACGAAACGTGTTCGCGGATGTTGGCCATCTCGAACATGTAGGGGTTGAGCCCCGCGCGGGCCACGGTACGCCGGAAGGTGCGCTCGTGCATCCGGGGGCTGCACGAGGCGACCACCACGCCGTCCAGCCCGTGCTCGGCCACGGCGGCGACGATAGCCTCCTGGCCGGGCTCGGAGCAGGTGTAGACCGAGTCGGCGGCAAAGGCCACGTCGGGCATGGCGCGCGCGGCCTCGGCCACGGCGGCGCAGTCCACGGTGGCGGCGATGTTGCTGCCGCAGTGGCAGACGAAGACGCCCAGGCGCATGGTCAGCCCCCCGCCCCGAGCTTGCGCAGGGCGCCTTCCGGGGCGACCACCAGCCGGTCCAGGCCCAGGGCGGCCCGGTCCAGCCCCAGGGCCAGCCCCAGAAGCTGCGTGAAATAGAACACCGGAATGCCGAAGGCCCGGCGGCGGCTGGCGGCGACCTGCTCCTGGCGCAGGTCCAGGTTCATCTGGCACAGCGGGCAGGCCACGGCCAGGGCGTCGGCGCCCAGGTCGGCGGCGGCCTCAAGCAACCGGCCCGACAGCTCCATGACCAGATCCTTGCGCGGCACGCCGTAGGACGCGCCGCAGCATTCCGTCTTGAAGGGAAAGGCCACCACCTCGGCCCCGGCGGCTTCCAGAAGCCGGTCCATGGCCACGGGGTTCTCGGGGTCGTCGAAGGCCATGAGCTCCGGCGGGCGATGCAGGATGCAGCCGTAGTACGGCGCGACCTTGAGCCCGGCCAGGGGCCGGACCACGGCGGCGGCCAGGGCCTTCGGCCCGGCCTGCTCGTACAGCGCCTGAAGCAGCGACACGGCGGGCAGCCCCTCTTCGCAGGGCGTGGTCAGCAACGCGTTGATGCGCTGGCGATGGCCGGGTTCGCCCAGGTCGCGGGCGGCGGTGCGCAGGTTCACCAGGCAGTTGGGGCACGGGGTGACCACGCCGGTGAATCCGCCCCGGCGGGCCAGCTCCAGGTTGCGCGCGGCCAGGGCGCCGGAGAGCACGGTGTCCACGGCATGGGCCGGGGAGGAGCCGCAGCAGCTCCAGTCGGGAATTTCGGCCAGTTCGATGCCCAGGGCCGCGCAGCAGGCGCGCCCCGAGCGGTCGTAGTCCTGGGCGGTGCCTTCCAGGGAGCAGCCCGGATAGTAGGCGAAGGCGGGGCTCATTTCTCCTGGGCCTCCCGGTAGCGGCGGAAGATGGCCTCCACCTCGCCGCGGCCGCGGATGTCGCGCGCGCGCAGGAAAAGCTTGCCCCGGGCCAGGGCCTTGGGCCCGAGGTCCACGTCCGTCAGGCGCCGCGAGCGGGCGATGAAGCTCATCATCGTGCCCAGCTCGAACACCCGGCCATGGCGCATCACCGATTGCAGGAAGCTGTCCTGGAACTGCTTGATCTGCTTTTCGGGGGCGTAGCCCTCGCGGCGCGAGATCTGACGCAGCACTTCCATGATCCGGGCCACGTCGATGTTGTTGGGGCAGCGGGTCGAGCAGGTCTTGCAGGTGGCGCAGATCCAGATGGACCGGCACGAGAGCACCACCTCGCGCTGGCCCCACTGCAGGGCGCGCATGACGCTGGAGGCGGGCAGGTCGTAGGCGAAGGTGAAGGGACACCCGGCGGTGCAGTTGCCGCACTGGTAGCACAGGGTGAGGTTCTGGCCGCTTTCGCGGGCCACCTCGGCCACGAACTGCATGTCGCAGGAGTGCGTCAGGTCGAGGACGGTCACGCCGGGGTTCCTCCTTGGGCGGCTTGCGCCCTGCGGGGGGCACATTCTGAAAAACGAGAATAAATCATGCCAGATTTTTTGGCAATATGAAAATTTTTATTCCTCTAATTTTTTGTTCTGAAAATATAACCACGGAACAACCGCCCTATTCCAGCCAGTCCACGCGGGGCGCGCGGCGCGGGGGCACGCGGCGGTAGCGGAAACGGGCCCTGCCCAGGATGACGGCGGCGAACACGCCGTGCCCCGGGGCCACTCCCAGGGCCTCGGCCAGGGGCGGATATTCGCGCGCGGCCTCCATGAGGAACCCGGCCCAGCAGGCGCCCAGGCCCCGGGCGTGGGCCGCCAGCTCCAGGTAGGCGGCGGCGGCGCAGCAGTCCTCGGCGGGGTTCAGGCCGTCCAGGGGCGCGGTGGCCACGGCCACGTGCGGCGCGCCGCGCAGCACGCGGTCCTCCCCGGCGGCCCAGTGGCGCTGGATGCCGGGAAACAGGCCGCGCGCGGTCATGTGCTCCACCACCAGCCCGGCCAGGGCGCGGGTGCGCCCGGGTGTGGCGCTGACCACCCAGCGCACGGGCTGGCGGTTGTGGGCGCTGGGGGCGTGGGAAGCCACGGCCAGCAGGTGCTCCAGGGTCGCGCGGTCCAGGGCTTCGGGCCGGTAGGTGCGCACCGAGCGGCGCGAGGCCAGGAAAAGTTCGGCGGCCTCGGGCGCCGGGCGCGCCTCGCGCATCACGGGCGGGCAATCGCCGGGGCCGACCTCGGGGGTCACGGGCATCTCGGGCAGGGTCAGCGCGCCCACGGGGCACACGGCCACGCAGTGCCCGCAGCCGATGCACATCTTGCGCGCCGCGCGGCGCAGGGAGGGGACGCCTTCGGCGTCGGCCACAACGACTTCGAACGGACACTCGGCGACGCAGGCGCCACAGCGTTTGCACAAATCGGTATCGCAGAACATGGCGGGCAGATACGCATCGGCGCCGGGCTTGGCAAGCCCCCGGGGCGAAGCGGCCTCCGGGCCCCCGGGCGGGCGGGGGCTCATTCGGGCAGGGCTCCGGCCGGGGCGTGCTCGCGCAGCTCCACCCATTTGCCCTCGGCCTCCAGGTACACGAAGCTCTCGGTGGAGGTCACCCCGCCCACGGCGGCCAGGTCGTCCACCAAAAAATGGCGCAGGGCGCGCCGCGAGGTGACGGACACCTCCGCCAGCAGGTCGAAACGCCCGGTGACGTTGATGACCGACTGCACGCCGGACATGTCGGCAATGCGCCGGATGATGGCCTCGTTGGCCGGGTGGTCCAGGCAGATGCCGACCATGGCCGAAATCTGGGTCTCGAAGAACAGCGGGTTCACCGAAGCGGTCACGCGCAGGTATCCGGCGCGCATCATGCGCTCGGTGCGCAGGCGCACCGTGCCGTCGGACACGCCCAGACGCTGGGCGATGCGCTTGTAGGACTCGCGCCCGTTCTTCTGCAATTCCGCGATGATGCCGTAGTCGATGGCATCCAGGGTCAGGGTCTTGCCGTGCAACTCGCAGCCTCCTTGGGGGCGTTGGGGCGTGGTCCTCCGTGCGCAGGGGCCACCGTATCCTCGCGGGGCGCCCGGCGTCAATTTGCGCCGCAGCGGCGCGGCGCCCGGGCCGGGCGTCACCCCCCGCCCCCGGCTCCGGCGGCCCGGCCGGGCCGCCGCGCCGAAAGGCGAAAGGAATCCGGCCCCTCTTGCGTTTTGCGCAATAGCACGACCACCAATTTCTTGACAACGAATTTTCAAAGCCTGTATTTGACTGTTTGCGAACACAACCCCACCGGAGAAATCACGCATGCCACATCCGCTGCTGGAAGCCCTGGCCAGTCAGACCGAGGCCCTGCGCGCCCAGGGCCTGTTCAAGCACGAGCGGATCATCGCCTCGCCCCAGCAGGCCGCCGTGACCCTGGCCGGGGGCCGCGAGGTGCTGAACTTCTGCGCCAACAACTACCTGGGCCTGGCCAACGACCCCCGGCTGACGGAGGCGGCCAAGATCGCCCTGGATCGCTACGGCTTCGGCATGTCCTCGGTGCGCTTCATCTGCGGCACCCAGGACGTGCACCGCGAGCTTGAGCGGCGCCTCTCGCAGTTCCTGGGCACCGAGGACACCATCCTCTACGGCTCGTGCTTCGACGCCAACGGCGGCCTGTTCGAGGCCCTGCTCGGCCCGGAGGACGCCGTGGTCAGCGACGCGCTGAACCACGCCTCGATCATCGACGGCATCCGGCTGTGCAAGGCGACGCGCCTGCGCTACGCCAACAACGACATGGGCGACCTGCGCGCCAGGCTGGCCCAGGCCCGGGCCCAGGGCGCGCGGCACATCCTGATCGCCACCGACGGCGTGTTCTCCATGGACGGCTCCGTGGCCGACCTGGGCGCGCTGTGCGCCCTGGCCCGGGAATTCGACGCCCTGACCATGGTGGACGACTCCCACGGCGTGGGCGTGCTCGGCGCGGGCGGGCGCGGCAGCCACGAGCACCGCGGCGTCATGGGCGGGGTGGACATCCTCACCGGCACCCTGGGCAAAGCCCTGGGCGGCGCCTCGGGGGGCTACGTCTCGGGCCGGGCCGAGGTGGTGGGCTGGCTGCGCCAGCGTTCGCGGCCCTATCTCTTTTCCAACACCCTGGCCCCGGTCATCGCGGCCACATCCCTGGCCGTGCTGGACATCCTGGCCGACTCCGGCCCCCTGCGCGGGCGGCTGCACTCCGCCGCGGCGCGCTTTCGCGCGGGCATGACCGACGCCGGGTTCCAGGTGCTGCCCGGGGCGCATCCCATCGTCCCGGTGATGCTGGGCGACGCGGTGCTGGCCCAGCGCATGGCCGCGCGCCTGCTGGAAGAAGGCATCTACGTGGTGGGCTTCGCCTACCCGGTGGTGCCCCAGGGCGCGGCGCGCATCCGCGTGCAGCTGAGCGCCGCGCACACCGACGGGCATGTGGACCGCGCGGTGGACGCCTTCACCCGCGTCGGCCGCGAACTGGGCGTCGTCGCCTAGCGGGCCGCCGCCATGAGGAATTTGCCATGACGACCATGAAAGCCCTGGTCAAGGCCGAAGCCGGGCCCGGCATCTGGATGCGGGACGTGCCCGTGCCCGGGATCGGCCCCAACGACGTGCTGGTGCGCGTGCGGAAAACCGCCATCTGCGGTACGGACGTACACATTTTCAACTGGGACCAGTGGGCCCGGAAGACCATCCCCGTGCCCATGGTCGTGGGCCACGAATTCATGGGCACGGTGCAGGCCGTGGGTGCCGAGGTGCGCGGCGTCGCCCCGGGGGACCGCGTGTCCGCCGAAGGCCACGTGACCTGCGGGCACTGCCGCAACTGCCGCGCCGGGCGGCGCCACCTGTGCCGCAACGCCGTGGGCATCGGCGTGAACCGCCCGGGGTGCTTCGCCGAATTCCTGGCCGTGCCCGCCGCGAACATCTTCCGCCTGCCCGACGCCGTGCCCGACGAGGTCGGCGCCATTCTCGACCCGCTGGGCAACGCCGTGCATACGGCCCTGTCCTTCGACCTCGTGGGCGAGGACGTGCTCATCACCGGGGCCGGGCCCATCGGGGCCATGGCCGTGGCCGTCTGCCGCCATGTGGGCGCGCGCCACGTGGTCGTCACGGACCTGAACCCCTACCGCCTCGACCTGGCGCGGACCATGGGCGCCACGCGCGCGGTGGACGTGCGCCGCGAGGACCTGGGCGCCGTCATGGCCGAGCTGGGCATGACCGAGGGCTTCGACGTGGGCCTGGAGATGAGCGGCAGCCCGGCGGCCTTCAAGGGCATGCTCGGGCTCATGAACCACGGCGGCAAGGTCGCGCTGCTGGGCATCCTGCCCGGGGAGACGGCCGTCGACTGGGATCAGGTGGTCTTCAAGGGCCTGCTGCTCAAAGGCATCTACGGCCGGGAGATGTTCGAGACGTGGTACAAGATGGCGACCATGCTGCAAAGCGGGCTGCGCGCGGCCCCGGCCATCACCCACCGCTTCGCGGCGGACGAATTCGCAAAAGCGTTCGAGGTCATGCGCTCGGGACAATCCGGGAAGGTGATCCTCGACTGGACGTAGGCCCGGAACGGTACGCAACTGACACCCGGCGGACGGTCCGCCGGAGAATCCGGCCTTACTCCTCCTCGTGAAGGGCCCCCGCGCGGTCGCAGCGCGGGGGCCCTTCCTTTTGGCCGAAAAGCCGCCCCCCCGAGGGCGCGGCCGGGCCTTATTCTTCCAGCAAGTGGGGGCTTGAAGGGGGGGAATGGAGCGGCCCTGGCCGCGCCCGCGGGGGGACGGAAAACACGGACGGCGCGACGCGACGGGAATGTGCCATCAGGAGTGCAACGGAACGTGCGTCGCGCCGCCCGCACCTCTCTTGAATCATCCCCGCCGCTCCGGGACAAGTTAAGATAACCCAAGAAATGTCCGCGCCCTGAACGGGTCTGAACACCGCTGAACCAGGCGTGCCCCCGGCCTCGGTTCTCCCGCTCCGGCGGACGGGTTCCGACCAGGCGCCGCCCGCTCCCCTGCACGCTGCCCCGCTCCACTCCGCCCCTCCCCCGCCGCGCGCCGTCGCGGAGCCCTTGCCTCGCGCGCCGCGCTCCGTGGTTGCGCTCCGGCCCGCTCCCACCGTTCTGCCGCCCCCCCCCGCCCGGGCCGTTTCGCGGCGGGGCTCATGGATGCCCGCGCGGCCCGCAGTCGGGGAAACAGGCGGGAATTTCAACTTTTTTATCAAATTAAAACAGCGTCATAGCGAAAAATTGCAAAAAATCACGCCCGCCCCCCTCAAGGGCCGAATTCAAGGGTTTGGCCATTGCGTCGAATGGTCTGGCACAGGCCACGGGGAACACCGTCGCAGCTCTCGCCCCGGGGCCTGGACGAACAAAGGCATGGATGCACTTCAACAATCCAATGGAGGGAAGAACCAATGTCGCTCATCATCAACCACAACCTGACCGCAATGACCGCCGCCCGCAACCTCGGCACATCCTATCAGGCCCTCTCGGCCTCCACGGCCAAGCTCTCCTCGGGCCTGCGCATCAGCACCGCCGCCGACGACGCGGCGGGCCTGGCCATCCGCGAGCTCATGCGTTCGGACATCGCGTCCCTGAACCAGGGCGTGCGCAACGCCAACGACGCCATCTCGCTGATCCAGACCGCCGACGGCGCCCTGGGCGTCATCGACGAGAAGCTGATCCGCATGAAGGAACTGGCCGAACAGGCGGCCACGGGTACCTACAGCTCCGACCAGCGCCTGATCATCGACTCCGAGTATCAGGCCATGGCCTCGGAAATCACCCGAATCGCCAACGCCACGGACTTCAACGGCATCTACCTGCTGAACGGCAACCTCTCCGGCGCCACGAGCACCCACGACGGTTCCGGCCTGGTGTCCACCGGCCCGCTGAAGGTCCACTTCGGCACGGCCAACGACAGCGCCGAGGACTACTACTACGTGAGCATCAACAGCGCCACGGCCTCGGCCCTGGGCGTGGGCAACTCCGCCTCGGCCGACAGCGACGGCTACAGCATTTCCACCCAGGAGGGCGCGCAGAAGGCCCTGGAAGCCATCAACGAGGCCATCGTCTCCAAGGACAACATCCGCGCGGCCCTGGGCGCCACCCAGAACCGCCTGGAGAACACCGTGTCCAACCTCCAGATCCAGGCCGAGAACCTCCAGGCCGCCGAGGCCCAGATCTCCGACGTGGACGTGGCCACGGAAATGACCGAATTCACGCGCCAGCAGATCATCTCCCAGTCGGCCACGGCCATGCTGGCCCAGGCCAACAGCCTGCCGCAGCTCGCGTTGCAGCTCCTGGGGTAATCCTGCCGGGAGCGGCCATGGCGTGACCCGGGCTCCCGGCGTCGGCCCTCGGGCCGAAACCGCCCCGCCCCCCGCCCGGGGGCGGGGCGGACTTTTTTTCACCGGCCGTGGATGAAGCGCCCCCCGGGGCGCGTATATCTATGCAGGACGACGGCGATTCGCCCTCGCCGCCGCCCGAACCGAACCGCGCAGCCTGACACCTGCAGCCGCGCCCCCCGCCCAGCCTGACGGACGGGGGGCGCTTCCCTTTTCCCCGCCCGGCAAATTTTTTTTCGGGCCGCCATGGATGAAACCTCCCGCCCCGCCCGTATCACATGCAAACGCCGGAGTTTCCGGCGTGTCCGGGCCATGGTCGGCCCGGCAAGCGGACACGACACCACGGCGCATGTTCCCGCCCCCGGCGGGACGCACAACAAGGAGGTTGCACCATGTCGCTCGTTATCAATCATAACCTCATGGCCATGACCGCGGCCAGAAACCTGGACCAGTCCTATAGCAAGCTCAGCACGTCCACCCGCCGCCTGTCCTCGGGCCTGCGTATCGGCACCGCCGCCGACGACGCGGCGGGCCTGGCCATCCGCGAGCTGATGCGCGCGGACATCTCGACCCTGAACCAGGGCGTGCGCAACGCCAACGACGCCATCTCCATGATCCAGACCGCCGACGGCGCGCTCCAGGTCATCGACGAGAAGCTCATCCGCATGAAGGAACTGGCGGAGCAGGCGGCCACGGGCACCTACAACTCCGACCAGCGCCTGATCATCGACTCCGAATATCAGGCCATGGCCTCGGAAATCACGCGTATCGCCGAAGCCACGGACTTCAACGGCATCCACCTGCTCGACGGCACCCTCTCGGGCATGGAGGCCGACCACGACGGCTCGGATCTGTCCTCCTCGGGCCCGCTGAAGATCCACTTCGGCACGGGCAACGACTCCAGCGAGGACTACTACTACGTCCGCGTCGGGTCCTGCACGGCCTCGTCCTTCGGCCTGGGCAACTCCGCCGACCCCACCAGCGCCGGGTACACCATCTCCACCCAGGAGGCCGCCCAGAGCACCCTGGACGCCATCAACGCGGCCATTATCTCCAAGGACAACATCCGCGCGCACCTGGGCGCCATGCAGAACCGGCTGTCCAACACCATCTCGAACCTGGAGATCCAGGCCGAGAACCTCCAGGCCGCCGAGTCGCGCATCTCCGACGTGGACGTGGCCACGGAGATGACCGAGTTCACCCGCCAGCAGATCATCACCCAGTCGGCCACGGCCATGCTGGCCCAGGCCAACAGCCTGCCGGAACTGGCGCTCCAGCTCCTGGGCGGCTAATCCGCCCGCGCGCCGCCGCCGGGGCCCGAGGGCTTCCGGCGGCGGCGCGGGCCGACGGCCCCGCCCGAGGTCAGCCCCGCCATGCGGCCTTTCGACATTCCCCGCCTGCTGCGCCTGGTCCGCGCCGGGGTGGACGAACGCCTCGTCCGCCGGGCGGCCCTGCGCCAGGCCGCACGCCCCAGGCCCTCGGCCCCGGGCGCCCCGGCGCCCGCAAGCCCCCTGCCCCCGAAGCCCGCCCTGCCGCCCCTGCGTCTGGCCGTGGCCCTGCGCGCGCTGCTGCGCCTGCTGGGCATCGGCGGGCCGCAGCGCGTGGAGCGCGCCCAGGCCCTGCCGCCCCTGGCCCTGCCCGGCCCGGAGGCCTCCGGGCAAAGCGGGCGAACCCAGCTCCTGCCCGAGGCCGAAACAGGCCGCATCGTCAACGTCCGCGACACGTCCGCCTCCGGCGTGCGCACCCCGGGTGCCCCGGATTCCACGAACGCCGGATCGGGCGAGCCTTCCTCCCCGCGCTGACGCACCCGCCCTCCTCCTCCCGGCTTCCTTTCCCGCGCACACCCCGCGGCTTTTTCCAACCGCCCCGCGAAGTGCGGAACGCATGACGCCCGGTGGAGCAATCCACCGGGCGCATCTGCTTCCTCCGTGCGGGAGGAAGTGGACCGGCCCCGGCGCCAAGGAGGGAATTGTGGCGCAACCCCTGGGGGCGCCGGGGCCGATCAACTTTGGTGCCGCGTGCTAGCTGCTGGTGCTCGGGAGCTGGTCGATGAGCGAATCCAGGGACGTGTCCAGACTCTCGTATTCCGACAGGGTGGCCTCCAGGCGCGAGTACATCTCGCGCAGGGTGCTTTCCTTGAGTTCCAGACGGGCTTCCTCCTCGGTGATGCGCGTCTCGGTGTTGTCGACGATGGTCTGGTAGTTGTCGGCGATGATGTTCAGGATGCCGCTTTCGGAGTCGGTGATGTCGGCCAGGGTGTCCACCATCTCGGCGATGGTGCCCTGCTTGATGCTCACGGTGCCCGAGTAGCTGCCGTCGTCCAGGTTGTGGACCTGCAGGACCATACCGGCGGCGGCGGTGCCCGAGGCGCCGGTGATGGTGTTGCCGCTGATGGTCGCGGCCTCGCCGTTGATGGTCGCCGAGACGATGGCTCCGCCGGAAACTTCGTAGGCGACCTCGTGGTCCCCGGGCTCGGTGATGCCCGAGATGTTGGACACGTGCCCGAAATCCGAGGACGAAGTCACACCCTCGTTGTCGGCCACGAACAGGTCGGCCACGGCCAGGGGATCCTCGGCCAGGGCCTCGATGAGGGTCAGGCCCGCCGAGGGGTCGGTGTCCAGGATGAGCATGCCGAAGGTTTCGGAGCTCTCGTCGGTATCGGTGATGATGCCGATCTGCGCGAGGCTGGTGAACAGGTCGCCGCTGCCGGTCTCCTCGTCGTAATAGCTGAAGCCCAGGGCCTTGGAGGACGTGATGTCCTTGAGCTGCTGCTGGATCATGTCCACGCCGTAGTTGCCGGTCATGATCGAGCCCTCGCCGTCGTCGCTCACGGCCGTGAGTTCGTCGATGAGCGCGTAGATGGTGTTCAGCGACTCCATGAACGAAACGATGCTCTCGTACATGGCGTCGGTGTCCACGGTCACGGACAGGGTCACGCCGCTGGAGCTGGACACCCCGAGCAGGTTCAGGGTCATCCCGTCGATGACATCGGTGACGGTGTTGGTGTCGCGCTCGATCCACTCGTCCTCGCCCGAGGGGTAGCCGTCGACCTTGATCCGGGCGTTCTGGGCGGTCTGGGTGTTCTCGAAATCCTCGGGGGCATAGCCGTCGATGGTGCAGGCGGTGATGGCCACGGCATTGTCCTCGCCCATGTCCATGCCGTAGAGTTGCAGGTGGTAGGCGTCGCCGTCGTTGATGAGCGAGGCGCGCACGCCGGAGCTGGACAGGGTGTTGGAGTTGATGATGTTCACCAGCTCCGTCAGGGTCGTGCCCGCCGGCACGTCGATGGTGTACTCCTCCCCGGCGTAGGAATAGGTCATGGTCGCGTCGGTGTCGGTAACGGAATCCGAGGAGGACTCCGAGCCCGTGGCCGAGTTGATCCAGATGTCGTTGCAGGCCAGTTGCCCGACGACCACGGTGTGGTTGGCCACGTCGGCGTCGCCCGTGGAGGTCACCGACAGGGAGCTGGAATCGGAGACCGACACGTCCATGGTCACGAACTCGGCCTTGGTGTCCATGGCGCCGAGGGCCGTGCGCAGGGCCAGAAGCTCCGTGTTCAGCTCCTGGAGCACCTCGACCTTCTCGGTCCAGGTGTCGCGCCATTCTTCGAGCTGGGTCAGCCGGAAGCTCTCGGCGGTCATGGTCGCTTCGATGATGGAATCGAAGTCCGTGCCGTTGCCGAGGCCCGTGAAGTAGATGGCTCCGGAGGAGTATTCGGCCATTGTCGCCTCCCGTGCGGCCGCCCGGGGCGGGCCGTGGGCTTGCGGCGGCGCCTGCTAGAGCAGGTCCACCATGGACAGGGTCATGATCTCGGCGGAAGTCTCGACCACCGAGGTGTAGGCGGTCTGGGCCGCCTGAAGCTGGGTCATCAGCGTCACCAGGTCGGCGTCCTCGATGGCGCTCATGAGTTGGGTATCGGACTCCTTGCGCAGGGCTAAAGCGGCCTCGACGTTCTGCACGGTGGTCTCTCGCGCGCCAACGCTTGCGGCGCCTCGCAAAACCTGCTCCTGGGCCGCGTCGAGATCTTCCAGGCACTGGCCCACGGCATCCACGTCGTCGGTCTCCAGGGCGGCCACGAGCCTGCCCATGGTCTCGAAGAGGTTGCCGCCGGACACGGCGTCGGCCGAGGTTTCCCCCGGGGCCTGATAGAGGCCGCCGAAGATGTCCTTGCCCACGTTGTTGATGACCACCGAATTCCCATCGGAAATGTTCACGGCGATGTCGGCCTGCTCGGGAACCAGGGTGAACTGGTCGCCGGCGTAAAGGTCCGTGCCGCCGTCGGGCGAAAGGGTCAGCGTGCCGCCCGGCACGGTGAGCACGCCGCCGGTGGCGGTGTTGCCCGTGACCCACGTGGAGCCGCCGTCGGTGCTGTAGGAATAGGATACCGACCCGGCCAGGGTCGTGTCGGCGTCGATGCGCACCACCACGTTGGTGGAAAACACGCCGCTGGCCGTGGCGCTCACCGGGGAGCTGCCCGTGTGGCGGACCACGGCGCCGTCCTTGGCGTCGCCCTGGTACAGGGCGGTGGGGCGCACCACCAGGGAGCTTTGCCCGGCGGCGTCGGCCTCGCCGCTGACCGCGGCCCCCGAGGCCAGGTTCACCGAGCAGGAGCCCAGGGTCAGGGTCGTGTCCCCGGCGGCCAGGGTGGCGGTGGTCCACGTTTCCCCGCCGTCGTCGGACCAGCGGTATTCCAGGTCCGCCGCGCCGCCCACGGTGCCCGAATCCACGAATTCCACCTGCACGCTGTGCGCGGCGTCGCCGGTAATGGACACCACGTCGTCCCCCGCAAGGGTCGGGCCGGACACGTCGGCGGTCAGGGTCAGCACGTAGGCGTCGGAGTCGGTGTTCTGCCCGGCGAAGATGCTGTCGCCCAGGTATTCGGTATTGGCCTGCACGAGCATCTGCTCCATGAGCTGGCGCACCTCGTCGGCGAGCATCTCGCGCTGCTCGGCGGACAGGGTGCCCGTGGCGCCCTGCTCGGCCTTCTCCTTGGCGCTGGTGATCAGTTCGCTGACGGTGGCCAGGGCGTCGTCGGCCGTGGCCAGGGCCGCCGAGGCCAGGTCGATGTTCTCCTGATACTGCTCCAGGGCCGCCAGGTGGTTGCGCAGGGCCAGCACCGTCGAGGTGCCCGCCGGGTCGTCGCTCGGGCGGTTGATGCGCTTTTCCGAAGCGTTCTGCTCGTTCAGGGCGTAGTAGCGTTCCAGGGCGTTGTTGGTATTGCGGATGACCGACGTGTAGACCATGCTGTTGGTGATACGCATGGCGAATCTCCTATGACTTCAGTGACATGAGGGTGTCGAACATTTCCATGGATGTCTGGATCATGGTCGAGGCCACCTCGTACATGCGCTGGAACTGTTCGATGCGGATCAGTTCCTCGTCCAGGTTCACGCCGCCCACGGACTCCTGCTGGTCGTACAGGCTCTCGGCCAGGGCCGCGTAGTAGGTGGTGTTGAAGGTGGCCGTGGAGGCTCCGGACCCGACCTTGCCGACCAGGGTGCCGAAGTAGTCCTGGAGCGAGGAGGTGCGCGAACTGCCGGCGCTGGTGGTGATGGTCACCTCCTTGTCGGCCAGGGCCGCGATGGCCAGGGCGGTGGTGTTGCCGCCCGTGTTGGCGTCGCCCGTGGCGTCCACGGCCGAGGCGTTGACCCGCGAGGGGTCCGTCAGCAGCGGATTCAGGGCGATGTCCGAGGCGTCGGAGCCGGTGAAGTAGGTGTTGATGCCCAGGGCGGCCAGAAGGCCGGTGGAGTCGCCCGCGAACTGGAACTCCACGCCGTCGGCGGCGGCGATGGTCAGGCTGCCGTTGGTCACGCTGGCCGTGAGCTGGCCGGAGAAGGTGGCGTTGATGGCCGTGGCCACGTCGTCCAGGGAATGGACCGCGGGGTCGAACACCGCCACGCCCGGAGGCACGACGGAGGAGAAGTCGAGGTCCGTCACGCTCAGGGATTCGCCGGTGTCGGCGTCGTACAGGGCGATGGCCAGGGAGCCGGACTGGACCCGGTCCGCGAAGGCCAGGCCGCTGTCGGCCAGGGCGGCGGAGGAGTCCTCGGCGGCGTAGGTGCCGGTGACGGAGGTGAAATTGGTCAGGCCCGCGCCCTGGCTGTGGGCGAAGTTCGTCTCCCAGATCAGCGAGGAGGCCAGGGCGTCCAGCTCGCTCTGCCAGGTGCCCAGGTACTGGTCGCGGGTGGTCAGCAGCCCGGCGATGCTGCCGCCGGTCAGGCGCGAGGTGTTGTCCGTGCCCGCGCTGGACAGGCTGGTCACGTTCATGAAGGACGAGGTGTTCTCGTACCAGTAGACCCCGCTCTTGGGCATGACCGTGAAGGTGTCGCCCGAGGCCAGGGCGCCCGAGGCCGCCGCGCCGGAGTCGTCCGTCGCGCCGAACCAGATTTCCACGCCGTCCACGGTCACCGAGCCGGTGGCATCGTCGGCGGTGAAGAGCTGCACGTTGCCGTTCTCGTCGGTGAGCCAGGTCTTGCCGCCGTCGTAGGACACGCGGAAGGTGGCCGCGCCCGCGCCGCCGTCGGCGCTGCCCGCGTCCACGACCTGCAAGGTGATCTCGTTGGACGAGGAGCCGTCGAAATACACGGCGCCGTCGAAGGTCGAGGCCGAGGTCAGCGACGACCAGGACTTGGGCCCCTCGTAACGCAGCTCGAAGGTGGACGCGCCGTCCACCAGGGTCTGGCCCGAGCCCAGGAACACCGAAACCTGCCCGTTGTCCTTGTAGAGGACATCCACGTCCACCAGTTCGGCCAGGTCGCGGATCAGGGCGTCGCGCTCGTTGAGCAGGTCGTTGTCGTCGGGGCTGGCGAGCAGACTCTGGTTGATCTCGCCCAGGCGCTCGATGATGGAGTTGGCCTCGTCCACGTCCTGCTCGATGGCCTCGTTGATGAGCTCCTCCTGGCGGGCCAGGTCGGCGCTCATGTCGGTCAGCAGGGTGGTCAGGGTGGTGGTGGCGGAGGTCAGCGCCTCGCGCACGGCCAGGTCGGACGGATACTGGGTCACGCTCTCCCAGGCCGTGAACCAGTTGGTCAGGGCCGTGTCCAACCCGGTTTCCGAGGACTGGTTGAAGACGTTCTCGATGCTGGCCAGCCAGCTAGAGGCCGTTTCCCAGCGCGCGGCGCTGGAGCTTTCCTCCAGGTACTGGCGCTCGATGTACGTGTCGAAGCAGCGCTCCACGCTGGAAACGCTGACCCCGGTGCCGATCAGCCCCCCGTTGACGGAGATGTAGGAGGTATCCGTCAGGTTGACCGTCTGGCGGCGGTAGCCCTCGGTGTTCGCGTTGGCGACGTTGTTGGAATAGATGCTCAGGGCGTACTGGGCCACGCTGAGCGTGTTGCCGCCGATGGTCAGCAGGCTGTCGGCCATGTCCGTACCCTCCCGCCCGGGGCCCGCGCCCCCGCCGCATACGGCGGGGGGCGGGCGCGCGGGCCGCTAGCGCTTGAGTCCGATCACGGTCTGGAGCATTTCGTTGGCCGTGGAGATGATCTTGCTGCTGCCGTCGTAGACGCGCTGCAGGGTGATCATCTGGACCATCTGGGTGGCCATATCCACGTTGGACTGCTCCAGGGTGTTGGAGTTGATGGTGCCCAGGCTGGAGGTGCCGGGAGTGCCCGTAACGGCCTCGCCCGAGTCGCGGGTCTGGGAGAAGAGGTTGCCGCCCTGGCGCTGGAGGCCGTCCTCGTTGGCGAAGCTGCACAGGGCCACCACCCAGAGGTCCTCGATCTGGCCGTTGGAGTAGGTGCCGGTGATGACGCCGTTGGTGTCCACGCTGATCTCCAGCAGATAGCCGGAGGTGTAGCCGTCCTGGGCCTGGGTGCGCGTGGTGGTGGACGAATCGTAGCTCGTGGTGGACGAGGTTTGCAGGTCGGGCTCCAGGTAGTTGCCGATGTTGGTGAAGCTCGTGCCGATGGCCGCCGCGTTGGCGGCCATGGTCGCGCTCCAGCCGGTGCCGGTGATGTTCGAGGTGCCCATGCCCAGGTTCAGTTCGATGGACTGGGCCTCGGCCTCCTGGGTGGCGCTGGCGTTCTCCGCCCCCGTGAAGTTGGCGGTGAAGACCGGGAAGCCGTCGTCGGAGAACTCCGCCGGGGTCCAGTTGGCCAGGTTGCTCATGTTGCCCGTGGCGCCGCTGGACAGGGTGTAGGCGGTCATGCCCTTCATTTCGCCGGAGGAACTGAAGGTCATGGTGCCGGTCATGAGCAGGCCGGCGGCCGATGTGGTGGCCAGGGCCGTGCCGTCGATGGTCCGCCCGTCCTCGGAGGGGTCGCAGGTGACGACGTATTCCCAGACCGTGTTGCCGGAGGTGCCGTCGGTGTAGGTGTCGTCGCCGACCTTGTCGAAGTAGATGGTCAGCACGTGGGAGGCGCCGTTCTCGTCGTAGACGGTGATGGAGTTCTGGTAGGAGTACAGCGCGTCGCCCAGAGGCGTGTCTTCGGTGCCGTCCCAGGCCGAGAACATGGCGAAGAACGGGTTGGTGTCGTCCACGCAGCAGTCCTCGGCGGTGGAGTCGAGGTTGAAGAGCATGCTCACGCTGGTGGTGGCGCTGGGCGGCGACTGGGAGCTGTCGATCTGGATGTTGGTGGTGGCGCCCACGGGGTTGCCGTCGTCGTCCACCACCCAGCCCTGGACGTTGTAGCCGTGGGCGTCCACGAGGTAGCCGTTGCTGTCGAAGGTGAAGTCGCCCGCGCGGGTGTAGTAGACCGAACCGTTGACCGGGTTGATGAGTTCGAAGTAGCCGTTGCCGTTGATGGCCAGGTCCGTGGCGCTGGTGGTGGACTCGTAGGCGCCCTGGGAGAAATCGCCGTAGATGGCCGACACGGTGACGCCCGTGCCCACCTGGCTTACGCCCTGGGCGGAGTTGATGGCCTGGTAGAAGGTATCCTCGAAGGTGATCTTGGACCCCTTGTAGCCAACGGTGCTGGTGTTTGCCAGGTTGTTGCTGACCACGGACATACCCGTGCTCGAAGTGAGCATGCCGGAAATGCCGGTGTACATGGTGCTCATGACGCTCATGGCGGTGCTCCTTGCGGGTGGCTGCTGGTGCGTTATTCTTCGTCGGTGGAGGCCGTGAGGCTCGTGTCCACGACCTTGGTCACGTTGGCCAGGGACACGGTACGCCCGTCGGACAGGCCGAGCATGACCTCGCCGTCCTCCTGGTAGACGGAGGTCACCAGGCCGGAGACCTGGGCGCTGGCGTAGAAGCTCTCGCCGTCCTCGGTCTCGCCCAGAAAGGCGATGGCGTACTGGCCGTCGTCGGCCTCGTTGCCGTCGGCGTCCTTGCCGTCCCACTCGAAGGTGTGCTCGCCGCTGGTCTGTTCGCCCAGCTCCACGCTGGCCACGATGTTGCCCGCGGTGTCGAAGACGTAGGCGTAGGTGTTCACCGAGTCGGCGCCCAGGGTGTAGGTCACGGTGCTGATGGAGTCGCCGTCCTTGCTCAGGGACGACCCCGCGGCCTCGACCTCCTTGCCGATGTAGCTCGCGGCGCTCATGGAAATCTGGCTGGTCAGCAGTTCGGTCATGGAGTCGAGCTGGCCGGTCATCTCCTGGAGGGCTTCCAGGCTGGAGAACTGGGCCAACTGGGCGACCATCTCGGTGTCGTCCATGGGGTCGAGGGGATCCTGCCACTCAAGCTGGGCCATGAGCAGTTGCAGGAACGCATCCTCGCCCAGTTCGCTGGACGCGGTGCTGTCCGTGAGGGTCGAATCGTAAGTCGAGTTCAGATAGGACGTGACATCGACGTACATGGCGGCTCGCCTCCCTTTCGGGATGGACCGCCGGACGGTGAGGCCCCCTATGGGCCGCTGGCTCCGGCGGACGGTTGTTGCGAGCAGGCCGTACCGGTCGGAAGGTTCGGACCCGGGCGGAGGCGGACCCCCGCCCGGGGATGGTGCGAAATCGGATGCGTCGTGTGGCGCGGCCGGAGCGTCTCCCTACGCTCCGGCGCGGTCCGGGGCGTCTCCCTACGCCTCGGTGCGGCCACCGCCGGGCACAAGCTCCACGGCGAAGCGCTTCAGGCTCTCGGGCGCCGGCTGGCGGCGCTCCTTGAGCACCAGGTAGAGTTCCACCACCAGCCTGCGGCACAGCGGGCACTCCACCAGATGTTCCTCCACGGCGTCCTTGGCGGCCCCGCGCAGGGTGCCGTCCAGGTAGCCGCCGAGTTCCAGCATTCCCGGACACTGCTCCCCGAAGGCTTCCCCGCTCTTGTTCAGCAACGAGGTTTCCCTCCGCCCCAGGGCGCTTTCGAAATCTCCCCAGATCACTTGTCCGGCCATTGTCGTCTCCCCAACCTGGTTCCTACGAGGCCCGGGCCTGCTCGTAATGCTCGCGCAGCCGCGTCAGGGCCTGGTGCTTGATGGATCGTACCGTCTGGGCCTTCACGCCCAGCGCCTCCGCCGCCATGGACACGTCGTAGTCCTTGTAGAAGAGCAGGCGCAGGATGGTCGCCTGCCGCTCGGTGAGCACGCCCTCGGGCAGCTCCAGCGAGTCGTCGGGCTCGAAGGCCTCCACCCGCGCGTCGCGGTCGAAATCGTCCAGCGGGATGGAGTTGAAGAACCCGTAGCGCAGGAAGTCCAGCGCCGTGCTCCTGGCGATGATGGTCAGGTAGGTCGCCATGGAGCAGCGCGTGGGGTCGTAGCGCCGCAGCAGGTTGAAGTCCTTCTTCACCAGCCGCACGAAAACGTTCTGCGCCACTTCCTGGATGTCGTCCTCGCTCGCCCTGAAAATCTTGGCCTGGATCACCTTGCGCACTGCCGCATGGACGACCCCGGCGTACTTCTCAACAAAAGCTCTCCACGTCTGGTTGTTTCCGCAGATGCAGGAATCCACATCAACGAAAGTGCTGCATGAACCGCGCATCGTGACTCCAGTCGAGCTGCATTCGGTTTGACTCCCCTCAAAATCCGAACTCGCCTTCCAGGTAGGCTTTCGCCAGGCCTGCTCGCTTTGTATTTCGTTATACGAGCGGCCTCCGTGCGTTCATCCACGGCACCTGAATTTTTTTTACGACTGGAATTTATTAAGACACCTTGAACGGAACAATGCCGAGTCGGCTCATTACCGTTCAGACGGTTCAAGAATACCTTTCCAACGTCAGCTTGTGTCAGCTTTTACAAAGAGACCAAATGTTCCTTAATATTTCTTTACGTCAGACGGCGACCGGCCGTGTTCCCAAAGCCCCCGACATGGGCTAGGAATCGATTCGGAGGAGACTGCCACACATGGATGAAAAGCTGATTCTCGTGGTGGACGACGACGAGGAACTCTGCGGGTTGCTGACCCAATACCTGGAGCCCGAGGGTTTCCGGGTCCGCGCCGTGCACGACGGCGCCGTGGGCCTCGGCGAGGCCCTGTCGGGCCGGTATGCGCTGGTCATCCTGGACGTGATGCTGCCCGGGGCCAACGGCTTCGAGGTGCTGCACCGCATCCGCGAGGCCTCGCCCCTGCCGGTGATCATGCTCACCGCGCGCGGCGACGACGTGGACCGCATCGTGGGCCTGGAAATCGGCGCCGACGACTACCTGGCCAAGCCCTTCCTGCCGCGCGAGCTGGTGGCGCGCATGCGCGCCGTGCTGCGCCGGGCCCGGGCCGACGCTCCGGCCCCGGCCAAAGCCGGCCCGCTGACCCTGGGCGAGGTGACTCTGGTGCCCGACAGCCGCTCCCTGCGCGTCAACGGCGCCCAGGTCCACCTGACCGACGCGGAATTCTCCATCCTGCACGCCCTGCTGGCCGGAGCCGGGAGCGTGGTCGCGCGCGAGGAGCTGTGCCGCCTGGCTCTGGGCCGCGAGGCCGCCCCCGAGGACCGCAGCCTGGCCGTGCACGTCTCCAACCTGCGCCGCAAGCTGACCGACGCCGGGGCCCACCCGGTCATCAAGGCCGTGCGCGGCGAGGGCTACATCTTCTGCCGCCCCGAGCAGGGGGAAAACGGCCAGGAGCTCTCCGCGTGAGGCGGATATCCAACTCGCTGTTCGGAAAGATATTCCTGTGGTTCACCCTGGCCATGGCGGCGGGCACCCTGGGCAATGTGCTGGTCATGGACCTGCTGGACACCCGGCACATCAAGGTGCCGGACCACCCCCAGGCGCGCGAAATGTTCGTCCTGCAAAGCCGCCTGCTGCTCGACGCCTACGTTCACGACGGCCTCACGGGCGTGCGCCGCTGCGTGGACCTGGCCCCGGGCCTGCGCTTTTCCATGCGCCTGTTCGACAGCCAGGGCCGCGAGTTGACCGATTTCGGGCCGCACCCGGACATGGACCAGGATTTCTTCAAGGAAATGCAGGCCGCCCTGGGCGACAGGACGGACCGCGACGGCTACGCCGAGGGAACCCTGGCGCCGTTCTTCCTGGCCTCGAAAGCGGACGCCGACGGCCGGACCGTGTATCTGGCCATGGAGTACCCGCGCCTGCCGCCGCCGCCGAGCCTGCTGGGGTCGTGGATGTTCTGGAAACGGCTGGTGCCCATGTTCCTGGCGGGCGGCGTGCTGGCCTTCCTGCTGGCCCGGCACCTCAGCGGCCCGGTGCGCCGCCTGCGCGAGGCCACCCGCCGCGTGGCCGGGGGCGACCTGACCCACCGCATCGGCTCCAGCCGCGACCGGGGCTACGAGGAGATCAACGCCCTGTCCGAGGATTTCGACCGCATGGCCGAGCGCGTGGAGCACCTGGTGCTCTCCCAGCGGCGGCTGCTGCGCGACATCTCCCACGAACTGCGCTCGCCGCTGACGCGCCTCAACGTGGCCCTGGAACTGGCGCGCAAGCGCACCGGCGACGCTGCCCGGGCCGAGCTGGACCGCATCGAGCTGGACGCCGGACGCCTGGACGAGCTCATCGGCCAGATGCTGGCCTACACCCGGCTGGACCACATGCAGGAATGCCGCGACACCACGCGCGTGAACCTGGGCGCCCTGCTGCTCAGCGTGGTCCGCGACACGGACCTGGAGTCGCAGTACAAGGGCGTTTCCGTCCAGGTGACCACCGGGGCCCCGGCCATGATCGACGCCGTGCCGGAGCTTATCCGCCGGGCCCTGGAGAACGTCATCCGCAACGCCATCCGCTACACCCCGGCGGGCAGAAACGTGCGCGTCGTCCAGGACGTGGAGCACGACGAGGACCAGGACGGGCAAACCCTGCGGGCCCGGGTGGTGGTCCTGGACATGGGCCCCGGCGTGCCGGACGAGGCGCTGGACAAGCTCTTCCTGCCCTTCTACCGCGTGGACGACACCCGCGAGCACAAGTCCGGCGGCTCGGGCATCGGCCTGGCCATCGCCCAGCGCGCCATCCTGCTCCACGGCGGCACCATCACCGCCAGCAACCTGCCCCAGGGCGGCCTGCGCGTGGACATCACCCTGCCTCTGGCCCGCTAGCCGACTGCCGGGGAGTCCCTTTTCCCCGGCCGCCCGAAAAGGGAGGCCGAAGGCGCAAAAAAGCAGCGCCCCGCGTGCCGAAACGGACGCGGGGCGCTGGTTTTTCCGAACAACCCGGCAGAACGCCTTCGGGAGCGGCCAGTCGGCGGCCCGGCGCCCTACTCCTCCTCGACCACCAGCCGGGCGGCGAATCCGTACACCCCCGCCACGCAGACCAGGGCCACTCCGCCCCAGGCGGGCCAGCGCCCCCGGCGCGCCCGGCTCCAGCCCGCATAGCCCAGCGCCAGCAGCGCACTGGCCAGCGCCGACCAGGACAGGGGATACGCCCCCGCCCGGACGCCCGGGCGGATCATGCTCGTGTCCGGCGCGCGCAGGGTGACGCGAAAGGGCAGCAGCACGTCGCGCAGGGCGTGGCGCCACGTCCTGGCCCCGGTGGACATGGCGTGCTCGTAGCGCGCCAGGGGCCGGTAGTTCCGGTCCATGACCACGGCGCGCAGCGTCGTTTCGTCGGAGTAGACCGCCGTGCGGTACAGCGGGTCGAAAAGAATCTTCAGATCCATGCGCCCGGGGTCGTAGCCCTCCAGGGGCAGGGGGATGACGCCGTAGCCCCGGGCCAGCAGGTGGACCCCGCCGCCCTGGTCCACCAGCAGCCCGTGAAAGCGCCCGCTGCCGCTGCCGGACACGGACACATGCCGGAGCCGGAGCCCGGCGGGCAGGGCGACCCGCGCCACCTGCGGCCGCCCCTCGACCCGGAGGAGGTGAAACAGCGTGCCCCGGGCATCGACCAGGAGCACGCCGTCCTCGTAGGGTTTGAGGATGGTGAAATTACCCGCCACGAGCCGCGCGGGAAAAACGAACCCCCGCTCCCGCAGGGCGGCGGTGAAGGTCCGCGTCAGGGTCGCGTCCACGGCGTTGGCGTCGGCATTGACGAACTCCATGGCCGAGTCGGTGATCCGGAAACGGTCGTCGGGGAAGACCAGCATGGCCTGCCCGGGGCGGGACTCGATGAGCGGCCAGACGGCTTCCGGCGGCGTGTGCCCCGTCACGGTCCGCGCGGGCAGTTCCATGACCAGGCGTTCGGCCTGGATGGTATCCAGGTCGTAGGTCCGCCCGTCGATCTCCACGGGCAGCAGCCCGCGCAGGGCCAGGTTCTTGTGGTAGAGGAACGGCAGCAGGCGCTCGAACTCCAGGCGGTCGTAATAGGTGCCGTCCTGGTCCTTGTAGACCACGTCGGCGTGGTGGTCGTCGGCCTTTGCCGCCGCCCGGGGGTCGGCGACGGCCGCCTTTTCCGTGTAGATGAAGCGCTCGGTCACCGGGCTGTAGAAAAGCTGGGTCTTCCTGATGTCCTCGACGAGGGCCATGTCGTAGAGCGTCGGCAGGAACAGCGCCAGAACCGCGACGACGAGCAATTGCATGGCCACGGATGCCAGAAGTTTCATGCGTCGGTCCTCCTGTGGCGAAAGCGGCCGGCGGGCAGCAACGCCCCGAGGGCAAGCAGCGGCGGCACCGCGAAAAACCAGGGCAGGGCGCGGGCATAGCCCCCCGGGGACACATGCTCGAACAGCGGCGCCACGAGCCCGGCGGTGAGCAGCATGTAGAACACGCGGCGCTTCAGCCCCGGCTCCAGCAGGACGATGGCCTGACCCAGATAGCCCACCAGCCCGGCCAGCAGCCAGGGCAGAATGGTAAGCAGCGCGGTGCGCGCCACTTCGGCGGGAAAGTAGTGCAGCGTCAGCCCGGCCACGAAAGCCGCCTCGCAACCCAGCAGCAGGCCGAGCCCGGCGGCCCCGGCCGCCAGGTGGCCCAGGATCACGACGTTGGAATCCACGGGCAGATGCAGGGCCAGGCGCAGCCGCTCGTCGCGCATCTCCGGCAGGAACTGCATGCAGGCGAAGACGAGCCCTGTAATCAGCGGAACAAAGCGCAGGGGCGCATAATGGACCTGCCCCAGGGCGATGACGCGGTACCAGACCACTTCCGGGTGGTCCAGGCGGAAAAGTTGCCGTGTTTCCAGCCCGACCCAGGCCAGGAAGGCGGCACTCAGCACCAGCAGCACCAGCCAGCCCGTGCGCAGCTTCACAAATTCCTTGAAAAAAATGCCCGTCACCAGGGTGCGGCCAGGCACGCGGCGCATCTCAATACCTCCCCGTGTAGCCGACGAAGGCGTCTTCCAGGGTCATGGGCACCGGGCGCAGGCCCTGCGGGGCGACGCCCTGGCGGTGCAGCGCCCCGGCAACGGCGTCCTGTCCGGCGAAGCTGAAGATGTCCCAGTGGCCCGGGTGCTCCTCCACGTTCTTGATGCACTCCCCGGCCCGGGGCGCGAGGCCGGGCGCGCGCTCCAGGCGGTAGCAACGGAAATCCCGGGTGAAGGCGTCCATGGAGGTCCGTAGCGTCCGCCCGCCGCGCTCGACGAAGACGATCTCGTCCACGAAGGACTCCATGTCCTGGATGACGTGGGAGGTCAGAATGACCGTGCGCCGCCCGTCGCGCAGGTGTTCGCGCAGGTAGTCGATGAACAGGCGGCGGTATCCGGCGTCCAGGCCCATGGAATAGTCGTCGAGAATGAGCAGGTCGGCGCCCTGGGCCAGCAGCAGCCCGAGCACCACCTGCGAGCGCTGCCCCTCGCTCATGGTGCCCACGACATGCGAGGGAGACAGGCCAAGGCGCCCCACCATGTCATGATAGATGGCGCTGTTCCAGCGGGGGTAGAACCGCGAGTGGAAACGTTCGATCTGCCCGATGGTGAAGAATTCGTAGGCCAGGTGCCGCTCGAAGAGCAGCCCCACCCGCTCGCGGGTGGCCGGGGAGATGCCGCTGGCGGGGTCGCCGAACACGCGGCACTGCCCGCCCCGGGGCCGCAGGAAGCCCATGAGAATCTTGATGAGCGTGGTCTTGCCCACGCCGTTCTTGCCGAGAATCCCGTAAATCCTGCCTGCGGGGAATTCCAGGTTCAGGTTTTCGTAGATGACCGTCCGCCCGTAGCGGTGGCTCAGATTCTCGATTTCGACGGGGTGACCCATTGCCGCTCCTTTTTGGGCTGAAAGATATTGACTATCAATTTCATAGTCAAGGCAACCGCCTGAAATAGCACTCTATTCAATCAAGGCAATCAAATCGGCACACGCTCCCTGCCCCCCAGGGCACGATCCGCGCCCCCGTCCCCGGAACCCAACCAGACCCGCATACGTTTTCCGGCCTCGTGCCTGCCGGGAGGGGGAAGGCGAAAGCGCGCAGCGCTCTCTGCGGCGCATATTGGCTGCGGCCCTGGCGAATTGGGGGCATTCCAGGAAAGGCAGGTCGGGGCCGCATCCTGCGACATACCGGAGTAGCCGCCGAACAGAGGCAGGGCACCCCACCGGATTCGACGCAGAAAATCCCCAGGAACCGTGCGGTTCCTGGGGATTTTTCGGCTGTGTGGTGCGCCCGGCAGGAATCGAACCTGCGGCCTACAGCTTAGGAGGCTGTCGCTCTATCCGACTGAGCTACGAGCGCACGGACCGGCCGGAAAGCCGGAAGGGCAATACACCTAGCCAAGGCCGGGGGAAATTGCAACCGCTATTCCCCCGGCCGGAGCGCGGCCACGGCTGCGGCGCACCGAAGCACGCACCCGGCGCCACCCTCTCCATCCATATCCATAAAAGCTTCCCTCGGGCCGTCGTCTCCCTGGCGCCGGACGCCGCTGGACGCAGCGCGGCAAAGCCAGCGGCCCCGCCCCCCCGCCCGCAAATTCATGTGCGAATATCGACACAAGCGGTTTACACAAATCGCGCGGGCATTATACTTCTGGCCATGGCGGCGCAACGCCGCCATCCGCGCCGCCCGGCATGCCGCACGGCACACGCCGGGGCGCGAACAGACGCCTATCCATGGAGGACACGAATGCAGCTCAAGACAGCCAAAGCCCCGCTGCTGGCGGCGCTGCTCGTCGTGGCCTGGACCATCCCGGCCCTGGCCTTCGGCGGCCTGCCCGAATTCACCGATCTCGCCAAGCGCACCGGCGACGCCGTGGTCAACATCAGCACCGAAAAGACCGTGGCCCAGTCGCAGCAGATGCGCGACTTCTTCAAGTTCCATCAGCGCGGCACGCCTTTCGACGACTTCTTCGACCAGTTCGACAAGTTCTTCAACCAGAACCCCAACCAGCAGCCGCGCAAGGAGCGCTCCCTGGGCTCGGGCTTCATCATTTCCCAGGACGGCTACATCGTCACCAACAACCACGTGATCCAGAACGCCGACCAGGTGCAGGTCAAGCTGCGCGGCAGCAAGGATTTCATCGAGGCCGCCATCGTCGGGCGCGACCCGGAAACGGACCTCGCCCTGCTCAAGATCGACCCGCCCAACGGCGACCTGCCCACCCTGCCCTTCGGCGATTCCGAGAAGGCCGAGGTCGGCCAGTGGGTCATCGCCATCGGCAACCCCTTCGGCCTGGACCACTCGGTCACCGCGGGCATCATCAGCGCCAAGGGCCGCATCATCGGCTCCGGCGCCTTCGACGACTTCATCCAGACCGACGCCTCCATCAACCCCGGCAACTCCGGCGGCCCGCTGCTGAACATGGACGGCGAGGTCGTGGGCATCAATACCGCCATCATCGCCTCGGGCCAGGGCATCGGCTTCGCCATCCCCAGCAACATGGCCCGACGGATCATCGAACAGCTCAAGACCGATCAGGCCGTGCACCGCGGCTGGCTGGGCATCACCTATCAGCCCGTGGACGACAAGACCGCCCAGGCTCTGGGCCTGGGCACCGCGCGCGGGGCGCTGGTCAACGAGGTCATCGCCGGGCAGCCCGCCGCCAAGGCCGGGGTCCAGCCGGGCGACGTGATCCTCAAGGTCGACAAGACCGACATCGCCGAAGCCGGGGATCTGGTGCGTGCCGTGGCCTCCCTGCCCCCGGGGCGGACCATCACCCTGGGCCTGTGGCGCGACGGCAAGCAGCGCAGCGTCAAGGTCACTCTGGGCGAACGCGGCGACCAGCTCCAGGCCCAGGGCGACGACGGCGCCCCGGGCGCCCCGGGCGACGCCAAGGCCATCCTGGGCATGACCGTGCGCGCCGTGGCCCCGCAGGAGGCCGAGGCCCTGGGCGTGGAGCCCGGCAAGGGCCTGCTGGTCACCGAGGTGGACAACGGCTCCCCGGCCCAGGACAGCGAAATCCGCCCCGGCGACGTGATCCTGCAAGCCAACCAGAAGACGGTGAATTCCGTAAGCGACCTGAACGCCGTCTACGAAAAGGATGCCAACGACAAGGGCGTCCTGCTGCTGCTCATTCAGCGCCAGGGCAATACGATCTTCCGCACCATCACCCTGCCCGGCAAGTAGCCCGGCAAACCGCCCGGAAACCCGCCGGGCAACGCCATCGAACCATCCGACGGGGGGCCCCGGGGCCCCCCGTTCTTTTTCGCCGCCCCCCTTGCTTCCGGGCCGGATTTCGGCCACCCTGCCGCCTATGGGCGCCCCCGACATCGCAAGCACCGACACCGTGACCCTGGCCACCGGCTGCAAGGTCAACCTGCACCTGCGCCTGACCGGACGGCGCGCCGACGGCTACCACACCCTGGAGTCGCTGTTCGTGCCCCTGGCCGCACCCGGCGACCGCCTGACCCTGACCTTCGGCCCCCAGGGCGGCCCCTTTTCCCTGGCCGCCGGAGACCCGGCCCTGGAGGGCCCGGGCAACACCGTGGCCCGGGCCTGGCGGGCCTTCGGCGCCGCCACGGGCTTCGCCCCGGGGCTGGCCGTGCGCTTGGACAAAGGCGTCCCCATGGGCGCGGGCCTGGGCGGGGGCAGCGCAGACGCCGCCGCCGTGCTGCGCGCCCTGAACGAACGCGCCGGGGCCCGGGCCCTGGGCGAGGCGGCCCTCGCCCGCCTGGGGGCGGCCGTGGGCGCCGACGTGCCCTTCTTCCTGGGCCGGGGCCCGGCCTGGGCCGAGGGCATCGGCGAGGCCCTGACTCCGGTGGACGCGCCCCTGGCCGGGCTGACCCTGGTCCTGCTGTGCCCGGAGGTACACGTCAGCACCGCCTGGGCCTATGCCGCCTGGGACGCGGCGCACCCCGAGGCGGCCTCCGCGCCCCGGCCTTCGGGCCCGCAGGCGCATCACAGTTCCTTGACATGGACCAAGGAGCGGTTTAAAAGCTCCCCTTGCTCTTTGCCCCCGCTGTACAACAGCTTCGAGGAAGTGGTCTTCCCCGCGCATCCCATCCTGCGGGAATACAAGGAAGAACTGCTTCGCTCCGGAGCGTGCGGAGCGGTGATGAGCGGGAGCGGGGCCAGCCTGCTCGGGCTGTTCCGCGACGCCCTGCGGGCCGGGCGCTGTGTGCGCGGGTTCCAGGCGGCGGCGGTGCGCGCCTTCGTGCATCATTTCTAGTCAGAGCTGGGGCGTCGCCAAGCTGGTAAGGCAACGGGTTTTGGTCCCGTCATCCGTGGGTTCGAGTCCTACCGCCCCAGCCACGTCATCTTTTCGAGGAAGTGCCAATGGCCATCGGCGAATTGAAGATCATGACCGGCTCCGCCAACCCCGGGTTGGCCAAGGAGATCTGCAACCACCTGGGCTGCGAGCTGACCCAGTGTCTGACCGACACCTTCAGCGACGGTGAAATCCGGGTGGAAATCGGCTCCAACGTGCGCGGGGCCGACGTGTTCGTGGTACAGCCCACCTGCGCGCCGGTGAACTTCCATCTCATGGAGCTGTGCATCCTGCTCGACGCCCTCAAGCGCGCCAGCGTGGGCCGCGTCACCGCCGTGGTGCCCTACTACGGCTACGCCCGGCAGGACCGCAAGGTCGCCCCGCGCGCACCCATCAGCGCCAAGCTCGTGGCCGACTTCCTCACCGTGGCGGGCATCGACCGCCTCGTCACGGTGGACCTGCACGCCGGGCAGATCCAGGGCTTCTTCAACCTGCCGGTGGACAACATCTACGCCGCCCCGGTGCTGCTCGAGCACCTGCGCAAGACCGACGACGACATCGTCATGGTTTCGCCCGACGCGGGCGGCGTGGAACGCGCCCGGGCCTACGCCAAGCGCCTGGGCGCCAGCCTGGCCATCATCGACAAGCGCCGCGACGCGCCCAACCAGGCCAAGGCCATGAACGTCATCGGCGACGTGAAGGGCAAAACCGCCATCGTGCTGGACGACATGATCGACACCGCCGGGACCATCACGGCCGCCGCCGACGTGCTCATGGAAAACGGCGCCAAGGAAGTCATGGCCTGCGCCACCCACGCCGTGCTCTCCGGCCCGGCCACCGAGCGGCTGCAAAAGTCCCTCTACTCCCAGGTCATCGTCACCAACTCCATCCCGATGGGCAACAAGGTCGAGCAGTGCCCCAAGCTGCAGGTGCTCTCCCTGGCCAGCCTGCTGGGCAAAGCCATCCACAACATCCACACGGAATCCTCCGTGAGCGTGCTTTTCGTCTAAACACTGCCGCACCGTCCCTCGGGCCGCAGCGCGCCCGGGCAAGAACGGGGCCAAGGAGAACCCAACCCATGTCCGAACAGATCACCCTCACCGTCCAGAAACGCGAAGTGACCGGCAAAGGCGCCATGCGCGAGCTGCACCGCCAGGGTCTCGTTCCCGGCGTGTACTACGCCAAGGGCGAGAACGTGCTCATCCAGGTGGAGCCGTTGCCGCTGAACAAGGCCTACGCCAAGGCAGGCAACTCCCAGCTCGTGTACCTGAACATCGAGGGCGGCGAGACCCGCCCGGCCCTGATCAAGGAGCTGGTGCGCCACCCCTTCAAGACCGAAATCACCCACGTGGACTTCTTCGGCGTCGACCTGAAGAAGGCCGTGCGCGTGCGCGTGCCCGTGGAGACCGAAGGCAAACCCAAGGGCGCCGTCATGGGCGGCAAGCTCATCGTCTTCCGCGACGGCCTGGACGTGGAATGCCTGCCCACCGACATCCCGGACAAGATCGTCCTGGATGTGTCGCCCCTGGACCTGGGCGAGAACATCCACATCGCCGACATCGCCATGCCCAAGGGCGTGCAGGCGATGTACGACGAGAACTTCGCCGTGGTGGGCCTGAGCGCACCCACGGCCGAGGCCGAGGAAGGCGAAGCCGCCGCCGAGTAGCCTCGCGGCGGCCCCGCGCCGCCTCCTGCAGGAGCATCGGGCCCCGGGGAGCCTCCCCGGGGCCTTTTGCGCTGCCCGGCCGGGCCCTTGCGCCACCCGCCCCCCTGGGCTAGACTGCCAGCTTGGCCCCGGGCGCCAGCTCCACCCACCCCGACCCCGCACATGCCATGACAAACTACTCCGCCCTCGTCGCCGGGCTGGGCAACCCCGGCCCCGAGTACGAGCCGACGCGCCACAACTTCGGTTTCCTGGCCATCGACGCCCTGGTGGACGCCGCCGGGGGCCCGGCCAAATGCCCCCCCGTGGCCCTGCGCGGCGACTGCGTGACCAACGAGTGCCGTCTGGTGCGCAACGCGGCGCCCCTGCTGCTGGCCAAACCCCAGACCTACATGAACCTCTCGGGCGTGGCCGTGGGCAAGCTGGCCGCGCGCTTTGCCCTGGCGCCCGGCGAGGTCATCGTGCTGCACGACGACCTGGACCTGCCCCTGGGGCGCATGAAATTCAAGAAAGGCGGCAGCGACGCGGGCCACAACGGCATCAAATCCATCACCGAGCACCTGGGCACGCCGGACTTTTTGCGCCTGCGTCTGGGCATCGGCCGCCCCGAGGCCCGGGGCGGCGCGCGCGACTACGTGCTCGACCCTTTCGCCCCGGACGAGATGGAGATTGTGGCCCAGGTGGTCCGGGCGGCGGCCAAGGGCCTGACCCTGTATCTGCGCCGGGGCTTCGCCCAGGCCGTGCAGTACCTGAACGCATTCGACGCCCGGCCCGGTGAAAAGCCCGATGAAACCTGGACTAATTCTTGATTCTGGTCTATCCTGGCCCTCTGTGTGTGTAATTTCTCAAGGTGTGTGGTAGTGTGCCGACCCATTTTGCAATAGGCGACCTCGTGGTCTACCCCGCCCAGGGGGTGGGCAAGGTCGAACGCATCGAAACGCAGGAAATCGGCGGGGTCAGAGCCGAATTCTACATCGTTCGCATCCTGTCCAACAACGTGACCCTGATGGTTCCGGTGCTCAACGCCCTGAACGTCGGACTGCGCGCGGTGTGCTCGCGCAAGAAGGCCCAGGCCATCCTCAAGACCCTTCAGGACCGCACCGACTTCACCGGCTACTCCGGGCAGAACTGGAACCGCCGCTACCGCGAATACTCCGAAAAGCTCAAGAGCCAGGATCTGGCCGACGTGGCCTACGTGCTCAAGGAGCTGCTGCTCATCGGCAAGGACAAGGAGCTGTCCTTCGGCGAACACCGCCTGCTGGAGCAAGCCATGGGCCTGCTGACCCTGGAACTGGCCCACGCCCTGGGCCGCGACCAGGACACCGTGCGCGCCGAGGTGGAGGCGATTTTCGCCGACGTGATCCGAACCCGGGAAGAACAGTAGAAAGCCCTTGCAAACGCCTTTTTCCTGCGGTAGTAGTCGGCAACTGTTTGCAAGGTTTCTTGTGGGTCCTTCTCAAACCAGCAACCCGCTTCGACAATACCCCTAAGTCCGTACATCCGCCCTTTGCCGCGAAGTCGATAGAACGGCCACGGTCGCAGCACGTTCGTTCTGCATCCCGGGCGGACAGTACGCTTGCGGATTCCTGTACCCGCAGCAAATTCACGGCTCTTTCTTTTTGCATTCCCCTCCCCTGCGGACTGCGGTCCGGAGCCGGGCTCCCCGCCGGCCGGGGAGTGTTGCGACCTTCTTACCAAACCACGACCGCCCGGGAACAGGGCCAGGAACATCGCCTCCAGCGGAGAGACACATGAACCAAGCCGAACTCAAAATGAAGTCCATGGCCGAGCTGATGGAGCTGGCCCAGGAATTCAAGATCGAGAACCCCAGCAGCCTGCGCAAGCAGGAACTCATCTTCGCCATCCTCAAGGCCTGCGCCTCGCAAAACGGCAACATCTACGGCGAAGGGGTGCTGGAGATCCTGCCCGACGGATTCGGCTTCCTGCGCTCCCCGATGTACAGCTACATGCCCGGCCCCGACGACATCTACGTCTCCCCCTCGCAAATCCGCCGCTTCGGGCTGCGCAAGGGCGACATGATAACCGGCCAGATCCGCCCGCCCAAGGAGGGTGAACGCTATTTCGCCCTGCTACGAGTCAGCGAAATCGGCATGGAAAAGCCCGAAGCCACAAAACGCCTGGTCCTCTTCGACAACCTGACCCCCATCTACCCCAACGAACGCTTCCGCCTGGAAAACGGCGAACAGAACTACTCCTCGCGCATCATCGACCTGCTGGTGCCCATCGGCAAAGGCCAACGCTGCCTGATCGTCGCCCCGCCCCGCACCGGCAAGACCATGCTCCTGCAAAACATCGCCAACTCCATCAACGCCAACCACCCCGACGCCTACCTCATCGTACTGCTCATCGACGAACGACCCGAGGAGGTCACCGACATGGAGCGCACGGTCAAGGCCGAGGTGGTGTCCTCCACCTTCGACGAGCCGCCCGCGCGCCACGTGCAGGTGGCCGAAATGGTGTCCGAAAAGGCCAAGCGCCTCGTGGAGCGCAAGAAGGACGTGGTCATCCTGCTCGACTCCATCACCCGCCTGGGCCGCGCCTACAACGCCGTGACGCCCTCCTCGGGCCGCGTGCTCTCCGGCGGCCTGGACGCCAACGCCCTGCAACGCCCCAAGCGCTTCTTCGGCGCCGCGCGCAACATCGAGGAAGGCGGCAGCCTGTCCATCATCGCCACCGCCCTGGTGGACACCGGCTCGCGCATGGACGAAGTCATCTTCGAGGAGTTCAAGGGCACGGGCAACAGTGAAATCCAGCTCGACCGTCACCTCTCCGAAAAGCGCGTCTTCCCGGCCATCGACATCAACCGCTCGGGCACCCGCAAGGAGGAACTGCTCCTGGAGCCCGACGTGCTGAACCGGGTCTGGATTCTGCGCAAGCTGCTCTCGCCCATGAACACCATCGACAGCATGGACTTCCTGCTCTCCAAGATGAAGGGCACCAAGAACAACAAACTCTTCCTGGACATGATGAACAAGTAGCACGCAGTGCGGCACGCAGTGCGGCACGAAGTGCGGCACGAAGTGCGGCGCAACGCGCGGCGCAACGCGCGGCGCACGAAGACGCGACGGCGCATGGCGCGCCGGAAAGCGGCTGGCCGCCCGCGCCTCCGGGCAACGCTCCGGCCCATCCCGGCAGCGCCCGCAGCCCCAGGAAATACCGGCAAAGCCGACCCCATCCGGTCGGCTTTTTCATTTTGCACACCACGATTCCCACGCATCCCAGGCCGGGGAATCCGTGAAAACGCAGCGCTCAGGCCCGCGATTTCCAGCATCCGCTACCCCCAAAATCGCCGTTTCCATACGCCCACGGCGCGAAATTCGAGCTAAAAACCCACTCGAATTCCACCGGAACGCTTCCCGCTGGGCCCTCAAAAACCTTTCGTTTCACCTCAAAAACAGGGTCGAACACCCGGTCAAGCACGCCTGAAAACGAACCTCATGCCCCGCAGAAGCCGCCCCGAATGCACCAGAAGCGCGCAAAAAAGCCGCCGCCCGGGCGGGGCGGCGGCCTTCCAATCGGCATCCTGGCGGAACGAAAAGCCCTAGCGCACGATCTGGGTGCCGATGCCTTCGCGGGTGAACAGTTCCAGAATCAGCGAATTCTCGATGCGCCCGTCGATGATCTGGGCCTTCTCCACGCCCGCGTCCACGGCCTCCAGGCAGCATTTGAGCTTGGGGATCATGCCGCCCTTGGCCGTGCCGTCCTCGATGGCCCGCACGGCCTCGCGGGAGGTCATGGTCGAAATCAGCTCGCCGTCCTTGTCGAGCACACCGGCCACGTCGGTCAGCAGGATCAGCCGCCGCGCGCCCAGGGCTCCGGCCACGGCGGCGGCCACGGAGTCGGCGTTGATGTTGTAGGTGCGGCCCTCGTCGTCCACGCCCACGGGCGCGATGACCGGAATGAAGCCTTCGCGCTCCAGGGTGCGGATCAGCGTGGGGTCGATGTCCGTGACCTCGCCGACCTGGCCGATGTCGATGATCTCCGGGGCCAGGGTCGGATCCTCGGGGGCGACGGCGATTTCCAGCTTGCGGCAGCGGATGGTCCGCCCGTCCTTGCCGGAAAGGCCCACGGCCCGCCCGCCGTTCTGGTTCACCAGGTTCACGATCTGCTTGTTCACCGTGCCCGCCAGGACCATTTCCACCACGTTCATGGTCGCCTCGTCGGTGACGCGCAACCCCTCGCGGAAGGTGCAATTGATGCCCAGCTTCTCGAGCATCTGGCCGATCTGCGGCCCGCCGCCGTGGACGATGACCGGATTCACGCCGATGTAGCGCAGCAGGATCACGCACTTGGCGAAGGCGTTTTTCAGCTCCTCGTCCTTCATGGCGTGCCCGCCGTACTTGATGACGATGGTCTCCCCGTAGAACTCGCGCAGATACGGCAGGGACTCCAAGAGCAGCTTGGCGACCTTGCTTTCGCGTCTCAGATCTTTCACGGCGGGCTCCCTTGGCGCAGCCGGTTAGAGGATGTAGCGCGACAGATCGCGGTTGGCCGTCACGTCCGCAAGGTGGGCGCGCACGTAGTCGCGGTCCACCACCACCGTGGCCCCGCCCTTGTCCGGCGCCTCGAAGGACAGGTCGGAAAGCACCTTTTCCATGATGGTGTACAGCCGCCGGGCGCCGATGTTCTCCGTTTCCTCGTTCACGCGTTGGGCGAACCCGGCCACCTCGTCCAGGGCGTCGGGGGTGAATTCCAGGGTCACGCCTTCGGTGGCCAGAAGCGCCGTGTACTGCACGGTCAGCGCGTTGCGCGGCTCGGTGAGGATGCGCAGGAACTGGGCCTTGTCGAGCGCGGAAAGCTCCACGCGCAGGGGAAAACGCCCCTGAAGCTCGGGGATCAGGTCCGACGGTTTGGTCAGATGGAAGGCCCCGGCGGCGATGAACAGGATGTGATCGGTGCGGACCATGCCGTACTTGGTGTTGACCACGCTGCCCTCGACGATGGGCAGCAGGTCGCGCTGCACGCCCTCGCGCGAGACCTCGGCCCCGCTCTTGCCCTGGCTGGCCGTGCCGGTGCAGATTTTGTCGATCTCGTCCAGGAACACGATGCCGCTCTGCTCCACGCGCTCGCGCGCGGCCTCGACGACCTTGTCCATGTCCACCAGCTTGGCGGCCTCCTCCTCCACGAGCAGGTCGTAGGCTTCGGGAACGAACATGCGCCGGGTCTTCTTCTGCCCGGGGAACAGGCGGCCCATCATGTCGCGCACCTGCGTCTCCATGTCCTCCATGCCGGGAATGGCCATGACGCCCACGGGGCCGCCACCCTGCACGGTGACTTCCATCTCCACCTGGCGCTCGTTCAGCGCGCCCTCGCGCCAGAGCTTGCGCAGCTTCTCGCGGGTGGAGTCCGGCGCGGGCTCCTGGGGCGCGGCGCCGCCCGCCCCGGCCATGAAGCCCAGCCCCGGCTCCGGGGCCTTGCGCGGATAGAGCAGGTCGAGCAGGCGTTCCTCGGCGCTCTTGCGCGCCCGCACGCGCACAAGCTCCGTCTCCTCGGCGCGGACCATGCTCACGCCGATTTCCATCAGGTCGCGGATCATGGATTCCACGTCGCGGCCCACATAGCCGACCTCGGTGAACTTGGAGGCCTCGACCTTGAAGAAGGGCGACCCCGAAAGCCTGGCCAGACGGCGGGCGATCTCGGTCTTGCCCACGCCGGTGGGGCCGATCATGATGATGTTCTTGGGCGCGATCTCGTCGCGCAGTTCGGGGGGCACCTGCTGGCGGCGCCAGCGGTTGCGCATGGCGATGGCCACCATGCGCTTGGCGTCCTGCTGGCCGATGATGAACTTGTCCAGTTCGGAGACGATCTCGCGGGGCGTGAACTGCTGCACGGAAGACTCCCGGCGGCGCGGCGCGCGGCCCGGCGGGCGGGGCGCACCGGGCGGCCTGCTATTTGTCCAGGCGTTCCAGGGTGATGTTGTCGTTGGTATAGACGCACATTTCGGCGGCGATGGCCATGGCCTTGCGGGCGATGTCCTCCGCGGGCAGGGCCGTTTCGCGGCGCAGGGCGCGGGCCGCGGCCAGGGCGTAGGGCCCGCCCGAGCCGATGCCCACCAGCCCGTCGTCGGGCTCGATGACATCGCCCGTGCCCGAGAGGATGAGCACGGTTTCGGCGTCGGCCACCACGAGCATGGCCTCCAGGCGGCGCAGGTATTTGTCCATGCGCCACTCCTTGGCCAGCTCCACGCTGGCGCGGGTGATATTGCCGCCGAACTGTTCGAGCTTGGCCTCGAAGCGCTCGAAGAGGGTGAAGGCGTCGGCCGTGGCCCCGGCGAACCCGGCCAGGATGCGGTCCTTGTACAGGCGGCGCACCTTGCGCGCGGTGTGCTTGAGGGCGATGTTCTGGCCGAAGGTCACCTGGCCGTCGCCCGCCAGGGCAACGCCGTGGTCGTCCTTCACGGCCAGGATGGTGGTTCCGCGTAGTTCCATGGAACTCCTCGTGGGGATTGGGGAAAATCAGCCCGAAGCGCCCGGGCGCCCGGGGCCGGCGAGGTGCTCGCGGGCGGCCCGGGCCCACGTCTCGGCGGCGTCGGCGGAGAATATAACCATGCGCGCCCGCTTGACCAGCCCCCCGCGCAGCCCTTGGGCCAGTTCGGCCACGGCCAGGGCCGCCGCGCGGGCCACGGGAAAGCCGTACACCCCGCAGGACACGGCGGGGAAATCCACCCAGGCGGCGCCCAGGCCCCGGGCGGCCAGCAGGCAGTTGCGGTAGGCCCGGGCCAGCAGGGCGTCCTCGTCGTGGCCGCCACCGCGCCACACGGGGCCCACGGTGTGGATGACCCACGACGCGGCCAGCCCGAAGCCCGGGGTGACCACGGCGTGGCCCGTGGGCAGGGGCCCGTTGACCGCCACCCAGGCCCGCCCGGCTTCCAGCAGCCCCGGCCCGGCGGCGCGGTGCAGGGCGCCGTCCACCCCGCCGCCGCCCGCCAGTTGCGCGTTGGCGGCGTTGACCACCGCCCCGGCGGCCGAGGCCGTCAGGTCGCCGACGCAGACGCACAATTCGCCGTCGCCCACGGCCAGGGTCAGCACGGTGTCCATGGTCGTTCCGCCAGTCCGTCCCGGCGGCTACGCGCCGCCCTTCCAGAACTCGGCACGCGATTTGTAGACCTCTTCCAGCTTTTCCAGGTCCTTCTTCTGGGCCTCGGTCTTGGCCAGGGCCTGGGCCTTCTTGAGGTTGAAGTCGGCCTGCTTGCGGTCCAGCCCGTAGATGCCCGAGTAGGCCAGGTGCAGATGCCCGGCGAAGGTGTCGCCGGACTCGCCCAGGGTCCGGCCCAGGTGGTAGTGGACCTCGGCGTCCTCGGGCAGCGTGTCGAGCACGCGGCGGAAGTACTCCACGGCCCGCGCCGTCTGGCCCGCGTCGGCCTGCAGGCGGCCCAGGTAGAACAGGGCCATGAGGTCCTTGGGGTTCAAGATGCTGGCCTTGGTCAGGTAGCGCCCGGCCTTGGCCGCGTCGCCGCTGCGGTAGTGGAAGGCTCCGGCCTCGCGCAGCACCAGGGGGTCTTCGGGCGAAATGGCCAGGGCCTCGTCGAAGGCCGCCGCGGCCTCGGCCACGCGGTTGCGCCGCGAGAGCACGATGCCCCGGCCCATGGCCAGCAGGGCCGGATCGCCGTCGCCCTGGACAAAGGCGCCCATGGCGGCCTCGGGGTCGGCGTGGCGCGCGCGGACCAGGGTCTTCACGCGCACGAAGCGGGTGTCGTTGTGCGGGCGCTCGCGCACCTCGGGGGTCAGGCGGTTCACACGGTCCTGAAGGTAGCCGATACGCTCGGCCACGTCGGGGTGGGTGGACAGATACTGCGGCACGGAGCTGCCCGCGAGGTACTGCTTGCGGCGGATCTTCTGGAAGGCGCCGATCATGCCCTCGGGCTGAAAACCAGCGGCCACCAGAAAGTTCATGCCCACCTGGTCGGCCTCGCGCTCGTCGATGCGGCTGTAGTTGAGCATGGCCGAGGTTCCGGCGGCCATGGAGCCGATCAGCAGCGCCTCGCTGGCCTCGCCCATGTTCGTGCCGCCCCCGGCCGTGCCCAGGAACATGCCCGCCAGCATCCCGGCCAGCATCCCGAGCTGCACGTTCTGCATCTGCTCGATGCGCTTGGCCACGTGGCGCTGGGAAACGTGGCCGAGTTCGTGCGCCAGGACTCCGGCCAGCTCGTCCTCGTGCTCCAGGTCGGTGATCAGCCCGGTGAACACGTAGACGTAGCCGCCGGGCGTGGCAAAGGCGTTGATGGCCGAGTTGCGGATGACCGTGACGTTGGCCGGGAAGGGTTGGGGCGGGAGCTGGGCGTAGAGCCGGTCCACCAGATCGCGCACGTAGGCCACGATCTCGGGGTCCTCGACCACCGGATACTGGGCGCGGATCATGGTGTGGTATTTCTGGCCCAGCTCGCGTTCGTCCTCGATGCCGAAGGAGCCGCCGAGCAGCCCGGCGCGGGCCGGAACGGGGCCCGGCAGGCTGCCCAGGGCCACGGCCAGGGCCAGCAGCGCCGCCAGCACCCGGCGCGGGAAAAAGCGAAGCGACGAAAAGGGCATGGCGTCGTCCGATTGCGGGCCCGGGGCCCGGATGGGGGCGGGGCGGTGAAGCCTAGCCGACGAGGACCACTTCCTCGCGGCCGTCGCGCTCGTCCAGAAACACGTCCACGTGCTCGCCGCGGCGGGTTTCCACGCGCGCGCCGACGTAATCGCCGTGGATGGGCAACTCGCGGTGGCCCCGGTCCACAAGCACGAGCAGCTCCACGCGCTCGGGGCGGCCGAAGTCGAGCACGGCCTCCAGGGCCGCGCGGATGGTCCGCCCGGTGAAGAGCACGTCGTCGACCAGGACGATGCGTGCGCCGTCGATGTCGAAGAAAATCTCGGTCTTGTTGATCTGCGGCTGCACGTCCAGGGTCGTCCAGTCGTCGCGGTAGAGGTTGATGTCCAGCAACCCCAGGGGGATGTCGCGCCCGAGCTTGGCATCCAGGGCGGCCTTGAGGCGCCGGGCGAGGTCCACCCCCCGGCGCTGGATGCCCAGGATGGCGAGGTTGGCGCAATCGGCGTGGCGCTCGATGACCTCGGTGGCGAGGCGGTCCATGGTCCGGCCGATCTCCGTGGCGTTCATCACGACCCTGGTCTGGCTCATAGATATGTCTCCTGGAAGATGGGCGCCTGGCGCCCGGGGTGCAACCGTTTCGGAACGATACGGAATCTCCGGCGGCATTGCAACACGCCCCCGCGCCCTCCCGGGGCATATATTGGGATTACCTATCGATAACATCGTTTTCAATCTATATATATTGACAATCCCGACCCCGGCCCTTACATCTGCCTCCTGGCTGCCGGGCGCCCCGCGGGGCTTTGCCCGCAGCCCACCCTGCCCACACCTATTGGAGGACCCATGCTCGAACTTACCGACAAGGCCCGCCAGGAGCTGCTGTCCTATTTCAGCGACAAGACGGTCTCCCCCATCCGGGTCTATCTCGCGCCGGGCGGCTGAGCCGGCCCGCGCCTGTCATTGGCTCTGGACGAGCCAACCGAAACCGACGCCGTGTTCGACTTCGAAGGCGGCATCACCTTTGTGATGGACAAACAGCTTCTGGACAGCGCCGCCCCCGTGAAGGTGGACGTGAGCTACACCGGCTTCACCGTGGACTCCAGCCTCCAGCTTGGCGGCGGCGGATGCTCCTCGGGCTCCTGCTCCAGCGGCAGTTGTTCCTGCTAGCCGCGCCCGCGCGACTGCACCGCACACGGCGGCCCCCACCCGGGGCCGCCTTTTTTGTGTGCCGCCGCCGGGCCGCCGGGGGATGAATCCTGCACCCTGCCCGCCGGGGCAGGCTCTAGCCCTCGCCCGGCTTGCCCCGCCGCGAGGGCCGATGCCCGGGGGCTCAATCGATACGTTCTATCAATGCCATTGACAATCGCCGGGGGCTGGTTACCTTGGGGGCTCAGAGCCAACACCAACACCGGAGCCAACACCGGAGGAACCCCATGCTTGAACTGACCGACGCGGCGCGCACCGAACTGCTCAACTACTTCAAGGACAAGACCCCCGAGCCCGTGCGCGTGTTTCTGGCGCCCGGCGGGTGTTCCGGCCCGCGCCTGTCCCTGGCGCTGGACGAGAAACGCGAGGACGACCAGGTTTTCGACTTCGAGGGCGGCCTGACCTTCGTCATGAACCAGGCCCTGCTGGAAGAAGCCAAACCCGTGAAGATCGACGTGACCTACACCGGCTTCACCGTGGACTCCAGCCTGCAACTGGGCGGCGGATGCAGTTGCTCCTCGGCGTCCTCCTGCGGCTCCGCCGGGTCCGGCGGTTGCGGCTGCGGTTGATCCCCGGCCCACCGCGCACATACGACGCAAAAAAGGGCGGCCCCCCGGGCCGCCCTTTTTTCGCGCCGTTTCACGGCCCTCACAGGGCCGGGTCGTCCGCCACGCGCACTTCGAGCATGGCTGCCCACAGGGCCAACAGATCCTCACGATTCTCGCGGACCCACTCCTCGCCCATGTCCTGGCGCATACGGGTCATGCCTTCCAGGAACTCGTCCTGCCCCGGGCCGTCCAGCCCGCGCAGGGTTTCGACGCCCAGCAGGGCCAGGGCCTCGGCCAGGGTGATGGCGGGGACGGGGGCATCCGCCGCGTCGGGAGCCGCGTGGGGAGTGTCTTCGGTGTCGCTCATGGGGTTCTTCTAGCCCAAAATCCGGCCCCAGGCCAGGGGCAAGGCGGCCCCCGGCGCGCCGGGGGCGCGGAATGTCCGGGCGCCCCCGCACGGGGCGGCGGATTCCCCGCCCGGGCGCACGGAATTTCCCCGTCCCGACCGCGCGTGGGCGCCCCGCGCGGCGCAACCGTCTGGACGCCGCCTTTTTTTTCCAGTACACAGCCAGTGCCATGCACGAAATGTCCATCGCCCAGAGCCTTGTGGCCATCATCAAGGAAGAAATGGAAAAGCACGGGCTGACCCGGCTGCACGCCGTGCGCGTGTGCCACGGCCGCCTGGCCGCCCTGGTGCCCGAAGCCCTCGCCTTCGCCTTCGAGGCCTGCACCCTGGGCACGCCCATGGAGGGCGTGCAGTTGGAAATGCAGGACATTCCCATCGTGCTGCGCTGCTCGCAGTGCGGCACGGAGTTCTCCCCCGAGGCGGGCGACCTGTTCATGCCCTGCCCGAGCTGCGGCGAGGGCCTGGGCCACGAGGTGCTTCAGGGCAAGGAGCTGTACCTGGACAACATCGAGGCGGAATAGCCGCCCCGTTTCCCCCCGCCACCCCCGCGCAAAGGAGCCCGCCATGGAAGTTCCCGTCGTCCGCAACATCCTGGAAGCCAACGACCGCATCTCCGCCCAGTTGCGCAAGGTTTTCGCCGAGCACAAGGTGCTCGTGCTGAACCTCATCAGCTCCCCGGGCTCGGGCAAGACCTCGACCCTGGAGCGCACCCTCACCGACCTGGCCCCGGAGTTCAAGATGGCCGTCATCGAGGGCGACCTGCGCACGGACAACGACGCCCGCCGCGTGGCCGCCACGGGCGCCCAGGCCGTGCAGATCAACACCGACGGCGCCTGCCACCTGGACAGCTCCATGGTCCAGGAGGCCCTGGAGGCCATCGACGTGCCCGGGCTGGACATCCTGTTCGTGGAAAACGTGGGCAACCTCGTCTGCCCGGCGGAATTCGAGGTCGGCGAGGACTACAAGATCAGCCTGCTGTCGGTGACCGAGGGCGACGACAAGCCCGAGAAATACCCGCTGCTGTTCGCCGAGTCCGCCGTCATGCTGCTGAACAAGACGGACCTGCTGCCCTACGTGGACTTCGACATGGCCCGCGCCGAACGCTTCGCCCGCGCGCTGAACAAGGACATCGCCGTGTTCCCGGTCTCCTGCCGCTCCCGCGAGGGGCTGGAGGCGTGGTACGACTGGCTGCGCGCCAAGGTGCGGGAGAAGAAGAACGCCTGATCCCGGAGGGACGATGCCGTTCCCCAAGGGCCTGCCCGCCGAGGCCATCCTCGACTCGCTGGCCGACGGCGTGTTCACCGTCGACCCGCAGTGGAACGTCACGTTCTTCAACCGTGCCGCCGCGCGCATCACGGGCATCGAGCCCGCCGAGGCCCTGGGCCGCAAGTGCTGGGAGGTCTTCCGCTCCAGCCTGTGCGACGGCGATTGCGCCCTGCGCGCCTGCATCCGGGGCGGCGGCACGGTGGTGGACCAGCCCATCTTCATCGTGCGCGCCGACGGCGAGCGCGTGCCCGTGTCCATCAGCGCCGCCCCGCTCGCGGCGGCGGACGGCACGCCCCTGGGCGGGGTGGAAACCTTCCGCGACCTGACGGAAATCCACCTGCTGCGCAAGGCCATGGAGGCCTCCTACACCTTCGAGGACATCGTGGGCAAAAGCCCGGCCCTGGAGCGGCTGTTCGCCATCCTGCCCCAGGTGGCCGCCAGCCCGTCCACCGTGCTGCTCACGGGCGAGTCGGGCACGGGCAAGGAGTTGTTCGCCCGCGCGCTGCACAACCTCTCCCCGCGCAAGGACGGGCCCTTCGTGGCCGTGAACTGCGGCGCCCTGCCCGAAACCCTGCTGGAATCCGAGCTCTTCGGCTACAAGGCCGGGGCCTTCACCGACGCCCGGCACGACAAACCGGGCCGCTTCGACGCCGCCGCCGGGGGCACCCTGTTCCTGGACGAAATCGGCGACATGCCCCCGGCCTTGCAGGTCAAGCTGCTGCGCGTGCTCCAGGACGGCACCTACCAGCCCCTGGGCGACACGGCCACGCGCCGGGCCGACGTGCGCGTCGTCGCGGCCACGAACCAGGACCTGGAAGGGCTGGTGGCCGCAGGGCGCTTCCGCAGCGATCTCTACTACCGCCTGGACGTGGCCCGGCTGCGCCTGCCGCCCCTGCGCGAGCGCCGCGAGGACATTCCCCTGCTGACCGCCCACTTCGTGCGCAAGTTCGCGGCCCTGCGCGGCAAGGCCATCCAGGGGGTGGACCGGCAGACCCTGGCCGTGCTGTTGCGCCACCCCTTCCCGGGCAACGTGCGCGAGCTCGAGAACGTCATCGAGTTCGCCTTCATCCTCTGCCCCGGCGGGCTCATCCAGCCCGGGCACCTGCCCGAGACCCTGCGCCCGGAGCCGCAGCCCGCGCCCGGCGCCTGCGCACCCGACGCCCCGCAGACCATGGAGCAGGCCAAATGCCTGGCCGCCCTGGGGGCCATGGAGCGCAACGCGGGACGGACCATGGCCGCCTGCCGCGAGCTTGCAATCTCCAAGGACACCCTGCGCCGCCTGCTGCACCGTGCGCAAGAACTGGGCTTAAAATAAGCCCATGAGCTTCTTTTGGGCGCTTTTCTAGCCTAAAACATTCCGTCCCACAGTTGCCATCCCCGCACAATACCGCGTTTTCATTCATCTTCATATTTCGGCCCTGTTCTTGCTTTCCCTGAGGCAGAACAGGCGCCCCGGGCGCACCAGCGCGCCATGCGCGCCGTGTCCGCATTCTTCCCCCTCCCCGAGGACGCGCCTGAAACCGGAGGTTTGCATCATGACTGTTTGTCTGGCTTGTTACGAAGACCGCTTGGCGTCGCTGTTCGAGAACGCGCCGTCCTTCCGACTGTTCGATGTGGACGACACGGGCGCCGCGGCCCGGGGCGAACTGGACGCCCCCCGGGGCGACGCCCTGGCCCTGGGCGCGGCCATGGCCGCCCGGGGCGTGGACACCCTGGTCTGCGGAGGTATTTCCGGCGCGTCCCGGCGCCTGCTGCTGCAACACGGCGTGACCGTGCAGCCCTGGATCAGCGGCACGGTGGATGAAGTGCTGGCCGCCCTGGGCCAGGGCACCCTGGCCGCGCTGGCCATGCCCGGCGTCCCCTGCGCGGGGGGCGGCATGGGCCTGGGGCGCGGCATGGGCGGAGGCCGGGGCATGGGCCTGGGCGGCGGCCGCGGCATGGGCACCGGGCGCGGCGCGGGCATGGGCGGCGGCGCGGGGCGCGGCATGGGCATGGGCGGCGGCGGTCGCAAGGCCACGGCCAGCGGCCCCGGCCTGCCCCCCGCCGCGGGCCTGGGGCTGGGCCTGGGCCCCTGCGGCCAGGGTCTGCGGCGCGGCCCCGCCGGGCGCGGCGCCGTTCCGCCTTCGGGAGCCCCGGACGTTCCCGCCGCACCGGGCTTCGGTCCGGGCTTCGGCCCGGGCCGGGGGGCGGGCTTGGGCTCCGGCATGAACCGGGGCCTGGGCCGGGGCGGCCGCCGGGGCCGTTGAGCCGGAGTTTTCCGGCCCGGCGGCCCACCTCCTGGCCCCGGGCCCGGGGCCGCAACTCCCCGGCCCCGTCCGGCGCCGGGGGCGGCAGCGCCTCATTGCCGCCCCCGGCCACCCCGGCAGCACAAATTGACATTGCCCGGAAAAGGGTTAACTGACTGTATCGGCGCCGCGCACGGTCCCCCGGGCCCTGCGCGGCGCCGCAACGCGGAACGGCCGGGCCTGCAAGCCCGGCAAAACAGGTCCCCATATCCCCGCAGCAAGGAGAATCCCATGAGCGACGCATGTGCAGGCTGCTCTTCCGCAGGCAGCGGCTGCAACCCCGAAACCTGCGGCACCAACCCGCAGGACGAAAAAATCAAGAAGACCCTGGGCCGCATCCGCCACAAGCTGGTGGTCATGTCCGGCAAGGGCGGCGTGGGCAAGTCCACCGTGGCGGCCAACATCGCCGTGGCCCTGGCCCTGGCGGGCAAGAAGGTCGGCCTGCTGGACGTGGACGTGCACGGCCCGAGCCTGCCGCGCCTGCTCTCCCTGGCGGGCACCCAGCCGCACATCGAGCGCGACTACATCGAACCCGTGGCCTACAACAACAACCTGCTGGTCATGTCCCTGGGCTTTTTGCTGCCCAGCCCCAAAGACGCCGTCATCTGGCGCGGCCCGGTGAAGACCGGCCTGATCCGCCAGTTCATTTCCGACGTGGCCTGGGGCGACCTGGACTACCTGATCCTCGACTGCCCCCCCGGCACGGGCGACGAGCCCCTCTCGGCCCTGCAGGAAATCGGCCCCGAAGCCCAGGCCATCATCGTGACCACGCCCCAGGGCGTGGCCGTCGACGACGTGCGCCGCTCGGTGACCTTCTGCGCCCAGGTGGGCAACAAGGTCTTCGGGCTGGTGGAGAACATGAGCGGCTACGCCTGCCCCAACTGCGGGCACGTGGAAAACATCTTCAGCACCGGCGGCGGCGAGGCCCTGGCCGGGGAAATGGGCGTGCCCTTCCTGGGGCGCATCCCGCTGGACCCCGAGGTCGCCCGCTCGGGCGACGAGGGCTACCCCATCGCCAAGCTCGGGCAGGACAACGCGACCTCCCGCGCCCTGGGTGAAATCATCAAGCCCATCCTGGCCCTGGCCGACTAGGCCCGGGCGCCCCGCCGGGGGCCGGACCATGACGAAAAGCCGGGGGCGCAAGCCTCCGGCTTTTCTCGTTGCTGCCCTTTCCGGCGTGCTCCCGGCGTGCTCCCGGGCGGGCAGCCGAGCCTAGAATTCGCCCGGGGTGCCCTCGAAATAGCTGATCAGCGCCCGGCTGATCTCCACGCGCACGCCGCCCTGCTCGTCCTTGACCAGCCGCACGTTGGCCTCGGGATACAGGGCGATGTCCTCGCACACGTCGCTCCAGCGCTTGAACTCGTGATAGGCCTCATCGTTGTAGTCGGGGTAGGTGCCCATGACCTTCCAGTCGTCCATGCCGTCCTCCTTGGGCCACGGCCCGCCGTGGCGTTAGCTGACTGTTGAAAAAATCAAAATCCGCAGGCCGTTCCCAGATGGTGCACTGCAAGGAGGCGGAAAAATCCAGGGCGCGCCGTGTATTTTGCAACACGAGCGGTCTGGATTTTGCCATCGGCGCGGCAGACCGCCGTTTCGGGACGACCCGTCAGCGGGGAGCCGCCCCGTACTCGGGAGCCCACAGGGCGTAGAACCCCGCGCGCGGCACCCCCAGCAGATGCGAAAGCCCCAGGTCCAGCCCCGGGGCGGCGTCCGCCGCCGCCATGGGCGGATTGTACAACGTGTCGTCCTGCATGACGCGGCGGCGGTAGACGACCACCCGCGCGTCTTCGGGCAGCCCGGCCAGGGCCCGGGCCTGGGCCAGGGCGTCGTGGGCCGAGCCCACCGCGTCCACCAGCCCCAGGCCCAGGGCCTGGGCGGCGGTCAAGACCCGCGCATCGGCTACATCGTCCAGCGCCTCGCGGTCAAGCCCCCGGCGCGCGGCCACCAGGGCCAGAAAGCGCCCGTTCATGTCGTCGATCATGCCCTGGATGATGGCCCGCTCCTCGGGGGTGGACCCGCGCAAGGGCGAGCCGATGTCCTTGTGGCGCCCCGAGCGCGTGACCTCGGCGCCCACGCCGAGCTTGCCCATCAGCCCGCTCACGTCGGGGCGCAGGAACACCGTGCCGATGGACCCGGTGATGGTCGAGGCGTGGGCCACGATGCGGTCCCCGGCCAGGGCGGCCTGATAGCCCCCGCTGGCCGCCACGGTCATCATCAACGTCACGGCGGGCAGGTCGCGCTCCGCGCGCAGGCGCATGATCTCGGCGTAAAGGATGTCGCTGGCGACCACCGTGCCGCCCGGGCTGTCCACCTGGATGAGCAGCGCGCGCACGTCGGGGTCGTCCCCGGCCTTGCGCAGCATGGCCGTGACCTCCTGGACCACGCTGGGCCGCCGCGCGGCCAGGCCCTGGTCCGGCTCCAGGTCGATGAACCCGCGCACGGGCAGCACGAGGATCTTCTCGCGGGCCCGGCCCGAGAGCACGTGCTCCCGCAGGGGCGTGTCGTAGTCCCGAAAGGCGTTGACCTGCACCGAGCATCCGGCCAGCAGCGCGACGGCGCACAGCAGCAGGCCCAGGCAGAGGGTCGGAACGCACGGAAAGACACGGGGGCTGGGCATGACGGCAAACCTCCTGCGCGCACTCTGGCACGGGCCACGCGGAGCCGCAAGCCTTCGGCACAAGGCGGCCCGGACATCCGCCGGATGCGGGCGGCCCGGCCCGAAGGCAACGCCCTGCCGCTCCGCCCTCCCCGCTTCGCAAGACAGGGCAAAGACGCAAAAACGCCCGCCCCGGCCCTGCGACCGAAGCGGGCGCCTTCCCGCCCGGGCCACCGCACGCGGCCCGGCCCGGCGGCGGGCCCGGTCCCCCCCCCCCGCGCTACTGTTTGCTCGTCGGCGGGAACAGCCGGATGGGCGCCACGGCCTCGGCGCCCGTCGCCGCCGGGGTCGCGCCCTTGGCCGCGGGCTGGCCCTGGGCGGCTTTGATCTCGGCGGGCGTGGCCAGGGCGGTCACGGCGCGCGGGCGCAACAGAGCGTCGAAACCGGCCCCGGAAGAGGCCCCGTCCTCGCGCACCAGCCGGGCCACCAGCCCCCGGTTGGGCACGGCGTAGTCGTAGGCCGCCACGGCCACGCCCGAATCCAGGCGCACCACCTGCCCGGAGACGAACACCGCCGCGCTGTCGGCCACGTAGCTGCCCACGAGCACGGCGTGGGCGTCGTAGCGCTCGCGCAGGAACTGGGCGGTCTGGCGCGTGAGCAGGAACTCACCCTGCCCGTCGCGCACGCCCATCTCGGCCCGCAGGCGGAACTCGACCACCGAATACCCGGCCTGCACCAGCCGCGAGGCGAACTGCGCCGAGGTCAGCCGCCCGAAGGCCGAGGTGCTCTCCAGGTCGTCCTGACGCACGAAGGTGGCGCAAAGAATGCGCGCCGCGCGCGGCAGCCGGGCTTCGAGGTTCTCGACCAGCCCGTCGGCGGCGGTGTGGTTCTCGGCGATGAAGGCGTCGCCCTCCCAGTCGGCGTGCAGGGGCTGGCGGAAAGGTTCGGGCGCCTCGGGGTCGCTCATGCCGAAACTCATGCACCCGGCCAGGGCCCCGGCCAGGGCCGCCCCGGCCAGCAGCAGGCACAGCTTGCGCGGCGATCTATTCATTGCGCACCCCCATGGACGTGGCCCCGACGCCGTCCATGCCGCCCGGGCCGGAACCGGCGGCGCGCAGCGGCTGGCCGTAGTGCAGGTAGTCCTCGTCGTTGATGTAGTAGATGTCCGAAGCGTGTACCACATAGCGGTTCTTCCAGACCAGCTTGGTGGTGATGACCACCTCCTGGTCGGAGTGGCTGGTCAGGTGCCCGGCGGCCACGTCGGCCAGCAGGCCTGCGGGCCCGGCGCCGTAGATGAACTCGGTGGTCACGTCGCGCGAGACGGAAATGCCCGCGCCGATGAGCGTCAACAGGCCCGGGGTCGGCCGCTGGATGCGCGCGCCGTGGCGCAGCACCTGCACGGTGTAGACCAGCTCCAACTGGTTCTCCTCATGCTCGGCGACCTGGATGCCGCGCTGCACCAGGTTGGAGACAAGCAACTCGCGGAAGACCTGATGAAAGGGCCCGGGAGGCTGGTCCGTATCCACGTCGATGGCCAGAAGGCGCAGCTCCACGCGGTCGTCCAATGCGGCGCGCACGCGGTCGGCCACGTCGGCGGCCAGCACGTCCCAGTGGTGTGCGGCCTGCATCTTGTGCTGCCCGGTCATCTTATAGGTGGTCGCGTAGGGCAACTGCGACTGGCAGCCCGCCAGGAGCACCAGCCCCAGGGCGGCGACGGCGAAAAATCCGTTTTTCATGTCGGCTTCCTTGCCCGTCCGGCTGGCGGCGCCACGCGACGCGCGCCCCGGGCCGGGTTCACGCGTCTTATCGGCGGCCCCGCGCCGGGACTTAAGGCCCCCCGCCCCACCCCGCCCGCCCCCCGGGCGGTGCAACAAAAAAGCCGCCCAGGGCGGGCCCTGGCGGCGGAAGCGACAACGCGAACGGAAAACGGCAACGACGGAAAGGGCAGGGACGGAAAGGCGAAACCGGCGGCGGGCCTCAGCTCACGTCGCGCACGTAGTCGTCCATGTCGATGTCCTTCCACTCCTTGGAAACCCAATAGGCCGTGGCCCAGATCATCAACGCGGCGGCCTGGGTGTCGTTCAGGCGCTTGATCTTGGCTTCCAGGTTGGCCTTGCTGGCGCCGTACTTGGTGTTGACCATGCCCAGCTCGCAGGCGTCCTGCACCCGCAGTTGCAGGTAGGCCAGGCGCGACTGGTCCGGCAGGAGCTTCACGTCCTTGTGGGCTTCGAGAATGGTCTTGAGTTCGGCGGCGGAGAACTGGCCGCGCACGGAATTGATGGAACGGAAAAACGTATCGACGGCCCAGGGAACCACGAATTCGGCCCCCGCGCTTTTGGTGCGGAAGTATTCCTTGAGCCACTGTTCGTGCTCGTCGGACACGCGCGCTGCGACCTGCGGCATTCCTTGTCCCCCTTGCCGTTTTCCGGGCCGGGAGGGCGCTCCCGGAATTCTTCAATCCATGCTCTTTTCTTTCTAGAGCATGGAATCCAGACTTTGTCTAGAAAAAATGGCATCGCGGCGCGTTTGTCACAGTGGGGCGCGGCGTTGCGGGCGGGCGCCACCCTGGAAGGCCTTCCAGGCATCCGGGCGGCCGCTTTCGCGCCGCCCACTCTGCGGGAGCCGGAACTCAGGGCACCGGGGCCGGGTCCAGTTCCAGGACGTACACGGCGGGCCAGAGCTTGCCGGTGACGTAGAGCCTGCGCGTGGCCGGGTTCCAGGCCAGACCGTTGGCCACGGCTTCCGGGCCCAGCCCCGGGGGCACCAGGGGGCCCAGGTCCAGCCAGCGGCGCACCCGGCCCGTGGCCGGGTCGATGACCGCCACCCGCGCGCTGTGCCAGACGTTGGCGAAAACCGCGCCGTCCGCCCATTCCAGTTCGTTCAGCCGCCCCACGGGCTGCGCGCCGTCGCGCACGGCCAGCCGCCCCAGCGCGGCGAAGCTGCCCGGGTCGCGCAGGGTCAGCACGTCCGAGCCGTCGCTCATGTAGAGCACGCGCCCGTCGTATGCCAGCCCCCAGCCCTGGCCGGAATAACGGAACTCCCCGCGCGGGGCGAAATCGTCCAGCCCGAGCACGAAGGCCCGGCCCGAGGTCCAGGTCAGCCACAGGGCAACGCCGCCCACCGCCGTGGCGCCCTCGCCGAAAAAGCGCGCGGGCAGGGCCGCGCGGCGCAGCTCGCGCCCGCTGGCCGGGTCCAGTTCCATGATCCGCGAGGCCCCGCGCAGCCCGGTGGTCTCGAACAGCCGCCCCCCGGCGAAGAACAGGCCCTGGGTGAAGGCTCCGGGGTCGTGGGCCAGGACGGCTTCCAGGCGCCAGGGCAGCGGCGGCGCCTCCGTGCCGCCTCCGGCCCGCACGGCACCGCCCCCTTGGGCCCGGGCCGGCCCTCCGCCCCCCGGCGGGCCGAGCACGGCCAGGGCCGCGCCCAGCAGGCACAGCCCCAAAAGCCACGCCCCGCGCGGCCCGCGCGCCCAACGGGCGCTCTCGCGCCTCATGCCGCCTCCCGGCGAACCCTCGCGGCGCGCCCTGTTTCCCCTGCGTGCGCAAGGCAGCCGCCCTTCACGCATCAGGGGCCAAAATCCACACGGGCTTCGCATTTTCTTATAAAAAATAGTTTGACATTTGATTCACGACCATCCATGAGGACTGCATAGTCCATACGCCGAGGAGGGGTTACCCTCGGTGTGATATGGGCGCGCGACTTTTTCCCTGCAAGGAGTTTTTGCACAATGCCCAAGTCCATCTATGTCGGCAACCTGCCCTGGAGTGCCACCGAAGAGGAACTCCGCGATCTGTTCGGCCAGTTCGGCGGCGTCACTTCCGTCAAGCTCGTCTCCGACCGCGAAACCGGCCGTCCGCGCGGCTTCGGCTTCGTGGAAATGGAAGACGCAGACGCCGCCAAGGCCATCGAGGCCCTGGAAGGCGCCGAGTTCGGCGGCCGCACGCTGCGGGTCAACGAGGCCAAGCCTCGCGCGCCCCGCCCGCCCCGCCGCTGGTAACCGGCGCCCCGGCGGCACCGCGCAACGGAAAACACCCAAAAAAAGCCCGCTCCCGCCGCAAGGCAGGGCGGGCTTTCCGCGTCCGCGGCCCGGCTACTCCCCGTCCGGAGCCTTGAGGGCCGCGCCCAGCCGCGCCATGCGCGCCCGGATGTACGAAGCCGCCAGGTCCCCGGCGTCGTCCGCCCCGCTCATGCGCGCGGCGTATTCGAGCAGGTCGCGCTCGCGCCGCTCTTCCATGCGCGCCGATTCCAGAAACATGACGTAGACCAGACACAAGGTCGCGTCGTTTTCCGCCCCGCCCGCGCAGAGCACGTCGAGCTGCTCCCCGGGCACGGTTTCCAGCAGCCGCTCCGCGAACAGGTCCACCCAGCGGGCGTGCAGTTCGTCCATGAGCGGGGGCACCAGCGCGGCCGTGCGCCGCGCCGTGCCCGGGTCCGCCCCCAGGGTCACGGTGAAGAACTCCGAGAGCGCCTCGCGGCGCAACTCCTCGCGCCCCAGGCGCTCCAGCCGCCCGAGGACCACCGCGCGCACGTGCGCGCGCCGCCGCTCCCGCTCCGGCGTCATTGCGGAACCTGCGAGCCGAATTTCGAGTTGGGGCAGGTGTGCGACTGCATGCAGACCTCGCAGCCGCCCCGGTAGGGCATGGGCGTATACACGGCGTACTGCCGGTTCAGCGCCCCGAGCTGCGGGTTCCACTCCAGGTCCATGCGCTCCATGAAGTCCAGTACCTCCTCGCCCGGGCGCGGCAGGGGCGTGCAGTTCTCCTCCAGCTCGGGCACGAGGCTGCGCGCCGCGCTCATGACCAGGGTGATGGCCAGGTTGTGGAAGAACATGCCGTTCTTCTCGCCCTCGGCCCAGCCCTGCTCCACCGCGTCCTCCACGCCCTCGGTGAGCCAGATGAGCAGGAAGCCCTCGTCGGGCCCGGAGGTGGAAGGAATCAGGTGGTAGGCGTGCAGCCGGTCGCGCCAGTCGTTCCACGCCGCTTCCAGCCGGTCGAGCAGCACGCCGTCGATGCGCGATTCACCGCAGATCTCCAGAAAATACATGAAGTCGAAGGCCGGGCTGGGCTGCACGGGCTTGACCTGCAATTCGCTCATTGTCGCCTCCTTGACGTTGCCGGGCGCGCGGCCCGTGCAGGAGTGCATAAACTCTTTTGCCCCCGGGCTCAACCCGCCGCGCCCGCCCCGGGCGCGGGAGCCCTGATTCCCCCAGGGCGGGCCGGAGCGTCGCCCCGGCCCGCCCCGGCTCCGCCCTTCCCCGCGCCGCCCAAAGGGCGTATGCTCCCCGAAGCGGGAACCGCCCGCCAGGACCGCCGCCCATGAAACACCTCTGCTGGATCGGCCACCCCTACTTCGGCGCCGGGCTCGCCGCCCACGGGTGGGAAGTCACGCCCATCAAACGCCGCAGCCCCGGGTTCGTCACCTGGGAGGAGGTCGTGGCCGCCTGCGGGGAGGCGCCGGACGCCGTGGTCATGGGCGACGCCAGCCTGCCGCCCGTGCTTTTCGGCGTGGAGCGCTGGCCCTGCCTGACGGTCATGCACTTCGTGGACTCGCACATCCACTCCTGGCATCCGCTCTACTCCCGGGCCTTCGACCTGTGTTCCGTCAGCCTGCGCGACCACCTGCCCCGCTTCGCCGCCCTGCGCGCCGACCCCTCCCGGGTGCTCTGGCTGCCGCCCTGGGCGCCGGACCACACCGGCCCCCGCCCCGGCCCCAAGCAGTGGGACCTGCTCTTCGCCGGAACGGTGGACCCCGAAACCACCCCCGGGCGCCACGCCTTCCTGCACGAACTCGGAGCGCGCTTCCCGGGGCTGCACGTGGCCCGGGGCGACTTCGGCGCCCTGTTCCCCCGGGCGCGCGTGGTGCTCAACTACTGCGAACGCGGCGACCTGAACTTCCGCGTGTTCGAGGCCCTGGGCACCGGCGCCTGCCTGCTGACCCCGGAGGTCGGCCACGGCCAGGACAGCCTGTTCACCCCCGGGCGCGACCTCTTCACCTACCCGCCCGGCGACATGGACGCCCTGCTGGCCACGGCCCGCGCCCTGCTGGCCGACCCGGCCGCCCGCGCCCGCGCCGGGGAAAGCGGCCTCGCGCGCATCGACGCCGCCCACCGCGCCGCCCACCGCGCCCGCGACTACGCCGCGTGGATCGCCGCGCACGACGCCCCGGCCCTGGTGGCCGCGCGCCGGGTCAGCGCCCCGGCGCTGCTGCGCTCGGTGCTGCGCGTGCTCTATCTGCACTTTGCCGAAACCACGGCCGACCCCGCCCTGCGCGCGGGGTTCCTGGCCATGGCGAACGGCGAGCCCGCGCCGCCCCGGGGGTGACAGCCGCGCCGATTTTGCCTATGACCAGCAACCACGAACCGCAACCGACGCCCGGCCCCGCAAGGCCGGGCCCCAAAATCCCAGCAGCAAGGAGACCCCCATGTCCAACCCCATGGTCCTCATCGAAACCTCCAAGGGCGACATCCTCGTCGAGCTTTTCGAGGACAAGGCCCCCAAGACCGTCGCCAACTTCCTGCAATACGTGGACGACGAACACTACGCGGGCACCATCTTCCACCGCGTCATCGAGAATTTCATGATCCAGGGCGGCGGCATGACCGGGATGATGAAGGAAAAGGCCACCCGCGCGCCCATCGAAAACGAGGCCGACAACGGCCTGAAAAACGAGCGCGGCACCCTGGCCATGGCCCGCACCATGGACCCGCACTCCGCCACCGCGCAGTTCTTCATCAACGCCGTGGACAACGACTTCCTCAACCACAGCGCCAAAACCGACCAGGGCTGGGGCTACTGCGTCTTCGGCAAGGTCGTCGAGGGCCTGGATGCCGTGGACAAAATCCGCAAGGTGCGCACCAAATCCATGGGCGGCCACCAGGACGTTCCCGGCGAACCCGTCTACATCAACTCCGTCTCGCGCTTCGAGTAAGGGAACGCCGGGGCGCCGCGGCAACCCGCCGGGGCGCCCCGGCTTTCGGTCCGGGCGGCAGCGTCCCTCGGGCCGGGCACGTTCGAATAAAGGAGCATCAAAACCAATCATGGACCATTGAGAAGATACGAACCGCCGGAGCGGCTGTACACGACACGGGCCAAAGCGACACGCAATGAAAATATGTGAACTGAAAACACAAGGCAGAACCGTTTTGGATGGCCAACACAAACAGGAAAATCCAAGATAAAAAGTTCATGGCCAGCCCAGGCAGGGGAAATCTCCAGGCCGAGATCATCCCAGTCACATATTATCAGATCTTCCGCCCCCTGCATTCCGCTTGTTTCCTCGCCCTGACAAGCAAGAAATTCGGCTTGTGCATATCCTTTCCATAACTCGGCAATCTTTCGATTATTTCATTTCCAGGGATCGGCTCCAGAACCTTCTCCACAACGAATCCATTGCATATCACCGTATTTATTAATTCTGAAAACGTCCTGTGATACTTGACGACACCATCAACTATCCAGCGAGTCTTTCTTTCGCCGCTTCTGGCGTAGTCTGTCAGTTTATAATGAATCGCATCTCCCTCCTCGTTTATTGCCCAGGATGCCCCCCCAATCGGCGACGTGGTCAATGGGTGTTCCTGAGAAAAGACAAAATATCCATCATTGCCGATCAAATTGAACACAGAACGCACGAAATTGTCAAAATCCTCAATATAGTGAACTGCGAGTGAACTGAAAACAACATCAAACTTCTGACCGGAGAACGACAAGTTATTCATATCCATAATGATAAAATGAATATTCGGATTTTCAAATTTTGCGGCTTGAATCATTTTTTTTGATATATCAATACCGACAACTTTTTTTGCTCCCATCCTATAAAAAGTGGCACAGTTTTCACCATACCCACAGCCCAAATCCAAAACAGATTTCCCTCCCAAGTCGGGCGACAAGGCAAAAAGAGCCGGCTTCTCCTGTAACGCGTTTGCACTGTCCGGATTTCCTCTAAGCTTTCTATAGCCTTCAAAAAATACAGGGTCATCATAAATATTCTGTACAACTTTCATTCCACTTCCCCCCGCAAGCATAAAATACGCCGCGTTTTACCCTGCGCCACCAAACGACAGTCCTGCATCCAGAAGGCATTGTGCATAAATCAATAACTAGGAATCGCCGAGACAACTCTGCCCAAACAAGTACATTATGAGAAACATGCGAAACAAACATCACTCTTTGCGAAACATCAACACAATACAGGCACTTTCAGCGATCCGCTCCCTCTTGAAAAACAAGCAGTCAGACTTCCAGCCTCCCCATCACCCCACGGCCAGCGCTGCGGCATGGGCCGAGGCCCAGGCCCAGTGGAGGTTGTAGCCGCCGAGATGGCCGGTCACGTCCTGGACCTCGCCGAGAAAGAAGAGGCCGGGGATATGGCGGGCGGCCATGGTTTGGGAGGACAGGGCGGCGGTGTCCACGCCTCCGGCGGTGACCTCGGCCTTGGCCCAGCCTTCGCTGCGCGTGGGCAGGACGGTCCAGGCGTTCAGGGCCTGGGCCAGGGCGTGCAGTTGCGGAGCCGTGAGGTCGGCCAGGGGCGTGTCGGCCAGGGAAAGCGGCTGGGCGCCTGGCTTTGGGGCCGACTGGCCGCTGGCGGGGCCGCCGACTGCCGCGCGGGCCGTTGCGGGGCCCACCGCATGGCCGGACTGACGGGCGGGCGTCCGCGCGAGCGCCGAGGTAGGCGCCTGGGCAGCGACCTGGGCGGCAAGGCGCGCGGCCAAGCGCCCAGGCAGATGCGCGGCCAGGAAGTTGCGCACCAGGGTCCGGCCCCGGCCCTTGGCGCTGCGGGCGGCGGCCAGCAGCGCGGCGGCGTCCTGCCCGGGCAGCAGGTCGATGGTCAGCGCCTCGCCGCGCCGCCAATAGGTCGAAATTTGCAGAATCACCGGGCCGGAGAGGCCCTTGTGGGTGAAGAGCAGGTCGTCCGTGAAGGCCACGCCCGCGCAGGCCGCGCGCACGGGCAGGGCCACTCCGGCGAGGTCCGCGTAGGGCCAATTGCCCCCCTTGTTCCCACAGACAAGGGGTACCAGGGCCGGGCGCGGCGGCACCACGCGCAGCCCCAGGGCCGCCGCGACCTCGAACCCCAGGCCCGAGGCTCCCACCGCGGGCCAGGACAAGCCCCCCGTGGCCACGGCCACGGCCCGGGCGGCCAGGGCGCCGCTCTCCGTCCGCACCAAAAACCCGTCGCCCGCGCGCTCCACGCCGCGCACCGGGCGGCCCAGCTCCAGGCGCACCCCGGCCCCGGCGCACTCGGCCTCCAGGGCTCCGGCCACGGCGGCGGCGCCCTGGGCGCAAAAAAGCTGGCCCGGGGCCTTTTCCTCGTAGCCCAGGCCGTGCTCGCCCAGCCAGGCCACGGCGTCCCACGGCGTGAAGCGCGCCAGGGCCGAGCGCGTAAAGTGCGGATTGCCGCACAGGTAGCGCCCGGGGTCCATGTCCAGGTTGGTGAAATTGCAGCGCCCGCCGCCGCTGACGCGCACCTTGCGCGCCGCGCCGCCCATGGGCGCCCCCGGGTCGAGCACCAGCACGGCCAGCCCCCGCCGCGCGGCCCGCGCGGCGAAGAACAACCCCGAGGCCCCCGCCCCGGCCACGATCACGTCCCAGGGCTTCTTCATGACCGCGCGGCCCCCTGCCCTGCCGCGCGGAGCATGCGGGCCGCATACGGCGCATGCACGGCGGTGGCAAAAGGCGAAAGGAACGCGCGCGGGAAAAGGCGGACGCGCGGCACGGCACGCGAGGGACGCCCCGAAAAAACACTGCGACTCCGCCCCGGGGCGTACCCCGGAAAAAACGTATCCGAAGCGTTCAAGGCATACGCCCAACGGCCGCCCGGGCGCCGGGGCGGACAGTGCGGCGGGCACCGGAACGGGAGCGAAGCCGCGCGATGCCCCCGGCCCGAAGCCGGGCGCCAATTCCGGCACGCCCCGCCAGACTCTCCGCCACGCGCCCCGCAACCCTTTTCCCGACACGCCTGATGACGCGCCGGGCGACACGTCGGGGCGCTCTTCCCGCCGCACTTCCGGCGGTGCCCCCAGCGGGGATCGCAGGGGCCCGCACCCGGGCGCAAGGCGATCACGCCAGCCCCCAGGCCCGTTCCAGGCCCTCGCGGTTGCGCGCGAGCAGGCGCAGGTAGGCCAGTTCCATGTCCAGCATCTCGCGGTCGTCCTTGCGCAGCCATTCCGAAAGCCAGGCCAGGCGCACGGCCACCAGCAACGGATGCAGCCAGGGGGCGTTGTCCGCACGCAGCACGCCATGCTCGCGCAGCCCGGCCAGCAGCGCCGCGCACAGCCCCCGGCCCAGGGCCGAAGGGTCCTCGCTGCCCACACAGCCCAGCAGGTTCGCGGCGTCGTAGAGGTCCGGCCCCTGCCCGGTGAATTCCCAGTCCACCACCGCCGCCACCTCCTGCCCGCGCCAGATGACGTTCAGGGGATGCAGGTCGCCGTGGGCCAGGGCCTGCGGCAGGTCGGCCCAGGCGGCGAACAGCGGCGCCAGGGCGGCCAGGATGGGGTCCAGCGCCGCGCCCAGGGCGGGCCGGGTGCGGCCCACGGTGGCCCGCAGTTCGCGGGCGAAGGCGGGCAGGTCCGCCGCCGGGGCGGCCTGCTCCAGGGCCGGATCGCCCCCGGAGCACGCCCCGGGCGCAGCCTGGGCCGCCGCGCGCAGGGCGCCCAGGAAACGCGCCAGGGCCGTGCCCCGCGCGGCGTCCTCCACATAGGCCGGGCGCGGCAGCGGGGCCCCGGCCACAAAAGGCGCGACCTGCCAATGCCGCCCCCCGGCGGCGGCCACGTGGCCCCCGGCGCAGGCGGGCAACCACGCGGGCACCCCGGCCAGCCCGGCGCCGACCAGCGCCCGCTGCACGCGGGCCACGGCCTCGCGGCGGGCCAACTGCCCGGGGAACAGGCGCTCAAGAACCCACAAGGCGCCGCAATGGTCCTCCACGGCGGCCCGCAGGGCGCAGCGTTCGGGGCTGGCGGCCAGGGGCAGATCGGGCCGCAGCCGCGCGCAGCCCAGGCCGAAGGCGTTCAGGGCCTCCACGGCCCAGGGCGGCGGAGCGGAAACGGCGGAAGGGCCTGCGGCGGCCCCGGGGCGAAAGGAATCGTGCATGGCGCCCTCATAGCAGACCGTGCCCCGGCGGGGAAGCGCCGCGCGGCCCCGCCGCAAAGCCAGCCCCGGCGCGGGCGCCCGACGCCCGCGCCCCCGTGCGCCACGGCGGGACGAACCCGGTGCAAGGCCTGCTCACTCCATGCAAGAAGCACCAATGCGGATCGGGCCAACGGAGCCCGGTCCGGAGCGGCCCTCCACAGAACAGCAGGCCGGGGCCTCCACCCGGAGCGCGCAACGGTCACCCCGGCCGCCCCGGCACACAAGCGGAAACCGCGCCCGCACGGGCGTCCCGCTCTCGTTGATGCCCCGACGCCCGCACGCACGCGGGAACCGCTGCCCAACCGCACGCCGGGGGCGCGGCGTACCGTGGCGCACCGGACGAAACTCCCGCCCCGCAGGGCTTGCGGCCCCTGCCGGGCCTTGACGCCAGGGCGCGAAGGGGTAGAGTGCGGACGCCTGCCCAACCCCCAGCCACTGCGGAAAACACATGCCTTCGCCCCTTTCCCCTTCGCACACGGGTATCGCCGCGGGTCTGCTCGCGTTCCTCGTCTGGGGGCTTCTGCCCATGTACTGGAAGGCCCTGGCCGCCGTGCCGCCCATGGAACTGCTCTGCCACCGCATCGTGTGGTCCCTGGTCTTCCTGGCGCTGCTGGTCACGTTGCGGCGCGGCTGGTCCGGGGTGCTCCACGCCATGCGCTCGCGGCGCGACGTGCTGCTGCTCATGGTTTCCAGCATGCTGGTGTCGGGCAACTGGTTCCTCTACATCTGGGCGGTGAACAACGGCCACGTGGTGGAGTCCAGCCTGGGCTACTACATCAACCCGTTGGTCAACGTGCTGCTGGGGTTTCTGGTCTTCCGCGACCGGCTGCGCCGGGTGCAGACGGTGGCCATCCTGCTGGCCACGGCGGGGGTGCTGAACATGGTCTGGCACTTCGGGCGCGCGCCCTGGCTGGCCCTGGCCCTGGCCGTGAGTTTCGGGCTGTATGGGCTGGTGCGCAAGGTCGCCGCCGTGGAGTCCATCAACGGCCTGTTCTTCGAGACGCTGGTGCTGACCCTGCCCGCCGGGGGCTACCTGTGGCTGCGCGAGGCCGAGGGCCTGGGCGCCCTGGGGCACCTGGGCTGGAGCACGGATCTGCTCCTGGCCGGGGCCGGAGTGGTCACGGCCACGCCGCTGGTGCTCTTCGCCTTCGCGGCGCGCAGGCTACGGCTGGCCACGGTGGGCGTGCTGCAATACCTGGCGCCCACGGGCATGTTCCTGCTGGGGGTCTTCGTCTACCGCGAGCCCTTCAGCCCGGCGCACATGACCACCTTCCTGCTCATCTGGGCCGGGGTGGCGCTGTACACCGCCGACGGGCTGCGCAGCCTGCGCCCGAGCCACGGCGGCCTGCCGCGCCGGGGCTGAAGCCGGGCGGGCACAAGGCCGCGCGCCCCACCGGCGCGACCAGGACCGGCATTGCCAGGGCATCGACGAAGCCGCGCACACCGCGCACCCTCCGGCGCAACGCCGCCCTCCCCGTACCGCCCTCGGGGCGCACGCCGCATACCCGCCCCAGGGCCGGACGCGCCCTCGCTCCGGGGCCATCCCCGTCCACGCGCCGCGCCCGTCCACACTCGGCGCCAACAGGAAAGAGGCCCGGGGAACCACTCCCCGGGCCTCTTTCTGCTGGTTGGTATGGAGGCTGTGTCCGGGGCCTTCGGCCCCGCAGTCCGTCATCCGCCTGGAGGAGGCGTGCGACAGGTCCAGAAATAACCTTGGTTGAGTGAACAATCAAGACAAAAAACGGTTCGCCACGTAATTTTCCCCTCCCAAGGGTAGGGATATGCGGCGGGGGATGCCTGCAAGGGAGCCGGGAGGGAAGATTCACACCCCGCGTTGGCGCGCCGGGCCCGCCCCTTCGGGCGCGGACAAGCTCCTGTGCGGGCGCCCCGGCCCCCGGTCGGCATTCCGCCGGAGCGGACGGGGCGCCCGCAGCCGCAATCCGGCCAGCCGGAGCCGGGGCGCAAAGCCGCGCCCGGCGCCGCGCGCACGGGCCGGGTCAGCCCAGATCCAGGCTGGCCAGACCGAAAATCTTGAACAGGTCCACGTCGGGCTCGGGGCCGTTGTCCATGCGCACCACGCGCGAGACCTCGCGCATGCCCCAGCGCTCGGCCATGCGCACGCCGCGCACGTTGCACACCGGCATGTCCAGGAACACCGGCAACTGCTCCGCCGCCGCGCCCAGCCCCAGGAGCAGGGTCTCGGCGGTGTCGCAGTCCTCGGCGAAGAGCGGGCCGATGGTGCTGCCCTCCCAGCAGGTGCGCACCACGCCGTAGCCCAGCAGTTCGCCGTCGTGGGCCACGGCCAGGCCCCGGGCGTTGGGCATGGCCAGCCAGCGGCGCAAAAAGGCCGCGCGCGCGCCGGGAAAACCGATGCGGTCATAGGCCGCCACGTCGGCCAGGGGCACGTCCTCCAGGGGCACCAGCCGCTCGGCCACGCAGGGGTCCGGCGGCTGGTCCCAGCAGAAGCGCGCCAGCTCGTAGGACGGGGTAAAGCCCTGGCCGCGCAGGGCCTCCACCTGCCCGGGCAGGGCGTACAGGCCCACGCCCAGGCCCGCCAGCCGGGCCGTGGCCTTGCGCCACAGCAGCCGCCCCAGGCCCTGGCCGCGCCTGTCCGGGCGCACGAAATACAGACCCACGAAACCGAAACCTCCATGGGCCACGGCGGCCAGGCTGGCCACGGGCTCGCCGTCCGCCTCGGCCATCCAGAAGCCCTGCGGATCGGCGGCCCAGAGGGCGTCGGCGTCGCGCAGCCCGGGGTTGCGGCCCGCCTCGGCGGACCAGCGCAGGGCGAGGTCCAGTTCCTCGCGGCGCATGGGGCGGACGACAGGGGCGGAATCGGCCATGAATCCTCCAAGATGACGGCCCGGCGCGGGCCGGGCCTGTGCTGTGCGGGTCAGATCGGGGCGGTGCGGCGCGGATGCCGGGGCGGGCTGCCGATGCCCGCGGGCCGCGGCCACGGCGCCCCGGGGCGTCGCGTGCGGGAGCCACTGTAGCGGAAGAGCCGAAGCAATGACAAGCCCGGCCGCAAGGCGCGCCATCCGTCGCTTGCCGGGCCATCGCCCCGGCGGCGCCGCCCCGACTTCCCCCCGCCCGGGTTCCATCCGCCCCGCGCCCCCGGGCGCACCCCGCGTCGGCTTGCCTTCGGCCGGGCCCCGGGGCATGGTGGGCCATGGCACCTTCCGCCCTGCTCTGGCTGGCCGACGCACTGCTGGCGCTGCATATGCTTCTGGCGGCGTTCATCGTCCTGGGCCTGCCGGTCATCTGGGCCGGAGCCCTGGCGGGCCGGAGCTTCGTGCGCCGCCGGGGCTGGCGGATGGCCCATCTGGGGGCCATGGCCGTGGTCGCCGCCGAGGCCCTGCTCGGCCTGGCCTGCCCGCTGACCACCTGGGAGGACGCCCTGCGCCGGGCCGCCGGAGCCCCGGGGCGCCACGCCTCGTCCTTCGCCGCCTTCTGGGCCGAGCGCGTGCTCTACTGGGACCTGCCGCCCCGGGCCTTCACCCTGCTCTATCTGCTGCTGCTGGCGGCCATACTGCTGACCTGGCGGCTGGTGCCCCCGCATCCGCACGCCCGGCGCCCCCGGCGCCCCCCGGTCTGACGCCCGGCCCCGCAAATGCTCCCCAGGGGTTCCGCGCACTGCCCAAGAAAAGCCGTTGCCAGAGCAAACAAGTCTGAGTATGCATACCTTTCGCGCCCGGGTCTGCCCGGAGCGCGCCCCAGCCCACCCGGAGCCCCGGCCCGCCGTCGCCCCGCAAGCCACAGCCAGAAACCATGGAATCCATCCTCGCCCTGCTGCCCCTGGTCAAGATTCTCGCCGCCTTCACCGCCATGCTCGCGGGCATCCGCCTGCGCCTGGGTCTCGGCGCCTCCATCCTGTGCGGCGCGGGCCTGACCGCCGTGCTCTTCGGCCTGCCCCTGGAGCGCTGGCCCCACGTGGTGGCCGCCGCCCTGGCCAGCCGGACCACCCTTTTCCTGGCGGGCATCGTCGGCCTGATCATGGCCCTGTCCACCACCATGGAAAAAACCGGCCAGTCGCGCAGGCTCATGGACGCCCTGGCCGTGCGCATGCGCTCGCCCCGGCTGCGGCTGGTGTTCTTCCCGGCGCTCATCGGGCTGCTGCCCATGCCGGGGGGCGCGGTGTTCTCGGCGCCCATGGTCGGCGAGGTCTCGCGGCGAATGAGCCTGGACGGCGCGGACAAGGCCCTGGTGAACTACTGGTTCCGCCACGTCTGGGAGCTGGGCTGGCCGCTGTACCCGGGCATCATCCTCACGGCTTCCCTGGGCGGGCTGCCCATCCACCGGCTCATCGCCTGGACCTTCCCGGCGGTGCCGCTGATGCTGCTGCTGGGCTGGCTCTTCGTGCTGCGCCCGGGGCGGCTGCGCATCGAGGAGGCGTCCATCCCCGTGACCACAGCGCCGACCTCCCTGGCGGGCATCGTCGGCCTGGGCCTGCCGCTCATCGTGGCCATCGTCGGAGCCGTGGTCCTGGAGGGCGGCATCGGCCTGCTGCTGCCCGGGGCGTCCTTCGAGTGGGGCGTGCTGGCGGCGCTGCTGGCGGCCATCGTGGTCCTGCTCGCCCAAAACGGCTTCCCCCTGGCCCCCGTGCGCCAGACGCTGACCAGCCGCCACCTCTACTCCATGCTCTTCGTCATCGTGGGCATCTTCGTCTTCAAGGAGACCATGGAGGCCGCGGGCGTGGTCCGCGATCTGGCAGGCATGGCCGGGGGCGGGGTGGCGCTGTTCACCTCGGCGGTGTTCCTGCCCTTCCTGGTGGGCGCCATCTCGGGCATCAACGTGGCCTTCGTGGGCGCGACCTTCCCGCTGCTGCTGGGCATCCTGGACGGCCTGGGCATGCAGGGCCAGACCCTGCCCTATCTGGTGCTGGCCCAGTTCTTCGGCTTCACCGGCGTGATGATTTCGCCCATCCACATCTGCTTCATCCTCACCTGCCAGTACTTCCAGGTGGAGCTGTCGCGCGTGTGGCGCAGGCTGGTCGTGCCCTGCACCATCGTGGCCCTGGCGGGCACGGGCTACTTCCTGCTCATCCGCTAGCCGCCGGAGCGAGGCGCCCCCGGCCTTGCCCCCCTTCCCCGGCCGCGCCGGGTTGCCAGACCGGCCGCTTCATGTTCTGATGGCGGACGCTGGAAACCCTTTGCGCGGAGGAAACGATGACCAGACGCTACGATCTGGTGGTGGTGGGCGCGGGCGTGGCGGGCGGTGCGGCTGCCCGAGCCTGCCGCGACGCGGGCCTGACCGTGGCCGTGGTGGAGTCCGACCGCTTCGGCGGCACCTGCCCCCTGCGGGGCTGCAACCCCAAGAAGGTTCTGCTGGGCGCGGCCGAGGCCGTGGCCCGCGTGCGCGGCCTGCACGGCCGGGGCCTGCGCGGCGAGCCCGAGGTCGACTGGGCCGCCCTGCAAGCCTTCAAGGCCGGGTTCGTGGACGACATGCCCGGGCGCATCGAGTCCGCCTATTCCCGGCGCGGCATCGACACCCTGCACGGCCACGCGCGGCTCACCGGCCCGCGCGGCCTGGAAGTGGACGGCGAACCCGTGGAGGCCGGGCGCATCTTCCTGGGCCCCGGCGCCCGCCCCGCGCCCCTGGGCATCCCCGGCGAAGAACTCGTCACCCTGTCCGACGCCTTCCTGGATCTTCCGGCACTGCCCGAGAGCATCGTCTTTATCGGCGGAGGATATATTTCCTTTGAATTCGCGCACATGGTGTCCCGCGCCGGAGTGCGGGCCACGGTGCTGCACCGTGGCCCCCGGGTGCTCGGCGGCTTCGAGCCCGAACTGGCGGAGGTCATCGTGGCGGCCTCGCGGCAGGCGGGCATCGACGTGCGGACCAACATGCCGGTCACGGCCGTGGAGCGCGCCCCGGACGGCGGGCTGACCGTGCTGGCCGGGCCCGGCGGGGCCCGGGCGTTCGCCTGCGCCATGGCCGTGCACGGCGCGGGGCGCGCCCCGGCCCTGGAGGGCCTGGGCCTGGAGGCCGCCGGGGTGGCCGTGGGCCCGCGCGGCATCCTGGTCAACGAATACATGCAGAGCACGAGCAACCCGGCGGTCTACGCCGGGGGCGACGCCGCGAGCACGCCCTTCGCCCTGACGCCCTCGTCCAACAACGAAGGGCTGGTGGCGGCGCACAACATGCTCCACGGCAACAGCCTGAGCGTGGACCAGGCGGGCATCCCGCGCGTGGTCTTCAGCGTGCCGCCGCTGGCCGCCGTGGGGCCCACCGAGGCCGAGGCCCGCGCCCACGGGCTGGACGTGGCCGTGCACCAGGGCGACATGAACGACTGGCTGCCCTGGCAGCGCCTGGGCGAGGAACACACGGGCTACAAGATTCTCACCGCGCCCGGCGGGCGCATCGTGGCCGCGCACCTGGCCGGACACCACGCCGAGGAGCTGGCCAACACCTTCGCCCTGGCCGTGCGCCTGGGGCTCACGGCGGAACAGGTGCGGCGCACCATCTGGGCCTACCCCACCAGCGGCTACTACATCCAGTACATGCTGCCGCAGCAGGAGCCGCAGTAGCCGCCGGGCGGCGCCCAAACGTCACGGGCCCGCCACGGGCCCATCACCGCGCCGTGGTTTCCTGGCTCCGGCGGGGCCGAGCGCCCCGCCGGGGGGAAACCATGACCGGATGGACGACGACACCGCCGCACACGGCGGGCCCCGGCCGGGAAAGCGCCGGGGTCCGCCTGCACAGGATGATCAAGGCCTACGCGGGGGCGCACCGCTGCGAACTGGCCGCGGGCGGGCTGACGCTGGCCGCCCGGCTCATCGACATCAACGCCGCGTCCTCGCGTATCCGCCTGGACGCGCCCCCGGCGGACCACGGCCTGCGCCTGGACCAGTCCGCCCTGTTCCACGCCCGGCTCAGGGCCTCGGGGCGCCTGCTCGACGCCCTGCCCTGCCGCGTGGCCTGGCTCATGGGCCACGAAGCGGGCCTGGAATTCGACTTCCATCTCGGCCTGGGCATCACCGATCTGCAACGGGCCCTGGACTCCGTGCGCGCGGCCTAACGGGCCGCCCCGAAACGGCGATCCGTCGCATCAGTCAAAAAAACCAGGCCCCCGCGCGGTCGTCCGCCGCGGGGGCCTGGTTTTTCGTTCCGGCTTGCCGGTGCCTTCGCCCGGGAGCCTAGCCCTTTTTCTTCTTGCCCGCGGCCTGGTGGCGCAGGGTGGCGGGCAGAACGGCCTTGCGCAGGCGCACGGATTTGGGCGTGACCTCCACAAGCTCGTCCTCGCGGATGAAGTGCAGGGCGCGCTCCAGGGTCATGGTCTGCACGTTGGTCAGCACCACGGCCTCGTCCTTGCCCGAGGCACGCAGGTTGGTCAGCTTCTTTTCCTTGCAGGGGTTCACGTCGATGTCGTTGTCGCGGTTGTGCTCGCCGACGATCAGGCCCTCGTAGATCGGGTCCCCGGCGCGCACGAAAAGCTGGCCGCGCGGTTCGAGGTTGAACAGGGCGTAGGGCACGGCGCTGCCGGGCCTGTCGGCCACGATGGACCCCGAAAACCGCGTGGGGAAGTCGCCCCGGTGCTCCTCGTAGCCCGAGAGGTACGAGTTCATGATGCCCGTGCCCTTGGTGTCGGTCAGGAACTCGTCGCGGTAGCCGATGAGCCCGCGCGAGGGCACGGAGAACTCCAGGCGCACGCGCCCCGAGCCGTTGTTGACCATGTTGGTCAGCCGCCCCTTGCGGATGGCCAGCTTCTCGGTGACCACGCCGGAAAAGGCCTCGTCGCAGTCCACGTAAAGCTGTTCGATGGGCTCCAGCACGCGGCCCTGCTCGTCGAGTTTGAGGATGACCTCCGGGCGGCCCACGCTCAGCTCGAAGCCCTCGCGGCGCATGGTCTCGATGATGATGGCCATCTGGAACTCGCCCCGGCCCTTGACCACGAAGGCGTCGCGCTCGTCGGTGTCCTCCACGCGGATGGCCACGTTGGACAGCGCCTCGCGCATCAGCCGCTCGCGGATCTTGGAGGAGGTCACGTTCTTGCCCTCGCGCCCGGCCAGGGGCGAGGTGTTGATGGAAAAGCGCATGGACACGGTGGGTTCGTCCACGGTGATGCGCGGCAGGGCCCGGGGCTCGGCGGCGGTGCAGATCGTGTCGCCGATGCGCACGTCCTCGATGCCCGAAAGCACGATGATGTCGCCGGGCTCGGCGCTTTCGGCGTCCACCAGTTGCAGGCCGCGATAGGTTTGCAGGCGCGTCACGCGCAGGGGCTTGGGCGTGCCGCTCTCGCCGATGCGCACCAGGCTCTGGTTGCCGCGCACCGTGCCGCCCAGCACGCGGCCCACGGCCAGCCGCCCCAGGTAGTCGGAATACCCCAGGTCGGACACCAGCATCTGGAAGGGCGCGTCGGCGTCGTACACCGGGGCGGGCATGTCGGCCACGATGGCGTCCATGAGCACGTGCAGGTTCTGCCCGGGCTCGTCCAGGCTGCGCGAGGCCACGCCGTCGCGGCCCACGGCGTAGAACAGCGGAAAGTCGAGCTGCTCGTCGCTGGCGCCCAGGTCGATGAGCAGGTCGTAGACCTCGCTCAGAACCTCGGCGGGCCGGGCGTCGGCGCGGTCGATCTTGTTGATGACCACGAACACGGCCAGATGCGCGGCCAGAGCCTTTTCGAGCACGAAGCGCGTCTGCGGCAGGGGTCCCTCGGAGGCGTCCACCAGCAGAATGGCGCCGTCGGCCATGGACAGGGCGCGCTCCACCTCGCCGCCGAAATCGGCGTGGCCGGGGGTGTCGATGATGTTGATCTTCACGCCCTGCCACTCGATGGAGCAGTTCTTGGCGGCGATGGTGATGCCGCGCTCGCGCTCCAGGTCCATGGAATCCAGCACGCGGTCCTGGACTTCCTGGTTGTCGCGGAACAGGCCGCTTTGGCGGAACATCTGGTCCGTGAGCGTGGTCTTGCCGTGGTCGACGTGGGCGATGATGGCGATATTGCGAATCTTTTCGTTGCGGGCTTTGTTTCTGGGCATGGTGGTTTCCTCGTGATGATGGGCCCGGCGATACGCCGGGACCGCTCTCCTACGCTGTTTGCCCCCCGGGCGCAACATGGCGCGCAGGGCCGGGGGCGGAGGGGAAAACCGGGCGGGGCCCGGGGCACGCGCGGGGCACGCGGAGGCGCGGGAATCGCGCGGTCAGGGCAATTCCGGGTCGAGGCTATCGGAGAAACCGGAGCCCGGCAGGCCGTCGCCGGGAGTCATGGTGCCCAGGTCCTCGTGGACCACGCCCGGGGCGGCGGCGGGCACGCCGCACAGGATGCGCGAGAGCCGGTCGGCCGCGCGCATCTCGCGGCGCAGGGCCTCGGGGTCGGCGTGGGGCGCACGCTCGCCGCGCAGGGCCAGGGTCTCGAAATTCTGGGCCGCCAGCCGCCCGGCAAAGCGCTGGTGGGCCTCCAGGTGCCGCAGGGCCGCAGCGTGGGCCCGGGCCAAAGCCACGGCCAGGTCCGCACCCTCTTCCAGGCCCGGCAGCAGGGCGCAGGCATAGGCCAGCAGCGCGGGCAGCTCCGGCCCGGCCAGGGGCGAGGCCGCCAGCCGCGCGAGCAGGTCCACGTTGCGCGCGGTCCACGGGCAGCGGCTGTGGCGCAGGGCCGCGCGGGCGGCCAGGGCGGCCTGCGGGGCCAGGGCGGCGTCCACCGCCCGGGCCAGGGCCGGGGGCGCGCCATGCCCCGGGCGCAGCCGCCGGGCCACCCCGGCGCAGGCGGCGGCGTCGGGGGCCAGGGCCACCGCGCGCCCCCCGGGCAGCAGGAAACGCGCCCGGGGTGCCAGGGCCGCCAGGGCCCGGCCCAGGGCAGCCGCGCCGTCCGCCCTCCCCGCTCCTTCCCGCCCTTCCTGGCCCGCTTGCCCTTCCTGGCGGACAAAAGCCGTATCGGCCTCGGCCAGGGCCGGTTCCAGGGCCTGTTGCATTTCACGCCCCGGGAAGAGCAGCAGCTCGGCCAGCAGCGCGGCGTCGGAGTCGTCGCCCGCCTCGCCCGCCGCGCCGAAGCGGGCCAGCAGTGCGGCCAGGGCCGCGTCGTCCGCCCCGCCCAGGGCCGTGCGCGCGAAGCGCTCCACCTCCGGCCCGGCCGGGGTTTCGCGCTCCAGCTCGCGGGCCACGGCCCGGGCCAGGGTCGGGACCATGTCCCGCGCCGCCGCGTCCATCCTCAGCCCCCCAGCCCCAGGAGCCTCCGGCTCAGGCCCGTGGCGTAGTGGTCGGTCATGCCCGCCAGATAGTCGAGCACCAGGACGGCGGCCTCGTAGGGCCCCGCCCCGGGCACGCGCAGCGCGTCCGCCCGCTCGCGGCCCAGGATGGCCGCCGCCTGATCCGGGGTGCAGACGCTGCGTCGGGTCGCCTCGGCCCCCGGGCACAGCCCCAGGGCTCCGGGCATCAGGGTATCCAGCAGGAGCCCCAGGGAGCGCTGGGCGCCGAGCTCCAGCTCCACCTTGCGCCGGGACAGGAAGAGATCCCCGGATATCCGCCTGTACACCCCGGTCAGCCTGCGGCACGCGGGGTGCGCGGACACGTCCAGCAGGCCGTCCGCCATCTCCGCGCGCATGATCGCGTCGTAATGCTCCCTGAACGCCGCGATGCAGGCCCCGATGGTCCGGGTCATGATCGCCGCGCGCAGGCTGCCGTTGCGGGCGCGCATGGGCCGGGCGGCGTAGTCCGCCGCTTTCGCCGCGTCCAGCTCCAGGGCGTCCTTGAACTCCGTCAGCAGGAAATCGCCGGGCAGGATGCCCAGCTCCATGGCGTCTTCCAGGTCCATGACGCGGTAGCAGATGTCGTCGGCGGCCTCGGTGAGAAAGGCCAGGGGGTGGCGCCCGTAGTTGCCCGCCGCGCCCGGCAGCCCCAGCCGCCCGGCGACCTCGTCCAGCACTTCGGCCTCGGATTGCAGGCAACTGAACTTGTCCTTGCCCGCCGGGGCGTTGACGGCGGTGCGCGGATATTTCATCAGCGCGCCGAGCACGGCCAGGGTCGGGCGCATGCCCGTGCCGCCCTCCTCGAACCCCGTACGCACCAGGATGCGCAGGGCCATGGCGTTGCCGTCGAAACGCGTCAGGTCGGCCAGCCGCGCACCGGACACCCCCGCGAACAGGCCCGCGTTGTCCGCGAACCAGGCCTTGATGGCCTCCTCCCCGCTGTGGCCGAAGGGCGGGTTGCCGATGTCGTGGGCCAGGCAGGCCGCCTGGACCACCTGGCCCACGTGCTCGGGGTCGCACCCCGCGGGCAGCTCTCCGCGCTCCCGCAGGAAGCGGCCCACCAGCACGCCCAGGCTGCGGCCCAGGCTGGCCGACTCCATGCTGTGCGAAAGCCGGGTGTGGATATGGTCGTTCTCGTTCAGCGGGTGGACCTGGGTCTTGCGGCCCAGCCTGCGGAAATGCCCGGAAAAGACGATGCGGTCGTAGTCGCGCTGGAAGGGACTGCGCGGGTCGTCCCCGGGGGCGGGCTCGGGCCTGTCGGTGCCGTGGCGGCGGCCGCTGAGCAGCAGTTCCCAATGCATGGAGTCCGGTGGCGTCATGGTGCCTCGCTTGGTTCGTGGCGGCCCGGGCGGGCCCGCCGGGGGCGCAGGGTCCAGCATACGGCCAGCGCGCCCCGGGCACAACCCGCCCGTACGGCTCCGCCCGAGTTGCCGCATGGCAAGAATATTCTTGCCTTTTCATCAGGCTGCCAGCATAGAGAGAAGTAAATATTCACCTTCGGCCTGGGAGCCGCGATGCCTCCTCGCTTCCGCATCAGCCTGAGCGTCTCCATCCAGAGCATCTTCTTCGCGGTGGCCCTGACTCTGGCGGCGCTGCTGACCTGGTACAACTACCAGAAGAACTTCCAGGCGGCCCTGGTGCTCGCCGAGGACCTCATGCGCGAGGTCAACGGGGCCATCCTGCGCGACCTGGACACCATCTACGCCCCCGTGCGGACCCTGGGCGAAACCCTGCCCCTGGTCCCGGAAACGGGCGTGAAGCCCGAGGGCACGGCCCACCCCCTGGCCGGGGCCTTCCTGGCCGCCCTGGACGCCAACGAGCACGTCTACAGCATTTTTCTGGGCTGGGACGACGGCGAATTCTACCAGGCCATCCACATCCGCGACGTGGCCTCCGTGCGCCAGGCCCTGCGGGCCCCGCCCCTGGCCAGCTACGCCCTGCGCCACGTCAGCCCCGGGGCGTACGGCAGCGCCAGCCAGCAGTGGATGTTCCTGGACGCCGGGCGCCGCCCCCTGGGCGGGCGCACGGAAGCCACGACCTTCGACCCGCGCAAGCGCCCCTGGTACAAGCTGGCCCGCCCGCGCGAAACGCTGGTGAAAACCAAGCTCTACGTCTTTGCCAGCACCCGTGACCTCGGCACCACCGTGGCCCGCAGCTTCGAGGCCCCCGTGGGCGGAGTGCTCGGCATCGACCTGACCCTGGGCGGGGTTTCGCGGTTCCTGGACCGGTACCACCTGGGCGACCGGGGTCAGGTGTTCACCTTCGCCGCCGACGGCCAGCTCACCGGGCACCGCGAGCCGGGAAAGGTCGTCCAGCGCGTGGTGGACCGCGACGGCCGCATCTGGAACCTGCCCGCGCGCATCGGCGTGCTGAACGACCCGGTCGTCCGCGCCGTCTACGAGCAATACACCTCCGGGGCGGACATGGAGAACGCCATCGCGGCCTTCGACGTGGACGGCCGACGTTTCCTGTCCATGCTCACGCCCATGGGCGGCGGGCTGGGCAGCCACGAGTTCGTGGCCGTGGCCGCGCCCGAGGAGCATTTCATCGCCCCGCTCATCCGCGTGCGCAACCACCTGCTGCTCTTTTCCCTGGCGGCCCTGCTTGCGGCCATGCCGGTCATCGTCTTCGTGGCCCAGCGCATCGCCCGCCCGCTGAACATCATGGCCGCCGAGGCCGAACGCATCAAGCGCTTCGATCTCGGGTCGACCCTGGAACTGCGTTCGCACATCATCGAGGTGGACAACCTCTCCACCTCCATGAGCCGCATGAAGGGCGCCCTGCGCTCTTTCGGGCAATACATCCCGCGCGACCTGGTGCGCAGGCTCGTGGAGTCCGGCGCCGAACCGCGACGGGGCGGCGACCGCCGCGAGCTGACCATCCTGTTCACCGACATCGCCGACTTCACCACCCTGTCGGACACCATGGCCCCCGAAGAACTGATGGAACTGCTGTCCAACTATTTCAGCGTGCTGGGGGCCACCATCAGCACAAGGGACGGCACCATCGACAAGTTCATCGGCGATTCGGTCATGGCCTTCTGGAACGCCCCGACCCGCGCGCCGGACCACACGGTCCAGGCCTGTCTGGCGGCCCTGGGCGGGGCCCGGGCCCTGGAAAGCTGCTGCGTGCCCGGGCCGCAGGACTGCCGGATGCTGACCACGCGCTTCGGCCTGCACCGGGGCGAGGCCGTGGTGGGCAACATCGGCTCGTCGGACCGCCTGAACTACACGGCCATGGGCTCGGCGGTGAACATCGCCTCGCGCCTGGAGGGCATGAACAAATTCTACGGCACCTCCATCCTGGCCAGCCAGGCCGTGGTGGACGCCGCCGGAGCGAACTTCGTGTTCCGCGTGGTGGACGTGGCCCTGCCCAAGGGGGCCCTCACGCCCGTGACCGTCCACGAACTGCTGGGCACCCGCCCGGGCGGGGCCCACCCCGAACTGGCCGTGCCCCCGGGAACCATCGAGCGCCTGGAGGCCTGGAACGCGGCCTGCGCCGACTACCGCGCCCGGCGCTGGGCCCGGGCGCACGAAGCCCTGCTGGCCCTGCACGCCGCCGCGCCCGACCGCCTGACGGCGCTCTACCTGGAGCGCACGGCCCGGGCCATGAAAAACGAACCCGGCCCCGAGTGGACCGGCGTGGAGGAGTTCCACTTCAAATGAACGCCCCGCCGCGCCGAACCGCCCGCGCCGCCCTGTGCGCCGCCGTGCTGCCCCTGGCCCTGGCGGCCCTGGCCTGGGCCGCCCCGGCCCGGGCCCAGGAGCCCGAGCTGACCGTGGTCGGCAACCATGCCCCGCCGTTCCGGATCATCGAAAACGGCGAGTTCTACGGCATCTACTTCGACGCCATGCGCGAAATCGCCCGGCGCGCCGGGCTGCGCGTGCGTTTCACGGAGGCGCCCCTGTCGCGAGCCCTGGCGATGATGGAAAAAGGCGAAGCCGACATCATGCTCGGGCCCAACCGCACCCCCGAGCGCGAGGCCTTCATGACCTACACCGGGGTGCGCTTCCCTCCGGCGGACAAGGCTTTCTACGTCTACCCCGGGTCCCGCCCGGTGGCGGCCCACGCCGACCTGGCGGCCATGGTCGTGGCCGTGCAGCGCGGCGCGCGCTATTACCCGGAGTTCGACGACGACCCGACCCTGCGCAAGGTGGAATGCTTCGACCAGATCCAGGCCGTGGCGAAGGTGCTCACCGGCGAATGCGACGCCATGCTCATCCCCATCCAGGAGGCCGACTACCTGCTCATGCACCTGGGCGTGACCCTGGAACGCTCGCCGCTGATCATCCCCGGCAAACCGCCCTACCTGACCGTCTCGCGCGCCAGCCCGGAGGGCCGGATGCGGCGCGAGGCCATGGAGGACGCCATGCGGACCATGATCCAGGACGGAACCATGGACGCCATCCTGGCGCGCTACCGCTAGGTGTGGAGCGGAAAAAGCAACCCCTCGCGCTGCCAGACGGCCGCGAGGGGTTGCTTTTTTCAGCAGCAGGACGAATCCCCCTTTCCGGGGCGGCCCGTCAGGCCCCGTCCGCCGTGCCGCGCTGACACTCGCGGGTGGTGAAGAATTCGATGCCCGGCCAGAGTTCCTTGATGTGCCCGAGCTGCCAGGCCCCGGCGGCCAGCAGGGTCAGGTGGCCTTCGGCGTCGCGGGCGAGGTTGCCGCTCTGGCCCTTCTCGAAGGCCTTGAGCCGGGCCTTGTCCGCGCAGTCCACCCAGCGTGCGGTGGTGTACGACGTGGGCGCGTAGCTGGCCTCCACGCCGTATTCGTCCCGCAGCCGGGCCACGATGACCTCGAATTGCAGCACGCCCACGGCGCCCAGGATCAGTTCGCTGCCCAGCAGCGGCTGGAAGAGCTGGGCCGCGCCCTCCTCCACCAGTTGTTGCAGGCCCTTGCGCAGTTGCTTGGCCTTGAGGGGCGTGCGCAGTTGCACGGCGCGGAAGTGCTCGGGCGCGAAGTTGGGGATGCCCGTGAAGGCCAGGGGCTCCTTCTCGGTGAAGGTGTCGCCGATGCGGATGGTGCCGTGGTTGCGGATGCCGATGATGTCCCCGGGCCAGGCCTCCTCCACGGCGGTGCGCTCCTGGGCCAGGAACATGATCGGGTTGGCGATGACCATCTCTTTGCCCGCGCGGTGGTGGCGCACGCGCATGCCGCGCGTAAAGCGCCCGGAGCAGATGCGCACGAAGGCGATGCGGTCGCGGTGGGCGGGGTCCATATTGGCCTGGACCTTAAAGACGAAGCCCGAGAACTCCTGCTCCTCGGGGCGGACCACGCGGCTGGCGGCGGCGCGGGGCTGGGGCGCCGGGGCGATGTCCACGAAGCTGTCCAGCAGCTCGCGCACGCCGAAGTTGTTCACCGCGCTGCCGAAAAACACCGGGGTCTGGCTGCCCTTGAGGAAGGCGTCCATGTCGAAGGCGTTGCCCGCGCCCTGAAGCAGCTCCACGTCCTCGCGCAGGGTGTCGGCCTTGTCGCCCAGCAGGTCGTCCAGGCGCGGGTCCGCAAGGTCGTGGATGGTCACGGCGTCGCCGGCCTCGGGGCCGCGCCCGGGGGTGAACAGGGTCACCTCGCGGCGGTGCAGGTGGTAGATGCCGCGAAAGTCCCCGCCGCGCCCGATGGGCCAGGACAGCGGCGCGCATTCGATCTGGAGCATCTCCTCGATTTCGTCCATCAGCTCGAAGGGGTCGCGGCCCTCGCGGTCCAGCTTGTTGATGAAGGTCAGGATGGGCGTGTTGCGCATCCGGCAGACCTCCATGAGCTTGCGGGTCTGCGTTTCCACGCCCTTGGCGCAGTCGATGACCATCACCGCGCTGTCCACGGCGGTGAGCACGCGGTAGGTGTCTTCGGAAAAATCCTGGTGGCCGGGGGTGTCCAGCAGGTTGATCTCGAAGCCCCGGTAGTCGAACTGCAAGACCGAGCTGGTGACGGAAATGCCCCTGTCGCGCTCGATGGCCATCCAGTCGCTGGTGGCGTGGCGGTCGGCCTTGCGCGCACGCACGGAGCCCGCCATCTGGATGGCCCCGCCGAAGAGCAGCAGCTTTTCGGTGAGCGTGGTCTTGCCCGCGTCGGGGTGGCTGATGATGCCGAAGGTGCGCCGCCGGGCGATCTGGCGCTCCAATGTGCTCTGCATGGTCGTAACTTTCTCCTGGCGACGGTTCCGCCGCCGCGTAACCCCGGCCCAGGCCGGGGAAAATACCGGATGCCGCCGGATCGGGCTGTCCGCGCGGCTCCGCAGCCCCCCCGGCGGACGTACCGGCCGGAGGAACGCGAAACGGGAGACGGCGATGGGGGAAAACCAAAACGGTGCCCCCGCCGCGCCCGGCCCCCGGCAAACCGGACCCCGCGCGGGAGCCGCGCCACCGAAGCGGCGCGCACAGTACGAAGCCTGAGGCTCCGCGTCAATTCGTGAATGTGCAACGCAAAGAGACGGGCAGCGGCCTGCCCACAGAGGGAAAAAGCTTTTCGCCGCTGCGCGGCGTCGCCGGGCGAGTCACGCCCGTCGCCCCGAGCATAAAAGCGCTCCCGATGCGCGAGTTTCTCCGCGCCCGGTGATCGCCCCCAGGCCCGGGCCGGGGGCGGCGGCCCTACCACAGATAGGTACTGGCCTGCTTGCCGAAGATTTGCGGCCGGAAGACCTGGGAACAGGCACGACCCGCCGCCCCGTAGCAAACAAGCAGAGGCAGCAGGTGCTCCTCGCGCGGGTGGCAGTAGCGGGCGTGGGGGGCCTGCTCCCAGCGCTCCAGGCGAAGCCTGCGTTCGTTCTCATCCAGAGCGCCCGAGGAGCAGGTCTCGACCAGCCAGTCGTCGAAGGCCATGTTCCAGGCCCGGGTTTCTGCGGTTTCGGGCTGGAAGAAGGCCCGCATGTTATGGAAGGAGAACCCCGAGCCCACGATGAGCAGATTCTTTCCTTCCAGCGTGCGCAGGGCCTCGCCCAGGGCCAGATGCCGGGCGGGGTCGAGGCCGCTGAGGAGGGAAAGCTGCACGCAGGGGATGTCCGCCTCGGGATACATGAGCATCATGGGCACGAACAGGCCGTGGTCGTATCCTCGTTCGGCGTCGCGGGCGCAGTCGAACCCCGCGCGGGCCAGCGCCCGCTCCAGGTCGTCCTCCAGGCCCGGATGTCCGGGCGCGGGATATTCCAACTCGTAGGATTCCTGGGGGAATCCGTAATAATCATAGAGCAGCGGCGGATTGGGGCCGCTGGTGATGGAGGGGACCTCCGCCTCCCAATGAGCGCTGACCAGCACCACGGCGGAAGGCCGGGGCATGATGGTGGCCAGGTGCTTCAGGTTGGCGACCATCTCGGTGTGGCGCTCATCGCCGAGCACGGGCAGCGGGCCCGCGCCGTGGGAAAGGGAGAGGACCCTGTGTCCGTTGTCGCTGCACATGCTTGTATCCTTGCCTGCGCTTGCCGGGGAGGTGGCGGCACCTGTCCCGGTGCCGTTTCGCGTCGTCGGCGTTGCGGGATGCGGACAACGCCACCCCGGCTCCGGCCAGAGGCCCTGTAAAAGTGATTCGCCCCTGCTTCTGGCCGTCACCATTCGATGAATGCGGCACTGCCGATTGGCAGTCGTCATGGAGCCGGGCCCATGGAAGAATAGGGCTCGGACAGCACGTGGTCAATGGCGCAAGGCAGGCCGCAGGCAGGCGAAAGCTCCGGACGGGCTTGAGGCACCTGCCCTGCTCGGACCGCGAGTGTTCCCTTTGGACGCAAAGGGAAATATCCACGACCGCCCCCCGCCGCCCGGCCCGCCATGTTTCCTCTTGACGCCCGGCGGAGGCTTGGCTATCAAATCTCTCCGCATTACCGCGCCAGCGTAGCTCAGTTGGTAGAGCAGCTGATTCGTAATCAGCAGGTCCGGAGTTCAAATCTCCGCGCTGGCTCCAATAAAACTAAGCGCTTATGAGTGATCATAAGCGCTTTTTTGTGCATTGATATACACTTTAGTATACATTTGAACACGGGGACTTTACAAGTGTGGAAAAGAATTCAAACAATTAATTAGAATCGCGATCCATCAAAATCATCGCAAAAATGTCTCTTCTGGGCATCGCTTACCACCTTCAGTGCCTCCCGGAATGAAGCGTAAGTGTCGATCGCAGGGATTTCGTCAGCGATTTCTTGGAATAGCTGATGAGTTCTGGGACGAGTTAGTTGATATTCGTGAATATGTAAAAGGGCTAACTTTTCAGGGGAATCCATGCCATGGCGGATCAATGATGCAAGAGTTGCAAGACATAAAGGCATAGCAAGGTTCTCTGCATCACATTTGTATTTATACATCCTAGCAACAGACCCCAACGCGAACGCTACTTCTGGAGCCCATCGTATTGCAAGCTTCCTTGAATTTTTGCACCATGATCTTGTCCGTGCTGTTTCAAGCATGTGCTCGCTCAACTCGACTAAAGTCGAACCGCTACACCATGCCTTCACTCCTTTAATAAGCCGTCCGTATGCCAATGTATCGCTGTTGTCCATGCTGCGTTCTTGTGGCCGCGTAAGAGTCTTTACAATGTCTGTATACGAACTTTGACGGGAAAATAATGTCAATATTCCGGCTTTATTAGCCCAATCTAAGTAATCATATACATTATTTTCATGTTTTAGCTCATCTAATTTGCTGTATACAGCGGAAACAGAGTCTATATCAACGCCGATTTCAGTAGCAAGTGCAGCCATCCAAGGGGTGTCTGTGGCAGAATCAAAGCCACGTATTCTATAGCTTGCCTCAACTGTTGCCTCAACAGAAAGTTTAAATGCTTCTGTTTGGTTTCTTCTTTTTGCGACAAATGCAGCCAACGATTTGTTTAATGTGTCCCGAATGTTGTCGACGTCGGCATGATCATCCCTAAACGGCATACGCCTAAATAAGTAGTGCGCTGCTGCTTCATCTGACAATGTATTGTCTTGAACTGCGTCGAGCAGTTTTTCTAACGGATCGACAACAACAAGGCATTGATCGCTTTTAGAAAATGCTCTGTCCTTTAATGCTACCCATTCTCGGCCAATGGATGCACCACCATTATCTGAAAATTGCAATGAAACGACTCGTTTTGGAATAACGAGAACGAATCCTTTCGCGCTATGCCCTGCGCGACCAGCTCTGCCTGCTGCGTTTAATAGTTCGTGAGCCTCTAGATTTTCTTGGTCGTTTTGCTCAACATCCCAGCGTTCATCGCCAGCAAGAATCACGGCTTCGGCAGGCAGATTCATCCCTTGCGCCAGCGTTGGTGTTGCGACTAGGACTCCTACCCCATCAGGACGACGAAACCGTGATTCAACCAGCTCTCTTTCCTCTTTCAATAGCAATCCATGGTGGCAGGCGGCAACACCGCTTTGAGAAGCATAGGAGATGTCGAGGCTTCCAAGTTCATCGCCAATCTTTAGCAGTAGGTCATGTTCATAAGTGGTGGATTCGATATCGGTTCTAACTTGCCCTGAAATGTCAGCAACAATAGATTGAGTATGGTCAATTTGCTGAACGAAAATAAGGGTTTTCACCCCAGCCTCGAAAAGTATTTTTGCCAATGAGGCTGCCACTTCATTTTTGTTTGGGGCTAATTGCCAAAAACTATTGGCACTAAGCATGGTTTCTTCTGCTGATATTGGAAGCGCTAAATAGTCGATGACTTGGGAGGTGTTCCAAGTTTGATTCAAACCAAAGAATGCCCAAGGCTGAATGCCCATCTGTCTCTTTACTGTAGCACCAGGTCCTTTTCTATTTGCTTTTTTTGCTTCAATACGATCAGCATTAAGGCGTCCATGAAGGGTGTTTATGTCCGCTTGTTGATAAACAATGCATCCTTTTACTTGTCTTGTCGGTTTCCACTCATCTTGAATAGAAAGGCATGTTCTCGCAATTCTTTCTTCAATCCAACCTGCAATGTCGTCAGTGTTTTCAACCATTGCCGATAGCAAAAAGTAATCAGCTTGTGGAGCGTATTCAAAGAGACGATGTAGACACATCATGGAGTCGCTAGCACGGTATGAGTGAGCCCAGTCGCTGGCATGCAAAATATGACACTCATCAAATACGACTAGGCGAACTTGTTCAAATGCGGTTGGATAGAACATCAAAAAAGCAAGACATCTTTCAGGGGTCATGACAGCTATGTCTGCTAGGACAGCTTCCTCTGTTTCAACATATTCTCCATCAAGAATTGCATTTTTAATGGAATAGCGAGGGAATGTATTTCGTAAGTCATCGGATACCTGCTGTACGAGGGCATGAGTTGGAGCTAAGAATACGACTTTTCCTCCTCTGACAAGAGTAGATGCAATTTTCAAGTTTGAGAGGGTCGTTTTTCCTGCGCCAGTAGGCAGACTGAAAACAGCTGAGATGCCAGGCCTTAAAACTCCATTCGCATGAATTGCCCTAACGTGGTTGGGCCAAATGTATGGGCGGGTGCGAGACAAGAGTTTGACTTGCGCACTCCATTGTTCTGCATGTTGGGCATCTGGTGGTGGGACGCTTATGAGCGAATGCAGGGCGAGCCGTTCAGTTGTAATTGCTAGCAAGGAAGAAAGCATGAATGGGCCTGGAAATGTCGAAAATATTCCATTTCCAAGCTGGCTGCCTATAAATTCATTGCTGATATTTTCAACTGATAGGCGTTTGGCATTTCTAAGTGTTTTTAAAGCTCCATCGAAAGACCCAAAATCCTCACCAAGTAGAGCCCAACATAATTCTTGCATGCCACGCATGCATTTTTCGTAAAGCATTATCGTGGCAAGGGCATTCGGACCGCCATCAAAAGGAATAGGTATGGCTGCTTGGGTAATCTCAAATAATTGGCCGAGGGCAAGCTTGCGAACAAATTGAGAAATTCGATCGTGAACAGAATACGTGTCTTCAGTGTCTGGTATGCGGGTCGCTACTTCTGCTGCGTCGCTTACAGCGTCGGCAATGATGTAAAGCAAGGCGGAAGTGCATAATGGGCATACTGAGTCACGGTCAAAAGTGTCTGCTCTGATTTCGTTGCGATAAGAAGCTACTAAAGAATATGCTGATGCAGCAACGAATGCGATTGATTGGAAGTTTTCGTCTCGGCACGAGAGGAGGAGGGCTAAATATGTTTTTCCAATACGTTCTATTTTTTCTATTTCAGCCTTGAAACCTGCACTATTGTGATTTGCTACTCTGAATGAAACTATTTTTGCATATGCAGCAGTAAGTTCTTGAGGCAATCGATCTATGTTCACGCCATTTAATGGTGTAGCATGTTCAATGATTGAACGTGTAATATTATCAAACATTACATTTCTCGCAACTTATGGACGATTTTTGAGCAAAGCGAATCCATCCACTGGCGTAGATTTCCAACAACAAACGTTTCGGCACAGCGCCTTTCAATGGGGCCAGATGCAATTTTATTGAAGCCTTTGAATAGGCTTTTTCTTGTCTTTTCGTCTTTTGAATGCTCAACCGTGATGCATATTCGATAGGCCCTTATTTGGTTCCAGAACAAATTAATTAGGCATTCATCGACATTTAATTCTCCGTTGCTTCGTTCAAGTATTGGGGTGATTTCATTTAAAAGTTCATGATCACGTTTTCCTGTTTCGAATTCTTCCAATTCTGGCCAAACTTTGTCACGTATCGTGCTACGTTCATTTTCTGTTGCTTTGTCTTCTCCAATAACGACCTGTGTGATCTTGTTGCCCTCTGTTCGGACAAAAAGATTGTCAAGTCCAGGCATCGCCGACTGAGACTGAGGCGGTGCTGACATTAATCCAGGCTCAATCAGTTTTGCCGCAATCCATGTGATCATTTGGAATACCCAACCATCACGGTGATACTTGTCATACTCAGTGGAAGCCGTCATCTTTTGTATAAGGTCGTCAATCCCCGCAGCTCCAATCAGTGCCGCATCTTGCGGATCGTCGTTTGCAAGGATTTTTTGAACGTGGCGATACTGTCCTAAAAGAAGTTTAGCTACCAAATATGCAAGATAGTCCTCATGTTTGACGAGCCACTGATATCCGTAGCACTCTTCGCATTGAGGACATAATGTGTGTTGTAGAGGCATCTTTGTTGAGTGGTGTGCCTAGAATTTGGATGGAGTATCTTTTCTATTGTTGCAGTAAGCTGCAACAATACACACACTGATGGCACCTAAAAAAAATGCTGCTAGCAAGGCTAAAGCGCGTTTGCCAAGATTATTTGAAAATTCTTGAATAGCCATGTTGTTTTCCTTTTGAATTTTTGCTATTGTATTGCAAATTTCCAAAACGACGTTTTGTATATTTTCCGCTAGAGCAATACGCTCTTCTTTAGATTCGCACTGTTTCGCCAAGGTGTTTAGCGGTTCAACAAAAGTTTTAACAATTTCCAATGATTTAACTGCATTCTTATGGGCCTCGCTTAACTCTGAAGCTGTCTTTGCCATGGTCTTCACTGTGTCGACGAAGCCGTTCACAAATGTTGGTGATGTTTGTATTATTGCCGCAAGTTGTTCTTTGCTCAACTCGCGACGTGAAATCTTCTCATATATTATTGCCGTTTGATCATCGGAGAGGCCGTCAAATTTTTCAGAGCCAATATCTCTTAGGGTGTCTGCCAACTCTGTATTGCTCACACGCGCCTCCTTTGTTTTTTTCCTTATCAATTTCGCCTGTGTCTGTGCATAAATGTCTCGACGCGTACCGTCTGTTTAGGTCGTGCGGAGGGTGAAATTTGCTTGAAGACTCAGACAGCTTGATGTCAATCGATGGCCAGACAGTAGGCGCATCGTCATTAGGAAATAAGATGATGTCAAGTTGAGCCTTGCAAAGTTTTGAGCTCAACAACACTGTTTCACTTAGCGTGAAGGGGAACTGATCAAAAGTCAGTAGGTGTAGCCTGTAAGAATCTGAAATTACAGATGATATTGAAATCATTGGGTGTTATATTTGTATTAGGAATAAAAAGTAAACGGCCTGAATAATTTAATTTTTCTTTGGTATACACGATGTATATCCGGGTGTGCCAGGAATAGGCTTGGGGCTGCTGTGTGTCAAATATAATCAATAATTACGCAGCATAGAAAGCCAGTCAGGTTCTTCGTAATCAGCAGGTCCGGAGTTCAAATCTCCGCGCTGGCTCCAGGGAAAATTCAAGGGATTGTGGCCGCCGGGCAGGCGGGCACAGTCCCTTTTTCTTTCCCCGCAAGCCGCCCGCAGCGCCAGCGCCCGGGGCAAAAGCGCAACCGGGCAGGGCGCCCCTGGAAGAGGCACATGCCCACAGGGCAGCCGACCCGACGCCCTCCTTTGGTGAAATTGACAGGACCCGGGGCGACCCCTAGAATCCGTATCCGCGAAGGCGCGGAGCCCGGCCAGCCGTGGCCCCCGAAACCGTGGGGCAGATACGGAAGTGGGCCCCAAAGCGGACACGACGCCAAGCCTGAAACGAAATGCGAAGCCTCCGTCCCTGGCGGCAAGGCCAAACATCGCCCCAAATGGCGCCGAACGCCGGGTCGGGCACAGGGTTGAACCCGAACTCGAAGCCCCCAGGCAGGGACCAGACCGGAGCCCCTGCGAGGCAGCCGGAAAGATCGCCGGGCCACCCCGGTCACGCCACCCCGGCCCACGCGGCAGCCTGCGGCGGGACCAAGGCCCCTCCCCCGCCCGCTTCGCAACCAAGACGAAGGACGCCATGAGCGAAACCGTCAACGCACTGGTGCTGGCCGGAGGCCGCAGCACCCGCCTGGGCCGGGACAAGGTTGCCCTGCCCGTGGACGGCCGCCCGCTGCTGGCGCGCATGGTCGCCCTGGCAGCGCGCCACGCCGCGCGGGTCTGGGTGTCGGGGCGCGACCCCGGGCCCCTGGGGCTCGCCGCGCCCTGGCTGCCCGACGACAGCCCCGGCATGGGCCCCCTGGGCGGCATCCTGACCGGGCTGCGCCGCGTGGGCGGGCCGCTGCTGGTGCTCGCCTGCGACCTGCCCCTGCTGGACGACGCCGCCCTGGCCCGCCTGCTGGCCGGGCGCGCCGCCCGCCCCGGCGGAGCGGTCATGACCACCTTCCGCCAGAGCGCCACGGGGCGCATCGAGCCGCTGGTGGCCGTCTACGAACAAGCCGCCGCGCCGCTGCTGGCCGCCGCCGCCGCCCAGGGGCTCTACAAGCTCGCCCGCGCCATCCCCCCCGAGGCGCGCCACGACCTCCCCTGCGCCGCCCACGAGGCCGACGCCTTCCTGAACATCAACTTCCCGGCGGACCTGGAGCGCCTGGAACGGCTGCAACCCCAGGCCCCCCAGCCCGGAACGGGCGGCCCGACCAAGGGTTGACGCCCCGCCGCGCACACCACCCCCGCCCGGCGCCCCCCGCACCCGGACGCGCCGAAAAGGCGCACAAGACCATCGACGCCGCCCCGCGCGGATGATAGTGGTGGATTCCCGGGCCGGGCGGCCCTGGCGCCGGAAACGCCCGGCGCCGCAGCCTTGCGGAAGGCACCCCGCCGACCCCGGCGCTCCGCGCCCGCGGCACGGGCCACCGGGCGCCCCCGGCCCCACGTCCCGCCTTCCCGCGGGCCCCGGGCAGCAACAAGGAGTGGACCCATGCTTGTGGATGGATACGGCCGCGAAGTCAGCTACCTGCGCCTGTCGGTTACCGACCGCTGCAACCTGAACTGTTTCTACTGCCGCGCCGGGCAGCAGGACATGGAATACCTGCCCCACGAAAACATCCTGACCTACGAGGAGATGGTCGCCCTGGCCCGCGCGGCGCGGGCCCTGCGCGTGGAAAAGCTGCGCCTCACGGGCGGCGAGCCCTTTGCCCGGCGCGATTTCCTGGCCTTCCTCGGCCTGCTGCGCGAGCACTGCCCCGAGCTGGACGTGCGCATCACCACCAACGCCACCCTGCTCGCGGGCAAGGCCGCCGCGGTCAAGCACCTGGGCATCCGGCGCATCAACATTTCCATGGACACCCTGGACCCAGCGCGCTTCCGCGACATCACCGGGCGCGACATGCTCGACCGCGTGCTGGCGGCCATCGACGAGTGCCTGGGCCTGGGCCTGCGGGTGAAGATCAACGTGGTGGCCATGAAGGGCGTCAACGACGCGGAGCTGCCCGCCTTCGTGCGACTGGCCTGCGACAAGCCTGTGGACGTGCGCTTCATCGAGTTCATGCCCATCGGCGCCACCACGCGCTGGAGCGACGCAACCACCTGGACGGCAAAGGAAATTATCGAACAGGCCGGAGCCATGGTCCGCCTGACCCCCGTGGAACGCCACCACCGCACCGAGGGCCCGGCGCGGCTGTACACCATCGCGGGCGGCCAGGGCCGCCTGGGGGTCATCTCGGCCCTGTCCGACCATTTCTGCAAAAGCTGCAACAGGTTGCGCGTCACTTCCGACGGCCGCCTGCGCACCTGCCTGTTCTCGGACAAGGAATACCGGCTGCGCCCGGCCCTGCGCCACCCGCGCCTGGGCCCCTCCCACGTGGTGGAGATCATGCGCCGCGCCCTGCGCAGCAAGCCCATGGGCTACGAGCTGCTCGAAATGCGCAGGCGGGCCCAGGTCTGCGACCGGGTCATGTCGTCCATCGGCGGGTAGGGGGAGCCATGCTCATGGACCGGGACCAGTTCGACGCCCTGGTGGCCGACGAGGCCAGCGCCGAGCGCTACCTGCTGCGCCACTGCTGGGAGAACCACCAGCGCTTCTGCCCGCGCTGCAAAAGCCGCAAGAACTACCGTCTAAAAAGCGGGCGCAGACGTTGCGCCCGCTGCCGCTACACGTTCCACGACTTTTCGGGCCGCTGGATCAACAACTGCAACCTGACCAGCCGCGACTGGCTCCAGGTCATGCGCCTGTTTGCCGAGGAGGCCACGGCGCGCCAGGTCTCGCGCGAGCTGGGCCTGTCGTACAACACGGCCTACAAGGCCGTGAACACCCTGCGCTTCGCCATCCTGGCCCGCGCCCTGGACGCCAAGCAGCTCCTGGGCGAGCAGTCCTGCCTGGGGCTGACCCTGTCCGGGCGCATGCTCAAGGACCGCCCCGGCCTCTGCGGCAAGGTGGAAACCCCCGTCTTCGGCATCATGGACCGCCGCGAATGGGTTTTCGTGGACCTCGTGCCCGGTTTCGACGCCGAAACCATCCTGCACTTCCAGCTCAACTTCCAGATGAGCGTCGTGCGCCAGGGCAACGTGGCCTATACGGACCGCTACCAGCGCTACGACACCCTGATCTGCTGCCTGGGCAACTCGGCCGCCGCCGACTACATCAAGACCTCCCGGCGCGGCGTAAGCATCGACACCGCGCCCGAAGGCTTCTGGAGCTACGCGGGCCAACGCCTGCTCAAGTACCACGGCGTCACGCCCCAGCGCTTCCCGCTCTACCTGAAGGAACTGGAGTTCCGCTACAACTCGCGCACCAAGGACCTGCTGCCCCTGCTGGCGACCGCCGTGTGCGACTTCGTGCCCGAATTTTCCTAAGCCCCGCCCGGGAACGGCCAAGGTCCGTCCGCCCCGCGCCCGGCGCCGCGGCCATGCCGCGCGGAAGCCTTCGGGACCGACCTACAGGTCCACCACCGCCACGTCCTCGCGGGCCAGGGTCCGGCCCAGGAACAGGCCGCCCACGCGGGCGAAGCGCTCGGGGTCGTCGGTGGCCAGAAAGCGCGTGGGCGCCGGGGTGCCCTGGGGCGCCGCGAGGCCCGTGCGCGCCAGGGTGTCGGCGACCTCGGTCGCGGCGGTGCGGGCCGAGTCGATGACCGCCACCTCCGGCCCGACCACCCGGGCCACGGCCCCGGCCAGCAACGGAAAATGCGTGCAGCCGAGCACGAGGGTGTCGGGGGCCTCCTCCGGCACCGGAGCCCCTGCGGCCCCGGAAGCCGGAAACAGCGGCGCCAGATACTCGCGGGCCACGGCCTCGGCCACGGGCCCGCTGGTCCAGCCCTCCTCGGCCAGGGCCACAAACAGCGGACAGGCCTTGGCCACGATGTGCGCCTCGGGGCACAGCTCCTGGATGGCCCGCTGGTAGGCCCCGCCACGCACGGTGCCTTCGGTGGCGATGACGGCGATGCGCCCGCTGCGCGTGGCCGCGCACCCGGCCCGCGCCCCGGGGCGCACCACGCCCACCACCGGCACCTCGGGCCAGGCCTGGGCCAACGGCTCCAGGGCCACGGCCGAGGCCGTGTTGCAGGCCACGACGAGCATCTTCACCCCGCGCTCCACGAGCTGACGCGTGCATTGCAGGGCATAGCGCACCACGGACTGCGGGCTCTTGCTGCCGTAGGGCAGGCGCGCGGTGTCGCCCAGGTAGAGGAAGCTCTCGGCAGGCAGCCGCTCGCGCAGGGCACGCAACACGGTCAGGCCGCCGACGCCGGAATCGAAAACGCCGATGGGCAGACGGGAGATGTCGTTTCGCATGGGCAGGAGGTACCCCTCTTGCCCGGGCTTGTCCATGACGCAGGCCCTGCGGGCCGCAGGGGCCTCGCGGGCTGTGCGGGCATGCGAAACACCCCGGGCCGGGAAATTGCCGAAACGGTTTGACGCACCTCGCGCGAAGACCTATTCTGTCCAAATGGAAGAATTTCTCTTCCGCCCAAAATCAAACAAGGAGAGCCACCATGCAACTGAGCGCCCGCAACCTGATCCCCGGCAAGATCAAGGATCTGACCATCGGCATGGTCAACGCCGAAGTCGTCATCGAAGTCGCCCCCGGGGTGGAGATCGTTTCCGTCATCACCAAGAATTCCGTGGAGCGCATGAAGCTCAAGGTCGGCGACAAGGTCCAGGCCATGGTCAAGGCCAGCAGCGTCATGGTCGCCAAGGACTAGCCCGGCGCGACGTGACCCGGCTCAGGCGCCCCTCGCGGGCGCCAGGCACCAAAGCGCGCCCCTTTCCGGATGGAAAGGGGCGCGCGGCTTTTTGCAAAAAACCGGCTCCTGGCGCCGGACCGGTGCCCGGGCTAACGGGCGGCCAGGGCGGCCACGGCCTCGTCCTCGGTGTCGAAGATGGTCGTAAAACGCGTGATGCCCACCAGGTCGAAGACCTTGCGGAAGTTCTCGGACAGGCCGGCCAGGGCCACCGCCGTGCCGTGGCGCTCGCTGTCGGTCAGAAGCTGGATCAGCACGGCGATGCCCGCCCCGTTGATGGACGAGTTGTCCTCGAAGCGCAGGACGACCCGCCCTGCGGGCCCGATGCGCTCGAAGGCCGCCACCAGGAACGGCTCCGACCGCGCGGTGATGTTGCCGCGCACGTCCACGAAGGTCACCTCGCCCACCGTGCGCACGCCGACCTCCTCTTCCTGGTCGCGCATGAGTTGCAGGCGCTCCTTGGCCCGGCGCAGGGCCGCGTCGAGGTCGGTCTTCTGGATGGGCTTGTTGATGAAGTCCGTGGCGTTGAGGTTCAGGGCCTTGATGGCCACGTCCATGTCGCCGTGGCCGGTGATGACGATGACCTCGGCCAGGGGATCGATCTCCTTGATGCGCTTCAAGACCTGGAGCCCGTCCATGCCGGGCATCTTGATGTCCGTCAGCACGATGGGCGGTCGCTCGGCCTGGAAGACCTCCAGGCCCTCCTCGCCGCTTTCGGCGGTAAGCACCTCGTAGCCGTAGGCGCCCAGGAACAGCTTGAACATGGACAGCGTCGGCTTTTCGTCGTCGATGACAAGAATCTTGCTCATGGCCGTTCCTTTCTAGTGCGCCGGCGGGAAGGCCAGCCGGAATGTCGTGCCCGCGCCGATGCGCGAGGTCACGGAAATTTCGCCCCCGTAGTCTTTCACTATTCCGTACGAAATCGCAAGCCCGAGGCCCATTCCCTTGCCCGTTTCCTTGGTGGTGTAGAAGGGCTCGAATATCTTTTCCACCTGCGACTGGTCAATGCCGCAGCCGGTGTCGGCCACGGTGATGACCACCTGCCCGTTCTCCCGGAAGGTGCGCAGGGTCACCTGACGGTGGTCCAGGTCGCCGTCGTCGGGGTCGGACCACATGTTGATGGCGTCGCGGGCGTTGGACACGAGGTTGAAGAGCACCTGTTGCAGGCGGTTGTCGTGGGCGCGGATGGGCGGCAGGTCCTCGGCCAGGTCCAGGGCCACGCCGATGCGCTGGATCTCCAACTGGCGCCCGATGATCTTGAGCACGGAGCGTACCGAGCGGTTGGGGTCCAGGGTTTCGGGAGTCATGCCCGACTTGCGCCCGAACTGGCGCAGGGTGTTGATGATTTCCGTGGCGCGGTCCACCTGGAGGCTCATTTCGCGGGTGACCAGGGCAAGCTGCTCGCCGGGCACCTGCCCGCCCTGGTCCACGACCATGCCCAGAAAATCGCTGCCCATCTTGATGGCGTTGAGCGGCTGGTTGAGCTCGTGGGCGATGCCCGCGCTCATTTCGCCCAGGGTGGTCATCTTGCTGGCCTGGATGAGCTGGGCATCCTTTTCGACCATGTCGGTGATGTCGGTGGTCGAGACGATGAGCGCCTCGCGGCCGCCGTAGCGCGTGGCGCAGGCGTGCATGTTCACGAAGAAGGGCTGGCCGTTCTTCTTGTGGTGGATGGCCTTGGGGTAGAACACGCACTGCCCGGGCCCGGTTTCGTGGTCGGCGAAGGTCGCCAGCGAGCCCATGGAGTCCTCGGCCTCCAGGGCGTGGAAGGTCATGCCCAGCAGCTCGCCTTCGGTGTAGCCGTATATCTCCTCGGCGCGGGGGTTCACGTCGAGCACGCGCAGGGAGCTGCGCGCGAGCACGAAGATCGGGTCCGGCCCGGCGTCGAACAGCGAGCGGTACTTGGACTCCGACTCGCGCAGGCGGTTGCGGTAGAGCTTGATGGACCGCACCATGTAGACGAAGGAATCGGCAAGCTGGAGCACCTCGTCGCCGGTCTGCTTGCGGCGGATGACGCACTCGCGGCAATAGGGCGGCTTTTCGGGCTGCGGCCCGCCCGGGGACACGGGGCCCAGGGTGCGGTCCACGTGCCAGCAGGGCAGGTCGGAATTGTGGTAGGCCGGGCAGCGCTCCTCGCGGGCGTGGTCCGAAAGGATGCCCTCGTATTGCCTGCCCAGGTCCAGCCGGAAGTTGAGGTTGCCCTTGCTGATCTCGTCGGACATTTCGATGAGCTTGGTCACCGGCAGGGTGATGTAGCCCGACAGGCGGTGGCTGATCCAGGAAATGATGATGACCACCAGGGCGATGAAGCCCAGGAAGGTGATGCGCAGCTTGGAGACCAGACGGTCGATGTGCAGTTGGTTCAGCCCGACGTGGACCGTGGCGATGCGGTAGATGCCTTCGAGCACGGGCACGGCGATGTCCAGCGCCGGTTCGCCGCCGACCTCGATCTGCCTCACGGCGGCGGCGGGCCGATCGCCGACCAGGGGGTTCTGGTGGCGCAGGCCCTCGGGAAAGGGTCGGGTGAAGGTGTGGGCCAGGACCTCGTTCTCCGGCCCGGTGACGAACGCATAAGACACCAGATCGCGCCGCTCGCCGAGCTTGCTCATGTCGAAGAGCAGCGCCGTCAGCGCCGGGTGGTTGCCGTCGAGCACGAAGCCGCTGCCCTGGTCGGCCACGGACTGGGCGATGGCGATGCCCCGGTGCTGCAACTCCGCCGTGAGGCTGGAAAGCAGAATCCAGCGCGCCAACAGGGCGATGGCCACGCTGATGCACATGATCACCGCCAGAATGGAGAAGGTGATCTTGCGCTTGAGGGTGATGCCGCGCAGCCGCTTCATGGCCGGTGCCTACTGCGCTCCCGCGGGGGGGGCGGGTGCCATGGGTGCAGGGGCCCTGCGGGGCGACGCCACTGGCGCGAGCCCCAGGCTTTGCCCCAGTTCGTTCCAGTCGCTGATGAGCACGAAGCGGCCGTCCTGGAAACGGGTGAAGTACACGCTGTCGAAGCCCTGGTGGTCCGTGGCCGAAAAGCTCAGGGTATTGGCGATGCCCAACGAGAAGTCGTGGATGGATTCCAGGGCGTCGAGCAGGCCGTCGCGGGTCAGCTCGCGCCCGGCGCGGCGCAGGCCCTCGACCAGCACCTTGGCGTTGATGTAGCCCTCCAGGCCCACGGAGTTGGGCGGCTCGCCGGGGTAGTAGCGCGCCAGAAGCTCGGTGTACTCCCCGGCGCCCCACAGCAGGGTCTTGGATTCGGGCGACTCCGGCGGCGGCACGACCTGGGTCACGAAGACCTTGTCGCCGTGGTCCGGCCCCAGGCGGCGGGCCAGTTCCTCGGCGCCGACGAAGGACACGTTGTGGAACAGCGGGCGGAACCCGCTCTCGTGGGCCAGGCGAATGAACTTGGCACAGGGCTCGTAGGTGCCGATCATGACCACGGCCTCGGCACCCGAGGCCATGATCCGCGCCAGGCCGTCCTCCACGTCCAGGGTGCCCCGGGCGTAGCTGCCCCGGGCCACGGGAGCCATGTCGTAGCGCTTGAGGGCCAGCTCGGTGCCCTTGAGCCCGTCGAAGCCGTAGGCGTCGTACTGGTAGAACACGGCGATGCGCGTGAGCCCCAGGTCCTCCACGAAGCGGCGCACGGCCTCGGCGGTTTCCTGGTAGTACGAGGCGCGCACGTTGATGATGTAGCGGTGGAAGGGCTCGCGCAGGGCATTGGCCCCGGTGAACAGGCCGACCAGGGGGATTCCGGCCTCCTCGACCATGGGGATGATCTTCACCGCCGTCGGCGTGCCCACGTAGCAGAACAGCGCGAACACGTCGTCCTCGATGAGCAGCTTCTGGGTGTTGGCCACGCACAGGGCGGGCTCGTACTGGTCGTCGTAGGTGATGACGCGGATGGTCCGCCCGTGGACGCCGCCCTGCTCGTTGACGTGGCGGATGTAGCTCATGGCTCCGAGCAGGGTCTGGCGGCCCAGGTAGCTGGCGTGGCCGGACAGGGCCAGGGACGAGCCGAGCAGGATTTCGGAATCGCCGACGCCGGGCACGGGCGCCGGGAGGGCGTCCGTGCCCGGGGCGCCGCTGTCGCAGGCGGCCAGGGCCAGCACGCAGGCCAGGGCCAGGGCCGTCAGCAGCGCCGCGCGGCCCAGGGCACCCGGGGCCCCAGGCGTGGCGCGGGGCATGATGCGGGTCATGGCGGTGGTCATGACGCGTTCCAAGGGAGCCTCCTTCCCGTGCGCCGCCAAGGCGGCGGTACCCATGCCGGTTTCCGGGGCAGGATAGCACACTTCACGGGCGGGTCAAGGCCGATGGCTCCGCAAGGTGCCGGAAAGAAAACGTATCCTGCTCCAAGGCGCGGGCGGACGGCTTCGGGTCAGGCCCGTCCGGCGTAGTGGGCCAACAGGGCGTCCAGGGCCGGGCAGACGCAGCGCAGGTCCGGATCGCGCTCCGGGCGCAGGTGCAGCCCCGGGGTCGCCAGCTCGCGCAGGGGCATCTGCCCGGTTTCGATGGGCACGCGCGAAATCTCCACCCGCGCGCGGCGCTCCAGGTCCGCCCCGTCGTAGCCCTCGGGCAGGTCGCGCACGGCGTCCAGGCCGATGTCGATCTGCACCGCGCCGCCGTAGAGCGTTTCGCCGTGGGAGGTCTCGAAGCCCACGCCGAGCACGAAGCGCACCAGCACCGGGAAGGAGTCGGGGTAGACCACGCGCAGCAGTTCGGCCATGGAGAAGCGCCGGGCCGAATCCTTGGCGCGCAGCACGTCGGCCATGCCGCACAGCAGGTCCGGGATGCAGCTTTGCGGCCCGCCGGGCACGGGCGGCACGCAGCAGTCGCCGAAGAACGACAGCCGGGCGTAGGCCAGCTCGCGGTCCACGCGCTTGACCCGCGCGCTACAGCCCATGTCGAAAAAGGTGATGCCCAGGCGCTTGCGGAACTCGCGGAGCATGAAAAACATCATGTTGTATTCCGCAGTCTTGCGCTCGAAACCCATGGCCCGCAACAGCTCTTCCATGCGCGCGTACCACTTCAGTTCCTTCTGGTGGGCGGCCTTGGTCACGGGCGGGCGCGTGGCGTCGCCCTCCACGTTGCCCCGCGGCGCCACGGGCAGTCGGGTCCCACAGCCCTTGCACACCGCCGAGGCCCCGCCCGGCGGCACGGATGCCGGATTGAAACGGTATTTCCTCGCGCACGAAACGCACTGGACGTACATGGCGTCCTCCCTTGCTTGCGGATGGAGTTCCGCGCGACCATACAGGATTTTACCGCGAAGGAAACCCCGGGAGCCGAGGCGGCAAATCCCCCCGCGCCGCAACGCCGGAGCCGCGCGCCCGGCGGCCACCTCAGGCCTGCGCGCCGTGCACATGCCGCTCTCCTGCCCGCGCCTGTGCGCCGTGCGGGCCTCCCGCGGGCCACACGTCCCCGCATTCCCTCCGCGCGTGGACAGAGGCCGGGATTTGTGTTCTGCTTATCCCCTGCCATGCGCACCCACATCCTGCCCGTCCCGCGCCTCGACGGCCCGCTCCCGGCCCCGGCGGCCGAGCCCGCCCGGGGGCCGCGCATCCTGTTCTTCTCGGGCGGCACGGCCCTGCGCGGGCTCTCGCGGCGCCTGATCCGCCACACCCACAACTCCGTGCATCTGGTCACGCCCTTCGACTCCGGGGGCAGTTCCGCCGCCCTGCGCCAAGCCTTCGCCATGCCCGCCCCCGGCGATCTGCGCAACCGACTCATGGCCCTGGCCGAAGGCGGCCCGCAAATCATCGAGCTGTTCGCCACGCGCTTTCCCAAGGGCGCGGACCCCGCCGGGCTGGACGCCGAACTGGCCGAGCTGGCCACGGGCACGCACCCGCTGACGGCCCGGGTACCCGAGCCCCTGGGCGGCGTGGTGCGCCATTATCTGGGGGTTTTCCTCGAACACATGCCGCGCGGGTTCGACCTGCGCGGAGCCAGCATCGGCAACCTGATCCTGACGGCGGGCTACCTGGAGGCCCACCGCCGCTTCGGGCCGGTGGTCTTCACCTTCGCGCATCTGGCCGGAGTGCGCGGCACGGTGCTGCCCACGGTGGAGGACGACCTGCACCTGGCCGCCGACCTGGCCGATGGACGCACGGTGATCGGCCAGCATCTGCTCACGGGCAAGGAGGCTCCGCCCCTGACCGCGCCCATCCGCCGCCTGCGGCTGGTGGCCGACCTGGAAGGCCGCCCCGCCCCGCCCTGCGCCATCGGCGCCACCGTGCGCCGACTCATCGCCGGGGCCGCACTCATCGTGCTGCCCATGGGCAGCTTCTACACGAGCATCATGGCCAACCTGCTGCCCCGGGGCGTGGGCCGCGCCGTGGCGGCCAACCCCTGCCCCAAGGTCTTCGTGCCCAACCTGGGCCACGACCCCGAGGCCCTGGGCCTGACGCCCACGACCCAGACCCTGCTGCTGGACGACGCCCTGCGCGCCGACCTGCCCCCGGGCGCCGCAGCCCGGACCCTGGACTTCGTGCTCGCCGCCCCGGAGCACGGCGTGGACCCCGGCCCCCTGGCCGCGAGGGGCATCGCCGTGTGCCCCGCCGCACTGGTCAGCCCGGCCAGCGCCCCGCTGCTGGACGACGCCCTGCTCGCGGCGGCCCTGCTGCGTCTGGCCGCGCCCGGTGAGCCGTCGGCATAGCCCAACGACGCCGCGACGGACCGCTCGCGCGAGCCGGGACGCCACGCCCGCACCCACGCCAGACGCACCGGTGCCGACCACCGGACCCGGGCGCGGCATCAGGCCATGCGGGCACAACGCGGCAGGAAATCACGAAAAAACAAACCGGATGCGCCGCAGAGGCGCCTTGCGCCCCTAGCCGCGCTCTCCCCCGCCGTCCTCCCCGGGGCCGAAAAGGTCGCGGGTCAGGGCGGCGGCGCCGTCGTCGCGGGCCACGTAGTCGCGGGCGTCGTCGCGGGAATTGAAGCGCAGGAAGAAACTGCGCGCGCGGATCTTTTCGAAGCTGTCCAGGGCCAGGACGTAGCCGCCCGCCTCGGTGCGGTACAGGCGGTACTCGAAGACCGTGCTGCGCCGCCCGTCCCGGGCGATCTCGCGGCTGGAGCGCGCCACGAGGGTTCCCGAAAATTCGAGAACGTCCCCGTTGTCCATGCTTACGACCACGTGCTCCATACGACGGCTCCCGGCGGGCACGGCCACGCCTCCGACCCGAGCATGGCATAAAAACAAGACGGGCGGAAGGCTCGCGCCCACCGCCCGTCTGGCCAGAAAACATGCGCCCGCTATTGCTGCTGGACGGCGATCTCGGTCTGCACCTGCTGGAGCAGCTCCATGGCTTGGTGCAGCTTCTCGTTCTGCTCGGTGGTGGGCATCTGGGTGCCCAGGTAGGCCGTGCGCTGAGCCATCTCCTGAAGCATGGTGCCCATGACCATCATCCGGCTCTTTTCGGGCAGATTCTCCAACTCGGCCACCTTGCCTTCGATGCCGTCCATGCGGCCGTTCAGGTCGCCGGTGGTCAGGGCCAGTTGATCCACCGTGGCGGCGACGCCCTTCAGGTTCTGGTTCAACCCGAAGAAAAAGACCACCAGCAGCACCACGGCCAGAAGCGAGACGAACAGGGCCACCTTGCTCATGTCGCGGCGGGTGGTCTCGTCCGCCCCGCAGCAGGGGGCGGCGGGTGGCATGGAGCCTCCGCCGTTGGCGGAGTCGTCGCCGGGCTTGCCGATGTGGTGCACTTTTTCCGCTGCGCTCATGGAAGACCTCCAAAGGGGGGGAATTGCTGTTGACGGGATCGGCTTTCACCCTAGGCAAAAAACGGCCCAGGGGCAAGCCGCTCGCGCCGGGAGGAGCCGGGCGCCGGGCCGCGGAGGGCCGCAGGGGCCGGAAGAAGACGGGAAGAGCGGGCGGTTCAGTTGGTCCAGCGGCCGGAAACGTAGCGGAATATTTCCGTCACCCGCTGGGTCTTCACGCGGGTGAACGGCCCCCGGCGCGCCTCGTCCTCGCTGGAGGCGCGCGATTCGTAGTGGTGCTCCTGATAGCGCAGCACGCCTACAAAGGGGCAGGAGGCTCCGCCCGAGGCCGAGGGCTTGACCTGCATCTCCAGGGAATCGTGGTCCACTTCCATGAAGCTGGCGACAACCGCGCCGCCGCCGTCGCGTTGCAGGGCCATGTCCGCCGCCGTGTGGCGAAGGTTGCGGCTGATGCGCCCCACCCAGGCCCGGGCGAAGGTGTCGAACTGGGTGCGCACGGCTTCCGCGCCCGAGCCTTTGGCCGGGGCGGCCTGTTTGCCGTGGGTCTTGGCGACGGTCTTGCCCTGCTTGGCGGAAGCCTTGGCCATGGTTTTGCCCTTTTCCGCCGGGGCGGGCGCCTTGGCCACCCGGGCGGGGGGCGCGGCGGCGGCGCGGGCGGCGGCGGCCTCGGCCCCGGCCAGGGCGCTGGCGCCCACGCGCTCGGCCCAGGTCCGTGCGGCCTCTTCGGCACGCACGGTGGCCAGCCAGTCCGTGGCATTGACGCTGGCGGCCCAGTCCTGGCCGCGTTCGCGGGCCAAGGGGTCCGGCGCCTGGACGCTTTTTTCGGAGTCCGAACCGCAACCGCCCAGCCCGGCCAGGGCGAGGGTCAGCAAAACGCCGAGGGCGAGACGACGCAGGGGGCGCGAGGGCATATGCATGGTCTGGATTTGTATCCCAAGCCCCTGCCCCCCGCAACCTGTTGGTTCCACCAACCATTGGCACGCCGGGCAGAATGTCCCGGAGCACGCCCGGGCGGGCATGCGTTCGAACAGGCTTGGCAAAAGAGGCCCAGCCAGACAGGCATCCGCCAAAGATGCCCCGACAGTGGATTCGGCCAGGGAAACCGGCCAGAAAACCGGTTGGACATGCCTGACCGGGCATGCCTGACCGGACAGGAACACGCCGGGCCCCTCCCGCAAAGCTCGGCTCGATACGGTCGGCGCCCAGGCCGAAGGGGCACCGGCACGCGGCGGGCAGCCGCTTCCCCGCCGGACGCAAAAAGGGCCCGGCGCTGGCGCGCCGGGCCCTGAACTGGCGAACGTCCCCGAGGGTTACTCGAAGATGATCTCCACGCGACGGTTGAGCTTGCGGCCCTCGTCGGTGTCGTTGTCGTACTTGGGCATGCTTTCGCCCTTGCCCACGGTGGTCATGCCGGAACCGGCGATGCCCTGCTTGGCCAGATAGGCCTTCACGGAGGCGGCGCGGCGCTCGGACAGGCCCTGGTTATAGGCGTCGGTGCCGATGTTGCAGGTGTGGCCTTCCAGGGTCACGTTGCCGCCGCGGGTCTTGATCTGCTCGGCGGCCTCATCCAGGATCGGGGCCATGTCGTCGCGGATCTTGGCGGAGTCGAAATCGAAGTGGATGCGCAGGGGCATGACCTCGGCCACGGGCGCGGTCGCGGCGGGCGCCGGGGCGGGCTCGGCGATCTCGACCTCGTCGTAGAACACGTCGCGCACGAACTTGTCCAGGGCGGCCTCGCTGTTCAGCAGATCCATGGCGGAAGCCGACACGGAGCACTGGGAGAGCTTGCCGATGGCGTCCATGGTCGCCTGGCCCTCGGCCTTGTCGGCGAAGGACACGGCGTGGAAGCACAGGCGGCCGCCGAAGGCGTTGTACAGCTCGGTGGCGACGGGCACGGGATTCTTGCCCTGGTTGCTCTCGCCGTCGGAGAAGACGATGACGGCGATGCGGCCCTTGAGGGAATCCAGGGTCGGACGAATGTCCTCCAGCCCGCCGCCCATGGGCGTCATGCGACCGAAGATCTCGTAGCCGGAGGCCAGGGAGCCGATGGCCTTGCCCATGGCGTCGCGGTCAAAGGTGCCCGCGTAAAGCTTGGAGGTCGGGGCGAAAGTCGCCAGCCGCGAGTCGTAACCCAGGGCCGGAATCTTGGCGTTCATCTTCTCCAGCAGGTCCTTGGCCATCTCGATCTTCTCCTGCTTGGCGTCCGCATTGGACATGGCCATGGAGCCGGAGTAGTCGACGAACAGCACGAAGCTGTCCACCTTGGACACCAGTTCGGTCTTCGCCTGGGCGCCACCAGCGGCAAGCAGGACGGCGCACAGCGCAAAGGTCAGGGCCAGCAGCCCGGATTTCTTGTGCATCATGATAGATTCCTCGCATTCATGTGGTTGCGGCCCCGGCACCCGCCGGAGCCTTACAGACGGTATAAGACTAGCACTTTCCCACGCACTTTCAACACTTTTCATCATTCTTCGCCGAGCCCGCGCCGCCGTGGCTTCGCGGGCGGGCCGAGGCGCCGTCCAGGGCCCCCACCAGCAGAAGATCGAGCGCGGCTTCGATGCGCTCCCAGCCTGCGGGGGAGTCCAGGGCGATGCCGCCCAGGCTGCGGTCGTGCAACGAGCGGATGCCCACCGAGCCGATGGCCATGGCCATGAGCAGGATCACGGCGGACAGATCCAGCTCCGGAGGCGGGTCGCCCTCCAGGGCCGCCTCGAAAAACTCCAGGGCCCGCCGCTCGCGGACATAGCCCAGGGCGTGCGTCAACTGGCAATACTCGCCCCGGGCCTCGGCCTCCATGACCGCCAGGGTCCAGGGCCGGGCCAGGATGGCCCGCAGGTAGCCCCGGAAAAAATGCGACAAGACCTCGCCCAGGGGCCGCCCGCGCAGGGTGGCCGCGTCGCCGCCAGCCAGCTCGCCCAGCCCGGGCCAGAAGCGCTTGCTGTGGGCGAAGGCGTCCTGGAGCCGGGCCAGACCGCCGAAGGTGCGCCGGATGAGGGCTTCGTCCAGCCCGGCCCGGGCGGCGACGGCCGCCGAGGTCACCCGCGCCGGGCCGCCCAGGGCCAACAGGTCCGCCAGGGCGCCCAGAATGCGTTCGCGCACATCGTGCACCTCGTGCAGGGGGAGGATCCGCGCGGCCATGTCCGCTCCTTGGCCAAAGGATGAAAAGATGGAGGCCGACACCTCTGGCGGCGGAGCCTCCCATATAGAAACATAACGCCGCCCCGGGGCACGGGCAAGAAAAAACCCGCCTCGCGGCGGGTTGTCGTTGCTCCACGATGCGGGGGCGCTCACATCTGGTTGCGGATGGCCTGCTGGATGCGCTGGGTCGCCGGCTCGTCGCCCAGATAGCCCACGCGCACGCGAACCTTCGTGACCTTGGGATTCAGGGCTTCCATCTTGATCCAGACGGGCGTCTCGCCGTCCTTGGCGCTGATGGAGGCGTCGCTCAGGGAGCGCGACTTGGACTCCACGTGCAGGTTCAGGGCCGAACAGGCCCGCAGGGCCGCATCATAGGAGTCGGCCACATCCACGTTGTAGGACTGCTCGCCCCAGCCGGAAATGTAGGCATAGGTGCCCCCGCCCGCCACCGCCCCGGCGGCGACGACCATGCAGCCCGACAGGGCCGCGAGGGCCGCAAGGCCCAGCACAAGGCTAGCGATCTGCTTCTTCATGGCATCTCTCCTGTACAATTTGTCATGATTCTAGGGGTTCGCCCGAAGCCGCGCAACCCAAAATCCACTGCCGGTCACGATCCCCGGCCCGGCTGGCACCGCCTGGTGGCGTCGGCCCGCCCCGGCGCGGGGCCCGAAGCGGGCCCGGAGTATGGCGCCGGAGGCCGAAACTGAACGTGTTTCCCCTGTCTCCGGACAGGAGTCCCCTATGTTTCCGGTTGCGCTGGCAAAAGGCGCGCTTCGAGCCCCCCGGTTCCTCCCCGGCCCGCTTCGTCAGGGGCCGGGCGAAGCGCCCCCGGCCCATGCGCAACGTCGGGCACGGGGCGGACGTGCGGGGGGGAAGGAGCCGGGGCGCGCGGGGCCGGTTCGCCAAAGGCGGCCCCGGCGCCCTTGGTGCCGTCGTTGTCGGAAGAGAAGCGGTACCGGGCATGTTTCCTCACACAGTGCGGAAATACGGCACGTTGGAAGGGCGAAGGCGCAATGTCGGTACGTTTCAGGGGTCCGCGGCCTGATTTTCCGGGCCGGGAGCGTTGCCGGGAGGGAGCGTTGGGGGTGGGAGGAAGGACGCCGGGACGGGGCTGCGGGAGGGAACGGGCTCCGGGCGGGGCTGCTGGAGAGGGATGCGCCACGGCCTGATTTTCCAGTCTGGC
>NZ_AP042411.1:2225000-3245000 GCF_055390965.1 Desulfocurvus thunnarius | reverse complement strand
GCGCCCGCGCTCCTTGCGCGAGCGGGCCAAGTCCTCTTCCAGGCTCTTGTGCAGGCTGCGTGCCTCGCGGGTCAACTGGCCCTGAAGGCTCTTGAGCTGGCGCAGCTTGCCCATAAGGGCGTCCACGTCCACGGCCTCGCGCTCCTTGGCCTGCCAGGCGCGCTCCAGGATGGCGCCGCGCTGATGGGCGGTCTCCTCGGTCTGCTCCACCATTCCGGCGCTCAGCAGTTCGAGTTCGCGCTGCCCCAGGTCCAGGGCCTTGTCCAGCAGTTGCAGGCATTCGGACATGGCTAGGCCGCCGCCTTGGAGGCTTCGCGGATGTCCTCGCGCAGGTCGGCGATGACCTGCTTCCACTTCTCGACGCTGGCCAGGAACTCGTACTCGATGAGATCGGCCAGGAGCACCCAGTCCTCGTTCTCGCTGACTTCGATCATTTCGGAGAACAGCGCGGTGATCTCCTCCAGATTGTCGTTGAGCACCTGGCGGTCCCGCAGGCTGAACTCGTCGCGCAGCACGCCGATCATGCCCAGGAAATCGCGGGTCACGTCGAGCAGGTCCTGATACAACTCCAGGGCCTCGGCGTCGTCGCCGCGGCGGAAGAGGTCCGCCACGCTGCGGCAGCCGTGGCCCATCAGCCGCACGACCTTGTACAGCTCGCGGGTGATGTTCACCGCCATCTCGGGCACGGCCATGGTCACGATCTCCACGCTCTCGATCTCGGCGGTGGGGATGTCTTCGGCCTGATGGGGGTAGATTTCGGAAAAAGCTTCCTTGTTGACGAAGACATCGGTGACCATCCTGTTGTCCAGGTAGTCCTGCTCCATCACCTTGACCAGCAGATCCTCGAGGTTCGCGAAGTTGTTGACGCGAAGACCCGTTTCCTGACCATCGATAACGATCATGTCTTTCCTCCTTGGGAATGGGCAAAATGTGCGCCGGACGCACTGCGCCATTCCTAATTCAACTTCCGTGCCATCCTTTGCACGGTCTGGCTCCAGGCGTCGAGGAGCAGGTGCCACGAGCCGACAAGTGGAGACAACGCGCCGAAATCCTTCGCACATTCCTGGCTTTGCTCCCGCCACATGTCGCCCAGCACGGCAAAGCGCGGGTTGCCGCCCCACAGGCCGGACAAGCGCTCGAAATTGCCGAGAACCCGGCTCTTCAGGCTGGCCACGGGTGCCCGGGCCAGGGCCGCCACCTGCTCGCGCAGCACGAACAGCACCTGGGCCGACTGTTCCAGCACCGGCCCGACCTCGGCCAGGAAACCGGCGGACAATCCCGGCGCCCGGAGCATGACTTCCGGGGTCTCGCCGTCGAGAAATTGACGATAGAAATGGCGCTGGATGCGAATCCAGGCCGTGCGGTCCTCGGCCTCGTGGCCGGTCAGGGACTCCAGGTCCATGCCCCCGAAAGCGTCGCGGCGCGTCACCCAGGCGCGGAGCCCGTGCCCGGCGTCCCGCGTTTCGGGCGCGGTCCACGCGCCGTTTTCCAGCCAGCGGCGTATATAATGATATATGGCCCCGGGCTCCACCGTCCGGCGGCAGGCGTGGTCCAGGGTGCAGGCGTGGTGGAAGCCGCACGGATGGCAGGGCATGTCCGGCTCCAGGCACAGGCAGCCCTCGGCGTAGGGCCCCGTGTCCCACGGCTGGGCCGTGGCCAGGAACACCGCGCAGATGGGCACGCCCAGCCCGGCGGCCAGGTGCATGGTGCCCGTGTCGTTGGTCACCAGCAGGCGCACGCGCTCCAGCACGCCCGCCAGTTCGGCCAGGGAGGTGCGCCCCGTGAGGTCCAGGGCCGGGCCGGCGCCCAGGGCCGCGAAGCGCGCCCCGAGTTCCATCTCGGCGGGCGAACCCAGCAACACCGGGCACAGCCCGTGCTCGTTCCACAACAGGGCCCCCAGCGCCGCGAAGTTCTCCAGCGGCCAGCGGCGGACCGCAGCGCTGGCCCCGAGCTGGAAGCCCACCAGCCCCCGGCAGCCCGCGGGCACGTCCGCCAGCAGTCCGGCGGCCCGGGCCCGGGCCCCGGGGTCCGCCCCGGCCAGGGAATAGTCGCGCCCCGTGCGCCCCAGCCCGGCGACCTCGCAGAACTGGTCCACCAGATTATAGGGGCTGCTGCCCCGGTTGCGCGACGAGGCCACCAGGAACGCCGCCCAGGCCGACGAGTTGCGCCCGAAACCGTAGGCGTCCAGGCCGAAGCCCACCTGGGGCGCGTCGCCCGCAAGGCGCGTGAGCAGCCGCCCGGGCAGCGTGGCCGTCAGGTTCAGGAGCTTCTGGGCGCCGAAGGGCCGCAGGTTCCCCTCGGCCCAGCGCCACAGCACGGACAGCCCGTCGCGCCAGTTGCGGTCCAGCCCGGCCAAAAGCGCCGCCCCCGGCAGGGGGAACACCGCATCCACCCCGCGCATCAGTTCCGTGGCTCCGGCAAAATTATCCAGACAAACGAGTCCCACTTCCTCGCCCCGGGCCTTGAGCCCGCTGATGACGGGCTGGGTCTGGAGCAAATCGCCGAAGCGGGTCAAATTGATGACGAGCGTGCGCATGAAACTTCCTGTTATTCAAACGCATTGAAGAAAAGCCCCGATTCCGTTCCGGGCTGACGGGGCCAACGCATCAAGATTCGAGCCAAACCGGCCATCCGCGCGGCGCCGCCGCCGGGCCGGGACACCGGGCAAACCGCGCGCCGGGGGTTGCAATCCCCTGGCGCCTGCAATACGCTCCCGCGCAGTCCGTCACATGGTCCGCCACGCGGAGCGCGGCACCAGCCCACCCCGCTGCGATGTTCCGTCACCCCCCAACCGGAGGACGTTCCATGGCTCTGTTCACCAAACAAGAGGCCCTCGATTACCACTCCAAGGGCCGCAAGGGCAAAATCGAGGTCATCCCCGTCAAGCCCTGCCGCACCCAGAAGCAGCTTTCCATGGCCTACTCGCCCGGTGTGGCCCACGCCTGCCTGGAGATCGCCGCCGATGCCGCCAAGTCCTTCGAGTACACGGCCCGGGGCAACCTGGTGGCCGTGGTGTCCAACGGCACCGCCGTCCTCGGCCTGGGCAACATCGGCGCAGCCGCGGGCAAGCCCGTCATGGAGGGCAAGGGCGTCCTGTTCAAGAGCTTTGCCGACATCGATGTCTACGACATCAACCTCGACACCACCGACCCCGACGCACTCATCGCCGCCGTGAAGATGATGGAGCCCACCTTCGGCGGCATCAACCTCGAAGATATCAAGGCCCCCGAGTGCTTCTACATCGAGGAGCAGCTCAAGAAGCAGATGAACATCCCCGTGTTCCACGACGACCAGCACGGCACGGCCATCATCTCCGGCGCGGGCATCATCAACGCCCTGGAAATCTCCGGCAAGAAGATCGAGAACCTGAAGCTCGTGGTCTCCGGCGCCGGGGCCTCGGCCATCGCCTGCACCAAGTTCTACGTCGCCATGGGCATCCGCCCCGAAAACGTCTTCATGTTCGACTCGCGCGGGCTCATCCACAAGGGCCGGGGCAAGCTCTCCCCCGAGAAGGCCCTCTTCGCCCAGGACAAGGACCACGGCTCCATCGGCGACTGCATGAAGGGCGCGGACATGTTCCTCGGCCTGTCCGTCAAGGGCGCCATCACCCCGGACATGGTGCGCAGCATGAACAAGAACCCCATCATTTTCGCCTGCGCCAACCCCGACCCAGAAATCACCTACACCGAGGCCAAGGAAGCCCGGCCCGAGGCCATCATGGGCACCGGCCGCTCGGACTACCCGAACCAGATCAACAACGTCCTGGGCTTCCCCTTCATCTTCCGCGGCGCGCTGGACACCCGGGCAACCGAAATCAACGAGCAGATGAAGATCGCGGCCTCCACCGCCCTGGCCGCCCTGGCCAAGGAGCCCGTGCCCGACGACATCTGCGCCATCTACGGCCGCAAGCTGGAGTTCGGCGTGGACTACGTCATCCCCAGCCCCTTCGACCCGCGCGTGCTCGAATGGGAAGCCGCCGCCGTGGCCCAGGCGGCCATGGACACCGGCGTGGCCACCATCCAGCTCGACATCGAGGAGTACAAGAAGTCCCTGCGCGCCCGGCTCACCGAGGCCAAACGCCGCGTCGCCCTGGTGGTGGACGCCTACGGCCTGGACTTCTAAGCCTGCGGATCATACCACACTTTCACGATTTGACCAGCCCCGGGCCGCCTTTCGTTTCAGGAAGGCGGCCCGGGCCGTCTCGGGGCGGGAACAGGGGCGGCCCCGGGCGCTGACCGGATGCGCCCCAGCCAAGCGCAACGTGGACGCCGGATCGAATTCCCGGCCGGACACCGTGCCGGTTTTCCCCTTGCCCTGGGCCGGGGAAGGGAGCAGGATTTCACAAGACGCCCCCGCAGGGCCGTGGCAGACGGGGACCACGACGGGCACCCGCCCCGCCGGAGGCACAATGACCAGACGCAGCGTACAATCCGCAGAGCCGCAAGGCTGCGCGTCGCCCCCGGGCCCGGAGCCCGGGCCGCAGGCGCCGCGCGCCACGAGCGCGCCCCGGGGGGATGCGGCTGGCGATGCCGTGCTGCTGCGCCCGGCGGAGCTGCCGGGGGTGGAGCTGCTGCATGCGCGCGGCCTGTGCCAGCGCTTTGCCCGCCACTTCCACCGCCGCTACGCCGTGGGCGTGGTCGAGCACGGCGCGCTGGAATTCCGCTTCCTGGGCCGGGCCAACGTGGCCCTGCCGGGCAGCGTGAACCTGACCACCCCGGGCGAGGTGCACGACGGGCACCCCGGCTCCGGCCCGGGCTGGACCTACCGCATGTTCTACCTGGACCCGGACGTGGTGCGACGCGCGGCCGCCGAGGCCGCCGGGCGGGCCGTACCCGCGCCGGACTTCGGCGCCGGGGTCCTGGCCGATCCGGCCCTGGCGGGCGAAATCCAGGCCGTCCACCGCCTGCTCATGGACCCCGGCGCCCCGCTGCTGGCCCGCCAGACGCGCCTGCTGCGCATGCTCGCCCAGTGGATCGCCCGCCACGGCGAGGCCGCCCGGCCCCTGCCCCACGCGGGCAACGAGCCCCGGGCCGTGGCTCGCGCGCGCGACTGGCTCGACGCCCACTGCCGCGAAGACGTGCCCCTGGACGAACTGGCCCGCGTGGCCGGGCTCTCGCCCTTCCACCTCACGCGCTGCTTCAGCGCCGCCCTGGGCCTGCCGCCCCATGCCTACCTGCTGGGCGCGCGCGTGCGGCTGGCCAAGGCCCTGCTCTCCGGGCCCATGCGCCTGGCGGACATCGCCGCCGAGGTCGGCTTCAGCGACCAGGCCCACTTCACCCACGCCTTCCGGCGCCTGACCGGCCTCACCCCCGGGCGCTACCGCAAGTTCCTGCAAACCTAGGTCCGGCCCGCGGGGCTATGGTCCGGCCCGGGCGGTGCATCCCGCACCGCCGCAGCGCAGACCGGAGGCCCCATGTCCGACCAATTTCCCGCCGCTTCCGCGCCCGGGCCCAAGCACTCAGCCGCCAAGCGCCCGGCCCTCGCGCGCGTGGTCGCTCCGTCCACGCCGCCCCTGGGCGCCTGCCTTTGCCTCGCCCTGGCCATGGTCATCGTCGGTAGCTCGGTGGTGGCGGGCAAGCTGCTCGTCGCCACCCTGCCCGTCCATCTGGCCTCGGCCCTGCGCTTCGGCTGCGCGGCGCTGGTGCTTGTGCCGCTGCTGCTGGCCCGCGAGGGCCGACCGCGCGTGTCGGCGCGCAGCCTCGCGGTCATGCTGGCCCAGGCGGCCTGCGGCGGGCTGCTGTTCAACGTTCTGCTGCTTCAGGGCCTGCGGACGACCAGCGCCGGAGCGGCGGGCATCATCACCAGCACCACCCCGGCGGCCATGGCCTGCGTGGCCTTTTTACTGCTGGGCGAACGGCCCGCGCGGCGCACCCTGGCCGGGGTGGCGCTGTCCGTGCTCGGGGTGGCGGCCATCAACCTCCACGGCGCGGCGCAGGGCGCACAGGGCGCGGCCCTGGGCGGCAATCTGCTGGTGCTCGGGGCGGTGCTGGCCGAGTCACTGTTCCTGCTTTTGCGCAAGGCCGTGCCCGAGCCGCTTTCGCCCCTGGCGGTGTCCACCTTCATGACGGTGTTCGGGCTGGCGCTGTTTGCGCCCGGGGCGCTGCTGGAGGCCCGGGGCTTCGATTTCGCGGCGGTGGATGCGGCCTCGTGGGCCACGGTGGCCTACTACGGGCTGGTGGTCACCGTGGCGGCCTACCTGCTCTGGTTCCAGGGGGTGACGCGCGTGGGCGCGGGCACGGCGGGGGTGTTCACGGCGGTGATGCCCGTGAGCGCCGTGGGCCTGTCGGCCCTGGTTCTCGGCGAGGCCCCGGGCTGGGGGCATCTGGCCGGGGCGGGGCTGGTGCTGGCGGGCATCTGGTGCATCTGCCGCCGGGGCTGAGGCCCGACTGCCCGCGCCGCACCATGGCGCGGGGAGGGGCGGGAGTTCTTGAAGGAGCGCCCCTGGTATCTCGTCCGCGAATTACGCGGATATGGATATCACGTGCAACATAGCGAAATTATAGTTTTATCCTCAACAGCCTGACAGTATTTTGCGGGCCCAACACTAGTCCACCCGCGCCAGGAGCACCACCAGCAGGTCGTCGAACAGTGTCAGCGGCGCATCGCCGCCTTTGGGGCCCAGTTCGGAGAGCACCAGGTGTTCCAGGTCCGGGTCGCGCTCGGGGGCGTCCCAGTCGTCCTCATCGTCCTCACCGTCGCTCCCGGCGCCCGCGCACCGGCCGGGCTCTTCCGGAAAGCCTGCACCCCAGGCCGGGGCTCCGCCGTCAAAGGTATCGAGATCATCAAAATCATCGGGGTCGACGTAATCCTCGAACAAAAAATCCAGGAATTCCCCGGTGTCGTCGAATTCCAGGGTCGTGCGGAACAGTTCGCGGCGCACCACGGGCAGCGGCCCTTCGGCAATGGCCTGCTGGGCCCGGGCGTGGTCGGCCTCGTCGTCGCGCAGCACCGCCCGCGCCCGGCCGACCTCGCTGAAGGGCACCGGCTCCAGCACCACCACCCGCCCGCCGGGGCGCAGCACGCGCCGGGCCTCGTCCAGCGCCGCTTCGGCGTCCATACGGTGCAGGCACAGGGTGAAGAGCACCACGTCGAAGCTCTCGTCGGCGAAGTCCAGCGCCTCGCCCCGGCCTTCCACGAAGGTGGCGTCCGGCACGCGCGTTTCGGCCTCGGCCAGGGCCGCCGGGTCCGCGTCGAGCCCCACGTAGGATGCCGCCCAACCCGCCAGCCCGGCGGCCACGCGCCCGTCGCCGCAGCCGATTTCGAGCACGTCCGTGCCGTCGGGCTCGGCGAATTCCACCAGGAACTTCTGAATCACCGCGTCGCGGTCGCTGCGCATGAGGCTCCCCCTCCGGCTAGGCCCGGCGGATGTTGTAGACGCTGCGGCCCTCGGCCACGATGGTTCCGGGGTCCGTACTGCAATAGACGACCGTCACGGCGTTGCCCACGCGGTTGCCGTGCAGGCGCACTTCCGACTCGGCCACGAGGTCGCCCTCCATGGCGGGCTTCAGGTAGTCCACGCGCAGGTCGATGGTGGCGATGCGGTCCGAGGGCTGGCCCATGGTCCACACAGCGAATCCGCCGCAGGTGTCCACGAGCATGGAAATGACCCCGCCGTGCAGCGCGCCGCGCCGGGAGTCGCCCACCAGCTCCGCGCGGCGCGGCACCAGCAGCGAGCAGCGCCCGCGCTCCAGCGAGCGCACGCGCAGGCCCAGATAGCTGTTGAAGGGAATGCCGTTCTCGATCAAATCGCGGAAGGCCGCGTCCAGTTCGCTCATGGGGTGTCCTTTGGTCCGTGGCGTTGGGATCATGGAATAAAGGGGCAGGGTCGCTCCGCCCGGAGCGGGGCATCGCCGCCCGGGCCAGCCGGAGGCGCCCCCGGGCGGCCCCGCGCGCCCCCGGGCGGCCCCGGGGCCGGGGCCGGGGCGACCGACGCGCGCCAAAGCAGGCCGGGTCGCACGGGCCGTGCGCGCCGGGCGCCGGATTCTTCGGTCGGCCCCTGCCGCGCGCTCCCCGCGCGCCCCTCTGCCTACCCCGGGGCCGCGCGCAGCGCAAGCCCGCCGGGCGCTTTACTCGCGCCGGGGCCTGCTGTACACCTCGCCCATCCGTTCCATCCACCTCCTCCGGCCCATCCGTTTCAGGAGCCGCGCATGGATTGGCTGACCATCGGCGTCTTCGTCTTCGTTTACGCGGGCATGATTCTGGGCGGCGTGCCCGGGCTGGCGCTGGACCGCACCGGCGTGGCGCTCACCGGGGCCATCGCCCTGCTGGCCGCCGGGCGTCTGGCCCCGCGCGAGGCCTGGGACGCGGTGGACGTATCCACCATCGCCCTGCTCTTCGCGCTGATGGTCGTCTCGGCGCAGTTGCGCCTGGGCGGATTCTACACCGCCGTGACCCGGCGGCTGGCGGCGGTGCGCGTGGGGCCCGTGGCGCTGCTGGGGCTGGTGGTGGCCGTGGCCGGGGCGCTTTCGGCGGTGCTGGCCAACGACATCGTGTGCCTGGCCATGGCGCCCATCCTGGCCCAGGGCGGCATCCGGCGCGGGCTGAACCCCGTGCCCCTGCTCCTGGGGCTGGCCTGCGCGGCCAACGTCGGCAGCGCCGCCACGCTCATCGGCAACCCGCAGAACATGCTCATCGGCCAGGTGCTGGGCCTGGACTTCGGGGCCTACCTGCTGGCCGCCGGGCCGCCCGCGCTGCTCGGCCTGGGCGCTACTTGGGGCCTCATCGCCCTGCTCTACCGGGGCCGCTGGACCACGAACCTGCCCGAGCCGGAGGTGGAGGCGCCGAATTTCGGCGCCTGGCAGAGTGCCAAGGGGCTGGCCGTGCTCGCGGCCCTGGTGGCGGTGTTCCTGTGGGGCGGGCTGGGGCGCGAGGTGGCGGCGCTGCTGGCCGCCGGGCTGCTGCTGCTCTCGCGGCGCATGGCCTCGCGCACGACCCTGGCCCTGGTGGACTGGCAACTGCTGGTGCTCTTCATCGGCCTGTTCGTGGTCAACCACGCCGTGGCGGCGGGGGGCGTCCTGTCGCACCTGCTGGGCGCCCTGCGCGCCCTGGGCCTGGATGTCACGGCCCCGGGCCAGCTCTATGCCGCCACGGCGGCCCTCTCCAACCTCGTCTCCAACGTCCCCGCCGTGATGCTCCTGCTCCCCGTGGTCCAGCCCCTGCCCGACCCCACCCAGGCGGGTACCCTCCTGGCCCTGTCCAGCACCCTGGCCGGCAACCTCATCGTGGTCGGTTCCATCGCCAACATCATCGTCATCGACCAAGCCGCCCGCCTGGGCATCCGCATCTCCTGGACCGAACATGCCCGCACCGGCCTCCCCGTCACCCTCGCCACCCTGGCCATCGCCTGGGCCCTGGCGGGGTGAAGGGAGGCGGGAAAGGGACGAGGGTGGCGGGCAGGCCGGAGCTACGAAGAAACCGCGAAGGAAGGCGGCGCCTGCGGCGGGCAATGCCGGCGGCGGCAACGATAATCCGGAATGAGAACCGGCAAGAACGTCTAGGCCAGCCCTGGTCCGTCCTTGAACGCACCCGGGTCGCACAGCTCGGGGAAATAATACTGCACCGCATGCGCGGGCAGGCCGATGGTCAGGGGGGCCTTCTGGTTGGCGGATTCCAGCAGTCCTTCGGCCAGCAGCGCCTTCACGATGTCGCGGGCCTTGCGGTCCGAGGCGTTGATGAGTTCGTGGACCTCGCCCTTGGCGATCTGGCCATGCACGAAGACATGCATGAGGATGCGGGCCGCCTCCTTCGGCAGGGGCCCCCTCGCCGCCATGTGCCCCCTGGTTCGCAGGGAACAATAGAACGCGATGTTCCTGGCCGCCGCGTCCAGGTTCAGGAGCGCGTCCATGAACCGGGCCTGATCCAGGGCCGTGCTCAGAAAAAAGAGACAGAACCGGCGCAGGCCGTCCTCCGAAAGACTGCCGCGCCCGTCGTAATCGCCCTGGCGCGGGGCGTCCGCAGCGGCCAGGAGCGCCTTGTAGTCGCTCTCCGCCCGCGCCAGCCCCCGGCCCAGAGTCCACAGCCCGTAACCTTCCAGCCCGCAGCACTTGAGGTACACATCCGAAAACAGCCGGGCGACGCGCCCGTTGCCTTCGAAAAACGGGTGAATCCAGAGCAGCCGATGATGGCTTGCAGCGGCAAGAACCAGCCGCCCCGCACCCTGCGCCCTTTCAAAGGCATACGCCTCATGGAAGCGAGCCAAAAGCCCAGGCAGTGCCTGCCAAACGGGCGGCACATGCGCCCCCACGCGCACGTTGTCATCGCGCAGCCGCCCGGGAACGGTCTCGACCTCCCGTGTACCTTCCTGGTTTCGCTGGATGAGGAATTCCCTGGGCACACCGGCAAAGAGCAACTCGTGAAGGCGGCACAGGAAACCGGCTTCGGCCACGGCGGGCAAACCGCCTGCGCACTGCGCATCCACAGCGGCCTGGGCCTCGATGTTCTGCTTGTGCAGCAGTTGGAGCTTGCGGGTTCTGTCGTCCTGCGCAAGCTCCCTGAGGCCGGATTCGATCTCCAGAAGCGTCGTGCGGATGCCCTCGATGAGGTTCGAATAGTAGCTGTTGACGTTACGCAACAGCCCGCCGACCCGCTGGGCCGTCACCGGATGCACCCGCCCAGCCAGCTTCGCCGAGGCCTTGAAAACCTCCAAAGCCAAATCCTCCAGATCGCTCCGCCGCCCGGGGACCATGGGTTCCATCTGTGGTACTGCTGGCATAATTTTCCGAAATATTTGCCGGAATTTTTTCCGGAATCGCAGCGGCCTAATCGCACGCTATAATTTGCCTTAATGGAAAATAGAGAGACATGCAACCCCGGAATTGAACATAATTTTTGCCGAAATATTTGCCAAAATCACAACCCCCCGCCCAGCAGGGAAAATCGCGCCCCACTTCCTCCGGCGACCAAGCCACCCCGCCCAACTTTCAGGGCTGCCCTGCCAGCCGGAAAGGCAAAGAAAAGGCGCGCCCCTTGCGGGACGCGGCCTTTCAATGGCGAGGTGCAGGGGACGTGTCCCCTGCCGGGTCCAGGGCAGCGCCCTGGCCGCCGGAGGCGTTCCCCCCTACTCCAACCCCGCCGCCTTTCTGTCCGGCACGGCGTAGAGTTCGCCGCCGACGCTGTCGTTGATGACCAGGACCGGGAAGTTCTCCACGGTGAGTTCGCGGATGGCTTCGGGGCCGAGGTCGTCGAAGGCGATGATGCGGGCGGCGGTGATACATTTGGAGAGCAGCGCGCCCGCGCCGCCGGTGGCGCCGAAGTAGACGGCGGTGTGCTCCTTGAGCGCCGCCTTCACGGCGTCGCTGCGTTTGCCCTTGCCGATGGAGGCCTTTTGCCCCAGGGCGTGCAGGCGCGGGGCGTAGGTGTCCATGCGGTAGCTGGTGGTCGGCCCGGCGGCGCCGATGGGCCGCCCGGGGGGCGCGGGGCTGGGGCCCACGTAGTAGACGATGGAGCCTTGCAGCTCGAAGGGCAGCGGCTGGCCCGCGTCGATGAGCGCCATGAGCCGCTTGTGGGCGGCGTCGCGGGCGGTGTAGATGGTGCCGGTGATGAACACCACGTCGCCCGCGCGCAGGGGCGCCACGTCCGCGTCGGTCAGCGGGGTGGTGAGCTTGTATTCAGCCATCAGATGACGACCTCCTCGTGGCGGATGGAGTGGCACTGCACGTTGACGGCCAGGGGCAGGCTGGCCAGATGGCAGGGGGCCATTTCGATCTTCACGCCCAGGCAGGTGGTCTGCCCGCCCAGGCCCATGGGGCCGATGCCCAGCTTGTTGATGGCCGCGAGCAGTTCGTCTTCCAGGGCCGCGATCCCCGGGTCGGGGTGCTTTTCGTCCAGGTGGCGCAGCAGCGAGCGTTTGGCCAGGATGGGCGCGCGCTCGAAAGTGCCGCCGATGCCCACGCCGATCATGGTCGGCGGGCAGGGGTTGGGCCCGGCCTCGGCCACGCGCTCGACCACGAAGCGCTTGATGCCCTCCCAGCCCTGGGCCGGGGCGAGCATGGTCACGCGGGACATGTTCTCGCTGCCGCCGCCCTTGGCCATGAAGGCGATGCGGATGCGGTCGCCGGGCACGAAGTCGAAGTGGATGATGGCCGGGGTGTTGTCGCCGGTATTGGCGCGGGTCATGGGGTCGCAGGACGACTTGCGCAGAAAGCCCTGCTGGTAGCCCAGGACCATGCCCCGGGTCACGGCGTCCTTCAGGCTGCCCTGAACGACCACGTCCTCGCCCACGTCCACGAAGAACACGGCCAGGCCGCAGTCCTGACACAGGGGCAGGCCGGTGGCCTCGGCCATGTCGGAGTTTTCCAGCAGTTGGCGGAAAATCTCCTTGGCCGCCGGGCTGTCCTCGGCGGCCATGCGGTCCTTGAAGGCCCGCTTCACGTCGTCGGGCAGGTGAATGCTGGCGTGGCGGATCATGTCGGCCACCTTGGGCACGATGTCCGCCGCCTTGATGGTACGCATCGTCTTGTGTCTCCTGTGCTACTTCGCGCCGGGCAAAAAGCGCCGGATGGCCGTCAGGCCCATCTTGCGGCGCAGGAAGCCGAGCTGGTCCTGAAGCGGCAGTTCCTTGGGGCAGACATCCTCGCAGCCGAGCAGGCCCATGCAGCCGAAGATGCCGTTGTCGTCGCCGATGATCTCGAAGTAGTCGCGGTCGGTGCGCTTGTCGCGCGGGTCCAGGGCGAAGCGCGCAATGCGGTTCAAGGCCACGGCGCCCAGGAAGTCCTTGCGCATGCGCGCCGTGCCGCAACCCGCCACGCAGCAGCCGCACTCCACGCAGCGCTCCAGCTCGTAGATCTCGTTGGCCAGGGCGTTGTCCATGCGCTCCTCTTCGGCCAGGGGGTCGAACTCCTTGTCGCTGTGAATCCACGAGCCCACGCGGGAGTACATCTCGCGGAACCAGGAGCCCGTGTCCACGGACAGATCGCCCACCAGCTTGAACACCGGCAGGGGCAGCAGGGTGATCTCGCCCGGCAGGTCTTTCGTCTTGGTCTTGCAGGCCAGCCCCGGGCGGCCGTTGATGAGCATGCCGCAGGCGCCGCAGATGCCCGCGCGGCAGCAGAAGTCGAACTGCAACGACGGGTCCTGCTCCTCGCGGATCTGGTTCAGGGCGATGAACAGGGTCATGGAGGGGATTTCGGGCAGCACGAAGGTATCCATGCGCGGCGCGGTGCCCCGGGCCATGGGGTTGTAGCGGAAGACGTTGAATTTCAAGGTGCGGTCCATGGCTAGTTCTCCTTGCCGGGCCGGGCTGCGCCGTCCATGGGAATGATCTTGCCGCCGCCGTAGCCGCGCTCGCCCGGGGGAATCTCGAAGACGTGGGTGGCCGGTTCGTAGTCCAGGGTCGGCAGGTCGTCGTCCGGGGTCTTCCAGGTGGCCAGGGTGCGGGTCAGCCAGTCGCGGTCGTTGCGCTCGGGGAAGTCCTCGCGGGCGTGGGAGCCGCGCGACTCCGTGCGCATCAGCGCGCCGTGGGCCACGCACAGGGCCAGCCGCACCAGCCCGGGCATCTTGAGGGCCAGGGCCAGCTCGGGGTTGGCGCCCACGCCGTCGGACTTCAGGCCGATGCGCTTCGCGCGGGCGTGGACCTCCTGGAGGGTCGCCACCGCGCGCTCCAGGCCGCCCTTGTTGCGGAAGATATGCACCCCGTCCTGCAAGGCGTCCTGCATGGCGGCGCGGACCTTGTACACGTCCTCGTCGCCGTCGGCGCGCTCGGTCAGGCGGCGGATGCGCTCGCGGTCGCGCGCCACGCGGTCGGCCACCACGGCGGTGCCGTACTCGGCGCTGGCGCCCCGCAGGTACTCCACGACCTTGACGCCGATGACCCCGCCCGCGACCACGGTCTCCGCCAGGGAGTTGCCGCCCAGGCGGTTGAAGCCGTGCATGTCCCAACAGGCGGCCTCGCCCGCGCTGAACAGGCCCGCCAGCCCGTAGGCCGCGCCGTCCTTGTTGGTGCGCACGCCGCCCATGGAATAGTGCTGCACGGGCTTGACGGGGATGAGGCTCTGCACGGGGTCCACGCCCAGGAAGTTCTGACAGATTTCGTCCACCTCGCGCAGCTTGACGCGGATGTGCTCCTCGCCCAGGTGGCGGATGTCCAGCCACAGGTGCTGCCCGTAGGGGCTCTGCACGCCCTTGCCCTCGCGGATGTGGTGCATCATCCAGCGCGAAACCACGTCGCGCGAGGCCAGCTCGGCCTTGTCGGGCTCGTAGACGTGCATGAAGCGCTCCTGGTTCACGTCCAGCAGGGTGCCGCCGTCGCCGCGGCAGCCCTCGGTGACCAGGATGTAAGTGGGCACGATGCCCGTGGGGTGGAACTGCACGGCCTCCATGTTGCCCAGGGGCACCGCGCCGGTGTCGAGCACCGCCGCGTGGGCGCCGCCGTCGCAGATCACCGCGTTGGTGGACTCGCGGTAGATGCGCCCGAAGCCGCCCGCCGCGATGAGGGTGGCCTTGGCCAGATACACGCGCAGCTCGCCCGTTTTCAGGCAGCGGGCCACGGCGCCCAGGCAGCGCCCGCCGTCGTGGATCAGGCTGATCATCTCCGTTTTGTCGTGCACGGCCACGCCGAGCTGGGCGGCGCGGTTGTCCATGGTGTAGAGCACGGTGTGCCCGGTGCCGTCGGAGGTGTAGCAGGTGCGCCATTTGGCCGTGCCGCCGAAGGCGCGGGCGGTGATCAGCCCTTCCTTCTCGGGCTTTTCATACTTCTCGAAGCGCTCGCCGCCCTTGTAGTAGAAGCTCTTGCCCGCCACGACGCGGTTCCAGGGCACGCCCCAGTGGGCCATCTGGCGCATGGCGATGGGCGCGTTGTCGCAGAAGATGCGCGCCACTTCCTGGTCGCAGCCCCAGTCGGAGCCCTTGACCGTATCCATGAAATGCACGTCGGGGCCGTCGCCCTCGCCCATGACGCTGTTGCCAAGGGCCGCCTGCATGCCGCCCTGGGCGGCGGAGGAATGGGAACGCCGCGCCGGGACGATGGACAGGCAGATAACGTCGAACCCGGCTCCTGCGGCCTCGATGGCCACACGCTCCCCCGCCAGGCCCGCGCCGATGCACAGCAGGTCCGTCACGAAAGTCTGCATGGTCTCTCCTTGTCAGTAGGCCAGAAGCAGGAAACGGATCAGGGTCAACAGCCCGATACCGATGAACGCCAGGGTCAGGATGTTCTCCACGCGCTTCATTTTCGCGCGGCGCGAACGCTTGATGAACCCCCATTTGACCCCGATGCGGTAGAAGCCGATGCCCACGTGCAGCTCCACCAGGGGCAGCAGCACGAGGTAGAAGGCCAGCCACCAGCCGTCGGCCACGCGCGCGGCGCTCTTGGCCGCCGAGATGGGCAGGTCGGTAAGCACCACCCACATGTGGATGGCGCCCATGATGAGGATGATCATGGCGCTGCCGGCCTGTACCAGCCAGAGCCAGGTGTCGCGGTGGCGCAGGGTTTTGGCGTGGGCCCAGATGGTGCGCTGCTCGTCCAGCCGGAAGGGCAGCTTGCGCGCCGCCAGCACGAAATGCAGCAAAAAGGCGAACCCGATGAGGGGTCCGCCGACCTGGGCCATGTAGGTGGCCTCGAAAAATCCGGCCAGGGCGTTCATCACGCCGGGGCCGAGGATGACGCTGGACACCAGGATCATGTGGCTCCACATGAACAGCACCAGCCCAGCGCCGGTGAGCATCTGCAACCAATCCAGATACGCCGAAAGCATCGACGGCCTGGGCACGTGCAGGGTCGAATCGACAACCGCCATGTCTTCCTCCAGGGATAGGCTCCAGGAACCGGCTCCAGGGGCGGCCCAACGGCAAGGCCCCGGCCAGGGAAACGGATACAGCCAACCAACCAGCAGCCCCCCGGGCCCGTCCGCCTCCGCGCGCGGACAATCACCCGGGGGCCCCTGCCCAGCGCCCTCCAGGGGCCCACGCCCCAGCGCCGGACAAAAGCTCCTGATTCTTGACCCGTGAACGACCGATTGTCAATTGTTGATGGAATATCAATGCACCATGACACGAAATACACGTGGGAAAGGGCACGGCGCTGCGCTGTGGCGGCACATCCGCAGCACAACGCCCACGCCGTTGCGGGCCGGGGGCGGGCCCGTTGCAGGCCCGGCGCGCCCCGGCGCGCCTCGGTGCGGGCCGCAGGGCCGGGCCTAGAGGGTCACGTCGCGGAAGTCGCCCGAAGGGATGGGCTCCAGGTCGTCGGTGGGATAGTTGAGCAGATAGGCCTGACAGGCCAGGGTCGCGCCGTCGTCCAGGGTCACGTCCACCACGGCGCGGCGGTAGCGCGAAATGTCCGGCTTGCCGGGGATGACGCCCTCGAACTCGTCCAGCAGCGCCCAGGCCCGCCCAGGGTCGGCCAGCCGCCAGACCTCGCCCTGCACGCGCTGGCCCGGCCCGTCGGCCTCGACCATGCCCGGATACCAGCTCACGCGGAACAGCCGCCCGGGCGTGCCGCCCCGGCCCAGCAGTTCGCCCATGGCCTCCAGCCGCTCGGCCCACGGCCCGCCCGCGCCGCGCATGAGCGTGCCATAGGCGAAAAACAGGTCGTCGGAAGTGGATGCGGGGGCGGTCATGACGTTCCGGCCTCCTTGTCGTGCATGAATTCGTCCAGCATGTCGGACTTCTTATGAAACCGGCACTGAATGAGGCGGGTGCAGCCCAGCCCGAAAAGGCCGAGGCAAGACAGGGCCGTCTCCCCAAGCAGGAACAGCACCAGAGCCACCAGCCCGGAAAAAAGATAGCTGGCCCCGAACACGGCAAATTCCTCGAAGCCGAACAGCCTGGCGCCGCCGTTGCCGTTCCGCCGCAGGCTGGCGATGCAGTCCTCGTAATCCGTCAGGAGCTTCCACCGGCCCCGGTGGCGGATGAAGGCTCCGATGGCGCGCATGCGCAGCAGCAGTGTGCAGAGCATGAGGTCGCAGTAGGCGCAGACGAAAGGAATGAGACAGAGCACATAGTGGGCGGGCAGGGCCGTGCGCCCCCCGGCGCCGGACAGGCCCACGCCCTGGAAGCCCAGGCCCACCGCCCCCAGGGCGGCCACGAGCATGATCTTCCATTTGACCATGTCCAGGTGCCCGCGCTGGGCCTCGATGATCTCGTCGCGCAGCTTGTCCATCCCCGCCGGGCCGTCCGTGTCGCTCATCCTAGGCCTCCAGGTCCAGCTCCAGGCCCACGGGGCAATGGTCCGAGCCCATGACCCCGGGCTCGATCCAGGCCCGGGTCACCTTGCCCCGCAGTTCCTCGCTGACGAAGAAGTAGTCGATGCGCCACCCCGCGTTGCGCGCGCGGGCCCCGTAGCGGTAGGTCCACCACGAATAGTGGTCCGGCCCGGGCTCGAACAGGCGGAAGGTATCCACATAGCCGTGGGCCACGAAGCGGTCCATCCAGGCGCGCTCCACGGGCAGAAAACCCGAGGTGTTCTCGTTGGCCTTGGGGTTCTTGAGGTCGATTTCCTTGTGCGCGGTGTTGAAATCGCCGCAGACCACGATGGGTTTGTCGCGCCGCAGGGCCTCGCTGTGGGCCAGGAAGCAGTCGTAGTAGCCGAGCTTGAACTCGAGGCGCTCGTCGCCCTGCTGGCCGTTGGGGAAGTAGATGGTGAAGAAGTGGAAGGACGGGTATTCCAGATGGATGCAGCGGCCTTCGCCGTTGAAGCGCTCGTCGGGCAGGCCCGTGCGCACGGCCAGGGGCGCCACGCGGTACAGCGCCGCGGTGCCCGAGTAGCCCTTGCGCTTGCGGCAGGGGTTCCAGGCCACCTCGTAGCCCAGGCGGCCCCGGTGCTCCTCGTCCAGTTGCTGCGGCTCGGCCTTGATTTCCTGGAGGCCGACCACGTCGGCGTCGCAGGCGTCGAACCAGTCCCAGAAGCCTTTCTGGATCGCGGCCCGCAGGCCGTTGACGTTCCATGAATAGAGTTTCATTCCACCGCCTTACAGGGTGCGCAGTTTCACGGTCAGGCTCCGCCCGGCCAGGCCGATGACGGCGTAGCCGCCCTGGGCCAGCATGCCGGGGTTGACCAGGGCCGTGCGGCCCACGAAATCCAGGGCGCGCGACTCGTGGATGTGCCCGGACAGGCATACGTCGGGCTGCACGCGCTCCACGAAGGCGCGCACGGCGCGGCTGCCGACATGGCGCTGGCCGATCATATCCACGCCCGTGCCGTGGGGCGGGTCGTGGGAAACCACGAGCATGGCCTCCCATTGCCCGGCCTGGGTCAGGGCCTGGTCCAGCAGCTCGCCCAGGCGTTCGTCGGGCAGTTCACTGGGCGTGCCGAAGGGCGTCGGGCCCGAGCAGCCCACGCCGAGCAGCCCCACCCCGGGGGCCAGCTCGCGGGCCCGGCCATGGATGGACAGACCTTCGTCCTCCAGCCAGCGGTGGACCCCGGCGGTGTCCATGTTGCCGATCTGGGCGAAGACCACGGGGTTGACGCGACGCACGGCGTCCACCACGCGGCGGGCCGCGTCCACCCCGCCGTTGGTGGTCAGGTCGCCGCTGATGATGATGCCCGCCGCCTCGGCCACGTCCGGAATGCGCGCCGCGTTGGCCGGGTCGTCGTGAATGTCGCCGATGCCGATCCAGAACTTGTCGTATTGCACTCGAATTTCCCCTCTTTTCCCTCGGGCCCGAAGCGGGTAGACTCCGGAGTTGTTCCCGGACCGAGAGCCCGAAGTCTAGAACAAAAGCCCGCAATGGAAAAGCCCCGCACACCCCCGCCCGCCGCCCCGGACGCCCCCGGCTCCGGAGGAGAAACCGCCCCCGGGGGCGACAAGAAAGCCCTGCGCGCCGCCCTGCTGGCCCGGCGCCGGGCCCTGGCGCCCGCCGAGGCCGCCGCGCGCTCGGCGCGGGTGCTGGCGCGGCTGCGGGCCCTGCCCGCCTGGGCCGGGGCCCGCGAGGTGCTGACCTACATGCCCGTGCGGGGCGAGGTGGACGTGACGCCGCTCATGGCGGAGCTGTGGGCGCGCGGGGCGCGGGTGTTGCTGCCGCGCTGCCGCCCCGGGGAGCCCGGGGTCATGGACGTGGCTTGCGCTCTGGAGCTGGCCGTCCTGCGCCCCGGGGCCCACGGCATTGCCGAGCCCGACCCCGACGCCTGCCCGGCCGAGGCCGCCCCGGCGCCCGACGTAGTGCTCGTGCCGGGGGTGGGTTTCGACCGGCGCGGCCTGCGCCTGGGCTTCGGGGGCGGGTTTTACGACCGCTTCCTGGCCCGGCTGGGGCGGCCGGGGCCGCTGCTGGTGGCGCCGTGTTACACCTTTCAACTGCTGGACACCCTGCCCGCCGACCCGTGGGACGTGCCCATGGACGTGATCGTTACCGAGGAGGAAACCCTGTGGCCCCGACCCCGCGCCTGATTCCCTTCACCTTCCCCGGGCTGGACCGCGTGGGTTGCGCCTTCGGCGCACGCGCCGCCGGAGCCCGCACGCCGCTGGACGGCGGCAACATCTCCCTGGACGTGGACGACCTCCCCCGGGCCGTGCGCGCCGCGCGCCGGGCCATGCGCGCGGCCCTGGGCTTCGAGTCGTGGGAGGAGGTGCGCCAGGTCCACGGCACGCAGATGCTCTTCGACCCCGAACCCGGCGACATCGACGCCCCCGGGGCCATCGAGGCCGACGGGCTGGCCACCGCCGAGCCGGGCCGGGCCCTGGTCATCAAGACCGCCGACTGCCAGCCCGTGCTGCTGGCGCACGAGAGCGGGAGCGTGGTTGCCGCGCTGCACGTGGGCTGGCGCGGCAACGTGGCCGATTTCCCGGGCCTCGGGGTGCGCGCGCTGTGCCGGGAGTACGGGCTGGCGCCCGCCGAGCTGCTGGCCGTGCGCGGCCCGAGCCTGGGCCCGTCGGCCGCCCAGTTCACCAGATTCGACGCGGAGTTCGGCCCGGACTTCGCGCCCTACCACGATCCCGCCACGCGCACCGTGGACCTCTGGCGCCTGACGCACGACCAACTCCTGGCCGCCGGGCTGCGGCCCGAGCGCATCCACGGCCTGGACCTGTGCACCCGCTCCTTCCCGGAGCTGTTCTTCTCCTACCGCCACGACCGCGACTGCGGCCGGCAGGCCAGCGTGATCTGGATACGGAAATAGCCGCCGCAGGCACACCCGGAAAAGCCCAAAGCGCAGGGCGCCGGAGCGCAGGAATCGCCCACGGCCTGCCCCGCTTTCCGGAAGCCCCCCAATGCCGGGCAATGTTGCCCGGCGTGGCCCTCACCCCGTCTGGATGCCGTAGGCCTTGAGTTTGCGGTAGAGATAGGTGCGTTCCAGGCCGATGGATTCGGCCAGGCGGCTGACGCTGCCCTCGAACTCCTCCAGCTTGCGGCGCAGGAATTCGGCCTCGAACTCCTGGCGCGCGGCCTTGAAGTCCACCGCGCCGGAGGGGATGGGCAGGTCGCGCGGCGGGGCGCCCGGGGCGGCCATGGCGGGGGCGGCCAGGATTTCGGAAGGCAGGTCCTCGGGGCCGACCTCGCTGCCCGCGTAGAGGATGAGCATGCGCTCCACGAAGTTCTTGAGCTCGCGCACGTTGCCCGGCCAGGGGTAGGTGCACAGCACCCGCAGGGCGTCCTCGGTGAAGCTCAGGGGCCGGAAGCCCTGCAGGCGCGTCAGGCGTTCGAGGAAGTCCTCGATGAGCAGAGGGATGTCCTGCGCGCGCTCGCGCAGGGGCGGCACCACCAGCGGGAAGACCTTCAGCCGGTAGTAGAGGTCCTCGCGGAAGCGCCCCTCGCGGATTTCCTCCATCAGGTCCTTGTTCGTGGCGGCGATGACGCGCACGTCCACGGTGACGGTCCGCCGTCCGCCGACGTGCTCGAACTTCTGCTCCTGGAGAATGCGCAGAATCTTGGCCTGGGTCTTCAGGCTCATGTCGCCGATTTCGTCCAGGAACAGCGTGCCCCCGTCGGCCTGCTCGAAGCGCCCGGAGCGCGCGGTTTCGGCCCCGGTGAAGGCGCCCTTCTCGTGGCCGAACAGCTCGCTTTCGATGAGTTCCTCGGGGATGGCCGCGCAGTTCACGGCCACCATGGGCCGCGCCCCGCGCCGCGACTGGGAGTGGATCATCCGGGCCACGATTTCCTTGCCCGTGCCGTTTTCGCCGGTGATGAGCACCCAGGCCTCGGTGGGCGCGACCTGGGCGATGTGCTGGCGCAGGGCCAGCACCGCCGCCGAGCGCCCGGTCAGGGTGCTGATCTGCTCCGAGCCCAGGCGCAGGCGCAATTCCTGGTTCTCGCGCTGGATGGTGTTGAATTCCAGCGCCTTGTTCACGCACAGGATGACCTTTTCCAGGGACAGGGGCTTCTCGATGAAGTCGAAGGCGCCCTTCTTGATGGCCGCCACGGCGGTTTCGATGTTGCCATGGCCGGAGATCATTATCACCGGCAGGTCGGGCATCCGGGTGCGCAGGGTGTCCAGCACTTCCAGCCCGTCGATGCCCGTGAGCCAGATGTCCAGGAGCACGAGGTCGGGCGCGCGCTCGCCCACGAGGCGCAGGGCCAGCTCGCCGCTTTCGGCCTCGTGGACCTCGTGGCCCTCGTCCTCGAGAATGCCGCGCAGCGAAAAGCGGATGTCCTGTTCGTCGTCGACTACGAGAATCCTGGCCTGCACCCTGCTCTCCCCCGGCTTGCGGTTGCCCGGGCCACCACGGCCCGGCCCCCTGTGCATACCCGCAAAAAGCCCGGCAGGGCAAGGCCGGGCACCGGGCCGCGGGCACAGGCCCGCGCGGCGGCCAGCCCCCGGGCTCTAGCCCTCGAAGGAAAAGCTCCCGGCGGCGAACAGCTCCAGGCAGGCGTCGACCACGGTTTCGTCGTAGCGCGTGCCCCGGCCCTTGCGCACCTCGTCCAGGGCCACCTCCAGGCCCAGGGCCGCGCGGTAGGGCCGGTGGGAACTCATGGCCTCCACCACGTCGGCCACGGCCAGGATGCGCGCCTCCAGGCTGATGGCCTCGCCCGCCAGGCCGTTGGGGTAGCCCGTGCCGTCCAGGCGCTCGTGGTGCTGGACCACGAAGTCCGCAATGGGCCAGGGGAAGGGCACGCCGCTCAGAATCTCGTAGCCCACCCCGGGGTGGGTCTGCATGAGCCCGAACTCCATGGGCGTCAGCCGTGCGGGCTTGGAAAGGATTTCGGCGGGGATATAAATCTTGCCCAGATCGTGCAGCAGCCCGGCCACGCGCACGCCTTCCAGGCGCTGGCCGTCCATGCCCAGGCGCGCGGCCAGGGCCACGGCCAGCCGCGCCACGCGCTGCTGGTGCCCGGCGGTGTAGGGGTCGCGCTTCTCGGAGGTCAGCACCAGCGCCTGCACCGTGGCGTCCACGGTCTGGCGCAGGCGCTCCACGGTGCTGCGCAGGCGGGCCATGGTCTCGCGGCGGCCGGACACGTCGCGGAAGGCCATGACCACCCCCCGGCCCTCGCCGTTTTCCCCCGGAACGGCGCAAGCCGTCAGATCCACGGGAATCTCCCCTGCGGGCCCGCGCAGCACCAGCCCCTCGGCGCGCAGGGGGCATTCGGACCCCAGGGCCCCGGGCAGCAGGTCCACGGGCTGGCCGTCCTCGCCGCGCAGCGGAAAAACGCGCTCCAGGGGCCGGTGGCGCGCCTGGTCCAGCCCCAGGCCCAGCAACCGCCCGGCCATGGCGTTCAGGTAGTTCACGCGGCCCGTGGCGTCGGTGGCAACGATGCCCTCGCCCACGCTGTCCAGCGTGGCTTCCAGCCAGCGGCGCTCCTTGCGGCGGAGGCGTTCGGTGGAGTGCTTGTAGTGGGCCATCTCGATGGCCGTGTACACCTCGCGGTCGTTGAAGGGCTTGATGACGTAACCGAAGGGCTGGGTCGCCTTGGCGCGTTGCAGGGTCTCCTCGTCGGCATAGGCCGTGACGAAGATCACCGGGATGTCGCAATTTTGAGCGATGGCCCCGGCGGCCTGCACGCCGTCCATGGCCCCGGCGAGCATGATGTCCATGAGCACCACGTCGGGGCGCAGGCGCTGGGCGGCGTCCACGGCCTGTTCGCCCGAGGGCACCACGTCGGCCACCGCATAGCCCAGGTTGCTCAGGCGGTGGCGGATGTCCATGGCCACGATGGTTTCGTCCTCGACGACGAGAATGGTCGGCTTGGCGGTCACGAGGAGACAGTCCTCCCACCCGGCGGTTCTGCGTGCCCGTCCAGGCAGGCGGCCAGGGCCTGCCCGAGATCGGGCCGGATGAAGCGGTAGCCTTCGGCGTCCAGGCGCAAGGGGGCGGCGCGCTGGCTGGCCAGGACGGTTTCGCGGGCCATTTCGGCCCCCAGCAGCAGCGCAAGCGCCGCCGCGGGCACCGGCAGCCACGACGGGCGCCCCAGGGCCCGGCCCAGTTCCCGGCAGAACGCGGCCATGGTCACGGCCTTCGGGGCGCAAAAATTGTAGACTCCGTGGGCGGTGGCGTTGTCGAGCAGCCACAGCACGGCGCCGACCGCATCGTCGCGGTGGATCCAGGACAGCCACTGCTCCCCGCCGCCCGCAGGCCCGCCCAAAAAGAACCGGAACGGCGGCACCAGCCGCGCCAGCAGCCCGCCGCCCGGCCCGAGCACCACCCCGAGGCGGGCCACGGCGCGGCGCGTGCCCAGGCCCTCCACCAGCTCGCTGGAGGCCTCCCACTGGCGGCAGACCTCGGCCAGGAAGCCCGGCCCGCAGGGGCGGCCCTCGCCGAGCACGTCGCCCCGGCGCGAGGCCTGGGGGCCATAGAAACCCACGGCGCTGGCCTGGACGACCACCGCGGGCGGGCGCTCCGACATGCCCGCGGCCTCGGCCACGGCCCGGCCCGCCAGCACGCGGCTGTCCAGGATGCGCGCCTTGCGGGCCGGGGTCCAGCGCCCGGCGGCGATGTTTTCGCCCGCCAGGTTGACCACCGCGCACGGTCCGGGGCCGGAAAGCAGCCGCGCCAGGGGCTCGGGGTCGCGCCCGTTCCAGGCGGCGACTTCCACGCCGGGGCCCAGCAGGGCCCGGGCCCGGGCGGGGTCGCGCGCGGGCACGCCCACGCCGGCCCCACGCGCCAAAAGCGCGCCGACCAGCGCCCGGCCGATAAAGCCCGTTCCCCCCGTGACGACCACGCGCATTGCTGCCTCCCGGCCCGCCGCCCGGCGGGCGCCAAAGGATTCTACACTATCGGGAAGCATACAAAAAGACACCCGGCAAGGGAAGGCGAAAGAGAAAAACATGCGGGCCCGCCGCGTTTTCCGGAAACGCTCCGGACCGCGGGGCGGCGGACGGACCCAAGGGCGGGCAGCGAGGCGAAACCGAAGGGCGGCGGCCGCCGGGCGTGACGCCGCCCGGGGGCGCAGGCTCAGGCCGTGGGCAGCTCGACCACCAGCACCGAGCCCCGGGGCTTGTTGGGCACGGCGCGCACGTAGCCGTGGTGGTCGCTGACGATGGAACGCACGATGGTCAGCCCCAGGCCCGTGCCCCCGCGCTTGCGCGAGAAATAGGGCTCGAAGAGCCGCGAACGCTCCTCCTGAGTCAGGCCCGGGCCGTTGTCGCGGAACTCCACGCGCACCCAGCCCGTCACGCCGTCATGGCTGACCACCACCTCCACCTGCCCGTCGGGCTCCCCGTTCAGGGCCTCGGCGGCGTTGGTCAGGATGTTCAGGAACACCCGGCGCATGGCCTGAGGGTCGACCTTGATGGGCGGCAGGCCCTCGGGGCAGTGCAGGGTCCAGCCGATGTCGCTGTGGCTGTTCTGGAAGGTGCTGACCACCTCTTCGAGCAGCGGCGCCAGCCGCCCCAGGGAGAGCTTGGCCTCGGGCAGCTTGGCGAAGGCCGAAAACTCGGCCACCATCTGTTGCAGGTGCTCGACCTGGCGCACGATGAGCCCGGTGCACTGCACGAACACGGGATCCTCGATCTCGGGGCCGAACTTGCGCTCGATGCGCTGGGCCGAGAGCTTGATGGGCGTCAGGGGGTTCTTGATCTCGTGGGCGATGCGCCGGGCGACCTCGCGCCAGGCGGCCACGCGCTGCATCTTTTCCAGTTCGGTGATGTCCTCGAACACGGCCACGAGGCCCGCGTCCTTGCCCTCGCTGGTGCGCAGGGTCACGCAGTTGATGAGCAGCTTGATGTCGCGGCTGCCCAGGGTCAGGTCCACCTGGCGCTGCCACTGCGAGCCCGGGCTTTCCAGGAACTGCTCGAAGATCTCGCGCAGCATGCCCAGGTACTCGCCGCCCAGCAGCTCCAGCGGCCTGCGGCCCTGGACGGCCTTGCCGTCCAGGCCGAGCATGTCCTCGGCGGCCTTGTTCACGGTGCTGATGCGCCCTTCGCTGTCCAGGGAGATGACCCCGGCGGTGATGTTGTCCAGCAGGGCCTCGATGTAGCGACCCCACTGCTCCAGCTCACGGTTCTGCTGGTTGAGCTGGAGGTTGGCCTTGGTCAGCCGGGCACGGCTCTGTTGCAGGTCGCAGGCCATCTGGTTGAAACTTTGGACCAGGAATCCCAGTTCGTCGCTGGACTGGTCCTCCAGGCGCACGGAAAGATCGCCCCGGGCCACGCGCTGGGTGCCTTCGGCCAGGGCCTGCACCGGGGCCGAAAGCTCCTTGGCCAGCCGCATGCCGAACCAGATGGCGCCCATGACGATGAGCAGCGTGACCACGGCCAGCAGCACGTACAGCGCGAGCTTCCACTGGTGTTTCATGGTCCGTATCTGCTTGTACTCGCTGACGCCGCGCACGATGTGGTCCAGCTTGTAGAGCAGGCCGTGGCCGATGGTTTCGCCGAGCACGAGAAAGCCCTCGGCCCCGCCGTCCACGGGCAGCACGCCCACGACCATGTCCGCTCCCGGGCCGGGGCGGATGGTCGACCAGAACTCCGGGCGCTCGCGCAGGCCGTCCCAGTCCACGCGGTCCCTGATCTCCGGCCAGACCTCGGCCCAGGGGGCCTCGGCGTGCCAGGAGCGCTCGGCGCGGTCGGGCCCCAGCAGGCCCAGCAGCCCGAGGTCGTACTCCGCGCGCTTTTCGCCCAGGTAGGTATCCATGGCCTTGCCGCCCCAGGTCATGCGTCCGGCCAGGGCGCTGTCGAGCACGTGCCCGGCGCGGCGCTCCAGGCGCTCCTGCGACGAGGCGTAGAAGGCCTGGCCCACCTCCAGGGCCTGTTCCAACGACTCCTCCACCTGGGTCTTGAACCAGAAGTCCACGGAAGTCTGCACGAACAGGGCGCCCAGGCCGAACATGAGCACCGTGGGCACGATGGACAGCGTGAGAAAGGAGATGACCAGCCGCGTGCGCAGCTTGGAGCCGAGCACCCGGCGGCGGCGCTCCAGCACCAGCTTGACCATGTTGCGCACGACCACGAAGAGCACGACGCACAGCAGGATCACGTTGATGTTGAACAGCGCCAGGAAGGCCAGGGAGCTGATTTCGCCGAAGTATTTCAGCTCCACCCCGGTCAGCACCACGACGATGAGCAGCAGCGCGAGGGCCAGCATGATTTCGCGCTGGCGACGCTTGCGCTCCCGCACGGAGCTCACGCTGACCTTGATGGATTCGGAAGTTTCCACGGCGCCCGCCTAATAGTTGAAGTCGAGCTCGTAGCTCACGGGCGAATAGAGGTCGAAGGACAGAAAAAAGACCACGTAGCGCATCCAGACCGGCACTTCCAGGCGGTCCATGGAAATTTCCATGCGCAGGCGGTACTGGTGGCCGGGCAGCAGGCTTTCCCATGGGCCGAGATCCAGGGCCAGGGCGCCCCAGCCCTTGGCCAGCAGGGCCCCCAGGTCCTTGCCGCGCAGGGGCCGGGGCTCGCCGGGAATCTCCAGGATATAGTCGTTGGCCAGGGCATCCTTGCGCAGGGGGCTGACGAACGAGGTTTCGGCCACGTTGGTATCGGTCCACAGGCTCTTGTGGCGATAGACCACGGCCCGGCATTTGAGGCCCACGGTGGTTCCGGCGGCCAGTTCCTCCTCCAGCCCGTGCAACTCGGGCACGCCCACGCCGAAGCGCACGGTGATGTCTCCGGCCTGGTTGTCGAGGATGAGGTTGCGCAGATCCAGGGCGCCGTCGGCGGCCAGGGCGCGCGGGGCGGGCAGGGCCGCCAGCAGGGCAAGCAGCAGGGCGAGCGCCAAAAGCAGGCGCGCCGGGGCGCGCCGTGCGGGAGGGCGGGGATATGCGGTGCGTCGGAGCAACGTGGTTCCGGTGCCTTTTCTCCTGCGCCGCCAGGGGCCCCGGGGGGACCGGGTTGCACTGGCGGGCGTTTCCTGACAAGTAAACCAAGGCCCGCGGCTTGGCAACCGGCGGGGGAAAATCCTGGCCGGGAGGCAGCGTGCGGCGCATCCGTTTCATCTGGGTCGGCAAACTGCGCAAGGGCTGGTGGCAGGACGCCGCCGCCCTGTACCTGGGGCGCGTGCATCCGCTGGTGCCCTGCGAGGAGGTCGTCGTCCGCGACGCCCCGGCGCAACTGGCCCCCGAGGCCAAGAAGGCCTGGGAGGGCGCGAAGATCCTGGAAAAGCTCGGCCCGCAGGACTACCCCGTCGCCCTGGACGAGGGCGGGCGGACCATGACCTCCCCGGCCCTGGCCAAGCGGCTCACGGGCTGGATCGACGACCCGGCCGGTGCGCCGTGTTTCATCGTCGGCGGGGCCTTCGGGCTGGCGCCCGAGGTGCTGGCGGCCTGCCGCGAGCGGCTGTCCCTTTCGCCCATGACCTTCCCCCACGAGTTGGCCCGGGTCATCCTGCTGGAGCAGGTCTACCGCGCCCTGGCCATCGCCCGGGGCCTGCCCTACCACCACGCCTGAGCCCGCGCCCCGCGCGGCCCGAGGAGCATCCCATGGCACTGACCGATCTGGCCTACCTGGAAAAAATCGAAGCCTTCATGACCTCGGGCGACATGGCCTTCGAATTCGAAAACGGCGACGAGACCCGGCGCCTGGAAATCCTCGAATTCCTGGAACGGCTCATGGACCTGGCCGAACTGGCCGATGCCCAGGCCACGCGGCTGATCTTCAAGGACGGCTACATGGAGATGCTTTCGGACGACAGCGCCCAGAAATAGCGCCGCCCGGCGCCCGAGGGATAGTCCGCCCGGGCGCGCAGGCCCCAGCCCGGGGGCAGGTCCGCCGGGGCCGGGGCGTCCTGGTTGGCCATGACCACGCACACCCCGCCCGGGGCCAGCATGGGCCGCACGAAATCCAGCAGCTCGCGCCAGGGCATGAACGCCCGGCTGAGCACCAGGTCCGCAGGCAGGTCCGCCCCGGGCAGTTCCTCGGCGCGGCAGGCGCGGACCTCGGTCCCCGCGAGGCCCATGCGCCCAAGGGCCGTGCGCATGAAGGCCACGCGCTTGCGGCGCGGCTCCACCAGCAGATAACGCCCCGGGGCCCAAAAGGCGCGCAGGGGCAGCCCCGGCAGCCCGGCGCCCGCGCCCAGGTCCAGGCAGCGCGGGGCCCCGGGCAGGCCCAGCCCGCCCAGAAAATCCGCCAGATGCCAGGAGTCGGCCACGAGGTTGGCCAGGGCGTCCGGCCAGTCGCGCGCGCTGACGAGGTTCACGGAATCCTTCCACTGCATGAGCACGGTCAGATAGGCCGCCAGGGCCGCCGCCTGGGGCGCGGCAAGCTCGCGGCCCAGGTCGCGGGCCAGGGTGGCGACTTCGCCGGGGCTGGGCATTCCCTGCTTTCTCCTTTATAAGAGTGCGGACCGGGCGCAGCGGGGGCGCGGGCCTCTCCGGGCGGCCCGGCGCCACCGCCGGTTCCGCCGGGGCGGCCGGGCCGCGCCGCAGGGTTGACAGGCCCCCCCGCGCCGGGCTACCCCGCCGGGCACACGCCGAAGTGGCGCCCGCGAACATCCGGCGGCGGGCCAAATCGCGCCGTCCCGGCTCTGATACTGGAGGAACGACCATGAACGCAACCACCCCGCTGGTGGCCGTGAATTTTCCCGGCCAGGGCTCGCAGGTCAAGGACATGGGCCGCGACCTGGCCGAGGCCGACGACCGCTACATGTACTACTGGACGCTGGCCGAGAACATCAGCCGCCAGCCCCTGCGCGAAATCTACTGGGGCGGCGACGACCACGACATGGCCGACACCCGCGCCCTGCAACCGGCCCTGACCGTGGCCGCCCTGACCCTGTGGATGCACGCCGCCGGACGCACGGCGGCCCACTGCTTCGGCGGGCACAGCCTGGGCGAATATCCGGCCCTGGCCGCCGCCGGAGCGCTTGCGGTGGAAGAGGCGCTGGAGCTGGTGTCCCTGCGCGGGGCGCTCATGGCCGAGGCGGGCGGGGCCGACCAGGGCATGACCGCCCTGCTCAAGCTCGGCCAGGACGACGCCGAGGCCATCGCCGCCCAGGCCCGCGAGGCCACGGGGTGCGAGCTGCTGGTGGCCAACTACAACACCCCGGGCCAGTTCGTGCTCTCGGGGCACAAGCAGGCCCTGGAGGCCGCCGCCGCCCTGGTCAGGGAGCGCAAGGGCCGGGCCATTCCCCTGCCCGTGTCCGGCGCGTTCCACAGCCCGCTCATCGCCGAGGCCGCCGGGGAGTTGGAAAAGCGTCTGGCCAAGGCCGACTGGCGCCGCCCCAAGGCGCCGGTGTTCCTGAACGTCACCGCCGACGCCCAGACCGGGCCCGAGGCCATCGCCGCCGCCATGGCCCGCCAGATGACCTCCCCCGTGCGCTGGATCGAAATCAACCGCAACCAGTACGCCATGGGCGCCCGCACGTTCCACGAGCCCGGGCCCAAGGGCGTTTTGACCAAGATGCTCGGCCAGAACCTGGGCGGCCTGCCCGCCGACTGGACCGGCCACAGCCTGGACACCATGGCCGCCGTGGACGATCTGCCCGGCGCCGACTAACCAACCAAGCCCCCGCGCCGCCCGGCGGCGCCACGAGACACGAACGCACCATGCGCGCATACGACACCCTGCACTCCCTGCTGCTTGCCTGCGTCACGGACATGGGCCTGACCCTGCCCGAAAAGCTGACCATCGAACCGCCCAAGGACGAACGCCACGGCGACCTGGCGACCAACGTGGCCATGGTCCTGGCCAAGCAGGCCGGGCGCCCCCCGCGCGAGCTGGCCCAGGCCCTGGCCGACGCCATCGCCGCCCGCTCCGCCGACGTGGCCCGGGTGGACATCGCCGGCCCCGGCTTCCTGAACGTGACCTTCACCCCGGCCTTCTGGCAGGCCACCGTGGCCCAGGCCCTGGCGGCCGGGGAGGCCTTCGGCCGCACCGACACGGGCCGGGGCCGCCGCGTGCAGGTGGAATACGTGTCCGCCAACCCCACCGGCCCGCTGCACATCGGCCACGGGCGCGGCGCCGCCGTGGGCGACAGCCTCGCCCGCGTGCTGCGCGCGGCGGGCTACGATACGCAGACCGAATATTACATCAACGACGCCGGACGGCAGATGCTCATCCTCGGCCAGAGTGTGTGGTACCGCATGCAGGCCCTGCTGGGCCGCGAGGTGCCCGAGCCCGAGGACTATTATCGCGGCGACTACATCATCGGCATCGCCCGCGAGCTGCTGGAGGAAAAGGGCCGCCCGTTCTTCGAGGCCGCCGGGGAAGACGCGGCCGTGGACGCCTGCCGCGAAAAGGCCATGGCGGACATCCTGGCGGGCATCCGCAAGGATCTCGAAGAGTTCGGCGTCGAGCATCAGGTCTGGTTCTCCGAGCGCAGCCTGCTGGAGCGCGGCGCGGTGGACAGCGCCTTCGAGCACCTGCGCGCGCGCGGGCTGGCCTTCGACCAGGACGGCGCCTTCTGGTTCCGCTCCACCCAATACGGCGACGACAAGGACCGCGTGCTGCGCAAGTCCGACGGCCTGCTGACCTACTTCGCCTCGGACATCGCCTACCACCACGACAAATACGAACGCGGCTTCGACATGGTCGTGGACATCTGGGGCGCGGACCATCACGGCTACGTGCCGCGCATGAAGGCCGCCGTGCAGGCCCTGGGCCGCGAGGCCGACGACCTCCAGGTCATCCTGGTGCAGCTTGTGAACCTGCTGCGCGGCGGGGAGCAGGTGGCCATGTCCACCCGCGCCGGGGAGTTCGAGACCCTGGCCGATGTGGTGCATGAAGTGGGCGCCGACGCGGCGCGCTTCATGTTCCTGTCGCGCAAGAGCGACAGCCCCCTGGATTTCGACCTCGAACTGGTCAAGCAGCAGTCCATGGACAACCCGGTGTACTATGTGCAGTACGCCCACGCGCGCATCCATTCCATCCTGCGCAAGGCCGCCGAGCGCGGCGTGGCCCCCGGGGCGGCCGACGCGGCCGCCCTGGCGCCGCTCACCGCCGCCGAGGACCTGCGGCTGGCCAAGCTCGTGGAGCAGTTCCCCGACACGGTGGCGGCGGCGGCGGCCAACCTCGCCCCGCACCACGTCAGCCACTACCTGATGACCCTGGCCGGGGCGCTGCACAGCTACTATCACTCCACGCGCATCCTGGGCGAGGCGCCCGAGGTGGAGCGCGCGCGGCTTTTGCTGCTCACCGCCGTGGCGGGAGTCATCCACGCCGGGCTGGGCCTGCTGGGCGTCAGCGCGCCGCAGTCCATGTAGCGCGCGGACGCAGGCAACGGAGACAAGGAACATGGCCGCCAACACCAGACGCAAGACCAAGGACGGCGGGGACGGACAGCCCCGGCGCTTCGCGTTCAGCTTCTCCACCGGAGGGCTGGCCTCGGCGGTGGTCATCGCCGCCGCCGCCCTGGCCTGGGCCTTCGTGCTCGGGGTGCTCGTGGGCCGGGGCTACAAGCCCGAGCAGGCCGTGCCCGAGCTGGCGCGCATCATGCCCAAGGCCGAGGCCAACGCCACGGCCCCGGCGCCGCCCGAGGTGCTGCGCGCCGAGGATCTGGACTTCTACGACGCCCTGAACCGCAAGCCCGGCGAGGCCGCCGCGCCTGCGGCCAAGGTCGCCCCCGCCCCCAGGGGCCCGGCGCCCGCCGCCCCGGCGGCTGCGGCGGCTGCGACGACGACGGCAAAACCCCAGGCCCCCGCTGCCACGGCCCCCGCCCAGGCGGCGCCCGCGCCCGTCGCACCCGCCATGCAAGACGCTCCGGGCCAGCGCTTCGCTTACGTCTATCAGGCGGCGGCCCTGCGCGACGCGGCCGACGCCCGTCAGTTCGCCGCGCGCCTCCAGGCCAAGGGCCTGACCACGAGCATCGAGACCGCCCAGTCCCAGGGCAACACCTGGCACCGCGTGCTGGTCCACTTCCAGGGCACCCCCGAGCAGACCCGGACGCTCAAGGACACCCTGGCCGGGGTCGGGGTCCAGAAGCCGATCATGAAATCCAAGACGCCGCTGTAGCCCGGCGCCCGCGCGGCGACGGCCCGAAGCGGTGCCGGGCTGCCCTCCGCACCGGCCACAAGCCCGGTCCGCCGCCATGCGCCGCGCGCCACGTGAATCGGTCACCGCCGCCGCGTGGCACCCCTCCCGCTGTCCACGTCCTCGCGCCATGCCCGGCCCTCGCCGCCCCGGGTCTGCCGCCCCTGCCCGCCGGGCAGCAGGGCCGCGCCCCCAGGGGTAGTGGCGCGCCGAGACCGACCGAGCCCGTTCCCGCCGCGCCGTGGGGGATGCCCCTGACGGTTCCAAGCCCGGCCCCGGCCCCGCCCGCAGTCATTCCTGCCCCTCTCCCTGCCCGTTTTTCCCGCAGCGTGCCCCGCACCCCGCGCGAAGCTTGCAAAAATGTAAGCTTTGGCCTAGTTCTTCTCCGTTTTGTAAATACTTTTTTCACACAAGAGGATTCCCGCATGAACCATTGGTCGAAGCAAAACGACGTGCTTGGCACCACGAACCGTGGCAACGCCATAGAATCCGGCCTGTGCACCCTGTGCCGGGCCGACTGCAAGGGCAAATGCGAAACCTGGCTGTCCAGCCTCAAGGGCCGGGAAACCCTCTACCCCCGCGACTTCGGCTTGGTCACGGCGGGCAGCGGCAACACCGCCCCGGTGGGCGTGTCGTACAACGCCCTGCGCATCCAGGGCTCCTGCCACGGCGCGCAGGGCATGAACGGCCACGAGGACAAGGCCCGCTCCGGCGACTGCCTGTTCACCGACGTGAGCCTGGGCACTTCCTTCGGCAATACCGTCAAGACCCACTGCCGCCTGCCGCTGATGACCGGCGCCCTGGGTTCGACCTTCATCGCCGCGAAATACTGGAATTCCTTCGCCGTGGGCTGCGCCCTGGCGGGCATCCCCATCGTCATCGGCGAAAACGTGGTCGGCGTGGACCGCGCCTCGGACCTGACGGGCGGTCGCATCCAGAGCGCCCCCGAGCTGGAGCGGCGCATCGAAACCTACCTGCGCTACCACGACGGCATGGGCGCCATCATCGTCCAGCTCAACGTGGAGGACGCTCGCAACGGCGTGGCCGAATATCTGGCCGGGAAATACGGCGACCGCATCATCATCGAGCTCAAATGGGGCCAGGGCGCCAAGAACATCGGCGGCGAGATCGAAGTCAACAGCCTGGACTACGCCCTGTTCCTGAAAAAGCGCGGCTACCTCGTGGACCCCGACCCCGAGGCCCCCGGCGTGCGCGAGGCTTTCGAGTCCGGCGCGGTGCATTCCTTCGCGCGCCACAGCCGCCTGGGCTACACCGCTCAGGACGGGTACGCCCAGGTCCGCGAAACCTTCCTGGCCAGCGTGGCCCACCTGCGCGAGCTGGGCTTTGCGCGCATCACCCTCAAGACCGGCGCCTACGGCATGGAGGGGCTGGCCATGGCCATCCGTCTGGCCAGCGAGGCCGGGCTCGACCTGCTGACCATCGACGGCTCGGGCGGCGGCACGGGCATGAGCCCCTGGAACATGATGGAGCACTGGGGCGTGCCCAGCCTGCTGCTGCACGCCAAGGCCCACGAGTACGCCAGCCTGCTGGCCTCGCGCGGCCAGCGCGTGGTGGACCTCGGCTTCGCCGGGGGCATCGCCAAGGAAACCGGCATCTTCAAGGCCCTGGCCCTGGGCGCGCCCTATGCGAAGATGATCTGCATGGGCCGGGCGATGATGATCCCGGGCTTCCTGGGCACGAACATCGAGGGCGCCCTGCACCCCGAGCGCCGCGAAGCCATCCACGGCAACTGGGACAGCCTGCCCGCCACCGTGGCCGAGCACGGCCGCACCCCCGAGGAAATCTTCGCCGCGTGGCACAGCCTGAGCGAGCGCCTGGGCAAGGACGAAATGCCCAACATCCCCTACGGCGCCGTGGCCATGGTCACGCTCATGGACAAGCTCTCCGCCGGGCTCCAGCAACTCCTGGCCGGAGTGCGCAAGTTCGACGTGTCCGCCATCCGCCGCGAGGACATCGCCTCGGCCAACCGCGAAACCGAGCGCGAGACCGGCATCCCCTTCATCACCACCGCCGGCGACGAAGCCGCGCGACGGATACTGTTGGGCTAGGACAAACGCCAGAGCTGGAACGTCCCGGCTCCCACCGCCAAACGAACAGGCCGGACCCTTGCGGGTCCGGCCTTTCATTTGGCATACGCAAGGCGACTGAATATCAGCCCGGTACAATTGGACACAAATGGGAATCCAAGGCGGTGTGTGTTTTGCTTCCGCCCAATATCCAACCCAATGGAATATGTACGCCTATCAATTGACTATTAGCGCACGCGGTGTATAATAAATATTAATTTTTACCGCTGAGAGGCCATCATGTCCCCTAGATTTTCAGAACATTTTAGGCTTGAGCTTTCACAGGCGGAACTCGATTTCGTTGATGTCGAGCTTGATGGCGACCTACCACTATTTGTTGACCCATATGCGTTAAGCATCTGTCCAGGGCCATGGTACGAAGAGTGTAATGCCCTCCTGGTTCACTTCTTTTCTCTTCTGCTATCCAGAATCAGAACTGGAGACCACGAGAGTGCGATTGAAATGCTGGGGCACCTAAGCGAGCCCAACGATACGCGACTGGGACTTTCCAAGGGGAAACCGAGTGGAAGAGGGTTTGGCCCCAAATATGCTTCAGATCTTTACGATAGAATTTTAACCAGTCGGGCTGCTCGAACAGGACAACTCACAGACATCTCGGATTGTGAACTCATGATTGAAGGCGTAGGTTCCGACAGAATATCGGACATGACCATCAACATCATCAGAAGCAAGCTGCTTGAGTACACCCAGAACCAATGCACGATCTGGAAAGTACAATTACAACAAGCTCCTTCTGGATTTTTCTGGAATATGGGAAGATCGGAATGGGCAAATACATTCACAAGTCTTCCAATATATAATGGATCAACAATTGTATTAGTTCCAAGAAATGCAGTTCGATATAGGAGTATTATTGACCACAGGCAGTACTACAATGGATTTGTGCTCAATTTTTTGCAGGCTGAGCATCTCACTGCGAATTCGAGTCTTGTTAAGGTGTTGAAAAATGAGAAACGCGTTGTATACAAAAAAGACCTCAAAAGTGCTTACCCCCTCAACAAAGACTACATATCAAAATTTGCAGAAAAAAGGCCAGAAACGCTTGTACAATATAAAAAAATGGTAAAATCAAAAGACTGCACAGTCGCTCCAGAAGGAATTGAGTCTCTCCAGAATGAACCGAAACAAATTATCTATGAAGATATCTCCGCTGCCTTGCAAGCAGTACCGAAAGGCAGAGAGCACGCTGATGAATTTCACACCGTGATAATGGGAGCCTTGGAGGCGATTTTCTCACCTGATTTAATGAACCCTACGAAGGAAGAAAAAATCCATGAAGGGAGAAAACGTGTCGACATAGTTTTTGACAACAGTTGTCGCCGGGGTTTTTTCAGGTCGCTTCACGCTCTTCACAATATCCCCTGCCCATATATTTTCGTTGAGTGCAAGAATTACGCAAGCGACATGCGAAACCCTGAATTTGATCAATTGACTGGGCGGTTTAGTCCAAAACGAGGACGCTTTGGCCTGCTAGTATGCCGCGACAAAGGGAATATTGACGCATGCGTCGCTCGATGCAAGGACACAATGAATGATGATCGCGGCATCGTAATCGTCCTTGACGACAACGATATAATCGCATTACTCGCAAAACGATCAATGCAAATGAGAGAGCATGTAAACGCATACATGTCTTCTTTGTTAAGAAAAATAATTATGTAATAAAAATTATATTTCTTCGACGAGGATACCAATCGAACTGTATAAATAGAAATAGTATGTACAGAGATAGTATTCACCTGACACTGCCGCCCCTGGGGTGATGATTCATAGGCGATCTTCTCGGCCGCCTTTCCCTATATTCTCTCCGGCTTGGGCAGGCCGCCCAGAAAGGCTTGGTTCTGGGCTCTGCCAACCTGTCCCGCCCTGGTAGGCTGTTCACGACTGCAGGCACTCACGCCCCACTCCTCTCACTGCCCCGCAAAAAAGCGCCCCGACACCTTGCGGCATCGGGGCGCTGGGCGTTGCATCGTTTGGGTCCGGGCTCAGGCCCCCTCGCCCTCGCGGCGGCGGCGCAGGCCTTCGTCGGTCAGGGAGCAGAGCACGGGGACCACGACCAGGGTCAGCACCGTGGCCACCAGCAGGCCGAAGATCACGGCCACGGCCATGGGGCCCCACCACTGGGCCGTTTCGCTGCCCACTTCCCAGGAGAAGTTCAGGAAATCGAAACTGACCCCCGTGGCCATGGGCAGCAGGCCGAGGATGGTCGTCACGGCGGTGAGCAGCACGGGGCGGAAGCGCGTCGCCCCGGCCTGGGCCAGGGCCTCGCGCGGCGCCAGCCCGCGCGCCCGGAGCTGGTTGTAGTAGTCGATGAGCACGATGGCGTTGTTGACCACCACGCCCGCCAGACTGATGACGCCCACCCCGGTCATTATCACCGAAAACGAGGTGCCCGTAAGCACCAGCCCGGTGAACACGCCGATGAGCGACAGGAGCACCGAACTCAGGATGATGCACGGCGCGCGGAAGGAATCGAACTGGGTGACCAGCACCAGGAAGATCAGGAACAGCGCGGCGATGAACGCCTTGCTCAGAAAGTCCGAAGCCTCCTGCTGGTCCTGCTCCTCGCCGGTGAAGGAGTAGGACACGCCGCGCGGCAGGTCGACGGTGCGCATGATGGCGTCCACTTCGGCGCGAACCTGCCCGGCCGGGCGCCCGGTCACGTCGGCGGACACGGTGACCACGCGCTTCTGGTCGATGTGCCGGATGCCGCCGATGCCCCCGGTCATGTCCACCCTGGCAAGGCTGGTCAGCGGGATGGGCTCGCCGTCCGTGCCCGAAACGGTCAGCCGCTCGATGCCTTCCAGGGTGCTGCGGTCCTTCTTGGGCAGCTTGGCCACGATGTCGTATTCGTCCTTGCCCTCGCGGTAGGTGCCGACCTTGGTGCCGCCCACGGCGGCCTTGACGGTCTGGGCGATGGTGCTGGCCGTCAGGTCCATGAGGGCGGCCTTTTCCTTGTCCACGGCCACGCGGATTTCCGGCTTGGCCTGGATGAAGTCGGACTTGAGGTCCACCAGCCCGGGCACGCCCTTGATGCGCTCCATGACCTGGGCGGCCACCTGACCGAGCACGGTCAGGTCCGAGCCCTGAATCTCCATGTTCACCGGTTCGCCCGCCGAGGGCGGACCCATGGTCTCCTTTTCCACGCGCACGGTGGCGCCGGTGATGGCCGTCAGCAGGGTCGCGCGCAGTTCGTCCACCAGCTCCGTCGAAGGCCGGGTGCGCTCGTGGAAGTCCTTGAACTCCACCGTCAGCTTGGAGACGTGGGTGCCCGAGGTGGTGCTGCCGAAGGGGTTGCCCCCCGTGGCGCCGACCTGGGTGATGACGTGCTGCACGTCGGGCTGGGCCAGACAGATGGCCTCGGCCTGCTGCACGATGCGGTCCGCGGCGTCCAGGTTCGTGCCCACGGGCGCCTCGATGTGGACCCAGGCCCGCTCGGGGTCGGAGCTGGGCATGAACTCCACCCCGCGCCCGAAGGCCCCGAAGGCGCCCACCGAGGCGACCAGCAGCGCCACGGCCAGCAGCACCACCGGCAGGCGGTGGTCCAGGGCCCAACCCAGGGCGCCCAGGTAGCGCCGCTGGAGCCAGTCCAGCGCGCGGTCCTGCGGGCGGGGGGCGGCGGTCGCCGAGCGCACGGTCTGATAGCGCGCCGAGAGCACGGGGTTGACCACCAGGGCCACGAACAGCGAAGCCGACAGGGCGACCATCACCGTCAGCGGCAGGTAGGACATGAACTGGCCCATGACCCCGGGCCAGAACATCATCGGCGCGAAGGCGCCCAGGGTCGTCAGGGTCGAGGCCACCACGGGCCAGGCGACCTCGTCGGTACCCGCCAGGGCGGCCTGGGTGCGGTCCGCGCCCTCCTGCATGTGGCGGTAGATGTTCTCCACCACCACGATGCCGTTGTCCACAAGCATGCCCAGGGCCAGGATCAGGGCGAAGAGCACGACCATGTTCAGGGTCACGCCCATGGCCTGGAGCACGGCGAAGGTGATGAGCATGGACAGCGGGATGGACAGGGACACGAACAGCGCCGAGCGCCCGCCGATGAACAGCAGGACCACGGCCAGCACCAGCACCAGCCCGGAGATGATGTTGTTCTCCAGGTCGGCGAACATGCTCTTGATGTCTTCGGACTCGTCGGAAGTCAGCGTCACGGTCAGCGAGGGCGGCATCTCCTCGTGCAGCTCCTGCACGGCGGCGCGCAGGGCCGCGACGATCTCCACCACGTTCTCGCCGCTGCGCTTGGTGACGGACACGGTGACGCTGTTCTGCCCGTCCATGCGGGCCATGGTCTCCTGGTCCTTGGCGGCGTCCTCGATGCTGGCCACGTCGCGCAGGTACACGGGCTTGCCTCCGCGCGTGAAGGCCACCAGGGAGCGGATTTCGTCGGGGTGCTGGAAGTCCTCGGGCACGCGCACCTGATAGCGCTGGTCGCCGATGTCCATGGACCCGCCGGGCACGTTGACGTTGCCCTCCTCCACCGCCGTCAGCAGACTGGAAAACGGCATGCGATAGAAGGCCACGCGGTCCAGGTCGAACAGCACGTGGATTTCGCGCTCCAGGCCGCCGAGGATGTCCGCGTCGAGCACGCCTGGGATGGCCTCGAAGCGGTCCTCGTAGGACTCCGCCAGCGACTTCAAGCGCTTGAGACTGAACGGACCGGACAGGACCACGTTGATGATCGGCCGGTCCGAGAAGTTCATTTCGGCGATGCTCGGATCGTCGGGCAGGTCCGAGGGCAGGTCGGTCTTGGCCTGGTCCACCTTGTCGCGCACCTTCTGCAAGGCGTCGTCGATGTCGATGTCCGGCAGGAACTTCAGGGCGATGACGCTGGCGCCGTCCTGGGAGATGGAACGCATCTCCTCCAGGTCCGACAGGCCCTTGAGCTTGCGCTCCAGGGGGATGGTCACCAGTTTTTCCATGTCCTCGGGGGCCACGCCCTCATAGGTCGTGTTCACGAAGACATAGGGGATGGTCACGTCGGGGTTGGACTCCAGGGGCAGGGAGGTGTAGGCCGCCGCCCCGGCCAGGGACAGGAAGACGGTCAGCACCAGCACTGCGGATTTGCGGGACAGGGCCGTACGGTTGACGATCATTGCACATCCACCCGGACGCCGTCTTCCACGGCGCCCTGCCCGGCGATGATGAGGTTTTCCCCAAGGGCAAGGCCCGAAAGTATCTGGACCACCCCGCCCTGGATCACGCCCAGTTCCACCGTGCGCGCCCGGGCCGTGCCGTCCTCCTCCACGAAGAGCAGGCGCTCGCCGCCCTTGTCCTGCACGGCGGAGAGCGGCGCGGTCACGGCGCCCTCGATCTCGCGGCGCAGGAACGACGCCCGCGCGAGCATGCCGGGGCGGATGGCGCCGTCGGCATTGTCCACCAGCACGCGCACGGAGAAGGTGCGCGTGGCGCTGTCGGCCTTGGCGGACACGAAACTCACCCGGCCCTTCCATTGGCGGCCCGGCCAGGCGTCCACGGTCACACCGGCCTCGCTGCCGGGGCTCAGGTAGCGCACGTCCAGTTCGGGCACGCTGACGATGACGCGCACCACGTCGCGGTCGACCAGCTCCATGAGCTGCTGGCCCTTGGAGACGTACTCGCCCGGGTCGGCGTCCAGGCTTTCGACCACGCCCGCAATGGGCGCGCGGACCTCGCCCTGCACGAACTCGGCGCGGGCCTCGGCGGCCGTTGCCCGGGCCACTTCCATGGAGGTGCGCGACTCGTCCAGCTCCTCGCGGGAAAGCACGTTCTCCTGGTAGAGCCGCTCGCGGCGCCCGGCCTGGATTTCGGCCAGCCGACTGGACACCTCGGCCTGCTCCAGCAGGGCGCGCTTGGCGGCCACGTCGATACGCATGAGCACCTCGCCCTTGGCCACGCGCTGGCCTTCCACGGGGCCGACCCATTCCACGGCGCCATCGGTTTCCGCCGAAAGCACCACGTCGGCGTCGGGTTCGGTTTCGCCCGGCAGGGTCAGCACGTCGCGCAGCAGCACGGGCTCCACGCGCTGCACGCGGACCTGGACCCGGTGGGCCTCGTCGGCCGCCCCCGCGTCGGGGGCCGGGGCCTGCCCCTTGTCCGAGCAGGCGGCAAGCATGACGCCGAGCCCCGCGAGCCCGGCCGCAAGCAACAGCGCCGCGAGCCTCGGGGCCCGGCCCCGCGCGCGCCGCGCATTCCTATACATGAGCATTGTCGTTCTCCTTCATCGCCCGGAGTCCTCCCAGGGCGAATTGCGTCATCCGGTCGGCCATGCGCTCAAGTTCCCCCTCCCGCGACAACAGGCAGGAGAAGGCCTGCGGGGCCGAAACGAACCCGACGAAATAAATGACGATCTGAGCCAGGCTCGCGTCCACGGCGTCGCGCAGCCGCTGGCCCTCAACGGGCCCCAGCGCGGCCTGCACCAGGGGGCGCATCTGCTCGTCCATGACACGGTAGTTTTCCTGGCTCTCCGGCGACTCCTGCATGCCGCCGCCGCGAAGCAGCTCCCCCAGCCAGACCCGGGCCCGGCCATGGGAGCGCTCCAGGCTGCCAGCGCTCCGGAAAAGGCGCCGCAACATGGCCCGGTAGAAGCGGCGGAACCGCTCGGGCACGGGCGCGTCCGGGTCGACATCGTCCAGGGGGAAAAGCGCCTCGGCCTCGGCCTGCCAAGCCTGGAGCACCATGCGGTACAGCCCGCGCTTGTCGCGGAAGTGGTAGTTCACGGCGGCCACGTTGGCCCCGGCCCGGGCGCAGATGTCGCGCACGGTGGCGCCGTCGAAACCCTCGGTGGCGAAAACTTCCGACGCGGCGGCCAGGATGCGCTCCCGGGTCGGTGCCTGGGCCGCGCCCGGGCCGTCGGCGCCGGGGCGGGCCGGGTCGGCCCCGAAGGTCTCGGCCGCGCCGGAAGCGGCGCTGGCGGCCATGCCGGGGATTGAGGCTGTCTTGCGTGCGGACATTGATTTTCTCCCGCTGAATTCAAACTGTGTTTTAATTTTGGTTTCAATCTTTGTATGAACTCCGCTCCGGAAAGTCAATGTCGAGACGGTTAAGATTGATTTTTTGCCATTCTTTTCAAGTGCATAAACTTGCACAAGCCGGACTCTGCCCCCAGAATGCCCCCGGCTGACCCAGGCGCCGGAAGCGGACGGACTATACAATCGGCGCGCGATGATTTACAGGCCAATGGATGCGTACGCCGCGACCTTCGGGCCGCAGGCGCCGCGCGCGGCGGCGGGAGGATGGGACCCGCCGTCGTGATTCCAAAACGCTTCACAGATTCCGATTTTCAGATTATGAAACCCTGCCCGGCGCGTGGCCGGGCCCGGGGCGCCCCGCGACGGCGCGGGCCCCGCCCCCAGGCATGTCCCTCACCCGGCTGCGAGGCACGCATGACGGAATTTCCGCGCCCCTGGATGGATCACTACGACCGCGAGGTCGATCCGCACATCACCTACGAGAACATCCCCATCTTCGGCTACCTGGACCGCGCGGCGGAGAAATTCCCCAAGCGCAAGGCCGTGATCTTCCGCAACTGGTCCATGACCTTCCGCAAGCTGCGCGAGCAATCCGAAGTCATCGCCGCCAACCTGCGCCACCTCGGCCTGCAACCCGGCGAGCGCATCTCCATCATGCTGCCCAACCTGCCCCAGACCATCCTGTCTTACTGGGGCGCGCTGAAATCCGGGGCCGTGGTGGTCATGACCAACCCGCTGTACATGGAAAAGGAGCTGATCCACCAGATCAACGACGCGGGCTGCCGCTTCATGATCGTGCTGGACCACCTCTGGCCGAAGATCAAATCCGTGCAGGACCGCCTGCCCGGGGTGGAGAAGTTCATCGTCACCTCCATCGCCGACTGCCTCGGCCTGCCGCTGAACCTGCTCTACAAATTCAAGGCGAAGAAGGACAACCTGTTCACCGACGTGCCCGTGGACGGCACGCGCGTGGTGCGCTGGAAGCCGCTGCTCAAGGGCAGCGAGCGCATCAGCCGCCCTCCGGCGGACCCGCGCAAGGACATCGCCCTGCTGCAATACACCGGCGGCACCACCGGCGTGTCCAAGGGCGTGATGATCACCCACCGCAACATGACGGCCAACGTCCAGCAGTGCCACGCCATCCTGCACAACCTCGGGCTCGAACATCACACCTTCCTGGACATCCTGCCCTTTTTCCACATCTACGGCCTGACCGTGGGCCTGAACCTGCCCACGAGCATCGGCGCCACCATGCTGCCCGTGCCGCGCTTCGTGCCGCAGGATCTCATCAAGACCATCAGGACCGACAAGCCGACCATCTTCCCGGGCGCCCCGGCGGTCTATGCCGCCCTGCTGCACCAGAAGAATCTCGACCCGGCGGACTTCAAGTCCCTCAAGGTCTGCGTGTCGGGCTCGGCGCCCATCCCCGTGGAGTCCATGCGCGAGTTCGTGCGCCTGACCGAATCGGAGATCGTCGAGGGCTACGGCCTGACCGAGGCCTCGCCCGTCACGCACTTCAACCCCCTGACGGGCGTGAAAAAGCCCGGGTCCATCGGCCTGCCCGTGCCCGGCACGGACTGCCGCATCGTGGACATGGACGTGGGCCAGATCAACCTGCCCCCGGGCAAGAAGGGCGAACTCATCGTGCGCGGGCCGCAGGTCATGTCCGGCTACTGGCAGCGCCCCGACGAGACGGCCAACGTCCTGCGCAACGGCTGGCTCTACACCGGCGACATCGCCACCATGGACGAGGAAGGCTATTTCACCATCGTGGACCGCAAGAAGGACCTGATCATCTCCAGCGGTTACAACATCTATCCGCGCGAAATCGACGAGGTGCTCCACGAGCATCCCAAGATCAAGGACGCCGTGGCCGTGGGCATCCCCCACGCCTCGCGCGGGGAAATCGTCAAGGTCTACGTGGTGTTGCATGAAGGGCAGGAGATGACCAAGAGCGAGGTCATCGCCTGGTGCCGCCAGAAGCTGGCCAAGTACAAGCTGCCCCGGCAGGTGGAATTCCGCGCCGAGCTGCCCAAGACGATGGTCGGCAAGGTGCTGCGCCGGGCCCTGCGCGCCGAGGAGGCCGAAAAGGCCCAGGCCCGCCTCGCGCGCCGCGCCGCGCGCAAGGCCGCCGGGGCGCCCGACGCCCCCGACGACGACGACGGCCCCGACGACTCCGACCTGGATTAGATTAGACCGGAACCCGCCCGCCCCGGGCCGGAACGCACAGGCGCCCCGCGCGGCCAGACCGCACGGGGCGCCCGCATTTTCGCGCGCCGGGCGCCGGAGCAGGGTCGCCCGCCCGGGCGCCTAGAAGCCCCGGGCCAGCTCCGCCGCCTGGACCACGGCGTCCGAGCGCCGCGCGTCGCGCCCGTCCAGGAGCATGCCCCGGGCCTCGGCGCTGACGACATCGGTAATGCCGATGAACCCCAGGATCATGCGCATCCAGGTGGACTGGTAGTCGTAAGTCTCCACCGGGTTGCCCGCTCCGTAGACCCCGCCGCTGGAATAGGCCACGAAGGCCTTCTTGTCTTCCAGCATGCCGAAGTAACCCTTCTCGTTCATGCCCACGGTGTACCCGGGCTGGATGAGGATGTCGAAATACTGCTTCAGGCGGTAGGGCACGCCGAAGTTCCACATCGGCACGGCGAAGACGTAGCGGTCGAAGGACTTGAAGTCCTCGATGATGGCCTCGACCTCGGTCCAGGCGCGCTTCTCGTCCAGGGAGTGCCCCCGGCCATGCATGATATTGTACTTGGCCATGATCCGGTCGCCGTCAAAGGGCGGGAGCTCCATCTCGAACAGGTTGCGGACCACCACCTCGGCCCCGGGGTTCACGGCCTTCCACTGCTCCACGAAGGCGTCGGCCACGGCCACGGAATGCGAACGCGACCCGCGCGGGGACGCCTTGAGATACAACATCCGGCTCATTTGTGCCCTCCTCGGTCTGGCCCCGCCTCGCGGCGAGGAAATTGCAATTCTGAGCAAGACTATAGTGTTCGTGGGCTTGGCGTCAACGTGAAGGGGTGACGGGAACCAAGGCGGGGCAGGCGGGAGAATCAAAAGAGCAAAGCGGAGCGCGGGCAGCCGGGCGAACGCACCGGGCGCGACGGCACCCTGCCCCGGGCGCAAAAAAACAGCCCGGTCGCCCGGGCTGTCTCGATCCGTTCGGATGCTTCCGCCGGAGCCGCGCCCTACGCGCCGAGCAGCCCCAGCAGCGCGGCCTTGATGCCCGCGCGGTCCAGCCCCAGGCGGGCGCGCAGTTCCTTCTGCCCGCCGTGCTCCACGAAGGCATCGGGCAGGCCCAGGCGGCGCACCGTGCGCCCGGACAGCAGGTCGCGGTCGGCCAGGGCTTCGAGCACCGCCGAGCCGAAGCCTCCGGCCAGGGTGTTCTCCTCCACCGTGAGCACGCGGGTCGCCCCGGCCACCAGCTCGGCGATCTGCTCCACGGGCAGCGGGCGCACGAAGCGCGCGTTGAACACGGCCACCCGTTGCCCGGTCTCGGCCTCGATCTCCCGCGCGGCTTCCAGGGCCGGATGCACGCGGCTGCCGATGGCCAGCACCAGGGCGTCGGCACCCTCGCGCAGGAGCTCGCCCCGGCCCAGGGGCAGCGGCCGGGGGTCGGCGTCCAGGGGCGCGCCCACGCCCACCCCGCGCGGGTAGCGCAGGGCCACGGGCCCGTCGTGCCCGATGGCCGTGACCAGCATCCGCGCCAGCTCGGCTTCGTCCGCCGGAACCATGAAGGTCAGGTTGGGGATGTGCCGCAAAAAGCTCAGGTCGAAGGCGCCGTGGTGCGTCGGGCCGTCCTCGCCGACCAGCCCGCCGCGGTCCAGGCACAGGGTCACGGGCAGGTTTTGCAGGCACACGTCGTGGACGATCTGGTCGTAGGAACGCTGCATGAAGGTTGAATAGATGGCCACCACGGGCCGGAAGCCCTGGCTGGCCAGCCCGGCGGCGAAGGTCACGGCGTGCTGCTCGCAGATGCCCACGTCCACGAAGCGGTCGGGCATCTGCTCGGCGAAGGCCGCCAGCCCCGTGCCCTCGGGCATGGCGGCGGTGATGGCCACCACGCGCTCGTCGGCCTCGGCCAGCCGCAGCAGCGTCTTGCCGAACACCTCGGTGTACGACGGCAGCGAGCACGGGCCGAACTTCAGGGCCGCGCCCGTTTCGGGCTCGAAGCAGCCCACCCCGTGGAAATACGTGGGGTTGGATTCGGCGGGCTGGTAGCCCCGGCCCTTGGTCGTCAGCACGTGGACCAGCACCGGGCCGTCCATGTCGAGCACATGGCGGAACACGTCCGTCAGGCCGTCCACGTTATGACCGTCGAAGGGCCCCAGGTAGTTGAAGCGGAAGGCCTCGAAAAGGATGCCCGGGGTGAAGAAATGCTTGAAGGCCTCCTCGGACTTGCGCGCGTAGTCGGCCAAGTCGCTGCCGATGCGCGGCACCTGCTTGAGCAGGGCCTCCACGTCCTTCTTGAAGCGCACGACCCAGCGCTTGGTGATGCTCTTGGAGATGAACTGCGACAGGGCGCCCACATTGCGCGAGATGGACATTTCGTTGTCGTTGAGCACCACGACCATGTCGCTGCCCATGCCCCCGGCCTGATTCAGGCCCTCGAAGGCCTGCCCGGCGGTCATGGAGCCGTCGCCGATGACGGCCACGACCTTGCCGTCGCCCCGGCGCAGGTCGCGGGCCATGGCCATGCCCAGGGCGGCGGAGATCGACGTGGACGAATGGCCCACGCCGAAGTGGTCGTACGGGCTTTCGCTCCTTTTAGGAAAGCCGCTGATGCCGCCCAGGGTGCGCAGGGTGCCGAAGCGCTCGGCCCGGCCCGTGAGCAGCTTGTAGCCGTAGGCCTGATGGCCCACGTCCCACACGATGCGGTCGTTGTCGGGGTCGAAGACCCGCAGCAGGGCCAGGGTCAGTTCCACCACGCCCAGGGAAGGCGCCAGGTGCCCGCCGTTGGCGGCCACAGTCTCGATGATGCGCGCGCGCATTTCCGCCGCCAGGGCGGTCAGTTCGGCCGCGGTCAGGGCCTGCACGTCCCGAGGCCGGGCAATGCGCGGCAGGATGGGGCCCTGGGGGGATGTTTCGTCCTTCGTCTTTGCTTTGCGAGGCATGATTCGGCTTGGTCCTTGTGGCCGGGCGGGCAGAGGCGGACCCGCCCGGGGTTGGCGTCAGTTGGTGCGCTCCACCACGTATGCCGCCAGATGGCTCAAAAAGTCCACCTGCGCGCCCCGGTAGTCTTGCAGGGCCTTGTTGGCCTGCATGGCGCATTGGATGGCCATGACCCGGCTCTGTTCCAGGCCCACCAGGGAGGGATAGGTGTTCTTGCCCTGGCCCTCATCGCTGCCCACGGGCTTGCCCAGCTCCTGCTGGTCGCCGACCACATCGAGGATGTCGTCGGCGATCTGGAAGGCCATGCCCAGGTGCTTGCCGTACTCCATGGCGTTCTGCATGTCCTTTTCACCGCCGCCGCCCAGGATGCACCCCGCCAGACAGGAGGCGGTAATGAGCGCGCCGGTCTTGAGAGAATGCATGCGTTGCAGGTCGCGCAATTCCACGCCCGTGCGCCCGGTCAGTTCCATGTCCACCTGCTGGCCGCCGACCATGCCGCTGGGGCCCGCGCCGTAGGCCACCACGGCCGTGGCCTGAAGCACCCGCTCGGCGGGCACCTCCGTGACCCCGAGCATCAGGCTGAAGGCCTCGGTCAGCAGGGCGTCGCCCGCAAGGATGGCGGTGGCCTCGCCGAAGACCTTGTGGCTCGTGGGTTTGCCCCGGCGCAGGTCGTCGTTGTCCATGGCCGGCAGGTCGTCGTGGATCAGCGAATAGGTATGAATGCATTCGATGCCCGCCGCGAAAGGCACCACGGCCCGCGAAGGCACGCCCGCCACCTCGGCCCAGACCATGCACAGCACGGGCCGCAGGCGCTTGCCCCCGGCCAGCAGGCTGTACTGCATGGCCTCGGCCAGCCGGGGCGCGATGTCGCGGCCGTCCAGGCAGGTTTTCAGGTGTTCTTCCACCGCCGCCGCATAGTTGGCCAGGGTCTTCTTCACGTCCACGTCAGGCATCGCCGTCCTCCGGTTCAAACTCGCGCAGCACGCCGTCGGCCAGGATGGTCACCTCGTTGCGGGCCTTGTCCAGGCTCTCGCGGCAGCTTCTGGCCAGGGCCACCCCCTCGCGGAACAGGGTCACGCCCTCCTCCAGCGGCAGGTCGCCGCCCTCCAGCTTCTCCACGATCTCCCGCAGTTTGGCCATGCGGGCCTCGAAGCCGTCCTTGCCGTCCTTGTCCTCGCTCATGCGCGCTCTCCTATTCTGGTCTGAGCGTGCCGGTGACCAGCGGGGTGGGGTCCACCAGTTCGCCGTACACCGACAGGCCGAAATGCAGGTGCGGGCCCGTCACCCGCCCGGTGCTGCCCACCTTGCCGAGCACATCCCCGGCGGCCAGCACGTCGCCGGGGCGCACCAGAATCTCCGAGAGGTGGAAATACATGCTCACCAGCCCCTGGCCGTGGTCCACATACACGCTCTTGCCCGCGAAATAATGCTCCGCCGCCAGCACCACCGTGCCCGGGGCCATGGTCCGCACGGGCTGGCCCTGGGGGCCGCGCAGGTCCAGCCCCCGGTGCGGCGCGCGGGGCTCGCCGTTGAAGAACCGCCGCAGCCCGAAGGTGCTGGAGACCCCGCCCGGCACCGGGCGCACGAACCCGCCGCCCCAGGCGCGCGGCCGGGAAAAGTCGGCCAGCACGCGGCGGACCTCGGCCCGCTCGGCCTCGTGACGCGCCAGGGCCTCGGGGGTCAGGTGGACCATCTCGCGCGCCACGGCCAGCCGCTGCTCGGGAAAGCTGCGGGCCGCCACGCGCACCTCGCGTTCCAGCGCCGAAGGTCCGCCCGGGCCGTCCACCCGCGCCGCGAGGCGCACCGGGCCCGGGGCCGCTTCCAGGTCCACGCCCAGAAGCACCGGCGCCTCCCAGTGCCCGTTCCGCTGCTCCAGGGGCACCCGGGCGCGCACGGGACCGAACTCCACCTCCGCCGTGCCGGGGCCTGCGTCGGCCACCACGCGAACCACGAAGGGCAGGCCCTGGCCCACCTCGTCCGGGCATTCCAGGGCCGCTCCGGCCCAGGCGGACGCCGCCCATACCGCCAGGGTCAGGGCCGCCAAAACAAAAATCCGCAGCCGCTTCACGCCCTCTCCCCGCCCGGTGCGTTCGGTTCTTCCGGTGCGCCCGGGCCGGGGCGCACCTCCAGCACCCGCGCGCCCACGGCGCCGTCGGCCACGCGGATGTCCAGCTCCTGGCCGGGCGCGGCCTCGGCCACGCTGCGCAAAAGCCGCCCCGTGCCCGCCACGCGCACCAGCCCGTAGCCCCGGGCCAAAGGCGCCTCGGGGTCCACCGCGCCCAGGCGCGATTCCAGCAGGGCCAGGGTCTGGGCGGCACCCCGAAGCCCGGCCGGTCCGGCCAGGGCAAGGCGCCGTTCCAGGGCTCGGGCGCCCTCGCCCTGGCGCAGCAGGGCCCGCGCCGCCCGGGGCAGCCGCAGGGCCAGGGCGCGGACCTCCGCCCGCCGCCGATCCACGGCCCGGGGCCCGAAGGCCGCGCCCAGGGCCGCTTCGCAGCGCTCCAGGGCCACGGCGCGCCCCCGGGTCAGGGCCGCGCCCGCGCGCAACAGGTCGCGCAGGGCCGTGCCCAGGCGCTCTTCCATGCGTGCCAGCCGCTGGGCCGGGGAAAGCCAACGCAGGGCCTTTTCCATCTGCCCCAGGGCGGCCTCGCGGCGCTCCAGCAGCCCGCCCGCCGCAGCGAACAGGCCCTGCTCCAGAACGTCCACCCGCTGCATGAGCGCCCCGCGCTCGGGCCACAAAAGCTGCGCCGCGTGGCTGGGCGTGGCCGCGCGCACGTCGGCCACCAGATCGGCGATGCTCGTGTCCACCTCGTGGCCCACGCCGCAGACCACGGGCAGGCCCGAGCGATAGACGGCCTCGGCCACGGGCTCGGTATTGAAGGCCCACAGGTCTTCCAGGGAACCGCCGCCGCGGATGAGCACCACCACCTCGGCCCAGCCGTCGGCGCAGGCCGCGTCCAGCGCGGCGGCCACCCGCGCCGGGGCCTGCTCGCCCTGCACCAGGGTCGGGTAGATGCGGATGGCGCTGCCCCAGCCGCGCTCCCCGGCCAAGCGCAGAAAATCGCGGATGGCCGCGCCCGTGGGCGCCGTGACCACGGCCACTCGCGCCGGATGCGGCGGCAGGGGCCGCTTGCGCCCGGGGTCGAAATAGCCCAGCCCGGCCAGCCGCGCCTTCATGGCCTCGAACTGCATGGCCAGTTGCCCGGTGCCCTGCTCCTGCACCAGTTCGGCCACGAGCTGGTACGCCCCCTGGGGCTCGAACACCGAAAGCCGCCCGGCCACCAGCACGGTGGTGCCCTCGGTCAACTCGGTGGTGCAGCCGTGTTCCAGCACCTCGCCGGTGCGCGGGTCCACTCCGCCGGGGGCCACGCAGCGCTGGCTGCGGCGGAACCAGACCACCGACAAGCGCGCCTGGGCGTCCTTGAGGTTGAAATAGACGTGCCCGCTGGCCGGGCGGCTCACGCCGCCGACCTCGCCGCGCACCCACACGAAGGGGAACTGGCTTTCCAGCACGTCCTTGACGGCGCCCGTCAGCTCGCGGACTTCGAAGATGTGCGGCATGGCTACTCCGCCGCCACCGCCACGCCGCAACCGATCATCACCGTGCCCGCGCCCCGGTTGGCCACGGTCCACAGCCGGGTGGAGCGCACGGCCCGGCGGCCCCGGGCCGCGAGCCACGCATAGCCCACGGGCACCAGGAAGACGATGGGCAGGATCACGGCGACCACGGCGCCCATCCGCGCGGGGGTCAGGGCGGTCATGTCCACGAAGGCGGGCAGGAAGCCGCAGTAGAAGGCGATGGCCTTGGGGTTGCCCAGGGAGACGCACATCCCGCCCAGGAAAAAGCGCCCGCCCGCCCGGGGCGCGGGCGGGGGCGAGCCCGCCGCCGGGGGCCTGGCCGTCCAGGCCTTGAAGCCCATCCAGATCAGATACGCCGCCCCCGCGTAGCGCAGGACCACGAACCCGTCGCCAAGCTGCGCGGCCACCCAGCCCAGGCCCAGCAGGGCCGTCAGCAGATAGACCATATCCCCGGCGGCCTGCCCGGCGATCCACAGCACCGCCGGGCGGAAGCCCCGCGCCAGCGCCTGGGCGACCACGGCCATGACGCCGGGCCCTGGGATGAGGGCGAAAACGGTCGTCGCCCCGGCCAGGGCAAGCAAAGATTCCGTGCTCATGGCGCTACCTGCACTGCTCGACGCCGTCTCCGGCGCCCAGGCCCCAGCCGTTCCACACGGTCTTGCGCCACAGGGCCACCTCGCGCCCGAAGCTCTCCACGGGCAGCTCGGTCTTCTCGCCGCTGCGGCGGTCCTTGCACTCCACGATGCCCCGGCCCAGGCCCTTGCCGCCGACCACGCACTGCAACGGGAAGCCGATGAGATCGGCATCCTTGAACTTCACGCCCGGGCGCTCCTCACGGTCGTCGAGCACCACGTCCGCCCCGGCGGCGCGCAGGGCGGCGGCGACCTCCTCGGCCCGGGCGAGCACGGCCTCGTCCTTGGGGTCCAGGCAGAGCACAACGGCCTCGAAGGGCGCCACCGGCGGCGGGAACACGATGCCCGCCTCGTCGTGGTTCTGCTCGATGCACGCGGCCACCACGCGGGTCACGCCGATGCCGTAGCAGCCCATGATGATGGTCCGCTCCTTGCCTGCCTCGTCCAGGAAACGCGCGCCCAGGGCCTCGGAATACTTGGTGCCCAGCTTGAAGACGTGGCCGACCTCGATGCCCCGGGGCAGGCCCAGGGGCCCGCCGCAACGCGGGCAGGGGTCCTTGACGGTGATGGTCCGCAGGTCGCGGTACTCGATTCTGGCCTGCACGTCGCGGCCCAGGCACAGGTGGCGCACGTGGGTGTCGGCCTTGTTGGCCCCGGCCACGTAGTCCGTGGCCGTGCGCAGCTCCTGGTCGGCCACGATGCGCGACACGCCGAGGCCCACCGGCCCGGCGAAGCCCACGGGGGCGCCGGTCCACTCCTGAACCTGCTCGGGGCTGGCCATGCGCAGCTCGGCGCAGCCCAGGGCGTTCTTGAGCTTGATCTCGTTCAGCTCGCGGTCGCCGCGCATGAGCGCCGCCACGGGCTGGCCGTCGGCGTCGTACAGCAGGGTCTTGACCACCTGGGTGACGTTCACGTCCAGCATGGCGGCGACCTCCTCGACGGTGCGCACGCCGGGGGTGGCCACCTCGGTCAGGCGCGGGCCCTCCTCGGGGGTCGGGTCGAACTTGCCGCGCACCTCGGCCTTCTCCAGGTTGGCCGCGTAGTCGCAGGCCTGGCACACGGCGATGGTGTCCTCGCCCGTATCGGCCAGGACCATGAACTCGTGGGAAAAACTGCCGCCGATGGACCCGGAGTCGGCCTCCACGGGCCGGAACGCCAGCCCCAGGCGCGAAAAAATAGCCATGTAGGCGTCGTACATGGCGCGGTAGCTCGCCTCGGCTCCGGCCTCGTCGGCGTCGAAGGAGTAGGCGTCCTTCATGATGAACTCGCGGCAGCGCATGAGCCCGAAGCGCGGGCGGATCTCGTCGCGGAACTTGCCCTGGACCTGATAGAGGTTCAGGGGCAACTGGCGGTAGGAGCGCACCTCGCCGCGGATGAGGTCGGTGACCACTTCCTCGTGGGTGGGGCCGAGGCAGTAGTCGCGCCCGTGGCGGTCCTCGAAGCGCAGCAGTTCCTTGCCGTAGTGCTCCCAGCGGCCCGACTCGCGCCACAGGTCGCCGGGCTGGACCATGGGCATGAGGATTTCCTGGGCTCCGGCGCGGTCCATTTCCTGGCGCACGATGGCCGCGACCTTGTTCACGGCCCGCAGGCCCAGGGGCAGGATGGTATAGATGCCCGAGGTCAGCTTGCGGATCATGCCCGCGCGCACCAGGAGCTTGTGGCTCACAACCTCGGCGTCGCCCGGGGCCTCCTTGAGGGTCGGGGCGTACAGGGTGCTCATCTTCATGGTCGTCATGGGGTCTCCTTCTTGCGTTCTTCGAGAAATTTTTCCAGCTCGGCCATGAACTCGGGCAGCAGGTTCTCCGCCCCGCGCACGGTACGGACCACCTCGCCCCGGCGGAAGATCAGGCCCTTGCCCCGGCCTCCGGCGATGCCGATGTCGGCGCCCCGGGCCTCGCCGGGGCCGTTGACCACGCAGCCCATGACCGCCACGGTGAACACGTCGGTCACCGGGCGCAGGCGCTCCTCCACGGCCCGGGCCAGCTCGGCCAGGGCGATCTCCGTGCGCCCGCAGGTCGGGCAGGAGACGATCTCCGGGCCGCGCGCGCGCAGGCCCAGGGCGCGCAAAAGCTCCCAGGCCACGTCCATCTCGGCCACGGGGTCGCCCGTGAGCGACACGCGCAGCGTGTCGCCGATGCCGTGATAGAGCAGCACCCCCAGGCCCACGGACGACTTGACCGTGCCGCGCCCCGGGGTGCCCGCCTCGGTGACGCCGATGTGCAACGGGTAGTCGCAGCGCCCGGCCAGCAGGCGGTAGGCCGCGATGGTCGCGGGCACGCTGGAGGCCTTGACCGAAATCTTGATGTCGAAAAAGTCGCGCTCTTCGAGCAGGCGCACGTGTTCCAGGGCGCTTTCGACCATGGCTTCGGGCGTGGGCCCGCCGAAGCGCGCCAGCAGGCGCTTGTCCACCGAGCCGGAGTTGACCCCGATGCGCATGGGCACTCCGGCGGCCTTGGCCGCGCGGACCACGGCGTCGACCTGGGCCGCCCCGCCGATGTTGCCGGGATTGATGCGCAGGCCGTCCAGGCCCGCGTCCACGGCCATGAGCGCCAGACGGTGGTCGAAATGGATGTCGGCCACCAGGGGCACGGGCGCGGCGCGGCGGATGGCCGCCAGGGCCCGGGCGGCGTCCTCGTCCAGCACGGCCAGGCGCACGATCTCGCACCCGGCCTCGGCCAGGGCGTCGATCTGGGCCAGGGTCGCGGCCACGTCGCGGGTGTCGGTGTTGGTCATGCTCTGCACGGCCACGGGGTGCCCCCCGCCGATGGGCACGCCCCCCACGCGCACCACGCGCGAGGCCCGGCGCGGGGGCCGGAAGGGGTCGGTCACGGGGGTGTGGGTGTGCTCTGCGGCGCTCATGGTTCGGCTCGTGGGCTGCGGCGTGTGGAAGAGATGCGTTGTTATCCCATTTCCCGCGCCAAGCCAAGGACAACCCGCCCCCCGGCCCCGGGCCGGGTCGGGCCGGTCGGGTCAGGCCGGGTCTGGAAAAACACGGCGAAGAGCCACGCGGGGCGGGCACCCTGCAAGCGGCGCCTGCCGGGCGGGAAAATCCCCGGCGCCTGCCGCTCCGCGCCCGAAGCACGGGCAGCCGTCATGCGGACGAGTTTTTCCCCTTCCAGCCCGTTGGCGCCGGAAGGCGACGCGCCGGAGCCAAGCACGACACGGGCGCGGCACAGGCGCGGCGCTAGAAATAGCCCAGGCTGCGCAGGGTCTCCATGTGCCGTTCCTTGTCCTGGTCGCGGCCCGAGCGCTCCCCGGCGCCGGGGTCCGGCAGGGCCGTGCAGGGCATGCAGCCCAGGGAGCGGTAGCCCTGGCCGTAGAGGGAGCAAAAGGGCAACCCGAGGTCCAGGGTGGCGGCCCAAACGTCGAACTCGCTGAAGTGCCACAGGGGCGCGAGCCGCAGGTGGGGCGGGTCGGCGTGAGCCTCGGCAGCCGGGCGCGCGGCGCGGGCCGGGTGTTCGTCGGCGCGCACGCCGGTGACGAGCACGGCAAGGCTCAGGGCCTCCACCGCCGCCGCCAGGGGCCGGGCCTTCAGGTCGCGGCAGCAGGCCACCTTGTCCGCGGCCACGGGGTAGGCGTCCAGGTCGACCTCCGGCCGGGCCACGTGCAGGTCCACGCTCCACCGGCGGGCCAGGGCGTCGCGCAGGGCCAGCACCTGGGGGAACTTGCAGCCCGTGTCCAGGTTCACGGCCCGGGGGCGCACTCCGGGGGCGACCTCGGCCAGCACCTCGCGCCACAGCCACAGGGCCAGGGTCGAGTCCTTGCCGCCGGTCCAGGCAACGGCCACGCGCCGCGGCCCGGCGGCCAGGGCCGCAGCGCGCAAAAAGGCCCGGGCCGCCTCCAGGCGGTCCTCCAGCACGGGCCCGCCCGGGGCCAGGGGCGGCAGGGCCGCCAGCAGGGCGCGCGATTCGCTCGTCTGTCCGTTCATGGGGTCCGCTCACGCTCCTTGCGCCGCTGAAAACGGCGCAGGGTCCGGATACCCCAGGCCCGGCCCCATGGCAACGCCGGGGCGGGCGGCCCGTCTCGCCCGCCCCCGGGCCCACGTCGCCGGCCCCGACCATGGCCCCCGGCCTGGGATGCACGGCCCGGAACACACGGCCGGATGCCCCTCCCGTGGTCCCAGCCTTCCAGAATCTCCCCTGCCCGGCAAAAAAAATGCGGCCCGATGAAAATTCCTCCTTGACGCCCACGGCAAAGGAGCCTAAAAACCGACCTCTCGACAGCGTGGGCTCGTAGCTCAGTCGGATAGAGTGCCTGGCTACGAACCAGTAGGTCGCAGGTTCGAATCCTGCCGGGCCCACCACAAAAGAAACGGGGATTTCAGATGGCGCAAGCCGACTGAAATCCCTTTTTCCTTTGGTGCGCACCCTCCCCGGCCCGCCGCCTTCCCCCGGTTTGCCGCCCTTTCGCCCCCGCCGCCCTCTCTCGGCGGTGCCGCCCGCCTTTTCGCCGCATTTCCCGCCCGGGGTTGCGCCGGGGCGCCGAAGCTGCTAACAAGGAAAACTCGCGCATCCTCCTTCGCCCGTTCCCCTCCCCGGCTCCGCCTCCGCTCCCACGCGCGCCCGAGCAACCCGCAACCGGCAGGTGAGCCGCCATGAGCCTGCAATGCAAGACCATCGTCATCGGCCCCACGGGCAGCCCGCTGTGTGTGCCCGCGGCCGTATGGGACGAACTGCTCCTGCGCCGGGGGCCGCACCCCTTCCGCGCCGGACGCCCGGCACAGGCCGCCCGGGCGCTGCTGACCCTGAGCCCCGGGCGCGCGCCGCGCCTGGCCGGGCTGCAATGCATGCGCGTGTATTTCGACGACGCCGGGCTGGCCGCGACGTGGCACCTGTCCGCCGTGCTGGTGGCTCCGGCCTGCCCGCTGGGGCCCGGCGCCGCGCCCGAGCCGGTCTACGACAAATTCAGCCGCGACCCGTTGTTCTGGTACCCGACCCGCGCCGAGCTGCGGGCCATGGCCGAGGCGCTCACCGCCGCCTGGGCCCAGCCGCCCGCCGGGACGCGCCTCCGGCAGGCGGCCCCGGCCCTGGCCGCACCCCTGCCCGCCGCCCCCCTGGCTCCGCCGCTCTTTCCGCGCGGCTAGGGCCGCCGCAGGTCCGAACGCGGCCTCGAACCAGTAGTTCCCTGGCGCAAGAGCCTTGATTCAAACACGGTTTCATGCCATTATTTTCCAGACCGTCATCTGGCCGTCACATTCCGGACCGGACTGGAGCGCACCCGCATGGGACCCGGACCAAGCCTCGACTCGCCCTACCACCGCGTGAAGCGCAACCTGGCCCGGGCCAACGGCTACCTGCGCCGCAAGGAATACCGCAAGGCCGTGCAGGCCGCCGCCGTCGCCTTTTCGGCCAAGCCGGACTGCGCCCAGCTCGTGGGCCAGCACAAGCACGAGCTGGAATTCCTGTGCATCGAGTTCTGCGACAATTTCAACACCAACCCCGGCGTCATCGCCTTCATGCACGGCATCAAGATCCGCGCCCGGCCCTTCCTGGCCTATGCTCCGGGCGGCGAGGACATGGTGCGCACCAAGCTGGAAATCGTCGAAGAGCGCATGGACGCCAAGGAGCGCGAGCGCGAGGCCCGGCGCCTGGCGGCCCTGGCCGAAAAAAAGGCCACCTGGATGGAGCGGGGCCAGCGGGCCCTGGACGAGGGCAACTACCCGCGCGGCAAGGCCTGGCTGCGCCGGGTGGTGGACGACTTCGGCCACGAGCCCGGGGTGTTGGCCGACATCGGCTCGCGCCTGCTGGACAAGGACCTGCTGCCCGAAGCCGCCGACATCCTGGCCCGCGCCCGCGGCGCCGACCCCCGGGACCACACGGTCTACACCCTGGCCATCCGCGCCTACCAGGGCCTGGGCGAAATGGGCAAGGCCGAGGAGGTCTACCTCGCGGCCATCCGCCAGTTCGGCGGCCACCCGCTGACCTACCTGAACCTCGCGCGGCACTACATGGCCTGGCGCAAGCGCGACAAGGCCTACGAATACGCCCGCAAGGCCCTGGAGGCCGACCCCGGGCTCGACGAGGCCCGCGAGATCGTCCGCCGCACGGGTTGACCCGCGCCCCGGGCGCGGGTATCCCTGCACACGCCCCGCCCACGCACCCCAACGCCCGGAGCCCCGCCATGGACCTCAAGGCCAGCCTGCGCCGCGCCCAGAACCTCGCCCGCGAACAGGCCCGCGACATGGTCGTCGGCGACGACGGCTCGGGCGCCTGGGTCATCATGACCCTGGACGACCCGCGCTCCGACGCCCTGCGCCCGGGGTTCATCGTCGGCGCCCAGGGCCTGCGCTACCCCGAGGACCACGAACTCGCCGTGCGCCTCATGACCCAGGGCCGCTGAGAGCCGCGGGCCGATTTTGACCTTGCCTTCGACCCGGAAAACGTGGAGCCTGGGCTCCGGCGCCACCCGCCGCCCGGCAAATACCCGAAGAATCGGACCAGCAGGCACGCCATGACCGCCACTCCCCTGCCCACGGCCTTTGCCCCCGCCGAGCGTTCGCCCGAGGAGGACATCCTCGCCGACGCCCGCCTGTTCGAGAGCTCCCCGGCTCCCGAGGTTCTGGACGCCATGCCCTCGCCGGTGCTGGTGCTCAACGATTGCCGCCAGCTCGTGCACGGCAACCGCTCCCTGTGGCTCTACCTGGACCGCTCCGGGGCCGACCGCTCCCTGGGCCTGCGCCCCGGAGAGCTGTTCGACTGCGTCCACGCCCGCAAGACCCCCGGCGGCTGCGGCACCACCGAATTCTGCCGCGAATGCGGCGCCGTGGGCGCCATCCTGTCCAGCATCCGCGGCCTGGCCGCCACCCGCGAGTGCAACATGCTGCGCGAGGCCGGCGGCGAGGTCACGGCCCTGGACCTGCTCGTCCACGCCGAGCCCTACGCCGCCCTGGGCCGCCCGCTGACCATCTTCACCATCCACGACGTGAGCCACGCCAAGCGCCGCCGCTACCTGGAGCGCATCTTCTTCCACGACATCATCAACAGCGCGGGCAACGCCACCGGGCTGGTGGAGTTGCTCCACGAGCAGACCCAGGGCGAGCTGCACCACGAGTTGGGCCTGTTGCTGCGCACCCTGAGCAACCTCGTGGACGAAATCCAGAGCCAAAAGATCCTGCTGGCCGCCGAAAGCCAGGAACTGGTGGCCCGCCCGGGCCCGGTGCGCTCCGACGAGTTGCTGGACGCCCTGGCCGGGCAGTACACCCTGCACCCCCGGGCCGAGGGCCGCTCCATCGTCGTGCCCGAAGACAGCGAGGCCCTGGCCCTGGTCACGGATCAGGCCCTGCTGGGCCGCGTGTTGGGCAACATGCTGAAAAACGCCCTGGAGGCCACGCCCGCCGGGGGCTGCGTGCGCGCGTGGTGCCGCTCCGAGGGCGAGCGGGTGCGCTTTTTCGTGCACAACCAGGGCTGCATCCCCAAGCGCATCCAGCGCCAGATCTTCCGCCGCTCCTTCTCCTCCAAGGGCCAGGACCGGGGCCTGGGCACCTTCAGCATGCTGCTGCTGGCCCAGAACCACCTGGGCGGCAGCGTGGCCTTCACCTCCACCGAGGCTGGGGGCACGACCTTCCACGTGGACATTCCCCGCGTGCTCACGGCACCCTGAGGCCGCCCGGCGCGGCGCGCAAAAAGAGAGGGACCAGCCCGCGCATGGGCCGGTCCCTCCGGTGATGGTGACGTGCCGGGGGAGGGTCACTCCCTGGAAATGGCCTCGGCGGGGCAGGCGTCGATGGCTTCCTGCACGCAGTCCAGAGTGCTGTCGGGGTCCTTGCAGGTCGCCATGTTCCCGTCGGCGTTCATCTCGAAGACATCGGGGCACAGTTCGACGCAGGATTCGCAGCCCATGCACTCGTCGCTGATGACAATACCCATTTCTCGGACCTCCGTATTGGGTTGAAAGGCTTCCCAGGCCTATAGCCCATCCGGCCCGCTTTTTCCAGGGCTTTTTCAACGATACCGACAGGGCGGAGGGTATTTTCGCCCCGCCGCGAGGGGTTTGCGCCCGGGCGGCGCGACGCGGGAGCCCCGCATGGCGGGAAGACCACCCGCCCCGGCCTGCCGCACACCGGACGCAGGGACGCCGCGCTTCCGGCGCCCCCCCCTGTAACCCCGGCCGCATTCCGGGGCGCCCGGGGCGGGGCGCCTGCGGCCCCCCCCCAAACCCGCCACACCTCGAACACCCCGGCCGGGGCCCGCCGGGCGCGGCCCCCTCCCGCCCCCGGCGGCACCCTTTGTGCGAATTTTTTTGACCGAAGCCCCTAAAGTTCTCTCAAGGCCTGCCGATAAAGCAGGGACAAGGCGTTTTTTTTCGGCAGGCGACAAGGAGGGGAGGCCTATGGATTTCAGCATCAGCTCGGACATGTCCGCGACGACCATCAGCACGGGCATGAGCAGGCAGGAATTCGGCGCCCAGGTGGTCAGCAAGACCTTGGATTACATGAATTCGAACTCGTCGTCGTCCTCCGGTTTCAATGCGGACTACGACTTCCAGACCAGCGTGCTCGGCGCCGCCTACAGCGGCACCGGGACCGTGCTCGACACGTCGATCTAACGCCGCCGCCCGCCGAACCGGGCGCCTTGGACGGCAAGGCCCCGCCCCCCGCGTTGCGTGGGGACGGGGCTTTCCTTTGGCCGCGCCGGGTCGGGGCGAACCCTGCGCGCGGGCGACGAAGCCGCCGCCGGGCTTTGACCTGGCGGCCCGGGTGTGGCACACCCCAGGCAGGGCCCGGCAGGGCCGCACCGACACCGCCAACCCGATGGAGGCGCCATGAACCGCACCCGCACCCTGGGAGCCCTGGGGCTCCTGCTGGCCGCCTGCCTGCTGGCCGCCTGCGGCCCGTCCCAGGGCTGGTCCAAGAAGGGCACCCACCCCTCGGCCTGGGCCGTGGACGAGGAGAACTGCGCCTGGGAGGCCCGGCACGAGTTGCGCGCCGACGGCACCTACGCGCCCGTGGCCCGCGACGACGAGGAAATCCAGGTCCGCGTGCGCCGTTGCATGCACGAGCTGGGCTACACCTGGGGGTCCGAGGACGACTAGGCCGCGCGGGGTCGCGCGGAACCGCGCGCGGCTGCGCGCCGATGCGCCGCCCGGGCCGGGCCGCTGCGGGCGTCCGGCCCGGCGGGGTCCGTGCCGGGGCTACTCTTCCTCTTCGTCGTCCCCGGGCTCCAGCAGGCCCTTTTCCACGGCGTGGCGGATGAACAGCGACAGCACCTGCTCGCCGTCCTCGAAGAGAATCATCAGCCGGTCCCTGTCCAGGTGACCGAGTTTGGCGGTGACGAAATCCTTGATGCCCAGGGCGGCGGCGACCCGGAACAGGTCGGCGTAATCCTCGGACGAATTCAGCAGGGCGTAGATGCCGCCCTCCATGCGCCCCAGCAGTTCCTCCGCGTCCATGGAACCCAGGTCCGCGATTTCCTCGCTCATATGTCCTCTCTTGGGGGGTGACGCGGCCCCTGCTCCGGGGCCGCCGGGCGCGGGGCACGGTGCCCCGCTCTCCCCCCATACGCTGCCGCCGGGGGCGCGTCAAAACCATTGTCCCCCGAAGCGCGGCCGCAACACCGCGCGCCGGATTGCCCCGGGGCTGGACGCCGCGCCCCCAAGCCCTGTAAGAACCACGGCGAGCCGCGCGGCGCCCCGCGCCTCCTGAGCCCTCGCGCCGCCGGACAATCGCCGCCAAGGAGCCGCCCATGCCCCAGCCCCCCGCCGCCAACCTGCTGGCCGCCGAAAAAAGCCCCTACCTGCTGCAACACGCGCACAACCCCGTGCACTGGCGCCCCTGGGGCGAAGCCGCCCTGGCCGCCGCCCGCGAGGCCGACCGGCCCCTGTTCATCTCCATCGGCTACTCGGCCTGCCACTGGTGCCACGTCATGGAGCGCGAATCCTTTGAAAACGCCGAGGTCGCCGCCGCCCTCAACGCGCACTTCGTCTGTGTGAAAGTGGACCGCGAGGAACGCCCGGACGTGGACGCCGTGTTCATGACCGCCTGCCAGATGACCACCGGGCGCGGCGGCTGGCCGCTGACCATCTTCGCCACGCCGGACGGGCAGCCCTTCTTCAGCGCGACCTACCTGCCCCCGCGCGCCGTGCCGGGCCGCCCGGGGCAGCCGGGGCTCATGGAAATGGCCCTGCACATCGGCCGCCTGTGGCGCGAGGACCGCACGACCCTGGCCAAGGCCGCCGCCCAGGTCGCCGAACATCTGGCGGGCTACTACGCGGGGGCGGCCAGGGGCGGCGCCCTGCCCGGCGCGCAGGTGGCGGAGCAGGCCGTGCGCGAACTGACCGCGCGCTACGACCAGCGCTTCGGCGGCTTCGGCTCCGGCCCCAAGTTTCCGGCGCCGCACATTCCGGCCTTCCTGCTGGCCGAGGCCCGGCGCGGCGGGCAGGCCGCCCCGCGCCACATGGCCCGGCACACCCTCGCGGCCATGCGCCTGGGCGGCATGTTCGACCACGTGGGCCTGGGCTTCTTCCGCTACAGCACCGACGAAAAATGGCTCCTGCCGCACTTCGAGAAGATGCTCTGCGATCAGGCCGGGCTGGCCCTGGCCTGCCTGGACGCCTTCGCGGCCACGGGCGAGCCGCTTTTCGCGCGCACGGCGCAGGAGACCTGCGACTATGTGCTCCGCGTGCTCACGGCGCCGGGCGGAGGCTTCCACAGCGCCGAGGACGCCGACAGCCCCGACGGCAAGGGCGGCCACGGCGAGGGCGCCCACTACGTCTGGACCACCGCCGAAATCATGGACCTGCTGGGGCCCGACGACGGCGCCTTCGTGACCACGCGCTTCGGGATGCAGGCCGGGGGCAACTACCGCGACGAGGCCACGGGCCAGCCCACGGGAGCCAATATCCTTCATCTGCGCCAGCCCCTGTCCGCCGCCGAGCAGGCCCGCTGGGAGGGCATCCGCCCCCGGCTGCTGGCCGCGCGCGACCTCCGCCCCCACCCCGGGAAAGACACCAAGATTCTGGCCGACTGGAACGGGCGGATGATCGCCGCCCTGGCACGCGCCGCGCGCCTGCTGGACCGCCCGGACCTGCTGGCCGCCGCCGGGCGCGCGGCGGATTTCGTGCTCACGGCCATGGTCCGCCCAGGCGGCGGGCTGTGGCATTCGTGGTGCGACGGGCGGGCCGCCGTGCCCGGCACGGCCGACGACTACGCGGCCCTGGTCGGCGCCCTGCTGGAACTTTACGCGGCGGACCACGACCCCGGGCGACTGGCCCGGGCACTGGACCTGCAACGGCGCATGGACCGCGACTTCTGGGACCCGGCGGCACCCGGCGCGGCGGAGGCGACGGGCACTGCGCCGGAAACGCCGGGTGCAACGCCCCCGGCGCCCCAGGGCGAAGGCACCCCCGAAAATGCCGAAACGCCGGAGGCCACACAGAAGACGCCGGAGGCACAGGACCCTCCGGGGACGACCGGTACGGAAAACACCACGCCCACGGGCAGCGGCTATTTCCTCACCGCCGGGCAGGACGCGGGCCTGCCCGCGCGGCCCAAGGAGGTCTACGACGGCCCACACCCCTCGGCCAACTCCCTGGCCCTGGAGAACCTGCTGACCCTGGGGCGGCTCACGGGCGACCCGACGCACACCCGCCGCGCCGAGGCCCTGCTGGCGGCCTTTGCGGGCAACCTCGCCGAAAACCCCTCGGCCCATGCCCACTTCCTGTGCGGCCTGCTCCGCTGGCTGGCTCCGGGCCCGGACGTGGTCGTGGTCGGAACCCCCGGCGCAGCGGACACCGAGGCCCTGCTCGCCGCCATCCGCACCCAGGCCCCGCCGGACACCCTGGTCCTGCTCAAAAACCCGGCGGACGCGCACGCCGCCGAGCGCCTCGCGGCCCTTGCGCCGTTTACGAAAGACATGACCATGCGCGACGGCAAGGCCACGGCCCACATCTGCCGCGACCAAACCTGCGCCCCCCCGGTCACGGACCCGGCGGGCCTGCCCTTCTGACCTCCGGCCACCCAGCCGCGCAAACAAAGACCTCCCCGCCAGCCTGGGCTGGCGGGGAGGTCTTGTTCTTTCTCGGCGTGCCCCGCTCTTCCGCGGGCCCCCGCCTTACGCGGGCCAGAGGATGGGCAGCAGCCAGACGCTGACGGCCATGACGACCACCGTCAGCGGGATGCCCACGCGCAGGTAGTCCGTGAAGCGATAGCCGCCCGGGCCCATGACCAGCAGGTGCGCGGGGTGGGACAGGGGGCTGGCGAAGCTGGCCGAGGCGGCCATGGCCACGGTCATCATCAGCAGATGGGGCGAGATGCCCAGGTCCGTCGCCGCGCTGAGGGCCACGGGGGCCATGAGCACCACCAGGGCCGCCGTGGGGATGACCTGCGTGCCCAGCACGGTGACCAGGAACAGCGCCGCCACCACCCAGCGCGGACCCAGGCCGCCCACCGTGGCGATGAGCACCTCCGCGCCCATGCGTGCGGCCCCGGTGTGCTCCACGGCCACGCCCAGGGGCAGCATGCAGGCGATGAGGAAGATGACCTTCCACTCGATGGCCCGGTAGGCCTCCTCCATGCTCAGGCAGCGGAACAGGACCATCAGCGCCGAGCCCGCCAGGGCCGTGATGGCGATGGGCGCGAGCCCCAGGATGGCCGAGAGGATCACGGCCAGCATGATGACCGCCGCCAGGGGCGCCTTTTCCAGGCGCGGGGCCTGGGCGGCCTCCTGGTCCAGCACCAGGAAGTCCGCATCGCGCGAGACGGCCTCCAGGCTCTTGCGCGAACCGTAGACGAGCATGGCGTCGCCGAACTGCAAGGGCAGCTCCTGAAGGCCCGTGCGCAGGGCCTTGCCCCCGCGCCACAGAGCCAGCACGCTCAGCCCGTAGCGCTCGCGGAAGCGCAGATCGGCCAGGGTCTTGCCCGTCAGCGTCGTGCGCGGAGAAAGCAGAATCTCCGTGGCCCCGATGCGTTGGGACTCCAACTCGGCGGCCAGGCTGGGCGGCGTGGGCATGGGCGCCAGGTCCTGAAGGCTGCGCAGCACGTCGAAATCGCGCCCCGAGCCGTGCAGCACGAGCACGTCGTCGCCCTGGACGACCTCGCCGGGCTCGGGCATGCAGTGCAACGCCTCGTCGCGATAGATGCCGACCACCGTCAGCCCGAACTTGTTGCCCAGGTGGCTGTCGGCCAGACTCACGCCCACCAGCGCCGACTCGGGCGGCACATGCAGGGACATGAACGGCCCGGTGACGGGCACGGCCGGGGCGTGCTCCCCCCGGGCCCGGGCGGGCGTTTCCAGCCCCGCCAGCAGGCCCAGGCGGGCGACCTCGGCCAGGGCGGAGGGCTCGGCCAGCAGGGTCAGGGCGTCGCCCACGGCCAGGGGCCGGTGGGCCATGTCCTTCCCCGCCGAACCAGGAGTCAGAACAGGAGCCGGACCAGGGGCCGCGCCCGGCGCGCCCGGTACGTCCGGCTCTTGGGCCGGGTCCAGCGCCAGCACATGAACCCGGTGCTCGCGGCGCAGGGAGCTTTCGGCCAGGGACTGGCCCGCCAGGGCCGAGCCCTCGCCGACCACGCCCCGGGCCACCAGCAGCAGCCGCTCGGCCAACCCCTCGGCCACGTGCCCCGGGGTGGCGCGCAGGTGCTTGCTGCCGTGGAAGTGCCTGAAGCGCTCCACCGGCCCGTGGACCACGAGCACATCGCCCTCCTGGAGGCGCTCGTCGGGCCGGGGGGCCAAATGCAGATCCTCGCCCCGGCGCAGGGCGACCACGGTCAGTTGCAGGGCCGAGCCCAGGCGGGTTTCGACCAGAGTGCGGCCCGCCAGGGGCGAGCCGGTGCGGATGCCCAGGGAAAACACGTGGGCGTCGAACTGGTAGTTGGCCTCGGTGCCGCCCGAGGCCGCCACCTGCCCACGGGCCGCCGAGGGCAGAAGCCGCCGCCCCGCCAGAATGACGAACACGATACCCGCCAGGACGATGGCCCCGGTGATGGGCGTGAAGTCGAAAATCGCAAAGGGCGTGAGGCCCGCGTTGCGCAGGGCGTCGGTCACCAGGATGTTCGGCGGGGTGGAGATGCCCGTGAAGGGGCCGCCCAGCAGGCAGCCCAGGGCCATGGGCAGCAGCAGGCGCGAGGGCGGCCGCCCGCTGCGCCGGGCAAGGTCCATCGTCGCTGGCAGCAGGATCACGGCCACCGTCGTCGTGTTGATGAGCGCCGAAAAGATGCTGGCCGCGGCCATGAGCACCACGATGAGCAGCCATTCGGGGCTCCGGGCGAAGCGTTGCAGCGGCTTGCCCAGCCGGTAGGCCACGCCCGTGCGCGACAGCCCGGCGGAGAGGATGAACATGGCCAGCACGGTGATCACCGCCGGGCTGCTGAACCCGGCCAGGGCGTCCTCGGGGCCCACGAGCCCGGTCAGCGCCAGGGCCGAGAAAACGAGCAGGCCCACAAGGTCCACAGCCAGCCAGCCGCCGACGAACAGCACCAGGGCCGCCAGGGTGATGCCCGCCAGCAGGAAGAGTTGCAGCACTCCGGATTCTCCGTTCAAAGGCCGCCCGCGCGCCGGACGGCCTTTCATGACGTGGTTGATGACGACCGCGGGTCGTCATGGTCCGCAGCCTCGCGCGGGGCCGCGCCGCCCGCGAGGGGCGGCATTTCCCTCTATACGCCACCGCGCGCCCGGGGTCATCCAAAATGTCTGCGCCGCCCCCCTTGACGGGCCGGGCGCCCGGGTGTAACGCTTCTCGGAACAGGCGCCCGCCGGGCGCCGCAACCCGAACCCCCGAGGCCCGTCACGATGACGCCCACCCGACTCGCCCTACTGCTCCTCGCCGCCAAGGCGTTGGTCGTCGTAGCGCTGGTCGTCGTACGTCGTCGCAACGCCGTTGCGCTGTAGGGTTCGCTTTTTCATAAAATTGCATTGCAACCCCCGTCGGCGCAGGTCGGCGGGGGTTTTTCGTCGGGGCGGTCCAGCCCCGGCGGCCTCCGCCCGACCGCACCCGGGCAACCCAAGGAGGCTGGTCCCATGGAACGTGCGAGCGGAGCCGAAATCGTCGTCCGGCTTCTGGAACGGCAAGGCATCCGAACCCTTCCCGGCATCCCCGGCGGCGCGAACCTGCCGCTGTACGACGCCCTGTCCAGAAGCACCGTCATCCGCCACGTGCTTGCGCGCCACGAGCAGGGCGCGGGCTTCATCGCCCAGGGCATGGCCCGCGTCACCGGGCTGCCCCAGGTCTTCCTGGCCACCTCGGGCCCCGGCGCCACCAACACCCTGACCGCCCTGGCCGACGCCCGGCTGGACTCCGTGCCGCTCATCTGCATCACCGGCCAGGTGCCCAGCTCCATGATCGGCACCGACGCCTTCCAGGAAGTGGACATCTACGGCATGAGCCTGCCGGTGACCAAACACAACTTCCTGGTCCGCTCCGCAGAGGAACTGCTGACGGTCATCCCCGCCGCTTTCCGCATCGCCGCCTCGGGCCGCCCCGGCCCCGTGCTGGTGGACATCCCCAAAGACGTGCAGACCCGGATCGCCCACTTCGAGGACTGGCCCGCCCCGGGCCGCCCCGACCCCCTGCCCGGGCTGGACATGGACGCCATCCTGCGCGCCGCCGCGCTCATCAACGGCGCCCGGCGCCCGCTGCTCTACCTGGGCGGCGGCGCGGCGCGCTCCGGCGCGGCCCAGGCCGCCCGCGCCCTGGCCGAGGGCGCAACCATCCCGGCGGCCATGACGCTCATGGGCCTGGGCACCCTGCCCTCGGCGCACCCGCTGTGCCTGGGCATGCTCGGCATGCACGCCGCGCCCTACACCAACATCCTGCTTGAGGAATGCGACCTGCTCATCGCCGTGGGCGTGCGCTTCGACGACCGCGCCACGGGCAAGCTCGACCAGTTCTGCCCCCAGGCCAGCGTGGTGCATATCGACATCGACCCCGGCGAAATGGACAAGCTGCGCACCCCCGAGGTCGGCATCACCGCCGACGCGGCCCAGGCCCTGGACGCCCTGCTGCCCCTGGTGGACCGCCGCAAACGTGCCCCCTGGGCCGAACGCGTGACCCAACTGCGCAGGAGCCACGGCTTCGAGCCGCCCCAGGCCGACGACCCCGCCAGCGCCTACGGCGTCATCCTGCACGCCGCGCGTCTGGCCGGGGAAGACGCCGTGATCTGCACCGACGTGGGCCAGCACCAGATGCGCACCGCCCAGGCCTACCCCTTCACACGCCCGGGCCGCCTGCTGACCTCCGGCGGCCTGGGGACCATGGGTTTCGGCATGCCGGCGGCCATCGGCGCGGCCCTGGCCCGGCCCGATCTGCCCGTGGTCTGCTTCAGCGGCGACGGCAGCATCCTCATGAACATCCAGGAGCTGGCCACCGCCGTGGAACAGGGCGCGAACATCAAGATCATCCTGCTGGACAACAACGCCCTGGGGCTGGTGCAGCAGCAGCAGCAGCTCTTCTACGGCGGGCGCATCTTCGGCTCGGACTACCGCATGCGCCCGGATTTCACGGCCATCGCCCGAGGCTTCGGCATGCGCGCCTACGACCTGTCCACGGGCGTGGCCCCGGCCCAGACCCTGGCCATGGCCTTTGCCGAGCGCGGCCCGTGCCTGATCCGCGTGCCCGTGCGCGCCGCCGAGGGCGTGTATCCCATGGTGCCCCCAGGCGCCGCCAACCGCGAAATGATCGGAGACGCAGCCCATGTTCATCCCTGACCACGCGGCCTTGCCCGCCAAGGAGAAAGCCATGCAGCACGTCGTGCTCGAACTGACGGTGAACAACCACCCCGGCGTCATGTCCCACGTCTGCGGGCTGTTCTCGCGCCGGGCCTACAACGTGGAGGGCATCGCCTGCATGCCCGTGGGCGACGGCGCGGTCAGCCGCATCTGGCTGCTGGTGGAGGACCAGCGCCGCCTGGAGCAGATGATCGCCCAGGTGGGCAAGCTGGAGGACGTGCGCCGCGTTGACCGCCACGGCGGCGACCACCCCGTGTTCGCGGAACTGGGGCGGCTGGTGGCGGGCTGACCGCGCCGCGAATGCCCCGGCCCGGAAACGGCAGGCCCGCGCGGAGGAATCCTCCGCGCGGGCCTGCGCGTTTCGGGGCGCCGGGCGGCCGGGGGCCGGGGTCAGCGCGGGGGCCGGGTCGGCGCGGGGGGCGCGAAGTGCAGCGCCTCGGGCCGCACCCGGGCCAGGAAGGAAACCGTCAGCAGCGTGACCACGCCCTCCACGAGCATGATCGGCAGGTGCGCCAGCAGCAGGGCCACGGCCACGGCCATGAACCCTTCACCGGACAGGGCCAGGGCGCAGGCCGTAAGCAGCCCGGCCAGCCCCACGCCCAGGGCGCCGCACAAAAAGGCCCCCACGGAGCGCGCCTGCCCGCCGCGCGCCATGAGCGGGCGGAAGGCCCAGCCGCACACGGCGGCGGAAAAAGCCATAGTGAAGGTGTTGACCCCGAGCACCGTGAGCCCGCCGAACTGGAAAAGCACGGCCTGGAGCGTGAGGGCCACCAGAATGGCCGGGAAGGCCGCCAGCCCGAGCATGGCCCCCAGCAGGCCGTTCAGGATCAGATGCGCGCTGGAAGGCCCCACGGGCACGTGGATCAACGAGGCGACGAAAAACGCCGCCGAAAGGATGGCCACGGGCATGAGCCGGTCGTGGTCCAGCCGCCGCAGGCCCAGGGCCGTGCCTCCCGCCGCCAGGGCCCAGCCGCCCGCCAGCACCGCCGGGGCCAGCACGCCTTCGGAAATATGCATCGCGCCTCCTTGCGCCCGGGCGGCTGCCGCCCGGCGCCTGCGGCAGGCGTACACGAAAACGCCCTTCGTGTCACCGGGCTTGTATTCCGGGTGCGCGGGCCCGCCGCGGGGCGCTGGATTGCGGTTTGCCCCCGCCCGGGTTTCTGGTACATGAATGCTGAACCCGGGCCGCGCGCCGCGCCCGGCAGCACAGGAGAACCCGCCATGCCCACCAGGAAGGCCGCTCCCAAGGCCCGCGCGTCCAAAGCCGCCCCCGGCGGCGCCCCCGCCGCCCCCGGGAAGGATCTCGACACCGCCATCGCCCGCGTGGGCGAGCCCAAGGTGCCCTCGCCCCTGCCTTACAGCCGCTTCGTGGCCGACGACGCCCACGCCGCCGTGCATCTGGACGAGGAACTGGGCCTGCCCGGCGGCCAGACCCGGCGCTGCGAATTCGAGCTGGCCGGGCCGCGCCGGACGGTCTACTTCGACCCCTCCAAGGTCAAATGCGCCATCGTCACCTGCGGCGGCCTGTGCCCCGGCATCAACGACGTGATCCGGGCCATCGTCATGGACGCGCACCACAACTACCGCGTGGCCGCCACCCTGGGCATCCGCTTCGGCCTGGAGGGCTTCATCCCCAAGTACGGTCACAACGTCTGGGAGCTGACACCCGGCTCGGTGTCGGACATCCACCTCTTCGGCGGCACGGTGCTCGGCTCCTCGCGCGGGCCCCAGGCGCCGGACGAAATCGTGGACGCCCTGGAACGCATGAACATTTCCGTGGCCTTCTTCATCGGCGGCGACGGGACCATGAAGGCCGCCCACAGGGTCCACCTGGAGGCCGCCCGGCGCGGGGCGCGCATCGCCGTCATCGGCATCCCCAAGACCATCGACAACGACATCAGCTTCGTCTTCCAGTCCTTCGGGTTCGACACCGCCGTGGAGGCCGCCACCCAGGCCATCCAATGCGCCCACACCGAGGCCACCGGCGCTTACAACGGCATCGGCATGGTCAAGCTCATGGGCCGCGAGTCGGGCTTCATCGCCGCCCAGGCCACCCTGGCCCTCAAGGAGGTCAACTTCGTGCTCGTGCCCGAGGCCCCGCTGGACCTGGACGGCCCCGAAGGCTTCCTGGCCGCCCTGGAGCGCCGCCTGCGCACGCGCCACCACGCCGTGGTGGTCGTCGCCGAGGGCGCCGGGCAGGACCTGTGCCGCGCCTCGGGCCACACCGACGCCTCGGGCAACGTGCAGCTCGGCGACATCTGCTCCATCCTGCGCGAGCGCGTGACCCGGCACCTGAACGAACGCGGCGTGCAGCACACCCTGAAATTCATCGACCCGAGCTACATCATCCGCTCGGTGCCCGCCAACGCCAACGACCGCGTGTATTGCGGCTTCCTGGGCCAGCACGCCGTGCACGCAGCCATGTCCGGGCGCACGGGCATGGTGGTCAGCAAAATGCGCGGGCATTACATCCACCTGCCCCTGACCCTGGTCACCTCCGGGCGGCGCAGGCTGAACATCGACTCCGACTACTGGCGCGCGGTGATGGAAAGCACCGGGCAACTGGCCTACGCCAAGGGCTGCGACCAGGGCGCCGGAGCGTCCTGAGCCCCGGGGTGGCATCCATCGCCGCCCTGGCCGCGCGCCACGCCGTGGTGGACGCCCGGCCCGGGCAGTACCTGTGTTTTCCCGACCTGCTGGCCCTGCCCGGCGGGCGGCTGCTATGCGTCTACCGCGAGGCCGACCGCCACGTGGCCACCCGGCGCGCCCTGCTGGCCCGCGAAAGCGCCGACGGCGGCGCCACCTGGGGCCCGGCGCGCGAGGTGGCCCGGGGCACGGGCCACTGCCCGCGCCTGTCCGCCCCGGCCCCGGGGCTGGTCTGCGCGCTGGACGACGACGGCGCCCTGTTCGCCAGCCGCGACGCGGGCCGCACCTGGAGCGCCGCCCGGGGCACGGGCATGGCCCACGGCGTGCCCGACCGCATTCTGCCCCTGCCCGGCGGCCCCTGGCTGACCACCGCCCACCGCCACCTGGACGGCCCCGAAGACCCCGCCAGCGGCCAACGGCCCACGGAGCAGATCGTCTTCGCCAGCCGCGACGCCGGAAGTTCGTGGCGGCCCAGGGGCCGACTGGCGGGCCCGGGGCGGCTGGTGCTGTGCGAGGCGGCCATGGTCCGCCTGCCCTCGGGGCGCCTGCTGGCCCTGCTGCGCGAAAACAGCCACGTGGGCGAGCCCATCCGCCGCTGCCACAGCGACGACGGCGGACGGACCTGGAGCGCCCCGGAACCCACGCCGCTGCTGGGCCACCGCCCAACCCCGGGACTGACGACCGACGGCCGCCTGCTGGTAACCTACCGCGATACCGGCCCGAGCCCGGGAACCTCGGCCTGGCTGGGGCCCGAGGAAGCCCTGCGCGGCTTCGCACCCCAGGGCCCGGCCAGCCACGCCCCCGGGCCGCCGCCGCCCCTGTCCGCCGCCGGGCTGCTGCTGGAGGCTCCCCCGGCCACGGCGCCCTGGCTGCTGCACCCGCTGACGGACCCCGACGCCGAACATGCGGCGCTGGAAGCCGAGGTCCGCTGCCTGGAGGGTGCGGCGGGCCTGCGCCTGGGCGGCTGGTGGCGCGTGACGCCCGGGGAACTGGCCCTGCTCGGGCCGCCCGAATCGGGTGGATCGGGCGGGGCCCACGGCGCCCCCTCCGAGGTGCTGGCGCGCACGGCCCTGGCTCCCGGCGCCTGGGCGCGCATCCGCCTGGAATGGCGCCCGGGCGAGGTTCGGGCCCTGGTGGACGGCGCGCCCCGGCTGGCCGTGGCTCTGCCCGCCGCCGACGTACGCCGCCGGGCGGTCTGCTTCGGGGCCCTGCCCGGCGCGGCCGGGCGCAGCCTGTGGCGCGCCGTGGATCAGGACATCCGGCCCCTGGGCGGCGGCCCGGGCCACGCCTGGGCCTGGACCCCGGCCCAGGGCCAGCCGGACGCACGGGCCCGCCGCGAGGTGCTGCGCCTGGCCGACGCCCCGGGCGTGGCCTGGCCGGACTTCGGCTACTCCGGCTGGGCCGAACCCCGCCCGGGGCGGTTCGTCTGCGTTTACCACCACGCCGAAGCCCAGGCCCCGGACTACGCTCCCGGCACCGGCGCCCACGTGCGCGCCACACGCTTCGACGCGACGGATTTCCCGCCCTGAGGACTTTTCCACCATTGCGCCCCGGGCCGAAGTGCGTATATGCTCCCTCGCGCCGTTTCCTGTCCGGACACACTCCAGCCACGCCGAGCCCCATGACCGACCTGCTTCTGGACGTTTTGCGCACCCTGGTCCTCGCGGCCATCCTGGCCACCCTGCTGCACGCGGGCGGCAGGCGCGGCCTGGGCGGCACCCAGGGCTGGCGGGCCTTCGTGGCCGGTTTCGGCCTCATCCTTTTCGGCTCGGTGCTGAACACCCTGCGCGGCCTGCCGGGCCTGCTGCCCGGCCCGGGCGCGCCCCTGCTGGATCTGCTGGAACGGGTGGTCGGCTTTGTGGGCGGCATCTGCCTGCTGGCCTGGGGCCTGTGGCGCTGGCTGCCCGTGGTCGCCGCCACCCGGGCCAACGAGCGCGAGCTGCTGCGCATCAAGGAACGCTACCGGGCCATCAGCGCCATGACCTCCGACCTGAACATCGACGCCGAGGTGCTGCCCGACGGCTCCCTGCGCGTGGACTGGATTTCCGGCTCCCTGCACTCCGACAGCGGCTACGCCAAGGACGACATCATGACCTTCGAGCAGTGGCGGCGCGTCGTCCTGCCCGAGGACCGGCCCCTGCTGGAAAATCATCTGGCCGCCGCCGGGGCGGGGGAACCGCGCCGCACGGAGTTGCGCGTCCGCACCAGGGACGGGCGCGAGCTCTGGCTGGCCCTGGCCACCCAGCCCCGCCGGGAGCCCGGCTCCGCCACCCGCTGGCTGACCACCGCCGTGCGCGACATCACCGCGCGCAAGCTGGCCGAAGCACGCACCCTGCGCTCCCTGGAGGAGAACCAGATCCTGCTGCGCGAGCTGCACCACCGGGTCAAGAACAACCTCCAGGTCATCACCGGGCTGGTGGAACTGGCCAAGAGCCGCATCAAGGACAAGGACCCCGAGGTGCTCGAAGCCTGCCGGGACCTGCACGCCAAGATCGGCTGCATGGCCCTGGTGCACACCCAGCTTTCCGCCGACCCCTCCCGGGGCCACATCGACTTCGGGACCTACGCCCGGACCCTGGCCGAGCAGACCGCCCGGCTCTATGACGCCGCCGCCGTGGATCTGGACTTCGACCTGGACGAGGTGCTCCTGGACCTGGACACCGCCGTGCCCTGCGGCCTGGCCCTCAACGAACTGCTGACCAACGCCTTCAAGCACACCGTCGGCGGAGGCCTCACCCGCGTGGGCGTGACCGTGCGCGCCCAGGGCGGCGAACTGCTGGTGCGCGTGCGCGACGACGGCCCCGGCCTGCCGGGGGGCGAACCGGAGCAGGGCACGGGCATGCGCCTGCTGCACAATCTGGTCGCCCTGCAACTGCGCGGCAGCGTGGAATTTTCCTGCGGCCCGGGAACCACGGCCATCCTGCGCCTGCCCCTGAGCCGCGACACCGACGGGTTCCCCTTGCCATCACCCCGGCCTTGAGGCAGAATCGAAAGATACGCCACAGGCGCCAAGCTGTTTGCGGGAGAGCCCGGACCCGGCCGTCAGGCCCATCCCGGCCCCTCTCCACAGGTCACGCCATGCCCTTTTGTATCGCCGCCGCCACCCTGCTTCTCTTCCTGCTGCTGCCCGACGCCCAGGCCCACGCCTGGGGGCCGGGGGTGCACATGGCCGTGGGCAACTGGTTCCTGGCCAACCTCGACTGCGTGGCCCCGGACGTGGGGCGCATCCTGTCCCTGCACCCCGGGGCCTTCCTCTACGGCAGCCTCGCGGCGGACATCTTCATCGGCAAGGGCAGCACCGTGCGCCCCGGCCACAGCCACAACTGGGCCACGGGCCTCAGTCTGCTGGCCCGGGCCGACAACGCGCGCACCCGCTCCTACGCCTACGGCTACCTCGCCCACCTGGCCGCCGACACGGTGGCCCACAACCACTTCGTGCCGGAAATGCTCTGCGGCCTGCCCGCCGGGGGCCGCCTGGGGCATGTGTACATCGAGATGCAGGCCGACGCCCGCGTCAGTTGGGACACCGGGCAGGCCCGCGAACTGTTCGCCAGCCCGCAGCACGACACCGACGCCGCCCTGCTGGCCACGGTGCGCAAGCGGCGCTGGCCCTTCCTGCTCAAGAAGCAGGTCATCAAGGGCCATCTGTCCCTGTGCGGCCGCCGCCGGTGGGATCAATCCCTGGACGTTGCCGACCGCGTGGTGCGCCTGGGCGGGCTGCGCTACTTCCAGGACATGTTCGCCCTGACCCTGGACGCCGTGGGCGACTTCCTGGCCCGGCCCGGGGAGTCGCCGGTCATGGAGCTGGACCCCATCGGCAGCGCGCCGCTGGGCCGGGCCGCCGGGCTGCGCCGCCTGGGCGGCCGCCCCGGGCGCCGCACGGGCCGGGCCCCGGGCGGACTGTTCCCCCTGCCCGGGCAACTGGCGAGCCTGCCCCGGCTGCACGACAGGCAGGGCAATACGGAAATCCCCCTGCGCCGCGCGGGCTGACGCCCCGCAAGCCTGCCGCCGCAATCGCACAATCGCCGCCATTGCCGCCATTGCCGCCGTTTCCGAGGACACGACAGCCATGCCAGCCCCCGGCCCCCGACCGCACGCACCGGCCACGACATCCGCCTCCGGCGCCCCCGGCGCCCCCGGCGCGCCGCCCCTGCCCCTGCGCTACCTGCGCGCCTCGCCCCTGCCCCACGCCACGGCCCTGGCCTCGGCGGGGGTCTGCCTGACCCTGGCCCTGGCCGCCCTGAGCCACCTGGACGACGGCAGCCACCGAGCGGCCGCCGCCTGCGCCGCCCTGGCAGCGGGGTGGCTGGGTCTGGCCTGCGTCGCCCTGCTGGACGGCTTCTCGCGCTTCCGCGAATACCGGCGCATCAAGGCCATGCTCGCGCGCCACGGCTGGAACCGCCGGGTCTTCACCCTGGTGGCCGGTTCGCGCTGCCAGCGCGACGCGGCCCTGCAAGCCGCCCACGAGGCCGGGCACGGCCGCCGCGCCCGACGCTTCTTCCGCGCCCTGGGCTACCGCTGGTACCACCTGCTGCCCGACGCCGTGGCCCGCAACCCGCTGTGCTTCTTTCACCCGCGCTTCCTGCGCGGCTCGTTCCTGCCCGGCAAGGCTCCGCGGGCCCGAAGCCGCCAGCGGACGCGACAAGGCCCCGCGCCCGAAAGGACGCGGGGCCCGCAGCGCCGCGGCGGCGGCGGATTCAGTCCAGAAGGCGCTTCTGGCCCGTGAGGGCCATGATGTCCGTCACGTCCTGGGTCACCTCCAGCACGCCGAGGTAGGCGCCGTCGTCCCCGCGCACGGCGAAGTAGCGGATGTGCACCTTGCGGCCCATGAAGTCGATCCAGAATTCGGCCGTGTCCCGCGTGCCGTCGCGCATGCTCTGCACGATCTCGCGGACCACGTGCACGCTGCCCTCGGGGTGGCATTTCTCGACCTTGCGCCCGATGACCGACCGGGTGCGCGGGAAGATCTTGGTCCGGTCCAGGCGGTTGAAATAGGCCACCGTGTCCTCGGCGTCCACGAAGGTCACCTCCACGGGCAGGGTTTCGAGGATGCCGTGGATCTGGGCGGGGGTGAGCCGCGCGGCCAGGGAGCGGCGCACCCCGGCGTCCTCGATCTCGGCGACCATGCGCGCGTAGTTCTCCCGCGCGCCGGGGCCGTAGGTCTGAAGGTCCAGGCGCTCGAAGGCTGCCAGCAGGCCCACGCCGTCGCGCTCCTGCATGACCTTGCGGCCCATGGGGTAGAGCACGTCGTTCTCCTTCCAGATGTGCTCGGCGCGGATGCGCAAATAGTCCTGGCCCTCGCGCACGAAGCGCTCCCGCTCGCCCGCCGGGGCCGAGGGCAGCCCGCCCACCTCGCGGGCCATGCGCCCCAGCAGCTCGCGCTCGGCCTCGTGCTCGGCGAGCATCACGCCCAGCGGGCCGCCCTGCACGGGGATGCCGCGCTGTTCCAGCAGCGGAAAGAGGTATTCCTCCTCCTTGGCGTTGTGGATGCGGTCGCCGAATTCGAGCAGGAAATCCAGGGCCCGGCGGGTCTGCACCGGGTCGTGGCCCAGGGTGCGCACGCGCTCCAGGTTGGCCCGCAGCACGGCCATGGCCCGCTCGATGAGCTCATGCTCCTCCACCAGAAACGTATCCCAGCGTCTGACCTGATCCATGTGCCTCCTCCTCGCCCCGCGGGGCTGTGGGTTGTGTCCGTTTCGGGAGCGTGGCCCGCGCGGCACCGCTTCGCCTTGACGCGGGTCAAAACCCGCTCCACCATACCCCAGGCCCCGCCTTCGGGGAAAGCCCCGGACACGGGAAAACCGGCGCCGCCGGAGCCGCACGGGGCCGCGCCCGCCCGTGGCGGGCTCCCCCGCCACGGGCCCACGGGGTCCAGGACCACAGGAGAACGTCATGAAATCCTACCGCAAGGAACTCTGGTTCCAGGTGCCCACTCGCCGGGCCTTCGTGAACATCACCCCCGACGTGGAGCGCTGCCTGGCCGAGTCGGGCATCCACGAGGGCCTGTGCCTGGTCAACGCCATGCACATCACCGCCAGTGTGTTCATCAACGACGACGAATCCGGCCTGCACCACGACTACGAGGCCTGGCTGGAGCGCCTGGCGCCCCACGAGCCCGTGTCCGGCTACCGCCACAACGTCGGCGAGGACAACGCCGACGCGCACATGAAACGTCAGATCATGGGCCGCGAGGTGGTGGTGGCCGTCAGCGGCGGGCGCCTGGACTTCGGCACCTGGGAGCGCATCTTCTACGGCGAGTTCGACGGGCGGCGCAAAAAGCGCGTGCTGGTCAAGATCATCGGGGAATAGGTCCGGGCCCGAACGCCGGACCGGACGCCGGACCCGCGACCTTGCGCAGCAGGGCTTCGAGCTCCTTGAGGGAGGCCGGTTTGGCGATGTAGCCGTCCATTCCGGCGGCCAGGATGCGTTCGCGGTCGCCGGGCAGGGCGTGGGCGGTCATGGCCACCACGGGGATGGCCGTGTCCACCCCGGGCAGGCCGCCCGAGCGGATGTCGCGGGTGGTGTCCAGGCCGTCGCGGCCGGGGAGCTGCACGTCCATGAGCACGCAGTCGAAGCCCTCGCCCGCCAGCAGGGCCAGGGCCTCGTCGCCGCTGGCCGCGCAGACGGCGCTGTGGCCCATGCCCTCCAGGAAAAGCTGGATGGTCACGGTGTTCAGGGGCTCGTCGTCGACCACCAGCACGCGCAGGGGCCGCGCCGGGGCGGCGCCGGGAGCGGCGGGCGGGGCGGCACCGGAAGCGGCGGCCCCTGCCTGCCGTTCGGCCCCGGGCACTCCGGCGGGCAGGGTGAACAGCACCGCGGTGCCCGCACCGGCCTCGCTGTCCAGGGTCAGGGTGCCGCCCCACAGGCCCACCAGACGGCGCACGATGCCCAGCCCCAGGCCCGAGCCCCGGCCGTCCCCGGTCCGGGGGGCCGCCACCTGGGTGAAGGCCTCGAACACCGCGTTCTGCCGGTCGTCGGGGATGCCCCGGCCCGTGTCGGCCACGGTCCACAACAACAGCCGCCGTCCGTCGGGCCTTTCATGCGGCAGCGGCGCCAGTTCCACGCGCACCCCGCCCCGGGCGGTGAAGCGCACGGCGTTGGCCACGAGGTTGAAGAGCACCTGGCGCAGGCGCACCTCGTCGGCCACCACCCGCGCGGGCACGCCGTCGTGGATCACGGCCGTAAGCTCCAGGCCGTGCGCCTCCGCCGCCGGGCGGAAATTGTCCAGCACCAGCGCCGCCGTGGCGCGCGGGTCGAATTCCGTCTCGTGCGGGCGCAGGGCCCCGGCCTCCAGGCCCGAAAGGTCGAGCACGTCGTTGACCACGTCCACGAGGCTGCGGCAGGTGTCCAGCCCGCGCCGGACCAGGGCCTCCTGCCGCGCGTTCGGCCCGGAGCGCTCCAGCAACTGCAAGGTGGCGTAGATGCCGTGCAGCGGGCTGCGCAGTTCATGGCTCATGGTGGCCACGAACTCGCCTTTGGAGCGGTTGGCGGCTTCGGCCGCGTCCCTGGCCTCCAGGATGGCCCGCTCGGCGCGTTTGCGCTCGGAGATGTCGTGGAGGGACAGGCGCAGGCCTTCGGTCTCCCCGGGGCGATCCTGCACCGGGGCCAGATGGGCCAGGCAGGTCAGTTCCCCGCCGTCCCGGCGGCGCATGACCAGCTCCCACGGCCCCGAGGGCAGGCCCGAGGCCGTCAGCCGCACGGCCGAATCGAACAGGGCCCGGCTGCCCGGAGTCACCAGGGTCCGCAGATCCGGCGGGGGCAGCAGGGGCCCGGGGCCGAAACCGAAGGCCTCGCGCCCGGCCTGGTTCACATAGAGCACGCCCAGGTCCGGCCCGGCCTCCAGGATGGGCGTGGGCAGATGATCGGCCATTTCGCAAAAGCGGCGCGCCGACAGGCGCAGGGCCTGTTCGGCCAGCTTGGACCGGGTGATGTCGCGCAGCAGGCACAGGGCGCCCTGAGGCATGCCGTCCGCGGCCTTGAGCCGCGTGCAGGACAGGGAGAGCCACTCCCGCGTGCCGTCTTCGGCCGTGCGTCCCAGTTCCAGGTCCCGGAAATCGCGCTCCACGGGCAACCCCGGGCCGGACACGGCGCGACAGGCCGCCAGGGCCTCGCCCAGGGTGCGGTCCAGCAGGGCGTCGGCCGCGCAGCCCAGGATGCGGCAGGCCGCCGGGTTGGCCAGGGTCACACGGTCCGCGCCGTCGAGCACCAGCAGCCCTTCGTCCATCTGGGCGATCAATTCAGCGTGGTAGCGGTTGGCGGCCACAAGGCTGCCCTCGTAACGCTCCAGAGTGTCCAGCATGTCGTTGTAGCCGCGCGCCAGCAGGCCGAACTCCGCCCGGGGCGCACCCTGGACGCGGGCGCTGAAATCCCCGGCGGCGACGCGGGCCAGGGCCCGCTCCAGGGGCCGCACCTGGCGGTCGATCCAGCGTGCCAGCAGGAAGGTCACCAGAGTCGCCACCGCCAGGGTGGCCAGCCCCACCCAGACCACCTGCCGGTGCAGGGCGGCCAGGGGCGCCAGATAGGCCTCGCGGGGAATCCACAGCGTGCAGTGCCAGTCCAGCCCGGGCACGTGGTCCTCGAGCACCACGAGCTCCTGGCCACCCCGGCTGGCCAGCCGCAGGCCGCGCCCGGCCTGGCGCACCCAGGGCAGATGCGGCAGTTCCTCCACGCGGGTGGCGAACAGGTCCGCCAGGACGTGGGCGGGCAGCAGCTTGGAGCCCAGGGCCACGCTGTGCAGGGGCGTGCCGTCGGCGGCGGTGATGGTCAGGGTGCCGGGCAGGGCCAGGTTCATGGTCCCCAGGCTGGCGCAGAATTCGTCCACCGGGACCATGGCGTAAAGCAGCCCCGTGAACCTGTCGAAGGGATCGTGGCGGGCCAGGGAGTAGTAGAGGCCCGGGGGCAACACCCCGGCCCCGAGGCCGCGCGGGCGGACCAGCACCTGCCCGGGCTGCCCCAAAGCCTCGCCGAACAGGGCCGTGGCGGCGATGTCGTCCATCTCGGGGCGCACGCCGTCGCGCCCCACCTTGACCTCCTCCACCCCCGAGGGGTCGGTGTAGGCCATCAGGGCGAAGGTTCCGGCCTCGGAGTCGAACAGCCGGGCCACGCGGTGCTCCGCAAAGCCGGTGGCGTAGTCGGCCACCTCCGGGCTGCCCGCCAGCCGCCGGAAGGCCGCGAGGTTCATGCGGTTGCGCAGGGCCAGGTTCTCGGTCACCCGGGCCATGACCTCGCCGAGCACGGCGGCCTGGTTGCGTTGCAGCAGCGAGGAGACGATCATGTCCGCCGACAGGCCGAGCAGGGCCATGACCAGGGCGGCCACGGCCAGAACGGCGAGCAGGAAACGTCCTTTGAGCGACCGCATGGCGCGACCGGCGCCCTAGGGCGCCACAGGCAGGATGTCCAGCTCCGCCAGCGCGGCACGGCCCTCGGGGCCGAGGGCGAAATCGAGGAACCGGCGGGCGGCGGGCGAGGGCTCGGGCAGCCAGGCCAGGCCGTGGGTCATGAGCAGCGGATAATCCGGGCGCACGGCTCCGGACGCATCCGGCTCCAGGCCCTCGATCCACAGGATGTTCAGACCCCGGGCGCGGGCGGCGGGCAGGCTGACGATGCCGAAGGAAAATTCGTTGTCCGCGATGTCGGCCAGGGCCTCGCCCGCCTCGTAGGCCACCTTGCCCACGGGAACGTGGTCCGCGAGCTCGGTCAGGTAGGCCGACAGGGCCCCCTGGGGCGCCTCGCTGGCCTCGCGCTGGACCACGCATATCCTGTGATCCGGCCCGCCCAGGGCCTTCCAGTTGGTGATGCCTCCGGAGAGCACGCCCACGGCCTGGGCGCGGGTCAGCCGCGCGACCTTGACCCCCGGGTGGGAGGCGAACACCACGGGCACCCGGCCCAGGGGCCGGTATTCGAGCTGGAAGCGCAATTCCTTGTCCCGCAGGGGGCGGGCCAGGCGGGCGATGTCGCAGGTGCCGGCGGCGGCGCAGCGCACCCCGCCGCTGGAGCCCACGGTGGGCGGCACGTCCACGGCGCGGTCGGGGTAGGCGCGCATGTAGGCCCGGGCCAGGTGTTCGAAAACCTCCTGGCCGTCGCCTGTTCCGGCCAGGACCACGCGTTCCTGACAGGCGGCCGCCTGGGCCCACAGGACCAGGAACAAGGCGGCGAGCAGGACAAACGGACGCTGCACGATGACCCCCGGAATTGCTGGAACAAACGAAGCGGGCAAAGCCTAGCCGCAAAAAGCCGGGGAAGTCAACGCGCCCGCAAAACAGTGTGCTTTGCGGAGATGCGCCTCCCGCCGGGCTAGCCCTCGGGGCAGCCCAGGCGCCCGGCGATGACCCGCGCCGCGCGGCGCCCCGCGCCCATGGCCTGGATCACCGTGGCGGCGCCGGTCACGATGTCCCCGCCCGCGAAAACGTTCGGCACGCTCGTTTCGCCCGTGGCTTCGTCCACGACGATGTAGCCGCGCCGGTCCACGGCGACACCCGGCTCGCTGGCCAGCAGCAGCGGGTTGGCCCGGGTGCCCACGGCGATGATGGCCAGGTCGGTTTCCAGCTCCATGGTCCGGCCGGGAATGGGCACCGGGCGGCGGCGCCCCGAGGCGTCGGGCTCGCCCAGCTCCATCCGCTGCAAGGTCACCGAACGCAGGGCGAAGCGCTCGTCGCCCGAAAAGGACAGCGGCGCCGCCAGGGTCTGCATGACGACGCCCTCCTCCTCGGCGTGCTCGATCTCCTCGCGGCGGGCGGGCATGTCGGCCACGGTGCGCCGGTAGACCACGCGCACGCTGGCCGCGCCCAGGCGCAGGGCAGTGCGCGCGGCGTCCATGGCCACGTTGCCCGCGCCGTAGACCGTGACGTTGCGGCCCAGGATGACCGGGGTGTCGTGGTTGGGAAAATCGTAGGCCCGGCCGAGGTTCACGCGCGTCAGGTACTCGTTGGCCGTGAACACGCCGTTCAGGTTCTCGCCGGGAATGTCCAGGAAGCGGGGCAGCCCGGCGCCGACGCCGATGAACACCGCCGAGAAGCCCTGATCGAACAGGTCGCGGATGCTGAAGGTCTTGCCGCCCACGCGGTTGGTGACGAACTCGACCTGCTGCGTGCCCAGGGCGCGGACCTCCTTGGCCACGATACGGTCCTTGGGCAGGCGGAACTCGGGGATGCCGTAGACCAGCACCCCGCCGACCTCGTGCAGCGCCTCGAACACCGTGACCTTGACCCCCCGCGAGGACAGGTAGCCCGCCACGGTCAGCGACGAGGGGCCCGAGCCGATGCAGGCCACGCGGCGGGCGGGGTCCACGGGCGTGCAGTCGCGCGCGCCGGTGAGCAGGTCGCAGGCGTCCATGTGCACGTACTGGTCCGCCGCGAAGCGCTCCAGGCGGCCGATGGCCACGGGCTCGGCCTTGCGGCCCAGCACGCAGGCGCCCTCGCACTGCGTCTCCTGCGGGCAGACGCGCCCGCAGATGGCGGGCAGGCTGTTGGCCGTCTTGATGGCCCGGTAGGCCGCGCCCACGTCGCCCGCGGCCAGGTGGGCGATGAAGGTCGGGATGGGCACCTCCACCGGGCAGCCCTTGACGCACAGCGGGCGCTTGCATTGCAGGCAGCGCCGGGCCTCGGCCACGGCCATGTCGAAGGTGTAGCCCAGGGCCACCTCCTCGAAATTGCGGACCCGCTCGGCGGCGGGCTGCAAGGGCATGGCCACGCGGGGGGCGGCGGGCGCCGCGGCCCTAGGCATCGGCCCGGCACCTGCAATAGTGGTCGTGGGCGGCGCGCTCCATTTCCTTGAAGGCCGCCAAGCGCTGGGCCAGCTCCTTGAAATCGACCTCGTGGCCGTCGAACTCCGGGCCGTCCACGCAGGCGAAGCGCGTGCCGCCCGCCACGGTCACCCGGCAGGCCCCGCACATGCCGATGCCGTCGAGCATGATGGAGTTCAGGCTGACGGTGGTGCGCACGCCGAAGGGCCGCGTGGTCTCGGCCACGGCGGCCATCATCGGCACCGGGCCCACGGCCACGATCTCGCCGACCTCGCGGCCCTGTTCAAGGTGCTCGCGCAGCACCTCGGTGACCAGCCCCCGGTGGCCGCGGCTGCCGTCGTTGGTGGACACGAGCACCTCGTCGCAGAAGGCCGAAAGTTCTTTCTCGAAAAGCAGAAGGTCCGCCGAGCGGGCGCCGATGACGGCCACCACGCGGTTGCCCGCGTGCCGGTGGCCCTTGGCGATGTGGTGCATGGCGGCCACCCCGGTGCCGCCGCCCACGCAGATGACCGTGCCGCAAGGCTCGATGCGCGTGGGCCGCCCCAGGGGCCCGCACAGGTCGAGAATGCTGTCGCCCTCGTTCAGGGCCTCCAGCATGGCTGTGGACTTGCCGAGCACCAGGTAGACCATGGTAATGGTTCCGGCCTCGGGGTCGGTGTCGGCGATGGTCAGGGGAATGCGCTCGCCGGTTTCGCACACGCGCAGGATGACGAAATTGCCGGGCCGGGCCTTGGCCGCGACGTGCGGCGCGTCGACCACGAGCTTGCTGGTCTGCCCGGGGATGAGCTGTTCCTTGTGCAGGATGCGGTGGGCCATGGAAAGCCGTCCTGTGCGCGGAGGGCGCGGGCGAGGTCCTGGCCGCTCCGGCCCCGGCGCGGGGCCGGGCGGGGCGGGCCGCCACGGGCGCACGCGCCGCAGGCCCCACGGCCCGCGCGCCGCCCAGGGTCCGGGCTCAAGCGCCAAGCAGGGTTCTTTTCAGAACAATCTATCACGGTCAAGGATTTTCCCGCACCGCAGCCTGCCCCGGCGCGGCCCAAAAGGACAAGGATGACATTTCTGTAACTCACTCACCCGAGAACACGCAAATTTTATAACAAATTTGGCAATCGAGAGACATGCGCAGCCTTCCTCGAAGCGGCAGCACTTTGAAATAACACGCGAACGGCAACTTGGCCCTGTATTTGATAATACACCGGGCACCGATATTTTGCTGGCCCCGGCCGGGCGGACCCGGTCGCTCCAGGTAATGTCCCATACCGCACCCAAGGAGATGCAAACATGAGTGGATACCAGGCCCGCCTGAACGCCATCGCCGCCATCAACAACTACAAGCCCCTGGCCGAGCCCCTGAGCTTCGCCGAGATCAACCCCACCGACCTTTTCGGCTCCAACGTCTTCTCCGACAAGGTCATGCGCGCGATGCTGCCCAAGGAGATCTACAAGTCCCTGCAAAAGACCATCGAGAAGGGCGAGAAGCTCGACCCCTCCATCGCCGGGCCCGTGGCCGCGGCAATGAAGGAATGGGCCGTTTCCAAGGGCGCGACCCACTACTGCCACGTCTTCTTCCCCCTGACGGGCCTGACCGCCGAGAAGCACGACAGCTTCCTGACGCCCGACGGCAAGGGCGGCGCCATCGCCGAGTTCGAGGGCAAGCTCTTGGTGCAGGGCGAGCCCGACGCCTCCAGCTTCCCCTCCGGCGGCCTGCGCGCCACCTTCGAGGCCCGCGGCTACACCGCCTGGGACGTGACCAGCCCCGCCTACATCCTGGAAAACCCCAACGGCACCTTCCTGTGCATCCCCACCGCCTTCGTCTCCTGGACCGGTGAGGCCCTGGACAAGAAGACCCCGCTGCTGCGGTCCTCCCAGGTCATCAACAAGCAGGCCCGCCGCGTGCTGGCCCTGTTCGGCAAGGACAACGGCGAGCGCGTCAACTCCTACGCCGGGCCCGAGCAGGAATACTTCCTGGTGGACCGCAACTTCTACTTCGCCCGCCCCGACCTGCTGCTGTGCGGCCGGACCCTGTTCGGCGCCAAGTCCGCCAAGGGCCAGGAGTTCGAGGACCACTACTTCGGCGCCATTCCGCGCCGCGTGCTGGCCTTCATGCTCGAGGTCGAGCACGAGCTGTACAAACTCGGCGTGCCGGTCAAGACCCGCCACAACGAGGTCGCCCCCGGCCAGTTCGAAATCGCGCCCATCTACGAAAGCTCCAACCTGGCCACCGACCACAACCAGTTGGTCATGACCACCCTGAAGAGCGTGGCCAAGCGCTACGGCATGGCCTGCCTGCTGCACGAGAAGCCCTTCGCGGGCATCAACGGCTCGGGCAAGCACCTGAACTACTCCATCGGCAACGCCTCCCTGGGCAGCCTGTTCGACCCCGGCGACACCCCGCACGAAAACGCCCAGTTCCTGGTCTTCTGCGCCGCGGTCATCCGCTCCGTGCACAAGTACGGCGCGCTGCTGCGCTCCGTGGTCGCCACGGCGGGCAACGACCACCGCCTGGGCGCCAACGAAGCCCCGCCGGCCATCATGTCCATCTACCTGGGCGAGCAGTTGGCCGACATCTTCGAGCAGATCAAGACCGGCACCTGCAAGTCCTGCAAGACCAAGGGCCTGCTCGAAGTGGGCGTCGACTCCCTGCCCCCGCTGCCCATGGACGCCGGCGACCGCAACCGCACCAGCCCCTTCGCCTTCACCGGCAACCGCTTCGAGTTCCGCGCCGTGGGCTCCAACATGTCCATCGCCGGGCCGCAGGTCGCCCTGAACACCATGCTCGCCGAGTCCCTGGACTTCATCGCCACCAAGCTGGAGAAGGCCACCAAGGGCGACCCCTCCAAGCTCAACGCCGCCGTCCAGAAGCTGCTCAAGGAGATCATCAACGAGCACGGCGCCGTGATCTTCAACGGCGACGGCTACGCCGACGCCTGGCAGAAGGAAGCCAAGAAGCGCGGCCTGCCGAACTTCAAGACCTCCGTCGAGGCCCTGCCCGTCCTGACCACGCCCGAGGTCGTCACGCTGTTCACCTCCTACGGCGTGCTCTCCGAGCGCGAGCTGCACAGCCGCCAGGAGATCTACCTCGAGCAGTACGCCAAGACCGTGATGACCGAGGCCACCCTGTGCGCCAAGATGGCCAAGACCCAGATCTTCCCGGCGGGCGTGCGCTACCAGATGGAGCTGGCCAAGACCTGCGCGAACATGAAGATCGCGGGCATCGAGCCGGTGACCAACGCCCTGGAGGACGTGACCGCCAAGCTGCGCGGCCTGCAAACCTCCGTGGCCGCGCTGGAAAAGCTCATCGCCAAGCACGACTTCAAGTCCCTGCTGGACGAGTGCAAGCACCGCTGCGAGAAGGTTCTGCCCGCCATGCTGGAAGTCCGCTCCTACGCCGACGCCCTGGAAGGCGTGGTCGCCGACGACCTCTGGGCCCTGCCGAGCTACCAGGAAATGCTGTTCATCAAGTAGCCGCCCCGGCGCAATGACGCAAAGCAAGGCGGCCCGTCGCAAGACGGGCCGCCTTTTTTGTCTGCGCATGGCCGCGCACCGGGGCGGCCTCGCAGCGGCCGGGCCGGGCTACGGCGCCGGGTCCGCCCCGGCCAGGGGCCGGGGCTCGCTGGCCTGCCAGGCGCGCAGCCAGTCCTGGAATCCGGCGTAGGGCAGCGGGCGGCTGAACAGGTAGCCTTGCAGCGTGTCGCAGCCCAGGTCGGCCAGCAGCCGGGCCTGTTCCTCGGTTTCCACGCCCTCGGCCACGGTGCGCATGCCCATGGTCCGGGCCATGGCGATGACCGTGGCCACGATGCTCGCGTCGGCCTCGTTGCGCGTCACGTCGCGCACGAAGGACTGGTCGATCTTCAGCGTGTCGATGGGAAAGCGCTTGAGATAGGCCAGGGACGAATAGCCCGTGCCGAAGTCGTCCACGGACACCGCCAGACCCATGGCCCGCAGTTCGTCCAGGGTCGCGGCCGTGCGCGTCACGTCGGTCATGATGGCCGTCTCGGTGATTTCGACCTCGAACAGCGCGGGCGAAAGGCCCGAGGCGTCCAGGGTCGCCCGCAGCAGGGGCACGAAATTGTGCTGCTGGAACTGGCGCGGCGAAACGTTGATGGACACCACAAGGCCGGAGGCCGTCAGGCCCAGGCTCTGCATCTCGCGCATCTGCGCGGCCACGGAGAAGTTGAACTGCTCGCCCAGGGGCACGATGATGCCGGTCTCCTCGGCCAGGGGAATGAACTCCCCGGGGGAAACCAGGGTCCCGTCCTCGCGCCGCCAGCGGATCAGCGCCTCCATGCCCGTGACCCGCCCGGTGCGCACGTCGATCTTGGGCTGATAGAACGGCTCGAACTCGTGGCGCATCATGCCCCGGCGCATGTCGCCCTCCAGGCGGATGCGGCGGGTGACGCGCTCGTTCATCTGCGGGGTGTACAGGGAGTAGGTGTTCTTGCCCAGCTCCTTGGCCCGCGACATGGCCAGGTCCGCGCTCTTGAGCACCTCGCCCGCGTCGGCGCCGTCGTCGGGGTAGTAGGCGATGCCGATGCTGGCCGAGAGAAAGACCTCGTGCCCGCGCACGCGGAACGGCCGGTGCATGCGTTTGGCCACGCGCTCGGCCAGTTGCGCGGCCTCGCTTTCGTCGCGCACGGCACCGAGCAGGATGACGAACTCGTCGCTGCCCAGGCGGGCCAGCGTGTCCCCGGCGGCGACCAGACGGCCCAGGCGCCGGGCCATCTCGACCAGGATTTCGTCGCCCACGGCGTGGCCCAGGGCGTCGTTGACGTTACGGAAGTCGTCCAGGTCCACGAAGAGCACGGCCACCCGCTGCCCGCTCCGGGCGGCCCGGGCGGCGGCCAGGTCCAGCCGCTCGCGCACGGCCAGACGGTTGGGCAGACCCGTAAGCGGGTCGTGGTTGGCCTGATAGAGAATCTGGCTTTCCTTGTTCTTCATCTCCGTGATGTCGTGGAACACGGCGATGTAGCGCGCCTGCCCCCTGCCGGGGATGCTGCTGATGGACAGCCATTCGGGGTAGACCTCGCCGCTCTTGCGGCGGTTCCAGATCTCGCCCTCCCAGCGCCCCCGGCGGACCAGGGACTGCCACATGGCGCGGTAGAAATCGCGGTCGTGGCGGTCCGAGCGCAGGATGCGCGGGTTCCGGCCCAGGGCCTCCTCGGCGCTGTAGCCGGTGATCGCCGTGAAGGCGGGGTTCACCGAAAGGATGGTTCCCCCGGCGTCGGTGATGGTGATGCCCTCCAGGGCGTTCTCGAAGACCTTGCCGAACAGTTCGAGCTGCTCGCGGGCCCGGGCCGCCTCGGTCACGTCGCGCGCGTTGGCGAGCACGAAGGCCTCGTCCTTCAGGACGATGGCGCGCATGACCACCTCCACCGGGAACTCGCGCCCGTCGTCCAGGCGCCGCCCGACCCAGGGGAAGGTCACCACCTCGCCGCGCAGGGCGCGGGCCCAGAAGCCGGGCAGGTCCTCCATGGGGTTGGCCGGGCTCATGAACGCGGTCACGTCGGCGCCCCGGGCCTGCTCCGCGGTCGCGCCGTACATGCGCAGCATTTCGTCGTTGACCTCGACGATGCGCCCGTCCCGGTCGTGCACGAAAACCGCCTCGCGGGTGTTTTCCAAAAGGGTGCGCAGGCTGCCCTTGTAGCGCAGGAGATCGCGGGCGGCGGTCTCCAGCTCGCCTTCGCGGCGGGCGACCTCGGCGCGCAGGCGCTCCTCGGCCAGGGCCCGGGCGCTCACGTCCACCAGCAGTCCTTCCAGATGCCCCGCGGGCTTGCGGCACACGGTGTACAGAACCCGGCCCGCGCTGCCGTCGGCCCGGCGCAGCCCGGCCTCGCCCGTGCGCGCCAGGGCGCAATCCGCCGATTCGTGCAGCCCGAGCCAGGAGGGAACCAAATCCGCGTCGGCCAGGAATGCGGCCAGGGGCCGCCCCAGCAGCCGGTCCGCTCCGGCGCAGCCGAGCATTCCCGGCAAGGCCGCGCTGCCCGAGGTGATCCGGCCCCGGGCGTCGAGGGTGAACAGGCCGATACCCGCGTGGTCCACGATCTGGAACAGGCTTTCCAGATCAAGCATGCAGCTTTGCCCCTCGCGGGGCGCTTCGGATTGCATCAGTTCCGGCCCATTCCTTCCACACCGCAGCTCGCGCGGCGGCGCGTTTGACAAAAACGAAAAACAGGGGAAACAGAATTGTCGAAACCGCCATGCGCCCCCTCCGCAGGGGCCATCGCTCCCGGCGCTGAAAGGCGCCGGTTTTTCCCGTTGCCGCAGGGTAGCCATCCATAGCCTGTTTCGCAAGAGCCATGGTTTTCCCGTTCCCGATTTCACATGGCTTCGCTATGAAACCAACATGCTGCCGGGCGCCCCCAGCGCGGGCGCAACAAAAAATCCGACGCCGCGCATCAGCATCCCTCGGACCGGCGCCCCCAGCGCGGGCGCAACCCAAGCCGCCTCCGGGCGCGCCCCGGGGCCGACGCCCGAAAACCCTTGCGCCCCGGGCGTCTTCGCGGCGGTTGACAGCCCGGCCCCAGTGCGTACCCTGCCGCAATGCACATCCCCCCCCGTCCGCGTCGTTTCCTGGCCGCCGCACTGCTGGCCCTGGCCGCGCTGCTCACGTCGGCCCCGACCGCCCCGGCCCAGGACGCCCGCGCCCGCGCCCGCGCCCTGACGGAGGCCATGAGCGTGCCCGAAAAAGTCGGCCAGACCATGCTGGTCTTCTTCGAGGGCCCGGAGCTTTCACCCGAATTGAAGGCCATGATCGCCACGCACCACGTGGGCGGGCTGCTGCTCTACGACAGCGCGGGCAACGTACGCGACATGGCCCAGGTCGCCGGGCTGACCGCCGCCGCCCAGGCCCTGGCCCAGGCCGGGCCCCACGGCCTGGGGCTGTTCATCGCCGTGGACCAGGAGGGCGGCCCCGTGGCCCGGCTGCGCCGGGGCTTCGCCGCCACGCCGCCCAACATGGCCCTGGGCGCCACGGGCCGGGCCGAATCCGCCGCCCTGGCCGCCACGGTCACCGCCCGCCAGCTCAAGGCCCTGGGCATTACCATGAACCTGGCTCCGGTGGTGGACGTGAACTCCAACCCGGCCAACCCGATCATCGGCGTGCGCTCCTACGGCGAGAACCCGCAGACCGTGGCCCGCTTCGGCGCCGCCGCCGTGCGCGCCTACCGCGCCCAGGGCGTCATGGCCTGCGCCAAGCATTTTCCCGGCCACGGCGACACGGGCTTCGACTCCCACGTGCGCCTGCCCACGGTGCCCCACGCCATGGCCCGGCTGCGCGCCGTGGAACTGCCGCCCTTCGCGGCGGCCATCGCCGCCGGGGTTCCGGCGGTGATGACGGCCCACGTGGAGGTGCCCGCCCTGGAGCCCGAACCGGGCCTGCCCGCCACCATGTCCCCCCGGGTGCTGGAGGGCCTGCTGCGCGGCGAGCTGGGCTTTCGCGGGCTCATCATCAGCGACTCGCTGACCATGGGCGCGGTGGCCGGGCGCTACGACGCCGGAGAGGCCGCCGTACGCGCCTTCCTGGCCGGGGCCGACGTGCTCTGCTTCGGCGCCGACCGGGGCCACCGCCCCGAAGAGCAGCTCGACGCCCTGCGGCGCATGATCCAGGCCGTGGAAAGCGGCGAGATTCCCATGGCCCGCCTGGACGCCGCCGTGGAGCGCATCGTGGCCGCCAAGCTGGAATACGGCCTTGCCGGACCCGAAGCCCTGCCCGCGCCCGACCCCGCCCGGGTCGACACCCCCGAGGACCGCGAGGCCGTGCGCCGTCTGGCCGATGCCTCCATCACCCTGTTGCGCGACCGGGGCGGCGTGATCCCCATGGCCCCGCGCACGGCCGGACTGCTCGTCTGGCCCGGCGGCAGCCCCGAGGCCGCCGCGCCCTTCACCGAACTGGGCACCCGCTTCGAGGTGCGCTGCCCGGCCGAGGACCCGTCGGCCGAGGAACGCGCCGCCCTGGTGGCCGCCGCGGGCGAGGCCCGGCGGCTGGTGGTCTTCACCCGCCGGGCGGACAAAAGCCCCGGGCAGGCCGCCCTGGTCGACGAATTGCTGGCGGCGGGCCTGGGCACCCGGATGGCCGTGGTTTCCCTGGACGTGCCCTACGACGCGACCCTGACGCCCGAAGCGCCGTGCCTGCTGGCGGCGTGGTCCGGCGCGCCGGAGCAGTTGCGCGCCCTGGCCCGGGTGCTCTTCGGGCTGGCCCGGCCCACCGGGCGCCCGCCCGTGACCGTCCCCGGGCTGGACGGGCCGTAAACGACGAATTGTGGCCCCGCGCTGTTGCCTCCCCCGCGTGGCACTGCTATGGAAAAAGATGCTCCAACCGCACGACGCAAAGGATATCCGTCCATGAACGTCAAGGAAGACGCCAAAATCGTCCGCCCGTTCCTCGAAGCGGTCAAAAACGTCATCGGCACCATGGCCATGATCGAGGTCGTGCCCGGCAAGCCCTTCATGAAGCGCGACACCGTGGCCAGCGGCGACGTGACCGGCGTCATAGGCATCACCGGCGACCGCAACGGCACCATGTCCGTGACCTTCACCCGGCCCTGCATCCAGGCCGTGGTGGGCAACATGCTCGGCGAGCCCGTCGACGAGTTGAACCAGGACGTGCGCGACGCCGTGGGCGAGCTGACCAACATGATTTCCGGCCAGGCCCGGCGCGGGCTCCAGATGCTCGGCGTGCGCCTGGAAGCGGGCATCCCCACGGTGGTCACCGGCGAAAACCACTCCATCGCGCACATCTCGCGCGAACCCATCCTGGCCGTGCCCTTCAGCACGACCCACGGCGACTTCACCCTGGAAGTCTCGCTGGAAACGCCGAAGTAGCCCATCGCCGTCCCTTTGGTTGAAAGGCCCGTCCTTCCCGGGTATCCTGGCGGGAAGGACGGGCCTTTTCGCGCCCGCGCGAACCCCAGCCCCGGAGGGACCATGAAACCCATCGCCAAATATTCCGCCCTGGCGGCGGCCCTGGCCCTGGCCGTCGCGGCCGTGGCCGCCGTCGTTCTCGTCGCCGTGGTGGACACGGAGTTCATCAAGGCCGAGGCCGCCAAGGCCGTGCGCGAACGCACCGGCCGCGAACTGACCTTCGCGGGCGACGTGCGCCTGTCCTTCTTCCCCTGGCTGGGGGTGGACATGGGCGGCGTGGCCCTGTCCAACGCCCCGGGCTTCGGCGACGAACCCATGATCGAGGCCCGCGAAATCGCCGTGAAGGTCAAGCTGCTGCCGCTGCTTTCCGGGCGGGTGCAGGTGGGCGACGTGGTGCTCGACGGGCTGGCCGTGCGCCTGGGCCGCGACGCCTCGGGCCGCGGCAACCTGGACGACATCCTCGCGCGCTCCGCCCCGGGCAAGGGCGCGGCCCGGGGCGGCGGGCAGGCCGCCGAAGCCCCGGAGGCCGCGAGCCCGGCCGATGCGCTGGACGCTCTGGTCATCGGCAGCCTGCGCGTATCCGGCGCGACCCTGACCTGGGACGACCGCCAGTCGGGCGCGCGCTACGCGGTCAACGGGCTGGACCTGAGCACCGGCTCCCTGGCCTCGGGCCAACCCGTGGACCTGACCCTGCGCGCGGCCCTGGCCGCCGTTCCCGGCCCGGACGCGACGCCCCTGGACGCCACGCTGGACCTCGGAGCGCGGCTGGCCCCCGGGCCGGACTTCACGACCCTGGCCGTCCAGGGCCTGAAGCTGGCCCTGGAGGCCCGCGGCGAAACCCTGCCCGGCGGCGCGGCCCGGGCGACCCTGGCGGGCGACCTGCTGGCCGACCTGAACGCGGACACCCTGGACCTGCACCCCCTGACCCTCACCGCCGCCGACCTCACGGCCAGGGTCGAAGGCCGCGTGACCCGGCTGCGCACGGCCCCGGCCCTGGACGCCGCCCTGACCCTGGACGCCTTCGACCCCAGGGCCCTGCTGGCGGCCCTGGGCCTGGACGCCCCGGCCACCGCCGACCCCAAGGCCCTGACCCGCGCGGCCCTGGCCACCCGCGTCCAGGCCGCCGCCGACGCCCTGGCCCTGGCCGACCTGCGTCTGACCGTGGACGACACCGACCTCACGGGCCAGGCCTCGGTGCGGAACTTCCAGCGCCCGATCCTGCGCTTCGCCCTGGCGGCCACGGCCCTGGACGCCGACCGCTACATGCCCGCCGCGTCCGCCACGGCCAAGGCGCCCGCGGGCGCGGGCCAGGGGGGAGCGGGCGGAGCCAAGGCCCCGGCGCCCCCGGCCCCGGCCGGCGACGGAGGCTCCGGCCTGCCCACGGAGCAACTGCGCGCCCTGGACGTGGACGGCACCCTGGACGTGACCGCCCTGACCGTCTCCAACGTCCGCCTGAGCGACGTGCACGTGACCGTCACGGCCAAGGACGGCGTGCTGCGCATCTCGCCGCTGTCCGCCGGGTTGTACGGCGGGCTGCTCAAGGCCGGGCTCACCGCCGACGTGCGCGGGCAGGAACCGAAGACCAGCCTGGACCTCGGCCTCGCGGGCATGGCCCTGGGCGGCCTGCTGGCCGACCTTGCAGGCCAGGACAAGGTGACCGGCACCACGGCGCTGGACCTGACCCTGGCCGCCACGGGCAGCCAGTGGAAACCCATGCTGCGCTCCCTGGCGGGCAAGGGCTCCTTCGCGCTCACCGACGGCGCCTTCAAGGGCGTCCAGATCATCCCCGAGGCCGTGCGCGCCCAGGCCGCCGCCAGCGACCCGCAGCGCCGCGTGGAAAAGGCCGCGCGCCAGCAGCGCTTCAAGGACATCAGCGCAACCTTCGCCATCGCCAAGGGCGTGCTGACCACGGGCGACACCACCCTGAGCGCCGACAACCTGAAGGGCCGGGGCAAGGGCGCCGTGGACCTCGCGGCCGGGACCATCGACTACAGGGCCGTGGTGGACGTGACCGCCGTGCCGCGCATCCCCTTCACCGTGCGCGGGGCGCTGACGGACCCGACCGTGTCCCTGGACACCGCCGAATTCGTCAGAGGCCTGGCCGAGGGCGTGCTCGGCCTGCCGGGCAAGGCGGGCCAGGGCGTGCTGGACACGGGCAAGGGCGCCCTGGAGGGCCTGGGCTCCGGGCTGCGCAACCTGCTCGGCGGCGGGCGCAATTCCAAGGAGGGACAGCAATAGGCGCGCTCCGCTGCCTGTTGCAAAAATCAAAACCCGCAGGCCGCCCAAAACCACGCGGCGCAGAGAGGGGTAAAAATCCAGATTGTACGGCCTATTGCGCACACAAGCGGCCTGGGCTTTTCCGCTGACACAACCGATCGCCGTCTTGAGGCGGCCCGCAGGCGTTGCTTTTCCCCTGCGGCTCTGACACCCTGCCGGGCGGACGGGAGCCTCCATGCCGGGGGCTCCACACGGCCCGGGCCGGGCCGCGCGGAGGGGGTGCCATGGCCTTACGCGGATATTGCTACGTGCTACTGGCCGCCGTGCTCTGGGGTTCCCTGGGCCCGGTGGCGAAATACGCCTTTTCCCAAGGGGTTGCGCCCCTTGAGGTCGCCTTCTGGCGCTGCGTCATCCCCTTCGTGCCTTTCGCCTTCCAGGCCCTGCGCCGGGGCCACAGCCTGCGCGTGCAGCCCGGCGACCGGTTGGCCATGGCCGGGTTCGGGTTCATTTGCATCGCCGCGTTCTACGGCGTGTACCAGTTGGCCATCAACGAGGGCGGCGCGGCCCTGGCCTCGGTGCTCATGTACACGGCCCCGGCCTGGGTGGCCCTGGCGGCCTGGGCCTGCCTGGGCGAGGGCATGAGCGCGGCCAAGCTCGGCGCCGTGGCCGCCACGCTGGCCGGGGTGGCCTGCGTCAGCGGCCTGCTGGGCCCCGAAGCGGGCCATGGGATGAGCGCGACGCCCAAGGCCGTGCTCCTGGGCCTGCTCTCGGGCCTGACCTATGCCATGTATTACATTTTCGGCAAAGGCCGCCTGCGGCACTACCCGACCCCGGTGCTCTTCCTGCACGGGCTGCCCCTGGGCGCGCTGCTGCTGCTGCCCTTCGTGGATTTCAGCCCCAAGACGCCCGGAGCCTGGGCAGCCATCGTCACCGTGAGCCTGCTGTCCACCTGGGGCGCCTATTCGGCCTACTACGCCGGGCTGCGCCACCTGGAGGCCACCCGGGCCGCCGTGGTGGCGACCCTGGAGCCGGTGGTGGCCGCCGTGGTGGCCTTCCTGTGGTGGGGCGAGCGCTTCACGGCCTCGGGCTGGCTCGGCGCGGGGCTGATCCTCGGCGCGGTGGCCCTGGTGGTCTGGGACGGGCGGCGCCCGCGCGCCGCCGCGCGGGAGGCCCTGGAGCATGGATGACGCCGCGCGCCTTCTCCAGCTCAAGGCGTCCGCCGGGGCGGGCAAGACCTACGCCCTGACCGGACGCTTCCTGGAGCTCCTGGCCGGGGCGGACCAGGACGACGACGCCCCTCCGGCCTGCGCCCGGGCCGCCGCCCGCCGCCACGGCTGGCCCGAAATCATGGCCGTGACCTTCACCAACAAGGCCGCCGCCGAGATGAAGGAGCGCGTGGTCGGTCGCCTCAAGGAATGTGCCCTGGGCCTTGGCGGCGCCGGGGCGGCCTGGGGCCGCGACGAAGCCGCCCTGTGGCTGGCGCGCATCCTGCGCCGCTACGACCAGCTCAACATCCGCACCATCGACAGCCTGCTGCACCTCATCATGCGCCTGTTCGCCCTGGAGGCCGGGCTGGCGCCGGATTTCCAGGCCCTGTTCGGGCTCGGCGAAGTCTTCGACGACCTGCTGGACCCCGTGGTCGCCGCCGCCGAGGACCACGACGGCCCCGAGCGCCGCCTGCTGACCACCGCCCTGGACACCATCCTGCACCTGGAAGGGCGCGCGGGGTTCCTGCTCGGGGCGCACTTCCGCGAGCGCCTGGGCAAAGTGCTGGCCTGGAGGCTGACCAACGACGCCTCCTGCGAAACCGACCCCCGGCGCATCCACACCGAGCTGGAAGCCCTGTACGCCGACCTCGCCCGGGCGGCCCGGGCCGTCCCCCCGCTGCTGGACGGCCTGAAGGCCAACGCCAATTTTCTCAAACTGCTCGACAAATGCGCGGCTCTCGCCCCCGGCGCAACGCTGCCTTCCGCCACCTTCGCCACCAAGGCCAGCGTGGACGACTGCCTGAACGCGGGCTCCAGGGGCCGGGGCGGCGCGGCCCTGGACGCGGCCTACGCCGCCCTGTGCGCGGCCTATGCCGCCTGCGCCGACCAGGGGCCCATCCTGCGCGGCGCGCGCGACATGGCCGCCCTGGTGGCCCTGGCGGACCTGATGCTCGCGGTGCTCGACGAATTGCAGGCCACACGCAACGTGCTGCCCTCCGCACGCTGCGAAACCCTGGCCGCAACCATGCTCGCCGACTGCGGCGCGCCCGACGCCTTCTGCCGCCTGGGCGCGCGCCTGCGCCACATGCTGGTGGACGAATTTCAGGACACCAGCCGCACGCAGTGGCGCGCTCTTTCGCCCCTGGCCGGGGAATGTCTGTCCAAGGGCGGCAGCGTGCTGCTGGTGGGCGACGTGAAGCAGGCCATCTACGGCTGGCGCGGCGGCGACGCGCGGCTGTTCGACGAGGCGCCCGCCCAGCCGGAGCTGGCGGCCATGGCCCCGCCCGTGCGGGCCAGCCTGCCCCACAACTGGCGCAGCCGCTCCGAGATCGTGGCCTTCAACAACGCCTTCTTCGCGCGGCTGGAAGCCCCGGAAACGGCCCGGACCGTGGCCTCGGTCATGCTCCAGGACCAGCCCGCCGCCGTGGACCTGCTCGCCCGGGCCATGGCCGAAACCTTCGCCGGGTGCGTCCAGACCCTGCCCCCGGGCCGCGAGGGCACGGGCGGCGGCTACGTGCGCCTGACGCGCGTGGAGCCCGAAGACGGCAACAAGGATGCCCTGATGGAGGCCGTGCGCACGCACCTGCGCGGCCTGTTCGCGGACCTGCGCGCGCGCCGGGCCCCGGGCGAGATGGCCGTGCTGGTGCGCGACAACACCGAGGCCGCCCTGGTGGCGGGCTGGCTGCTCGACTGGGGCCTGCCGGTCATCACCGAAAACAGCCTGGCCCTGGGCGCGCATCCGCTGGTGCGCCAGCTCGTGGCCTGGCTGCGCTTCCTGGACTATCCCCTGGACGACCTGGCCCTGTGGGAATTCGTCAGCGGCGAGGAAATCTTCCTGCCCTGCGCGGGGCTCACGCGGGCCGGGGTCGTCGACTGGCTGGCCGGGCAGGACCACGGCGGACTCTACCGGCGCCTGCGCGAACGCTGGCCGGAGGTGGCCGAGCGCTTTCTCGTCCGCTGCGTGCGCAAGGCCGGGTTCATGACGCCCTACGACGCCGTAAGCGAAGCCGTGCGCGACCTGCGCGTGCTGGAACGCCACCCGGACGGCGCGCCCTACGTGCGCCGCTTCATGGAAATCGTCCATCAGGCCGAGCAGAACGGGCACCAGTCCCTGGCGGCGTTCCTGGACTTCTGGGACGCGGGCGCCTCGGGCGAGAAGGTGCCCCTGCCCGAATCCGTGGACGCCGTGCGCATCATGACCATCCATCAGGCCAAGGGCCTGGAATTCCCGGTGGTCGTCGTGCCCTTCCACCACTGGCGCTTCGACCCCGGCGGCGAGCCCACGCCCGTGGACTGCCGGGGCCTGCGCCTGCTGGCGCCCCTGCGCCGCGAAATGGGGGCCGCCTATCACGAGCACGCCGCGCGGACCCTGCTGGAACAACTCGACCTGCTCTACGTGGCCTGGACGCGCGCGGAAGAAGAACTCCACGGCCTGCTCACGGCCACGAAAATCTATCGCCAGCGGCCCCTGGTGCGCGCCCTGGAAGCGTTGACCGCGGAATACCCCTGGGCCCCGGGGCCCGACGGCTGGCCGACCTGCGCCTTCGGCGCGCCCCCGGCCGCTGTGGCCCCTTCGCCGGACGCAGCCCCGGCGCCGCCCCGGCCCGGCGCAGCCGCGCCCGCGCCCCAGGCCTGCGCCCCGGCTCCCGAGGCCGACCCCGAGCCGCCCATGGCCTGGCTGCCGCGCCTGAAAATCCACCGCCATTTCAGCCGCGACGTGCCGCGCGAGGCGCTCTTCGGCGGCGGCCCCGTGTTCGACGCCCGGGCCAGGGGCACTCTGGTCCACGACGCGCTGGACCGCCTGCGCCGACCCGGCGGGCTGAACCCCGAGCACGCCGCGCGTGCCGCCGTGGCCGTGCATGCCGACATCCTGCCCCCGGGCGAGGCCGCGCGCGAGGCCGTGGCCGCCGAGGTCCGGGGCATCCTCGACTGGGTGCTCGGGCTGCCGGAGTTCCCGGGTTGGGCCGAACGCGGGCACCCCGAATGCCCCATCCTGACCCCCGAAGGCGTGGAGCGCCGCCCGGACCTGCTGGTTACCGACGCCCACGAGACCGTGGTCGTGGAATACAAGACCGGCCAGCCCAGCCCGGACCATGAGCGCCAGGTGCGCGAATACATGACCCTGCTGGCGGCCATGGACGGCGCACTGGGCGTGGCGCCCGCCATGCGCGCCGTGATTCTCTACCTGGACCTCAAGACCGTGCACGAGGTGCGGCCATGAACGATTCTTCCGGCCAGCGCCCCGTGCGCTACGTGGTCAGCGCCTGTCTGGCGGGCGTCCACAGCCGCTACAATGGCGACCGCAAGGCCGTGGAGGCCGTGGTCGCGCTCATCCGCCAGGGCGTGGCCCTGCCCGTGTGCCCCGAGCAACTGGGCGGCCTGCCCACCCCGCGCCCGCCGTGCGAAATCGTGCCCGGGGCGCCCGGCTGCCCCGCGCGGGTGGTCAACCGCCTGGGGGTGGACCAGAGCGCCGAGTTCCATCTCGGCGCTCGGGAAGGGGTACGCCTGGCCGAACTGTTCGGCGCCACCCGCGCCGTGCTCAAGGCCGGTTCGCCCTCGTGCGGCAGCGGGCAAATCTACGACGGCACCTTCAGCGGGCGGCGCGTGCCCGGCGACGGCGTGTTCGCCGCCGCCCTCAAGGCCGCGGGCATCGACGTGCTGACCGAGGACGACCTGCCGCGCGAGCTCGGGGAGAGCCCGCAATGAAGCCCATCCTGGTTGTGGACTGGCGCGCGGACTGCATCGCCGCCCTGGCCGACCTGCTCCTGGCTCCGGACGGGCCCGGCACCTCCGGCGGGGCCGACCTGCGGCGCTGCCTCGTGGTCTTCCCCCACCGCCGCCCGGCGCGGCACCTGATGCACCATCTGGCGACCCGCGCCGATGTGCCCAAACCTTTGTTCCTGCCGGAAATGACGGCGGTGGACCAGTGGCTGCCCGCCCTGGCCCGCGAACTGGACCCCGCCCCCCTGCGCACGGCGGGCCTGCTGGACCGGGTCGGCCTGCTGCGCGAAGCCGTGGCCGCCCTGCCCCGGCCCGGCCCTCTGCGCGCCCTGGCCGCCGCGCCCGAGCGCTTCTTCCCCTGGGGCCGCCATTTGGCCGGACTGATGGAAGAACTGCTGCGCCATGGCGCCGGCCCGCAGGACATGCACCACCTGCAAGGCGAGGTCCACGACACCGCCGCCGCCCTGCTGGAGCGCCTGCGGGCCATCCACGACGGCTACCTGCGCGCCCTGGAGGCCAGGGGCTGGACAACCCCGGGGCTGGACGCCGCCCGCGTGGCGCGCCGGGCGGACGAACTGCCCGCCCTGCTGGCCGGGCGCCGCATCCTCCTGGTCGGCTTCCACGCACCCACGGGCACGGAAATGGCCGTGCTGCGCGCCCTGGCCGCCGCCGGAACGGCCCAGGTCGTCTGGCACTCCGACCCCGCCCTGGCCCAGGCCCCCGGGCGCGTGCACTGGGCCTGCCGCGAGCATGCCCGCTGGCTGCGGGACTGGGGCGCCCGGGCGGAGCTCCTCGGCCCCCCCGCGCCGGACACGCGGGAAACCCCGCCCACGGTACGCTTTCACGAAGGCTTCGACCTGCACTCGCAGCTCGACGCCCTGCGCGGCGTCCTGGACGACATGGCCGGGCCGCCCGCACAGGCGACGCAAAATGGCCGGAAGCAGGACACGCCCAAGCCCGGCGCCCACGGCGACACCGCCGTGATCCTGCCCGACAGCGGCGCGCTCATGCCCGTGTTGCACCACCTGCCCGTGAAAGACGTGAACATCTCCATGGGCTATCCCCTGGCGCGCTCCAGCCTGCTGCGGCTGGTGGAGACCGTGCTGCGGCTCCAGGAGACCTCGCCCGGCCCGGGGCGCTATGCCTGGCGCGAGGTGGTGGCCCTCATCCGTCACCCCTACGTGAAAATGCTCGAACCCCGGCCCGGGCTGCCCCTGCGCGGGCTGCTGCGCGAAATGGAACAGGCCATCCGCCGGGGCGGCACCGTGTTCGCGCCCCTGGCCTGGGCGCCCGATCCGGCCACCCTGCCCGAAGGAACCCTGCCCCCGGAGGCGGACCCGCAGGAAGCCCTGGCCCTGCTGCACGAGACTCTCACGGCCTGCCTCACGGCCTTCGAGGGCCTGGGCAGCCTGGAAGCCCTGGGCCGGGCTCTGCTGGGGCTGGCCCGGGCCCTGGTGCCCGAGGGCGGCGAACAGACCTGGCACCGCTTCCCCGTGGACGCCGAATGCCTCTACCGCCTGACCGCCGTGGTCGTGCCCGCGCTGACGGACAGCCACGTCAGCCGCGACCCGGCCGGACGCGCGACCCTGTTCTCCATCCTGCGCCAGATGCTGGCCGCCGAGCGCGTGCCCTTCGAGGCCGAGCCGCTGACCGGGCTCCAGGTGCTCGGCATGCTCGAATCACGCTTGCTGCGCTTCGCGCGGGTCTGCGTGCTGGACGCCACCGAGGAGCACCTGCCCGGCCCCCCCGCCCACGACCCGCTGCTGCCCGACCCGCTGCGCGGCCTGCTCGGCCTGCCCGACGCCCGCCAGCGCGCCCAGGTCGCGGCGCACAACTTCCACCGGCTGGTCGCCGGGGCCCGCGAGGTGCACCTGTTCTACCATACCGGCGTCTCCGGCAGCGGGCCCCTGGGCGGGCGCAGCGTGCGCAGCCGCTTCGTGGAGCAGCTCCTGTGGGAGGAGGAAAAACGCCAGGGCCGCGTCATCCGCGGCAACGACGGTGGGCCCCTGGAAACCCTGGCCCTGCCCGTACGCCCCCTGCCCCGGCCCACGCCCGGCGTGGCCAAGACCGCGCCCATCCTGGCCCGGCTGGACACCCTGCTCGCCACGCGCGTCCTCTCGCCGACCCTGCTGGACGACTACCTCGCCTGCCCGCTGCGCTTCTTCCACAAGCGCCTGACGCCCCTGCGCGAGCCCGACACCGTAAGCGAAGACGGCGACCAGCGCGAACTGGGCATCCTCATCCACGCCGTGCTCAAGGATTTCCTGGCGCCGCTGCGCCAACAGCGCGTGAACCTCGCCGAGCAGGACCCCGCGCCGCTCATGGACGCCTTCAGCGCCCGCCTGGAGGCCGCGCCCTTCTTCATCCAGATGCCCTACGACCTGCGCCTGGGCCTGCGGGCCGTGGGCCGCGAACGGCTGCGCCGCTTCCTGGCCTCCTCGCCGGAAACGACCATCGTGCTGCTCGAACAACCCGTGGAGGCGCCCCTGGCCGTGGACGGGCTGGGCGTGCGCCTGGGCGGCGTGCTGGACCGGGTGGACCAGCGCCCGGAAGGCGCCGTGGTCCTGGATTACAAGACCGGAAGCCTGGCCCCGCCGCCCCTGAAAGCCTGGAGCAACGACGCCCTGTGGGAGCGCGTGGAAGCCTGGGAACCCGGGCAGGACCCCGGCCTGCTAGCCGACCTGGAAGCCGCCCTGCACAGCCTGCAACTGCCGCTCTACGCCTGGCTGCACTGGTGCGAAACGGACACCCTGCCCGCCGACGCGGCCTGGGTCGAACTGCGCGCCGACGGCGGGGAAAAGCCGCTCTTCGGCCCCAAAGCCGAAGCCGAAACCCGCGAGACGGCCATCACCGAACTGACCCCCCTGGCCGTGCGCCTGCTGGTGCGCCACATGCGCGGGGCCGAACGCTTCGAGGCCGCCCCCGGGCCGCACTGCCAGTGGTGCCGTTTCGGGTTCTCCTGTCCGCTGCCCGCGAAGGCCGGAACCTCGCGCTAGCCGCGCCCCGCCCGGCGCCGCCACGGGGCGAAAAACCCCGCCGCGGCCCATTGCGCGTATACGGTTTTTGAGCTACATTCACACGCGCAAGTTCGCAATGCTGCGCCTGTATCCCCTGCATGATACATTCGGGCACATCACGGAACGTCGGCCGACAGCGCGAAGCACGGCCCCGGACGACGACACCACGGATTCGAGGAGCGGGATGAAGCTGTACAAAACCTACAGCGGCGAGAACTTTCCGAAGACCTATCTCGTCGTCGAGCGCGACGAGCAGCCCGAAAAAATCGTCCCTTTCAACATCCTGTACCTCTTCGGTCCCCTGAAGCTCATCAAGGGCGCGCTCATGCCCTCGCACCTGCCCTTCTCCAAGGGCGGCCAGCGGCGCATCGTCGAAGTCATCGAAGACGCGGGCTACTGCTTCTACAAATGGCCCGGCAAAATCCTCGGCGCCGAACTGGGCGACATCCTCGAAGTCGACGACGACACCCCCAAGGACTGACCGCCCGGCGTCGGCCCAGCCCGGCACAGGCCCGGCGGGACTCCGCGAGCCCGGCGGGGGAAGGGGGAGGAGCCTTTTCTTGAGGAGAAAAGGCTCCTCCCCCTTCCCCCGCGCCCCCATCCCCCGCTTCCAAAAGACCTTTTTCTTTGGGGGCCGTAAGGTTGACGCAAAAGGGAAACGAGAACCCAAAGCGCTTGGAGTGGCACGCCGCGACGCTGCCCTTCCGCCCGACGCTTCCGCCCGACGCTTCGCCGCGCGGTTGCGGGGCGGCGTGCGGGGTCCAGGGGCCGTTGGCCCCTGGTGGGGGTGCAGGGGGCGACGCCCCCTGCCGGGGTTCGGGGCAGCGCCCCGACGGGCGCTATGCGCCCCTGCCGCCCGGCCCCTTGCCGCCCTTGGCGCCTTTGCCGCCTCCGGCGCCCGTGGCGCGGGCCTTGGGGTGGGCGTTGTCGTAGGCGCGCACGAGTTTGTCGACGCTCAGGTGGGTGTAGCGCTGGGTGGTGGTCAGCCGGGCATGGCCCAGCAGTTCCTGGACGCTGCGCAGGTCGGCGCCGGATTCCAGCAGGTGGGTGGCGAAGCTGTGGCGCAGCATGTGCGGGTGGACGCCCTGGGGCAGCCCGGCCAGGGCGGCGAGCTTGTCGAGGATGCGGCAGGCCTGGCGGCGCTGCATGCGCGCGCCGCGCACGCCGAGGAAGAGCGCTTTTTCAACCAAGCTGGCGGTGAACTCGCCGCGCACGCGCAGGTAACGCGCCAGGCGCTCGCGCCCGGCGTCGGACAGCGGCGCCAGGCGCTCCTTGGCGCCCTTGCCCATGACGCGCACCACGCCCGAGCCGGGGTCGAAGTCGTCCACGTCGAGGTCCAGGGCCTCGCTGATGCGCAGGCCGGAGCCGTAGAGCAACTCGGCCAGGGCCACGTCGCGCAGGGATTCGGGGTCCTCTCCGGTCTGGGCCTCCATGAGGGCCAGGGCCTGATCGACGTTGAGGGCGCGGGGGTGGCGGGCGTCCTGCTTGGGGTTGCGCACTCCGGCGGTGGGATCGGCGCCGACGAGCCCGGCGCGGGCGAGGTATTTGAAGAACGAGCGCAGGGTGGAGAGCTTGCGGGCCACGGAGGCTTTGCCGGTGCCTTTGCGGTGCAGATCGGCCATGAAGCCGCGCACGTGGTCGCGGGTCAGGGCGGCGGGGTCGTGCAGCCCTGCGCCGCGTGCGGCAAGGAAGTCCTCGAACTGTTCCAGGTCGCGGCCGTAGGCCTCGACGGTGGCGGGGCTGTAGCCCTTTTCCACGTCCAGGTGGCCGAGGAAGGCCAGGGCCGTGTCGGGCAGGGCGGGCTCAGGCCCGGCGGCGGTCCAGGACATAGCTGCTCCCGGGGGCGGCCTTGGCGCGTTTCTTGAGTTCGGAGGCGATGGACGAGGCCTCGCCGTAGTGGGCGAGCTTGGCGTCGTGGTTGACGACCACGGCGATGGACACGGCCATGAGCGGGAACGTGCAGGGGGTGCCGTTGCGGTCGTAGGAGGCGATGGCGCCCCGGGCGCGGTCGGCGGCGTCGTAGAAGCCGGGAACGATGGCGTCGAAGGCGGCGATGAAGCGGGAACAGACGGCCTCGGCCTGGGCGGCGGGCGCGACGAACACGAAGTCGTCGCCACCCACGTGGCCGACGAATCCGCCGGGCCCGGCGATCTGGCGCACGGTGTTGACCAGCAGGCGCGCGGCCATGCGCAGGACCTCATCGCCCCGGGCGAAGCCGTATTTGTCGTTGAAGGCCTTGAAGTGGTCGAGGTCGGCGTAGCCCAGGGCGAAGAGGTCGCGGGCCTGGATGCGTGCCTGCACGGCCTGCATGATGCTGGTGTTGCCGGGCAGCAGGGTCAGGGGATTGGTGTCCTGGGTGCGCTGGGCGCGCTCCACGGTCAGGGCGATGCGCGCGGCGGCCTCCACGGGGTCCAGGGGCAGCAGGGGGAACCCGGGCCCGGCGGCGGGCATGGGCAGCCCGGGCTGACGCAGCAGAAAGTCGTCGGCCTGGACGCTGGCCCAGTCCAGGCCGCAGTCCAGGGCATCGGTATCCAGGATGAGGATGACCGGGGTGCGGCGGTAGACGTTCTCGCCCTTGACCATGGCCACCAGCCGCCGGCCGTCGAGGCTGCGCTGCCCGGCGCAGCCCGGGCCGTCCACCAGCAGCAGGTCCGGCGGGGCGGTGAGCAGGCGCTCCACGGCGTCGCCGGGCGCATCGAACAGGTGCCAGCGGGCCTCGAAAGGCAGGCTGAGGCCTTCGAGCAGGTCGCGCAGGTCGGGGTCCGGGCTGACCAGGAAGACCTGGAGCTCGGGCCCGGAGGAGGAGGAGGAAGCGGGGTCCGTGGCGGCGCCCATGGTCAGGCCGTTCCGCCGAAGGTGAACCCGGCCACGTCCACGAGGCGGTCTTCCAGGTCCTGCACGCAGGCCAGCAGGGCGCGCCCGTCGAGGCCCAGGAGTTTCAGGGCGCCCTTTTCCAGCCGGGGCACGCCCTGGTCGCCGCCGTCGCCGAATTCCAGCAGCCGCACGCAGAAGTCGGCCACATGGGCCACGCTGGCGTATTGCGGGTAGAAGCGGGCCAGCAGCGGCTTATGGTGGTGCGACAGGGCGTCCTTGATGTTCACGGGCAGGTTCCAGTGCCCGGCGAGCCAGGCGCCGATCATGTCGTGGGAAAAGCCGAGCACCCGGCGCTCGGCCTCGAAATAGGTCAGGTCGTCCCGGGCGACCAGGGCGCCGAGCTCCTCGCGCAGGCCCTGCATCTGCACGGCGGCCACGACCTTGCCCAGGTCGTGCAGCAGCCCGGCCACGGCGAACTCCTCGGGGTCCTTGAATCCGGCGCGTTCGGCGATGGTCCGCGCCGCCGTGGCGGCGCCGATGCTGTGCTCCCACAGCCCGGCCATGGATTTGTTCATCACGTCGAAGACCGAGGTGGAGATGATCACGCCGCGGATGACGTTGAAGCCCAGGAGCACCAGGGCGTGCTGGATGGAGGAGATGCGCCCCGGGAAGCCGTAGATGGGCGAGTTGACCATCTTGAGGATTTTGGCCGAGAGCACCTGATCCAGGCCGATGACCTTGGCGATCTGGTCGGTGGAGGATTCGGGGTCTTCCACAAGGCGGGAGACCTGATCGAGGACGGGCGGCAGGGTCGGCAGATCCTTGACGGCCAGGATCTGGCCCTTGCGCTGGGTGCGCAGGTCTTCGGCCATGCTAGCGGCCTCCCGTGCCTGGCGCGGAGGCCGGGGCGGCGCCCGGGGTTTCGCGCAGGGCCGCGTCGCGGGCCTCGCGCTCGGCGCGGGCGGCGGCCTCGCGGGCTTCGCGCTCGGCGCGCTCGGCCTCGGCCTGGGCGGCGGCCTTCATGGTAAAGTAGCCCTTGAAAACCTTCTTGAGCTGCATCATCCACGGGTCGTCGCCGTGGCGGCGGAAGAGGTGGTCCATGCGGGCGGCGCGGGCGGCGTGGCTCGTGCCCCCGGCCAGGCCTTCCAGGTCCACCGGGTGGCCCTGGACGACGATGCTGTCCACCCCCATGCCTGCCAGACGCGCCACGGCGGAGTCGGACAGCTCCGTGCCCTCGGCCAGAAGGACCATGCCGTTGTCGCGGAGCAGGGGTTTGGCCAGGACCATGCCGGGCCGGGCGAGCTTGACGGGGATGCGCTGCATGCGGTGGGGTCTCCTGAAGGGGCGAGTGTAGCGGATTCGACGGCGCATTCCAAGGCCGGAGATGCCGGGGCGGCGCGCGGCGCCCCGAGGCGCACCGGACAATACTGCCCACCCCGGGGCCTGTCACGTTCAGGATTGCAAAGGCCGCGCCGGATCATGCGGAGCAGGACAGGTGCGGGGTGGCGTCAAGCCAGGCTGTACTGCATGCCCGGCCACTGACGGACCAGCCCGCCGACTTCGAGCATCAGCAGCACGCGCGAGAGGCGCGCGGCGTCCCAGCCCAGTTCACGGCCCAGGGTGTCGATATGCAGGCGCCTGTCTCCGGCCAGGGCCAGGACCACGGCGCGCTGGTCGGCGTCTTCCGGCAGCGCGGGCGGCGCAGGGGCGGCGGAAGGGGCAGGCGCAGGAGGCCGGGGCGCGGCCTTGGGCCGGGCGGCCGCCGGAGCCTGGGCGCGCGGTGCGGGCCGTATGGAGACGGAGGGAACGGCCGGATTGGCGCCGCGCGGCCCGTCGCCCTCTCCGGCACCGGACGCACCGGCGCGGGCGACGGCCCGGGGCGCGGAGGACTCCACGCCCAGGGGCAGGTGCCGCGCGCGGCCCGCCGGGGGGCGCGCCGGGGCGTCGCGCCGCTCCAGGGCCAGACGCAGCCGCGGGGCCAGGTCGGCCAGGATGGCTTCGGCCCCGGCGACGGGCAAGGCGCCCTCCTCGGCCAGCACGCGGCAGCCCTCGAAATCCGGCGCTCCCTCGGGCCCCGGGAAAACATAGACTTCGCGGCCCTGCTCCAGGGCCAGCCGGGCCGTAATGCGCGAGCCGCTGCGCGCGGCGGCCTGGGCCACGACCACCCCCAGGGCCAGCCCGCTGACGATGCGGTTGCGCACCGGGAAGTTGCCCGCCTCGGGGCCCGTGCCCGGCGCGAACTCCGTGACCAGCAGCCCCTGCGCGCCCAGGCGCTTGAACACGTCCACATTGCGCGATGGGTACACGCGGTCCAGCCCCGTGCCGAGCACGGCAACGGACGAACCCGGGCCCGTGAGCCCCGCCAGATGCGCCTCGCGGTCGATGCCCCAGGCCATGCCCGAGACCACCGTGACCCCGGCGGCGGACAGTTCGCGCCCGATGCGCGAGGCCGCGAGCATGCCCTCAGGGACGTACTTGCGCGAGCCGACGATGGCCACGGCCGGGCCGCGCAGAAGGCGCAGGTCGCCCCGGCAGTACAGCAGGATCGGCGGGTCGGGGATGGCGCGCAGCAGGGGCGGATAATCCGGGTCGGCCCAGGCCAGCACCTCGGCGTCGGCCAGGGCCAGGGCGCGCTCCAGCTCGCGGGCGGCGCCCGCCTCCCAGGCTCCGGCCAGGAAGGGTTGGATCGCGTCGGCACGCACAAGGCCCAGGCGCCGCCACGCGCGGGCCTCGGCCACGGCCTCGCGGGCGCTGCCGTAGTGCTCCAGCAGGCCGCGCCACGTGTGCGGGCCGATGCCCGGGCTGTGGCGCAGAGCCAGACAGGCGCGCAGTTCCTGGAGCCGGTCCTCGTGCATGACCAGGGGCATCGGTCGGGCTAGCGCAGGCTTTCCAGGCGCTTGCGGGCCAGGGCGGCGGGCTCGGAGTCCGGGTAGTCCTGCGTCAGCACCTGGAGGTAGAAGCGGGCGTTGGCCGTGTCGCCCAGGCGCTCGTAGGCATAACCGATCTTGAGCAGCGCGGCGGCGGCCTTGGAGTGCCGGGGGAACTGCTGGTGCACGGTCTTGAAGGCCACGATGGCCTCGGCGTCGTCGCCCTCGTGATAATAGGTCTCGCCCACCCAGTAGCGCGCGTTGGGCGCCAGAGGGCTGGCGGGCTCGGCGGCCAGGAAGTGCTCCATGGCCGTGCGGCCCTCGGCGGTCTTGCCGTCCAGCACGAGGCGCAGAGCGGCGTCGTAGGCGGCCTTGCCCGTGGCCGGGGCGGGAGCCTTGGCCCTGGCCTTGGTCGCGGGCAAGGCCTTGGCGGCGGCGGAAGGCTGCGCGGGGCTGGCGGCCTTGGCCGGAGCCTTGGCCCGGACTTCGGGGTAGGCCTCCCAGGGTTTGCCGGATGCGGGAGCTTCGGCCTTGGCCTGGGGCGCGGGAGCAGGGGCTTCGGCCTTGGGCGCGGGAGCAGGGGCTTCGGCCTTGGGCGCGGGGGCGGGAGCTTCGGCCGGGGCGGCAGGCGCCGGAGGCGCGGAGGCGACGGGCGGAACCGGAGCCCCGGCAGGAGCGGCAGGCGCGGGGGCGGCCTCGGGAATGTCTTCGGAGCCATCCGGAGCGGCGGCCGCAAGCCCGCGTCCCGGAGTAGCCTCGGCCAGGGCCTGCGCCGCGGCCCGGGCTTCGGTGGCCTGGGCCTCCAGGGCGTCCATGCGGTGTTCCAGGGCATCGACCCGGGCGGCCAGGGCCTGCTGGGCGTTCTGCTGGGTCAGCGCCCGGGATTCCAGAGCGCTCAGGCGCCACTGCTGGCTCGCGGCCTGTGGGGAGGCTCCAGAGCCCTCGCCGCGCCCGGCGCAGCCCGCAAGGGCCGCACACGCCAGGGCCACGGCAGCCAGACGGAGCAATCGGAGCATGGGCCCTCCCTGGCGGATGGTGGAAATCGGCATCGCTCCCTCATAGGCCAGGAGCGCGAAAAATTCAAGGGCGGCGAGCTTCTGGCGCGCCCCGGCCCGCCCGGCCCGGCCTTGCCCAAACGCCGTTTTTCGGGCACAACTTCTTGCGTCCGGGCCGCCGCGCAGGCGCCCGCGCCCCGCCCGGGGCAAGCCCTCGCCAAGGAGTCCGACCATGACGCTGCCCGAATTCACCCCGGCCCTGGCCGCCGTGTTCCTGGTCCTGGCCCTGCATTTGTGCGCCGTGTACGTCGGCCTGGGCGCCTTTGCCCTGGCCTGGTGGAGCGAAGCCCTGGGCGCCACGCGCCGGATGGGCTTCCTCAAGAAGCTCGCCGGGCAGTTGAGCGCCCTGGGCGTGCTGTTCCTGTGCTACACGCTGGTGGCCGTGGTCGGCGGGGTGGCCGTGCTCTGGCTGCGCTTCCCCGATGCCCTGTGGCCCTGGACGGCCGTTCCGGAACTGGCCGCGCCCCCGGCCCTGGCCCTGGGCTGCGCGGCACTGTTCGCCCTGGCCTATTCCCTGAGCTGGTCCTCGGCCCGCGAGCACCCGGGGCGCCACCGCGTCCTGGGCCTGCTGGCGGCCCTGGGCGGGCCGCTGGTGCTGGCCGTGTCCCTGGCCATGAAGCTTGCGCCGCTGAACCCCTGGTACGTCGCCGCCGGGGCGCACGTGGTGCTGCTGCGCGGCATCTTCGTTCCGGCCTTCTGGCCGCTGCTGGCCGCCTCGACCCTGCTGATGCTCACCTGCGCCGCCGGGTTCGGGCTGGTTTACCTGCTCCTGCGCCGCAACCGCGACGACTTCGGGCGCGACTACTACGCCTTCGTGCTCGGGCGGCTGGCGGGCTGGGCCCTGCTGCTGGGGCTGGCCACCACCGGGACCCAGGCCTGGGCTTGCGCCCAGGTGCCCGGGGCGTGGCCTCCGGGCGTCACCGGCCCCGGACTGCTGGCCGCCGCCGGGCTGGCCGCCCTGGGCCTGGCCTGCGCGCTGTGGGCCGTGGTCTGGCGGGCGGGCGCCCCGTTGCGCATGAAGCCCGCCGTGTGGCTGGCGGCCGTGGCCCTGGTGGCGGCGACGGCGGCCTTCGCGGCCTTGCAGGCCACCCTGTTCCTGCCTCCCGCCGGAGCGTAGGCCGACACGGCGGGAGACAACGGCGGGGTTTACCGTCCGGCGCCCGGGGTGCTAGTGTCGCTCACGCCCACAGCCCCAACCCGGAGGAACCCATGCCCGCCGCCCGCCTTACCCCGCCCCGTCCGGCCCGCCCCATCCGCCCTGCCCGCTGGGCCGCCCTGCTCGTGCTGCTGACCTGGCTGGCCTGGGCCCTGGCCGCGCCCGCCGCGCGGGCCCAGGCGCCCGTGGCGGGGCAAACCCTCTACGTGCCCGTCTACTCCCACGTCTACCACGGCCCCAAAAACCGCGCCTTCCCCCTGACCTGCACCCTGTCCATCCGCAACGTGGACCCCGGGCACGGCTTCCGCGTGGAGGCCGTGGAATTCTACAACAGCCACGGCGGGCTGGTGCGCGGCTTCATCGACGCGTCCCAGATGGTCCGGCCCATGGGCACCCTGGAATTCATCGTGGACGAGAGCGACAACGACGGCGGCTCGGGGGCCAACTTCGTGGTCCGCTGGGCAGCCGACGGGCCCATGAACCCGCCCCTGGTCGAGGCCGTGATGATCGGCACCAGTTCCAACCAGGGCATCTCGTTCACGTCTCGGGCGGTGGAAATCCTGCCCTAGCGGGCGGGCGGAACGTTCCCTTTCCCGGGGTCGAATCCCGTGCCCCCTCCCCCGCCGGACGCGACACGGCCCGCGGCGAACATCGTCGCCGCGGGCCGTGCCGTTTTTCGCCCTGTGGCCGGGGCGGCTACATGCCCGTCGAACGGCTGGTCGACATGCGGTAGATCTCGTGCGGGTCGAGGATGAGCACCACCGAGCCGTCGCCCATGATGGTCGCGCCGGAGATGCCCTCCTTGTTGCCCAGGTAGTCGCCCAGGGGTTTGATGACGATCTCCTGGCGTTCCAGCAAGGTATCCACCACCAGACCCAGGCGGCGGTTGTTGTCCTGGATGACTACGATGGGCACGATGTCGCGCTTCTCCGCGTTGCGGGGCAGCTCCAGGATTTCGCACAGGTCCATGATGCCCAGCACCTCGCCGCGCAGGGTCACGGCCTTGCGCCCGTTGACCTCGGTGAAGCGGCGGACCTCGATCTTGGTCGTTTCGGACACCGCCTCCAGGGGGATGGCGTAGGTGTCGCCGGAAACCTTGACCATCAGCGCGTCGATGATGGCCAGGGTCAGGGGCAGGGCGATGGTGAAGCGCGTGCCCCGGCCGACCTCGGTGTTGATGTTCACCGAACCCTTGAGATTCTTGATGTTGGTCTTGACCACGTCCATGCCCACGCCGCGCCCGGAGATGTCCGTGACCTTCTCGGCGCCGGAGAAGCCGGGCTCGAAGATGAGCCCGATGGCCTGCTGGTCGTCCATGGCCTTGGCTTCCTCGGGGGTCACCATGCCCTTTTTGACGCCGACCTCGCGCATCTTCACCGGGTCGATGCCGCGCCCGTCGTCCTCGACCTCGATGGCCACGGAGTTGCCCTGGTGGTAGGCGCGCAGCCAGACGCGCCCCGTCTCGGGCTTGCCCTTGGCCTCGCGGTCCTCGTTGGGCTCCAGGCCGTGGTCCACGGAGTTGCGGATCATGTGCACCAGCGGATCGCCGATTTCCTCGATGACGCTCTTGTCCAGCTCGGTCTCCTCGCCTTCCATAATCAGCTCGACCTTCTTGCCGCTCTTGCGCGACAGGTCGCGCACCAGCCGCGGGAAGCGCGAGAACACCGTGTTCACCGGGACCATGCGCACCTTCATGATGGTGTCCTGCAGGTCGTCGGAGATGCGCGCCATGGCGTAGGTCGTTTCGGTGAGGCTGGAGGCGACTTCGGACACGTCGATATGCTGCCCGCCCGTTTCCAGGCTGCGGGCCAGCATGGCGAAGCGGTTGCGGTTGATGATCAGCTCGCCGATGAGGTTCATCAGGTGGTCGAGCTTTTCATGGTCCACGCGGATGGTGGAGGACACCTTGGGCTTCTTGCCTCCGCCCCCGGCGGCGGCAGCGGCGGCAGGCGCGTCCGCCTCGGGGCGCGGGGGCGCGGGCCGGGCGGCGGGGGTGCGGTCCGTGCCCCGGGGCCCGGCGGCGGGACGGGAAGGTGCGGGCGCCTGGACAACGGTGGCGGCCTCGTCGTCGTCCTCGCCGCTTCCGTCGTCCTCGTCCGCCGCGCCCTGCTCCTCCACGAACTTCGGGGCCGGGGCGGCGGGGACCGGGGCGGGCCTGGACGCGGGGGCCGGGGCGGCGGGCTCCGGGGCGTCCTCGTCCATGGCCGAAACAAGCTCCTCCTGCGGGGCCGCGTCGCCGCCGCCCAGTTGCTTGATTTCCTTGTCCACGATGTCGGAAATGATGCCGCACTCCTGGCGCAGGATGTCCACCATCAGGGCGAAGTCCAGGTCCGCGTCGCGGGCCTGGGCCACCAGCCCGGCAGTGCGCTCCGCGTTGACCTTGATGTCGTCCAGGCCCATGTACTGGGCGGAGTTTTGCACCGAGACCAGGGAACGGTACAGCCCGTCCACGGAATCCTTGCTGGCGGGGTCCTTTTCCAGGGTGTCCAGGGCCAGGGTGATGTTGGCCAGTTGCTGGCCCACGGTTTCGCTGAAGACCTTGAGATCGTCGTCGTCCACCGCAGAGCCGCCCGGGGCGGCGGCGGGCTCCCGCTCCGCAGGCGCACCGGGCACCCCGGCCTCGGCCGGCGGCACCACCTCGCCGCTCTCCACCGCCGCCTGCAGGCGGGCGACCAGGGCCGAGGTGTCGTTGGGCACGACCCGGGCGGCGGCGAGGTCGATGGCGCCGATGAGCGTCTCGATCATGTCCACCACGCCCAGAAGCAGATCGATCATGGCGTTGGAGGTGGCCATCTCGCCCTTGCGCACACGGTTGAGCAGGGTTTCGGCCTCGTGGGTCAGGGCGTTCATCTCGCGGTAGCCGATGATGCCGCTGTTGCCCTTCAGGTTATGGAAATAGCGGAAGATGTCGTTGACGGTCTCTCCGGACTTGCCCGGATTCTTCTCCAGGCCGACCAGGGCGCTGTTCAGGTTCTCGACGATTTCGCGGGCCTCCTCCATGAAATCGTCCAGGTGCTCGCGGGCGACCACGTTCAGGGCGTAGGGCGTGGCGTCGAAATCGGCGGGCGGAGCGGCGGGCGCCGGGGCCGGAGCGGCGGGTTTGGGCGCCGGAGCCGGAGCCGCCTTGGGCGCGGGCGCGGGTGCCGGAGCGGCCTTGGGCGCGGGTGCGGGCGCCGGGGCCGCCTTGGGCGCGGGTGCGGCGGCCTTCTCCCTGGGGGCGGCGGCCTTGGACGCGGGGCTTTCGCCCGCCAGAAGCGCGTCCAGGGAGGCGATGAGGGTCTCGGTGTCCACCTCGCCCTCGCCGCCCTCGGTCTCCAGGTTTTCGATCATGGTCCGCAGCATGTCGGTGGACGACAGGATCACGTCCATGATTTCCGAGGTCACGGCCATGCGGCCCTTGCGCAGCTCGTCCATGATGTTTTCGGCGCGGTGGGCGAGCTTGTTGATCTTGTTCAGCCCAAGGAACCCCGAGGCGCCCTTGAGGGAGTGCATCGGCCGGAAGATTTCGTTGAGCAGCGCCAGGTTCTCCGGAGACTGTTCCAGTTCGAGCAGGTTGGGCTCGATGGTCTCCAGATGTTCCTTGGCCTCGATGATGAAATCGGCGAAAATTTCAGGATCCATGAAATCCTGGCTCATTGATGCACCTCAGTATCGTCTTGCGGCGGACCCTGCGGCCCGCCCGTTCCGCGGCCCGGAGCCTCCGGGCCACGGGATCAGCCAAGCAGCATCTTGACGTTCTTGACCATCTTGTCCGGCTGGGCGGGCTTGACCATGTACAGGTTCGCGCCCAGGCCCAGGCCCTTCTGGATGTCCTTGTCCTGGCCCTCGGTGGAGAGCACGATGATCGGCACGTCGCGGTAGGCTTCCTGCTCGCGCACGGTCTTGATGAAGGTGAATCCGTCCATGCGCGGCATGTTCACGTCGGAGATGATCAGGTCCACGGCGGTTTCCAGGGAGTAGAGCTTCTCCAGGCCGTCCAGGCCGTCCTCCGCCGTGGTCACCCTGAAGCCTTCCTTCTTCATGATGAACGCCACGAGATTGCGTACTGTCTTCGAATCGTCCACTATCAGGATATGTTTAGACATGGCGTTTCCTCCTAGCCCTTGAGCACCTTCTCGACGATGCGGTCGATGGACAGAACGCCGATGAGCTTGCCGTCATCGGCCTTGAGCAGCCCGGCCACGTATTCGACGTTGGCCCCCAGATGGACCTCCACGCTCCAGTCGATCTTCTCCTGCGGCACGCGGTACATGGTCTTGACCGTGTCGATCATCAGCCCCAGTTGGAGCCCCTTGCGACGGCAGACCACGATGAAGCCCGGATGCTCCGAGGCGCCCAGGCCGCCCACCAGCGAGGTCATGCGCACCAGCGGCGTGACCCGCCCGCGCAGGTTGACTATGCCCGCGATGAACGCGGGGGCGGCGGGCAGACGCGTGGGCGCCACGTAGCGGATGACCTCCTGGACCACGTTGATGGGCACGGTGAATTCCTGGTCGCCCACCAGGAAGCCCACCAGTTGCAAATCGTGTTCCTCTTTGAGCTGGGCGATGATGTCCGGCTCGGCCAGGGTCTGGTCCAGGTCCCGGCCCGCAGGGTCCGGAGCGTCGGACCCGGGCCGGGGGCCGAACCCGGGGGCGGACTCCACGCGCGCCGGGCCGGGCATGGCCACGGCGCCCTGCCCGGCGTCGTCGCCCAGGCCCATGTACTTGCGCAGGAATTCCCGCTCGGCGGCGGACAGGGTGTCCCCCTCCGCCCCCGAGGGCAGAAAATCCTTCTCCAGGAAATATTGCTCAGGCGTTTTCATTGGCGATCTCTTTGGCGAGCAGCGAGTATTCCACGGCACCCCGGGAGGCGGGGTCGATCTCGTAGATCACCTTGCCCTTGGCGCTGGCCTCGCGGAAGTTGGTGTCCAGGTTGATGACGGTGTCGCACAGGCGCGGGCCGAGTTTCTTGCGCAGCAGGTTGAGCACCCGGCGGCAGGCCCCCGCCCGGCGGTCGAACATGGTCGCCAGGGCCCGGAAGTTGATGGGCCGGGGCAACACGCGGTTCAGGGTGCGGATGGTGTCGAAGATCAGCCGCAGCCCGTGCAGGGCCAGAAAATCCGTCTGGATGGGGATGATGACCAGATCCGACGCCACCAGCGCGTTGACGAGCAGGACGCCCACATGCGGCGGGCAATCGATGACGATGTACTCGTACCGCTGGCGCAGGGGCGCCAGGGCCTCGGTGAGGATCGCCCCGCGCCCCGCGCGGGACTTGAGGTCCATCTCCAGCTCCGAGAGGCGGATATGCGCGGCGGCGAAGTCGAAGAAGCCCTCGTGGTCCGCCGGGTGGACGATCTTGTCCCACAGCGCCGCGTAGTCGCCCTTTTCGGCCTGGAAGATGTCCAGCACCGTGTATTCCAGGTTTTCGGGGTAATAGGCCAGGTGGATGGACGCGCAGGCGTGCGGGTCCAGGTCCATGACCAGGGTCTTGTGCCCGGCCAGCGCCAGGGCGGCGCCAAGGCTCAGGGACGTGGTCGTCTTGCCGACCCCGCCCTTCTGGTTGGCCACCGCTATGACTTGCACCGCTGCCAAAAGCCACCCCCTGCTGTGCGCCGGGCGCCGTTACGCGCTCTTCGAGATGAAGTTGCGAAGCGCCTGCCAGTCGTCGTAGTCCACGTCCAGGAACCGGACGCCCAGTTCGTAGCGCGTGAAGGGAATCACGTCGCGCAGGCGGACCACCTCGGCGATGGCTTGCAGGAACTGCCCGGCATCGCTCTCGAAAACCTTGAAAAACCCCGGGTGGTACTTGTTGAAGCTCGGGATGAATATCTTCACCTGGAGCTTGGTTCCCGGCTCGAATTTCTGCCCGCACTCAAGCTTCATGCCCCCGGCGCTGATGTCCGCGCACAGCACCTCGAAGCGGGGCTGGCGCGCCAGGGGGAAACGGAACTCCTTGATCTCGACCCGAAAGCTCTTGGGCAGCCTGAGGTCGTTTCTGCGGTCCTCTTCGGACATGGCGCACGGTCCTCCTTTCAGGCTCATCGGGCTATTCCTCCTTGCGGTAGATGATCGCTCCCGGATAGTGCGTCGGCTTGAACGCACGGGAAATATTGTGCAGCGATTCGGAATGCCCGATGAGCAGATAGCCTCCCGGAAGCAGGTTGTCGTAGAACGAACTGATGACCCGCTTCTTCATCTCGTCGTCGAAATAGATGATCACGTTGCGGCAGAAAACGATGTGCGAGCGCTCGATGCGCTTGAGCTGCATGCGGTCGGACAGGTTGATCTGCCCGAAGGTGATCATGCGCTTCAGGTCCTCGCGGATGGCGTAGTTGCCGTCGGTCTGCACGAAATACTTGCGGACCATCTCCGGCGGGGTGGTGCGCAGGGCGTACTCGGTATAGATGCCGCGCCGGGCCGAGGCCAGAACGCCCTCGGACAGGTCGTTGGCCGTGATCTTCACGTTCCAGCCCGGCAGTTCGCTGCCCAGCACCTCGCTCATCTGGATGGCGATGGTGTAGGGCTCCTCGCCCGTGGAGCACCCGGCGGACCAGATGCGCACCCGGCGGTCGCCGGCCTTGCGCTGGGCCTCCACGACCTCCTTGAGCACGTGGTCCTGGAAGACCTTGAGCTGCGGCGGGTTGCGGAAAAAGCTCGTCTCGTTGGTGGTGACCACCTCGAAGAGCTTGTTCAGCTCCTGCTTGCGCCCGGCGTCGTACTGCAAATAGTAGTAGTACTCGCCGAAGGACTTGAGGTTGAGCTGCTTCAGGCGGTTGCGCAGGCGGTTTTCCAGCAGGTATTTCCTGTTGTCCGCGATGTAGATGCCGCTTTGGGCATAGATGAAGTCCCGCAGTTGCGAGAACTCCTCAGGTTCTATGGTGAACTCCTTTTTCAAGGAGATCGTCTTGGTGAACAGCGAGGCCATCTACAGTTCCCCTTCTCCGGACTCCTGGATGCGCGCCACCGCGTCCTCGGCGGCGGCCTGGAGTTCCTGGTCCTCGGCGCCCAGCAGCTCGAGCAGCGCGCGGAAGGCCGTCTTGCCGCCGATGGCGCCCAGGGCCTCCACGGCCTTGATGGCCAGCAGGGTGTTGGTTCCGGTGGCGATTTCCACCAGCCTGGGCACGGCGGCGTCGGCGCCGCGCCGCCCCAGGGCCTCCACGGCGCGCACGCGCACCCAATCGTCCTCGTCGTCCAGGGCCTCTTCCAGGCAGGGCAGCAGTTCCTCGCCCTCGCAGTGGCCCAGCAGTTCGACCACGGTCAGGCGCACCTCGCGGTGCTCGTCGTGCAGCCGCTCGCGGATCACGGGCAGCCACTGGCCGATGTCCACGCAGGAATCGCCGAAGGCCTCCAGGGCCACCTTGCGGATGTCGGGCACCGCGTCGCCCAGGGCCGCGCGAATCTCGTCCGCGTGCCCGGCCACGCCGAGCTTGCCCATGGCGTACACGGCCATGAGCCGCCGCACGGGGTCCTCTTCGGCGAACATGGCCCGGAAGCGCTCGTCCATGGCCCGGCTGCCCACGTGCACGCAGGCCTCCAGGGCGGCTTCCTTCACGTCGTCGTAGGGGTGCTCCAAAAAGCCGAACAGCAGGTCGCCCACGTCCTGGCCGCCCTGGGCGCCCAGGTATTCCAGGGCCGCCTTGAGCACGGTGCCGTCCTCGTGGCGCTCCAGCACCTCCAGGAAAAAGGGCTTGTCGTCCGCGCGGGCGCAGGCGCACAGGGCCTGGACGATCTCGCGTTGCAGGTCGCGGTCCCGGCTCCAGAACGCGGCCTTCATGGCCTCGCACAGGGCCGGGGAGCACAGCCGCTGGGCAACCTCGACCACGACCTGCACCGGGCGCACGGCATCGGCCTCCAGGGCCTGTTCCAGGGGCCGGGTCGGGCCCATGCCCGCCAGGGCTTCCACGGCCAGCACCAGCCGGTCGTGGTCGCGGTCGGGGTCCAGCGCGGCGGCCAGGGCCAGTACGTCCGCCGAGGCCTTCTCGCCGCCGACGAACCCCAGGCCGGTCATGGCCGCGTCCTGCACGGCCTCGTCCTCGTCGGTGAGGGCCACCAGCAGATACTGGCCGAAGCGCTCGCGCTCGGCCTCGCTCAGGAGTTTCAGGGATTTGCCGCCGAGAATCTGCACGATGGCCTTGCAGATCTTGTTACGCAGGGCCGTGGAGGCCGCGTCCAGGTGCTTCATGAGCATGGTCACGGCCTTGACGTTGCCCATCTCGCCCAGGGCCTCGACGATCATGGAGGCCACGAGGTCGGAGCTTTTGTGCAGGGCCTTGGCCAGGGCGCCGATGGAGCTGTCGTCGCGAATCTTGGCCAGAGCCTCGATGACCGAGAACTGGACCCACTCCTCGTCGCCCAGGGCCTTGTTCAGGTAGCGGGCGGCGTCTTTCAGGCCCAGCTCGCCCAGGCTCACGGCGGCCTGGTAGCGCACGTTGACCTCGGGGTCGCGCAGCAGGGCCTCGCCCAGGGGGCCGACGGCGGCCACGCTGCCGGTGGAGCCCAGAATGTCCGAGGCGAAGATGCGGATGTCGGCGTCCTCGTCGCGCAGCAGGCCCACCAGGGACGGCAGGTCCTGGGCGCCGACCGCGCGCAGGATGTCCATGGCCAGGTTGCGCACCGGGGCCTCGTCGGAACGCAGCAGCGGGATGACCGCCTCCACGGTGGCCTTGCCGCCGATGCGCCGCAGGGCCTGGTCCGCGGCCTCCTGAATGCCCAGGTTGCCGCTGGCCAGAAGCCCGGCCAGAGCCGGAACGGCTTCCTGGCAGACGCTTTCCCCCGCCTGCCACGCGGCCTCGCGGATGTCCGAAGCGTCCCCCCCGCCCTGCAACGCCGCGACGATCTTCTTGCAGTCCTGCATAGCCTCTCCACCCTCCGGAATGTGGCCCCCGCGGCGCGCTTGGCCGCGCGGGCTCAGACGTACAGGCCGTCCACCAGGGCGCCCGCCATGTCGTCGATGTCCACGATCTCGTCGGCCAGCCCGGCGTCCACGATGGCCTTGGGCATGCCGTAGACCACGCAGGTGGCGTCGCTCTGGGCCAGGGCCCTGCCGCCGCGTGCCTTGAGCACCTTCACCCCCTCCATGCCATCATTGCCCATGCCGGTCAAAATGGCGCCCAGGGCCCGGCGCCCCACGCCCTCGCCCACCGAGGTCATCAGCTCGTTGGCCGAGGGTTTGTAGAGCGCCTCGCGCGGCTCTTCGGAAACCACGATCTCGATGCGGCTGACCTTCTGGGCGATGCGCAGGTGCTTGCCGCCGGGCGAAATGTACACCGTTCCGGGCCGGAAAAGCTCGCCGTGCTCGGCCTCCTTGACCGCCAGCTTGCTCACGCCGTCCAGGCGCTTGGCAAACGGCCCGGTGAAGGCGGCGGGCATGTGCTGGGCAATGAGAATGCCCGCCGGAAAGTCGGCGGGCAGCGCCGCGAGCACCTTCTGCACGGCGGGCGGCCCGCCGGTGGACACGCCGATGGCCACCACGTCGCGCCGCTGGCCGCCTTTGGGCCGCGTGACCGCCGCGCGGGGGGCCGGGGGCGCGCCGTGGGCCGCGCCTCCGGCGCCGGACGCCGGGGCATGCACCCGGGGGCTCATGGGCCGCAGCTTGCGCCCGGCCAGACTGCGAATCTTGTTCCGCAAGTCCTCTTCGATCTTGATGATATCCAGCGATACCCGGGACAACTGCTTGGGGATGAAATCCACCGCGCCAAGCTCCATGGCCTTGAGGGTCGCCTCGGCGCCCTCGGTGGTCAGGGAGCTGATCATCAGCACCGGCCGCGGCATCTCCATCATGATGTGCCGCAGGGCCGTGAGCCCGTCCATCTTGGGCATCTCGATGTCCAGGGTCACCACGTCGGGCTGATGCCTGCGAATCAGCTCCAGGCCTTCCTCGCCGTTGCGGGCCGTGGCCACGACCTTGATCCCGGGGTCCTTTTCGAGCATCGTCGCGATGGCCTTGCGCATGAAGGCCGAATCGTCAACAACGACAACCGTTACCACTCGCTACTCCTTTCTGGTCCGCTCGGCCGCATCCGCCACAGGACCCCCGTGCGGCCCGGGGGCTTTAGATTTTCTCTAGGTTAGCACACTCCATTCCGGAGGGATAGAGCGCCGACACCCTCATCTTCTAATGAAAATGGCCCTGAAGGACAACGGCTAAATTTTCCGCCCGGCCCATGGCGCGCGGCCCGCGGCCGCCCCGCCCGCCCCGGAACCCGCGCCCCGAAACGCTCCGCCCGCCCCGCCCCCGCCTCGCGAAAATTCGCGCCCCAAGGGTTGCCAAACCCCGGCCCTTCGGATAGAAGCATCTCCTCGCTACGGGATGTGGCTCAGTCTGGTAGAGCGCTGCGTTCGGGACGCAGAGACCGCGTGTTCAAATCACGCCATCCCGACCAGAAAAATCAAGGGTTTACGCGCAAGCGTAAGCCCTTTTTTTCATGAATGACAACAGCTAACACGGCAAAGATTTTGTAAGCGCGCGAGTGAATCGGCACAAGATGGCGCTTCATTTGGCCCGAAATGTAAGCGCGCGGGGAAATTGGCATGGAGCGGTCCCCTCAGCCCGGGGCCGGGGGGCGGCATGACGACCTGAGAGCGGTGGTCCGGTGCCCGCGCACTTCGGAATCGGCTTCCCTGCGCCTCCGGCCACACCCAACGCCCCCGGGTGCGCGGATTTGCGGGATTTCTTCGCGCCGCGTGATGGCGCGCGATGATGGCGGGAACCGGGGACCGGGAGTGCGGACGGCAGGGGCCGCCGCGCTCGTTCGCCGGGAAACCGGAGGCCCGGGCGCGTCGCGCAATCCCGGGCGCGGCGCTCGGAATCAACCCGCTGAAATCATTGCCTGGGCCGGGCGCTCTGGGCTATCGTGGGATCACTCATCCACCCACAACCCAAGGAGGCCCCATGAGCCAGCTTCTGGATGAATTCAACGAGACCCTGAAGGCCCTGAAGAAGGAAACCCCCGCCCAGTTCGACGGATTCATGGAATTCATGAAGGCCGCCAAGGCCGACGGCGCCCTTCCCGGCAAGACCAAGAATCTCATGCTCGTGGCCCTGGCCGTGGCCAACCAGTGCGACTGGTGCATCGCCGTGCATGTGGCCAACGCCGTGAAAACCGGCGCCACGGCCGAGGAAATCCTGGAAGCCGCATGGCTGGCCGTGCTCATGGGCGGCGGCCCCAAGCTGACCTACATGAAGCTCGTGCGCGACGAAATCGCGGCCAACATCAAGTAGCTCCCCCGCGACGCCGGGAGGCTCAAAAACGAAGGCGGCCCGGGAGTGATCCCGGGCCGCCTCGATTTTTCCAGGCCCCGGCGCACGGCACACCGGCGCGCCAAACGCACCAGATATGCCAAGCGCGGCGCGTGCCGGTCAACGCGTCTTCCGCCCGCCCCGCTGCCGCGCGGCGGGCAAGGTCCGTCTGCGCGCCGCTTGGGGCACGGGATGGGAGCCTCCCCTCGCGCAGCGGTGCTGCCTTTTCAGGCTCGGGGGCCTCTAACGCGCCTCGGGGCGCGAGCCGCGCCCGCGGCCCCGGCGGCGGTCGTCGCCAGGGCGACCGACGCCCTCGCCGCCCCGTCCTTCACGCGGGGCGCGGTTGCCGCGCGCGTCGTCGTCGCGGCCACGGCCCGTGGCCGCCTTGGCCGGGTGCTGGCCCCGGGCGTCGGGGCGGCCGTTGCCGTCCTTGGCGCGCCCGGTCCGTCCATCGCGGCCGTCGCGGCCCCCGTATCCGTCGCGGGAATCGGGACGGCCCGCAGTCCGCGCGGCGCGGTTGCCCTCCGTCTCGCGCACGGGCATCCGATTGCCCCGGGCGTCGTCGCGGTGGTCGCGCGCATCGATGCGGTTGCCGCGCGCGTCGTCGTCGCGGCGTCCGGCCGGGGCCGCCGCGCGGTTGCCCCGGGCCTCGCCCCGGGCGCCGCCCTGGCTCTTGCCCAGGGCCGGGAACACGCCGTCGCCGCCCCGGGTGCCCCGGGACGCGCCCTGGGCATTGCCCGCGGCCTTGCCCCGGCCGCCGCGTCCGTCGCGGCCCTTGGGCCGGGCATCGTCGCGGCGCGGATTCTCGCCCCGGGCGCGGCGCGAGGCCCCGGCGTCGGGGTCGTGATAGGTGTCGTCGCGCTCGCTGGCCGCGCCCCAGGCCGGGGCGGCCTGGGCCGCCTTGGGCGCCCGGGCGGGCCGCTGCCCGCCGCGCTGGCCGCCGCGCCGTCCGCGCTCCTGGCCCTCGCGCTCGTCCACGGGGCTGGGCGCACCCTGGGTTTCGCGGTCGTAGTCGAAGCCGTCCAGAGTCACGCGGCGGATCTTGCGGCCCAGCAGGCCCTCCACGCAGCGGACCATGAGCCCGTCCTCGGCGGTGACCAGGCTCAGGGCCTCGCCGCTGCGTTCGGCCCGGCCCGTGCGGCCGATGCGGTGGGTGTAGGTCTCGGCGGTGTCGGGCATGTCGAAGTTGACCACGTGGGTCACCCGCGAGCAGTCGATGCCGCGCGCGGCGATGTCCGTGGCGACCATGATGCGGTAGTCGCCGCTGCGAAAGCCTTCCAGGGCCTTCTGGCGCCGGTTCTGGGACAGGTTGCCCTGCAGGAAGGTCGCCGCCCAGCCCTTGCGTTCGAGCTGCTGGGCCAGGGTCTTGGCGCGGTGCTTGGTGCGCGTGAACACGAGCACGCAGTCGTGCTCCGTGCCGCGCAGGATGGCTTCGAGCAGCGCGGCCTTGAGGTGCTTGCGCACGGGGTAGAGCGCATGGCCGACGCTGGCCGCCGGGGCGGTGTTGGCCACCTCCACGCGCACCGGGTCGCGCAGGATGCCCCGGCACAGGGTGGCGATCTCCTCGGGCATGGTGGCCGAGAAGAGCAGGGTCTGGCGCCGCGTGGGCAGTTTGGCCAGGATGCGCTTGATGTCGGGCAGGAAGCCCATGTCCAGCATGCGGTCGGCCTCGTCCAGGACGAGCACGTCCACCCCGGAAAGATCGGCGTCGCCGCGTTTCATGAGGTCGATGAGCCGCCCGGGGCAGGCAACGGCCACGGTGGACTGGCGCAGGGCCTTGACCTGGGGCACGATGCCCACCCCGCCGAACACGGCGGCGCAGCGGATGCCCGTCTGGGCGCCCAGGGTCACGAAAGTCTCCTGGATCTGCACGGCCAGTTCGCGGGTCGGCGCAAGGACCAGCACGCGCAGCGGCCCGCGTCCGGAAACGCCCGCGTCCAGCAGGCGCTGGAGGATGGGCAGGGCGAAGGCGGCGGTCTTGCCGGTGCCGGTCTGGGCCAGGCCCATGACATCGCGGCCCTGGAGCACGACGGGAATGGCCTGGGTCTGGATGGGCGTGGGCACGGCGTACCCGGCGGCGCGAATGCCCGAGGCGATCCGCGCATCAAAGGCGAAGGAATCGAAAGTCACAAAAATATCCTATGGTTGATGGGAAAAAGGCGATCCTGCGTGACGAGGGTCGCGCGGCCCGTGGGCCGGGGGTACTGGTGGGGCTCCGGGACTCTCAGGGGCGCCCGCCGATGGCTGGGCGCAGGGGCCGCGCGCGGGGAGGCGGGCGGCGGAAGGCTGGTGTCCGGTCACGCTGAGGTGCGTCTTATCTACGCACTTTCCCCGGAATGTAAAGGGGGCATCCTCTCCGGCACGGCGCCGCCGCTCCGGGCCGGGCGGGCCGTCCAAAACGCCCAGGCCCCGCGCCGGGCGGGCACGGGGCCTGGAAAATACGGGCAAAACCAGCGCGCGGCTAGTGCAGCTTGCCGCCGAACATGCTGTTCACGAATTGGTTCTTGTAGAAATCGTTGACCCTTCCGGCCAGTTGCATGCGCGCGGACTCGGCCTCCTCCTCGCTGGGGTAGAAGGCGGCCAGATCGCGGGCCACGCCGTCGCCGGTGTCGCCCAGGGGCTGGTCCAGGTGCACGCGGAAGTACCACTGGTCGCCCTCGTAGGGCTCGTCGGGCAGGGGGAAGGTCTTCTCCACCCAGCCGATGGCCTTGATGTGCGCAATGGGCACCAGGAAGCCCTCGATGGAGGCCAGATACTCGAACTCGGGATATTCGTCGAATTCCTGCATGCGTGTCGTCCTGTTTCCTGGAAATGTCGCGGGGGGCCCGGGTCCGCCCCGGAGCACCTGCGATGTATTGCCCCCGGGCGCGCGTGTCAACACCGGATGCCGGAAAGGCCGCCGCGCGCGAAAAAAAGACGGCACGGAGGCCGGGGACCATGGCCCGGGAACGCCGTGCCCTCAGGCCAGGGGCCGGGCCAGGGCCCACACCGCCAGCCACAGCCACAGCGCCCCGGCCACGCCCAGCCCGGCGGCGCGCAGCAGGCCCATGAGCCGCCGCACCAGGGCCGGAGTCCAGGCGCCGCCCCCGGGGCCCAGGCGCGGTTTGTCCACGGGTCGGCCGAAATACACGGCCGGGCCGCCCATGTCCGCGCCCAGGGCCCAGGCGGCGGCGGCCATGGGCCAGCCCGCGTTGGGGCTGGCCATGCGCGCGGCGTCGCGGCGCACCGCCCCCACGGGCACCCGCCGCCCCCAGGCCAGCCGCGCCGCAGCAATCACCCCCAAGGCCGCCAGCCGCGAGGGCACGAAGGCCAGCACGTCGTCCAGCCGGGCGCAGGCCCAGCCCAGGCCGCGCCAACGCTCGGTGCGGTAGCCCCACATGGAGTCCATGGTGCTCACGGCCTTGTAGGCCCACAGCCCCGGCAGCCCCAGGAGCACGAGATAAAAAAACGGCGCCGTGAACCCGTCGCCCAGATTCTCGGCCAGGGTTTCGGCCAGGGCGCGGCAGACGCCCTCCTCGTCCAGGTGGGCCGTATCGCGGCTGACGAGCATGGCCAGGGCCCGGCGCGCGCCTTCCAGGTCGCCGCCGTCCAACAGGGCCAGCACCGCGCGGCCCTCGGCCAGCAGCGCCCCCAGGGCCAGCCCCGCGTAGGCCAGGTAGAGCCCCGCCAGCCAGCCGACCCAGGGCAGGGCCGTGGCGGCCCAGGCCGCCGCCCCCGCCGCCCCGGCGACGACGAGCACGCACAGCGCGCCGCGCAGCCGCTCGGGCCCCGGGGCGCGCCGGGCCGGGCCCTCCAGGCGGGCCACCAGCGCGCCGATGGCCCGCACGGGGTGCGGCCAGCCCTGGGGGTCGCCCAGGGCGAGGTCCAGCCCCACGGCCAGGGGCGGTAAAAGCAACGATACCAGCGGCATGGCGAGCCCCGGGGAACGGGTTGCACGGCCCGGACGGACCGCAAGGCCCGTGTAGCGCGGCGGCCCTTCGGGTGCAAGCCCGCCGCGCCATGGCGCCCATCCGGCGCCACCCGGGTCCGGAAACGGAAAATGCTCAACTTCCCCTGCGAAGCGGGAGGGATAGGGCTTTTTCTTTACAGGATAATGAAGAACATGTTATGCTCACACTCTCAGAATACTTGCACCGCAGGCGGGCGGAGCGTGACATGACACAGGAGGAACCATCCGGGATTGCAAAGGAAACTGGGACCGAGCGGAGCATGTCGGCCACGGGCCGGACGAACCCTATTTCCATGGCGGTTGCAATGAACAGACTTTCCTTCGGCAAGAAGATCATCATCGGATGCCTGGTCATGGTCACCATCACCGTGGTGACAATGGGCACGGTGGGCTACATCGGCCTGGACGGCACCCTCCGGGAACTGGGCCAGGCCACCCTGCGCACCGTCACCGACGAAGCCGTGGGCACCCTGCGGATGCAGAACGACATCACCCAGGAAAAGGTCAGCGCGGACTTGGTTTCGCTGGAAAAGGAGCTGGCCCGCTTCGGCGCCCTGGCGCTGGACCGCTCCCGGCCCGTGACCATGACCATCACCAACCAGGTGACCAAGCAGACCGAAACCGTGAGCATCCCGACCCTCCTGGCGGGCGGGCAGACGCTCACGGGCGACTTCACGGTGGTCGACGACGTGCAGGCCACCGTGGGCGGCACGGCGACCATCTTCCAGGTGCTGGACGGCAAGCTGCTGCGCGTGTCGACCAACGTGCGCAAGCTCGACGGCAACCGCGCCACGGGCACCTACATCCCCGCCGACAGCCCCGTGTACAAGACCGTCATGAACGGCGAAACCTACCGGGGCAAGGCCTTCGTGGTCAACGACTGGTTCATCACCGCCTACAAACCCCTGCGCGACGCCTCGGGGGCCATCATCGCCGTGGCCTACGTGGGCAGGCAGATCCTGACCTCGCAGCTTTCCGAGTTCCTGGGCAGCGTCAACGTGGCGGGCAAGGGCTACAGCGTGGTCTTCAACAGCCAGGGCGACGTGCTCTTCCACCCGGATCGCGCCATCGTGGGCAAGAACCTCAAGGACTACCCCTTCGGCCAGCTCCTGCTGGACGCCGACTCCACCCTCGTGGACTACGACCTGGGCGGCCTCAAATACGGCTACGTCAAGCGCTTCGAGCCCTGGGACTGGTCGCTCATGGTCACCCTGGCCGGCACGGACCTGCGCCACGGCACCGACCGCCAGCTCGTCAAATACGGGCTCATGAGCGGCGGCGCGGCCCTGGCCGTGGCCCTGGTCCTGGCCTGGTTGTTCACCGTGGCGACCATCCGCCCGGTGCTCGCGGCGGTCAAGGCCGCCGGCCGCGCCTCGGGCGGCGACCTCTCGGCGCGCATCGACGTGCGCTCCCAGGACGAAATCGGCCAGCTCTGCGCCACGTTCAACCAGGTCATGGACCGCATCGAAGAGTCCATGCGCGAGAACTCGGGCTACGTGGAAATGCTCAACGCCGTGCCCGACCCCATCTACGCCCTGGACGACGCCGGGCGCGTGACCATCGCCAACGAGGCCACCGTGCGCATCGCGGGCAAGGGCCGCGAGCGGATCACCGGCCAGCGCTGCTCGGCCGTGTTCGGCGTGCCCGAGGGCTCCTTCCGCACCGCGCGCGAGGCCACGACCGACGCCCAGCGCGTGGTGGAAATCGGCTCCGGCCAGTCGCGGCGCTCCCTGCGCCTGGTGCGCGTGCCCCTGGCGGGCGGCGGCGCCGTGGAGCTGGCCAAGGACATCACCGACATGGTCCTCAAGGAGCGCGAACTGCAAAAGAACCTGGAGCACATCGGCACGGTCAACGCCAACATCCAGGAGGCGGGCATCACCCTGGCCGAAAAGCTCGGCGAGGTCGCCTCGCAGATCGAGCAGGTCCGCTCCGGAGCCGACGTGCAAAGCGCCCGCGCCGCCGAAACCGCCACGGCCATGGAGGAAATGAACTCCACGGTGCTGGAGGTGGCGCGCAACGCCTCGGCGGCGGCGGAAAACGCCTCGGCCGCCAGCAAGACCGCCACCCAGGGCGTGCAGGTCGTAGCCGACGCCGTGACCTCCATCACCGAGGTCCAGACGCGCATCAAGAACCTGCAACAGCGCATGGGCACCCTGGGCACCCAGGCCGAAGGCATCGGCCAGATCATCGGCGTCATCAACGACATCGCCGACCAGACCAACCTGCTGGCGCTGAACGCCGCCATCGAGGCCGCCCGCGCGGGCGACGCCGGGCGCGGCTTCGCCGTGGTCGCCGACGAGGTGCGCAAGCTGGCCGAGAAGACCATGACAGCCACAAAGGAGGTCGAGCAGGCCGTGGGCGCCATCCAGGGCGGGGCCCGCGAGGCCATCGGCGCCACCGAGCAGGCCGTGGACGAAATCGCCCGCTCCACCGAGAAGGCCAACCAGTCCGGTCAGCGCCTGCGCGAAATCCAGAGCATCGTGGACTCCACCGCCGGGCAGGTCCAGTCCATCGCCACGGCGGCCGAGCAGCAGTCGGCCTCCAGCGAGGAGATCACCCAGGCCGTGGACGACATGAGCCGCATCTCCAACGAGACGGCCCAGGGCATGAGCGCCTCGGCCGAGGCCGTGGACGAACTGGAACGCCTGGCCGCGCGGCTGAAGGAGCTGGCCTCCTAGGCATAAAAAAGCGCGCGGGGGGCGCGCGCGACAGAATCGCAGGGAGCGGCGGCCCGGGCACGGGTCGCCGCTTTTTTCATCGTGGGACGGAGCGCAGGGTAAAAGGCGCGGCCCCGGGTCGGGCCGGATCGGCCTCAGTCCGGCAACTGCCCCGTGGCGGCCAGGGCCGTATAAAGCAGCACCCCGGCGGCGGTGGACATGTTCAGGCTGCGCACCGCGCCCCGGATGGGGATGCGCACATGGTCGGGATGGGCCGCGAACAGGGCCTCGGGCAGGCCGCGCGTCTCCGGGCCGAGGACGAGCAGGTCGTCACCCCGGTAGGCGAAGCGGTCGAAGCGCGCCCCGCGCCGGGCGCTGGAGAGCACCAGCCTGCGCCCCGCCGCGTGGGCCGCCAGGGCCTCCCAATGCGGCAGCACGTGTACGTCCACGTGCGGCCAGTAGTCCAGCCCGGCGCGGCGCAGGTGCTTGTCGTCCAGGCAAAACCCCAGGGGTTCCACGAGGTTCAGCCGCACCCCGGCGGCGGCGCACAGTCGCGCCACGTTGCCCGTGTTGGGCGGAATTTCCGGCTCGAACAGCACCAGTTCCACGGCGCGGCGCCTCCCTGCGGCCCGGCGGGCGGCGCGGCGCGCCGCCGGAAAGAAGAGAGGCAAGCCCCGCAAGGCTTGCCTCTCGTGCATTCGGTGGTGGGCGATCCAGGATTTGAACCAGGGACTTCCACCGTGTGAAGATGGCACTCTAACCGCTGAGTTAATCGCCCACTGTGTCGGGTGCTTGTAGCACCCCGCGCCCCGGGCTTCAAGGGGCCGGATGAACCCGGCGCCGATGTGCCCTGCGCGGAGGCAAGCTATTAGCAACCCCGCAGGCGGGAGGCAAGGACTTTTTTCTTCCGGGCCGCAATTTTTTCCCAAGGCCTCGCCGGGGTTTGCCCTGGCCGGATTTTAGGCTACTGTGGCCGGGCCAGCGGGGGGCGGCGCTGCATGCAACCCGTTGAAATCACAGACATCGAGGAACATGCATGCGACTTCTGGTCACCGGCGGGTGCGGCTTCATCGGCACCAACTTCATCTATGAAATGCTCGGCAGGCACGACGATCTCGTGGTGGTCAACTGCGACAAGCTGACCTACGCGGGCAACCGGGCCAACCTCGCGCCGCTGGAGGCGCGCGGCGACGGGCGCTACCACTTCGTGCGCGCCGACATCGCCGACCCCGTGGCCATGGCCGCCGTGCTCAGGCAGTACCATATCGACGCCGTGGTCAACTTCGCCGCCGAGTCCCACGTGGACCGCTCCATCGCCGACCCCGAGCCGTTCATCACCACCAACGTGCGCGGCGCGCAGAACCTCGTGCACTGCGCCATGCAGGCCGGGGTCGAACGCTACGTGCACGTTTCCACCGACGAGGTTTACGGCTCCCTGGGGCCGGACGACCCGGCCTTCACCGAGGCCACGCCCCTGGACCCCAGCAGCCCCTACTCGGCCTCCAAGGCCTCGGCGGACCTCATCGTCGGCGCCTACTGGAAGACCTACGGCTACCCCGCCGTCATCACCCGCTGTTCCAACAACTACGGGCCCTGGCAGTTCCCCGAAAAGCTCATCCCGCTGATGATCGCCCGGGCCCGGCGCGGCGAGCCCCTGCCGCTGTACGGCGACGGCACCAACGTGCGCGACTGGATCTACGTCACCGACCACTGCCGGGGCGTGGAGCTGGCCCTGCTCAAGGGCCGTCCGGGCGCGGTCTACAACTTCGGCGGCGGCGCCGAACTGCCCAATATCGAGGTGGTGCGCACCATCCTGGCCGCCCTGGGCCGGCCGGAATCGCTCATCACCTTCGTCAAGGACCGTCCCGGCCACGACCGGCGCTACGCCATGGACCACTCCCTGGCCGGACGCGAGCTGGGCTTTGCGCCCGAGTACGACTTCGCGCGCGGCATCGGGCGGACCCTGGCGTGGTACGCCGACAACCAGCCCTGGGTGGAGGCCATCCAGAGCGGCGAATACCGCCGCTTCATGGACGCCTGGTACAAGGACAGGTCATGAACGCAAGCGACACGCAGGAACGCCCCACGGCCCTGGTGCTGGGCGGACGGACGGGCCTTTTGGGCATGGCCCTGTGCGCGGCCCTGGAGGCCGCGGGCTGGCGCGCCGAAGCCACCGGGCGCCCCGGCGCCGAGGACTTCGACAAGGAACGTCTGGCCGGACGCATCCAGGCCTGCGGGGCGCGCGCGGTCTTCAACACCTGGGCCCACACCCAGGTGGACAAGGCCGAGGACGAGCCCGACGAGGCCCGGCGGCTGAACGCCGTGCTGCCCGAGATCGTGGGCCGCGCCTGCGCCCAGGCCGGGGCGACCCTGGTCCACTACAGCACCGACTTCGTTTTCGGCGGCAAGGCCGACACCCCGCACGGCGAGGACGACCCCACCGCCCCCGAGAGCGTCTACGGGCGCACCAAGCTCGAAGGCGAAAAGGCCCTGCTGGCCCTGGACCCGCCCGGGCTGATCATCATCCGCACGGCCTGGCTCTTCGGCCCGGGCAAAAAGAATTTCGTGCGCACCATGCTCGACCTGTGCCGCAGGAACAACTGCGTGAGCGTCGTCCACGATCAGGTGGGCTCGCCGACCTTCACGCCGGACCTGGCCAAATACAGCCTGGCCCTGGTGGCCAAGGGCGCCCGCGGCGTCTTCCATGTGGTCAATTCCGGCGAGGCGAGCTGGTGCGAACTGGCCTCCGAGGCGCTGCGCATGGCCGGGGTGCCCTGCGCGGTCACGCCCGTGACCTCGGCGGAGTATCCCCAGCGGGCCAAGCGCCCGGCCTATTCGGCCCTGTCCACCGCGCGCTTCACCCAGGCCACGGGCCTGACGCCCCGGCCCTGGGTCCAGGCCGTGCGCGACTACGTGCTGCGCGAAATGGCCGCCGAGCCGGGGCTGCACCCGGACCACCCGGGCCGCGAAGCCGCAGCGGCCGCCGCCGCGCCGCCCAAGGTTGACACCCCCCGGGGCCGTGATTAGTCACAAGGCCGAACCCCGCACCCCAAACGCCCGGCGGCGCCTGCGGCGCCCATTGCGCAAGGAAGGGCCCGGCCCATGCAGCTTACGCCCAGACAGCACACGGTCCTGACGACCATCGTGGAGGCCTACATCGGCACGGCCCGCCCCGTGGGCTCGCGCGCGGTGTCCGAAGCCAGCGGCCTGAGCCTGTCTTCCGCCAGCATGCGCACGACCATGGCCGAGCTGGCCGAGGCGGGCTATCTGGAGCAGCCGCACACCTCCGCCGGGCGCGTGCCCACCCCCAAGGCCTTTGCCCACTGCTTCACCTGCGCCCCGGCCCCCAGGGTTCTGCCCGACAACGAGCAGCGCGACATCCGCGACGGCCTGGGCAGCGCGGGCGCGGAACTGACGGCCGTGCTGCGCCACTGCTCGCGGCTGCTCTCGGCCCACGCGCGGCAGATGGGCATGGTCCTCGCGCCGGGCGGCAACGACGTGCGCTGGAAAAGCATCGACTTCGTGCTCGTGCGCCAGCGCACGGCCATGGCCGTGCTCGTGCTGGAGGGCGGGGTGGTCCAGAACCGGCTGGTGGAGGTGGACGAGGCCATCACCCGCGACGACCTCACGGCCTACGGCAACTACCTGAACCACCACTACGCGGGGCAGACCCTGTCCCAGGCGCGGGCGCGCATCCTGGCCGAACTGGGCGGCGCCCGCCGCCGCCTGCGCAGCTACACCCGGGCCCTGACCCTGGCCCGCGACGCCTTCGCCGCCGAGGGCGAGCGCGACCTGTTCTGCGACGGCGCCCTGCACCTGCTGGGCCAGCCCGAATTTTCCGACGTGCAGGCCATGCGCGAACTGCTGCGCATGCTCGACGACAAGAAACGCCTGCTGGAGCTGCTGGAACGCACCATGGAGGCCGCGGGCCCGCGCATCGGCTTCACCGCCGCCGAACCCGGCACCGGGGACTATGGGCTGGTCTGCGCGCCCTACGGCGGCTCGGGCGCGGCCCGGGGCGTCATCGGCGTCATCGGCCCCATGCGCATGGACTACGCCAAGGTCGTGCCCGTGGTGGACTTCACCGCGCGCATGCTCACCGAACTGCTCGAAACCCGCTACTGACAAAGGACTCTTTCGCAATGATGAAGGACAGCAGACAGGACCCCGCCGTGGAGGGCCCGGACACCGCCATGGACGAGACCTCCGAAGCCGCAAACGCCGCCGCTCCGATGGAACTGGAGCTCACCGACGACGAATTGCAGGCCCTGTGCCGCGACCGCCTCTGCCCGGCGTGCCCCGTGGGCGCCCAGGCCGAGGACGACCGCCTGCGCGCCCTGGCCGAGCTGGACAACACCCGCAAGCGCCTGGAACGCGAAAAGGAGGAATACCGCAAGTACGCCTCCGAGAAGGTGCTGGCCGACCTGCTGCCCGCCCTGGACAACCTCGACCTGGCCCTGAACCACGCCCCGCAGGACGCGGCGTCCAAGAACTTCGTCCTGGGCGTGGACATGACCCGCAAGGCCCTGCTCGACGCCCTGGCGGGCAACGGGCTCGTGCCTGTGGGCGAGGCCGGGGTCGAGTTCACCCCCGAGCTGCACGAGGCCGTCGGGCAGGACCAGCGCGACGACCTGCCCCCCGGCGTGGTCACCCGCGTGCTCCAGCGCGGCTACAAGCTGAACGGCCGCCTGCTGCGTCCGGCCAAGGTCATGGTCAGCGCCGGGCAATAGCCTGCGCGCGGCCCTCCCCCCGTGCTCCGCAAGGCCGGGCGCCCCGGGCGTCCGGCCTTTTCCGCGCCCGGCTGGCGGGAAGGCCCGTCCCGGGCGCCGTCCCGGGCCACGTTCCGGCCGGAAGAGGTGAAAAAAGTTGCACCCTCCCCTTTACAACCCCGGCCACGGTCTTACTTCCAAGCCAGCACACAGCGGCGCGGCCCCCAGCCGCGCTTTCGATTGACCAAACGATATTTCGCATTCAGGAGGAGCAGCATGGGCAAGATCATCGGCATCGACCTCGGGACCACCAACTCCTGTGTCTACATCATGGAAGGCAAGGACCCGAAGTGCATCACCAACCCCGAAGGCGGCCGCACCACGCCGTCCATCGTGGCGTTCACCGACAAGGAACGCCTGGTGGGCGACCTGGCCAAGCGTCAGGCCGTGACCAACCCGGAAAAAACCGTCTTCGCCATCAAGCGCCTCATGGGCCGCGGCTTCGACGAGCCCGAAATCGCCAAGTGGAAGGGCTCCTGCCCCTACAGGCTGGTCAAGCACTCCAACGGCGAGACCTACGTGGAGATCGCGGGCAAGACCTACAGCCCGGCCGAGATTTCGGCCATGATCCTGCAAAAGCTCAAGGCCGACGCCGAAGCCTACCTGGGCGAGAAGGTCACCGAGGCGGTCATCACCGTTCCGGCGTACTTCAACGACTCCCAGCGCCAGGCCACCAAGGACGCGGGCCGCATCGCGGGCCTGGACGTGAAGCGCATCATCAACGAGCCCACGGCGGCGTCGCTGGCCTACGGCTTCGACAAGAAGGCCAACGAGAAGATCGCCGTGTTCGACCTGGGCGGCGGCACCTTCGACATTTCCATCCTCGAGGTGGGCGACAACGTCGTGGAAGTGCGCGCCACCAACGGCGACACCTTCCTGGGCGGCGAGGACTTCGACCACCGCGTCATCGACTACCTCGTGGGCGAGTTCAAGCGCGAGAACGGCATCGACCTGTCCGCCGACCGCATGGCCCTGCAGCGCCTCAAGGAGGCCGCCGAAAAGGCCAAGAAGGAATTGTCCACCGCGCAGGAGACCGAGGTCAACCTGCCCTTCATCACCGCCGACCAGACCGGCCCCAAGCACATGCTGGTCAAAATCTCGCGCGGCAAGCTGGAGAAGCTGGTCGAGGATCTGGTCGAGCGCACCGTGGCGCCCTGCAAGAAGGCCCTGGCCGACGCCGGGCTCTCGGCGGCGGACATCGACGAGGTCGTGCTCGTGGGCGGCATGACGCGCATGCCCCTGGTGCAGCAGAAGGTGGCCCAGCTCTTCGGCAAGGAGCCCAACCGCTCGGTGAACCCCGACGAGGTGGTGGCCATGGGCGCCTCCATCCAGGGCGGCATCCTGGCCGGCGACGTGAAGGACGTGCTGCTGCTCGACGTGACCCCGCTCTCCCTGGGCATCGAAACCCTGGGCGGCGTGTTCACCAAGCTCATCGACCGCAACACGACCATCCCCACGCGCAAGAGCCAGGTGTTCACCACGGCGGCGGACAACCAGCCCAGCGTGTCCATCCACGTGCTTCAGGGCGAGCGCCCCATGGCTTCGGACAACATGACCCTGGGCCGCTTCGAGCTGACGGGCATCCCCCCGGCGCCGCGCGGCCTGCCGCAGGTCGAGGTCAGCTTCGACATCGACGCCAACGGCATCGTCAACGTCTCGGCCAAGGACATGGGCACCGGCAAGGAGCAATCCATCCGCATCACCGCGTCCTCGGGCCTGTCCGACGCCGACATCCAGCGGCTGGTCAAGGAGGCCGAGGCCCACGCGGACGAGGACAAGAAGAAGCAGAAGCTCATCGAGATTCGCAACCAGGCCGACACGCTGATCTACACCACCGAAAAGTCCATCCGCGACCTGGGCGACAAGCTCGACGCGGCCACCAAGGCCGACATCGAGGCCAAGGTGGAGGCCCTCAAGGGCGTCATGGACAGCGGCGACGCCGAGGCCATCGAGAAGGCCACCGGCGAACTGGCCCAGGCCTCGCACAAGCTGGCCGAGAAGCTCTACCAGCAGCAGGCCCAGCCCGGCGCCGAGCAGCCCGGCGGCCCCGAGCAGCAGGCCGGGCGCAAGAAGGACGACGACGACGTGGTCGACGCCGACTACAAGGAAGTCTAACCCCCGGGCGGCCGGCAAGGCTTGCCTTTGGGCCGGAACATGGATAGCTTGGCCTGTCCGCCTGCGTGGCGGGCAGGCCATTTTGCATCCTCAACCGGGCGGCCCGCCGGCCGCTCGACGTTTCATGAAGCCATGACATCCGAGCCGACCCTCCGGGCCCCGCGCCCTCTGCCTTTCGTCGCCCTGTGCGGCCTGCTGCTGGCCCTGGCGCTGCTGGCGGGCTGCGTGGTCAAGCCGCCCCTGGCCCGCACCCCCGACGCCCAGAGCGGCGTCCCCGTGCGCGACGTGGAAGCCCGCGCCGCCCAGGCCTTCGAGGACGGCGACCACGCCACCAGCGAAAATCTTTATGCCGGCCTGCTGCAACGCGGCGGCCTGGCGCCCGAGGCCGAGGCCGAGGCCTGGCAGCGGCTGGCCGACAGCGCCCTGGCCCAGGGCCACCTGGACACCGCGCGCCAGGCCCTGGACAGCCTCGTGCGCCTGGACGCCCGGGCCCTCGACTCCTGGGACTACAACCGCGCCACCATCGACCTGCTGCTGCGCTCCGGCAAGCCGGATCAGGCCCGGGCGCACCTGGAATCCCTGCTGCACGACCCCGCCCGCCCGTGGGACCTGCGCCTGCGCGCCGGGCTGTCCGTCGCGCGCGACCTGTGGTCCGAGCGGCGCTACGAGCAGGCCATGCGCATCCTGGAGCGGCTGTACGCCGACTCCCCCGAGCCCTCGCCCCTGCCGCGCGGGCAGCTCGAAGCCGGGCTGCTGGCCGAGCTTCAGGCTCTGGACGACGCGACCCTGGCCGATCTGGTGCGCCTGACGCCCGTGGAGTCGCAATGGAACTTCCCCTACACCATCGTGCGCCTGGAGCAGGCCCGGCGCCTGGGCTTGCAGGAAAAGAACTGGCCCACGGCGTGGCACATCCTCTCGGGCATCTCGCGCAAGGGCGAGGTGGCCGACAGAACCCTGGTCGGCGGCGTGCTGACGCCGCTGCGCTCGCGCTTCGGCCTGCCCTCGGGCGGCGTGGCCCTGGCCCTGCCCCTGTCCGGCCCCTTCGCCGAAATCGGCTGGAAGGTCCTGCGCGGGGCGGGCGCGGCCCAGTGGAACATCCTCTCCCAGGGCGGGCAGATGAGCGTGCAGGTGCTGAACACCGACGCCCCCGGCTGGCTGGATGAAGTGGCCGCCCTGCCGGCGGACTGCACGCTCATGGGCGGACCGCTGCAACTGGAGCGCCTGCACGAACTGGAGGGCCGGAACCTTCTGGCCCGCCGCCCGGTGTTCGCCTTCCTGCCGCGCCTGGAAGGCGCCGAGGAAGGCCGGGACGCCTGGCGTTTCTTCAGCAGCGTGGAGGATCAGGCCCGCGCCCTGGTCGGCCTGTCCGCCGGAACCCTGGGCATCCGCAACCATGCGGTGCTCGCGCCCGACGAGGCCTTCGGCCAGCGCTACGCCCAGGTCTTCGCCCAGGAGGCCGCCGCCCGGCAGGCCGAGGTCACGGCCACGGGCTCCTACCCCGGCGACGACCCCACCCGCTGGAGCGCCTCCGTGGCCGGGCTGCTCGGCGTGAACACCCGCGCGCCCAAGGACAAGCGCCTGCCGCCCCGGCCCGCCTTCCAGGCCGTGTTCCTGCCGGACGGCTGGTCCCAGGCGCGGGTGCTGGCGCCGCAATTCTTCTTCTACGACGAAGACCGGCTGCTGTTGCTGGGTCCGGCCCTGTGGGCCCAGGGCCTGGAGCAGGATCCCGGCGTGGAGATGAACTATTTCCGGCTGGCGGTGTTCCCCGGGGCGTGGTGGGCGGCCAACCCGGCCCCCGGCGCCCGGGCGCTGCACGAGGCCATGCGCGCCGACGGCCTGGGCGCGCCCGACCTGTGGGTCGCCCTGGGCTACGACTTCATCCAGTTGGCCCAGGCCGTGACGCCCCTGCCCGCCGCCTGGACCCCGCGCGCGGTCAACGACGCCCTGGCCGCAGCCGCCGACGTGCCCTGGAGCATGGCGCCCATGCACTGGGACGACGCGGGCCGCGGCAGCCAGGAGCTGTTCCTGTTCCAGCCCGCCCCGGGCGGCTTCGAGCCCGTGGACCCCGCCGGGCTGGCCACACGCCTGGAGCGCGTGCGCGTGCGCCACGACGAGCGCGTGGGCTCCCTGCGCCAGAAGAACGAGATCGAGACCCTGCGCCGCATGCAGCAGGCCGACCCCGAGAACCAGGAAGTGAACCAACGCCTGCACGACCTGCTGGAACGGCAGCGCGCGCAGTGATCCAGGCCCGCCGGGCCGCCCCGCCCCGAGGAGAGACCCCCATGAAAGTCAGCCCCCAAGAGGTCGCGCACATCGCCGCCCTGGCGCGCCTGGGCATCGACCAGGACCACCTGGACGCCTTTGCCGCGCAGTTCAACGACATTCTCGACTACATGGCCCTGCTCGGCCAGGTGGACACCACGGGCGTGGAGCCGCTGTATTCCCCCGTGGACGGCCCCACCCGCCTGCGCGAGGACAAGGCCGAAAGCACATACTCCCGCGAAGAGTTGCTGGCCTCGGCCCCGGAAACCGACGGCGCCCACTTCGTCGTCCCCAAGATCGTCTAGCCGCGGGAGCCGCCCATGTCCGACCTGCATACCATGACCCTGGCCGGGGTCCGCGAGGCGTTGGCCGCCGGGAGCGTCAGCGCCGAGGCCGCCACCGCCGCCACCCTGGAACGCATCGCCGCCGTGGAGCCCAAAGTCCACGCCTTCGTCACCGTGGCCGGGGAACAGGCCCTGGCCGAGGCCCGGGCCCTGGACGCCCGGGGCCCCGACCCCGCGCGGCCCCTGTGGGGCGTGCCCGTCGCCGTGAAGGACGTCATTGCCGTCAAGGGCCTGCCGACCACCTGCGGCTCGCGCATCCTCGAACATTTCGAGCCCTGCTACGACGCCTTCGTGGTCCGCAGGCTGCGCGAGGCCGGGGCGGTCATCGTCGGCAAGACGAACATGGACGAGTTCGCCATGGGCTCCAGCACCGAAAAATCGGCCTTCGGCCCCACGGCCAACCCCTGGGACACCACACGCGTGCCCGGCGGCTCCAGCGGCGGCTCGGCGGCGGCCGTGGCCGCGGGCCAGTGCTTCGCCGCCCTGGGCACGGACACCGGCGGCTCCATCCGCCAGCCCGCATCGTTCTGCGGCTGTGTGGGCCTCAAGCCGACCTACGGCCGCGTGTCGCGCTGGGGCTGCGTGGCCTACGGCTCAAGCCTGGACCAGATCGGCCCCATGGCCCGCACGGTGCGGGACACGGCCCTGCTCTTCCAGGCCATTGCCGGGTTCGACGCCCAGGACTCCACCAGCGTGGACACCCCGGTGCCCGACACCCTGGCGGCCATGGCCGCGCGCGGCGACCTCGCCGGGCTGCGCATCGGCGTGCCCCGCGAGTACTGGGGCCAGGGGCTGGCCCCCGAGGTGGAGGCCGCCTGCCGCGCCGCCCTGGACGCCGCCACGGCCCAGGGCGCGACCCTGGTGCCCGTGGACCTGCCGCACACGCCCTACGCCGTGGCGGCCTACTATATCATCGCCATGGCCGAGGCCAGCTCGAACCTCGCGCGCTTCGACGGCGTGCGCTACGGCCTGCGCGACAAGGACGCCCGCGAACTGCTGGACATGTACGTGCGCTCGCGCAGCCGGGGTTTCGGCCAGGAGGTCCAGCGCCGGATCATGGTCGGCACCTATGTGCTCTCGGCGGGCTATTACGACGCCTACTACCGCAAGGCCGCCCAGGTCCGTCGCCTCATCCGCCGCGACTTCGCCGAGGCCCTGAAGCGGTGCGACGTGCTCTGCGGCCCGGTGTCGCCGGTGACGGCGTGGCCCCTGGGCGCCATGGACGCCGACCCCGTGCAGATGTACCTCATGGACATTTTCACCATCAGCCTGAACCTCGCGGGGCTGCCGGGCCTGAGCCTGCCCGTGGGCCTGGGTGCGGACAGCGGCCTGCCCGTGGGCCTGCAATTGCTGGGCCCGGCCTTCGGCGAGGCCGGGCTGCTGGCCGTGGCGGGTGTGCTGGAACGCGCCCTGGGCCCCCTGCCTGCCCCGGCTGGGCTCTAGGGCCGCGCCCGCGAGCGGCGGCGACGCCCCTGCATCGTGTGCCCCTGTTGCAGCCCTTGAAAAACCGGTCTCTTCATCCGCAGAACGCCCGCCGGTGTTCTGCAAACGCGGCCCCCGCGCCGGAGGACGCCCGCCCATGACCATCGCGGTGGCCGTCAGCGGCGGCACGGACAGCACCTTCGCCCTGGCCCTGCTGCGCGAGGCCGGGGAGCGGGTCATGGCCGTGCACGGCCATTTCCTGCCGCCGGACCCGGCGCGTCGGGCCGGGGTGCGCGCCCTGGCCGCCATCTGCCGTGCCCTGGACGTGCCCTTCCACGAGGTGGATCTGACCGACGCCTTCCGGCGCCTCGTGGTCGAGCCTTTCGTGCGCGACCACGCGGCGGGTCTGACGCCCAACCCCTGCGCCCGCTGCAACCCGGCCCTGAAATTCGGCCTGCTGCTGGACGCCGCGCGCGAACGCGGCGCGGACGCCCTGGCCACCGGGCACTACGCCCGCCTGGAGGGCCGGGGCGAGGCCGTGCGCCTGCTGCGCGGGGCCGACCCCGGCAAGGACCAGAGCTACTTCCTGGCCCTGGTGCCCCGGGAGCGCCTGGCCCGGGCCGTGCTGCCCCTGGGCGCCTGGACCAAGGAACGCGTGCGCGCCGGGCTGGCCGCGCGCGGGCTGGCTCCGGCCCAGGCCGCCGAAAGCCAGGACATCTGCTTCATCCCCGGTGACGACCACTGCGCCTTTTTGCCCGAAGCCGCCGCGCGGGCCGGGGTGGCCCTGCCGGGCCCGGGGCCCATTGTCCTTCCCAACGGGCCCTGCGGCCCCGACGGTCCCGGCGGCATCCGCGTGGGGCGCCACCAGGGCCTGTGGCGCTACACCCTGGGCCAGCGGCGCGGCATCGGCGTGGCCCACAGCGAGCCGCTGTACGTCATCGGCAAGGACATGGCCGCCAACACCCTGCTGGTGGGCCCGCGCCCGCTGCTCGAAGCCCGGGGCTGCACCACGCGCGGAGCCAACCTCCTCGTGCCGCCCGGGGCCTGGCCCCAGGCCCTGACGGCCCAAACGCGCTACCGCCAGCGGGCCAAGCCCGTGGCCGTGGAGCACCGGACGGACGGCATGACCCTGACTTTCCTTGAGCCCCAGTCCCTGCCCGCGCCCGGGCAGGTGGCCGTGGTCTACGGGCCGGACGGCGCCGTGCTGGCGGGCGGGGTCATCGCCTGACCATGCCCGCCGAGCGCTTCCACTGCCTGACCCTGGGCTGCCGCATCAATCAGTACGAAACCCAGGCCCTGCGCGAGGCCTGGACCGCCAGGGGCCTGACCGAAACCGACGACCCGGCCCGGGCCGGAGTGATCCTGGTCAACTCCTGCGCGGTGACGGCCAAGGCCGTGGCCGGGCTGCGCGCGGCCCTGCGCAGGCTCGCGCGCCGGAACCCCGCCGCCCGGCTGGTGCTCACGGGCTGCGCGGCCCAGGCCCACGGGCCCGAGCTGGCCCGGGCCTTTCCGGGGCTGGCCGTGGTACCCCAGGCGCGCAAGGCCGAACTGCTGGCCGGGCCGCCCGCCGCGCCGGGAGCCCCCGCTCCGTCGGCCTCCGTCCCGGGTGCCCTCGTCTCCGCCGACCCTGCCGCGCCCGGCGCATGCGGTGCGTCCGGCGTGGCCGAAACCTCCATCCCCCCCGGCCGATTTCTTTCCGCTCCGGCGGGGGCTCCCGCGCCCCTTGCCCCCGGTACGCCCGGCGCCCCCCGGGCCTTCCCGCCCTTTGCCGTGCGCGGGGCCGCACGGGCCCGGGCGGTGGTCATGGTCCAGGACGGCTGCTCCCAGCGCTGCGCGTACTGCATCGTGCCGCTGACGCGCGGCGGGCCCGTGAGCCGCGAGCCCGGGGCCGTGGCGGCCGAGGTGGACGCCCTGTTCGCGGCGGGCTGGCGCGAGGCCGTGCTTTCGGGAGTGAACCTGCGCCAGTACGGCCTGGGCCGGGGCCGCGATTTCTGGGACCTGCTGGCGGAGGTGGACGCCGCCCTGGCCCCGCGCTGGGCAGGGCGCGCGCGGCTGCGCCTGAGTTCGCTGGACCCCGCCCAACTCGGGCCCAAAGCGCTGGACGTGCTCGGCACCGCGCGGCTGGTCTGCCCGCACCTGCACCTGTCCCTGCAAAGCCTCGCCCCGGCGGTGCTGCGGCGCATGGGCCGGGGCCACTACGGCCCCGAGGGCGTAGCCGAAGCCGTGACGGCCCTGGGCGGCATCTGGCCCGTTTTCGGCCTGGGAGCGGACATCCTGACCGGATTTCCCGGCGAAACGGACGCTGAATTCCGCCAGACGCTCGCTGGCTGCGCAAAACTCCCCCTTTCCTACGCACACGTTTTCCCGTATTCTCCGAGGCCGGGAACAGCGGCGGCCACCCTGCCCGGGCAGGTGCCCGGCCCGGAAAAAACCGCCCGGGCAACGGCCCTGCGCGCCGTGGCCCGCGCCGCCGGCCAGGCCTTCGCCCGCCGCGCGGCGGCCCTGCCCGAGGTGGCCGTTGTTCTGGAATACGGCGATCCGCAACGTGGCGTCAGCGAGCATTTCACGCCCTGCCGCCTGGCGTGCCCGGACGGCCACGGGCCGGACGCGGCCCCGCGCGCCCTCGTGCGCGCCCGGCCCGTGGCCGCCCGGGGCGCGGAACTGACCGTGACCCCGGCAGCGGAACCCACCGGCGCCGCCGAGACGACCGGGGCCCGGCCCTGACCCGACACAGCGCACACTCCGCCCGCCCCTGCGGCGGCAAACCACAGGATACCCCATGTTGAAAAGCATGACCGGATTCGGCCGCTTCATCCTTCAGGACAAGGACTGGGCCCAGGACTGGGAAATCAGGAGCGTCAACGGCCGCCACCTGGACATCAAATGGCGCCTGCCCGCCAACGTCCGCTCCCTGGAAACACGCCTGGAGCGCGTGGTGCGCGAGGTCGCCTCGCGCGGGCGGGTCAACATCGGCCTGAACCTGCAAATTTCGCGGCCCGAGCTTTTGGGCATGCAGCTCAACGAGCCCCTGGCCGAGGCCATGCTCGGGCAGGTGGAGCGTCTGGCCCGGCGCATGGAGTATTCCTTCAAGCCCGACTTCTCGCGCCTGCTGGGCCTGGGCTTTTTGTGGGACGACACCAGCGGCGAGCCCGCCCGCGAGCTGACCGAGGGCCTGGAACGCGGCCTGCGCGCCGCCCTGGACGACTGGGACCAGTCGCGCCTGGCCGAGGGCGCCGCCCTGCGCAAGGATCTGGCCCACCGCCTGATCCGCCTGGGCGAATGGCTGGACCAGTTGCGCGAGCGCACCCCGCAGGTGAAGCTGGAACGCTTCGAGGCCGTGGAGGCGCGCATCCAGCAGATGCTCGACCGCTACCGCATCGACCTGGACCAGGACCGTCTGCTCCAGGAAATCGCCGTGCTCTCGGACAAGCTCGACGTGTCCGAGGAACTGACCCGCCTGGGCGCGCACCTGGAAACCCTGGCCTCGGTGCTGGACGAGGGTGCCGACGCGGGCAAGCGCCTGGATTTCGTGCTCCAGGAATGCTTTCGCGAGATCAACACCTGCGGCAACAAGGCGCAGGACACCGCCGTCAGCCGCATCGTGGTCGACTTCAAGGCCGAACTGGAAAAATGCCGCGAACAGGTGCAGAACATCGAATAGCGCCCCGGGCCAGCCCCCCCCACGAGGAACGGACATGAAAAGTTCAGGACTGCTCAACATCGGCTTCGGCAACTTCGTGGTCTCCAGCCGCGTCATCGCCATCGTCAACCCCTCGTCGTCGCCCATGCGCCGCCTGCGCGAGGACGCGCGCCAGGCCGGGCGGCTCATCGACGCCACTCAGGGCCGCAAGACGCGCTCCATCATCGTGTCGGACTCCAACCACGTGGTGCTCTCGGCCATCCAGGCCGAAACCATCGGCCAGCGCTTCAGCCAGGAGGGCGACGATGAGTAGCCGCCTGGGGCTGATGCTGGTCATCTGCGCGCCTTCGGGCACGGGCAAGAGCACGCTGACCGCCCGGCTGCGCGCGGAGTTCCCGCGCCTGGGCTACTCCGTCTCCTGCACCACCCGCAGCCCGCGCCCCGGCGAGGTGGACGGGCGGGACTACCATTTCCTGGAGCACGACGAATTCCAGCGCCGCCGCAAGGCCGGGTTCTTCGCCGAGTGGGCCGAGGTCCACGGCAACTGCTACGGTACCCCGCGCCAGGCCCTGGCCGACATGCTCGCCGCCGGGCAGGACGTGCTCTTCGACATCGACGTGCAGGGCGCGGCGCAGTTGCGCGCCAGCATGGGCGGCTGCCACGTGTTCCTCATGCCGCCGTCCCTGGACGCCCTGCGCGCCCGCCTGCTGGGCCGCGCCAGCGACGACGAGGCCGTCATCCGCAAGCGGCTGGGCAACGCCCCGGGCGAACTGGCCTGCGCGCCGGACTTCGACTACTGGATCGTCAACGACGACCTGGACGCGGCCTACGACCGGCTGCGCGCCGTGTATCTGGCCGAGGGCCTGCGCCCGGCCCTGAACCCCGGGCTGCTGGAGACCGTGCTCCACGGCCCGCGCGGCTGAGGTCCGCCATGGCAGAGCTCGTCGTCGCCCTGGACCTGCCCGACGCCCCCGCCGCCCTGGACATGGCCGCCCGCCTCGCGGGCGCCGTGACCTGGGTCAAGGTCGGCCTGGAGTTGTACACCGCCCAGGGCCCGGCGGTGCTGACGGCCCTCAAGGGCATGGGCTTCAAGGTCTTTCTGGACCTGAAATTCCTGGATATTCCCAACACCGTGCGCGGGGCCGTGAGAAGCGCAGTGGCCGCCGGGGCGGACATGCTCAACGTCCACGCCAGCGGCGGGGCGCGCATGATGCAGGCCGCGCGCCAGGGCCTGGACGAGGCCGCCGCGCCCGGGGCCGCGCCGCTGCTGCTCGCCGTGACCGTGCTGACCAGCATGGACGAGCGCGACCTGCCCCTGGGCCCGGGGCGCACGGTGGCCGACCTGGTGCTCGATCTGGCCCGAGCCACGCGCGAGGCCGGGCTGCACGGGGTGGTCTGCTCGGGTTTCGAGGCCCGGGCGGTGAAGGCCGCCTGCGGGCCGGAGTTCGTCTGCCTGACTCCCGGCATCCGCCCCGCCGGGGCCGACGACGACCAGCGCCGCGTGGTCACCCCGGCCATGGCCGTGGCCGCCGGGGCGGACTATCTGGTCGCCGGACGGCCCATAACCCGCGCCGCCGACCCCCGCGCGGCCGCCCTTTCTCTTCTTGAACAAATGCGTTAATTCGGCATAAACTGGGCGCCATGACAGACGACACAAGCAAGGACACCCCCATCCCCGTGGGCGCGGCTGCCCCGGAGGGCGGCGCCACGCCCGTGGGCGGCCCGACGGGCGGGCCCGCGCCCCGGCGCGCCGAGGCGGGCGGCGAGCACAAGGAGAAAATCTCCGGCGTGTTCTCGACCCAGACCGTGCAGCGCGTAGGCACCGGCACGACCTCGCGCAAAACGGTCAAGAAGTCCTTCTGGTTCGTCAAACAGCTCGACGACGGCAACCTCGAAATCCAGCCCCTGAACCTGAACTACGTGCCCTCCGGCCCCAAACGCCGCGTGCCCACCGAAGACTTTCTGGAAAAATTCTCCCCCGAGCCCGAGTTCTACATCTCCACCGTCTACCCCAAGATGAAGGAGCTGTCGGACACCGTGGCCAAGGGCGAAAAGCACCGCGAAAAGGGCGAGACCTTCAGCGCCGAGATGGAGTTCAACTCCGCCCTGTCCATCGACGAGGAGAACATCCGCGCCAACTTCGGCCTGGGCCTGACCTACCTCGATCGCGGCGACGACACGCGGGCCAACGACATCTTCGAGCGGCTGGTAAAGCTCGACGCGGCCTTCGAGCCCGAGCACAAGCACCTGTTCAACGAGTTCGGCATCAACCTGCGCAAGAACAAGATGTACGAACAGTCCGTGGAATACTACGAGCGGGCCATGGAGCTTTCGGACCGCGACGAGCACCTGCACTACAACGTGGCCCGCGTCTACTACGAAAAGGAACTCTTCGCCCAGGCCTTCAAGAGCCTGACCCGCGCCCTGGAGCTGAACCCGGGCTTCGCCGAGGCCGAGCAGTTCCGCAAGTTCCTGCTGGACAAAAACCTGGTGGACATCCACGGCAACCAGATCAGCGGCGCGACCCTGCCCCAGCCCGCGCCGCGCAAAAAAGCCAAGAAAAGCGCCTCCACCAGCTACGACATGAATTTCTAGCCCGGGCGCCGTCGCAGGCGCCGCCCCGGGCCGAATGTCGGCCCCGCCCGCAGCCTCCGCCCTCCCCCATTGCCCATGGACCAAAACTGGATCACCCGCCCCGCGCCTCCGGAGCCCGCCGACCTCGCCGCCTGGGCCGGGCGTCTGGAAATCAGCCCGCTTATCGCCCGGCTGCTGTGGCGGCGCGGGCTGGACAGCCCCACCGCCATGGACGAATACCTGAGCCCCGGCCTGCGCCACCTGAGCCCGCCCGAAACCCTGCCGGGGCTGGCCGAGGCCGCCGCCGTGCTGGCCGAAGCCCTGGCCGGGGGCCGCACGCCGTGCGTCTGGGGCGACTACGACGTGGACGGCGTGACGGCCACGGCCCTGGTCGCGGATTTCCTGGCCCGGCGGGGTTTTTCGGCCAGCCATTTCCTGCCCCACCGCGTGGACGACGGCTACGGCCTGAACCGCGAGGGCATCGAGACCCTGGCCGCCCAGGGCGTGGACCTGCTGCTGACCGTGGACTGCGGCGTCACCAGCCACGCCGAGATCGCCCGGGCCCGCGAGCTGGGCATGACCGTGGTGGTCACCGACCACCACCTGCCCGGCCCCGAAGGCCCGCCCCCGGCCGACGGCGTGGTCAACCCGCGCCTGGGCCCCTGCCCCTGTCCGGATCTGGCCGGGGTGGGCGTGGCCTTCCTGCTCATGGCCGCCCTGAACCGCCTGCTGCCCGGCCCGCCCGTGGACATGCGCCCCCTGCTGGACCTCGTGGCCCTGGGCACGGTGGCCGACGTGGTGCGCCTGCAGGGGCAGAACCGCATCCTGGTCAAGAACGGGCTGCTGCTCATCGCCAAAGCCCGCCGCCCGGGCATCGCCGCCCTCAAGGAAGCCAGCGGCCACGCCCCGGGCGCGGCCCTGGGCGCCGGGCAGGTGGGCTTCGCCCTGGCCCCGCGCATCAACGCCGCCGGACGCATGGACCACGCCCAGACGGCCCTGGACCTGCTCCTTGCGCCGGACTACGAAACCGCCCGGCCCCTGGCCGCCCGGCTGGACGCCCTGAACAGCAAGCGCCGGGGCCAGGAGGACGCCATCCTCACCGAAGCCCTGACCCAGGCCGGGCAGTTTCAGGACCGCCTGGGCCTCGTGCTCTGCGCGCCGCACTGGCACCCGGGCATCGTGGGCATCGTGGCCTCACGGCTGGTGGAGCGTTACTACAAGCCGACCCTGGTGCTCTGCGAGGAGGACGGCAGGCTCAAGGGTTCGGGGCGCAGCACGCGCGAATTCGACCTGCACCAGGGGCTGGCCGCCTGCGCGGGCCTGCTGGAGCGCTTCGGCGGGCACAAGCAGGCCGCCGGGCTGGCCCTGGCGCCCGGCAACCTGGCCGCCCTGCGCGAAGCGTTCCACGAGGCCGTGGCCGCCCAGTGCGGCCCCGCGCCCCTGACGCCGACCCTGCTGGTAGACGCCGAGCTGCCCTTTGCGGACATCGGCTTCGACCTGCTGAAGGAGCTGGAAATGCTCCAGCCCTTCGGCCCGGCCAACGCGGAGCCCGTGTTCACCTCGCCGCCGGTGAAGGTCCGCGACCTGCGCGTGTTCGGCAAGGACCACGTGAAGCTCTCGCTCATGGACCAGGGCAGCGGCACCATCCTCCAGGCCAAGGCCTGGAGGATGGCCGGGCGCATGCCCCAGAGCCTGCGCGGCCAGACCATCCGCGTGGCCTTCAGCCCCAAGATCGACCGCTACCAGGGCACGGCCAGCATCGAGCTGCTCATCAAGGACTGGCGGACGGCATAGCGCGCAAACTGCGCCACCCGCCCGAGAGCGCGGGCACGGGCGGCGCGGGACGCAAAAAGGGCGGCCAAGGCCGCCCTTTTCGTTTGCCCCGCACGGGGGGAGTGCCCCCTCCGCCGCCGGGCCGCCCGGCATCACTTCTTTGTACGCAGGTCCAGCCCGTGTTCATCCTTCAGGCGCTGGAAGACGCGGGGCAGCACGCGTCCGGCCATGTCCATGCCGACCTTGGCGCCCACCTGCTGGCTGTCGCGCATGACCTGGGGGATGAGCCCCACGGCCTTGCGCATCACCGGACGCTGATAAAGCTCGATCATCTCGCGGACCTCCCCCGCGCTCAGGTAGCGGCCCCAGACCTGGCCGACGGCAACGGCCACCGCCCGCACGAAGGCGCCCTGCTCGCGCTGAAACTCCTCCTGAACCGTGGTGAACACGTAATCCGGCAGGTCGGGATGCTGCTTGCGCAGGGTCACGACCATCTGCTGCTGCATGAGGCCGAACATTTCGGCGGCCATCTGCGTGCCGCCCGAAACTTCCGCCAGACGGACCAGATCCTCCTGGCTGGCGGGGGCGGCCAGGGCCGCGCGCGGCGCCGGGGCCAGGGCCGCCAGGGGCAGGACGGCAAGCAGCGCCAGCGCCGCCCACAGGGGCCGGGCCGGGCGGAAAACACGACAAAGGCGACGGATCATGATGTGGTTCTCCTCGGGTTTCCGGTACCCGTCCGCAGGTGGTGCAAGCGGACGCGCACGCGGGTGGTGCGGAACAACCTAGGCGAAACGTGCCGCGTTGTACGAACTGCGCACGCGCGGGGCGGCGTAGACGTGAGGAATGCCCAGCTCCGCCCCCAGGGCGGCGAAGGCGTCGAACTCCGCCGGGGGCACCCAGCGCACCACCTCGGGATGCGCCGCGCTGGGCCGCATGTACTGGCCGATGGTCACGATGTCCACCCCGGCGGCAGCCATGCGCTCCAGCAGGCGCCGGACCTGGGGGCCGGTTTCGCCCAGGCCGACCATGAGCCCGCTTTTGGACGTGATTCCCGCGGCCTTGACGCGCACAAGCAACTCCACGCTGCGCTCGAACTCGGCCTGGGGCCGGATGGCGGCGTACAGTTCGGGCACGGTCTCCACGTTGTGGTTGATGATTTGCGGTGCGGCGGCGACCACCGTGGCCAGGGCGTCGGCGTCGCCGCGCAGGTCGGGGATGAGCACCTCGACGGTGCAGCACGGCAGCCGGGCGCGCACGGCGGCGATGGTCGCCGCGAAATGCGCGGCCCCGCCGTCGGGCAGGTCGTCGCGGGTCACGGAGGTGATGACCACGTGGCGCAGGCCCAGGCGCACGGCGGCCTCGGCCACGCGGGCGGGCTCGCCGGGGTCCAGGGGCTCCACGCGCCCGGCGCCGATGTTGCAAAAGGCGCACGAGCGCGTGCAGTGGCGACCCATGATGAGGAACGTCGCCACATTGCGCGAGAAGCACTCGTAGATGTTGGGGCACTTGGCGCCCTGGCAGACGGTGTTCAGTTCCAGGTCGCGCAGCAGGCCCCCGGTGCGGGCGAAGGCCGGGTCGCTGGGCAGCTTGACCCTAAGCCACTCGGGAATGCGGCTCGAACACCGCGCGGAACTCCTGGGCGAGGACATGTTTCATCTCCTGCATGTCTGGAAAAACGGTGGCGCCGGGGTCGGCGGGAGCATCGGAGGCGGCCGCCGCCCGGGCGCTCAATTCGGTGTGCACGGACGTGGGCCGCGCGTCGGCCAGCCCGCACAGGGTAATCAGGTCGAACAGGGCCGTGTCGCGGGCCACGTTGAGCGCCAGGCCGTGGTAGGTCACCCAACGTTTCACGGCGATGCCCATAGAACAGATCTTGCCCGAGGTCGTCCAGACCCCGGGGCGGCCCTCCACGCGCCCGGCCGCGACGCCCACCCGCGCCAGGGCGCGGATGACGACTTCCTCCATGTCGTGAAAAAAGCTGCGCACGCCGCCGGGCCGCCGGTCCAGGCGGAACACGGGGTAGGCCACGAGCTGGCCGGGAAAATGGCAGGTGATGTTGCCCCCGCGCGAGACGGGCACGAGTTCGATGCCCCGGGCGGCCAGGAACTCCGGGGCGACGTGCAGGTTCTCCAGCCCCCCGCCCTTGCCCAGGGTGATGACCGGCGGGTGCTCCAGCAGGAACAGCGTGTCCGGCGCCTGTCCGGCCAGCACCCGGGCGTGGCGCTCGAGCTGGCGCTCCTGGGCCTGCCCATAGGGCACAAGGCCCAGATCCACGATCTCCATCACACGGACTCCAGGGATATTCGACCACTAGGGCACAAAGGAAAAGCGCATCCGGCCCACGAACTCCTGCCCGAAAGCCGGGTCGCCCGTCAAGTCCAGGGCGCGCACCCGCGCGGGCAGGGCCTCGGCCCAGGCCCGGGCCTGCGGGTCGGCGAGCAGCAGGCGCGCCCCGGCCAGGGAGGTGTTGCCCACCGCGCGCACCCGGGCGCCCAGCCCGGCGGGCAGGAAGCCCAGGGTCTCCAGGTCGTCCACGGCCACGTGGGCGCCCAGGGCTCCGGCCAGACACAGGGCCTCCAGGGCCCCGGCGCGCAGGCCCGCTTCGGCCAGAAGCCGCGACAGGGCGAGGTTGAAGGCCGCCTTGACCTTGAGCACCTCCTCCACGTCCGCGCCGGACAGGGCCATCCCGTCGAACAGCGTGAAGACGCGCTCGCCGCCGCGCACCTCGATGCGCTCGGCCAGCCGTGCGCCCAGGGGCGTGGCCCCGGGGCGGAACTGGCCCTGGGCGTTGACCAGCCCCAGGCGCACCAGATGCGCCAGCAGGGACAGGTAGGCCGTGCCCGTGAGCCCCGCCGCGCGCGAGGAGGCGGCGCCGTCCAGGGTCCGGGCCTCCAACCCGGCGGGGCTGAAGGCGAAGCGCGTGACGGCGCCCGGCCCGGCGACGTTGCCGTGGGTCAGGCCGATGCCTTCGAGGGCCGGGCCCAGGGGCACGCTGGTGGCCAGCAACCCGCCGTCGGCCAGGGCCAGCAGAAATTCACCGTTGGTGCCCATGTCCGCCAGCAGGAAGGGCGCGGCGGGAGCGGGCCCGGCGGCCCCCAGGGCCAGAGCCGCCAGCCCGGCGGACAAATCGCCGCCCACGAAGGGTGCAAGCTGCGGCGGCACGTAGGCTGCGGGCAGGCCGACCACCAGGGGCTCCTCGCGCCCGCCCGCGTAGTCCAGGCGGTACGGCGCCGTGGCCAGCCCGTCCACGGGCAGGCCCAGCAGGATCAGGGTCATGGCCGGGTTGCCCGCCACGGCCAGGCGCACCACCGGCCCGGGCAGCGCGCGGGCCACCCCGGCCAGCGCGTCGAGCACCAGGGCCCGCAGGCGCGGCGCGGCACCGCCCCGGGCCAGGGCCAGGCGCGACATGACCTCACTGCCCGCGCCCATCTGCGGGTTCAGCAGGGCCCCCTCGGCCACGGGCGCGCCGTCCGGCCCCAGGGCCTGCCAATGGATGGTCGTGGTGCCCAGGTCCACGGCCAGGGCCAGGGCCGGGCTGTCCTGGGGCGGGCAGACGGGGGCGGACGCCGGGGCCGGGCGGCCGGGCGCGGGCAGCAGCACCGCCGCGCCCGGCAGGGCCGCGTGGCGGCAGCCCAGGCGCCAGCCGTCGGCCAGCTCCCGCGCGGTCAGCACCTCGTCCTCGCCGGGCACGGGCGCGGGCGGCGCGGCGAGGAAGCGCACCCGGCAGCGCCCGCAGCGCCCCAGGCCCGAGCACAACGCCGGGGCGGGCCAGTGTCCGCTCAGGTAGGCGGCCTGGGCCAGGGTCAGGGCCGGGTCGGCGGGCAGGGCCAGGGTGCGCCCGGAGGCGTCGGTGACGGCGATGGTTTCAGCGGGGCTCATGGCGTCCTTGGTGCTTCGGGGCAGGGCGAAAAATCAACGCAGATACAGCCGCCCTTTGGCTCCGGCGGCGGGGCGCACGCGCCCGACCACGGCGGCCAGGTCGCCCCCGGCCAGCAGCAAGGCCCGGGCGCGCTCCAACAGGTCCGGCGGCACGGCCAGCACCAGCCCGCCCGAGGTCTGGGCGTCGAACATCAGGTCCGTAAGCACCGGGGGCACGTCCGGCCCGACCTGGACCCGCGAAGAACAGAAATGGCGGTTGGCGTGGCTTCCGGCGGGCACGAGGCCCATGCCCGCCAGCTCCAGGGCCTGGGGCAGCAGGGGCACGGCGGCCACGTCCAGCTCCACGTCCAGCTCCGAGGCGCGGCACATTTCCAGCAGGTGCCCGCCCAGGCCGAAGCCGGTCACATCCGTGGCGCCGCGCAGGCCCAACTCGCGGATCACCGCGCCGCCCACGGCGTTCAGGCGCCCGGCGGTTTCCCATACCAGGCGTTCCAGTTCCTCGGCGCCCTCCCAGCGGCCCTTGACGGCCGTGGCCAGCACGCCCGTGCCCAGGGCCTTGGTCAGCACCAGATGGTCGCCCGGGCGCAGGCCCGCGTTGGTGGCCACGCGGTCGGGATCGATGGTCCCCGACACGGCCAGACCGTACTTGATTTCGGTGCCCTCCACGCTGTGCCCGCCCGCCGGAACGGCCCCGGCCTCCAACACCTTGTCGTAGCCCCCGCGCAAAATTTCCTGAAGGATTTCCAAAGGCATGGTCTTGGCCGGGAAACAGACGATGTTCATGGCCGCCAGGGGCTCGCCGCCCATGGCGTACACGTCCGAAAGGGCATTGGCCGCGGCGATCTGGCCGAACCGGTAGGGATCGTTGACGATGGGCGTAAAGAAGTCCACGGTCTGCACCAGGGCGCGACCGGCGGGGAAACGGACCACTGCGGCGTCTTCACCCACGGCCTGCCCGGCGATGAGCCGGGGGTCGTGGCGCACCGGCAGCGCCGAAAGCACTCGCTCCAGGTCCCCGGGAGCGATCTTGGCGGCTCAACCGGCCGCTTTGACGGTATCCACCAGCCGGGGCGTGTCGCTCATGGCCGGGCTCCTTTGGTTGTCCGTGCGGCGCGAGGGCGCCCGGCCTAGCGGCTCAGGCTGCACTCCTTGCGCAGGAATTCGATGAAATAGCGCATGACCGGGAACTGGTGCCGCCGGGCATGGGAGACGAGGTAGAAATTGCGCTCCATGTCCAGCCCGGACACGCGCACCTCGCGCACCTGCCCGGCTTCCAGCAGGGGCCGGGCGGCCAGGCGCGAGGTGGCCGTGAGCCCCAGGCCCGCGCGCACGCAGGCCAGGGCGGCCTGGGTGCTTTCCACGGTCAGGGCCGTTTTCAGTTCGCGCGGGTCCACGCCCGTGCGCGCCAAGCCCTGCTCGAAGGCCCGGCGCGTGCCCGAGCCGGGCTCGCGCACCACCCAGGGCAGGGCCAGCAGATCCCGGGGCGTGCACTGGGGCGCGGCCGTCGCCGGGCCTTCCACCGGGCCCAGGACCACCAGTTCGTCGCGCAGGATGGGCTCGAACGCGAGGTCCGGATGGTCTCCGGCGGCGCCGACCATGGCCACCAGCTCCTCGCCCTCCAGCAGGCGGCGCACGATGCTCTGGGAATCGCCCACCCGCAGGTCCACGCGCACCTCGGGATGCTGGCGCACGAAGCGCGCCAGCAACGAGGGCAGCACGTAGTGGGCGGGGATGGTGCTGCCGCCCACGGCCAGATCGCCCGCCACGCGCTCCTGGAGGAGCTGTATCTCGGCGCGGGCCGAGGCCACGCGGGCGAAGATGTCCTGGGCATGGCGATAGAGAACCTCGGCGGCCTGGGTGGGCAGGATGCTGCGGCCCAGGCGGTCGAACAGGCGCACCTCGAGTTCGGCTTCCAGGGCCGAGACGTGGGCCGAGATGGTCGGCTGCGAAAGATAGAGCTCCTGCCCGGCCTTGGAGAAGCTGCGCATCTCATAGACCTTGGCGAAGGCTTCCAGGCGTCGTATGTCCATCCGCTCCACCCTGTTTGGTTGGCACCCTGCGTGGCGATCCGCCGCCGGGCGGGATCGCCCGGGCCGACCCTGGCCGCACCTGCCCGGGGCTCTCGGCTCGGCGTGGCGCGCCGGGCAGGCCAGGGCCAACGTCGGGGCCTGCCGCGCAGCCGGAACATGGGGCAAGGCGCAATGCCCGGCAGCCGGGCAGAAAAAAAGACAGGCCTTACGGCCTGTCTTCTTATCGTTTTCCATCGAAAAAGGCTATAGCCTATTCGGCGGCCTTCTCCGCGGCGGCGGGTTCGGCCTCGGCCTTGGGCTCCGCCTTGGCGGGCTTGGGCTCGGCCTTGGCGGCCTTGGCAGGCTTCTCCGCAGCGGCGGGCTGATCGGCCGAGCGCGAGAACTCGATCACGGCCATGGGCGCGCTGTCGCCAACGCGCGGCAGGCCGAGCTTCAGCACGCGGGTGTAGCCGCCGGGAACCCCGGCGAACTGCGGGCCGATCTCGTCGAACAGCTTCTTGACCAACGAATGGTTGCCCAGGACCTTGTAGGCCTCGCGCCGCGCCGGGACATCGTTCTGCAGCGCGTAACGCACCAGCCGCTCCACCACACCGCGCAGTTCCTTGGCCCGCTTCTCGGTGGTGCGGATGCGCCCGTAGACGATCAGCGACTTGGCCATATTGCGGAACATGGCCTTGCGGTGGGAACTGGTGCGGTTGAACTTTCGTCCGCTTTTTCTATGCCTCATCGCTTTCCTTCCTCTTCAGCCAGTCCTCGTAGTGTTCCTGGAAGCCGTCAACGGTCATGCCGAATTCCAGGCCCATGTCGGCCAGGATGCGCTTGATCTCGTCGAGGGACTTGCGCCCGAAGTTCTTGGTCTTGAGCATCTCGCCCTCGGAGCGCTGCACCAGTTCGCCGACGGTGCGGATGTTGGCGCTCTTCAGGCAATTCGTGGCGCGCACGGAGAGTTCCAACTCGTCGATGCCCTTGAACAGGTTCGGGTTGACGCTGTCGCACCCGCCGGGCTGCGAGCGGTCCTCGTCGGAGGTCTGCTCATCGAAGTTGATGAACACCGTGAGCTGGTCCTTGAGGATCTTGGCGCTGTAGGCCACGGCATCCTCGGGCGAAACGGAACCGTCGGTCCACACTTCGAGGACGAGCTTGTCGTAGTTGGTCATCTGGCCCACGCGGGCCTGCTCCACCGTATAGGCGACCTTCTTCACGGGCGAGTAGCTGGCGTCCAGCCGGATGAGGCCGATCTCGTCGGAAACGTCCTCATGCATGTCGGCGGGGACATAGCCCTTGCCCATGCGGATCTCCAGGTCGATGCGCAGCTTCACGTCCTCGGTCAGGGTCGCAATGTGCTGGTCCTTGTTCAGCACGGTCACGCGCTGGTTCTCGCGGATGGCGGCGGCCGTCACCTTGCCCTGCTGGTTGGCCTCCAGCACCAGGCGCTGGGGCTCCTCGGAGCTCATGGCGAAACGCACCATCTTGAGGTTCAGGACCACATCCGTCACATCTTCGAGCACGCCGGGAATGGTGGTGAACTCGTGCTGGACGCCTTCGATCCTGGCGGAAACCGCCGCCGCCCCTTGCAGGGAGGACAGCAGCACGCGCCGCAGCGCGTTGCCGATGGTGGTGCCGAAGCCGCGCTCCAGAGGCTCGCAGGTGAACCTGGCGTAGGTCCCCGTGCTCTTGGAGTCGCGGACAATCTGCTCCGGCTTCACCAGTTCGGACCAGTTGCGCGTGTTGATCAGTTTGTCGCCGTCTTGGATGATCATCTTGGCTCCCTAGCTATTTGGAGTACAACTCGACGATCAGCTGCTCGTTGATGGGGAACTGGATGTCCTCGCGCACCGGGCGGGCCTTGATGGTGCCCTTGAGGTTCGGACCGTCAACTTCGAGCCAATCGGGGCAGCCGCGCCGGGCGATCACTTCCTGAGCCTCCTGGATCACGGGGATCTTGCGGCTCTCCTCGCGGACGGTGATCACGTCGGCCTGGCTCACCTGCATGGAGGGAATGTTGACACGCCGTCCATTGAGCTGGAACACGCCGTGGCGCACGAGCTGGCGGGCCTGGTCGCGCGAGTTGGCGAAGCCCATGCGGTAGATCACGTTGTCCAGGCGCATTTCGAGCAGGGCCAGCAGGTTCGTGCCGGTAACGCCCTTTTGCATGTCGGCCTGCTCGAAGTAGCTGCGGAACTGCTTTTCCAGCACGCCGTACATGCGGCGCACCTTCTGCTTTTCGCGCAACTGGATCGCGTAGTCGCTGATCTTCTTGCGGCCGCGGCCGTGCTGGCCCGGCACGTAGGGACGGCGCTCGTAGGAGCACTTGTCCGTGAAGCAGCGGTCACCCTTAAGGAACAGCTTCTGCCCTTCGCGGCGGCAGATGCGGCATTTCGCGTCGGTATATCTAGCCAAAACAGGTTCCTCCGAAATGTCGGGCGGTTAGACCCGGCGCCGCTTGGGCGGACGGCAGCCGTTGTGCGGGATGGGCGTCACGTCGCGCATGAAGGACACCTTCATGCCAGCGTTGTTGATGGCGCGCATGGCGGCCTCGCGCCCGGCGCCCGGGCCCTTCACGAGCACGCCGACGGTGCGCATGCCGTTTTCCATGGCCTTCTTGGCGGCGGTCTCCGCGGCAACCTGGGCGGCGAAGGGCGTGCTCTTGCGCGAGCCCTTGAAGCCCATGCCGCCAGCGGTGGCCCAGGAGACCACGTTGCCCTTCAGGTCCGTGAAGGTGATGATCGTGTTGTTGAAGGAAGCACGAACGTGGGCGATGCCCACCGGGACGTTCTTCTTTTCCTTCTTCTTGCCGGTACGGCGGGGTCTAGCCATTGTCCTTCATCTCCGTACTATTGAAATGTGTCTGCCGCAGCTACTTTTTCTTCTTGCCCACCACCGAGCGGCGCGGGCCCTTGCGGGTGCGGGCGTTGGTGTGGGTGCGCTGGCCGTGGACCGGCAGGCCGCGCCGATGGCGCAGACCGCGGTAGCAGCCGATGTCCATCAGCCGCTTGATGTTGGCCTGCACGTCGCGGCGCAGGTCGCCCTCGACCTTGTGGTTGTCCTCGATTTCCTTACGGATCTCGTTGGCGGCCTCAGCCGAGAGGTCGTCGGTGTTCTGGTTCCAGTCCACGCCGACCTTGTCCAGGATCTGCAGCGCGGTGGTGCGACCGATGCCGTAGATGTACGTCAGGGCGATGTCCAGACGCTTGTTCCTGGGCAGTTCGATACCAGCAATGCGTGCCACTTTGATTCCCCTTATCCTTAGCCCTGGCGCTGCTTGTGCCGGGGGTTTTCGCAAATCACACGCAAAACGCCCTTGCGGCGAATCACCTTGCACTTGGGGCACATCTTCTTGACCGAGGGTCTGACTTTCATGACCTGTTCTCCACTTGCATTGTAACCGGGCAAAGCGCTCCGGCCTTGAATTCGTTGCCCAGGCACGCGCCCGCGGGCTAGCTCACACTCAGGACGACGGGCCCCTCGTGGGTCACCGCCACCGTATGCTCGAAATGGGCGGACAACTTACGATCTTTCGTTACGGCTGTCCACTTGTCTTCGAGTATCTCCACCTCGCAGGTTCCGGCGCAGACCATGGGCTCGATGGCCAGGACCATGCCCGGCTTGAGCACCGGCCCGGCCATGCCCGAGGGCACGAAGTTCGGCACTTCGGGCTTCTCGTGCAGCTTGCGGCCGATGCCGTGGCCCACAAAGCGCCGGACAACGCTGTACCCGCGCGCCTCGACGAACTCCTGCACGGCGCGGGACACGTCGTACAGGTTGTTGCCGGGCTGGGCCTGGGCGATGCCCCGGTGCAGCGATTCGCGCGTCGCGTCCAGCAGGTCGCGCGCCGCGTCGCTCACCGTGCCCACGGCAAAGGTCCGCGCCGAGTCGCCGTAGAAGCGCTCGTAGACCACGCCCATGTCGAAGCTCACCACGTCGCCCTCGCGCAGGATGCGCTCCCGGGAGGGGAATCCGTGGACGACTTCCTCGTTCACAGAGCAGCACAGCGCATAGGGAAAGCCGCCGTAGCCCTGGAAGGCGGGCTGCACCCCGAACTGCCGACACATGTCCTGGGCGATCTCCTCGAAGCGCATGGTGGGCACACCAGGCGCAACGGCTTCGCCCAGGGCGTCGAGGACCACCGACACGATGCGGTTGGCCTCGCGCATCAGCGCGATTTCCGCACTGTTCTTGATATAGATGCCGCGAACCTTTTTCAAAGCCTAACGCCGCCCCTTGATTCTGCCCTGCTTGCCCATCAGCCCCTCATACTGGCGGCTGATGAGGTAGGACTCAATCTGGGACATGAAATCCATGGACACGCCGACCACGATCAGGAGCGAAGTGCCGCCGAAGTAGAACGGCACGCCGACCTTGCTGATGAGCACCATGGGCAGCACGCACACCGCCGAGATGTACAGCGCGCCCCACAGGGTGATCCGGGCCAGGACCCGGTCGATGTACTCGTGGGTCTTGGCGCCGGGCCGGATGCCGGGGATGAACCCGCCCTGCTTCTTGATGTTCTCGGCGATGTCCTTCGGGTCGAAGATGATCGCCGTGTAGAAGAAGCAGAAGAAGACGATCATCGCCACGAAGCACACGTTGTACAGCAGGCCCGAGGGCGAGAACCACGCGGCGGCTTCCTGCAGCCAGTCCACCTGGGAGAACTGGGCCAGCGTCGCCGGGAACATCAGGATGGACGACGCGAAGATCGGCGGGATGACGCCGGCGGTGTTCACGCGCAGGGGCAGGTGTGTGGTCTGCCCGCCGTACATGCGCCGCCCCACCATCCGCTTGGCGTACTGGATGGGGATGCGCCGTTGCGCGCGCTCCATGTACACGATGCCGCCCAGAACCGCAACCATGAAGGCCACGATGAGCAGCAGCACGAACAGGCTGATTTCACCCGCGCCCATGAGCTGGAAGGTCTTGCCGATGCCGGCGGGCAGCCCGGCGACGATGCCGCCGAAGATGATCAGCGAGATGCCGTTGCCGATGCCGCGCTCGGTCATTTGCTCGCCCAGCCACATGATGAGCACCGTGCCCGCCGTGAGCGTGATGATGGTCGTCAGCCGGAAGCCCCAGCCGGCGTCCAGCACCACGGGCGCGCCCGTGGGGCTGTGCATGTTCTCCAGGCCGATGGCGATGAACAGACCCTGAACCACGGTAATCAGCACGGTGCCGTAGCGGGTGTACTGCGTGATCTTCTTGCGGCCCGCCGCGCCTTCTTCCTTGGCCAGGCGCTTGAGCTCGGGGCTGACCACCGTCAACAACTGGATGATGATGGACGCCGAGATGTACGGCATGATGCCCAGGGCGAAAATGGAGAAGTTGGACAACCCCCCGCCCGAGAACATGTTGAAAATGCCGAACAGCGTGTTGGAAACCTGGGCGAAGAAGTCCTGCAACGCGGCGGTGTCCACCCCAGGGGTGGGAACATGGATGCCGACGCGGTAGAACGCCAGCAGACCGAGCGTCCACAGGAGCCTTTTCTTCAGTTCAGGCAGCCTGGCGAGATTCTCAACCCCGGATAATGCCACGACGCTTACCCTTCCAGTGCCTTAGCGGTTCCGCCGGCGGCAGCGATCTTGTCGGCCGCAGACTTGCTGAAGCGGTGCGCTTCCACGGTGACGGCAGCCTTGATTTCCCCGTCGGCCAACACCTTGACCAGCGCGCCGCGGCGCACCAGGCCCTTGGCGTAGATGTCCTCAAGGGAAACCTCGGCCTGGCCCTCGAAGGCCTCGGCGATGCGGCCCAGAGCCAGCGGCTGGTAGATCACCCGGAACAGGGCGTTCTTGAAGCCGCGTTTGGGCAGGCGCCGGGCCAACGGCATCTGGCCGCCCTCGAAGCGGGCGGGACGGCTGCCGCCGGAGCGGGCGTTCTGGCCCTTGTGGCCCTTGCCGGAGGTGCCGCCCTGGCCGGAGGCGTGGCCGCGGCCAACGCGCTTGCGATCACGGCTCTCTTCCGGATACGGATACAGTTCGTGCAGTCTCATTATTCCACAACCTCGACGAGATGGTTGATTCTCTCGACCATGCCGAGCACGGCGTCGTTCTTGGGCAGTTCCTTCACCTGGCGGATCTTGCGCAGGCCCAGGGCGTGCACGGTGGCGCGCTGCTTGGGGGAACAGCCGATCAGGCTTTTCACCAGCGTAACCTTGATGGTGTCCATGTCGCGTCTCCCCTGCTACTTCCTGGGCGTTTCGACTTTCTTCCCGCGCAACCTGGAGACCTGGTCGGCGCTACGCAGGGAGGTCAGGCCTTCCATGGTCGCCTTGAGGACGTTGTGCGGGTTGTTGGTGCCGATGGCCTTGGTCAGGATGTCGTGGACACCCGCGGCCTCCATGACCGCACGCACCGGGCCGCCGGCGATGATGCCGGTACCCTTGGAAGCGGGCTTGAGCATGACGCGCGCGGCGCCAAAGCGGCCAAGAGTCTCATACGGCAGGGTGCCGTCGAGCAGCGCGACCTTCTTCATGGTCTTCTTGGCCTGCTCGCTGGCCTTGCGGATGGCCTCGGGAACCTCGACGGCCTTGCCCAGGCCGTAGCCCACCGAACCCTTGCCGTCGCCCACCACAACCAGGGCGCTGAAGCTGAAGCGCCGGCCGCCCTTGACGACCTTGGCCACGCGGTTCAGGTAGACGATCTTCTCGATGATGCCGAGGTCTTCCTGGGGCTCTTTGCGAGCCTCCTTCCGGGGACCCTTACGTTCGCGTTCAATAGCCATTTGTCCCTTCCGCAGCTTAGAATTTCAGACCGCCCTCGCGGGCGCCGTCGGCCAAGGCCTTGATACGGCCATGATACAGGTAGCCGTTGCGGTCGAACACCACGGTCTCGACGTTCTTTTCCTTAGCCAGCTTCGCGATCTCGCGGCCCACGGCCTCGGCTCCAGCCTTGTTCGGCTTGACCGCCTGGCCGCTCTTGACGAAGGCCAGGGAGGAGGCGGAGGCGATGGTGGAGCCCGTCAGGTCATCGACGAGCTGCGCATAGATATGCGCATTGGAGCGGAACACGCACAGCCGGGGGCGCTCGGCGCTGCCGTTCACCTTCTTGCGGATGCGAATCTTCCTGCGCAGACGCGCGTCTTTCTTCGAAAGCTTCATGGCCTTACCCTACTTCTTGGCGCCGGATTTGCCGGCCTTGCGACGGATGGTCTCATCCGCGTACTTGATGCCCTTGCCCTTGAAAGGCTCCGGCGGACGCACGCGACGAATCTGCGCGGCAACCTCGCCCACGGCCTGCTTGTCGATGCCGGTCAGGGTGAGCTTGTTGCCCTCGGCCTTGGCCTCGACGCCCGCAGGCAGGGGGAACTCCACCGGGTGCGAGAAGCCCACGGTGAGCACCACGTTCTTGCCCTGGACCTGGACCTTGTAGCCCACGCCCACGACTTCGAGCACCTTCTCGAAGCCCTTGGTCACGCCCAGCACGCAGTTGGACAGCAGCGTGCGGCGCAGGCCGTGCTGGGCCCGGGCGGTCCGGCTGTCGTCGGCGCGGGTGAGCACCAGGTGGTCGCCCTCCTTGGCCACGAGAATCTTCTCGTGGGCCGGGGTTCCCAGGGCGCCCTTGGGGCCTTTCACATTGATCATATCTTTGCCGATCGTCACTTCCACCCCGGAAGGGATGGCGATGGGCTGCTTTCCGATTCTGGACATGACTCTTCCTCGTTACCAGACTTCAAACAGCAGTTCGCCGCCCACGTTCTGCGCCTTGGCCCGCTCGCCGTCCAGGACACCCTGGGACGTGGACAGAACACAGATGCCCAGACCGTTTTGCACGCGGGGGATGTCCGACGCGGCAACGTAGACGCGCCGTCCGGGCTTGCTGATCTTCTTCATGCCGTTGATCAGCGGGCGCCCGCCCTCGTACTTGAGCGCGATCTTCAGAGCGCGCTCGTCCTCGTTGAAGTCGGCGATATAGCCCTCTTCCTTGAGAATGCCCGCAATGGCGGACTTCACCTTGGATCGGGGAATGGCCACCTCGCCGTGCAGGGCCTGGTGGGCGTTGCGAATGCGCGTCAGCATATCCGCAATGGGATCAACCACTGCCATGATGGAACTCCTTGGAGATTACCAGCTCGATTTACGGACACCCGGCAGTTCGCCAGCCAGCGCCTTGTTGCGGAAGCAGATGCGGCAGATGCCGAACCGACGCAGGAACGCGCGGGGGCGTCCGCAGATCGGACACCGATTGTACGCGCGGCTCGAAAACTTGGGTTTGCCCTGGGACTTGTTCAAAAGCGCTTTACGGGACAAGGCGGACTCCTCCTTACTTCTTGAAGGGCATGCCCAAAAGATCGAGCAGCACCTTCCCTTCCTTGTCGGTCGGGGCCGTGGTGACGATGGTCACGTTCATACCCTTGACCTGATCGACGCGGTCGATATTCAGCTCGGGGAAGATCGTGTGCTCCTTGATACCCATGGTGAAGTTGCCACGCCCGTCGAAACCGCGGTCCGGAACGCCGCGGAAGTCGCGCACGCGGGGCAGGGCGAAGTTCATGAGCTTGTCGAGGAAGTCCCACATGCGGTCGCCGCGCAGGGTCACCCGGCAGCCGATGGGCATGCCTTCGCGCAGCTTGAAGTTCGCGATGGACTTCTTGGCGCGGGTGGTGACCGCACGCTGCCCCGCAATGGCGGTCATTTCCGCCACGGCGTCCTCAAGCAGCTTGTTGTTGTTGCCCGCCTCGCCCAGCCCCATGTTCAGGCTGACGCACTTGATCTTCGGGAGCTGCATCGGGCTCTTGTACCCGAACTCCTTCTGCAGGGCGGGGGCGACCTTCTCTTGGTAGATATTCTCAAGACGTGTCATACTCGTCACCCTAGTCGATCACTTCGTTGCATTTCTTGCAGAAACGAACCTTCTTGCCGTCGGTCGTTTCCTTGTACCCCACCCGGGTGGGCTTGGTGCAGGCGTCGCACATCAGCGCGACGTTGGAGATATGGATGGGGGCTTCCTTCTCCACGATGCCACCGGGCTGCTGGGCGTAGGGGTTGGCCTTGGTATGGCGCTTGACCATATTCACCTTCTCGACCAGGACCCGATCCTTCTTGCGCAGGATCTTGAGCACCTTGCCGACCTTCCCCTTGTCCTTGCCGGAGATGACCATCACTTTGTCATCTTTGCGGATCTTGTAATTCTGCATGGTCAGCTCCTACAGCACTTCCGGCGCCAGGGAAACGATCTTCATGAAGTTCTTCGCGCGGAGCTCACGGGCCACGGGGCCGAAAATACGCGTGCCCACGGGCTCCATCTGCTTGTTCAGCAGCACTGCGGAGTTGTTGTCGAACTTGATGTAGGTGCCATCGGGGCGGCCCACTTCCTTGGTGGTGCGCACGACAACGGCCTTCATCACGTCGCCCTTCTTCACCTTGGCGTGGGGCATGGCCTCCTTGACGGACACCACGATGATGTCACCCACACTCGCATAGCGCCGACGGCTGCCGCCCAGCACCTTGATGCAGGCCACCCGTTTGGCGCCGGAGTTGTCGGCGACGTCGAGATTGGATTCAACCTGGATCATTGGTCACTCCTAGACGGCTTTTTCCAAAATGGTCTTCAGGTGCCACCGCTTGCGGCTGCTCAGGGGCCGGTGCTCGATGATCTGCACCTTGTCGCCCACGCCGCACGCATTCTCGGGATCGTGGGCCATGAACTTGCCGCGACGGCGGATGTACTTCTTGAGCAGGGGGTGCTTGATCAGGGTCTCGACGCGCACGACGATGGTCTTGTCGCCCTTGTCGCTGACCACGATGCCGGTCAGCACCCGCTTGTTCGCGCTCTGTGCCTGTTGTTCCATGGCTTACGCTCCAACTTCCTTCGTCCGGAGAACGGTCAGAATCCGGGCGATGTTCTTTTTCACTGCGGGAATCCGCTGGGTGTTCTCCAGCTGGGCCGTCGCGTGCTGAAAGCGGAGGTTGAACAGCTCCTGACGGTAGGCGCTGAGCTTCTCGTTCAACTGCTCGACGGAAAGCTCACGCATGTCCTTGGCTTTCATCCTACAGGCCCTCCCTCATGACGATGGCGGTCTTCACCGACAGCTTGTGCGCGGCGCGGGTCAGCGCCTCGCGGGCGAGCTCCATGCTCACGCCCTTGATCTCGTAGAGCACGTGGCCGGGCTTGACCGGGGCATAGTAGCCCGCGGGAGCGCCCTTGCCCTTGCCCTGACGGACTTCGGCGGGCTTGGAGGTGTAGACCTGGTCGGGGAAGATGCGGATCCAGACCTGACCGCCGCGCTTGATGTGGCGCATCATGGCGATACGGGCGGCCTCGATCTCCTGGCTGGTCAGCTTCCCGTGCTCCAGGGTCTTGATGCCGATATCTCCGAAGGCAACCGTGTTGCCCCGGGTGGCCATCCCGCGCAGGCGCCCTTTCATGCGCTTGCGGAATTTGGTTCTTCTGGGGGTCAGCATTTACTTCTCCACCTCTTGGTCTAAGATCTCACCCTTGAAAATCCAGACCTTGACGCCGATGACGCCGTAGGTCGTGCGCGCGGTGGCCAGACCGTAGTCCAGGTCGGCGCGCAGGGTGTGCAGCGGCACGCGACCGTCGCGGTACCACTCGGAGCGGGCGATCTCGGCCCCGGCCAGACGGCCCGAGCAGAAGACCTTGATGCCTTCGGCGCCGAACTTGCGGGCCATGCCCACCGTGCGCTTCATGGCGCGGCGGAAGGCCACGCGGCGCTCAAGCTGCTGGGCGATGTTCTCGGCCACCAGTTGGGCGTCGGTCTCGGGGCGGCGCACCTCGTTCACCTCGATGGAGAACTCCTGGCCGAACTTGTGGCGCAGGTCGGCGCGGATCTTCTCGATCTCCGCACCCTTGCGGCCGATGACGATGCCCGGACGCGCGGTGTGGATGATCAGGCGGATCTTGCCGCCGGCGCGCTCGATCTCCAGGCGGGAGATACCGGCCTGGAAGAGCTTCTCCTTGACGAACTTGCGGATCTGGTGATCGGCGAAGACGTTGGCCGCGTAGTCCTTTCCGGCAAACCAGCGCGAGGTCCAGTTCTTGTTGTACCCCAGCCGAAAGCCGTACGGATGTACTTTCTGTCCCACGGTTGCCTCCTAGGACTCTTCCACAACCACGGTGATGTGGGCGGTGCGTTTGAGGATGCGGTTGGCGCGGCCCATGGCGCGGGGCATGATGCGCTTCATGGTCGGCCCCTCGTCGATCACCACCTGCTTGACCACCAGGCTGTCCACGTCCACACCGGGCAGTTGCTCGGCGTTGGCCACCGCGGAGTGCAGCACCTTGCCGATCATCTCGGCGGCCTTCTTGGGCGTGAAACGCAAGATATTCATGGCGTCCTCGACCGGCAGGCCCTTGATGTTGCGGGCCACCAGGCGCGCCTTTTGCGGCGACAGGCGGACGTATTTGGCGATTGCTCTCGTTTCCATGACGGGCACCTATCCTTTAGCGTTTGGCCTTGCTCTTCTTGTCGGCGGCGTGGCCGAAGTAGGTGCGCGTGGGCGCGAACTCGCCCAGCTTGTGCCCCACCATGTTCTCGGTCACGAACACCGGGATGAACTTCCGGCCGTTGTGCACGGCGAAGGTCATGCCCACCATCTCGGGGATGATCGTGGAGCGGCGCGACCACGTCTTGATGACACGGCGATCCCCGCTCTCGGTGGCCTTGTCCACCTTGCGGACGAGGTGCCCGTCGACGAACGGACCTTTCTTAAGCGACCTGGGCATTGGCTACTCCTACTTCTGACCGCGTCGCTTGATGATGAGCCGGGACGACGCTTTCTTCTTGTTGCGGGTCTTGTAGCCCTTGGTGGGCATACCCCAGGGGGACACGGGGTGACGACCGCCGGAGCTGCGGCCCTCGCCGCCGCCCAGGGGGTGGTCCACCGGGTTCATGGCGACGCCGCGAACCTCGGGGCGCTTGCCCATCCAGCGGGCGCGACCGGCCTTGCCGATGCTGATGTTCTCGTGGTGGATGTTGCCCACCTGACCCACCGTGGCGGTGCAGGTCGCCAGCACGTTGCGCACTTCGCCCGAAGGCATGCGCAAGAGGGCGTACTTGCCTTCCTTGGCCACGAGCTGGGCGTAGGTGCCCGCCGCGCGGCAGAACTGGCCGCCGCGGCCCGGATGCAGCTCCACGTTGTGAACCACGGTACCCACCGGGATACGCGCCAGGGCCAGCGCGTTGCCGGGCTTGATGTCCGCCTTGTCGCCGGCCAGGATCTGGTCGCCGACACTCACCCCGAGCGGAGCCAGGATGTAGCGCTTCTCGCCGTCGGCGTAGTGCAGAAGCGCGATGCGGGCGCTGCGGTTGGGGTCGTATTCAATGGTCGCGACGGTGGCCGCGATGTCCACCTTGTCGCGCTTGAAATCGATGATCCGGTACAGCCGCTTGTGGCCGCCGCCGCGACGCCGCGCGGTGACGCGCCCGAAGCTGTTGCGGCCGCTCTTCTTGCGCAGCCCCTCGGTGAGGGACTTCTCGGGCGTGGTCGCGGTGATCTCCTCGAAGGTGGAGATGGTCTGGAAGCGACGGCCAGCCGAAGTGGGTTTCAGTTTACGCGTGGCCATGCCTAGACTCCTTCGAACAGTTCGATCTTTTCGCCTTCGGCCAGCGTGACGTACGCCTTCTTGAAGCCGGACATGGTGCCGACCGTGCGACCGAAGCGGGTGCGGGCGCGGGGGCGGCGCTTGACCACGTTGACGCCCTCGACCTTGACGCCGAATGCCTTCTCCACCGCCTTGCGAATCTCGATCTTGTTGGCATCGGGATGCACGTAGAAGGCGATCTGGTTGGCCGCTTCCTTCATGGAAGTGGCCTTCTCGGAGATCAGCGGCTTGATGAGTATCTGCGTGTAGTCCATTACTTCAACCTCTCTTCCACGGCCCTGGCGGCATCCTGGAACAGCACCAGTTGGGGGTAGCGCAGAACGTCGTACACGTTGAGCATGTCCTGGCGCAGCACCTTGATGCCGGGGATATTCCGCGCAGAAAGACTGAGGACGCTATCGTCTTCAGGCAGAACAATCAAGGCTTTTGTCAGCCCGAGGGTCTTGGCCACCAGGGCGAAGTCCTTGGTCTTCACGGCTTCGAGCTTGATGCGGTCGACCACCGTGAGGCTGGACTCCAGCATCCGCGAGGACAGGGCCATCTTCAGAGCGAGCTTGCGCACCTTCTTGTTGACCTTGAACTCGTAGCTGCGCGGCTGAGGGCCGAAGATCGTACCGCCGCCGGGCCACAGGGGCGAGCGGTTGGAACCCGCGCGCGCCCGGCCGGTGCCCTTCTGGCGCCAGGGCTTGGCCCCGCCGCCGGACACCAGACCCTTGGTCTTGGTGGCATGGGTGCCCGCGCGGAGCTTGGCCCGCTGGGCGCGCACCACGAGGTTCAGAATCTCGGGCCTGACCTCGACCTCGAAGATCTCCGGGGCCAGCGTCAGCTCGCCCACTTCCTTCTTCGCCTGATCATACACTTTCACGACTGCCATCGTGCTAACCTCGATTCTGCTTGCGGACGAGGACCAGTCCGTTCTTGGGGCCGGGCACCTGGCCCTTGAGGATCAGCAGGTTGTCCTCGGGGCGCACGTCGAGAATCTCGACGTTCAGGCAGGTCACCTTGCGGTTGCCCATCTGTCCGGCCATCTTCTTGCCCTTGAAGACCTTGGACGGCCAGGCGCACATGCCCACGCTGCCCGGGGAGCGGTGGATCTTCTCGTGCCCGTGCGAAGCCGGGGCGCCGCGGAAGTTCCAGCGCTTCATGACGCCCTGGAAGCCCTTGCCCTTGGAAGTGCCGGTGACCTTGACCTTCTCGCCGGGGGCGAACATGTCCACCGTCAGATCCTGGCCGAGCTCGTACCCCTCCACGGAGTCCATGCGCAGCTCCTTGAGGAAGCGGTAGTAGTCGCGGCCGGCCTTGGCCTGGTGGCCCTTCTCGGGCTTGTTGATCTTCTTCTCGTCGATTTCGTCGAAACCGATCTGCAGGGCCGTATATTTGTCTTTCGTGGTCGCAGCGTCCTTCACCTGAAGGACGGGGCACGGACCAGCGGCAATGACGGTGCAGGGAATGGCGGTACCGTCGTCACCGAAGATGCGGGTCATGCCCAGCTTGCGTCCCATGATGCCAAGCGTGTCAGCCATCATGCATTCCTCGTTCTAGAGTTTGATCTCAACGTCCACGCCCGCGGGCAGCGAAAGCTTGCCCAAGGCATCGACGGTCTGCTGGGTGGGCTCCAGGATGTCGAGCAGGCGCTTGTGCACGCGCATCTCGAACTGCTCCCGGGACTTCTTATCCACGTGCACCGACTTCTGGACGGTGTACTTGTGGATATTGGTCGGCAGGGGGATCGGCCCCGCGATGCTCGCACCCGTGTTGCGGGCCGTGTCCACGATCTCGGAGACGGCCTTGTCCAGAATGCGATAGTCGTACGCTTTCAGCTTGATCCTGATGCGATCGCTCTGCATGGAAACCATGATTAACTCCTCTACTCCACGATCTCGGAGACGACGCCCGCGCCCACGGTGCGGCCACCCTCACGGATGGCGAAGCGCAGGCCGAGCTCCATGGCGATGGGAGCGATCAGCTCGACGTTGAACGTCGCGTTGTCGCCGGGCATGACCATCTCGACGCCCTCTTCCAGGGTCACCACGCCGGTCACGTCGGTGGTGCGGAAGTAGAACTGCGGACGGTACCCGCTGAAGAACGGGGTGTGACGGCCGCCCTCGTCCTTGGAGAGCACGTACACCTCGGCCTTGAACTTCGTGTGCGGGGTGATCGACCCGGGGGCCGCAAGCACCTGCCCGCGCTCCACCTCGTCGCGCTTCACGCCGCGAAGCAGGGCGCCGATGTTGTCGCCGGCCTGGCCCTGGTCCAGCAGCTTGCGGAACATTTCCACGCCCGTGCAGGTCGTCTTCACCGTCGGGTGGATGCCGATGATCGCCACTTCGTCGCCGACCTTGATGATGCCGCGCTCCACGCGACCGGTCACCACGGTGCCGCGCCCGGAGATGGAGAACACGTCCTCGATGGGCATCAGGAACGGCCTGTCGATGTCGCGCTGCGGCTCGGGAATGTAGGAATCGCAGGCGTCCAGCAGCTCCAGGATCGGCTTGACCGCGGGGTCGTCCACCGTGTCGGCCTCAAGGGCCTTCAGCGCAGAGCCCAGGACCACCGGAATCTCGTCGCCCGGGAAGTCGTACTTGGACAAAAGCTCGCGGACCTCGAGCTCCACCAGCTCCAGCAGCTCCGCGTCGTCCACCATGTCGCACTTGTTCAGGAACACGACCATGGACGGCACGCCCACCTGACGGGCGAGCAGGATGTGCTCGCGGGTCTGCGGCATCGGGCCGTCGGTGGCCGCCACGACCAGGATGGCGCCGTCCATCTGGGCCGCGCCGGTGATCATGTTCTTGATATAGTCGGCGTGACCGGGGCAGTCCACGTGCGCGTAGTGACGCTTGTCCGTCTCGTACTCCACGTGCGCCGTGGCGATGGTGATGCCGCGCTCCTTCTCCTCGGGGGCCTTGTCGATCTCGTCGAAGGCCACGAAGGCGCCGCCGCCACGCATGGCGGCGATCTTGGTGATCGCGGCGGTCAGGGTGGTCTTGCCGTGGTCGATGTGACCAATGGTCCCCACGTTGACGTGGGGCTTCTTGCGTTCGAATTTGGCTTTGCCCATTATGGCACCCCCTAATTCTTCTTCATGATTTCTTCAGCCAAGCCCGCCGGAACCCGCTCGTAGTGGTCGAACTGCATGGTGAACGTCGCCCGGCCCTGGGTCTTGGACCGCAGGTCGGTGGCGTAGCCAAACATTTCGGAGAGCGGCACGTTGGCGCGGACAACCTGGGCCCCGGCGCGGGCTTCCATGTTGGAAACACGGCCCCGGCGGGAGTTCAGGTCGCCCATGACATCGCCCAGGTAGTCGTCGGGCGTGACGACTTCGACGGACATGATCGGTTCCAGCAGCACGGGGGAAGCGCCTCTGAGGGCCTCTTTGACGGCCATGGAGCCGGCGATCTTGAACGCCTGCTCCGAGGAGTCCACCTCATGGTAGGAACCGAAAACCAGGGAGACCTTCACGTCCACCACGGGATAGCCCGCCATGGTGCCCGAAGTCAGGGCCTCCTGGATACCTTTATCGACAGCCGGGATGTATTCCTTGGGAATGACACCGCCGGTGATGGCGTTGACGAACTCGTACCCCTTGGCCGGGTTCGGCTCGACCTCGATGACCACGTGGCCGTACTGGCCGCGGCCGCCCGACTGCTTGGCGTACTTGTGGTCCACCTTGTTGGGCTTGGTCAGCGTTTCGCGGTAGGCCACGCGCGGGGCGCCCACGTTGGCGTTCACCGAGAACTCGCGCAGCAGGCGGTCCACGATGATCTCCAGGTGCAGCTCGCCCATGCCGGCGATGAGCGTCTGGCCGGTTTCCTCGTCGCCCTTGACGCGGAAGCTCGGGTCCTCTTTGGCCAGTTTGGCCAGGGCGTCGGACAGGGTGTCGCGGTCCGCCTTGGTCTTGGGCTCGATGGCCACTTCGATGACCGGCTCGGGGATGTCCAGGGACTCCAGGATCACCGAAGAGTTCAGGGCGCACAGGGTGTCGCCGGTGGAGGCGTATTTCAGGCCCACGGCGGCGACGATGTCGCCCGCACCCGCCCACTTGATCTCCTCGCGCTTGTTGGCGTGCATCTTGAGCAGGCGCCCGATGCGCTCCTTCTTGCCCGAGGCGGCGTTGACCACGGTCATGCCGGACTCGACGAAGCCGGAGTAGATGCGCAGGAAGGTCAGGTGACCGACGTAGGGGTCGGAGAACAGCTTGAAGGCCAGGGCGGCCAGGGGCTTGGAGTCGTTGCACTCGCACACGACCTCTTCCCCGTTGTCGGGGTTGACGCCGCGCATGGCCGGGATGTCCACCGGCGAGGGCAGGTAGTCCACCACGGCGTCGAGCAGGGGCTGCACGCCCTTGTTCTTGAACGCCGAGCCGCACAGCACGGGCACGATGACCAGATTGGTGGTCGCCTTGCGCACGCCGGCGATAAGCTCCTCCTCGGTCAGCTCTTCGCCGCCGAGGTACTTCTCCATGAGCACCTCGTCCTCCTCGGCGATGGCGTCCACCATTTCCTGGTGCATCGTCTCGTAGAGGTCGAGCATGTCCTCGGGGATGTCCACGAAGCTGTAGCTGGCGCCCATGGACTGATCGTCGAAGAGAGTCGCCTTGCCGCGGATGAGGTCCACCACGCCGCGGAACTCGTCCTCGGAGCCGATGGGAATCTGCAGCGGCACGGGCTTGGCGCCCAGGCGGGTCTTGATCATGTCGCAGCAACGGAAGAAGTCCGCGCCCACGCGGTCCATCTTGTTGACGAAGCAGACACGGGGGACCTTGTAGCGGTCGGCCTGGCGCCACACAGTCTCGGACTGCGGCTCCACACCGGCCACGGCGTCGAACACCGCGACGGCACCGTCGAGCACGCGCAGGGAACGCTCGACTTCCATGGTAAAGTCGACGTGCCCGGGGGTGTCGATGATGTTGACCCGGTGCTCACGCCAGAAGCAGGTGGTGGCGGCGGAGGTGATGGTGATGCCGCGCTCCTGTTCCTGCTCCATCCAGTCCATGGTGGCCTGGCCGTCGTGGACTTCACCGATCTTGTGGGAAACACCGGTATAGAAGAGAATACGCTCGGTGGTCGTGGTCTTGCCCGCATCGATGTGGGCCATGATACCGATGTTTCTCTGTTTCGGAATGGGGACAACTCGTGCCACAGGTAACTCCAAGCCCTACCAGCGGTAGTGCGCGAACGCCTTGTTGGCGTCGGCCATGCGGTGGGTGTCTTCCTTCTTTTTCACGGCGCCGCCGCGGTTGCCGTAGGCCTCAAGCAGCTCGCCGGACAAGCGGGCGACCATGCCCTTCTCGCCGCGGGAGCGGGCGTAGGTGATCAGCCAGCGGATGGCCAGGGCCACACCGCGCTCGGGGCGCACTTCCACCGGAACCTGGTAGGTGGCGCCGCCCACGCGACGGGACTTGACCTCGACGTGCGGCTTGACGTTGTCCAGCGCCTTTTCGAAGGCACGGATGGGATCCTCCTGGGCCTTCTCGCCGAGGATGGACAGCGACTTGTAGAAAATCGTCTCGGCCGTGCTCTTCTTGCCGTCGAACATGAGCCGATTGATGAACCGAGCCGCCAGCACGCTGTGATAGATCGGATCGGGCAGGACTTCCCTCTTGGGAACGGGACCTTTTCTGGGCATTGATCGCTACTCCCTTCGTTACTTCGGACGCTTGGCGCCGTACTTGGAACGGCTCTTGCGACGGTCGGCGACACCGGAGGTATCCAGAGTGCCGCGGATGATGTGGTAACGCACGCCGGGCAGGTCCTTGACGCGGCCGCCGCGGATCATGACCACGGAGTGCTCCTGCAGGTTGTGGCCCTCGCCCGGAATGTACGAGGTCACCTCGATGCCGTTGGTCAGGCGCACGCGGGCGACCTTACGCAGAGCCGAGTTCGGCTTCTTCGGGGTCGTGGTGTACACACGGGTGCACACGCCACGGCGCTGGGGGCATTCCTGCAGGGCAGGAGTCTTCTTTCTCTTGAGCTGCAAATTCCGCTTCTTGCGGACCAACTGGTTGATGGTCGGCATCAAGCTCCTCCATCCTGATTTACGGCCCGGGCGGCACGCTTGCGCGCCCGTCGCCCCTCGGATTGGCGTCTCTCTGGTCCCGGCACTTCCGGCCATTCGACGCCAGCCTCAAAAACTTGAAAAGAGCAGGGGGAAGAATCCCCCTGCTCTCTATGGCAAGGATATCTTCCACTCCCAGAGGATCCCCGCGGGGATCGATGAGCAGCGGACGTCCGCCCCCGGCGGGAGCGGTATGTTCCAACTCGCAGACGCGTATCCATAGGGGAGACGCCCGGCCTTGTCAAGGAATACCCGAATTTTTTTTCACGCGCCGGGTCGCCCGCTCCAGGTTCCCCGTTCCGATGGATGCGACAAGGTTTCTCGCCCGCTCTCCCGCTCCCCTCGCCTGCTGCCCGCCGGGTCGTCGGTTCACCCCGCCCGGGCAACATCCGGACCGGATTCCCCGCCCGGCCCGCCCCGCCCGCGCCCGGCGGCGACGCATACGGGCGACAAAAAAGCGGGGGGCCGAAGCCCCCCGCTGTGGTTCGCATTGCGCCCGCAGGGCCTAGAATCCGCCGTCGATGAGCAACGGGCTGTCCTCCAGGTCCTCCAGGAACTTGTCGGGCTTCTCGGGCTGCTCGGGCACGGCAATGTCGCAATCCATGTAGCGGCGGTAGCCGGTACCGGCGGGAATCAGCCGACCGACGATGACGTTCTCCTTCAGGCCGCGCAGGCTGTCGGCCTTGCCCATGAGCGAGGCTTCGGTCAGCACCTTGGTGGTCTCCTGGAAGGAGGCTGCGGAGATGAAGGAATCCGTGGTCAGCGAGGCCTGGGTGATGCCCAGCACCAGCGGCTCGGCCACGGCGGGCTTCATGCCCATCTTGAGCACCTTGCGGTTCTCTTCGCCGAAGCGGTACTTGTCCACGTGCTCGCCGGCCAGGAAGCTGCTGTCGCCCGGGTCGAGGATGTTCACCTTGCGCAGCATCTGGCGCACGATGATCTCGATGTGCTTGTCGTTGATGGTCACGCCCTGGAAGCGGTACACGTCCTGGATTTCCTCCACCAGATAGTTGGCGAGGTGCTTCTCGCCCTTGATGGCCAGGATGTCGTGCAGCTCGGGGTGGCCTTCGGTCAGCAGTTCGCCCGCCTCCACGAAGTCGCCCTCGGTGACGGTGATGTGCTTGCCCTTGGGGATGAGGTATTCGCGCGGGTCGCCGACCTCGGGCGCGACTATGATCTTGCGCTTGCCCTTGCTCTCCGGGCCGTAGGACACGATGCCGTCGATCTCGGAGACCACGGCCAGGTCCTTGGGCTTGCGGACTTCGAACAGCTCGGCCACGCGGGGCAGACCGCCGACGATGTCCTTGGTCTTGGAGGTTTCGCGCGGCTTGCGGGCGATGATGTCGCCCGCGCCGATGGCGTCGCCGTCCTGAACCATGAGGATGGCGCCCACGGGCAGCGGATAGTGAGCCTTGGTGCCCTGGGAACCGGGGCGCAGCTTCACCTCGCCCTTCTCGTCCACGATGGCGATGCTGGGTTTGAAGTTGGTGGTACGGTACTCCATGATGGTCAGGCTGGTGCGCATGGTGGCGTCGTCCAGGTTCTCCTGGACGGTCTTGCCTTCCACGATGTCGTTGAAGCGCACGGTGCCTTCCACGTCGGAGACGAAGGGCTCGTTGAAGGGGTCCCACTCGGCCAGCACGGTGCCCTTGCGGATCTCCTGCCCGGCCTCCACGTGGAGCACGGCGCCCGAAGGCAGCACGTACTTCTCGCGCTCGCGGCCCTCGTCGTCCACCACGCCGACCTGACCGGACTTGCCCATGACCATGGCCCGGCCGTCCTTGTTCTTGACGATCTTCACGCGCGACAGGATGACCCGGCCGCTGTGCTGGGCGATGTGCGAGGACTGCTCGACTTCCTTGGAGGCCGTGCCGCCGATGTGGAAGGTGCGCATGGTCAACTGGGTGCCGGGCTCGCCGATGGACTGGGCGGCGATGATGCCCACGGTTTCGCCGACGTTGACCACGTGGCCCCGGGCCAGATCGCGGCCGTAGCAGGTGGCGCACACGCCGTGCTGGCTGCGGCAGGTCAGGCCCGAGCGGATGGTCACCGAGCTGACGCCCGCCTTCTCGATTTCCTGAGCCAGGGTTTCGTCGATGAGCCCCCCGGCGGGCACGATGACCTCGCCGGTCTCGGGGTTGGTCACGGGATGCAGGGCCGTGCGGCCCAGCACGCGCGCCGAGAGCTTCATCTTGATGTCGCCGGCCTTGATGAGGTCGCCGACCTCCAGGCCGTCCACGGTGCCGCAGTCGATCTCGGAGACGATCACGTCCTGGGCCACGTCCACCAGACGGCGGGTCAGGTAGCCGGAGTTGGCCGTCTTGAGGGCCGTGTCGGCCAAGCCCTTTCGGGCGCCGTGGGTGGAGATGAAGTACTGGAGCACCGAGAGGCCTTCGCGGAAGCTCGACGTGATGGGCGTCTCGATGATCTCGCCCGAAGGCTTGGCCATCAGGCCGCGCATGCCCGCGAGCTGACGCATCTGGTCCACGTTGCCTCGCGCGCCGGAGTTGGCCATCATGAAGATCGGGTTGAAGCTGGAGTTCTTCTCCACCTTGCCGCTCTTCTCGTCGGTGATCAGATCGACGGACATCTCCTGCATCATCTCGCGCGACACGTCGTTGGTCGCCTTGGTCCACACGTCGATGACCTTGTTGTACTTCTCCGTGCGGGTGATGATGCCGTCGCGGTACTGGGATTCGATGGTGTCCACCTCGTCGGTGGAGTCCTTGAGAATCGTGTACTTGCTGTCGGGGATGCGCAGGTCCTTGACGCCGACGGTGACGCCCGCGCGGGTGGCGTACTCGTAGCCCAGGTCCTTCAGCCGGTCGCAGAGGATGACCGTGGCCTTGGTGCCCGCGACGCGGTAGGTCTCGCCCACCAGCCGCCGGATGTTGCCCTTGTCCAGCAGGCAGTTGACCATCTCGAAGGGCACCTCGTCGGGCAGCAGCTCGGAGACGATCATCCGCCCGGGGGTGGTGCGCACCAGGCGCCCGTCCAGGCGCACTTCCACGCGCGAGTGCAGCTCGACCACCCCGGCGTCCAGGGCGGCGATGACTTCCCACTTGTCGGAGAAGCTCTTGCCCTCGCCCTTTTCAAAGGAACGCTCGGCGGTGAGGTAATACAGGCCGAGCACGATGTCCTGGCTGGGCACGATGATGGGCGAGCCGTTGGCCGGGGACAGGATGTTGTTGGTGCTCATGAGCAGCACGCGGCACTCGATCTGGGCCTCCACGGACAGAGGCACGTGCACGGCCATCTGGTCGCCGTCGAAGTCGGCGTTGTAGGCCGAGCAGACCAGCGGATGCAACTGGATGGCCTTGCCCTCCACCAGGGTCGGCTCGAAGGCCTGGATGCCCAGGCGGTGCAGGGTCGGGGCGCGGTTCAGCAGGATGGGGTACTCGCGCACCACTTCCTCGAGAATGTCCCAGACCACCAGATCCTCGCGCTCGACCATCTTCTTGGCGCTCTTGATGGTCGTGGCCAGTCCCCGGTCCTCCAGCTTGGAGTAGATGAAGGGCTTGAACAGCTCCAGGGCCATTTTCTTGGGCAGGCCGCACTGGTGCAGCTTGAGCTTGGGGCCGACCACGATGACCGAACGGCCGGAGTAGTCCACGCGCTTGCCGAGCAGGTTCTGGCGGAAGCGGCCCTGCTTGCCCTTGATCATGTCGGACAGGGACTTCAGCGGGCGGCCGTTGGTGCCGGTGATGGCCCGGCCCCGGCGGCCGTTGTCGAACAGGGCGTCCACGGCCTCCTGAAGCATGCGCTTTTCGTTGCGGATGATGATGTCCGGCGCGCCCAGCTCCAGCAGCCGTTTCAGGCGGTTGTTGCGGTTGATGACGCGGCGGTAGAGGTCGTTCAGGTCCGAGGTGGCGAAGCGTCCGCCGTCCAGGGGCACCAGGGGCCGCAGCTCGGGCGGAATGACCGGCACGACCTCGAGGATCATCCACTCGGGCTTGTTGCCCGACTCCAGGAAGGCCTCGACGATCTTCAGGCGCTTGGTCAGCTTCTTCTTCTTGGTCTGCGAGCGGGTGGCCAGGGACTCTTCGCGCAGTTCCACGCGCAGGGCCTCCAGGTTCAACTCCTCCAGCAGGCCGCGAATGGCTTCGGCGCCCATGCCCACCTTCACGGCGTCCTCGCCGTAGTGGTCCATGACCTGATAGTACTGCTCCTCGGAGATGATCTGGTACTTGGTCAGGCTCGTGGCGCCGGGATCGAGCACGATGAAGGAGTCGAAGTACAGGACCTTCTCCAGATCGGCCATGGTCATGTCGAGCAGGGTGCCGATCTTGGAGGGCAGGGTCTTGAGGAACCAGATGTGCGCCACGGGCGCGGCCAGTTCGATGTGGCCCATGCGCTCGCGGCGGACCTTGGAGGCGATGACCTCCACGCCGCATTTTTCGCAGACGATGCCCCGGTGCTTCATGCGCTTGTACTTGCCGCAGTTGCACTCGTAGTCCTTCACGGGGCCGAAGATCTTGGCGCAGAACAGGCCGTCGCGCTCGGGCTTGAAGGTCCGGTAGTTGATGGTCTCCGGCTTCTTGACCTCGCCGAAGGACCACTCCCGGATCTTCTCGGGCGAGGCCAGGGAAATCTGGATGGAATTGAGCATCCGGCTGCCCTGTACGGCGGCCGCGCTCCCTCTCATGGCGAACAGATCATCCAAGGACATTGATCCACCTCGCGAACTTGCTGGTTTCAAATATGGCCATCGCCGGGCGGCTTCGCGAGAGAAGCCGCCCGGCGGGTCGTGACGTTGCTACTGCCGCACCCCGGCGGGTTTCTTCTTCTCGTCGTGGTGCAGGTGCACATCCAGCCCCAGGGCCATCAGTTCCTTGACCAGGACGTTGAAGGACTCGGGCAGTCCGGCTTCGAGGAAGTTCTCGCCCTTGACGATCTTCTCGTACATCTTCACGCGGCCGCCCACGTCGTCGGACTTGACGGTCAGGAACTCCTGGAGCAGGTAGGCGGCGCCGTAGGCCTCCAGGGCCCAGACCTCCATTTCGCCCAGGCGCTGGCCGCCGAACTGGGCCTTGCCGCCCAGGGGCTGCTGCGTGACCAGGGAGTAAGGGCCCGTGGACCGCGCGTGGATCTTCTCGTCGACCAGGTGGTGCAGCTTGAGCATGTACATGGTGCCCACGGTGACGCGGTTCTTGAAGGGCTCGCCGGTGCGGCCGTCGAAGAGCACGGACTTGCCGTCCTCGGGCAGGCCGGCCTTGCCGAGCAGGCCCCAGATTTCCTCTTCCGAGGCGCCGTCGAAGACCGGGGTGCGGGTGACGATGCCGCCGCGCAGGCGCTTGACGGTCTCCACCAGCTCCTCGTCGTCCATGGCGTCCACCAGGGCCGCGACCTCGGCGGAGTCGAAGACTTCCTTGACCTGACGGCGCAGCTCGGCCAGATGCGCGCCCGAGTCGTACAACTCGGCCAACTGGTAGCCCAGCTCGGCGGCGGCCCAGCCCAGGTGCGTTTCCATGATCTGGCCGATGTTCATACGCGAGGGCACGCCCAGGGGGTTGAGCACGATGTCCACGGGCCGCCCGTCGCCGAAGAACGGCATGTCTTCCAGGGGCAGGATGTTGGACACGACGCCCTTGTTGCCGTGGCGTCCGGCCATTTTGTCGCCCACGGCCAGCTTGCGCTTCACCGCGAGGTAGACCTTGACCATCTTGATGACGCCGGGGGGCAGGTCGTCGCCCTCGGTGACCTTGCCGCGCTTGGTCTCGTAGATTTCCTTCACGAACTTGAGCTGGCGGGCGTAGTCGTCCAGCGCCTCGCCGACGGCGTCGTTGACTTCCTTGGCCTTGAACAGCCCGGCCAGCTTCTTGACCGGCACCTCGGCGTAGACTTCCTCGGCGATGACCTGTCCGGCCTCGGCCAGCACCTCGCCCTTCTTTTTGCCGGGCAGGCTCGAGGCGATCTGCTTGCCGCGCACGACCTCCCACAGGCGGCCGCGGGTGGCGTCCTCCAGGGCGGCGGCGTGCTGGGCCTCCTTGCGGTCCAGGCGGGCCAGCTCCCAGTCCTCGATCTCCTTGGTGCGGTCGTCCTTCTCGCCCGAGCGGCGGTTGAAGACCTTCACGTCGATGACCGTGCCCTCGATTCCCGGCGGCACCTTGAGGGAGGTGTTCTTCACGTCGCGGGCCTTGTCGCCGAAGATGGCGCGCAGGAGCTTCTCCTCGGGGGTGAGCTGCGTCTCGCCCTTGGGCGTGATCTTGCCCACCAGGATGTCGTCGGGCTTCACGTTGGCGCCGATGCGGATGATGCCCGAGTCGTCCAGGTTGCGCAGCATCTCCTCGCCGACGTTGGGAATGTCGCGGGTGACTTCCTCGGGGCCGAGCTTGGTGTCGCGGGCGACGAGTTCGAATTCCTCGATGTGCACCGAGGTGAACACGTCTTCCTTGACCACGCGCTCGGAGATGAGGATGGAGTCCTCGAAGTTGTAGCCGCACCAGGGCATGAAGGCCACGGTGAGGTTCTTGCCCAGGGCCAGTTCGCCGTCCTGGATGCCGGGGCCGTCGGCCAGCACGTCGCCCTTCTTCACGCGCTGCCCGGGGACGACGCGGGGCTGCTGGCCGAAGCAGCTATTCTGGTTGGACTTGTGGAACTTGAGCAGGTCGTAGCTCTTGACCCCGCCCGAAGGCAGGCCCAGGCCCTGGCCGTCGTCGTACTGCACCACCACGCGCTCGGCGTCGGAGAAGTGGATCACGCCGTCGCCCTGGGCCAGCAGGCAGGCGCCGGAGTCGCGGGCCACGGTCAGCTCCATGCCGGTGCCCACGATGGGCATCTCGCTGCGCAGAAGCGGCACGGCCTGGCGCTGCATGTTCGAGCCCATGAGGGCGCGGTTGGCGTCGTCGTGCTCCAGGAAGGGGATCAACGCGGCGGAGATGGACACGATCTGGCTGGGCGAGATGTCCATGAGGGTGATTTCCTCGTTGGGCATCAGGGTCGGATCGCCGGACACGCGGGCGTTGACCAGCGGGTTGACGAAGCGGTTCTCCTCGTCCAGCAGCGCGTTGGCCTGGGCGATGACCTCCCCGGCCTCCATGGAGGCGTCGAGGTACTTGATCTCGTCGGTGACCTGCCCGCCGCGCACGATGCGGTACGGCGTCTCGATGAAGCCGAAGTCGTTGACGCGCGAGTGCGTGGTCAGGGAGACGATCAGGCCGATGTTCGGGCCTTCGGGCGTCTCAATGGGGCAGATACGCCCGTAGTGCGACACGTGCACGTCGCGGACCTCGAAACCCGCGCGCTCGCGGGTCAGGCCGCCGGGGCCCAGGGCCGACAGGCGGCGCTTGTGGGTCACTTCCGACAGCGAGTTGGTCTGGTCCATGAACTGCGAGAGCTGCGAGGTGCCGAAGAACTCCTTGAGCACGGCGGCCACGGGCTTGGGGTTCACCAGATCGTGGGGCATGAGGGTCGCCACTTCCTGGAGGCTCATGCGCTCCTTGATGGCCCGCTCCATGCGCACCAGACCGATGCGGTACTGATTCTCCACCAACTCGCCCACGGGACGCACGCGGCGGTTGCCCAGGTGGTCGATGTCGTCCGCCGGGCCGCGGGTGTCCTTGAGCTTCACGAGGTGGCGGATGGCCCGCAGGATGTCCTCGTTGGTCAGGGTCTTGTGGTCCAGGGGCAGGTCGAGGCCCAGGCGCGAGTTGAGCTTGTAGCGGCCCACGCTGGACAGGTCATAATAATCCGCGTTGCGGAACAGGTTCTCGAAGAAGGTGGCCGCGATCTCGGGAGTCGGCGGTGAACTGGGCCGCAGGCGGCGGTAGATTTCGATCTGCGCGGCGGTGGTGTCGGCGATCTTGTCCAGCATCAGCGTGTCGCGCATGGAGGACGACCGGTCCGCGCCGCGGGTGTAGAGCACGGGGATGCGGGTGATCCCGGCGGCCTCCAGGCGCTCGGCCAGCTCGGAGGACAGCGCCTCGGCAGCCGAGGCCAGCACCTCGCCGGTCTTGGGGTCGGCCAGATCCTGCGCCAGGAACAGCGTCTCCATCTGCCCGGGGTCGACTTCGTAGCACTCCACCTTGTTCTTGAGGAACAGCTTCCACACGCGCTTGTTGATGGGCTTGCCCGCGCCAACCAACAGCTCGCCGCCCGGGGCCGTCACGTCGGCGTAGGCGGTTTCCTTGCTGAAAAGCTCCTCGGTCACCTCGCGCAGCAGGCGACCCTTGTCCAGGCGGTAGTATTCCGTCTCGTAGAAGTAGGCCAGGATCTCGGCACTGGTCATGCCCATGGCCTTGAACAGGATCGTGGCGGGCATCTTGCGGCGGCGGTCGATGCGCACGTGCAGGATGTCCTTGTGGTCGAAGTCGAAGTCGAGCCACGAGCCGCGCATGGGGATGACGCGGCAGCTATAGAGCACGCGGCCGCTGGAGTGGGTCTTGCCCGAGTCGTGCTCGAAGATGATGCCCGGCGAGCGCTGGAGCTGGTTGACGATGACGCGCTCGGTGCCGTTGATGATGAAGGTGCCCTTGTCGGTCATCAGCGGCAGGGTGCCGAAATAGATGTCCTGCTCCTTGATGTCGCGGATGGTCCGGCTCTGGGTGTCCTCATCCACGTCATAGACCACCAGGCGCACGGTGATGCGCACCGGGGCCTCGAAGGTCAGGCCCTTGGAGATGCACTCCGCCTCGTCGTACTTGGGGGTGCCGATGTCGTAGCTGACATACTCCAGGCTGGCGGTCTTGTTGAAATCCTCGATGGGGAACACCGAGCGGAACACACCCTCCAGCCCCTCGTCGCGGCGTCCGGCCGGGGGCAGGTCAAGCTGCAGAAAGCGGTGGTAGGAATCCACCTGGAGGTTGAGCAGGTTGGGGACGGGATGCTTCGAGGCGATCTTGCCGAATTTCTTCGTAAGCTGGACCATCTTTCCCTCTCAGACGGAGATATTTCAACCAAGGCCCTGGAGCTGGCACGCAGTCGCCCAGGAGCGGAACTAGCGGCGAATCAACCGGTTATACGGAAAAAAGGAAAGCGCCCAAGCCCTGAGCGCCAAGCGGAGGACGCACCTGTGCCACCACAGTGCAGCCAAGAAACATGACCTTGCTGTCGTTTCATATCTTGATAGTGGAGGCCCGATGCACACGACACGAAGAGGGCAGAGATACCCCAGGGCAAGACAAAGGGCAAGAAAAAAATTTCACGGCGTGCCGATTTTAAAAAGTGACGGAGCGCAGCGCCCTGGCGAGGCGCTGCGCTCCGGGATTCCCCCAGGGGGAAACGACTACTTGACTTCGACTTCGGCGCCGGCTTCTTCGAGCTGCTTCTTGGCCTCGGCGGCCTCGTCCTTGGACACGCCTTCCTTGATGGAAGCCGGGGCGCCGTCGACCTTCTCCTTGGCCTCCTTGAGGCCCAGGCCGGTCAGGGCGCGCACGGCCTTGATGACGGCGATCTTGTTGCCGCCGGCGTTCTTCAGGATCACGTCGAACTCGGTCTTCTCTTCCTCGGCGGCAGCCTCGGCGCCACCGGCGGCGGGCATGACGGCCATGGCCATGGCCGGGGCGGCGGCGGACACGCCGAACTTCTCCTCCAGCTCGGAGATGAACTGGGAAAGCTCCAGAACGGTCATGTTGGCGATGAATTCGACAACCTGCTCTTTGGTAACGTCAGCCATTGTCTTGTCTCCTTAAAGTGCTTCGGCTCGTGATGGCTCGAAAAAATGTTGCTGGGACGGGACCGGGAACCTACGCGGCTTCCTTCTGTTCCTTGATGGCGGTAAGCGCATACAGGAACTTCCGCTGCAGGTTCGCAAACAGACACACGAAGTTCGTGGGCACGGCGTTCATGGTGCCGAGCAGCCGCGCAAGCAGTTCAGGCTTGCCGGGCAGCTTGGCCAGTTCCTTCACGCCCTCGGCGTCGAGGAACTTGCCCTCCAGGCTGGCGAAGCGGAACTCGAATTTCTTGTTCTTCTTCGCAAACTCGGAGATGGTTTTCGCCGCGGCCACCGGGTCTTCGTAGCCAAAAGCAACAGCGCAGTTCGCCTTGAGATGGTCCTTCAGCACCTCGTGCGGGCCGCCCTCCATGGCAATGCGGGCCAGGGTGTTCTTCACAACCTGGTACTTGACGCCCGCCTTGCGCAGTTCGACGCGCAACTCAGTCAGCTCTTCGACTTTGAGGCCCTGAAAGTCCGTCACGATGGCGATGCTGGCGCCGTCCGCCCTGGCTTTCAGATCGCTGATGATGTCAGCTTTCTGTGCCCTGTTCACCGCATTCTCCTTGGACTAAGGGTTCAAACCGAAGCCGAGCCAAAGCATGGTCTCGACGGGAAATTAAGGGGCAAGGCCCCACCCGTGTTCTCCGACTCGTCTTCTCCACACATCGACCCGGCACCCGTGGCGTCGGGCCATATCGTCACCGCCCGCCCCCACGAGGGGACGGGCGGTTGCGATCGTCGCTCTCCGCTAGCCCTCGAGGAACTTGCGGATGCTCAGGGGATCGACCTTGACGCCGGGGCCCATGGTGGTGGCCACGGTCAGGGTCTTCATGTAGGTGCCCTTGGCCGAGGCGGGCTTCAGGCGGTTGACCTGCTCGATGAGGGCCTTCAGGTTGTCCAGCAGCTTGGCCGGACCGAAGGACACCTTGCCCACCGGGGCGTGCAGCACACCGGCCTTGTCCACCTTGAACTCGACCTTGCCGGCCTTGAGCTCGGACACGGCCTTGCCGATCTCGAAGGTCACGGTGCCGGTCTTGGCGTTGGGCATGAGCCCGCGCGGGCCGAGCACGCGGCCGATCTGGCCGACCTTGCCCATCATGTCCGGGGTGGCGACGGCCTTGTCGAAGTCCAGCCAGCCGCCCTTGACCTTGTCGATCAGCTCGTCGCCGCCCACGAAGTCGGCTCCGGCCTCGCGGGCCTCGGCTTCCTTGTCGCCCTGGCAGAAGGCGGCGATGCGCACCGTCTTGCCCAGGCCGTGGGGCAGCGACACCGCGCCGCGCACCATCTGGTCGGAGTACTTGGGATCGACGCCGAGGTTGATGGCGACATCGACGGTCTCGTCGAACTTGGCGAAGGACGACTCCACGGCCAGCTTCATGCCGTCGGGAAGCTCATACTTGACGGCGGCGTCGATGGCCTTGGTGGCGTTCCTGAATTTCTTTCCGTGTTTGGGCATAGTACTGGTCCTCTACTCGATAACGTCGATACCCATGCTGCGGGCGGTGCCGGCGATGGAACGCGCGGCGGCGTCAATGTCCTTGGCCGTCAGGTCGGGCATTTTCAGCTCGGCGATTTCGCGGACCTGGCTCATGGTCACCTTGCCGACCTTGTTGCGGTTCGGCTCGCCGGAGCCCTTGTCCAGCTTGGCGGCCTTGAGCAGCAGCACCGGCGCCGGGGGGGTCTTGGTGATGAAGGTGAAGGAGCGGTCCGCGAAGGCGGTGATCTCCACGGGGATGATCATGCCCTTCTGCTCCTGGGTCCGGGCGTTGAACGCCTTGCAGAACTCCATGATGTTCAGACCGTGCTGACCCAGAGCGGGACCGACCGGCGGAGACGGGTTGGCCGCCCCTGCGGGAATCTGGAGCTTGATTTTCGCCAAAACTTTCTTGGCCATTGTTACACCCTCGAATCGTTTATCAGCTTAAGAAATCCCGGTTCCAGGACCGCCCGGCTAGCCCTTGCTGACCTGGACGAAATCCAGCTCAACAGGGGTCTGCCGCCCGAAGATGGACACCGAGACGCGCAGTTTGCCCTTGTCGTAGTTGACATCCTCGACAACGCCGTTGAAACCGGAGAACGGCCCGTCGATGACGCGCACCTCGTCGCCGCGCTCGAACTTGAACTTCGGCCGGGGCTGCTCCTGGCGCTGTTCCATCATGCGCAGGATCTTCTCGGCCTCGCTGTCGCGCATGGGCGCCGGGCGGGACTTGCCGCCCACGAACCCCGTGACCCGCGAGATGGACTGCACCAGGTGCCAGGATTCGTCCGTCAGAACCATCTTGAGCATCACGTAGCCCGGATAGAACTTCCGGGTCGAAGTCTTCTTCTCCCCCTTGACCAGCTCGATGACGCGCTCGGTGGGCATGACCACCTCTTCGATCTGGCCCTTGTCCTGACCGGTGCGCATCATTTCGCGGATGGTCTGCTCCACGCGCTGCTCGAAGCCCGAGTAGGTATGCACGATATACCAGCGCGCCTTGGGGGTGGATTGGATCTCTTCAGTCATGCGACGCTCGCTTGCGGCCGGGCCGCGCTAGGAAAGAATGGCCCCGATGGCCTTGGCCAGGCCGAAATCCACAAGGCCCAGGAACAGGGACATGAAGACGACCATCACCAGCACCGCGATGCCGGTGGCGACGGTCTCCTTGCGCGTGGGGAAGGTGACCTTCTTCATCTCGGCCACGGACTGGTCGAAGAACTCGCGCAGTTGCTGGATCTTCCCCGGTTCCGCCTGGGGGGCCTTGCCAGCCTTGGACCCCTTGACGGGCTTGGCGCTCTTGGCGGCGTCCTGGGCGGGCTCGGCGTTCTGTGTTTTCTGGTTCGCCATGGGTTTCCTTCCGAAAGGGAAAAAAAGTGGCAGGGCAGGAGGGATTCGAACCCCCAACATCCGGTTTTGGAGACCGGCGCTCTAGCCGTTAGAGCTACTGCCCTGCATCGTATGGAGCCTCGGGTTGGAATGCGGGGCCGAGGCGTACCCGGCCCCGCACACTATCCCTCTTGAAGTCTCCTGTCTACGAGCACGTTATGTACGTCCCCGCAGACCGGCCCCTTACTTGGACTCCTTGTGCACGGTATGCTCTTTGTCGAACGGGCAGTACTTCTTCAGTTCAATACGGCCCGTGGTATTCTTCTTGTTCTTCATCGTCGAGTAGTTGCGGCGCTTGCACTTGGTGCAGGCCAACTGGACCTTGACTCGCATGATTTACTCCACGATCTCGGAGACGACGCCCGCGCCCACGGTGCGGCCACCCTCACGGATGGCGAAGCGCAGGCCGAGCTCCATGGCGATGGGAGCGATCAGCTCGACGTTGAACGTCGCGTTGTCGCCGGGCATGACCATCTCGACGCCCTCTTCCAGGGTCACCACGCCGGTCACGTCGGTGGTGCGGAAGTAGAACTGCGGACGGTACCCGCTGAAGAACGGGGTGTGACGGCCGCCCTCGTCCTTGGAGAGCACGTACACCTCGGCCTTGAACTTCGTGTGCGGGGTGATCGACCCGGGGGCCGCAAGCACCTGCCCGCGCTCCACCTCGTCGCGCTTCACGCCGCGAAGCAGGGCGCCGATGTTGTCGCCAGCCTGGCCCTGGTCCAGCAGCTTGCGGAACATTTCCACACCCGTGCAGGTCGTCTTCACCGTCGGGTGGATGCCGATGATCGCCACTTCGTCGCCGACCTTGATGATGCCGCGCTCCACGCGACCAGTCACCACGGTGCCGCGCCCGGAGATGGAGAACACGTCCTCGATGGGCATCAGGAACGGCCTGTCGATGTCGCGCTGCGGCTCGGGAATGTAGGAATCGCAGGCGTCCAGCAGCTCCAGGATCGGCTTGACCGCGGGGTCGTCCACCGTGTCGGCCTCAAGCGCCTTCAGCGCAGAGCCCAGGACCACCGGAATCTCGTCGCCCGGGAAGTCGTACTTGGACAAAAGCTCGCGGACCTCGAGCTCCACCAGCTCCAGCAGCTCCGCGTCGTCCACCATGTCGCACTTGTTCAGGAACACGACCATGGACGGCACGCCCACCTGACGGGCGAGCAGGATGTGCTCGCGGGTCTGCGGCATCGGGCCGTCGGTGGCCGCCACGACCAGGATGGCGCCGTCCATCTGGGCCGCGCCGGTGATCATGTTCTTGATATAGTCGGCGTGACCGGGGCAGTCCACGTGCGCGTAGTGACGCTTGTCCGTCTCGTACTCCACGTGCGCCGTGGCGATGGTGATGCCGCGCTCCTTCTCCTCGGGGGCCTTGTCGATCTCGTCGAAGGCCACGAAGGCGCCGCCGCCACGCATGGCGGCGATCTTGGTGATCGCGGCGGTCAGGGTGGTCTTGCCGTGGTCGATGTGACCAATGGTGCCAACGTTGACGTGAGGCTTCTTGCGCTCGAATTTCGCCTTACCCATTTCGGTCTACCCCCGTACGGTTACGGTTCGAAATAGTTACATGTTGAAATATGGAGCCCACGAGCAGAATTGAACTGCTGACCTCGTCCTTACCAAGGACGCGCTCTACCTACTGAGCTACGTGGGCCGACTCAAAAAAACTGGAGGGGGATCTGGACGGCGGGAAATGGAGCGGGAAACGGGACTCGAACCCGCAACCCTCAGCTTGGAAGGCTGATGCTCTAGCCAATTGAGCTATTCCCGCGATGGATGCAGTCCAGCGGCGGACCCGTGGTCCGCCTCCTACAGTCTCTATTCGCGTCTCGTGGTGGTGGGGGGAGGATTTGAACCTCCGAAGGCGTTCGCCGACAGATTTACAGTCTGTTCCCTTTGGCCACTCGGGAACCCCACCAACGTTCATGTCAAATTGGAGCTGGCGATGGGACTCGAACCCGCAACCGGCTGATTACAAATCAGCTGCTCTGCCATTTGAGCTACGCCAGCCAGCTCGCTTGCGACGGCGTCGAGCGCCGCCGGGATTCGGGTAACTATACGCCCCGGACTGAAACGTCAAGCAAAAATTCCGCGGGCGTGCGTCCCTGTCCGCCCCCGGGCGGGCCCCGCCCGGGAACGAGGGGCAGGCTTACGTCATTTCCGCGCGAGGGGCAAGGACATTTCGCACCCCGCCGCCATTCGGGCGTAAAAAAGCGAGCCGCCCGCCCTCCCCTGCGGGAAAGCGGGCGGCATGGCGCGCGCGGCCAGACCCGGACCGGGCGCTCAGGCCGGGGCCACGGCCACGGCGGCGGCGTGGGCCGGGACGGCCTCGCGCACGGCGTGGGCCCCTTCGGCCAGGGTCACGGTCCGCAGGCAGGTGGCCGCATTGTCCATGAGCAGGCGCAGGAACTCGTTGTTGAAGGCATGGCCAGAGCAGCGCACCTCGAAGTGCCCCCACAGGGGCAGCGGGGCCACGGCCATGTCGCCGATGAAGTCCAGCACCTTGTGGCGCACGAATTCGTCCTTGTAGCGCAGCCCCTCCTGGTTGACCACGCCGTATTCGTCCAGGACCACGGCGTTCTCCAGGGAACCGCCCAGGGCCAGGCCGCCGCGGTGCAGGGCCTCCACCTCGGAGAGGAAGCCGAAGGTCCGGGCCTTGGCCACGCGGCGGGCGAAATTCTCGGGGGTCAGGTCCAGGCGCAGGGTCTGGCGCCCGATGAGCGGGTGGTCGAAATCGATGAGGTAGTCCACGCGGAAACCGTCGAAGGGCTCCACGCGGATGCGCTTGTCGCCGTCCTTGTGCTCGAAGGCGCGGGTCACGGCCAGCACGCGGCGCAGGCGGTTCTGTTCCTGGAGGCCGGCCGAGCGCAGCAGGTAGACGAAGGACCCCGCGCTGCCGTCCATGATCGGCACCTCGTCGCCCTCGGTTTCGACCACGATGTTGTCGATGCCCAGGCCCCGGATGGCGGCCAGCAGGTGCTCCACGGTGCGCACGCTGCCGTCGCCGTTGCCCAGGGTGGTCGCCAGCCCGGTGCCCACGACATGGTCGGGGTCGGGCACCAGGCGCTTGACGCCCTGGGAGGCGCGCAGGTGGAAGACGATACCGGTGTCGGGTCCGGCGGGATGCAGCTCGAGGCCGACCCGGCCGCCCCCGTGCAGGCCGATGCCGGAGCAGCGGACGGATTTGGCGATGGTGGTCTGGTTCATGCCCCGCCCACAGCAAGATTCATGCCGAGAGGCATAAGCACGTAACCATTTGAAAATACTTGTTGTTAAAAAATCTCTAGAGCCCTGTTTTGTTTTCTGCACACAACAACCGTTGTTTTCGGCACACGCCCCGGGCCGGGCAACGGGCCTGCGGGCCGGGGCAAAACGCGGATCGCCCCCGGCCCCACCCTGCCCCGCCCGCCGGCCCACAGCGGGGGCGAAAGGCGTCCCGCCGTGGCGGACCGGATGTTCCGGGCCCCGAGCCGGATGCGCGGGGTGCGCCTCGGGCATCGCGCTGAGCCCCCCGCCCCCCGCCACGGACAGCGGCGCGCGGCCCGGGGAAACCCGGCGGGACACACCGACGACGCGGAAACAACGACTTCGGGAAAGGCCTCGCGCACGCCTCGGCAAGGCCGGGCGCCCCCGGAGGAAGCCGGACAAGGCCGGGCGAAGAGGGGAGGCATCGCCGAAGCCGCCGCATGCGCCCCGCACGGGCGGTGCCGCAGGGCAGACGCGGGCCCGGGGCGGCCCGGACCGGTGCCCCAGGAACCGCCGCCCCCCGGCGCATCCGGCCCGGGCACTGGCGGTCCGCCCGTGCGCACCCCGGCGGTTCAGGCCCGGCGGGCGGCGACCACGCGGTCCAGTCCGGCCAGATCGGGCAGCACGCGCACGTCCGCGAAAACGCCGCAGCCGTCCACGATGGCGCGCACCGCCGCGCCCTGCTCGCAGCCGATCTCGGCCAGCAGAATCCCGCCCGGCCGCAGGGCCTCGGCGGCCCGCGGCGCCAGGGCGCGGTAGCACTCCAGGCCGTCCGCCGCGCCCCCGGCGGCGGGGACGGCGGGCACCAGGGCCGAGCGCGGCTCGAAATCGCGCACTTCGGCGGGGGTGTGCAGATAGTCGGCCTGGCTGACGTAGGGCGGGTTGGCCAGCACGAGGTCCAGGGCGCCCGGGGCGGCGAAGGGCCGCCCGAAGTCGGCGCGCAACAGGAGCAGCCGCCCGGCCACGCCGTGCCTTCGGGCGTTGCCCCCGGCCACGGCCAGGGCGGCGGCGCTGGCGTCCAGGGCCAACCCGCGCGCCGCCGGAAAACGACGGGCCAGGGTCACGGCCAGACAGCCGCTGCCCGTGCCCAGGTCGGCGAAGACCAGGGCCGCGTCGCGCGAAAAGAGGGCTTCGGCCTGTTCCAGCAGGTGTTCGGTTTCCGGGCGCGGCACGAGCACGGCGGGGCCGACCTCGAAGTCCAGCCCGTAGAACTCGCGGCAGCCGGTGATGTAGGCCACGGGCTCACCCCCGGCCCGGCGGCGCATCAGGGCCCGCGCGCGGGCGGCTTCGGCGGGGGTCAGGGCCCGGGCGCGCGACAGCAGCAGGTCGTGGCGCTCCAGGCCCAGGGCGTGGGCCGCCAGCACCTGGGCCGACAGGCGCGGACTGTCCACGCCCGCCGCCGCAAGCAGCGCCTCGGCCTCATGCAGGAGCGCGCCCACGGTGGCCCCTGCCGCGGCGGGCCCGCCCGGGCTCATGCGTCGGCCTGGTGCTTCAGGGCCTCGGCCTGGAAGTGAGTTATCAGCGCCTCCACCAACTCCTGCATGTCGCCCTGGAGGATTTCCTCCAGGCGGTACAGGGTCAGGTTGATGCGGTGGTCGGAAACGCGGCCCTGGGGGAAGTTGTAGGTCCGGATGCGTCCGGAGCGGTCGCCGCTGCCGACCTGGGCCCGGCGCGCGTCGGACATTTCCTTGTCGGCCTTGTCCTGCTCGATCTGGAACAGGCGCGAGCGCAGCACCTTGAGGGCCTTGGCCTTGTTCTTGTGCTGGGATTTCTCGTCCTGGCAGATGACCACCAGCCCCGTGGGCAGGTGGGTCACGCGGATGGCCGAGTCGGTGGTGTTCACGCTCTGGCCGCCGGGGCCCGACGAACGGAACACGTCGATGCGCAGCTCCTCGGGGCGCAGCTCCACCTCGACCTCCTCGGCCTCGGGCAGGATGGCCACGGTAACGGCGGAGGTGTGGATGCGGCCCTGGGATTCCGTGGCCGGGACGCGCTGCACGCGATGGATGCCCGACTCGTACTTGAGCTGGCTGTAGACCTTGTCGCCGGAGATGTTGGCGATGATTTCCTTGAAACCGCCGGTGCCCGTGTCGCTGGAGCTCAGAACCTCCAGGCGCCAGCCCTTGGTTTCGGCGAAGCGCGAATACATGCGGAAGAGGTCCGCCGCGAAGAGCGCGGCCTCTTCGCCGCCGGTGCCCGCGCGGATTTCGAGGATGATGTTCTTGTCGTCCAGCGGGTCCTTGGGCAGCAGCAGGATGCGCAGGCGCTCTTCCAGCCTGGGCAGGTTCTCGCGGATTTCGTCGGCTTCGGCCCGGGCCATCTGGCGGATTTCCGGGTCCGGGTCGTCGAACATCTCGCGGTTCTCGGCCAGGTTGCGGTCCAGGGTCCGGTATTCGCGGAAGGCGCGCACGATCTCGCCCAGGTCCGAGTGGGACTTGGTGAGCTTGCGGTAGCGCTCCTGGTCGTCGAACACCGAGGGGTCGGCAAGCTGCGCTTCCAACTCCTCGTATTTCTTTTCGATGCTTTCCAGCTTGGCGAACATGGGCGGCCCTCCCGGGCGGACTTATTTGTCCACCGCGCCCTTGAGGGCGGCGATGGCGACCTCAAGCTGCTCGTCGTCGGGCTCGAAGGTGGTCAGGCGCTGCAACATGAGCCCGGGCCAGCACAGGGCCCGGCACGCGGCCGTCTCGGCCCGGCGCGCGGTGAACTTGATCAGCTCGAAGGACACCGCCGCCACGGGCACGAGCATCAGGAACTTGGCCCCGATGACGTAGGCCTGCTTGAGCACGGCGCCCTGGGGCGCATACAGCGCCAGCAGCCCCGGAATGAGCACCGCGTGCAGCACGATGGACAGGGACAGGACGAAAAGCAGGAACGCCGTGCCGCAGCGCGGATGCAGGCGGCTGTAGTCCCGGGCGGTTTCGGGGGTCAGCTCGCAGCCGCTCTCGTAGGCCCAGATGACCTTGTGCTCCGCGCCGTGATACTGAAAGACGCGGCGGATGTCGGGCAAAAGCGAAATGGAACTGATGTAGGCCAGAAAAATCCCGAGCTTGAAGAAGCCGTCCCAGACGTGAAAGCTCAGGCTCTCCGTGCCGCCGCCCAGGCCGAGATAGGCCGCGCCCAGGGAGAACAGGTGCGGCACCACGACGAACAGCCCCAGGGCCAGGGCGATGGAAACGCTCACCGTGAGCGCCAGGGCCCACGGCTTGATCTCCTCCTCGCCCTCGTCCAGGCTGACCTGGGCCGACCAGTTCAGCGACTTGATGCCGTTGACCAGCGTTTCCAACAACACAGGGAAACCGCGCAGGAACGGGCGCTGCAACACCGGCGCCGAGGTCAGGGAAAACCAGGGGCGCGTCTCCAGGTGGATGGAGCCGTCGGGCTTGCGCACGGCGATGGCCAGCCGCTCGCGGTTGCGGATCATGACCCCTTCCATGACCGCCTGCCCGCCCACGGCGGGGGCGGCGGCCAGGGGCAAAGTCACGGCCCGCAGCACGGCGCGGCGCACGGCGCCGGGCGCGCTCTGGTTCAATGGCTGTTCCATGGCTGTTTTCCTGCCCGGGAGGGCGCGGGGCGGCCACGAAAAAACGCCCCCGCAGGACACGGGTCCGCAGGGGCGGAAATCGTGCGGGAAGGCCCCGCCGAGCGGGCTACTCGCCCTTTTCGAACTTGGCGTACTTCTTGCGGAACCGGTCGATGCGGCCGGCGGTGTCCACGAAGCGCTGCTTGCCCGTGAAGTAGGGGTGGCAGTTGGAGCAGATTTCGACCTCGACCAGGTCGCCCTTGGTGGACTTGGCCTGGATCTCGAAACCGCACGCGCAGCGGATGGTGGACTCGAACGTCTTGGGATGGATATCGCTTTTCATGGTCGTGCCTCCACAAAGTATCGGAAAAGGCGGGTTACATACCCCGGTCGCGGGGGCTTGGCAAGCATTTTCGCCCGGCCCCGCCCGGAGCGGCCCGGAGCGGCTTCCCTTGCCCGGGCAACTCGTGTACATAATGATTCATTCCCTCTCTGGCAAGGGGCAGGCACCCTGCCCCGGGCCGAATGAACCCGGAGGCCCCCCATGTACACCCTCGTCCTGCTGCGCCACGGCCAAAGCCGCTGGAACCTGGAAAACCGCTTCACCGGCTGGACCGACGTGGACCTGAGCCCCCAGGGCCGGGAGGAGGCCCGGGCCGCCGCGCGCCTGCTGCTGGCCGAGGGGTTGGATTTCGATCTCTGCCACGCCTCCTTCCTGCGCCGGGCCATCGACACCCTGTGGACCGTGCTGCGCGAGATGGACCGCATGTGGCTGCCAACGCAGCTTTCCTGGCGGCTGAACGAACGCCACTACGGCGCCCTGCAGGGCCTGGACAAGGCCGAAACCGCCGCGCGCTACGGCAAGGAACAGGTCTTCGCCTGGCGGCGCAGCTACGACGTGCCCCCGCCGCCCCTGGAGCCCGGCGATCCGCGCGACCCCGGGCGCGACCGGCGCTATGCGGACCTCGCCCCGGCGGAACTGCCGCGCGGCGAAAGCCTGAAGGACACGGTGGCCCGCGTGCTGCCCTATTGGGAGCGGGTCATGGCGCCGCAGGTGCGCCGGGGCGGGCGGCTGCTGGTGGCGGCCCACGGCAACAGCCTGCGCGCCCTGGTCAAGCACCTGGACGGCATGGGCGAAGAGGAGGTCGCGGCGCTGAACATCCCCACGGGCATTCCCCTGGTCTACGAACTGGACGCGAACCTGGCCTCCCTGGGGCGGCGCTACCTGGGCGACCCCGAGGCCGCCGAACGCGCGGCCCGGGCCGTGGCCGACCAGGCGGGCGGGGCCCCGGGCGCCGGGCGGGGCTGACGGCTTCCCTTTGGACTTCGGCGGGGTTTTCTGTATGCTGCCCGCGACGCGGATCGCCGCCCCGGCCCCTTCACCCCAACCACGCGCGCACGCATGACGCCCCGCCCCCCCTCCAGCACGCAAGCCCCCGGCGAGGCCGCAGCCCTGCTGCGCCGCCTGGACGACCTGACCCGGCGCGGCCCCCGCGAACGCCGCGAGCGCCGCGAACGCGAGGACACGACGCGGCTCGTCGACGCCCTGGCCGCCCTGCCCGGCCCGGAAGGCGAAGCCGCGCGCACCCGGGCGGCCCTGCTCCTGGCCGGTGCGTGCCATGCCGGAGCCGAGGCCGAAACCGCCGACTTCCACGCCGCCCTGCTGCCGCGCCTGGGGCCGACGGCCGCGCCCGCCCTGGTGGCGGTGCTGCTGCGCGCCCAGGCCGACGACCCGCGCCGCAAGCCCGACCTCGCCGAAGCCGCCGGGCCGCTGCTGCCCCACGTCCTGACCCTGCTGCTGGGCGGGGAGCACCCCCTGCTCCTCCCCCTGCGCGATCCGGCCCTGGCCGCCCTGCCCCGGCTGGCCGAACTGTCCGCCGGGCAGGCCGGAGCCTTCCTGGACGCCGTGGACGCCCAGGGCCTGGACGTGCCCTGGGCCGTGGCCGAAGCCCTGCGCACCGGGCCCTGGGGCGAGGCGGTGCGCGCCGCCCTGGCCGAGGCCGTAGAGCGCATCGGCCACGGCCAGCGCCCGGCCCGCGAGCTGGCGGGCGTCATCGCGCGCCACGCCGTGCTGGGCCTGCCCGCCTTCGCCGCCGAGTTGCTGCCCGTGCTGGAAACGCGCCACGCCCCGACCCTGCTGGCGGCCCTGCCCGCCGCGTTGCGCTGCCGCCCGGGGCGCGACGCCCGCCTGGCCGTGGCCGCCGCGCGCACGGCCCCGCATCCCGACCGGCGGGTCAAGGCCTGGGCCCTGGCCGTGCTGGCGACCTGCGCGCCCAAGGGCCAGGGCAAGGCCCTGGCCGGGCTGGCCGCCAAGGACCCGGCGGCGGCCACGGCTGCCCCCGCCCTCGCCCTTCTGCTGCCGCGCGGCGAATACCTGGCCTGGGCCAAGGCCCGGGGCGGCGCGCGACAGGCCGCACCCGCCGCTTTCGCCGCCCTGGCGGCCCTGGCGCCGCAGGCCCTGCGCGCCCTGCTGCCCGCCCTGGCCCGGGGAGCCCACGGCGCGGGCGCCGCCCGCCTGGGCGCCCGCCTGCCCGCCGTCCAGGAACCTCCGGACTGCGACGCCGATGCCGAGGCCGCCGCATGGCGCCCCACGCCCCCGGCCGCCCGCTCCGGGAACGGCTCCGGTGCCGGACAGCCCCCCAGGGCCGGGCGCGACAGGAATTCCCTGCTCGCCCGCCTGGGGGCCGACCAGGGCCTGAGCGTGCGCTTCGACGGCCAGGACGGCGACCCGGGCGACCTGCGCGGCGCAAAGGGCTCGCCGGTTTACAGCCGACGAACCCTGCGCGGCGCCGACTTTTCCGGCGCCTTCCTGGACGGCGCCCGCTTCGAGGACTGCACGCTGGACGGCGCGGCCTTCGCGGGCGCCCTGCTGCGCGGGGTGCGCTTCACGCGCTGCACCCTCACGGACTGCGACCTCTCGGGCTGCCGGATGCACGGCTGCACCCTGGAGGACCTGCGCCTGGAGCGTTGCGACCTGCGCGACGCGCTGCTGTGCGACTGCACCCTGGCCGTGGCCGACTGCGACCGCTGCGCCATGCGCGGGCTGCGCCTGCATCGCGCGGCCCTGGCCAGCGTGCGCTGCGCGGCCTGCGACATGGCGGACCTCGCGGCCCACGGCGGCGCCCTGGCGGGGGTCGAACTGGTGCTGACCCGGGCCCCGGGCGCGCGCCTGGACGGCGTGCGCCTGACGGGCCTGACCCTGGCGGGCACGGCCCTGGGCGGAGCCCGGGCCACGGCCCCCACGGCCTGCGCGGCAACGCCGGGGCTGCCGACCGACCACCCGGGCCTGCTGCGCCTGGAGGACGAACATCTGCTCGCCGGGGCCGTGGCCCTGGCCGCCCAGGGCCCGCCCCCGGCGCCGGAGCTGGACCCCGAGGAAACCGCCGCCGCCGCCACCCTGGTGGACGCGTGGCTCCAGGCGCGGGACCAGCGCGCCGCCCTCGCGGCATTCCTGACCGACAACCGGCGCCGCGAGAGCTGGTGCCGCCACAAGCTCGGGCCGCAACGCGCGCGCTTCTACCGCCTGGCGCCGCTGCTGCTCCAGGCCGGAGCCCTGCCCGCGCCCGAGACGCCCGAGGCACGCGAAGCGCCCGACGCGGACGGGCCCCCCGGGGCCCCCGCGTCTCCGGGCGGGCCCGGAGCCGCCGCCACGCCCTCGCCCGCCAAGGCCCCCGACACCTCCCGCGCCGCCCCGGCCTTCCGGCTGGCGGGCTACACGCCGGACTACACCACCCTGGCCGAGGCCCGGGAGCTGTTCCCCGGGCTGGACGCCCCGGGCGCAACGGCGCAGGACGCCCCGGCCCCCGTGTCCATCGAGGGCCTGTACACCATCGGCAGCACGGGCACCGCCGCCCAGACGCCGACCTCGGACCTGGACTACTGGGTCTGCCACGACGCCCGGGGCCTGACCCCGGCCCTGGCCGAGGCCCTGGCCGCGCGCCTGGAACGCATCGAGGTCTGGGCCGCGCGGACTTTCGGCCTGGAAGTCCATTTCTTCGCCATGGACCTGGAGCGCGTGCGCCGCAACAATTTCGGCTTCAGCGACCAGGAGAGTTCCGGTTCGGCCCAGGCCATGCTGCTCAAGGAGGAGTTCTACCGCACGGCGGTGCGCGTGGCGGGCAAGGCGCCGCTGTGGTGGCTTACGCCGCCGGGAGCCGACGACAAGGCCTACGAGGCCGCCCGGCGCCTGGCCGCGCGCGGGCCCCTGGCCGCCGGGCTGGCCGACCTGGGCAACTTGGCGGACATTCCGCCCGGCGAATTCTTCGGGGCATCCCTGTGGCAGGTCGTCAAGGCGCTGACCAGTCCGTTCAAATCCATCATGAAATTCGGGTTATTGGAAAAATATATCGCCCCGGATGCCACAGGCCGGGGCACGCTGCTGTGCGACCGGGTCAAGGCCGCCCTGCTGGCCGGGCGCACGGCCCTGGCCGACGCCGACCCCTACGTGCTGCTGCTGCGCGAGGTCAGCGACCATTACGCCCGGGCCCGGGAGAAGGACGCCCTGACCCTGGTGCGCCTGTCGTTCCTGCTCAAGAGCAAGGTGGCCGAGGTCTGCGCGCCGGGCGCCACGCTCCTGCGCGCCGAAGACGCCCAGCTCCGCGCCATGTTTCAGGACGAGCAGGCCCGCCTGGGCACGGGCGGGGCCTGGTCCTTCCGGCGCCTGGAGCACGTGGGCGGGCTGGTCAACGCCTTCATCGTGCGCACCTACACCCGCGTGCGCGAGCTGCGCCCCCGGGGCGACGACGTGTCCATCACCCCCGAGGATTTGACCAAACTCGGCCGGCGCATCTCGGCCAGCTTCTCGCGGCGCAGGCACAAGGTCGAGCACGTGCCCTTCCTGGCCATCGGCGGCAACACCTTCCGCATCCTGCACTTCCAGGCCCGCCAGCGCACGGCGGGCCGCCCGGCGGGCTGGGAGGTCCAGGGCGCCCAGGAAGTGGCGGGGCGCGACCGGCTCCAACTGGCCGACCTGCGCAAGGGCGAGGATCTGGCGGGCATCCTGGTCTGGCTGGCCTGCAACCGCCTCTTCGTGCCCGACATGGAGGTCCGCGCCGACTACTCCATCTCGCCGGTGACCGCGCGCGACCTGCACGCCCTGCTCCGGGAACTGACGGAATTCTTCCCGCCCGAGGCGACTTTCAACACCGACATCGGCGAAATGCTGCGCCCCGAACGCATCGTGCGCGCCTTTTTCATCCTGAACCTGGTCCAGCCCCGGGAGCAGGCCGCCCTGCGCGAGGTCAGCCTCGTCTACAGCACCAACTGGGGCGAACTGTTCTGCCGCACGGTGCCCGTGGAGCGGGCCGACCTGCTGCTGGCCGACCCGGGGCGCTTCCTGCTGGCCCACGCGGACCAGGGCGGCCCGGCGCCCACGGTCATCGGCAGCTTCGCGCCCGACCGCGCGAGCTGCCCGCGCCTGCGGCCCTGACGGCGGCGCCCCCGGCCCGGGCCGGGTTTTCCCGGCGTTGCGCCCGGGTGCCGTCCCGGGTATGCGAAACCATGCCCCGATCCCCCCACCCCAGCCCAGGAGGCACCATGACCCTCAAACGAGTCGGCATCCTTACCGGCGGCGGCGACTGCTCCGGCCTGAACGCCGTCATCCGCGCCGTGACCCGGGCGGCCGTCATCCAGCACGGCGCCCAGGTCGTGGGCATCCAGAACGGCTTCGACGGCCTGGTCACCGGGCGGACCATGACCCTGGACACCGCCGTGACCCGCGACATCCTGACCCTGGGCGGCACCATCCTGGGCACGACCAACAAGGGCAATCCCTTCGCCTACCGCGAGCTGAACGAGGACGGGACCATCCGCGTGAGCGACCTGTCCGACAAGGCCGTGCAGACCGTGCGCGAGCTGGGGCTGGACTGCCTGTTCGTGGTCGGCGGCGAGGGCACCCTGGAGATCGGCTACAAGCTCCAGCAAAAGGGCGTGCCCATGATCGGCATCCCCAAGACCATCGACAACGACCTGGAAGGCACGGACTACACCTTCGGCTTCCAGACCGCCGTGCAGGTCGCCTGCGACGCCCTGGACCGCCTGCACACCACCGGGCGCAGCCACCACCGGGTGATGCTCCTCGAAGTCATGGGCCGCACCGCGGGCTGGATCGCCCTGGAGGCGGGCATCGCCGGGGGCGCGCACATCATCCTCATCCCCGAGATTCCCTACGACATCCGCCACGTGGTGCGCAAAATCACCCTGCGCGCCCAGGGCGGCAGCCCGTTCACCATCGTCATGGTCGCCGAGGGCGCCGTGGCCGTGGGCGGCAGCGCCATCACCCAGGAGGCCGCCACCACGCGCCTGCAGGGCGTGCCGCAACTGGGCGGCGTGGGCAACTATCTGGCCGGGCTCATCAAGCAGGAAATCGACCTGGAGGTGCGCACCACGGTACTCGGGCACATCCAGCGCGGCGGCTCGCCCTGCGCCTTCGACCGCGTGCTGGGCACGCGCCTGGGCGCGGCGGCGGTCAAGGCGGCGGCCGAGGGCAAATTCGGGCACATGGTCGCCCTGCGCACGCCCGACATCGTGCTCGTGCCCATCGCCGAGCTGGCCGGAGTGGTCCGCACGGTGCCGCCCACCTCGCAGCTCATCGAGGCCGCCGAGGCCATCGGCATCAACATGGGCCGCGCGCGCATGTAGCCGTACCGCGCGGGGCGGCCAGGCACGACGGGCCGGGCGGATGCGGCAGACAATCGGGGCGGGGCCTGCGGGCGCCGCCCCTTGGCTGTCCCCGCCGGGCTCCCGCCCGCCCCCCGCCGCCCCCTTGCCTTCCGGGCCGCGCCGTGTTCTTCTGCCCCGGTCCGCCCACGGCCCACCACAACCCGACCCCACGCCATGCCACGCACCACAGCCTCCGCCCCGGTCCTCTCCGCTTCCGCCGCCACGACCACGGAACCCACGGCCCCCTCCGCCGCCGCCCTGGCCGCCCTGCTGCCCTGGTTCGCCGCCAACAAACGGCCCCTGCCCTGGCGGCGCGACTACCAACCCTACCACGTCTGGATTTCCGAGATCATGCTCCAGCAGACGCAGATGGACCGCGCCGTGGACTATTTCCTGCGCTGGACCGGGCGCCTGCCCGACGTGGCCGCCGTGGCCGCCGCCCGCGAGGACGAGGTGCTCAAGCTCTGGGAGGGCCTGGGCTACTACAGCCGCGCGCGCAACCTGCACGCCGCCGCCCGGGCCATGATGGAGCGCCACGACGGGCGGGTGCCCGAGGCCATGGAGGCCCTGCTGGCCCTGCCCGGGGTCGGCCGCTACACCGCCGCCGCCGTGCGCTCCATCGCCTACGGGCGGGACGAACCCCTGGTGGACGCGAACGTGGCCCGGGTCTTCTGCCGCCTGTTCGATCTCGACGCGCCCGCGGGCGAGGCCGCAACCCAGCGCGAACTGTGGCGCCTGGCCGGGGCGCTGCTGCCGCCGGGCCGCGCCCGGGAGCACAACCAGGCGCTCATGGAGCTGGGCGCCCTGGTCTGCACGCCGCGCGGGCCGCGCTGCGCGGCCTGCCCCCTGGCTCCGGCCTGCGAGGCCCGCAGGCTGGACATCGCGCCCCACCGCCCCGTGCCCGGCAAAAAGAAGGACATCGTACCCCTGGCCCTGGCCACGGGCGTGCTGGTGCACCAAGGCCGGGTGTTCGTCCAGAAACGTGCCCCCGGCGACGTATGGGGCGGATTATGGGAATTCCCGGGAGGAGGCGTGGAGCCCGGAGAGACGCCCGCCCAGGCCGTGATCCGCGAATACATGGAGGAGACGGGCTTCACCGTGCGTGTGACTGCGCCGCTGACGGTCATCCGCCACGGCTACACGCGCTTCCGCGTGACCCTGAACTGCTTCGCCCTGGCCATGGACGGCGCGCCGCCCGAGCCCGTGCTCACCGAAGCCGTGGACTGGCGCTGGGCCGCCCCGCGGGAGCTGACGGCCCTGGCCTTTCCCGCCGGGCACCGCAAGCTGCTGGACTGGCTGGCCGCCCGGCCGCCCCTGCCGGGGCTTGAGCCCTGGGCCTGAGGCCGCCCGGCCCGCGCAAAACCGAGGCGCCGCCCCCGTTTGCGGGAGCGGCGCCTTGCGTTTCGCGGGTCGTGGCGGCGCGGCCTAATGCACGCCGCGCTCGTTCATGTGCTTGGTGTAGCCCCGGTCCGTGCCCTGGATGTGCTCCACCAGCCAGTCCTTGAGGAATTGCATGATTTCCATGGTCAGGGCGGCCTTGCCGGATTTGAACTCCTTTTCGAAGTCCACCACCTGCTTCACGAACTCGCGGTGGCGGGCCTTGTGGGCCAGATAGCCCGGGAACTCGTGAGCCGTCATCAGCTTCTCCTCGTGGGCGAAGTGGAAGGCCGCGTAGTCCTTGAGGCCGCGGATCATGTCGCCCAGGGCGTCCTTGCCCCGGCCCGAGCGCATGGCCTCGTTCAGTTCGTTGATCATGGACACCAACACCTTGTGCTGCTCGTCGATCTCCGCGATGCCCACGGACATGGCCGCATCGCTCCACTGGATGGGAAAGCCGCCCCGGGTGGCGGCGGCGGGCTTGGCGGCGGGCTTGGGCCTGGGGGCGGGTTTGGCGGAGGGTTTGGCGGCGGGCCGGGCCCCGGCCCTGGGCGCGGGGTGCGCGGCCGCGGCCTTGGCCGCCGGACGCGAGGCGCCGGAACGCCGGATGGCGCCCGGAGCACCGGTCATGCCCTGCACGGTGGATTCCAGGTTGTCCAGCAGTTGCAGCAATTCGTGCAGCACGGCGCCGGACTCGTCCATGCCCCCGGCGGTGTCCTCGGCGATGCGCGACACCTCGTCCACGGCGGCGGCGATCTCCTCGCTGGCGGCGGACTGCTCCTCGCTGGCCGTGGCGATGGCCTCCACGCTGCCCGAGGTCTCCACGGCCATGGCCCGGATGCGCTCCAGGGCCTCGCGGGCCTCGCCGCTGCGGGCGTTGGCGTCGCCGACCCCCGTGATCATCTGCTCCGAAACGTCCACGCCCCGGGCCACGCCGCTCTGGATGGAGCCGATCTGGGCCTCCACCTCCTTGGTGGCCAGCATGGTCTTTTCGGCCAGCTTGCGCACCTCGTCGGCGACCACGGCGAAGCCGCGCCCGGCGTCGCCCGCGCGGGCGGCCTCGATGGCCGCGTTCAGCGCCAGCAGGTTGGTCTGGTCGGCAATGTCGTTGATGGTGCTGATGACCCCGCCGATGCTGCGGGCCTGCTCGCCCAGTTGCTGCATGGTCATCTGCAGGGCCGAGGTATGGTCGGTGACCGTGGCGATGGACGTGCGCACGCCTTCCATGACCCCGGCGCCGTCTTCGGACAGGCGCATGGTCTGGGCGGCCTTGTCCGAGGTGTCGCCCGCATTGCGGGCCACGTCCATGACCGTGGCGGTCATCTGGCCCATGGCCGTGGCCGTGTCGCGCATGCGGTCCTTCTGGGTTCCGGCCCCGGCCGTGGCCGAGGCGACGATGCCCTCCAGGCGCTCCATGGCCTGGGCCATGGTCGCGGCGAGGTCCACCGCCCGGTGGGCGGCCTCGGTAATGCCCGCGTTGCGCGCGGCGAGATCCTTTTCGCGGGCCTGGGCCTCGCGGTGGGCGGCCTCGGCCTCGCGGGCGTTGCCCAGGGCCTCGTTGTGGGCCCGCTCGGTCTCGGCGCAGCGGGCGTGGATGGCCGTGCGCAACTCCTTGAGGGCAACCTCCAGGGCCGACACCTCGTCGGCGGGAACCTGGGAGGGCAGGATGCCCTTGCCGTCCACCTCGCGGGTCAGCCGGACGGCGTCCTGCGCCAGGGCTTCCACCCGCGCGGCGGCGCGGCGCACGCCGAGCCCGGCCAGCACGGGAGAAACGGCCGCCGCCAGCAGCCCCAGGGCCACGGCGGACAACGCCAGGGCCCCGGCGTGCTCCGAAACGCCCCCGAACAGCAGGACGAGAGCCACCAGGAGCACGGCGGCCAGGCTCACAATCAAATGCAACAACGCCTTGGTTTTCACTGGAAAAGGCATCGGGTTCCCCGGTTTTGCGCGCAACATGTGCGGTCGCGGTTGGAAGATGGGCGAGAAAGGCAACTCCGGCAGAGCAAAACGGACCTAAGGCCCGGGAGCCGGGGACGGGGCCCCCGGCGTACTCGGAAAAGTCAGGGCGATCACGGCCTGATCGGCCGCCCGGGCCAGGGCGCCCAGGACGGTGGCCACGGCTTCGGCGGGCACCACCCCGCCCTCGCTCCGGCCGTGGCCGATGCCTTCCAGGCGCAGGTCGGGCAGGGGCAGCGGCGCGGCGCCCGGCCCCAGGGCCAGGGTCGCGCCACGCACGACCAGCACGTCGATGCGCAGGAACTGCCCGCCGCCGGGCTCGCCGCCCTCAAGGGCACGAACCGCGCGGGCCGCCTGCTCGGTCCGGGCGCTTTCCAGCGCGTTGGACAGCAAAACGTCGAGATTGGAGGCGCCGCTTGCGCGGCGCTCGTAGGTCAGGGCCGGGGCGTCGATTTCCAGGCTGCGCACCGCCACCACCGGCCCGGAGAACGACTCCGGGGCCAGGTCCAGACGCACGGTGCCCAGGTCCGCGGCCAGGGGGCCGACGAAGCCTTCGGGGTTGCCCACGTGCAGCCCGCGCAGCTCGCCGCTGTGGGCGAACAGGGACACGTCGGCCTCGTCCAGGGCCACGGGCGCGCCGAGCAGGCCCGAGCCGCAGATTTCCACGGAGCAGCGGATGCCCGGGTTCACGCGCACCACGGCCCAGGCGGCAACCCCGCCCAGGCCCAGGGCCACGGCCAGGGCGCAGGTCAGAAACAGGCTCTTCATCCATTCTCCGCAAACAGCAAGGCCCGGACGCGCTGCGCGCCCGGACAAAGGCATTCAATCCTATTCGCGCGGACAAGGCAAGAGCCGCCGCGAGGCTAGCCCCGGCGGATGAGCACCACCCCGGCCACCAAAAGCGCCGTGCCCAGCAGGCGCTCCCAGCTCAGGGGGCGCACCGGGTAGCCCAAGAGGCCCCAGTTGTCCAGGGCCAGGGAGGCCATGAGCTGCCCGGCGACCACCAGGGCGAACATGGCCGTGGCGCCCAGGCGCCAGGAGAGCAGCACCGTCATCGTCACGAAAAAGGCACCGAAAAGACCGCCGGTCCACTGCCACCAGGGCACGCGCACGGGCAGCCCGGGCCAGGGCGCGCGCGTGGCCAGCAGGTAGGCGCCCAGGGCCAGGGTGCCCACGATGAAGGACACCAGCGAGGCGGTCACGGCGTTGCCCGCCCAGGACTCGCGCAAGTGGGAATTGATGCCCGCCTGCACCGGGGCCGTGGCCCCGGCCAGAAGCGCCAGCACGATGTAGAGCAGATTGTCCATGACCGGATGTCTCCTGAAACGGCCGCGCGGCGGCCCGGGAAGGGGGAAAAGGAGGGATTGCGGACGGATCAGGCCTTCAGGCTGCCGCGGTAGGCGCCCCAGGACTCCACGCCCAGGGCGGCGCACAGGGCGGGCAGTTCCTCCACCAGCCGGAAGGCGAGGTCCGGACGGATGAAATTGGCCGTGCCCACCTGCACCGCCGTGGCGCCCACGAGGATGAATTCCAGCACGTCCTCGGCGCTGACGATGCCGCCGATGCCGATGACCGGAATGTTCACCGCGCGGCAGACCTGCCACACGCAGCGCAGGGCCACGGGCTTGATGGCCGGGCCGGAGAGCCCGCCGATGACGTTGGCCAGACGCGGCCTGCGGGTGCGCGCGTCCACGGCCATGCCCGAGAGGGTGTTGATGAGCGAGAGGGCGTCGGCCCCGGCGCCTTCGACGGCGCGGGCCATGGCCGCGATGTCCGTGACGTTGGGCGTCAGCTTGACGATGACCGGCTTGGCTCCGGCGCGGCGCTTGACGGCCTCGGTGACCTGCGCGGCCTGGCGCGGGTCCTGCCCGAAGAGGATGCCGCCCTCGCTGACGTTGGGGCAGGAAATGTTCACCTCCAGGGCGGCCACGCCCTCCTGCCCGGCCAGATAGGCCGCCAGATCGCCGAACTCTCCGGCCGAGCAGGCGTAGAGGTTGGCGATGACCGGGGTTTCGGCCCAGGGCAGGGAGGGCAGGCGCTTTTCCACGAACTCGCGGGCGCCGATGTTTTGCAGGCCGATGGCGTTGAGCATGCCCGCCGGGGTTTCGGCAATGCGCGGCATGGCGTTGCCCCGGCGCGGCTCCAGCGACAGGCCCTTGACCACCATGGCCCCCAGGCGCGCGAGGTCGCCGAAGCGCATGTACTCCACCCCGTAGCCGAAGGTGCCCGAGGCGGTCATGATCGGGTTGTCCAGGGTCAGCCCGGCGAAGGAAACGGTCATGTCCATGGTTGGCGGCTCCTAGAGGGTGATTTCGTCGGACCAGAACACCGGGCCGCGCGCGCACACCGACAAGGGGCCGTGCTCCTTGTGCTCGGTGACGCAGCCCAGGCAGGCGCCGATGCCGCAGGCCATGCGGTTTTCCAGGGACAGTTGGGCCCGGCCCCCGGCCTCGCCCGCCAGCCGCCCCACCGTGCGCAGGAACGGCAGCGGCCCGCAGGCCAGGATCAGCCCGTCCGGGCAGTATTGCGGGATGACCTCGCCCAGCAGGGCGATGAAGCTTTGCAAATCCTCGGGGCAGGTTTCGCGGTGGGCCTCGCAGGCGGCCCGGGCGGCCATCTCGGCGAAGGGGTAGCTGTCCAGCGGCGGGCGGTGGCCGAAGATGAGCCGCAGGTCCGCGCTGGTGGAATGGCGCTTGACGTATTCCAGGAACGGGGCGATGCCTATGCCCCCGGCGAGCAGCAGGGTCGCGGCGCCCGGGCGCGCGGCGAACGCGTTGCCCAGGGGGCCCCACAGGGCCACCCTGTCGCCGGGCTCGAGGGCGGCCAGCTTGGCCGTGCCCCGGCCCACCACCTGGAAGCACACGCACACGCCGTGCTCCTCGTCGGCCCGGGCGATGGAGAACGGGCGGCCCATGAGCGGGTCCAGCCCGAAGCTCTCGGGGCGGATCATGACGAACTGCCCCGGGCGCCAGCGGGCCCAGGCGGCATTGTCCGCGCCCGGAAAATCCAGGGCCAGTTCGAAGAAATCACCCTGCGCCCCGCCCGCGCCCAGGCGGGTCAGGCGCCGTACCGTCACGTCCTGGCAAGCGTTTGCAAACATCGGCCATATTCCTTATTGGTCGAGTAGTATGCCCTGATGCCCATTCGGGCACGATACAGACTTGGAGAAACCATGACAAGCAACGAGCCGGAAATCCTGGCTCCCGCAGGGGACCGCGCGGCCTTTCTGGCTGCCCTGGCCGCCGGGGCCGACGCCATCTACCTCGGCCTGAAGCACTTCTCGGCGCGCATGCAGGCGGGCAACTTCGGCGTCGGCGAACTGGCCGACCTCACGGCCCTGGCCCGCGAGCGCGACTGCCGTGTGTACGTGGCCTTCAACAGCCTGGTCAAGCCCGGCGACGTGCCCGCCGCCGGGCGGCTCATCGCGCGGCTGGCCGAAACCGTGCAGCCCCACGCCCTCATCGTGCAGGATCTCGCCCTGCCCGCCCTGGCGCGTCAGGCCGGATTCCAGGGCGAGCTGCACCTGTCCACCCTGGCCAACGTGAGCCATCCCCTGCCCCTGGCGACCCTGGGCGAGCGCCTGGGCGTGTCGCGGGTGGTCCTGCCGCGCGAGCTGAACGTGGACGAGATCCGCGCCTGCGCCGAGGCCTGCCCCCCGGGGCTGGACCTGGAGGTCTTCGTCCACGGCGCCCTGTGCTACAACGTCTCCGGCCGCTGCTACTGGTCGAGCTACATGGGCGGCAAGAGCGGGCTGCGCGGGCGCTGCGTGCAGCCCTGCCGCCGCGAATACGAGCAGAAAACGCGCAAGGAACGCTTCTTCTCCTGCAACGACCTGGGCCTGGACGTGCTGGTCAAGCCGCTGCTGGGCATGCCCCGGGTCCGCGCCTGGAAAATCGAGGGCCGCAAAAAGGGCCCCCACTACGTCTACTACACCGTGGCGGCCTACCGCCTGCTGCGCGGGGCCATCGACGACCCCGCCGCGCGCAAGACCGCCCAGGAACTGCTGGAGCAGGCCCTGGGCAGGCCGCGCACGCACTACGGCTTCCTGCCCCAGCGCCTGCACCACCCGGTGGAGCCCGGGGGCCAGACCGGCTCGGGCCTGCCCGTGGCCACCCTGGACCAGGCCCGGGCCCGCAGGCCGCACATCGTGCCGCGCCTGGGCCTGCTGCCCGGCGACCTGCTGCGCGTGGGCTACGAGGACGAACCCTGGCACCAGACCATCAAGATCAACCGCGCCGTGCCCAAGGGCGGGCGGCTGGACTTCGCGCCCCAGGGCCCGGCCCCGCGCCCGGGCACGACGATCTTCCTGGTGGACCGCCGCGAGCCCGAACTGACCCGGCGCATCGCCGCCCTGGAACAGGAACTGGCCCAGCGCGCCGCCGCGCCGCAGGCCCCGGGCGCCCAGGGCGCGGCCAAGGCGCCGGACTTCGCCCCGGCCATGCCCCGGCCCTTTGCCCGCTCGGGCGGGCCCAAGGCCGTGGTGGTGCAAAACGTCAACCGCCACCCCCCCAAGGCCCTGGCCCGGGGCCTGTCGTCGGCGGTGTGGCTCTCGCCCAAGGCGCAACTGGCCGGGGCCGGGCGCAACTGGTGGTGGCTGCCGCCGGTGATCTGGCCCGACGAGGAGCGCATGTGGGCCGACATTGTGGCCCAGGCCCTGCGCGCCGGGGCCACGCGCTTCGTGCTCGGCGCACCGTGGCAGGCCAGCCTGTTCCCGGGGCTGGACGCGGACGCGAGCCCCGCCCAGGCCGCCCAGGCGCGCCAGCGCGAGGGCGGGGCGCACCTGCGCCGCCCCCTGCGCGGCAAGGGCGCCAAGGGCCCCCGCCCTCCGCGCCGCCGCGAGCTGGAGCTGTGGGCCGGGCCTTTCTGCAACGTGGCCAACGCCCTGGCCGTGCAGGCCCTGGCGGACATGGGCCTGGCCGGGGCCTTCGCCAGCCCCGAGCTGGCCCGCGAGGACGCCCTGGAACTGCCGCTGAAAAGCCCCCTGCCCCTGGGTTTCCTGACCTACGGCATGTGGCCCCTGGGCGTGACGCGCATCCCCGTGGGCGCGGTGAAGCCCGAAAAGCCGCTGAAAAGCCCCAAGGGGGAAATCTGCTGGACGCGGCGCTACGGGCCCAACAACTGGATCTACCCCAACTGGGGCATCGACCTGCGCACCCGCGAGGGCGAACTGGCGGCCGCGGGCTACGTGATGTTCGCGCACCTGTTCGAGTCCGTCCCGCGCGAGGTGCCCAAGGCCACGCGCTCCTCGACCTTCAACTGGGACCTCAAGCTGCTCTAGCCCATTCCGGCACGCGGCGACGAAACGGCCCCGGCCCCGGCTCTGGACGATTCCAGGGCCGGAGCCGGGGCCGCTTGCGTTCCGCCGCGGGCCGGGCCTCAGCCCGGCAGCAGCTCGGTGTCGTCGTGGGCGTAGGCCGGGGCGCAGCAGCACAGCACGCGCAAGGGCCCGGGCCCCATGTTCGCGATGCGGTGGGCCGTGCCGGGCGGGATGCACACCGTGTCGCCGGGGGCCACGGCAAAGGTTTCCGTGCCCAGGGTCATCGCCCCCGCGCCTTCCAGCACGTGGTACAACTCCTCGGACACGGGGTGGCGGTGCAGGGCCGTGACCCCGCCGGGCTCCACCGTGGCCTCGGCCAGGCTCTGGGCGGCGTTGCCGTGTACGGCGGGGTGCATCAGCTCGCGGATGACGGAGCCGTCCTTGGTCACGTAGGGCGGAACGAGAGTGTAGCGGGTTTTCAGCGTCATGGCCGGACCATGCCCCAAAGGCCGGGGCTTGTGAAGCGGCATCACGGGGGCCCGGACGAGGGGCGGACGGCGCCCCTCCCGGCCTCCGCCACGCCCGCCGGGGGCAAGGGAAAAGCGGGGCCTTGCGGCCCCGCTCTCGTGGGCAAGGTCGGCCCGGGATGGGCCGGGGGACGGAATGCGCCGGGGCACCCACGTTCCGCCGGAAGGCGGAGCGTGCGCCCGGGGCGGGGCCGGTCAGCCGGCCCCGGACGCCTCGCCTACCCCCCCAGCAGGGACATGGCCAGTCGCGGCAGGCTGTTGGCCTGGGCCAGCATGGCCACGGCCGACTGGGACTTGATCTGGTTGCGCACGAACTCGGTCATCTCCGTGGCCACGTCCACGTCGGAAATCCGCGACTCCGAGGACTGCAGGTTCTCGGCCTGGATTTGCAGGTTCGAGATGGTGTTCTGCAGGCGGTTCTGGGTGGCGCCCAGGGAGGCGCGGATGTTGTCCTTGGAGATGATGGCCTCGTTCAGGGCCTCCAGGGCGTTCTGCGCGGCGGACTGGGTGGAGATGGTGTAGCCCGCGCCCACGCCCGAGCTGTTGCCCACGCCCAGGGCCGAGGCCGTGGAGTTGTTGATGCTGACGTAGTAGTAGTCCTCGGCGCTGTCGTTGCTCGATCCGAAGTGGACCTTCAGCGGGCCCGTGGACACCAGGCCCGAGCCGTCGTGGGTCGAGTCGGAGCCCGAGAGGTTGCCGTTCAGCAGATAGATGCCGTTGAAGTCCGTGGAGTTGGCGATTCGGGTGATTTCCGAGGCCATGGCCTGATACTCGGACTCGATGATCATGCGCTGGTCGGAGTTGTAGGTACCCGTGGCCGCCTGCTCGGCCAGCTCCTTCATGCGGATCAGCTTCTCGTCGATGACGCCCAGGGCGCCGTCGGCGGTCTGGATCAGCGAGATGGCGTCGTTGGCGTTGCGCACGCCCTGGTTCAGGGACGCGATGTCCGCGCGCATGAGCTCGCGGATGGCCAGGCCCGCCGCGTCGTCGGCGGCGTTGCCCACGCGCAGGCCCGAAGACAGGCGCCGCACCGAGGTGCCGAGGTCGCTGAACGCCGAGGCCAGGTTGCGGGCCGCGTTGCCCGCCATGAGGTTGTGGTTGATAATCAGAGACATAGCCTTTCCTCCTTGAATGTTCAGGGCTTCCTTGCCAGGGGCCGCCGGCGTCAAAGTCCCCACTTCGCGCGGCCTTTCGCCCCTACCCACTTGCATGCCTTATCGGCCTTTATCCACAAGACTTTAGGTTTTTTTTCGCCGGGCGTTGATTTTCCGGACCTGCTGGCGGCAAAGCCCCGGCTGACAGGGCAAAAAGAGCACCACCCCGCGCGCCAGGCCCGGGGCGAATCTCCCGGGCAGGCCGCGTCGGCATCCATGCCGCCGCACGGCGAAGCAACGCGGAAAGCGAAGGACAGGCGCGGGGGGCGGCCCCCCCCAGGACAGGGCCGCCCGGCGCCCGGCATGGGGCGGGGCGCGGAGCGGCCCGTTTCGCACCGCCCCGCGCACACCGCCCCGCGCGGTGGGCGCAAAAAAGGCGCCGCGCAAAGCGCGGCGCCTGGATTGCCTGCGGCCGAAGCCGGACGGGCCCGCCAGCGGGCGGCTACTGCTTGAGCAGGTCCTCGCCGCGGGTGGTGGCTGACGGGCCGGGGGCGCCGGAGTCGTCGCCCTGGGCCGTCTCCGTGGGCTGGGTGCCGTCCTTGAAGGGCAGGAAGAAGGTCTTGTCGGCATACGGCGAGGCCAGCAGGCCCGAAGCCGGATCGATGCGCGCCATGACCACGCCCTGGGGCAGGGGGAAGTCGCGCTCGGGGTAGCCCGCCTCCACGGCCATGCGGTAGTCGACCCAGATGGGCGAGGCCGCGCGGGCGCCCGTTTCGTACTTGCCCATGGGCGTGAGCTGGTCGAAGCCGACCCAGACCACCGTCAGCAGGTTCGGCGTGAAGCCCACGAACCAGGCGTCCTGCTCGTCGTTGGAGGTGCCCGTCTTGCCGGCCACGGGGCGGCCCAGCTTGCGCGCGCGCCAGCCCGTGCCGTCGTTGACGACCTCCTTCATCAGCGCGGTGATGATATAGGCCGTCTGCGGCGAGACGGCCTCGTGGACCCTGGGTTCGGAGCGGAACAGCTCCTCGCCCCAGGCGCTTTCCACGCGCAGAATGAAACGCGGTTCGATCCACGAGCCCCCGCGCGCGAAGGCCGTGTAGGCCCGGGCGAGGTTCAGCGGGCTCACCGGAGCCGAGCCCAGGCTGACCGAAAGATCCTCGGGGAACTCGGCCTCCAGGCCCAGGGCCTTGGCGCGCTCGATGATCTTGCGGATGCCGATGCGCTGGGCCACGCGGATGGTCACCAGGTTGCGCGACTTGCACAGCGCCGTGCGCAGCAGCGTGGGGCCGTAGAACACGCCCTCGAAGTTTTCGGGCTTCCAGACGCGGTCGGTGACGGTATCGGTGTAGACGATGGGCGCGTCGAGCAGCACGGTGGAGGGCGTCATGCCGCTGTCCAGGGCGGCGGAATAGACGATGGGCTTGAAGGCCGACCCCGGCTGGCGCCGGGCCTGGGTCGCGCGGTTGAACTGGCTGGCCTCGAAGGAATAGCCGCCCACCAGGGCGCGGACCTCGCCCGTCTCCGGCTCAAGGGACACCAGGGCGCCCTGAACCTCGGGCTGGCGCTCCAGGGCCAGGGGCCACACGGCGCCCTCCACGGCCACGGGCGCGGCGGCCGAAGCCTCCCGCTCCGCCGCCCCGGCGGCATCCAGGGCCTTGGCCACGGCGGCGGGCACGGCTTTCACCGAGGCCCAGATCACATCGCCGGGCCGCACCACGCCGGTGCAGTCGGCCACGGCGGGCACCTCCTCGGTGGCCCGGGAGGGATCGGGCGGGCGGGCCCAGGACATGTCCTTCAAGGCGATGACCCCATGCAGGGCGCCGAAGCGCACCCGGGCCTCGTCGTGCGTGACCGAAACCACCAGGGCCTCCACCCAGGCCCCGGGGGCCAGAGCCGCCGGGTCGTAGGGCGTGCGGGCCAGGATTTCCTCCCAGTCCTTTTCGGGCACGTTCTGGTTGGGCCCGGTCCAGCCCCGGCGGCGGGCCGAGTCGCGCAGGCCCTGGCGCAGGGCGGCCTCGGCGGCGCGCTGGTGGTCCAGGTCCACCGCCGTGTAGACGTGCATGCCCGAGTTGTAGACCTGATCCTCGCCGTAGGTCTCGATGAGGCTGCGGCGGACTTCCTCCAGATAGTAGGCGCCCTGGGTCCAGGACGGGTCCGCCATGCTGGAGAAGACCAGTTCCTCGGCCAGGGCCGCCTCGTATTGTTCAGGGGTGGCCCAGCCCAGGTCACGCATCCGGCCCAGAATCCAGACCTGGCGCTCGCGGGCGCGCTCGTCGTTGCGGTAGGGGTTGAAGCGCGAGGGCGCCTTGGGCAGGCCCGCCAGCATGGCCGCCTGGGCCAGGGTCAGATCCTTGGCGTGGACGCCGAAATACGTCCGCGCTGCGGCCTCGATGCCGTAGGCCCGGGCACCGAAGAAGATATGGTTCAGGTAGATGGTCAGGATCTCGTCCTTGGTCAGGTAGCGTTCCAGGCGGTAGGCCAGGATGGCCTCGCGGATCTTGCGCTTGTAGCTCTGCTCGGGCGTCAGCAGCAGGGACTTGATGACCTGCTGGGTGATGGTGCTGCCGCCCTGGACCACATGCCCGGCCTGGAGGTTGCGTATGTGGGCGCGCAGGATGGCCGCGAGGTCCACGCCCTCGTGCTCGAAGAAGGCGCTGTCCTCGGCGGCCAGGAACACGCGCGAAACGTGCGGCGGCAGCTCGGCCAGCGGCACCAGGAAGCGCTTCTCCTTGTAGAAATAGCCCAGCACGCGCCCGTCGCGGGCATGCACGGTGGTCACCAGCGGCGGGTTGTAGTCGGTGATGCGCTTGAAGTCGGGCAGGTCCAGGGACGCCCAATAGTACAGGCCGCCCGCGAGAGCCGCGGCGAGCACGGCGCCTGCTCCCAAAAGGGCGGCAACGATTATGGCGAATTTCTTCATGTTTTTTTCCTGGGCGGTGCGGGCGGCGCGGGCAGGCCCCGCTCGGGGGGCAGGCCCCAGGCCAGCCGCAACCGGCCGTGGAGTTCCTTGACGTTTTTTTCGGTCGTCTGCAACAGGGCCAGCATCCGGCGCAGGGAGCGCCCCTCGCGCCAGGCAAGGCAGCGCTCGGCGGCAAAGGCCATCACCGTCCGGCCCACGGGCCACAGCGGAAACAGGCGGCAATAATGGGGCCGGGCCTCGCGCGGCAGCACGCAGCCCTGGGGCCCGAGCAGGCGGCAGCGCCCGGCCGCGTCCACGGCCAACCGCAGGTGAAAGCCGCCCTCGGGGAACAGTTCGGCCACCAGTTCCTCCTCGCCGGGGAACAGGGCCTTCATGTTCTCCACGAAGGCCGGGCTGTTGGCCTCGCGCGCAAAGGCTCCCGCCGCGCCGGAGAGCACGCCGAGAATCCTGTCACGTTCGGCCGGGGCCAGGGGGAAGCAGCCCTGCTCCGCCCCGGGCTCCAGGCAGCAGCAGGTCGGCCCGCCCTGGGCGCAGCGCTGGCAAATGTCCGGATCGGCCACGGTCAATACCCCGACGAGGCCGGGCGGGGCCATGTCCCCTTGAACCCGTAACACAGGGCAATGGTGAACTGGCGCGCCGGTCGGCCCCGGTGCATCGACTGATAGTGGATTTGGACGGTTTTTTCAAAAAGTTCCTCGACCCCCGGCTCCACGCCGCCCTTGTACTTCTGGCGCACGTAGATGGCGTCCCAGCCGGTCTTGCCCTCCGGCCCGGGCCACAGGTCGTACTGGTTCAGCCTGCGGCCGACGTTGACGCAATAGGCCCGCTCGCGCCCGGGGACGACCCAGCCCAGTTCGGCGGTCACGTCGTAGTGATTGCCGAAAAGGAACACCCGCCCGGGGTCGGCAAAGCGCGTGCGGCGCAGGCGGTCCACCTCGCGGCCCATGTCCTCCCAGCCCTTGAGATGCAGGGCCGGATTCTCGATGGTCGCCACCCGGCCCGTGAACGGGTTGGGCAGTTCCATGCGGTAGGGCATGGGCAGCAGGTCGTGGGTCAGCCACAGGGCGAAAAGCAGCGCGCCCACGGCGGGCCAGGTCCAGACCTTCCAGTGCCGCCAGCCCCGGGCCAGCACGCTCTGCTCCCAGACCACGGCGGCCAGGATGAATCCCGAGGCGTAGCTCACGGCGGACCAGTTGGGGTGGACCTTGGTATGAAAGCACCACAGGGCGAAGAAGCCCCACACCGGCCAGAACCCCGCCACCAGCAGGGCGCGCTGGGCGTAGTCCAGGGACGAGACCGCGCGCACCGCCCGGCCCCGGCCGCCGCCCAGGGAGCGCAACGCGCCCCAGGCGCCCACGAGGGCCATGACGAACCACCAGGGCATGAGCAGACCGAACTGGCTGCCGTAATATTCCGCGAAGCGGTCGAAGCGGATGAAGGACTGCGCGCGATCCCCGGTCAGCCCGCCCAGGTGGGCCACATGCCTGAACCCGGCGAAGTCGTTGCCCAGGTTCCACAGCAGGATGGGCCCGAAGCCGAGCACGGTGCCGACCGCCAGGGCCAGGGCCAGCCGCCGCCAGAACAGGGACGAGTCGAGCATCCGCCGCCGCAGCAGCGCGCCGTAAAGCACGGCGGTGACGGCGAAGGCCAGCATCATGTACTTGCCCCAGGTGCCCACGGCCAGGGCCGCGGCCAGGACCACGAAGGGCCAGCGCGCCCCGGGGTCGCGCCCGGCGGCGTAGAGCGCGAACAGCGCCGCCCACCAGCAGACCAGCAACGGGTTGTCCGTGGTCATGAGCGTTCCGGCGGCCAGAAAGAGCAGCGTGGTGTTCAGCACCACGAGGCACAGCAGCCCGAGCCGGGGGCGGCCGAACAGCCGCGACAGGCCCAGGTAGACCGTGGCCTGCATCAGCGCCGTGCCCAGCACGGCCCCCAGGCGCACGGCAAAGACCGAATCGCCCAGCAGCCAGGTCCACGCCCCGATCATCCAGGCGATGAGCGGGCCCTTGGTGAAGTAGGAGAACTGGAAGGTGCGCGACCAGTCCCAGTACTGGGCTTCGTCCTGCACCAGATCGAGCTGGCCCGAGGCCGCGAAGGCCAGCCGGGCCAGGGTCGTTCCCAGAATGAGAACGCCGGCCCACAGGTCCGGCCGGCGGCTCCAGTGCGTGCGCTGCATCGGCGACCCGTCCATGGCCTACCCCGCGAACCTGAGCAGGCCCTTGCCCAGCAGGTCGTGCAGGTGGACCATGCCCACCAGCCGGTGCTCCCCGTCCACGATGGGCACCACGGTGATGGCCTTGGCCTCCATGAGGTCCAGCACCTGGGCCGCCGAGGCCTCGAGGGTCATGCTCGCCGGGTCGGGGGTCATCAGCCCGGCCACGGGTGCCTGGGGCTCGGCCCCGCCGCGCAGCAGGATACGCCGCACGTCGCCGTCGGACACGAAGCCCGTGAGCCGCCCGCCCCCGCCGGTGACGGCCAGGGCGCCCAGGCCGCCCTCGTGCAGCCGGGCCAGGGCCTGGGCCCAGGTGGCGCCCTGGTCCACGGCGGGCACGTCGCCGGTGTGCATCAGGTCGGCCACGCGCATGGCCAGCCGCTGGCCCAGGGCGCCGCCGGGATGGCAACGCCTGAAGGCCTCGGCGTCGAAGGAGTTCCATTCGATGAGGCACACGGCCAGGGCGTCGCCCAGGGCCAGGGCGGCTGTGGTGCTGGCCGTGGGCGCCAGCCCCAGGGGGCAGGCCTCGCGGGGCACCCCGGCGTCGATGACCACCTCGGCCAGGCGGCCCATGGTGGACTCGCGCCGCCCGGTCAGGGCGATGATGCGCACCCCGCTGGCCTTGAGGGTCGGCAGGATGGCGTTCAGTTCATCGGTTTCCCCGCTGTTGGAGATGGCCAGGGCCACGTCCTCGGGGCGCAGCATGCCCAGGTCGCCGTGGGCGCCCTCCACGGGGTGCAGGAAAAAGGCGGGCGTGCCCGTGCTGGACAGGGTCGCCGCGATCTTGCGGCCCACGAGGCCGGACTTGCCGATGCCCGTGACCACCACGCGGCCCCGGCATCCGGCCAGCATCTCCAGGGCGCGCACGAAGTCCGCGTCCAGCGCGTCGCGGACCCGGGCCAGCCCGCAGGCCTCGATGTCGAGCACCTCGCGGGCCATGGCCAGCCAGTCGCGTTCACAGGCCTTGGATTGCACTGCGCCTCCTCCTTACCAGCTCAGGGCCCGGTCCTTCTCCAGGCACATCTTGCCCGTGCCCGCGCAGGGCTCCACGGGATATTCGCCGTTGAAGCAGGCCAGGCAGAAGTTGCCCGGCTGCTCCACCGAGGCCAGCAGGCCTTCGATGGACAGGTAATGCAGGCTGTCCAGCCCGATGTAGCGCGCGATGTCCTCCACGGCGTTGTTGGCCGCGATGAGCTCGCCCTTGCTGGAGAAGTCGATGCCGTAGAAACACGGGGAGATGATCGCCGGGCAGGACACGCGCATGTGGATTTCGCGCGCGCCCAGCTCGCGCAGCTTCTTGACCCGCGTGCGGATGGTCGTGCCGCGCACGATGGAATCCTCGACCACCACGATGCGCTTGCCCTCGACCATGCTGCGCACGGGGTTGAGCTTCATGCGCGTGGAGAAGTCGCGCATGTCCTGCGAGGGCTGGATGAAGGTCCGGCCCACGTAGTGGTTGCGGATCATGCAGTGCTCGTAGGGCAGGCCGGACTGCTGGGCGTAGCCCACGCAGGCGTAGACCCCCGAGTCCGGAAAGGGCATGACCAGATCGGCGTCCACGGGCGCCTCGCGGGCCAGGGCCATGCCCATGGCCTTGCGGCGCTGGTAGACGTTCTGCCCGAAAACGTAGGAATCGGGCCGCGCGAAATAGATCAGCTCGAAAATGCACTGGCTGACGGCGGTGGGCTCGGCGTAGCGCGTGCTGCGCAGGGCGCCGTTCTCGATGACCAGCATCTCGCCCGGGGCCACGGGCCGCAGGTACTCGGCCTCCAGCAGGTCGAAGGCGCAGGTCTCGCTGGCCAGGACGTGGGCGTCGCCCAGGCGGCCCAGGGCCAGGGGCCGGAAGCCGTTCGGGTCCTTGAGGGCGATGAGCTTGTCGCCCGCCAGGATGAGCAGACTGAACGAGCCGCGCACCGTGCGGCAGGCCGCGCCCACGGCCGCTTCCACGTCCATGCCCTCGACCATCATGTTCCGCGCGATGAGGTGCACGATGACTTCGGAGTCCATGGTGGTCTGGAAAATGGTGCCGTGCTTTTCCAGTTCCTCGCGCAATTCCAGGGCGTTGACGAGGTTGCCGTTGTGGGCGATGGCCAGTTGCTGGTTGCCGAAGCGGACCAGCAGCGGCTGGGCGTTGCGGATAAGCGAGGCGCCGGTGGTCGAGTAGCGGATGTGGCCCACGGCCACCTCGCCCTTGAGTTCCTTGCCCAGGTGGCGCTCGCTGAAGACCTCGGCCACCAGGCCCATGCCCTTCTGCTCGCGGATGCCCGTGCCGTCCCAGGTGACGATGCCCGCGCTCTCCTGGCCGCGGTGCTGCTGGGCGAACAGGCCGAAATAGGTCATCCGGGCGGCTTCGGGGTGGTTGGCGATGCCGAACAGGCCGCAGTATTCACGTTTCATTTTTTTGCCGGTGCTGTGTGTTCTCGGGTGCGGGCGCCGGGGCCTCAGGCGTAGTATTCCTGGAGGCTCTTCACGTCCGTGCCGCTGGCGCGGCTTTCCTTGATGGCCTGGGCCATGGCCTTGGCCCCGGCCAGGGTCGTCGTATAGGGCACGTTGTAGAGCAACGTGGTCTGGCGGATGGCCGAGGAGTCATGCACCGTCTTCTTGCCCGAGGCGGTGTTGATCACCAGGTCGATCTCGCCGTTCTTGATGCGGTCCACGATGTTGGGGCGGCCTTCGTAGACCTTGAACACGAATTCGCTGGGCACGCCGTGCCCGGCCAGGAACTCGCCGGTGCCCCGCGTGGCGACCACGGTGAAGCCCAATTCGTGGAAGGTCCGCGCCGCCTCGGCCATGGCCGGTTTGTCGCGGTCGTTGACGGAGATGAACACCCGCCCGGACTGGGGCAGGCGCTGCCCGGCGCCGAGCTGGGCCTTGAGGAACGCCTTGCCGAAGCTGGCGTCCACGCCCATGACCTCGCCGGTGGACTTCATCTCCGGGCCGAGGAGCACGTCCACCCCCGGGAAGCGGTTGAAGGGGAACACCGATTCCTTGACGGACACATGCCCGCCCCGGCGCATGGACCAGGGGTCCAGGTCGCGCACGCGCGCGCCGAGCATGACCTTGGTGGCCAGCTTGGGCAGGGGCACGCCCGTGGCCTTGGAGACGAACGGCGCCGTGCGCGAGGCCCGGGGGTTGACCTCCAGGATGTAGATCTCCCCGTCCTTCACGGCGAACTGGATGTTCATCAGCCCGACCACGCCCAGCTCCAGGGCCAGGGCCACGGTCTGGCGCTCGATCTCGGCCACGGTGACCGGGCTCAGGGTGTGCGGCGGGATGACGCAGGCCGAGTCGCCGGAGTGGATGCCGGCCTCCTCGATGTGCTCCATGATCCCGGCGACGTACACATCGTGCCCGTCGGCCAGGGCGTCCACGTCCACCTCGATGGCGTTTTCCAGGAACTTGTCCACCAGGATGGGGTGCTCGGGAGCCACGGTGACCTCGTGGCGGAAGTAGGCCCGCAGGTCCTCCTCGCCGTAGACCACCTCCATGGCCCGCCCGCCCAGCACGTAGCTGGGGCGGACCACCACGGGGTAGCCGATGGTCCGCGCCACGGCCACGGCCTGCTCCACGCTCATGGCCGTGCCGTTTTCGGGCTGGCGCAGGGCGAGCTTTTGCAGCAGGGCCTGGAAGCGCTCGCGGTCCTCGGCGCGGTCGATGGAGTCCGGCGAGGTGCCCAGGATGCGCACCCCGGCGCGCAGCAGCGGCACGGCGAGGTTCAGCGGCGTCTGCCCGCCGAACTGGACCACCACGCCCTCGGGCTGCTCGAACTCGATGATGTTCAGCACGTCCTCGAGGGTCAGGGGCTCGAAATACAGGCGGTCGGAGGTGTCGTAGTCGGTGGAGACCGTCTCGGGGTTGGAGTTGACCATGATCGAGGTCACGCCCAGTTCCTTCAGGGCATAGGAGGCGTGGACGCAGCAGTAGTCGAACTCGATGCCCTGGCCGATGCGGTTGGGCCCGCCGCCGAGGATGACGACCTTGCGCCCGGGGTGGGCGGCGTTTTCGCGGCCGGTCTCGTAGGTGCTGTAGTAGTAAGGCGTGTAGGCCTCGAACTCGGCGGCGCAGGTGTCGACCAGATAGTAGGTCGGCAGGATGCCCATAGCCTGACGGATGCGCCGGATGTCCAGCTCGTCCTTCTTCCACAGGGCGGCGAGCTGACGGTCGGAGAAGCCGTGCTCCTTGGCGCGCAGCATGAGCGCCCTGCACTCGGGCGACGAGGCGCGGACCGAGCCGGACAGCGGGAAGGCCCGCAGTTCCTCCTCGACCTCCACCAGGGCGCGGATCTGGCGGATGAACCACGGGTCGATCATGGTCGCCTCGTGGATTTCGGCGTCGCTCAGGCCGCAGAGCATGGCGTAGCGCAGGTGGAAGATGCGCTTGGAGTTGGGCTTGCGCAGCCGGGCCATGATCTCGTCGCGCCCGGGGCAAGATTCACGCGCGAAGGTCCGGCCCAGGCCGGGCATGCCGATCTCCAGGGAGCGCAGGCCCTTTTGCAGCGATTCCTTGAAAGTCCGCCCGATGGACATGGCCTCGCCCACGCTCTTCATGGAGGTGGTCAGGTAGTCCTCGGTGCCGGGGAACTTCTCGAAGGTCAGGCGCGGAATCTTGGTCACCACGTAGTCGATGGTCGGCTCGAAGCTGGCCATGGTCTCGCGGGTGATGTCGTTGGGAATCTCGTCCAGGGTGTAGCCCACGGCGAGCTTGGCGGCGAGCTTGGCGATGGGGAAACCCGTGGCCTTGGAAGCCAGGGCCGAGGAGCGCGACACGCGCGGGTTCATCTCGATGACCACCATCTCGCCGTTTGCGGGGTTCACGGCGAACTGCACGTTGGACCCGCCGGTCTCCACGCCGATCTCGCGCATGATGGCCAGGGCGGCGTCGCGCATGGCCTGATATTCCACGTCGGTGAGCGTCTGGGCCGGGGCGACGGTGATGGAGTCGCCGGTGTGCACGCCCATGGGGTCCAGGTTCTCGATGGAGCAGATAATCACGCAGTTGTCGGCCCGGTCGCGCATGACCTCAAGCTCGAATTCCTTCCAGCCCAGCACCGAACGTTCGAGCATGACCTCGCTGGAGCGGCTGGCCGCAAGGCCCGTGGCCGCGATGGCTTCCAGCTCCTCCATGTTGTAGGCCACGCCGCCGCCCGTGCCGCCCATGGTGTAGGCCGGGCGGATGATGACCGGGAACGGGATGACCTCGGCGGTGGCGCGCACGTCGGCCATGGTCCGGCAGATGCGCGACTCGGGCACCTTGAGCCCGATGTTCTCCATGGCCGCGCGGAACAGCTCGCGCGACTCGGCCTTTTCGATGACCTCGCGCGAGGCGCCGATCATCTCCACGCCGTACTTTTCGAGCACGCCCATTTCGGCCACGGCCAGGGCGGTGTTCAGCGCGGTCTGCCCGCCCAGGGTGGGCAGCAGCGCGTCGGGGCGCTCCTTGGCGATGATGCGCGCCACGGTTTCGGGCTCGATGGGCTCGATGTAGGTGCGGTCGGCCAGCTCCGGGTCGGTCATGATCGTCGCCGGATTGGAGTTGACCAGGACCACCTCGTAGCCCTCTTCCTTCAGGGCCTTGAGAGCCTGGGTGCCGGAGTAGTCGAACTCGCAGGCCTGCCCGATGACGATGGGCCCGGAGCCGATGAGCATGATCTTCTTGAGGTCGGTGCGTTTGGGCATGTGGGTCGGTCGAGGGGTTCGGGTTGGTGACATGTGCCCGGAGCCGGACGCCGGGAAGGGGAACGGTGGCGCCGGCCTGGACGACGGGCCGGAGCCGGGGCGGTCGGGGGCCGGTGGCGTCCCCGGAAAAAGCACCCGGGTTTTATAGGTCAGGGCGGCGCCGGAGTAAAGGGGAAAAGGCCCGCCCCCCGGGCCCGGAAAGGCCGCGCCCGCCGGGGTTTCGCGGGCGGCCCGCACACTGCGCCGCCGGGCTCGGGAGGCCCGGGGCGCCTGGGCCACGGGAAGGGACAGGCACGGACGGCGCCCCCCTGCCAGGAGCCGCCCGCAGGCTCCGGGCAGGCAGGCGCGGCGCCCCGACGGGCCGCCCCAAAACGGTGGCCCGCAAAGTCCGCATTCCTTCAACGGCCCGCTAGGAAACCTTGCTGCCCGGGGCCACGGGTCCGCTGGCGGTGAGCAGCTCCATGCCGCCCTCGCGGCGCACGGCCAGGATCATGCCGTGGCTCGTCTTGCCGCGCAGGGGGCGCGGGGCGAGGTTGGCCACGACCACCACCTGACGGCCCGTGAGGTCCTCCCCCTGGAAGAATTCGCGCAACCCGGCCACCACCTGGCGCGGCGCCTCCTCGCCCAGGTCCACCTGAACCACGAAGAGCCGGTCGGCGTCCGGGTGCGGCTCGGCCGAGAGCACCGTGCCCACGCGCAGGTCGAGTTTCTGGAAGTCCGTAAAATCGATGACCCCGAGGGCGTCCTGTGCGACCGGAGCGGACGCCTTGGCGGCCTTGCCCTTGCCTTTGGCCTCCTTCGCCTCTTTGGCCTTGCCCTTGGCGGCGGGCTGGGGCGCGGGCTCCTCGCGGGGCAGGTCCACGCGCGGGAACAGGTTCGACCCGGCGGCCAGGGCCGTGCCGGGCTCGAGCCCGCCGAACTCCCGGACCTCGGCGTCCAGGTCCACCCGCGCGAGGTCGAAGCCGCCGCCGAGTTGGGCGGTCATGGCCTCGGCCGTGCCGGGCATCACCGGCCAGACGAACAGGGCCACCTTGCGCATGGATTCCAGCAGGGTATACATCACCCCCGCCAGTTCGTCCGTGCGCCCCTCCTTGAACAGAGCCCACGGCGCCGAGGCGTCCACGTACTTGTTCAACGCGCGCACCAGCTCCCACAGCGACTCCAGAGCCTGCCCGAACTCCAGGCGGCCGAACAGGGTCGTGTAGTTTTCCAGGGCGTTGCGCGCCAGCTCGCCCAGGGCGGGGTCCGCCGGGGCCGTGCGCGTGCCGGGGGCGGGCACCTGCCCGCCGAAGTACTTGTGGGTCATGGCCAGCACGCGCGAGAACAGGTTGCCCAGGTCGTTGGCGAGGTCCGCGTTGAGCCGCCCGACCAAAGCCTCCTCGGAGAACGAGGCGTCGCGGCCGAAGCGCATCTCGCGCAGCAGGAAATAGCGAAAGGCGTCCAGGCCGTAGCGGTCCTTGAGGGCCAGGGGTTCGACCACGTTGCCCAGGGATTTGGACATCTTGGTGTCCTTGACCAGCCAGTAGCCGTGGACATTCAGGTGCTGATACACCGGCAGCCCGGCGGCCTTGAGCATGGTCGGCCAGAACACGGCATGGGGCTTGAGGATGTCCTTGGCCACCATGTGGTCCGTGTGCTCCCAAAAGCGCGCGAACAGGTCGCCGTCCGGCCAGCCCAGGGCCGTGACGTAGTTGATGAGCGCGTCGAACCAGACGTAGGTCACGTAGTCGGAGTCGAAGGGCAACTCGATGCCCCAGGTCAGGCGCGTCTTGGGCCGCGAGATGCACAGGTCGTCCAGCACGCCCATGTCGAGCATGGACAGCACTTCGTTGCGGTAGCGCTCGGGACGGATGAAGTCCGGGTTGGCCAGGATGTGCTCCTTGAGCCAGCCCTGATACTTGGACATGCGGAAGAAATAGTTGGCCTCGCTGATCTTCGCGGGCGGCACCTTGTGGTCCGGGCAGCAGCCCTCGGCGTCCAGGTCCTTTTCGGTGAGAAACTGCTCGCAGCCGTAGCAGTACAGGCCCTCGTAGCTCTTCAGGTAGATGTCGCCCGCATCGTAGACCTGCTGCAGGATGGTCTGGACGACCTTCTTGTGGCGCGGCTCGGTGGTGCGGATGAAATCGTCGTTGGTGATGCCCAGCTCGGGCCACAGGTCGCGGAACTGCGCACTCACGGCGTCCACATACTGCTGGGGCGTGCTGCCCGCCTTTTCGGCGGCCTGCACGATCTTGTCGCCGTGCTCGTCGGTGCCGGTGAGAAAGAACGTCTCGTCGCCGCACAGGCGGTGAAACCGTGCCAGACTGTCGGCCACGATGGTCGTATAGGCATGCCCCAGGTGGGGCTTGGCGTTCACGTAATAGATGGGCGTGGTGATGAAGAAACGGCTCAAGATCGGTCCTCCTGTGGTGTCCGCTGCCGTGGTCTAATCGTTGGAATCGCCATCGGGGCGCGGCTTGCGCCGACGCCTGCGGCGCGAGGATTTGCCGCCGCCGGGGCGGGCCTCGCCGGGCGCGGCGCCCTCGGGGCGGGGCTCGCGGCGGGCCGGGGGGCCGGGCCGCTGCTGGCGCCGGGGCGCGCCGTCCGGGCCGGGGGCGGCGTCGGAGCCTTCGGGGCTGCCGGGCGCGGCGGAGGCCTCGGGGGCAACGTCGGCCCGGGCCGGGGTGGCCGGAGCAGGGGCCGCCGCATCGGGCACGGCGTCCCCGGCCGGAGTGCCGGAGCCCTCGGGGGCCGCCGGGGCCTCGTCGACGCGCGGGCCGCGCGGGCCGGGCGCCGCCCCGCGCGGGGCCGGGCGTCCGCCGCGACGCGTCGGGGCGGGCGGCGCGGGCTGGGGCTCGGGCCGGGGTATCTGCGGGTCGTAGCGCCGGGGGTTCAGAGCCTGCCATTCCTCAAGGGTCAGCTCGCGCTCCTCGCCCACCTCGGTGAACACGGTGATGCCGCCACGGAAGAAATTGGCCCGCAGCACCTTCATGAGCCCCTGGTCGGTGTCCATGCGTTTGCCGATCTTGGGGCACTGGCGGTAGAACTCGCGGTAGTTCTCCTCCTCGAAGGACAGACAGCAGAGCAGCCGCCCGCAGATGCCGGAAATCTTGGTCGGATTCAGGAACAGGTTCTGCTCCTTGGCCATCTTGATGGTCACCGGGGCGAACTTGCGCATGAAACGGCGGCAGCAGGCCACCTGCCCGCAGTTGCCCACCGCGCCGAGCATCTGCGTCTCGTGGCGCACGCCGATCTGGCGCAGCTCGATGCGCGTGCGGTAGTTGCGAACCAGGTCCTTGACCAGTTCGCGGAAGTCGATCCGCCCCGGGGCCGTGAAATAAAACACCATTTTGCTGTGGTCGAAGAAGACCTCCACGTCCACGAGCTTCATTTCCAGCTCGCGCTCGGCCACGCACTGGCGGCAGAAGCGGTATGCCTCGCGGGCCAGGGCCGTGTTCTCGGCCTCGGTGGTCAGGTCCTCCTCGGTGGCGAGGCGGAAGATGGGTTTCAGGTCCTGCGCGGGCACGTCCTCGGGCGGGGTCTCGCTCATGGTGACCACCGTGCCCAGGCCCATGCCCTGGTCGGTCTTGACGATGACCCGATCGCCGGAGGCGACCACGAAAGGACCGGAGTCGAAGTAATATATCTGACCGTAGTCGCTGAATTTCAGCCCTAGAACATGGCTCATATGGTGTCTCGCTGGAGTTCTCGGCGTCGGTGGAACGCACCTCTATAAAACAGTTCGGCCCGAACATCAAACGCCGGAGCCCGGGGCGGCCTGGGGCCCGGGCCGCCTCGGGCCGCGCGGGTTGACTTGCCGCCGCGCGGGGTTATCTTGACTGGTGCGGGCGCCGCCCGCAAAGGAGGCCCCATGTACACCGTCGTTCCCCTGCTCACCGGCGTGCGCAACCCGGACCAGGGCATCATGACCTACCAGCGCGACTACGGCAAACCCATCTGGCTGCCCATCTACGCCCTGCTCGTGCGCGGCAACGGGCACACCATCCTGGTGGACACCGGCCTGGACGAGGACGAAGTGATGGAGCCCGCCGGATTCCAGGAACAGACCGGGCTTTCGCCCCTGCCCCTGACCGAGGCCCTGGCCGAACACGGCGTGGCCCCCGAGGACGTGGACATCGTCATCAACACCCACCTGCACGACGACCACTGCGGCAACAACCGCCTGTTCCCCGGCGCGAAGCACTTCGCCCAGCGCAGGGAGCTGGAGTTCATGCACAACCCCCACCCGCTGGACCACCGCTACGACGAATACTTCACCGAGGGCATCGAATTCCAGGCGCTGGACGGCGACGCCGAACCCGTGCCGGGCATCCGCTGCCTGCTGACCCCCGGGCACACCCCGGGCTGCCAGACGGTGGTCATCCCCACCGCCTCGGGCGACGTGGCCCTGCCCGGGCAGTGCTGCAACGAAAAAAACTTCCCGGACAACGGCCCGGCCATCTGCCCCGGCGTGCACACCGACGCCCTGGCGGCCTACGACAGCATGCAGCGCATCAAGGCCCTGGACGCCGTGCTCCTGCCGACCCACGGGCTGACAGTGGCTTCCATGCGCTTCTAGCCGCCCTGCCGGTCCTGGTTCCGGGCGGCCGGACGAACGACGCCCCCGGCGCAGCGCTGCGCCGGGGGCGTCGTGCCTTTCCGCCCGGGCGGGCCGGGGCCCGGGAGGCCGCGCTCAGGCCCCGGCCTCGGGGGGCAGGCCCAGGTACTCCGCCGTCAGCCCCACCAGCCGGATGCCGCCGGCCTCGGCCAGGGCCACGCTCTCTTCCAGGTCGAAGAACACCGAGCGCCCGGCCTCGATGCCGATGCACGCGCCGCCCACGGCGGCCATGGCCCGCACCGTGCCGGGGCCCGCGGCGGGCAGGTCGATGCGCGCATCCTGCCCGGGTTTGAAGACCTTGCACAGCACGCAGCCCTTGCCCAGCAGCGACCCGGCGCGGGCGATGGCCGCGTCGGTGCCCTCGGGGCCCTCCACGGCGCCGACCACCCCCGAGCGGATGAGCAGGGATTGGCCGATGTCCATGCGGCCCAGGGTCTTGGCCATGGGCCAGGCCAGACGCAGGTCGTCCAGGTCGCTGTCGCGCGGGGGTTTGGCCGTCAGCGGCCCGACCGGGGTGGCCATGCCGGGCAGCAGATCCAGGGCGCTGGACAAAAGCAGCCCCTGGCGCTCCAGCTCCCCGGCCAGGGTGCTCAGGATGGCGTCGTCGCCCTTGCCCGCCAGACGCAGCAGCAGCTTGGCCGCCAGCCAGTCGGGGCGCAGGTCCATGGCCCGGGGTTTGTTGATGGTTCCGGCGAAGACCACGCGGGTCGCGCCCTGGTCCTTGAAGGTTCGCAGCAGGCGCGAGACCTGGCCCAGGTGCAGTTCCACGTAGGAGGCCGTTTCGGCGGCCAGGGCCGGGTCCGTATTGCCCGCAAAGCCCACGGCCACCACGCGGGCGCCCGCAGCGCGCCCGGCGCGGGCCACCAGGAAGGGGAACTGCCCGCCCCCGGCAATGAGCCCGATGACCTCCGCCACGCCCGCCGTCATGCCGCTTCCGCCGTCATGCCGGGCGGGCTATTCGCCGCGGTTCTGGCCGTTGCGCAGGCCGATGTCGCAGAGCATCCCGCGCTCGCTGGAGCGGATGAACTCCAGCAGCCGGGCCACCTCGGGGATGGCGCCCAGAGTCTCCTGGACCTCGGCCAGGGCCTCCTGGCGCTCCTTGCCCGCTCGCCAGATGAGCTTGTAGGCTTTTTTGAGGCCCGAGATGCCTTCGGAGGAAAAACCGTTCCGGCGCAGGCCGATGAGGTTCAGCCCGCGCAACTGCGCGCGCACCCCGGCGGCCATGATGAACGGCGGAACGTCCTGGCTTACGCCGGACATGCCGCCCACGAAGCCGAACTCGCCGACCCGCGCGAACTGGTGCACGCCGGACATGCCGCTGATGACCGCGTGGTGCCCCACGTCCACATGCCCGGCCAGCATCACGCCGTTGGCCATGATCACGTGGTCGCCGATGTGACAGTCGTGAGCCACGTGGGCGTAGGCCATGATCATGCAGCCCGAGCCGATGATGGTTTCGCCGCGCCCGGTCTCCGTGCCCCGGTGCAGGGTCACGAACTCGCGCACGATGTTGCCGTCGCCCATGGTCAGGCGCGTGGTGCCGCCGCGGTACTTGATGTCCTGCGGGTCGCCGCCGACGTAGGCGTAGGAATGGATCTGGTTGTTCCGGCCCATGGTGGTGTGGGCGTGGACTTGGCAGTAGGAGCCGATGGTCGTGCCCGCGCCGATGACGGTCTTGTCCTGAATCACGGAGAACGGACCGACGGTCACGTCCTCGCCGATCTCGGCCCCGGGGTGGACCACGGCGGTGCTGTGGATGGAAATGGCCACGTTATACGTCCTTGCGGTTGGCTATGGCTGCGGTCATGGTGCCCGAGGCGACGACCTTGCCGTCCACCAGGGCCTGCCCGCTCATCTTGACCACGGAGAGCTTGCGGCGCACGTCGTAGACCTGGAGGTCGAGCCGGTCGCCGGGCACCACCGGGGCGCGGAAGCGCACGTTGTCGATGCCCGCGAACAGGAAGACCCGGGTGCCGTCGCACAGGGCGGGGTCGCTCATGAGCGTCAGCAGCCCCCCGGTCTGGGCCAGGGCCTCGCAGATGAGCACCCCCGGCATCACCGGCAGGCCCGGGAAATGGCCCTGGAAGAACGGCTCGTTGAAGGTCACGTTCTTGTAGGCTTCCAGGCGCTCGCCGGGGGTGAAGGCCGTCACGCGGTCCACCATCAGGAAGGGGTAGCGGTGCGGCAGCAGGTTCAGGATCTCGCCGATCCGCACCGGGGTGGGCAGCTCACTCATGGGCGCTCTCCTTGCCCGGGGTCGGCGCCAGGGCCGCCAGGGCCTTTTCCAGTTGCCTGACCCGCTTGAACAGCTCGGGGATTTTCGGGGCCAGGGACAGGTTGCGCATGTAGGTGCCATACTCCATGGCCGGAATGCCGCCCATGCGCGCGCCCGGGGCGATGTCCGTGCGCACGCCGCAGATGGGCCCGACGACGGCGCCGTCGCCGATGCTCACATGGTCGGCGACGCCCGCCTGCCCGGCCATGAGCACGTCGCGGCCCACGGTGCAACTGCCCGCGATGCCCACCTGGGCGACGATGGTGCAGTTCTCGCCCAGCACGCAGTTGTGGGCCACCTGCACCAGGTTGTCGATCTTGGTGCCCGCGCCGATGACGGTCTTCTCGAGCATGGCGCGGTCGATGGTCGTGCAGGCGCCGATTTCCACGTCGTCCTCCACCACCACGATGCCCACCTGGGGAATCTTGTCGCGCCCGCCGCCCGCGCGCGGCACGTAGCCGAAGCCGTCGGCCCCGAGCACCGCCCCGGGGTGGACGATGACCCGGTCGCCCAGCACCGTGCGGGCCATGAGCGTCACGTTGGGGTACAGGGTGCAGTCGCGGCCGATGCGGCAGTCCTCGCCGACGTAGCAGCCGGGGAAGATGCGCGACCCGGGCCCGACCTCGGCCCCGGGGCCGACAAAGGCCAGGGGGAAGACCGTGGCCCCCTCGGCCACGCGGGCCTCGGGGTCAACGAAGGCCCGCTCGCTCACACCCGCGAAGCGCCCCTGCGGCGGGGAGAACATCTCAAGCAGCCGCGCGAAGTCCAGGGCCGGATTGGCGCTGACCAGCGCCGCGTCCACGCGGTCGGCGAACTCCTCGGTGCAGACCACGGCCCCGGCCCGGGTGGCCGCCAGCAGCGGGGCGTACTTGGCCGAGGTGATGAAGCTGACCTCGTCCGGGCCCGCCGTTTCCAGGGTGCCGACGCCCGAGACCTGCCGGTCCGATCCCCGGAGCGGCAGGCCCAGACGTTCGGCCAGAGCCGAAAGTGCAATCCTCATGAGCGCCTACTTCTTCTGGGCCTTCCAGGCCTTGTTGACCTCGGCGATGATGGCGTCGGTGATGTTGACCTTCTCGTCGGCAAAGAGCACGCCCGCGCTGTTGCCTTCGGCGATCAGGGCATAGCCGTTCTTCTGGCCGTAGGTCCGCACGGTTTCCAGGATCAGGGTGATGATCGGCGCGGAGAGCTCCTCTTCCTTGGCCCTGTACTTGCGCTGGAAGCTGGTCACCGAGGCCTGCAGCTCGCCGACGCGGCGCTTGAATTCCTCTTCCTTGTCCACCTTGGCGGACTGGGAGAGCACGAGGCTCTGGTTCTGCAGGTCGGCGCGCATTTTATCCAGCGCGGCCTTCTGGCTGTCCAGGTCCTCCTGGGTGGACTTGAAGGTCTCCTGAAGGGTGGCCCGGGCCTTCTGGCCGGGCTCGCACTCCTTGATGATCCGCGGCATGTCCACCACGGCCACGCCCCCCTGGGCGGCGGCGGTGGAAGCCAGAAGAAGCAGGCAGAAAACGGTCAGAAGCGTCTTGCGCATAGGTGTCCTCGCATTGTGTTTTCGCATTGTCGTTGTGGTTGCACGCACCATGCGGCCTAGAAGAACTGGCCGATGGTGAACTCAAGCTTGCCCTTGCTCCCCTGCTCGGGGATGGAATCCAGGGCGTAACCGTATTCCAGGCGCAGGGGCCCCAGGGCGGAGTACCAGCGGATGCCGACGCCCACGCTCTTCTTGGGGTCGAAATCCATGGCGTCCCCGTCGTCCCAGACCTGCCCGGCGTCGAAGAAGGTCACGCCCATGACGCCCATCTCCTCCAGGATCGGGAACAGATACTCAAGGTTGACGAAGGCCATCTTGTTGCCGCCGATGCGGTCGTCGGACTCGTCGTCGCGCGGGGAGATGTAGCGCTTCTTGTAGCCGCGCACGTTGTTGATGCCGCCCAGGTAGAAGCGCTCGTAGACCGGGATGTCCTTGCCGCCGAAGTTCTCCATCACATAGCCGAGCTGGCCGTGGAAATGGAAGATGTGATCGAGCCACAAGGGGCGGTAGTAGTTGTGGTCGCCGATGTATTTGATGTACTCGTCGTCGCCCAAAAGCGCGCCGCCCGCGTACTCCATGCTCAGGGAGGACTTCATGCCCCTGGAGGGGTTCAGGTAGCGGTCCAGGGTGTTGCGCACGATGTCGCCATAGACGGCGCTGACCCAGTTGCTGCCCTCGATGTCCAGAATCTCGTCGGCCGCGTCGTCCTCCACTTCGCTGATGGTGTAGCGCTCCAGGCGGTATTGGAGGTTGGTGTACGAGAAGCGGCCGATGGGGTGGCCGAAGCGCACCCGCCCGCCGGTGCTTACGCGGTCGTAGTCGTCGTAGTCGTCGTCGTAGTGGTAGAGGTCGCCGCCGACCATCCAGGGCGTGTCCTCGAAGTTCGGGTTGGTGAAGCTCAGGATGTAGCGCCGGTAGTCGCCGCCCCAGGCCCCTTCCAGGGAGCCCTGGTAGCCCTTGCCGAACAGGTTGTTCTCCTTGACCGAGGTCACGAAGTACACGCCCGAGGAGCTGGAATAGCCCGCGCCCGCGGACAACTCGCCCGTGGATTTTTCGCGGACCTTGACCTTCAGGTCCATGAGCCCGTCGTCGCCGGTGGGGATGGTCTCGATGTCGGCCTGATCGAAGTAGCCCAGGTTGTTCAGGTTACGCGTGGAATAGGCCAGATCCTCGCCGCTGAACAGGTCGCCGTCGGAGAGCAGCACCTTGCGGCGGATGACGTTGTCGCGGGTGCGGTCGTTGCCCTGGATGGTCACCCGGCGGATGTAGACCTTCTGGCCCTTGGACATCTGGAATTCGATGTCGGCGGTCAGCGTCTCGCGGTCGGGGCTCAGGGCGTAGTTGGCCTCGGCAAAGGCGTAGCCGTAGTTGGAATAATATTCGGACAGCGCCTGGGAGTCGCTGCGCAGCACCGAGCGGTCCAGGTACTCGCCCTCGGCGGCCAGGTCGTCGGTCTTGATGCGCTCGTCGAGCTTCTCGGCGGGTTCGAGCATGTCGCCCGTGTAGGTGACCTTGCCGACCTTGTAGCGGTCGCCTTCCTTCACCTCGAAGGTCACGTAGATGCCGTCGTCCTTGAACTCCACCTTGGGCTGGCCCACCTGGGCCTCGATGAAGCCGTGGTTGGCGTAGTAGGCCTCCAGGGCGGCGGCGTCGCGGGTCAGGTACTCTTCCTTGAGCACGCCCGAGCCGGTGATCCAGGAGAACATGCCCCGCTCGCCCAGGGCCAGTTCGTCGCGCAGGTCGTCGGGGTCCATCTGCTCGGCGCCGTTGATGGCGATTTCGCGGATGTAGAGCTTGTCGCCCTCCTCCACGTTGATGTTCAGCCGGGCCTGGCCCTCGTCGCTGGCGGCCACGTCGTAGGTCACCTGGGCCTTGTAGTAGCCTTCCTTGCGGTATTCTTCCTTGATCTTGCCCAGGTCGTCGGCCAGCACCTTGGGGTTCAGCACGGCGCCGGTCTTGGTGCTCATGAGCGCCAGCAGGTCGTCCTTGTCCAGGGCGTCGGTGCCCAGCACGTCGACCACGCTGATGCGCGGCTTCTCGTCCACGATGAAGGTGACCTTGACGCCCTCGGGCAGGTCGTCCACGCGCACCTGCACGTCGTCGAAGTAGCCCAGGTCGAAGACGTTCTTGAGCTCCTCGTTGACCAGCTTGGGGTCGTACAGCTCGCCCTTGCGCACGTGGCGCAGGCGCATGAGCACAACGTCCTTGTCCAGGAAGCGGTTGCCCTCCACGTCGATGGCCTCGACGCGCTCCTTGCTCATGAGCTCCAGGCGGATTTTCTCGGCCAGGTCCTCGATGGCGGGCACGGCGTTGATGAGCCCCTCCTTGACCACGAACAGCGGCTTGGGCTCCTTGACGCCCTGGGCCTCCACCAGCCGCACGTCCAGGCTGATGGTTTCGCCGAGCTGGTTGAAGCTGCCGTAAACGGCGTAGCGCGCGCCGCCCAGGCGGGCGAGGTCCTTGGCCGTGGCCAGGTCGAGATAGGCGACCTCGTTCTCGTCGAGCAGTTGATGCACGGCGTCCTGCGGCAGGATCTCGAAGCCGGCCTGGGCCAGCCGGTCGCCCAGAAGCTCCGGCAGGCTGTCCTTCAGGTAGTCCAGTTCGGGGTCGGCATTGACCTCGAAGGGCAGCACCAGGACGGTCACCTTGTCTGCCGTGCCCTGGGCGGCGGCGGGCCCGGCGGCCAGAACGACGGCCACCAGCGCCAGCAGCGCCATCAGGCGGTTAACGATCGTGCTCATACAGCTCCCCGGAACGCAGTTCCAATCTCCGGCCCATGCGGGCGGCCAGTTCGACGTTGTGGGTCACCACCACGAGGGTCATTCCCAGTTCCTTGTTCAGTTCGAAGAGCAGCGCGCCGATGCGCTCGCCGGTGGCCTCGTCGAGGTTGCCGGTGGGTTCGTCCGCCAGAAGCGCCTTGGGGCGCATCAGGATGGCCCTGGCGATGGCGGCGCGTTGGCGTTCGCCGCCGGACAGGGTGGTCACCTTGTGCGCGGCGCGTTGCCCCAGGGCCACGAGGTCCAGGGCCTCGGCCGCCCTGGCCGTGGCCTCGGCCCGGCCCAGCCCCGCGATGAGCCCGGGCATGGCGACGTTTTCAAGGGTGGAGAACTCGGGCAGCAGGTGATGAAACTGGAAGACGAAGCCCATCTCCCTGTTGCGCAGGTGGGCACGCTCGGGCTCGCCCATGCGGGCCACGTCGCGCCCCTCGAACAGCACCTTGCCGCCGGAAGGAACGTCCAGCCCGCCCAGCATGTGCAGCAGGGTGGACTTGCCCGCGCCCGAGGCTCCGAGCACGGCGACGCTCTCCCCCCGCTCCACCCGCAGGTCCAGGCCCTTCAGGATCATAAGGCTCCCTCCAGGTCCGGGGTACTCCTTACCAACACCCTGCAAATCATACAACGGGAAATTGCCGCTACTCATAGCGCAGGGCCTCGGCGGGCATCAGCCGCGCGGCCTGGCGCGCGGGGTAGATCGTGGCCAGGAAGCACAGCAGCATGGCCCCGACGCCGATGGCCGTCAGGTCCACCCAGTTGAGCAGCACGGGCAGGTAGTCCAGGGAGTAGATGCCCTTGGGCAGGCGGATGAACTGGTACTTCTTGAGCAGCAGGCACAGGGACAGGCCCAGGGTGAAGCCCAGCCCGGTGCCCATGGCGCCGATGAGCGTGCCCTGGAGCATGAAAATGCGCCGGATGCTGCGCCGCCGCGCGCCCATGGACATGAGGATGGCGATGTCGCGGGTCTTTTCCATGACCAGCATGACCAAGCTGGTGACGATGGAAAACGTGCCGACCAGGACGATCATGACCAGGATGACGGTGATGCCCGCCTTTTCCAGGGCCAGCGCCTCGTAGAGGCTGCGGTTCATCTCCTTCCAGTCGCGCACGTAGAGCGGGTAGCCGCCGATGCGCGCGGCCAGTTCGCGGCCCACGGCGTCGGCGCGGTCCACGTCGGCCACGCGCATCTCCACCCCGGTGACCAGATCGGAGGAGAAGCCCATCAGGCGCTGGGTTTCGGCCAGGGAGGCATAGGCCAGGGAGGAGTCGTACTCCCACATCCCGGTCTTGAACACACCGGCCACCCGCGCGGTGACGACCTCGGGGGTGAAGCCCGCCGCCGTGCTGCGGCCCGAGGGCGTGAGCACGTGGAGCAGGCTGCCCCGGCGCACGCCCAGGCGGTTGGCCAGCTCCAGGCCGACCAGGATGCCCGGGGGCCCTCCGGCCGGGCCGAAGCCGCCGTTCAGGTCCTCCAGCGAGCCCTCGACCATGTCGCGGCCCACGGAGAGCACGCTTCCGGCGCTGGCGGGGTCGATGCCGCGCAACACCACGCCCTTGCTGCCCTGGCGGGTGGAGACCATGACCTCGGCGTAGATGAACGGCGTTGCGCCCAGGACGCCCGGAACCTTCAGGGCCTCGTCGGCCAGGCCCTGGTAGTCCCTGATGCCCGCCTCCAGGCTGCCCACGATGAGGTGGGCGTTGACGCCCAGGATCTTGTCGCGCAGGTCCTTGCTCATGCCGTTCATGACGCCCAGAACCACGATGAGCGCGGCCACTCCGATGGCCACGCCCAGCACGGACATGAGCGAGATGACGGAGATGAAGGCCTGCTTGCGCCGCGCCAGCAGATACCGCAGGGCTATGAACGACTCGAAGCTCATGCGCTGGCGCCGCCCTCCGGTTTAAGGAGCGGAAAGAGGATGACCTCGCGGATGCTCGGCGAGTCGGTGAGCAGCATGACCAGCCGGTCGATGCCCACGCCCTGGCCCGCCGCCGGGGGCATGCCGTACTCGAGGGCGCGCACGTAGTCCTCGTCCATGGCGTGGGCCTCGGCGTCGCCCGCGGCCTTCTCGGCCACCTGGGCCTCGAAGCTCAGGCGCTGGTCCACGGGGTCGTTCAGCTCGGAGAACGCGTTGGCCATCTCGCGCCCGGCGATGAACAGCTCGTAGCGGTCGGACAGCTCGGGGTTCGCGTCGTTGCGCCGCGACAGGGGCGAGATGTCCGTGGGGTACATGTAGATGAAATGCGGCTGGATGAGCTTGGGCTCCACGAACAGGTCGAACAGCTTGGCCTGGACCTTGCCGAGCACCTCGCCCTTGAGCACCTTTTCGCCCTCGCGGCGCACCAGGGCGCAGGCCGCGTCGTAGTCGCGGTAGACCTCGGGGGCCACGCCGCCGATCTTTTCCAGGGCGTCGTGGAAGGTGATGCGCGTCCAGGCGCCGGGGGTCAGGTCGATCTCCTGCTCCTGGTAGGTCACGCGCGTGCCGCCGCACACGGCGCGGGCGATATGGGCAAACAGCTCCTCGGTGAGGTCCATCATGTCCTGGTAGGTCGCGTAGGCCCAGTAGAACTCGCACATGGTGAACTCGGGGTTGTGCCGTGTGCTGATGCCCTCGTTGCGGAAGTTGCGGTTGATCTCGTACACGCGCTCGAACCCGCCCACCAGCAGCCGCTTGAGATACAGCTCCGGGGCGATGCGCATGTAGAGCTTCATGTCCAGGGCGTTGTGGTGCGTCTCGAAGGGCCGGGCCGTGGCGCCGCCGGGGATGGGCTGCATCATGGGCGTTTCCACTTCCATGAAGCCGCGCTCGTTCAAAAAATTGCGGAACTCGCGGACCACCGTCGTGCGCTTGACGAAAATCTCCTTGGTCCGCTCGGTGACGATGAGATCCACGTAGCGCTGGCGGTAGCGGGTCTCCAGGTCCTTCAGGCCGTGATACTTCTCGGGCAGCGGACGCATGGACTTGGTGATCAGGCGCACCTCGCGCGCGGCGATGGTCAGCTCGCCGGTCTTGGTGCGGAACACGGTGCCCGCGATGCCCACGATGTCGCCCAGGTCCAGCTTCTTGAACAGGCCGTAGGCCTCGGCGCCCATGTCGTCGCGCGCCACGTAGACCTGCATCCGGCCCGAGGCGTCCTGAAGGTGGAAAAAGGCCACCTTGCCGAAGGAACGCAGCGAGACGATGCGCCCGGCCAGATGGATTTCGTCGCACGCGGCTTCCAGGCCCGCGTCGTCCAGGGGCTCGCAGCGCGCCAGCACGTCCGCCACGTGGTCGCGTTGGCGGAAGTCGTTGGGGAACAGGGGCACGCCCTCGTCGAGCAGGGTGCAGGCTTTGCCCACCCGGTTTTTGAGCACCTCGTTCAGTTCTTTCTTGTCGTCCAGCGCGCGCAGCAGGGGCTGGAAACGCTCCACGAACGGGGACTTCACCGGCAGCTTGATGGTCTTGTGCTGGGGCTGGTTGCCGTGCTTGGTCAAGGTCGATTCTCCCTGGGGAAACTGGCGGTGCCTGAGAACCCCGTAGCCTTAGTCGCATTGGGCTCAGGCGTCAAGACGCGCCTGTTCGGCCCTCCCCCCGCCCGGCATGACGGGGATTTCGCCCGGCGCAAAATTTTCCCCTTGACCTCGGGCGGCTTTGCTCCTAATAGGTGTCTCCCGCCGGGGCGCGCTTCCCGGCGCCACGTTCCCCAGTAGCTCAATCGGCAGAGCGGGTGACTGTTAATCACTAGGTTCGCGGTTCAAGTCCGTGCTGGGGAGCCACGAAAGACAAGGGCTGATGCGGCAAAACGCCACATCAGCCCTTTTTCGTGCCCTGTCGGAATCCACCGGAATCGACCAGTTCCGTGCGCAGCCTGCACACTGTTTGCGCACAGCCGGCAAAGGCGTCTCCCCCTGCTCCGCCCGCTCCTGGGCGCGGGGCCGGTCCACGCCCTTTCCCGGCGCTACACCAGCCCCGCGCCCAGGGCCAGGGCGATGACCAGCAGCAGGACGCCGGTGAGGGTCTGCACGGCGGCCATGGTCACCTTGTGCAGGAAGCGCCGGGCCAGGAGCACCCCGGCGAAGGCCGCCAGGGTTCCGGCCAGGACCAGGGGCCACTGCCCGGCGGCCAGGGCCGTGCTTCCCGGCCCGGCCAGCAGCGCGCCGTAGACCGTCAGCCGCGCCAGGTCCACCAGCAGGCCGATCACCGCGTTGGTGCCCACGAAGGCCTCGGTGGACACGCCGACCTTGACCAGGAAGGCCGAGCGCAGGGCGCCCTGGTGCCCGGAGAAGCCGCCGAAAAAACCCGACAGCAGCCCGCCGAGCACAAGCCAGCGCCGCGCAAAACGTACCCGCCGCAGGCGCGGCAGCAGTTCCAGCAGGGCAAAGACGGTCATGAGCCCGGCCATGGCCAGCTTAAGCGGCGTGACCACCGCCTCGCGGCCGAAGGCCTCGTAGCGCGCCAGCGCCCCGAAATGAGCCACCCAGCCCAGGGCCGCCGCCCCGGCAAAGGCCGCCAGCACGGCGGGCACCCCGAAGCGCAGCACCAGGTCGCGGTCGGCCAACCGGCCGACCAGGGCGGCCTTGAAGGCGTTGTTGGCGCCGTGAACCACCGCCGTGGCGGCCACGGCGGCCTCCACGGGCAAGAACAGGGTGAATACGGGCAGCAGCAGCGTGCCCAGGCCGAAGCCCGAATACAGGGTCAGCCCGGCGGCGCCCAAGGCGGCCAGACCGACGGTGAGGATGGCGGTCATGAAGGCTCCTTTCGGCCCCGGGAATCCGGGGCGGTGCGGGTTGCGGCGACGCCGGGCGCCCGGTTTCCCGGGCGGGCCGGAGCAGCCGGGGCAACCGGACATGGAGGGGCGGATGCGTCAGCCGGGGAAGCCGGGCCGCCAGATCCGGAGCTCGGGCCGGGCGCCGCGGCGCCCCGCTCCCCGTGCTCCGGCTCCGACCCGACGCCCCCGCCCGCCTCGGCCCGCAATTCGGCCACCTGGCGCAGGGCGGCGGCCAGGACCTCGCGGCCCCGGGCCGTGGCGCGCAGGGGCCGCCGGGCCTTGGGGCCCGCCCCCTGCGCGCCCTCGCAGCGCAGCCAGCCCAGGCGCTCCATGCGGTGCAACAGCGGGTAGAGCGTCCCGGGGCTGACCTCGTAGCCGTGGCGGCGCAATTCCTGGAGCATCCACCGCCCCACCACCGGCCCCTCGGCGGCGTGGTGCAGGATATGCACCTTCCAAAGCCCAAGCAGGATTTCCCGTTGCAGGGCCTTGCTGTCCGTGGCGTCCATGTCCCTTTGTTTCCTCCTCCGGCCAAGTCTTCTTATTACGATAACCGTAATACGTGACGGGATCATGTCAAATTCCGAAGCGTTCCGCCGGAATCCCGCCCACTCCCGTCTTCTTTTCCGCGCACACCGACGCCGTGTCGGCGGCCCGTTTTTTTCCGGGGGGCCGGGGCTGCCCCGCTCCCCGTGCCCCGGCTCCGACCTGTCGCGCCGCCCCGCAGCGGCCCGGTCCATCGAAGCACGGCACCGCCGCGCTGGTTCCGGCCTGCGCCGAACCTGCCCGGCTCCGCCCCCGGGGCCACGCCGCCACCCGGACCCCACGCCGTGCATCGGCTTCCCGCAGCGGCCTGCCACTCCGCGCCCGGTCCTGTCCGCAACGCCCCTTGACGCGCGCGGGGATAGCAGTTAAGTATCCGCGCGAGGACTTAATCAATGCGCCCGATCATGCTCCACGCGCCTCACGCGGCGCGGATGTTCAAGATTCTTGCGGTGGAAACGCGCCTGCGGCTGCTGGAGTTGCTGCGCGGGCGGACCCTGTGCGTCAACGCCCTGGCCGCCAACCTGGGCATCACCCCCGCCGCGGTCTCGCAGCATCTGCGCGTGTTGCGCGACGCCGACCTCGTGCGCGCCGAAAAGCGCGGCTACCACGTCCATTATCAATTGAACGAACGCACCCTGGCCGCCTGGGCCCGAACGACCGCCGCGCTGCTGGCGCCCACGCCGGAAGCGGAGCCCGCACCCGGCCCTGCCCCCGCCCCGCAGGGGCGCCCCGACCCAGGCCGCGCCTCCTAGCCCCCGCCCGCCGGACACCGCCATGCCGTACCTGAGCCTGACCCTGCTGCCCGCCGTGTTCTTCATCGCCATGGTCCTGACCATGGTCGGCCTGGGCGGCGGGCTGATCTTCTCGCCGCTGTTCGTACTCCTGGGCATGCCCCAGGCCGGGGCCGCGTCGGCGGCGCTGCTGCTGAATCTCGTCGCCGCCGGGGCCGCCGCCTGGACCTACGCCCGCCGGGGCATGGTGGACTACGCCCTGTGCCTGCCTCTGGTCGTCGCCTCCAGCCTGACCGCGCCCCTGGGCGCCGGGCTGAACCTGCGCCTGCCGCCCGGGATATTCCTGGCCGTCCTGGCGACGATCCTGATCCTGGCCGGAGCGGTGATGCTCCTGCCGCCGCGCACCGAGGAAGGGCCCGGAGCCTCGCGCCGCGCGCGCATGCTCGGCGGCGCGGCCATCGGCGCCTGCACCGGGCTGCTTGGCGGGCTGCTCGGCATCGGCGGCGGGGTGTTCATCGTGCCGCTGCTCATCTACGCTCTGGGCGTGCCCACCCGCACGGCGGCCGCGTCGTCCACGTTCGTCGTCTGCTTCTCGTCCCTCACGGGCTTCGCGGGCTACACCGCCCTGACCGGGGTGGACTGGGCCTTCGTGCTGCCCGCCGCCGGGGCCTGCGTCCTGGGCGGGCTGGCCGGGGCGCGGCTCATGGCCCACAGGCTGCGCGGACGCACCGTGCGCACGCTGTTCAGCCTGGTTCTCTTCGCCATGAGCCTGCGCCTGCTGGCCCGGCTTCTGTAACCGCAAGGGCCCCGCGCGGGGCCGGGGAGCCGCAGGACCATGACCCACGCCATCGTGGTGGACAATCTCACCAAGCGCTTCGGCCCCGTGACGGCCGTTGCGGGCATCTCCCTGGCCGTGCCCCGGGGCGCGTTGTTCGGCTTCCTGGGCCCCAACGGCGCGGGCAAGACCACGACCATCACCATGCTCACCGGCCTGGCCCGGCCCGACACCGGCACCATCCGCATCGACGGGCTGGACTGCACGGCCCGGCCCCGCGCCGCCCAAGACCGCATCGGCGTCGTGCCCGACGAAAGCAACCTCTACCCCGAGCTGACCGGCTTCGAGAACCTGTGCTTCTGCGCCGCGCTCTACGGCATGGGCCGGGCCGAGCGCCGGGCCCGGGCCCGCGAGCTGCTGGACGCCTTCGGCCTGACCGGGGCCGGGAGCCGCAAGTTCGGCGGCTATTCCAAGGGCATGAAGCGGCGCCTGACCGTGGCGGCGGGCATCATCCACCGCCCGCCCATTCTCTTTCTGGACGAACCGACCTCGGGCATCGACGTAGCCAGCGCGCGCCAGTTGCGCCAGATGATCGCCACCTTGCGCGGCAACGGCACCACCGTCTTCCTGACCACGCACCACATCGAGGAGGCCGAGCGGCTGTGCGACCGGGTGGCCTTCATCGTCGCCGGGCGCGTGGTGCGCGAGGACACGGTGGACGCCCTGCTGGAGCCCGTGCGCGACCGCCACGCCCTGCTCGTCGCCTGCGCGGGGCTGGACGCGGCCACCGCCGCCGCCCTCCCCCGGGCCTTCCCGGACCTGGAATTCCCGCTGCTGGAGCCGGACCGGGTGCGCGTGGAGGCCCACGCGCCCATCCCCGTGGCACCGCTGGTGCGCCTCCTGGACGAGCGGGGCGTCCGCGTGCTGGAGGCCCGCCGGGCGCGCCCGACCCTGGAGGACGTGTTCGTGCGCGTCACCGGGCTGGAAGCCGGAGCCCTGAGCGCGGACAAGGGCAACGGAAACAGCGGCGGCAAAGGAGGCAACGCATGAAAACCTGGATCGCCTTCTGGAACATCCTGCTCAAGGACATGCGCACCTACTACCTCAAGCCGCCCAACGTGAGCTGGGGGCTGCTCTTTCCCCTGGTCTGGACGGGCATGTTCCTGGTGCGCTCGGGCGGCGGGCTGGACGACGTGGCCGCCCTGCTGCCGGGGCTGGTGGCCGTGTCCGTGCTCTTCGGCACGACCTCCATGCTGGCCGTGACCGTGACCTTCGAAAAGAAACACCGCTCCTTCGAGCGCCTGCTCCTGGCGCCCATCCCCCTGGAGGTGCTCATGCTGGCCAAGACCGGCGGGGCCATCTTCTTCGGCGTGGTCAATGCCTTCGTGCCCCTGGGCCTGGCCGCGCTGTTCATCGCGGGCCTGCCCGCGGTCGCCTGGGGCGCCTTCACGGCCACGGTGCTCCTGGTCGCCGTGTCCTCGGCCTTCCTGGGGCTGTTCATCGCCGTGGCCGTGAGCGAGGTCTTCGAGGCCCAGACCTTCTCCAACTTCCTGCGCTTTCCCATGCTTTTCCTGTGCGGGCTGTTCTTTCCCGTCGAGCGCCTGCCCGCGCTGCTCCAGCCCCTGTCCTACGCCCTGCCGCTGACCTACGGCGCCGACGCCATCCGGGGCACCGTGCTGGGCGCCGCCACCATGCCCCTGGCCCTGGACCTGGGAGCCCTGGCCGCCTTCTGCGCCCTGCTCTTCGGCCTGAGCCTGCGCAACATCCGCCGCCGCTGGATCGCCTGACCCCGCTCGCCCTCCGGGGCCGCCCCTCCGGAAGCTCTTGCCCGTGCCCCGGGCCCATGCTAGCTTGGGAATATCGTGTCATGCCCTGTTCCGCCGACCCTTCCGGGAGGATCGCCATGAAGAGCAAGCGAGCCAAAGTCGCCATAATCGGCATGGGCCGCGTGGGCGCCACCTTCGCCTACGCCCTGTCCCTCAAACGGCTGGTCAACGAAATCGCCGTGGTGGACGTGGACGCCGACCGCGCCGAGGGCGAGGCCATGGACCTGCGCCACGGCCTGCCCCTCATCGGGCCCATGGACATCCGCTCCGGAGGCTTCGAGGTCTGCAAGGGCGCGGACATCGTGGTCATCACCGCCGGAGCCGGGCAGAAACCCGGCCAGACGCGCCTGGAACTGCTGGAAAACAACGCCCGGGTGGTCCACTCCATCGCCACGGGGCTCATGGCCCTGGGCGAGGCGCCCATCCTCATCGTGGCCACCAACCCCGTGGACGTGCTGACCCACCGCCTGCTGGCCCAGACGGGCTTCCCGGCCTCGCGGGTCATGGGCTCGGGCACGGTGCTCGACAGCTCGCGCCTGCGCCAGATGCTGGCCGGGGAGCTGCGCGTGGACGTGCGCGGCGTGCATGCGCACATCATCGGCGAGCACGGCGACTCGGAACTGGCCGTCTGGAGCCGGGCCAACATCTCGGGCATCCCCCTGGCGGATTTCTGCGCCGGGCGCGGCGTGACCTACGACGCGGCCTTCCGCGAGCGCATCCAGAGCGGCGTGCGCCGCGCGGCCTACGAAATCATCGCCCGCAAGGGCTCCACGGCCTACGCCGTGGGCGTGGCCCTGTGCCGCATCGTGGAGTCCATCGTGCGCGACGAGAAAAGCGTGCTCACGGTCTCCACCGCCGTGCGGGGACTCTACGGGCTGCCCGACGTGAGCCTGTCCCTGCCGTGCGTCATCGGCGAGGACGGCATCGAGATGATCGCCGACTCGCCCCTGGCCGGAGACGAACGCCGGGCCCTGGAGGCCAGCGCCGCCGTGCTGCTTCAGACCGACGCCAGCCTGGGCGCCCCGGCCTGAGCCCCCGACCCCCCGCGCCGCCCCGAAAAGACGGGGCGGCGCGGGAATTTCGGCCCGGGCTTGCCAAGGGCGGACGGCTGGCGTATAGGCCGGGGCCAAGAGTTCCAAATCATGCCCACCCCCCCCGCCCGCATCGAAGGCCAGATCGCCTTCATCGAGACCCTCGACGCCCTCAAGCAGGTCAGCCGCCGCAACCTGGTCATGGACGGCTCGCGCTGCGAAAACAGCGCCGAACACTCGTGGCACACGGCGCTCATGGCCGTGGTGCTGGCCGAATACGCCCCCGGACCGCTGGACCTGCCGCGCGCGGTGACCATGCTTCTGCTGCACGACGTGGTGGAGATCGACGCCGGGGACACCTTCTGCTACGACGAGGCAGCCAACGGCGACAAGGCCGAGCGCGAGCGCGCCGCCGCCGCGCGCATCTTCGGCCTGCTGCCGCCGGAGCAGGGCGACGCCCTGCGCGCCCTGTGGGAGGAGTTCGAGGCCGGGCAAAGCCCCGAGGCGCGCTTCGCCAATTCCCTGGACCGCTTCCAGGTTCTCTTCCAGAACCGCAACACCCAGGGCGGCACCTGGCGCCTGCACGACATCGCCCGGCCCCAGGTCGAGCGACGCATGGCGCCCATCCGCCAGGGCCTGCCCGCGCTGTGGCCCGTGGTCCAGTCCATCCTCGACGACGCCTGCGCCAGCGGCATCCTCAAGCCCTGAACGGGCAAGGTTCCGCAATGAAGCTTCCGCCACTGCTGGTACTCCTGGCCCTGCTCCTGGCCCTGCTCCTGGCCCCGGCCGCCCCGGCCCAGGGCCCGACCCTGGCCGCCGACCCCTGGTGCCCCTACAATTGCGCCCCCGGCGAAGACCGCTCGGGCGGCGAGGGCTTCGCCATCGAGGCCGCGCGCCTGATCTTCGCCCGGGCCGGGCTGGAGGTGGACTACCAGATCCTGCCCTGGACGCGGACCCTCCTCGAAGTCCGCGCCGGGCGCCTGGACGCCGCCGTGGGCGCCTCGCGGCCCGAGGCGCCGGATTTCGTCTTCCCCGACGAACCCATCGGCCGGTCGGACAACGGCTTCTTCGTGCGCAGCGAGGCCCCCTGGGTCTACCTGGGCCCGGAATCCCTGCGCGGGCTGCGCATTGCGCTCATCGCCGACTACGACTACGGCGAGCCCCTGGCCTCCCTGGCCGCCGAACTGGCCGGTTCGCCGGGAGTGGTCGTCACCCAGGGCAACGACGCCCTGGAACGCAATTTCCTGATGCTCGCCTGCGGGCGGGTGGATCTGGTGGTCTGCGACGTGGCCGTGGGTGAACACTTCCTCAAGAATTTCCCCGGCAGGGACGCCGTGCGCTTCGCCGGAGCCCAGGGCGAGCCGGACCCGATCTACATCGCCTTCTCCCCGGCCCGGCCCCGGGCCCGGGAATACGCGCGCATCTTCGACCAGGGCTGGCGCGAGCTGCGCGCCTCGGGCGAACTGCGCGCCATCCTCGAGCGCTACGGCCTCAAGGAGCACGCGCCCGCCGCGAACTGAACAGGCCTTCCCATCGGCGCGGCCCTGCCGTATGGGAGAGACATCACCCCCAACCCGAGCCCCCAGCAAAGGAGCCCCCCATGCGCCGCCGTTTTTCCGCCCCGATCGCCCTGGCCGCCCTGGCCCTCCTGCCGCTTCTGGCCGCCCCGGCCCTGGCCGGCGACGCCGCGCGGCTGGCCGACAGCCTGACCTGGTACGTCCAGTCGACCTTCCACACCGCGGCCTTCGGGCCCAGCCTGTACATCGACCCCATCAGCCTGCCCGACGGCGCGCCCAAGGCCGACATCATCTGCATCACCCACAGCCACCAGGACCATCTGTCCACCGACGCCCTGAAAAAAATCGCCACGGACAAGACGGTCATCGTCGCCACCCGCGACTGCAACTCCAAGCTCCGCTGGGTGGACAAGGCCGAAGTCGTCAACCTGCTGCCCGGCGAATCCGTCGAGGTGGCCGGGGTGCGCATCGAGGCCGTGCCCGCCTACAACATCACCAAGACCAAGTTCCACCCCAAGAGCAACAAGTGGGTGGGCTACGTCGTGAGCGGCGCGGGCATGACGCTCTACCACGCGGGCGACACCGAGCGCATCCCCGAGATGCGGGCCATCGACTGCGACGTGGCCCTGCTGCCCCTGGGCCAGGTCTACACCATGAACTCCGTGGCCGACGCGGCGGACAGCGCCCGCGACGTGAAGGCCGAAATCGCCATCCCCATGCACTACGGCATGGCCGAGGGCACCCGCACCGACGCCGAGAAGTTCGCCGCCCTGCTCTCGGGCGCGGTGGAAGTGCGCATCCTGGAGCCCGCGAAGTAGCGCCGCGGGCGCCGCGAACGACAAAGGCCCCCGCCCGGCGCGTACCGGGCGGGGGCCTTTTGCGTTGCCGCCGGGCCGGTGTCGGGGCCCGGGGGTCAGGCCGCCCCGCCCTCGCGCTTGAGCTCGGCCACCAGGGCCGACAAGGCCGTGGCCTGCTCGGCCAGGTCGCCCAGGGCCTGGGTGGTTTCGGACACGCCGCGCGCCGTGTCCGCCGCGATGGAGTTGATCTCCTCGATGGCCTGGTTGATCTCTTCCGAGGCGGCGGACTGCTCCTCGGCGGCGGTGGCGATGGAGCGGATCTGCTCGGCGCTCTCCTCGGTGCCGTGCACGATCTCGTCGAGCACCTCGCCCGAGCGGTTGGCCAGGTCCGCGGCCTGCTCCAGGTCGCCCACGGCGGCCTGCATGCCCGAGATGTTCCGGGCGGCCACGTTCTGGATGGCCTTGATGGAATCGCCGACCTCCTTGGTGGCGGTCATGGTCTTCTCGGCCAGCTTGCGCACCTCGTCGGCGACCACGGCGAAGCCCCGGCCCGCGTCGCCCGCCCGGGCGGCCTCGATGGCGGCGTTCAGCGCCAGCAGGTTCGTCTGGTCGGCAATGTCGGTGATGACGGTCATGATCTGGCCGATGGCCTCGGCCTGATGGCCCAGGGCGTTCATGCTCTCCTGGAGCACGTGGGCCTGCTCGCGGGTGGTGTTCATGGCCTGCATGGAGCGCTCGACCACGTCGGCGCCGTCGCGGGCCCTGGTCTGCACGTCCACCCCGCGCTCGGCGGCGGTACCCGCGTTGCGCGCCACCTCCAGCACCGTGGCGTTCATCTCCTCCATGGCCGTGGCCGTGGCCTGGATGCGGTCGCGCTGCACGTCGGTGCCGCTCCTGATCTCGTCGGCCTGGGCCGAGATTTGCTCGGTGGCGGCGGAAATGTGCTCCACCATCCGCTCCAGGCGCTGGGCGGCGTGCAGCAGGCCTTCGGCCCGGGCGCTCTCGGCCTGGGTCTTGGCCTGCTCGGCTTCGGCCTGGGCCGTGCGGGCCGCGGCGGCCTTGTCTTCCGCGTCGGCGGTCTTGGCGGTGATCTCGTCGATGTTGCGGCGCAGGGTGGCGGCCATGCTGTTCAGGGCCTGCTCCAGGCGCGCGGCCTCGTCGCGGCCCTGGGCCTCCAGTTCCACGGCGTAGTTGCCGCCCGCGATTTCCCCGGCCGCGCGGGTGGCCTGGGCGATAGGCCGGGTGATGCTGCGCACGATGAGCACCGCCAGGGGCAGCACCAGCACCAGGAACACCCCCGCCAGCACACCGACGATCCAGGTCGTGCTCGTGGCGACAACGCTGGAAATGTCCTTGGCGATGGCGGCCTTGGCGGCCTCCACGTTGTCGATGTACACGCCGGTGCCGATCCAGTACGGCGTACCGGGAATCTTGGTCGCGTAAGACAGCTTGGGCTGCTCGCCCGCGCCGGGCTTGGGCCAGTCGTACTGCACGAACCCGCCGCCCTGGGCGGCCAGCTTCGCCATCTCGCGCACGAAATGCACGCCGCTCTTGTCCTTGAGGCCGCCCAGGTCGGTGCCCTGCTTGTCCTTGGCGGTGGGCAGGGCCACGTTCACCGTGCCGTCGTAGACGAAATAGTAGCCGGACTTGTCGTCCTCGAAGCGGATGGGGTCCACGGCGGCGCGGATCATTTCCACGTGCCGCTGCGGGTCGGGCTCGTCGCGCAGCAGGGCGCCCAAGGTCTCCGCGATGGTCATGGTCGCCACCTGAAGCTTCTGCTTCTGCCCCGCGACCATCTGATCGCTGATCTCCGTGGCGCTTAAATCGCGGATTGTTCCCGCATTGGAGAGAAACGCGCCTACGACGGCGACGATAAACAATACCATTGCCAAAAGCACAAGAAAAATCCTCGTGCCGATGGAGAACTTCCTGAGCATCATTGGCCTCCTCACGCCTTCGCGCTTCCGGGATGTCCGGCCCCGTTCCCGGCGGGCACGAGCCTGACAGCCCGCGTCCGAAGCATCCTCCTGATTCGTGTTCCTGAATGTGGCGCCTTTTATACACCACCCCAAGCCCGTCCAGCTACAAGAAAAACGAAGGGGAGCCCGCGGCGGCCGTGCCGTGGCTCCCCTCCCTTGCCCGGGCGCGTGCGCCGGACACGGCGCCTAAGTGTGCGAGAAGCGCTTTTCCAACATGATGGCCAGGATGGTGCGGTCGGTCTCGATCATGCCTTCGGTGGACAGGGTTCCCACGTTGCGCATGGTCTGCTCGGGCGAGACGCCGACGATGCCGTCGGTGTGGCTGACGTTGACGCCCTGCATGGCGAACAGCGCGGCCTGCACGGCGGTGCCCGCGGCGGTGGCCAGCTTCAGGGCGCAGCCCGCCTTGGCGCCGTCGCAGATGACCCCGGCCAGGTCCTCGATGAGATTCTTGATGGCCCCGGCCACCTGGGTCGCGTCGCCGCCCAGCAGCCGCGCCACCCCGGCCGCGGCCCCGGCCCCGGCGGCCACAGAGCAGCCGCACACGGCGGACAGCCGCCCCGTATAGGCCTTCACGTAGGCCGTCACGGCGTGGGACAGGGCCACGGCCTCCAGGCGCGCGCGGTCCGTGGCCGTAACGAAGCCCGCCACGGCCTGGATGGGCAGAATGGCCGTGAGTCCATGGTTGCCGGACCCGGCGGAACTCATGGCCGGGAGCTTGGCCCCGCCCATGCGCGCGTCGGCGGCGGCGGAGGTCAGTATCCGCGCGGCGCAGAGCATGTCGCGCCCGAGCAGCCCCTGCCCGGCGAGGCGCTCCAGGGCCCGGCCCACGCCCAGGCCCACCTCGTGCTCCAGGCCGTGGGCGGCCAGGCGCAGGTTGTGCCGCACGCCCTCTTCCAGAAATTCCAGGTCCTCGGCGTCCAGCCCGGGCAGCAGGCCCAGCAGGCTTTCCAGCGACTGGGCGCGCAGCCAGGCTTCCAGCTCCTCCAGGGGGCGGCCGTCGCGCGCGCCGCCGCGCCCGAGCAGCGGGCTGTCCGTCACCGCCGCGCCGTCGCGCGTCAGCGCGGTGATGTTGTCGTGCATGCCCTCGATGACCGCCTCGGCCCAGGCTCCGCCCCGGGCCACGCGCACGCGCACGTAGAGCCCCCGGTGGTCCCCGAGCAGGTTCACGGCCACCTTGCCGCCATCCACCAGGGCCCGGGCCCGGGCCACCACGGCGTCGTCCACCGGGGCGAGCACTTCCAGGCCCAGGGCCGGGTCGCCGCCCTCGCAGCCCAGGGCGGCCGCCATGTCCAGCCCGCACAGCCCGCCGGTGCCGGGAATGGTCACCGCCAGGCCGTTCTTGTAGATGTTGGGATCGACCCACAGGGCCACGGACTCCGTCGGCGCGGCGGGCAGCAGCGACGCGGCGGCCCCCGCCGCCAGGGCGATGGCCACGGGCTCGGTACAGCCCAGGGCGGGCGCCACCTGCATGCGCAACAGTTCCTTGATGGTATAGGCCATGAAGCTCTCCTTCGGCTGGTGACGGGCGGCCCGGCACCGCCGCCCAGGGATGTACGGCCATCCGGGGCGGTTGTCAAAACATGGGGCCCGGGGTTGCCTCCCGGCGCCGCCCGGGGTATATGTCATTCGATGAGCACTCCACCCGATGCCGACGGTTTGCCGCGCGACGCAGCCGATTCCGGGAATGCGTCTTCCGATGTCCCGGGTACGGACCTGTGCACCCGGCTCTTCGCCCGCCAGCCGGTCTTCGACGAGCACCTGTACACCTGGGGCTACGCCGTGACCTTCGGGCCCGCCCCCGCCCCGCGCCCCGGCGAGGACGTGGACTGCACCCTGGACTCCCTGCCCGACCCCGTGCCCGGCATCGCCGCCGGGCTGATCTCCCTGGCCGACACCCTCTTCGGCCAGGGCTGCAAGGTGCTCATCAGTTTCGGCGAACGCACCATCCTGGACGAGACGCCCTACGCCCTGCCCAGCGAACGCACGGTCATCGAGGTGCCGGGGGCCGACGCCCTGCCCGCCTCGGCGGCCACGGCCCTGCAGGGCTTCCGCGCCGACGGCTTCGCCGTGGCCCTGGACCTGGGCGAGGCCGCGCGGGCCGAACCGGCCATCCGCGCCACGGCCGACGTGCTCCTGCTCGACATGGGCGACCCCGACCGCGCCCGGACCCTGGCCCGGGCCCAGCCCAAAGGCAACGCCCTGCTTCTGGCCCGCGGGGTGGACGACCCCATGCGCCTGACCCTGGCCCGCAGCCTGGGGGCGAACCTCGTCCAGGGCGGCTTCTTCCGCTCGCGCGAGGCCATCCGCGCCCGCAAGGCCACCTCGCACGAAACCTCGCGCTTCCGGTTGCTGGCGGCCATCGAGCAGCCCGAGCCGGACTTCGACGCCCTGAGCCAGACCATGAAGGCCGACGCGGCCCTGAGCTTCCGGCTGCTGGCCTACCTGAACTCCCCGGCCTTCGGCTTCCCCGAGCGCATCGGCTCCCTGCGTCAGGCCATGCTCCTGCTGGGCTGGAAAATCCTCAAGAACTGGCTGCGCGTGGCCGTGCTCACGGACCTGGCCCCCGACCGCAGGGTCCGCCAGTTGCTGCTGCTCTCGGCCCAGCGCGCCAAGTTCCTGGAGTTGGCCGCCACCTCCCTGGGCCCCGGGCGCGACGACCCGGACGAGCTCTTCCTCCTCGGGCTGTTTTCGCTGCTGGAGCCGCTGCTGCGGCTGCCCATGACCGAGGTGGCCGCCCACCTGCCCCTGGCCCGGCCGCTGCTGGACGCCCTGACCGGCCGGGCCGAGAACCGCCAGGCCCAATGGCTGCATCTGGTGCGGCGCTACGAAGCCGCCGACTGGGAGGCCATGGAGGCCCAGGCCGAACAGATCGGCGTCTCCTCCCTGGCCGCGGCCATCGCCCACTACAAGGCCTCGGCCTGGGCCGAGGCCGTCTTCTCCGGAACCTGACCCCGGCCCGGTCCCGTTTTGCATCGCAGGCGGGTGGCATTCGCCGCCGAAGTGGTGTAGCCTCGGGAATCTCCAGCCCGGGCGGGGCGCGGGCGGCCCCTGCGGCCCCCCCCCGCGCCGCCCCGCGAGCCACACCAAGGAGGACGCGCAATGATCCTGGCAGTGCCCAAGGAGACTTTCCCCGGCGAACGGCGGGTGGCCCTGGTGCCCGGCGTGGTGCCGCAACTGCTCAAGGCCGGTTTCGAGGTCGTGGTCCAGGCCGGGGCGGGCCTGGGCGCCGGGTTTGCCGACGCCGACTACGAGGCCAAAGGCGCCCGCATGGAGCCCGACCGCGCCGCGCTCTTCGCCGGGGCCGACGTGCTGCTCATGGTCCGCACCCCGGGGGCCAACCCCGGACCCGGGCGGGACGACATCGCCCTGCTGCGCCCCGGGCAGGTGCTCGTCGGCCTGGCCGATCCGACCACCGACCCCGCCGTGGCCCAGGCCGTCGCCGCCACGGGCGCGGCGCTCTTCGCCATGGAGCTCATCCCGCGCATCAGCCGGGCCCAGAGCATGGACGCCCTGTCGTCCATGGCCACCCTGGCGGGCTACAAGGCCGTGCTCCTGGCGGCCGACCACCTGCCCAAGATGTTCCCCATGCTCATGACGGCGGCGGGCACCGTGGCCCCAGCCAGGGTTTTCGTGGTCGGCGTGGGCGTGGCCGGGCTGATGGCCATTGCCCAGGCCCGCAGGCTGGGCGCCGTGGTCGAGGCCTACGACGTGCGCCCGGCGGTGCGCGAGCAGGTCCAGAGCCTGGGGGCCAAATTCGTGGAAATGGAGCTGGACGCCGGGGAATCCGAAGACAAGGGCGGCTACGCCAAGGCCATGGGCGAGGAGTTCTATCGCCGCCAGCGCGAGCTGATGGCCCGCGTGGTGGCGGCCAGCGACGTGGTCATCACCACCGCCGCCGTGCCCGGACGCAAGGCGCCGGTGCTGGTCACCGCCGAGATGGTCCGCGCCATGCAGCCCGGCTCGGTGGTCGTGGACCTCGCGGCGGCCACGGGCGGCAACTGCGAGCTGACCCGGCCCGACCAGACCGTGACCGACCACGGCGTGACCATCCTCGGCCCGACCAACGCGGCCTCGGACCTGGCCGTGGACGGCAGCCGCATGTACGCGAAGAACGTGACCGCCCTGCTGCTCAACATGAGCGCCGACGGGCGCGTGGACATTCACAAGGACGACGAAATCGTCGCCGGAACCTGCGTGACCCGGGACGGGGCGGTGGTGCACCCCCTGGTTCTGGAGCGTCTGGCCCCGGCCGGCGCCTGAGGCGGCCCCCGCGCCGCGCCAACGGAGGCAAAGCATGGAAACCCTCGTCATCGGCCTGACCATCTTCGTGCTCGCGGTCTTCGTGGGCTTCGAGGTCATCACCAAGGTGCCGCCCACCCTGCACACCCCGCTCATGTCCGGCACCAACGCAATCTCGGGCATCACCATCATCGGCGCCCTGCTCTCGGCGGGCAGCGGCCACACGGCCCTGACCACCGCCCTGGGTACGGCGGCGGTCATCCTGGCAACGGTCAACGTCGTGGGCGGCTTCCTGGTCACCCACCGCATGCTGGCCATGTTCCGCAAGAAGGACTGACGCCATGGGCACAGGCATCATCAACCTCGCGTATCTGGTCGCGGCGGTGCTGTTCATCCTGGGCATCAAGGGCCTGACCCACCCGCGCTCGGCAGTGCGCGGCAACGTGCTCTCGGCCCTGGGCATGCTGCTGGCCGTGGTCGTGACCCTGCTGGACAAAAACATCCTGGGCTTCGAGTACATCCTGGCCGGGGTGCTCGTGGGCGCGCTGCTGGGCGTGGCGGCCGCCGTGCGCATCGAAATGACGGCCATGCCGCAGCTCGTGGCGCTGTTCAACGGCTTCGGCGGCGCGGCCTCGGTGCTCGTGGCCGGGGCGGCCTTCGAGGAGGCCATGGGCTCACCCGGCGCGGCGGCCCTGGCGGGCGACGTGGCGACCCTGACGGCCACGGCGCTCTCGGGGCTCATCGGCAGCGTGACGCTGTTCGGCAGTCTGGTGGCTTTCGTGAAGCTCCAGCGCCTGTTCTGGGAGGGCGCGGTGAGCTTCCCCATGCAACGGCTGGCGGGGCTGGCCACGGCGGCGGCGACTCTGGGCCTGGGCGTGGCCATGGTCGCCGAGCCGCAGGCCACGGGGCTCTACTGGGCCATGGCGGCGGTGGCCGCCGTGCTCGGCGTGCTGCTCACGGTGGCCATCGGCGGGGCGGACATGCCCGTGGTCATCGCCCTGCTCAACTCGTACTCCGGGCTGGCGGCCTCGGCCACCGGTTTCGTGCTGCAAAACAACGTGCTGATCATCTCCGGCTCCCTGGTGGGCGCCTCGGGCATCATCCTCACGCGCATCATGTGCAGGGCCATGAACCGCTCCCTGGCCAACGTGCTCTTCGGCGGAGCTCTGGCCCCGGCGCAGGAGCGGACAAGGGGCGCCGAGGGCGACCTCTACGCGGGCCGCGTCAAGGCCACCTCGGGCGAGGAGGTCGCCATGCTGCTGGACGGTGCGCGGCGGGTGGTCGTCGTGCCCGGCTACGGCATGGCCGTGGCCCAGGCCCAGCACGCCGTGCGCGAGCTGATGCTGATGCTCGAGGCCCGGGGCGCGACGGTGGAATTCGCCATCCACCCCGTGGCCGGGCGCATGCCCGGGCACATGAACGTGCTCCTGGCCGAGGCCGAGGTGCCCTACGACAAACTGCGCGAAATGGACGACATCAACCCCGAGCTGGCCCAGGTGGACGTGGCCATCGTCCTGGGCGCCAACGACGTGGTCAACCCCCTGGCCAAGACCGACCCCGGCAGCCCCATCGCGGGCATGCCCATCATCGACGTGCGCGCCTGCCGCACGGTGGTGGTGGTCAAGCGCAGTCTTTCGGCGGGTTTCGCGGGCATCCCCAACCCGCTGTTTGCCGCGGACAACGCCCTCATGTACTTCGAGGACGGCAAAAAAGCCGTGCAGCAGATGGTGGCCGCGCTCAAAGAACTCTAGGCATTTCCGCCTGCTATGTGACAATATCGCGCCGACGTCGGTTTTTTCCGGCGTCGGCGCGCCGCGTTCGGGCTCCGGAACCAGGGATATGGCGCATCGGGCCGGTATCGGTCGCATGAGGAAGAATAGCCGCGCATGAGCGCCCCGCTCCTGGTTCATTCAGAATAATCCATAATAATCTGAACTCATCTCTACTCAGCAAGTCATTTGTCTTCATTTGACAAAAGCGTCCCGATTAAGTATACAATACAGTGTTGGCAGTCAGCACAATTGTGCCGCGCAGTGTATTGCGTGAAGCTGCGCGATTCCGCAAATGCAAAATATGCAACGCAATTCAAAACGATCAAGACACAAACGTTTGCGCGACGCATCGGCGCAACGAAGCGCCGATGCCAGCGAACCCATCGCTCCCGTACGCTGCATGGACACAACACGAACATACCGGATCGGCCGCGCCGCGTGCGCCACGCCGCCCCTGCCCCGGCGCGACGCCCCGGCGCTCCCCTGCGGCCTGCGCGGCCGCTATCCCCTGGCCTGAACCGCGCGCCCCGCGCCGCGCCGCCTTCGTGCGGCCCGTGCCGCCGGGCCGTGCCCGCCCCGCCGCCGCAACCCCGGCGGGGCTCTCCCGGCGTCCGCAATGCTTTCCCGGACGCGTCACCCCGACCAAGGAGACCCAATGCAAAAAATAGTCGTCGAAAACCTCTTCAAGGTCTTCGGGCCGCACCCGGAGCGCGCCCTCGCGCTGCTGGAGCGCGGCCAGGGCAAGGAAGAGATCCTCAAGAAAACCGGCCTGGGCGTCGGCGTGAACAACGCCAGCTTCGAGGTCGCCCAGGGCGAGATCGTGGTGGTCATGGGCCTGTCGGGCAGCGGCAAGTCCACCCTGGTGCGTTGCGTGAACCGCCTGCTGGAGCCCACCGCCGGGCGCGTGCTCATCGACGGCACGGACATCCGCGCCCTGGACGCCGAAGGCCTGCGCCGCCTGCGCCTGGAAAAGCTGGGCATGGTCTTCCAGAATTTCGCGCTCTTCCCCCACCGCAGCGTGGTGCAAAACACCGAATACGGCCTGGAAATCAAGGGCATGGCTCCCGACGAACGCCGCGAAAAGGCCATGCAGGCCCTGGCCCTGGTGGGCCTCTCCGGCTGGGAGGACGCCGCGCCGCGCCAACTTTCCGGCGGCATGCAGCAGCGCGTGGGCCTGGCCCGCGCCCTGGCGCTGGACCCCGACATCCTGCTCATGGACGAGGCCTTCAGCGCCCTGGACCCGCTGATCCGCCGCGACATGCAGGACGAGTTGCTGAACCTTCAGGATGAAATGCAAAAAACCATCCTGTTCATCAGCCACGACCTGGACGAGGCCCTGAAGCTCGGGCGGCGCATCGTGCTCATGAAGGACGGCGCCATCGTGCAGGTGGGCACGCCCGAGGAAATCCTGACCAACCCGGCCAACGACTACGTGGCCCGCTTCGTGGAGGACGTGGACATCACCAAGGTGCTCACCGCCGAGATGGTCATGAAGAAGTCCGAAGCCGTGGCCTACCTGGGCACCGACGGCCCGCGCGCGGCCCTGCGCAAGATGAAGAAGGCCGCCATCGGCTCGCTTTTCGTGCTCGACGAGGCCCACGCCGTGGCGGGCATCGTCACCGCCGAGGGCTGCGTGGCCCTGCGCGAGCGCGGCGGCACGGACCTCTCCGAGGCCATGACCCAACCCATCGCCTCCGTCAGCCCCGACACCCCGGCCACGGAGCTGATCCAGATCATCCACGACCTGCCCCACCCGCTGCCGGTGGTGGACGCCCGGGGCCGCCTCAAGGGCGTGGTGGTGCGCGGGTCGCTGCTCGGCGCCATCGCCGAACGCGGAGGGAGCACCCAATGAACATCCCCAAGTTGCCCCTCGGCCAGGGCCTCGAAGCGGCCATCGACTTTCTCGTGGAGCATTTCTCCTTTGCCACCAAGGCGTTCTCGGTGGTCATGGACGGCGTGCTCTCGGTGCTGGAGCGCGGGCTCATGGCCCTGCCCCCGCTGGTGCTCATCGCCATCTTCACCGCCCTGGCCTTCTGGCTGACGCGCAAAAACCGCGGCATCACGGTGTTCACCTTCCTGGGCCTGGCGCTCATCTGGAACCTGGGGCTGTGGAGCGCCACGGTCAGCACCATCGCGCTGGTGCTCATCGCCACGCTGACGGCCATCCTCATCGGCGTGCCCCTGGGCATCCTGGCGGCCATGTACCGCCCGGTGGACCGCGTGGTCATGCCCGTGCTCGACGTGATGCAGACCATGCCCGCATTCGTCTACCTCATCCCGGCCATCCCCTTTTTCGGGCTGGGCAAGGTGGCGGCAATCTTCTCCACGGTGGTCTTCGCCATGCCCCCGGCCATCCGCCTGACCTGCCTGGGCATCCGCCAGGTGCCGCGCGAGCTTGTGGAATGCGCCGAGGCCTTCGGCTCCAACCGCTGGCAGCGGCTGGTGAAACTGGAACTGCCCCTGGCCACGCCGACCCTCATGGCCGGGGTGAACCAGACGGTCATGCTGGCCCTGTCCATGGTCGTCATCGCGGCCATGATCGGCGCCAAGGGCCTGGGCGGCGAGGTCTGGAAGGCCATCCAGCGCCTGCAGATGGGCGCGGGCTTCGAGGCCGGCATCGGCATCGTCATCGTGGCCATCATCCTCGACCGCGTGCTGCAAAAGGTCGGCGGCCGCACAGACGGCCGCGCGGGCACGAATTGATCCACGCGCAGACGCGCGAACACGCCCGGGAACGCCCGAAGACGCCTGGCGCGCGCCGATTTTTGAAAACGAACGGAAAACCCAAGGAGGACCCCATGTTCAAGAAACTCATGCTGACCCTGGCCCTGGCGGCCCTGGCCGCCCTGACGACCGCCCCCGCCCAGGCGGCAAGCAAGGGCAAGGTCCGCCTGGCCTACGTGGAATGGGACTGCGCCGCCGCCAGCACCAGCGTGGTGCAGGCCGTGCTTCAGGAGAAAATGGGCTACGAGGTGGAGATCCTGCCCGTGGCCGCCGCCGCCATGTGGCAGGCCGTGGGCACCGGCGACGTGGACGGCATGGTCACCGCCTGGCTGCCCGTGACCCACGCCGACTACCTGAACAAGGTCAAGGGCAAGGTCGAGAACCTCGGGCCGATCACCGGCGGGGCCAAGCTCGGCTGGGCCGTGCCCTCCTACGTCACGGTGGACTCCATCGCCGACCTGAACGCCCACAAGGACAAGTTCGACGGCAAGATCATCGGCATCGATCCCGGCGCGGGCCTGATGCGCCTGTCCGAACAGGCCGTGAAGGACTACGGCCTGGAGCTCGAACTGATGGAAGGCTCCGGCGCGACCATGACCGCCGCCCTGGCCGACGCCATCAAGAACGACAAGTGGGTGGTCGTCACCGCCTGGTCGCCGCACTGGATGTTCGGCAAATGGGACCTCAAGTACCTGGACGACCCCAAGGGCACCCTGGGCGAGGAGGAGCACATCGACACCATCGTGCGCAAGGGCCTGAAGGACGACATGCCCGAGGTCTACGCCCTGCTGGACAACTTCGCCTGGAAGGACGCGAACCAGCTCCAGATGGTCATGGCCTGGAACCAGGAGCCCGGCGCCGACCGCTACGAGAACGCCAAGCGCTTCATCAAGGAAAACGAGGCCCAGGTGAACGCCTGGATGGGCAAGTAGCCAAAAGGCCCTGCCCGGGGTGAAGGCTCCGGGCGAAGCTGAAAACACCCCCCCGCCGCCGGGCATCCGGCGGCGGGGGGTTTTATATGTGCTGAGATGGCCTACCGGTTGGCACTCTGGAGAGAAATCAAACAGCCAAGGCCTCAAACGATCAGCTTTTCTTCAGGAGCAACTCATTGAGCTCGCTAGAAAGTTTTCTCATTGCAGCTTTAAAACCTGCGTCCTGCATTCCAGAAGCCGTCTCCCGCCTCAAAGGCATCACATCCTTTCGATACAACCGGGAAGTTTCGATGAATTCGACATATTTCTTTAATAATTCAAGCCTTTTCGCTGTTGAAGAGGACGAACTAAGATGCTTTTTGACTTTCTCTGCGTGCCGCGACTTGTCGTCTTCATCACCATAGGCCCCATCACTGTCCAATTCTTCCCAAAAATACTTGTCAGCAAAGTCCTTCACCGACCAGCCGGTTTCCTTCAACAAATTTCGAATTTTCCCCTGTAGTTTTGAAATCTCCTCTGAAATTTCCCAATTTTTCCCCATGCGCACCAGCATAACTCCATTTAAGGCAATCACGCCTAAGCACTTTAAAAAGGAGATTCAAAATGTCTGACAAAAAACGCATCGACCCGAAGGACAACCAGGCAAACCAGAAAAATGCCCACAAAGGCACGAAAGGGAGGAACCGCCAGCACGACCAAGCTCAGGGCAATCGAGGCAAGCAGATGAACCCCAACCAAAAAGCAGGGAAATAACCATGTCCAACATGACACAAGAAGAGTTGGATCTCTGGTCTGACATCAACAACCCCAACAATGATGCCACGATGGACGATTGGGCAGACGCCCATAACCCCAACAACGATTCCTACCTTGGAGACTCCGAAGAGTACGACGAGTAGGCCAATCCAGTAACACAAGAGCGGGCAACACAACAAGCGTTGCCCGCTCCCCAATTCTAGCGCTGCTGGTCTTTCGTAATGCGTATCGCATTTTCAGAAAACTTATTCATAAATTTACTTTTATCATCTTCAAAATCACTAAAACTGAAATTCTTCTGGGTTTCAACAAGCGCATCAATACAAATATCCCTCTTCATTTTTACTAATCCAGAATGAGAAGAGAGATCATTGGAATTGCCGGAGAACACACACTGCTCAATTATTAAATACTCGTCATAAACAGGATATCTATTGTCAGAAAAAAAATACCATCCCAAGCCGCCTCCGCTTGCAAGAAGCAGGACAAGACCTAGAGCAGAAGGCACCAACAGCCCGCGCAACGGCTTCTTACACTTCTCGCAGACGATTTTTCCGTATGGAATCTTATTGTCAAAGCCGCAGCCTCGACAGCGAAGGACCAACTCCTCTTGTTTGGCAGGTGTGTCCTCGGCCATCGCCCCAGAAGTCCTTTCCTGCTCGCTCATCCTCCCTCCGAACTTTGGTGCAAGGTGCCAAAGTCAAATCCATCCGACCCCAAACCGCTTCCCTTTAATCCCCCAGCACGGCGATGGCGGCGGCGCCGAGGCCGGAGTAGCAGCCGAGCACCGGGGAGGCTTCGCTGACGTAGAGGGGCTCGACGCCGAAGGTGTCCCAAAGCATCGTGCGGTAGCGCTCGGCGGTTTGCGGGGCGGCGACGTGGGCCACGGCGAAGCGCAGGTTCTTGCGACCCTCGGCGTAGGCGCGCACGTGGGCGAAGAGCTTGCGCTGGGCATGCAGCGTGCCCAGGCCCTTGGCGATGACCTGGGCCTTGCCCTGGCGGTCGAAGGTCAGAACCGGCTTGATGCGCAGCACCTTGGCCACCAGCCCCTGGCCCTTGCTCACCCGCCCGCCGCGCACGGCGAAGTCCAGCGTGTCCAGGGTCACGAAGATGCGCACCCGGTCGATGGCCTCCTGGGCCACGGCATGCACGGCGGCGGCGTCCATGCCCAGCCCGGCGGCCAGGGCGGCCTCGCGCACGGCAAGGCCCAGGGCCACGGTCAGGGTATGGCTGTCCAGCACGGCGATATGCTCGGCGTCCACCTGCCGGGCCATGTTCAGCCCGGCCTGATAGGTGCCGCTGGCCCCGCCCGTCAGGTGCACGGCCACCACGTGCCCGTACTCCTCGAGCATGGCCTCGTAGACTTCCTTGAAGCGCTGGGGCGCGGGCTGGGAGGTTTTGGCCACGCGCGCGCCGCGCAGGCGGTCGTTGAACTCCTCGGGGGAGATGTCGATCTTGTCCACGAACTCCTGGCCGTCCAGGTTCAGGGTCAGCGGCGCGAAGCGGATGCCGTGGGCCTGCATGAACTCGGCGGGCAGGTCGCAGCACGAGTCGGTGACGATGCCCACGCGCTGGCGGGCGCGGGCCACGAGGTCGCGATGCTGGCGCAGCATGTCGTCCACCTTGCGCCGGGTGACCTCGCCCACGGCCTGGGCGATCTCGAACACCGTTTCCGGCTCGTTGGTGTGCACGTGGATGCGCACCACCGTGGGCGTTCCGGCCACGATGAGGCTGTCGCCCAGGGGTTCCAGACGCGCGCGCAGGGCGTCGCGGTCGAGAGCCTTGCCGCGCACCAGGCACTCGGTGCAGTAGCGGAAATCCAGGGAATCCACGGCCACGCGCTCCTGGACCTCGCCCACGCCCGGGCGCTCGGCGGCGAGCATGGTCTTCTCGGCCCGGCGGTCCACCCGGCCGCGTTCCACGAAGTCCTGAATGCCGTCCAGCAGGTAGACGAAACCCTGGGCCCCGGCGTCCACCACCCCGGCGGCCTTGAGGCTGGCCAGCTTTTCGGTGGTTTCGCGCAGCGACTGCTTGGCGCGTTCCAGCGAATCGAGCAGCAGCTCGGGAAAATCGCGGTATTTCTCGCAGTTGCCGCGCAGGTGGTCGGCCCAGTCGGTGATGACTGTGAGGATCGTCCCCTCTTTGGGCGAGGCCATGGCCTCGCGGGCGCGGTCCGCAGCGCGGGTCACGGCCATGGCGAACTCGCGCGGGGACACGCGCACCAGGTCCTTCACGCCCTCGGAAAAGCCGCAGAAGAATTGGGCCAGGATGACCCCCGAGTTGCCCCGCGCGCCCAGCAGGGCCGCCTCGGCGATGACCTGGCTCATGGCCTCGATGGACGAGTCCAGGGCATCGGCCGAGCCGTCCACGATGGAACGCATGGTCCCGGCCATGTTGCTGCCGGTGTCGCCGTCGGGCACGGGGAAGACGTTGATGGCGTCGAGGTGTTCGGAATGGTCGATGAGCCGCTGGGCGGCGGCCATGAGGATGCGTTTGAAGCGGATGCCGTCGATGTATTGGATTCTGTTGGGCACCGGGGCCATCTGCACTCTCCGTATGGCGTTCGTCGCGCGCAGGGGCCGGGCGGGCCGGGCCTCCGGGCGCGCGCCCGCCGCTTCTATCCTATTTCGGCCTCAGGCGCAAACCCCGCCGCCGGAGTCCCCTTTTCCCCCGGGGCCGTCCGCGCCGTCCGCATCGCCCGTCCCCCCGGCACCAGCATCCCCGGCACCGGTCATGTCCGCCGGGTCCATGAGCGCGTCGAAGCGCGCCGCGTCCAGACAGCCGAGCTCCAGGCAGGCCTCGCGCAGGGTGCCGCCCCGGGCGTGGGCCAGCAGGGCCGCCCGCGCGGCCATGTCGTAGCCGATGGCCGGCACCAGTGCCGTGACCAGCATGAGCGATTTGTCCACGCTGGCCGCGATGCGCTCGCGGTCGGCCTCAAGCCCCGCCACGCACAGCCGGGTGAAGCCGTCCACCGCCCCGGCCAGGGCTTCGGTCATGGCCAGCAGGTTGTGGATGAGCAGCGGCTTGAAGACGTTCAGCTCGAAGTTGCCCTGGCTGCCCGCCACTGCCAGCCCGGCGTCCAGCCCCAGGGCGTAGGCGCAGGCCATGGTCAGGGCCTCGCACTGGGTCGGGTTGACCTTGCCGGGCATGATGCTCGACCCCGGCTCGTTGGCGGGCAGGCGCAGCTCGCCCAGGCCGCAGCGCGGGCCCGAGCCCAGCCAGCGCACGTCGTTGGCGATTTTCATCAGCGCCACCGCCGCCGTGCGCACCGCGCCCGACGCCGCCACGATCCCGTCGTGGGCCGCCATGAGGGCGAAGCGGTTGGGCGCGGGCACGAAGGGCTGGCCCGTAAGCGCGCACAACTGGCCCACGGCCAGCCCGGCGAAGTGCGGATGCGCGCCCAGGCCCGTGCCCACGGCGGTGCCGCCCAGGGGCACCTCGTAGAGCGCCTCCATGGCCGCGTGCAGGCCCAGGGCCGCGCCGACCACCTGGGCGGCATAGCCCGAAAACTCCTGGCCCAGGGTCAGGGGCACGGCGTCCTGCAGATGGGTCCGCCCGGTCTTGACGATGCCCGCGAAGGCCTCGGCCTTGGCGGCCAGGGCCTCGGCCAGGGCGTCCAGCGCGGGCAGCAGCCGCCGGTCCAGCGCCTCCACGGCGGCCATGTGCATGGCCGTGGGAAAGGCGTCGTTGGTGGACTGGCCGAGGTTCACATGGTCGTTGGGGTGCACGGGCTCCTTGCGGCCCGGCTCGGCGCCCGCGAGCTGCGCCGCGCGGTTGGCCACCACCTCGTTGACGTTCATGTTCGTCTGCGTGCCGCTGCCCGACTGCCAGATTTTCAGGGGAAAATGGTCGTCCAGAAGGCCCGCGGCGACCTCGGCGGCGGCGGCCTCGATGCCTTCGGCCAAGGCGGCGGGCAGCAGGCCCAGCTCCGCGTTGGCTCGCGCGGCGGCGATCTTCACGCGGGCCAGGGCGCGGATCACGGCGCGGGGCATGGCCTCGGTGCCGTAGGCGAAGTGCTCCAGGGCGCGCTGGGTCTGCGCGCCCCAAAGCCGGTCTGCGGGAACGGCCACGGGGCCGAGGCTGTCGCGCTCGGTGCGCGTGGGGCCGGAAAAGGCTTGCGGGGCAGGCGCCGCTGGGGGGGCAAAGTCCTCGGGCATGGAACCTCCGGATTCGGGGCGGGATTCAAGCGGGGTTCGCAGGGCTGCGGGCCGCCCCGGGCAAGGCCGGAAACGGACCGCGCGGCACTCAGCCGACGCCCTGCTCCTCCTCATAGAGCACGAAAGCCCGGCTCCTGTCACCCTTGCCGCGATACATGGCCGCGTCGGCCCGGGTCAGCACCGTGGAGGCGTCGGTGCCGTGGCGCGGGTAGAGGCTCACGCCGATGCTCACGCCCAGGCGGACCTCGATGTTGGCGATGCGCACCGGCCGGGCCACGGCCTCCTGCATCTTGACCGCCACGGTCTGCACCGTGCCGGGGTCGTCGCCGCAGAAGATCACCGCCGTGAATTCGTCGCCGCCGATGCGCGCCAGGGTGTCGGACTTGCGGATGCAACCCTTGAGGCGCGCGGCGATTTCGCGCAGCACGGCGTCGCCGAAGTCGTGGCCGTGGGTGTCGTTGATCTGCTTGAACTCGTTCAGGTCCATGTAGAACACGGCGCAGGAGCCCCCGCCGCGGTCGGCCTGGGCCATGGCCTGCTCCAGGCGGTCCTGGAAAAGGCGGCGGTTGGGCAGGTCGGTCAGCGGGTCGTGCATGGCCTGCCTGCGCTGCTCCTCCTCCACCAGCCTGCGCCGGGTGATGTCGTTGACGGTCATGGCGAAATAGCCCGGCTCCCAACTGAAGGCGCGCACCGAGAACCAGAGCTGCGTGGGCGCGAAGAACATCTCGCCCGAGCGGGTGTGCTGGGTGCGGGCCACGGTGCCCAGGAAATCGATCCAGCGGTAGAGTTTTTCGCGCTGCTCGGGGAACAGCTCCAGGGCCGAGCGGCCCAGGTAGCGTTCGCGCGGGATGCCCGTCAGCGCCTCGGCGGCGGGGTTCACGTCCAGGAACATGAAGTCCGTGGCCTTGCCGTCGGCGTCGGAGACGATGCGGCAGTAGGCCACGCCCTCCTGCATGCTCTGGAACAGGGAGCGGTACTTGCGCTCGGACTCCTCGGTGCGCCGGGTTTGGGTCTGGAGCATCTGCATGGCGACGAAAAACGCCAGCAGCAGCGCCGAGCCGAGCAGGGCCTGGCGCAGGGCCCCCAGCCGCTCGCCGGCCACCTCGCGGTTCCAGTCGCGGGCGTCGAACTCCAGGGCCAGGGCCGCCAGCACCCGCCCGCCCCCCGGAACCCGGGCCACGGCATGGTGCGCGATGGCGAAGTCGCCCCGGTCGCCGTGCAGCGGCCCGACCACCTGCCCCTGGCCCGAAACCAGAAAATAGCGCATGGCGGCCTCCTGCCCGGCGGGCCAGGGCATGTGCTCCGCCGCGCGGCCCTGGTCCTTTTCCGGGGCCTGGGCCAGGGCGACCACCGCGTCGCCACGCGGCACGTAGAGACTGACGGCCAGCAGCGTCGGGTCCGCCCCGACCACGCGCTCCAGGGCCCGGGTCAGGGCCTGGGCCTCCTGGGTGCCCGGCCCGCCCGCCCCCTGGGCCAGGGCCAGCACCAGCCGCCCGTCCAGCGACCCGGCCACGATGCGCGCGCGCACCACAAGTTCCTGGCGCATGCCCGCGTCGTATTCGCGGCCCGCGTGGTCCGCGCCCACGGCCCCGGCCGCCAGCACCAGGGCCAGCGGCGGCATGAAGCCCAGGGCCCAGTGCAGCCGGTGGCGCAAAAGCCGTTCGGACAGCGCCACCCCGTAGAACCACAAGGCCATGGCCAGCACCGTGCTGCCCGCGGCGCGCAGCACCTTCCACAGGGCGAAACCGGCCGCGCCGCCCTGGACGCGCAAGGCTTCGCTCACGGACTGCATGGCCATGCAATGGGAGGTGACGACGCCCCCCAGGGCCGCCACCAGCAGGGCCAGGGCCGCCACCAGCAGCAGCCAGCGGCCCCGGCTCTCCAGCAGCGCCGCGCGCAGCAGCGCCCAGGCCGCCGCAAGGCCCGCGAGCAGGCCGAAAAAGCTGCTGGCCGTGCGCAGGGGGTTGTCGTCGCCCAGGGCCTGGGCCATGGCAAAGGCCGCCAGCAGCGCCAGGAAGAACCAGATGCCCTGGCCGCGCCGCCCGCCCGTGCGCGCGTGCATGGCCGCCCAGAACTCCACCAGGCAGACCATGGCCCCGATGTACAGCACCGAGCGCAGGGCCACGGTCAGCACGGACTCGGCGGCGGAATAGGCCCACAATTCCAGGCAACAGGCCAGCCCGCCCAGCAGCCCGAAGCCCGTCATCCAGTGCAGCGGGAGCCGACGCAACGAGTTGCGCACGGCGCACAGGCACACCGAAGCCAGCAGGAACTGGGAAACCGCTCCGAGCAGCAGGGACGTATCGGGGGGAATGGGGAACGTGTCCACGACAGGTACCAGAGTTTAATCAAGATTTCCGGGGCGAAAATGGCGCATCTTCCCTTGCGCGTCATACGCCAAACCGAAAAAAAAACAAAGTCCTATCCCGGGGTAGTGTAAAAAAACAAGAAAACCGTGTTGAGCAGGGGCATTCCCCAGGGCGCGCGGCGCGGCGGGCCTATTTTTCCGCAGGGTCGAAGAGCAGCCCCCGGGCCACGGCACTCTTGCCGAACTTGTCGCGGATGGCGTCCAGGGCACGGTCCAGCCGGGCCAGTTCCTCGGCGCGGTCCCGGTCCGGGTCGGGCAGCAGGGAAAGCTGGCGCTGGCCGTGACCGAAATTGGAAACCCCGAGCCCGATGAGCCGCACGGGCCGCTCCAGGCGCGTTTCGCGCAACAGGGTCCGCCCGGTCTCGAAGATCAGGGCGGTCACGTCGGTGGGCTCGGCCAGGGTGCGGCTTTTGGTGTGCAGGGCGAAGTCGCTGTATTTGATCTTGAGGGTCACGGTGCGCCCGGCCAGGCCGCCCCGGCGCAGGTCGCGGCCCACGCGCTCGGCGTGGGCCAGCAGCCAGCGCCCGAGCAGGGCCTTGTCCGTGGTGTCCCGGTCCAGGGTGGTTTCCGCGCTGGACGACTTGGGCTCGTGGTAGGGCACCACCGGGGAACGGTCCTCCCCCCGGGCGCGGGCGTAAAGGCCCTCGCCGCGCTCGCCCAGGCGCCGGGCCCAGAATTCCGGCCCGCGCGCCAGCACGTCCCCGGCCGTGCGCACGCCCAGGCGGGCCAGTTCCTCGCCCGTGCGCGGCCCCACGCCGGGGATGCGCCCCACGGGCAGGTCGCGCAGGAACTCCGCCACGTCCTCCGGCTCCAGCACGAACATGCCGTCGGGCTTGTTCGCGTCCGAGGCGATCTTGGCCAGGAACTTATTGGGCGCGATGCCCACCGAGCAGGTCAGGCCCGTGACCTCGCGCACCCGCGCCCGCAACAGCTCGCCCACCTGCGGCGGCGGGCCGAACAGCCGCGCCGTGCCCGTGAGGTCCACGTAGGCCTCGTCCACGGACACCTGCTCCACCAGAGGCGACACCTCGCGCAGCAGGGCCATGACCTGGCGCGACACCTCGCCGTAGCGGCTCATGTGCCCGCGCACGACCACCAGTTGCGGGCACAGCCGCCGGGCCTGGGCCATGGGCATGGCCGAGCGCACGCCGAAGCGCCGGGCCTCGTAGGACGCGGCGCTGACCACGCCCCGGTGCTCGCCGCCCACGGCCACGGGCAGCCCGCGCAGGGCGGGGTTGTCGCGCTGCTCCACCGAGGCGAAAAAGGCGTCCATGTCCAGGTGCATGATGACCCGGGGCTGGGCGGGGCCCGCCGGAGGGGCCGGGGGCGGAGTATGGACGGGAGGGGGGGCCATGGGTTTCTGGTCCTACGAACGCGGGCCGGGGTCAAGTGCGCTTGACAGCCCGGGGCCAGTGCGCCCGGGAGTGCCCGGTCCGCAACGAACGACGGCCCGCGCGGCCATGCCGCGCGGGCCGTCCCGCAGCGCTCCGGGGAGGCGCTATTCGCTCTTCTTCCCGCCTTCGGGCTGCTCGGCCGGGGCGTCCTGGGCCGGAGCGGCGGGCTCCCCGGCCGCCGGGGCGGCGGGGATCTCCAGGTCGATGGCCGTGGCGTTCAGGGCCGCGATGACCGCCTCGGTGGCGTCCACGGTGCCGTCGAAGGACAGCACGTTCTCCTTGTTCAGGATCACGGCCACGCCGTTCTTGACGCGGTAGTCCTCCATCACCTTCTGGAAGGCCTTGTCCAGCTTCTCGGCGATGCGCGTCTGCTCGCCGATCATCTGCTGCTGGATCTCCTGGTAGCGGGCCTGGAATTTGGCCACGGCCTCCTCGCCGCCGCCGCCCTCGGCGCCCTGCAGGGCGCCCTGCATCCCGGCCAGCTCCTGCTGGAGGCTCTGGCCCAGGCCGCGCAGGTAGTCGCCGCCCTGAACGCAGGGTTCGCAGGTGGTGAAGACCTTGTTGGGGTCGAGCACGGCCACGGTGGGCGTGCCCTTCTTCTGGCAACCCGCCAGGGCCACGGCCAGCACCAGCACGGCGGCCAGGGTCACGATGACTTTCTTCATCAAATTCTCCAAAGTGTTGGATGTTGCTCCGCGCGGTCCCGTCCGGGCGGGCGCGGGCATGAGGGGGCCATGATTACCTCCCCCGGGCGCACAAGGCAAGGCCCGCTCCGGCCCGGGGAAATTGCCCGCCGCCCCGGGCCGTGTTATGGCCGGGCAGCACCACGCAGGAGCCATGCATGGAACACGCCGCAATCGTCGTCTGCGGAGCCGGGGTCCTCGGCCTGACCATCGCCCGCGAGCTGGCCGCCCGGGGGGCCGACGACATCCTGATCCTGGAAAAGGAACCCCGCCCGGGGCTGCACGCCTCGGGGCGCAACTCCGGGGTGCTGCACGCGGGCATCTACTACGCCCCCGGCTCGGCCCGGGCCCGGACCTGCCTGGAAGGCAACCGGTTGATGCGCGCCTACTGCGCCGAACGCGGCCTGCCCCTGGCCGGGTGCGGCAAGGTCATCGTGGCGCCGGACCCCGCCGAACGGCCCGCCCTGGAGGCCCTGCACCGCCGGGCCCTGGCCAACGGCAGCCCGGCCGTGCTCATCGACGAAAAGGAGCTGGCCGAGCTGGAGCCCGGCGCGGTGACCTCGGGCCGGGCCCTGCACTCGCCGCTCACGGCGGTGGTCGACCCGCGCGCCGTGCTGGCCAGCATCGCCCGGGAGCTGACCGAAGGCGGCCGCGCGCGCATCCGCTACGGCTGCCGCGTGATCGGGCCCGCCGGGGCGGCCTGCGGCACGCGGACCCTGACCACCGCCCTGGGGCCCGTGAGCTACGGGCGCCTGCTCAATTGCGCCGGGGCCCACGCCGACACCCTGGCTCACGCCTTCGGCCTGGGCAGGCGCTGGGCCATGGTGCCCTTCAAAGGGCTGTACCGCAAGCTGCGGCCCCGGCGCGCGGCTCTGGTGCGCGGCAACGTCTACCCCGTGCCCGACCCGCGCGTGCCCTTCCTGGGCGTGCACTTCACGCGCGGCGTGACCGGCGAGGTCTACATCGGCCCCACGGCCACCCCGGCCCTGGGCCGCGAGAACTACGGCCTGCTGCGCGGGTTGGACGCCGAGGCCCCGGCGGTCCTCTGGCGCTGCACGCAGATGCTGCTCGGCAACCCGCAGTTCCGGGCGCTGGCCCGCGAGGAGTTGCGCAAATACTTGCCCAGCCGCTTCTTTGCCGACTGCGCCCGGCTCATGCGCGGCCTCTCCCCCGGAGACATCGAGCCCTGCCCCAAGGTCGGCATCCGGCCCCAGCTTGTGGACACCGTCACCCGGGCCCTGGTCATGGATTTTCTGGTGGAAACCGACGGACCCACCGTGCATGTGCTGAACGCCATCTCCCCGGCCTTCACCAGTTCCATGGCCTTCGCGCGCATGGTCTGCGACACGCATTTTTCGGCCTGAAACGGCGCTCCGCCCTCAGGGAATGGCCCCGGCCTCGCGCAGGGCGCGTTCGGCCCCCGGGTGCAGGGGCACGGGCAGATCCGCGGCGGCCCGCCGCAGGTCCAGGGCCCGCAAGGCGGGATGGGCCTCGCGCAGGGCGTCCAGGTTGCCGAAGACGGCCCGGGTCACGGCGTGGGCCACGTCCTCGGGCAGGGAGGCCCGGCAGGCCAGGAACGTGGGCTGGGCCACGGTGCGCACGGGGGCGTCCTGCCCCGGGTAGGTTCCGGCGGGAATGACGTGGCGGTGCCAGACGGGCTGACGGGCGCGCAGCGCCTCAAGCTGGGCGTCGGTGAAGTCGAGGAGCCGCACGCCCTGCGGCCCGAGTTGCCCCAGAACCATGGTCACCGCCGGGACCGGGGGCGACGCGGGGATGGCGGCTCCGGCCACCCGGCCCTCCAGCATGGCCTGGACCGCCGGAACCGGGTCCAGGTTCACCGGTTCCAGACCGCGCGCGTCCAGCTTCAGGGCCTCCAGAATGGCCCGGGCCGAGCCCTCGGCGGCCGAGCCGCGCCTGCCGACGGCAAAGGCCCCGCGCAACCCGCCCAGGTCGGCCACGGTGCCCGTGGCGGCGTTGCGCCGCAGCAGGACGAAATGCTCCACATCGTCCCACAGGACGGCAACGGCCCGCAGGTCGTGGAAGGGGGCCTGCCGCGCGTACAGGGCCTCGACCAGGGCCAGGTCGGCCCGGCCCGCATGCAAAAGGCCCAGGCTCTCGGCGGCCCCGGTGGAACCCACGGTCCGGACCGTGATGCCCCGCTCCGCGCTCAGGGCGGCGCCGATGGCCGCCCCCAGGGCCACGCCCGCAGGGTGGTGGCTGCCGACGGCGCCGCCCGTGGCGATGACCAGCACCCGGGAGACCGGGGCGGCGGCCGGAGGGGCGGACGGCGAGTCGGCCCAGGCGCGCACGGCAAGAAGGCCCAGGCCGCAGGCCAAGGCCAAGGCCAAGAGCAGAAATCTCGCCGGCACGCCCATTTTCCTCCATTGTCCCGGAGCGCCCGCCCGGCCCGGCGGGCACGGCGGACGGCAGCCCGACCATAGTCCAAGCCCGGCGGCTCCGCAAAGGAAATCGGGGCGGCAAAGGCCCGGTGGACCGTCCCGCCGCCCATCCCCGGGGCGCCTGGCTTGTTGTTTTTGCACGGCGACAATGATAGGCAAGGCAAGACGCGCGGCAAGCTCGCGCGCTTCCGTCGGCGGGCCCGCCCCCGGCGGCCCTACACAGCCAAGGAGCCGACCATGGAATGCATCACCGAAAAGAAGGGCGACTTCCTCGTCGTCCAGGTCAAGGGGCGCATGGACGCCGTCACCGCTCCCGATTTCGAAAAGCGCTGCGCCGAGGCCATCGACGCGGGCCAGACCTCCCTGGTGGTGGACCTGGGCGGGCTGGAGTACATCTCCTCCGCCGGGCTGCGGGGCATCCTGGCCACGGCCAAGAAGCTCAAGGCCTGCCAGGGCCGCATCGCCTTCGCCAACCTCTCGGGCATGGTCCAGGAGGTTTTCGCCATCTCGGGCTTCACGGCCATGTTCTCGGTCTACAAGACCGTCGAGGAAGCCACGGGGGCTTAGGGAAACGCCGTGGCCCGCACCCTGCGCCTGCCCGCCGCCCTGGACCGGCTGGACCAATGCCGGGAGTTCGCCGTCGGCTGCGCCCGCGAGGCGGGCCTGCCCGAAGCCGCCCTGGGCAAGCTGGAGCTGATCCTCGAAGAACTGCTGGTCAACGTCGCCAACCATGCCTACCGGAACGGGCCGGACGGCCGGGGCGACGTGGAACTCTCGTGCCGTGCCACCGGGGGCGGAGGGTTTCTGCTGGACATCCGCGACTGGGGCGTGGCCTTCGACCCGCTGGCGGCCGGGGAACCGGACCTGGACGCCGACGTGGACGAGCGGCCCATCGGCGGGCTGGGCATCTTCTTCGTGCGCCAGATGGCCGATGAACTGGCCTACCGCCGCGAGGGCGACGCCAACGTCCTCACCGTGCGCCTGGGCCCGGCCTGAGGCGCCGGACAAACGACAAGGCCCCGGAAGCATCATGCTTCCGGGGCCTTGCCGCGTTCCGCGCCGGGCGTGAGGCTCCGGACGGGGGTCGGCGTCGGCTCCACGCCAGGGCAACGGACTGGGCGCCGAGGACCGCCCCCGCGCCAGGGACGCCGACGCGCCGCGCGGGCGCGTCCCCGCGGGGCTTTCCGCCCTGCTTTGCGCCGCCCGCCGGGGCGGCGGACCGTGGCCGACCGTCGGAACGATCACGATCCGCAGGCCGTTCCCAGATGGTGCGCCGCAAGGAAACGGGAAAAGCCGGAACGCGCGGCGCAGCGCATGCACAAGCGGTCCGGATTTTTCCGCCGCCGCGGCGGGTCGCCGTTTCGGGACGGCCCCGCTAGCTAGGCCGCGACCAGTTCGCGGGCGGTCTGGCAGTCGATGCAGAACCGGGCCTGCGGCCGGGCCTTGAGCCGGGGCAGCCCGATGTACTCGCCGCACTCCTCGCAGTAGCCGAAGCCCGGGGCCTTGAGCTTATCCAGGGCCCGCAAAATCTCCCGCAGCTCGCGGGCCTCGCGCTCGCGCAGCAGCACGTTGCAGTGGACCTCGGCCAGCATGGTGGCACAGTCGTTCTCGTCGGGGCAGTTGCGCACGGCGATGGACAGCTCGCGGCCGCCCAGAAACGCCAGCTTCTCTTCCAGGTAACTCCGGATTTCCAGCTTGTCGTCGGCAGTCATGGCAATCCTCCCGAGGTTGATTGCGCCATCAGTAGCCGCCCCGGGTTACGATCAGATGATGATGCGCCGACTTCCCCAAGACGCGCCAAAGCGAAGGGGCGGCCCTTGCGGACCGCCCCTCCCCAGCGCCTTCGCGCGTTCCGGCCGCGCCGGACTAGAGGAAATGGATCTCCGCCCGGGCGGTGTCCGCGCTCTTGGGGGTGGCCACGATGCGCACCTTGCGCCCGAAAAGCTTGGCCACGCCGTTCAGGATGCCCTCGAAATAGGTGAACAGCGCCCGCTTGGAGTGGTACTCCATGACCAGCACGTCGCCCTTGTCCTCGTAGGAGAAGCGCGGCGGGGTGATGCCCGGCTCCTCGCGGGTCAGCTCGGCGTGGGTGCGGTTCATGTTCAAATAGAATTCCTTGAGGTCCATGGTCTTGAAATAGCGGCGGTAGAGCTTCTTGAACTCCGTGGGCGTGTAGAAGCCGAACTCGTAGAGCACCTTGCCCGGCTCCAGGCCCTTGCGCGCCGCCACGATGCCCGCCATCTGCTCCAGCACCTTGTCGGGGTAGCTGCGGTTGGCCAGAAAGGTCGGGTCGCCCATTTCCCCGACCATGTGCGTGTAGACGGCCTCGCCGTACTGCCTGCGCACGAAGTCCTGCATCATCTTGGGCAGGATGCCGCGCATCTCGGTGGCCGAGGCGGCCAGCTTCGAGCGGTCCTTGCCCAGCAGGTTCTCGAACAGTTCCTGAAGCTCCGCCGCCAGCCCGGCCAATTCCTTGACCGATTTGGAGGCCGCGCCCATGCCCTCGGCGGTGTCGGTGGCCACGGTGTTGACCTCCTCGATGGCGCGGTTGATCTCCTCGGACGCGGCGGACTGCTCCTCGGACGCGGCGGCGATGCTCTGGGCCTGCCCGGCGCTGTCGTCCACAAGGCGCACGATCTCCTTGAGGGCCGAGCCGGATTCCCCGGCCAGGCCGGTGGCCTCCTGCACGGCGCCCATGGCCTCGTCCATGCTGCGCTGGTTGTCCCGCGTGGCTTGCTGGATGGCCTTGATGGACTCGCCGACCTCCTTTGTGGCGGTCATGGTCTTCTCGGCCAGCTTGCGCACCTCGTCGGCGACCACGGCGAAGCCGCGCCCGGCGTCGCCCGCGCGGGCGGCCTCGATGGCGGCGTTCAGCGCCAAAAGGTTGGTCTGGTCGGCGATGTCGCTGATGACGGTCATGACCTGGCCGATGGCCTCGGCCTGGGAGCCCAGGCGGTGCATGTTCGCCCGCAGCTCGTCGGACAGGGAACTGACCCGGCCGATGGCCGTCACGGAACGCTGGACGACATCGGCCCCGGCGTCGGCCCGGGTGCGCGCGGCGGCCGCGCCCTCGGCGGCGGCCGAGGCGTTGCGGGCCACTTCCAGCACCGTGGCGTTCATCTCCTCCATGGCCGTGGCCGTCTCGGCCACGCGCTCCTGTTGCAGGCGCGTGCCGTAGCCCGCCTCCATGACCTGGGAAGCCAGCCCCTCGGCTGAATAGGCCACGCGGGCCGAGATGCTGAAGGCGCGCCCCGCCGTGGCCTGCAACTTGTCCAGAGTCGCCCGGGAATCCTGTTCCCGCGTGCGGCACTGGCCGTTCTCGGCCTCCAGGGCGCCCAGGCGGGCGCGCAGGTCCGCAGCCTCGGCCTCGGCGGCCTGGGCGCGCGCGCCCAGGGCTCCGGCCAGGGCCGCCACGGCGTCGTGAACCTCGCCCAGGGGCCCGGCGGGCCGGGCGGGGCCCAGGGTATCGTGCCCGCCCTGGGCGGCCAGACGCGCGGCCTCGGCCAAGGCCCGGGCCGGTTCGCCCACGGCGCGGCGCGCCAGCAGGCCCAGGGGCAGCGCCGCCAGGGCCACCGCGGCCCCGGCGGCCAGGGACAGGGCCGCCAGCGTGCCCGCGCCCTGGTCCAGCCCCAGGGCGGCCAGGCCGCCGGCCGCGGCCACCAAAATTCCGGCGGCCACGCAGACAAGAAGAATGCTTCGGGAAAAGTTCATAACGTGCCTTCCTTCCATATGAAAAGGACGAGCCCGCGCCAGTTGTCCTGGCGGGACCCCGCCCTTTCATGCAAGAATAGCACCGCAAGAAACGAACCGCCAGCCCCTCGCGCCATCCGGCAAAAGCCCCCACGCCGCAGGTTCAATCGGCTCCCAGGCATTCCAGCAGGGTCGCCTCCACGGCGCGCAGGCGCTCGGGAGCCTCGACCTTGCCGCCCCCGGCCTCGCGCACGTAGAACACGTCGGCCACGCGGTCGCCGTAGGTGGCGATCTTGGCGATGCCCACCGACAGGCCCAGGCCGTGCAGGGCAGTGCCCACGTCGTAGAGCAGGCCCAGGCGGTCGGCGGCGGTGATCTCGATCACGGTGTGGAAGTCCGACGCGGCGTTGTGGATGGCCACCTCGGGCTCGATTTCCAGAGGTTTCAGGGCACTGGGGGCGTTGCGCTTTTCGCGGATGCGCCAGTCGAGGTCCAGCCGCCCGCTCATGGCCCCGCGCACCGAGGCCGCCACCCGCGCCCACAGCTCGTCCGGAGCCAGAAGTTCCGGCGGGTCGGACACGGTGAACACGTCCACCACCGTGCGGTCGCGCCAGGAAAAGCACTGGGCCGCCACGATGTTCACCCCGTGCAGCGCCAGGACCCCGGCCAGGGTGGCGAACAGGCCCGGGGTGTCCATTCCGGCGATGGCCACCTCCCAGCAGCCGTGGCCGGGCAGGGCCCCGGCCTCGACGACCACCACGCCCGTGCCGCCGCGCCCGCCGGGGCGCACGCGCTCGGCCTCGGCGACCATGGCCCGCAGGCGGCGGACCATGCCCATGTGCCGCACCACCGCCTCGGGCGAAGCCGTGAGCAGGTAGCGCTGGGGCATGAGTTCCAGCAATTCCTCCACCAGCCCGGGCGCGAAATCGGCCGCGGCGCGGCGGCGCACGGCGGCGCGCGTCCGGTCCAGGGCGCGCACGGCGTCGGCGCTGGCCAGCCGTCCGCCGCGCAGGATGTGCAGCACCTTGGCGTACAGCTCCCACAAGAGCCCGGCGGCCCACGGCTTCCAGACCCCCGGCCCCGTGGCCGAGGCGTCGGCGAAGGACAGCAGCATGAGCAGGCGCAGGCGCTGCTCGTCGCCCACCAGCCCGGCGCAGGCCGCCACCACGGCCTCGTCGCCCAGGTCGCGGCGCGTGGCCGTCTCGTAGAGGGTCAGGTGCTCGCCGACCAGGGCGGCCACGTCGGCCGTCAGCGCCGGGGCCTGCCCCCAGCGCTCCAGCAGGGCCGTGGCGATGGCCCGGCCTTTTTGGGAGTGCCCGCCGCCCAGGCCCTTGCCGATGTCGTGCAGCAGGGTGCCGAGCATGAGGGCCAGGGTCCGCCGGGGGCCGTCCAGTTCGTCGCGCAGGGCGGCGAAGGCCCGCCCCGGGCCGTCCAGGGGCCCTTCCAGCAGCTCGATGGCCCGCAGGGTGTGCTGGCCCACGGGGTAGATGTGATAGGTGTCGAACTGCACGAGGTCCTGCACGCGCCCGAAGTCGGGCAGCAGCGCGCCCAGGTAGCCGGTTTCCAGCATCTGGCCCAGGGCCGGGGCCGCGCGGCCCGAGACGAGCACGTCCAGCAGGCCCTGCACGGCGCCGGGGGCGTCGCGCAGGCGCTCGCGCACCAGATGCAGGTGCCCGGAAACGAAGCCGCGCGCCTCCCAGGACAGGGGCAGCCCCGAGCGCGCGCTGTGCACAAAAATGTCAGACAGTACCTGGGGGTCGCGCGGGTAGCCCCCGGGCACGTCGAAATACAGTTGCCCGCCGCGCTCGGCGACCCCCGGGCCCAGGGGCCGGAGCGCGGGCGCGGCCGGGGCCGGGCGGGCGAACAACCCGGAGCGGGCGACGGGCCCGGCGGCGGGCAGCCCGGCCCGGAAGGCCGCATGCAGGGCCTTGATGCCCGCCATGTCGCGGTGCAGCCGCCCGAGAAAGCGTTCCACGGCCAGGGAATCCGGCCCGTCCTCGTAGCCCAGGGCGGCGGCGACCCGGGGTTGCAGGGCCAGGTGCAGGCGGTCGTTGCGCCGCCCGGAAACGTGGTGCAGCAGGTTGCGCACGCGCAGGAGCAGGCGCTGGGCGTCGGCCAGGAAGTGGGCCTGGGCCTCGGTCAGCCGCCCGGTGCGCAGCAGGGCCTCCAGGGTGCCCGCGCCGTAGTGCACGCGGCCGAGCCAGAGAATCTGGTGGATGTCGCGCAGGCCGCCCGCGCCCTGCTTGAGGTCCGGCTCCAGCAGGGCGCTGGAATCGCCGTGGCGCGCCAGACGCTCGGCGTTGCGCCCGGCCAGCCAGTCGGTGAAGGCCCGGGCGCGCGGGCCCTCGACCTTTTCGGCCAGGGTGGCGCGCAGCCCGGCCAGCACGTCGGTGTCTCCGGCCACGGCCCGGGCGTCCAGCAGCGAGGCCATGACCTCGAAATCCTTGCGGGCCAGGGCGACGCACTCCCTGATGCCGCGGAAGCCGTGGCCCAGGTCCAGCCCCATGTCCCACAGCGGGTAGAACAGGGCCTGGGCCATGTCCAGGGCCCGGGCCGGGATGCGCCCCCGGCAGAGCACGAGGATGTCGATGTCCGAGTGCAGGCAGAGTTCCGCGCGGCCGTAGCCGCCCACGGCGGCCAGCACCAGCCCGCCGCCGGGCCCGGGGGCCGCGCCCCGGGGCCAGACCTCGGCCATGCGCGCCTGGAAATAGGTGTCCACCAGGGCCGAAAGCTCCTGGGTGAAGCGGCGGCCCGCGCCGCCGTCGGGAATCTGCGCCGCCAGGGCCTCGCGCCCGGCGCGCAGGGCCCGGGCGGCCTGGGAATCGCTGGCCTTGGGCATGGGCCTCCCGCGCGGGGGGCCGCCCGCCGCGCCATGTCGTACCGTATCGTACCGTGAAAGGCCCCCGCGCCGGGCGGGCGCGGGGGCCGGGTGGTTTCGCCTTGCCCCGGGCGGGCCCGCAGGCGGACCGTTTGCGACGGGGCGGGCCGCAGGGCCTAGACGGCCTCGTTGCCCGTTTCGCCGGTGCGGATGCGCACAACGTCGTCGACGGTGGACACGAAGATCTTGCCGTCGCCGATCTGGTTGGTGCGCGCGGCCTTCTGCACGGCCGCCAGGGCCGGGGCCAGCATGTCGTCGGCCACGACCACGTCGATCTTGACCTTGGGCACGAAGTCCACCTGGTACTCGGCGCCCCGGTAGACCTCCTTGTGCCCGCGCTGGCGGCCGAAGCCGCGCACGTCGCTGACGGTCATGCCCTGGATGCCCAGCTCCGTCAACGCGGCCTTGACCTCGTCGAGCTTGAACGGCCTGGTGATGATCTCGATCTTCTTCATATCCGTGAACTCCTTGGGTGTCCGGTATAATCCATGACGACACGCCCGGGCAAGCGGCCCGGGGCGGGTCTAGAGCTGATAGCCCGTCTCGCTGTGCTGGCTCACGTCCAGGCCGTTCATCTCGTCCTCGGCGCTCACGCGCAGGCCCATGACGGCGTCCACGACCTTGAAGAGCACGTAGGACACCGTGAAGCAGTAGGCCCAGGTGGCGACCACGGAGAGGAACTGGATCCAGAGCTGGCCGGGGTTGCCCGCCAGCAGGCCCGTGGCGCCGCCGACGGATTCCACGGCGAAGATGCCCGTGGCCAGGGCGCCCCAGGTGCCGCCCACGCCGTGGATGCCGACCACGTCCAGGGAATCGTCGTAGCCGAACCTGTTCTTGAGCATCACGCCGCCGTAGCACAGGGCGCCGCCCACGAAGCCGATGATCAGGGCGCCCATGGGCGTCACGAAACCGGCGGCGGGGGTGATGGCCACGAGGCCGGCCACGGCGCCCGAGGCCGCGCCCAGGGTGGTGGCCTTGCCGTGGTGCAGCTTCTCGACCACCAGCCAGCCGATGAGCGCGGCGGCGGTGGCCACGTGGGTGGTCACGAAGGCGTTGGCCGCGGCGCCGTTGGCGGCCAGGGCGCTGCCCGCGTTGAAGCCGAACCAGCCGAACCACAGGATGGCCGCGCCGGTCAGCGTCATGGGCAGGTTGTGCGGAATGATCGGCTCGGTGCCGAAGCCCTTGCGCTTGCCGATGACCAGGGCCGCCGCCAGGGCCGCCGCGCCGGAGCTCATGTGCACCACGGCGCCGCCCGCGAAGTCCAGCGCGCCCATGGCGCCCATCCAGCCGCCGCCCCAGACCCAGTGGCACATCGGGCTGTAGACGAAAACGAGCCACAGGATGGAGAAGACCACGAAAGGCCCGAATTTGATGCGCTCGGCGAAGGCGCCGGTAATGAGCGCGGGAGTGATGACGGCGAACATGCACTGGAAGATCATGAACAGCAGATGCGGCAGGTTCGAGGTCGGGCCGCCGGGCTCCATGCCCACGCCGGACAGGAACAGATAGTCCAGCCCGCCGATGAGCCCGCCCACGTCGGTGCCGAAGGCCAGGGAATAGCCGACCACGACCCAGACGACGGTGGCCACGCCGAGCATGGCGAAACTGTGCATGGCGGTGCCCAGCACGTTCTTGGCCCGGGCCATGCCCGCATAGAAGAGGGCCAGCCCCGGGGTCATGAACATCACCAGGGCGGCACAGATCAGAATGAAGGCGGTATCCGCAGCATTCATGCGTGTCTCCAAAAGGAAGATGGTTGACGTAAAGGGTCGGAAGTTCGCTTTTTTACGTTTTTGTAAGCTTCACACTTGTTTGTTTTTACTTTTTTGCTAAAAAACAAAATATTCCCCCCGGTCGCGTGGCACCCCCCATCCAGTTGAAATGATTTGCTTCCCCGCCCCGTCGCAGGCCGGGCCCCCTCGCCGCGTACCCTGCTTCCAGCAAAAGCGGGACCAACGCGGCGTACGGGCCGAAAAGGCTTGCCTTGGCCTCGGAATTCCATCAAAGTCCCCTCTTCCGAAACTCCAGCGACCCGGTCCTGTCATGCCCAGCACCAGTACGCGCTATGTGAAGACCTACCCCGTCTCGTGGGAGCAGTTGCACCGCGACGCCAAGGCCCTGGCCTGGCGTCTGGCGGACCTCGGCCCCTGGGCGGGCATCGTGGCCATCACCCGGGGCGGGCTCGTCCCGGCCTCGGTCATCGCCCGCGAGCTGGACCTGCGGCGCATCGATACCGTGTCCGTGTCCAGCTACGCCTGGAAGGACCAGGGCCGCCCCGAGGTGCTCAAACCCTGCACCACCACCGACGACGGCGCGGGCTGGCTGGTCATCGACGACCTGGTGGACACCGGCGGGACGCTGCGCATCCTGCGCGAGCTGCTGCCCCGGGCGCATTTCGCCACGGTCTACGCCAAGCCCCAGGGCCGCCCCCTGGTGGACACGTTCATCACCGAGGTCAGCCAGGACACCTGGATTCTCTTTCCCTGGGACGCCGAGTCCCAATTCGTGCCGCCCATAGTCAAGCTGCGGGAAAACGGGGACGCGTAGGGCCCCGTCGCCCCTGGCCCGCCTTCCGGCATTCCGGCCTTGCCCCGCAGGCGGCAGGTAGGATACGGGAGGGGGAAACATTATTTTGTTCAAATCGTCACGGAGGAAACAATGCGCGGATTCCGGCTCATCGCCCTGATGCTGTGTCTGGCCGCCCTGCCGCTGCTCGCCGGCTGCGGCGAGGACAAGGCCGAAAACAAACCCGCCGCCCAGGCTCCCGCCGCCGCGGCGCCCGCCGCCGAGCCCCAGGCCGCCGCCCCCGCCCAGGGCGCCGCCCCGGGTGAAGACGCCCGCATCGGCTTCATCTACGTTTCGCCCACGGGCGACGCGGGCTGGTCCTACTCCCACGACGTGGCCCGCAAGGCCCTGGAAGAGATGCCCGGCATCTCCACCTCCTTCGTGGAGTCCGTGCCCGAGGGCCCCGACGCCGAAGCCATCATCCGCGACATGGCCCAGAAGGGCTTCAAGGCCATCTTCGCCACCAGCTACGGCTACATGGATTCCATGGAGAAGGTCGCCAAGGACTTCCCCAACGTCGCCTTCATGCACTGCTCGGGCTACAAGACCGGCCCGAACATGACCGCCTATTTCGGGCGCATCTACGAGGCGCGCTACCTCGCCGGCATGGTCGCCGGGGCCATGAGCAAGACCGGCAAGCTCGGTTACGCCGCCGCCTTCCCCATCCCCGAGGTCATCCGCGGCATCAACGCCTTCGCCCTGGGCGCCCAGGCCGTGAACCCCGCCGCCGAGGTCCGCGTGGTCTGGACCAAGACCTGGTACGACCCGGCCAAGGAGAAGGAAGCCGCCAAGAGCCTGCTCGACGTGGGCTGCGACGTGATCGCCCAGCACCAGGACTCCCCCGGCCCGCAGGAGGCCGCCCAGGAGCGCGGCGTCTACTCCGTGGGCTACCATACCGACATGACCGCCTTCGCCCCCAAGGCCCACCTCACCGCCCCCGTCTGGAACTGGACGCCCTTCTACACCGACGCGGTGCAGAAGATCCTCGCCGGAACCTGGAAGCACGGCTCCTACTGGCCCGGTCTGGCCGAAGGCACCGTGGACCTCGCGCCCTTCGGCGACATGGTGCCGCAGGACGTGCGCGACACGGTCCTGGCCAGGAAGCAGGAAATCGTCGAGGGCAAGTACAAGGTCTTCACCGGCCCGGTCTTCGACCAGGGCGGCAAGGAAATGATCCCCGAGGGTCAGGTGCCCGCCGACGAGACGCTGCTGGGCATGACCTGGTTCGTCAAGGGTGTCGTGGGCACCACCGAATAGGGCGATGTTCGGATTCGCCGTCACAAGAAGAATGGAGCCCCCGCGCCGGGGCTCCATTTTCATTTTTCCCGCCGCCCTGGCCGTGTCGCTGGGCGTGAGCTGCCTGCTGCTCGCGGCCCAGGGCAAGGCTCCGCTCCAGGGGCTGGCCATGCTCTGGTCCGGCGCCTTCGGCGCGTGGCACGCGGTGGAAAGCACCCTGCTCAAGACCGTGCCGATCTTCCTGTGCTCCCTGGGCGTCGCGGTCACCTTCCGCATGCAGGTCTGGAACATCGGCGCCGAGGGCCAGTTCGCCTTGGGCGCCGTGGGCGCCACCTGGGCGGCGCTGACCTTCCCGGGGCTGCCCGGGATCCTGCTGCTGCCGCTCATGTTCCTGTGCGCCGCCGCGGCGGGCGGGGCCTGGGCCGCCGTGCCCGCGTGGCTCAAGCTGCGCCTGGGCATCAACGAGATCATCAGCACCCTGATGTTCAACTACATCGGCATCCTGGTTCTGGAATACCTGGTCTACGGCCCGTGGAAGGACCCGGCCAGCTTCGGCTTCCCCATGACCAGCCAGTTCGTGCCCGCCGCCGTGGTCGGCCGCTTTCCCGGCACGCGCCTGCACTGGGGTCTGGCCCTGTGCGTGGTCTGCGCCGTGGGCCTGTGGGTGCTGCTCACGCGCACGCGCATCGGCTTCGAGCTCAAGGCCAGCGGCGAAAGCCTGCGCGCCGCGCGCTACGCGCGCATGCCCTACGACACCCTGGTGCTGCTGGTCATGGCCCTGTGCGGCGCCCTGGCCGGGTGGGCCGGGTTGCTCGAGGCATCGGCGGTCACCGGGCGGCTGCAACCCAGCCTGATGGTCGGCTACGGCTTCACGGCCATCGTGGTGGCCTGGCTGGCGCGGCTGTCCCCGGCGCGCATCGCGCTGTTCTCGTTCTTCCTGGCCGCGCTGCGCGTGGGCGGCAAGAACGTGCAACTGGAACTGGGCGTTCCGGCGGCCTTCAGCGACATCATGGAAGGGCTCATCCTGCTCACCGTGCTGGCCGGGCAGTTCTTCAACGGCTACCGCCTGCGCCCCGCCGGGGCCCGGGCCGCCAAGGAGCGCTGACGTGGAACTGGCGCTGATCGTCCCCCTGCTGGCGGCGGCCGTGCAGTCCGGCACGCCGATCCTCTTCGCCACCCTGGGCGAGATGTTCACCGAGCGCGCCGGGGTGCTCAACCTCGGCGTGGAAGGCATGATGATCGTCGGCGCCCTGGCGGCATTTCTCACGGCCCGGGCCACGGGCTCGCCCTGGCTGGGGCTGCTGGCGGCGGGCTGCGCGGCGGCCCTGGTCGGCGGGCTGCACGGGGTGGTCTGCCTGCATTTCCTGGGCAACCAGACGGTTTCCGGGCTGGCGCTGACCATCTTCGGCGTGGGCCTGGCCAACTACCTGGGCACGCCCTTCATCGGCCAGCACGCCCCGGGCTTCGAGCCCTTCGCCGTGCCCGTGCTCTCGGCCATCCCCGTTCTGGGCGACGTGCTCTTCCGCCACGACGCCATGGTCTACCTGTCCTTCCTGCTGCCCCCGGCCTTCTGGCTCTTCTGGCACCGCACGCGCCCCGGCCTGGGGCTGACCGCCGCCGGGGAACACCCCCGGGCCGCCGCCGCCGCCGGGCTGAACCCGGTGGCCCTGCGCTGGGCGGGCGTGCTGGCGGGCGGCTTCCTGGTCGGCCTCGGGGGGGCCTACCTGTCCCTGGCCTACACCCACCTGTGGACCAACGGCATGACCGCCGGGCGCGGCTGGGTCGCCGTGGCCCTGGTCATCTTCGCCTTCTGGCGCCCGGGGCGGGCCATGTTCGGGGCCTATCTCTTCGGCGGGGTCATGGCCTTCCAACTGCGGCTCCAGGCCTCGGGCACCGACGTGCCCTCCTCCTTCCTGCTCATGCTGCCCTACGCGCTGACGGTGCTGGCCCTGGTCCTGTCGGCCCTGCGCGGGCGCGGCGCCAGCTCCAGCGCGGCCCCGGCGGCCCTGGGCGTAAACATCGAGCCCGAGGGGTGACGCCATGACCCGGCCTGCCGCATCCCCCTCCGCCCCCGGCGCGCCCCTGGTCCGCCTGGAAGGCATCGGCAAATCCTTCGGCCCCGTGAAGGCCAACCAGGACATCACCCTGGACATCCACGCCGGGCGCGTGCTGGCCCTGCTGGGTGAAAACGGCGCGGGCAAGTCCACGCTCATGAGCATGCTCTCGGGCGTGTTCCCGCCCGACGCGGGACGCATCCTGCTCGGCGGCGCGCCCGTGCGCTTCCACTCTCCGCGCGAGGCCATCGCCGCGGGCATCGGCATGGTCTACCAGCATTTCATGCTTGTGGACCGCATGACCGTGGCCCAGAACGTGCTCCTGGGCCAGGAGCGGGGCTTCCTGGTGCGCCCGCGCGAGATGGAACGCCGCGTGGGCGAACTGGCCGGGCGCTACGGGCTGGGCATCGACCCCGCCGCGCCCGTGGCCGGGCTGTCCATGGGCGAGCGCCAGCGCGTGGAGATCCTCAAGCTGCTCTACCGCGACAGCCGCGTGCTCATTTTCGACGAACCCACCGCCGTGCTGACCCCGACCGAGGCCGAGCAGCTTTTCGCCGCCCTGCGGCGCATGACCGGCCAGGGCAAGGCCATCGTCTTCATCAGCCACAAGCTGGAAGAGGTGCTCGACGTGGCCGACACCGTGGCCATCCTGCGCAAGGGCCGCATCGTGGACACCGTGGCCCGCGCCGCCGTGACCTCCAGGAACGACCTGGCCCGGCGCATGGTCGGGCGCGAGGTGCTGCTGGAAATCGAGCGCGCCGAGGCGCCCGTGGGCGAGCCCGTGCTGGAGCTGGAGAGCCTGTCCGGCCACGGCCTGGACGGGCTGAACCTGACCCTGCGCCGGGGCGAGATCGTGGCCGTGGTCGGCGTGGCGGGCAACGGCCAGAAGGCGCTGGTGGACGTGGTCACCGGGCAGGCGGCCCCGGGCGGGGGCACGGTGCGCCTGCAAGGGGAGCCCTGGGCCGAATTCTACCGCAACCCGCCGTGGAACGGCGCCGTGGCGCACATTCCCGAAGACCGCCTCGGCGTGGCCACCTGCCCGGAGCTGGATCTGGTGGACAACGTGCTGCTGACCACGCGCAAGGGCTTCGCGCCCGGATTGTTCCTGGACAAAAAGAGCGCCTTGGGCGCCACGCGGGCCATCATCCGCCGCTTCCACGTGGCGGCGCACGGGCCCGAGGTCCGCGCGCGCCAGCTCTCGGGGGGCAACCTGCAAAAGCTGGTGCTGGGCCGCGAGTTCTTCCGCAAGCCCCGGCTCATCGTGGCCGAGCAGCCCAGCCAGGGCCTGGACGTGGCCGCCACGGAGGAGGTCTGGCACCGGCTGCTCAACGCCCGGCTCCAGGCCGGGGTGCTGCTGGTCACCGGCGACCTGAACGAGGCCCTGCAACTGGCCGACCGCGTGGCGGTGATGTTCCGCGGGCGCTTCATGGCCGTGCTCGACGCGGACAAGGCGCACGACCTGGAAAAAATCGGCCTGCTCATGGCCGGGGTGGACGAAAGCCAGGGTCAGGCCTAAGCCCCCTGAACGAAAAAGATAATCAATCTTCTGGGTGCAGAAATCGCCCCGCGCGGGCGCACCCGGCGGGGCTTGTCAACTCCGCCCAGGTTGGAGTACTTGATTTCATTCGGGAATAAGGCCCGCCACAGCGCGGTCTCCCGGCGCCGCCCGGCGGCGCCGCAACGGTCCCAACAATCATTGGAGGAGTGCATCATGATGAAACGGATTCTCCTGGCCCTCATGGCCGTCGCCATCCTGGCCGGCGCCGCCCAGGCCAAGACCATCACCTTCGCCGCCGACTGCACCTGGCCGCCCATGGAGTTCATGAGCGAGGCCAAGCAGTGCGTGGGCTTCGCCCCCGATCTGGTCGCGGCCATGGCCAAGGCCGGCGGCTTCACCGCCGAGATCCAGAACACCGCCTGGGACGGCATCTTCGCGGGCCTGGCCGCCGGCAAGTACGACGCCATCTCCTCGTCGGTGTCCATCACCGAGGAACGCAAGCAGGCCATGGACTTCTCCGACCCGTACTTCGAGGTCAAGCAGGGCGTGGTGGTCAAGGAAGGCTCGGCCATCAAGACCGAGGCCGACCTCGCGGGCAAGGCCGTGGGCGCCCAGATCGGCACCACCGGCTTCTTCGCCGCCCAGAACATCGTGGGCGACAGCGCCAAGTCCTACGACGAAGTGGGCCTGGCCATCGCCGACCTGGCCGCCGGGCGCCTGGAAGCCGTGATCTGCGACGACGCCGTTGCCGCCGACTACGCCCTGACCAATCCCGAGTACGCCAAGTCCCTGGCCCTGGGCTTCATGATCGTGCCCAATTCTCCCGAGTACCTGGGCTTCGCCGTCCAGAAGGGCGACGCCGAGACCATGAAGACCCTCAACGCGGCCCTCAAGGCCGTGAAGGACAGCGGCGAGTACGACACCATCTTCAACAAGTGGTTCGGCAGCAACTAGCCGCGGCCACAAGGCGCCCCGGCCCCCTTGCAATGCGGGCCGGGGCGCCGAAGCTTCCTCCCGAGCGTTGCCCATGGCTGAAAAGAAACAGGCCAAGATCGATGTCACCGACGGCGCGGCCATTCCGTCCGAAAAAGACCGCGGGCTGCTCTCGGCGTGGTGGGTATCCATCATCGGCGCCGTGACCGCCATCGCCCTGCTGTCGCTGTCCGACAACCCCGCCTACTTCGCCTCGCTGAAATTCCTGTTCCCCGACGGCATCGTCGTGACCTTCAAGGTCACGGTGTTTTCCATCATGCTGGCCCTGCTGCTGGGGCTGGTCACCGGGCTGGGGCGCATTTCGCACAACCGGGCCTTCAACCTCGTGGCCTCCACCTACGTGGAGGTCATCCGGGGCATCCCGCTGCTGGTGCAGCTCTTCTACATCTACTTCGCCCTGGGCCACGTGTTCCGCAACCTGCCGCGCCTGGACGAGGGCCTGGAGATGTTCCAGCACTGGCCCGCCTTCGCGGCCTACATCATGGCCCACGTGTGCGACTTCCTGAAGAACATGCCGCCGCTGGTGGCCGCCGTGGCGGCCATGGGCTTCTGCTACGGCGCCTACATGGGCGAGGTCTTCCGCGCGGGCATCGAGTCCATCGACAAGGGCCAGACCGAGGCCGCCCGCTCCCTGGGCTTCGACCGCCGCCAGACCATGTTCCTGGTCGTGCTGCCCCAGGCGTGGCGGACCATCCTGCCCCCCGTGGGCAACGAATTCATCGCCCTGCTCAAGGACAGCTCCCTGGTCTCCATCCTCGCCGTGGCCGACATCCTGCGCCGGGGCCGGGAATACGCCAGCGTGAGCTTCAACTATTTCGAGGCCTACACCATGGTCGCCCTGGTGTACCTCGTCATCACCCTGCTGCTCTCCAAGGGCGTCAGCGCCATGGAAAACAGGCTGAACTACTATGACCACCGCAACTGACACCGGCACGAGCGCCGCCGGAGCCCCGGCGGCCGAGCCCATCATCCGCATCAAAAACGTGCACAAATACTTCGGCCAGTTCCACGCCCTGGCCGACGTGAGCCTGGACATCGCCCGTGGCGAGAAGGTCGTCATCCTCGGGCCCTCGGGCTCGGGCAAATCCACGCTGCTGCGCTCCATCAACCGCCTGGAGGACATCAACGCGGGCCAGATCGTGGTCGACGGGGTGGACGTGGGCGCGCCGGGAACGGACATCAACAAGGTCCGTCAGGAACTGGGCATGGTCTTCCAGAGCTTCAACCTCTTCCCGCACAAGACCGTGATGCAGAACCTGACCATGGCGCCCATCCGGCTGAAGAAGATTCCGCGCGCCGAGGCCGAAAAGACGGCCATGGCCCTGCTGACCAAGGTCGGCATCCCCGACAAGGCGGGCACCTACCCCAAGCTGCTCTCCGGCGGGCAGCAGCAGCGCGTGGCCATCGCCCGGGCCCTGGCCATGAACCCCAAGATCATGCTCTTCGACGAGCCCACCAGCGCCCTGGACCCGGAAATGATCGGCGAGGTGCTCGACGTGATGGTCACCCTGGCCCGCGAGGGCATGACCATGGTGGTGGTGACCCACGAGATGGGGTTCGCCCGCGAGGTGGCCGACCGCGTGGTGTTCATGGACTACGGGCGCATCGTGGAAACCGGCACGCCCGAACACTTCTTCACCAACCCGCGCCACGAGCGCACCCGGCTGTTCATGCAGCAGATCCTCTAGCCCCCGGCGGGCAGCGACCGGGGTACCGCATGCGCGAGGGCCCGGGAGCAGACGCTCCCGGGCCCTCGCGGCGTCTGCGCCGGGGCGTGGCAGTGGGGAGGAAGCCGGGGCGGGCCTCAGCCCCCGCGCGCCCGGGGCAGGCGCGCCGTGCGCCGCAACAGCTCCAGGTGCCGGGGCAGCAGCGTCCGCAGGTCGTAGCGTTCCAGCGCCGTCTGGCGGGCGGCGGCGGACAGGCGCGCGGCCAGGGCCCGGTCGTCCAGCAGGGTGCAGATGGCCTCGGCGCACTGCGCGGGGCGGAAGAAATCGCACAGCAGCGCGCTCTGCCCGTGGGCCACGGCCTCGCGCACGGGCTCGGTGTCCGAGGCCACCAGGGCGCAGCCGCAGGCCATGGCCTCGATGAACGACCACGACAGCACGAAGGGCCGCGTCAGGTAGACATGCACGCTGGATGCCCGCAGCAGGTCGCGGTACTGCCCGTAAGGCAGCGAACCCGTGAAGTGCAGGCGCTGGAGGTCCAGGTCCAGCAGGCCGAGCATGTGCTCCTTCCAGGTCTTGCCGTCCTCGCGCGGGGAGCCGTAGCACACGCGGTCCGTTCCGGCGACGACCACATGGGCCCGGGGCCGCCGGGCCAGGACCAGGGCGGCCGCCTCCATGAACTGCGGAAAGCCCCGGTAGGGCTCCATGCCCCGGCCCGCGAAGGTCACGATCTCCGTCACGCCCGTCAGGTCCGCCCCGGGCAGGTCCAGCCCGGGCAAAGGCTCGGGGGCCGGGCTGAAGAACTCCGTGTCCACCCCGTCGTGGAGCACCTCGATCCCGGGCTGGAAGACCTCGGGGAACTGCGCGCGCTGCCAGGCCGTGGGCGACAGGCCCTGGTCGCAGGCCCACAGGTCGTTGAAGATCACCGCGTTGCGCGTGCGCATGAGCTTGGGCGGCTCGTAGGCCGCCCCGGCGCCGGAACCCAGGCCGAAGCGCGCGTCGGCGCCCCGGGGGTCGTAGAACCACTCGAAGTAGCACATCAGCGGCACGTCGGGCCACACGTCCTTGAGATAGAGCGTGCTGCCCCAGCCGGAGTTGCCGTAGATCACGTCGGGCATGAAGCCGCGCGCCTTGAGATCGTGGGCCGCGCGGTGCAGGGCCTCGCCCTGGAGCACGGCGTCCTGCAGGGGCTCCAGCAGCCGGTGGGGCTTCAGGTCGTCGGCGGGCCGGGGCGTGTAGCGCAGCTTGCTGACCCCCGGAATCCGCCACTCGTTGCGCGGGGTCTTGGTGGCGAAGACGACCACGTTGTCCTTGCGCGCGCCCAGGGCCGCCGCCACGTGGCGCAACTGCCCGGGGAAATTGGGGTGCGTCAGCAGGACCTTCACCCTAGCGCTCCTGCAGGGCCTCGCCCAGAGAGCCCAGGAAGGGATCGAGCAGGTATTCCAGCACCGTGCGCCGCCCGGTGTGGATGGCCGCCACCACAAGCATGCCCGGGATGAGCCGATACTCGAAATCGCCGTGGCGGAAGCCGTCGCCCTCGGTCTCGATGCGCACGGAATAGTAGGTCGCGCCGTCGGGGGTCACGAAGGTGTCGGGGCTGACGTGGACCACATGGCCCTCCAGGCGCCCGAAGCGCGAGGCGTCGTGCGAGGCCAGGCGGACCATGGCCCGCTGCCCGGGCTGCACGTAGCCGATGTCCGAGATGGGCAGATGGGCCTCCACCACCAGACGGTCCGACGAGGGCACCACGTCCACCAGCGTTTCCCCGGCCTGAACCACGCCCCCCACGGTGACGAAATGCAGCTTCTTGACCACGCCGTCCACGGGCGAGCGGATCACCGTGCGCTCCAGGCTGTCCTCGAACTTGCGCATGCGCTGGGTGAACTCCTCCAGTTCCTGGCGTTTTTTGAGCAGCTCCTCGCGGGCGTTTTCGTGGAAGATCGCCTCGGTTTTCCTGATCTTTTCGCGGGCCTCGGCCAGCCCAGAGCGGGCGCGCGGCAGCCCGGCGCTGTCCTGCTCGATGTTCGAGACGAGTTGCGACTCCTCGCGCTTGAAGGCCAGGTGCTTGTAGAGCGTGGTCAACTGCTCGCGCAGCAGTTCGTCGCTGATGGAAATCTGTTCGCGCACCAGCCGCAGGCTCTCGCGGTTGTTGCGCAGCCGGGCCTCGATTTCGGCGATGTCCTGCCCGCGCTGGATCACGGCCTCGCGCAGGGCGGCCAGTTCGCTGTTCAGCCGGGCCATGCTGGCCTCGAAGAGCTCGCGGTTCTGAGCCACCAGGGCCGGGTGCTCGCGGGCCAGGTCCTCGGGGAATTCGGGGGCCTCGCGGCCCTCGGCCAGGGCCGTCAGCCGGGCAACCTCGGCCCGCAGGGCGGTCATGCGCACGCCCAGTTCCTCGACGCTGGCGCCCGAGAACGTCTCCTCCAGTTCCACCAGGGGCTGCCCGGCGACGACCTCGTCGCCCTCGCGCACGTTGATGGCCCGGATGATGCCGCCCTCCAGATGCTGCACGCTCTTGACCTTGGTGCTGGGGATGACCTCGCCCGCGGCGGTGCTCACGATGTCCAGCCGGCCCACGGCCGCCCAGAGCACCAGGGCGGCCATGAGGCCCACGGTGAGCCACAGCAGCATGCGCGCGGCGCGCGTGGCTTCGGGGCCCGCCGGGTCCGGGGGCTGGGGGGCGGGGGTGGGGGCGTCAGGGGCGGCCATGGCGATCCTCCGCGCCCGGGGCCGCGGGGGGCGGCGCCGGGGCGCCGGCCCGGATGGCGGGCACGGGCTTGGCGTTCAGGTCCACGAAAACATCCGCATGGGCAAAGGGCGCCGGGTCGTGGGTCAGCACCACCACGGTGGCGCCCCCGGCGCGCAGCGCGTCCAGGGCCGAGCGTACCGCCCGGGCGCCGTCGTCGTCCAGGCCCTCGAAGGGTTCGTCGAAGATGGCCAGCCGTCCGCCGGTGCCCAGGGCCCGGGCCAGGGCCAGGCGCCTGCGCACGCCTTGGGGCAGCGTGAACGCGACGGCGTCCAGGGGCGCGTCGGCCCCGCCGGGCAGCCCGCGCAGGGCCCGTTCCAGGTCCGCCCGGCGCACCAGTTCGTCGAAGTCCGGCCCCGGGGCCCCGCCCGGACCTTCGGCGGCGGGCAGCACGTTTTCGCGCACGCTGCCGCCCAGAAACTCGGGCTCCTGGGGCAGGTAGGCCAGTTGCCCGCGCCACCACGGCGGAGCCAACTGGCGCAGGGTGATGCCGTCGGCCAGGACCGCGCCGCGCAGGGGCTCCAGCAGCCCGGCCAGCAGCCGGGCCAGGGTCGTCTTGCCCGTGCCGTTGTCGCCGTGGATCACGGCCAGCCGCCCCGGCTCCAGGCGCAGGCTCAGGGACTCGAACAGCGGCCCGCTGCTGCCCGGGTGGGCAAAAGCCAGGTCGCGCAGTTCCAGGCGGCCCGAAAAACGCTTGAGGGCCGTGCCGCGGTCCGGCTCCAGGGGCAGACGCAGGAACTCGCGCATCTCGCCCAGGGCCTGGGTGGCCCGGACCAGCCGGTCGCCCGCCGCCACCAGGGCCGCCGCCTGCCGCAGCACGTGGGACACCAGGATGCTGCACACGATGAGCCGGGCCACGTCCAGCCGACCATGGACGCACTCGTAGGCACCCACGGCGAAAACCAGCACCCGGGCCAGGGTCGCCAGCAGGCCCTGGGTCGTGAGACCGCGCACGCGCCGGGCCGCCAAGGCCATGCGCCGCAAAAGCAGCGTTTCGCCCGCCCCGCGCCACAGCCCGCCCAGGTGCCCGGCGGCGCGCAGCATGCGCACGGTGTCCGCGCCGTCCACGCTTTGCAGGGCCAGGGCCCGGCAATCGGCTTCGGCGTGATCGGTCGCGCGGCCCAGGTCGCGCAGGGCGCCCTGGCCCAGCAAGCCCGCGCCCACGGTCACGGCGGCGAACAAAAGCCCCAGGAGCCCCAGGGGCAGGCTGAAGGCGAAAACAGCCACGGCGAACAGCAGGGCGAAGGGTGCGTCGAGCACGGCGCAGATCGTCGCCGGGGCGTAGGCCTCCTGCACGAGGTGGACCTGCCCGGCCAGCTCACGGCGCCGGGCCTCGGGCACATGGGTCAGGGCCTGACCCCGGGCCCGCAGGGCCGTGGTCAGGACGGCCTCGCCCAGGGCGCGGTCCGGCCCGGTGCACAACTGCTCCGCCAGGGGCGTGCGCAATTGCTGGAAAGCCGCCTGAAGCAGCAGGGCGATGCCCATGCCCGCGGCCAGGGTGTACAGCGTGCCGTCGAACCCCGATTCCACGTACTGCCCGAGGATGAGCATGACGAACAGCGGCGAGGCAAAGGCCAGCAGGTTGACCAGGGTCGTGGCGAACACGAGCCGGGCCGTGGCCAGCGGTGCCAGACGCAGGCGGCGCAGCAGTTCCCTCATGGCGCGCCCTCCCCGGCCCCGCCCGGGACGGCGGCGCGGGGTGCGTCCGGGCCCGTCGCCGGGCCCGGGACGGGCGTCGGGGCGTCCAGATCCAGCACCCGGGTGGCGCCCTTGACGATGTTCGGGTCGCCGCTGACCACCACGATGGTCCGGCCCTCGCGGACCATGGCGTTCATGGCCTCGTACACGGCCTGGGCGCCCTGGGCGTCCATGCCCGCCGTGGGCTCGTCCAGCAGGACCAGACGCCCCGGCGCGGCCAGGGCCCGGGCCAGGGCCAGCCGTTTGCGGATGCCCACGGGCAGCGTGCGCCCGGCCCCCTGCAACGGGGTTTCCACTCCATGGGCGCTGGTGTCCAGGAAGGCGCCCAGGTCCGCGCGGCGCGCGATGTCGCCCAGGGCGCCGGGCTCCAGGCCCGGTGCGGCCAGAAGGATGTTCTCGCGCACCGTGCCGGGCAGGAAGAACGGCTCCTGGGGCAGCCAGGCGATCTGCGCCCGCCACCAGTCCATGCCCCGTCCGTCCAGGAGCCGGGCCAGGGGCCGCCCGTCCGCCAGCACCTCGCCCGCCGTGGGCCGCGCCAGCCCGGCCAGCAGGCGCAGGAGCGTGGTCTTGCCCGCGCCGTTGCGCCCGCGCACCACCAGCACCCCGCCCGGGGGCAGGTCCAGTTCCAGCCCGGAGAACAGCGCCGGACCGCCGAAGGAGAAGGCCACCCCGCGCAGCCCGAGCCCCCCGGCAAAGGCTTCGAGGCTTTCGGACGCGCCGGACGCATCGGACGCATCGGGTACGTCGGGTAAGGAAATTCCGGGGCCGCCCTTCTGGCCCTCGTCGGCTCCGGCAGGCGATGCGCCACGGCCTCCGTCCTCGCGGGGCAGGGCATCCAGGGCGCCCAGCCGCTCCAGGGCCTGGGCGGCCCGGGCCCCGAGCTGGACCACGGCCACCCCGCCCGCCGCCCGCGACAGGGCGTAGGACCCCATGATGGCCGCGCCGATGAGCCCGGCCACGCTCAGGCCACCCAGAACCACCAGCTTGGCGCCCACGCCGTAAAGCGCCACACGCACCAGCACTCCCGTGCCCATGGCCAGGGCCTGGGCCAGCCCCCCGGCCTCGCGGCTCGCGCGGGTGGCGGCCAGGGCGCGCTCCTGGGCGGCGGCAAAGGCTCCGGCACAGGCCGCGCGGCCCCGGAAGACGCGCACGGTGTCGGGGTCGGCCAGCCCCCGGGCCAGCACGGCACGGGCTTCGCCCCGGGCCTGGGCCAGGGCCCGGCCCTGGGCGGCCCCCCCCCGGATGCCGACCCGCCCCGCCGCCACCGTGGCGACGATGCCCAGCAGCACCACTCCGGCCAGCGGCGGGCTCAGGAAAAAGACCGTCGCCGTGAACAACAGGGCAAAGGGCGCGTCGAGCAGCGCGCCCACGGCCTGGGCGTCGCACGCGGCGCGGACCTCGCCCAGATCCGCCGCCGCCTGAGCAACATCCTCGCGCGGCAGGGCATGCAGCGCGCGAACCTCGGCTCCGGCCAGGGCCGCGAAGACTCCGGCGGCCAGGGCCCGGTCGCGCTCGCGGCCCAGGCCCTGGGCCAGCACGCGGCGCACCGAGGTCAGCAGCCATTGCAGGGCCAGGGCCACCAGCACGCCCAGGGTCAGCAGCACCAGGGTGCCGTCGAAGCCGTGGGCGATGTAGCGCCGCAGCAGGATCATGGTGTAGACCGTGTCGGCCAGGGCCAGGAGATTCAGGCAGGCCGTGGCCACGGCCAATTCGGCGGCCAGACCGGGATTCCGGCCCAGGCGGTGCAGCGTTTCGCGCAGGGCACGGCGCCCCGAAGGAAGAAGACCGGCGGACCCGCCACGGGGTCCGCCGGTCGGAGTGGCTGTAGGCTGCACGCGAAGGGGAGCCTCCGTGGGCGCTAGAGGAACAGGTCCAGTTCCAGGCGCCCCATGGCATAGAGCAGGTTGTAGGCTTCGATCATCTGGTCGTATTCCGCGCCGACGAGCTGAATCTGCGCGTTGTAGAAATCGGTTTCGGCGGCCAGCACGTCGAGCAGCGAGCGGTTGCCCAGAGTGCGCTCCTTGCGCGCCAGCTCCAGGAAGCCCTCGAGGATGGAGGCCTGGCTGCGGAACCATTCGGCCCGGGACCGGGCGGTCAGCAGGTTCTGCCACGCCGTCTGGATGCGCTCGCGCACGGTGCGCTCCATGTCCTTCAGGCTGCTCACTCCGGCATCGCGGTCATGGGTCGCGGCCTTGACGGCCTGCATGTCGCCCCCGCCGTTCAGCAGATTGTAGCTGTATTCCACGCCGAAGCGCTGCTCAAGCTGCACGGTGTCCTTCTGGCCCTGGTCGTTTTCCTTGCGCCAGTACTCCCAGAAGGCGTTGAGCGAGGGATAGAACTGGGCGTTGGCCGTATCCAGGGCCGCCTCGGCCTGCTGCACGGCCTTCTGGACCATGAGCAACTCGGGGTTTTCGGCCAGGGCCACGGCGACGGCCTCATCCACCGAGGCGGGAATCTTCTCGTAGGGCACCAGCGGCGGCTCGAAGCCCAGCACGTCGGCGTCGGAAATCTCGAAGCCGTAGACGGCCAGGAAACGACTTCTGGCGTTGGCAAGCTGGCCCTCGACGGCCACCTGGGTGCCCAGGGCGCCGGAGAGCTTGTACTTGGCCTGGAGCACGTCGGAAGACAGGCCCGCACCCTTTTCCACCAGCACTTCCTCGATGCCCGACTGCTTCTTGAAGCTGTCCACGGACTGCCTGGCGAAGCCCAGGGTCCGCGTGAACTTGAGCAGGTTCACATACGAGGTCACGCCTTCGAGGATCAGGGCCTGCCGGGTCAGCACCTTGCGCTGCTCGGCCTGCTCGGCCGTGGCGCCCATCTGGGCGATGACGCTGTCGGTCTTGCCGAAGTCGTACAGCAACTGGGTGCCGCGCAGCTTCTGGATGTTGCGGTAGTTGTTCTTCAGCGCCTGCTTGTTGGTGTCGAAAAATTCCTGACTGAAGTCGCCCACCAGATCGAGCTTGGGATACCAGCCCGCCTCGGCTTGGCGCTGGCGGAAAGCGGCCGCGTCCTGAGCCTCGCCGGCCGCCTGGATGCGCTCGTGGCTGGCCAGCATGTCGGGCAGCAGGTCAGGCAGCCCCGCGGCCTGAGCTCCGGCCGAAAAAGCCATAAAAATCAAGGCCGCGACAGCGGCACAGAGGATGGATTTCTTCAAGGCTACCCCCGGCATGAGAGCATTCATGTGAAAAAACTGCGGGTTTCCCCCAACAATATAAAGAATTATAATTGTTCGGGCAGGAAAAAGTCAACTCATTACCGCAAGACGGCGCGCGTTTCATGCAAAACCGGAAGGAGCAACCGCAACAGTCGCTGGCACTGGCCGCTATTTCGTGCAAAACCGATGCAGGGCGTCTCTCAGGCTCCCATGGTCAGGGCCCCGTACAGGGCGGCGCCCCATAGGCCGCTGTCCTCCGCCCTGTTCAAACGCACGGGCACGGCGGCCAAAAAAGCGGCATGGGTGTCGCTGGCCAGGAATTCGGCCGCAAAGGCCGGATCGGCCGCCAGGGCCGGGTTGCGCGCCGCCACCCCGCCGCAGAGCACCAGCCCGCCCAGGGCCGCCGTCTGGAGCACGTGGTTGCGCCCGGCCCGGCCCAGGAAGCGCGCGGCCCAGGCCTGGGTGCGCGGGTGGCTTTCCAGCCGCGCGGCCACTTCGGCCGGAGCCAGCTCCTCGCCGCTCAAAAAGGCATGCACCGCGGCGAGCCCCGGGCCGGAGACGACCATGTCCCCCACCACCTGGGTCCGCCCGCTGCGCGCCAGCAGGAAGCGCTGGAAGGCGAACTCCTCCTCGCCCAGGAAGGGGAACAGGGCGTGCCCGCCCTCGGAGGCCAGGGCCACGAACCCGCCCCGGCCGTCGGGCACGAGGGCGCCATGACCCAGGCCCGTGCCGGGCCCGAGCACGGCCACGGGCCCGGGCGCGCCCGCCCCGGCGCCCGCCCCGGGCAGCACGGGCAGGGCCGCGTCCATGACCCTGGTGCGCGTGGCCCAGGCCTGGGCCTGGAAATCGTTGAGCAGGAGCACGCGCCCCAGGCCCAGGGCCCCGGGGTCGGACACGTCGATGCTCCAGGACAGGTTGGGCGGGTCGCAGAACACCCCGCCGCGCACCGGGCCGGGCGCGGCCAGGGCCAGCACGTCGGCCCGGGCAGGGTCCAGGGCCGGTTCGGCCCGGCGCAGGGCCGCCAGCAGCCCGGCGAAGGACTCGGCCCCGGCGGAATCCAGCCACAGGCAACGGCCCATGGCCAGCCCGGCCGGGCCGTGCTCGAAGGCGGCGAATCGCGCGTGGGTGGCGCCGATGTCGGCGGCGAGAATGGTCGTCATGGCATCCGGATAGCATGAAAAACGCGGCCCGGGGAGCCCCCGGGCCGCGCAAAAATTCACCGGGCGCGCTCAGTCCTCCGGCCGCGCGGGAACGCCCGGGGCAAAGGGCAGCAGGGTCGGGACCATCCAGGCCTCGCGCTCGCCGGGGTTCGGCTCCAGCACCACCAGCACCCCGCGCCCGAAGCCCGCCAAAAGGTCGCGCTCCGGGCCCGAGGGCGGCACGGCGCGGCCCTTGGCGTCCACCACCACGGCCAGGCGCAGCTCCAGATCTCCGGCGCCCACGGCCTTGGCGACGGCACTCTCCAGGGCCGTGACCCCGATGCCCTCGCGCGGGCCCTCCACCGAGGCCGCCGCGTACACCGCGCCCGAGCGCGCCAGCACCGCCGCCGCCCGGGGCGTCCCGGTGCGCGGGGCGTAGGCCATGGGCAACTCGGCGGCGGCCTTGGCCGCAAGGTCGCTCATGTCCTGGCTGCCCGGCTCGGGCACGAACCATTTGCGGTAGATGCGGTCGTAGCCGCCGTCGGCCATGAGCCGCTTGAGGCCGCGGTCCACGAGGTCGCGCAGGCCCGTTTCCTCCTTGTACAGGGCGAAGTACAGCGACTCGCGGTGCAGGGCGGCGCCGACCACCACGAGATTCTTCATGTCCCGGCGGGCGATGATGTCCCAGGCGATCTTGTCCGGGCCCAGGTAGGCCTGGGCGTCGCCGGCCTGCACGGCTTCCAGGGCCTTTTCCTCGTCGTCGTACAGGCGCACGATCACCCCGCCGAAGACCTGGAGCAGGCCCTGGGTCACGGAGCCGCGCCGGGTGGCCACGGTCTGCCCGCGCAGTTGCTCCACGTTGCGGATGAGCGAGGCGCGGTTGACGAAGAACTTGATGCCCAACTCCACCGTGGGCGTGTCGGGGTAGATGAAGAGCTTGTCGCGCAGGTCCGAACGCGTGATGCCCGGGGCGATATGCACCACCCCGCTGGACAGCTCGGCCTGCCCCTGGTCCCAACTGCGCATGGGTTTGAACTCGATGCCCAGGCCCGAGCCTTCCAGAGCGGCCTGGAGGATTTCGATCTCGAAGCCCGTGGGCTGCTGGTTGCGCACGAAGGAAAAGGGCATGAACGCGCGGTCGAAGGCGCAGATTTTCTTTTCGGCGGCGTGCGCCCCGGGCGGAGCGGCCAGGGCGGCCAGGGCCAGCAGGGCCAGCAGGGACAACAGGCCCGGCATGAAGGTCAGCTTGCGTTGCATGGTCGGCTCCAGCGGCGGCGGGAACCAGTCCCGCCGGTCGTTCTCCCCCGTCTTGTCGGCGCACGGGGCCACAATCTTTAGCCCGCGGGGCGAGGATAGCACGGGCCCGCGCGCGGCGGAAGCCTCCCCGCACCCTGCCCGAGACGGGTCCGCGTCTTGTCCGCGTCTTGACAGCCGCCGCCCGGGTGACCACTGTGCAAGGCGGAGGACCGCCGTGACCGACGACTTTGCCAACACCCCCTTCAAGGCGCTGAAAAGCTCCGGCCTGAAGCTCAAGGACGCCGACGACAAAGGCAAAAACGGGCCCAAAAGCCGCAAGGGCAAGGCCGACCCGACACCCGCCGCGCCTCGGAGCGGCGGCGCTCCCGCCCCGCGCCCCACGCCGGGAGCCCCCGGGGAACAGGACGCCCTCCAGGCCGAGGACGCCATCTTCCTGCGGGCCATGGGCGCCATGGGCCGCAAGGCCGCAGCGCCTCGCCCGGCGGCGCCCCGGGGCGACCTGGACGACCGGCCCTTCGGCGACCTGCTCAAGGAGCACGAACGCCAAAAGGCCGCGCGCGACGCCGGGGGCGATCAGGACGCCGCCCGCCAGGACTCCGGGCCCGAACCCGGGCCCCTGCGCCGCCGCGCCCCGCAGGCTCCGGCCCGCCCCGCCGCCCGTCCGGAAGCCGCCGAGCCCGACCCCGAGGAAGCCGCCCTTTTCCTGGGCGCCATGGGCGACGTGGCCCGGCTGGACGGCACCGGCGGGCGCGACGTGCCCAAGGCCGTGGAGCCGCCCGCGGCACCGGCCCCCGCCCACCCCGAGGCCCTGGCCCACGAGGAGCTGCGCCGCCTGGTGCGCGGGGAAATCGACTTCCAGCTTGAGTTCACCGACGAATACCAGCACGGCCACGTTACCGGGCTGGACCCCAAGATATTCAACAAGCTGCGCGCCGGGGCCTTCTCCGTGGAAGGCCACCTGGACCTGCACGGTATGAACACCGAGCAGGCCCTCTACGCCACGGTGGATTTCATCCGCCGCAGCTACCTGCTCGGGCGGCGCACGCTGCTGCTGGTCACCGGGCGGGGCCGCAACTCGCCCGACGGGCGCGGCATCCTGCGCGACGAGGTGCAGCTCTGGCTGACCCACGAGCCCCTGCGCCGTGTGGTGCTGGCCTTCGTCACGGCCCAGCCGCGCGACGGCGGCCCGGGCGCGCTCTACGTCATGCTGCGCAAGTACAAGAAATCCCTGGGCAAGGTCCAATGGGACCGCCTGCCCGCCGACTGGGACGCCTAGTCGCGCACGGCCAGGAACATGTCCGCCCACCGTCCGGCTGCGGCGTAGGCGGTCTTGACCGTCTCCAGGTCGAAGCCCAGGCGGGCGCTCATGGCCCGCAGGGCCTCCCAGTCTCCGTCTTCCAGGGCTTCCATGAGCAGGAACAGGGCCTCGTGGTCGTTACCGGGGGCGCGGCGCAGGGAGGCCTGGAGCTTGGCGTCCAGGGGCAGCAGCCCGGCCACCTCGGCCATGGGCATGCCCAGGATGGCGTCGAGCAGCGAGAACAGCCCGAGCAGGAACATGGTTCCGGGGTTGAAGTCCCAGTAGTCGTATTCGGTGGTGACCAGTTCCAGGAAGCGCCCGCGCTGCACGGACAGGGCCGCCAGCTCGCGCGGGCCCTCGGCCTGCCCGGCCATGTCGGCCAGGAGCACGGCGCGCAGCCAGCCGCGCAGCTTGTCCCAGCCCAGCAGGCGCACGGCGTGGTCCACGGACTCGACCTTGTGCAGCAGGCCGAAGGCCGGGCTGTTCAGCAGGGCCAGCAGCCGGAAGCTCACGGCCACGTCGCCTTTCACGGCGGCGGCCACGCCTTCCAGGTCCGGGTCCTCGCCTTCCATGAGCCGCAGCATCTTCAGCCGCGAGACCTCGTTGGAGGTCAGCTTGCGCCCGGGCACCAGTTCGGGTTCCTTGACGAAGGGCCCCTGGAACAGGGTGTGGCCCTGGTCGCGGGCGGTCTGGAACTGCTCCAGGCTGCGCACGCCCCGGGCCAGGGTCTGGGCCTTTCTGGACGCCAGCCGGGCTATGGCCGGGGGCAGGGCGCCGGTGCCCTGCTCCATGATGAGCACGTCGGCCAGGCGCGCGGCGGCCATGGCCGGGGAGCCGGGCGCCACGTCCAGGGCCACGAGGTAGCCCTCGGCGCGCAGGGCCTCCAGGGCCGCCAGCAACTCGGGGGCGGGCGGCGCGTCCAGGCGCAGGCGCAGGCAGCCGCCCCGGGGCGGCAGGGCCCGGGGCAGCCCGGCCAGCACGCCCGGGGCGTCGAAGGCGACCATGATCTTCTTGCCCCGGTCCAGGGCCTCGCTCAGGCCGAAATAGGTGCTGGACCCCAGGGTGGTGGCGGCCTGCTGCCCGGGGAAGAGGTGGAAGATGCCCTCGCGCACCTCGCCGCCCAGCAGTTCATAGCCCCAGACGCGGCGCTTGGCATCGAGCACGGGCTGGCGGGCGAAGAACACGGGGCTCTCGCTCGCGGCAACGGCGGTGTGGTGTGGAGACTCCTGCATCATTGTCGAACCCTAGCCCGGGGGGCGGGAATCCGTCAATGGGCGGGAAAACTTCGGTGAGCCGCGCGGATTTCGGCCTGCCTAAAGCATGTTCACGGGATCCTGGTCCAGGCTGGTGCGGATTTTGGGATGGGCGGCGAGGTGACGGCGGGCCTCGGCGTACAGGGTGCGCACGGCGGGCCAGTCCTGCGCCTTGAGCAGGCACTGGAAGCGCTTGCGGCCCCGCAGCAGGCCCAGGGGCGAAGGCGCCGGGCCGAGCACGCGCACCCCGCCGCGCAGGCCCAGGGGCGGCAGGGTCCGCGCCAGTTCCATCACCGCCGCCGTGCCGGGCTCGTAGTCCACCGGGAAGTTCATGCGCAGGAGCGCCAGCTTGGTGAAGGGCGGGTAGCCGTACTTGCGGCGCAGCTCCAGCTCCTGGGCGAAAAAGCCTTCGTAGTCGCTGGCCTGCACGTGGCGCCAGCAGTAGTGCTCGGGGTTGCGGGTCTGGATGAGCACCTGCCCGGGCTTGTCGCCGCGCCCGGCGCGCCCCGCCACCTGGACCATGAGCTGGAACATGCGCTCGGCGGCGCGGTAGTCGGGCACGCTGAGGCCCATGTCGCCCTCCACCACGGTCACCAGCGTGACCCCGGGGAAGTGGTGGCCCTTGGAGAGCATCTGCGTGCCCACCAGCACCTGGGCCCGGCCCGCCGCGAAGTCGGCCAGGATTTCCTCCATGCGCCCGGGGCGGCGGGTGCTGTCGCGGTCCAGCCGCAGCACGCCCGCGCCGGGCACCAGATGCTCCAGGGTCTCGGCCAGGTTCTCGGTGCCCTCGCCCATGGGCAGCCAGTTGGAGCTGCCGCAGGCGCAGACCTTGGGGAAGGGCTCGGCGGCGCCGCAGTAGTGGCAGACCAGCCGCTCGCGGGCCTTGTGGTAGGTCAGGCCCACGTCGCACTGGGCGCAGCGCGCCGTGCGCCCGCAGTCCAGGCAGTACATCACCGGCGCGTAGCCCCGGCGGTTGAGCAGGATCACGGCCTGATCCCCGGCGGCCACCGTGGCGCGCAGGGCCCGGGCCGTGACCGCCGCGAAGGGCCCCTCGGCGGGCGGATGGGCCCGCAGGTCCACCAGTTCCACCGGCGGCAGGGCCCGCCCGCCCACGCGCGTGGGCAGCACCACCTTGCCCACGGCGCCCTGGGCGGCGGCGTGGAAGGTCTTCACGTCGGGCGTGGCCGAGCCGAGCACCAGCAGGGCCCCGGCGCGCGCGGCCAGAAAGTGGGCCACCACCTTGGCCTGATAGGGCAGGCGCTCCTCCTGCTTGAACGACGAGTCGTGCTCCTCGTCGAGCACGATGAGCCCCAGGTCGCGCAGGGGCAGGAACAGGGCCGAGCGCGTGCCGACCACCACCTGGGGCCCGCGCGCCGCCGCGACTTCGGCGAAGGTCCGCTCGCGGCGCGCCGGGCTCTGGTAGCCGTGGTGCAGGCGCACCTCGCGCCCCGGGAAGTGCGCCGTGGCCGCGCGGTGCAGGGCGCAGGCCAGGGCGACCTCCGGCGCCAGCAGCAGCACGGCCCGCCCGGCTTCCAGGGCCCGCTCGGCCAGCCGCAGGTAAAGCAGGGTCTTGCCGCTGCCGGTAACGCCGTGGACCAGCCGGGTCTGCCCGCCGGGGCGGCCCAGGGCCCGGGTCAGTTCGTCCAGGGCGTCCCGCTGTTCGGCGGTCAGTTCGGGCGCGGCGCCGCCCGGGGTTTCGTCCGGCCCCGGGGCGCAGGCCTCGGGCTCGTGGAACTCCGGGGCCGGGCCGATGCGCACCAGCCCCGAGGCCACCAGCCGGTTCAGGGCCGGGGCCGCGCCCTCGCCCAAAGCCTCGCGCAGCCGGGGCCGGGGCACGGCTCCGGCCTCCCAAAGATATTCGAGCACCTCCAGTTGCCGCCGGGCCGCCGGGCGCACGGGCCAGGGCGGGTCCTGGGTCACGGTGCAGTACTCCTGCTCCTTTTCGTGGCGCCGCTCGGCGCACACGCGCATGCGGCCCTCGGCCCACAGCCCGGCCAGCGCGGCCAGGGCTTCGGGCTCGCGGGCGGCCATGGCCGCCAGGGCGGCGGCCCCCAGGCGCGCGGGAAAGCGCGGGTCGAAGACCCGGAAGCCGATGCGCAGGGCGCGCAGGCCGTGGGGCAGCAGGTTTTCCAGCACGCGGCCCACGGGCTCCATCTGCCGTGTGGCCAGGGTGGCGGCCAGGGCCATGTAGTCCGGCCCGAGCAGCGGCTCGGCCTCCACGGGCCAGAGCAGGTCGCGCAGGCGCACGTCCGCGGGCATGTCCCGCGACGGTTCGTCCTGGCGGGCGACCAGCACCCCCAGGCGCGTGGACGCGCCCACGGGCACCAGCACGCGCAGCCCGGGCACCCAGGCGCCCCCGGGCAGGTGGGGCGGCTCCGCATAGGTGTAGACCGCAAAGGGCGCACTGAGCAGGGCCACCTGCCAGCAGCCGCGCGCCGGGGCGCCGGAGGGGGGAGTCGGTTCCTGGGTCATGGGGTTCCGGTCATGGGTCCTGGGTCGGGTCGTCGTCGCGGGCCGTGCGCCCGCGGTGGGGCGCCAGGGGCATCCTGACCCCCGGGCCGGGAGCCGTCAAGCCGCACGAACGGGCCGCACGAGCGAGCCGCCCGCCCCGGGCGCGGCAAGGCCCCCGAGGCGGGCGTCCGCTCCGGGGGCCTTGGTGCGGCGGGCCGGAGCCCGGCTATTTGCAGGACAGCAGTTCCTGAAGGTTGCGCACCAGGTCGTCGCGCAATTCCTCGTCCTGCAAGGCGAAATAGATGTTGGCCGTCAGGTATTCGGCCCAGTCGCCCGCGTCGAAGCGCCGCCCGCGCATGCGCACGGCCAGCAGGCGGTTTTCCTTGGCCATGATCTCCAGGGCGTCGGTGAGCTGGATTTCGCCGCCCACGCCGGGCTTCAGGCCGCGCAGGTGCTCGAAGACCTCGGGCATGAGCACGTAGCGGCCGACCACGGCCATGCGCGAGGGAGCGTCGGCCACGGCGGGCTTTTCGACCATCTGGCGCACGCGGAAGATGCCCGGGGCGAACTCCTCGCCCTGGATGATGCCGTAGCGGTCCACCTTGTTCAGGGGCACCTCGACCACGCCGACCACCGACAGGCGCTCGGCCTTGGCCACGTCCACAAGCTGCTTGATGCCCGGCTCCATGCCGAACATGAGATCGTCGCCGACCATGACGCCGAAGGGGTCGTCGTTGATGACGCCCTGGGCGCAGAGCACCGCGTGGCCCAGGCCGAGCTGCTTCTTCTGGCGCACGGAGATGATGCTGGCCATCTCGGCCACGGCGCGGATCTCTGCGAGCAGTTCGGTCTTGCCCTTGCGTTCCAGCAGTTCTTCCAACACCCAGTTGTGGTCGAAGTGGTCCTCGATGATGGTCTTGGTCTGGTTGTTGATGAAGACCACCTCGGTCAGGCCGGTGTTGATGGCCTCCTCCACCACATACTGGACCACGGGCTTCTTGTAGACGGGCAGAAGCTCCTTGGGCACGTTCTTGGTGGCCGGCAGGGAACGGGTGCCCCAGCCCGCGACGGGGATCACGACTTTGCGGATGTCCATGGCCGGTTCTCCTTGGGTTGTGCGTCCTTGCCCGGAGTTCAGAATACGGAAACGGGCGGCTAATTCAAGACCCGGCGGACCACTTCGGCCAGGGATTCCGCCAGGGAAAGTACCTGGGCGGCGTCCTGGCCCTCGACCATGACCCGGGCCTTGGGCTCGGTGCCCGAGTAGCGCAGCAGCACGCGCCCGCGCCCGGCCAGCTCGGCCTCGGCCTGGGCCACGGCGGCCATCAGCTCGGGCAGCTCCCCGAAGGGCCGCTTGCCCGCCACGGGCACGTTGATCAGCTCCTGCGGGTAGGGCGTGAGCAGCCCGGCCAGTTCGGACAGCGGCCGGGCGCGCGCGGTCATGATGCGCAGCAGTTGCAGGGCGGCCAGGATGCCGTCGCCGGTGGTGGAATAGTTGGAGAAGATCAGGTGCCCGGACTGCTCGCCGCCGAGCACGGCGCCCCGGGCGCGCATGGCCTCGGCCACGTAGCGGTCGCCCACGGGGGTGCGCAGCAGGGTGCCGCCGCGCTCGCGCATGAAGACCTCGAGGGCCATGTTGCTCATCACCGTGGCCACCAGCAGATTGCCGCGCAGCACGCCGCGATCCATCTTGTCCTGGGCGCACAGGGCCATGATCTGGTCGCCGTCGAGCACGGTGCCCTTCTCGTCCACGACGATGAGCCGGTCGCCGTCGCCGTCCAGGGCCAGGCCGATGTCCGCGCCTTCGGCCACCACGCGCTCGGCCACCTTGTCGGGGTGCAGCGAGCCGCAGCCGTCGTTGATGTTGGTGCCGTCGGGCGCGACGCCCATGGCCACCACCTCGGCCCCCAGCTCGCTCAGGACCATGGGCGCCACGCGGTAGGTGGCGCCGTGGGCGCAGTCGAGTACGACCTTCACTCCGTCCAGGGTCCGGTCCGCCGGGAAGGTGTGCTTGAGGGTGACCACGTAGCGGCCCATGCTGTCCACCACGCGGGCGGTCTTGCCCACGCGGTCCTGGGGCGGGTAGTCCCAGTCGGTGCAGGGGTCGAGCACCAATTCGGCGATTTCGTCCTCCACCTCGTCGGGCAGCTTGTAGCCCTGGCTGTCGAAGAACTTGATGCCGTTGTCGTAATAGGGGTTGTGCGAGGCGGAGATGACCACGCCCAGATCGCAGCGCATGCTGCGCGTGAGAAACGAAATGGCCGGGGTGGGCATGGGGCCCACGAGCATCACGTCCATGCCCGCGGCGCACAGGCCCGAGGTCAGGGCCGTCTCGAAGATGTAGCCCGAGATGCGCGTGTCCTTGCCGATGAGCACCTTGTGGCGCTTCTTGCCGTTGCGGAAATACTGCCCGGCGGCCAGCCCCAGGCGCAGGACGGTTTCGGGCAGCATCGGGAATTCGTTGACCCGGCCGCGCAGCCCGTCGGTGCCGAAAAAGCGTTTGACCATTGTTCCTCTCGATAGCCAAGGATACCGCGCCCCTGGCGGGCTGCGGGCAAAAACGAGGCGCGATGCTACTGCTTTTTGATTCTGAGTTCCAGTGTTTCGGGGGCGGCCTTTTCCAGGGTGCAGCCGTCCGGCAGCTTGAGGCGCACGGGCAACCGGTGCGTGCCGGGCTCCAGGCCCGAGGGCGGCAGCACGTAGGCCATGCACTGGGCGGCGAGGTCCTTCTCGCGCGAGAGCGGCAGGGGCACCAGCACGCGCACCTGCACCGTGGCGGGCGCCACGCTCGCGTGCTGCAAGGTTTCGGGCAGCACCTTCACGGGCAGCTTGAGCCACAGGCTCTTGCGCTTGACGGCGAAGTCCACCAGCACGCGCACGGCCTGCGGGTCCGCCGCCAGGGTCCGGGGCAGGTCCAGGTCGGCGCGCACCACGTATTCGCCCTGGCCCGTGGCGTTGACCGCCGCCTCGCGGGTGGCGATTTCCTTGAGTTCCGAAACCAGGGCCATGGGCCCGCGCACGCGCACCGTTTCCGGCGAGGCCGTGACGGAAACAAGCTCGTAGTCCTTGCCCGGATCGCCGGACCACACCGGGCGCACGGGCACCTCGCGCTCCATGAGCCGGTCCGCCGTGAGGGTCACCCCGGGCGGGTCGATGTCCACCACCTCCAGGGCCATGGACAGGGGGATGTGCTCGGCCTCGAAGGGGATCTGGGTCTGGCCGGGCTCCAGGTGCGAGAGGTCCAGGGTGTAGGCCGGGCGCCGTTCCTCCAGGCGCCGCACCAGGGCCCGGGGCCCGCGCACGCGCACGGTGATCTTGTCGGCCAGCCCGTCGAGCACCAGGATGTCCGGCCGCGCGCCCACGACCTCCACGGGCATTTCCACCACGGTCTGAACCTTCTCGCGGCCGGTGACGATGTACCAGCAGGCCAGGGCCAGGGCCAGGGCCATGAGCCGGTATTGCCAATTGCGCAGCATGGGCTACTTCTCCCAGGCCCGTTTGAGGACGCGCCGCAGGCGCACCTCGTCCAGGGCGGCGGTGAGCCGTCCGCCGATGGCGATGGACACCTCGCCGCGCTCCTCGGAGGCCACCAGGGCCACGGCGTCCGTTTCCTCGGTGACGCCGATGGCCGCGCGGTGGCGCGTGCCGAAGGACGACTTCTGGCGCACGCCGGAGGCCAGGGGCAGGATGCAGCCCGCCGCCAGCACCCGCCCGGCGCGCAGCAGCACCGCGCCGTCGTGCAGGGGCGTGTCGATGTGGAAAATGGTCAGCAGCAGGTCGCGCGAGAGGCGGGCGTCCAGGGTCACGCCGCGTTCGGTCAGGTCGCCCAGGGGCACGTTCTTTTCGATGACCACCAGCGCGCCGATGTGCCGCTTGGCCATGTCCAGCATGGCGGTGACGAGTTGCTCGAAGGTCTCGTCCTCCACGCTGGGCCGCTTGCGCCACAGCCGCCCCGCCCCCACCTGGGACAGGGCGTTGCGGATGTCGCTTTGGAAAAGAATGATGACCACCAGGAAGATGGACCCCAGGAAGTTGGCCAGCAGCCAGTTGAGGGTCAGCAGGCCGAAGACCTCGGAGAGGTAGTAGACCAGGACCACCAGCATGAGCCCCCACAGCACCGACAGCGCCCGGGTGCCCCGGATGAGCAGGATCAGCCGGTAGAAGATGAAGGCGACCAGCGCGATGTCCACGATCTCGCGCCAGGATATGCGCAGCCAGCCGAGGTCAATCACGGGGCGGCACCTCCGGCGGCCTGGGCTTGCGCTGCGGCCCGCGCAGGGCCTCGGCCACGGTGAGGGTCTGCACCGTGCGGGCCACGTCGTGGACCCGGTGGATGCGCACCCCGCGCGAGGCCAGCACGGCCACGGCGGCCTGGGTCGCCCCGGTGCGCTCCTGCACGGGCAGGCCGAGCAGGTGCTGGAACATGGACTTGTTGGACAGCCCCACGTACAGCGGCAGGCCCAGCACGCCGAAGGCCTCGATGTGGCGCAGGATGGTCAGGTTGTGTTCCAGGGTCTTGCCGAAGCCGATGCCGGGGTCGATGACGATGTTGTCCTCGGGCAGGCCCGCGGCCGTCAGGGCCCGCAGGCGTTCCTCGAAAAAGGCGATGATGTCGTGGACCACGTTGTCGTAGCGTGGGGCCTGCTGCATGGTGCCGGGGCGGCCCAGGCTGTGCATGAGCACGTAGCCGGGCCTGTACTGCCCGAGCACGTCCAGCAGCTCGGGCTCGAAGCGGCAGGCCGAGATGTCGTTGACCACGGCGGCCCCGGCGTCCAGCGCGGCGGCGGCCACCCGGGCCTTGAAGGTGTCCACGCTGATGGCGGCCGAGGGCCCGGCGGCCAGGTCCTGGGAGCCGCAGATATGCCCGGCCAGCCCCTGGATGACGGGCAGCACCCGGGCCATTTCCTGTTCGGCGTCGACGGCCTCGGCCCCCGGGCGGGTGGACTCGCCGCCCACGTCGAGGACCATCGCTCCCTCGGCCAGCAGGCGCAGCCCGTGGGCCACGGCGGCTTCGGGGGCGTCGTGGCGCCCGCCGTCGTAGAACGAATCCGGCGTGGCGTTGACGATGCCGACCACGAAAAAGGGGGCCGGGCCAAGGACCCGTCCCCCGGTGACATTCCAGAAAATGCGTTCCTGCATTGCCTAGTTCCCGCTTTTGTCCTTTTCCCCGGGCCCGGCGGAGTCGTCGGGCTCCAGGCGGAACTCCCCGCCGTCGCGCTGGGCCCCGGCCACGTCGAGCTCGCCGTCCATGACCTTGCGGAACAGGCTCTTGGGCCGGTCTCCGGGCGTGGGCGGGGTGGCTCCGGCCATGGGCGAGGCGTATTCCCCGGCCATGTGCTCGCCGGTGTCCTCCTTGGGGGCCGGGGCGCTGCCCTGGCCCGTCGGGGCGGCCGGAGCCGCCGGTGCAGCCGGGGCGGCGGGAGCGGCAGGCGCCGCCGGGGCCGCGCCGCCGGAGCCGGAGCCCTCGGGGCCGGAGCCGGGGCGCCCCAGGGCCGGGCCGTCCTGCGCGCCGGGGCCCGCGACCTTGGGCAGGGGCTTGCCCTGCATGATGAGGTCGATGTCCGCGCCGGAGATGGTTTCGCGCTCCAGCAGGGCCGCCGCGATGGCGTGCAGGGTGTCCATGTTGTCGCGCAGCAGCGTCAGGGCCCGCTCGTTGGCCTCGTCCACGATGCGCCGGATCTCGGAGTCGATGAGCCGGGCGGTGTCCTCGCTGTGGACCTTGTGGCGGATCATCTCGCGGCCCAGGAACACCGAATCGTCCTTTTCGGCCAGGGCCAGGGGCCCGATGGCGTCGCTCATGCCCCACTGGGTGACCATCTTGCGGGCGATGCCCGTGGCGCGCTCGATGTCGTTGCTGGCGCCGGTGGTGCGCTGGCCGAAGATCAGCTCCTCGGCGGCGCGCCCGGCCAGCAGGCCCGAGAGCTGGCCTTCGAGGTATTCGCGGCTGTAGTTGTGGCGGTCGTCCACGGGCAGGTGCATGGTCACGCCCAGGGCCATGCCGCGCGGAATGATGGACACCTTGTGCACCGGGTCGGCGTGGGGTTGCAGCTTGCCGATGAGGGCGTGGCCCGCCTCGTGGTAGGCCGTGGTGCGCTTTTCCTCGTCGGAGAGGATGACGCTGCGCCGCTCCTTGCCCATGAGCACCTTGTCCTTGGCCATCTCGAAGTCGGCCATGAGCACCTGGTCGCGCCCGAGCTTGGCGGCCTGGAGGGCGGCCTCGTTGACGAGGTTTTCCAGGTCCGCCCCGGAGAAGCCGGGGGTGCCCCGGGCGATCACGTCGGTATCCACGTCGGCGCCCAGGGGCGTGCGCCGGGTGTGCACGTCGAGGATGCGCTTGCGGCCGCGCACGTCGGGGGTCGGCACGACCACCTGGCGGTCGAAACGGCCCGGGCGCAGCAGCGCCGGGTCGAGCACGTCGGGGCGGTTGGTGGCGGCGATGAGAATGACGCCTTCGTTGGACTCGAAGCCGTCCATCTCGACCAGAAGCTGGTTCAGGGTCTGCTCGCGTTCGTCGTGCCCGCCGCCCAGGCCCGCGCCGCGCTGGCGGCCCACGGCGTCGATCTCGTCGATGAAGATCAGGCAGGGCGCGTTTTTCTTGCCCTGGATGAACAGGTCGCGCACGCGCGATGCGCCCACGCCCACGAACATCTCCACGAAATCCGAACCGGAGATGGAGAAGAAGGGCACCCCGGCCTCGCCGGCCACGGCGCGGGCCAGCAGGGTCTTGCCCGTGCCGGGAGGGCCGACGAGCAGCACGCCCTTGGGGATGCGCCCGCCCAGGCGGGTGAACTTGCGCGGATTGGACAAAAAGTCCACGACCTCGGAGAGTTCCTCCTTGGCCTCGTCCACGCCCGCCACGTCGTCGAAGGTGACCTTGGACTGGTCCTGGGTGATCATCTTGGCCCGCGAGCGGCCGAAGCTCATGGCCTTGCCGCCGCCGGACTGCATCTGGCGCATGAAGAATATCCACACGCCGATGAGCAGCAGCATGGGGAACCAGGAGACGAAGACCGTGAGCCAGGGCGAATCCTCAACGGGCTTGGCGTTGACCTGGATGCCCTTGTCCACGAGCTTGCCCACCAGGGCGGGGTCGTCGGGGGCGTAGGTGCTGAAGCGCTCGCCCGAGACGGTCTGGCCCAGGATGTCGCGGCCCTGGATGGTGACCTCGGCAATCTGGTTGCTGTCCACGTTTTGCAGGAACTCGGTGTAGCTCATGGTGAGCTGCGTGCGCGGCTGCTGGTTGAACATGTTGAACAGGAAGACCATCACCAGCGAGATGGCCAACCAGAGAAAGAGGTTCCGGGTGACGTTGTTCAAGGCGTCTGCTCCTCGTTGTGCGCTCGTCGGAAGGGGCGCGGGGCCCCGGTCGGGGGACTATAAGTCCCCTGGCGGGCCCAGGCAAGGCGGGCGGTGCATTTCTTGGATATTGCGCGGTATTTCCACCGCGCCGCGCCGGGGCGGGCCAGAATTCCAACTAGCACAGCGGCCCTGCCCTGTCCACGCAAAGGGCGCCGGGGAAAACGCCCGGCCGGGCGGGGGCGCGCGGGGCCCGGCGCGGTGTCCAAACGTGCATACTCCGGCGCGGCCTTGCCCAAAGCCGCCGCACCTGCTAGAGAGGTCTTCCTTTGCGCGAAACGGCGCGAAAAGGCGCGGAAGCGTGTCGTCACCGGTGTGGCGCCTGGTCTTCAAAACCAGTGTGCGGGCTTACCCCCGCAGGTAGGTTCGACTCCTATACGCTTCCGCCATTCTTGGATTTTCCGGTAAAATGAAAGAGCTCTTCAGGGCGGGTGCCCGGAGGGCTCTTTTTTTTCGGGCGCGCGGCCAGCAAACCCCGCGGGGGGCCGCCGCTTGTCCCCGGCCTGCGTTTGGGCCTTCCCGGCGGCTCCGGCCGCCGGGCCCCGGGGTGCGCGGCGGGTGGGGCTCCCGGTCGTGCCGTCCGGCCCCGGGGCAACCAGATTCCCCTTGCCATGGCCGCCCGTTGCGGGTTTGATTGCCGGGTTCCCGGCCCGGCCGGGGGGAGGTCCGGCGTTCCATGCCCCGCTTGTCCCTGCGCGTACACATCTTTTCGCTGCTGGCGGCCATCGTGGCCGTGGCCCTGGCGGGCGGCGCCATGGTCCTGTGGTACACCCACAAGGCCGACGCGCTGCTTTCCGGCGTGCTGGACCGCGACCTGACGGCCTACGAGGCCTCGGGGCGGCTGGTGGACGCCCTGCTGGAGCAGCGCGGGCTGACGACCTACTATTTCCTGGACGGCGACCCGCGCTGGCTGGAACGCCTGGAGCGCAGCGGGACGGGCTTCGAGACGCTGCTGGCCCGGGCCCGGGCCCTGGCGCCCGACGCCGAGGCCCAGACCCTGGTGGGCGCCATCGAGTCCGGCTATCTGCACTATACCCAGGGCCGCGGCGCGGTGCTCGCGCTCTACCGCGACGGGCGGCGCGACGAGGGCGCGGCCCTGCACCAGGGCATCCGCGCCCAGTACGCCCAGGTGCTCCAGCTCTGCCAGGACCACCGCGACCTGCACGAGGCGCGCCTGCGCCAGGCCGGGCAGGCCGGGCGCCAGCGCATGGCCGTGGTCAGCGGGGCGGCCCTGGGGTTCATGCCCGTGGCGCTGTCTCTGGTAGGGGTGCTGGCCTTCGTGCTCGTGCGCCACGTGCTGCGGCCCATCCACAGCCTCGCCGAGGCCATGGACCTGACTGCCCCCGGCCCGGGCAACGAGATCACCGCCCTGGGCCGGCGCGTGCGCGACCTGCTCCAGGACGTGGGCGCCGCGCGGCACAAGCTGGAAAAAAGCCGGGAGCATCTGGTGCAGGCCGAGAAATGGGCCCTGACCGGCAAGCTGGCCGCCAGCGTGGCCCACAGCATCCGCAACCCGCTGACCTCGGTGAAGATCCGCCTGTTTTCCCTGGGCCGCAGCCTGCGCCTGAGCGACGAACAGCGCGAGGACTTCGAGGTCATCACCGAGGAGATCGGGCACATCGACGCCATCGCCAGAAATTTCCTGGATTTCTCGCGCCCGGCCAAGCCGCACAAGCAGCTTGTGGGCGCCGGGGAGGTGGTCCGGGCCGCCCTGACCCTCATGCGCCACCGTCTGGAATCCTACGGCGTGGAGGTCGATCTGCGCATTCCGGCGGAGCCCTGCCCGGTCATGGCCGACCCCGAGCAGCTCAAGGAAGTGCTGGTGAACCTGCTGGTCAACGCCTGCGAGGCCATGACCGTGCTCACCGGGGGCGGACGGATCGAGATCACCGTGGAGCGCGGCTACGCCGACCCCCTGGGCAACGTGGTGGTCATGCGCGTGGCCGACACGGGCCCGGGCATTCCGCCCGCCCTGCGCGAACAGGTCTTCCAGCCCTTCTTCAGTTCCAAGGAGGAGGGCACCGGCCTGGGGCTGGCCATCGCCCGGCGCATCGTGGAGGAGCACGGCGGCTGGATCACGGCCAAATCGCGCGAGGGCGGCGGGGCGCAGTTCTCCATCACCCTGCCCGGCAAGGAGGACGGCCAGTGGCACAGATCCTGATCGTGGACGACGACGCCCAGTTGCGCGAAAGCTTCCGCCGCCTGCTGGCCCAGGAGGGCCACGACGTGCGCACGGCCAATTCCGCAGAGGCCGGGGTCCGCGCCGTGGGCGAGGCCGTGCCGGATCTGGTCATCATGGACGTGCGCCTGCCGGGCATGAACGGACTGGAGGGCTTCCGGGCCATGCGCGCGGTGGAGCCCCGGCTCACGGCCATCATCATGACCGCCTACGGCACCACGGAGACGGCCATCGAGGCCACCCGCCTGGGCGCCTTCGACTACGTGCTCAAGCCTTTCGACATCCCCGACATCCTGGTGCTCATCGATCAGGCCCTGGAGGCCGGGCGCTTTCAGCGCCGGGCCGTGGCCGTGGCCGCCGGGCCCGGCGGCGAAGGCGGCCAGGACGGGAAGGACGACGAGGGCGCGGACGGGGCGGGCGACGTGCTCGTGGGCCGCAGCCAGGCCATGCAGGGGCTCTACAAGGCCATCGGCCGCGTGGCGGGCACCGGGGCGACCGTGCTCGTGCGCGGCGAGTCGGGCACGGGCAAGGAGCTGGCCGCCCGGCTGGTCTACCAGCACGGCCCGCGCAAAGACGCGCCGTTCGTGGTCATCAACTGCGTGGCCATTCCCGAAACGCTTCTGGAAAGCGAGCTGTTCGGCTACGAGAAAGGCGCCTTCACCGGCGCCGTGGCCCGCCGGGTGGGCAAGATCGAGCAGGCCGACGGCGGCACGGTGTTCCTGGACGAGATCGGCGACATGCCCCTGCCCATTCAGGGCAAGCTCCTGCGCCTGCTGGAGGAACGCAGCGTCGAGCGCCTGGGCGGCATGGGCCCGCGCCGGGTGGACGTGCGCATCATCGCCGCCACCAACCGCGACCTGGAGGCCGCCGTGGCCGAGGGCCGCTTCCGCGAGGATCTCTACTACCGGCTGCGGGTGGTCACCCTGTGGCTGCCGCCCCTGCGCGAGCGCGAGGGCGACGTGGACCTGCTGGCCGACCACTTCCTGGCCCGCCATGCCCGGGCCATGGGCGTGCCCGCCCCGGGCTTCACCGACGCCGCCCGCCGGGCCCTGGCCGGGCACTCCTGGCCGGGCAACGTGCGCGAGCTGGTCAACGTGGTCCACAAGGCGCTGATCTTTTCGCGCGGGGCGCCCCTGGGGGCCGACGAGGTGCTCGGCGCCATCCATGGCGACCGGCCCGGCGAGACCCCGCCGGGGGACGATTTCCACGAGGCCGTGGGCCGCTTCGTGCGCGCCCGGCTTACGCGCGGCGGCGAGCACGTGCTTGACGAGGTGGTCGATCTTTTCGCGGCCCGGACCATCGAGGAGGCCCTGCGCCTGACCGGCGGCAACCGGACCCAGGCCGCGCGGCTGCTGGGCGTCTCGCGGCCGACGCTGCTGGCGCGCATGGACAAGTACGCCATCCGCGTGCAGGCCCTGGTGTCCGGGCGCAGCGAGGGGCGCGGCGAGGGCTGAGGCAAGGCCGGAGCCATGGCCGCAACCGGGATCCGGCTCCGGCCCGCAAATTTCTTGCCCTGAACCCCGGGGCACACTAGACTGCCTGAATCGATCCGCACCCGGGAAACGGAAGACGGTGTAAATCCGTCGCGGACGCGCCACTGTAACCGACACGAAACCCCGCCACGCCCACTGCGGCCCCAGCCGTGGGAAGAGCGTGGCCCCATGGGGGTCGGAAGCCAGGAGACGCCCCGGGTGCATGGAGCACGACTGTCTCGCGAAATGGACAGACATGCGCAGCCGCCCGGGGAGTCCTCCCGGGGCGGTCCCGCCTTGTGGCGTCTTCGTTTCGAGTGTCGTTGCTCCCTTTCACCAACGTTTTGCTGAAAGGAGTGACAGATGGAAAGGCACATTCCCGGTTTCCCGCGTATCGGCGTCCGCCGCGAACTCAAGGCGGCCCTGGAGGGCTGCTGGCGCGGCGAGGTGACCCTGGAGGGCCTCGCGGCCACAGGCCGCGAGCTGCGCCTGCGCCATTGGGACATCCAGCGCCGCGCCGGGCTGTCCCTGGTCGCCGTGGGCGACTTCTCGTTCTACGACCACGTGCTCGACACCGCACTGATGCTCGGGGCCGTGCCCCGGCGCTTCGCCGGGCCGGACGTTGCCCCGGACACAGCCCCGGGCTCGACCCCGGAGCTGGCCTTCCGCATGGCCCGGGGCGACGCCGCACGCGGCGTCGCGGCCATGGAAATGACCAAGTGGTTCGACACCAACTACCACTACATCGTGCCCGAACTGGAGCCCGGCCAGCGCCTGGGCCTGACCTCGCGGGCCCTGGCGGACGACGTGCGCCTTGCCCTGGAGCACGGCCACCGGCCCAAGGCGGTGCTGCTCGGCCCGGTGACCTTCCTGGCCCTGGCCAAGGGCATGGACGGCCAGGACCCGTGGGCCCGGCTGGACGAGGTGCTGGGAGCCTACGCGGCCCTGCTGGCCGAACTGGACGGCCTGTGCCCGTGGATTCAGATCGACGAGCCCATCCTGTGCACGGACCTGCCCGCCCAGGCCCGGGCAGCCTTCCCGCGCGCCTGCGCGGCGCTGAACGGCGCCGTGGGCCGCAGCGGGCTGCTGCTGGCGGCCTACTTCGGCGCCCTGGACGGCCCGGGGCTGGACCTGGCCCTGGCCTCGGGCTGCCGGGGGCTGCACGTGGACCTCGTGCGCGGGGCGCGCAGCCTGCCCGCGCTGCTCGACCGGATGCCCGAGGGCATGGTGCTCTCGGCGGGTGTTGTGGACGGGCGCGGCATCTGGCGTACGGACCTGCGCCGGACCGTGGCCCTGCTTGAGGACGCGGCCCGCCGCCGGGGGCCCGAGGGGCTGATGGTCGCCTCGTCGTGCTCCCTGCTGCATGTGCCCGTGGACCTGGACGCCGAAACGGACCTGGACCCCGAGGTGCGGGGCTGGATGGCCTTCGCCACCCAGAAATGCGCCGAACTGGGCGCCCTGGGCGACCTGCTCGAAGGGCGCGAACGCCCCGGGGCCCTGGCCGCCAGCGACCGGGCCGTGGCCTCGCGGCGCGACAGCCCCCTGACCCGCGACCCGGCCGTGCGCGCGCGCTGCGCGGGCGTGGACGAAGCCATGCTGCGCCGTAAGAGCCCCTACGCCGTGCGCCGCGAGGCCCAGGGCTGGCTGGACCTGCCCCTGCTGCCCACCACCACGATCGGCTCCTTCCCGCAGACCGCCGAAATCCGCCGCCAGCGCAAGCTGCTGCGCGACGGCGCCATCGACCGGGCGGGCTACGAGGGCTTCCTCCGGGAGGAGATCGCCCGCGTGGTGCGCATCCAGGAGGATCTGGGCCTGGACGTGCTCGTGCACGGCGAGGCCGAGCGCAACGACATGGTGGAGTATTTCGGCCAGCAACTGGCGGGCTTCCGCTTCACGGGCAACGGCTGGGTGCAGAGCTACGGCAGCCGCTGCGTCAAGCCGCCGGTGATCTGCGGCGACGTGAGCCGCCCCGGGGCCATGACCGTGCCGTGGATCACCTACGCCCAGTCCCTGACCGCGCGGCCCATGAAAGGCATGCTCACCGGGCCGGTGACCATCCTGTGCTGGAGCTTCGTGCGCGACGACCTGCCCCGGGCCGAGGTCTGCCGCCAGTTGGCCCTGGCCGTGCGCGACGAGGTGCACGACCTGGAGGCCGCCGGGGTGCGCATCATCCAGATCGACGAGGCCGCCTTCCGCGAGGGCATGCCCCTGGCGGCGGCCGAGCGCGGGGACTACCTGCGCTGGGCCGTGGACTGCTTCCGGCTGGCCACCTCGGGCGTGGACGACGCCACCCAGATCCACAGCCACATGTGCTACAGCTCGTTCAACGACATCCTCCCGGCCATCGCGGCCATGGACGCCGACGTGATCAGCATCGAGTCCAGCCGCAGCGGCATGGAGCTGCTCCAGGCCTTCCGGGAATTCGACTACCCCAACGCCGTGGGCCCCGGGGTGTACGACATCCACAGCCCGCGCGTGCCCTCGCGCGGGGAGATGGTCGGCCTGCTGCGCGCGGCCCTGGCGCTCATCCCCGCCGGGCGGCTGTGGGTCAACCCCGACTGCGGCCTGAAGACCAGGGCCTGGCCCGAAACCCTGGAATCCCTGCGCAACATGGTGGCGGCGGCCCTTGAGGTCCGCGCCGGATTGAGCGGAGCGGGCGGGCAGGACTGACGGGGCCCCACCAGAGGAAACCGCAAGGAGGCCGCGCCCGCCCGGGCGCGGCCTCCGTTTTTGCGACCCGCGGCGGCCTTTTCGCCCGGGGCGGAGTTTGGTATCATGGTGCGGACCACAAGACCAGAAGCCAGGCCCGCGCCGCCCTTGGGCCCCGGGCCGCCAGCCGGGCGTCCTTCGGCCCGCAGGAGCAGACCATGCCCAGCCTCCCCCTCGACGCCGCCCAGGCCCTGGGCGAACGGATTCTCACCCGGCACGACGTGGGCCCGGAAAACGCCGCCGTCACCGTGCGCGCGCTGCTGCGGGCCGAGATGGAGGGCATTCCCTCCCACGGCTTTTCGCGCCTGCCGTCCTACGCGGCCCAGGCCGCCAGCGGCAAGGTGGACGGCCACGCCGTGCCGCGCGTGGAGCGCCCCCGGCCCGGAACGGTGCTGGCGGACGCACGCTGCGGTTTCGCCTTCCGGGCCCTGGCCGACGGGCTGCCCGTGGCGGCGCGCGCGGCCCGGGAGCAGGGCGCGGCCCTGCTGGCCGTGCGCAACTCGCACCACGCCGGGGTGCTCGGCTTCCCTGTCGGCGATCTGGCCCGGGAGGGCCTGCTGGCCCTGGGGTTCGCCAACACCCCCGGGGCCCTGGCGCCCCACGGCGGCTCGCGGGTGACCTTCGGCACCAATCCCCTGGCCCTGGGTTGCCCGCGCGCGGCCGGGCCGCCGCTGGTCATCGACCTGTCCATGGGCGTCATGGCGCGGGGCAAGATCATGCTGGCCGCCAGGGCGGGCGAGCCCATCCCCGAGGGCGTGGCCGTGGATGCCCAGGGGCAGCCCACGCGCGACGCGGCCCGGGCCCTGGATGGCGCGCTGCTGCCCTTCGGCGGCCCCAAGGGTTCGGCCCTGGCCCTGCTGGTGGAGATCATGGCCGCCGCGCTGACCGGCGCGTCCCTGGCTTTCGAGCTGGAGCCGCTGACCCTGTTTTCCCCTGACGGCCCGGCTCCGCGCCTGGGCCAGAGCTTCCTGGTCCTCGACCCGGCGGCCAGCGCCGGGGAAGGCTTTGCCCGGCGGGTGGAAACCCTGCTCGCACAGGTCGCGGACCAGCCCGGCGCGCGCCTGCCCGGCGACCGCAGGACGGACCTGCGCCGCGCCGCGCGCGAGGCCGGGGCCATCGACCTGCCCGCGACGCTGCACGCGCAGCTCCTGGACCTGTGCTGAACGGCGGCGGCCCGCATCCGCAGGCCGCCGCCGTGTTCTTGCCGTGCGGGTCTGCCGCCGCACGCCGCCTTGCCCCGCCCGTCGGGCCGCTTGAAGCCCGTCGCCCAACTGACCCCGGCGCCCCCCGTGCCCGTGTCCCTTTTCCCGGGCGCCTCCTCCCGCCATTGCGCGCGGGCGGGCTCGCGCGGATCGGCCCGCACCCTTCCGCAACGCCCGGCGCGGCCGCCCCGCTCTCTTCCGCTCCCGCCGCGTCCCTGCCCGCCCGCCTTGCCCGGGCGCCCAGTTCCCACGCGACTCCGCCGCCGGGCGCGCCCTTTCCTTGGGCCGCGAAATGCGCTATGCCCTGCCGATAGATTATTCCACAACCCCTGCACCCGAGGTGTCCTGCCCCATGAAACGTCGTGAATTCCTGAAGAAATCCGGCATGGGCCTGGCCGCTGGCGTGGCCGCCGGCGCCGTGGCCGCCCCCGCCGTCCTGGCCAAGCAGTCCTTTTCCTGGAAGATGGTCACCTCCTGGCCCGCCGGGATGCCCATCCTGCAAACCGGCGCCGAGCGCTTCGCCAAGCTCGTGGGCGAGATGTCCGACGGCGAGCTGACCATCGAGGTCTACGCGGGGGGCGAACTGGTGCCGCCCATGGGCGCCTTCGACGCCGTGTCCCAGGGCATGGTCCAGTGCTACCACAGCGCGTCCTACTACTGGGCGGGCAACCACCCCGGCACCCAGTGGTTCACCTCCGTGCCCTTCGGCATGAACACCGCCGGATACAACGCCTGGTTCCACGCGGGCAACGGCCTGGCCCTGTGGGAGGAGCTGTACTCGCGCTTCAACCTCGTGCCCCGGCCCCTGGGCACCACGTCCTTCCAGATGGGCGGCTGGTTCAACAAGAAGGTGGACTCCCTGGACGCCCTCAAGGGCATGAAGCTGCGCTTCCCGGGGCTGGCGGGCCGGGTCTACGCCAAGGCCGGGGCCGCGGTGGTCCTTCTGCCCGGCGGCGAGGTCTACACCTCGCTGGAGCGCGGCGTCATCGACGCCACCGACTGGGTCGGCCCCGTGCTCGACCTGCGCATGGGCCTGAACCGCGTCGCCAAGTACTACTACACTCCCGCCTGGCAGGAGCCCACGGGCTTCACCGAGGTGGTCTTCAACAAGGCCGCCTACGAGGCCCTGCCCGCGGACCTCAAGGCCGTGCTCGACGCCGCCGCCGCCAAGATGACCAACGTCATGCTGGCCGAATTCGACATCCAGAGCGCCCGGGCCCTGGCCGAAATCCGCGCCGAAGGCAAGGTCGAGATCGTCTCCTTCCCCGACGAGGTCCTGGAAACCTTCCGCACCCTGTCCGCCGAGGTGCTGGAGGAGGAGGCCGACAAGGACGCCATGACCCGCAAAATCCACGACGACTACAAGGCCTTCATGGCCGAGTGGCTGACCTGGACGGCGGTCACGGACAAGGAATACTTCGCGCGGATGGTCTAGCCCCGCGCCCGGGTGAAACCGAAGGGCCGCCGCTCCCGGGGGAGCGGCGGCCCTTTCGCGTTCGCGGGCGGCGGGCCCTCCGGCCCGGGGAGGGGTCAGCGCATGGCGGCGGGCAGCCACAGCAGAAGCTGCGGGAAGGCCACGCACAGCGCAAGCACCAGAAGTTGCAAGAGCACGAAGGGAATGATGCCCTTGTAGATGGCGCCCGTGGACACCCCGGGCGGGCACACGCCCTTGAGGTAGAACAACGAGAAACCGAAAGGCGGGGTCAGAAACGAGGTCTGGAGGTTCACGGCGAAGATCAGCGCCAGCCACACGGGGTCGAACCCGGCCTCGACGAGCAGCGGGGCCACCACGGGCACCTGGATGAAGGTGATCTCGATGAAGTCCAGGAAAAAGCCCATGACGAAGATGAGCGCCATGATGACCGCCAGCACGCCCCACTTGTCGAAGGGCAGCCCGGCGATGAAGTCGCGCACCATGTGGTCGCCGCCCAGGCCGCGGAAAACCAGCCCGAAGGCCGTGGCGCCGACCAGGATGATGAAGATCATGCTCGTCAGCCGCGCGGTGGATTCCGTGACCTCGCGGAGCATCTTGCGGCTCAGCTTGCCGTGGGCCGCGGCCAGGGCCAGGGCGCCCACGGCGCCCACCCCGGCGGCCTCGGTGGGCGAGGCCACCCCGGCGAAGATCGTGCCCAGCACGGCGATGATCAGCAGCAGCGGCGGGCCGAAAGCGGCCAGCAGGTGGCGGGCCGACGGGCCCTGCTGCGGCGCGCCGCAGGCGTCCGCCTCGCCGGAAAGCCCCGAAACCAGGGGCGCGCGGTCCGGGTGCAGCCGCGCGTAGACCAGGATGTAGGCGATGTACAGCCCGACCATCATGAAGCCCGGCACCAGCGCGCCGACGAACAGGTCGCCCACGGGCACGCCGATGATGTCGCCGAGCAGAATGAGCACGATGGACGGCGGAATGATCTGCCCCAGGGTGCCCGAAGCGGCGATGGTGCCCGTGGCCAGGGGGTGGGAATAGCCGCAGCGCAGCATGGCGGGCAGGGCCAGCAGGCCCATGGTCACCACCGTGGCGCCGACGATGCCCGTGGAGGCGCCGAGCAGCGCGCCCACGAGGACCACCGACACGGCCATGCCCCCGCGCACGCGCCCGAAGAGCAGGCCCATGGACTCGATGAGCCGCGTGGCGATGCCCGAGCGCTCCATGGCCATGCCCATGAAGATGAACAGCGGCACGGCGGTGAGCGTGAAGTTGCTCATCACGCCCCAGATGCGCAGGGGCAGAAGGTTGAAGAAATCCCACCCGAAACCGAGCACCCCGAAGAGGAGCGAGGTGCCGAGCAGCGTGAAGGCCACGGGGAAGCCCAGCAGGAGCAGGCCCGTGGCGGTGACGAAAAGCCATCCGGCCAGTGCGTGGTCCATGCTAGCGCCCCTTTCCCGGGGCCGGGCGGCCCATGACGATACGCACGTTGGCCACCAGGAACGACACGCCCTGCAAGGCCAGCAGCCCGAAGCCCACGGGAATGATCGCCTTGAGCAGCCAGCGCGCGGGCAGGCCGCCGGGGTCCGGCGAAATCTCGTGCATGGCCCAACTGAACTTCACGAAGGGGATGGCGGTCTCGATGACCAGCCAGCAGCCCGGGAAGAGAAACAGCAGGCAGCCCAGCACGTTAATCAGCGCGCGAGTGCGCGGGGAAAAACGCTGGTAGAGCACGTCCACGCGCACATGGTCGTCGTGGCGCAGGGCGTAGGCCCCGCCGAGCAGGAACAGGGCGGCGAACGCGTGCCATTCCAGTTCGCGCAGGGCGGTGTTGCTGTAGCTGAAGAAGTAGCGCAGGGCCACGTCGGCGGCGACCACCACCACCAGCAGCAGCGACAGCGCACGCGCCGCCGCCCCCACGGTGTCGGTGATCCTGTCGATGACCCGGGTCAGGGCATCCAACATGGGGCAGAATCCTTGTCTGACAATGCGCGCCGGGGCACGCGGCTCGAAGAAGCCAAATCGATTACCAGCCCGGCCCGGGAACCGCAATGGAAAAAGCGCCCGCCCGGGCCGCCGGGCCCGGGCGGGCGCAAACGCAGGCGCAAAAGGCGGCGGCCCGGAGCTACCTGCCCAGAGGCGGAGCGTTCCAGATGCGCTCGGCGTATTCGCGCACCGAGCGGTCGCTGGAGAACTTGCCCATGTTGGCCGTGTTGAGGATGGACGTGCGCGTCCAGGCGTCGGGGTCGTCGAAGAGCCGGTCCACCCGGCGCTGGGTGTCCACGTAGTCGCGGAAATCGGCCAGGAGCATGTACCAGTCGCCGTGTTCCAGCAGCGAATCCACCAGCGGGCGGAACAGGTGCGGGCTGCCGGGCAGAAAGGCCCCGGTGCCGATCATGTCCAGCACGCGGCGCAGTTCGGGGTCGCGGTCGTAGTATTCGCGGGGGTTGTAGCCGCCCCGGCGCATGGTTTCCACCTCGTGGGCCGTAAGCCCGAAGATGAAAATGTTCTGCGCGCCGACCTCCTCCATGATCTCCACGTTGGCGCCGTCCAGGGTGCCGATGGTCAGGGCGCCGTTCATGGCGAACTTCATATTGCCCGTGCCCGAGGCCTCCATGCCCGCCGTGGATATCTGCTCCGAGAGGTCGGCGGCCGGGATGATCTTCTCGGCCTGGGAGATGCAGTAGTTGGGCAGAAACGCCACGCGCAGCAGGCCCTGGACCCCGGGGTCGGAGTTCACCGTGTCGGCCACGGCGTTGATCAGCCGGATGATGAGCTTGGCCTGCTGGTAGCCGGGGGCGGCCTTGCCGCCGAAGAACACCGTGCGCGGAGTGTGGTGCGCCCCGGGGTCCTCGCGGATGCGGTTGTACTGCGCCACCACGTGCATGACGTTCAGAAACTGGCGTTTGTATTCGTGCATCCGCTTGACCTGCACGTCGAACATGGTCTTGGGGTTCACGCCCATGTTGACCTTGCGCAGCACGTAGCGCGCAAAGCGCTTCTTGTTGTCCAGCTTGGCCCGGGCCCAGCGCATGCGGAACTCGGAGTCCTCGGCCAGGGGCACCAGTTCGCGCAGGCGCTCCAGGTCCGTGACCCAGCCGGGGCCGATGGCCTCGGTGATGAGCGCCGACAAGGGCGGGTTGGCCTGGAGCAGCCAGCGCCGGGGCGTGACGCCGTTGGTCACGTTGGTCAGCTTGTCCGGCCAGTGGAGGTGGAAGTCGTTGAACAGGCCGTTCTTGAGGATTTCCGAATGCAGCGCGGCCACGCCGTTGACCGTGTGGCTGCCGACGATGGCCAGATTGGCCATGCGCACGGTGCGCACATGGCCCTCGCCGATGAGCGACATGCGCGCCAGACGCTCGCCGTCGCCCGGGAAGCGCGCGGCCACGTCGTCCAGGAAGCGGCGGTTGATCTCGTAGATGATTTCCAGGTGCCGGGGCAGCAGGCGGCCCAGCAGGTCCACCGGCCAGGTTTCCAGAGCCTCGGGCAGCACGGTGTGGTTGGTGTAGGCGAAGGTGCGGGTGCAGATGTCCCAGGCTTCGTCCCAGCCCAGGGCGTGCTCGTCGAGCAGCAGGCGCATCAGCTCGGGGATGGCGATGGCCGGGTGGGTGTCGTTGAGCTGCACGGCCACGTAGTCCGGGAAGCTGGCCATGGAGCCGTGCAGCTTCATGTGCCTGCGCATGATGTCCTGGAAGGTGGCGGCGACCATGAAATACTGCTGCTTGAGGCGCAGTTCGCGGCCCTGCTCCACCTTGTCGTTGGGATAGAGCACCTTGGTGATGTTCTCGCTGACGACCTTGCTTTCCATGGCGCCCATGTAGTCGCCGCGGTTGAAGTCCGTGAGGTCGAAGTCCTCGCTGGACTGGGCGGCCCACAGGCGCATGTTGGTCACGTGCTCGCCGTCGTAGCCGGGGATGAGGATGTCGCAGGGCATGGCCCGGACCCGCTGGGTGTCCACCCAGCGGCGGCGCATCAGGCCGCGCGCGTCCTCGTAGCTTTCGGTGCGGCCGTAGAAGTGCACGTCGTAGAGGTTCTCGCGGCGCACGATTTCCCACGGGCTGCCGTGGCGGCGCCAGTTGTCGCAGTGCTCCTCCTGCCAGCCGCCGACGATGGTCTGGTGGAAAATGCCATAGTCGTACATGATGCCGTAGCCGTAACCCGGGATGCGCAGGGTGGCCATGGAGTCCATGTAGCACGAGGCCAGCCGTCCCAGGCCGCCGTTGCCCAGGCCCGCGTCCCACTCCTGCTCCTCCAGGTCGTCCAGCGAGAACCCCAGGCTTTCGACCACCGGACGCGTGGCCTCGTCCATGCGCATGTTGACCAGGTAGTTCATGAGGAACCGCCCGGGCAGGAACTCCATGGACAGGTAGTACACGCGTTTGACCATGGCGTCGTAGTAGGCGCGCTGGGTCTCGATCCACAGGGAGATGAGCCGGTCGCGCACGCTGTAGGCCAGGCCCTGGAAGTAGCGGTACCTGTTCTTGGCCACGGGGTCGTTGCCCAGGCTGGAAACGATGTGCCGCTCGATGTCCTGGGCCAGGGTGTCCATGTTCTGGAAGCGTTCGAGCCGGGGGCGGGAATTCTTCTTTTCGGGCATGGCTGTCCTCATGCGCGGCGCGCGGCTGTTTACGGGGCTATTCCAGCAAACGTCCCAGGTCGGGGGTCTTTCGTCAAGCCCGATTCTCCCGGCGGCCCGCAGCCCTCTCCGCCCGGCCCGGGGCATTGTGCCAAACTGGACGCAATCCCCGCCACCCTTCCCTCCCGGTTCTTTTTGAGGCATCATCCCCCGGTTTTCCGGCTCGTCGCACCACGCCAACACCCCGCACGGAGGGCGCATGAACATCGGCCAATATACCTTCGAGGAATTCAAGGAAATCGCGCGCAAATTCCACGGCTACCCGGCCCCGGGCCTGCTCATCGGCGGCTACATGGTCGAGGAGGCCAAAAGCCGCCTGCCCGAGGGCATCCTTTTCGAGGCGCTGGTGGAAAGCGGCAAATGCCTGCCCGACGCCGTGCAGCTCCTGACCCTGTGCTCCACGGGCAACAACTGGATGAAGGTCGAAAACCTGGGCCGCTACGCCGTGTCGCTCTACGACAAGCACACCGGCGAGGGCTGGCGCGTGGCCGTGGACCCGGCCAGGCTCGACGCATGGCCGGAAATCCGGAACTGGTTCATGAAGCTCAAGCCCAAGCGCGAGCAGGACACCGAGCGCCTGTTCGCCGAAATCGAGGCCGCCGGGCCGGGCATCTGCTCCGTGGCGCCCGTGACCGTGGCGTCCAAATACCTGGGTCACGGGCACATGAGTTCCATCCTGGTCTGCCCCGTGTGCCGCGAAGCCTACCCGGGCACCGACGGGGCCATCTGCCGCGCCTGCCAGGGTGAAACGCCCTACGCGCACCAGGGTTCCGCCGAGGCCCAGGCCGCGCCCCGGCCCGCCGGAGGCCCGGCGCTGACCGTGGTTTCCACCGAGCAGGCCGTGGGCAACCGCGCCCTGCACGACATGACCCAGGTCATCCCCGGGCAGACCAAGGACGCCGCCTTCCACGCCGGGCAGGAGCTTTCGGCGGGCGACGTCTGCCGCCTGCAGCAGATGGGCCGCTTTCACGTCTACGTGGAGAGCGAGCACCCGGGGGACGAATGGGTCCATGAAAACGAGGCCGTGGAGGCCTTTGCCAAGCGCATGGCCGGGCCGGGCGTGACCTATTCCCTGCCCCCGCGCGAGGGCAAGATCACCTTCCGCGCCGAGGCCACCGGCCTGCTGGACATCGACCTCGACACGCTGCTGCGCTTCAACATGGCCCCGGACGTGATGTGCGCCACGCGCAAGTCGGGCATGGTCGTCGAGGGCGGCAAGGATCTGGCTGGCACCCGGGCCGTGCCGCTGTACATCTCGCGCGAAAGCTACAGCCGCGCCCTGGCCGCCCTGGGCACCGGGCCGCTTTTGTCCGTGCTGCCCCTGCGCAAGGCGCGCGTGGGCGTGCTGGTCACGGGCACCGAGGTCTTCAAGGGCCTCATCCAGGACAAGTTCGTGCCCATCGTGACCAACAAGGTCGAGGCTCTGGGCAGCGAAATCATCGCCAGCCGCATCGCCCCCGACGACCGCGAAACCATCGCCGCCAACGTGCGCGAGCTGCTGGACCTTGGCGCGGACCTCATCGTGACCACGGCGGGCATGAGCGTGGACCCCGACGACGTGACCCGCCCGGCACTGGAGGACTGCGGCCTGGAGGACGCCCTGTACGGCATGCCCGTACTGCCCGGGACCATGACCCTGGTCGGCACCATCGGCAAGACGCAGGTGCTGGGCGTTCCGGCGTGCGCGCTGTTCTTCAAGACCACGGGCTTCGACCTGCTGCTGCCGCGCCTGCTGGCGGGCAAGCGCCTGACGCGCGGCGACCTCGCGCGCCTGGGCGAGGGCGGCTTCTGCCTGCAATGCAACAACTGCACCTTCCCCAAGTGTCCCTTCGGGAAGTAGCGCCCTCGCTGCACCGGCCCGGGCGCGCGGGCACCGCCCCGCGCCCGGGCCCGGGAACCTCCGGCGGAACATGGCCCGGCCCCGGGAAACCCCGGGCTTGACGGACCGTGCATTGAAATTATAAAGACATGCACCCGCGTCCGGCCCCCATGCCCGGTGCGGGTGCTTCGCACACCGCAATTGGAGGCCCCATGCCGAAGGAAGACGCCATCGAAGTCCAGGGCACCGTCGAGGAAGCCCTGCCCAACGCCACGTTCCGCGTGCTGCTGGACAACGGCCACGAGGTTCTGGCCCATATCTCGGGCAAGATGCGCAAGTTCCGCATCCGCGTGCTGCCCGGTGACAAGGTCACCGTGGAACTCTCGCCCTACGACCTGACCCGCGGGCGCATCACCTACCGCCCCCGCTAGGAATTCCATAGCCCAGACGACGCCAGGGCGGCCTCCCACCGGGAGGGCCGCCCTTTTTGCCGTGGAGCGCGGGGCCCGGCCCCACGGCCCGTGGCGCCCGCCGGAAACCGCCCCCCGCCTGCCTTCACGTCGTTAAAATTTCACTGGACCTTCACCGCCGATGGTTTCATTGTCCTTGGCTGAAGCGTTCCGTCATTCTTTTTCAGACTGTTTTGATAGGATAAAAAGCAACATCGATATTCCGCACCGCGTGCGCCTCCTCCCCCTTCAAACGACAAGGTGAATCCCGTGTCCAAACTATCCATCCGCATCAAACTCATGCTCCTGCTCGCCGTGGCCGCCTGCGCCACGGCCCTGGTTTTCGCCGTCAGCATCTCCGCCACCGCGCGCATCGCCACCGTGGGCGCCGAACAATCCGAGCAGATCATGCTCGCCGGTGAAAAGCAGAAAATCAAGACCGCCACCGACAACATGGCCCTGGCCCTGGCCGGGCTGCTCAGGAACGTGGACGACGAGGCCGAACGCGTGGACATCATGCGCCGCGCCGTGGCCGACGTGTTCTTCGAGCAGGACCGCTCGGGCTACTTCTACATCTACACCGGCACCGTGAGCGTGGTCCATCCCGTGAACCCCAGCCTGCCCGGCAAGGACCTGGGCGGCCTCAAGGGCTCCGACGGCGTGTACTCCGTGCGCGAACTGGCCCGCGCGGCAGCCTCGGGCGGCGGCTACGTGACCTTCGAATGGGACAAGCCCGGCAAGGGCCCCATGCCCAAGATCGGCTACGCCACGAACATCCCCGGCACCGGATACTGGATCGGCACCGGCGTCTACATCGATCTGGTCAACGAGGAGACCGCGCGCATCGCCGCGCGGATGCGGGACATGAGCATCAAAACGCGACTGGTCGAGGGCGGCATCTTCCTGGGCCTGTTCCTGCTGGTGCTGCTGCCCCTGGGTCTCGTGGTCGCCCGGGGCATCGTCGGGCCCATCCGCGCCACCACCGAGGCCGCCCGGCGCATTGCCGAAGGCGACCTGGACGTGCGCCTGAACCCCACGGGCAGCGACGAGGCCAGCCAGTTGCAGCGCTCCCTGGAAACCATGTCCCGCTCCCTGCGCGAAACCATGGACAGCCTGACCGAGAAGGAGCGCGAGGCCCAGCGCAAGGCCGAAGAGGCCGGGGCCGCCATGCGCGAGGCCAAGGAGGCCGAGAGCCTTTCGCACGCCAAGTCCGAAGAGATGGCCCGTGCCGCCGAACGCCTGGAGGACATCGCCGGAGGCGTCAGCGGCGCCTCCCAGGAGCTGGCCGTGCAGATCGGGCAATCCAGCAGGGGCGCCCGCGTCCAGGCCGAGCGCGTGGCCGAGACCGCCACGGCCATGGAGGAAATGAACGCCACGGTGCTGGAAGTGGCCCGCAACGCGGCCAACGCTTCGGCCTCGGCCGACGCGGCCCGCGCACGGGCCGAGGAAGGTCGGCGCGTGGTCGCCCAGGCCGTTTCGGGCATCGAGGCCGTGGCCCGGCAATCCCAGGACATCAAAGCCGACATGGGCCGCCTGGGCACGCGCGCCGAATCCATCGGCCAGATTCTCAACGTCATCAGCGACATTGCGGACCAGACCAACCTGCTGGCGCTGAACGCCGCCATCGAGGCCGCCCGCGCGGGCGACGCCGGGCGCGGCTTCGCCGTGGTCGCCGACGAGGTGCGCAAGCTGGCCGAGAAGACCATGAACGCCACCAACGAGGTCGGCCAGGCCATCCACGGCGTCCAGGACGACACCCGCCGGAACATCGGGAACGTGGAGCAGTCCGTACGGGCCATCGCGGAAGTCACGGGCCTGGCCACCCAGTCGGGCGAATCCCTGCGCGAGATCGTGGCCATGGTCGAGGCCACCACCGATCAGGTGCGGGCCATCGCCGCCGCCGCCGAGGAACAGTCCGCCGCCAGCGAACAGATCAGCCGCAGCGTGGACGAGATCAACCGCATCTCCACCGAAACGGCGGAGGCCATGGACAGCTCCTCCGACGCCGTCACCAGTCTGGCCGACCAGACCACGCGCCTCAAAGACCTCATCGAGCAACTGACCGCCTCGGTCTAACCCCGAGGGCACAGGGTCAAAAAGAACGCGGCCGGGGCAAGCCCCGGCCGCGTTTCGCGTTCATTTGGCACCGCCACGCGGCGGCGCGCTCAGCCCGCGCGCTCAAGCCAGGCGCGCACGTCCTCGAGCTGCCGGGCCACGGCTTCGGGGCCGGTGCCGCCGTCGGCCTGCCGCCGGGCCACCGCCGTCTCGTAGCGCAGGGCCTCGAAGGCGCCCTCGTCGATGAGCGGGGAAAAGCCCTGCAACTCCGCGAGGCTCATGTCCTCCAGGCGGATGCCCTTGGCCTCGGCATAGCCCACGCAGGCGCCCGTGACGTGGTGCGCCTCGCGGAAGGGCAGGCCCTTGCCGACCAGATAATCCGCCAGCTCCGTGGCGTTCAGGAACCCCTGGGACAGCGCCTCGCGCATGGGCCCGGGGTTGAAGCGCATGGCCGCCAGCATGTCGGCCATGATGGACAGGGAGGCGCTCACCGTGCGATCGGCGTCGAAGAACGGCTCCTTGTCCTCCTGCATGTCGCGGTTGTAGGTCAGGGGCAGGCCCTTGACCAGGGTCAGCAGCGCCGTCAGCGCGCCGTAGACCCGCCCGGTCTTGCCGCGCATGATCTCGCACACGTCGGGGTTCTTCTTCTGGGGCATGATGGACGAGCCCGTGCTGTAGGCGTCGGGCAGGGTCACGAACCCGAAGCGCGGGTTGGCCCAGAGGATCAGCTCCTCGCACAGCCGCGACAGGTGCGCCATGCACAGCGACGCCGTGAACACGGCCTCGATGACGAAATCGCGGTCGCTCACGGCGTCCATGCTGTTGGCGAACACTCCGGCCATGCCCAGCTCGTCGGCCACGGCCCGGGGGTCCAGCGGGTAGGTCGTGCCCGCCAGGGCCGCGGCGCCCAGGGGGCATACGTCGGCTCGGCCCAGGCAATCCCCGGCGCGGGCGTGGTCGCGCATGAACATCTGGGCGTAGGCCAGCAGGTGCTGCGCCAGGGACACGGGCTGCGCGGGCTGGAAGTGCGTGCAGCCGGGCAGCAGCGTCTCGCGGTGCTCCCCGGCCCGCTCGGCGAGCACGGCCACCAGCCGCGCCGCCAGCCCGCGCCAGTGCGCAAGGCGCGCCTTGACGTGCAGGCGGAAATCCAGGGCCACCTGATCGTTGCGGCTGCGCCCGGTGTGCAGCTTGCCGCCCAGGGGGCCGATGAGTTCCGTCAGCCGCGCCTCGACGTTCATATGCACGTCTTCACGCTCGCGGCGCCAGACGAATTCCCCGCGCACGATCTCGCCGAGCACGCGCTCCAGCCCCGCCACGATGGCCTCGGCCTCCTCGGCCGTCAGCACGCCCTGGCGGGCCAGCATCCGCGCGTGGGCCTGCGATCCGCGCACGTCCACCTCGGCCAGCACGCGGTCGAAGCTCTGCGACTCGGTGTACTCCTCCACGCTGGCGGCGGTGCCTTCGGCGAAGCGCCCGCCCCACAGTTTGCCGTCGGCCATGGCTACTTGCCCCTGGTGCTGAAGCCGCGCAGGCGCAGGCCCTGGAGGGTGATGAACCCGGCGGCGTCGGCCTGGTTGTAGACCTGATCGGTCTCGAAGGTCGCCAGGTCGTGGCTGTAGAGCGAATACGGCGACTTGCGGCCCTGGGGCAGCACGTTGCCCTTGTAGAGCTTCACGCGCACGGTACCCGTCACGCGCCGCTGGGTCTGGTCCACCAGCGCCTGGAGCGCCTCGCGCTCGGGGGCGAACCAGAAGCCGTTGTAGACCATTTCGGAGTAGCGCACGGCCAGCGAATCGCGCAGGTGCATGGCCTCGCGGTCCATGGTGATGCCTTCCAGGTCGCGCCGCGCGGTGAACAGGATGGTGCCGCCCGGGGTCTCGTACACCCCGCGCGCCTTCATGCCCACGAAGCGGTTTTCGACCATGTCCACCCGGCCCACGCCGTGGCGCCCGCCCAGTTCGTTCAGCCGGTGCATGAGCGCCGCCGGGCTCAGGGCCTCGCCGTTCACGGCGACGGGGTCGCCCTGCTCGAAGTCGATGACCACTTCCTCGGCCTTGTCCGGGGCCTGCTCCACGGGCACGCTCATGGCGTAGGACAATTCGCCCGGGGCGTTCCACGGGTCTTCCAGCTCGCCGCCCTCGAAGCTGCAATGCATCAGGTTCCGGTCGCAACTGTAGGGCTTGGCGTGGGACATGGGCATGTCGATGCCGTTGGCCGCCGCATAGGCCAGACAGTCCGAACGGGAGGTCAGGTCCCACTCGCGCCAGGGGGCGATGGTCACCAGCTTGGGGTCCAGGGCGGCGGCGGCCAGCTCGAAGCGGACCTGATCGTTGCCCTTGCCCGTGGCGCCGTGGGCGATGGCCTGACAGTTCTCGGCGTGGGCGATGTCCACCAGCCGCTTGGCGATGAGCGGACGCGCGATGGACGTGCCCAGCAGGTAGCGGCCTTCGTAGACCGCCGCCGCGCGCATCATGGGGAAGATGAAGTCCCGGGCGAACTCCTCCTGGAGGTCCTCCACGTAGGCCTTGACCGCGCCCGTGCGCAGGGCCTTGGCCTCGATGCCGTCCAGTTCCTCGCCCTGGCCCAGGTCCGCCGTGAGCGTGACCACCTCGCACTTGTAGGTGTTCTTCAGCCAGGCCAGGATCACCGACGTGTCCAGCCCGCCGGAATACGCCAGAACGACCTTCTTGATGTCCTTCATGCTACTTCCCCGTCTCGCCCTGTTCGGCGGTGAAAATCCATTCCATGATCGCCTTCTGCATGTGCAGCCGGTTCTCGGCCTGATCGAAAATGATGGAGCGCGGGCCGTCGAGCACCTCGGCGCTGACCTCCTCGCCCCGGTGGGCGGGCAGGCAGTGCATGACCCACACCTGCGGCGCGGCCACGGCCAGCAGCGCCGCGTCCACCTGATAGTCCGCAAAGGCCCGCTCGCGGCGCTTCTGCTCCTGCTCCTGGCCCATGGAGGCCCACACGTCGGTGTTGATGTAGTGCGCGCCCTCGCAGGCTTCGCGCGGGTCGCGCGTCAGCACCAGCCGGGCCCCGCGCGCCCGGGCCGCGTCCAGCACCGCCGGGTCGGGGTCGTAGCCCTCGGGGCAGGCCAGGCGCAGCTCGAAGCCGAACAGCGCCGCCGCGTTGAGGAAGGAGTGGGCCATGTTGTTGCCGTCGCCGACCCAGGCCACGCGCAGCGCGCCCAGGTCCGGCGTGCGCTCGTACATGGTCAGCATGTCGCTCATCACCTGGCAGGGGTGATACAGGTCCGACAGGGCGTTGATGACCGGAATGCTCGCGTGGCGCGCCAGTTCCTCCAGCTTGTGCTGGCCGAAGGTACGCACCACCAGCCCCCGGGCGTAGCGCGAGAGCACCCGCGCGGTGTCCGCCAGGGGTTCGCTGCGCCCGAGTTGCGATTCGGCGGGCGTCATCAGCAGCGAATCGCCGCCGAGCTGGCGCACCCCGACCTCGAAGCTGACCCGCGTGCGCGTGGAGGCCTTCTCGAAGATCAGGATCACCGTTTCGCCGCGCAGCAGGTCGCCCCGGTGGCGCGTGCGTTTCATTTCGTCCGCCCGGCGCACCAGCGCCCAGGCGGTGTCCGTATCCAGGTCCAGGATGCTCAGGAAATGCTTGGCCATGGCTCGTTCCTCGTGTCAGGTCTCGCCCCCCGCGCTGCGGAGGAAACGGTCAGTTAACCCCAGCCCCCGCCGTTTGTAAACCCCCGCGCCGGGGCCGGGCCCGGCACCGCTCCGCCATTCTCCGCCGTCACCCGTGGCCGCAACGCCTCCAGCAATCCGGGCCGGGCTCCCCGGTGGGGAGCCCGGCCCGTTTCCGGCGCGGCGGCTGCCCGCGCCATGGCGTTTGGAGCGATGCTACCAGATGCGCCAGGTCAGGCCCATGGTGGCGGTCATATCCGCCAGGGAGTCGTCGTCGCAGCCCAGGGCCACGCCCAGGCGCGAGGAGACGCTCAGGCGCTCGGTGAGCTGCCAGCTCGCGCCCACGCCCACGTCGGCCCAGTCCCGGTCCGCATTGGAGCCCTCGAAGTCGAAGGCTCCCAGGCCGAGCACCGTGCCGCTCATGGCCCCGGAGGAGCCCTCGAAACGGTGGTTCCAGGCGCCCCAGGTCCAGGCCGTGACCTTTTCGGTCAGGGCCCAGCCCAGTTGCAGGCCCAGGCGCGCGGTGTTCGAGTCCTCGTCGCGGGAGTCGTAGCTGGCCGGGAAGGGGCCGTCGGTTTCGTCGTAGCCCTGCATATGCACGGTCTGCCACGCGTATTCCACGAATGGCGTCAGGGCCAGGCTCTCGGTCAGCTCGCGGCTCCACTGGGCCCGGGCCATGACGCCGAACAGCTCGGCGTCGGTGCTGCCCGTGGAGCTGGCGCTGCCCGCGCCGTTCATGTAGCCGCGCTCCAGGCGCAGGTCCGCGCTCTGCCACAGGGCGCTCAGGCTGAAGTCCAGCCCCGTGCCCGCCGGGGCCCAGCCCACGAAGACACCGGGGCCCAGAGTGTCGATTTCCTGGGAGCCGTCGTAACTCGTCTCCAGGTCGCGCGCGTTGGCGAACACGCCGCCGCCCACGCGCCAGTCGTTGCCCAGGTCCCAGGTCAGGCCCAGGCCGCCGCGCAGGCCGAAGTCGTCGCCGTCCAGCTCGCTGTTGGCGGACACGGCCCCGGAAATCCAGGCGTCCAGCCGCCCCGCGTAGCCCTCGCCGCTGGCCAGGCCCGCCGCGCCGCCCCCGCCCAGCGAGGACACTCCGCCCAGCACGCCCATGGACGCCATGCCCAGCCCGGAAACCGCCGGGCCCACCCCGGTCATGCCGCCCAGGGACTGGTGCAGGGCTGCAGGGGTGATCAGCCCGCCCAGGCGGGCGATGTAGGCCTCCTCGTTTCCGGAGCCGACACCCACGCCCACGATGGTCCGTCCGTCCGCGCTGACGGCGTTGGCCGTCCTGAGCCTCCAGCCGTCCATATCCACGCCGGAGTCTTCCAGCCAGTCATTGAGTGACACCATGCCGTCGGCTTCGGTCCAGAAGAACGCCTCGTCGCCGTTTGCGGACGCGGCCCCACCGACGATAACGGAGCCGTCGGGGGTGATGGCTGCGGCGTAGGAATTGAAGAGCCCGCCGGGCAGGTCACCCAGGCCGACCATACCGCCCGCCTGGGTCCAGCGGAACGCCTCCAGGCCCTGGGCGGAAAAGCTTCTGCCCACCACCACGGAGCCGTCTGCGGAAACGCCGGAGGCAAGGGAGTAGAACGAGCCGCCGGGCAAATCGCCCAGCCCGGTCATCCCGCCCGCCTGAGTCCAACGGAACGCCTCGTCGCCGCTTGCGGACACGCTCCCGCCGACGATGACGGAACCGTCAGAGGAAACGGCAGTGGCGGAGGAAGAGAAGATTCCGCCGGGCAGATCGCCCAGCCCGGTCATCCCGCCCGCCTGGGTCCAACGGAAGGCCTCGTCGCCGTTTGCGGACACGGCCGAACCGATGATGACGGAACCATCGGAGGAGACGGCAGTGGCGAAGGAAGAGAAGGCTCCGCCGGGCAGGTCGCCCAGGCCGGCCATCCCGCCCGCCTGGGTCCAGCGGAAGGCCTGTATCCCGGACACGGAAGAAGACATACCCACCACCACCGAGCCGTCTGCGGAAACACCCGCGGAGTGAGAGTAGAAGATTCCGCCGGGCAGGTCGCCCAGGCCGACCATCCCGCCCGCCTCGGTCCAACGGAACGCCTGCGTCCCGGACGCGGAAGTAGTCACGCCCACCACCACCGAACCGTCTGCGGAAACCCCGGAGGCGATGGACTGCGGGGCTCCGCCGCCCAAAGTGCCCGGGCCGGTCAGCGAACCGGCCCGGGCCGGAGGCGGAACAAAGCCGCAAAACAGCCCGGACAACAGCAGAAAAACAAGGACCCGAAAACGTACCCCTCGAATGAAACGCGGCGACACAGGAACCATGAACACACTCCTTGCATAGTAATGGTTGCACTCCTATGCGTTTTTATCCCGCCGGGCGGCTCCTGTCTGTCCGGGAAACCACGTACATGGCCGCCTTTGGCTGCGGAGCGTTGTTGCGCGTGCACCGCTGGCCTTATATAAAGAGGCGCGGTCGGCGCCCTGCGAGCCGCGTCCGTTCCGAATTGAAACGCCGGAAAGGCCCCACCAAACAATGCAAAAAACCGCGATTCCCCGCCCGCCCGCCCCATGTGCAGTCGCGGCGGCCCTGGCCCTGGCCGCCCTGCTGGCCCTGGCCGGATGCGCGCACGACACGACCTTCGGCCCGCACGCGCAGCGCGGAGTTCTCGACCTGCGGGCCTACGACCCCGCCGCAAGCGGCCCGGCCCACCTCGACGGGCAATGGGAATTCCACTGGGGCCGCCTGCTGGAGCCGCAGGACTTCGCACCCGGCGCCGGGGCCCCGGAGCCCACGGGCTATTTCGCCATGCCCGGGACATGGAAAGGACTTGTCGTGAATGGGGAAAAACTCGGCGGCACCGGACTGGCGACCTTCCGCCTGCGGGTCAGGCTCTGGCCGGACGCCCGGCGGCTGACCCTGCGCCTGTACGACATTCCCGTGGCCTACCGGCTGTGGGCCGACGGCGCCCCGGTGGCCCACAGCGGCACCCTGGGCACCGACGCCGCGACCGAACGCCCGGGCCGATCGCTGGTCCTGGCCGAGGTGGAACCCCGGGGCGACGAGATGGAGCTGGTGCTCCAGGTGTCCAACCACTATTTCCGCGCCGGGGGCGTGCCCGACGGCATCCAGATCGCCCCGCCCGGCCCCCTGGAAGCCGCCCGCGACCGGCAATGGGCCATATCCTTCCTCTTCGCCGGCTGCCTCTTCATCGCCGCAATGTACCACCTGGCCTTGTTCCGATTGGCCAAAACGCTACCCTCGACCCTGCATTTCGGCATCTACTGCCTGTTCACCTTCGGCTACTGCATGACCTCCAAAACCTCGCTGTGGGGCGCGAGCCTGTTCCTGCCGCCCCTGCCGCCCCTGCTGGGGGAATACCTGCCCCTGTTCTGCTTCGTGGCCTGGGGGCCCTTTCTCAACCGCTTCTACCTTTCCCTGTACCCCGAGGAATTCCATAAGATAACGCGCCACATTTCGGACGCGCGGCTGGCGGGGTACGTCCTGCTGCTGCTCTTCGCGGCGCCCGTGCGCTCCTCGCAATACATCCTCCTGGCCATGGTCACGGGCATGGGCCTGGGCATCTACTATCTCCAACGGCTCATCGTCTGCGTGCGGCGCGGACGCGACGGGGCCTGGCTGATGCTGGCCGGGACCACCGTCTTTCTCATCTCGGCCATAAGCGACGCCCTGAGCCACGCCCGCGTCATCAACGTCGCCTACCTCATCGAGCCGGGGATGTTCTTTTTCGTCGTCACCCAGGCCCTGACCCTGGCCAGGCGCTTCACCCTCGCCTTCGAGGCAGTGGAAACCCTCTCCGACGAGTTGGAGCAAAAAAACGTCTCCCTGCGGGCCGAAATAGAGGAACGCAACAGGCTGGAACGGGAGGTGGTCCACATCAGCGAAGAGGAGCGCCGCCGCATCAGCCACGAACTGCACGACGGCCTGTGCCAGAAGCTCACCGGGGCGCGGCTGCGCGCAGCCATCCTGAACAGGCGGCTGGCCGACACGGGCGACGGCGCGGCCATGGCCGACCTGCGCGAACTGCTGGACGCCTCGGCCGACGACGCCTACCGCACCTCGCGCGGGCTCTGGCCCGTGGAGCACGACCCCTCGGCCCCCGGGCCTTCGCTGGACGACCTCGCCCAACGCATCGCCAAGGACACGGGCATCGCCGTGCGCTTCGAGCGCCAGCTCGGCTGCGGGCAGTGCGCCAACCCCAACGTGACCACGCTCTATCGCATCGCCCAGGAGGCCCTGGCCAACGCGGCCAAGCACGCCCGGGCCAGTGAAATCCGCGTGGAACTGCGCTGCCCCGTGGCGGGCGGCGTCCAACTCGCGGTGCGCGACGACGGCATCGGCCGGGAAGCCGCCCAGCGCGGGAAAGACGAAACGGCGGGCCCGGGCGAGGGGCTGGGGCTGGGCATAATGGCCCACCGCGCCGCGATCATCCAGGCCGAGCTGCGCATCGAGGACGCCCCCGGCGGCGGCACAGTCGTCACCTGCGTGGCGCCCTGCGCCCTGGCCCGGGATGCCGCGCCCGCAAAGGAGGAAACCCGCCATGACGCCTGACCCCACCGCGGCCCACGTGCTGCTCATCGACGACCACCCCGCCGTGCGCCAGGGGTTGCGCCTGCTGCTCGAATCGCGCGGGCACCGGCCCGGAGCCGAGGCGGCCACGCGCGCCGAAGCCCTGGCCGCCCTGGAAACCGCCCGCTTCGACCTCGCCCTGCTCGACCTCTCCCTGGAAGACGGCAGTGGCCTGGACCTGCTGGCCGATCTCGACGAACGCGCCGTTCCCGTGCTGGTCTATTCCATGCACGAGGATGTGGCGACCATCCACCGCGCCCTGCGTTGCGGGGCCAACGGCTACGTCACCAAACGCGAGGAACCGGAAGTGCTGTTGGAGGGCGTCGAGGCGCTCATGCGCGGCGAGGGCTTCGTCAGCCCCCGCGCCGGGCAGGCCCTGGCCGAAAAGAGCGGCATGACGGGCACCGACCCGCTGGCCCTGCTCAGCGACCGCGAACGGAGCATTTTCTCGGCCATGGCGCGCGGCGCCGCCAATGCGGAAATCGCCGCCCGGCTGGGCATCAGCCCGCGCACGGTGGAGACCTATCTGGCAAGAATGGTCAAGAAGCTGGAGATGGAAAACATCCGCGCCCTGCGGAAGTTCATCATCGCCGGTGGCCGGTAGGGCGGCAAGACGACAGGGGCAAGCCCCGGGGAACCCGGCCCGGGTGCGTCAGGGAGCCGCCGCCAGCCCGGAGAGCAGCCCCGGCCACGCGGCGGCCCAGGCCGCGCCGCCGTGGCCCAAGCCCGGCAGTTCCAACACCCGCACCGGCGCCCCCGGTCCCAGGCGGGCCACGAAGGCGTCCGTCACCCGGCGGGTGACGTTGGAATCCTCCGCCCCCAGAAAATGCACCTGCGGCAGGGCCGCCAGCCGCCCGGCCACGTCCGCCGGGTTGAGCGACCCCGACAGCGGCGCCACCGCGTGCATGCGCGTCCACACGGCGTGGTCCAGGTTGCCACAGACGGTGACCAGCCCGGCCACGTCGGCCCGCTGCGCCGCCAGCAGCGCCGCCATGGCCCCGCCGCCCGAGAACCCGAACAGCACCGCCCGCCGCGCCCCGGCCGCGCGCATGGCCGCGTCCAGCAGGCGGGCCTGGGCGGCCAGCGCCGTGGGCGAGAAGCGCCCGGTGGTCCAATGGACGGGCGAGCAGGCCGGGCCGCTCACGTATTGGCAGGGGCGCCCCAGGTAGGCCACGGCGGGCGCCGGGTCCGTCCGGGCCAGCAGCAGGCCGGTGGCCTCGCGCGGGGTGGGGTCCAGGGAGGGCATGGTCCGCGAGGCGTAGGCCGCGCCGTCGCCCTCGATGTAGACGTGCAGCGTGGCCGCGCACCCGCGCACCCACCCGGCGGCGGGCAAAGGCGCATCCGCGCCCACGGGGAGCCACGCGGGGTCGGCCTCAAGCTCGCCCAGGGCCTGGGGCCGGGAGGCGGGAGCGCAGGCCGCCAGGGCGGCCAGGGCAACCAGGGCAACGATTGCCAGGACGGCCCTGCTCCGGAAGGCCAAAGCCGCCCGGAAAAGCCCCCGCGGCGCGGAGGAATGCGGCAACGGGCCGCGCGGCAGGGCCACGCGAAGCGGAAAGAAACGCTGCATGGCGCGAATCTACGCCACCCGGCGCCCGGGGGCAATGCGCACGGCGTCCACCTCCGGTCCGGCAAAGCGTTCCCGGGCACGGGCACTCCCTTCCCGGAAAGCAGGCTGCCCCCGGTCGCGCCGAGCCAGACCCCACGGAGCGCCATCCTACAGCCCGTCATGGCGAAACGCCCGGAGCCCTCCGGCGGCCCCTTGCCCGCCCCCTCATCCCGCAAAAAAAGATCTTTTGGAAAAGGAGCTGAGGGTAAGCAAGGGGAAAGAACCTTTTCTCCTTGTATGGCGCCCCCACCCCATAAGGAAAGGGCCACCCTCCGGTGGAAGGAGGGTGGCCGTCGCGGCAGATCGCTCAAGAAAAGGTTCTTCCCCTTCCCCCGCCGGGCCAGCCTCAGCCCTCGCGGACGGTCTGCACGGCCTGTTCGGTCAGGGCGTCCATTTCCGGGCCGTGGTCGAAGCCCGCAAGATGCAGGAAGGCGTGGGCCAGCAGGCGTGCGGCGTGTCCGGCCACGGGCTGGCCGTAGAGGTCGGCCTCGCGCAGCAGCGTGTCCACGGACAGGACGACCTGGCCCAGGGAGCCGGAGGGGGGTGCGCCGGAAGCGCCCTCGGCCTCCGGGAAGGACAGGACGTTGGTCGGCCCCGGGCGGCCCATGAAGCGGCGGTGCAGCCCGGCCATGCGCCGGTCGTCCACCAGCAGCAGCTCCGCCCCGGCCCCGGGCAGGCCCAGGGCGGCGAGGACGCGCTCGCCCAGAGCGGCGGCCTCGCGGCGCGAGAGCCCGGCGCCCGGGTCCAGGCCCGGGCCGGTGAGCACCGTCACGCTCACCGCGTGCCCCGGCGCTTGGTGAACTTGAGCACGGTGCCCGCGTCGCGCGCGTCGGCGGGGCAACTCTGGCCGGTGGGGTCCTGCTCGGGCCGGTGGCCGCTGCGCGGCTCGGACGCGGCCTCGGCCGCGGGCGGGGCGTCCACGAAGGCGGGCTCGGGGCGGTATTCCGTCCGCGCCCGGGCGTCCTCGCGCAACTGCGGGCTGTCGCCGCCCGGGTACTCGATGCGCTGGTGGAAGATGCCGGTGAGGATGCGCAGGAAGACCTCGGACAGTTCGTGCAGGTCCTTGAGGGTCAGTGCGGATTCGTCGAGCTGCCCGTCGGAGAATATCTTCTTGACGATCTTCTCGATATGGCCCTTGAGACGGCTGGGCGTGGGGTCCACCAGGGTCCGGCTGGAGGCCTCGATGGCGTCGGCCAAAAGCAGCAGCCCGGCCTCCTTGGTTTGCGGCTTGGGGCCCGGGTAGCGGAACTCGTCCTCCCGGGGCGGGGCCTCGCCGCGCGCCTCGGCCTGCTCGCAGGCCTTGTGGTAGAAGAAGGAGATGAGCATGGTCCCGTGGTGCTGGCGGATCAGGTCCTCGATCTCGGTGCCGAGCTTGTGCGCGCGGGCCAACTCCACGCCCTGCTTGATGTGGCTGGTCAGGATCAGGGCGCTCATGGACGGGACCAGCTTGTCGTGACGGTTCTCGCCGCCCATCTGGTTCTCGATGAAATACAGCGGCTTGGTGACCTTGCCCACGTCGTGGTACAACGCCGCCACCCGCGCCAGCAGCGGGTTGGCCCCGATGGCCCGGGCCCCGGCCTCGACCATGTTCGAGAGCACCAGGGAGTGATGATACGAGCCCGGCGCGCTGACCATCAGCTCCTGGAGCAGCGGCTGCTCCAGGCTCATGAGCTCCATGAGCCGGAAGCGCGAGGTGTAGCCCAGCAGGTATTCGGCCATGGGCGAGAGGGCCAGCAGCAGGACGAGGGACACGAAGCCCCCGGAGAGCACGTAGGCCCAGCCCGCCAGGGCATGGGCCATGCCCTGGTATTCCAGCAAATTGGCCCCGACCCAGGCCAGGGACAGCCCCGCCAGCAGCGGCAGCACCGAGGCCAGCAGCTCCTTGCGGCTTTCGGCCCGCTTGATCACGAAGGCATAGACCAGCCCGCCCGCGAAAAGGAAGGAGAACAGCGTGAGCCCGCCGCCCAGGATGTGCGCGCAGAAGAAGGCCAGCAGCAACGTGACGAAGAAGCACGTCACCAGCGGGAAGAACATGGCCGCCACGCCCGAGGCCCCGGCCAGGGGCAGGCTGTAGGGGATGATTTCCTTGGTCAGCACCGGGGAGCCCAGGGTCAGCGGCCCGCCGACCAGGGCCAGGAACTTGGCCCCGCCGCAGAAGACCACCGCCAGCGCCGCCAGCAGCACGTAGTCGCGCCCATTGAGCGGCGGACACAGTCGCGCGCGGCGGCACAAAGGCAGCCCCAGGGCCATGAGCGCCGCCAGCACGAAGATGCCCCCGGCGGGCAGCACGGTCACGCTGCGCGGCGACTCGGCGGCCATGGCCTGAAGCTTGACCTGCTGCTCCAGGGTCACGGCCTCGCCGTGGCGGACCAGGATTTCGCCCTGGCGGATGTGGAAATACACGGGGCGCACGGCGGCCATGGCCAGATCGCCCCGGGCGCGGGTTTCCTCGCGGTTCAGGGTCAGGCTCGGCTCCAGCACGGGGCCGACCAGCGACCACACGGCCTTGCGCACCGTCAGCGTCTTTTTCAGGTCGTCCTTGAGAAAGGCCGCCAGGGCCGCGCGCAGATGCTCCAGGTCCGTCACCGTCTCGGTGTCGGCGATCATGGTCTCCTCGTCGGCGGCCAGATTGCGCAAGACGATGCCGTGGGGGTGCCGCGCCAGGTCGTCGGCGTCGGCGACGATGCCCCGGTCGAGCTGGTCGCCCACCCAGGGCAGCACGCGGCCGAGCACAAGATTCTGGAAGTCCTCGCGCCGCCACAGGTCCAGGGTGGCCTTGGAGATTTCGGAGTTGAGGTCCTCGGCGATCTGCCAGCGCACGTCCTCCAGGGCCTCGGGGCTGGCCGCGGCCAGGCTGGCGAACACTTCACGCACCGCGGCGTCCAGGGCCCGCCGCGCGTCGGTCGACAAATCGAACACCGGGGGCTGCGCGTCGGCGGCGCCGCGCCGCTTGGCCAGGGTGGAGCTGATGTCCTCCACCAGGAAATCGCGCCGGGCCACAACGTCGGCGTCGGCAATGTCCCCGGCGGCGTAGGCCGGGGGGCCCGGCTCCACGCGCACGCCCGCCAGGGCCGACAGCCCGAGCAGCACCACCAGCAGCAGGGCCACCCCGGGGGCGCCGGGGCCGCCCAGGCCGCCGTTGCGGGCGCCACGGGCGTGGTCGCCCCTGGCCGGGCGCGCGGTCCTAGCCTTCTTGCGAGCCAGAGTCTTCATAACGTTCATAAGCCTGGACAATCCTTCCCACCAGGGGATGTCGGATCACGTCCTTCTCGCCGAAGGCGATGAAGGCGATGCCCTCCACGCCGGCCAGGGCCTTGGCCGCCTGGACCAGACCCGAGGAGGCCTTGCCGGGCAGGTCGATCTGGGTCACGTCGCCCGTGACCACGGCCCGCGAGCCGAAGCCCAGGCGCGTGAGAAACATCTTCATTTGTTCCGGAGTGGTGTTCTGGGCCTCGTCGAGGATGATGAACGCGTCGTTCAGCGTGCGCCCGCGCATGAAGGCCAGGGGCGCGACCTCGATGATCCCGGTTTCCAGCATTTCCTGGACCTTGGCGAAATCCAGCATGTCGTGCAGGGCGTCGTAGAGCGGGCGCAGGTAGGGGTTGACCTTCTCCACCATGTCGCCGGGCAAAAAGCCCAGCTTCTCCCCTGCCTCCACGGCCGGGCGCGTGAGCACGATGCGCTTGACCTCGCGCCCCAGCAGGCACGACACGGCCAGGGCCACGGCGAGGTAGGTCTTGCCCGTGCCCGCCGGGCCGATGCCGAAGGTCAGGTCGTTCTCGCGGATGGCCTGCATGTAGTCGCGCTGGCCCAGGGTCTTGGGGTTGACCCGCCGCTTGGGCGACGCCGCGCAGACCTCCGTGGCGAAAACCTCGCCGAGCTGCGCCGCGGGCTCGCGTTGCAGGATGCCCAGGGCCAGGTCCACGTCGCGCGGGAAGACGGGCCGCCCGGCCTTGACCTGGGCGTAGAGCTGCACGAGCAGGTTGGCGGCGCGGTTCACGCCCTCCTCGGTGCCGTGCAGGTGCACGCGGTTGCCGCGCGAGGAGACGCCCACGCCGCAGCCCCGGGCCACGGCGGCCAGGTTCGCCTCCTGCGCGCCGAACAGTTCGCGCGCCAGATCGCAGTCCTCGAACTCCAAGGAACGCTCGTGGCAGGATGCCTTGGCCATGTCCCCCCCGGTTTGGCCCTTGCGGGCCCCTTGTGCATACGCCTTCCGCAGGGCCGCGTCCATGGGGGCGCAGCCCGCGCCGGGCGTGGGATTCGTCGATTTTCCCTTACGGGCCGGGGCCTGCCGGGCCCGGGCCCGGCCCCCGGGGCGCGGGCTCACGGCCCGGCCTCGGCCAGCCGGGTTTCCAGGTCCGGGTCGGGGTCCACGGCCAGGGTCCGCTCCAGGCGGTCCACCGCGACCTTGCCCGGCCCGCCCCCGGAAACCGCGCGCACGTAGCGCACCTGGGCGCAGAGCACTTCGGCCCGGCCCCCGGCGGCATGGCTGCGCAGGGCCGCCAGCCCGGCGGCCTCCATGAGGCTCGCCTCGGGCACGGGCTGGTCCGGAAAGTCGCGGCGCAGGATCACGTGGGCTCCCGGCCCGTGGGCCGCGTGGAACCACAGGTCGAAGGGGCTGGCCAGCTTGCGCAGGTCGTGATTGGCCTGCGCGCTCTTGCCGCGCAGGACGGTGAAGCCGTCGCTGGTGCGGAAGCGGGCCACCCCGGGCACGGCCCCGGCGGGGCGGCGCACGGCGTGGCGGTCGGCCTTGCGGGCGGCGGCGTCCTCGCGGCCCGGGGGCAGCTCGCCGCGCCGCACGGCGGCCAGCTCCGCGCGCAGGCGCTCTTCGCGCCCGGCCAGGAATTCCAGGCCACGCCGCCCCTTGGCCGCCAGCCGGAACAGGCGCTCCATGTTCTCCAGCAGGGTCAGCCGCCCGTCCAGGGCGATGCGCCGGACGGTGCCGTCGGCCAGGGGGGCGTCCAGATAAGGACGCTTGTCGCGCTTGTCAAATTGATAGAGTACCGCGCGCAGGGCCTCGGCCTCGGCTCCCCGGGCCAGCAGCCCCTCCAGGCGTGCGCGGTCGGCCTCCAGGCTCTGCAGGGCCCGCTGCGCCCGGGCCAGGGCCGCGTCCAGGCGCTTTTGCGCACCGGCCTCGGCCAGGGCCCGCAGGCGCGGGAACAGCGTGGCCCGCCCGAAGAATCCGGCGGCCTCCAGAACGTCGTCGAACACGTGCTCCACGAGCCCCGGGCGCAGGTCCGCAGGCAGGCGCCAGGCCAGCAGCCGGGCCCGGGCCGGGCCGGGGGCCCCGCCCTCGTCGGCCTCGGGCAGATAGGCGAAAAACCGCACGCAGCCGCCCCGGCGCACGGCGTCGAGCACGGCCTGGTCGCGCCCCGGGGGCGAGGCCGCCAGCAGGCGGCGCAGGTCGCGGGTGATCTGCGGGTGCTCGCGCCAGATGTCCGGCTCCTCGCGCACCCGGGCCGCGTCGGGCCACGCGGGCTCGGCGCCGAATCCGGAGGGCAGTTCGTCCGCGAGGTCCGGCTCGCCCCCCGGCCCGAGCACCAGCCAGCGCCCCGGCCCGGGCGAAAGCTCCAGGGCCAGCAGGCGCGCGGGCCAGTCCATGGTCCAGGCCGCGATGCGCCGCCCCGTCAGCCGCTTGCGCAGCCACATGCAGCGCGCCGAAGGCTCGGCCGGGTTCTCGGGCTTGTGGGCGCTGGGCAGCAGCAGCCCCTCGGCACCGCCCGTGCGCAGCAGCACAAACGGCGCGCCCCCGGCGGTCTGGAGGGTCAGGGTCCAGACGCCGGGGGCGGGGCTGTGGAGCTTCTCGATGCGCCGACCCACAAGGCCTGGGCCCAGGGCGGCGGCGAGGCAGCGGAACAGGTTGGCTTCCATATGGACGGCCTACTCGCCGCGCACCTGCTCCTCCTCCTCCTGGCGGCTCTTGCAGTTGATGCACAGCGTGGTCACCGGGCGGGCTTTGAGGCGCTCCACGGAAATCTCCTCGCCGCACTCCTCGCAGATGCCGAAGGTGCCGTCGTCGATACGGTGCAGGGTCTGCTGGATTTTCTTGATGAGTTTGCGCTCACGGTCGCGCAGGCGCAGGGTGAAGGAGCGGTCGGACTCGGCTGTGGCGCGGTCGGCGGGGTCGGCGTAGACCTCGGGCGACTCGGTCATGTCCTCGATGGTTTCCTCACCCTTGCGCAGGATGTCGTCGAGCATCTGGTTCAGGTACTTGCGGAAGAATTCGATATCCTTTGCTTCCATGGCGGATCCTCCGGGTGAGTGCCAGCCGGGGCGGCGTGCAAACTGTCGGCGAAGGGTCTTCTTACTTCATCTCCTCTTGAAAAGTAAACCCCTTCCCATTAGTGTGGCGAGTTCGGCGGTTATGCCCCGCGCAACGGGCCGTTGCGCCGCGCGGGGGCCGAAGGGGAAAAGCCATGGACCAGCCCGCTCCGGGCCCCGGGCCGCAGGCCGGGGCCGCCATCCAGGCCGCCCTGATCCGCGCCGTGCTCGGCGCGGCGTGGGCCGAGGCCGACCGCCCCGTGGGCCGCGCCGTACTGGGCACGATCCTGGCGGGGGTGGCCCTGGACGGCCCGGGCGCGCCCCGGGCCGGGGTGGCCTCGCGCACCGACGGCGGCCCCGCCGCCCCCGGGGCGCCCCGCGTGCCCGCCTCGGCCCACGCCCTGGCGGCCTGGCTGGCCGGGGCGGCGCCCGGCGAAACCACCGGGAATTCGCACGGCCGGTCCGCCGCCCCGATGCCCCGGTCCGCGTCCTGTTCCGCTTCCGGCCCCACCGCCCCCCACGTTCCTATTCCTATGGAAACCCCGCCCGCTCCGCCCGACCCGCCCGACCCGACGGACACGGCGCACCCCGGGCACCCGCCCCTCCCCCCGGCCCCGCCCGCCGACATGCCCGCCGCCGTGGCCCTCGGGCTGGCCGCCGCCCTGGCCCTGCTGCCCGTTCCGGCGGACGCGCGCCCCGCCAAGGGCCAGGAGCTGCTGCTGGCCCTGGGGCGCGGGCGGCGGGTGGCCGTGGTCGGCCATTTTCCCTTCGTGGAGCGCCTGGGCGGGGCCTTCGCGGCCCTTTCCGTGCTGGAGCTGCGCCCGCGCCCCGGCGACCTGCCCGCCGCGCGCGCAGCCGACGTGCTGCCGGCGGCGGACGTGGTGGCCATCACCGGCACGGCCCTGCACAACGGCACCCTGGGCGGGCTTCTGGCCCTGCGCCGCCCCGGGGCGCGGGTCGTTCTGCTGGGGCCCAGCGTGCCCCTGGTCCCGGCCCTGCTCGACCTGGGCATCGACGCCCTGGCCGGGGCGGTGATCCACGACGCGGCGGCCGCCCTGGACGGCGCGGCCCGGGGCCTGCCGTTCCGCCGCCTGGGGGGCGTGGAGTCCGTCGTCCTGACCCGGGGGAATTTTTTTGGCCTTTCGAGTTGACAGGGCGGGCCGACGCGGATAGAAGGTCTCTCGCCTCAGCGACGAGGCGCCACGAGCGGGAGTAACTCAGTGGTAGAGTGCAACCTTGCCAAGGTTGAAGTCGCGAGTTCAAATCTCGTCTCCCGCTCCACTACGACACACCGGACGCCGACCCCAGGGTCGGCGTCCTTTTTTGCGCCGCCGCAAAACCCTGAAGGCGACCGGTCGGGGCGGCGCCGGAGCGCAAGGCACGGCGCCCATTCCCCCCCGGGGCGAAACCCCCGCTTTTTTCGCCCCGTGCGCACGAAGAGCTTGCGCCCCGGGCGGCGAACGGATACGTTTCCCAGCGCACCGAGGGGTTTTGGCGAGGGGGGATATTTGTCCGTTGACAGCGCCAACCCTCCTGGACTATAGGCTCAATTCCTCGGTACGGGGCGGCATAGCCAAGTGGTAAGGCAGAGGTCTGCAAAACCTCCATTCTCCGGTTCAAATCCGGATGCCGCCTCCACGATGCGGGAGTAACTCAGTGGTAGAGTGCAACCTTGCCAAGGTTGAAGTCGCGAGTTCAAATCTCGTCTCCCGCTCCACCAGACATACACGACGCCGGCGCCAGCCGGCGTTTTTTTTGCCCGGGGAGCCCCCGGGCGCGGAGGTTCCCGCCGGTGCCGACCCCTGAGCCCATCTCCCTGGACGCGCCTCTGGACGAGCTTCTGGACTACGCCGGGCAACGCTTCTCCGTGGCCTTCGAGCCCGTGAGCGCCGCAGGCCGGACCCTGGAGATCCTGCAAATCACCAACATGGCCGAGTACGTGGAGCGCATCGCCGAGGCCACGGCCCCGGGCCAGGGCCTGGAGCTGCCCTTCTGGGCGCGCATCTGGCCCGCCTCCATGATCCTGGCGCACATGGCGGCCGCCCTGCCCCTGGGGCCGCAGGCCGAGGTGCTGGAAATCGGCGCCGGGGTCGGCGTGTGCGGCCTGTTCGCCGCCGCCGCCGGAATGCGCGCGACCATCACCGACATCAACCACGACGCCCTGGTCTTCGCCCAGGTCAACGTGCTGCACAACGGGCTGGCCGACCGGACCCGCGTCCTGCGGGCGGATTTCGCCGCCGACCGCCTGGGGCGGCGCTTCGATGCCATCGTCGGCGCCGAGGTGCTCTACATCGAAAAGCTGCACCGGGGGCTGGTCAAATTCCTCACCGCGCACCTGCGCCCCCGCGAGGGCGCCCAGGCGCTGCTGGCGCGCGACCACGAGCGCCGCTCCATGCGCTTCTTCAAGCTGGCCGAGGAAGAATTCACCCTGAGCAACAAGACCGTGGGATGCAAGGCCACCGGCGAGGACGGCGCCGTGGAGCGCCACCTGTGCGACATCGTGCGCCTTGTGCCCCGCAAGGTGGTGACCGGATGATCGTTCTCACCCATTGCGAAAAGACCTACGACAAGGACCAGGACAAGGCCGTGGCCCCGGAGGTCACGGTGGCCCGCGTGCGCGAGGCCCTGGCCCGCCACGGCGACGCCATCCTGGCCGAAACCCGGCGCATCGACACCGGGCGCCTGGGCATCCCGGTGTTCCTGTCCGTCACCGGGGCCGGGGCGCGGCGGGTCATGCCCACGCGCAAGCAGATGGGCAAGGGCGCCTCGCCCATCCAGGCCGAGGCCTCGGCGCTGATGGAACTCACCGAGCGCTACAGCTACTTCACCTTCTGGGACCGCCGCGCGGGCTTCGAGCTGGCCACGTGGAGCGAGGCCCAGGCCCTGTGGCCCGGGCGGGTCATGCCGCTGGCCGAGGTGCTGCGCGCCACGGGCGACACCCTGGACGAGGCCGACGCCGTGCGCGTGCTCGACCTGCACCGCTGGACCTTTTGCCCGGCGACCAACGTCAGTGCCGGGCGCGAGGAGTTCGTACCCCTGGATCTGTTCAAGAAGCTCAACGAATTCAACGGCTCGAGCGCGGGCAACACCAACGAGGAGTCCATCTTCCAGGGCGCGGCGGAACTGGTGGAACGCCACGTCTGCGCCGTGACCGACCGCGCCCGGCCCGAGATGCCGACCATCGACCCGGCCTCGTGCACGGACCCCGTGCTGGCCGGGCTCATCGAAGCCTTCGCGGCCAACGGCATCCGCCTGTGGCTCAAGGACATGACCCTGGGCATGCCCGTGCCCACGGTGGCGGCCCTGGCCTACGACCCCGCGACCTTCCCGGCCAGAAGCGAGATCGTCTACACCGCGGGGACGGCCTCCTCGCCCGAAAAGGCCGCCATCCGCGCCCTGACGGAAGTCGCCCAACTCGCCGGAGACTTCGAGACCGGCGCCAACTACGAGGCCTCGGGCCTGCCCAAATACACCGCCCCGCAGCAGTGCGAGTGGCTGACCCGGGGGCCGGTGGTGCCCCTGTCCAGCCTGCCCTCGGTGGCCGACAACGACATCCTGCGCGAGCTCAAGGCCCTGACCCGGGGCCTGGAATGCCTGGGCTTCACGCTCTACAGCGTGCAGACCACCTGCGCCGAGCTGGACCAGCCCGCGCATTACAACTTCGTGCCGGGGTTCCAGTTCCGCGAGCGCACCCCGCGCGCCAGCCTGGGCATGTTCGTCGGCCGCGTGCTGGCCGAGGAGGCGCCCCACGCCGCGGCCGAAGCCGGGCTGGACGCCCTGGAGCGCATCTACCCCGGGGCCCATTTCCTGCCGCTGCACCGGGCCCTGCTGACCCTGCGCGGCGGGGACGCAGGGGCCGCCGCCCCGCTCTTCGCCCGGGCCGAACCCCTGCAGGACAACGACGAGGACCGCGCCCTGGCCGCCTTCTATCAGGCCTACGCCCTGACGCGCGCGGGCGATTTCGTGGACGCCCTGCCGCACCTGGACCGCGCCCTGACCCTGTGCCCGGAGGTCAAGGAATACTTCAACCTGCGCGGGGTGGCCCGCTTCAAGGCCAAGGATTTCGAGGGCGCCGCCCAGGACTTCCGCGCCGCCCTGGACCTGGACAGCGGCTCGGCCATGGACCTGGCCAACCTGGGCCTGTGCCTGAAATTCCTCGGCCAGCGCCAGGAGGCCATCCACTGCCTGGGCAGCGCCCTGGAGCTGGACCCGTCCCTGGACTTCGCCCGCACGCACCTGGAGGAGATGCTGGGCATCTAACCCTATGGAACTGCTGGGTTTTCCTCCGGGGCTCCGGCCCCGGCTTTTTCCCGGCGGCCCCTTGACAAAAAACCCCGGCGGTATTTAATATCCCCTCACATTTTCGCCGGGCACGCCCGGCGGGGATTTCAGCGGGAGTTGAGCAGCGGAAGCTGCTTATCCATAGGAAGCCCGGGCTTGCCCGGGAGCGGCCCGCGGGTCGCTCTGGTATCAAACCATCAAGGAGGACGATCATGGCCACTGTCGAATTCAAGGGCAAATCTTTCGACATCGACGAAGACGGTTTCCTTCAGCGCTTCGAGGACTGGAACCCCGAGTGGGTGGAGTACGTGAAGGAGTCCGAGGGCATCAAGGAGCTGACCGAAGAGCACAATAAGGTCATCGAGTTCCTGCAGGACTACTACAAGAAGAACGGCATCGCCCCGATGGTCCGCATCCTCTCCAAGGTGACCGGCTTCAAGCTGAAGCACATCTACGAGCTGTTCCCCTCCGGCCCCGGCAAGGGCGCCTGCAAGATGGCCGGCCTGCCCAAGCCCACCGGCTGCGTCTAAGACCGACCGGTTTCCAAGCGACCATTGAGGGCGGGGGCTCAGGCCTCCGCCCTTTTTCCCTGTTCGGCGGGCGGTGCCCCCCGGCTCCGGAAGGAGCAGAGGCATGCACCGCCATCCGGCATGCCCGCCATCCCGCCGCCCGACGCTCCACCGGCAACCGTCCGGTCCCGCCGCGCTTTCTGCGCCTCCCGCTGGCGTCCGCCTTCCCCCGGCGCAAGCGCCGCGACGCGGAAACGCCGCCCCTCTTTGCCCGCGCCCCGATCGCGTCCCGATCGCGCCCTGATCGCGCCCTGGTCGCGCCTGATGCCGCCCGGCCTGCGGTCCGGCGTCCCCCGTCCTTCCCGCCTGACGCATCTCTTTTGCCCGGGTCGCTCCCGTGGTCCGGATTGTCCCTCCTTTGCCCGGTCCGGCCATGCCGGGCAGGCCCGCCTGCGCCTTGACGAAGCCCCCCTCCCCGGCGTGACCGCGCCCCTCTCCGGGCCGGACCGCCTTCCCTGCCCCGGGGCGGTTCCTTTTTTCCGGGCCGCAACCCACACCGGGGCGGCAGCCCCGCCTTGCCCGAAGTCCTCCTTGCCCGGCGCGGCGCGCCCCCCTGCTCCGCCGAGCCTCGTTCAGGCGGCCGGGAAGCCCTCTCTTGCGTTGCTCCCGCCGCCCCGCACAACCGCCCGATCCCGCTGCTCTTTCCCGTGCGCACATCTTTTTATTGACAATGATTTTCATTTTCATTTATGACCGTTCCATCACGGTATTCCCGCCGCCCCCCGCGGCAAGGAGCAGCACCATGCAGCAAAAAAACATCTGGGAACTCGAAGACTTCCAGTGCCCGGTCATCGGCACCTGCCTGACCATGGGCGACCTGCGCGCCGGGGCCCGGCACCTGGGCATGCGCTTCACCCCCGGGGCCAGCGACTTCGACGTGCACTGCTGGTTCGTCAGCCAGGCCAAATGCCCGGGCAAGGCCGCCCGCTGGCTGCAAAAACAGCTCAACAAGAAGCACCGCCGCAGCCTGGCCCTGTTCCGCAAGTGCGCGGACGACGAGGCCCTGGCGGCCCTGTGGCGCGAACACGCCGACGCGGGCGACATCCCCGGGCCCTTCTGGGCCGTCATGAGCCACCCCGAAGCCTCCCAGGGGCTCATCTCCGAAGTCTTCGGCGAAGTGCACATGCTCTCGCACCTGCTGGGCGCCGCCAACCGCGCGGACCTGCGCCGCCTGGACGAACTGGAACGGCGCAACCAGGCCCTGGCCGAGTCCCTGGCCGAGCGCAAGACCCGCCTGCGCGAGGCCGCCGCCGTTTGGAAGGCGCGCAACCGCAGGCTGGAACACGACCTGGAAGCCGAGCGCCAGCGCCGCGCCGAAGCCGAGGGCGAGCGCATCAGCCTGCGCCAGGCTCTGGAAACCACCGCCGTGGCCGCCCTGCGCACCGAGCGCGACGCCCTGGCCGGGCACCTGGACGGCGCCCGCCGCGCCCGCGACGCGGCCGAGGCCACCGTGCTGCGCCAGGCCGCGCAGATCGAGGACCTGCTGCGCGAACTGCACCAGGCGCGCGGCGCCCTGGCCGAACGCGACAACACCGTTGCGGCCCTGGAGGGTCTGATGGCCGAGCGGATGGCCGCCGCCGCAGGCCAGCCCTGCCCGGGCCGATGCGGCCAGGGCTGCGACGGCGCCTGCGGCCAGGGCTGCGGCAAGTTGCACGGCAAGTGCGTGCTCTACGTCGGCGGGCGCTGCAATCTCATGGCCCACTACAAGGCCCTGGCCAACCGCTACGGCTGCGAACTGCTGCACCACGACGGCGGGCTGGAGCAGTCCCCCAGCCACCTGCACCAGCTTCTGGCCCGGGCCGACGCCGTGGTCTGTCCCCTGGACTGCGTGAGCCACGAGGCCACGACCCTGGTCAAGCGCGCCTGCAAGGGCTCCATGAAGCCGCTGCTCCTGGCGGGCTCCTCGGGCATCGGCGGGCTGGCCCGCTGCCTGGACGAACTGGAACGCGCGGTTCAGTAAAGACGCCGGAGTCGCCCCGCTCCGTCCGCGCCGGGTCGCGCCCTTGCCGCACCGGGCCCGGGGGCGCACGCCGCGTCTCCGGGCTTGACCGCGCCGGGCCCCCGGCTTATTCCCCCAGGCCATGGCACTGCTCGGCGCGACCAATCTGACCATGTCCTTCGGGGGCCCCCTGCTGCTGGACGGCGTGTCCTTCCAGATCGAGGAGGGCCAGCGGGTCTGCCTCGTGGGTCGCAACGGCGAGGGCAAGTCCACCCTGCTGCGGCTGCTCTCCGGCGACCTCGTGCCCGACGGCGGCGAGGTGGTCCGCTCCGCCGGAGTGGTGGTGGCCCGGCTGTCCCAAAAAGTGCCCGAGGCGCTGTCCGGCCCGGTGTACGACGTGGTCACCGCCGGGCTGGGCGACATGGGCCGCGCCCTGGCCGCCTACCACCACGCCAGCCGCGAGGCCCGCGACGCCGACGGCCTGGCCCGGCTGGCGGAGATGGAGGCGGCCCTGGAGCGCCAGGGCGGCTGGGAGGCCCTGCCCGCCGTGGACGCCGTCATCGCCCGCCTGGGGCTGGACCCCGCCGCGCCCTTCGAGAGCCTCTCCGGCGGCCTCAAGCGCCGGGCCCTGCTGGCCCGGGCCCTGGTCGGCCGTCCCGACGTGCTGCTCCTCGACGAACCCACCAACCACCTGGACATCGACTCCATCGCCTGGCTGGAGGAATACCTGCCGCGCCACGTGCGGACCCTGGTCTTCATCACCCACGACCGGGCCTTCCTGCGCCGCGTGGCCACGCGCATCATCGAACTGGACCGCGGCCGCCTCACGGACTGGCGTTGCGACTACGACACCTACCTGGAGCGCAAGCAGGCCCTGCTGGACGCCGAAGCCCGCCAAAATGCCGAGTTCGACAAGAAACTGGCCCGCGAAGAAACCTGGATCCGCCAGGGCATCAAGGCCCGGCGCACGCGCAACGAAGGCCGCGTGCGCGCGCTCATGGCCCTGCGCGAGGAGCGCCGCGCCCGGCGCGAGCGCCAGGGCCGCGCCACCGTCGTCATCCAGGAGGCCCGGCGCTCGGGCCGCGTGGTCATGGAAGCCGAGGACGTGGCCTTTTCCTGGCCCGGCGGCGCGCCCGTGTTCCAGGGCCTGTCCACCACCGTGCTGCGCGGCGACCGCGTGGGGCTCATCGGCCCCAACGGCGCGGGCAAGACCACCCTGCTCCAGGTGCTGCTGGGCCGCCTGGAGCCGACCTCGGGCCGCGTACGCCTGGGCACGGGCCTGGAAATCGCCTATTTCGACCAGCACCGCGAGGAGCTGGACCCCCGGGCCACCGTGCGCCACGCCGTGGCCGACGGCAGCGACACCGTGACCGTGGGCGGGCGCGACCGCCACGTCATGGGCTATCTGGCCGATTTCCTCTTCCCGCCCGAGCGGGCCATGAGCCCCGTGTCCGTGCTCTCGGGCGGCGAACGCAACCGGCTGCTGCTGGCGCGGCTGTTCACCCGGCCCTCCAACCTGCTCATCATGGACGAGCCGACCAACGACCTGGACGCCGAGACCCTGGAACTGCTGGAGGAACGGCTGATGGAGTACCAGGGCACGGTGCTCGTGGTCAGCCACGACCGGGCCTTTTTGAACAACGTGGTTACCAGCACCCTGGCCCTGGAGGGCGGCGGGAGGGTGGCCGAATACGTCGGCGGCTACGACGACTGGCTGCGCCAGCGCCCGGCGCCGCCGGAGGCGCCCGCCGCCCGCCCGGCCGCCCCCCGGGCCGCCGACGCCCCGGCGCCCGGCGCGCCGGGCGCAGCCGGTGACGCCCCCCGCAAGCTCTCCTTCAAGGAACAGCGCCACATGGCCGAACTGACCGCCGAACTGGAGGCCCTGCCCGCGCGCATCGAGGCCCTGGAGCGCGCCGTGGCCGCCGCCGGGGAACGTCTGGCCGACCCCGCGCTGTACAAGGACTCCGGCGAGGCCGTGGCCGCCGCGCGCCGGGAGATGGCGCGCGCCGAGGCCGAACTGGCCGCCGCCTTCGAACGCTGGGAGCACGCCGAAGCCGAACTGGCCGCCTACGCCGGGCGAGCCTAGGGCCGTCGCAAAACGACCTGCCGCACCTGCGGAGAAATCAGAACCGTCTGTCTATGCGGCGGGCGCCCCGTATCCTGGGTTTTTCCGCGTCGCGCAATCCGCCATTTTCGAGCGCTCTGCGCATTCCGTCGTCCCGGCTGCCAACCGGGCCGCCCCCCCTTGCGGCGCGGCCCACGGCGGGCTCCGGAACGTTGCAAGCCCCCGGGCTCCATGCTACAAGGGCCGCGCACCGGGACCTCTGCCGCCGAGGGGGTCTCATCACCGCATGTCCATTCTCCGCCGTCTCCTCGCCGCCGTCGCGCTGCTGGCGTGTCTGACCGCGCCCTGCCGGGCCCAGGAGTCCATTGCCGCCATCCGCGTGGTCAGCCCCGCGTGGGACACCTTCACCAACGCCGACGGCACCGGGCTGTATTTCGACCTGCTGCGCGCCGTGTTCCAGGACTTGTACGGCATCGAGGTCGAGCACCAGTTCGTGCCCAGCCTGCGCGCCACGCACCTCGTGCGCGAAAACGAGGCCGACATGATGGTCTGCAAGGCCCGGGTGGACCCGCCCCTGAGCATGGCCCGCATACCCATGTACGAAAACGCCTACGCCGTGTTCTACGACTCCGGAAACGTCGGCCCCTGGCAGGGCCGCGAGAGCATGACCGGGCGCTCGGTGGTCTGGCGCATCGGCTACTACGACCAGCGCTACATCCCCGAAGGCATGCAGACCAAGGAGGTCAAGACCGGGACTTCGGCCCTGGGCATGGTCATCCTGGGCCGGGCGGATTTCTACCTCGACGACCCGGTGCTCATCCGCGAGTCCATCGCCCGCACGGACCTGACCTTCGACCGGGAGCGCTTCCGCATCGAGCCCGTGGGCTTCCGCTCCTACCACCCCGTGCTGCTGCCCACGGCCCGGGGCCGGACCATCATGGACCTCTACGACCAGGGTATGCTCCGGCTGTACGACGCGGGCGCGCTGGGCGCCATCTACGCCAAATGGGGCCACCCGGTCCCGGATTTCTCCAAATACCGCTGAGTCCGCCCCGCCTGCGCGCTGACAAGCGCGCCACCCTGTGCTAGAGAAGGAAAAACGCGGCCCGCCCCCGGGCCAGGAGCCCCGATATGCGCATCCTCTGCTGGCTTCTGCTCGCCCTGCTGCCGACCCTGCCGGCGGCCGCGGGCGCCCCCCTGCCCGACGCCGGAGGCATCGCCGCCGTCCGCGTGGTCGGCCCCGCGTGGGAAAACTTCACCAACCAGGACGGCACGGGCCTGTACCACGAGACCCTGCGCGCCGTGTTCGGCCTGTACGGCATCGAGTACGAACGCGAGTACATGCCCTCCGAGCGCGCCTATCACATGGTCCGCGACGGCGCGGCGGACATGATGACCTGCCACGACAAGCCGCCCCGGGGGCTGACGCTGGCCCGGGTGCCCATGTACGAGGGCAAGTACTACGTGTTCTTCAACCGCGAGAACATCGGCCGGTGGTCCCTGCCCGCCAGCCTGGAAAACCGCTCCATCGCCTGGCGCATCGGCTACTACGACGAAAGCAACATCCCCGTGCCCATGCGCCACAAGGAGCTCAAGTCCGGCGTTTCGGCCCTGGGCATGGTCATTCTGGGGCGCATCGATTTCTACCTCGACGACCTGAACTTCATCGAGGACTCCATCCGCGAAAACACCATTCCCTTCGACATGGCCCGCTTTCGCATCGAGCCCATCGGCAGCCGGGGCTACTATCCGGTGATGAAGGACACCGAGCGCGGCCGCAAGATCCGTGAGCTCTACGAGCGGGGCATGGAACACCTCTACCGCACAGGGCGGTTGCAGGCCATTTTCGGAAACTGGGGCTTCCCCCTGCCCGACTACCGCTTCGACTAGCCCCCGCCGCCCCGGCAGAACAGCCATGCAGCAGCCCCAGACCCCGCCGCCGTCGCCGCAGGTCTCCATCCGCAACTCCATCGCCATCCGGCTGCTGACCCTGGTCTTCGCCGTCTATGTGGTCATCACCATCGCCCTGACCGCCGTGCACATGGCCGCGGAGTACTACAACACCCGCGAAACCGTGCGCAAGGATCTCAAGGCCATGGCCCAGACCTTCAACCAGGGCCTGGCCACGGCCATCTACAACGTGGACGACGTGCAGATCAATTCCATGGTCCAGGGGTTCATGGAGAGCCCGGCCGTGGTCGGCGTACGCGTGAGCACCGAGTACCAGGGCGTCTACTCGGCGGGCGAAACCTTCCGCCAGAGCCCGCCCGGCGAGGAGGCCGCCGAAGGCTCCCGGGGCGACTTCTTCTGGCACACCGAGCCCATCATCTATTCCGAGGAGATCGGCCAGAAGGTGCCCATGGGCATGGTCACGATCTACTCCAGCCGCTACGTGGTCCTGGGCAAGGTCTGGTACGGGTTCATGTTCATCCTGGTCAATTCGGTCATCAAGACCGTCGCGTTGTGGGTCATCTTCCTGTGGCTCAGCCGCGCGCTGCTTTCGCGGCCCCTGGCCCGGCTCACCGCCGCCGCCCGCGACATCGACATGGACAACCTGGAGCACCTGCGCGTGGACGTGGGCACCCGGGGCCGCAACGAACTGAAGGTCCTCGAAGAGGCCCTGAACTCCATGATTACCAAGCTGCTGGCCGCGCGGCGGCGTTCCGAGGGCCTGCACGCCAGCCTGGCCGAGGCCGGGCGCAGGCTGGAGGACTACAACCGCACCCTGGAGCAGCGCGTGCAGGACCGCACCCGCGAGCTTCAGGATCTGCTGGTCCAGGTGCGCACCGCGCGCGAGGCCGCCGAGGTGGCCAACAGGGCCAAGAGCGAATTCCTGGCCAACATGAGCCACGAAATCCGCACCCCGCTCAACTCCATCATCGGCATGAGCGACGTGCTGGCCGACAGCGGGCTGACCCCCGAGCAACGCCAATACGTGGAGATATTCCGCGCCAGCGGCGAAACCCTGCTCGGCATCATCAACGACGTGCTCGATTTCTCCAAGATCGAAGCCGGGCAGGTGACCCTGGAACGCATCCCCTTCGACCCGGCGACCCTGGCCGAAACGGCCTGCGACATGTACGCCGTGCGCGCCCGCGAAAAGGGGCTGGAACTCATCTGCTCCGTGGCGCCGGACTTGCCGCCCCTGCTCGTGGGCGACCCCACGCGCCTGACCCAGGTGCTGTCCAACCTGCTGTCCAACGCCGTGAAATTCACCACCCGGGGCGAGGTCGAACTGCGCGTGGACAGCCCCGACCCCCTGTGCCCCGGCCTGCTGGCCCTGACCGTGCGCGACACGGGCATCGGCATTCCCGACGCCATGAAAACGGCCGTGTTCGAAAGCTTCACCCAGGCCGATTCGTCGACCACCCGCCTCTACGGCGGCAGCGGCCTGGGCCTGGCCATCAGCAGGCGCATCGCCAATCTCATGGACGGCAGCCTGACCCTGGCCGACGCCCCCGGCGGGGGCTCGCTGTTCCAGTGCCGCGTGGAGCTGACCGTGGCCGACCCGGGGCCGCGCCCCCGGCCCCTGGCGGGCCGCACGGCCCTGGCCGTCGGCGGGACTCCGGCGGCCCGCCGGGCGCTGGAGGAGCACCTGCGCGGCCTGGGCGCCACGGTGCGCTGCGCCCCGGACGCCGCCCGGGCCCGGACCCTGCTGGGCCTGGACCCCGATGCCCCGGAGGCCGCCGCGCCGCCGGACCTGCTGCTCCTCGACGCCACCGACCCCGCCGCCGAGGCCCCGGCCCTGGCCCGCGAGGCCCACGCCCTGGGCCGGGCGCACACCGTGGCCCTGCTGACCTGCGGCGAACTGCGCCCGGAAGCGGCCCGAACCCAGGGGCTGGACTTCGCCCGGCTGGTGGCCAAGCCCGCCACCCCCGGCCGCCTGGCCCGGACCCTGACCGACGCCCCGGCCCCCCGGGACGAGACCGCCCGGCGCCCGGGCCTGCGGCCGCTGTCCATCCTCCTGGCCGAGGACCAGCCCGCCAACCGCAAGCTCATCCGCTACTACCTGGCGGGCACGCCGCACACCCTGGCCGTGGCCGAAAACGGGGCCCAGGCCCTGGAGCTGTTCAAGGCCGCCCCGCCGGACATCGTGTTCATGGACATGGAAATGCCCGTCATGGACGGCTACGGCGCCACCCGGGCCATCCGCGACCACGAGCGCGCCCTGGGCCTGACGCCGGTACCCGTGGTGGCGCTCACGGCCCACGCCTTCGAGGAGCACGTCCACGAAAGCGCCCGGGCGGGCTGCACCGGGCACCTGACCAAACCCATCAAGAAGGCCCGCTTCCTGGACGCCCTGGCGACCTACACCGGCCAGGAGGACGGCAACCGGAACGCGCCCGAGGTCCGGGCCGACCCGGCCATGCGCGCGCTCATCGAGGAATTCCTGGCCGATGCGGCGGCGGACCTGGCGGCCATGCGCCAGGCCCTGGCCCGGGGCGAACTGGACACCGTGCGCGTGCTCGGCCACAGCCTCAAGGGCTCGGGCGGCGGCTACGGCTTCGACGCCCTGACGGACCTGGGCCGGGCCGTGGAGGCCGCCGCCGTGCGCGCCGACACCGACGCCCTGGACGACCTGTTCCGGCGGCTGGAAAAATATCTCGCCGAGGTGGTCATCCAGTATGGGCAGTGATAGGCTTGCCTCCCGGCCCCGAGCCCGAAGACCCGGCCCCGACGGAGCACCATGAGCATTCTCATCGTGGACGACACCCGGAGCGTGCGTTCGCTCATCGAATTCTACCTGCGCTCGGACGGGCACAGGACCCTGGTCCACGCCGAAAGCGCGGCCCAGGCCCTGGACATGCTCGGGGTGGACATGCCCGGCGCGGACTCGCCGGGCCCGGCCCGCGACGGCTGGGACCTCGTGCTCATGGACATCGTCATGCCCTCGGGCCCCAACGGCATCGAGGCCTGCCGACGCATCAAGGCCGACCCGCGCCACGCCCGCCTGCCGGTGATCATGATCACCTCCGACCTGGCCGAGACGACCCTGGAGGCCGCCTTCGCGGCCGGAGCCATGGACTTCATCGAGAAGCCCCTGCGCCGCGTGGAGCTGCTGGCCCGGGTCCGCTCGGCCCTGCGCCTCAAGGCCGAAAGCGACGCCCGCACCCAGCGCGAACGCGAACTGCTGGTCATGACCCGGGCCATGGAAGAGGCCAACCGCAAGCTCAACCTGTCCAACGAACTGCTGCTGCGCATGTCCGTCACCGATCCGCTGACGGGGGTGGCCAACCGCCGCTCCCTGGAGGACCTGCTCGGCCGCGAGGTCGCCCGGGCCCGGCGCAGCCACGCCCCGCTCTCGCTGATCATGGCCGACATCGATTTCTTCAAGCAGTACAACGACACCTACGGCCACCAGGCCGGGGACGACTGCCTGCGCGCCGTGGCAGGAGCCCTGGGCGCCTGCCTGCGCCGCTCGTGCGACCTGCTGGCGCGCTACGGCGGCGAGGAGTTCGCCGCCGTCATCCCCGACACGGACCAGGAAGGCGCCCTGCGCGTGGCCGAGATGATGCGCCGGGCCGTGCGCGACCTGGGCCTGCCCCACGCCAGCTCGGCGGCGGCCGGGGAGGTCACGGCCTCCTTCGGCGTGGCCACGAGCACGGTGGACGAGACATGGGACGCCCGGACCCTGGTGGCCGCCGCCGACCAGGCCCTCTACGCCGCCAAGACCGCCGGGCGCGACCGGGTGGCCGCCCACTGCTCGGCCCCGCCCGGGCCCTGAACGACAACGCCCCCGCCGCGCCTGCCACGAGGACGCGACGGGGGCGCCGTCGGCAACCGGCCCGGCCCGTCACTGCGGGGCGGGCAGCAGGAATTCCGTCAGATCCGAACGCAGGATGGCGTCCAGTTCGCCCAGGGCGTCGGGCGCATGCTCGGCGAAGAGGAAGGCGAACACCGGATACTCGCGCCAGTCGATGCGCCGCAGCTCCAGGGGCCGGGCGAAGCGCGCGCAAAACGCCGCGTAGTCCACGCCGCCCACCGCGCCGGGGTCCACCCCCGGAGCCAGGTCGGCGATGATCACGCTGGTCACCGTGTCGCCCCGGCGGGCCAGCAGGGCGTCCCAGTCGGGTTTGCGGTCCAGCAGGTAGGCCTCGTAGGGGTTCACGCCCCAGGCGTGCCAGGTCAGGTCCGCCACGCACCAGCCCGCGAAGCGCAGCGGGTTGCCCTCGATGAAGCCGATGCTCCCGTCCCGGGCCACGCGCAGCTCCACGTGGGCCGGGAAGTCGTGCAGCCCCGCCAGCCGCCCCAGGTCCGCCAGGGCGCGGGTGAAACGCTCCAGGTTCGGTTCCACCACCGCCCGCGAGGTCACGTAGACGCGGTCGTTGACGCTGGCCTCGTCCGGGAACAGATGGGCCAGGATGTTGAGGATCACCGGTCGGCCCCGGCTGTCCCAGTACACGTCCACGGCGAATTCCTCGCCGGGGATGTTCTCCTCGATGAGGAAGGTGTCCAGCCCCAGGACCTGCTCGGGATACTGGCCCGCGATGCGCCCGGCCTCGGCGCGGATGGCGGCCACCACCCCGGGCCAGTCGGCGTCGGCCTCGACCTTGTGCACGCCCAGGCTGAAAAAGCCCGTGGCGGGCTTGACGATGAACGGCTTGGAGAAATCCGCCGGGTTCACGGCGTCCAGCCCGCCCAGGGGCACGCCCCGGAAGCCGTAGCCCGGATACAGCGGGCGCAGCAGCTCGCGGAAGGCCAGCTTGTCCTTGAACAGGCGCACCTGCTCCGGCAGGGCCGAGAAGCCCAGGCTGCGGGCCACCCAGCCCAGGGCGTTTTCGGAGTTGGCGTAGACGCGCCGGGCGGGCCCGCCGCGCAAGGCGGCGGCAAAGGCGGCCTCGCCGGTCAGGCAGGGGGCCGCGCCCAGGGCGGCGCGGGCCACGGGCCCGTCCAGCACGGGCAGGCCCAGGCGCAGGGCGGTGTCGCGCAAAAAGGCGGAAACATAGGGCTTGTCGAGCAGGAACATCACCAAACCTCGGGGCGGAGCGCGCCGCTACTGGGTGGGCACCTCGGCCCCGGAGAGCACGCTGATGAGCCTGCGCATGGCGTCCACGTCGAAGCAGTCCTTGTGCATCTTCATGTAGCGCAGGGCCTCGTAGGGCGTGCGGGCCGGGCGCCAGGGCGCGGGGCGGGTCAGGTTGTCGTAGGTGTCGCACACGGCCAGGGCCTTGACGTAGAACGGCTGCACCTCGCCGGGCACGCCCGCGGGATACCCGCTGCCGTCCACGCGTTCATGGTGCAGCAGGATGCAGTTGACCGTCTCGCGCTCCATGGGCAGGTGGGCGCACAGGGCGACCCCGGCGGCGGCGTGGGCGCGCAGCTTTTCGCGCTCGCCCAGGGGCAGGGTCTCGGGGTCGCGGTCCAGGATGTCCTGGGGCACGAGGGTCTTGCCCAGGTCGTGCAGCAGTGCGCCGAGGCAGACGGCGTGCAGCCGCTCGGGGTCCACCTTGGGCGAGCCCGCGCAGACGAAATAGGTCAGCACCGCGCAGCCCAGGCTGTGGTGGTAGCTCTTGTAGCCCCGGGACACCATCCGGGCCACCTGCTTGAGGGCCCCGTTGCGGCTGAAGAAATCCATGCCCGTGCGCAGCATCTCGGAGATCTCGGCAAAGCGGCGCTTGGCCAGCCCCTTGGGCAGGCGTTCCTCGAACACGCGGCGCAGGGCCATGAGCGAGGCCTGATACCAGGCCTCCCCGCGCTGCTCCATGGGGATGTTCTCGTCCAGCAGCAGGTCGGGCAGGTTCTCCAGCAGATAGCTGGCGTAGGCCCCGCGCTCGGCGCCGTCCACGTAGACCAGGAGCACGCCCATGTCGTCGAGCTTGCGGCGGTGCGCGTCGGTGAATGCGTCGCCCTTGCTGGTGTAAAGCACGTAGGAATTGCCCTGGCGCAGGTAGAGCGCGAAGCGGCCCTTGCTCCAGTTGCGGATCATCAGCGGGCTGACGGGGAAAAAGCCCTCGGTGTCCTGGGTGGAGGACGAGTCCGGAGCGGGGCGGTCGGCGTCGGTCATGGGCGATTCCGGTTGCGGGTTGCCGGGGGGTGGTCACGGTGCCGGTGAATCTTCGTCAAAGGCGCCCGGGCTGTCAAAAGGTTTCCCGCCCGGCGCGCGGCGCCCGGGGCTGCCGGGGATTCTTGACTTGCGCGCGCACGGCGGTATGGTGCGCCCTGGCGCGGCGCCCCCTTCGGCCCGCGCGAACCCGGGAGGACCGCCATGCCCATGTACGAATACGAATGCGACAAATGCGGCCACACCTTCGAGGACTTGGCCGGACCCGACGAGCCCTGCCCGGCCTGCGCCAAATGCGCGGGCCCCACGCGCAAGGTCATCTCGCGGGCCTCGCTGCGGGTGGACCACGCCAGCCCCCTGGACCGGGGGGTGGCTCCGATGGTCGGCTACAACCCCACCGGACGGCCCCGGGCCTGCCCCTCGGGCGGCTGCGGCGGCGGGCGCGGCGGCTGCGGCGGCAGCTAGCCGTCTCCGGCCCCTTGCGCAGGCCGCCCCGGGCGGAGGCTCCGGCGCAAAAAGCGCACCCGTTCGCCGCGGGCGGGGCGCGCCTCCAGGGCCCGCGTCCGCAGGCCGTCAGTCGGGCCCGGCCTGTGCGGGGCCTCCGGCCGCCAGCCATCCACCCATGCCGCAGGCGTCGCACCCGGCGCAGTTGCCCGGCGCGCAGCGCGCCGAGGGCCGCGCCCGGGCGTAGAGCTCCCACTCCCGCCACAGATAGTCGCGCGACACGCCGATGTCGATGCACTCCCAGGGGAACGCCTCGTCGCGGCCGCGCTCACGGTCGAGGTAGGCCCCGGGATCGCCCTCCCAGGCCTTGAGCGCCCGGCGCCAGCCCATGCCCGGGCGGGCCGCCAGCTCCGCCAGGTCGAACACCGCCTCGTCGCCGCGCGCCAAAAGCCCCTGAAGCCGCGCCGGGCCCGGGCGCTCCAGCATGGCCCGGAAGCCCCGCAGGGGCTTGACCATGGCCCGCACCTGGCCCATGGCCCACTCCAGGGCCGCCTCGTCGGCCATGGGTGCCCATTGGAAGGGCGTCCACGGCTTGGGCACCAGACAACTGGCGCTCACGGTGACATGCTCCACGCCCTGGCGCCTGCCGCCCTGGCCCTGGCGCACGGCCTCGGCCATGCGCCCCAGCAGCGCGCCCAGTTCGTCGTAATCCGCCTGCGTTTCCCCGGGCCAGCCCACGATGAGGTAGACCTTGAGGTGGTTGAAGCGCAGGGCGCTCACGCGGCGCACGGCGTCCAGCAGCGCATCCTCGTCCAGGTTCTTGTTGGCCGCCCGGCGCAGGCGGCGGCTGGCGCCCTCCAGGGCGAAGGTCAGGCTGCGGGTGCCCGTACGGCGCAGGAATTCGAGCAATTCGTCCGTGAGCCCGTCGGCGCGCAGGGAGGCCAGGGAGAACTTGGTGCCCCGCCCGGCCAGCCAGCGCAGGAAGGGCAGAAGCTCCGGCCAGTCCGTCAGCGCCGTGCCCACGAGCCCGACCTTCTGCGGATTGGCCTGCTCCACGGCGGCCCGCAGTTCCTGGACGGCGGCGTGGCGCGGGGGGCGGTAGACGTATCCGGCGGCGCAGAAGCGGCAGCCGTAGGGGCAGCCCCGGTTGATTTCCAGCAGGAACATGTCGCGGAACTCGGCCTCGGGGCTGACGAAGCAGGAGCGCCCCGGCGCCTCCAGCAGCCCCGGCGCCCCGGCGGGCACGGCGCGGCGCGCGGGCGCCCCGGGGTGCCCGGGCAGGAAGACGCCCTCGCGCCCGGCCAGGGCGGCCAGGGCTTCGGCCTTGCTCGCGCCCGCGTCGGCCGCGCGGGCCAGATCGCCCAGCAGCTCGGGCAGCCCGGCCTCGGCCTCGCCGACCCAGAACAGGTCCACCCCCGGGGCCGCCGGGGCCGGGTTCAAAAAGGCCAGCGGCCCCCCGGCCATGACCAGGGGCCAGCCCGCCCCGCGCGCCGCGCGCCGCGCGGGGATGCCCGCGCGGTCGAGAACCTCGATCAGGCCGCGCAGTTCCTCCTCGAAGTTGAGGCTGAAGGCGATGACGGGAAAATCGGCCAGGGGACGGCCGGAATCGTAGGCCCGGGGCTCGGCCTCGCCGCCCTCCCAGAAGAAACGCTCCACGGCCAGCTCGGGCCGGTCGGCCAGGAGCCGCCAGACCACCTGCCAGCCCAGGGTGGACAGAGCCGTGGCCGGAGGCTGGGCAAAAACAAGGGCCACGGGCAGCCGCCCGCCCCACTCGGGGACGGGCGGCTTCTCGCGGCCGTACCAGACGCCGGTCCAGAACTCCTTGTCGCCCCGGGCCCTGCTCATGGGGCGATGGTACCCGCCGGACGGGAAAAGGCAAGCCGGGCCACGCGGAAGGCCGACACGCCCTAGCGCAGGGCCACGTTCGCCGCGCCCGCCACGCCGGGAGCGGGCGCCCCGGCCCGGGCGTGCAGCATCCCGGCGCTGTGCATCTGGGCCATCAGCGGCTGGATGTGGCTCATGAATTCGGCCATGCGCTCACGCGCGACCGGGTCCGCCGGCGGCGACTTGATGGTCCTGGGGTTGATGTAGGTGCCGTTCTTCTTCATGCGGAAGTCCAGGTGCGGGCCGGTGGACATGCCGGTGCTGCCCACGTAGCCGATGACCTGCCCCTGGCGCACCCGGGCGCCGTTGGCGATGCCCTTGGCGAAGCCCTTCAGGTGCATGTAGACGGTTTCATACACGCCGTTGTGGCGGATCTTGATGTAGTTGCCGCCGCCCTTGTCCCAGCCGCGCTGGAGAACCACGCCGTCGCCCACGGTCTTGACCGGGGTGCCCATGGGCGCCGCGTAGTCGATGGCCGGATGCGGCCTGCGGTAGCCGAGCACGGGATGCAGGCGGTTCAGGTTGAAGCCCGAAGAAATGCGCGTGAAGTTCAGCGGCGCCTTGAGGAAGGCCTTGCGCAGCGACCGGCCCTGCTCGTCGAAATACTGCTCGTTGCCCTGGGCGTCGGCGAACAGGAAACCGTGGTAGGCCTCGCCCTGGTTCACGAACTGGGCGGCCTCGATGCGCCCGTAGCCCACGAACTGCCCGTCGCGCGAGCGTTTTTCCACCACGGCCACGAAAGTGTCGCCCACGCGGATGTCGCGGATGAAGTCGATGTCCCAGGCAAAGATGTCGGCCAGGCGGATGGCCAGGGCCGGGGTTTCGCCCGCCTCGGCCACGGCGCCGAACAGCGAGGACGTGATCTTGCCGACCACGACCTTGGTTTCCCTTTCATAGGCGATGGCCTCGCGGCTGGCCGCGTAGCCGTCGCCCTCGGGCTGGACCACAAGGCGCGATTCGGCGTCGATCTCGTACTCGAAACGCTCCAGGCGGTCTTCGGTGGCCGTAATGACGTAGGGCTGGCCCGCGCGCAGGCGCGACAGGGGGAAGACCTTCTCGCAGCCCTGGACCAGATTGTGAATCTGGGCCGCGCTCAGATAGGGCGACAGCAGGGCCGCGGCGGTATCGCCGGGGCTGATGGTGCCCTCCTGCACGTTGCGCTCGGGAGCGGTTTCCGCCGGGCGGGGGCTGTGGTCCACCAGGGGCAACCCGCCGTTCACCGCGGCGGGCACAAGGCCCATGTCCTCGGCGGAGGTGTCCAGCTCGTGCAGGGTTTCGGTCTGGGCGGTGCGGCCCAGGTCCCCGGCGGTATCGTGGAAGAACCACGTGGTCGCCGCGAGGGCGACCGCGAAGGCCAGCGCCGCGCATACGGTGCATTTGCGCCTGCGCTCGCGGGCGTAGTCGCGGAACAGATTGCGTCTGGATCGGAACATGCCCATGTTTTGGCCTCCGCTCGGGCTATACCCGTCGCCCCGCGCCCTGGCAAGGGGAGCCGGGGCCGGGCCGGAGGGCGGCGAGACCCGCCGCGCCCGGCCCCCGGCTCGTTCGGGGGAGGATACTGCCCGAATTTGCTAGTCGGCCTGAAGCCGGATGAAGGACGGAATCTCGAAGTCCTCCTCGTCGAAGACGAAGTCCTTTTCCCCGGGGCGCGACGCGCCCACGGCCTGGGCCAGGGGCGCCCGGCGCAGGGGCGCCTGGGGCTGGGGCTCGGCGGCCTGGGCCGCCCGGGCGGCCTGGGCCCGCAGGTAGGCGGGCTGCTGGCTCAGCTCGGGGTCGTTCTTGGCGTTGGACAGGGCGCGCTGGTAGCGCTGCTCGCGGGTCAGGGCCCGGCCGCCCTGGATGTCCACCGGCGCGGCGGGCGCGGCGGGCTGGGCCGGAGCCGCGGCGGCGGCGCGCACGGGCTGGGCCGCCGGAGCGACCGGGGCCGCCTGGGCCGCCGGGCGCGCCTGCCCGGCCTTGCCGCCCTGCATGGACAGAAGCTGGGCCAGCTTGGGGTCCTGCACGGGGCGGAAGTTCTGGGCGCACTGGATGCCCGTGGCGATGACGGTGATGCGCATCTCGTCGCCGGCCTCGGGGTCGAAGACGGTGCCGAAGTAGATGCGCGCATCGTCGTCGGCGGCGTCGGAGATGATGCTCGCCGCCTCGCTGACCTCGTCGATGGTCAGGTCGGGCCCGCAGGTGATGTTCATCAGCACGCCCTTGGCGCCGTCGATGGACACGTCCTCCAGCAGCGGGCTGGTGATGGCCTTCATGGCCGCCTCGCGCGCGCGCGCCTCGCCCCGGGCGATGCCCGTGCCCATCATGGCCAGCCCCATCTCGCTCATCACGGCCTTCACGTCGGCGAAGTCCAGGTTGATGAGGCCGGGGACCATGATCAGGTCGGAGATGCCCTTGACCGCGAAGTAGAGCACCTCGTCGGCCTTCTTGAGCATGTCGATGAAGGTGGCCTTTTTGGAGGCCAGGGACAGCAGCCGGTCGTTGGGGATGGTAATCAGCGAGTCCACGCTCTCGGACAGGGCGCGGATGCCCTCCTCGGCGGCCTCGAGGCGCCGTTTGCCCTCGAAGTAGAACGGTTTGGTGACCACGCCCACGGTGAGCGCCCCGGCCTGCTTGGCGGCCTGGGCGATGACCGGGGCCGCGCCCGTGCCCGTGCCGCCGCCCATGCCGGCGGTGACGAAGACCATGTCGGCGCCGTCGATGTACTCGCTGATCAGGTCCATGCTCTCCAGGGCCGCGTCGCGGCCGATCTCGGGGTTGGCCCCCGCGCCCAGGCCCTTGGTCAGCTTCTCGCCAAGCTGAATCTTGTGTTCGGCCTTGCTTTTGTTCAGGGCCTGGATGTCGGTGTTGGCCGTGATGAACTCCACCCCGCGCAGGGCGGAGCAGATCATGTTGTTCACGGCGTTGCCGCCGCCGCCGCCCGCTCCGAACACCTTGATCTTGGCGCCGCTGTCGTTTTCCAGTTCCAAAAAGTCCATGGTATCCTCCTTACCCCGTTGGTTTCCGGGTCGCCCCGGCCTGAAAGGTCCGTTTCCGCTCGCCGTTACTTGATGTCCACGAACCACTTGCGCATCCGCCCGAGAATGCGGTTGAACACCGGCTTCTCGTCGCGGATGCGGAAACTCATGTCCCCGCCCTCCTTCTCGGCTCCGTAGAGCAGCAGGCCGACAGCCGTTGCGTAGACGGGACTGTTGACCACGTCGTGCAGCCCGCGGATTTCGCGGGGGTAGCCGATGCGGCAGGGCAGGTTGAAGATCTGTTCGCCCAGCTCCTGGACGCCCTCGATGAGCGAGGCCCCCCCGGTAAGCACCACGCCCGCCGGAACCTTGCCCTTGAAACCGCTGCGCGACAGCTCCTGGTCGATGAGCACCAGAATCTCCTCCATGCGCGGCTCGCAGATCTCGGCCAGCACCTGGCGCGAGAGCCTGCGCGGCTCGCGGTCGCCCACGCTGGGCACCTCGATGACCTCGTCGGGCGGCACCAGCTCGGCCATGGCGCAGCCGTAGCGCTCCTTGATCTTTTCCGCCGCCGCCATGGGCGTGCGCAGCCCGTAGGCGATGTCGTTGGTCAGGTTGGTGCCGCCCAGGGCCAGCACGGCGGTGTGCTTGATGGAGTCGTCGCTGAAGATGGCCATGTCCGACGTGCCGCCGCCCAGGTCCACCAGGGCCACGCCGATCTCGCGCTCCTCGGGGGTCAGCACGGCCTTGGACGAGGCCAGGGCCTCGAGCACGATGTCCGACACGTCCAGGCCCGAGCGGTGGCAGGAACGGATGATGTTCTGGGCCGAAGTCACCGCTCCGGTGACGATGTGCACCTTGACCTCCAGGCGCACCCCGGCCATGCCCAGCGGGTCGTGGATGCCGCGCTGGTCGTCCACGATGTACTCCTGGGGCAGGATGTGGATGACCTCGCGGTCCAGCGGGATGGCCACGGCCTTGGCCGCGTCGATGACGCGCTCCACGTCGCGCGGGGCGACCTCGCCGCCCTTGACGGCGATGACCCCGTGGCTGTTGAAGCCCTTGATGTGGCTGCCGGCGATGCCCGCGTACACCGAGCGGATGTCGCACCCGGCCATCAGCTCGGCCTCTTCCAGGGCCTTCTTGATGGACTGCACGGTCTGCTCGATGTTGACCACCACGCCCTTGCGCAGGCCGGTGGACGGGCTGGTGCCGATGCCCACCACGTCCACCCCGCCGGGGGTCAGCTCGCCGACCACCGCGCAAATCTTCGTGGTGCCCACATCCAGGCCGACGATGAGTTCCGATTTGGCCATGTCACGGTCTCCGTTGACTGTTGCGCGGCAGGTTCAGGTGCGCACCCAGACCTTGCCGCCGAAAATGCGTATCTCGCGGGCCGCGCGGTCCTCGCCGCGCCGCACCAGGTCGGCCCAGACCAGCCCCAGGCGCTCCATGCTCCGGTCCCAGTCCCGGACGCTGGCGGCCACGGTCAGCCCGCGATCCTCGAAAAACAGTTCCAGCCGCCCGGCCAGCACGCGCACCCAGGCCGCGTCCATGGGCCGGATGGGCAGATCCAGAGCGGCGAAGGCGGCCATCATCCCTTCCAGCCCGGCGGGCGTGCCGCCCGCCTCGGGGGTCACCTCCAGCACGGGCAGCGGCAGGAAGCGGCGGCCCAGCACCGGCGCGATGACCGCGCCGTCGGCCTCGGCGTAGAACAGCCCGCGCCCCGTGCCCACCCACCAGCGCGGCTGGCGCTCGGTGACGGTGACGGCCAGCCCGGCGGGCAGCTTGCGGCGCACGGCCACCGTGCCCACCCACGGCGACGCCGACACCCGGGCCTCGACCTCGGCGATGTCGATGTCCAGGGTGTTGGCGCCCAGGGGCACATCGACCAGGGCCAGGATATCCTCGCTGCTCAGGCGCTCGTTGCCCGCCACGCTGATTTCCTTCAGGGCGAAGTACGGCGCCGAGGTCAGCCAACGGAAGCCCACCAGGAGGCCCACGCTCACGGCGACCACGAAAGTCGCGCACAGCGCGAGCCCCAGAAGCCAGCCCAGCAGCCCGAGCAGGCGCCGCGCGCCGCCCCCGCCGCCGGGGCCGGAGGCCGCCCCGCCCCGCCCGGAGGCGTAGCTGTTGCCGCCCCGGCCGGAGCGCCCCAGGTCCAGGCGCGCCTGCCCCGTGCGCCGTACCGCCAGTGCCGTGCTCATGCCACCACCTTCACTTCCAGCTCCAGGGCCACCCCGAAGCGCCCGGCCACGGCCTCGCGCGCGGCCTGGATCAGCTCGAAGGCCTGGACGGCGGTGCCCCCGCCCAGGTTGACCAAAAAATTGGCGTGGACCTCCGAGAAGGCCATTCCGCCCAGGCGGCGGCCCTTGAAGCCCGCCTCGTCGAGCAGCCTGCCCGCCGGGGCCGCACCCTCGGGGTTCTTGAACACGCAGCCCGCGCTGGCCGCCGCCAGGGGCTGGGCCGCGCGCTTGCGGGCCCAGGTGGCGTCCAGGGCCGCGCGCACGGCCTCGGGCTCGGCCTTGGTCAGACGCAATTCCACGCCGAGGACCAGGAAAAACGCATCCGCCGTCTGCGGGGCGAAAAAGCGGTAGCCCATGCGCACGTCGTCGCGCCCGGCCCAGCGCAGGCCGCAGCACGGGCTGTACAGCAGCACGCGCTCCAGCACCTGGCTCACGTCGTTGCCGAAGGAGCCCGCGTTCATGGCCACGGCCCCGCCCACGGCGCCCGGGATGCCCGCCAGCCCTTCCAGGCCCGAGAGCCCGTGGCGCGCGCACCAGGACAACAGCGCGGGCAGGCCCATGCCCGCCCCGGCGCGGACGACCGTCTCCTCGCCGCTGGAAAAGACCGTCTCGGGCCTGTCGCCCTCGGGCACGCGCAGGAGCACCACCGGCAGCGGCCCGTCGGCGGCCAGCACGTTGCTGCCGTGGCCCAGGGCCATGGGCCGCCCGCCCAATTCTTCGAGCCTGCCCGGCAGCTCGTCCAGGGCGCGCTCGGAGCCGATGCGCACCTCGGCCAGGGCGGGGCCGCCCAGGCGCAGGGTGGTGCGCTCGGCAAGCGCTGGTCCGGGCAGTACTCTCAGATGCATGACGGTCCTCGTCTCCTTGGGGCTCAGGCGCCCACGGGGCGGTTGTGCAGCCAGTCCATGCCGACCTGCCAGATGTTTCCGGCGCCCATGGTCAACAGCAGGTCGCCGGGGCGCAGCACCTCGGGCAGAGCGGCGCGCACGGCGTCGAAGTCGGCGCAGAAGCGCACCTCGGTGGCCGAAACCTGGCGGATGCCCTGGGCCAGGCTCTGGCCGCTGACGCCGGGGATGGGCGCCTCGCTGGCCGGGTAGATTTCCGTCAGCAGCAGCAGGTCGGCATCGTCGAACGCCTTGCAGAACTCGCCGAACAGGGCCTGGGTCCGCGTGAAGCGGTGGGGCTGGAAGGCGACCACCAGACGGCGGTCCGGCGCATACTGACGCGCCGTGCGCAGGGTGGCGGCGATCTCCGTGGGGTGGTGGCCGTAGTCGTCCACCACGAGCACGCCGCCCTGCTCGCCCTTGACCTCGAAGCGCCGCCCCACCCCGCCGAAGCGGCCCAGGGCCTGGGCGACCACGTCCACGGGCAGCCCGGCCTCCAGGGCCACGCCGATGGCGCCCAAGGCGTTCAGCACGTTGTGCCGCCCGGGCTGGGACAGCTCCACCGAGCACAGGAACTCGCCGTCGCGCAGCACGTCGAAGCAGCTTTTGGCCTGACACTGGCGGATCACCGCGCGCAGGGTCGCGCCCTGCTCGTCGATGCCGTAGGTCAGCACCGGGCGGTTGACCCGGGGCAGCACCTCGCGCACCACCGGGTCGTCCAGGCAGACCACGTTCATGCCGTAGAAGGGCACGTTGTTCATGAAATCCACGAAGGCGTCCTTGATGGCATCCAGGTCGCGGTAGTGGTCCATGTGGTCGCAGTCGATGTTGGTGACCACCGTGACGATGGGGAACAGGCACAGGAAGGAGCCGTCGGATTCGTCGGCCTCGGCGATGAGATATTCGCCCTCGCCCAGCAGGGCGTTGGAGCCGAAGGTGTTCAGCCGCCCGCCGATGATGACCGTGGGGTCGAGCCCGGCTTCGGTGAAGATGGTCGCCAGCAGCGAGGTGGTCGTGGTCTTGCCGTGGGTTCCGGCCACGGCGATGCCCGTACGCAGGCGCATCAGCTCGGCCAGCATCTCGGCGCGGGGGATGACGGCGATGCCCCGGCGGCGGGCCTCGGCCACCTCGGGGTTGTCCCGCCCCACGGCGGTGGACTTGACCAGCACGTCGGCGTCGCCCACGTTGGCGGCGGCATGGCCCTTATGCACAGTGGCGCCCAGGGTCCGCAGGCGGCTGGTCACCGGCGAATCGGCCAGATCCGAGCCGCTGACCTCGTAGCCAAGGTTGAGCAGCACCTCGGCGATGCCGTTCATGCCCGAGCCGCCGATGCCCACCATGTGTATCTTTCTGACCTTGTTCTTCATCTTCCGTCGTGTCCTTTCGGCTCAGGCCGCCCGGCGCGCGGCCAGGGCCTCGATTTCGTCGGCCAGGGCTCCGGCGGCGTCCGGGGCGCCCAGGGTCCGCGCGGCGGCGCCCATGCGCTCCAGCCTGCCCGGCTCGGCGAACAGGGCGTCCAGGGTCCGGGCCAGGTCCGTTTCACGCAAAATGTTCTGGGCCAGGATCAGCGCCGCCCCGGCCTGCTCCAGGCGCCGGGCGTTGGCCATCTGGTGGTCGTGCGTGGCGTGGGGGAAAGGCACCAGCACCGCCGGTTTGCCCATCACCGCCAGCTCCGCCACCGTGGTCGCCCCGGCGCGGCACAGCACCACGTCGGCCCAGGCGTAGGCCGCGGCCATGTCGTCGATGAACGGCTCCACCCGGGCCTGCTCCGGGCTCCAGTCCGCGGCGGCGTAAGCCTCGCGCACGCGCTCCAGGTCGTCGGGCCCGGTCTGGTGCCACAGGGAGAACCCGTGCCCGCGCAGGCTTTCCAGGCCGGCCAGCACGGCGTCGTTGATGGCCCGGGCGCCCAGGCTGCCCCCCGCCACGAGCACCCGCCGCCCGGCGGGCTGCCCGGAGTGCGCCCCGGCCTCACGAATGGCCGCGCGCACGGGGTTGCCCGTCAGGCGCGTGCGCCCGGCGTCGAAAAAGCCCGCCTCGTCGGGGAAGGACAGGAATACCCGGTCCACCCAGCGGCCCAGCAGGCGGTTGGCCGAGCCCGGACGGCTGTTCTGCTCGTGCAGGGCGCAGGGCACGCCGCGCAGGGCGGCCATGGCCACCGGGGCGAAGCCCGCGTAGCCGCCGAAGCCCACCACCACGTCGGGGCGGCGGCGCAACAAGAGCCACCACGAGCGCACCAGGGCCCGGGCCAGCCCGAAGGCCGCGCCCACGGCCCGGGGCCCGCGCCCCAGAAAACCGCGCACCGGCAGGCCCACGAAGGGAATGCCCGCGGCGGCGGCGAACTCGGCCTCGCGGCCGTGGCGCCCGCCCACGAAGAGCAGCCCCAGCCCCGGGTGGCGGCGGCGCAACTCCTCGGCAACGGCCAGGGCCGGGAACACATGCCCCCCCGTGCCGCCCGTGGTCAGGACCACCAGTCGCATCGATTCGCCGCCCATCAGGCCCTCCCGCGCGAGAGGTTGAGGAGCATCCCCGCGCAGAAGCACGAGACGATGAGGCTCGACCCGCCGTAGCTGAGGAACGGCATGGGCACGCCCTTGGGCGGCGCCATGCCCAGGACCACCGACATGTTCAGCACCGCGCCCACGGCCAGTACAAGGACCAGCCCGTAGCCCAGGAAGCGGTCCTGCGGCTCCTGCTGGGCCAGGGCGATGGCGAAGCCCCGCCACAGGATGACCCCCAGGCCGACGAAAACCAGGGACACGCCCAGGAACCCCAGTTCCTCGCCGATGACGGCCAGGATGAAGTCGTTGTGCGCCTCGGGCAGGAAGAGCAGCTTCTGCTTGCCCGCGCCCAGGCCCTGGCCGGTCCAGCCGCCGGAGCCGAAGGCGTAGAGGGACTGCACGAGTTGATAGCCCGTGTCGCGGGCGTTGCCGAAGGGGTCCAGGAAGGCCGTCCAGCGCTTGATGCGATACTCGGACTGGGCGATGAGCAGCCCGCCGCAGCCCAGGGCCAGAACCAGGGACGAGCCCAGGTAAACGATGCTCGTGCCGCCCACAAGGCTCATGAGGAAAAGCAGGATGCACAGGAAGGCCGCGCCGCCGAAATCGGGCTGCAACAGCAGCAGCCCGCCCAGCAGGCCCGTCACGGCCACCGGGGGCACGAAGCCGACGCTGAAGGTCTTCACCTGCTCCTGCTTGTGGCTGAAGAAGTAGGCCAGGTAGAACACCAGGGCCAGCTTGGCGGCCTCCAGGGGCTGCAGAGACACCGGGCCCAGGTGCAGCCAGCGCCGGGCGCCGCCCGCCTCGTAGCCGAAGGCCAGCGTCGCCGCCAGCAGCAGCACCGCCAGCCCCAGGATGGGATAGGTCAGGCGGTAGAGCAGGTGGCGGTCCGCGAAAACCGCCCCGGCCATGACCGCCAGCCCGACCACGGCGTACACGGCCTGCTTCCTGATGAACAGGTACTTGTCGCCGTAGGCCAGCTCGGCCATGACGCCGCTGGCGCTCATGACCATGACCAGCCCGAAGCCGATCATGGCCAGGGTGCAGGCCAGGAGCAGCACGTCCACGCGCACGCGCTCGGCGTGGCGCGGGGCTCCGGCGGCGGCGGCCGTGGCGGCGGCGGTACTCATCGCAGGGCCTCGAACACGCGCTGGAAGTGCTTCCCGCGCTCCTTGTAGTTGGCGTACAGGTCGAAGCTGGCCGTGGCCGGGGACAGCAGCATGGTGTCGCCGGGCTCGGCCCAGGTCATGAGCCGGGCCACGGCCTTGTCCATGGTCGGCTCCCAGGCCAGGGGCGCATGCCCGGCCCAGGCGGCCTCGAAAACCTCGCGCCCCGCGCCGAACAGGCACACCGCGCGCACCTTGCGGCGCAGAAGCGGCGCCAGGCTGGCCAGATCGCCGCCCTTGTACACCCCGCCCGCCAGCAGCAGCACGCCGCCGTCGAAGCTCTCCAGGGCCGCGCGCAGGGCGTCCACGGTGGTGGCCTTGGAGTCGTCCACGAAGGTCACGCCCCGGACCTGCCCCACGCGTTGCAGGCGGTGGGGGTAGGGCTCGAAGGTGTCCAGGGCGTCGCGCATGCAGCGCTCGTCCACGCGGAAGCGCAGCGTGGCCTGGAACACGGCCTCCATGTTGGCCTGGTTGTGCGCCCCGGGCAGGCGGTCGCTCTCGAAGCGGTCGGTGGACTCGAACCACTTGATGCGCGCGCGGGTGAAGTGGCGGTCGGCCAGTTCGCCGCGCATGGCCGCGGGCAGCACGGCCAGATCCTCGGGGCGCATGTGCGCGAAGAGGTTCAGTTTGGCGTCGAGGTACTCGGCCATGTCCGCGTGGTGGTCCAGGTGGTTGGGGCTGAAATTGAGCAGCACGGCCACGTCGGGGCGGAACGAGGTGCAGTACTGGGCCTGATAGCTGGAGACTTCGAGCACCAGCACGTCGGCCTCCTGCCCGTCGAGCACGTACTGCGACAGGGGCGTGCCGATGTTGCCGCCCAGGAAGACCTTGAGACCCACGCTTTGCAGCACGTGGGCGGCCAGCCCGGAGGTGGTGGTCTTGCCGTTGGTGCCCGTTACGGCCACGATGCGGCCCACGCTGTAGCGCCCGGCCAGCTCCAGCTCGGAGATGACCTCGGGCGCGGCGTCCCCGGCGGGCAGCAACGGCAGCAGCGGCGGCAGCATCACGCCCGGGGAGAGCACGACCATGGCGGCCCCGGCGAACTGCCCGGCGTGGTGCTCGCCGAAGTCCAGAACCACGCCCGCCCCGGTCAGGGCCAGGGCGTCGTCGCCAGTCACGGCGTCGGGCTTGCGGTCCAGCAGGCGCACGACGGCGCCCAGGCGCGCCAGCAGCAGCGCCGCCGCCTTGCCCGAGGCTCCGGCCCCCACCACAACCGCGCGCGTTCCCGCGAGTTCGCCTTCGTGCCCGAACATGCCGCTACCTCAGCTTCAGGGTTGACAGCGCCATGAGCGCCAGCAGGATGGACAGGATCCAGAACCGCGTGATGATCTTGGATTCCGGAATGCCTTTGAGCTCGAAATGATGGTGCAGCGGCGCCATGCGGAAGATGCGTTTGCCGCCCGTGAACTTGAAGTAGCCCACCTGGAGGATGACCGAGAGCGTCTCGACCACGAACAGCCCGCCGACGATGACCAGAATCAGTTCGTTCTTGCTCATCACGGCCACGAAGCCCAGGCTGCCGCCGATGGACAGCGAGCCCACGTCGCCCATGAAGATCTGGGCGGGGTAGGCGTTGTACCACAGGAACCCGAGCCCAGCGCCCACCAGCGCCCCGCAGAACACGGCCACCTCGCCCATGCCCGGCACGTAGGCGATGCGCAGGTACTTGGCGATGGCCACGTGGCCGGACACGTAGACGAACACCGCGAAGCAGGCGCCCGCCACGATGCTCGGCCCGATGGCCAGCCCGTCCAGGCCGTCGGTGAGGTTCACGCCGTTGGAGGCCCCGACCATGACCAGCACCGCGAAGGGCAGGTAGAACCAGCCCAGGTCGGGGTACAGTTCCTTGAAGAAGGGGAAGGCCAGGTGCGTGTTGTAGGCGGGCTGCTCGATGAGCAGGAACATGGCCGTGCCCGCCACGAGCACCTGCCCGATGAACTTGGCCCGGGCCGACAGGCCCTTGTTGTGCTTCTTGACCACCTTGAGCCAGTCGTCCACCAGCCCGATGAGGCCGAAACCCACGAAGACCAGCAGGGCCAGCCAGATGTAGACGTTGGTCAGATCGGCCCACAACAGGACGGCCACCAGCACCCCGAAGCCCATGAGCAGCCCGCCCATGGTCGGCGTGCCCGCCTTCTGCATGTGCGCCTCCACGTCCTCGTGGATGACCTGGCCGAACTTCAGGCGCTTGAGGAAGCGGATGAACGCGGGGCCGACCACGATGGTGATGAGCAGCGCCGTGACCAGGGCCCACACCGAACGGAAGGTGATGTAGCGAAAGACGTTGAAGATGCCGACTTCGTTGGAGAGCGGGTAGAGAAGATTGTAGAGCATCTAGCCGCGACCCTCCATGGCTTCGGCCAGCGCGTACAGGAAGCGCTCCATCCTGCGCCCGCGCGAACCCTTGAACAACGCCACGCCGGACTCGAGGCCCAGCGCCAGGAACTGCCCGGCGAACAGCGCCGGGTCGTCGATGCGTGCAAATTTTCCGGTGAAGCCGCCCTCTTCCAGGCCCCGGGCCACCTCGGCGGCGTGCTCGCCGTGGAAGAACACGGCCTCGGGCCGGGCCCCGGCGGCGGCGCGGGCCATCTCGCTGTGCAGCGCCCCCGCCTGGGCGCCCAGCTCGCGCATTTCGCCCAGCACCAGCACCAGGGGCTCCGCCCCGGCCAGCTCGCGGGCGTTGTCCACGGCCTGGCGCATGGACAGCGGGTTGGCGTTGTAGCTGTCGTCCACCAGGGCCCAGCCGCCCGTGCGCCTCACGTCGAAACGCCCTCCGGGCACGGCCACGTTGGCGATGCCCCGGGCGATCTCGCGCTCCCCGGCGCCCAGGGCGAAGGCCACGCTGGCGGCGGCGATGAGATTTTCGGCGAACACCGCCCCGGCCAGGGGCGAGGTCACGTCCATTTCCAGCCCGTTCAGGCGCAGGCGGTAGCGGCCCCGGCCCTCGGCGGTGCGGCCTAGGTACTGCCCGCGCACCAGCCCGGCCGCGTCGGCCACGGTGAACTGGCGCACTTCGGGCGCGATGGCCCGGGCGCAGTCCAGCAGCGGCGGATGGTCGGCGCTGACAAAGGCCCGGCCCCCGGGGGCCAGATGGCGCAAAAGCTCGGTCTTGGCGGCGGCCACGCCTTCCAGGCTGCCCAGGCCCTCCAGGTGCGCCGGGCCGATGTTGGCGATGACCGCCGCATCGGGCCGGACCATGGCCCCCAGGGCCTGCATCTCGCCGGGCAGGTTGATGCCCAGTTCCAGCACCCAGAAGCGCTCCTGCCCGGTGCAGCCGAGCATGGTCAGCGGCACGCCGAGCAGGTTGTTGAAGTTGCCGTAGTTGCGCGCGGTCTCCCCCAGTTCGGAGAGGATCGCGGCCAGGATTTCCTTGACCGTGGTCTTGCCCGCCGAGCCGGTGACGGCCACCACCGTGGCCCGGGCCCGCGCGCGCCACAGGGCGCCCAGGTCGCCCAGGGCCCCGAGCACGTCGCGAACCATGAGCACCGGCGCGCCCTGGACCTCGGGCACCGGCCGCGAGACGACCACGGCGGCGGCTCCGGCGCGCGCGGCCTCGGGGGCGAAGGCGTGGGCGTCGTACTTCTCGCCCGCGAGGCAGAAGAACAACTGCCCCGGCTCCAGCAGGCGGCTGTCGGTGCAGATGCCCGTCAGGCGCACCTCGCGCCCGGGGTCCACATCGCCCACCGCGTGCATGGCGGCGGCGGCTTCGGCCAGCGTCAGATTCACCCGGCAAGCTCCCTGACCACGGCGGCGTCGTTGAAGGGATGACGCACGCCCTGGATTTCCTGATAGGATTCATGGCCCTTGCCCGCGATGACCAGCACGTCGCCGGGCTGCATGGCGTCCAGGGCCAGGGCGATGGCCAGGGCCCGGTCGGGCTCCTCCACCACCCGGGCGCAACCCGTGAGCCCGGGGCGCACGTCGGCCATGATCGCCAACGGGTCCTCGCCGCGCGGGTTGTCCGAGGTCAGAACGGCCACGTCGGCGTAGCGGCACACGGCCTGGCCCATGAGCGGGCGCTTGGCCCGGTCGCGGTTGCCGCCGCAGCCGAACACGCAGTAGATTTTGCGGAAACCCAGCTCGCGCACGTTGGAGAGCACGTTTTCCAGGGCGTCGGGGGTGTGGGCGTAGTCCACGAAAACGTCCAGGCCCCGGGCGTTGGGGATGCGCTCCAGGCGCCCGGGCACCCCGGCGAAGCCCTCCAGGGCCTTGAGCGCCTTGGGCTTCAGGCCCAGGGCCAGCCCGATGGACTGGGCCGCCAACAGATTGGAGGCATTGTGCTTGCCGATGAGCGGCGAGGTCAGGGTCCAGCTCTGGTCGCCGTACTTCATGAGCAGCTCCAGCCCGCGCGCGGAGCAGGCCTTGACGCTGCCCGCAAGCCCCGGGCCGGTGCCGACGTTGGGGTAGTACAGCCCGAAACCGATGGCCGGGGCGTAGCGCCCGAGCAGCATGCGCCCGTAGGCGTCGTCGGCGTTGATGACGCCGATCTTGCCCGGGCGGCTCATTTCGTGAAAGAGCTTGGCCTTGGCCCGGAAATAGTCGTCCATGGTCTTGTGGTAATCCAAATGGTCCTGGGTCACGTTGAGCAGCGCGGCCACGTCGTAGTCCAGGCCCCAGACGCGGTCCTGGTCCAGGGCGTGGGAGGAGACCTCCATGACCACGGTATCCACCCCGGCGGCGGCCATGTTGGCCAGCAGTTCGTGGAGCTGCCAGCAGTCGGGGGTGGTCATGGGCGCGGCGAGGCTGAAGCCCGGCCAGCGGTAGTTCACCGTGCCGATGACGCCGACCCGACGCCCGGCGGCGGAGAGCAGGTGCTCCAGCATGTAGGTCAGGGTCGTTTTGCCGTTGGTGCCGGTGATGCCCACCAGGGTCAGGCCGTGGTCCGCCGTGCGGAAGCGCGCGGCGGCCAGTTCCCCCAGGGCCCGGCGGGGCATGGGGTGCTCGACCACGCGCACATCCCGCCCCCGGGGCACGGCCCCGGCATCGCGGGTGACCACCCAGGCCGCGCCGCGTTCCACGGCGTCGGGGATGAAGCGGGCGCCGTCGAGCCCCGCTCCGGGCACGGCCACGAAGACCTCGCCGGGCAGCACCTGGCGCGAATCCGTGCGCACCATCAGCCCGGCGGCCACCAGCGTTTTCAGTTCAGCCCACACGCGCTCGTCCATCGTCTCAGCTCCTGTCCTGCGCGGCGTCGAGCCAGAGCACGCAGCGGTCGCCCGTTCCGGGCCAGGGTTTCCCCGCAACGGGGCTCTGTTTGCGGACCACGAGCCCGCTGCCCCGGACCTCGGGGACGGCTCCGCCCCCGGCGAGCAGTTCGACGGCGCGGCGCAGGGACATGCCGACCACGTCGGGAACGGACTCGGCTCCCTGAAGGGCCACAGCGGGATTTTCGATTCCCGCGCCAATCGCATCAACCAGTCTGCGAACGTCCTCATCGGTCAACCCTCCGTCGCCGACGGCGGCCCGGGCCTGGGCGGCGGGCTCGGGGAGCCGGCCCATGTAGGCCAGGGATTGCAGCGCGATCTCGCGCACCGCCGGGGCCGCCACCACGCCGCCGTAATGCTGCGGCGCGGGCTCGTCCACGATGACCATGACCAGGAATTCGGGCCTTTCGCCCGGCAGCAGCGCCACGAAGGACCCCACGTGGTCGTTGCCGTAGCCGCCGGCGGCCGAGGCCTTCTGGGCCGTGCCGGTCTTGCCCGCCACGGTCATGCCCTCGATGCGCGCGCGGGTGCCCGTGCCGTCGGCCTGCACCACGTCGCGCATCATGGAGAGAATCTGCTCCGTGACCTCGGCGGAGAACACGCGGCGGCCCGGCTCGGGGGCCGCACCGTCGTCTGCCACAAGGCGCAGGGCCCCCGTGACCCCGCCCCGGGCGAGGCACAGGTAGGCCTGGGCCACCTGCAGCGCCGTCACGGCCACGCCCTGGCCGAAGGCCACGTTGGCCAGGTCCACCCGCTGCCAGGCGCCGGGGGCGCGCAGAATGCCCTTGGCCTCGCCCGCCAGGGGCAGGCCCGTGCGCTGGCCGAAGCCCAGGCTGTCCAGGTAGCCGTAAAGTTTACCGGCGCCCATCTCCAGGCCGATCTTGGCCATGCCGATGTTGCTGGAGTAACGCAGGATGTGCGTCACGGGCAGGTCGGCGTAGTCGTGGGTGTCGCGGATCACGGCCCCGGGCATCTCGAAGCGCCCGTTTTCGCAGAAATACACGCTGTCCGGCCGGACCACGCCCTCCTGGAGGGCGGCGGCCAGCACGAAGGGCTTGAAGGTCGAGCCGGGCTCCAGGGCGTCCAGGGCGATACGGTTGCGCCAGGCCTCGGGCCGGTAGCTCGAATAGACGTTGGGGTTGAAGAACGGGTAGACGGCCCAGGCCAGGATGTCCCCGGTGGGCACGTGGACCACCAGCCCCATGCCGTCCTTGCCGCGGAAGGTAGTCACGGCACCGGCCACGGCCTGCTCGGCCATGGCCTGGATGTCGGCGTCGATGGTCAGGCGCACGTCGCCGCCGCGCACCGAGGCGCGGCTGGGCTCGTCGCCGTCCAGCAGCCTGCGGCCGCTGGCGTCGCGCTGGACCACCGTCCTGTCGCTGCGCCCGGCCAGGGTCTCCTCCAGGGCGCGCTCCAGGCCTTCCAGGCCCGCGCCGTCCAGGCCGGTGAAGCCCAGAAGCTGCCCGGCCAGATGCCCGCTGGGGTACAGGCGCTTGAATTCCTCCATGGTGCCCACCCCGGGCAGGGCCAGGGCGGCAACGGCCGCGGCCTCGCGGTCGGCCACCTGGCGGGCGATCCAGACGAAGGGCCGCCGCGCGCTCAGGCGGGCCTGCACGTCGTGGGCGCTGACGCCGAGCACCCGGGCCAGCTCGCGGGCCGTGCGCGCCGGGTCGTGGATCTCCATGGGCCGGGCAAAGACGGAAGCGCACCGCACGCTCTTGGCCAGCACGCGGCCCCGGCTGTCGAAAATCCGGCCCCGGGGCCCGCTCACGGACTCGGCGGCCAGATGCTGCCGCTCGGCCCGGGCGGCCAGTTCGTCGCCCATGAGCACCTGGACCTGGAAGGCCCGGGCCCACAGCACCACCCCGGCCAGGCCGAACAACACGGCCACGACCACCAGCCTGACGGCGGCCCAGTCGTGGACCTTGGTGTGTCGCGGCGTGTAGCGGGTGGTCATTGCTGCTCCGTGCCTCCGGGCGCCCCGGCCGGGGGCGCGTCCATCCTGCGAATGCGCCCCTGGCTGGCGGGGCCCAGGCCGAATTCCCGGGCCTTTTCGCGCAGCCGATAGGGCGAAAGAAGATTGTCGCGTTCCACTTCGAGCTTGGCCACAAGCTCCTCGCGCTCGTCGAGCCCGGCGCGCAGGGCCGTGAGCTTGTAGGCGAGGTCGTAGCGCTCGGTACCGCACCAGACCACCCCAAGCCCCAGACCCAGGGCCAGCAGCAGCAGCGCCGCCAGCACCCCGGCCCAGCGCGCGCCGCTCATGGGCGCTCTCCGCCGCCCGGAGCGAGCTTCTCGGCCACCCGCAGCTTGGCGCTGCGCGCCCTGGGGTTGGCCGCCACCTCGTCCGCCGTGGCGACGACGGGCTTTGCCGTCACTATTCTCAATTGCGGGACATGCCCGCAGATGCACACCACCTGCTCCGGGGGGCACAGGCACCCCGAGGCTTCCCGCTTGAACGCGCGCTTGACGATCCGGTCTTCCAACGAATGGAAGCTGATGACCGCCACTCGCGCGCCGGGCTTCAGGACAGGCAGTATCCGGTCCAGGAATTCCTGAAGCTCGTCCAGCTCCCGGTTGACCTCCATGCGCAGGGCCTGGAAGGTCCGGGTCGCGGGGTGGTTTCTCGCCGTGGCCCGGAGCTTGGCCGGGTAGGCGTTTTCAACGATGACCGCCAGTTCCCGCGTGGTCCGGATGGGGCCACGCTGGCGGGCCTCGACGATGGCCCGGGCGATGCGTCCGCCCTGGGGTTCCTCGCCGAAGCGTCCGATTATCTGTTTCAAGCGCTCCAGCGAGGCCCCGTTCACGATGGCCGACGCCGGGGCCAGCCCGTCGGCGAGGCCCATGCGCATGTCCAGCGGCCCGTCCTCCATGAAGCTGAAACCCCTCGCCGGGTCGTCGAGCTGCAAGGAAGACACGCCGATATCGATCAGGGCCCCGTCCAGGCCGTCCCAGCCCAGTTCGGCCAGGGGTTCGTCCAGCCGGCTGAACCGGCACAGGGCGAACTGCACGGCGTCGCCGTAGGGGGCCAGCCGCTCCCGGGCCAGTTCCAGGGCCTGGGCGTCGCGGTCCAGGCCCAGAACCTCGGCCCCGGGGCCCGCGGCCTCCAGGATGGCCCTGGTGTGCCCGCCCAGGCCCAGGGTACCGTCCAGATAGCGGCCACCCGGCCCGGGGCGCAGGTGCTCAAGCACCTCTTTCAACAGTACCGGGACGTGCAGTGCGGCGGGGTCCTTGCCAGATTCCGTCATCCCCGCCTCCACCTAGAGCCGCAGCTCGAAGCCCTTTTCGGCCAACTCGGCCATGTCGCCGTCGAAGGATTCCTCCATCTCGCGGCGTTTGGCCTCGAAAGTCGTCTGGCTCCAGATCTCGAACTTGCGGCCCACTCCGGCCACGACAACGTCCTTGTCCAGCCCCGCGTAGCTGCGCAGGTGGGGGGCGATGAGCACCCGGCCCTGCTTGTCGAACTGCGCCTCCACGGCCCCGGAGAGGAAAAAGCGCTGGAAGTTGCGCAGGCGCTTGTCCAGCACGTTCACGCGATTGAAGCTCTCCTCGATGCGTTCCCACTCGGGCAGCGGATAGGCCACCACGCAGCCGTCGAAATTGGTCAGCATGAGGACGCCCTCGGAACCCATGGAAGCCGCGGCTTCCCTGTATTCCGGGGGAATCATCAGCCGGCCTTTGGGGTCCAGGCTGCGGTAGGAGTGGCCTCTGAATTTGGACATTTCCCTCACTTCGTCCCACAATTTACCACAAATTACCACCAGGGGTCGTAGAGGTGTCAAGGGGAAAATACCACGGCCTGTAAGATTTTTCTAGAGATTTTCTAGAAAATACCCCACACTTTGGAGCAAAAGGCTTGACGCCGCTGGGGAAAAAAAGCCAAGGGACGAAACAGGTCTCCCGTTGTGCCCGCAGGGCGGGCGATTTTCCCCGCAGCCCGGGCTCCGGGCAGTCGCGTTTGCATCCGCCGCGCGGCACCCGGGCCCCGCGTTGCATGGCCGAAGCGGCCCGCAACATGCCCCGGACGCGCCGGGCAAGAACCATGCGCCGCCCAGAACGGGCCACGGCGCCCCACATCGAGGTCGGGCATCATGTGCGCTGTCAAAAGCAAGCTCAAGAGCGGCATCGTGGACAATCTGGACGAGGAATACTACCAGATCAGTCCCGACATCCTCGAAAGCTTCCCCAAGTTCCGCCCCCCGCTGAACCTGTACCGCCTCAAGGAGGACACGGCGCAAATCCTGCTCTACAAGAAGCAGGACGAGCGCCTGGACAAGGAGGCCCAGGAACAGGTGGCCGCGATGTGCGCCGAGGGCAACCTCTTCGTGGCCCGCACCGACCACCCCATCTACTCCAAGCACATCGCCAAGCAGCTCGACCTCGTGCTGGTCGACGAGCACCTCAAGGAATCGGAAATCGCCGAGATTTTCACCTACGCGCTGACCGACCGCATCGACGAATTCTTCGAGCAACCCGTGGCCCCGGTGTTCACCAAGCTCTACAACGACGTGATGGTGCTCACCGAATACCTGTGGAACGACAAGAACCGCACCAAGGCCCTGGTGCGCCGCCTGCACAAGGAGCACACCCTGGCCCGGCACTCCTACAACTGCGGCGTGCTCGGGCTGTGGCTGTTCAACAAGATATTTCCCGGCGGCTTCAACCGCCGCGTGTACGACAAGACGGCCCTGGCCCTGTTCCTGCACGACATGGGCATGTCCAAGATTCCGGCCTTCATCCGCGACAAGCCCAAGGCCCTGACCCCGGACGAACACTCCAAGGTCAACCTGCACCCGCTGCTGGGCTCCAAGCTGGCCCTCAAGCTGGGGCTCAAGTTCGACGAGATGCAGCAGGCCGTCATGGAGCACCACGAGCGCCTGGACGGCAGCGGCTACCCCTCCAAGGCCCGGCAGATCTCGCCCCTGGGCGCCATGACCGCCGTGGTCGATTCGTACTGCGCCATGACCACCACCCGCCCCTACGCCCCGGCCAAGGAGCCCCGCGACGCCGTGAACGAACTGAACGACCTGAAGACGAAATACGGCGAAAAGGCCGTGGCCCCGCTGTTCAAGGCCGTGTTCGTGGACGAGTGGTAGCGGGCGGGAGCGGGCGGCGGCGCGGGGGAAACCGCCGCAAGCCGCCGCCCCCCGCGCCGGGCCGCCCGGCGCCGCGAAATAGTGCTTGCGCCTCCCGGGCGCTGCGTGTAAGAAACCTGCTCCATCGTCGGCGCCCGACGGCCCGCACGACAGTGGGGATGTAGCTCAGTTGGGAGAGCGCTGCCTTCGCAAGGCAGAAGTCGTGAGTTCAAGTCTCATCATCTCCACCAAGAAATTTCAACGGCTTGCGGTGCAAACGCCGCGAGCCGTTTTTCGTTGGCCCAGCCCCGGCCCCCGCCCCGCCAGCGCGCGGGCGGCGGGCACCCGCCGGGGCCCGGCCCGGGAGCGAACATGCACATCGAAGTTCTTCTTGGCGGATGGGACCAGTACGAGCTGCTGGATTCGGGCGACCGGCGCAAGCTGGAGCGCTTCGGCGACGTGATCGTGGTGCGCGGGGAGCCGCGCGCGTGGTGGGCCCCGGCCCTGCCCGAGGCCGACTGGAACCGCGCCGTGGCCGTGCACGACGAAAAACGCTGGACCATGCGCCCCGGCGCCCCCAAGGAATGGACCATGCCCCTGGGCGACCTGCGCCTGCTGGCCCGCTTCACCGAAACCTCCAAGCACCTGGGCGTGTTTCCCGAGCAGTGGCCGCACTGGATGAGCCTGGCCGCGCACGGCGCGCCCCTGGCCGGGCGCAGGCCCCGGCTGCTGAACCTTTTCGGCTACACCGGCGTGGCCAGCCTGGCCGCCGCCCGGGCCGGGTTCGAGGTCACGCACATCGACGCCTCCAAGACCGCCCTGGCCTGGGCCCGGCGCAACCAGGAGCTTTCCGCCCTGGGCGACACCAACGTCCGCTTCCTGCTGGACGACGCGGCCAAGTTCACCGCCCGCGAGCTGCGGCGCGGCAACCGCTACGAGGCCATCCTGCTGGACCCCCCGGCCTTCGGGCGCGGCCCGGCCAAGGAACTGTGGAAGGTCGAGGCCCAGGTGGCCGACCTGCTCGCCGTCTGCGGGCAACTGCTCTCCGACGACGCGCGGCTGGTCATCCTGACCATGTACAACACCGACGCCTCGGCGCTCATGCTGCGCAACCTGATGCTCGGGGCCATGCCCGGCGCCGGGGGCACCCTGGCCGTGGGCGAACTGGCCCTGGCCCACAGCGCCAGCCCCCGGCTGCTGCCGCGCTCGCTGTGGGCACGCTGGACGCCGTAGGCCCCGCGCCGCATTCCCGCGCGACGACGGAAATCGCCCCGGGGCCGCGGCGCCCCTTGTCAGCCCGGCGCGATCGTGGCATAAGGCCCCCAGCGGACGGGACCGCCCCTGCGGCGCCCCGCCCTACCCCTCCGAGGAGCGACAATGAAACGACAGACCAGCTACCTGCTGCGCCACCTGCGCCGGGCCCGCCGGGGCCTTGCCGTGCGCGGCGCCAGGCAGGCCGGGCCGGGCGGAAGTAGACCCTGGTCCGACCACGCCCTCGGGTAGGCGGCTGGCGTCCGTTTCCGTTCCATCCTTCCCCACAGACGCTTTTCCGCCCCCCGGCGTGGCCGGACGAACCGCGCGGCCCGCAAGGACCGCGACGCACGGCTGCGGCCTTTTCCATTCCCTGTTAGCGGCCCGCGCGGCCCACGAGGGCGGACATGGCGGATCAAGACTGCATCATCGAGTTGCGGGGCGTCTCCAAGCGCTTCGACGACCTGCTGGCCCTGGACGGCATCGACCTGGGCATCAAGAACGGCGAGTTTCTGACCCTGCTCGGCCCCTCGGGCTGCGGCAAGACGACCATCCTGCGCATCCTGTCGGGCTTCGAGGCTCCGACCGAGGGCGACGTGTTCATCGGCGGGCGCCGCGTCAACGACGTGCCCCCCGAGCGCAGGCAGGTCAACACCGTGTTCCAGAACTACGCCCTGTTCCCGCACATGACGGTGGAGGCCAACGTGGGCTTCGGGCTGCGCATGCAGGGCACCGGGCGCGCCGAGGCCGCCCGCCGCGTGGCCGACGTGCTGCGCACGGTGCACATGGACGGCTTCGCCAAACGCCGCCCGGGGCGGCTTTCCGGCGGGCAGCAGCAGCGCGTGGCCATCGCCCGCGCCGTGGTCAACAACCCCCTGGTGCTGCTGCTCGACGAGCCCTTCAGCGCCCTGGACGCCAAGCTGCGCAAGGCCATGCAGCTCGAAATCAAGCACCTCCAGCGCCAGCTCGGCATCACCTTCGTCTTCGTGACGCACGACCAGCAGGAGGCCTTCGCCATGTCCGACCGCGTGGTGGTCATGAACGAGGGCCGCATCGAGCAGATCGGCTCGCCCCAGGAAATCTACGAAAACCCCGCCAACCTCACGGTGGCGCGCTTCGTGGGCGACATCAACATCCTGGACGCCACCATCGCCGAGAAGGTCAACGGCGTGCGCTACCGGGCCGTGGTCGAGGGGTCGTCCATGCCCGTGGAAACACGCCGCGACTTCGCCCCCGGCGACGACGTGAAGGTCCTGCTGCGCCCGGAGGACCTGCGCGTATGGCGCGCGGTGGACGACCGGCCCGAGGGGCCCTTCCTCACCGGACGCATCGAGGAGACCGTCTACAAGGGCGCCACGGTGGACATCATCGTGCGCCTGGAAGGCGAAGACGGCGGCAAAACCCTGCTGGCCCAGGAATACTTCAACGAGGACGACCAGGAAATCAGCTACGCCACGGGCGAGACCGTGGCCGTGACCTGGGTCAACGGCTGGGAAGTGGTGCTGCCCGATGCATGACGGCACGCTCTTCCGGCGCATCTGCATCCTGGGCGTGGCGGCGTGGCTGCTGGTCTTCGCCCTGGCGCCCAACGCGGGCCTGCTGGTGGTCTCGTTCCTCTCGCGCCACCCCGAGGACTTCGTCGCCCCGGGCCTGACCCTGGACGCCTACACCCGGCTCATGGACCCGACCTTCGCGGCCATCTTCTGGGAGTCGGTGCGCCTGGCGGCCCTGGCCACGCTGGTCTGCCTGCTGGCGGGCTACCCCTTCGCCTACGGCATCGCCCGCGCCAGCCGCCGGGCGCGGCCCTGGCTGCTGCTCATGGTCGTGGTGCCCTTCTGGACCAACTCGCTCATCCGCACCTACGCCGTAATCATCATCCTCAAATCGCGCGGGGTGCTCTCCAACCTGCTGGAGGCCCTGGGCCTGACCAACGGGCCCGTGTCCCTGCTCTACACCGACACGGCCATGTTCGTCGGCTTCACCTACACCCTGTTGCCGTTCATGATCCTGCCGCTGTTCGCGGCCATCGAAAAGCTGGACCGCAACCTGCTCGACGCCGCGCGCGACCTGGGCGCGGGCAGCCTGCGCGCCTTCTGGAACGTGACCCTGCCCCTGACCATGCCCGGCATCCTGGCCGGAAGCATGCTCGTGTTCCTGCCCGCCCTGGGCATGTTCTACATCCCCGAGCTGCTCGGCGGCGGCAAGTCCATGCTCATCGGCAACTTCATCAAGAACCAGATGCTCCTGGCGCGCGACTGGCCGCTGGGCGCCGCGGCCAGCACGGTGCTCACCGTGGCCCTGGCGGTGATGATCGTGCTGTGGCGGGTGGCCTCGCGCCGGGCCCGCGAGGACGAAACCGAAGACCTGCTGGCCGAGGGCACGCCATGACCCGCAAGCTGCGCATCGTCTGGATGGCCCTGGTCTTCGCCTTCCTGTACCTGCCGATCCTGGTGGTCATCGTCTATTCCTTCAACGACGCGACCTACTCCACGGCCTGGCGCGGATTCACCTGGAAATGGTACGGACGGCTGGCGGACAACGGCCCGCTCATGGACGCCGCCCTGCGCACCCTGGCCGTGGCCGTGGTCTCGGCAACGGCGGCCACCGTCCTGGGCACCCTGGCGGCCCTGGCGCTGAACCGCTACCGCTTCGCCGGGCGCAAGGTGCTGCTGGGCAGCATCCTGGTGCTCACCGTCTCGCCGGACATCGTCATGGGCATCTCGCTGCTCATCTTTTTCGTGGTTCTGGGCGCGAGCCTGGGCTTCGGCACGCTGCTCGTGTCGCACATCACCCTGTGCCTGCCCTTCGTGACGCTCACGGTGCTGGCACGGCTGGCATCCTTCGACGAGAACCTCGTGGAGGCCGCGCGCGACCTGGGCGCCTCGGAGTGGCGGGCCTTCCGCCACGTCATCCTGCCGCTGATCCTGCCCGCCGTGGGCGCTGGGTGGCTGCTGAGCTTCACCCTGTCCATGGACGACGTGCTCATCAGCTTCTTCGTCACCGGCCCGAGCTACGAGATTCTGCCGCTCAAGATCTATTCCATGGTGCGCCTGGGCGTGAAGCCGGACATCAACGCCCTGTCGGCCATCATGTTCACCCTGACCGTGGCCTGCGTCCTGCTGGCCCACGCCATGACCCGCACGAGGAGAACAACATGACCAAGCGCATCGCAGCCCTGCTGCTCCTGGCGGCCCTGGTGGCCGTCCCCTCGGCCTGGGCCGGGGCGGGCAAAACCCTGACCATCTACAACTGGACCGACTACATGCCCCAAAGCGTGCTCGACGACTTCAGCGCCGAGACGGGCATCAAGGTCATCTACTCCACCTACGAATCCAACGAGGCCATGTTCACCAAGCTGAAGCTCATGGGCGGCAAGGGCTACGATCTCGTGGTGCCCTCCACCTACTTCGTGAGCCTGCTGCGCGAGCAGAACCTGCTGGCCGAGATCGACCCCAAGGCCCTTTCCAATTTCGCCAATCTCGACCCCACCGTGCTCAACAAGCCCTTCGACCCCGACAACCGCTACTCCATCCCCTACATGTGGGGCTCCACGGGGCTCATGGTCAACACCACCCAGGTCGCCCCCGGCACCGTGACCTCCTGGGCCGACCTGAAGCGCCCCGAGCTGGCCGGGCGCATCGTCATGTCCAGCGACCTGCGCGACGGCCTGGGCCTGGCCCTCAAGGTGCTGGGGCACTCCATGAACTCCCGCGAGGAGACCGAGATCAAGGCCGCCTACGAATGGCTGCTGGAGCTCAAGCCCGCCGTGCGCGTGTTCACCAGCGACGGCGCCAAACAGGTCTTCGCCGGCGAGGAGGCCGTGGCCGGGCTGATCTTCAACGGCGACGCCAGCCAGATCCGCGAAGAGATGCCCGAGCTGGAGTACGTCTACCCCCGCGAGGGCGCCATGCTCTGGATGGACAGCCTGTGCATCCCGGCGGGCGCGGAAAACAAGGAAGGCGCCCTGCTGTTCATCGACTTCCTGCTGCGCCCGGAGATCGCCGCGCGCATCGCCGAGGAGTTCCGCTACACCACGCCCAACAAGGCCGCCTTCGCCCTGCTGCCCGAAGACCTGCAAAACGACCCCATCGTCTCCCCGCGCCCCGAAGACCTCGTGAACAGCGAGTTCCAGACCGGCGTGGGCGACGCCCTGCCCGTGTACGAAAAGTACTGGGAAATGCTCAAGGTCGCCGAGGAATAATCCCCCCGGCGCCGAACGACACCCCGGGGCCCGCGGCGCATGCGCCGCGGGCCCCTGCGGTTTGCCCCCGCCTGCGCCCGCGCGGGGAGGGCGGAAGCCCGGGGCCGGTGCGTGCTCCCGGGGATGGACGAGCCTCCGGCGGCTTAAGGGCTGTCGCCTTTAAGAATCCCATTCGGGGGGAGGTCCGGCGGCGCGCCGCCGGGCCCACCCAATGCGGGATTCTCAAGGGCCCGTGGCCCTTGAGCCGCCGGAGGCTGATCAACCCGCAGGAGACGCGCACCGGCCCCGGGCTTCCGCCTTCCCCGCGCTCTCCTTTACAATTTCGGCAAACGGTTACAATTGCGTGGCGCTTCTTTCCGCTTTTTGTCATATTCTTCGCCGCCCGCGGCGGGGGGCGGAGGGCTTTTCCTGGCTGCTGCGGGCCTTGCCGCCGCTGGCACGCCCGTTGCTCAGGACGCGGGTCGCGGCCCGCGCCGCAGCCCCGGCACGCCGCCGCAGCCGGGAGCATCAACCACCACCACCCTCGGGAGACGACGATGAAACACCATTCCCTCACGGCCCTGGCCTGCGCCCTGGTGCTGGCCTGCGCCCTGGCCCTGCCCGGGGCCGCCCTGGCCAAGACCATCAAGGTCGCCGGCATCTACACCCAGCCCATCCAGCAGAAATGGGACGCCCGCCTGCACCAGGCCCTGACCAGGGCCGCCGAGGCCGGGGAGATCGAATACGTGTTTTCCGAGAAGGTCTCCAACACCGACTACGTGCGCGTGCTGCGCGAGTACTGCGAGTCCGGCGTGGATCTGGTGGTCGGCGAGGCCTTCGGCATCAGCCGCGACGTGCGCAAGGTGGCCGACGACTATCCGGGCGTGGCCCTGCTCATGGGCGACTCCTTCGGGCCCTACGGCAAGAACATGGCCGTGTTCGACAACTACATCCATGAGCCCTGCTACCTGATGGGCATGATCGCCGGGTCCATGACCAAGAACAACCGCATCGGCATGGTCGGCGGCTACCCCATCGGCGAGGTCAACCGCCTGTTCAACGCCTTCATGGCCGGGGCCAAGGCCGCGAACCCCGCCGTGGAGTTCAAGGTCTCCTTCATCGGCTCCTGGTACGACCCGCCCAAGGCCAAGGAATTCGCCTACGCCCAGATCGAGGCCGGGGTGGACGTGCTCTACGCCGAGCGCGCGGGCGTGGTGGACGCCGCCCGCGAAAAGGGCATCATCGCCTTCGGCAACGTCAACGACATGAACAAGGAAGAGAACGGCACCGACGTGGTGGTCACCTCCGCCCTGTGGAGCATGGACGCGGCCATCGGCCACGCCGTCGAGCGCGTCAAGGCCGGAACCTTCGCCGCCGAGGACTACCGCGACTGGACCATGATGGCCAAGGGCGGCGCCGCCCTGGCGCCGTACTACGAGTTCGACGCGCGCATCCCCGCCGGGGTCAAGGCCGAGGTCGAGAAGGCCGAGGCCGCCATCCTGGCCGGAGAGCTGGTCATCGCCATCGACGACAACGAGCCCAAGTCCACCTTCTAACGGACGCGGACCGGCCGGGGCCCCGCGCGGGGGCCCCGGCGCGCCCGGGAGCACCATGCCCGAAAGCCAGACCGTGCTGCGCCTGCGCGGCGTGACCAAGCGCTTCGGCCCGCTGCTTGCCAACGACGGCGTGAGCCTGGAGCTTGCGCGCGGCGAGATGCTCGCCCTGCTCGGCGAAAACGGCGCGGGCAAGACCACGCTCATGAACATCCTCTTCGGCCATTACGTGGCCGACGAGGGCGAGGTGGAGGTCATGGGCAGGCCCCTGCCCCCGGGCTCGCCCCGGGCGGCGCTGGACGCCGGGGTCGGCATGGTCCACCAGCATTTCACCCTGGCTGCGAACATGACCGTGCTGGAAAACGTCACCGTGGGCACGCGCCCGCTGTTTTCGGCCCGGTTGCGCCAAAACGCCGCCCGCAGGCGGCTGGCCGACCTTTCGGCGCGCTTCGGCCTGCACGTGGACCCCGACGCCCGCGTGCGCGATCTGTCCGTGGGCCAACGCCAGCGGGTGGAAATCCTCAAGGCCCTGTACCGCGACACGCGCGTGCTCATCCTGGACGAACCCACCGCCGTGCTCACGCCCCAGGAGAGCGACCAGTTGTTCGCCACCCTGCGGCTGCTGGTGAACCGGGGGCTCTCGGTCATTTTCATCACCCACAAGCTGCGCGAGGTCATGGCCTCCAGCGACCGCTGCGTCGTCCTGCGGCACGGCAAGGTCGTGCTGCGCGCCGCGACCCACGAGACCGACGCCGACACCCTGGCCCGGGCCATGGTCGGCGGCGAGGTGCCCCGGGTGCGCCGCCGCCCGGGCGCGCCCGGCGCCGAAGTGCTGGCCCTGGACGGCGTGCTGCTGCGCGGCGCCGAGGGCCGCCCCGTGCTGGACGGGCTGGACCTGACCCTGCGCGCCGGGGAAATCCTGGGCATCGCCGGGGTGTCGGGCAACGGGCAGGCCGCCCTGGCCGATCTGGTCAGCGGGCTGGCCCGGCCCGACGCCGGGGAACTGCGCGTCCATGGCCGGACCGTGGCCGCGCCCAGCCCGGCGGGCATGCTGGCCCTGGGCGTGGGCCGCGTGCCCGAGGACCGCACCGGCACCGGCCTTGTGGGCGACATGAGCGTCATGGAGAACCTGGCCCTGGAAATCTACCGCCGACGGCCCTGGTCGCGCTGGGGTCTGCTCGATTTTTCGGCCATGCGTCGGCGCGCGCGCGACCTCATCGCCCGCTTCGACGTGCGCTGCCCGGGGCCCGGCGCCCCGGTGCGCCAGCTCTCCGGGGGCAACATGCAAAAGCTCATCCTGGCCCGGGTGCTTTCGGGCGGCCCGTCGGTCATCCTGGCCAACCAGCCCGCCTGGGGCCTGGACGTGGGCGCCGCCGCCTTCGTGCACAAGACGCTCATGGACGCCAGCCGCGCCGGGGCCGGGGTGCTGCTCATCTCCGAAGACCTGGACGAAATCTTCCAGGTCGCCGACCGCATCCAGGTCATGCACCGCGGTCGTCTGTCCGCCCCCGTGCGGCCCGACGAGGCCGACGCCGCGGCCATCGGGCTGGCCATGAGCGGCCACGGCGCCCCCGGAAGCGAGGCTCCCCATGCGTCTTGAACCGCGCGAGCAGCCGTCCCTGGCGCTCACGGTGCTGGCCCCGGTGCTGGCCGTGGGCGTGGCCCTGGTCCTGTGCTCGCTGCTGATCTGGTGGGCCGGGGCGCCGCCCGCGCGGGCCCTGGGCCTGCTGCTCAAAGGCTCCCTGGGCTCGACCTTCGCCCTGACCGAGACCCTGACCCGCGCCACGCCGCTGATCTTCACCGGGCTGGCCGCCGCCGTGGCCTTCCGCGCCAAGCTGTGGAACATCGGCGCCGAGGGCCAGCTCTACGCCGGGGCCGTCATGGCCACCTGGCTGGGCACGGGCATGCTCGACCTGCCCGCCTGGGTCATGGTTCCGCTGCTGTTCGCCGCCGGAGCCCTGGCCGGGGGGCTGCTGCTGCTGGGCCCGACCCTGCTCAAGACGCGTCTGGCCGTGGACGAGGTGGTCACCACCCTGCTGCTCAACTTCGTGGTCATCCTGGCCGTGAACTGGCTGGTCTTCGGGCCGTGGAAGGACCCCATGGCCATGGGCTGGCCCCAGGCCGCGCCGGTGGTCGACGCCGCCGTGCTGGCGCCCATGGTGGCCAAGACGCGCCTGCACTGGGGCTTCGTGGTCGCCCTGGCCTGCGCCGTGGGCACCTGGGCGCTGATGCGCTTCACCACCTGGGGCCTGGAAATCCGCGCCGTGGGGCTGAACGAGCGCGCCAGCCGCTTCGCGGGCATCCCCGTGGGCCGCGCGGTGCTGCGCACGGCGCTCATCTCCGGCGGGCTGGCGGGCATGGCCGGGGTCAGCGAACTGGCCGGGCTCAAGGGCTACCTGACGCTGGACCTCTCCCCGGGCTTCGGCTACTCGGGCGTGGTCGTGGCCATGCTGGCGGCGCTGCACCCCCTGGGCGTGGTGGCGGCGGCGCTGTTCGTGGCCGTGATGTCCATCGGCGCCGACTCCATGAGCCGCTCCCTGGAAATTTCCAACTACATCGCCGACGTGGCCACGGCGCTCTCGCTGCTGGCCGTGCTGGTGAGCATGCTGGCGCCGCGCTGGCGCATCCGCTGGAGGTAGCCCGTGGGCGTGCTGGAACTGCTGCTGGAAACCGGCTTCTGGGTCGCCACCGTGCGCATGGCCACGCCCCTGCTCTTCGGCACCCTGGGCGAACTGCTCTGCGAGCGCGCGGGCGTGCTGAACCTGGGCATCGAGGGCATCATGGCCGCCGGGTGCATGGGCGGCTGGTGCTGGGTGTACCTGGGCGGCTCGCTGTGGGGCGCGGTGGCCTTCGCCGCCGCCGTGGGCGCGGCGCTGGGCCTGCTCCACGCGCTGCTCACCGTGCGCCTGGGCCTGTCGCAGCACGTCACCGGCCTGGGCATCACCATGCTGGCCTCGGCCCTGTCGTCCTTCGCCTTCCGCATGCTGCTGCCCAAGGCCACCACCCCGCCCAAGATCGTGCCCTTCGCGGCCATGGACATTCCCGGGCTGACCTCCGTCCCCTTCCTGGGGCCGGTGCTCTTCGGCCAGACGCCCCTGACCCTGCTGGCCCTGGCGGCCCTTGCCGTCACGGCCTGGATGCTCTACCGCACCCCGGCGGGCCTGGCCCTGCGCATGACCGGCGAGAACCCCATGGCCGTGGAGTCCCAGGGGTTGTCCGTCCACGCCATCCGCACCGCGGCGGTCATGGCGGGCAGCGCGCTGATGGCCGTGGGCGGCGCCTTCTTGACCCTGGCCGCCTTCGACGCCTACTACATCGGCATGGTCAACGGCCGGGGCTGGATCTGCATCGCCCTGGTCGTATTCGCCTCGTGGCGGCCCGGCAAGGCGCTGCTCGGTGCGCTGCTCTTCGCGGCCTTCGACGCCGTGCAGATGCGCGTGCAGCAGCAGTCCGGCCTGGGCATTCCCTATCAGGTCTACCTGATGATGCCCTACGTGTTCTCCATCGTGGCCCTGGTAGTCATGTCGCGCCGCGCGGCCTACCCCGCCGCGCTGCTGGTGCCCTTCCGCAAGGGCGAACGCTGAGGAGGTTTCCATGCTCGACCTGCTGGTCACCCGCGCCGCGCTGCCCGAGGGCGGCGGACACGACGCCCTTGTCGATATCGCCGTGGCGGACGGACGCATCGTCGAAATCGCCCCGCGCATCGAGGCCCAGGCCGCGCGGACCATCGACGCCGCGGGCAATCTGGTCACCCCGCCCTTCGTGGACCCGCATTTTCATATGGACGCCACCCTGTCCCTGGGCCTGCCGCGCATGAACGAGAGCGGCACCCTGCTGGAGGGCATCCGCATCTGGGGCGAACTCAAGCCCGACCTGACCCCCGAGGCCGTCAAGGCCCGGGCCCTGGAGCTGCTGGACTGGTCCGTGGCCCGGGGCACCCTGGCCGTGCGCACCCACGTGGACGTGACCGACCCGAGCCTCATGGCCGTGGACGTGCTGCTGGAGGTCCGCGAAGAGATGCGCGGGCTGGTGGACATCCAGCTCGTGGCCTTCCCCCAGGACGGCGTGCTGCGCACCCCGGGCGGGCAGGAGCTGCTTACCCGCGCGCTGGACAAGGGCGTGGACGTGGTCGGCGGCATCCCGCACTTCGAGCGGACCATGGAGGACGGGCGGAGGTCCGTGCGCTGGCTGTGCGAGCTGGCCGCCGCGCGCGGGCTGCTGGTGGACATGCACTGCGACGAGACCGACGACCCGGCCTCGCGCCACGTGGAGACCCTGGCCTTCGAAACCACGCGCCTGGGCCTGCAGGGCCGCGTCACCGGCTCGCACCTGACGAGCATGCACTCCATGGACAACTACTACGTGTCCAAGCTGCTGCCGCTCATGGCCGAGGCGCGGCTGCACGCCGTGTGCAACCCGCTCATCAACATCCACCTCATGGGCCGCCACGACACCTACCCCAAGCGCCGGGGCCTGACCCGCGTGCCCGAGCTGCTGGCGGCCGGGGTCAACGTGGCCTTCGGCCACGACTGCGTGATGGACCCCTGGTACCCCCTGGGCAGCCACGACATGCTGGAGGTCGCGCACATGGGCGCGCACTGCCTGCAGATGATGGGCACCACGGGCCTGGGCCGGTGCTTCGAGGCCGTGACCCACGGCGGCGCGCGGGCCCTGGGCCTTGCGGACTACGGGCTGGCCCCGGGCAAGGCCGCCGATTTCGTGATCCTCCAGGCCGGGAACCCCGTGGAGGCCCTACGGCTGCGCCCGGCGCGGCTGTTCGTGGTCCGGCGCGGGCGCGTGGTGGCGACGACGCCCCCCGTGCGCGCCACCCTGACCCTGGACGGCCGGCCCCCGCGCGAGGTGGACTTCACCCTGCGCAGAAGCTGAAAAAACAAGGCGCCGCAGCGGGCTCCGAGAAAAGGCCTTGACAGCACCGCCCGGGGACATACTGTTAGGGCGTCGGTTGCCGGGCGCGCCCGGGGGAGCCTTCGAGTCCTTCCTCCTCGCCCCCGAGGCGTGCCCCGCCAACCGGCGCCATCCTCCCGGCCGCGCCCGGCCCCCGACATGCGGCCCGGCCCCGCGGGTTGACAGCCCTGCTTCGGGGGCGCACAACATTCCCATGCGCCCCGCCATCGCCCCGCATGCGCTGCTGCTGGCGCCTATTTTCGCCTGGATGCTCCTGGCCCAGGCGCCATGCGGTGTGGCCCCCGCCCTGGCCCGGGGCCCGGCGCAGACCATGACCGAAAACGCGCCGCTCATCCCCCTGCTCACGCCCCGGCTGACCCGCGACGACCCGCGCCAACTGGTGCGCCGGGGCCGCGAGGCCGCCCGGGACGGCGACGCGGACGAGGCCTGGGACCTGCTGACCCGGGCCGTGAACTCCCAGGACCTGGATCAGCGCTCCCTGGCGGACGCACTGGTGCTGCGCGGGCGGCTCGGCCTGGAGGGCGTCGCGCCCTATCAGGCCCTGGCCGACTTCCGCCGCGCCGTGGAACTGGCCCCGGCGGCCTCGGGGGCCCTGGCCTGGCGGGCCCTGGCCTGGCTGGAACTGGCCCGGCCCGAACCCGCGCTGGACGACGCACGCCGCGCCGTGACCCTGACCCCCAGCCTGGCCCTGGCCCACCTGGCCCTGGGCCGGGCCCTGCTGGCCCAGGGCCGCCCGGCCGAAGCCAGGGACGCGCTGGACGAGGCCCTGCGCCTGGACCCCGGCCTCGGCGCCGCCCTTCAGGACCGCGCAGGCGCCCTGCGCGCCCTGGGCGACGAGGCCGCCGCCCGGCAAGACGAGACCCGGGCCAGCGAGCTTTCCCCGGCCCTGCCCCTGCCCATGCCCTGACGCCGCCGCGCCCGCCCGGGCGCAACGAAAACAAATCTTTGCACTTTCCTGCGCGCCCCTTAACTTCGCGCCGCCGCCGCCGATAAGGACGGCATGCACCGCGACGACCAACGCGGCGACCGCGCCACGCCCCCCCGGGCAGGCCACGGCGCCGACGAACACTACGAACCCTCCGTGGAGGACCGCAAGGCCCTCGTGGAGGAGTTACGCGCCCAGATCCGGTCCGGCACCTACCGCCCGAGCATCGGACGCATCAGCGTGAACATCGTCGGCGACCTCGCCGAGGACTGATCCCTCTCCCCCATTGCGGGTTTGCGCGCACCCTCCGGCGCAGCCACGCCCGGCACCGGGGAGCCGCCCGCTCCGGAGTCGCCGTCCATTTTCCCCCGCCCCCCAGCCCTCCGCGCATTGACCCCCGGGGCCGATCCGTGCAACCGTGGCCCGGCGGCAATGCCGCACGTCCCGCAGACCTCAACCCGCCCGGAGCCGACGCCATGCCCCGCATCCGCCGCCCGCGCCCCAGCGCCCCGTCCACCCTGCGGCCCACGGCGACCCTGACCCTGCTGGCCGCGCTGCTGGCCGTGGCCGCCGCCCTGGTCGGCCATCGCTCGGGGCAGGAGACCGCGCGGCTGGTGGAGGCCCGGGGGCGGCTGGCCCTGGTGCTGGCGGCCCAGACCGACGCGCGCCTGGGCGCCCTGCGCGCGGCCCTGGCCGGAGCCGTCGCGCCCCTGGCCGAAGGCTCCCGGCCCGACGGCCCCCAAATGCCGCAGCCCCCGGACGGCCCGGACGGGCTGGACACCCTGAACGCCGCCCTGCGCGACGCCGACCCGGCCTTCGCCGGGCTGGCCCTGGAGCAGCCCCCCGCGCCCGGCGCCCTCGAAAACACGACCGCCCCGGGCCCGGACGGGGCCACGCACCTTGCCCTGCACCAGCCCCTGGCGGGCAGCGGGGCCCGCCTGACTCTGCTGGTGGACCCCCGGGCCCTGGCCGAGGGTGCGGACCAGCCCCCGGGCCTGGCCCTGTTCTTCGCCACCCGGGACGGCACCCTGGTCGCGGCTTCCGGCGCGGGCCGCGACGACGCCTCGGGCGATACGGGCCGGCCCCTGCGCGCCCTGGCCGCCGAGGCCCGCGCGGCCGGGGCCCTGGCCCAGCGGGAACTGGACGGACCCAAGGGCTCCGGGCTGCTGGCCGTGGCCGCGCCCCTGCGCGACGAACCCCTGGTCCTGCTGCTGCTCGTGCCCGCGCCCCGGGACCACGGGGCACCCGTGGGCATGACGGCCATCCTGCTGGCCCTGGCGGGCACGGCCCTGGCCGTGCTGCCCCTGCTGCGCAAAAAAAGGTGCCAGCCCTGACGGCCGACGCCCCAAAAAACTTCCGCCCGGACCGGCCCTAGCCGGAGCAGGCCTCCACCCGGTCGCGGCCGTGCTCCTTGGCGGCATAGGCACCCTGGTCCGCGCGGCGGGTCAGGGAATCCAGCGTCTCTCCGGGCTGGTATTCGGCCACCCCGCAACTCACGGTCACGGCCCGGCACTCCGCCTGCCCCGTGAAGCTCGCCCCGGCCACGGCCTGCCGGATGCGCTCGGCCATGGCCAGCCCCTCGGCCAGCCCGCCCTCGGCCAGGACCATGAACTCGTCGCCGCCCCAGCGCGCCAGCAGGTCGCTGGGCCGGATGATGCCGCGGATCAGCGCGGCCACGCCCTGGAGCACGCGGTCGCCTTCCAGGTGCCCCAGGCAGTCGTTCACGGCCTTGAAATGATCGAGATCGAACAGGATCAGCGAGAACGGCTCCCCGTGGCGCGCATGGCGCGAGACGGCCAGCCCGAAGCGGCCCTCGAACTCCCAGCGGTTGGCGGCGCCCGTAAGCTGGTCCGTGGCGGCCATGTGCACCAGACGGCGCTGGAAATAGTTCACCGTGACCACGCTCAGGGCCAGGATCACGGCCCAGGCGGCCACACCCACCACCAGGGTGCGCACCAGGTTGCCCCGCGCCACGGCCAGGGCCGAGGCCTCGTCCTGCTCCACCAGCAGGGTCCAGCCGATGTCGTCCAGATGCCGCGCGGCCAGCAGCACGGTGCCCTCGGGCCCGACGTATTCGAAGTTGGCCGGCTCGCCGCGCAGGGCCAGCACCTCGCGGGCGACGGCGGAGATGCCGGGCATGGTCCGGATGTTGTCCTTGCCCATCCGGGCGGCGTCCGGCCCGAGCTGGACGGTGCCGAACTCGTCCACCAGGGTGATGCGCCGGTGGTATTTGCTCTGGAAGCCCTGGATGATCCGGGCGAACTCCTCCAGGTTCAGGCCCACGCCCGCCACGCCCAGCAGATAGCCCCGGTAGTCCTCCACGCGGTGGTTGATGAACAGGGTCAGGGTGCCGCCCGCGGCCTGGTTGGAGTCCACGTCCAGGGCGAACTCGCGCCCGCCGCCCACGAACTCGTAGTACCACACGTCGTGCAGGTCCATGCGCGAAATGGTCTTGAGCCGCCCGCCGTGGTAGTAGTAGCTGCGCGTGCCCTCGGAGACGAAAAAGGCCGTGAAGAACCCGTAGCGGTTCCGGATTTCCTCCAGGTACTTGCGGACGCTCTGCGTGTCGCGCTCGCCGTCCAGGGCCCAGTCGCGCAAAAAGGTGTCCGTGCCCATGAGCGAGGACACGAACAGCGGGCGCATCAGTTCGGCGCGCAGCTCCGAGTGGATGGTGTCGCGCGTGAGCGGCAGGCCGGTGGTCAGCAGCTCCTCGCGCACGGCGTCGCGCGACACGCGGTAATTGACCACGCTGGTGGCCACGAAGGCCACCAGCAGGATGACGGAAAGGGCCGACACGAGTTTGGCTTTGACGGAGAGACGGGACAAGAAAATCCTCCAGATTCCGCGAGGGGCGCGGCAAAAACACTCCCTGGCCGGACCCTACAGTTTCCCCGCCCCGCCGACAAGCCGGAAACCCGCCGATTCCCCGGGGCTCCCGAAAACGGCCCGGGCCGCCCGGCTTGCAATCGGGGACCGATGCGCTACACTGGCAGCGGCAACCCCGCCCAACGCATTTCCCCAGCAATCCAAGACAGGAAGAAGACGATGAGCAAGACGATCTGCATCACCGGAGCCACGGCGGGCTTCGGCGAGGCCATGGCCCGGCGTTTCGCCCGCGAAGGCTGGCGCGTCATCATCACCGGCCGCAGGCGCGAGCGCCTGGAGGCCCTGGCAAAGGAACTGGCCCCGGCCCCGGTGCACGCGGCGGCCTTCGACGTGCAAAGCCGCGAGGCCGTGGAAGCCTTCGCGGCCGGGCTGCCCGCCGAATTCGCCGCCGTGGACGTGCTGGTGAACAACGCGGGCCTGGCCCTGGGCCTGGAGCCCGCCCAGGCCTGCGACCTGGACCAGTGGGAAACCATGGTCGACACCAACATCAAGGGCACCCTGTTCGTGACCCGGGCCCTGCTGCCCGGCATGGTCGCGCGCAAGGCCGGGCACGTGGTCAACCTCGGCTCCATCGCGGGCACCTATCCCTACCCGGGGGCCAACGTGTACGGCGCCACCAAGGCCTTCATGCGCCAGTTCTCCCTGAACCTGCGCGCCGACCTGCACGGCACCGGCGTGCGCGTGACCAACATCGAGCCCGGCATGGCCGACACGGAATTCTCCGTAGTCCGCTTTTCGGGCGACAAGGGCCGCGCGGACTCGGTGTACCAGGGCATGCAGCCCCTGGTGGCCGACGACATCGCCGAGTTGATCCACTACGCCGTCTCCCTGCCCGCCCACGTGAACATCAACCGCCTTGAAGTGATGCCCGTGGCCCAGAGCTTCGGGCCCTTCCCCGTGGCCCGCGAAAGCTAGGCCGAACGCACGGGGCCCCACCCGCTCGCGCGGGCGGGGCCCCGGTGCCTCCCGCCGTTCCGGTCGCCTCAGCGGCCCCGGCGCCCGGCCGGGGCGCCCCGGCCGCCCCTGCCCCGGGCCGCGGCCTGCTCCTGGGCCAGCTTGCGGCCCAGTTCCACCTGCTCCTCGAAAAACCGGGCCTTCTTCTTCTCGAAGACCAGCGCCGTGCGCAGCAGGGCGAACACGAAGGCCGCCACGCTGACCACGACCACAAGCCCCTTCTGGATGCTCCAGCGCTGGCCTTCCACGGCCCGCGAAATCCATTCGATGCCCCAGTGCTCGGCCATGAACACCGACGCGGGCATGGCCACCAGGGCCAGGCCCAGGCCGATGATCTCCAGCCACATGAAGCTCTTGCTGAGCAGCAGAACGAACAGCGTGGCGTCGCGCACGATCCGCAGGGTCACCAGCCTGCGGCCCAGGCGGCCCAGGATGTCCTCCACCTGGCGGAAGTACTCGTGGCTCTGGCGGAAGTTCTTGGCCACGGTGAAATGCTGCTGGCGGACCCAGTTCAGCTTGGCCACGCAGAAGTTGAAGTCGCGGTTGAAGTCGCGCAGGGCCCGGGGGAAGGGGAACCAGGAAATGTCCTCGTGGATGCGCCGCAGCCGGTCGCGGATGTTCTCGGCCTGGCGGGTCAGGCCCCGGGTCTCGGCCTCGATCTTCTGACGCATGGCCTTTTCGAGCTGCACCCGGCCCGCGGCCAGCCGCCGGAAGACCACGAAGTTCTCCACGTCCGCCAGGTGCAGCAGTTCCTCGATCTGGCGCCGGGCCGTCTGGCCGAATTCATGGCTCGCGCCGAACCAGTCGTCGATCTCCTCCTGGAGCTGGCGCAGCTTCTCGGCACTCTCGCGGGCCGCCGCCTGGGACTGGACCCACAGCCCGTAGAGCACACCCAGAAGCTGCACGTAGCCGCGCTCCATCTCGGGGTCGACCAGCACGCGGTTGAACATGTTCGGGTCTTCGTCCACAAGCTGGTCCACCAGGGACACGGCGTGCTCGGTAAAGCCCATCTTGACCATGCTCACGGCCTGGCGGTAAAGCGGCTCGTTCCAGCGCGGGCAGAGCTTGTAGGCGTCGCGGTACAGGGCCATGGCCTGGTCGAAGCGGCCCTGGACCTCCAGGGCCCGGCCCTGGAGGTATTTGTGGTAGGCGAAATGCAGCGGCGTGTCGCCCAGGTGCTCGGCCTCGGCCCAGAACTCCACTGCGCGCTCCAGGTCGCCGCGCTCCAGGGCCAGAAAGCCTTGCAGCGTGCGGAAGCCGAAGTCGCGCGGGGCACGCAGGGCACCCTGGCGGGCCTGGGCGTCGGCAGCGGCCGCGTCGCCGGCCAGGAACGCCCCCAGGGCCTGGGCGTGGGGCGAGTCCTGCGGGGGCGAGAGCCTGGAAAGACCCGAGGGCAGATCCTTGCCCAGGGCGCGCATGACCAGCGGGGCCATGCGCAGTTGCGAGGGCGCGTTGATCTCGAACACGGCGCCGAGCAGCGTCCGCGGGCGGCCCGAGCCGGTGAGCACCGTGCCCAGGGCCTGGGCCGGGTCTTCGCGCAGGGCCTCGCCCAGTTCGACCAGCGCCGAGGACACATCCTCCAGGTTCATGCCCGCCAGCTCCCGCCACAGGCCGGGGTTCAGGTCCACCAGCCGCCGCGAGGGGCACTGGGCCTCCCCGTGGGTGCGCTGCCCGCAGTAGAAGCACGGCCGCCCGCTGCCGACCAGCAGCGCCACGGGCAGGGCCACGTTCAGCGAGCCGCGCTCCTGGGTGCCCTCGGACTCGGCCAGCATCACGTAGCACCAGTCCGTAAGCTTGTTGCGCTCGAAGCTGTAGCTCACGTCCTTGATGCGGAAGCGCGGACCCAGCAGGAAGGCCGTGCGGTAGGACATGTGCGGGAAGTCCGGGGCCATCTTGTCCCAGTCCAGGGCGACCTTGCGCGGCAAGTCCTCGTTGAACTGGAACCCGGCCTTCTCCACCGCGGCCATGACGCAGGGCCAGTAGGCGCAGTCCTCGCAGTCCTTGGCCCGGGCGACGAGAGCCAGGATTTCGCGGCACCAGACCGTCAGGGTCTTGAAGTTCTCCAGCTCGAAGATCAGATGGTTGTCGTGCAGGATGAACTTGAGTTTCAAATGCTTGATGATCTGCTCCACCTCGGCGAAAAACCGGGGCCAGCCCTCGATGAAGCGCTTGTCCAGGGGGTTGCCCAGAGGCCGCAGGATGAAGTACCACGCCAGGGAGGAGCGGAAACCGATGCGCGGGTCGCCCGAGAGCCTGTGCCAGTGGGCCGAGGCCATGCCCGTGAGCTGGCGGTCCACCTTCTCCAGATGGATGCCGGGCGTGTTTTCCACGTCGGGGCGGACCTTGGGGTGAACCCAGACCTCGAAGACCTCGGGGGGCATGGCCTGCTGGGAAAACAGCTCCGAGGCGATGGACAGGGCCATCTCGCCCTGGAACCCGATCATCAGGTTCGTGGGCATGATCTGGATGAATACCGGCAGGTCGTTCAGATTGGCCCAGATCTGCAGCCGCGCCGCAGCCTGGAACACGTCGCGCGACCAGAAATACCACACCGCCTGGTTCTGGTCGGCGTTGATCTCCACGCCGCCGTAGTCGCGGAAGGTGGACGGGATGGCCTCGGTCAGCTCCCCGGACCAGACCAGCCACACGGCGTAGCCCGTGGCCGACATCCTGTACTCATGCAGGGTGGGAAGGTCCTTGAGAAGCGTCGAAAACTTGTACACGATTCGCCTGCCGCGAAGGAGTTCACATGGACATTACAGCAACCATCGCAAAGCTCAAGGCCGAGCCCGGGTTCAGCGACCACGTGGGCATGGTCCTGGTCCACAACGGAGTGGTGCGCGCCACCTCCCGGGCCGACGGCGCCCGGGTCAGCGCCGTGAACGTCACCCCCGACCGGGACAGGATCGCCGCCCTGTGCCGCGAATACCAAGCCCGCCCGGGCATCTGGCGCGTGCTGGCCGAGGCGGCCGAAGGCCACCTGACGCCCGGCGACGACCTGCTCTTCATCGTCGTCGCCGGGGACTTCCGTGAAAACGTCAAGGCCACCCTGGCCGAAGTCCTGGACCGGATCAAGGCCGAAGCCGTGGTCAAGACCGAGACCCGCGAGGGCTAGCCGGGGCCGGGCGGCGGAAAAGTGCCGCCGCCCTTTTGCCTTGCAATTCCCGTGCAATCCGACTAGGCAGCCCCCATGCGCGTCATCCAGGTCGCCAACGTCCGCTGGTTCAACGCCACCTCGTGGTACGCCCTGTACCTCGCCCGCCTGCTGCGCGAGGCCGGGCACGAGGCACTGGTGCTGACCCTGCCGGGCACGGAAACCGAAGCCACGGCCCGCGCCTGGGGCCTGCCCGTGGCCGCACTGCCGCTCAATTCCGGCAACCCCGCGACCCTGGCCCGGCTGGCCGTGGCCCTGCGCCGCGTGGTGCGCGAATTCCGGCCCGACGCCGTGAACTGCCACCGGGGCGAATCGTTCTGGCTGTGGGGCGCCATGCGCGCGGCCGGGGCGCCCTTCCGCCTCGTGCGCACGCGCGGCGACCAGCGCCCGCCGCGCAACAATACGCCCAACCGCTGGCTGCACAACCGCTGCGCCGACGCCGTAGTAGCCACCAACTCGGTGATGCACGCCCACTTCCGCGACGTGTTCGGCATCGGGCCGGACCGGCTGCACCTGATCCTCGGCGGGGTGGACCGCGCACGCTTCGCCTTCGACCCCGAAGGCCGCGCCCGGGTGCGCGCCCGGTTCGGCTACGGGCCGGACGATTTCGTGGTCGGCCTGCTGGGCCGCTTCGACGAGGTCAAGGGCCAGCGCGAACTCATCGAAGCCGTGGCCCTGGCCCGGCGCGCCCCGGGGGGCGGGCGCCTGCGGCTCATGCTCGCCGGGTTCGCCACGGCCACAACCCAGGCCGAAGTCCAGGGCTGGATCGCCGCCGCCGGGCTGGACGACATCACGGTCATCACCGGCCGACAGCCCGACGTGGCCGCCATGATTTCGGCCATGGACCTGGGCGTCGTGGCCTCCAAATGGTCGGAAACCATCGCCCGCGCGGCCCTGGAGATCATGTCCTGCCAGCGCCCGCTGGTGGGCACCACCGTGGGCGTCATGCCCGACCTGCTGGACCCCGGGGCGCTGTTTCCGCCCGCCGACGTGCCCGCCATGGCCCGGGCCATCGCCCGCGCCGCCACGGACACGGCCCACCGCGAGGCCCTGGCCGCCGCCCAGGCGCGGACCATCGCGGGCCTTTCGGGGCCGGATTTCCTGGCCCGGACCCTGGCCGTCTACTCCGGAGGCCGCCCATGAGCCGCGTGGCCCTCATGCTGCCCAAGCTCTCCACCTACGGTGGGGTGGAGGGCTTCGCCCACCGCCTGGCCGGGGCCCTGGCCGCCGACGGGCTGGAAGTGGACTTCCTGTGCGCCCGTCAGGAAACGCCCGCCCCGCCCGGGGTGCGCGTGGTGGCCCTGGGCCGCCCGCCCCTGGGCCGGGCCGCCAAGATCGCCTGGTTCGCCTTTGCGGCCGAGCGCGCCCGCAGGCGCGGCGGCTACGCCCTGACGTGCAGCATGGGCAAGACCCCGCGCCAGGACCTGCTGCGCATGAGCGGCGGGCCGCTGTCCAAATTCTGGGAGCTGTCCTCCCGGGCCTACGCTCCGGGCGCCCCCCGGGCCTGGAAAACCCTGCGCCGCCGCCTGGCCCCGGAAAACGTGCTCATCCGCCTGCTGGAACGCCAGGCCCTGGAACACCAGCGCGTGTGCGTCGCCGTGTCGCACCGCGTGCGCGACTGGCTGCTGGAGGCCCACCCCTTCCTGGCCGGGCGCGACCTGCGCGTGATCTACAACCGCCCGGACCTGACGCGCTTCTCGCCCGTGGACGAGGCCGAACGCGCGGCCCTGCGCCGGGCCATGGGCCTGGACGGCCAGCGCCTGCTCATCGCCACGGCGGGCACCAACTTCGCCCTCAAGGGCCTGGAGCCGCTCATCCGCGCCCTGGCGCTGTTGCCCGGCGACGCCGTGCTGCATGTGGCCGGGGGCCGCAACCCCGGGCGCTTCGGGGCCCTGGCCCGGCGCCTGGGCCTGGAAGGCCGGGTGACCTTCCTCGGCCGCGTGGAGGACATGGCCGCCCTGTATCGCGCCTGCGACGTGTTCTGCCTGCCCTCGTTCTACGACACCTGCTCCAACGCCGTGGTCGAGGCCCTGGCCTGCGGCACGCGGGTGGTCTCGTCCGTGGACAACGGGTCGAGCTTCTTCCTGCCGCCCGAGCGCGTGGTGGCCGACCCCGGCGACCACGAGGCCCTGGCCCGGGCCATCGAGGCCGCCGCCGCCGCGCCGCGCCCCGGGGCCTTTGCCTGGCCCGCGGGCGTGGCTTCGGGCCTGGAGCCCTACCGGACCCTGGTGCGCGACATGCTGGAGCGGGCATGAGCCGCGCCCGGCGGCCCCAGGCCGTGCATACGGGCACGGCGCGCGGCTATCGCGGCGCCCTGCGCCCTGCGGGCGGGGAAACGGCCTTCCAGGTGGTGGTCGAGCAGACGGACCTCTGGGTGGTCGCCCGCAAGGACCTGACCCGCGAGGTGGCCGCCTGGGTCACGGAACTGCGCGGCCGGCTCAAGGCCTACATGGCCCTGGACCCGGCCTTCGGGCCGAGCCTCGTGCCCGTGGAGGTACTTCCGGGGGCGCCGGAGATCGTCCGGGCCATGGCCCGGGCCGGGGCGGCCTGCGGCGTGGGGCCCATGGCCGCCGTGGCCGGAACCATCGCGCGCATGGTCGCCGAGCGCTTTGCACAGGAAAGCCCTGATATTCTTGTTGAAAACGGCGGAGACATCGCCATGTTCTCCACCCGGGAGCGCACGGTGGGCATCCTGGCCGACCCCGCCGGGGGCGCGCGCCTGGGCGTGCGCATTCCCGCCGAAGACTTCCCCTGCGCCCTGTGCGCCTCCTCGGCGCGCATCGGGCATTCGCTGTCCCTGGGGCAGGGCGATTTGGCCGTGGCCCGGGCCCGCGACGCAAGCCTGGCCGACGCCGCGGCCACGGCGCTGTGCAACCACATCCGCACCGCGCGCGACCTGCCGGGGCTGGCCGATCTGGGCCGCCGCTTCGGGCTGGACGGCCTGTTCGCCCAGGCCGGGGAGCGCGTGGCCGCCTGGGGCCGCATGGAACTGGTGGCCCTGTAGATCCGCCGGGCCGGGCGGGATCGGGCCGGAAAACAAAAGGCACCGGCGCCGCCGCCCAAGGGCCGGACACAACGAAAAGCCGACGGAGAATCACTCCGTCGGCTTTTCGCTTCGACGCGCTTCATAAAGGCCGCGCCCCGGCGCAGACATGCCCCGCGCCCGGCCCCCGCCCCGTCAGCGCCCCGCCGCGTGCCCCAGAGCCAGCCGCCCGGCGGCCAGGTCGAACAGGGCGTGGCCCACGCTCTTGAACAGCACCGGCCCTTCCAATGGACGCGGGGCGCCCAGGGCCTCGGCCAGGGGCGTGCAGTCCCGCGCGGGGTCCAGCCCGGCCAGAAGCAGATCGCCGCCCTCGGCCGCGCAGCCCGCCACGGTGTCCACGACCACCCGGCAGGCGCGCACCACCTCCGGGGCCACCTCGGCCATGTCGGCCTTGAAGGCGCCCACGGCGGCCACGAAGGCGTCGCGGCGCAACGGCCCGTGCAGCACCGGGGTCCGGCTGCCCGTGGCCGTGACCACCAGGTCGCACCGCTCCAGGGCCGGGCCCGGGTCGGCCACGGCGGCGGCCTCCATGCCCAGGCCGCGGGCGTGGGCCGCCAGGGCCTCGGCGTGGGCCGGGGTCCGCGAAAACACGAACACCCGGCGGGTGCCCAGGCCTTCGCGCATGGCCTCCAGATGCGCCCGGGCCTGGACCCCGGCGCCGACAACCAGCAGCGCCCCCTCGGGCCGGGGGGCCAGGGTCCGCGCCGCCAGCAGGGACAGGGCCGCCGTGCGCCGCGCCGTGACCGTCGGCCCGTCGAGCACGCCCAGGCATCGGCCCGTGGCCGCGTCGAGCACGGTCATGGAGCCCAGCAGCAACGGCAGGCCGCGCCCGGGGTTGCCCGGGCAGACGGACACCAGCTTGTTCACGGCCACGCGCTCGTCCGCCGCGGGCATGACCAGCAGCGTGCCGCCCCCGGCCAGGGGGTGGTGGATGCGCTCCGGCGCCGTGGCCAGCCCCCGCGCGGCGTCCACCAGGGTAGCGGCGATGGCGTCGGCCAGGGCCTCGTAGGGCAGCAGCGCCGCCGTGCGCCCGGCGTCGTAAAACTCCACGGCTACTTGCCCTGGGCCAGCACGTCGCGGCCCACCTCCTTGAAGATGTCGGCCTTGAAGATCACGCCCAACACCTTGTCGCCGTCGCAGACCAGGGCCCAGCCGCGCCGGTGGCGCAGGAAATCGGCCACCACGGTGATGAGCGGATCGTTGGGCTGGACTTTGGGCACCTTGGTTTCCACCAGGGAGCCGATGCCCTTGGCCGCGCACGAGCGGCAGGCCATGGCAAAGGCGCGGTCCCAGTCCTGGTCGGTCAGTTCCAGCAGGGTCTCGTCGCCGAAGATGCACTCCTCGAGCTTGCGCATGACGTTCCACATGCTGATCACGCCCCGCAGGGTGCCGTCGGCATCCTGGACCACGGCGATGTGGTTGTCCGAATCGGTTTCCAGGCCCCGGTACAGGGCGCGGATCAGGTCCATGAAATCCACGTCCTCGTTCACGATGGTCACATCGTCGCGCATGATGTCCCAGGCGCGCTTGCGCATCAGCATGAAGGGCTCCTTTCGCCGCCGGGCGGCCGTCGGGGTTGGTGCTGCCTGTTTCGTCTTCCCCTGGATGTAGGGAACTTTGCGCCGGGACGCAACTCCCCTGCGGCGCTTGCGCCCCGGGCGGCCTTCCCCTATGCTGAAAGACCAAGCACACAAGGCGCCCCCGGGCGCGCAAGGAGACGATCATGCCGGAACTGGACGGCCTGCGCGGGCTGATGTTCGTGGAGCACGTGTACGAGGACCTGGAGTTGTGGTACCCCAAGCTGCGGCTTGTGGAGGCCGGGGCCGAAATGGTCGTGGCCGCCCCGGAGGCGGGCAAGCTCTACACGGGCAAGAACGGCTACCCCTGCGTGAGCGACGCGGCCCTGGACGGACTCACCGCCGCACAGTTCGACTTCCTGGTGGTGCCCGGCGGGTTCGCGCCGGACAAGCTGCGCCGCCTGGACACGGTGAAGACCCTGACCCGCGAGATATTCCAGGCCGGCAAGCTGGTGGCCCACATCTGCCACGGCGGCTGGATTCCCATCTCGGCGGGCATCATGGCCGGGATGCGCTGCACCTCCACCCCCGGCATCCGCGACGACCTGGTCAACGCGGGCGCCACCTGGGAGGACCGCGAGGTGGTCGTGGACCGCAACATGATCTCCAGCCGCAAGCCCGACGACCTGCCCGCCTTCTGCCGGGAGATCATCGCGTATCTGGCGCGCGGGTAGCTCCGCCCGCGGGCAACAGCCGCTCGTAAACAAGGAAGGTGCTCATGCAACTTGAATCCATCGAAATAGAAAACTACCGCGTATTCCGGCACGCCAAGCTGACCAGCCTCCCCCGGCTGGTCACGCTGGTGGGGGCCAACGGTTCGGGCAAGAGCACCCTTTTCGATATGTTTTCCTTCCTCAAGGACGCGCTGGCGTTCAGCGTCGGCAAGGCCGTGGCCCGCCGCGGCGGCTGGAAGGAGCTTAAAAGCCGCGGACAGGAAGGGCCGATCCGCATCGAAATCAAGTTCCGGGAATCCGGCGGGCGACTCGCCACCTACGAACTGACCATCGGCGAGGCGAACGGGCGCATCGTCGTGGAGCGGGAAATCCTGAAATTTCGGCGAGGGCAAACCGGCAAGCCCTGGCATTTCGTGGACTTTTCCCGTGGCGAGGGAACGGCCATTACCAACGAAGAGCAGTACGGCAAAAAAGACGCCAAGGAAAAACGGGACAAATACACCCTCGACGAACCCGATGTCCTGGCCATCAAAGGCCTGGGGCAATTCAAGGATTTCCGCGTGGTCGCGGAGTTCCGGTCGCTGATCGAAAACTGGCAGATTTCCGATTTCCATATCGTGGAGGCGCGCCCGGCAACGGAGGAAGGCTACAGCGAACACCTGTCCACGCGGGGGGACAATCTGGCCCAGGTGGCGCAGTATCTCCATACCTATCACCGGGAACGCTTCGACGCCATCCTGGACGCCATGACCCGCCGGGTGCCGGGCATTGCCGCCGTGGATGCCAAGCCGACGGAAGACGGGCGGCTGGTGCTTCGCTTCCAGGACGGCAGTTTCAAGGATCCGTTCATCGCCCGCTTCGTTTCGGACGGCACCATCAAAATGTTCGCCTACCTGGTGCTGCTCCACGACCCCAGGCCGTTCCCGCTGCTGGCCATCGAAGAGCCGGAAAACCAGCTCTACCCGAAGCTTCTGATGGACCTTGCCGAAGAATTCCGGGCCTATGCCCAGCGCGGCGGGCAGGTCTTCGTTTCGACGCATTCTCCGGATTTCCTCAATGCGCTGGAACTCGAAGAAATCTATTGCCTGTATAAAAAGGACGGATTCACCACCATCAGCCATGCCAGCGATTCCGAAAACCTGCGGGCCTTGTTTGATGGCGGCGATCTGCCCGGGTATCTCTGGAAACAGGGCGTCTTCGAGGGAGTCAACCGCTGATGGGGCGCGTCGTCTTTCTGCTGGAGGATCCCTCGATGAAGGAATTCCTCCTCGAATACCTGCCGCGGCTGATACCCGGCTGGGAGCACGGGCAGCACTTCCTGCTCATCGAGTACCATGGCAAGTCGGATCTGGATGGAAACATCCGCACCAAACTCAAGAAATGGACGGAACCCGGTGTGTGCTTCGTAATCGTGCGCGACACCGATGGCGCGGACTGCCTCGCGCTCAAAGAAACCCTGCGTGGCCGCTGCGACGGCCTGGGCCGCGAAGCGCTCATCCGCCTGATCTGCCAGGAATTGGAAGCCTGGTATCTCGGCGACAGCGCCGCCTTGCAGTCAGCCTACCCGCAGGCCAAGAAAGCCATCCTCTCACTGGCAAAACGCCATCCCGATCCGGACGTTTGCCGGAAACCCTCGCGGGAACTGAAACAGTTCATCCCGGAATTCCAGAAACGAGATGCGGCGCGCCGCCTCGGCCGATTGCTGCACTACCGGAACAACCGCTCCGCAAGCCTGCGGGTCTTTTCGCAGGGAGTGGAACGGCTCGCCCACCAGGAAGAATGACCAGCCCTCTTTCCCCCGCGCACAAAAGCCCCCGGGCCTTACGGTCCGGGGGCTTTGTCGTTGTTGCCCGCGCGGGTCAGGGGCCGGGGGGCGGGGCGTATTCCAGGTGCAGCAGGGGGTAGGGCCGCCCGCTGTCGTCCAGGGCCGAGCGACCCCGTTCCACGAAGCCCAGGGCCGCGTAGAACCAGCGCCCGCCGGGGTTCTGTTCGTTCACGTCCACCAGCACGCGCCGCCCGGGGCCCGCCTGGGCCAGGGCGTGGGCCACCAGGGCTCGGCCCACGCCCCGGCGGTGGTGCGCCGGGTCCACGAAGAGCGCGTCGATGGCGCACAGGCCCGGGCCCGGGGTGTCGCCCGGGGCGTCGACCGGGCCCTCCTCCATGGTCAGGCCCATGAAGCCCAGGGGCGTGCCGCGCGCGTCGCGGGCCACGGTCAGCGCCGCGCCGGGCAGGTATTCCTCGCGCACCAGCCGCGAGTAGAACTCCAGGTCCCCGGCGGCCAGGAATCCGTGGGTGGCGCGCACGGCGGCCAGCCACAGGGCGTGCAGGGCGTCCAGTTCGTCGGCCCGCCCGGGGCCCAGGGTCAGGCCGTGGCCGCGCATGCGCCGCAGGCGCCCCGGCGCGCCGCCAGGTATTCCTCCAGGCAGCGCCCCAGGCGGCGCATGCCTTCCTCGATGCGCTCGGGCTCGGAGTTGGTGTAGTTCAGGCGCATGGTGTTGTCGCCGCTGCCGTCGACGTAGAAGGGCCGCCCGGGCACGAAGGCCACCTTGCAGCGGATGGCCCGCTCGAACAGCTCCATGGACGAATAGCCCTCGGGCATGGTCGCCCACAGGAACATGCCGCCCTCGGCGCGCGTCAGGCGCACCTCCGGGGGCAGGTGCCGCGCGGCGGCCTCCTGCATGGCCCGGCACTGCCTGCCGTAGCACTCGCGGATGCGCGCGATGTGCGCGTCCAGGTCGTTGGTTTCCAGGTAGCGGTAGACGATGCGCTGGGTCACGGTGCTGGTGTGCAGGTCGCTGGCCTGCTTCACGCGCACCAGCGCGTCGCGCAGCGGGCCCTTGGCCACGATCCAGCCGATGCGGAAGCCCGGGGCGCAGACCTTGGAGAAGGAGCCCGTGAGCACGCTGTTCTCGGGGCGCAGGGCGTAGACCGGGGGCTGGTGCTCCCCGGCGAAGCGCAACTCGCCGTAGGGGTCGTCCTCGGCGAAGAAGGTGTCCGTGCCCGCCAGCAGCTCGGCCACGGCGCGGCGCTTGGCCGGGCCGTAGGTCAGGCCCGAGGGGTTCTGGAAGTTGGTCACGGCGTAGAAGGCCTTGACCCCGCCCTTGAGTTCGCGCGCCAGAACGTCCAGGTCCGGCCCGTCGTCCTCCAGGGGCACGGTGCGGAACTCGGGCTGGAACACCGAAAAGGCCTGGATGGCGCCCAGATAGCCCGGGGCCTCCATGAGCACGCGCGAGCCCTTGTCGATGAGCACCTTGCCCATCAGGTCCAGGGCCTGCTGGGAGCCGGTGGTGACGAGGATGTCGTCGGCGGCCACGTCCAGGCCCTTGCGCTCGCGGTAGCGCGCGGCGATCCACTCGCGCAGGGGCGCGTGGCCCTCGGTGGTGGAATATTGCAGGGTGGCGCGGCCCTCCTGGCCGATGACCTGCGCGGCGGCCTCGGCCAGTTCGCGCATGGGGAACAGGCCGGGGTTGGGCAGGCCTCCGGCAAAGGAGATGACCTCCGGGTCGGCGGTGACCTTGAGGATCTCGCGGATGAAAGAACGGTGCACGGAATCCATCCGGGTGGCAAAAGACGAAGACATGGGCCAAGGCTCCTTCGGGAGGAAGGTTCTGGTTGCGCCGTGCGGGAACGGCGGTTCAGCGGGCCGCGTCCGCAGCGGTCCGCAAATCTGTGGCCGCGCGCCGGGGGTCGGGCGCACGGCAGATGGCCGACACGACGGCCAGCCCGTCGGCCCCGGCGCGCAGCACGTCGGCCGCGTTGGCCGGGCCGATGCCGCCGATGGCCACCAGAGGCCGGGCCGTGGCGGCGCGCAGCCGGGCCAGGCCTTCCAGGCCCCAGGCCGGGCCGGTGTCGGTCTTGGTCGGCGTGGCGAAGACGGGGCTCACGCCGTAATAGTCCACGTCCAGCCCCTCGGCGGCCCCGGCCTGGGCCATGGTCTCCACCGACAGGCCGACGATGGCCCCGGGGCCCAGCAGACGCCGGGCGTCGTCCGGGTGCATGTCGCCCTGGCCCACGTGGACCCCGTGGGCCCCGGCGGCCAGGGCCACATCCACCCGGTCGTTGATCAGCACCAGGGCGCCGCTGCCGCGCAGAACGGCCAGCACCTCGCGGGCCAGGGCCACGAAGGCCCGGGTACCCAGGGTCTTTTCGCGCAACTGGACCACGCGCGCGCCCCCGGCCACGGCCAGGCGCGCCGTCTCGGCCACGCCCCGCGCACCGCACTGGGCCGCGTCGGTCACCAGGTAGACGCTGTAATCCGGCGCCGGGCGCGTCACGGGCCCTCCACGCGCACCTGGGCCTCCAGGTCGGCGCGGCCCAGGGTGTACAGGGCGTCCAGAAAATGCATTTGCAGGCTGCCCGGCCCCTGGGAGCGGGCAGCCGCCGCGCCCCCGGCGGCGGACATGACGGCCATGGCCGCCACGGCGGCCTCGAAGGCGTCGGGCACCACGGCGGCGAAGGCCCCGGTCAGGGCCGTGGCCGTGCAGCCCATGCCCGTGACCAGGGGCATGAGGCCGCTGCCGCCGGAGACGAAGGCCGTGCGCCGGGCGTCGGCGATGGTGTCCACCGCGCCGCTGACCACGACCACGCAGCCCGCGGCCACGGCCACGGCCCGGGCCACTTCCTCCACGCCCCGGCCCGAGTGGGCGCTGTCCACCCCGCGCGTGGTTCCGGCCCCGGCGGCGATCGCCTCCAGGCGCCGGGCGTCCAGGGCGTCCAGGGCCCCGGCCACGGCCAGGATCTCCGAGGCGTTGCCGCGCAGGATGGCCGGGCGGACCTCGTGCAGCAGGTCCAGGGTCGCGCGGGTGCGCATGCGCGAGGCCCCCGCGCCCACCGGGTCGAGAACCACGGGCACCCCGCGCGCGGCCGCCGCGCGCCCGGCCAGGAGCATGCTGCCGACCCACGGGCCGCTCAGGGTGCCGATGTTCAGCACCAGCGCCCCGGCCAGGGCCGTCATCTCCTCCAGTTCCTCGGGGGCGTGGGCCATGACGGGCGAGGCGCCCAGGGCCAGCAGGGCGTTGGCCGTGGTATTCATGACCACGAAGTTGGTGATGTTATGCACCAGGGGCCGCGCGGCGCGCACCCGCTCCAGGGCGGAGTGGACGGCGGCGGTGGCGTTGCTGGCCGGGGCTGCGGGCATGGCGGACTCCTTGGGCTTGCGTGGCGCGTGACCCTCCACTGATACGCAAAACGCCCAGGATTTCAAGGGGCCCTGCGCCGGGAGCCTCCCCGGATGCCGATTTTGCCCGCAGGGGCCCGGCGGCCCGTGGTTTCTCTTGACAGCGGCCGTTCCCCGGGCAAGGCTTGCGCATACCCCGGCGGGTATCCGCCGGAGTCACCAATGCACCCGGAGGGCCACATGCGCCAGTGTATGGACGCCGACAACCTGCACCGCAGGCTGAAGAAAATAAGCGGCCAACTCAACGCCATCGGCAAAATGATCGACCAGGACGTGCCCTGCGAGGATGTCCTCATCCAGGTCAACGCCGTCAAAAGCGCCCTGCACAAGGTCGGGCAGATCATCCTCGAAGGCCACCTCAGCCACTGCGTGCGCGACGGCATCGAGCACGGCGACCCCGACAAGACCATCGAGCGCTTCGCCAAGGCCGTGGAGCACTTCTCCCGCCTGTCCTGACCGCGCGGGTACAACGCGCCCCGCCCCGGCCGCCCGGTTTTTCCGGGCGGCTTTTTTGGGAGTGTTGACAACGGCGCCCTCGGCAGATACCCATACCCCCTATAGGTATCTGCAACAGGAGGAACACCGCCTTGCAACGCCTGCTCGCCGCCCTCAAGGAGGGCAATCGTCTGGACTTTCTGCTGTTGGCCGTTTCGGGGCTGGCCCTGGGCGCCAGCTTCGCGGCCGGGGCGACCCTGCCCGCGGACCCGGCCTGGGTCGCCGTGGCGCTCTGCGGCGCGCCGATCATCAAAGGTGCCGCCGAAGGGCTCGTCACCGAATTCGACATCAAGGCCGACGTGCTGGTGTCCCTGGCGCTCATCGCGGCGGTGGCCATCGGCGAGATATTCGCCGCCGGGGAAATCGCCTTCATCATGCAGATCGGCGCACTGCTGGAGGAGCGCACCGTGGCCAAGGCCCGCGCGGGCATCGAGCGCCTGGTGCGCCTGACCCCGCGCACGGCGCGGGTGGTGGACGGCGGCGCCGAGCATGTGCTGCCCGCAGGCGAAGTCCGCGTGGGGCAGACCCTGCGCGTGCTGCCCGGCGAGTCCGTGGCCGTGGACGGCGTGATCACCGCCGGGCGCACGGCCATCGACCAGTCCGTCATGACCGGCGAGTCCCTGCCCGTGGACAAGGAACCCGGCGACGAGGTGTTCAGCGGCACGGTGAACCAGTTCGGCGCCTTCGACATGCGCGCCGAAAAAGTCGGGCAGGACAGCGCCCTGCAACGCATGATCCGTCTGGTGGAATCCGCCGACGCGGGCAAGGCGCGCATCGTCGGCGTGGCCGACCGCTGGGCCACCTGGATCGTGGTCGGCGCCCTGGCCTGTGCCGGAGGCACCTGGCTGGTGACCGGCGAGGTCATCCGCGCGGTGACCATCCTGGTCGTGTTCTGCCCCTGCGCCCTGGTGCTGGCCACGCCCACGGCCATCATGGCCGCCATCGGCAACGCCACGCGCCACGGCGTGCTCGTGCGCCAGGGCGACGCCCTGGAGCGTCTGGCCGCCGTGCGGCGCCTGGGGCTGGACAAGACCGGCACCCTGACCCACGGCACGCCCCGGGTCGTGGCCGTGGAAAGCTTCGATCCCGCCATGGACGCCGCCGCCCTGCTGGCCCTGACCGCCGCGGCGGAGCTGCGCTCGGAGCATCCCCTGGGCCGGGCGGTGGTCGCCCACAGCCGCGCCCAGGGCCCGGGCGCCCCGGCCGAGCCCCGGGAGTTCACCATGCTCCCGGGCCGGGGCGTGCTGGCCGAAGTCGGCGGCGCGCGGGTGCTGGCGGGCAACGCCCAGCTTCTGGAGGAGCACGGAGTAACCCTGCCCGAGGCCATGGCCGAGGCCGTGCGCCGCCACGCCCGCGAGGGCGCCACGGCGATCCATGTGGCCGTGAACGGCCGGGCGACGGGCATCGTGGCCCTGGCCGACACCCTGCGCGAGGCCGCCCCGGCCATGATCCGGGGGGTGGAAGCCCTGGGCCTGTCCACCGTGCTGCTCACGGGCGACCACGAGCAGGCCGCGCACCACGTGGCCCGGCAGGCGGGCATCGCCGAGGTCCAGGCCGGGTGCCTGCCCGAGGACAAGCTGGCCCTCATCGACCACTATCAGGACGGCGGGCAGCCCGTGGCCATGCTCGGCGACGGCATCAACGACGCCCCGGCCCTGCGCCGGGCCCACGTAGGCATCGCCATGGGCGGCATCGGCAGCGACATCGCCGTGGATGCGGCGGACATGGCCCTGGTCGGCGACGACATCGCGCCCCTGCCCCACGTGGTGGCCCTGGCACGGCGGATGATGCGCACCATCCACGTGAACATGACCCTGGCCATGGCCCTGAACGTCGGCGCCACGGCCCTGTCCATGCAGGGGCTCATGGGCCCGGTGGCCGGAGCCCTGGTGCACAACGCGGGCTCGGTGCTGGTGGTGCTCAACTCGACCCTGCTGCTGCGCTGGGCCGCGCACTCCGGGCCCGCCCCGGCCCCGGTCGCCTCCCGGCCCGCGACCGTGCCGCGCTAGCCGCCGCGCGCCCTTTCCCCTCGGGGACCGCCCCCCCGGTCCCTCCTCCCCCTGCCCGCCCGACCCTCACCTCGGGGCGGGCAGGGCTTTTTTTGCGGGCCTGGGCTTCCCCAGGCACCACGAATCTGCTATTTTGCAACGTGTCGGAGCACCGTATTTGCCGGGAAGGAGAATCATCCATGGGAGTTCTGGGCAGTTCGCTCACCCTGCGCAAGCAGCCGAAGATCAGCGACGCCGAATTCGCGCAGTTGCGTGACTTCATTTATGACAAGACGGGCATCAGCATCCCGGACAAGCGCAAATACCTGCTGGAAAACCGCCTGGGCGTACGCCTGCAGGAGCTGAACCTCGCCTCGTTCAAGGACTATTACGACTACCTGCGCCTGGACGCCAACAGGACCAGGGAGATGGATGCGCTGTGCGAGCGCATCACCACCAACGAGACGAGCTTCTTCCGCGACATCAAGCAGTTGACCATGTTCAAGGACCATATCCTGCGCGAGACCATCGAGCGCCAGGAACAGGCCGGGCGCAAGGAGCTGTCCATCTGGTCCGCCGGGTGCTCCTCGGGCGAGGAGCCCTACACCCTGGCCATCCTGCTGCACGAGGTTCTGGGCATGTCCATCATCGGCTGGCGCATCCGCATCACGGCCAACGACCTCTCTCCGGCCATGCTGGCCAAGTGCCGCCGGGGGGTCTACGGAGACTACGCCCTGCGCACCACGCCCAAGGGCATGCTGACCAAATACTTCGACGACGTGGGCGGCGGCGAATTCCAGATCAAATCCAAGGTTCAGAAGCTGGTCAGCTTCGGGCCCATCAACCTCTCGGACCGGACCCAGCTCCGGCGGGTGCCGCCGTCGCAGATCGTGTTCTGCCGCAACGTGATCATCTACTTCGACGACCCCATGAAGAAGCAGGTCGTCTCGGCGTTCTACGACAATCTCGTGCCCGGCGGGCACCTGTTCCTGGGGCATTCCGAGAGCATCCACAAGCTGTCCACGGCATTCCGGCCCGTGTTCAAGCCGGGCGGCATCGCCTACGTCAAGGCCTAGCCGCCGGGCGGCAGGGGCGCCCCGGGGATTCCCCTGGGCCGAGGAACGCAGAGCACGGCACGGCCAGACGCCGCGCCACACCGATACGGAGGACAGGCGTGTACCAGATCGACACCAGCGCCGCGAATTTCCCGGAAGCCGACAACTACGTGCGCGGCTTCTTCCTCTACGTGGACCCGGACCACGAGGCCATGGTCGCGCTGTACCGCGTCACCGTGGCCCGGACCCTGGCCGCCCTGCGCACGGGCTGGACCTTCCCGACCATCGACCAGCTCATGCCGCGCAACGTGGAGCACCTGCGAGACATGTTCTACCAGGAGCAGGAGAGCGGCGCGCAGGAGATGGTCGACGCCGAGACCAAGATCGCGTCCTTCCCGGACGTGTACTTCCGCCTGCGCGAGGTGCTCGACCGGCCCACCAGCTCCGCCGACGACGTGGCCAATGTCGTCGGCACCGACGTGGCCCTGACGGCCAAGCTGCTCAAGCTGGTGAACAGCCCGCTCTACGCCTTTGCCGAGCGCATCGATTCCGTGCCCCACGCCGTGTCGCTGCTGGGCGTGCGCGAGGTCTCCAACCTGGCCCTGGGCATCTCGACCATCAATTTCTTCAAGGACATCCCGCCCGAACTGATCGACATGCGCACCTTCTGGAAGCATTCCATCAGCGTGGGCATCTTCTCCAAACTGCTGGCCGCGCGCGTGCGCGGGGCGAACACGGAGCGGTTGTTCACCGGCGGGCTGCTGCACGACGTGGGTCGGCTCATCCTGTTCAAGAAGCTGCCCTACGCCTCGACCCAGGCCCTGATCCACGCGCGCTCCAACATGCTGCCCGTGGTGGACGCCGAGGCCGACGTGTTCGGCTACGACCACACCGAAGTCGGCCGGACGCTGCTCACGGCCTGGAACTTCCCGCAGGAGATGATCGACCTGGTGCACTACCACCACACGCCCATGGACGCGCCCGACCCGCTGGACGCCGCCGTGGTCCAACTGGCCGACAACATGGCCAACGCCGTGGAGATTCCGGCGGGGGGCAAGTTCGTGCTGCCGGGGCTGAGCGCCGGGGCCTGGGAGCGCCTGGGGCTCTCGCCCCAGTCCATCGAACCGCTCATGGAGCTGTACGACCTGCACATCGAGGAGGTCACGGAAACGTTCCTGTAGGCGCGCCGGGGTGCGGGCCGGGCCTGCGCCCCGGGCTTGCCTTCGGCCCCCCGAGCGTCTATGAAATGATGTTTCCGCCGCGCGCGGAAGCATCGGTCACGATTCCCGGCCCAGCGGGCCGCTTCCGACCCTGCCCCTCAACCGGACCCCCCAGGCGGCCATGGCCATCAAATACGACGTTGCGTTCATCAACCCCTTTCTGGAAGCCGTCGTCAACGTGCTGTCCACCATGGCCATGGTCTCGGCCACGCCCGGGCGTCCGTACATCAACACCCGGCGCACGGCCCAGTGCGACGTGACCGGGCTCATCGGCATCACCGGCCACGCCGAGGGCACCATCGCCCTGTCCCTGTCCAAGGGCGCCATCCTGCGCATCGTCAGCAACATGATCGGCGAGGAATACACCGATCTGAACAACGACATCGCCGACGCCGTGGGCGAGCTGACGAACATGATCTCGGGCCAGGCGCGCCAGAACCTGTCCACCATGGGCCTGAACTTCCGGGCCTCCACGCCGTCGGTGGTCATCGGCAAGGGCCTGCGCGTGGCGCACCCGGCCTCGGGGCCCATCCTGGCCATCCCCTTCACCACGGCGGACGGCGACCTGGTGGTGGAAATCTGCTTCGTGCGCACCCAGGCCGTGGCCGTAGGCAAGGAGGTGGCGCCCCAGGCCCCGGCCCCGGGAACCCAGGCCGCCGCTCCCGAGGCCCAGCCAGCCACCCCCGCGCCCGACCCGGGCCAGAAGCAGGAAAAGATGGACCAGAACGCCATCGACAAATTCTTCGACTAGATCGCCCCCGGGCGCACCATCACGCGGGCGGGCCCCGGCCGGAAATGGCCGGGGCCCGCCCACGTTTCGCCCAGTCCCGCGGCGGCCGGGGCAACGCCCGTTTTCGCTCCCGCCTTCCGCTTTCGCAAAATATCTGCTATCCGGATCAAGGCCACGACTTTCCCGCTGCCAGGAGAAACGCCATGAAACCCGGCATCGCGGTCCTGATCCTGCTGCTTGCGCTGTCCGGCCCGGCCCTGGCGGCCGGGCCTTTCCCGGCTCCCGCCCCTGGGCCGGGAGGCATGCGCAGCCCACCCCCGTCTCTGCCTGAGGTCGGCGGCCCGCTTGCCCAGCGGGGCTGCTGCTCGTGGCACAAGGGCGTCTGCGGCTGCCGCAACGGGCGGGTGGTCTGCTGCGACGGCACGCTGAGCCCGACGTGCACCTGCCGCGCCGACGGCGGCGCCGGGGCGCAGCTTCCCGAGCAGGCATTCTCCGGCCGCCCTCCCGCGCCCCCCACCGGGCACTCCAGATAGCGCTTCCCTCCCCCTCCGCAAACACCCGGGCCGGGTTCCCGCCAGGGAATCCGGCCCGATATTCTGTCCCGATCTCCAGCCTCCCGCCCGCGCAGCCCAACGGGCAACAAGAACACCCCCGCCCCGAAACCGCGCGGGCTTTGCCGCGCGGTTTCGGGGCGGGGCGTACGGGGTCGAGGGCCGTCGGCCCCTCGCAGGGGGTGCAGGGGGGCGGCGCCCTCCTGCCGGGGTCCGGGGCAGCGCCCCGGCAGCGTGCGGCCCCCCCGGCAGCGTGCGGCGCGGCGCGGGCCCTATTTGGCGACCACGGCGCGGTCGCGCCCGCCCTCCTTGGCGGCGTAGAGGGCGGCGTCGGCGCGGGCGAAGATGTTTTCGGCGGTCTGCCCGGGGCCGTCGGCCTGGGCGATGCCCGCGCTGACGGTGACGCGCAGGGGCGGTTCGATGCCCGGGAAGGTCATGGCGGCGGCGGCGTGGCGCACGCCTTCGACGATTTCCAGGGCCTGGGGGGCGGTGGTGGCGGGCATGATCAGGGTGAACTCCTCGCCGCCGTAGCGGCAGGCGAGGTCGTGGCCGCGGCGCACGCCGTGGCGCACGGTGCGGGCGAATTCGCGCAGCACGAGGTCGCCGGTGGCGTGGCCCCAGGTGTCGTTGACGCGCTTGAAATGGTCGATGTCGAAGACCACGAGGCAGGCACTGGCCCCGGGGCGCAGGGCGGCCAGTTCCTCGGCGATGCGCGCGTCGTAGAAGCGGCGCATGTACAGGCCGGTGAGGCCGTCGACCATGGCCAGCTCGAAGAGGCGGGCGTTGTCGAGGCTGACGGCCAGGACGGTGGCCAGCAGGCGCAGGGAGGCCAGGGTTTCGGGGGCGGGGGCGGCGGCGTCCAGGCTCAGGGCGCCGAGGATCAGCCCGCTGGAGGCGACCACGGGCAGCACGAGGCAGCCCTGCCCGGGCCCGGCGGGCAGCGGGGCCAAAGCCCCGGGCCGGGCGGCGAAGGCCATGTCGCGCTTTTCGGCGAAGACGCGCTCGAAGGCGCCGCCCGCCACGGGCACGGCCAGCTCCGGGCGGGAGGCGGCGTTGGCGGCGAAGAGGCGGTCCAGGGTCAGGGTGGCGCCGTCGGGGCTCAGGGTCCACAGGGCGACGCGCGGGGCGGCGGCGAAGTCGGCCAGGGTTTCCAGGGCCATGTCCGTGACGGTATCGCGGTCGGAGGCGAGGGTCAGCATCCGCGAGGCGAAATTGAGGATGAGCAGGGTTTCGCCCAGGTCGGTCTCGGCCGGGCGGGTTTCGGCCTGATGCATGGCGGCTCCTTGTCCGGCGGGGCCGGGCTTGCGGGTTGCGGGGCTCAGAGCTCGATGGTCATGCCGTCGTAGGCCATGAGCACGTCCAGGGGCGTTTCGGGCATGAACAGCCGGGCGTAGCGGCGGGTTTCGTCGTGGAAGGCCTCGATGGATGCGTCGTCCAGGGTGGGCTCCTGGTGGAAGAGGCACAGGGTGCGCACCCCGGCGCGCTTGGCCAGTTCCACGCCCACGATGTTCGAGGAGTGGCCCCAGTCGCGCTTGCTCGTGCTGGCGGCGTGGAAGGTGTACTGCGCGTCGAAGATGAGCAGGTCGGCGCTGCGGATGTGCTCCAGGAAAGGATAGCCGGGGCTTTCCGCGTCCTCGCGGTGCTCGCTGTCGGTGGACATGACGAAGCGTTTGCCGCCGGCCTCGAAGCGATAGCCGTACGAGCCGCCGGGATGGTTCTGGGCGAAGGGCGTCACGGCCATGCCGCCGATTTCGACGGTCCGGCCCGGGGTCAGGGTGTTGAAGCCGATGTCCGCACCCAGGTCGTCGAAGTTCACGGGGAAGAACGGCTGGGACTGCTGGGTGCGCAGGGCCTGCTCCACGGCCTGGTGGCAGCCGTGGAAGCGGATCGCGTTGCCGGGCACGTAGGCCGGGATGAAGAAGGGGAAGCCCATCAGGTGGTCCCAGTGCAGGTGGGTCATGAGGAAATCGTAGCGCCCGCCCGAGGGGCCGCGCGTGGTCAGGATGGCGTTGCCCAGGTCGCGCAGGCCGGAGCCGCAATCGACGACCACGGTGCTTTCGCCGCCGCCGTCCACCTGCACGCAGCAGGTGTTGGAGCCGTAGGAGCCCCACACGGAAAAGGGCAGTTCGGCGTCGATGAAGGCGTCCACGTCGGCGCCGGGGCCGAGGTTCTTGCGCGCGGCGGCGCGCAGGGCCCTGGCGACCTTGCGGCGGATGATCGGGGCGGTGGTGGACACGGGCAACGATCCGCGACAGCCCCAGATGGTCACTTTCACGGCGGCACCTCCTGACGGCACGGCAACGGGATACTCATTTATACATCCGTCCCGCCGGAAGGTCAAAGAAAGAGGGGGGTTGGCTGGCGCCTGGGCCGGGCGGACGCCGCCGGGGAAGAAGCCCCGCATGGCGGGGCTTTTCCCGCACCGGGCCGGAAGGGGAGGTGCGGCCCCGGGGTGGAGGGGCCGGGGGGGAGGGGCCGGGCGCTAGTCGAAGTCGGCCAGCAGGGCGCCGACGTGGAGGTCGTCGCCCAGGGCGTAGGTCTGATACTGCTGGCGCAGGCGCCAGACGGCCTGCTGAAGCTGGTCGGACGAGATGCCGTTGCGCAGGGCGGAGTAGGCCTCCACAAAGGCCGCCAGGCTGTCGCAAACCTTGAGCAGTTCGCCGTCCTTGGGGTCCAGGTCGTCGCGGTTGGCCGGGCCTTGCAGCTCCTCCCAGGTCACCGGGGCGGGGGAACCGGAAGCACCATCGCGCAGGGCCATGGCCTGGAACTCCGAGCCGACCTCGCGGCCCAGAAAGTAGCCCAGGCGCGCGGCGAGGTCGGCGAAGCCCCCGGCCTCCAGCGGGCCATAGACGCGCCGGGCCAGCTCGGCGTCCTCGTACTGGCGGATGAGGTCGCCGATGGGCCGCACGGATTTCTTCACCGGCGAAATGATGTCGCGGGTGAGCACCTCGGGCAGGTCGTGGAACAGCCCGGCGAAGAAGTCGTTCTGCCTGCGCGCCGGGCAGGCGCCCACGGACAGGCTGAGAAACCAGGCATAGGCCGCGACGATGAACAGGTGACCGAGCACGGAGGTCTCGGGGATGCGCGGCGTCTGGGACCAGCGCGTCTGGAAGCGCAGTTGCCCGCACAGGTGGGCGAAGCGCCCGAGCACGGACTCCGGCCCGGCCAGAAGGTCATCCACGCCGCGCAGATCCGAAAAGCGGTGCAGCCCGTCGATGAACGACTGCTCGATGCCGGCCTTTTCGTCGTCCCAGGGGCCGAGATCCTTGATGAGGTTGAACTCCCAGCTCGACGCGTAGAGGTGGGCGGCGTCGAGGATGCGCCCGGCCGCCCCGGCCCCGCCCGGCGGCAGGGACAGCCGGGCCCGGAAGCGGTCCCAGAACTCGCGGCCCACGGGCAGCAGCAGGGGCTCGAGCTGGTCGAGCACCCAGGCCGTGAGCTGGCGGTGGTGCTCGGGGTTCTCCTTGATCTTATAGAAGATGGGCGGCTTGATGTCGGTGATGACCAGGCGGTAGAAGTAGTCGAACAGGCCGCCCTCGACCACGGCGTCGCCCAGCTCGCGGCGGGCGGCGGGGGCCATGTCGCGCGAGTTGAGCATGAAGAGCATCCAGGCCGTCATCATCTTGTGGGCCTGCTTGTCCACCTCCAGCAGCTCCACCGGGCGCAGCTTGTCGTTCCAGCGCTTCATGGTCGTGCCGGAGAAGATGAATTGCAGCAGGCTCTTGCGAATGATCGGCATGGCGGCTCCCGTTGTGGGCCCCACCCTATCCCGGGGCCGGACAAAGCTCAAGGCCGCGATGCGCCGGGCCCGGCAGAGCCCGGCCCGGGCGGCGCCCCAGGGCGGCGCGACCCGCACCGGCCGTGGCTCGCCGCCCCGGTCGCGAAAAAGCCCTCGCAGGGGCTTCCCAAGCGGAAAATTTTCGGGTAGGTTTCCGGTCCCTGTTACGTTTCGCGCATTGGAATTTTGTTTGACAGCCGGAGGCAAAGCCCTTAATGAGCCTTGTTTCCGACTTTACGACCGAGGAGCTTCCCATGAAGACATATAGTCCGAAGCAGGGCGAAGTCGCCCGCGAGTGGTTCGTGGTCGATGCGCAGGACAAGATCCTGGGCCGCCTGGCCACCCAGATCGCCACGCGGCTGCGCGGCAAGCACAAGCCCGAGTACGCCCCGCACATGGACATCGGCGACTTCGTCGTCGTGGTCAACGCCGAGAAGATCAAGGTCACCGGCGCCAAGCTGGGCCAGAAGAAATACTACAGCCACTCCGGCTATGTCGGCGGCATCCACGAGATCAGCCTCAAGGACCTGCTGGCCACCAAGCCCGAAGAGGTCATCCGCAAGGCCGTGCGCGGCATGTTGCCCAAGAACCGCATCGGCCGGGCCATGCTCAAGAAGCTGAAGATCTACGCGGGCGGCGAGCATCCCCATGGCGCGCAAAGCCCCAAGCAGCTTGACATCTAGCACGCACCGCAAGGAGTGAGACAATGAGCGAATTTTTCTACGGCACCGGCAAGCGGAAGACCTCCGTTGCCCGGACCCGCATCTACCAGGGCGGAACCGGCCGGATCATCGTCAACGGGCGTCCCTATGAGGAGTACTTCCCCCGGGCCACCCTGCAGATGATCATCCGCCAGCCCCTGAACCTGACCAAGACCATGGGCAAGTTCGACATCAAGATCAACGTCGACGGCGGCGGCATCGCCGGTCAGGCCCAGGCCGTGCGTCACGGCATCACCCGCGCCCTCATGGAGTTCGACGGCGGCCTGCGCCCCTCCCTGAAGAAGGCCGGGCTGGTCACCCGCGACGCCCGCAAGAAGGAGCGCAAGAAGTACGGCCAGCGCGGCGCCCGCGCCCGGTTCCAGTACTCCAAGCGCTAGGATCGACTCTCACGCGGTGCTCTTCCGGGCGGGCTTGCGCTTTTGCAGGCCCGCCCTTTGCTTTGGCCCCGCGCCGTCGTGCAATGCGGCGGCTCCCGGCCCGCCGGACGGCCCGAAACCGCCCTGCCCCCCAGCCCGACGGAGGCGCCATGTCCACCGGAACCAAGGTCCAGCCCCGGCTGCTGTTCGCCGACGAAAAGGGCACCATCTACGACGACCCGGACCTGCTGCTGCTCTGCCGCCGGGGCGAGGAGCTGGCTCTGCCCCGCCCGCAGGACCTGACCCCCCTGCCCGAGGGCAGCGACGTGTTCCTGCTGCCCGGACGGCGCGCCGTAGGCCTGGACCCCGAAACCGGGCAGGCCCTGGCCCTGGAAGAAAACGCCGTGGCGGCGTTCGTCTGCCCGGCGCACACGGTGACCGGCGTGGCGGCCTACGCCACCGACGAAGGCGCCCCGCGCCTGCCGCTCATGGCCTACGCCGCCGTGGGCTTTGCCGAAGGGCGCTTCTGGGTCTGCGCCAAAAAGGTGGACGAAGACCGCCGTCAGGTCTTCAGCGGCATCCCCGAGGAGCGCATCGCCCAGGGCGCCCGCGCCCTGCTGGCCAAGTATCCCAAAAACCGGCTGGTGGCCCACCTGGGCCGCTGCGCCCTGACCTACTGCTGCCCGGCGGCCAAGAACCTGGCCCTGGGCCGCTTCGAAGCGCCCCTGCCCACGGCGCGGACCTGCAACGCCCGCTGCCTGGGCTGCATCTCCCACCAGCCCGAGGACTCGGGCTTCCCCGCGCCCCAGGGGCGCATCAACTTCCGGCCCGATCCGGCGGAGATTGCGGAGGTCATGGCCGAGCACGCCCGGCGCGAGCGGCGCCGCCCGGTCTACTCCTTCGGCCAGGGATGCGAGGGCGAACCGCTGACCGAAGCCCGGGCCATCGCCGAGGCCGTCACCCGCTTCCGGACCGGCGGCGGGCGCGGCACGGTGAACGTGAACACCAACGCCAGCCTGCCCGAAACCATGGAGCCCCTGGCCCGCGCGGGGGTGGATTCCATCCGCGTGTCCATGAACAGTGCCGACCCCGGGCTGTATGCGGCCTACTACCGCCCCCAGGGCTACGACGGGCTGGCCGCCGTGCGCCAGACCATCGGACAGGCCAAGGCCCACGGGCTGTTCGTGTCCCTGAACCTGCTGTTCTTCCCGGGCGTGACGGACACCGAGGCCGAGCTGGAACGCCTGGCGGCCTGGGCCCACGACCTGCGCGTGGATTTCATCCAGTTGCGCAACCTGAACCTGGACCCCGAATTGTATCTGGACCTGGCCGCGCCCTTCGTGGACGGCCCGAGCATGGGGCTGGCCAATTTCAAAAAACGCCTGAAAAAAGCCTGCCCCTGGCTGGAATTCGGCTACTTCAACCCCTACCTGGGCGACCGCGAGGCACCGCAGCGCCCCCAGGGGCCCGCAGCCTCCTGAACCCCGCGCCCGGCGGCGCAACGATGCCACGCCGCACGAACGCGAAAAGCCCCGGAAGGCAAACCTTCCGGGGCTTTTCGCATCGCGCCCGCAGGCGGCCCGCCGGGCGGGCCTAGCAGGATTCGGGGAAGTGGACCACCACCTGCTCGGTGTCGTCCTTGGTCATGCGCTCCACCGTGCCGATGACCCAGGCCTGCTCCTGCATGCCCTCGGCGCGGGACACCACGTCCAGGGCCACGTCCTCGGGCACGATGAGGATGTAGCCGATGCCGCAGTTGAAGATCTGGAGCATTTCCGGCCAGGTCATGTTCCCGGCCTCGCGCAGCCAGTGGAAGACCGGAGGCATGTCCCAGGCGCCGAAGTCGATATGCGCCGCCACGCCCCGGGGCAGCACGCGCGGGATGTTGTCGTAGAACCCGCCGCCCGTGACATGGCACATGCCGCGCACTTCCAGCTCGCGCATCAGCGCGCGCACGGTGCCGACGTAGATCTTGGTCGGCGCCAGGAGCACCTCGGCCACGGTGGCGCCGTTCTGCCCGGGGAAGGGGTCCGTGCCCTTGAGCCCGGCGGCGGCGGCCAGCTTGCGCACCAGGGAATAGCCGTTGGAGTGGACCCCCGAGGAGGCCAGCCCGACCAGCTTGTCGCCGGGGCGTACGGAGGAGCCGTCCACGATGCGCGCGTTGTCCACAACGCCCACGCAGAAGCCGGACAGGTCGTATTCGCCGGGGTTGTAGAAATCGGGCATCTCGGCGGTTTCGCCGCCCAGCAACGCGCATTCGCCCTGCTTGCAGCCCTCGACCACGCCTTCGAGCACCTTGGCCGCGCGCTCCACGTCCAGCTTGCCTGTTGCAAAATAGTCAAGGAAAAACAGCGGTTTGGCACCCTGAACCAGAATATCGTTGACACTCATGGCCACCAGGTCGATACCGATGGTATCGTGGACATCGTACTCGAAGGCCAGCTTGAGCTTGGTGCCCACGCCGTCGGTGGAGGCCACCAGCACGGGCTCTTCCATGGCCGTGGTGTCGAGCTTGAACAGGCCGCCGAAGCCGCCGATGTCGGTGATGACACCGCCGGTGAAGGTCGAGGCGACCATGCTCTTGATACGCGAGACAAAGGCGTTGCCCGCGCCGATGTTCACCCCGGCTTCGGTGTAGGCCTTGCTCCTGTCGGTCATGGGGAACGCTCCTTGCAGGGAAAATCCAGGCGCGAGGGCGCCGAGGGGTGGGTTATAAGTGTTTCGCGCCCATTCTTCAAGGGAGTATTTTTCATGAACAATCACGGCTTATTCGCGCGAGGCGGGCATTTCCGGGCCCTGGCGGCGGCCCTGGCCCTGGCGGCGGCCCTGGGCCCCGGCCCTGCCTGGGCCGCCAACGCCACGACGCCCGACCCGCCGGCCTACAAAAGCTTCGGCACCGGCGGCGGCAACATCGAAATCGGCCGCGACCCGCAAACCGGGGACAAATTCATGCGCACGGGCCCCGTGCCCCGGGACGAAGAGCCCGAATACCAAGCGCCCCCCGTGGAGGTGCGCCCCGAGGTCCATTGGCCCGCGCCCCGGAAGAAATGACCGCCCGGACCGGGACGGCTCCCGGCCCCCACGGCCCGCGGCAACGGCCCGGCCAGGAGAGGCCGGGCAAGCCCTGCCCCCGGCACCCGGATGACCCCGGGACGGCCCAGGCACCCCTCCCCGGGGCGCGCCCGGCCCGACCAGACCGGCAAGGAGACTCCATGCATCCGGCCCAACTCTGGAAACCCCTGGAAGGCGGCAAGGTCCAGTGCCGCCTGTGCGCCCACTTCTGCGTGCTGGCCGACGGCGACCGGGGCCGATGCGGCGTGCGCGTCAATGACCACGGCGCCCTGTTCACCCTGGTCGCCGACCGGGTGGCCGCCCTGGCCGTGGACCCGGTGGAAAAGAAACCCCTGTTCCACTTCCGCCCCGGCACCACGACCCTCAGTCTGGCGACCATGGGCTGCAACATGAGCTGCACCTTCTGCCAGAACTTTTCCCTTTCCCAGGGCCCGCGCACGGGCGAGGCCGTGCAGGGCCGCCGCGCCGAGCCCGAAGCCCTGGCCCAGGCCGCCCTGGACCACCATTGCGCCAGCCTGTCCTATACCTATTCCGAGCCCACGGTGTTCTTCGAGCTGGCCCGGGCCACGGCCCAGGCCGCCCGGGCGCGAGGGCTGGACAACATTCTCGTCTCCAACGGCTTCATGAGCCCGGAGTGCCTGGAGGCTCTGGGCCCGCTCATCCAGGCGGCCAACATCGACCTCAAGGCCTTCTCCGAGGAGTTCTACCGCGAACTGTGCGGCGCGCGGCTGGCTCCGGTGCTGGATAACCTGCGCCATATCAGGGCGCTGGGCTGGTGGCTGGAGGTGACCACCCTGGTCATCCCGGGGCTCAACGACTCCGACGCCGAACTGGCGGCCATCGCCGGATTCATCGCCGGGGAGCTGGGGCCCGACGTGCCCTGGCACGTGTCGCGCTTCCACCCGGACCACCGCTTGCGCGGGGTGGGCCCCACGCCGGTGGGGACCCTGGAGCGCGCCTGGAGCCTGGGCCGCGAGGCCGGGCTGCACTTCGTCTACCTCGGCAACGCGCCCGGCGGCGGGGTGGACGGCGAAAGGGAATCGACCCGCTGCCCGGGCTGCGATGCCGTGCTGCTGCGGCGCACGGGGTTCCTGGTGCGCGAGAATTTCCTGGGCTCCGGCCCGGAGCGCGGCCGCTGCCCCGAGTGCGGCCAGCCCGTGCCCGGGGTCTGGTAGCCGCGCGGGCCCAAACCCCGGCGGCGCGCCACGGCGTCCGCACCGCGCCCGCCCTCCGACACCGCGCGCCTCCCGGCGCCGCGCATCTTGCCTTGAGGTCCCCTTTCCGGTACGACACCCTCTCCCGTCGGGGCGTGGCGCAGCCTGGTAGCGCGTCAGCTTTGGGAGCTGAATGCCGGAGGTTCAAATCCTCTCGCCCCGACCAGCTTTTCGCGGGTTGCGGCCTGGGCTGCGGCCCGCTTTCCTCTGCGAGGTAGCGCATCCCATTCCCGTCCCGCCCTCCTGCGCCACCAAGGGCAGAAGGACGGTGACCAGGGTACCCCAGCCGCGCTGGCTGCGAACGGCAATATGCCCGCCGTGGGCGTGGACGATGGCCTGGCACAATGCCAGACCCAGGCCAAACCCCCCGGTTTCGCGGGTGCGGGATTCGTCCACCCTGAAAAACGGCTCGAACAGGTGCGGCAGGGCCTCGGCGGGAATGCCCGCCCCGTGGTCACGCACGGTAAGCGCCGCCACCGCGCCCTGAATCTCCAGGCCCAGCTCCACCGGAGCCGCCTCAGAGCCGGAATACTTCAAGGCATTGTCCAACAAGTTGCCCAGCAGCGTGACCACCTGAGCAGGGTCCACCAAAGACCGAACCGGCCCGGCAGGCAGTCGCAATACCACCCCCGGCGCCCGGCCCGCCACGCGCCCTGCGGCAGCCCCCGCCAATGCCCCCAGATCCGCCGGTTCGCGGTGCAACATGCCGATCTCGTGGCGCATCCGCGCCGCCTCCAGCAGGGTCGTAATCATATCCTGCATTTCGCGCAGATCTCCACGCATGGCGCCCACCTCCGGCCCATCACCGCACAGTTCCAGGCGCAGCTTGAGACGGGTAATAGGCGTACGCAGTTCGTGGCTCACGTCCAGCAGCAACCTTTGCTGCCCCTGCACCACGCCCTCCAACCGAGCCAGCATCTGATTGAAGGTCTGCGTCAGGTCGCGCAGTTCGCCGCGACAGGCCTCTGGCACGCGATGGGCCAGATCGCCGTCGCGCACGGCGCGTGCGCCCTCGGTAAGCCAGCAAACGGGCCGCAACAGGTACCGCATGAACCCGTAGCCCACCAGCATGATCAGCGCGGTCAACCCCAGGAACAGCCAGCCGTAACGCCGCAAGGCCGTCCGCTCCGCCTGCGTAGGAAAGAGATCGAAGGTCAGGGTCTGGCCCGACGCAATGCGTACGCGAATGCGATGGTATCCGTGCAGGCTGGCAACCTGCACGGGGCCATCCTCCAGCCAGGACTTCAGGTGCTCCTCGGGAAAATGCTCCGGGTTCCGCCCCTCGACCCAGGCGCCAGGACCATCCCAAGTGATGCGCATGTCCAGACGCATCCCCAGCTCGGCGGCCCGGGTCCGATCCGGGGGTGAGCCCAGTTCGCGCACCAAATGAGCGGCGTATTCCTCCAGGTTGCGCTCCAGGGCAGTCTGACCCCAGCTTTGTACGCTGAAAAACAGGTGGTAGGTCACCACGTTCACGGCGATGGCCGCCAGGAGCAGTATCAAGGCCAGTCGGGTGAACAAGGATCCCGTCGCGCGGTGCAACAGATTAGGCATCTCCGTCCTCCCAGGGCAAGAACATGTAGCCCTCGCCCCACACCGTCCTGATGAACTGCGGAGCCCTGGGATTGTCGCCGAGTTTCTGGCGCAGGCGGCTCATGGTGATGTCCACTGCGCGGTTGAAGGCCTCGCTGTCCAGCCCGCGCAATTCATGGAGCAGCATATCGCGGTCGAGCACACGGCCCGGGTTGCGCGCCAACAGAGCCAAGGCGTTGAATTCGCCCGTGGTCAGGCCAAGGTCGCGCCCGTCCAGGAACGCTGCGCGGGCATCGAAGTCCACCTCCAACGGGCCGAAACTTCCGCGCCGGGGGGCGGGGCCCCGCTCCGCGCGCCGCAACACGGACTGGATGCGCGCCACCAGCTCACGCGGCTCGAAGGGCTTGGGCACGTAGTCGTCGGCGCCCATCTCCAGGCCAGCCACGCGGTCGGGGATGTCCCCGCGCGCGGTGAGCATAATCACGGGCACCTGACTGCGCTGGCGAATCAGACGACAGACCTCGAAACCGTTCATCCCGGGTAGCATCACGTCCAGCAGCACCAAATCCGGCGCCAGTTCATCCAGGGCACGCAAACCACCCTCGGGGCGCCCCTCGGCATGTAGGGCGAACCCAAAGACACCCAGATAATCGGCCAGCAGCTTTTGCAGGCCCGTGTCGTCCTCGATGAGCAGGATGGTCCGGGTCATGGTGCGGTCCTTCGAATTTTCTCACGAATACGCCGAGGCGGCGCTTCCTGGCAAGGCCGCCATCCGGCCCGCGCCCTTGTCGCCCGCACAGCGGCTCAAAGCGTCTCCCTGCGGAAACAGGATGTAACAAAGTGTATCCCCCAGATGAAACATCTCGAAACGCTTTGTTGCAGCACCGAGATGTTTCCGCCACGCAAAATGCTAGGTAGAGGCACGAACTGCATCAAACCAACCAAGGAGTCGACCATGCCTCAAGTAGAACCTGAAGTGCTGCACGCCTTTGAAATGATGTGGGGCTTGTATCCTGGCCCGGTGTTGCTCATCCACAAAAGTCGCGAAATCATGGCAGTGAACCAGGCAGCCGCTACCCTTGGCCTGCCTGCAGGCATCCTGTGTCATTCGCTCTACCCCAGCGACACCCCCTGCCCGGGCTGCATGGCCAACAAAGCGTTGAAACAAGGCCAGGGCGTTCGTCGCCCGGCCTGGTCCGAACGCCAGGGCCAGTTCATGGACGGATTCTGGATTCCCGTGTCCGGAGAGCCGGAACTCTATGTCCATTTCGGCAACGATCTTACCGATCTGGTTCGCCCCGAGTTAAAATCCGCCGGGAACGGCTAATCCTCGAAGGACGGTGGATCTCCCCCTCCTGTATCCGCCCTGGGAAACCGGGGCGGATACCTTCTTCGTCCGCACCCTGCCCTCAAGCCCTGCGCGGGAAACTACATTATCCGCCATTCCAATCCATTTGACGCCCTCCCGGCGCCTGTGCATAGTCTGTTGCGCGATCCATCCACGCCACGGCCCACGCGGGCCCGCCCACGAGGATTTCCACACCGATGCACAGCCCCACGCCCAGCTCCCGGCCCCGGCGGGCCGCACGTCCGGCCCTCGTCCCGCTTCCCGCCCTCGTCCTGCCCGCACTCCTGGCCCTGGCCCTGGCCGCCCTGGCCGCAGGCTGCAAGGACGGCGCCCCGGCCAAGGGCGGCGGCCCCAAGCCCGTGACCGTCACCGTGGCCCGGGCCCAGGCCCGCGATACGCCTGTGGAACTGCGCGCCGTGGGCACGGTCCAGCCCCTGGCGTCGGTGACCGTCATCCCCCGCGCGGGCGGCATGATCGTGACCCAGCACGTCGCCGACGGCCAGCGTGTGACCGAGGGCCAACCGCTGTTCCAGATCGACCCGCGCCCGGCCCAGGCCGCGCTGCGCGAGGCCCGGGCCCAGCTCGACCGCGACCTCGCCGCCCTGGACCAGGCCCGGCGCGACATGCTGCGCCAGAAGGACCTGGTGACCCAGGCCGCCGTGAGCCAGGAGCAGTTCGAGCGCGCCCGCACCGAGGTGGACAGCCTGGCCGCCACGGTGGAAATGGACCGCGCGGCCATCGAGCGCCTGGAGCTGGAGCTGGAATACACCGACGTGCGCGCGCCCATCGCCGGGCAGGCGGGCAAGGTGCTCGTGCAGCGCGGCACGGTGGTCGAGGCCGACAAGGGCATGCTTTTGCTCATCAACCAGCTTTCGCCCATCGCCGTGGACTTCGCCGTGCCCGAGCAGCACCTGCCGGTGGTCCGCCAGCGCCTGCTCCAGGGCGGAACCCAGGTTCTGGCCCTGCCCACGGGCGACACCGGCGCCCCCGAGGCCGGAACCCTCACCGCCATGGACAACACCGTGGACAAGGCCACGGGCACCATCGGCCTGCGCGCGGTGTTCGACAACCCGGCGGGCCGCCTGTGGCCCGGGCAGTTCGCGCGCACGACCCTGGTCCTCGGCGTGCTGTCGCAGGCGGTGGTGGTGCCCTCGGCGGCGGTGAACGTCGGCATCGACGGGCCGTACTGCTACGTGGTGGAGAACGGCGCGGCGGTGCTGCGCCGGGTGGACCTGGGCCCCGTGCTCGACGGCGAGACGGTGCTGGCCTCGGGCGTGGCGCCGGGCGAGACGGTGGTCACCCAGGGGCAGATCCGCCTCAAGCCCGGCACTCCGGTGCATATCGCGCCCGAGGCCCCCGGCGCGCCCGCAACCCCCGGCCCCGCCAGTCCGGCCGCCAGCTAGAGGGGCCGCCATGAACATCTCGCGCCTGTTCGTCGAACGCCCGGTGATGACCACGCTGCTCATGCTCGGGCTGCTGGTCTTCGGCCTGTTCAGCTACACACTGCTGCCCATCAACAACCTGCCCAACGTGGACTTTCCGACCATCGAGGTTTCGGCCTCGCTGTCGGGCGCCAGCCCCGAGACCATGGCCTCCTCGGTGGCCTCGCCGCTGGAAAAGGAGTTTTCGGCCATCGCGGGGCTGGAGTCGATCACCTCCGAAAGCACCCAGGGCTCCACGCGCGTCACCCTGGAATTTTCGCTTTCGCGCAACATCGACGACGCGGCCCTGGACGTGCAGTCGGCCATCTCCTCGGCCATGCGCTCCCTGCCCGACGACATGACCACCCCGCCGTATTTCCGCAAGATCAACCCGGCGGCCTCGCCCATCCTGATGATCGCCGTCAGTTCGCCGACCCTGCGCCTGTCGGAGGTCACGGAATACGCCGAAACGATCATGGCCCAGCGCATCTCCATGGTTTCCGGCGTGGCCCAGGTCAACGTCTACGGCTCGCAGAAATACGCCGTGCGCATCCGCGTCGACCCCGAAATCCTGGCCGCGCGCGGCATCGGGCTGGACGAGGTCATGACCGCCGTGCAGCGGGCCAACGTGAACCTGCCCACGGGCTCGGTGGCCGGGCCGGGCCGCGAGTACACCGTGCGCTCCTCGGGCCAGCTCATGAACGCCGCGGCCTTCCGCCCGCTGGTGGTCAGCTACGTGGACGGCTCGCCCGTGCGCCTGGGCGAGCTGGCCGTGGTCGAGGACGGCGTGGAAAGCGAACGCCGCAGCAACACCTTCGACGGCGACCCGGCCATCATCCTGGCCATCTCGCGCCAGCCGGGGTCCAACACGGTGCAGATCGTGGACGACGTGCTGCGGCTCATGCCCTCGTTCCGCTCGCAGATTCCGGCCTCGGTGGACCTGGAGGTCATGTACGACCGCTCGCAGTCCATCCGCGAGTCCGTGGCCGACGTGGAGTTCACCCTCTATCTGGCCGCCGTGCTGGTCATCCTGGTCATCTTCCTGTTCCTGCGCACCCTGCGGGCGACGATCATCCCCAGCCTGGCCCTGCCCCTGTCCATCGTCGGCACCTTCGCGGTGATGTACCTCGCCGGGTTCAGCCTGAACAACATTTCGCTCATGGCCCTGACCCTGTCCCTGGGTTTCGTGGTGGACGACGCCATCGTCATGCTGGAAAACATCGTGCGCCACAAGGAGATGGGCAAGCCCACCCTGCGCGCGGTGCTCGACGGCTCGCGCGAGATCAGCTTCACCATCGTGTCCATGACCGTCTCCCTGGCGGCGGTGTTCATCCCCGTGCTCTTCATGGGCGGCATCGTGGGCCGCCTGTTCAACGAATTCGCGGTGACCATCTCCAGCGCCATCCTGCTTTCGGGGCTGGTGTCGCTGACGCTTACGCCCATGCTCTGCCGCATCGTGCTGCGCGACGGAAAACCCGGGGAGCACGACCGCCACGGGGCGCTCTACATGGCCGTGGAACACGCCTTCGAGGCCCTGCGCCGGGGCTACGAGGTGACCCTGGACGCCACCTTGCGCCACCGGGCCCTGGCCATGCTCCTGTCCCTGGGCATCCTCGGGCTCACGGGCTGGCTGTTCGTGACCGTGCCCAAAGGCTTCCTGCCCAGCGAGGACCAGGGCCGCGTGGACGTGTCCACCGAAACCGTCGAGGGCACGTCCTTCGAGGTCATGCGCGAGTTGCAGCGCAAGGTGGACGCCATCGTGGCCGCTGACCCGGCGGTGGAGTCCACCATGTCCGTGGTCGGCTCGGGCGGGCCCAACAGCAACACCAACGCGGGGCGCCTCATGGGCAAGCTGCGCCCCCTGCACGAGCGCGACGCCGGAGCCGACGAGGTCGTGGCCCGGCTGCGGCCCCAACTGGCCGACATCCCCGGCATCATCGCCGTGCCGCGCAACACGCCTTCGGTGCGCATCGGCGGGCGGACCACCAAGGCGCTCTACCAGTTCACCCTGCAAAACCCCGACACCGACGAGCTTTACGCCCACGCCGGGCGCTTCCTGGCCCTCATGCGCGCCATGCCCCAGCTTCAGGACGTGGACAGCACCATGCAGCTCGACACGCCGCAACTGCGCGTGCAGATCGACCGCGACCGCGCGGCGGCCCTGGGCGTCAGCCCCCAGCAGATCGAGAACGCCCTGTCCATGGCCTACGGCTCGCGTCAGGTGTCCACCATCTACGCGCCCACCAACGACTATCAGGTCATCATGGAGCTGGCCCCGGGCTTCCAGCGCACGCCGTATGCCGCGCGGATGCTGCGCGTGCGCGCCGACAGCGGCGCCCTGGTGCCCCTGGACGCCGTGGCCGCCCTGTCCCTGGACACCGGGCCCTCCTCGGTGTCGCACACCCAGCAGATGCCCTCGGTGACCCTGTCCTTCAACCTGGCCCCGGGCCAGTCCCTGGGGCCGACGGTGGCGGCCATCGAGGCCCTGGCCGCCGAAACCCTGCCGCCCTCGTTCAGTTTCAGCTTCCAGGGCACGGCCAAGGCCTTCCAGGATTCCATGGCCGGCATGTGGCTGCTGCTGCTCATGTCCGTGGTGGTCATCTACATCGTGCTGGGCATCCTCTACGAGAGCTTCATCCACCCGCTGACCATCCTCTCGGGCCTGCCCTCGGCGGGCGCGGGCGCCCTGCTGACCCTGGCCGTCTTCGGCAAGGACCTGGACATCTACGGCTTCGTCGGCATCATCATGCTCGTGGGCATCGTCAAGAAAAACGCCATCATGATGATCGACTTCGCCATCGCCGCCCAGCGCGACCAGGGCCTGGACCCCCTGGCGGCCATCCGCCAGGGCGCGCTGATCCGCTTCCGGCCGATCATGATGACGACCATGGCCGCCCTCATGGGCGCCCTGCCCATCGCCCTGGGCATCGGCGCGGGCGGCGACGCGCGCCAGCCCCTGGGGCTGGCCGTGGTCGGCGGGCTGCTCATCTCCCAGGTGCTCACGCTGTACTTCACGCCGGTCTACTACTATTACCTCGACGCGGCCAAACAGCGCCTGGCCCCGGCGTCCGGCCCGGAGCCCGGCCCGGAGCCCGGCCCGGAGCCGGGAGCCCGGCCCGAGGAATCCCCGGCGCCCTAGCCCCGCCGGAGCGGCCCCGGCCGCGCCGCGCGCCAGTTGCCCGGCTGCGCCGGCTGCGTCTGTTCGTGCGGAAACCCGCAAGCGGCGCAGGGAAGGACACAACCTGCCGGGATTGCTCCGCAACCCACGCCCAGCAACGGCTCCCGGGAGTTTCCCCTGTACAAATAGTGTAAACCCCTATATACGTCCCCTTGCGTTCCGGGCTAAACTGAAAAGTTTGCCGGGGCGCACCGGGACCAGGGGAGAAACGCCACCCGCCACTCCGGCGGGTTTGAGCATACAGACCAGCCGCAAGACGCAGCCCCGCCTTCCGAGGCGGCCGAACCTGGCGCATCGCGCCGGGTTTCCTGTGCGCTCGCGCTCCGCGCCGTTTCCATCCCCGCCCCAGCGAGAAGTCCATGCACAATCCACAGGACCGTCACGGCCTGCGACAGGAACGCTATTTCGCCATATCGCCCCTGATGCTCTTTCCCGGCAGGCAGGGCGGCTTCGACGTTTACCTGCTGCGCGGCGGGGAGTTCGTGCTCTACACCCACGCCTGCGACCGTTTCACCGACCGCCACCGGGCCACCCTGGCCGAAAACGGCGTGGACGAGGCCTACGTGCCCTGCGACCAGGAGGCCGCCTACCGCGCCTACGTGGAACATAACCTGGGCAAAACCCTGCTGCGGGACGACACGCCCCTGGAAGAGCGCGCGCGCATCGTCCACGACTGCGCCGTGGACATCGTGCGCTCGGCCTTCGAGCACCGCCTGCCCGAAGCCCTGGCCCGCCAGCAGAACATCGCCCGGGTCATGGACTTCGTGCGCGAGGCCATCGCCTTCTTGTGCACCGGGCAGTCCTTCCAGACCCTGGCCCGGCTGGTGTCCCACGACTACCGCACCTTCTCGCACTGCGTGCACGTCTTCCTCTATTCCTCGGCCATCCTGCAAACCTACGAGCCCGACCGCGACACCCTGCTCCAGACCGGCATCGGCGCCATGCTCCACGACATCGGCAAGATCCTCGTTTCCCACGACATCCTGAGCAAAACCGGCGCGTTGACCCTGGGCGAGCGGGCCATCATCAACACCCACCCCCAAAAGGGCGTGACCCTGTGCTCCGGCCTGCCCCTGTCCCAGACCGCCCACGACTGCATCCTGCTGCACCACGAAAAGCTCGACGGCTCGGGCTACCCGCACGGCGTGCGCGGCGCGGCCATCCCCCTGGCCGTGCGCGCGGTGACCATCGCCGACATCTACGACGCCATGACCACCAACCGGCCCTACAGCAAAGCCATGAATCCCTTCCAGGTCCTGCGCATCATGCGCGACGAGATGTTCGACGAGCTGGACATCGAGATGTTCAAGCGCTTCGTGACCATCCTCTCCGGGGCCAGGGTCATCTAGGCCCGGCGCTCCCGCGCCCCCAACGCCGCCCCCTCCCCCTCGGGCCCCGGCGTTTTTCACGCCGCCGCCCGCACCCCGCGCTCCCCGCCGCCCCTCGTCCCCTGCCCGACCTCTGCCAGCACGTAAAATCGACTTTTCCCCGAAATCGATTTTCTTCGCCAAAGGGCATTGACAGCCCCCCGGCCCGGAGAATAGTAGTTCCAAAAGGAACCACTACGGCATGGACTGCATCGACGCTCTCAACAGGTTCGGCCTGACCCGCCAGGAGGCGCTGATGTACGCGACCCTGCTGGAGCACGGGCCGCAGACGGGCTACGAGGCGGCCAAGCGGGCGGGGATTTCGCGCTCCAATGCCTACGCCGCCCTGGCCGGGCTGGCGGAAAAGGGCGGGGCCATGCGCTCGGGCGGGCCAGCCCAGCGCTTCAGCCCCACGCCCCGGGCCGAGTTCCTGGCCCGGCTGCGAGCCGCCAGCGACGACGCCCTGGCCCTTCTGGAGCGCGAGTTGCCCGAACGCGCTCCCGAGGAGGAGCCCTACCTCACCGTGTCGGGGCAGGCCAACGTGGTGGACAAGATGCGGGCCATGCTGCGGGCGGTGCACAGCCATGTGTACGTTTCGGCCCACAGCGCCGAGGCCGCCCTGGTGGCCGAAGAACTGGCGGCCCTGGCCGCGCGCGGGCGCAAGACGGTGCTCATCTGCGACGCCGATCCCGGGCTGCCCGGTGTGCTGCTGCACACCAAGGCCCAGGAGCGCGGGCACGTGAAGATCATCGCCGACACCGCAGCGGTGCTGACCGGGAGCCTGGAGCCCGCCGGGGCGGCCCAGTGCCTCTACTCGCGCAACGGGCACCTGGTGCGCCTGATGCGCGAAGCCTTCCTGAACGAACTGGCGGTCATCGCCACGGGGGAAGGAACGGCGCCCGCCACGGACGGGACAGACACGGCGGGCTGAACACGCCGCAAAGATTGAATTTTCCGCCGCCGCGCGCGGGGCACCGGCGCGGCACAAGGCGGATCGATGGTTCGGCGGGCGGACGTTCTGGCAGGCTCCGCACCGCCGGGCACCTCCGTGCAGAGGGCCGGTTCCGGATTGGCTGGGACCGGCCCTTTCCTTGTTTGCCGGGCAGGGCCGCCAAGCCCGGGCCGCCAGGGCCGGGAATCCGGCGCGTCAGGCCGGGATGCGCACCTGGGCCGTGGTTCCCGGGCCGGGGAGGAAGCGCACCTCGCCGCCCACCTGGGTCACCAGTCCATGGACCAGCTCCAGGCCCAGGGTGCCGCTGTTGCGCACGTCCAGCCCCGAGGGCAGCCCCGCGCCGTCGTCGACCACCGTCAGTTCGTAGAAGCCCGGAACCCTGGCCAGGGCCACGCGCACGCGCCCGGCGCGCCCACCGGGGAAGGCGTGGCGCAGGGCATTGGTCAGCAGCTCGGTGCAGACGATCCCCATGGGCATGGCCTTGTCCGGCTCCAGCTCCATGTCCTCGCAATCCAGGGCCACGGCCAGGCCCTCGGGCACGGCGTGGACCCGGCGCACGGCCTCGGCCAGGCTGGCGAAATAGTCGCGGGCGTTGATGGAATCCATGTGCCGCGAGGTGTACAGCGCCTCGTGGACCTTGGCCACGGAAAGCACCCGCCCGTGCACGGCCCGCAAGGCGTCGGCGCAGCTTCCGCTGCTGTGCATGACCTGCAGGGCCAGAAGCCCGCAGATCATGTTCAGGTTGTTCTTGATGCGGTGGTGGATCTCCTTGAGCTGCAACTCGCGGTCCACGGCCTGGGAGCGCAGGCCTTCCATGACCCGGGCCATGTCGCGCTCCACGGCCTTCTTTTCCAGGGCGATCTCGATGGCCGCCTTGATCTGGTCGTTCTGGCTGGGCTTGAGGATGTAGCCGTAGGGCCGCACGGCCTTGGCCTGGGCGATGTGGCGGTCGTCGCCGTAGGCCGTGAGCAGGATCACCGGGGTGTCCAGGTCCTCCTGGACGGCGGCGCAGGCGGTGATGCCGTCCATGGCGCCGGGCATGACGATGTCCATGAGCACCAGATCCGGCGCCAGCTCGCGCACCAGGCGCACGGCGTCGGCCCCCGAGGAGGCCTTGCCCACCACGTTGTAGCCCAGGGCGCAGAGCATGTCCTCGAGCTGCGTGATGATGATCGCCTCGTCGTCGACCACCAGGATGCGGTTGGTCCCGCCGTCGTGAGGGGTCATGAGGTCGCTCCTTCGTCTTGGCGTCTGAAGGTGATGTGGATGCGGGTTCCGGTGTCGTCGGAAGTCATGTCCAGAGTGCCTCCGAGCTGGTAGCGCACGATGTTGCCCATGAGTTTCAGGCCCACACTGTCGGCCGGGGGCTCGGCCCCGCCGGGCAGCCCCGCGCCGTCGTCCTCCACGTGCAGGACCACCGTGTCCCCCGCCCCGGGGGCCACGCGGACCAGCACCGTACCTCTGCGCCCGCCGGGGAAGGCGTGCTTGAAGACGTTGGACAGCGCCTCGCTGAGCACCAGCCCGCACGGGATGGCCTTGGACAGGGGCAGAAAGGTCTCGGTCATCTCGAAACGCGGGGTCACGTTCGCGGCGTTGTACATCTGGGCCAGTTGCCAGGCCAGCATCTGGGCGTAGCTCGCTATGTCGATGCTGTCAAAGCGCTCGTAGCCGTAAAGCTGCAAATGGATCATGGCCATGCTGTGGATCTTGGACTGCGTGTCGCGCATGATCTCGCGGGCCCGGGGGTTTTCGATGCGCCGCCCGGCCATGTCCAGCAGGCTGGAAATGATCTGCAGGTTGTTCTTCACGCGGTGGTGGACCTCCTGGAGCAGGAGTTCCTTCTCGCGCAGGGAGCGCAGCGTCTCCTGCTCGGTCTCGCGGCGCAGGGTCGCGTCGCTGGACACCCCGGCCAGCCATTCCACGGCCCCGCCTTCGTCCAGCACGGGGAAGGCCCGCTCGCGGATCCAGCGCACGGTGCCGTCCGGCGCCACCAGGCGGTACTCGATCTCGCGCGGGCCCTGGGCGGGCCTGCCGTAGTGCGCCGCAAGGCGCCTGCGGTCCTGGGGGTGCACCCGGGCCAGGAACGCCCCGGGGTCGCGGAAGACGGCCTCGCGCGGGCCCACCAGCCGCTCGAAGGCCGGGCTCAGGTAGATCAGGGTGCCCCGGTCCGGGCTGGTGATCCAGAACACGTCCTCCACGGTCTCGGCGATGAGGCGCAGCTTGCGCTCGCTCTCGCGCAGGGCCCGCTCCACGTGCTTGCGGGCGATGGCGTTGCCCAGGATGTCCGCCGCGGCCATGAGCGCTTCCAGTTCCGTGTGGGTCCAGCGGCGGCCCTGGCCGCAGTCGTCGAAGCCCATGAAGCCCCACCACTGGTCGCGCGCGAACACCGGCAGCACCGCCAGGGACAAAATGCCCTGCACGCGCATCAGCGCCTGCTCTCCGGGGGCCAACTCGTCCGCGACCCTGTGGAACGGCCGCTTGGCGGCCAGGGCTGCGGCCATTTCGCGCAGGCTCTCCTGGTCGTAGGCCTTTCGGGGGCCCTGGTTCGCGGGCCGGGGCGGGGCGCCCGGCGCGGTCCATTCGCATTGCAGCTCCATGTGCAGCCGCCCGGCGGCGTCGCGCACGTTGCGGCACAGGTAGGCCCGGCTGGCCCCGGCGGCCACGCCGAAGGTCTGAAGCACCGTGGCGATGGACCCGCGCCAGTCCGGCTCGCGCAGGAAGCGCTCCGCCGCCAGGCCCACGGCTTCGAGCACCGCGTCGCGCCGCAGCAGCGCCTCCTCCATGGCCTTGCGCTCGGTAATGTCCTCCATGACCACGAAATTGTAGCGGTGCCCGCCGTCCTCGTCCTGGATGCGGCTCACGGTCACGTTGGCCCACACGGTGCGCCCATCCTTGCGCAGGTAGCGCCGCTCCAGGGTGCCGCCGGACATCTCGGCGCCCGGCAGGGCCTGACGCAGCAGCAGATCGGCGGACAGATCGGCGGGCAGGGCCACGTCCTGGAAGCGCAGGCCCGTCAGCTCCTCGCGCGGGCGACCCAGGATGGCGCACAGGCGGTCGTTCACGGCCCAGAAGCGTCCGTCCAACCCGCAATGGGCCAGCCCCACGGCGGATTGCTCGAAGGTCGCCCGGAAACGGGCCTCGCTTTCCATCAGCTCGCGCTGGGCATTGCGCTCGGCGGTCACGTCGCGCGAATACAGGGCGTAGCCGCCGACGCCGCCCGCCTCGTCGAACACCGCCGAAACCTCGCACTCGAAAAACCGCCCGGCGCAGGTTTCGGCGTACTGCACGGGCCCGCCCATTTCGCGCACCTGGGCGAAGACGCGCTCGCCCGGCGGGCGCAGGCCGTCGTCGGCAAAGGAGCCGATGGGCCGGCCGATGATCTCGCCGGGGCGCCGCCCCAGAGCGTTGGCCGCGTGGCGGTTCACGGCCTGGACCGTGCCGTCCAGGGCCAGGAGCGTCACCTGGTCGGGGATGGCGTCGAACAGCGCGCGCAAGGTGCCCTCGCGGCGGCGCAGGGCGTCCATGGCCGCCAGACGGCGTTCCTCCACGGCAATGGCCGAGGCCACCACGCCCAGCAGCCAGATATCCTCGTCGCCGGGCCGCGCATCGCGCACGGAAACCACGCACAGCGTGCCCAGGCGGCTTTGGCCGATGGCCACGGGAATGCCCACGTAGGTCCGCAGGCCGTAGCGGCGCACGTTGGGGTCTGTTTCGGCGAAGCGCGAGGATTGCAGGTCGCGAATGACCCGGGGCACGCCCTCGCCCTGGCGGGCGACCTCGGCGCAGATATGGCCCCGGGCGTCGCCGCGGTACTCGAACCCCCCGGGCGCGTTCCAGGCTCCGGCCACCTCCAGGCGCTCCCCGCTGATGCGGCTGTAGAGGGCGCAGGTGCCGTCGAGCACCTCGCCGCACAGGGCCACCAGGGCCTGGATATTGTCCAGCGGGGCGCTGCCGAAATGCAGAAGCGTCCGGTTCAGCCGCTCCAGGCGCGCCAGCATCCTGCTCGGGCGGGTGATGTCCGTGCACACGCCGAGCACGGCGCCGCCGCCGTCGCGGGTGGGGAAGGGCATGGCCGCGCATTCCAGGACCCGGCGCACGCCCGAGGCGTCCTCGAACTCCAGGGCGGGCTCGGCCACCGGGCGCCCCGTGTCCAGCACGCGGCGGTCGATCCCGGTGAGCCCGGCGGGGCCGGGGCCCGGCGCGCTCCCCGGCGCGGTCATGGCCGCCACGGTGGTGCCGCAGGCCTCGGCCATGGTCCGGTTGGCCAGCAGGTAGCGCCCCGCCGCGTCGCGGGCGTAGATCATGTGCGGCACCAGGTCCACCACCTGGCGCAGGCGCTGCTCGCCCAGGGTCAGTTCGTCCTGGGCCAGCTTGAGGCTCGTGAGATCCACGGCCAGAACCAGGCTGGCCGGGGCGTCCTCCCAGTCGATACGCACGCCGGAAACGCCCACCCAGCGGGACTGCCCGGCGCGCGTGCGCACACGCAGCATGGTCTGGCCGGGGGCCGAGCCCGTGTCCAGAAGCTGGCGGCGCAGGGCCAGGGCCGCCTCGCGGCTCTCGGGGGGCACGAGTTCCAGCAGATCGCGCCCGGCCAGCTCGGCGAGGCCGTAGCCGCACAGGGCCTCCACCCAGGGATTGACGAACAGCGGGCGCCCCTCGCGCAGCACCAGCACGCCCACGCTGGCGCGCTCGAAAATGGTCCGCAGCCTGCGCTCGCTGGCGCGCAGGGAGTGGTCGGTGACGCGGATGTCGGTAATGTCCTGCAGGACGCCCACCACGTAGCGCCGCCCGCTGCCGGGGTCCACATGCAGGCTCTTGCGGGCCACGATATGGTGCGAGCGCCCGTTCCAGACCACGCGGGTCTCGTAGTGCTGCGGCTCGCCCGTGGCCAGAACGCGTTCGTCCTTTTCCCACAGGAAACGGGCGTACGCGCCCTCGTAGAAATCCGCGTCGCCCTTGCCCAGCAGTTCCCCGCGACCACGGCCGAGCACGCGGCAGGCCGCCTCGTTCAGGTACACCCAGCGGTGGTCCTGGTCCTTGACGAAAACCGGAGTGTCCAGGCTGTCCAGAACGGCGGACAACTCCGGGCCCGGTGGCGGCGGTGCGCCGGGCCCGGCGGGCCGCCCCGTCCTCTCGTCCTTGTGCTTCGCGCTCAATTGCACCCCTTCGGCCCGTTGCGGGCCCTGGTCCCTTCCCTTCCCTACCTCACTCCCCCCGGCAAGGACAAGCGCCATGAAAACCCCGGCGCACCTCGCGCGGCACGGCGCAAAACATGCGGCCATTCCGGATTTTCAGCGCCCCCCCGCCCCGCTCCTGGCCCCGATCTTGCTTCGGGCCTGTGGCCCCATTCCCTCATCAGGAGTTCCGCCATGACCCGCAGCGACCTCGTCCCCTGCGCCCTGGTTCTGCCCGCCGCCTTGTGCGCGGTGCTGCTCGTCGCCGTCGCGGCCTTCGGCCCCGACCCGGCCCCCAGCGCAACGACAAATATGCAAAACACTCTGGCGGGCCACCGGGCCTGGGTCGTGGGCCTGGCCATGCTGACGCTGGCCGCGACACTGGCCGCCGGAGCCGTGGCCGCCGTCCGGGCCGCCCGTGGCCGTCAGGCCCTGGAGGCGGCCCTGAACCGGGCCGCGGGCCTGCTGGACGGCACGGCGGCCACGGCACCGGTGGATGACAATTCTGTATCGTCCCACCACGGCGTGAATGCCATTTTTGTCAGCATCCACCAGGCGCTTCAGGCCCGCGCGGCTCTGGAAGCCAGGGTGCGGACCCTGGAGGAGGCCCTGGCCGCCGGGAAAACCCTGCGCGGAGACATGGCCCGGCGCGCCGAGGCCTCGCGCTGCCAGAGCCTGCGCAACGCCGCAGCCACCCTGGGTGCGGCCATCGCCGACATCCACAAAAGCGCCGCCGAACTGGAAAGCGCCTCGAAAAGCGCCACCACGGGCGCCGGGGAGCAACGCCGCCTGGCCGCCGAGGCCGCCACGGCCATGGAGCAGATGAACGCCTCGGTGAACCAGGTGGCCCAGGGCGCGGAATCCGCCGCCCAGGCCGCCCACGGGGCCATGGAGCAGGCCCGCGAGGGCGCCGGAGCCGTGGAGCGCACCGTGGCCGCCATCCAGGCCGCCCAGGAGCGCACCGCCGCCCTGGGCGCGGTGGTCCAGGGCCTGGGCACCCAGGCCGGGAACATCGGCCAGATCATCGAGGTCATCAACGACATCGCCGACCAGACCAACCTGCTGGCGCTCAACGCCGCCATCGAGGCCGCCCGCGCGGGCGACGCCGGGCGCGGCTTCGCCGTGGTCGCCGACGAGGTGCGCAAGCTGGCCGAAAAGACCATGGCCTCCACCCGCGACGTGGGCACGCAAATCGAGGCCATCCGCAAGGGCGTGGACGGCACCCGCCAGGGCATGCGGGAGGCGGCGGACCTCGTGGCCCAGGCCACGGAGGTCGCCCACCGCTCGGGCGGGATGCTGGCCGGGATCGTCGCCCTGGCCGGAGAGAACGCGGGGCAGATCCAGTCCATCGCCGCCGCCGCCACGCAGCAGTCCGCCGCCAGCGAGCAGGTCACCCGCGCCGTGGCCCGGGTGGAGGACATTTCGCGGCGCACCGTGGAGGATATGGAGCGCTCGGACCAGGCCCAGCGGGCGCTCCTGGGCCGGGTGCACGACCTGGGCGGGCTGAACGGCGCCTTCGAGCTCATGGGTGGGGGCAAGGTCCAGGAGCTGATTGCCGCCCTGGCCGCCTCGCCGGACGTGCTGTCCTTCGACCCTGCCCGCCAGGAGCGCGCCCTGCGCCAAGCCGTGCGCGACGCGCCCTTCGTGGAGCTGCTCTACCTGACCGACGCCCGGGGCATCCAGCCCGTGGCCAACGTGCCGCGCCCGGGCCGGGAAACGCCCGAGGACGCGCGGGCCAGGGGCCGCGACTGGTCCTCGCGGCCGTGGTTCACCGCCGCCATGGAGCTGGGCGCCCTGGCCATCTCCGAGGTTTACGTGTCCCAGGCGTCCGGGCGGCGCTGCCTCACCGTGTCCATGCCCCTGCGCGACGCGGAGCAGGCGGTGGTCGGCGTGGTCGCCGCCGACGTGACCCTGGGCTGACCCGGCCCCGGGCGCGGCGCGCCGCGCCCGGGGCGCCGTGGCGCGGGCGCTGGACGCGGGCGCCCTTCTCGGCTATCCGGGCGCCTGAGGGGCACACCCGGCTCCAGGAGGATTCGTGCGCGACACCCCGCAGGCGCCGCAGTGGGACATGCTCCCCGGCGCGCTGGACACGGCCATGCTGGCCTTCACGCGGCGCCCCGGCGTGCTGCGCTGCAACACCTACGTGCTGTGCACCCCGCACCACGCGCTGGTGGTGGACCCCGGAGCCGACCCGGCCCAGACCCGAACCGTGGCCGCCATGGTTTCCGGGCTGCTCCGGGACGCCCCGCGCCAAGCCACCCTGTGCCTGACCCACTGCCACCTGGACCATTGCGCGTCCATGGACGTGCTGCACGGCGCCCTGCCCGAGGCCACGGTGCTCTGCCACAGCGAGGGCGCCGAAGCCCTGCGCCGGGCCGACCCGGACCTGACCCTGGCCGGGCTCACGGCCCTGCGCGTGCCCGCCCTGCCCGACGTGCTGCCCCTGTTCCAGGGCCCGGGCCCGGCGGGCGTGCCCCGGGCCATGGACACGCCCGGCGGCGGGCTGCGCTCCCTGTCCATCCCCATCGGCCCGCGCGACGCGCTCCAGGTCTACCACACCCCGGGCCACAGCCCGGACAGCGTGTGCTACCGCGTGGGCGGAGCGCTGTTCGCCGGAGACCTGCCCTTCGCCGCCGGGCCCGGGCTGGTGCGCCTGCCGGGCTGGAACGGCGCGCAGCTCGCGGCCTCGCTGGAAAAAATCCTCTGGCTGCTGGAGCACTGCAACGTCAGCACCGTGCTGCCCGGCCACGGCCGGGCCCTGGAGCGCGGCGAAGCCCGGCGCGTGATGGCCGATATCCTCGCCGACCTGCGCGGCCGGGGCGCGATCGACACCCCTCCGCCCGGCGGGGCCCTGCCCGGGGCGCTTCTGGCGTCCTGCGCCGCGCTGCTGACCGAGGCCGCCCTCCCGGCTCCCGCCAAGGCCGACCCGGAAGCGGCTCTGCCCGCCGCCCTGCCCGGCCCCGAAGCCATGCCCGGGCTGCACCGCCGCGCCGCGCGCCTGGCCGCCGCCCTGGACCGCACCCTGGACGCCGCCGCGCCAGGTACCGGGGGCACCGACCCCGCAGCCCACGCCGTCCGGCGCGCCCGGCGCAGGCTGGGCGACCTGCTCTGCGCCCTGCACGGCTTCCGCTTCGCGGACCACGCCGGGCCGGCCGAGGCCAACCAGACCGTGGCCGGACTGCTGGCCGAACTGAGCGCCAGCGGCCGCTTCGCGGAGGTCGCCCTGAGTTTTGCCCACGCCGCGTCCGCGCCCGTGGCGCGCATGGACGCCGAGGCCCTGGCCGACCTTGTGGAAACGGCCCTGGAAGCCTACAAGGACGCCGGAGCCCGGGAGGCCCGCGTGACCGTGCGCACCGAGGGCCCCTGCGTGGTCGTGGCCCTGTGCGCCGCGCCGGGCGGCCCGGAACTGCCCGAAACCCTGGCCGCGTACCTGCGGCTGTCCATGGATGCCTACGGCGGCGCCTTCGAGGCCGCCCCGGGCCGCTGCACCTTTGCCATGCCCCGCGCGGGGGAGGACCGATGAACCGGGACGACCAGTACGACGAATACGACGACGACGGACGCAAAAGCAAATCGCAACGCAAACGCGAGATGCACGAGTTGCAGGCCCTGGGCGAGGCGCTGTGCGCCCTGACGCCGGAAAAGATCAGGAGCCTGGACCTGGCCCCGGCCCTGGCCGAGGCCGCCCTGTTTTCCAAGACGCTCACGTCCCACGAGGCCCGGCGGCGACACATGCAGTACATGGGCCGTCTGGTGCGCGAACATGCGGGCGACCCCGACGGCGAGGAGGTCGCCGCCCTGCGCCGGGCCCTGGACGACCTGGACCACCGCAAACGCGCCGGGGACGCCGCCTTCCATCAGGCCGAGGCTTGGCGCGACCAGCTCGTGGCGGGCAACCTCGATCTGGTCGAGGAGATCGCCGCCCGGCATCCGGACCTGGACCGCCAGCATGTGCTGACCCTGGCCCGCAACGCCGCCCGCGAAATCGCCTGGGCCAAGCCGCCCAAGGCCGGCCGGGCCCTGTTCCGCTACCTGCGCGACCTGCCCGCGGGCCCCGCCGACTCCGGCGCGCCCGGCCCGGCGGACCCGGCCGACCCGGGCAACGGCGGCACCAGGGGCTGAGGCTCCCGCCGCCGCTCCCGGTCCGCCTCCCGCCGCTTCACGGCCGCTTGCGGCCGTCATCCTCTCCGCTTTTCCCTTCCTCCGCGGCTTCCTCCTCTTGCGCCGCAGGCCGCCCCGGGGCGGCCTGCGGCGATGGTTCCCCCGGCGCGTGACACCCGGAGGCAAAGGGGCTATGTTATTATAAATAGTTGTTTTCATGATGCCTTTCGATTGGAAAAGGCAATAACACAGACCAAGGAGGCGCCCATGCCCAAGGCACGACCCGTCGGCTGCGCCCGGCCCACCGGAGGCCCCGTCGGGGGCCAGTCCGATCCGCAACAGCCGCACGAGGCAGAACACCACCCCGCAACGCCAGGAGAGTTCCGCATGACCCAGCCCATGGTCCAGGTGGGGCGCAAGGCCCCCGACTTCGAGGCCCCGGCCTATTTCCGGGGCGAGTTCGTCTCGGTGTCCCTGTCCGAATATCTCGGCAACTGGGTGTCGCTGTGCTTCTACCCCGGTGACTTCACCTTCGTTTGAGCGACGGAAATCTCGGCGGTCGCCGAGAAGAACGCCGCCTTCGCCGCCCTGGGCGTGCAGGTGCTGTCCATGAGCACCGACAGCGTGTTCGTGCACAAGATGTGGGTGGACCACGAGTTGTCGAAGATGGTCACGGCGGACACGGTGCCCTTCCCCATGCTCTCCGACGCCGGAGGCCGGGTGGGCGGCGCCTACGGCGTCTACGACCAGGACGCCGGGGTGGACGTGCGCGGCCGGTTCCTCATCGATCCCGACGGCGTGATCCAGGGCTTCGAGGTGCTCTCGCCGCCCGTGGGCCGCAACGTGGGCGAAACCCTGCGCCAGATCCAGGCCTTCCAGCTCGTGCGCTCCAGCGCGGGCGCCCAGGCCACGCCCTCGGGCTGGCGTCCGGGTAAGCCGGTGCTGACCCCCGGCCCGGCCCTGGTGGGCAAGGTCTGGGACGCCTGGAAGGTCTCCCAGGCTTCGGACGACTAGCGGAGCATTCCAGGTCGGCGGGGAAGGCCGCCCCTTGCTTTCCTCGCCGACCTGTGCAACGTATCCTCAAGGGTTTTGCGCGCGAATTTCCGGCCGCGCCCCCCGCAAACCCTTGTGGAGCACGTTTTCATGCCATCCAAGACCCCCGGCAAGCATTTCGATGTCATCATCGTCGGCGGCGGCCCCGCCGGACTGTTCTCGGCCTGGTACCTGGCCAAAAATTCCAAGCTCAAGGTCCTGATCCTGGAAAAGGGCAAGGCGCCCCTCAAGCGCAACTGCCCCATCGGCCACGGCCAGGAATGCGTCAAATGCAGGCCCTGCAACATCCTGTCCGGCATGGGCGGGGCGGGCCTGTTCTCCGACGGCAAGCTGAACTTCATTCCCATCCTCGGCAAGACGGACCTGACCCAGTTCATGCCCCTGGCCCAGGCCCAGGCGCTCATCGACGAAACCGAGGCCGTCTTCAACGCCTACGGCATGGACGGCCAGGTTTTTCCCACGGACATGGCCGCCGCACGGGCCATCCGCCGCGAGGCCCTGCGCCACGGCGTGGACCTGCTGATCATCAAGCAGAAGCACCTGGGCTCGGACAACCTGCCCGGGCACATCAACGCCATGGTCGAGGATCTGCTGGCCATGGGCGTGGCCATCCACACCTCCGAGGAGGTCCGGGACGTGCTGGTGGACGACGGCCGGGTCACCGGCGTGGTCACCAAGCGCGGCGGCTACTACGCGCCGAACGTCATCCTGGCCCCGGGGCGCGTGGGCGCGGACTGGGTGGGCCGCGTGGTCCAGCGCCTGGCCCTGCCCGTGACCCAGCGCGGCATCGAGGTCGGCGTGCGCGTGGAGGTCCACAACGATATCATGCAGGACCTGTGCGGCATCGTCTACGACCCGACCTTCTTCATCCGCACCCGCAAGTACGACGACCAGACGCGCACCTTCTGCACCAACTACGGCGGGTTCGTGGCCCTGGAAAACTACCAGGACTTCGTGTGCGTCAACGGCCACGCCAACATGAACCTGAAGAGCGAGAACACCAACTTCGCCTTTCTGTCCAAGGTGGTGCTGACCGAGCCGGTGTCCGACAACCAGGCCTACGGCGAGTCCATCGGGCGGCTGGCCACGCTCATCGGCGGCGGCAAGCCCATCCTGCAACGCTTCGGCGACCTGCGCCGCGGGCGGCGCAGCACCTGGGAGCGCATCCGCAACAGCTACATCAACCCGACCATGAAGGACGTGGTGCCCGGCGACATCGCCATGGCCCTGCCCGAGCGCATCGTGACCAACCTCGTCCAGGGCCTGGAGCAGCTCAACCACGCCGTGCCCGGGGTGGCCAACGACGAGACCCTGCTCTACGCCCCGGAGATCAAGTTCTTCGCCAAGCAGGTGACCACCAGCGAGCACCTGGAAACGCCCGTGACCGGGCTGTTCGTGGCCGGAGACGGCCCGGGCGTGGCCGGCAACATCGTTTCGGCCTCGGCCACGGGCATCATTCCGGCCAGGGAGATTGTGCGCCGGGCGGGCTGAGGCCCCCGCCCGGGCCCGCGCCCGCAACCGCCAACCCCGAGGAGCCGCCATGCAGCAGCCCGCAGCGCCCATGTTCAAGGTCCTGCTGGACACCACCGAAGACGCCCGGGCCATCGCCCTGGAAGAAATCAAGGAACTGCGCAAGGACCTCGCGGCCCTGGAGCGCATCCTTTCGGGCCGCGCCAGGGACGACGACTTCCCCCTGCTCGACGTGGCCCACGGGGCCTTCGAGATCTTCCGCACGGCCAGCATCGTGCTGGAAAACCAGCGCCTGCTGGCCGGGATGCAGGACGCCGTGGACCGCGCCCTGGCCGAGGAATTCCTGGCGGCCAACGGCGCGCGGCTGCTGCGCGAGCCCGAGGGCTGGCACTGGTTCTCGCAAAAGGGCGTCATGCGCCACCTGGGCCCGGGCGACGACCCGACGGGCGCCGCCGCGCGCCTGAAGCGCCACCTGCCGCGCCCGACGGCCCCCGCCGCCCCTGCCCCCGCCGAGGCCGACGCCGCCCCCTGCGCCGGAGGCGACCCGACGGCTCGCGCCAAGGCCAAACCCAAGCCCAAGGGCAAGGCCAAGCCACCGGCGAACGGCGACGCCTGAGCCCGCCCCGGGCCGGGGAGGCCCGCACCCCCCGCCCCGCGCTGAGCCCGCAAAAAAGGTCCCGGAACACGTCCGGGACCTTTTGCTTTTTTCCGCCGGGCCCGCGCCCGGCCTGCGGCCTCAGGCGCCGCGCATGGCGTCGATGATGGCCTTGAGGTCGGCGGCGATGCGCGCCAGATCGTCGGTGGCCCGGCGCGATTCGCCCATGGCCTGGGCCGTCTCGGTGGCGATCTGGTGGATCTCGCCGGTGGCGCGGCTGATTTCCTCCGACGCGGCGGACTGCTCCTCGCTGGCCGTGGCGATGGCCCGGACCTGATCCGCCGTGCGCTCGATGAAGCCCACGATCTCGCGCAGGGCCTCGGCCGATTCCCCGGCCATGCCCGTGGACTCGTCGATGGACAGCGCGGCCTGCTCGGTGTTGCGCACGTTCTTCTGGGCGCTCTGCTGGATGGTGCGGATGGCGGCGCCCACCTCCTGGGTGGCGGCCATGGTCTTCTCGGCCAGCTTGCGCACCTCGTCGGCCACGACGGCGAAGCCCCGGCCCGCGTCGCCCGCGCGCGCCGCCTCGATGGCGGCGTTCAGCGCCAGCAGGTTCGTCTGGTCGGCGATGTCGGAAATGACGTTCATGATCCGCCCGATGCCCTCGGCCTGCCGCCCCAGTTCGGCCATGTCGTCCTTGAGCTGGGTGGCGTTTTCATGGACCTGGCGGATGGTGCCGGTCATGCGCTCGACGACCTCGGCGCCGAACAGGGCGCGCTCGCGCGACTTGTCGGCCAGGGCCGCGGCCTCGGAGGCGTTGCGCGCCACCTCCAGCACCGTGGCGTTCATTTCCTCCATGGCCGTGGCGGCCTCGGAGGCCCGCTCGCGTTGCAGGTCCGCCCCCTGGGAGGACTGCTCGACCTGCGCGGCCAGCTCCTGGCTGGCGTCCACCACCTGCTCGGCCACCACGTCGGCCTTGCGCGCGGCCTCGCCGATGGTCTCGTTCTTGGCTTCCACCAGCCGCTGGGTGCCTCTGATCTCCGTCATGTCGAAAAAGACCAGGAAGGCGCCCATGGGGTTGCCGTCCAGGTCGTGCAGCGGGGCGATGTCGTAGCGCACCACGACCCTGTTGCCCCTGGCGGTCGTCAATTCCGCCTCCTGGTCGCGCAGCACGCGGTTGTCGCGCATGCACTGGGCGGCCTGGGTCTCGCGGCCCGCCTCGTTGTAGACCAGCGCGGCCAGCTCCATGCCCAGGGCCTGCCGGACGCTCTCGGAGCGCTCGAACAGGTCCAGGAACCGCTGGTTGACGAAGGTCACCCGCGTCGCCGGGTCGACCACGAGGCACGGCGAGGTCATGCCCTCGAGCACGCCCTCGGCGAAGCCCAGCTTGCGCTTGAGTTCGTCCACCATGTGCGTGATGTGCCCGGCGAGGTTGCGCATCTCGTGGCGGAACACGCCGGAGAGCGCCGCCGAAAGGTTGCCCGAGGCCACGTCGCCGGAATAGGCCTCGATGGCCGCCAGGGGCCGGAACACGAGGCGGCGCAGCATGAGCACCAGAAGCCCCGAGACGACGAGCACCAGGAGCAGGCCCACGCCGACGAGGATGCCGCGCTGGCGCAGGGCCCCGGCGGCCAGGTCGTCCTCGTAGACGCTCATGCACACCAGCCAGCCGGTCATCTCGTTGCGGCGCACGGTCATGACCTTGGCCCGGCCCTCCCACTCGTAGTTGATGACCCCGCCGCCCTGCTCCATGGCCTGGCGCACGAAGCCCTGGTCCGTCATGTCCTTGAGCAGCAGGGCCTTGTTCCTGGCATGGGCGATCATCACGCCGTCGGGGTCGAACACGAAGCCGTAGCCGTCGCTGCCGACCTTGACCGGATCGATGAAACGCGCGGTGAAGACCTCCCAACGCGGGAACACGGCGATGCCGCCGAGAATCCTGCCGTCCAGGTCGCGCACGGCCTTGGCCACACCGAGGATGAGCATGGTCCCGTCGCCGCTGGCGGCGTTGAGCACCGTGCGGGTGACGTAGACATCCTGCCCGCCGAGGATGGCCTTCACGTAGTCGCGCGAGGAGCGGTCGCCCCCGGCCATGTCCGCGCCCTTGGCGTTGACTCCGGCCACGATGCGGCCCTGAGTGTCGAAGGTGAACATGGCCCAGTAGTCGGGCTCCACCTCCATGACCTCCTCGAAGGCCTTTTGGGCCCGCGAGGCGGAGAAGCCCGGGAACAGGCTGTTGGTGATGTTTTTCTGCTTGGCCAGGCCCTCGATCTTGCCCACGGCGCCCTGCATGTAGGAATCCAGCGCCTTGGCCGCCAGATCCACGGACTGCTCGGCCATCTGGACGCCCAGGTCGCGGGCCACTGTGTAGGTGGAGCGGCCCACGTACAGGACGAGCCCCGCGATGGCGACCACCACGACCAGCGTGGCGATGAGCGAGACCTGGGCGTTGATGCTGCGCAGTTTCATGAGTGTCCCCTTGTGCAACGGTGCCGCGGTTCGACCCGCAGCGGTTTGGTCCCGGAAGGATAAATCGGCAGCCGTGAGGGATTTCTTGAGACCCGGAAAACCGATTATGCCTGAGACCCGCAATCCCGGTCAAGGCGCGAGGACGGAAGCGGCAAAAGCCCCGGACGGTTTCCCGCCCGGGGCTCCACGGCATTGCGGCGCGGGCGCGTCAGGCCGCGCGCATGTCCTCGATGATCCGGCGCAGGGCCTGGGCCTGCTGAGCCAGTTCGGACACGGCGGCGGCGGATTCGGCCATGGTCCGCGCCGTCTCGTTGGCGATGCTGTTGATGCCCTCGGTGGAGCGGGTGATCTGCTCGGAGGTCGCCGACTGCTCCTCGGCGGCGGTGGCGATGGAGCGCACCTGATCGGCAGTCTTCCGGACCACCTCCACGATGCGCCCCAGAGCCTCGCCGGACTTCTGGGCCATGTCGCGGCTGCGGGCGATGCCCTCCACGGTGCGCCCGGTGCCCTCCACGCTGGCGCCCGCGCTGGCCTGGATGGTCCGGATGGAGCCTGTGACCTCCCGGGTGGCGGCCATGGTCCGCTCGGCCAGCTTGCGCACCTCGTCGGCGACCACGGCGAAGCCCCGGCCCGCGTCGCCCGCCCGCGCGGCCTCGATGGCGGCGTTCAGCGCCAGCAGGTTGGTCTGGTCGGCAATGTCCTCGATGACCCCGATGATCCGGCCCACGTCCTCGGCCTGACGGCCGAGGTCGGTCATGTCGCGCTTGAGGTCCTCGGCGCGGCCGGCCAGTTCCTCGGCCAGGGCCAGGGTCTGGCCGACCAGCCCGCGCCCGCCCTCGGCCATGCCCCGGGCCTGGTCGGCCAGTTCGGCCGCGCCGCCCGCGTTGCCCGCCACCTCCAGCACCGTGGCGTTCATCTGGTCCATGGCCGTGGCGACCTCGGCGGTGCGGGCCTGCTGTTCGGCCGAGCCGCTGCTGGCCTCGTCCACCTGGGCGGCCAGTTCGTCGGCGAAGGTGGACATGCGCACCGACACGTCCTCGGCCCGGGCCGCGGCGTCGGCAATGCGCCGGTGCTGCTCCTCGATGAGCCGCTGCTGCTCCGCCAGGGCCGTCAGGTCGGTGGTCAGGGCGAAGGCGCCGATGAGGTTGCCGTCCAGGTCGTAGAGCGGGGCGGCCTCCACGCTGAGCACGAGGGTGGCGCCCTTGCGGTTGGTGTACTCGAAACGCGGGCGCGACTGGGCCTGGCGCGTTTCCAGCACGCGCGAAACGATGGTCTGGCGCTCGGCCTGCCCGTAGTAGAGTTCGGCCACGGCCCGGCCCACGTAGCCCTCGGGGGCGCCGTCCAGACCCAGCAGGTCCAGCAGCGGGCGGTTGACGAAGCTGACCCGGCCCTGGGTGTCGGCCACGTAGCAGGCCACGGTCATGCCGTTCAGGATGCCCTGGGAGAAGCCGAGCTGCGTCTTGAGCTTGCCGACCATCCCGCCCAGGTGCCCGGCGAGTTGGCCCAGCTCGTCGCCGCTGGCGGCGTCGAAGGTCGCCGCGAGGTTGCCCGAGGCCACCTCGTTGGCCGCCCCGGCGATGGCCGCGATGCGCGCCACGACCTTGCGGCGCAGGAAGACGACCACCGGCGCCGCGAGCAGCACCAGCCCCGCCGCGCACAGGCCCACGAAGTTCCAGACCTGCGCGTCGATGGCGGCCATGGCCGGGCTCACGTCCTGGACCACGACGATCTCGCCCAGGATGGGCTGCGAGGCGCCGTGGCAATGGTGACAGGTCCGCTCGTTGCGCACGCTCATCACACGCATGAACAGGTCGGCCTCGCCGTGGCGGGCCAGCAGCCCGGCCTCCAGGGGCTCCTTGAGGGCCCGGGCGAAAAGCGCGTCGATTTCCGCGTGGCCGTAGGCCTGGCCGAAATCGCGCCGGAGCATGGACTCGTCGGTGCTGTAGGTGACGTTGCCCTTGAAGTTGGTCAGGTAGATGCTGATGTCCGGGTATTTGCCGCGCAGGAAGTCGAATTCCTTCCTGGTGCCCGCGTCGTCGCCGACGATCATCGGGTTCTCCACGGCCAGGCGGATCAGTTCGGCGGTGCGCGTCAGGGCGCCGTCCATCTGCCCGATCATGCCCTGGCGCTGCCAGGAGGCGCTGATGGCCACCAGGGCCGAAAACACGGCGATGCTGATGCCCAGCACCAGGGCCGTGACCTTGGCGCTGACGTGATTGCGCAGGGATTTGAGCATGGCCGCCGCCCTAGTGCGCGCCGCTGAACAGCAGCGGCTTGAAGTTGAAGTCGGCCACGCGCTCGGCGTTATGGCAGGTTTCGCAGGTGGCCAGGGCGGGCCTGCGGACGATCAGCTCCGGGTCTCCGCCGGAGTCGGCATGGGCCCGGCCCGGGCCGTGGCAGGACTCGCAGCCCACGTCGGCCAGCCCGGGGGTGGACTGGTAGTCCCGGAACCCGCCCTTGCCGTAGCCCGTGGTGTGGCATTCGTAGCAGCCGCGCAGTTCCTCGGGCGTCAGGTCCGAGGCCATGATCTCCACGCTGTGCCACGATTTGGATTTCTTGGAATATTTGGAAAAATTTTCATACTGCCCGTCATGGCAGTCCGCGCAGGTCTTGGAACCCACGTAGTCCCCGGCCCAGGCGGGCCAATGCAGTGCGCAAACCACCATTGCGGCCACTACGGACCGCCCCAGGACACCCAGCCGTGCCATCATAAACCTCCCCTGCATGCGTCAGCGAAACGGTCCCCATCCGCTCCGCCCGGGCGCCACCACCCGGATTCCCGACGGCCCGGCCACATGCCGGGGCGCCGGAAGGCGTGGATTCTCCTAGCCGAGTCCACACAAGGAAATCAACCCCCCGGGAAGGCCGTAAATTATGGCTTTTTTGCAGTTCATGCCGTCATATCGGCAGGTTGGCCGCCAAAGCTTCGTGAAAAAAATATCACACAGACGATGCACCGTTCCATTTTCGCCCACGATCCGGGGCCGGAAAAAATCCCGCTCCGCCCAGGCCCCACCGCCCAAAGGCCAAACTAAAGCCCTTGGCCCGGGGCGCCGATAAGGCAGGCAACGCCCCACGGCACAGCAGCACCGGAGCCCGAAGCCATGCAGCAGCACACCCCGCCCACCCCACCCTTCGCCTCGGCCCTGATCGTCACCACCTCGGCGGACCACTTGCGCACCGACCGCGATTTCCTGCGCCGGGCCGGGGTGCCCGCGGTTCGCGGCGGCACCAACGTGCGCGCCACCATGGCCTGGCTGGCGGCCAACCCCGTGGGCCTAGTGCTGCTCGACGCCGACCTGGGCCGGACCACCGGCCCCCGGGTGGCGGCCATGCTGCGCCGCCGCCGGGCCTTCGACCGCACGCCCATCGTGCTGACCAGCACGGACGGGGCCGAGGCCGACGTGCTGGAGGCCGTGGCTTCCGGCTGCTCGGGTTTCCTGCTGCGGCCTTATTCCCAGGAGGCCTTCGCGCGCCAAATGAAGCTGGCCGCCCACGGGGCGGACCCCGGGGCGGCCCGGCTGGCGGCCCTGGCCCTGGCCCGGCGCGAGGCGGCCCAGGGGCGGCACGACAAGGCCCGGCTGGCCTTCGAGCAGGCCGCGCCTCCGCGCGATGAAGCCCGCGAGCATTACCGGGCGGGCTGCACGTACCTGGCCGCGCGGCGCTACGAGGAGGCCGTGCGCGAGTTTTCCCGGGCCGTGGCCGTGAACAGCCTGCTGGCCGAGGCCCACGTGGGCCTGGCCAGCGCCTGGAAGGAGTTGGGCGAACCCATGCGGGCCCGCGAGGCCATGCGCCGCGCGGCCCAGGCCTTCGCCCTGCGCGACGAGATGCTGCGCACCCGGGACGAGGTGGCGCGCATCCTGCGCGACAACCCCGGCACCGAGAACCCCTTTGTGGACCTGGGCTTCGCCCTGGTGCGCCGGGGCGACCACGCGGCGGCGGGCCGGGCCTATGCCCTGGCCGAAGGGTACAGCGCCTCCGGCGCGGTCCGCGCGGCCATGGCCCGGGCCTGCCACTTCACCGCCGACCCCGAGGCCGCCGCCCGGGCTCTGGCCTGCGGCCTGGCCCAGGCCACGGGCCGACGCAACGCGGGCGCCGTTTACAAGGCCATCATGGGCGACGTGCCGCGCCGCGCCGTGCGCGACGCCGAGGCCCTGCCCTCCGACTGGACCCCCGGACCCATGCACGACCTGTGGGCCGTGCTCAAGTACACCGTCAAGGCCTACCGCCGGGGCGGACGCCTGCCGGGAGCCGCGCCCCTGGCCCTGGACTTCTGACCCCGGCGCCCGGCCCATTGCGGCCCGCCACGCCTGACGTGACGGGCGCGTCAGGCGCCTTCCACAGTCTCCAGGGCCATTTCCACGCTCCAGCCCTCGTGGACGATGCCCCGCAAGGCACGCACCAGACGGTACGGCCGCGCGGCCTGAAAGATGTTGCGCCCGATGGACAGGCCCCGGCCCCCGGCGTCCAGGGAGTCGCGGACCATGCCCAGCAGCCCGGCCGTGCTGTCCAGCTTGGGTCCGCCCGCGATGACCACCGGCACGCATACGCCCTGCACGACCCGGGCGAAGCTCTCGGGGTCGCCGGTGTAGGGCACCTTGACCACGTCGGCCCCCAGCTCCATGCCCACCCGCGCGCAGTGCGCCACCACGGCGGGATCGTACTCGTCCTTGATCTTGGGCCCGCGCGCGTAGACCATGGCCAGCACGGGCATGCCCCAGTCCGCCGCGCGCGAGGCCGTGCGGCCCAGGTCGCGCAGCATGTCGCGCTCGGTCTCGTCGCCGATGTTCACGTGCACCGACACCGCGTCGGCCCCGAGCTTGATGGCGTCCTCCACCGTGCCGGTCAGGGTCTTGGCGTTGGGGAAGGGCGACAGGCTCGTGCTGGCCGACAGGTGCACGATGAGCCCGATGTCCGGGCCGCTCTGGCGGTGGCCGCAGGGCACCAGGCCCTTGTGCATGAGCACCGCGTTGGCCCCGCCCTCGGCGATGTGGGTCAGGGTCTCGCGCATGTCGATGAGGCCCGCGATGGGGCCCACGGTGGTGCCGTGGTCCAGGGGCACGATGATGGCCCGCTGGGTGTCGCGGTTGAAGATGCGTTCCATCCGGATGGCTTTGCCGATGTGCATGGCGTGTTCTCCTGTGCGAGCATGACATGAAAAAAGGCCGCCGGAACATTCCGACGGCCCGTGGGTCCTTGTGTGTGTGCGCGGCCCGCTGCGGCCTACGACACCCCACCCACCCCGGGCCTGGCGCCGGGGTAGTAATAAAAGCCCGCGAAAAAGCCGCCCGCCGCGGGGCGCGGCAGGGGCCGGAGGGTCGGGCTGTGCGGGGCGGTCATGGTGCGCATGGGCGGACCCTACGCCCGGGCGCGCGGGCTGTCAAGGTCAAACGATAATAGTTTATTTGGCCGGAAACGAAAAATGCGCGCCCCGGCATCGCCGCGTGCAGCCGACGAGGCGCATATCATTAAAAGATGAACCCAGCCCGTGAAGCCCTGCGCTGCGGCCCCCCCGCGAGGCGCGGCCGCCCGGCCCGCCGCCGGGGGTTGCGCTCCGGGCGCGAATCGGCTATAGACCCCGGACTTCGATTCCACACACCCCGGTGCCGCCCTGGGTGCCCCGCATGGTGCGGGGTTGGAGGCGGCGCCCTGCCGGGGTGGAGGGACAACAACCCGATTAGGAGGATTCCCATGGCTTACGCAAGCATGAAGCAGATGCTGGAGACCGGCGTCCACTTCGGCCACCAGACCCGTCGCTGGAACCCCAAGATGCGCCCCTACATTTTCGGCGCGCGCAACGGCATCCACATCATCGACCTCCAGCAGACCGTGCGCCTGTTCCAGACGGCCTACGACTTCATCGCCGACGTGGTCGCGCGCGGCGAGAAGATCATCTTCATCGGCACCAAGCGTCAGGCCCAGGAGGCCGTGAAGCAGGAAGCCGAGCGCGCCGGGCAGTACCACGTCACCAACCGCTGGATGGGCGGCACGCTGACCAACTTCCAGACCATCAAGCGCTCCATCGACCGCCTGAAGAAAATCGAGGGCTGGTTCGAGGACGGCACCATCAACAAGTTCCCCAAGCGCGAGATCGTGGGCATGACCCGCGAGGTCGAGAAGCTCAACGACGCCCTGGGCGGCATCAAGGACATGGACGCCCTGCCCGGCGCGGCGTTCATCATCGACCCCAAGCGCGAGGAGATCGCCGTCAAGGAATGCCGCAAGCTGGGCATCCCGCTGGTCGCCGTGGTCGACACCAACTGCGACCCCGACCTCATCGACTACATCATCCCCGGCAACGACGACGCCATCCGCGCCATCAAGCTGTTCGTGGCCCACATCGCCGACGCCTGCCTCGAGGGCGAGGCGCGCCAGGACGAGACGGCCATGGCCAAGGCCGCCGCCAAGGCCAAGGCCGAGGACAAGACCGGACCCGCCCCCGAGGCCGAGCCCGAAATGGACGACGACGAGGAGATCTAGACATGGCTATTTCCGCTTCCCAGGTGAAGGCCCTGCGCGACAAGACCGGCGCGGGCATGATGGACTGCAAGAAGGCGCTGGCCGAAACCGGCGGCGACGAGGAAAAGGCCATCGCCTATCTGCGCGAGAAGGGCCTGGCCAAGGCTGCCAAGAAGGCCGGCCGCGCCACCTCCGAGGGCCTGATCGGCTTCTTCATCGCCCAGGACGGCAAGACCGCCGCCATCGCCGAGCTGATGTGCGAGACGGACTTCGTGGCCAAGAACGACGAGTTCCGCCAGTTCGCCGCCGACCTGGCCGCCAAGGTCGCCGCCCTTGACCTGCCCGTCGGCCCCGACGGCATGGCCAAAGGCACCGCCGCCGAGCTGCCCGCCGACATGGCCGACGTGACGGGCCTCATCGCCAAACTGGGCGAGAACATGGGCGTGGGCCGCTTCGCCAAGGCCGTGGCGGCCGACGGCTGCGTGGGTTCCTACATCCACTCCAACGGCAAGATCGGCGTGCTGGTGCCCGTTTCGGGCTCCGCCAACGTCGACGCCGCCCGCGACGTGGCCATGCAGGTCGCCGCCGCCAGCCCCCTCTGCCTGACCTCCACCGACGTGCCCGCCGACCTGCTGGAGAAGGAGAAGGAAATCTACCGCAACCAGGCCATCGAAGAGGGCAAGGCCCCCGAGATCGCCGACAAGGTCGTCCTGGGCCGGGTGTCCAAGTACTACAAGGAAGTCTGCCTGCTGGAGCAGCCCTTCATCAAGGATGACAAGAAGAGCATCAAGCAGTACCTCAAGGAAGCTGCCCCCGGTGCAACGGTAACGAATTTCGTCCGCCTCGCCCTCGGCGAGGGCGGCGAAAGCAAAGCCGAGTAACCCAAAAACGGGCCGCAAGGCCCGTTTTTTTTGGCCCCGGCCCGCCCGGCGGCGGCGGGCCGGGGGAACCTTCACAGCGCGAGGCAAAGACAGATGAGCACGTTGCGTTTCTCCAGAGTCCTGCTCAAGCTCTCCGGCGAGGCATTGGCGGGCACGAAAAAATTCGGTATAGACCCCGAATCCGTCAGCGCGTTCTCCAAGGAGATCGCCGAGGTCGTGCGCATGGGCCTGGAAGTGGCCCTGGTCATCGGCGGAGGCAACATCTTCCGCGGCATGGCCGCCAGCGCCAAGGGCATGGACCGCGCCCAGGGCGACTACATGGGCATGCTGGCCACGGTGATGAACGCCCTGGCCGTGCAGGACGGGCTGGAGAAAGAGGGCGTGCAGACCCGCGTGATGAGCGCCATCACCATGCGCGAGGTTTCCGAGCCCTACATCCGGCGCCGCGCCGTGCGCCACCTGGAAAAGGGCCGTGTGGTCATTTGCGCCGCGGGCACCGGCAATCCGTACTTCACCACGGACACCGCCGCCGCCCTGCGCGCCGCCGAGCTGCACTGCCAGGCCATCCTCAAGGCCACCCGGGTGGACGGAGTGTACGACAAGGACCCGGAAAAGCACGCCGACGCGAAGCTTTTCCGGAAGCTGACCTACATCGACGTGCTGAACAAGCGGCTCAAGGTCATGGACTCCACGGCCATCTCCCTGGCCATGGACAACGAGATGCCCATCTGCGTGTTCAACCTGTTTTGCAGCGGCAACATCAAGAAGGTCGTCACCGGCGAGGATGTCGGCACAACCGTTCAAGGAGGAGAATAGATGCAGTCCGTTCTCGACGATTGCAGGCAGCGCATGAAGAAGGCCCTGGCGGCCCTGGAGCACGATTTCGCCAAGCTGCGCACCGGCCGCGCCACCCCGTCGCTGGTCGAGGACATCAGCGTGGACTACTACGGCACGCCCACGCCGCTCAAGCAGATCGCGTCCATCTCCGTGCCCGAAAGCCGCAGCCTGACCATCCAGCCCTGGGACCGCGGGGCCTTCCCGGCCATCGAGAAGGCCATCATGAAGTCCGACCTGGGCCTGACCCCGGTCAACGACGGCAAGATCATCCGCATCAGCATCCCCCCGCTCACCGAGGAACGCCGCAAGGAACTGGTCAAGGTCGCCAAGAAGTTCACCGAGGACTGCCGCGTGGCCATGCGCAACATCCGCCGCGACGGCATCGACCAGTTGAAGAAGCTCCAGAAGGACAAGGCCATCACCGAGGACGAACTGCGCACCGGCCAGACCGACATCCAGAAGATCACCGACGACCAGATCGCCGAGGCGGACAAGACCCTGGACGCCAAGGAAAAGGAAGTCATGGAAATCTAACGCGCCCGCGCCGGGCCCGCGCCCCCGCCCGGCGCGGGCCCGGCGGGCCGCCCGCCCACGGAGCTTTCCCCTGCAACCCACAGAACTCCCCAGGCATCTGGCCGTCATCATGGACGGCAACGGCCGCTGGGCCCAGGCCCGCGGCCTGACCCGCAGCCAGGGCCACTCCGCCGGAACCACCGCCGCGCGCGCCTTCGTGGCCCGCTGCCGCGAGCTGGGCATCGCCCACGTGACGCTGTACGCCTTCTCGCGCGAGAACTGGTCGCGCCCCAAGGACGAGGTGGACTCGCTCTTCGAGCTGATGCGCCGCTTCCTGGACAAGGAACTGGACACCCTGCTGGCCCAGGACATCCGCCTGAACGTGCTGGGCGACATGGACGCCCTGCCCCTGCTCACGCGCAAGGCCCTGGCCCACACCGTGGCCCGCACGGCCCGGGGCCGGGCCATGGTCCTCAACCTGGCCCTGAACTACTCCGGGCGCGACGAGATCGTGCGCGCCGCCCGGCGCCTGGTGCAGGACGGCCTGGCTCCCGACGAAATCACCGAGCAGGCCCTGGCCGAGCGGCTCTACACGGCGGGCCAGCCCGACCCGGACCTGATCATCCGCACCAGCGGCGAACTGCGCCTGTCCAACTACCTGCTGTTCCAGTGCGCCTATTCCGAGTTGTATTTCACGCCGACCCTGTGGCCCGACTTCGACGCCGCCGAGCTGGACAAGGCCCTGGCCGACTACGCCACCCGCAAGCGCCGCTTCGGCAAAACCGCCGAGCAGGCCGAAGAAAACCGCTGACGAGACGCCGCCATGCCCCTGTCCGACTCGCACAAGAAGCGCATCGTAACCGCACTGATCCTGCTGCCCCTGCTGGCCCTGGCCATCTCGCTGCGCGGCTGGACCGAGTTCGCCCTGCTGGCGGCCCTGTCCAGCGCCGGGCTGTGGGAATTCTACAGCATGTCCTGGAGCGGCGGGCGCCACGTGCCGCTCAAGGTCGCGGGCCTGGGCCTGGGCCTGCTCATCCTCTACGCGGGCAAAATCGGCCAGCCCTGGCTGATCCTGGGCGCGCTCATCGCCGCCTTCTGGGTGTGCAGCCTGTGGTTCCTGTGCCGCTATTCCGAACGCAGCGAAGACGCGAGCGACGAGTCCTCCTACGGCCGGGCCTCGGTGCTGCTCACGGGCCTGCTCTACCTGCCGGTGATGCTCCAGTTCCTCATGGGTTTCGAGCGCATGGAGATCATCCTGGTGCTGCTGGCGACCTTCGCTTCGGACACCGGGGCCTTCTACACCGGCTCGCTCCTCGGCGGGCCCAGGATCTGGCCGCGCATCAGCCCCAAGAAGACCTGGGCGGGCAGCCTGGGCGGTCTGAGCACCAGCGTGGTCGTCTGCCTGCTGGCCGGGGCGGCGGACGAATTCTGGCTGGCCGGGGCCGGAGCCGGGCGCCCGTGGTGGATGTGGGCCCTGCTGGGCGCGGGGCTGAACGTCTCCTCCCAGTTCGGCGACTTTTTCGAGTCGGCCCTCAAACGCCGCCTGGGCGTGAAGGACTCGGGCACCCTGCTGCCCGGCCATGGCGGCGTGCTCGACCGCATCGACAGCCTGCTGCTGGCCGTGGCCACCTATGCGGGGCTGGACGCCGTGTTCCACTTCTTCCGCAGCGCCCCGGTCCACTAGGGCGCCCCGCCATGCGCTACATCTCGCCCCTCGTTCCCCGGCCCGAAGGCCCCCGGCGGCTGGTCGTTCTGGGCAGCACCGGGTCTATCGGCGTCAGCGCCCTGCGCGTGGTGGCCGAGCACCCGGGGCGCTTCGAGGTTCTGGCCCTGGCCGGAGCCCGCAACGCCGCCCGGCTGGCCGCGCAGGCCGCCGCCCTGCGCCCGCCCCGGCTGGCGGTGCTCACCGCCGCCGCCGCCGACGAACTGCGCACCCTGCTGCCTGCGGGCTACGCCCCCGAAATCCTCGTCGGCCCCGAGGCCTACGTGGAGCTGGCGACCCTGCCCGAGGCCGACACGGTGCTCGCGGCCCAGGTGGGCGCGGCGGGGCTGCCCCCGGCCCTGGCCGCCGCCCGCGCGGGCAAGGTCATCGCCCTGGCCAACAAGGAGGCCCTGGTCCTGGCCGGGCATCTGTTCCGCGAGGAGTGCCACCGCTCCGGGGCCATGATCCTGCCCGTGGACTCGGAGCACAACGCCCTGTTCCAGGCCCTGGCCGGGCACGATCCGCGCCACGTGCGCCGCCTGATCCTCACGGCCTCGGGCGGGCCCTTCCGGGGCTGCGGCCGCGAGGCCCTGGCGCGGGTCACCCGCGCCCAGGCCCTGGCCCACCCCAACTGGTCCATGGGCGCCAAGATCAGCGTGGACTCGGCCACCCTGATGAACAAAGGCCTGGAGGTCATCGAGGCCGCGCACCTGTTCGGCCTGGGCCCCGAGGCCATCGACGTGGTGGTCCATCCGCAGAGCATCGTGCATTCGCTGGTGGAATACCACGACCGCTCGGTGCTCGCGCACCTCGGCCCGCCGGACATGCGCATCGCCATCGCCTACGCCCTGTGCTGGCCCGGGCGGGCGCCGCTGTCCCTGGAGCCGCTGGACCTGGTGCGCGCCGGACACTTGACCTTCGAGGCCCCGGCATTAGATATGTTCCCGTGCCTGGCCTACGCCTTCCGGGCGCTGGAGGCCGGGCCGAGCCACCCGGTGGCCATCAACGCCGCCAACGAGGTGGCCGTGGAACTCTTCCTGGCCGGGGCCATCGGCTTCATGGACATCCCGGCCCTGGTGGGCCGGGCCCTGGAGGCCCACGAGCCCCGGGCCGTGGACAGCCTGGAGGCCATCCTCGAGCTGGACGGCGCCACCCGAGCCACGGTCCGCGCCTGGGCCGCCAACCCCTGACGCCGCCCCCGCCCCCTCCGGGGCCGGGCCGGACACTGGAGATCCCCCGCGATGCAAGGTGCCTTTGCCGTCATCCTGGTTCTTGGAGCATTGATCTTCTTCCATGAACTGGGCCATTTCCTGGTGGCCCGGCTGCTGCGCATCGGGGTCAAGACCTTTTCCCTGGGCTTCGGGCCCCGGCTGCTGGCCTTCGACCGGGGCCGCACGCGCTACCAGCTCTCCCTGGTGCCCCTGGGCGGCTATGTGCAGCTCGTGGGCGAGTCCGCCGAGGACGACCAGCCCGACGGCTTCACCGCAGCCGAGAACTTTTCCCTGCGCCCGCCGCTGCACCGCATGCTCGTGGTCGCCGCCGGGCCGGTGTTCAACTTCGTGCTGGCCTGGGTCGTGCTCTTCGGCATCTACGCCACGGCGGGCAAGACCGAGATGGCCACCACCGTGGGCAGCGTGCAGGCCGAAAGCGCCGCCGAGGCCGCGGGCATCCTGCCCGGCGACCGCATCGTCGCCCTGGACGGCGCGCCCGTGCATTTCTGGAACGACATGACCGAGCGCATCGGCGCCAGCCAGGGCCGACCCATGGAAGTGACCCTGGAGCGCGACGGCGCGACCCTGGTCATGGAGGTCACCCCGCGCCTGGCCCAGAGGCGCTCCATCTTCGGCGAAATCATCACCACGCCCATGCTCGGCGTGGGCTCGGCGGGCGAGCTGGCCACCCTGCCCATGCACGCGGGCTCGGCCCTGATCGAGGGCGCCAGAGACACCTGGGGCTACATCGTCCTGACCTTCAACGCCCTGGTCAAGATCGTGGAGCGGGTCATCCCCCTGGAAACCGTGGGCGGGCCGATCATGATCGCCCAGCTCGTGAGCCAGGGCGCCGAGCAGGGCATCGTCAGCGTCCTGCTGCTCACGGCCATCATCAGCGTGAACCTGGGGCTCATCAACCTGTTCCCCATCCCCGTGCTCGACGGCGGGCACATCCTGTTCTTCGCCCTGGAGATGGTCTTCCGCCGCCCGGTGCCCGAGCGCTGGCAGGTGATGACCACCCGCCTGGGCATCGTGTTCCTGGTGGCCCTCATGGGGCTGGCCATCTTCAACGACATCCTGCGGCTGTTCACCGCGCCGTCCTGACGCCGTGGCCCGCAAGCATCCCCAGGAGCCCGTGCTGCGCCCGGCGCTGGCGCTGTGCGGCGCGGAGGAGCACCTGCACCTCGTGCTGGCCCAGGGCGGCGCCGTGCTCGCCGCCCAGGAGCTGGCCGTGCCCGGCCGGGCCATGCGCCACACGGCCCCGGCCCTGGCCGGGCTGCTGGGCGCCCTGGGCCTGACGGCGGCGGACCTGACCGGGGTGGCCGTGGTGCGCGGGCCGGGCAGCTTCACCGGGCTGCGCATGACCATGGCCATGGCTCTGGGCCTGGCCCGGGCGGCGGGCCTGCCGCTGGCCGGGCTGGACTACCTGCCCCTGCTGGCCGCCGGGCCCGCGCCGCTGCTCGACGGCACCCTGGCCGTCGTCACCCATTCGCGCGGCGGGCAGGTGTACATGCAGCCCTTCGCCATGCCGGACGCGACGCCCCTGGCCGGGCCCGCGCCCATGAGCCTGGAGCAGGCCGCCGGGGCCCTGGCCGCCCTGCCGGGCCCCTGCCGGGCCCTGGGCAGCGGGCTGCGGAACAATGCCGACTTCTTTGCCGCCGCCCTGCCCGAACTGGCCCGGCCGGGCCGGGCGATCGACACGCGCTTCGACCAGCCCCTGGCCCATGTGCTGGCCCGGGCCGCCGCCAGCGCCGCCTTCGGCCCCGAGCCGCCCGCGCCGCTCTACCTGCGCGCCAGCGACGCCGAAGACAACCTGGCGGCCATTGCCGCCGGGCGCGGGCTGGACCCCGCCGCCGCCCGCCGCCGCCTCATCGCGGCCACCTCGCGTCTGGATGCCCCGGCGGGCTGCCCGCCCCTTCCTTCCGCCGACTGAGCTCCCTGCCCGCCGCCGCCCTAGCGCCCGTGGCGCGGCCCGCGCGCCGTGCGGCGCCGTCTTTGCCCGTACCCGCAAGCCGACCCTAAAGCCTTCGGCCGACCCCGCCGATGAGACCAGCAACACGCGGAAGCGATCCGGCAAGGACAGCCAGACTCCGCACCCGCGTGGGCCTTCGCATACCCGGCATGGACGCCGGGGGCAGAGAACGGACTTTCATGGAGGAAAGTGGCATGTCTCTGGTCATCAATACGAACCTGATGGCGATCAACGCCGCCAGGAACCTGAGCAACTCGTTTGGGGCGCTTGGAACGTCGGTCCGCCGGCTGTCTTCCGGGCTGCGTATCGGCACCGCCGCCGACGATGCGGCGGGCATGGCCGTGCGCGAAATCATGCGTTCGGAAATCGCCGCCCTGCACCAGGGCGCCCGCAACGCCAACGACGCCATCTCGCTGATCCAGACGGCGGACGGCGCCCTGGGGGTCATCGACGAAAAGCTGATCCGCATGAAGGAACTGGCCGAACAGGCGGCCACGGGTACCTACAACTCCGACCAGCGCCTGATCATCGACTCCGAGTACCAGGCCATGGCCTCGGAAATCACCCGTATCGCCAACGCCACGGACTTCAACGGCATCTACCTGCTGAACGGCAACCTCTCCGGCGACACCCACGACGGATCGGCGATGGCCTCCACGGGCAAGATGAAGATCCACTTCGGCACGGGCAACGACTGCTCGGAGGACTACTACTACATCCAGGTCAACACGGCCACGGCGTCGGCCCTGGGCGTGGGCAACCAGTCCGCCGCCGGCGGCGCGGGGTACTCCATCTCCACCCAGTCCGCCGCGCAGCACGCCCTGGACGCCCTGAACGAGGCCATCGTCTCCAAGGACAATATCCGCGCCAGCCTGGGCGCGCTGCAGAACAGGCTGCAGAACACCATCACCAACCTGGAGGTCCAGGCCGAGAACCTCCAGTCGTCGGAGTCGCGCATCTCCGACGTGGACGTGGCGCTGGAGATGACGGAATTCGTGCGCCAGCAGATTCTGACCCAGTCGGCCACGGCCATGCTGGCCCAGGCCAACAGCCTGCCGCGGCTGGCCATGCAGCTTCTGGGCGGCTAGGGCGGGCCCGCGCGCGCTCCGCCGTCAGGCCGCGCCCCGCCCGGGCGCGGCCTGCCCCGCCGCCCGGCTGGCACCGGCCTTGCATCCGCCAGGGCGTCAGGCTCAGGTCAGGAATTTTTTGCACGCGAGGAGCGAGGGAACATGGCGGGCGACTATCTTACCTCAGGCGCGGTACGTATCACAGGGCTCGGCAGCGACACGGACTTCGATGCCATCATCGACGCCATGGTCAAGGCCCAGAGCGTCCACAAGCAGCGGCTCATCACCTGGCGCACGGACTGGGAGGACAAGCAGGTCGCCTTCCAGGAACTGAACACCATGCTCCTGGACCTGAAGACGCACATGCAAACCATGGACACCATGGACGAATTTTTCGTCAAGACCGGCGACATCTCCAACCCCTACGTGGCCTCGGCCACGGCGGACAGCAGCGCCGCACCCGGCACGCACACCGTGGTGGTGACCCAGATCGCCCAGGCCAACGTCCTGACCGACCTGGCCACCGGCTTCGCCGCCAGGACCGACAGCGTGGCCGCCGCCGACGGCGTGCTGGAGCTGACCTACGGCACCGCCGACCCGCAGACGATGACCATCAATGTCGCGGCGGGCACGACCCTGGAGGCCCTGGTCAACCAGATCAACAAGGACCCGGACAACCCCGGGGTGCGCGCCAGCATCGTCTACGACGGCAGCAGCTACCATCTCCAGGTGCGCGGCCTGGACATGGGCGCGGACAAGACCGTGACCATCGGCGCGGGCACGACCCTGACGGGCTTCGAGGCCGCGGACTGGACCAGCACCCAGGCCGCCCAGAACGCCAAGTTCACCGTGGACGGCCTGGCCATCGAATCCGCGTCGAACACCGTGGCCGACGTGGTCGAGGGCCTGACCTTCACCGTCAAGGACGCCGGGACCACGGTCATCACCGTGGCCAATGACGAAGCGGCCATCCTGTCCAACGTGCAGAGCTTCGTGGACAAGATCAACGAGGTGCGCACCGCACTGCTCAACCTGACCAAGTTCAACGACCAGACCGTCCAGGGCTCGCTGCTTACGGGCAACTACGGCCTGCAGATCATCAGCTCCCAGCTCAAGGAGATCACGGCGGGCAAGGGCCTGGGCTTCGACTACGACGCCGACGCGATTTCCACCCTGAGCCAGATCGGCATCACCACCGACGCCGAGGAGGGCTCGCCCACGCGCGGCCTGTTGCAGATCGACCAGGAGGACTTCCTCAAGGCCCTCAAGGAACACCCCGAGGAACTGGCCGCCCTGTTCAGCACGAGCTACGAGGGCGAAACCGACTCGCCGGACTTCTCCTTCGGCGGCTACATCAAGGGCATGACCGAGGCCGGAAGCTACGATGTCGAGTACACCACCGACGGCTCGGGCGCCATCGTCTCGGCGACCATCGGCGGCTACGCCGCCGCCGTCAGCGGCACGACGCTCACCGGCCCGTCCAATTCGCCTGTGGCCGGTCTGGTGCTCAACGTCGCCAACCTCACGCCGTCGAGCACCATGACCGGCACGGTGCATCTCAAGCTCGGCAAGGCCGGTGAAATCGGCGAAAAGCTTACGGATCTGACCAGCTCCGTGTCCGGCCCGCTGCATATTTTGCAAAAGAACTACCAAAACATCATCAACAACATCAACAAGAAGATATCCCTTGAGGAAGACCGCATATCGCGCACGGAAACATCGTTGCGACTGCGTTTCGCCCGGCTGGAATCCACGCTGTCTTACTACGAGAACATGAAGACCTCGCTGGAAAACCAGACCAAGCAACTGTCCTCCTCGACCTCGTAACGCAAGCCTCCGGAGACGCTCATGCTCAAGGCCGCCAAGGCATACTTCCAGACCCAGGTCACCACCACCACCCAGGGCGACCTCCTGATCCTGCTCTACGACGGGGCCATCAAGTACCTGAACCAGGCCAAGGCGAGCATGGCCCAGCGCGACTATGCGGGCAAGGGCATGCTCATCTCGCGGGCCATGGACGTGATCTCCGAGCTGGACGAAAGCCTGAACCCCGAAAAGGGCGGCGAACTGGCCGCGAACCTCCACCAGCTCTATTTCTACTGCAACACGCGCCTGCTGCGGGCCAACCTGGAAATGAAGCCCGAGAAGATCGACGAGGTCATCCGCATCCTCGATTCCCTGCGCGACGCCTTCAGCCGCATCAAGAACACCGCGCCCGAGGCCGCCGCAGGCCAGGGCGAGCCCGCCCCGGCGCAGGTGCCCCAGGCCCAGTCCCCTGCGCCCGAGGCCCCGGCCGCGGAGCCCGCGCCCCGGCCCCAGCCCCAGGGCACCTACGGCCCCCGGGCCGTGCTGCGCCCGGCGCACAAGGGCGCCATGCCCGGCACCTACGGCCCCTCGCGCCAGGGGTGAGCGGGCCCCGGCCATGAGCGCGCCGCGCACGGTGCTGCACGTCTGCGGGGGCCTGGGCCTGGGCGGCACGGAAAAGGCCATGCAACTGCTGGCCGCCGCCATGGACCCCGCGCGCTACCGTCCCGTGGTCCACGCCTTTGCCGACGGCCCGCGCCGGGCGCAGCTCACGGCCCTGGGCATCCCGGTGCACATCGGGCCGGACCTGTTGCGCACCGCCGCGCGCACCGCGCCGGACATCATCCACCTGCACCGCGCAGGCTGGCCCGAGCCGCGCCTGCTGCGCAGCGTGACCCTGGCCGGGGCGGCGGCGGTGGTCGAAACCAACGTCTTCGGCCGCCACGACCCCAGCCCCCAGGCCGCCGTCATCGACCGCCACCTGTTCGTCTCCAGCTTCTGCCTGCGCCGCTACGGCGCCGTACACGGGGTGGACGTGTCCGGCCCGCGCCACCGCGTGCTGTACAACCCGGTGGACACCGCCGCCTTCGCCGCCTGCCCGGGGCCGACCCCCGGGGCGCCGCCCGTGGCCGGGCGCGTGTCGCGTGCGGACCCCGGCAAATGGTCGGCCCTGGCCCTGGACTTCCTGCCGCACCTGCTCGCGCACGTGCCCGGGGCGGAATACCGCGTCATCGGCGGCACCCCGCAGGCCCGGGAGTGGGTCGCCGCCCACGGCCTGGACGCGCACGTGCGCTTCATGGAGCCCGTGAGCGGCGACGCGGCCCTGGCCGCCTTCCTGGGCGGGCTCGGCGTGCTGGCCCACGCCAACGACACGGGCGAGACCTTCGGCATGGTCATCGCCGAGGCCATGGCCGCCGGGCTGCCCGTGGTCACCCACCCCTGCCCGGGCCTCAAGGACAACGCCCAGCTCGAACTGGTGGAGCACGGCGTCACCGGGCTGGTGGCCGCGACGCCCGAAGACTACGCCGCCGCCGTGGCCCGGCTGCTCGCCGACCCGGCCCTGGCCCGGCGCCTGGGCCAGGCCGGGCGCGCCAAGGCCCGCGCGCTGTACGACACCCGCGTGGTCGCCGCGCGGCTCATGGACATTTACGACGAACTGCCCGACCGCAGCGCGGCCGGAGCCACCGCCGGGAATGCCGCCCGCGCCCCCCGCCCGCAACGCGCCCCCGAGCCGAACGGGAACCAGCATGCCCCCGTCGGCGTCCCGCATCCCTTCGCGCGCTACACGGCCGAGGTCGCGCGCTTCGGCTTCGCCGGGCAGGCGCCGGCCGCCGCGCCCGCGCCCCTGGCGCCCGGGGCCCTGCGCGCGGCACAGGGCGGCTGCCTGCGCGCCCTGGAACGCGAGCCGCGCGAGCACGTGCTGCTGCTCGGCCTGGGCACGGGCGACCTGGCCCGGGCCCTGGACGCCGCCCTGCCCCCCGGGGTGGGTCTCACGGTCTGCGAACTGGACACGGCCCTGGCCCGCGCGGCCCTGGACGAACCCGGGGCGCCCTGGGCCCGCCCGGGCGGGCGCACGGTCCTGCTGGCCGACACCTCGCCGTGGGCCCATTTCCTGCTCTGGACCCTATACGGCCTGACCCCGGCCACGGCCCACCTGCGCCTGTATCCGGGCATCCAGGGCACCCGGGGCGGCGCAAAGGGTGCGGGTGGCGCCCGGGGCTGGGCCCTGGCCCGACGGCTCTTCACCCAGGCCCGGCCCCTGGACCCGGCGCCCGCTGGCGGTCCGGCGCCCGCCGTCCCGGCCCTGACCCTGGCGGCCATCCTGGCTCCGGACGACCCGGGGCTGGAGGATTTCTTCGCCCAGGTGCCGCCCTGGGTGACCGAGGTGGTGGCCCTCTGGGACGCCGCCGCGCCCCCGGCCGCGCCCCCGGCCTGCGCCGCGCCCGTGCGCCACCTGGCCCGACCCCTGGGCGACGATTTCGCGGCCCAGCGCAACGCCATGCTCGCCGCCTGCGCCACGGACTGGGTGCTCGTGCTCGACGCCGACGAGCGCCTGGATTCCGGCGGCTGGCTGGCCGCGCGCGAGCTGGCCCTCCGGGGCGAGGCCCACGGCCTGGGGCTCTTCCTGCTGCCGCGCCGCACCCTGCATCCCGACGGCGCGCGCGTCCTGGCCGGGCTGGGCCTGTGGCCGGACCTGCAACCGCGCCTGTTGCGCCGCACCCCGGCCCTGCGCTACCGGCGCCCGGTCCACGAACGCCTGACGGGCGCGCGCGGGCCCTTCGGCGTGGCCCTGGACCTGTCCATCCTGCACCTGAACCGCCTGCTGCGCGACCCCGAGGGCGTGCGCGCCAAGCTCGCGGGCTTCGACCGCGCGGGCGGGAGCGGCGTGCGGCACGTCCTGTCCGCCGACTACCCGGCCCTGGCCCCGGAGTTGCTGCCCGGGGCGTCCGGCCCCGGCGCCCCGCGCGCCGTGATCCTGCCCTTCGACCCCGCCTGAAGCCCCGGGCGCGCACCGGCGCGGCCCGGCCCGCCGCAAGCCGCGCTGTTGCTATCCCGCAGGCTTGCATGTATCCTTGCGAACTGGACACAACCAGGAAGGACACGCAATGGACATCACCTGCCCGAAGTGCAAATACAGCCGCTCCATTCCCGACGACAAGGTGCCCGCCAGCTCGGTGAAGGCCACCTGCCCCCAATGCGGCACGAAATTCCGCTTCCGCGAGCTGGACTTCGCCCTGGAGGACGCCGGGGCGCCCGAGGCGACGGCGACACCGGAAGCGCCCGGAGCGACGGAAACACCTGCGGCTCCGGAATACCCGGCGTCCGCGGCGTCTGAGGCCCCCGCGGCCGCCCCGCGGCCCGAGCCCGCCCCCGCGCCGGACACCCGCCCCGTGCGCAACATCGGCCGCCTGCAGGAAGACCCCGCCCCGGACGAGGACGCGCCCGATGCGCCGCACGCCCCGGGCCGCCCGGACGGCGACATCTGGGACCGCCTGGAGGACCTGGGCGACCGCCACCCCGGCCGGGGCCGGAGCGCCGACGACGACCCGCGCGGCCCCGGCGGCGCCCCGGTGGTGGACGTGCCCTTCGAGCGTCTGGACCAGTTCGGATTCTTCGGCGGGCTGTGGGAGACCTGCAAGCGCACGGCCGTGGCCCCGCGCCTGTTCTTCGAAACCATGCCCGTGGACCGGGGCTACGGCCGCCCGGTGGTCTACTACCTGCTGCTGAACATCGTGGCCGTCATGCTCCAGCTTGCCGTGGAGTTCGCCCTGCACGGCGTGCAGACCCCCGGCGGGGCCGACCTGCCCGCCGAGGTCCAGGGCCTGACCGCCGGGGCCGCCGTGGGCGCCTCGTACCTGTTCATCCTCGTGGCCGGGCCGCTGCTGCTGAGCGTCTTTCTGTTCGGCATCGCCTCCATGCTGCACTTGGTGCTGACGCTGCTCCAGGGCGTATCCGGCGGATTCCAGGCCACGGTGCGCGCAGTGGCCTACTCGGCCCTGCCGTCGCTGTGCATGGTCGTGCCCGTGGCCGGGATGTACGTGGGTTCGGCCTGGAGCATCGTGCTGCTGGTCTACGCCCTGCGCGGGGCGCACAAGACCTCGTTCCTCAAGGCCGGGCTGGCCGTGGGGCTCTACACCCTGGCCGCCCTGGCCCTGGTGGTCGCCGCCATGCAGGGCCTGCCCCAGGGCGCGGGGCAGTAGCGGAGGCCGGGGATGCGGCTGTTCCACACGCTCATGGAGCGCTGGCGCCAATGGCGCGAGGCCCGCAGGCTGGCGCGGGAGATCGACCCCGCCGTGTTCCTGAACATGGCCGCCGAACTGCGCGACATCGCCCACGCGGCGTCAAAACTCTGGCAGGACGATCCTTCGTTCTCGGCCCGGGCCCAGCGCATCCTCGAAGAGATGGACCAGTTGGAGCGCATCGCCCAGCGCCCGGAGTTCCGCCGCCTGTCGCCCCAAAAGCGCCTGGAGCTGCGCAAGAGCCTGATCCTTTCGCGCGACCAGCTCCTGGAATCCATGCAGGCCTCGCCGCCGCCGACAACCACCCTCCAGTAACCGCGCGGGCGGTACGCATCTTGCTTCTCCCTGCGCGCCGGGCCCGCCCGGCGCCGGGGCGCCCGTGCGCCCGGCAACGCCAGCCCGTCGAGGTTCCGCATGTCCGCACGCCCGGTCCTTCTCGCTTCGGCCTGCCTGCTGGCCGCCCTGCTCCTGGGCGGCTGCGCCCTGGAAGGCGACTTCGCCAACCCGCCCGTGCTCTACGTGGACGAGCTGGTCACCCGCGCCTGGCAGCCGGAAATCTACATCGAACCAGAGAACCCGCCCATGCAGCCGCTGCGGGCGGTGTTCTTCCCTCTGCGCATGCGCCCGCAGATGGCCAACGGCCAGATCTACGCCGAGGAGATGTCGCGCGTGTTCTGGCAGTCCTGGCTGCGCGAGCGCGTGTTCCCGGGGCTGGCCTTCGCCGAGGGCCAGACCTGGCGCGGCCCGGACCAGGCCATGCACCTGGCCGACGGCTCGGCGGACCTCCTGGTCGGCGGCGAAATCACCCACGTCATGTTCGGCGGCTCGTCGGGCACGACCCAGGTCTCCCTGCGCCTGGAAATCTACGACGCGGCGGCGGGCACCCTGCTGTGGTCCATGGCCCACTCCGGCGAGATGCGCAACGCCCAGACCCGCGACTTCATCCTGCTGACCAAGAAATCCCGCCTGCCCGCCGAGCCGGTGCAGGCCATCATGGCCGCCCTGGCCGAGGACATGGGCGCCCCCGTGGCCGCCTGGAATCACGGCCAACCCGAACCCGGCGAGGGCGCGCCCTCGGCCCTGGAATAGCGCCGGAATCTTTTCCCGGCACCCGGGGCCGGACAAGGGCGCGGCCGCAGGCCCGGGGTCGAGACGCTTTTCGCCCGCCCCGCCGTCGCCGTCCCTTTTTGACTCCGGTCAAAGCCGCGCCGTCCGCCAGGGCCTAGACTGACGCCATGAGCACCCCTCCTCCCCGCACAGTGCGCCTGGACGGCCCGGGCTTTTGCGTCACCGCCTGCCGGGGCGCCGTGGACTGCCCGCGCCGCGCCCTGGACGCCCCCGAATTGCCCCAGGCTCTGGCCGCCGCCCTGGCGGAGCTGGCAACCGCGCCCGCCGGCGCCGGAACGGACCAGCCCCACGCCCATACCCTGCTGCGCGTGGCCGTGGCCTACTGCCCCAACGCCTGTTCCCAGCCGCAAATCGCCGACGTGGGCGCCATCGGCGCGGCCCTGCCCGCCGCGACGCCGGACGCCTGCATCGCCTGCGGAGCCTGTGCCGCCGCCTGCCGCGAAGGCGCCGTGCTGCTGGACGGCCTGGGAGCCATCCAGGGCATCGACGCCGCGCGCTGCCTGGGCTGCGGGGCCTGCGTCGCCGCCTGTCCCGCCGGGGCCCTGGCCGTCGCCCGGCGCGGCTTCCGGCTGCTGGTGGGCGGCAAGCTGGGGCGCCACCCGCGCCTGGCCGACGAACTGCCCGGCCTGCACGCCCCAGAGGCCCTGCCCGCCCGGGCCGCGGCCTTCCTGGCCGCCTGCGGGGCCGCGCGCCGGGGGCACGAGCGCCCCGGCGACGTGGCGGCTCGCCTGGGCGCCGCCGCCCTGACGGATCCGCCTCCCGCCCCGGAGCGGGACTGATGGACGCCCCGGCCCGGGCGACCGCGCCCTGCGCAACGTCGCGCATGCCGGCGGCGGCCTGCCTGGCACCGGCGGCGCTCTCCCTGTGGCTGCTGGCGGCCCACGCCCTGCGCACCGGGGACCGGGGCCTGGCCCTGGCCTGGGCCCTGGCGCCGCTGCTCCTGGCCGTGCCCCACGGCTGGGTGCGCCGGGCCGCGCAACTGGCCCTGGCCTGGGCCGTGCTGGCCTGGGCCCGCGCGGGCGGCGAGCTGATCGAGCTCCGTGTGGCCATGGGCCTGCCCTGGGCCCGGCTGGCGGCCATCCTCGCCGCGCTGATGCTCCTGGCGGCGGCGGGCATGGTCCTGCTGGAGCGCGGCCCGGCCGCCCGGCGCCACGGCGCCGACCCCGCCCCGCACTGGCCGCCCGCCCTGGCCCTGGCGCTGACCGTCGGCCTGCTGGCCGTCTGCCGGGCCAAGGTGCCCTTCCCCATCCTGTTGCCCGACCGCTTCCTCCCCGGCGCGGGCTGGCCGCTGGTGCTGGCCCTGGGCGCCTACGCGGCGTGGCTGGTCCGCGCGCTGCTCGCCCCGGGGGGCGGGCCCGGACGCTGGGCGCGGCTGCGCCTGCGGGCCTGGGGCCTGTTCTCGACGCTGTTTTTCGCCCAGCTCCTGCTGGGGCTGGCCGGGGCCGAGCGTCTGCTCATGACCGGAACGCTGCACCTGCCCGTGCCCGCGCTCATCGCCGCCGGGCCCGTGTTCCGGGGCGAGGGCCTGTTCATGGCCGGGCTGTTCCTGGCCACGGTGGCCGTGGTCGGCCCGGCGTGGTGCAGTTGGCTGTGCTACATCGGCGCATGGGACGGCGCGGCGGCCGCCCGGCACAAGGTTCCCCGGCCCCTGCCGCCCTGGCGCGGGCCCGTGCGCGCGGCCCTGGCGGCGCTGGTGCTCCTGACGGCCTGGGGCCTGCGCGTGGCCGGGGCGCCCGTGGCCCTGGCCGTGGGGCTGGCCGCGGCCTTCGGCCTGGCCGGGGTGGCCGTGATGCTCCTGTTCAGCCGCCGCCGGGGGCTCATGGTCCACTGCACGGCCTTTTGCCCCATGGGCCTGGCCGCCACCCTGCTCGGGCGGCTGACCCCGCTGCGGGTGCGCGTGGGCCCGGGCTGCACGGACTGCGGGGCCTGCCTGCGCGCCTGCCGCTACGGCGCCCTGAGCCCCGAGCGCCTGGCCCAGGGCCGCCCCGGGGGCACCTGCACCCTGTGCGGCGACTGCGTGGCCCGCTGCCCCCACGCGGCCCTGGGCTATCGCTTCCCGGGGCTCTCCCCGCGGCGGGCCCGGGCGCTGTTTGCCGTGCTGGCCGTCAGCCTGCACGCCGTGTTCCTGGGCGTGGCGCGAATCTGATTCCGAAAACGCCCGGAGCCGGAGGGGACAGCCTCTCCGGCGACCCGACCCGCCGCCCCGCGCCCGGGCGGAGGGCGTTGCCGTCCGCCGCCGGATGATTACCATTATCAATGCTCCACGCGGCCCAGTTCCTTTGACTCCACCGTCCAGGCGGTCTATGGTGCTGGTCCGCCTCGGCGGCGATTCCAGCAATCCCGGCCGGACGGCGCGCGCCTGGCGCGCCCCCCGCCACACGGAGGTTTTTTCATGATCGGCATTTCCAAGCTCTACTGCGGCGCGGTGGAGGCCTCGGACGCCCTGCGCTACGGGCGCGACTCCAAGAGCCTGCCCTCCCACCTGCTGCAATTTTCCAAGGACAAGAAGCCCGTGGTCGTGTGGAACATGACCCGGCGCTGCAACCTCAAATGCGTGCACTGCTACGCCCAGGCCGTGGACCCCGACGGCCAGGACGAAATCAGCACCGAGCAGGCCAAGGTCATCATCAAGGACCTGGCCGACTACGGCGCGCCGGTGATGCTGTTCTCCGGCGGCGAGCCCCTGGTCCGCCAGGACCTGCCCGAACTGGCCAGCTTCGCCACGGCCAACGGCATGCGCGCGGTCATCTCCACCAACGGCACGCTGATCACCAAGGAAAAGGCCCGCGAATTGAAGCGGATCGGCCTGTCCTACGTGGGCATCTCCCTGGACGGCGGCGAGGAGATCCACGACAAGTTCCGCAAGGTGCCCGGCTCGTTCAGGCGCGCCCTCCAGGGCGTGGAGAACTGCCAGGCCGAGGGCCTCAAGGTCGGGCTGCGCTTCACCATCAACAAGCGCAACCAGGGTGAAATCCCGACCCTGTTCCGGATCATCGAGGAGCTTGAGGTTCCGCGCATCTGCTTCTACCATCTGGTCTACTCCGGGCGCGGCTCGGAGCTGATCAAGGAAGACCTGGACCACGCGGAGACCCGCGAGGCCGTCCACCTGATCATGGACAAGACCCGCGAGTTGTTCGACAAGGGCAAACCCAAGGAAGTCCTGACCGTGGACAACCACGCCGACGGCCCCCTGGTCTACCTGCGGCTGCAAAAGGAAGACCCCGCGCGCGCCGCCGAGGTCAAGCGGCTGCTCGACTTCAACGAGGGCAACAACTCCGGGCGCGGCATCGGCTGCATCTCGTGGGACGGGCAGGTCCACGCCGACCAGTTCTGGCGCAACCACACCTTCGGCAACGTGCTGGAGCGCCCGTTCTCCGAAATCTGGGACGACCCGTCCATCGAACTGCTGCACAAGCTCAAGGACAAGAAGCAACACGTCGGCGGGAGGTGCGCCACATGCCGATACCTCGCCATCTGCGGCGGAAACTTCAGGGCCCGGGCGGAAGCCTACTACGGGGACATCTGGGCTCAGGATCCCGCCTGCTATTTGACGGACGAAGAGATCAAGGCCTGAGGCTGTCCATGTTCGGTTACGCCCGCGCGCGCGTGTGCGCGGGCTTCCGGCTGGTGCAGGCGGCCAGCACGCGGCGCGACGAATACTTCGGCGGCGAGGGCGAGGGCCTGACCCGCGAGATCGTCTTCAGCCCCGAGCGCCTGGCCGAGGCCGAGGCCCGCAAGGAGGCCGCCCGCGACGCCGAGCGCGCCAAGGCCGGCCGGATGCGGCCCTGCAAGTAGACCCCCCGCGCCGGGGCGCCCCCGGGTGCCCCGGCGCTTGTTCAAAAGCCATCGCGCCCAAGGAGCATTCCATGGACCAGCCCTGTTTCTTCCGGGGCCGCCGACTGCGCAGAACCCCGACCATGCGCGCCATCTTCCGCGAGCATCACGTCCGCCCCGAGGACCTGATGATGCCCTACTTCGTCGTGGACACCGACGACCAGACCCTGCGCAAGCCCATCGAGGCCATGCCCGGGCAGTTCCAGCTCTCCCTGGACGAACTGGACCGCCAGGTGGGCCGGGCCGTGGCCCTGGGCCTGCGCTCGTGCATCCTCTTCGGCCTGCCCAAGGTCAAAGACGCCCGGGGCAGCGGCGCCTACGCCCCGGACGGCATCGTCCAGCGCGCCATCCGCCGCCTGAAGGAGCGCTACCCCGACCTGCTGGTGGCCACCGACGTGTGCCTGTGCGAATACACCGACCACGGCCACTGCGGCCTGCTGCGCCAGGACGACACCTCCGGCGAGGTCAGCAACGACCCGACCCTGAACCTGCTGGCCAAGACCGCCGTGTCCCACGCCGCCGCCGGGGCGGACATGGTCGCCCCGTCGGACATGATGGACGGCCGGGTGGGCGAGATCCGTCAGGCCCTGGACGAGGCGGGCTTCACCCAGGTGCCGGTCATGTCCTACGCCGTGAAATACGCCTCGGCCTTCTACGGGCCCTTCCGCGAGGCCGCCGAGAGCGCGCCCAAGTTCGGCGACCGCCGCACCTACCAGATGGACCCGCCCAACGCCCGCGAGGGCCTGCGCGAGGCCCAGGCCGACATCGACGAGGGCGCCGACGTAATCATGGTCAAGCCCGGCATGCCGTACCTGGACATGATCATCCGCCTGCGCGAGGCCTTCGACCTGCCCGTGGCGGCCTATCAGGTCAGCGGCGAGTATTCCATGGTCAAGGCCGCCGCCGCCAACGGCTGGATCGACGAGGCCGCCGTGATGCTCGAAAGCCTGACGGCCTTCAAGCGCGCCGGGGCCGAGCTGATCCTGACCTACTTCGCCGAGGATTTCCTGCGCCTGCGCGCCCAGGCCCAGGGAGGGAACTCATGAGCGCGGCCCAGCACCCCGGGCGGCCGGGGCATCCGGACGGGCACGGCGGCGGGCATCCCGGCGGCCACCCCCACGGCGCGGGCCACGGACCCAAGGGCCACCCGGGCGCCCACCCCATGGCCCCCGGCGGCCACCCCCACGACGCCCGCCAGGCCGACGGCACCCCGCCCCTGCGGCTCATCGCCTGGGAAATCACCCGCTCGTGCAACCTGGCCTGCAAGCACTGCCGCGCCGAGGCCCACGAGGAGCCCTACCCCGGCGAGTTCAGCACCGACGAGGCCAAGGCCCTCATCGACGACTTCCGCAAGGCCGGAGACCCGATCCTGATCTTCACCGGCGGCGAGCCCATGATGCGCAAGGACTGGCCCGAACTGGTGCGCTACGCCACCAGCCTGGGCCTGCGCTGCGTCATGTCGCCCAACGGCACGCTGATCACCGCCGAGAGCGCGCGGACCATGGTCGAGGCGGGCGTGCAGCGCGTGTCCATCTCCATCGACGGCCCCGACGCCGCCTCGCACGACGCCTTCCGGGGCGTGCCCGGGGCCTTCGCGGCCTCCATGCGCGGCATCGAATACCTCAAGGCCGCCGGGCTGGAGTTCCAGATCAACACCACGGTCACGCGCGGCAACCTGGAGATGTTCAAGGACATTTTCAAGCTCTGCGAAAGCCTCGGCGCCGCCGCGTGGCACATCTTCCTGCTCGTGCCCACCGGGCGGGGCGCCCAGCTCGGCGCCGAGGTCATCAGCGCCGCCGAATACGAGGACGTGCTCAACTGGTTCTACGACTTCCAGAAGACCACGGCCATGCAGCTCAAGGCCACCTGCGCCCCGCATTACCACCGCATCCTGCGCCAACGGGCCAAGGCCGAGGGCATCCCCGTGACTTTCGAGAACTTCGGGCTGGACGCCGTGTCGCGCGGGTGCCTGGGCGGGGTGGGCTTCTGCTTCGTGTCGCACACCGGGCAGGTCCAGCCCTGCGGCTATCTGGTGCTCGACTGCGGCAACGTGCGCGACACGCCCTTCCCGGAAATCTGGAAGAACTCGAAAATCTTCAACCAGTTCCGCGATCAGGACGCCTTCACGGGCAAGTGCGGGGTCTGCGAATACCACAAGGTCTGCGCCGGGTGCCGGGCCCGGGCCTACACCATGTCCGGCGACCACATGGCCGAGGAGCCGCTGTGCTCCCACGTTCCGGCCCGGGCACGCCACGAGGGAGGCAAGTCGTGATGGACGCCATCGACCGCAGAATCCTGGACGTGATCCAGTCCGGCTTTCCCGTGGCCGCGCGGCCTTACGCCGAGCTGGGCCGCGACCTGGGGCTGACCGAGGCCGAGGCCCTGGCCCGGGTGCGCGCCCTCAAGGAGTCCGGCGTCATCCGGCGCATCGGGGCCAATTTCCAGTCCGGCCGCCTGGGGTGGCACTCGACCCTGTGCGCCGCCAAGGTGCCGCCCGGGCGCATGGACGACTTCGTGGCCACGGTCAACGCCCACCCGGGCGTGACCCACAATTACCTGCGCGACCACGAGTTCAACGTCTGGTTCACCTTCATCGGCGAGGACCCCGAAACCGTGCAGCGGGCCCTGGCGGACATCGGCGCGGCCACGGGGGTGGACGTGCTCTACCTGCCCGCCACCCGGCTCTTCAAGATCAAGGTCGATTTCGCCATGCAGGGCGCTGGCGGGGAGGAGTAGCATGGCCCGGCCGTTCCTGCTTTCGCCGTCCCTGCTGTCCAGCGACTACGGGCGCCTGGCCGAGGAGCTGGCCGCCCTGGAGGCCGCCGGGCTCAAGTGGGTCCACTGGGACGTGATGGACGGCGCCTTCGTGCCCAACATCACCCTGGGCGCGCCGATCATCGGCGCCCTGCGCGGGCGCAGCAAGCTGTTCTTCGACGTGCATCTCATGGTCGAGGAGCCCGCGCGCTACGTGGCCGACTTCGCCCGCGCCGGGGCGGACCTGATCTGCGTCCACGCCGAGGCCACCCGCCACCTGGAGCGCACCTGCGCCGCCGTGGCCGAGCTGGGCAAGCAGGTGGGCGTGGCCCTCAACCCGGCCACCCCCGTGGACGCCGTGCGCTACCTGCTGCCGCAACTGGACATGGTGCTCGTCATGAGCGTGAACCCCGGCTTCGGCGGGCAGTCGTTCATCCCCTTCGCCGTGGACAAGATCCGCGAACTGGCCGCCCTGCGCGACGGGCTGAACCCGCGCTGCCTGATCCAGGTCGACGGCGGCTGCACCCCCGAAAACACCGCCGAGCTGGTGGCCGCCGGGGCCGACTGCCTGGTGTCCGGGTCGGCCTTCTTCAAGTTCCCGCCCTACAGGGAACGCCACGAAACCTTCCTGCGCGCCGCCGGGGCCCTGTAGCGAGGCTCCGCACCGGCGTTGCCCAAGGCACGAAAGGCCGCCGCACCCGCAAGGGTGCGGCGGCCTTTCGCATGTCGCGCCGGGGGGCGCCCGTCCGGGTCAGCAGGGCCCCGCGCAGGGTCCGGCCAGTTCGGCGTCGATGGTGTCCGGGTCGCTGGCGGCGTAGCGCACCAGATTGCGCAGATGGACAAAGGTCGCGGGCTCCATCTCCTCGAAGGCCAGGGCCAGGGTGCCCTCCCCGGCGCGCGCCACCCGGGCCTGCACGGTGAGCACCACGCTGGAGGCCAGGGTCAGACGCACCGCGCAGGCATCGCCCGCCTGCATGCCCAGGCCCAGGGGTGCGTCGCACAACATGCCGCGCAGGCTGATGTTTTCGCTAATCACGGGCACGGTCAACCCCCGCCAGGAGACGGTGGCGTCGAAATGGGCCGCAACCCGGCTGCGGCTGCGCTGGTCGGTCATGTCCCCCCCTCCGCCGTCCCGCAGCGGCCCCGAAACCAGGGCCCGGGGGACGGTCATGGAGGACGAGCCTACACCATCGCCAGGGGCCTGTCAGCCCCGGGGGTTCATTTGCCCGCTTCGAGCTGGCGGATGAAAATGAGCGCCATGCCCACAGCCCAGACGGACAGGATGATGAACCGGGGCCAGAAGGGCACGAAGAAGCGCGACAGGCCGATGAAGAGAATACCTGCGGCGAAGTAGCCGATCTTCCAGGCGTTCTTGCGCCACCAGGGCCGGGGCGCGCCGGGGGTCGGAGTGGGGTCGGGGGTGGTCATGGTCAGCGTATCCTGGCCGCCAGGGCATTCAGGCCGTAGAGCAGGCAGCCGCCGATGACCACCAGAATCAGCGCCGTCACCGGGTTGCGGTAGGAGCCGATGAAGCCCATGTAGTCGTCGATGACGCCTTCCAGGCGCATGGCCTTGATCAGTCCCAGGAACCCGTAGGTGATGAACGGGATGGCCAGGACGAAGGACAGGGCCTTGATGAGGATGCGCAGGATGTTCATGGCGTGTGCTGCTCCTGGCGAAGGGTTGCGGCGCGGGCGGGCCTCAGCGGCCCGGGGTTCCGCCCCGGCCGCCCTCCGCGCGCCGACGGGCGCGGCGGTTGGCGGCGCGCACGATGCCCACCCCGGCCCCCAGGGCCAGCAGGGTGAAGATCAGGGCCATGGCGGCTGCTTTCAATATAAAAGACAGGGATTCCCACATGTTGTCAATCTCCAGACAGTCGTTGGCGCCCTCATGCTATAGCCTTGCGCGCGGCGAAAGGCAACCGCCGGGCGCGCCGGGCACGGCGAGCCGCGATCCGGCAGCCCGCCAGACGCGCCGTCTGCCGTTGCGGTGCGGCCCGGCCGAGCGCGGCCGGGCGCAGCCGACCATGACCGGACGTGACCAATACAAGGGGCTACCAGCCCCCGCCGCCCCCGCCGCCGCCGCCCCCGCCCGAGCGGCCCGCGCCGCCTGAGCCCCGGCCCGAGCCCGGCGCCGCGGCCGAAGCGGCGATGGCCCCGGCCAGGGAGGCCCCCAGCCCGCCGCCACGCGCCCCGGGCCCCAGGCCGCCCAGGCCCCGGCCCGCCCCCCGCGAGGCGGCCCCGGGGTCGCGCCCGGCGGCCTCCAGCACGGCGCTGAAGCGGCGCGCCCACTGCTGCTCGCAATCCAGGGCCAGGGCGTAGGGCAGGCAGGCCTCGAACAGTTCCGGGGTCCGCTCGGGCGGGTTGAGCAGGTTCAGGCGCTCCTCCTCGGCCACGGCCAGATAGAGCCGGAAGCCCTCCAACTCGTCCATCAGCGCGCGCCCCCCGGGCGTCGGGGCGCGCATGAGCCGCGCGAAAAGCAGGAACAACGCCGCGCCCAGGGCGATGACCGCCAAGGGATGCGGCCCGGGCATGGTCCCCAGCGCGGCTCCCGCCGCCAGCAGGCTGCACGCCAGCCCCGGCAGCAGCCAGGGCCCGTTGACGTGGAACAGCGCGCCCCGGTAGCGCGCGGCCAGGGCCCTGCGCAGGGCCGCACGCGCGGCGCGGACCGTGACCCGGGCCTCCCGGCGCAGGGTCACGGCATCGCCCCGGGCGAACAGCGCCGCCAGCAGAGCCCGCTCCTCGGGTTCCAGGTCCGGCGGTTCGGCCCCGGCGCGGGCCACGGTCCAGGCGCCGTCCGCCGTCCGGTCCAGGGCCACGGCCCCGCGCGCGCCCAGGCCCACCAGGGCGGCGGCGAACACGTGGTCGTCGAAACCCATGCGCAGCACGTAGCGCGCCGCCCCGGGGCCGACTCCCGCCGGGGGCCGGAAGCGCGGCACCACAACCCCGCCCCGGGGGTCGCGGCCCACGCGCCGCCAGGCCCACAGGTAGGCCGCCAGGGCCGCCAGCAGCCCGGCCCCGGCGCCCAGGGGCCCGGGGTTGTCGCGCACCAGCCGGGCGACTTCGCCGCCCGGGGCGGCCACGGCGCCCTTGTCCAGGCGTACGGCCACGGTCAGCCCCTCGCCCGGCGCCAGGGGTACCGTGGTGGCGAAGGCGGCGAGCCCCGGGCCGCGCAGCCCGCCGGAAACGGCCGAACCCCGGACGCCCGCGGGGCCGGTGACGGCCTCGGCGCCCAGCAGCCGCCCGCCCGGGGGCGCAACCACCGCACACCGGGCCTCCAGCACGGGCAGGGTCCAGCCCGTGCCCGTCACGTTCCAGTACAGTTCATCGTGGTCGGCGAAGAAACCGAGCTGGTCCGTGGTTTCGTAAGTCAGTTCATAGCGGTGCGGCCCCGGGGCCAGCGGGGCGTCCTCGTGGCCCAGATACACGCGCACCCCGTTGGCCCGGGGCCGCGTCAAGGCCGCCTCGGGCTGGCCGTCGCGGACGGCGCCGAGCACGGAAAAGCCCACGCGGCGCACCAGCCCCAAGGCCCGCGCCCAAGGCTCGGGATGCGGGTAGACGGTGGGAAAGTCGCGGTAGATGCCCCGGCGGATCGTGCGCCCCTCGGCGGCCACGGCGATGGCCTCGGTCACGCGCAGGCGCCCGTCGGGCAGGATGTCCACACGGCTGGCGAAAGAGGTGACGGCCTCGGCGGCCGAAGCCGGGAACGGGGCGGCCAGCAGGCCGACCAGCACGGCGAGGAGAACCGCCAGGACGACGGGGCCGCGCGCCGGGCCCACGGGTCAGCGCCCTCCGCGCGCCCGGGCCCAGGCCGCCGCGCGGGCCCGGGCGGCGGCGGAGTCGGCGGCCCACAGGGTTTTGGCATGGGCCAGCACGGCCTCGCGGACCTTGTGGGCCGCAGGCAGCTCGGGGGTCACCGGATGCTCCGCCGCCGGGCAGCTCACCGGGGCGAAGGCCAGCTCCTGGTCCAGGGACGAGGCGTAGTCGGCGATGGGCGCGTCGGCCAGGCGGCTGCGCTCCTGGCGGGCGGGGTCCAGCCCGCGCACGAAGCTCATGGTCCCCGAGGGCCGCTGGTCGCGGTTCAGGGTTTCGATGCGCGCGTTGAGCGCGCGGCACCAGTCGCGCAGTTGCCCGACGTTGGCGGTCTGGACCTTGCGGCCCCCGGGGCCCGTGGCGTGGCGGCCGTGCAGATAGGCCTCGGCGGCCTCGGCCAGGGCGGCGTAGGCCGCCAGCAGCAGCCCGGCATAGCGCCGCCAGGGCAGCAGGGAAAAAGGCGCTCGCACGGCCTCGCGCGCGGGCGCGGCCCCGGCGGCGGCCTCGGGCAGGGGGCCCGGGTCCACGCCCAGGGCGGCGTAGAATCCGCGCACGGCCGCGGCGTCCGGCAGCAGGGAGTGCAGGGCCGCCGCCCGGCGCAGCACCTCGGCCTCAGCGCGTTCCAGTTCTTCCGTCCGGCGCCGGTAGAGTTCGATCTCGTCCTCCAGGGCCTTGCGCGCGCCGAAAAAGGTCGAGGCCGCCTCCACCAGGGTCTCGGTCACCAGCCCGTCGGCCATGCCTTCCAGGGTCTTGCCGCCGCCCGCCATCGTCCGCTCCGCCTAGTCCAGCCGCACCCGGGGCGCGGCGCGCACGGCCTCGTCCCCGATCTCGAAAAATTCCGCCTCGGCGAACCCGAACAGCCGGGCCGCGATGTTGGACGGGAAGGACTGCACGTTGACGTTCAGCCGCCGCACGGCGCCGTTGTAGTAGCGCCGGGCCATCTGCAACTCGTCCTCCACGGCGGCGAGCTGCTCGGCGAGCTGGCGGTAGTTGGCGTCGGCCTTGAGTTGCGGGTAGGCCTCGACAACGGCGAACAGCCGCCCCAGGGCCCGGGTCAACTCGCCCTCCCGGCGCGCGGCCTCGGCCACGGCTGCGCCCGGGGCGGTGCCCTCCGAAGCGCCCATGGCGCCGCGCAGGGCCGTCACCCGCGCCAGGGCCTCGGCCTCGTGGGCGGCGTAGGCCCGCACCGTCTCCACCAGATTGGGGATCAGGTCGTGACGGCGGTGCAACTGCACGTCGATGCCGCTCCAGCCCTCGCGGACCAGGGCCCGCGCACGCACCAGGGCGTTGAAGGCCAGCGCCAGCCACAAGGCGAGGAGCACCAGCAGGGCCAGGGCGGTCCACAATGCGGTCATTGCACTCTCCGGGGGTTGGGGTCGGAAGTCCGCACCCGCACTCTACATGGCCCCGGGCGCGGGCGTCAAACACGGGGCGGACGAACCGCCCGAAGGGACGCCGGGGGCGCGAGGATCTCCGGCCCGGGCCGCGCTCCCGGCCTCCCGGCCTCCGGGCGGTCCCGGACCCTAGTCGCGCCCGCCAGCCAGCCCCAGGCCCAGGCCCATGGACAGGAACACCCCGCCCGTAACCCACTGCCGGGCCCGGCGCGCCCCGGGGTGCGCCCCGGCCCAGGAGCCGATGCGCCCGAAGCACAGCGCCACGCAGGACATGACCATCCAGCCCGTGGTGCAGAAGGTCAGGCCCAGGACGACGATCTGGGCCGGGAAATGGGTCGAGCCGTGGTCCGCGAACTGGGGCAGGAAGGCCAGGAAGAACAGGGCCACCTTGGGGTTCAGCACGCTGACCAGGAAGCCCTGGCGGAAGATGCGCGCGCGCGGCAGGCAGGGCGCCGGGCCGTGGGCCTCGGGCCGCGCAAGCAGGATGCGCAGGCCGACCCAGACCAGATAGGCCGCCCCGGCAAAGCGCACCACCTCGTAGGCCGCAGCCGAAACGAGCAACACCGCCGACAGGCCCAGGGCCGCCGTGGCCGTATGCACCAGCCCGCCGCAGGCGATGGCCAGGGCCGAGAGCAGCCCGGCCCCGCGCCCCTGGCAGGCGCTGCGCGTGGCCACGTAGAGCATGTCCGGCCCGGGGGTCACGTTGAGCAGCAGCCCCGCGCCGAGGAAGAGGAAATAATTCTCGATGCCGAACACGGAATGCTCCGGAAGGTTGCGGGCGGGCGCGGCCTAGGTCAGACGCGCGCCGTTGGGCACCGGGCGCTCGGGCGCGGCCAGCACGATGGCCCCGTCGGCGTCCGGAAAGCCGGTGACCAGAAACTGCGAGCGCAGGGGGCCGATCTGCTTGGGCGGAAAGTTGACCACGCCCACGATCTGGCGGCCCACAAGCTCCTCGGGGCGGTAAAGATCCGTGACCCGCGCGCTGGACTTGAGCACGCCGAGGCCCGGGCCGAAATCGGCGTGAATCACGTAGGCCGGAATGCGCGCCGCGGCGAAAACCTCGGCGGAAACCACCGTACCCACGCGGATTTCCACGCGCTCGAAATCCTCCCAGGTGATGTGCGTCATGCGGTTGGCCTCGCAGGGGAAAGAGAAGGAGTGAGAAACGAAGGAGGGGACCTAGGCGGTGCAGACCTCGTCCGCGCCGTGGACGGCGAAGCCGTTCTTGCCTCCGCTCTTGACGCGGTACATGGCCTGATCGGCCTTGTCCAGCAGCACGGCGGGGTCCTCGCCGTGTTCGGGGGCCAGGGCGATGCCCACGCTGACCCCGGTGCGGACCATTTCGCGCTCCAGCGGATACTCCTGACGCAGGGCGGCCACCAGATCGCGGGCAATGGCCAGCACGTCGGCGCGCCCGGAGGTGCACCCCGGGAGCACGGCCACGAACTCGTCGCCGCCCAGGCGGTAGACCGTGCCCGCGTCGCCCACGCAGCGCTCCATGCGCCCCGCGGCCTGGACCAGCAGCGCGTCGCCCGCGCGGTGGCCGAAGGTGTCGTTCACGGCCTTGAAGCCGTCCAGGTCCATGAACAAGAGGGCCACGCTGACGCCCAGGCTGCACGTACGCGTCACCAGGGCGGGCAGGGTGTCCTCCAGGGCCATGCGGTTGGCCAGGCCGGTCAGGGCGTCGCGGTAGGCCAGGGCGTCGCTGCCGCTCATGCCCGAGGCGTCCTTGACCATGCAGAAATAGCAGTCGTGGTCCGGCGAGAAGATCACGTTCCAGTTGAGCCTGCGGTAGTCGCCCCCGGCGCAGCAGAAGCGGAAGAAGAGCGAGGTGGAGCCGATGTCCGAGGTGATGAGCCGCTGCATCTGGGCCAGCACGCGCTCGCGGTCGTCGAAGTGGATGTGCTCGATGAGGTAGCTGCCGGTCAGCCCCTGGGGCGCATGGCCGGTCACGCGCTCCCACTGCACGTTGCAGTCCTCGAACTGCCCGTCGGTGGTCAGCACGGCGGCCATGTCCAGGGACAGGGAGAGCCAGGCGTAGCGCTCCACGGTGAGCACCCGCTCCACGGCGTAGATATCTATGCCTTCCGCTGCAAGGATTTCCGCATCCATGGCTTCTGCGTAGCACGTTCGTACAGGCCTTTCCAGTGGCAACGATGGGGTCGGCGTTATTTCCTCTTTTGTGAAGCCTGCGGCCCGTCGTGTCGGAAAAACCGACAAAGCCCGGGGCGGGCCTGCCGGTCGCCGGGCGGCGCCCGGGGCTAGGAGCGGTCGCCGCCCTTGCGCGGGGCGTGGCGGGCCAGTTCGGCGCGCAAAAGTTCCAGGGCCCGGGGGCCGTGGCGGCGGATCAACCCGGCCAGGGCCCCGCCCTTTTCCGCCGCCCAGGCCCGCAGTTCGGGCAGGCTGCGGATGGAGCGCAGCCGCTCCAGTTCGGCGCGGATTTCGTCGCCGTGCTCGCGCAGCTCGCGGCGCACGGCCCACAGGATGAGCTTGTGTCGCATGGACATGGATCACGCTCCTTTGGCTGTGGGCGCGCCCTCGCGCCCGGCGGGCACGCGCGCGAGCAGCGCAAGCCCGAGGACGAAAAATGCCGTCAGCACCAGGATGCCCCCGCGCGCCGAGCCCGTATGCTGGGCCACGGCGGCGAACACGGCGGGCCCGGCGATGGCCGAAAGCCGGTTGACCACCGAAAAATAGCCGAAAAACTCCGCCGGGCGGTCCGGCGGAATGAGCCGCGCATAGAGCGAACGCGACAGGGCCTGGGAGCCGCCCATGACCAGCCCGACGACCACCCCGAGAATGAAATACTCCGTGGCCGAGCGCATCCGCCAGGCGTAGAGGGCCACCCCGGTCCACAGGGCCACCGAGAGCATCAGCGCCGCGCGCGTGCCCACGGCCCCGGCCAGACGGCTGAAGGCCAGCGCCCCGAAGACCGACACGAACTGGATCATGAGCAGGGTCAGCATGAGCACCGTGGTGGACAGGCCGAGTTCGGTGCTGCCGTAGATGGTGGCCATGCTGATGGTCGTCTGCACCCCGTCGTTGTAGCACAAAAAGGCCAGCATGAAGGGCACGAGCCCCGGCACGGCCCGGGCCCGGCCCCACAGCCCGCGCAGGCGCCCCAGGGCCTCGCGCACAGGGGCCCCGCCCGACGCCCCGGCGGCCCCGGGCGGTTCGTCCATGCCGCGCACGGCCCACAGCCCGAAGCCCAGCCACCACAGCCCCGCCGAGGCCATGGCCAGCCGCGCGGCCAGGTCCGCGCCCAGGCCCAGGGCCTCGTGCCCGGCCACAAGCCCCAGGGCCAGGGCGAACTGGACCCCGCCGCCCACGTAGCCGTAGGCAAACCCCCGGCCGGACACGGCGTCCAGCCGCCCGGGCGGCGCCACGTGGCCCAAAAGCGAGTCGTAGAACACATTGCCGCCCACAAAGCCCACCTGGGCCACGAAGAACAGGCCCATGGCCGGCCAGACCGTGCCCGGCCCGATGGCCACAAGCCCCGTGGCCGCGAGGCTGCCGCAGACGCAAAACGCCAGCAGCAGCCGCCTGCGCAGGCCCAGATGGTCGGCCACGGCGCCCAGGGGCGGCGCCAGCACGAAGACCACCAGGGCCGTGGCGCTGACCAGATAGCCCCACAGGCTGGCGGCGGACAGCCGCGCCCCGCCCACGGCCACCCCGCCCTCGGGCACCACCGCAGCCGCGAAATACGCGGGCAGCACGGCAACGGCCACGGTTGTCACATAGGCCGAGTTGGCCCAGTCGTACAGGCACCAGGAGTGGATGCGGCGGCGTGCGGCGCGCGCGGCGTCCGGAGCGGTCGGGGCGCGTGGGACGCCTGGGGCGTTGTCGGGGGTGGCGGCGGGCATGGCGGGGTTCTACCCCAGGCGGCGGCCGAAGGGAACCCGCCCGGGGCAGGTCCGCCGGATGGCCGACCGCCGCCCGGGCGGGTCCGGGCGCGACAACCTCCCGCCGGTCCGGCATCCCACGGCCCTGTGACCATCGCGTGTCGCCCCCGGCGCGTATTCTCCCCCCGTTCGCAACGGAATCGTCACATGCGTCAAGTAGACAGCGGAAAGCATCACGAACCGGTGGCGGGCACGGCGCCCGTCGCCCCCGGCCCCCCACGGGGCGCCCTCCCGGTCCATGCTTTCGGGCCCGCCCCCGGGCCCGCTGCGCCAAGGAGAACGACGCAATGAGCAGCAAATCCCTCAAGTTCGAGCGTGTGCTTTCCGACGCGGAGCTGGAGCCGGCGCTCCAGGCCCTGCTCGCGCTGCTGGCCGCCCCCGGCCCGGCGGCGGGCGAGGCGGCCGCCCCCGGCCGGACCCCTGCCGCCCAGGCCGTGCCCGCCGCTGCGGACGTGTGCAAGATCAAACTCGTCATCAAACGCGAATTCGGCGAATTGCAGGCCAAAATGAAGGTCGAGCCCATGCACCCGGGCTGCTCCTGCGACCCGGAACTCGGCTGCGTGACCACCGCCGACGAGCCCGAGAAATACTCGCGCCTGAAAAAGCGCATGAAGCACTCCTTCAAGGCCATCCGCTCCAGCCTGGAAGCCGGGCGCGCGCCCGCTGCCGAGGCCGTGGAATCCTTCCTGGCCGACTCGGAGGTCATGGTCTGCTACCCGGGCCACGGCGACGAATTCTACCTCGACTACAGCCGCGCCTGCCGCGAACTGACCCGGGCCTGGAAGGCCGGGGACCTGGAAGCCATGGCCGCCGCCGCCCAGGCGCTGGAAACCCGCAAAAACGAGTGCCACGACAGGTACAAATAGACCATGCCCGCCACGCCCATCACGCCCCTGCGCCCGGCGGCCCGCCCCGCCTGGACCGCCCCCGACCTGGACACCGTGCCCGTGGAGCCCACCGAGGCCGACCTGGAGCGCTTCACGCGCGTCATCAGCATCGACCTCTGCCCCGAGCAGGAGGCCCGCGCCGTCACCCCCGGGCAGGCCTACCCCAAGCAGCGCCGCGTGCTGGCCCTGCACTGGCACCCCGAGTTCGTGCCCATGCCGCTCGTCGAGCGACGCCTGGAGGCCCTGTTCCCCAACGCCGAGGAGCGCCTGATCATTCCCACCCAGCACAACGAGCTGACCACCTTCGGCGACTACGCCGGGGTGGAGGTGGATTGCTACGCCTCGGGCTTCAACCAGAAGATCCAGCTCCTGCTGCACTTCCGCAAGGAGCGCCTGGAGCAGGCCCACACCCTGCGCCAGATGCTGCGCCACACGCACAAGTACCGCTCCTCGCAGCTTTTCGCGTTCATGGCCGCCATCCTCGAATCGCACCCGGAGATCGTCGGCCAGGCCGCCGCGCAGACCGGCGCCGACGAAACCACCGTGGAATACGTGCGCCGCAACGTGGCGCGCATCGACGCCCTGCTGGCCGTGCGCTGGGACGCCGTGCCCCGCGATTCCATGAAAAACAAGCTCCTGGCCAACTGGTTCGACACCCTGCGCGCCGAGCACTCCGACCCGTTCATCGACCGCGTGCAGACCTACCTGCGGGCGGTCAAGGCCCTGGTCAAGGCCGACTTCTCCCTGGACTACTTCTACCGCGCCAGCGAGGTCATCGAAGAGGCCCGGGCCCTGGGGGCGGGCATCGTCATCCCGCATCCCGAGCAGTTCTGGCCCGTGCTGCTGGCCGAATACGACGTGGACGGCTGGGAGGTCTGGAACCCCCAGTCCAGCCGCTACACGGGTTTCCTGGTTTCCGTGCTGCACGAGCGCAACCGCTGCCGCCCGCGCTCGGGCCGCCCGCTCATGGTCTTCATGGGCGACGACACGCACATGGGCGAAAAGGTCAAGGACCCGGCCTTCCAGAACCCCGAAAAGGCCGCCCGCGAAATCGGCGTCCAGCCCTGGGGCGACATGCTCGTGCGCAAGCAGCTCATCACCGCGGGCATGGACCGCGCCCAGGTCATGGCCGAATACCGCGCCCGGCTGGACGGCTGACCCCGCCGCCCGCCACTCCCCACCAACGCCGCACCCAAGGAGATCCCCATGGCCCAGGAAGAAAAGTTCTTCTTCGAGTCCATCCAGGACCCCCGCTCCATCCGCGACTACCTGCAATCGCTCATGGAGGGCCTGGAAAAGGGCCGCATCGTGCTGTCCACCAACGGCGACGAGCTGACCCTGACCCCGCCCGACCTGCTCAAGCTGACCCTCAAGGCCAAGCGCAAGGCGCCCACCAGCAAGCTGGTGCTCAAGCTGGCCTGGAAGGACGAACCCAAGGCCGCCATCCGCTCCGAAGACTCCATGAACATCCGCTCCTGACACCGATGACGACCATCGAAAGCCTGGAAGAGAACTTCCGCTTCCTGACCATCGAGGCCACCAACCTCGTGGAGGCCACGCTGTCGTTCCTGGACGCGCCCTCGCGCACGCTCTTCGAGCGCATCATCTCGCGCGACGACTACGTGGACAACCTGAAGAACGTCATCGAAAACACCTGCTTCTCCAAAATCCACGGCGGGGCGGACATCTCCGGACGCATGGTGGACACCATCCGCTCGGTGCAGATCATGTGCGCCAACCTGGAGCGCATCGCCGACTTCTGCGTGAACATCACCCGCCAGGTCGAGCACTTCGCGGACCCGCGCTTCCTGCATCGCTACGACTACCGGGCCATGTTCACGGTCATCCGCGACGGCCTGGCGCGCATCGCGCCCACCCGGCGCGGGGCGGACCTCGCCGGGGCCCTGGAAATCTGCAAGGCCGAAAACCAGCTCGACGCGCTCTACAAGGAGCACTTCGACCGCATCATGGCCGAACTCTCGCGCGGGGGCGACCCGCGCGACCTGATCACCGCGCTGTTCATCTTCCGCTACCTGGAGCGCGTGGGCGACTCGCTGCTCAACATCGGCGAGGCGCTGATCTTCTCCATCCTCGGCGAGCGCATCAAGATCGAGCAGTTCGAGGCCCTGCGCCAGACCCTGGACAAGGGCGGCTTCACCGGCTCGGTGGGCGACATCGATTTCAAGTCCATCTGGGGCTCGCGCTCGGGCTGCCGCATCGGGCGCGTGGCCTCCCGCCCGCCCGGCGCCGCCGGGGCCGCCCCGGCCAGCCCCGAAGACGTGGCCGCCGGAAGCCTCTACAAGGAAGGCAACCTCAAAAAAATCCGCCGCGAAAAGGAAAACATCGAGCGCTGGGCCAAGGTCTTTCCGGGCCTCGGCCCGCGCATCTTCAGCTTTCACGAGGACGCGGACAACGACCACGGCGCCATGCTCGTGGAGTTCCTGCCCGGCTGCACCCTGGACGAGGTCATCCTCTCGCCCAACCAGGAGCTGGCCACCAACGCCCTGTTCGTGCTCACGGCGACCCTGCACGAAATCTGGGCCCAGACCCTGACCCCCCGGCCCTGCCCCACGCGCTTCATGGCCCAGCTCGAGGAGCGCCTGGAGGCCGTGCGTCAGGTGCACCCCGACTTCGAGCGCCCCGAGCGCAGCCTGGGCCTGGCGCGCATCGCGCCCACAAGCGAACTCATCGCGCGCTGCAAGGCCCTGGAGGCCGAGCTGCCCGCGCCCGCGTCCATGCTCATCCACGGCGACTTCAACACCAACAACGTGGTCTACGACCACGAGCGCCAGCAGGTGCATTTCATCGACCTGTACCGCTCCACCGAGGGCGACTACGTGCAGGACGTGGCGGTGTTCCTGGTCTCCAACTTCCGCGTGCCGCTCAAGGGCAGGCAGGAGCGCGACCGCCTGAACTGGGTCATCGCCCAGTTCCTGGAATTCGCCGCGGCCTTCGCCGGGGAGATGGGCGACACGACCTTCCAGGCGCGCCTGGCCCTGGGCCTGGCCCGCTCGCTGTACACCTCCACGCGCTTCGAGCTGCATCCCAAGTTCTCCAAGGAGATGTGCCTGCGCGCCCACTTTCTCATGGAAAAGACCCTGGCCCACCAGGACCAGCCCTGGGAGGCCTTCCGCCTGCCCGAGGGCGTCCTGTACTACTGACGAAAGCCCGCAACGGAGGGCGTCATGAAACGCATCGGCGTCATCGGGACCACCGGAGGGTGGTCCTCGGAACTGCTGGCCGACACGGTGGCCGAGATCACCGGCGGGCCGCGCCTGCTGGTGGATATGTCCCGCGTCCGCCTGGACCTGCCCGGCGGCTCGGCCTGGTTCGACGGCACGGACCTGGCCACCCTGGACGGGCTCATCGTCAAGAAGATCGGCGCGCGCTACTCGCCGGACCTGCTCGACCGCCTGGAGGTGCTGCGCTTCCTGGCCGCGCGCGGGCTGCCCGTGTTCTCCGATCCCCTGGCCATCATGCGCGTGCTCGACCGGCTCTCGTGCACCGTGACCCTGCAACTGGAAAACATCCCCATGCCGCCCACGACCATCACCGAAGACGTGGAGCAGGCCCTGGAAGCGCTGGAGGCTTACGGCCAGGCCGTGTTCAAGCCGCTGTACACCTCCAAGGCCCGGGGCATGGCCATCATCTCCCGCGGGCCGCAGGCCCGGGAGGCCGTGGCCGCCTACGCCGCCGAGAACCCCATCATGTACATCCAGAAAACCGTGGAGCTGGACGACAGGGACCTGGGCGTGGTCTTCCTGGGCGGCGAGTACCTGACCACCTACGCCCGCTGCAAGACCAACGGCGCCTGGAACACCACCACCGCCTCGGGCGGCAAATACGCGCCCTTCGAGCCCGGGCCGGACATCGTGGACCTGGCCCGCCGGGCCCAGGCGCCCTTCGGGCTGGACTTCACCTGCGTGGACGTGGCCATCACCGCCCAGGGGCCCTGCGTGTTCGAGGTTTCGGCCTTCGGCGGCTTCCGGGGCATCCAGGAGACCAGCGGCCTGGACCCCGCCCGGCTCTACGCCCGCTATGCCCTGGAGAGGATCGCGTCATGAGCGTGCCCATGCCCCCGGATGCCCTGGTTTCCGTCGGCGCCCTGGCCGCGTGGGCCCGCGCGGCGCTGCCCGCCGGGCACGCCCTGTTCCTGGCCCTGGGCGACTGCGTGGTGGAGGTCCGCACCAGCCGGGCGGAGCTGAAGGACGCCCTGGCCGGATATTTCGACGAATTCCTCTGCCCGCCCCCGGCCCCCGGCGCGGCAGACATCCTCATCACCGCCCACGAGGCCCCCGCGCCGGACCTGGGCCTGGCCCTGGCCGAAAAGGCTCCGGACCCGGGCAAGGCCAAGGTCAAGGAGCAGTGGGCCGACCTGCCCGACGGGCGCGTGGTCCGCAAGCGGCTGACGGGCATGGTCTTCGCCTTCGGCGGCGGGGTCAACGTGGCCCTGGGGCCCTGCCTGGCCAACCCCAACCAGGTCATCAACTTCGTGAACAACCGCTTCATCGAGCGCAAGCTCGACGCGGGCTGCCTGCTGGGCCACGCCGCCGGGGTGGCCCTGGGCGGGCGCGGGCTGGCCCTGGCGGGATTTTCGGGCATGGGCAAGTCCACCCTGGCGCTGCACCTCATGTCGCGCGGCACGGATTTCGTGTCCAACGACCGGGTGCTCATGCAGGAGAACCCGGGCGGCGGCGCGACCATGTTCGGCGTGGCCAAGCACCCGCGCATCAACCCCGGCACGGCCCTGGCCAACGCGGACCTTTCGGACATCGTCGCCCCGACGGACCGCGAGCGTTTCCTGGCCCTGCCCGAGGCCGAGCTGTGGGCCCTGGAGCACAAGTACGACGCCCTCATCGACCAGTGCTTCGGCCCCGGGCGCTTCCGGCTCCAGGCGCCCATGGACGCCCTGGTGCTGCTCAACTGGCGGCGCGGCGCGGGCCCCATGGCCGCCCGGCTGGTGGACCCCGCCCGGCGCACGGACCTGCTGCCCGCGTTCATGAAGGCCACGGGCCTGTTCTACCGCCCGGCCGACCCCGCCCGCCCGCAGGACCCGCCCCTGGCCGACTACGTGCGCGCCCTGTCGCGTTGCGCGGTCATCGAGCTGGCGGGCGGGGTGGACTTCGAGGCCGGGGCCGGGGTATGCCTGGAGTTCCTGAACACGGGGCAGACCCCCGCCGCGCAGCCGGAGGGCTAGACGACCATGGTCCAGGTGCGCATCACCCGCCAGGCCCGGGTGCCCGACCCGGTGCTCCTGCGCCGCCACGAGCGCTGCCCCGACCTGGGGCCGCGCATCCTGTTCTTCAGCGGCGGCTCGGCCCTGCGCGCCCTGTCCCAGCGGCTCATCCGCTACACGCACAACTCCATCCACCTCATCACGCCCTTCGACTCGGGCGGCAGCTCCGCCGTGCTGCGCCGGGCCTTCGGCATGCCCGCCATCGGCGACGTGCGCAACCGGCTCATGGCCCTGTCCGACCAGAGCCTGCACGGCAACCCCGAGGTGGTCGCCCTGTTCGCCCACCGCTTTCCCAAGGACGCTCCGGCAAAGGAGCTGCGCGAGGCCATGGAAACCATGGCCCGGGGCAGGCACCCCCTGGTTTCGGCCATCCCCGACCCCATGCGCAAGATCATCCGCCACCACCTGCGCGTGTTCACCGAATGGATGCCTCCGGTCTTCGACCTGGCCGGGGCCAGCGTGGGCAACCTGGTGCTCACGGCGGGCTATCTGGAGCACCGCAGGCACCTCGACCCGGTGATCTACATCTTCTCCAAGCTGGCCGAGGTGCGCGGCACGGTGCGCCCGGTGGTCAACCACAGCCTGCACCTGTGCGCCGAGCTGGAAGACGGCACGACCGTCCTGGGCCAGCATCTCATCACCGGCAAGGAAGGCCCGGCCCCGGCCTCGCCCGTGCGGGCCCTGCGGCTGGTGCGCAGCGCGGCGGACACCGACGCCGCGCGCGTGCCCATCCGCGACAAGGTTCGCAGGCTCATCGCCTCGGCGGACCTGATCTGCTTTCCCGTCGGCAGCTTCTGGACCAGCCTGATCGCCACGCTGCTGCCCCAGGGCGTGGGCGCCGCCGTGGCGGCCAACCCCTGCCCCAAGGTCTTCGTTCCCAACCTGGGCCACGACCCCGAGGCCCCGGGCCTCACGGTGGCCGAGCAACTGCGCGTGCTGCTGGCGACCCTGACCCGCGACGCCCCCGGCGCCGGGCTGCCCGTGGACTTCGTGCTCGTGGACCAGAAAAACGGCAAGTACCCGGGCCCGCTGGACAAGCGGGCCATCCAGGCCAAGGGGGCCGAGATCATCGACTGCCCCCTGATCACCCCGGACAGCGCGCCCCTCCTGGACCCGGAACTCCTGGCCCAGGCGCTGCTGTCCCTCACCTGAGCGCCGGAACGTCCGGCCCAAAGGAGCGCCCCATGGAAAAGGACAAGATTTCCCTGGAACAGTCCATGGCCCTCGAAGACGCCATCGCCTACCTGGAAGACCTGGCCGACGGCTTCCGCGCGGGCAGGGTCATCGTGGCCCAGGGCGACACCAGCCTGGAGCTGGTGCCCGCCGACAGCGTGGACGTGGAGGTGGAGGCCCGCGTGAAGAAGGGCAAGGCCAAGTTCAGCCTGGAGCTGGAATGGCGCACGCCCGTGGAGCCCGGCGAGCAGGTGGTCCTCACCCCGGTGGAGACCGACATGCCCGCCCCCGAAGCGCCCGCGGCCCCCAAGCCCCCCAAGGCCGAGGCCAAGCCCGCCCCCGAGGCGCCCAAGCCCGCCGCTCCCGCCAAGGACGCCCCCGCCAAGGACGCCGCCAAGGACAAGGACGCCAAGGCCGCCCCGGCCAAACCCGGCAAATAGGCCCGAAGCGCCCGGAAAGAAACAAGGCCCCCGCTCACCACGGGGGCCTTGTCTTTGACGCCTTGCCTTCCCCCGGGGGCAAGGATAGGAAACGCGCAGGAGAGCCCCATGCAGCAGTTGAGCCTCCAGGCCGTCCTGGAAATCGCCTTCCCCCTGTTCCTGATCATGGACCCCATCGGCAACGGGGTCGTCTGCCTGACGGTGCTCAAGGATTTCCCGGCCCGGCGCCAGCGGGCCATCATCCTGCGCGAGCTGGTCTTCGCCCTGGTCATCATCGTGCTGTTCATGTACCTGGGCGAGGGTCTGCTCGGGCTTCTGGACATCCACCAGTCCACCCTGCGCATGGCCGGCGGGGTCATCCTGTTCATCATCTCCATGAAGATGGTCTTCCCCCAGTCCGACGACGCCCTGTCCGACCCGCATCTGAAGGACCCGTTCATCGTGCCCATCGCCGTGCCCTTCGTGGCCGGGCCGTCGTGTCTGGCGGCGGTGATGGTCTACGCCCACCGCGACAGCCACGCCGTGCTGCTGCCCGCCATCGGCGCGGCCTGGGCCGCCACCCTGGCCTTCATGCTCCTGGCCCCGGCCCTGACGCGCGTGCTCGGCGCCAAGGGCATGCGCGCCATGGAGCGGCTCATGGGCCTGGTGCTCATCCTCATGTCCTTCCAGATGCTCGAGGACGGCATCCGCCTGTTCATCGCCAGCCTCTAGCCGTTCCGCCCGGGTTGCCACCGGGCCGGGCCATCCCGTACACTGGCCCCCCGGCCCCACGCCCGCCAACCCCCGGAGGAGCCCATGCCGCCCCGCGAATCCTACGACTGGCTGCGCGCCCATGCGGTGGAAACCGCCACCATCGGCTCGGCCCTGGCCCTGCTGCACTGGGACCAGTCCACCAAGATGCCCCCGGCGGGCCACGCCCACCGCACCGCCCAGGTCGGCATCCTGACCAAACTGCTGCACGAGCGGCGCACCGACCCGCGTGTGGGCGAAGCCCTGGACAAGGCCCGGGCCGAACTGCTGCGCGAGGACCCCGAAAGCGAATTCACGGCCAACGTGCGCGAATGGCAGCGGGCCTACGACCGCGCGGTGCGCATCCCCACGGAGCTGGCCGTGGCCACGGCCCGGGCCGCCGCCGAAGGCGAAACCGCCTGGAAGCGCGCCCGGCCGGACAGCGACTGGCAGGCTTTTTTGCCGCACCTGGAGGAGATCGTGCGCCTGCGGCGCGAGGAGGCCGAGGCCGTAGGCTACGCGAACGAGCCCTACGACGCCCTTTTGGACGAATACGAGCCCGGGGAGACGGCCGCGAGCCTGGAGCCCGTGCTGGCCGGGCTGCGCCGCGAGCTGGTGCCCCTGCTGGAGCGCATCCTCGGCGCGCCCCGCCAGCCCGACCGCACCCTGCTGACCCGCCACTATCCCCTGGGCTGCCAGCGGGCCCTGTGCCGCGAGGCCGTTGCGGCCATCGGCTTCGACTTCGAGGCCGGGCGCATCGATCCCACGGCGCACCCCTTCTCCACGCGCATCGGCCCCGGGGACGTGCGCATCACCACGCGCTACAACGAGCACGCCTTCGGCGAGGGCTTCTTCGGCGCCATCCACGAGGCCGGGCACGCCCTGTACAGCCAGGGCATCCCCGGCGCGCACTTCGGCACGCCCTGCGGCGTGTCCGTGTCCCTGGGCGTCCACGAGTCGCAGTCGCGGCTGTGGGAGAACATGGTCGCCCGCTCGCGGGGCTTCTGGCGCCACTTCCTGCCCCGGGCCGAGGAGCGCTTCGACTGCCTGCGCGGCGTGGAGCTGGACGCCTTCGTGCTGGCCGTCAACGACGTGCGGCCGAGCCTGATCCGCGTGGAGGCCGACGAGGTGACCTACAACCTGCACGTGCTGCTGCGCTTCGGGCTGGAGCTGGCGCTTTTGCGCGGGCGCCTGGAGCCGCGCGACCTGCCCGGGGCCTGGGACGAATCCATGCGCGCCCTGCTGGGCCTGACCCCGCCGGACCTGGCCGACGGCGTGATGCAGGACGTGCACTGGTCCGCCGGGCTGCTGGGCTATTTCCCGACCTACACCCTGGGCAACCTCTACGCGGCGCAGCTTTTCGAGGCCGCCGGGCGCGAGCTGGGCGGCGGGCCCCAGGGCCTGGACGAGCGCTTCGCCGCCGGGGACTTCGCGCCCCTGCTGGGCTGGCTGCGCGAAAAGGTCCACGTCCACGGCAGCCGCTTCGTGCCGCGCGAGCTGATGCGCCGGGCCACGGGGGCCGAGCTGGGCCACGAGGCCTTCATGCGCTACCTGACGGCCAAGTACGAAGCCCTCTACGGCCTGTAGCGCCGAGGCGGGCACGGGTCCTGGTCCTCCCGCCCTTTGGGCCCGCGCAGGCAGCGCGGCCTATCAAACTGAAATTCATGCACATCATGAAGCGTAGCGGCCTCCGGGCCGCTCCGCTTCCGTGGAATGGCACGAAAAAGTCGCCAAGCTGTAAGCTTTTTTCTTTACATCGGCTGGCGACCGCGTGCTATAGGAGTACTAAGCCGAATTTCCCGCGAACGCGGGAGGCGATGCGTAAACCCGAACAGCCAGGAGGGAACGCCATGACCCAGGTCAGAGTGCAACGCCACGGCAAGCCCGACCTGCTCTTTTCCGGCATGCGGCTGGCGCACGTGGACGACCGCGTGTTCACCGGCTTCACCGAGAACTGGATGGAAACCAGCCTGTACCGCACGTCCATGAGCCAATACGTGCTGGCCTCCGAGTTCCGCGTCACCAGTTGCGGGCGGCGCAGCGTGCCCACGGCCCTGGTCTTCGCCTCGGCCCAGGACCTGCTGGACTACATGGAGGTCGGCACCCGGCCCCTGTCGCCCCTGGCCGCCGAACTGCTGCGCCAGGCCTCGCTGGAAGACCCGGCCTTCACCCTGTGCGGCACCTTCGCGCCGGTGGCCCTGCGTCCGCCGGTGGCCCTGGCCGTGGGCGCGCAGTAGCGGGTCCGGGCGCACCCCTGCGGCACGGCGCCCGGCCCGGCTTACATGACCTCGCGAGCCATCCAGATCACGCGGCCCAGGATGTCCACGTTGACCTGCTCGCCCATGGTGATTTCCAGCGGGTCGTAGAAGCTGCGGTTGTCGCTGATGAGCACCAGCCGCCCGGGCTTCTTGTCCAGCCGCTTGACCACGATCTCGTCGTCGATGCGCACGGCGTAGATCTTGCCCGTAAGGATGTCGCGCTGGGAAAGGTCCACCAGCACCACGTCCTCGTCCTCCAGGGTCGGCTCCATGCTCACGCCGGTGACGCGCATCAGGCGCATGGAACGAATGTCGCCCTTGCCCGCCAGCCAGGCGCGGCGGAAGGCGTAGTAGCCGACCACGTCGCCGCTGGTCTCCAGGCTTCCGCCGCCGCCCGAGAGCCGGGCCTTGACCATGGGCACGTAATCGAACTCGCCCTCGGCTTCGGGTCCGGGGGCCACGTCCTCCCCGGTTTCACGCACGGTGCGCTGGTCCAGGTGCATGGCCCCGCGCCCGGTCTCCAGCCAGAAGGGATTCACGCCATGACCGCGAAAGAGCTTGAGCAGCCATTCGGCGGGAATCTTGTCCTTGCTCTTGGCGTCGGACACCGCCCCCCGGCTCACGCCCAGCTCGTCGGCCAGGGCGCTCTGGGTGCCCAGCTCCAGGGCCTGCATCATGCGCTCGATGATTTGCGCGGCGCCGAAGCCCTCGACCACGGAGCCGGGCCCGACGGGCTGGAATACGGGTTTGCGCTTGCTGACGGCCATGGCCACCTCCCCGGGCCGCGAGGCGGCCCCTGCGCGGCCCCTGGGGGCCGGTTTGCGGTTCTGTCCGCGCGCCGCCGCGCCCATGCGCCCCGGCCGGGGCCCGCACCGGGCACCCCGGCCTGTCCGCTTCCTGGGCACGGATTCGTCGCGCTTGACAGGATGCATGTACATAATTACTGATTTTACGTCAAGCAAAACAATACCGCTCAAGCAACGCTTGCGGCTTTGCAAAGCCCCGGAAATGGGGCATGCTCAAAGCCCCGCACCCTCCAACCACGGAAGCCAGAAACCCATGCTTTTCCGCCTGTTCGCGGCCTTCGCGCTGATTCCGGTGCTCGAAATCTACCTGCTCATCAAGCTCGGCTCCCTGCTGGGGGCCGAGGCGACCATCGCCCTGGTGCTGGCCTCGGCCCTGGCCGGGGCCTGGCTGGCCCGCCAGCAGGGCCTGGGCGTCATGCTGCGCATCCGCGAGTCCATGGCCCGGGGCGCGGCCCCCGCCGAGGAAATGGTCGATGCCCTGCTGATCCTGGTGGCCGGGGTGCTGCTGCTGACCCCGGGCTTCATCACCGACACGGCGGGCCTGCTGCTGCTCGTTCCGCCCGTGCGCGGGCGCATCAAGGCCGCCCTGCGCCGCGCCCTGGAGGACTGGGTCCGGCGCGGCCAGGTGCGCGTGGTCCGCTTCCCCTAGCACCGCCATGTACGATTCCGAGCCGCTGCCCGTCCGCCACGAGGCGCCCGCCTGGGCCGACCTGGGCGCGGCCATGGGCCGGGCGCCCCTGCGCCAGGGCGTGGCGGACGACTGGTCCCTGGCCCTGCGGGCCCGGGGCATCCCCCACCGCCCGCTGCGCGCCGGGGCCCGCTGGCGCATCCTGGTGCCCGTGGCGCGGCTGGACGACGCCGTGCAGGAACTGACGGCCTACCTGGAAGAACAGCCCGTGGGCCCGCCCGAGCCCGAACCCCGGCCCGGGCCGCTCTCCCCCGCCGTGCAGACCTCCGTGGCCGTGGTCGCCCTGGCCGCGGCCTTCACCGCGTTCATCGCCGCGCCGCACCCGGGCCTGGGCCTGTATCCCGACACCTGGCAGGAGCTCGGCCAGGCGGATTCGGCGCGCATCCTGGGCGGGCAATGGTGGCGCGCGGTCACGGCCCTGACCCTGCACGCCGACGCGGCGCACTTCGTGGGCAACGCGGCCTTCGGCGGGCTGTTCACGGCGCTCCTGGGCCGCGCCGTCGGCGCGGGCACGGCCTGGGGCCTGTTCGTGGCCTGCGGGCTGGCGGGCAACCTGCTCAACGCCTGGTTCCACGGCCCGGGGCACCTGTCCGTGGGGGCGTCCACGGCGGTGTTCGGCGTGGTCGGCGCCATGGGCGCGGCGGCCATGGCCGCCCACCGCAGGCCGGACCTGCTGCGCGCCGTGGCCCCGGTGGCCGCCGGGCTGGGCATCCTGGCCATGCTCGGCACCGAGGGCGAGCGCACCGACCTGGGCGCGCACCTGTTCGGATTCCTGGCCGGATTGCCCCTGGGCTGGCTGGCGGGCAAGCGCGCCGCGCGCCCGGGCCCGGAGCGCACGCCCCCGGGCCGGTGGGCCGGGCTGGGCGGGCTGGCCCTGGTCGCTGCGGCCTGGGGGCTGGCCCTGGCCGGGCGCTGATCCGGCGGCCGCCCCGCCCGGGCGGCGCAAACGCAAGCTCGCCGCGCAGTATTCCTGCGCGGCGAGCTTGTAGGCATGCCGTTTCCATCGGCCCGCTCCATCCCGGCGGCGGCTACCCCTGCCGCCCCGGAGTCTCCTCCGGGTCCTCCCCCAGGGCCTCGGCCAGGGCCCGGCACAGTTCGTGGTCCGACGCGGGCTTGCCCAGCACGGCACTGGCCCCGGCTTCCAGGGCCCGGGTCCGGATGTCCTGGTCCGAATAGGCCGAAATGACGATTACCGGCACCCCGCACTCGTGGACCAGCCGCCGCGTGGCCGCGATGCCGTCTCCGCCGCCGCGCAACGACACGTCCATGAGCGCCGCATCCACCACTCCGGAGCGCGCGAATTCCACGGCGTCGTGGGCCGCGTCCGTCACGTGGCAGACCTCGAAGCCCGCTTCCTCGACCTGCCTGCGCAAAGCCAGAGCGATGATGAACTCATCCTCGACGACCATCACCCTGCGGCGCCGTTCATGCCGCCGTGCGTCGCACTCTTCTTCGTTGCCAGCGCCCATCCGGCCTCCTTTCCCCAGATGCCGCTCCCGGACCAGACCCCGCCAAAGGGCAACCCCCTTTTTGGGGTATCCTTCATATTTCACACATCGCGGGCTTCTGGCAAGAGCCAAGGCAAACGTTTCTTTTTCGGCGCCACTTGCCTCGTTCCGGCCGCTGGCCTATCCTGAAGGCATCATCCACAACCGGCCCTTCATCGGGCCGCAAGCCACGGAGCCGCCCATGCCCACCATCAACAGGGACGCCGCCCTGGCCGGACTGCTGACCTCCCTGGCCGCCGACGCCCTGGCCCTCGGCGCGCACTGGATCTACGACGCCGGGCGCATCGCCCGCGACATCGCCCCCGTGGACCGGCTGCTGCCCCCGCCGCCGGATTCCCACCACAAGCGCCGCACGGCCGGAGACTTCACCCACTACGGCGATCAGACCTTCGTCCTGCTCGAGTCCGTGGCCGCCTCGGGCGGCTTCGACCCGCACGATTTCTTCCAGCGCTGGAAGGCCCTGTTCGCCGACTACGACGGCTACGTGGACGGCGCCACCCGGGGCACCCTGGGGCGCATCGAATTCGGCGAGGGCCCCGAGACCTCGGGCTCCAATTCCCGCGACCTCGCCGGGGCCGCGCGCATCGCTCCGCTGGTCCTGGCCCTGCGCGACGATCTGCCCGCCCTGGTCAACGCCGCCCGCGCCCAGACGCGCATGACCCACAACACGCCCCAGGTCGTCGATGCCGCCGAGTTCTTCGCCCGCGCCGCCCACGCCGCCCTCGCGGGCGCCCCGGCCGCGGATGCCCTCCGGCAGGCCGCAGGCGCCGACTACGCCGCCGCCCCCGTGGCCGACTGGCTGAACGCGGGCCTGGATCTGGCCGACACCGATACCACGGCCGCCATCGCCACCCTGGGCCAAAGCTGCCACATCGAGGACGCCTTCCCCGCCGTGGTCCAGATCATCGCCCGCCACGCGGCCGCGCCCGCCACCGCCCTGGAACACAACATCCTGGCCGGAGGCGACAGCGCCGCACGCGGACTGCTGGCCGGGCTCGTCCTCGGCTGCGCCAGCGGCCCCGGCGCAGTGCCCGCCGCCTGGATCGACGGCCTGACCCGCGCCCAGGCCATCGGCCGACTGGCCGCGAGCATCCCCTGAGGCCGAAGCCCGGGGGACGGTGCGTATATCCTCCGGACGGATTAGCCTCCGGCGGCTCAAGGGCCACGGGCCCTTGAGAATCCCGCTTTAGGGGGCGTGGCGGCGTGCCGCCGCGCCCCCTAAACGGGGTCCCTAGGGGCGACGGCCCCTAAGCCGCCGGAGGCTCGTCCGTCCCCGGGAGTACGCACCGTCCCCCGGGCTTCGGCCCGCAGTGGACGCCGCCGCCGCGAGGGTGTAGGAATCGGGGGCCTGCCCCGCACCACAGCCCCGCACCACAGGACAGTTTTCCCATGGCCGTGACACACGTCGTCTCCCAGTGCTTCAAAAATGCGGTTTCAGTCAGTGCAACCCTGTTCCGGGTCATGGTGCCCATCATCATCGTGGTCAAGGTGCTGCGCGAGCTGGGGTGGATCGCCTATCTGGCCGTGCCGCTCGAGCCGGTGATGGCGCTGGTGGGCCTGCCGGCGAGCATGGGGCTGGTGTGGGCCACGGCGCTGCTGAACACGGTGTACGCGTCCATGGTGGTCTTCGTGTCCCTGGCGCCCGACGCCGGGCTGACCGTGGCCCAGACCACGGTCCTATGCACCATGCTGCTCATCGCCCACGGGCTGCCGGTGGAGCTGAAGGTCGCCCAGCAGTGCGGGGTGTCCATGCTCGGGCAGGGGCTGTTGCGGGTGGGGGCGGCGCTGTGCTGCGGGCTGATGCTGCACGGCATTTTCGACGGCTTCGGGCTGCTCCAGCAGCCGGGCGGCGTGTTCTGGACCCCGGGGGCCGAGCCCGCGACCCTGGCGGCCTGGGCCCTGCGCGAGGTCCGGACCCTGGCGGCCATCTTCTGCATCATCTTCGCGCTGATGCTGGCCATGCGTCTGCTGGAATGGCTGCGCGTGACGGACCTGCTGCAATTCCTGCTGCGCCCGGTGTTGCGGCGCATGGGCATCGGCCCCCAGGCCGCCACGGTGACCATCGTGGGCCTGGCCCTGGGCCTGTCCTACGGCAGCGGACTGATCATCCACGAGTCGCGCTCCGGGCGCATCGGCCCGCGCGACCTGTTCCATTCCCTGACGCTCATGGGCCTGGCCCACGCCCTGGTGGAGGACACCATGCTCGTCCTGCTGCTGGGGGCGAACTTCAACGGGGTCTTCTGGGGGCGGCTGCTGTTCTCGCTGCTGTTCATGGCCCTGCTGCTGCGCGTGACCACGGCGATGCCCGACGCGACCTTCGCGCGCATCTTCCTGCGCCGGGGCGCGGTCATGGCTGCGGCGCCCACCGGGGCTGCGCAGAACGCCGGGGCCGCTGACGATATTTCGTGATTTTGATTTCATCCGGACAGGGCGCGGGGCGGAAGGCCAAGCCTTCCGCCCCGCGTCCTGTCCGGGCCCCGGCGCCGCAGCGCCGCGGCCCGAGCCCGGAGCGTCCCTCCCGGTATCACATGAAGCGCTTGCGCTCGTCCACGATGCTGCGCAGGTACTGATCGCGCTCCGAGGGGTCCTCGGGCATGTAGGCCGTGTTCGGCGGCTCGGCGCTCGGCGGGCGGCCCCGGCGGCTCTTGACCAGCCCCTGGGCGCCCACGATCTCGAAGACCACCTCGCGCGGGTCCATGCCCGTCAGTTTCGCCAAGCGCGCCACATACTTGGGCACCACGTTCTGGCACTGGGTCACGTATTCGCACAGGCCCTTGTAGTCCTGCTCCTCCCAGGAGCCGAGCACCCCGGAAATATCGTCTCCGGAAACCTCGACCTGGTCGTGGAGCATCTTGGTCAACCGGAACTTGTCCAACAGATTCATGTGGGTCCCCCTGGTCGGTTATGCGGGGAACCGAGCAACGCCCATGCCAAAGAAAGGCGTCCGGCCAGACGGTGCGGGTGCCTTCCGGCCCAGTTCGCGCCGCAGGCCCTCTCACAGGCCGGGAAATCGAAGTTTTCACCTTGTGGAAAAATTTGCAAAACCTGCAATCCTGCCCGCAAGGCCCTTCCCTGGCGGCCTCCGACCCGCGATTCCGGGCCATCCGGCCTCCACTTTTGTTTTGCAATTCCAGCAAACTCACGATATATCGTCATCAGCCTACAGCCCGCAACCGCCCGCGCGCAAGGACCGCCCATGACTCTGCGGCACATGAACTTCTTCAAGCTGCTCTCCGGCGAGGTCGCCCCGCGCCAGATCCTGCTCAAATTCCTGCTGCTGCTCCTGGAGTTGCAAAACGTGGAGCGCGGGTCCATCTGGAGCCGCGAGGACGACGACTACGTGTGCCTGGAGGCCGTGGGCGAGGAAAGCGACACCATCAAAGGCATGCGCATCCCCAGGACCATGGAAAGCATCGTCGGCTGGGTGATGAAGAACGGCCGCATGACCACCGCCGAGGTCGGGCGCGACGAGCGGCACTTCAAGGAAGCCGAGGAGGGCCTGGCCGTCAAGTCCAGCGTCATCCTGGCTTTTCCGCTGATCCTCAAGGACTCCTCGGTCTACGGCGTCGTCGAGGTCATCGACACCAGCGCCGGGGGCGACTCCATGAACCTGGCCCCCGAATACCTCGAATTTCTGCAAAACCTTGTGGACATCGGCTCCATCGCCCTGTCCAACTCCATCGAGTTCTTCGGCCAGGTGCAGGAAAACCGCGAACTCAAGCGCACGATCCAGGTCATGAGCGGCGAGGGGCTGGTGGCCGGGCCGAGCCCGACCTTCGGCCACGCCGTGCGCCTGGCGCGCAGCTACGCCGCCAACGACTATCCCGTGCTCATCACCGGCGAATCCGGCGTGGGCAAGGAGGTCCTGGCCCGCGAGATCCACCGCGTCAGCGCCCGCCACGGCAAGCCCTTCCTGGTCCAGAACTGCAGCGCCATCCCGCGCGCCCTGCTGGCCAGCGAGCTGTTCGGCTACAAGCGCGGGGCCTTCACCGGGGCCTACCGCGACAAGGTCGGCCTGTTCGAGGCCGCCACCGGGGGCACCGTGTTCCTGGACGAGATCGGCGACATGTCCACGGACCTCCAGGCCGCGCTGCTGCGCGTGCTCCAGGACAACGAGATCAAGCCCCTGGGCGGCAACGTGGCCCGCAAGGTGGACGTGCGCATCATCTCGGCCACCAACAAGGACCTGCGCCAGGCCATCCGCGAGGGCACCTTCCGCGAGGACCTGTTCTTCCGGCTCAACGTGCTGCCCGTGGTGGTGCCGCCCCTGCGCGAGCGCCCCGAGGACGTGCCCTACCTGCTGGCCCACTTCATCCGCCGCGAGGCCGTGCTGCTGGGCCAGGAGCCCCGGCCCGTGTCCCACGCGGCCATGGAGCTGCTCGCGGCCTACCCCTGGCCGGGCAACGTGCGCGAAATGGAGAACTTCGTGAAGCTCGTGCTCGTCACCGCCGAGGGCGACGAGATCGTTCCGGCGGACCTGCCTTCCTCCATCGTGGACGGCGCCCGCGAACGCCTGGCCGAGGTGCGCCCCGAGCTGGCGGCCACCGTGGCCGCGCCCCTGGGCGATCCCTTCGCGGGCAAGGACTGGGACGCCGTGGAACGCGAATACGTCCTGCACCTGCTGGAGCGCCACCGCTGGGTCATCAGCCGCGCCGCGCGCGAGGCGGGCCTCAAGCGCTCGACCTTCGATTCGCGCATGAAGCGCCTGGGCATCAGCAAGACCCCGCCCCGGGCCTAGGCCCGCGCGCCCGTGCGCCGTCTCGCGGCCAACGCCTCCACGCCGCCCGGCCCGGGGTGCATCGGGGCCCCGCGCTAGCGCCCGGGGCCGCGAATCCACGGCCCGGCCACGCGCCCCAGGCGCAGGCCCGGAGGCTTGCGGCCCTCGGCGTCGGGGTCGGCGGCCCCGCCCCCTCCGGAGCCGTCGGGGGAATCCGGCACGAGCCGCACCTCGAACTGCCCGGGCCGCGCCCGCTGCGCCCGGGCGACCTGCTCCAACTGGTCGGCCCACAGCGTTCCGGGCTCCGGCCCCATGGCCAGAACCAGCGTCGGAACCTGCACGCCGTCCAGGGCCACTGGCGCCCCGGCCGCGCCCTCGGGCCCCGGGGGCACCAGCGCCAGGACCAGAAAATCCGGAGCCACACTGCGCGTGGCGGCCAGGGCCGCCACCGCCGCCCCGCCGCCCTGGCCCCACAGCCCGGCCCGGGCGCCGTCCACCCCCGGCTGGGCCCGCAGGGTGCGCAGGGCCGCCAGGGCGTCCGCCGCCCGCTCCCCGGGCGAAACGGCCCCGCCCTGCCCCGGGCCGCACCCGCGCCCCTCGTAGACCAGCACGGCCAGCCCGTGCAGGGCCAGGGCCTGGGCGAAGCCGAGCATCCGCTCCGGCCCGGCGCAGTCCGCGCAGTGCAGCAAGACGACCCCCGGCACGGGCTCGCGCTCCGGCACGAGCACCAGCGTCCCCGCCAGCTCGCCCCCCGGGGCCTCGACGGCCACCCCGGCCCGGGTGAATTCCACGCGCGTGCCGTACTGCATGGGCGGCACGTCGGGCAGCCAGACGAGCTGGGCCGGAAGCAGGATGCGCTTGTCCTCGTAGCGGTCCTTCTTGGGCAGGATGGTCACCGAGCCGACCACGGGCTCGGCCTGGTCGAAGGCCGGGCCGTAGGTGAAGATCATCTCGCCCCGGCGCGTGAGCTTGCGGTGCAGCCCGGTGCGCGCGTCGTAGAACAGGAAGGCGTCGTAGGCCTCGCGGCCGTCGATGACGCTGACCACGCGGTCCCGGCCCACGGCGTAGTGGCCGAAATAATCCTCGGGCACGTAGGTGTCGGCCCCGCAGGCGTCCAGGGCGAAGGTGTCGGCAAAGGCCGCGAAGCCGTGCAGCCCGGTGACGTAGGTCGTGTCGCCGCGCTGGGTCGCGCTGGCCTGGGCCAGGGCGCGGGTGGGGTCGGCCTCGCGGGGGGCGTCCGGCGCGGGGGCGGGGGCGGCCGGAGCATCGGCGCGCGGCAGCCAGGGGAAGGCCGGTGCCGCGGGCGGCTGCGCATCGGGCGCGGGAGGCACGGGAGTGGAAGCCTGCGGCGGCACGGGAGCGGAAGCCAGCGGCGGCGGGGGCACGGGGGCGTTGCGGGGCGCGGCGGGCGCGGGCGCCGGGGCAACGGCCCGGGGCGCCGGGAGCGGCGCAGCGGCGGGCGCGGGCGGCGGCCCGGCCTGCGGCGCAGGCTCCGGGGCCGGAGCGGCCATCCGCACCAGATCCACGGTGTAGACCGGCACGAAGGGCTCCGGCGCCCGCCCCGGCCACGCCGCAACCCACAGCCCGCCCAGGGCCAGGGCCGCATGCAGCAGCAGGGACAGGACAACGCTTGCGATGCGCATGGCGCGGGCGACCTCCGGGCGCCGGGGCGCCCGGCTCGCCGGAACGCCCTGCCCGATGCTAGCACCTTTGCCTTCCGGGCGCCAATTTCCTTGCTTCTCCCTGTGATTCCAGGCCCAAGGCCCTGGTCAACGCCCCATGCCTTGGCTAGAGTGGGCCCATGACCAGCCGCCGCGACCAGCCCGCCGCCCCCGTGAGCGTCCCGGCCCCCGGGCCCGAGGAGGCCCTGCGCGCCGCCGTGGCCTACTACGACGCCCACGCCGGGGAGTTCCAGGCCCAGACGGCCGACCTGGACCTGGAGCACGTGTTCGCGCGTTTTCTGCCCCACCTCCCGCCGGGCGGGGCCATCCTCGAAGCGGGCTGCGGCGCGGGGCGCGATGCCCGGCGGCTGGCCGCGCGCGGCTACCGGGTGGAGGCCTTCGACGCCTCCCCGGCCATGGTCCGCCTGGCGCGGGCTCACGCCGGGGTGCCCGTGCGCGTGCTGGATTTCACGGCCATGGACTACCCGCCGCGCTTCCACGGCGTGTTCGCCAACGCCTCCCTGCTGCACCTGCCCCCGGCGGCGCTGCCCGGGGCCCTGGAGGCCGTGGCCCGGGCCCTGGTGCCCGGGGGCGTGCTCTACGCGGGCCTCAAGCACGGCAGCGGCCACTGGACGCGCCAGGGCCTGCCCTTCTGGGCCCACGACGAAGCGGCTCTGGCGGCCCTGCTGGCCCCGCCCGGCCCCCTGCGGCTCGTGGAAACCTGGACCACGCCGGACCTGCGCCCCGGGCGCGAAAACCAGACCTGGCTGCACTGCATCGCCAAAAAGCCCTGAGCGGGCGCCGAAATCCCATTGCGCCTTTGACGCCCCTCCCCGTTTGCAGTTAGTATCGAATGACCGAACACCGCACGCAACCCGACCCGAGACACGAGGCTCCGCGGCATGGACACGAACCCCAAGGCGAAAATCCTCACCATCGACGACGAGGACATCATCCGCGAAAGCATCGAGGCCTACCTGGAAGACAGCGGCTTTGCGGTGATCCACGCCGAAAACGGACGCGTGGGCCTGGAGGTCTTCCGCCGCGAGAAGCCCGACCTGGTGCTGGTGGACCTGCGCATGCCCGAAGTCGACGGATTGGACGTGCTCGCCCGCGTGACCACCGAGTCGCCGCTCACGCCGATCATCGTGGTTTCGGGCACCGGGGTGCTCCAGGACGCCATCGAGGCCCTGCGCCTGGGCGCGTGGGACTACGTAACCAAGCCCGTACAGGACATGGCCGTGCTGGAACACGCCGTGACCAAGGCCCTGGAGCGGGCCGAGCTGCTGCGGCGCAAGGAAACCTATAGCGAGGAACTGGAGCGCGAGGTCGCGCGGCGCACCGCCGAATTGCGCCAGACCAACGAGCGCCTGGCCGAGGAGGTGGCCGAACGCCAGCTCGCCGAGGAGCGCATCCGCAGCTCCCTCCAGGAAAAGGAGGTGCTGCTCAAGGAAATCCACCACCGGGTCAAGAACAACCTGCAAATCATTTCCAGCCTGCTCTATCTCCAATCCCAGCAGATCGGCGAGGAGCGGACCCGCGAACTGTTCATGGAGAGCCGGGGCCGCGTGCGCTCCATGGCCCTGGTGCACGAAAAGCTCTACCAGTCCGAGGATCTGGCGCGCATCAACTACCGCGACTACCTGTCGAGCTTCACCCGCTCGATCATGCAGGCCTACCCCCAGCGTCAGCGCACCGTGCGCCTGGACCTGCACCTGGACGACATCTGCCTGCCGGTGGACCTGGCCATTCCGTGCAGCCTGATTATCAACGAACTGATGACCAATGCCCTGAAATACGCCTTCGACGGCAACGCGCCCGGAACCCTGACCCTGGCCCTGCGCCGGGAGGGCGACGCCGTGGAACTGGAAGTGCGCGACGACGGCAAGGGCTTCCCCGAGGGCTTCGACATCAACAACACCGAGACCCTGGGCATGCAGTTGGTGGTCAACCTGGTCAACCAGATTCGCGGCGAACTGGACACCGCCCTGTCCGGCGGCGCCCGCTTCACCATCCGCTTCACGCTCTAGGCCTCGGCCTCGGCCTCGCGGCAGGCGGCGCACAGCCCGTCCACCCGGATCTCCACATGCCCCGCCGCCGCCCCGGGCGGCAGGACCTGCTCCACGGCCAGCGCGGCCTGGGGCAGGCAGCACATGGCGTGGCAGCGCAGGCAGTAGAAATGGCCATGGGCCGCCCCGCCGGGCGCGCCGCTCCCGGCGCAGTAGCGGAAGGCCCGGTCCGGCCCCAGGGTGCGCAGCACAAGCCCGCGCTCGGCCAGCAGGTCCAGGGTTCGGTACAGGGTGGCGCGGTCCAGGAGCGCGGCCAGTTCCGGGCGTTCCAGAAGCTCGGCCGGGGCCACGGCCCGCTCCGCCGCGAGCACGGCTTCCAGGACCCCGACCCGCTTGCGCGTGGCGCGCACCCCGGCGGCGCGCAGAAGCCGCGCCGCGCGGCTCACGGCCGCTCCCGGCGCCCCAGGCGCCGCCGCAGGGCGTCGGCGAAGAACACGGCCACGGCCACGGCGATGATGCAGGCCCCGGAGGTCAGGTCCAGGGCGTAGGACAGGCCCAGGCCCACGGTGCAGAACAGCGCGGCCAGCCCCACCGAGCGGAGCATCATCCCGCCCATGGAGCGCGACGCGGGCAGCGCCAGCCCGGGCGGGATGGTCAGCAGGGCCATGACCAGGATCAGGCCCACCACGCGGATGACCATGACCACCGAGACCCCGACCATGGCCAGCAGCAGGAAATGCAGCGCCAGCACGGGCACGCCGCGCACGGCGGCGAACTCGCGGTCGAAGGCCAGGGCGGTGAACTCCTTGTAGAAAACGAGCGTCACGGCCACGATGGCCGCATCCAGCCCGAGCATGAGCCACAGGTCCGCGCGGGGCACGGCCAGGATGCTGCCGAACAAAAAGCTCATCAGGTCGGCGTTGTAGCCGGGGGAAAGGTCGAGCAGGATGACGCCCGTGGCCATGCCCCCGGCCCACAGGGCGCCGATGAGCCGGTCGGCGCCGTCCATGCCGCGCGCCGTGGCCGCGGCCATGGCCCCGCCCGCCGCCACCGAGAAGCCCACCGTGCAGGGCAGCACGGGCCAGCCCAGGAAGTAGGCCAGGCCCACCCCGCCGTAGGCCGCGTGGGCCACGGCCCCGGCCAGGAAGACCACGCGGTTGGCGACCACCAGGGTGCCGATGATGCCGCAGGCCACGCTGGCCAGCAGCCCGGCCCACAGGGCGTTCTGCATGAACTCGTAGGACAGGGCCTGAATCATACGCCGTCTCCGGGGGCGCCACCCCGGCAGCCGGGGCAGCCCGGGCAGTCGGGCCCGTCGTGACGCGGCACCACGCGGTGCGGCACCTCGCCGTGGGTGAAGATTTCCACAGGGCAGGAATGCCCGCCGCCGTACATCATGGTCAGCATATCGCGGGTGACCTCGGGGCGACCGTGCAGGTGCAGGGTGCGATTCACGCAGACCACCGAGCGCACGCCCCCGGCCACGATGGACAGGTCGTGGCTGACGTAGAGGATGGTCATGGTCCGGTTCAGTTCGGCCAGCAGTTCCAGCAACGAGCAGCGGCCTTCGGCGTCCACGCTGGCCGTCGGCTCGTCGAGGATGAGCAACCGCGGGTCGGCCACCAGGGCCCGGGCGATGTAGGCCCGCTGGCGCTGGCCGCCCGAGAGGTCCGAAACCAGCCGGTCCCTGAGGTCCAGCATGCCCGTGCGCTCCAAGGCGGCCTCGGCCCGGTCGCGCTCGGCCGGGGAAAAGCGCGGGCCGCGCCCCGTGGCGCCCAGAAGGCCCATGAGCGCCACGTCGAGCACCGTCACGGGCAACTGGCGGGCCATGCCCGTGGACTGCGGCATGTAGCCGATACGCCGGACGGCCTCGCGCGGGGGGCCGCCGAACACGCGCACCTCGCCCCGCACCGGAGTCAACACGCCGAGAATCAGCTTGAGCAGCGTGGATTTGCCCCCGCCGTTGGGCCCGAGCACGGCCACGTAATCCCCGGCGGGAATGGCGAAGTTCAGGTCGCGCAGGACCTCGGGCCCCGGGGCGTAGGCAAAGCCCACGCCCCGGAACTCGATGGCCGGGGCGGTCGCTCCGGGCGCGTTCATGTCAGGTTCCTCATGTCAGTTCCCTGCACTCATGGCCTTGGCCATGCGTCCGGCCACGGCGCGCAGGTTGGCCGCCCAGTCGCGGGCCAGGGGGTCGGCCTCCACCAGGGCGCCACCGACCTCCTGGGCGACCACTCCGGCCGACCGCTGGGAGAACTGCGGCGAAACGAACACCGCGCGCACCCCGTGCTCGCGGGCCTCGGCGACCAGCTTGACCATGGTCCGGGGCCCGGGCTCGCTGCCGCGCCCCTCCACAGGCATCTGAACCAGGTCGAATTCCCTGGCGAAATAACCCCAGGAGGGGTGGAAGACCATGAAGCGCCGCTCGGTCAGCCCGGCGAACAGGGCGGCGAGGTCGTCGTGCACGGCGCGGGCCTCGGCCACGGCGGCCTCGCAGCCGGCGGCGTAGGCCTGGGCATTGGCCGGGTCGGCCCGGGTCAGGGCGTCGCGGGTGGCGGCGGCCATGACCTGCATCAGTTCCGGCGCCAGCCAGATGTGCGGGTCGGGCAGGCCAGCGTGGTCGTGGTCATGGTCGTGGTCGTGGTCGGGGGCTTCGCCCGAGTGGTGTTCGTGGGCCTCGCCCTCGTGGCCGTGGTCGTGCTCCTCGCCTTCGTGGTGGTGGTGTTCGTGGGCGGGCATGGGCAGCTTGGCGATGCCCGCGTCCATGGGCACGACCTTGAGGCCCGGGCTGGCCGCCAGGAACCGGGGCAGCCACACGGTTTCAAACTCCAGGCCCAGGCTCAGGTAGAGGTCCGCGCGGTCCACTTCGGCCATTTGACTCGGGCGCGGCTCGAAAGTGTGCGGGTCGGCCCCGGGGGGCACCATGACCGTGACCTGGGCCAGAGGACCGGCCACGCGCTCCACCAGCCAGGCCTGGGGTTCGATGGTTACCAGCACCCGCAGGGGGCCGCCCTGGGCGGCGCGCGCGGACGGAACGGCCAGGGACAGGACCAGGGCCACAAGCCCCAGCACGGCGACGACTCGATGCATTTTCATGGCAAACTCCTTGGGGCGACGGCCCCGAGGCTGTTTTGCAACCAAGTCGCATTTCCTGTCAAGCCGCCTCGGCAAGCCTCCGGCGGACGGGGTGCCGGGCCCAGGCCCGAGGGGCCGGAGGGCCGGAAGAGCCGCCCTCAGGGCGCGGGCTCCACGGCGATGTCCACGTAGTCGCTGACCCCGGTGCAAGGGTTGTCGATGGCCTGGAGCCGCCAGAAGGGCCGCCCGGCCTTGCGCGCGAAAAACAGATCGCCCCGGCGCTCGCAGGACTGGCCGCCGCCCAGAAAATCCACCCGCGTGACCACCCGGCCGCGCAGGACGAAACCGTCCGCGTCCACGGCCACCACATGGCCCTCCACCAGCAGCATGTTGGCGCCCTGGCCCTGTTGCCCCGCGAGCCACAGCGCGCCGTCGCGCTCCACGATCTCCGCCGTGCCCGAGGGCACGGAGGACAGCCACTGCAGGCGCAGGTCGTGACGGCCCAGCAGGACGCTCGCGTCCGGGCCGTCGACGGGGATGGCCGGAGCCTCCGGGGCCACGGCTTGCGGCGGCGCGGGGGGGGCGGGCGCGGGGGGCGGCACGGGTGCGGGGTCGTCGCCGGGCGGCAGGGGCACGGGGGGCCAGGGTGCGGGGCCGTCGCCGGGCTCCGGCTGTCCGGGGTCCGGGGCTCCCGGGGCGTTCGGGGCGGGCGGATCGGGCAACGCCCGCCGTGGTGTCGGAACCGCAAAGTCCGGGGGCGCCTGGTCCGGAACGGGCCCGCCGTGGCCGGGCCCGGCGGCAGCCGCCGCCAGGGCGCGCAGGCGCTCCAGTTCCCGGGTGCGCGCCGTGGTCAGCAGGCGCAGGTCGCGCACGCGCTCGGCCAGCCCGGCCTGGCCCTGGCCCGGGTCCGCGGCGGCAAAGGACTCGAAGTTGCCGTCGCGATAGGCCAGCCAGGCGCGCTGGGCCGCACGCAGCATCTCGGCGCCGTGGGTGTCCAGGTCGGCCATGGCCTGCCGGTAGACGCGGTTCAGTTCGGCGTCGGCGGCGTCCAGCAGAAGGCTTTCGCAGTGCGCCCTGTCTTCGGCGGACAGGTTGGCGCCGCACTCCACGGCGCCTCGCGCGGACGCGGGCGCAAGCAGCGGCAGGGCGGCCAGGGCCGCAAGCAGGCCCCGGCGCAGGGTGAGGCGACACGGACACATGCCCAATGCTGTGCCACAGGGCGGGCAGGCAGGCAAGGGCGCCGAAACAGGCGGCGGCGCGGCAGTCCCCGGCCGCTGGCACCGTTCGGCTCCTCCCCGGGCGCAACGGAGTTCCGCCGCCCGGACCCGGCGCACACGGCGCGGACCCGGACGGCGGAAACCGGGAACGGGCGAGGCTCGCCTCAGGCCCCCTGGACGGCCTGGACGGGCTCCGGACGGGCCTCCTTGAGCCACAACGCCAGGATCATGGCCACCACGGGCAGGAAGAGCAGCAGATGGATGGCGGAATCGACCCCCGAATGCTTGACGTACAGCCCCACGAGGCCCACGCCGAGCCCGCCGAGGCCGATGCCGAAGCCCAGGGAGAACCCGGAGGCCATGGCCGCGTTCCTCTTGAACAGCTCCTGGGCCATGACCACCGTGGGCGAAAACGAGGCCAGCAGGGAGCCCCCGGCCAGCGCGAGCAGGACGGGCCGCATGGCGTCGGTGGAGTACAGGAAGGCATGGAAGAGCAGCGCCGCCAGGAACAGCGAGGCGACGATGACGGCGCGCTTGCCGACCCTGTCCGAGAGGTAGCCGCCCAGGATGCCGCCGATGGCGCCGGAGAAGAGCATGAAGAACAGCAGGTGCCCGCTGGCCACCAGGGAGACGTGCTCCTTTTGCAGATACAGCGGCAAAAAGGCCACCAGGCCCGCCTGGGTCAGGGTGCGCAAGGCGATGACGAGGATCAGCATGGTCAGTTCCCGCCACGCGGGCCGCAGCACATCCAGCAGCGGGGCGACCGGGGCGCCGCCGCGCTGCGGGGCCGTCCGGGGCGCCTTGCGGGCCAGCAGAACGGCCACGACGATACCCGGCAGGACGAAAAACGGTGTGATCTCCAGGCCCCACAGCCCCACGAGAGGGATGACGACCAAGGGCGTCAGCGACCAGCCCAGGTTGCCCGCCGCCCCGAAAATGGCCTGGCAAAGGTTTTTCCTGTTTCCGCTGGCGGCGCTGACCATGGCCGAGGCCTGCGGATGGAAGGCCGCCGCGCCAAGGCCCGCCAGGGCGGCGACCAGCAGCAGCAGGTACTGGTTGTGGATGTACCCGATGCCGCTCAACAGGAGCGCCAGCCAAAGCGTTCCGACGTAGACCATCCACTGCTGGTTGCGTTTGTCCACGAGGTAGCCGACCGCCGGTTGCGACAGCGACGAGGTGATGGTGAAGGCGGAAATGGCGAAGGACACCGCCTCGACGCCGAACCCGGCGGCCACGAGAAAGGGCATGAGGATCGGGATGAGGTTCATGTACCAGTCGTTGAGCAGATGCGCGGCGGAGACGGAGACGATGGTGCTTTTCTGGATGGAACTGTTGCCCATGGCGGACCTCATGCGTCGGATTCGGCGGAGTCTGTGGATGCTGTGGATTCTATGGAGGGGACTTCGGGACGGTCGCAGCCGAGCGCCGCGTCTATCTGGCAATTGATGTCGTTCAGAAAACGCAGGATGATCGCCTGCTCGTCGTCGCTGTAGGTGGTCAGAAGATCCATTTTCTCCTGCCTGGCCCGGACGTGGCATTTCCTGTGCTCGGCGTAGAATTGCCAGCCCTTGTCCGTCAGCCGGAAATAGATCTCCTTGTTGTTGGTCGGCTCCTGGTAGCTCTCGATCAGGCCCTTGCCCAGCAGCTTCCGGCCGATCTTGCTGATGGCGCCCCGGGTCATGCCCATTTCGTTGGAAATCTTCGTCACGTTGGCGTGGTCGATGGTGCCGATCCAGTCGATGCAGTGGATTTCCGTCAGGGTGATGTCCGCAAAAAGCTCCTCGCGCCCGTGGCGGAAGGTATCCGCCCGCTCGCGGATTCTGATCAGGGCGTCGATGATCCTGGCCCTTTGGTCCATGTGCGGCCTCCTTGTTTGTTTCTTGAGAAACAATATGAGGCCAGACTGTTTCCTTGTCAACAAAATTTCCGGCGACTCCCGAAAATCTCCGGAAGACAAGGCGGGGCGCGCCGAAACGGCGAACGGGGACGGACCGGCGGACCGGGCAGCGGAGGATAGCGGCGGGAAGAGGATGTGAAACGATCAGGAGCCCCGGGGCGGGGCGAAGGATGGCGAAAGGCGGCCGGGGAGGACTTCGCCCGGCGTCAGGGGGCGGGCACCAGCGGAACCCAGGGCTCCTCGCCCGGCTTCGGGGCGGGCCAGGGCGTGCGGGGCGTCGCGGCCTTGCCTTCGGGCTGCTGGGTCTTGCGCTCCCTCTTTTCCTTCCGCGCGGGCTTTCCGGGCTTCGCGGACTTCCCGGGCTTTGCCTGCTGCGCCGGAGCCTGCGGTGCGGCCTCGGGCACCAGGGGCACCCAGGGCTTCTCCCCGGCGGCCTGGGCCTCGGGCACCAGCGGCACCCACGGCTCGGGCTCCGGAGGCAGGGTGCCCTCCTCCACGGGAGGGCGGCGTTGCCCCTCGTCGGCGGCCGCACCGGGTTCAAGCAGGCGGAAGCGGCGCCGCACGGGCGCGTTGTCGGGGCGCGGGCCGATCTCCTCCGCCGAGGGCCGGGCGCCGAAGGACGGCAGCACCGTGCGCCCCCCCTGGGCGGCGGGCTGGTCCTCGGGCAAGGCCTCCGGGGCGTCCTGGACGGGGGAAGCCCCCCGGGGCGCGGCGGAATCGCCCGCAGGCGCGGGCACAGGCGCGGGCGCGGGCAGGACCAGCGGCGTCCAGTCGTCGGGCACCTGGGCCACGGCGACGCACGACGCCAAGGCCACCACACAGGCCACCACGAACGAAACCGGACCGCGCATCATCCTCTCCCTTGCAGGCGCACCTCCCGGGGTGCGTGGGCAATGGTCCTATCCCAAACCCGGCCCGCCGCCAAGGCCCGTCGAGGCCCAAAACGAGGCGACCGCCGCCAACGCTGGCAGCGGCCGCCGAAAAAAAGCGAGGCCGCAAAGCCGCGCTACGCGTAGCGCGGCTCCTCCTCGCGCACCACCTGGAAAGCCTTGTTGCCCTTGACCACCCCGGGCAGCCCGTAGAACTTGCGCACACCCTCGACCTCGGCCTCCAGAAGCCGCTCGGTGTCGGTGTTCAGCAGCAGGATGTCGCCCACCTCGAGGTTCAGGAGCTGGCGACCCGTGATCTGGGTCTGGCCCAGCTCGATGACCATTTGCACCGGGGTTTCCAGGAGCCGCTCCTTGAAGCGCGCGATCCAGGCGTGGTCCACCTCCAGCCGCTCGGACTGGAAGGAGGCGTGCAGCTTGGAGCGGATGGGCTCCAGGGTGGCATAGGGCAGGCAGGCGATGAGCGAGCCGATGGCGTTCTCCAGCTCCACCTCGAAGGTGACGACGATGACCACGTCCGAGGGCGGCACGATGGCCGCGAACTGCGGGTTGATCTCCGAACGCGTCAACTCGATGTGCACCTCGTGCACCGGGCGCCAGGCGTCTTCCATGTTCGACAGGGCGATCTTGACCACGCGGTCCACGATGGCCTGCTCGATGGGCGTGAAGTCGCGGCCCTCGACCTTGGGCTGCGAGCCCGCGCCGCCGAAGAAGTTCTCCACCAGCGCGAAGACCAGCCGCGAATCCACGACCAGGAGCGCGTTGCCGCGCAGGGGGTCCATCTTGAAAATGTTGATGGAGGTCGGCACCGGCAGCGAGCGCATGAAGTCGCCGAACTTGGACATGTCGATGGAAATGGGGTTCAGGTCCACGCGCTTGCGCATGGCGTTGGCCAGGGCGTTGGTGCACAGCCGGGCGAAGCGGTCGTTGACGATCTCCAGCACCGGCATCCGGCCCCGGATGATGCGGTCCTGGTTCGCCAGGTCGAAACTGACGACTCCGGAATCGTCCTCGGGGATGTCGGCCTCGGCCTCTATTTCGCCGCCGGACAGCCCGCGCAGCAACGCATCGACTTCGTCCTGGTCGAGAATCTTGCTCATGGACCCTTCCCGCCCTTACCCGGGGCAGATTCTGCCGCCGGAGAGTTCCGTACGCATGGCCCGCCGGGGGGCGGCCCCCCGGCCGACGCGGCCCGGCGTGCCTTGCCGCCCGACCGAAGCCCCCTTCTATCGCCCGGGAGCCACGTTGGCAACCCGGCCCCGGGCCCCGGGGGCACGGATTCCATGCAAAATACAAACCAGCCGGGACGCGAGCCGCCGGAAGCACTCACCCCCGGGGCAGATGGCGGTGCAGCAGTTCCTGAAGCCGGACGCCGGTCACGGGGCGTTCCACCGTGGAGGTGAAGCCCGCCTCCAGGCTGAGGCTCGCGTCCTGGGGGATGTAGGCCAGGGTCATGGCCACCAGGGGCACGGGCCGGGCGCCGCTTTCGCGCTCCCACTGGCGGATGGCGCGCGCGGCGGAAAGGCCGTCCATGACCGGCAGGCGCGTGGCCATGAGCACCATGTCGTAGATCCGGCGCGTCACGGCGTCCACTCCCTGACGCCCGTTGGCCGCCACGTCCAGGACCACGTCGGTGTGGCGCAGGTGGTAGCGCAGCATCATCCGCGTGTTGGCCGAGTCGTCCACCAGCAGCACCGCCGGGCCCGGGCTGCGGCGCGGGCGCCCGGCCGCGGTGCCCATGAGGCACAGGGCGGGGTTCACGCCCTCGCGGAAGGTGTGCCCCTCCAGCACGGCGAAGACCGCCTCGCGCAGGGCCGCCTCGTCCACGGGCAGGCCCAGGCGGGCCGCCACGGCGCAGGCCGGGGCTCCGGCCCGCGGGTCGTCGCACAGCGCAATGACGCTGTAGACCGGGAAGCCCTCGGCGGCGCACAGCTCGCCCAGCAGGCCCTGCGTGCCCAGGCCTTCGTCCACGAAAGCCAGGCGGTAGGGGCGGCAGTCGCGGAAGGCGTCCAGCAGCAGGTCGCGCGCGGTGGCGCCGTCGGCGACGACCTCGGGCCGCGCGCCCCAGGCCTCCAGCCGGGCCGTGAGGTCGGACACGTCGCGCCCCGAGGCCACAAGCACCCGGCGGCCCTTGAGGGCCGGGTTCACCGTCACGGCGTCGAACTGCGCCGGAGCCAGCTCCTGCTCTGCGTATTTCAGGAACAGCTTGGAGGACAGGAACAGGTCGTGCACATCGGGGTCGATGTGGCGGTCCTTCTTCATGAACCCCAGGATCTTCACCGCCTGGGACAGGGGCATGGGCTTCTTGTAGGGCCGGTCCTGGGCCGTCAGGGCCTCGAAAATGTCGGCCACGGCCATGATCCGCGCCTGGAGCGGCAGCGTCTTCTCGTCTAGGCCGTCCGGGTAGCCGCTGCCGTCGAGCTTCTCGTGGTGCCCCGCCGCATACTGGGGCACCCGCGCCAGTTTCTTGGGGAAAGGCAACTCCGAGAGCATCCGCCCGGTGACGCGCGCATGGTTCTCGATGATGGCCCGCTCGGTATCGGTCAGGGTGCCCTTGCGGATGCACAGGTTGGCGACCTCGTCCTCGGTGAGCAGGCGCCGGGGCTGCCCGTTCAGCTCGAAGGTCCGCTCGCCGATGGCCCGCACCCGCGCGCGCCGCTCGTCGCTCATGAACTCGCCGGGCTCGTTGCAGCCGATGGCGAAGGCCCGGTCCTCCTCCAGGGTCCGCAGGGCCTCGGCCAGGGTCTGGTCCTCGTCCCGCAGGGCCTGGGCCGGGGCGCCGCCCTCCAGCAGGGCCACCTTGCGCTCCAGGCTCCTGGTCCGCAGGGTCTGGGCCGCAAGGTCGAAACGCTGCTGCACCAGATCCACCCTGTCATAGATCGTCTGTAATTTTGAAGCCTTGTCCACAACCCATTCGGGAGTGGTGATCTTGCCGATGTCGTGCAGCCAGGAGGCCAGCTTGAGTTCCTCCAGCTCGTCCTCGTTGAAATGCACGTCGGCGAAGGGGCCCTCGTCCATGTCGTTGATCCGCCGGGCGATCATCATGGTGATGTCCACCACGCGGTTGATATGCCCGCCGGTGTAGGGCGATTTTTCCTCGATGGCGTTGGCGATGCTCTTGATGAAGGCGTAGAAGAGGTCCTTGAGGTCCTGGATGAGGCGCGTCTTGGTCAGGGCGGCGGCGGCCTGGGAGGCCAGGGAGGCCACCAGCGACACGCGGTCGTCGGCGAACTCGCCCACCGCCCCGCCCCGGGTCACGTCCTGGGCGTTGAGCAATTGCAGCACGCCGATCACGTCGTTCTCGTGGTTGCGCAGAGGGATGACCAGCATGGACTTGGAGCGGTAGCCCGTGGCCTGGTCGTATTTGCGCGGGCCGGTGAAGTCGAACTCCTCGGACTCGTACACGTCGGCGATGTTGATGATGTCGCCGGAAAGGGCCACATAGGAGGACACGTTGGCGTGGTTGGGCGCCCCGTCCACGTGCAGCGGCACGGGCGGCAGCTTCACGGGCACCCCGGAGGTCCCGCCCATGCGGGTCTTCATGGTGTCGTTGTGCAGGATGGCGAAGTCCAGGTGGGTGCGCTCGGCGTTGACGAGGTACAGGGTTCCGGCATCGGCGTCGGTGATCTCGCGGGCCTCGTGGACGATCATCTCCAGCAGTCGGTCCACGTTTTCCTCGCCCGACAGGGCCATGCCGATTTCGGCATACTTGCCCAGATGATAAAGCTGGAAAGCCGACAGTGCGGCGGCATCGGCCCCGGGGCCGACCGGGCCGCCCACTGCCCGGTTCTCTTCCTGATCCTTGTCCCGCTCGGCCATGGCCTTTCCTCCTGTGCGGCGCCTGCTGTGCCGTTTCCCCCGAAGCCGACTCTACCTCAAACCGGCACAAGAGCAAAGACAACTAAAGAAAAGCGGGCCGGGAGTGCCCTCCCGGCCCGCTTCGGCGACATATGCGACATGCTAGAGTTCGCCCAGCGCCTTGCCGAGCTTCACCACGCGGTCGTTGGTGGGGTAGCGGTCGATGAGCCTGCGGTAGATGAGCACGGCCTCGTCGCGCTTGCCCTGACCGAGCAACGCGTAGACCAGGTTGATGTTGCTCACGTAGTCCGAAGCGCGCAGGGCCACGGCGCGGCGGAAGAAGTTCTCCGCGTCGGCGTAGCGCTTCTCCTGCAGGGCCAGATAGCCTTCCCACTTGTAGGCCGTGGCGCTCTCCTGGTTGCCGATCTCGCGGGACATGGAGTCCAGAAGCTCCCGCGACTGCCCGGCATCGCCCCGGCGCGAAGCCTGGACCAGGGTCCGCTCCAGGGCCAGAACGCTCTCGTTCTTCTTGGCCCGTTGGGCGAAGTGCTGCTCCAGAGCCCGCGACGGCTTGGACAGGTCGACGGCCTTGGGTTTTTCAGGTTCCGGCTCACGGTACAGCCGCTGCTGCACGATGGGCGCCTGGGCAGGCGTGAGCTGTGCCACTGCCGGCTGCTCGACCACGGGGGCCGGAGCCGGGGCCTCTTCCACGGTTTTCTCGACAACTGCCTGGCGCTGGCTGGCCGCATTCTGCGCAGGGTCGTCCGGCAAGGCCAAGTCCTTGACCTCGCGTTGGACGAAGTACAGCCCGGAACCGGCCAGTACGACGAACACCAGCAGGAACAGCAGTCCCCTGAGGAAGAGCTTGCTCATCCTCGGAGCAACCGCCTGAGGCGCCTGGCGGGAATTCCGCTCCGCCTCCTCCCGTTTCAGTTGCTGCAGGCTGCGGTAGATGACGCTCATTGGACCACCTTGATGTTCATGACCACGACCAGTTCGCGGACGGCATCGGTCTCGACGCGGGTCTTGAAGAGCCAGCCGAGGATCGGGATGTCGCCGACGACGGGAATGCCGGAGTCTTCCTTGTCGGTGTTCTTGTCGATGAGGCCGCCCAGGATGATGGTGTCGCCGTCGTTCACGCGGGCCGTGGTCACGACGTTCTTCACGTCCACCTGGGGCAGGGTCAGCTTGTCGCCCGCGCTGGTCACTTCCACCAGGGCCAGGCTCGCTTCCTTGACCTCGCTCTTGATGGGGAAGATCTGCAGGTCGACCTTGTTGTCGTCGCTCACGTAGGCCACCACGCCGAGCATCACGCCGTTGAATACCGAGGCGGTGTTCACCGTGAAGGTCACGTTGCCCGCGTCGTCCACGTCGCGCTCGATGCCCGCGACGTACTGGCGCGAGCTGCCCGCCGTGAAGAGCGCGGGCTGGCCGTGCTTGGCGCGCACGTGCGGGTTGGCCACGACCTTCACGCCGCCGAAGGTCTGCATCGCCTCCAGGGCCGCGTTGAAGGCGTCGTCGCCCTTGCGGAAGCCGGTGATGGTGGCGACGGTGTTGTTGTCGGCGTAGGTGCGGTCGGCGATGGCGGTGGAGCCGCGCTGCAGCCAGCTCATGGTCGTGGTGCCGTCGCCCCAGGCCATGCGCTCGGCCACCCAGTTGAAGTCGATGCCGAAGCGGAACTCGTCGGACAGGCTCACTTCCATAATCCGCGCGTCGATGACCACCTGGCGGGCGAGCTTGGTCTTCAGGTTGTTGAGCATCTGTGCCACGGCCCGCAGCTTGCCGGGGGTGGAGCGGACGTACAGCGCGCCAGTCAGCGGATCCAGGGCGAAGTAGCCGGGGTTCTCCGGCTCCTCGCCGGTGGTGCCCTGCTCGCCGAAGGCCGTCTCCTCGGAGATGATCGAATCCACGCTCTTGAGGATCTGGCCGTAGATGGACTCGTCCTTGAAATCGCCGCTCAGTTCGTTGGCCACCGCGAAGGTGCCCGAGAGCTGGCCCTGGCCGGACATCGCGCTGCCGAAGATGTCGCCGCCGCTGGCGGAGGTCACTTCGGCATTGGTGTTCACGAAGTCGAGGTAGAAGACCTTCTCGGCGAAGCGCGACACCATGAGGATGTTGTCGTTGACTTCCCAGGCCAGGTCATAGGCGGCCAGGAGCTTTTCCACCACCAGGGCGCTGGAGGCGTCCTCGAAGCTGATGGTCACCCGGTTCTCCAGGCTGATGCCCGGCTCGATGACCAGGTTCAGCCCCGCGTTGCGGGCGACGATGTACAGAATGTTGTGGAGGGTTTCCTCCTGGACGCTGATGGAGATGGTGGTCTCCTCCAGGGGATTGAACTCGGGCAGCACCGGCTCGATGACGCTTTCGTCGACCGCGACGGACCGCTCCAGATGCTGCTGCTCCTGGGCGCGCATCTTGATGAACTGTTCATCCTCTTTGCGAAGCTGCTTGTAGAGCACGTCGTAGTTCAGGTCGCTCTCAAGCTGTTTCGTCGCCTTCTGGCAGGATGCCAGGGAAAGCGCCAGTACAATGAAACCGATGTAGACAAGACTCCTGCGCATATGTCGCCCCTTCTCCTTCCAATTCCCCCGGGGGGAGTGGCCCTGATTGCTTGCGGATATGGCCATGTCGCCCTCTCGTTATTGCTGCTTCTGGCCCACCTGCTGGAGGATCTGCAACGCCTGGTCCGGGGTCAGGTCCGGAGGCAGGTTGTTCAGATCCGCCGGGGGGGTCGGCTGGGTCTCGGGAGACGCCGCAGCTTCTTCCGCGCGGCGTTGCCCGCCCTGGGCGGCGGCCTTCTTCAACTCCACGCGGTATGCCGGAAGCCAACTGATCCGATCGGTATCCGCGCCCCTGCTCAGGGTGACGCCGTCGGCATCGATGGCCTTGATCACACGCCCGTCGGGCAACTCGGCGCCCTCGCGGTACACCGTCCCGTTCAGGATGGCGTACTTGTCGGGCGGGCCGAGGAACAGTGCGCTCAGGAACAAGGCGGCGTACTGCTGCTTGGCCGGGTCCAGGACCTCGGGGTCAAGGACCACCAGCGAGGGATCGACCTTTTCCACAGCCCCGTAGTTCGGAATTTTCTGCGTCAGCGCGCCGACGGCCTCCCGGATGGTCGTGCTGACCTCCTCCGGGGGCAGGGTCACCTGTTTGGGCGCCAGCCGCTCAGCGATGCCGGACTGCCGGGGTACGTCGATCCGCTGGTTGGTATACAGCCATGCGGCCGTCGCCACGATGACCACGGCGTAGGCAATCCAGCGGACCAGAATGCTTCTCCTGCCCGGGTGCATTTAGTCCCCCTTCTTCTTCAACGGCCACAAGGCGTTGAGCGAGTAATAGTTGCCCTCAAGCCCCAGGTCGATCTGCTTGGACTGGATCGTGAATCCCTGGCTCTCCAGGCTGCTGACGAACTTCACGAACCCGTGCTGGGCCGTGGAGATATCCATTTCCACCTGTCCTTCCAGGCGCACGGCCACGCCGTCGGGCTGGTAGGTAAACTCAAGCCCGTCCACGCGCATGTAGTCCGGGCGCAGGGACGAGAGGTAGTTCCACATTTCGCCCAGGGGCGGCGCCAGGGCCGCTGTGCGGATATCCGAGGCCGTCTGCGCCGCGGCGGTCACGTCCTGGAAAGCCAGGCTCCCCGCGCGGGAGGCAAGCTGCGAGTCCAGCGCGTTGTTGGCGGACTGCATGGACGCCAGGCGCTGCATGACCTCGCCCTTGGCGGTGGCCACGTAGCTGTAGCCCACGAAGGCCACCAGGGCCACGGCCAGCATGGCCGCCCAGACGTACTTCTCGGCCAACTCCAGGGGCCGCAGCAGGCGCTCTTCCTTCGGGCCGAGGATGGCCGCCATGGGCGCGGCCTGCATGGCTTCGGGCAGGGCGGACCAGACCGTCTCGCCGCCGTGCTGCAGGCGGTGCACCGGATAAGGCACCAGCGGAATCTCCACGTCCGGACGCGGCAGATTCAGCGTGCCGGTCAGGCCCTCGATCCAGTTGATGTGGCTGATGCGCTGGCCCAGGTTTTTCTCCAGGGCCGCCACGTCCTGCTCCAGGGCGAAGATGCCCTCCACCAGCGCGTCGCCGTCGTCGCCGACCAGGGTGTAGCGCCGCGAGAGGTACACATCGCCGTTCTTGCCGGCGACCATGATGATGGCGCCGGGGATGTGCAGGGCCAGCACGTGGGCGCCGCGGCCGTGGTGCTTGAGCAGCCCGTAGAGCAGGGACACGGTGTCCAGAATCACGAAACCCTGGGGATACCCCGCATAGGTCTCGCTCATGCCCACATAGCGGTCGCGCGGCAGGATTTCGTAGAAGACGCTGATCTGCCCGCCTTCGAGCTTGCGCTTGGAGAAGACGTGCAGAATGCCTTCGGCGGACAACTCGCCGGCCTCTTCGAGCTGCTTGCGCGCCAGCACCTCGGCGTACTTGCTCTCGGTGTTGAGCGTCAGGATGCCCATGCCCGGGGAGTCGGCGTAGTCCGTGAGGTACTTGAAGTAGCGGCCGATGCCGCCCACCTCGTCGATGGGCTCGACGCCGCGCGGGGAGAAGAGCAGCTTGTTGCCGTGCAGGCTGAAAACAAAAGCCTGGAAACCCGAGGATTTCGTCCGCCATCCCCACTCGGCCGAGTAGTCGGCGTTCGGGTCCACATAGCTCTCCTGCACCAGCCTGGCCGCAGGGCGGGCCTGGGCCTGGGGCTGGGGCTGGGGCTGGGGCGCGGCGGCGGGCCTTGCGGCCGCAGGAGCCTCGTCCTGCGGTTCGGGCTGGTCCGCTTCGACCTCGGGAGCCATGTCCACTTCGTCAGCCTTGGCCTCGGGTTGCCCCTGGTTGTCGATCTCCCAGGAAACGTCTTCGAGTTCCAGCTCGGGAACGTCCCTCCCCTCTGCGGCGGAGCCGGGGGCGCCGGGCACAGTGGGATTTTTCCGATCTTCGGTCATGCTTTACCCCGCTTCATATTCGTGGAAGGCCGCCTATTCCGCAGTCTTGGGAATAAGGAACGTTCCGCGTATGCTCGTATCGTACTTCTGCACCGGGGCAAGCCCGGCGGTCTCCACGCCCATCTCCGTGGCCGACTCCGACGCCGGGGCCGGAACCGGGGTTTCGCCTCCCGGAGCCACGGGCTGGCCGTTGCCGTCCACCACCACCCGCGACAGACGAAGCATCTCGGGCTTGAAATAGTACCCGGGGTCGTCCTTCAGGCGGTTGGAGGACAGGATCAGCAGGCGCTCCACGTCCTTCCAGTCCAGGACCTTGGACACGGACAGGGGAAAGCGCGTCCAGTCCTCGGGCTTGAGGTTGACGCTTTGCAACTCGGTCCACAGGCTGTTGACGGCGGCAACCTTCTGTTCTTCCGCATCATACTGGCGCGCCAGGCGCTCGTAGTCGCCGCGTTCCGCCTGAAGCGCGTCGAACTCCTTCTTGGCCGCGCCGTACTCGCCCAGCGACTGGGAGAGCAGGACGGCTCCGGCGGCAAAAGCCACACATACCACGATACTGACAAGCCAACGCATAACAGCTCTGCCCCCTTTATCCGAGTTGACCCATCATGTCGTAGATGGGCAGCATGAGTCCCGCAAAGATCGCGCCGAACATGACGCCCATGATGACCAGCATCAGGGGCTCCAGGGTCTTGCCGAGCACCTCGACCATGCCGTCGAGCTTCTGGCGGTAGATTTCGGCCACGTAGCTGGTCTGTTCCTCGATGCGCCCGGTCTGCTCGCCCACGGAAACCATGCGCACCGCGAACGGGTGCAGGGCTTCGGCCTGGCGCATGGAGTCCGACAGCGGGTTGCCGTTCTTCACCGCGTCCTGGACCAGGATCAGCCGACCCTTGTAGACGAGGTTCTCAATGGAATCGGTGATGATTTCCAGGGTGCGCACCACCCCCACGCCCGCACCCACCAGGATGCCCAGGTATTCGGAGATCCGGGCGTTGGTGGACAGGTGGATGATGTTGTTCAGCACCGGGATGTGCAGCATGAGCCAGTCCGTGCGATAGTGGAACCACGTGCTGCGCCGCCGCAGGAATCCCGTCAGGAACAGCGCGGCCACAAAGGCCAGGATGGTCCAGCCGAAATAGTTCTGGAACCAGTTGGATATCTCCATGAGCAACCGGGTGGGCCAGGGGATGGCCACCTTCATGTCCACGAACAGCGCAAGAATCTTGGGCACCACGACGTAGAACCAGAAGGCGCAGGCACCCACCACCACCGTGAGGATGAAGGCCGGGTAGACCAGGGCCCGCTTGGTGCCGCTGACGATCTGCTCCACGTGCTCCAGGTGCTTGGCGGACTTGGCGCACATCTTGTCCAGCATGCCCGTTTCTTCGCCGATGCGGCACATGTACTGGACCAGCGGGTTGAAGACCTTGGGGTGGCGCGACAGCGCCTCGCCGAAGGTCTGGCCGCTTTCGATGTCGGTGCGCATGAATTTGAGGGTCATGAGGAGCATCGGGTTCTTGATCTCCTGCATGATCTCTTCCATGGCCGAGAGCACGGGCACGCCCGCGCCGAGCAGCATGGCCATGTTGTTGAAGAATTCGGCCAGATCCGGGCGTTTGACGCGCGTGAAGCCCTGAGTCACCACGCGGGTGAGCCAGGACGCGGCGGCGCCGAGCCTCTGGATGTCGATGACCACCCCGCCCTGGCGCTCCAGATAGCGGATCGCCGGGGGGTTGTCGGTGAAGGGCAACTCCACCACGCCCCGGTCGATGCGCCCGTTGGCGGTGAGCAGTTTGAACCTGAAGAATGCCATGGTTGTGGTCCGTGCCTCGCCTGCCGGCCCGGGGCCGGGTTAGTACCGGGTCTTGCCCAGCACGCGCTGGATTTCCTCGACCGTGGTCGCGCCCTGCTGGACCTTGATGACCGCCACGTCGTACATGTTGCGGAAGCCCTTGCGCTTGACCATATCCTCAAGCTGGGTCAGCTCGATGTCCTTCTCCATGGCCTGGCGCACCTCGCGGTCCACCACCAGGATCTCGTAAATCAGCGTCCGGCCGATGTACCCGGTGTGGTTGCAGGTCTCGCAGCCTTCACCCTTGTAGAGCGTGTCCACGTTGACGCCGAGGTATTTCTTCTCGGCGTCGTTTGCGCGGTAGGCCACCTTGCAGTGCGGGCAGATGGTGCGCACCAGCCGCTGGCTGACCACGCCGATGAGGCTCTCGGAGAGCATCTGCGTATCCATGCCCAGGCCCTGCAGGCGCGGCAGGGCGCCGATGGCCGTGTTGGCGTGCAGGGTGGAGAGCACCAGGTGGCCGGTGGTGGCCGCGGTGAGCGCCGTGGAGGCCGTTTCCTGGTCGCGCATTTCGCCGATGAGGATCACGTCGGGGTCGTGGCGCAGGAAGTGGCGCATGGCGTTGGAGAAATCGTAGCCCGCCGTCTCGTTGACCTGGGTCTGACGCGCCAGGGGCACCACGTACTCGATGGGGTTTTCCACGGTGAGCACGTTCTTGCCCAGAAGGTCCAGGGAGGTCAGGCCCGCCACCAGGGTGGTGGACTTGCCCGAGCCCGTGGGCCCGGTGAGCAGCAGGATGCCGAAGGGCTCGTCGAAGATGCGCGCCAGAATGGCCACGTCTTCCTGCAGGAAGCCCAGGGCCGGAAAGCTGAAGCTCGCGCGCTCCTGGGAGAGCAGGCGCATGACGATGTTTTCGCCGAAGGGCGTGACGATGGAGGAGACGCGGATGTCGTAACGCCGCTCCAGCAGGTTGGCCGTCCAGCGGCCGTCCTGGGGCAGGCGTTGCTCGGCGATGTCCATGCCCGCCTGGAGCTTGATGGCCGTGGCCAGCCGCGAAAGCTGCGGCGGCAGGAAAGCCACGTTGACCATCACGCCGTCGACCCGGTAGGCCACGGCGATGCCGTGGGACATGGGCCGCAGGTGTACGTCGGTGGCGCGCTGCTTCACGGCCAGCAGCAGGATGTAGTTGATCAACGTGTCGGGGCTCACGGTGCGGCTGGTGTCGGCGGCGATGATGCCGACCTCGCGCTGCATGAGCTTTTCGACGGGGTTGTCGAGGAAATAGAAGAAGTTGTAGATGGACGAGACGACCCGCGACTCCTCGGCCATCACGTAACGCGGGCGCATGCCCGTGGCGCGTTGGATGAACTGGTCGAGCTTGGGGTCGGGGATGTCCGAAATGGCGGCGACGATCTCGCCCTCGGCGGTCTGCCCGTAGGGGAACACCCTCTGGGCCAGGCAGGCGTTGCGGTTGAAGCGCTTGAGGAGCTGGAAATCGGGCTGGATGCTGTCGAGCTTGACGTAGTCGATGCCAAGCTGCTGGGCCACGGTGTAGACGAGGTCGTACTCGGACACCAGACCCGTGCGCGTGAGCACCTGGCCCAGTTTTTCCTTGGTCACCCGCTGTACCTGGAGGGCGTAGCGGATGTGTTCGTCGCCGATGTAGCCCTTTTCCCGCAGAAGGTCGCCGATGCGAATTGGAGCAGCCATGAGGTCCACCTGACTTCGGAATTACGCCGAAGCTGAGGTCGCGCCTTGGTGCGTCCTTCGGTGGCCCGGCCGTCTGCGTGAGACCCGTCGGCTTTCCGTCCCCCCCTCGCGGAGGGTTTGGCGTTTCGGGAACGTTCCTGTCCGCGTCAACCCTGCTTCGACATGACGTTCAACCAAAAAACGGTTTCCGGGTCGGGCCACATGGTGCGCTTGAGCTTCATATCCTTCTGGAAGCTGTTGATCGCGCGCCACGTCACCGGGCCGACCATCCCGTCGTCGGGGCCCCAATAGTACCCCAGGCGTTTGAGCAGCCTTTGCAGAGCCAGGATGTTCTCGTTACGGTAGCCGTAGTAGAAATCCTGGACCATGAAAGGCGGCTCCCAGAGCACCAGCCACGACGGGTTTTCACCTGCTACGTCGTTCCAGGGAAACGCAGTGAAGGGCACCGGGCCCTCCTTGGGCAGCCTGTCCACCTGCAACAGCTGCACCCCCCCCGGCAGGACGTTCTCAAACAGCACAAGCTCGCGCCGCTGCAAAGCCGCCGCCAACTCCCCCGCTCTACCTTCCAGCCCGAAGGGCTTCAGGAAGGCGAGCATCTCCTGCGTGGGGGCCGGGGCTTGCGCTGAACTTCCTGTATTACTCAAGTCTGTCTCAGGTTTGGAAATTCCTGTCAAGGAGTTATTTCCCTGTGCCGCGTCTGCATAATTCACCGCGCCGCTCTGCTGCGCCGCATTTTCCGCGCCTGTGACTTTTTGTGTTTCTGCGGCAGCGACTGCGACACTCTCTGCCACAGCGGTGGTGTTGCTGTTGTCCGCACGGGCCGCATCATCGACTATTGCGGCTGTCTGTGCCTGTGAAGGCGCGTCCTGCGCGGCGTCACGAGCCAGATACGCCCCCAGGGCCAGCCCCAGCGGGCTCCGTGCGCCGTCCGCCCCGGGAATCCACGGCGCCACCAGCCCCGCGAAGACCACCAGCACCACCGCAGCGGCCGCCAGGCGCAGCCCCCGGCGGCGCCGGGCCCCCAGGCGCGCGGCCACCTCGATCTGGCAGGAGGCGATCTCGTCCACGGCAGCGCGCAGCACGCGCACGGAAAGCTCCTGCTCGCCGAAGGCCAGGGCCGCGTAGAGGCTGCGCTCCATGATCAGGTTGATCATGCGCGTGTTGCCCTCGGTGGCCAGATGCAACAACTTGAGCGGCGCCTTGGCGATACGCAGTTGCGACCCGGCGGCGGCCAGCTTGAAGTTCACGTAACGTCCGGTTTCCTCGGCATTGAAGGCCTGCAACTCGCGGTAGATGGTGATGCGACTGCGCAACTGGCGCAGCTTGGGCTCATCCATGCGTTCCTTGAGCTCGGGCTGGCCGACCATGAGAATCTGCACCAGCTTGCGCCCGCTGACCTCCAGGTTGGAGAGCATGCGCAGGGCTTCCATGGCCGGCAGGGACAGGTTGTGGGCCTCGTCCACGATGATGGCGCAGTTGCGGTCGGCGGCGTTCTGCTCCACCAGGAAGGCCTGGAGCAGCTCCACCAGTTGGGCCACGTTGGCCTCGCGCGGGGCCTCCAGCCCGAAGTCGCGGGCGATGGCGTGCAGCAGCTCCTCCTTGTTGAGCATGGTGTTGAATATCCAGGAGGTGACAAGCTGCTCGCCTTCCAGGCGACGCAGAAGCTGGTAGAGCAAGGCGGTCTTGCCCACGCCGACCTCGCCGCACAGCACCAGGAACCCTTTGCGGGACAGGATGCCGAACGCGAGTTCGTCGAGAATCTGCTTGGTGGCCTCGGTGTGGAAATAGCCGGGAGTGTCCGCGGCCATGGAGAACGGATTGTGCTTCAGGCCCAGAACATCGAAGACATCATTGGTCAAGGCGGCGCTCCTTGTGTTCCATTTCCACCAATCCATACAGAGATTCAATGACCATGACAATATATTCCAAACACAACGGAGCGGCCAGGAAATTTCGGCCCGCCACAGGGCTTTGCTGCTGACGGTGCGAACAAAAAAAGAGACCCGGCCGGAGCCGGGTCTCTTTCATGCTTCCCGCGGAAGGGATCAGTAGTCCAGGATGATGCCGACGGTCTGGCACAGGGCCAAGCCGCTGGTCTGAGAAACGGCTTCGCGCCAGGCAGTGGCTTCAACAGCGGCCTCGGCGACCAACTGGGAACCGCCGTCGCGCTGATAGCCAGCGCCCAGGCCGATGCAGCTACCAGCGAGGCCATCGTTGCGGGCGTCAACGGCCGTGTCGATGCCCTGGGCCACGTCGGTGGGCACGTTGTAGAACACGATCACGTTGCGCTGGAGCACCCGACCGCCGATGGTCAGGTTCAGGTTCACGAGATCAACGGACACGACGGTGGGGCCAGCGTACTCGCCGTCAACCTGGGCCTGCCAGGGGTTCATCACGTTGGTGCCGCCCGTCGCATCGCCCTTGCACATGGCGTCGTTGTTGGGGATGTTGTAGGCGCTCACGGTGCCGGCACCAGCGGTGCGGTCAATCAGCTTGGACTTGACGATGGAACACAGATCGACGCCCACGGCCTCGACGGCATCCTTGATGTCGTCCGTACGGCCATCAAGACCGCCGTCCATCCAGCCATCCGGCGAAGCGGTGGTCACGCCGCCGTTGCCGTTGCCGTCGTTCAACTGCTGGCCGGTCTTGTCGTAGTAGGTCTGCGCAACGGTGCCCCACTTCTGGGCGAACTGCTGCGAGAACTGCTTGACCTGCGCGCCGCGGACGATGTCGCGGCCCTTCATGACGCCGGCGAGGATGATGCCGATGATGACCAGCACGATGGCCATTTCGATCAGCGTGAAGCCCTTTGCCTGTTTCTCCAAACGCATGTTCCTTCCTCCTTTGGTGGAAATTCCTGGGAAATCGTTAGGCAACCCGGCCATCTTCGAGAGACCCGTGGGCTTTCCGTCCCCGCCTCGCGGCAAGTTTGGCTTTGCTAACCGTCACGCTATGAGAATTGATGCATTTCTAGCCCAATCGGCACAATCAGTCAATACACCATCTTTCATTTCGGCTCCATCTGCATGAAAAAGACACATGGGCGACGGCGAAAGCCTGTGCCGCGCCCTGTTTTCATATCCAGGCCAGGATTGCGGAGACGGCCTCGTCGGCGGGTATGGTGGCGTCCAACTTGATTTTTGTGGCGCGGTAGTGTGCCCCAGCGGTCCAGACGCGCCCACCCCGGGCCTCCGGAAAGCCCAGGATATCAAGCCGGATGACGGACCAGCCCTGATAGTCCGGGCGCACGTCGAGCGTGCGCCCCCCGCGCACGGCGCGCACCCCGGTGCCCTGCCCCGGCCCGCTGGACAGCAGCACGTCGAAATCGGCCTCCGGGGCCTCCAGCAGCGTCGCATCGCCCTGCCAGCCCCAGACGCCCAGCCCCACCAGCAGGTCCACCTGCGGGCGCAGCTCCCGCGCGGCGCGGACCACGGCGGCCACGGCCTCGGGCTCGGCGGGGGCGTAGATGTCGGCCTTGTGCGGCAGGACCAGCACCCCGACCCGCACGCCGCCCGCGTCCAGCAGCCGGGCCCGGGGCTCGGGGGCGGGCGCCAGCCAGCCCGGGCCCGGCGCGGCCCCGGCGCCGCGCAGCCAGTCGTGATCCCGCGCGGAAAGCAGCCCCAGGTCGTAGCTCATGGCCGCATAGGCCTGGGTCAGGGCCCGGGCCGTGCCCTCCCCGGCCGGGGCGGCGCGGAACGGGGTGAACTCGTGCCCGCCCGCCAGGGTCAGCACGCGCCCGCCGCCCTGGGCGCGCACCCGGGCCAGGGCCGTGGCCCGCCGGGCCAAGCCGCCCAGGGCCGAGCCGCCACACACGGGGCAGGGCTCGAAGGCGCCTTCGGAGTTGGCGGTGAACAGCAAGGTCACCAGGGGCCGCGCGGGCACGGAGGCGTCCTGCGCCCGGGCGGCCTCCCCAACGGGGGCACACAAAACAAGCATCAGCGCCATGCAACGCAACAACGGCATGGCGGACTTCGGACGGATATGCATCATTGCGGAATGTCTGCGCTGAAAGTCACTGGAACGCGCGGCCCGGCCCTAGAAGAGATCCAGGGCGATGTAGCAGTCCACGCGGTCCTTGTCGTCTTCGCGGGGGGAAACGATGACCGCGCCGGAGCCGCCCGAGGCGTCGTCGAACTTGCGGTCCATGGCCACGGCCTCCAGGCGGTCGAATTTCTCCAGCTTGAAGAAATGGCCCTCGGCCAGGGGCTGGCCTTCCAGGCGCAGTTCGGCGTAATACAGCACGATCTTGCGGCCCCGGACCAGTACGGGCGGATCGGGCAGCGCGCCGGAGAGGCGCATATCCTCGAACACGCGGTCGGCCTCGCCCAGTTCCTTTTCAATGCGCCCGTTGGCGTTGCCGTGGGGGAAATCGCCGGGCAGGGCGTTGGTCTGGTCCTGGTAAAGCCGTACGGCGGTGCGCAGCCGCTCCACCTGGTTCCAGGTGTAGAGGGCGTTGCTCCATTTATAAGGAGTTATGTCCGGGTAGGGGGAGTCGTCGTCAGTGGAGGACACCAGAAGCACGAGGCCCAGGAGCATGGCGGACAAAATCGCCAGGGCCACGCTGAACTCCATGAACGTGAAGCCGGAGACCCGTGTCCGCGCTGCGACGCGCCGCGTCGCGTATTTCGCAACCTTTGTCTGCATACGCCAGGATGCCTCGCGTCAGTGCCCTGTCCATGATGTCGTATTGTCCTGCAACCTACGAGTAAAACGGACAAATGGCAAGAGCTGTTGCAAAAGCATGGGGCGATTCCCCCAAAGGCCCACCAGTAGCTCTTTTTTCATCGGCCGTCCCTATTTCCGGGTCGTATTGCTTTTTTCCGGGAAAGCGGTCATTATCACAGCATCATAAAAACAGGCAGGACAGCGCACACAATGAAACACAGCACAGCCGCCACGCCCACTCCGGCCTCGGGCGCCTGGCGCCCCCGCAAGCGGGGTCGCGCGGGTTTCACGCTCATCGAGTTGTCCGTGGTCATCGTCATCATCGGCATCATCCTGGCAGCAGGCACTGTGGGATGGAACGCCGTGACCCAGGGCCGCCGTCTGGCCGTGGCCAAGACCAACCTCACGGAGGTGCGCGACTGCCTCGTGCGCCGGATGTTCCACAACAACAGCTACCCGACCTACACGGCGAACCTGGACTGCGAGGAAGGCGGCAATTTCGACGACGACGGCACGCTGGGCATGGACGTGGACGCCTGCCTGTGCGGCAAGCTCGACCCCTGGGGCCGCCGGATGTACTACATCGAGGGCCTGGCCCAGAACAGCACCACCGGCATCCTGGAACCCCTGAGCCAGGGCGGGAAGCACGTGGCCAGCCTGGCCTACCAGGGCGTCAACGGCACCACGCCGTACAAACATGAAAAACCGAGCGACGACAATGCCGAGCCCGACTCGCAGGTCATCGACATGAACGGCAATTATGTGAATTACGTGGTCTTCGTGCTCGTCAGCGCCGGGGCGGACGGGCTGTTGGACGATTCGTCCTACCGCGACCTGTTCTCCGGCGGCGCCCTGGCCGCGCCCCTGGACCCGGACGACCCGCCGGACTTCGACCGCGAGACGCCCCCGGACTACTCCGTCTCGTGGACCATTGAAGGCGACGACGACATCTATGTGTATCTGACCGCCCCGGAACTGCGCACCCTGTTGGCGCAGTAGCGGGCCGTCCCGCGCGCAGGCGGGACGAATCGGACAACCAGAGAGGGGAAACCGTGACATCCCGTAGCGTACGCCGAGCGTTCACGCTCATCGAAATGGCCATCGTGCTGGTCATCATCGGCCTGCTGGTGGGCCTTGTGGCGCCCATCGTCACCGACATGATCAAGCGCGAAAAATCCTCCGCGGCCAGCTCCTATGCCGAGCAGGTCAAAAACGAAATCATCGGCTTCGCCATCATCAACAAGCGCCTGCCCACGGCCGATGAACTGGGCACCAGGGTCGACCCCTACGGCAACACCCTGATCTACATCGCCCCCTCGGCGCTCACGGCGTCCTCCATCTGCGACTCCGTGCCCGACGAGGACGACCTGTACACCATCGAGGAGATCATGCCCGACGGCAGTTCTCCCGCGTCGAACAGCTACAAGAACATCGCCTTCGTCATCGCCAGCCCCGGGCGCAACCTGACGCAGCAGTTCACCGATCCGAACAGCGACAACGAGATCACCCTCTACGACCCCCGGGTGCCCAACGACGACGCGAGCGCCGCGGTGAAGCGCTCCGACGACCTGGAGGCCTACGACGACACGGTGCTCTACGTCTCCTACAACTACCTGCGCAGCAAGGTCTGCACCAGCGCCAACAACTCGTACAACCCGCCCGGCTCCGATGTCTCCTTCTCCCAGAACATGGTCGACTTCGCCGGAGCCAGCCAGGGCGGCGCCAGCACCAGCGCCGACCCGCACGCCGCGGGCGGCGGCTCCGTGAGCGTCAACATCACCGAGGGCACCATCGAAATGGAGGCCACGACCTCGCCCAGCGCGGCCTGCGTGTGGTACCAGGGCAGCAGCGCGGCGGGCAACTGCTCCGACGCCAACGCGGGCGACGGGCGCGGCAACGGCGTGTGCGACTGGGGTGACGGCGTGCGCGCCTACTTCACCTTCCAGCTCGACGCCGACGCCGCCGACCAGAACCGCGGCCACGGCGGCGGCTTCACCTTCGCCCTGGTGGACGGCAACAACGGCCCGCAGTCCTGCGGCGCCGCCACGGGCAGCGATAGCTGGATGGGCTACAGCGAAGTGGCGGGCGACCTGGGCGCCGACGGCGGCGTTTCCGCGCCCAAGATGGCCGTGGAAGTGGATACCTTCGCCGACGGCAGCAAATGCGACCCCGGCTACAACCACTCCGCCCTGGTCTACTGGACCGGCAACGCCCAGAGCAACAAGCACGGCGAGGACATCCCCGCCGCCAGCGCCAGCGGTGTGAGCGTGACGCCCGTCACCAGCGGTTCTTCCAGGCCCTTCAACCCGACCCTGGACAGCGCCTCCATCGCCGCCGACTCCGCCGATGCCGACGCCAACACCTACGCCGCCTGCCAGGACGACCTTTCGCCCCTCGGCCCCAAGAACATCCCGGGCTTCACCAACGCCACCGGCGCCGGAGACAACAAGCGCAACTGGCTCGAAGACGGCCTGGAAAAGCACGTGCGCATCGAGGTGTACGCCAACCCGGCCGCCCCCGGCTGGTACAACGCCACCGTCTGGATGGACTGCTCCAACTGCGCGGACCTCACCGAGCAGTGGGAAGGCAACGCCTCGCGCGACGGCAACGGCAACAAGATTCACCACGTGCTCCACGCCAACCCCAACACCTGGCCCACCATCCGCTTCGGCTGGACCATGAGTTCCGACGCCGTGGCCACGGGGCAGACCATCATCGTGTCCGACTTCGGGCTCAAGTTCCTCTAGGGCCACCCCCGGCAGACCCATGAGCGCCGTCACGCATTTCGCCACAGCCTCCAAGCCCGGCCCCGGGGCCCGACCCGTTCCCGGCGCGGCCGACCGGAGCAGACCATGAATTTTCGCACCCGCGCCTTTACCCTTGTCGAGATGGCCCTCGTGCTCATCCTGTTCGGCGTCCTGCTGGCGACCACCCTGCCCCGCCTGTTCTCGGACATCAAAACCGACGCCGCCAGGAAGAACAAAAACGCCGTAGCCGAGGCCCGCGAGGAGATCACCGGCTACGTGCTGGCCAACGAGCACCTGCCCGAAGCCGACACCAACGCCACGATTCCCCTCGTGCCGGGCAACATCAAGGCCCGCCTGGACGCCACCGGTCAGGGCATCGTCTACATCCTGCCCAACACCAACTCCACCGGCGGCAAGATCTGGGAAGACGACATCTGCCGATTCGGCGGCACCGGCATGTCCGTTACCGACGCGGGCGGAACCACCACCGCCGACGTGGCCTTCGTGGTCGCCAGCCCCGGGCAGAACCATGAGCTGGATCTGGTCGTCGTTCCCGCCTCGTATGCCGACGTGCAGGGCGGCTCCAGGAGCGTGACCCTGAAATCGTTCGGCTCTCAGATCGTCGGCGCTGACCGGCAGTTCGACGACATCGTGGAGTTCGTGACCCTGGACTTCCTGCGCGACAAGTTCGACTGCTCGGACTACAGGCCCGATCCGCCCGGCAGCCCCCTGGCCACCCTGCCCATGGACGACATGACCGACACCAACCTGAGCTTCGGCAGCGGCGCGTCCATCGTCTCCAGCACAAGTGCCGGGGGCGGCATGGGCAACGTGCTGTCCGTGGACGGCACCGCCGATGGCGCTCTTGAAGTGCTCAATTCCGCGACCTACCGCCTGGACCAGTTCACCATCATGGGCTGGTTCAAGACGCGCGACGCCACGGTCGGCGACTATGAGCCCATCATCAGCCGCCAGGACGGCACCGACTGGGACGACAGAACCTTCTGGGTGGCCCTGTGGGGGCCGAACGGGCAAACCCATTTTGCCGGGGAGACCGTCTTCAAGGCCAGCCGCAACGACGGCGTGAACGGCGGCGGAGGCAACAACTCCAACGCGTTCCACGCCGATGTCGACGCCAACACCCGCGCCCTGCCTGCCGGGCGTCACCATGACGGCGGCTGGCACTTCTTCGCGACGACCATGGCGGCGACCGATCCCGATGCCGCCAACGTGGAGAGCACCGAACACAGGGCCACGATGTACGTCAGCGAGAATATCGCCGCGGACTTATGGGTCTCCCCGGCGGGCAACTTCGCCAACACCCAACCCACAGGCCCCGACCTGGGTCCGGCATCGGGCGCGGCTGTCTACACCATGTATATCGGCAAGGAAGAAAACAGCGGGCGCTATTTCGACGGCTACATCGACGAGATCGTCATCTACGATTACGCACTCAACGCAACCGACATTGCGGACTGGTACAACGCCACGCGCGTCTATTACTGAGCGAACACCGCCACGGCGTGCAGACACGGCCCGGGAGGGAGTCCCCCCGGGCCGTGTCGTGTTTGCGCCGCGCCGGACCTTATTCGCCGCAGCAGGTGCCGCCGTCGCGACCCGGCAACCCGAGCCCGCGCAGCCAGGACTGGATGAGCAACGTGGCGCAGCCCGTGCCGGGCTTCACGGTCACGGCGCCCGGGGCGCAGTTGCGGGAGCAGGCGCCGCATTCGATGCAGGCGTCGCGGTCGCGCAGTACGGCCCGGCCGCCTTCCAGGGCGAACACCCGGTGCGGGCACACCGTGACGCACATGCCGCAACCCACGCAGGCCCGCGCGTCCAGGGCCAGGCTGACCACTCCGGTCAGGTACCGGAAGCGCTTCATTGCCCACCTCCCGGCCCGCTGAAGGCCGCCGTAACCCAGGCCGCAGCGCCCAGCAGCAGCGCCCCGGCCTGAAGCGGCAAAGCCACGCGCATCTCGCGCTCCACGCCCGAGGGCGACGTATAGGGCGTGGAACCCGTGAAATTCATGCCCAGATGCGAGCCCAGGGCCGTGGCCCACAGCGTGAGCCCCAGCCCGCCCAGGGCTCCGGCTCCGGCCCACAGGGCCAGCCCCAGGCCGCAGGCCGCCCCGGCCACGGCGCCTTTGAGCGCCAGGGCCCGCCCGGGCAGCCAGGGCAGCGCCAGGGGCACGAGCCCGGCTCCGGCCAACACCCCCGCCATGCAGGCCGCCACCGCCAGCAGCCCGCGTCGCCACGCCGCATCGAGCGAAAACCAGCCCGGCCCGATGCCCGAGAGCACCGCAGCCCCCAGCAGCACCCAGGGCACCATGCGCCGCAGCAGCCAGAACTCCACCGGCACCAGCACCGCGCGCTCGACCAGGGTAAACGTCACCTCGCGCTCGGCCTCGGACACCTCGCCGCCGCGCTCCAGCCAGGGCCGCAGATCCTGCGCACGCACCGGCCCGAAACGCACCGTGAATCCGCTGCGCCTGCGCACCTCGCGCGCGCAGATTCCCGGCGCCCCGAGTTGCGGCGCGATCACCCTGCGGTGTGCCACCACCGTGTCCAGCCCGACCGCGCCGATACGCCGCACCAGTTCCCCGGTGCCGAATGTCCCCTTGCCCGCCGCGCACCACACGTTGATGCCATGGGTGTCCAGCACGAGCACCCAGGCGTCCGCGCCGTCCAGTGCCGCACGCACGGCGTCGAAACTCAGCTTGTAGTTGGCCGTGACCACCACCGGGGCCCCGGGGGCCGGATACCCCACGGCATACAATCCCGGCACGACCTTGTAGTCGTCGCGCACGGCGCCCAGGCGCGCCAGGGCGGTGCCCATCCGGTCGCGGCAGCCCAGGCGGGTGTCCACGCGCGGCACCGGGCCCGCGGCCGTGGGAACGAACTCCAGCACGAACGGCTCGCGCCGGAAACCCGGCCTGTCTTCGAGTCCGAACCCGGACTCGGTCTTCGGGCCTCAGCAGGGCGCGGCGGCACGCGCGGAGCCCCCGGGAGCCCCGCCGCGGGCATCGCCCCCGGCCTGCGTGCACCCGTCCACATCCGGCGCGTGTCCCTTCGGCAACGGCTCCAGCTTCATGGCTTTCCTCCTGCCGCCGCGCCGCGCCCCAGGGCGTCGGCCAGACGGATGAAACGCGCCAGCCCCTCGGGGTCCAGACAATAGCAGGTGCGCGGCCCCTCGATCTCTCCGCGCACCAGGCCGCAATCCTTGAGAACCTTCAGGTGCTGGCTCACCGTGGATTGCGCCAGGGGCATGATTTCCACAATCCCGCCGCAGATGCAGCGCCCCTCGCGGGCCAGATGCTCCACGATGCGCACCCGCGCCGGGTGGGCCAGCCCCTTGCACAGCAAGGCCAGCTCTCCGGCGGCGGCAAGTCCGTTCTCCACTCCGGGCGGGCAGCCGCTGCCCGTTTCGTCCGCCATGTCGTCCCTCCCTGCCGTTCCTCCCGCCGGAGTCTTCCTGCGGGGGGCAACCATATCGTTCATCGACGATTAACGAATGCGGGGCAAAGAGTCAAGCCTTCCGGGGAGCTCCGGAATCCGGGCCGGAGAATTGCCTTTGGCCGAAACCCTTCCTGCGGACAGGACGCCGGGGCGGCTTCCGAGAGCCGCCCGGTGCCGCGCCCCCTTCCCCGCAACCCGGAAAGACGGGGCCCGCTCAAGCCGGGCGCGGGCGCATCCACCGCCCGTCCGCCCCCGGTACGGGAACCCCCTGGGCCAAGGCCCGGAGGCCCGCCCCTCCCCGGAGCACGAGGAAGACCCGCAGGGACCGGCACTGGCCGTTGCGCAGGCCCGCGCGTCTTGCCCAGCGGCCAGCGCTGGCCGCTGGGCGGGCGAATCCGGCGGCGCCACGCAAAGGGGCCCGGCCAATCGGCCGGGCCCCTGGAGCACATGGAATCCGCTTGCGGCCCTAGGCGGGCTGCTCGGCCTCGGCGGGCGCCGCCGGGGCGGGCGCCGGGGCGGCGGGCTTGGCGTTCAGGGCCACCTCCTGCGGGAACACAGGCAGGTAGCGGTAGGCCAGGGAGGTCACGATGAAGCCGTAGGCCACGACCATCACCGACGGGCCCCACTCGGCCCAGTTCGGCACGTACCCGTACCACTTGTCGAAGGGCATGACCGGGATGGCCAGGGCCTGGACGGTGAACACGTAACGGTTGATGGTCACGCCGACGCAGGACAGGATGGCGCCGGTGTACAGCAGGGCCGGGATGTTGCGGAAGCGGGGCACCATCAGCAGCACCGCCGGGACGATGCCGCACAGGCCGATTTCGGCCCACAGCAGGCCCACGCCGTAGCCCAGCTCGCTGTTGAACATCTGGTCCCAGGTCAGGCCGGAACGCGGCAGAACGTCCGTGGCCCAGGCCCAGGTGTCGAGGATTTTCAGGAAGACGTACAGGGTCAGCATGGTGCCCGCGATCTTGCACATCAGGCGCTTGACCTTCCAATCCACCAGCTTCTTGCCCGTGAGCAGCTCCATGAACTTGACCACCAGCACCGAGAAGCACGGGCCGGAGCCCACGGCGGAGAGCACGAACAGGAAGAACGTCCACGGCCAGATGAAGAACCCGTCGCGCAGCACGTAGGGGCGGCCGAAGAGCACACCGTACATGCCGCCCAGGGAACCCTGGTGGAACGTGGACAGGAACGCGCCGATGCCCGCGATGAGCGGCATCACGTAGTGGAAGTTGTGCGCGATGTTGTGCAGCAGCGGAATCTGGTTCAGCTTGCGGTTCTCAAGGATGTTCGGCACGAACTCCAGAGTCAGCACCATGAGGTAGCAGGTGATGCAGAACATCACTTCCGTCAGCATGGAGTGGACGTTGGGGTGCCAGAAGCCGAACCAGGAGCGCAGCGGCTGGCCCACGTCCAGGGCCAGGATGAGCATGGCGCCGGAGTAGCACAAAAAGCCGATGATGACCGTCAGGTTGACGATCTTTTCCAGCTCCTTGATGTCCAGGATGTACTTGAGCAGGCCGGTGAAGAAGGCGCCCGCGCCCAGGGCGATGACCGCCAGGTCGAAGGTGATCCACAGGCCGAACCCGAAGTAGTTGTCCAGCGCGGTGCGCGCCAGACCGTCCGGGAACAGGATCATGATGGCCTCGTAGGCGCCCAGGGCGAAGACCACCCCGCACGCGCCGAGCCACAGCAGGAATTTGCCGAGCGAGCAGCGCTCGACTCCTTCAGGCCACAGTGCTCTATCCATGGTGAGCCCCTCCCTCGCCCGCTTGGGCTTCTTCATTGGCCAGGTAGTTGTCGCCCTGCAGGCGGACCCAGGCGCGCTTGCTCATGTAATAGACCTGCGGATCGGTACCCAGGCGCTCCAGCAGCCGGAAGGTGTACGGGCTGCGGACCAGCTCGTAGACGGCGTGCTCGGGGTTCTTCACGTCGCCGAAGGTGATGGCGCCGGTGGGGCACGCCTCGCCGCACGCGGGCACGTAGGCGCCGTCGGCCAGCTTCTCGGGGTCCTCACCGGCCACGCGGGCGGCGTCCTTGGCGTACATCAGGCGATGGTGGCAGAAGGTGCATTTCTCGACCACGCCGCGCGAGCGGACCGACGTGTGCGGGGTGAGCTGCTTTTCCATGCCCTCGGGCCACACGGGCTGGTCCCAGTTGAACACGCGGGCGTGGTAGGGGCACGAGGCCATGCAATACCGGCAGCCGAAGCAGCGCGGGTAAATCTGGCTGACGATGCCGCCGTTCTCGTTCTTGTCCGTGGCGATGGCCGGGCAGACCGACACGCACGAGGGCATGCCGCACTGCATGCACGGCCGGGGCAGGTAGGCCGTGTCGCTGCCGTCGGAAAGCTCGTAGATGGTCAGCCACTCGATCTTCTTGAAGCGGGTGGGAAAGCCCTTGCCCGCGATGCGCTGCAACTGGTTTTCCTGCGGCGCGATGTTGTTTTCCTTGTTGCAGGCCACCACGCACGCGCCGCAGCCCGTGCATTTGTCAATGTCGATGACCATGCCCCATCTGATCGGGAAGTCTTGGAAAGTGGACATATTGCTTACCCTCTTCGATTAGGCGGTGGCGATGTTCACCCGGGTGTCGGACCACACGGACAGGCCGGTCTCGGGGTCGTCGGCCGCGGCCAGGACCTTGTAGGCGTTGTCGCCCAGGCCCCGGTGGAACTCGTCCCACGCCGTGTGGCCGAAGCCCAGGGGCGCGGCGACGACGCCGGTCATGACCTTCTCGGTGACGTGGACCCTGGCCGTCATTTCCCCGCCGGGGCCGCTCAGGCGCACGGTCTGGCCCTCGGCCACGCCGCTCAGGCGCGCGGTCTTGGCGTTCATCTGGACCATGAGGTCCGCGCTGCGCACCGTGGCGGCGTTATAGGGCGGCAGGGCCACCTTGGCCGAGCCCAGGTTGTGCTTGGCCACCGGGGCCAGGGCCAGCAGGCCCTCGCCCAGGGCGCGCGGCGCGGGGGCCGCGGCGGCGCTCAGGTCGGGCACGAGCGCGACGGTCGCCGCGCTGGTCCAGGTGGCGCCGCGCGACAGGGCCTTCCAGTCCGCGCCCAGGGCCACGGCCTTGGCCCGCAGCACGTCCTTGAACGCGCGGTAGCCGAGGTCGATGTCCAGCCTGCGGGCCACGGAGAGCAGCACGTCGGCGCTGGCGCGGGTGTCGAAGGCCGGGTGCGCCAGGGGCCGGTTCAGGCTGTAGACCGCCTGCCCGGCGCCGTAGGGCGTGTACACGTCGTCGTAGCGCTCCAGGGCCATGCTGCTGGGCAGCACCAGGTCGGCCAGTTCGGCGGTCTCATCCATGAAGCTCGCGAAGCTCACGGTGAAGCCCGCGCGGCGCACGGCCTGGGCCATCAGCTCGGCCTGGGGCAGGGCGTAGGCCGGGTTGGCGTCGTAGACCAGCAGCACACCGGCGCCGGCCTTGCCTTCGGCCAATTTTTTCAGGAAGGGCACCAGATCGGCGCTGTAGCGGCTGGCGGCGGAACCCGCGCCGTCCACGACCACCGGGGCCTCGGGCACGATCTTCACGCCCCCGGCCACGTTGATGCGCCCGAGCATGGCGTTCAGGCCCAGGGAGGCCATCAGCGCCCGGGCACCGGCGCCCTGGCCGAACTCCGACCCGGCGATGACCAGGGGGCGTTTGGCGGCGGCAAGCTCGGCGGCCAGTTTGCGCAGGGTGTCGGCGCGCACGCCCGTCTCGCGCTCGATGCGCGCGGGGCTGTAGTTGGCGGCCACGTCGCTGCGGAAGGCGTCCAGCCCCTTGGCCTGGGCGGTGGCGCCGCGCTCCATGAGCGCATGGACCAACCCGAGGGCCACGGAGGCCGCGGCGCCGGGGCGGGCCTGGATCCACTGGTCGCAGACCACGGCGGTGTTGTTCAGCACCGGCCCGGCGTAGACGTATTTGGCCGTGGCGGGCTGGCCCGAGGGGTGGCTCTGGGAGAAGGCCCGGGCGTTGCGCACGGCGGTGCCGGAGCTTTCCAGGGCGTCGGCGCCCAGCAGCAGCACGTAGTCCGCGCCTTCGATGTCGTAGGCCAGATGGCCTTCGCCGCCGAGCTTTTCCAGGGCCTTGTGGGCGCTCTGGGTCTCGCCGGGCATCATGTAGAATGAGCCGGAGAGCTTGTGCATCAGGGCCGCGAAGACTTCGTTGGCCGTGCCGGTGTCGTCGCCGCTGACCATGGCCACGTCGCCCTTGGCCTGACCGAGCTTTTCGGCCAGCAGGGCTTCGGCGTCGTCCCACGAGATGGGCGCAAGGCCCGCCTCGGTGCGCACCATGGGCTGGCGCACGCGCGCCGGGCTCATGAGCAGGCCGACCTCGGCCGCGGCCAGGGCCGACACGCCGCCGCCGGACAGCGGATGATTCGCGCTGGAGGCCAGCCCCACGGGCACGCCGTCGACCATGGCCACGCGCACGCCCGCCCCGGAGGGGTCGAGCTTGGAGGCCATCTCGGCGAAATACACGTCGCGCTTGGGAACCTTGGGGTTCCATTTCCAGTTCTGGGACCAGATGGAAACATCGTCCGTCAGCTTCCAGGGGATCGGGGTGATCATCAGCCCCGCCCCGGCACCGGCGGCAAAACTCAGGAAGGTTCTTCTATTCATGACTTCGCCACCTCGTTGCTAGCGATGACAGACGTAGCAGGCGTTGCTCTGGCCGTTCTCGGCGTGGCAGCGCTCGCATTCCCACATCTTCATGGTCCCGCGGCTGTAGGCCGGGTCCACGCCCACTCCCCTGCCGAACACGATCTTGTAGCCGCCGTTGGAGTAGCCGGTCAGCTTGTTGCGGTAGAGCAGGGGCGGGGTGTCGCTGGCGCCCACGTCGGGGTGGCAGGTGGTGCAGTCCTGCGCGGCATGGGCCGCGTGGGAGAAGAACACGTTGTCGGGCTGATCCTGGTAGATCAGCCACGGCACCTCTTTCTCCTCGTTGACGTACTCGTCGATGAAGCGCTGCTCCTCGGGGTCTTCGCCCATGGCGTCGGTATGGCAATCGGCGCAGGACTCGGTCGAGGGCAGGCCGCTGAAGGAGCCGTCCTCGTTGAGGTAGTGACAGTCCTCGCAGGCCATTCCGGCATTGTCCACATGGACGAGGTGGCTGAACCGGATGGGCTGTTGCTCGACGCTGAACAGCACCCGGGGGAACCACCACCAGCCCACGAGAAGTATTGCCACGAACCCGATGAAGAAGGGCAACGCTCCTCCGCTTCCTGAAGTTTTCTTCACCATGTGCTCTCGCCTCATCCTTGTAAAAGAGTTGCTCACCGGGCGCTCGTCCCGGCATCCCACCCGGGAGGGACGGCCCTTGGGCCCTTGCCACGACCCCGCTGGAACACGTCTGCCCGTCCGGCCGAGAGATGCCGGACGACGCGTTCTGGCGGGGGGCACAACCATGGAAAAAGTCTCAGGGAGACGCAGCAGTTCTAGGCATGTCCGCCCTGGCGTGTCAAGGCTTAATGAAATAATTCACGAATATGATTTCCCTGGATTGTCCTCCATTTCCGGAGGAAAACCGGGCTTGCGCGCCCCGCCGCCCCGCGCCCGGACGGCCCGGAAAAATCCATCCGCCGCCACGCATGTTCCGGAATGCACCCGCCGGGCCCGGCAAGGTCCGGCAAAGGCCCGCGCGCCGGTGCCCGCGCCCGCAAGGTGCTTGGCCGCCGTCCCGGGCGCGGCCCATGCGCACCCCGCCGGACGGCAAAAAAACGTATCGCCTCGCCCCGCGCGCCCGGCCTAGCCCTGCTCCCCGGCCCCGGGCTCCTCCCCGGCGCGGCCGTACACATCGTCGAAGCGCACGATGTCGTCCTCTTCCAGATACGGGCCGGACTGGATTTCGATGATCTCCACGGGCACCTTGCCGGGGTTGCCCAGGCGGTGCAGGGCCGTCTTGGGAATATCCACGGACTGGTTCTCGTAGAGCAGGATCTCGCGGTCGTCCACGCGCACCTGGGCCGTGCCGGAGATGACCACCCAGTGCTCGCTGCGGTGGTGGTGCTTTTGCAGCGAAAGCCATGCCCCGGGCAGCACCTCGATGCGCTTGATCTTGTAGTGCGGCCCCTCCTCCAACACCGTGTAGCTGCCCCAGGGGCGGCGCACGGTGACGTGGGCCTCCACCAGCCGGCTCTGCTCGGCGCGCAGGCGCTCGACCACGTCCTTGACGCGCTGCACCTTGTCCTTGGGGCAGATGAGCGTGGCGTCGCGGGTCTGAACCACGATGAGCCCGTCCACCTCCACGGCGGCCAGCTTGCCCCCGCGCGAGAGCAGCAGGCTGTCCTTGCAGTCCATGGCCAGCACGTCGCCCTGGACCACGTTGCCGCCCGCGTCCTTGGCGCCCAGGCGGTACAGGGCCTCCCAACTGCCCAGGTCGTCCCAGCCGAAATCGGCGCGGACCACGGCCTGGCGCGCGACGTGCTCCATGATGCCGTAATCCACGGACACGTCGGGCAGGGCCGCGTAGCCCCGGGCCAGGGGCTGGCTGTCGCGCGCCGCCCACCACGCCGCCAGCTCGGGCTGGAAGCGCTCCACGGCCTCCAGGAAGGCCCGGACCTGAAAGACGAACATGCCGCTGTTCCAGTAGTGCTCGCCCCCGGCCAGGAAGCGGCGGGCCGTGTCCAGGTCGGGCTTCTCCACGAACCGGGCCACCTCGAAGCACTCCTGCCCCAGGTCCGCCCCGCGCTCGATGTAGCCGTAGCCCGTTTCGGGCTTGTCGGGCACCACGCCGAAGGTCACGAACCAGCCCTGGCGGGCCAGAGCCGCGCCGCGCCCCAGGGCCTCGTGCCAGACTGCCGGCTTGTGGATCAGATGGTCGGAAGGGAACACGGCCACCAGGGCCTCGGGGTCGCGCTCCACCGCCCGGGCCATGCCCAGCAGGATGGCGGGCAGGGTGTTGCGGCGCATGGGCTCGGCCAGAACCTGGCCCTCCAGCTCCGGGCTCACCCCGGCCACCTGCCCGCGCACCTCGAAGAACTGCTCCTCGTTGGTGACCACCCACACGTCGGCCGGGGCGAAGACCTCCAGGGCCCGGGCGGCGGTCTGCTGGAGCATGGTGGCCGTGCCGGTCAGCGCCAGGAGTTGCTTGGGCAGGAGCGTGCGCGAGTACGGCCACAGCCGGGTGCCGGAGCCTCCGGCCAGGATCAGGGCCTGACAGCCGTGCAGGGCCCGGGCGGCAGCGTCGCTGGTCATCGGCATTCCTCCTGGTGCGGGCCGGGGGCGGCCGGAGCGGAAAAGACAAAGGGTGAAACGAAATCGGCCAGACGCGGCAGGACGCGGTCCTTGTCGGACAGCACGGGCCCGTCCACCGGCCAGGGGATGCCCAGGTCCGGGTCGTTCCACAGGATGCCCGCGTCGCGCGCGGGGTCGTAGTAGGCGTCCACCTTGTACTGGAACTCGGTGTCCGGGGCCAGGGTCGCGTAGCCGTGGGCGCAGCCCGCCGGGATGAACATCTGGGCGTGGTTGTCGGCGGTGAGGGTTTCGGCGTGCCAGGTGCCGTAGGCCGGGGAGCCGACGCGCAGGTCCACCGCCACGTCGTACACCGCCCCGCGCGACACGCGCACCAGCTTGGCCTGGGCCGAGGGCGGCGCCTGGAAGTGCAGCCCGCGCAGCACTCCGGCGGCCCGGGACAGGGCGTGGTTGTCCTGCACGAACTCGCAGGCCACGCCGCACTCGGCCAGGGCCTTGCGGCTGTAGGTTTCCATGAAAAAGCCCCGCTGGTCGGCAAAGACCCGGGGCGTCAGCACCAGCAGCCCCGGAATGCCCGTCGTGCGCACCTGCACCGTGTCGCCCTCCTTTTCCGCCCGGCCCGTCGGGGCGCGTCCGGCCCCATGTCCGCGCCCGGCGCGCTCACGGGTCATCTATCAGCCTTTGCCCGCGCAGACAACAACCGCGCCGTCCACGGGGCCAAAGACGTTGACAATCCGTGCCCAATCCACGAAACTGCGCCACAAACGGCACTCCGCCATCTCCGGGCCAAGCGGAACAGGACGTGAGCACAGACACAGCACAGGACCAGCAGGACGAAATCGACCGTCTCCAGGCCGTACTCGACGCCAAAAACGCCGAGCTGGAGGCCCTGCGCGCCCGCCTGGGAGCCGAAAACGCCGACCTGCGCCACCGCCTGGAGCAGTTCCGGACCATCTTCGACAACGCCGCCTCGGGCATCACCATTCAGGACTCCGAAGGCGTCATCACCGCCGCCAACCAGACCTTCATGGACATGGTCGGCTACGATCGCGATGAACTGCTGGGGCTACCCGCCACCGCCGTGACGCATCCGGATTTCGTGCAGCACACCCGGGCCCTGGTGGAATCGGCACGCCGGGGCGGCCCGGCGGCGTTCCACTATGAAAAGAAACTCCTGCGCAAGGACGGCTCCACCCTGTGGGCCGACCTGACCACCCGCGCCCTGGCCGCCCCCGACGGCAGCCCCCGGGGCTTCGTCTGCGTGCTGCACGACATCACCGACCGCAAGCGCACCGAGGCCGCCATATGGGAAAGCGAGCAGCGCCTGCGCCAGCTTGTGGAGCGCCTGCCCGTGCTCATCCACGCCCACGACGCCGAGGGCAACTACGTGTTCTGGAACCGCGAGTGCGAGCGCGTGCTGGGCTACAAGGCGGCGGACATCATCGGCAACCCCGGGGCCCGGGCCCTGCTCTTTCCCGACCCCGACTACCGCAGGCGCATGGAAACCCTGCACGGCGAGGCGGGCGACTTCGCGGGACGCGAAGCCGAAACCGCCGCCGCCGACGGCAGCGTAAAAACCATCCTGTGGACGCGCATCTCCGGCGAACACCCCTTGCCCGGCTGGGCGGTGTGGGAAACGGGCATGGACATCACCGAGCGCAAGGCCGCCGAGAACGCCCTGCGCGCCTCGGAGCACGAAAAAAAACTCATCCTGGACACCATCTCCGAGTGCGTGCTCTACCAGACCCCGGACAAGCGCATCCTGTGGGCCAACCGCGCGGCCCGCTCCCTGGCGGGCGGCGAACCCGAAGAACTGCGCGGCAAGCGCTGCTACGCCGTCTGGCACGGCTACAAGAAATCCTGCGCCGCCAGCCCCTGCCCCGTGGATCAGGCCCTGCGCCTGGGCACGCCCGTGGAGGCCGAGGTGGAGGGCGAGGGCGGGCGGACCTGGCTGGTCAAGGGCTACCCCTCCTTCGCGCCCGACGGCTCCCTGGCCGGGGCCATCGAGGTCGCCACGGACATCACCGGGCTCAAGCGCAGCGAGGAGGCCATGCGCCGCGCGCGCGACCTGGCCGAAAACGCCACCAAGATGAAAGATGAATTCCTGGCCAACATGAGCCACGAATTGCGCTCGCCCATGAACGGCGTGTTGGGCATGCTCGACGTGCTGCTGGACACCGACCTCGACGCCGAGCAGCGCGACTGCATCCAGACCGCCCTGCAGGCGGGCGAAGGCCTGCTGGCCATCATCAACGACATCCTGGATTTTTCCAAGCTCCAGGCCGACAAGATCGTGCTCGCGCGCAGGCCCTTCCGCCTGCGGCACACCGTGCGCACCGTGTGCAACACCTTCCGCGAGCAGAGCCTGCGCAAGGGGCTCGACGTGGGCTACGAGGTGGACGTGGCCGTGCCCGAAACCGTGGCTGGCGACGAAGGCCGCATCCGCCAGATTCTCTTCAATCTCGTGGGCAACGCGGTGAAATTCACCCACCAGGGCAGCGTGCGCGTGCGCACGCGCATCCTGCGCAAAGGCGCGGACCCCAGGCTGGCCCGGCTGCTGTTCACCGTCACCGACACGGGCATCGGCATCCCCGCCGACCAGCTCGACAGCATCTTCGACCCCTTCGTGCAGCTCAACTGGGCCAAGAACCGCAAATACGAGGGCACGGGCCTGGGCCTGGGCATCGTCAAGCGTCTGGTGACGCTCATGGGCGGCATCATCACCGTGGAAAGCGCCGTGGGCCAGGGCACCACCGTGCATTTCTGGATCAACGTGGAACTGCCGGACTGAGGGCGGGGCGGTCAGCCACACCGGAACCGGAACGTGAAAAAGGCGCCGTGGGGCGCCTTTCTTCATGCCCGGCCCAAAGCGCGGACCAGGAAGCCTCAGCCCTCCAGGGCCGGGGGGGCCGGGCGGCCGAAGGGCAGGTAGGCGGCGGGCATCTTGTCCTTGAGGCCCACGCCCGACAGGCCCAGGGCCAGGGATTCTTCCAGCAGGTAGGCCAGCTTGCGCACGGCTTCCTCCTGGCTCAGGCCGCCGGGGCGCACGTTGGAGATGCAGTTGCGGGCTTCGTCCGTGGCGCCGGGGCGCGGGCCGTGGGTCAGGTAGATGCCCAGGGAGTTGGGCGACGTGAGCCCCGGGCGCTCGCCGATAAGGATCACCGCAACCCGGGCGCCGAGCAGGGCGCCCACCTCGTCGGCCACGGCCACCCGCGCGTTTTCCACCAGACACACCGGGCCCACGCAAAGCCCCGCCCCGCGCAGCACGGGCACCAGACGACGCACCAGAGGCCCGGCGGTTTCATGCACCGCGCGCGAGGACAGGCCGTCGCCGACCACCAGGACCACGTCCGGGGCAGCGCCCGGAGCGACATGGAGGGCGGCACCGGAGGCCGCACCATCCGCTCCCCCGGCTCCGCCCGCCGCGCGCGCCGCCAGCAGTTCCCGCGAAGCGTCGCCCAGGCGGCGGCCCTTGTCCGGGCGGGTCAGATATTCGCCGCGGTCGGCCACGGCGCTTTGCAGGCGCAGGCATTCCAGCCCGGCCCCTTCCAGCTCCCCGGCCAGTTCGGCCACTCGAAAGGGCTGCCACACGGCGTCGCGGGCCTGGGCGTGCGCCAGGCGGAAGGCCAGGCTCTCGGCCAGGGGCAGGCTGACCCCGCAACGGCCCAGGCTGATGCGCGCCTCGGTGAAGCGGCGCAGTTCGCTCCAATGGTCGGGGGTGATGATCGGCCCGGTCGTGCTCATGCCCCGCCCTCCCCTGCGGCGCCGCCCTCCTGCGTGGCCCCGGCCTCGCGCGGCAGGGCCAGGAGCGCGTTTTCCGCGCTCATGGGCAAAAGCCGCCCGGCGGCGTCGTGGACGCCCAGGGCCTCCAGCCACTCCTGGAACTCCGGCGCCGGGCGCAGGCCCAGCAGACGGCGCAGGTAGCAGGCGTCGTGGAACGACGTGGACTGATAGTTGAGCATGATGTCGTCGGCCCCGGGCACGCCCATGATGAAATTGCAACCCGCCGCGCCGAGCAGGGTCAGCAGGGTGTCCATGTCGTCCTGGTCGGCCTCGGCGTGGTTGGTGTAGCAGATGTCCACGCCCATGGGCAGGCCGAGCAGCTTGCCGCAGAAGTGGTCCTCCAGCCCGGCGCGCTGGATCTGCTTGCCGTTGTAGAGATATTCCGGGCCGATGAAGCCGACCACGGTGTTGACCAGCAACGGGCGGAAACGCCGGGCCACGGCGTAGGCCCGGGCTTCCAGGGTCTGCTGGTCCACCCCGTGGTGGGCCCCGGCGGACAGGGCGCTGCCCTGCCCGGTCTCGAAGTACATCACGTTGTCGCCCACGCTGCCCCGGCCCAGGGCCAGGGTGGCCTCGTGGGCCTCCTCCAGCAGGGCCAGGGAGATGCCGAAGCTGGCGTTGGCCCGCTCGGTCCCGGCGATGGACTGAAAGCACAGGTCCACGGGCACGCCCTTTTCGATGGCCTCCATGGTCGTGGTCACGTGGGTCAGCACGCAGCTTTGGGTCGGCACCTTGTGGCGCTGGATGAGCCCGTCGAGCATGAAGAGCAGCCGGGAGATGTTCTCCAGGTTGTCCGTGGCCGGGTTGATGCCGATGACGGCGTCGCCGCAGCCGTAGCACAGCCCGTCCAGGGTCGAGGCGGCGATGCCCTTCAGGTCGTCGGTCGGGTGGTTGGGTTGCAGGCGCACGCTGAAGGTGCCCGGCAGGCCGATGGTGTTGCGAAAGCGCGTGACCACCCGGCATTTGGACGCCGCGAGCACGAGGTCCTGCACGCGCATGAGCTTGCTGACGGCGGCGGCCATTTCGGGGGTCAGCCCCGGGGCCAGCCGGGCCAGGGCGGCGCTGTCGGCCGCGTCGGTCAGCAGCCAGTCGCGCAGCTCGCCCACGGTGAAGGAGCGCACCGGGGCGAAGGCCCGCGCGTCGTGGCTGTCGATGATCAGCCGGGTGACCTCGTCGTCCTCGTAAGGCACCACGGCCTCGTCCAGAAAGCGCGCAAGCGGCACGTCGGCCAGGGCCATCTGGGCCCGCACGCGGCTCTCCTCGTCCGGCGCGGCCACGCCCGCCAGCACGTCGCCCGAGCGCAGGGGCGTGGCCCAGGCCATAAGCTCGCGCAGGCTCCTTGTGCTTGTGCCCATGCTTCTCCTCCGGCTCGTCGCCTGTTTCCCCTTAGCCCATCGCCCCCCTGCCGCGCCAGGGCTATTTGTAATAGACCGAGGGCAGGTACAGCGCGATCTGCGGGAAAGCCATGATGATGCCCAGGCCGACGACCATGATGATCACGAAGGGCACGATGGAACTGTAGATGTCCACCAGGGTGACTTCCTTGGGGGCCATGGCCTTCATCAGGAAGAGGTTGTAGCCGAAGGGCGGGGTCATGTAGGCGATCTGGCAGGTGACGGTATACAGCACGCCGTACCACACCGGGTTGAAGCCCAGGGAGATGATCAGCGGGATGTACAGCGGGGCGACGATGACCAGCATGGCCGTGTCGTCCAGGAACATGCCCATGATGATGTAGGAGACCTGCATCATGATCAGCACGCCCCACGGGCTCAGGCCCCACTCGTCCAGGAACAGCCGGGCGATGGCATGCACGGCGCCCAGGCCGTCGAACACCGCGCCGAAGCTCATGGCCGCCAGGATGATCCACATGAACATGCAGCTCACCGAGAGGGTCAGGTGCAGGGTGTCGCGCATCATCTTGCGCGTCAGGCGGCCCTTGGCCCAGGCGGCCAGCAGCGCGGCCACCGCGCCCACGGCCGAGCTTTCCACCAGGCTGGTCACGCCCAGGATGAACAGGCCGGTGACGGAGAAGATGATCGCCAGGGGCAAAAGCCCGGCGCGCAGCAGGCGCAGCTTCTCGCGCCGGTCCACGTTGCGCTCCTCGGCGGAGAGCACCGGGCCCAACTCGGGCTGCAACCAGCAGCGCACCACGATGTAGACGACGAACAGCGCGGCCAGCAAAAGCCCGGGCAGCACCCCGGCCATCCAGAGCTGGCTCACCGGCTGGCGGGCGATCATGCCGTAAAGCACGAGCACGATGCTCGGCGGGACCATGATGCCCAGGGAGGACCCGGCCTGGATTACGCCGGTGACCATGCGCTTGTCGTAGCCGCGCTTGAGCATCTCCGGCAGGGCGATGCTGCTGCCGATGGCCATGCCCGCCACGCTCAGGCCGTTCATGGCCGAGATGGCGACCATGAGCACCACGGTGCCGATGGCCAGCCCGCCGGGCAGCGAGCCCATCCAGACGTGCAGCATCTTGTACATGTCGTTGGCGATGCCCGACTCGGACAGGATGTAGCCCATGAAAATGAACAGCGGCAGCGTCAGCAGGGGGTACCAGTTCAGCAGGGCGATGCTGGCGTTGAAGGGCATCTCGGCCCCGCCGTCGCCCCACAGGCACAGGGAAAAGAGGGCCGCGATGAAGCCGATGGCCCCGAACACGCGCTGCCCGGTCATGAGCATGAGCATCAGCAGCGAGAACATCAAAAGCGCGATGAGTTCGTGGCTCACGACAGCTCCTTCCCCAGGGCCTGGGCAAGATCCTTGAAGAACATGGACACCGCCTGGAGCAGCATCAGGGCGATGCCCGCGACCATGACGACCTTGATGGGCCACATGAGCGGCGCCCAGGCCGAGTAGTTGCGCTGGCCGTACTCGATGGAATAGGCGGTGCTGGAAACGCCGCCGTAGAGCAGCACGCCCAGGTAGAACAGCAGGAACAGGGAGGTCACCGAGTCCATCACGCCACGCTTGCGCGGGGTCCAACTGCCGTAGAACACGTCCATACGCACGTGGGCGTGCAGGAGCATGGAGAATGCGCCACCGAGCATGTAGTACGCGGACATGGTGAACTGCGCCGACTCGACGGCCCACAGCAGCGGGTAATTGAACACGGTGCGCGTGATGGATGACAAGAGCAGGATGGCCATCATGGCGAAGACCAGATACAGCGTCGCCTGACCGACGCGGGTGCTGATGGCGTCCATGTAACGAACGTAAAGTCGGATTGCTTTGGGCAAGGTCTCTTGCTCTCTGCTTGGGGGTTGCGGGGGGAAAAGGAAGCGGGCCCGGGCCCGGCAAAACGCCGGGCCCGGGCCGGGCGCGGCTAGCTGCGGTAGGGCGGGCCGGCCAGCTTCATGGTCTCGACGTAATCCTTGAGGATGGAGACGACCTTGGCGCTTCTGGGGCTCTGGGTGGCGATCTCGTCCCAGAACTTGATGGCCTCGTCCTCCACGATCTTCCACTCGCTCTCGGGGATGGAGGTCAGCTTCAGCTTGCCGCCCTTGGTACGGTAGTGGGCCTCGCCCCACCAGTACCAGTGCAGGCGGTAGTAGTGCGAGCTGTCCATGGACATGCGGAAGAGCGTCTTCAGGCGGTCGGGCAGGGCGTCCCACTTGTCGGAGTTGGCGAAGTAGGACCCGGCCCAGGCGCCGGAAATGTTGTTGGTCAGGTAGTAGTTGGTCACGTTGGCCCAGCCGACGGTGTAGTCCTCGGTGATGCCCGACCAGGCGATGCCGTCCAGCTCGCCGGTCTGCAGGGCGACCTCCACGTCCTCCCAGGGCAGGGTCACGGGCACCACGCCGAAGCGCTGCAGGAAGCGGCCGCCCGTGGGGAAGGTGAACACGCGCTTGCCCTTGAGGTCGGCAACGCTGTTGATGGGCTCCTTGGTGGCGAAGTTGCAGGGGTCCCACGCACCGGCGGACAGCCAGGTCACGCCCTTGACCTCGGAGTAGGCCTCCTCCCAGATTTCCTTGAGCCCGTAGTGGTTGAACAGGGTGGGCACGTCCAGGGCGTAGCGCGAGGCAAAGGGGAAATAGGCCGCGAACACGGCCACGTCCACGGGGGCGGCGATGGAGTCGTCGTCGCTCTGCACGGCGTCGATGGTGCCGCGCTGCATGGCGCGGAACAGTTCGCCTGTGGGCACGAGCTGGTCGGCGTTGTACAGCTCGATGACCATCTCGTTGTCGGCGATCTTGTTGAAGGCCTCGATCTGCGGCTTGATGACGTGTTCGGCCAGGGCGGGCCCCGCATAGGTTTGCAGGCGCCAGCGGATGGTCGTTTTCTTGCTGGCGTGGACAAAGGGCGCGTTGACCACGGCCCCGGCGGTGGCCGCGATGCCGGCGGCGCCCGCCTTCTTGATGAACTCTCTGCGTTTCATGACCGGTGTCCTCCTGGTCGGGTGTGGGGTGTGCGCGCTTCCGCCGCCCGGCGCCGCGCGCGGACCCGGCGCCGACGCGGAAGCACGCGGGCCGTTGAGCAACTATCGTTCCGGGGACGGCGGGTAAAAAATTAATCAATTATTTTATGATATTGACAGATCAAGGTCCGCGAAAGGCACGCGTGGGCGCTCCGCATGTGTGACAATTATGTCTATTTTATGGCATATTTTTGCAAATATGTTGACTACTGACTGACAAAACGCACGGCACACCGCCAGAACAATACAAAAATGTAAGTCAGCGCCATTCTTTCCCCACGCCGCCACGCGCGGCCCGGGGCCCTTGAAACCGCGCCGCACCGTGGAGGAGCCCCGCCACCGCCCCCCTGGGGCCGTGGCACAACCGGGAACGGGGGGCACACTGCTGCCCGGGCGCATGGGGCGCACCTCCAATGCTGGCTCTCCGGCTCGGCGGCGCTGGCCCCAGGCCCCGCCGCGACGGCGCAGGCGGCGGCGGGCAGCGGAAAAGCAAACGACCCGGGCCCTCCTTCGGGGGTCCGGGTCGTCGGCGCCCGTTGCTCCCGGGTCCGTGCGGGCACGCGCCCAACTCTTCTTCTCAAAAATGCAAAATCGCCCTATTCCGCGTGCCGCCCCGCCCGGCGCCGCGCGCCCCGGGGCGGGCCTCGGGAGAAAATCCTCCCGCCGCGTCGGCCTTTTCGGACAAAGGCCTCCCCGTACGCGCATCGCGCGCATTTTTTGCTCCCGCCGGTAGCCCCCGCGCGCGGATCATGGTAGACTCTATAACGGTACACCCCCTTTCCACGGGATGGCGCCGACGACATCCCGGCGCCGCCCGAAGCACCCGAGGCCGGAATGCGTTACGTCGCCGTGGTCCTGCTTTTCCTGGTCGCGGCCCTGGCCGGGCCGCTGCCAGGCCGCGGCCAGCAAGGCGCCCCGCAGCAGGGCGTGACCGCCGTGGTGCTCAAGAGCATGCCGCCTTTTTTTGCCCTGGGCTCCGACGGCCAGCCCCAGGGCTTTTCCGCGGACGCCGCCCGGGCCATCGCCGAACGCGCGGGCCTGGAGATGACCTTCCTGGTGGCAGACGACTGGGCCGAGGCCCAGCGCGAGGTGCTCGAAGGCCGGGGCACGTTCATAGCCGGAATGACCCCGACCCAGGAGCGGCTGGACCGCTTCATCTTCACCTCGCCCATTTTCGTTTCCCCGACATGCCTGATGGTGCGCGCCAACGACAAGACCATCAAAACCCTGGACGATCTCCAGGGCCGGACCCTGGGCATTCTGCGCGGCAGCCTGCGCCCCGAGGAACTGACCCGCGTGCCCGATATCTGGATTCGCGACTACACCAGCCCGCAACACTACCTCGTCGACCTGCTCTCGGGCAACCTGGACGCCGTGCTCGCCGGGCGCTACGAACTGGAGCACCTGACCTCCCGGGCCGGAGTGGACAATCTGGTGGCCTTCCTGGACGGGCCGACCATGGAGTACAAGCGCAGCCTGGCCCTGACCCCGGAAAACGGCGCGCTGGCCCAGCGGCTGGACGCCGCCGTGCGCGAATTCACCGCCTCGGAGCAGTACACCGTCCTGGTGGAGCGCTGGTACGGCAAGCCCCGGCATTTCTGGACGGAGGGGCGCGTGGCCGCCACGGTGGGCGCCGTCCTGGCCGGTGCGATCCTGGTGGCCCTGGCCCTGCACTACCACCTGACCCTGCGCCTGAACGACCGCCTGGCCGCCGCGCTGGACGACAGCCGCCGCAAGACCGGCGAGCTGACCCGCAGCCGCGATCTCTTCCGCCATCTGGTGGAGAACATCCGCCACGTCTTCTGGATGCGCGACCTGACCACCGGCAGGATCATCTACGCCAGCCCGGCCTATGAGGACATCTCGGGCCGCAGCGTCCAGAGCCTGTACGACGACCCGACGTCCTTCCGGGCCATGATCCACCCCGACGACGCCCCGCATGTGGCCCGGGCCCTGGACGCGCTCTACGAACAAGGCACGCCCCTGGAGGCGGAGATGCGCATCGTCGCGACCTCCGGCGAAGTGCGCTGGGTCGGGGCCCGTGCCTTCCGCCTGCCCGCGGCGGACAGCCTGCCCGAGCGCACCGTGGGGTTCCTGGAAGACATCACCGCAAGCAAAACCGCGAGCCTGGCCCTGCAGGAGAGCGAAAGACTGTTCCGGGCGCTGTTCATGGACAGCAGCGTGATCATGCTCCTGCTGGCGCCGGACACAGGGCGCATCGTGGAGGCCAACCACGCGGCCAGCGCCTACTACGGCTGGAGCCGCGACGAACTCAAGGCCATGAGCGTCACGGACATCAACACCCTGCCCCCGGAGGAGCTCCGGGCCGCCATGGCCCAGGCCCGCACCGAAAACAAATGCTTCTTCTCCTTCCGCCACAGGCTGGCCCACGGCGAGACGCGCGACGTGGAGGTCTACACCGGCCCGGTGTCCATTCAGGGCCGGGAGGCGCTCTACTCCTGCATCATCGACGTGACCGAGCGGCGCAAGGCCCAGGCACTGCTGCGCCGCAGCGAGGAATTCCAGCGGGCCATCGTCTCCTGCTCGCCCGTGGCCCTCTACAGCGTGGGCACGGACTGCCGCGTGCTGTCCTGGAACGCCTCGGCCGAGCGCATTTTCGGCTGGACGGCCGAGGAGGTCCTGGGCAAACCCCTGCCCATCGTGGACGACGACCAGCAGGAGGAATTCCGCAGCCTCCGGGAGCGGGTTCTGGCCGGCGAGCTCCTCTCCGGGCTGGAACTGACCCGCCGCCGCAAGGACGGCTCGTCCATCCACATCAGCCTGTCCTCCGCCGCCATCTGGAGCGGCGGCGTGCCCATCGGCATCCTGGGCGCCGCACAGGACATCACCGCCCGCAAGCAGGTGGAAAAGGACCTGCTTCAGGCCAAGGAGGCCGCCGAGGCCGCCAGCCAGGCCAAAAGCGAGTTCCTGGCCAACATGAGCCACGAAATCCGCACGCCCCTCAACGGGCTCATGGGCATGCTCCAGCTCCTGGAATCCACGGCCCTGCGGGGGGAGCAGGGCGAATACGTGGACCTGGCCAAGCAGTCCTGCACGCGCCTGACCCGGCTGCTCTCGGATATCCTGGACCTTTCGCGCGTGGAGGCGGGCAAGCTGAACATCCAGGCCAAACCCTTCTCCCTGACCGCCGTGATGGACCAGATCAAGGGCATCTTCCGGCCCCTGGCGCGCCAGTCGGGTCTGAAATTCCACTGCCATGTGGACGCCGCCGTGCCGCGAACCCTCGGGGGCGATGAGGTGCGCCTGATGCAGGTGCTCATGAATCTGCTGGGCAACGCCTTCAAGTTCACTCCCACCGGGAGCGTGACCCTGGAGGCCTACCGTCTGCCGCCCCGCGCCCCCGGGCAGTGCCGGGTGCTCTTCAGCGTGGCCGACACGGGCATCGGCATTCCCGAAGAGGACATCGAACGGCTTTTCAAACCCTTTTCGCAAATCAGCGAGGGCTTCACGCGCAGATACCAGGGCGCCGGGCTGGGGCTGGTCATCTGCAAACGGCTGGTGGAACTCATGGGCGGCAGCATCGCCGTGGACAGCGAGCCCGGCCTGGGCACGACCATGTTCTTCTGTTGCACCTTCCGCGCCCAGGAGGAGCCCGTCCTGGCCGCTCCGGCCCCGGCGGCGTCCCCGGGCCCGCCCCTGGAGGGCGCCCGGGTGCTCGTCGCCGAGGACGACCGGGTCAACGGCCTGGCGGCGGCGCGGCTGCTGGAGAAGGCCGGAGCCCGGCCCACGGTGGTCGGCGACGGCAGCCAGGCCCTGGAGGCTCTGGGCCGCGAGCCCTTCGACCTGGTGCTCATGGACGTGCAGATGCCCGTGCTGGACGGCGTGGAAGCCACGCGGGCCATCCGCAACGGCCAGGCCGACGAGGCCGCCCGGGGCATACCCATCGTCGCCATGACGGCCTACGCCATGGCCGGGGACAAGGAAAACTTCCTGGCGGCGGGCATGGACGGCTACGTGTCCAAACCCGTGGACCCGGATGAACTGACCCGGGTCATCCGGGAAACGCTGGCCAGGGGCGGCGGCTGGCACAGGGCCGGGGACCGGGGGTGAAAAAAGACGGGGGACGGCAACTGCCGTCCCCCGCCGTTTGCGTTTCCGGCCGGGCGGCGCCCGGGGCGGGCGCCGCGCCGCGTCAGGCCGCGGGCCCGGCCGCGTGCAGCCGCACCCAGCCCGCGTAGGCGTCCATCCAGTGTTGCAGGAACTCCCTGCTCCCGGCGCCGATGGCGCCGCTTGCGTCGAAGAGCCCGTCCTTGGCCTGGACGAAGGCCTCGGGCTGGCCCAGGGTCGGCACGTCCAGGTAGGCCAGCACGTTGCGCAGGTGCTGCTGGGCCAGGGCCGTGCCGACGGCCCCGATGGACACGCCCAGCACCCCGGCGGGCTTTCCGGCCCAGGCGCTGTCGCCGTAGGGGCGCGAGGCGTGGTCGATGGCGTTCTTGAGCACCCCGGGGATGGAGCGGTTGTACTCGGGCGTCACGAACAGCAGGCCGTCGGCCTCGCGGATCTGCTCCTTGATCCGCCGCACCGGCGCGGCCTGATCGGCGTCGTCGTCCTGATTATAGAGCGGCAGGTCGTCCAGGCGCACGGTGTTGAAAACGAAATCCGACGGAGCCAGTCGAACCAGCCCCTCGGCCAGCCTGCGGTTGAAGGAATCCTTGCGCAGGCTGCCCACAATGACGGCGATGGTATAGGTCTTCACGATTGTTTCCTCGTTTTTCGGAGTGATGACGGAAGGGATTTTCCCATTTGCCAAGTATGGCATACCCGGCAAAGGAAGGCAACGCGGACCGGGGCCACGGCAGCCACGGCGGCCGGGCCCGGTATGCGGGCCCTCACGGGCGCCCCCAGGCGGCGACCTGCCGCGCCCGCAAAAGAGTCCGGACCGCGTGAGCATACGAGGGGCACTGCGCGTCCCGGCTTTCCCCGCGTCTTGCTTCTCCCGTTTTTAATCGCCCTGCGGGTTTCGGTTTTCCCGACAGTCCGTCAGCGGCCTTCGGCGAGCTTCATGAGCACCAGCCCGGCGACGATGAAGCCCGCCGCCAGCAGACGCAGGCCGGAAACCTGCTCGCCCAGCGCCACAACGCCCACCGCAAACGCGCCCACGGCGCCGATTCCGGTCCAGACCATGTAGGCCGTGCCCAGGGGCAGGGAGCGCATGGCCAGGGCGAGCAGCCCGAAGCTGGCAGCCATGGCCACAAGGGTGGCAAGAGACGATTCCAGACGAGTAAACCCGTTGGATTGCTTCAGGAAATAAGCCCACACGACTTCCAGGACACCGGCACAGACAAGCAGAAACCAGGACATGCGGTTCTCCGTTCCGAAGAGCCGGGCCGTCCCGGACAGTGCAACCCGAAATGGGGGAGGACGTGGCCTCGCTGGAACCCGACGGCGGACCGCCGCCAGGCGACGCGCACGGGGGGAAGGACTGGCGGAGGGGGAGGGATTCGAACCCCCGGACAGGTTGCCCCGTCAGCGGTTTTCAAGACCGCCTCCTTCAACCGCTCGGACACCCCTCCGCAGGGCGGTCAGCATAGGCAAGGGGGCAGGGGTTGTAAAGAAAACCGTACCGCGGGCGGGGCAGGTTTCGGGAGGCCGCCGGGGTTACCCTCGGGGCGGTTTTCGCGTAGAAACGGGCGCGAAGGGTCGGCGCGGCGCCGCGCCCGAAACCGGCGGCATCCCGCGCGCCAAGGGCCACCGCATGGGCGTTTCCCTGGTCAGTTACACCTACAACGACGCGCATCTCGCCCTGGAATTGCTCGAACAGGTCCGCACCTGGACCATCCGGCCCCGGGAAACCGTCCTCGTGGACGACGGCTCCCGGCCGCCCTTTCCCCCGCGCCCGGGCGTCGTCCTCGTGGCCCACGCCGCCAACAGGGGCGCCGGGGTCGCCAAGCAGGCGGGCATTTCCCGTTGCACGCAGGATGCGATCCTGTCCCTGGACTGCGATGTCCGCCCCCCTGCGGACTGGCTCGAACACGCCCTGCCCCTGCTTGATGAACCCGGCGTGGGCCTTGTGGGCGCGCCCATGCACCCGGCAGCGGGCGACAGCCTCTCGGCGCGCTATGAGCAGGCTTTCTGCGGCTACTATGAACAGGCGGACGCCCCCGGTTTCCTCTCGGGCGGCATCTGGCTGCTGCGCCGCGCCACCTGGCTCGCCCTGGGCGGCTTCGGCGGCTACGAGGCGAAGACCTACGAAGACCACCACTTCTGCCGCCGCGTACGCGAGGCGGGGCTCACGTTGCGCAACTACCGCCACCACAGCCCCGTGACCCTGGTCCGCAGGATGCACTATACGGACATCGTGGCCCGCTACTGGGCATGGTCGCAGCCCAAAAGCATCACCATGGAACAGTTCCGCATCTGCGACATCGTGCTGGCGGAAGACGCCCTGGCGCGCATGGAACAGGCCCTGGGCATCTCCCGCCCCGAGTTTCTGTACGTGGACTTCCTGATGGCCATCCACTGCTACCTGCGCCTCGCGCACATGGCCGGTGCGAGCCCGGCCGGGCCGCTGTTCCGGCTTCTGGCCGGGCGGCTGCCGGAGTCGTCCAGAAAAACCCGGGCCCTACTCGCGGCGGACCTGCAACGGCTGGGCCACGACCTCACCCCTGGCCCGGGCCACACCCCGCCGGACCTCGGCGCGCCCCTGGCCGCCCTGTTCGCCGCAGCCATCCTGCGCACCATCGAAAGCACGCTGCTGCCCGCCATGCAGGAGGCCGGACGCCGCTTCGACTACAGCTTTTACCGGGACCTGTAGCCCCCCGGAGGACGCCCCGCCGCCGGGGGCGGTTGCCCGCCGGGAGGAAAACCTGTAGGTTGCGAGCATCGGACCCATGCACGCCGGACCAGACGGCACGCACAGCGCGTGGCCGCCGCCCGGCGCCCCCCGGCCATCCGGCCCGCAAGCACACTCCGGGACACCCCGGAAAATCCCAGGAGATCCCATGCCCCAAGCCAAAGACGGCGACAGCGTTTCCGTCCACTACACCGGCACCCTGGACGACGGCACCCTGTTCGACACCTCGCGCCAGCGCGAACCCCTGGAATTCACCATCGGCTCGGGCATGGTCATCCCCGGGTTCGAGAAGGCCGCCATGGGCATGAGCGTCGGCGAGTCCAAGAAATTCACCATCCCCTGCGCCGAAGCCTACGGCGAGCACAGCGCGGAGCTGATCTACGTGGTGGACCGCGCCGAACTGCCCGAAGGCGTGGAACCCGCCCCGGGCATGGCCCTGGAGGCCCAGGGCCCCGACGGCCAGCCCTTCCGCCTGAACGTCACCGCCGTGGACGAAGGCACCGTGACCCTGGACGCCAACCACCCCCTGGCGGGCCAGGACCTGACCTTCGAAATCGAACTGATGGCCATCGGCTGAGGCCGGGCCCATGCGCACCCTTTCCGGCCCGGAGCGCCCGGCGCGGCTCCGGCGCACCCCCGGCGCGCCGCGGTCCCTTGCCCTGCGTGGCCTGCGGCGCCTCGGGGCTGCGGCCGCCCTGCTGGCCCTGGCCCTGCTCCTGGCCCCGGGGGCGGGCGCCCGGGCCCGCGCAGCCGACCGCCCCGCCCCGGCAACCGCCAGCCTCCAGGAGGCTCCCATGCCCGCTTCCCGCCCCGTGACGCTGCTGGCCGTGGGCGACAGCCTCACGGCGGGCTACGGCCTGCCCGTCTCCGCCGCCCTGCCCGCCGTGGTGGAGGGCCTGCTGCGCCGGGAGGGCCTGGACGTGCGCATCGTCAATGCGGGCGTGTCCGGCGATACGACCTCGGGCGGGTTGGCCCGGCTGCCCTGGCTGCTGGAGGAGCGCCCGGACTGCGCCTGGCTGGAGCTGGGCGCCAACGACGGCCTGCGCGGCCAGGACCCGGCACTCATGGAAGCCAACCTGGACGCCATGCTGGAGCTGTTCCGGGCCAAGGGCGTGCCCGTGCTGCTCATCGGCATGCGCGCCCTGGAAAACTACGGCGCGGACTACGCCGCGCGCTTCGACGCCGTGTTCCCCCGGGTGGCCGCGCGCCACGGCGTGGCCCTGCATCCCTTCCTGCTGGAAGGCGTGGCCCTCGACCCGGCCCTGAACCAGGACGACGGCATCCACCCCAACGAGCGCGGGGTGGCCATCATCGCCCGGGCCCTGCTGCCCCGGGTGCGCGCCCTGGTCCAGGCGGCGGCCCGGCCCTAGCGCCGGGGCGGTCCCGCCCGAAAACGAGCCCCCGCGCGAGGTCTTCGCGCGGGGGCCCGTTGTTTTCCGCCTCGCAGCCGGACGGCCCGGCCCGACGATACCTACTCGTTGCGCAGCACACCCCAGGCGCTGCCGCGCAGGGCCCGGCGCACGCCGAGCAGCCCGAGCAGCACCGTGGCCGCCACGCCGCCGACGGTAATGGCCAGCAGGGGCAGGGGCAGGAACACCCAGCCACGGTGCAGCGCCCCGGCCACGAAGGCCCAGGAGCCCGCAAGCCCCAGCAGCGCCGCCAGCGCCGCCGCCGCCGCGCCCAGGATGGCGAACTCCAGCACCAGGGCGGTCATGATGTCGCGCCGGGTGGCGCCCAGCACCTTGAAGACCACGGCGTCGTAGTGCCGCGCGCGCAGGTTGGCGCGCATGGCCTCGGCCAGCACCAGCAGCCCGGCCACCAGGGCCAGGGCCGCCGCCGCGCCCACGGCCAGCCCCACGTCGTCGACCATCTGGCCCAGGTTCTCCAGCACCTCGCGCATGGAAATGGCCACCACCTCGGGGAAGGCTCCGGTCACGGCGCGGAACAGGGCCGTCTCCTGCTCGCGGTCGGCGTAGGCCGTGGCGATCCAGGTATAGGGCGCGCCGTCGAGCACGCCGGGGGAGAAGATGATCGTGTGGTTCAGGCCGCCGGTGGTCCAGTCGATGCGCCGGGTGCAGGCCACGGTGCCCGTGATGCGCCGCCCGAGCACGTTGACCGTCAGCGTGTCGCCCACGGCCATGCCGAAGCCCCGGCAGACGCGCTCGTCCAGGCAGATGAGCGGCGGGCCCGCGTAGTCCGGCGCCCACCACGCGCCCTGGGTCAGCTCCACGCCCTCGGGCCTGGGCCCGGCGAAGGTCAACCCCCGGTCCGAGCGCAGGGCCCAGGCCACGTCGGGGTCCACGTCCACCGTGTCGGCCTCGCGGCCGTCGATTTCCACGATGCGGCCCCGGATGGAGGGCTGCTTTTCCATGCGCGAAACGCCGGGCACGTCCAGGGCCATGCGTTCCAGGGCCTCCATGCGCCCGCGCGGGATGTCGATGAAAAAGAACGACGGCGCCGTGCTCGGGGTCTGGCGGGCGATGATGTCGCGGATGTTGCCCTCGGCCAGGGCCACGGCCACCAGCACCGTGAGCCCCAGACCCAGGGAGAAGATGACGCTGGCCGTGGCCGCGCCCGGGCGGTGCAGGTTGGCCAGGGCCTGGCGCAGGCGCGGGCTGGCCGGGCGCGGCAGGCGCGCGGCCGCGCGGCGCACCAGCCCGGCCCAGAGCCAGAGCACGACCACGCTGCCCAGGGCACCCGCCGCGAAACCCAGGGCCACGCCCCGGTCCTCGCTGGTGGCGAGCAGCAGCGCCGTCAGCGCCAGGACCACCAGCGCGCAGGCCGCCAGCGTGCCCCGGCCCGGGCGGCGCGTCCCGGTGTCGGCATAGCCCCGGAACAGCCGCGCGGGCGAGGTCAACCCCGCGGCGGACAGCGGCCATAGCGAGAACGCCAGGGCCGTCAGCAGCCCGTAGGCCACGGCCAGCAGCGCCGGGAACTGCGCCGTGGTCCTGGCCAAAGGCACGCCCAGGCGCAGCGCCAGGGGCCCGGCCCCGGCCCAGGCCGCAATCCAGCCCACCAGGGCTCCGGCCGCGCTGCCCGCCAGGGCCAGGGCCATAACCTGCACGAAATAGACGCCGGTCACCAGCCGCCGCGAGGCGCCCAGGGCCTTCATCACGGCGATGGACCGCTGGCGCCCGGCCAGGAACGCGCGCACCGCCCCGGCCACGCCGATGCCGCCCACCAGCAGCGTGGCCAGCCCGACCAGGGTCAGGTACTGGGCCACGTCGTCCAAAAGCCAGGTCAGCCGCGTGGCGGCCTTGTGGAAGGTGCGCACGCGAAAGCCGCCGTCGGGATGGGCCGCCAGCACCTCGGCGCCCAGGGCCTCGGCCCGGGCGGGGTCCGGCTCCTCGCCGGGCAGGCGCAGGTTGTACACGTAGTGCGCCAGCGTCCCGGGGCGGACGACCCCCGAGGCCGCCAGGGCCTCAAGGCCGACGATGAGCCGGGGCCCCAGGGCCCAGAACTGGCCGACCCGGTCCGGCTCCTGGCGGATGATGCCCGTGAGCACGAACTCGGCGCCGCCCACGCGCACCACGTCGCCCAGCAGCAGGTCCAGCCGCTCCAGCAGCGCCTGCTCGGCCACGGCGCCGGGCAGGCCGTCGCGCCCGGCCAGGGCCTCGGCCAGCCCGAAGCCGCCCATCAGCTCGAATTTCCCGTACAGCGGGTAGGCCCCGTCCACGGCCTTCAGTTCCGCCAGGGCCGAGCCCTGGCCCGACCGGGGCCGGACCATGACCCGCATGTCCACCTGGCGCGAGAGGTCGCCCCGGGCTTCCAGGGCCCGGGCCACGGCGGAGTCCACGGGCACATGGGAGCGCACGAGCTGCACGTCGCCGCCCAGGATGGCCTGGGCGTTGGCCGCGAGCCCGCCGCCGACCCCGGCGGCGAAGGTGCCCACGGCGGCGATGGCCGCCACGCCCAGGGCCAGACAGGCCAGGAACACGCCCAGGCCCCGCGTGCCGCCGCGCATCTCGCGCCGGGCCAGCCGCAGGGCCAGGCCCAGTTCGCCGGGCAGGCTCATGCCCCGGGCTCCGCGCCCTGGCCCAGGCGCCCGCCGTGCATGTGCACCGTGCGGGCGCAGCGCGCGGCCAGGCCCATGTCGTGGGTGATGAGCACCAGGGTCACGCCGCGCCGCTCGCGCAGCTCGAACAGCAGGTCGGCCACCCGGGCGCCGGTGTCCTCGTCCAGGTTGCCCGTGGGCTCGTCGGCCAGAAGCAGGCGCGGCCCGGGGGCGAAGGCCCGGGCGATGGCCACCCGCTGCTGCTCGCCGCCGGAGAGTTCGGCGGGGTAGTGCCCGGCGCGGGCCTCCAGGCCCACGGCGGCCAGGCTCTCCCGGGCGCGGTCCCAGGCGTCGGGGCTGCCCGCGAATTCCAGGGGCAGGGCCACGTTTTCCAGGGCCGTCATGGTCGGCACCAGATGGAAGGCCTGGAAGACCACGCCCACGGCCCCGCGCCGGAAGCGCGCCAGGCCGTCCTCGTCCAGGGCGCGCAGGTCGCGCCCGTCCACCACCACCCGGCCCGAAGTGGCCCGCTCCAGCCCGGCCATGACCATGAGCATGGTCGTCTTGCCCGCGCCCGAGGGCCCGGCCACGCCCAGAGTCTCCCCGGCGGCCACGGTCAGGTCCACCCCGCGCAGCACGTCCACCGCGCCCGCGCCGCCGACCAGCGTCAGGCGCACGTCCTCAAGCTCCACCATGTTCCGGCCCGGTTCGGCCATGGGCAAATCTCCTTGGTTGCGGGCGCCAGCAAAGGCCGCGCCCGGCCTCCGGCCCCCGGCGCGGCAGTCCATCCTTCATGCGTGGCGAACTCCCCTGAACTGGTGTATACCCCAGGCCAAGGCCTGGGAAAAGCCGTTTCTGCGCGCCTTTCCCGGTGGTGCCCCCGCGCCGCAGTCCAAGCAAACCCGTCCCATCCGGAGGTCCACATGAAGGTCGTGGCATTCAACGGCAGCGCCCGCAAGAAAGGCAACACCCAGCATCTCATCGACCACGTGCTCAGGGAACTGGGTACCCACGGCATCGACACCGAATCGGTTTCCCTGGCGGGGCATTCCATACGCGGCTGCGTGGCCTGCCTCAAATGCTTCACCAACCAGGACAAGCGCTGCGCCGTGGACGTGGATTTCGTGAACGACTGCGTGGAGAAGATGCTCGGGGCCGACGGGATCATCCTGGCCTCGCCCACCTATTTCGCCAACGTCTCTGCGGAGATGAAGGCGCTCATCGACCGCGCGGGCATGGTCGCCAAGGCCAACGGCGACATGTTCGCACGCAAGGTCGGCGCCTCGGTGGTGGCCGTGCGCCGGGGCGGGGCCATCCAGGTCTTCAACGCCCTGAACGCCTTCTTTCTCATCGGCCAGATGATCGTGGTGGGGTCGAACTACTGGAACATGGGCATCGGCCTGAACCGGGGCGACGTGGACGACGACCTGGAAGGCGTGCAGACCATGCAGAACCTGGGCCGCAACATGGCCTGGGCCATGCGGCGGCTGCGCGACTGAACGCCCGGGAGCCTACGCCCCCAGGCCCAGGAAATTGCGCACGCCGGTGAACACGATCTGGGCCGCCAGGGCCGAGAGAATCAGGCCCGTGAGCTTGGTCAGGATTTCGATGCCCATGTGCCCGAGCAGGCGCCGGACGTGGGCCGAAAGCACCAGCACCACGCCCATGCAGGCCACGGCGGCCAGCAGCGCCCCGCTGCCCACCAGCCGGTCCTGCGCGGGCATGGACGCACCCATGACCAGCAGCGCGCCCGTGGTGGCCGGGCCCACGGCGATGGGAATGGCCAGGGGCACCACACTGATGTCGCCCTCGCCCTGCCCGGCGTCGGCCCCGGGCCGCCCGCGCACCAGCGACACGGCCGAGAGAAACAGCAGCGCTCCCGCGCCGATGCGGAAGCTGTCCACCGTGATGCCGAAAACCTCGAAAATGGCGTTGCCGAAGTAAAACAACACCATGGTGACCACGGCCACGGCCAGGGTCACGCGCACGGCGGTCAGCCGCCGCTCGCGCGCGCCCATGCCCTTGGTCAGCGCCAGGAACATGGACAGCACGAAGAACGGCGTCAGCAAAAAGAAGAACTTGATGAACACACTCAGGAACAAAGGCACGGCAACCTCCAGAAATGTGACATGGCGTGGGCGGAACCGGAGAAGACGCCCCGGTCCCGCCACCCGGTTGTACCACGTCGGGGGGAGCCTGTAACGGTCCTTTGCCCGGGCGTCAACCGCCTTTCAGTCCTCCTTCCAGATACGTGCGCCCAGGTCGAGGGCGCTGCCGCCCAGGTTCAGGCCCGTGCGCAGCAGGGAGTCGGCGCCGCGCGTCCGGGCCGTTGCGGCGGAGCCGGAATAGCCGTAGGCGGCCTGCCTGCCCTGTTGCAGGGCCTGGGCCGCGCGCAGCCCGCCCTCGTAGTCGATGTTCGCCAAATCCAGCGCGCCCAGGCCCGCCGCGCTGGCCAGCACTTCCAGAGCCGAGCCGGACCCAGCGTCGATGCCCGCGCCAACGGCGCCGACCCGGGCCGCCGCCAGCCGGCGGCGCAGGTCCGCCCCGGCGCGCTCGCGGTCCTTGGCGGTCTGGCGTTTGATTTCCCCGGCCTGGCGCGCGGCCTCGGCCTGGGCCGCGTCGGCCTGAAGGTCGGCGGCCTTGCTCCGGGCAGCGGCCTGTCGGCCCTGGGCGATGCCCCCGACCATGTTGCCGACCATACTCAAGCCCAGGATTCCTGCGGAAACGGGATCGGCGCCCATCAGCGTACCCTCGCGTAAAGGTGATAGTCGTCGTCGCCCACGAGCCTGCGCAGCAGACCCTCGCGGGTGAAACCAAGGAACTCGAACCATTCGGCCCGCGCCGTGTGCCGCACATGGATCGTGGTCTGGATGCGCGTCAGGCCCAGGCCGCTCTCGGCGGCCTCGACGCAACGCCGGGCCAGGCGGGCCATGGCCACGGGCCGGGCCTCCACCAGCGGGCTGGTCAACGCCCAGGCGTTGCCCGTGGCCCCGGGCTGCACGCCCACTCCGCCGCAGGCCGCCACGGCCCCGCCGTCCAGGATCGTCCAGCACGGACCGCTGGCGCGGTACAGCCGCGCCAGGGCCCAAAGCCCCTCGCGGCCCCCGCGCGCGGCGAACCCCAGCCGGTCGGCCGCGCGCAGCTCCAGGCGCTCCAGGTGGCCGACCTCGAAGGGAACGACGCGCAGCATCAGCCCTCCCCCTGCACCTGAGGCACGCAGCAGACCACGGTCATGGGCAGCGGGTCGTCCTGGCGGATGGTGAACAGGCCGTCGCGGTCGTAGCCGCTGGCCAGGCGCACCTCGCGGTCGCCGTCCAGAAGCGGCGGGGCCGTGCCCGCGCGCACGGGCGCGGTGTGCGGCAGCAGCCGCTCGTACTTGTCGGCCACGTCGTCGCCCGGGCAGACGCGCCCGCCCACGGTCTGGCGCAGGCGCACGGTGACGCCCATGATGCGCTTGCGCCGGGTCTGGGACGTGCCCGCCGCGCCGCCGACCTCCAGGCGCATGGGCTGGAGCACGGCGCTGTAAGGCAGACCCACGTGGACCTTCCAGCCCGCCCGGGGCAGGGCCACGGCCCCGCCCTGTACGCGCTGGGCGCCCTGAAGCGCGCCGTCGAGCAGCACGCAGACCTCGCGGCCCTCCAGGTGATCCAGCCCGCCCAGGGGCCCGGCGGGCAGGCGCCGCCAGCAGGTGCCCCCGCCCCGGTGGGCGGGCAGGGCCGCGCCCCGGACCCAGGCGCCGTCGGCCAGCAGCAGGAAGCTCCCCGTGGCCGGGTCGGCCCCCTCCACGGTGAACGGCACGCCGCACAGGGCCTCCAGTCCCGCCAGACCTTCCAGGAGCACCTGGTCGCCGTCGCGGGCGCCCAGGCCCTGGGCGAAGACGCGCACCCGGCCCGTGTCCGCCTCCGTTTCCACGCCGTCCACCCGCGCGCAGTTGGACAGCCCGCAGTCCATGAAGAACCCCCCGGCAGCGTCCTGGGCCCGCCCGCCCGCGCGCTCCCCGGCGTCGAAGACCGGGTCCAGGCGCTCCACGGTGCGCAGCACGCCGCCGCCTTCGGCCTCGCGGCGCACGAGCAGCCAGACCTCGTCGCCCTCGGGCCCCGGCACGGTGGCCACGCTCTCGCAGCGGCCGTCCCCGCCCAGCAGGTGGCGGTGCCAGGCGACCACGCCCTGCTCGCGCAGATAGGTGCAGGCCGCCAGCAGCCCGTCGTTGCGCACGGCCCACAGCACCCCGTCGGGCTCGCGGGCGAAGGCCATCTCGCGCAGGCCCGGCCCGGTGACGTGTTCGGCCAGCAGGGTCAGTTCCGGCGAGGCGTACTTGTAGCTGGCGATGTCGTAGGCCATCTCGCGCACCTTGCGCCCGCTGCGCGAGACGAAAAGCACCGCGCCGGATACCGGCTCGGGCCGCACCGCCGCGCTGCCGTGGGAGCTTTGGCGCTTGCGCTGGACCTTGGCCGGGGTCATGCCCTCGCCCTCCAGGCCGGACCAGACCTTCAGCTCGCCCGCGTTGGTGCCCACCAGCAGTTCCTCCTGGTCGGCCACCCAGCGCACGGGGTTGACCCGCGAGCCCGACAGGGTGATCTCGATGGCGTCGTCGTCCAGGGGCTGATCCTGCACGCCGTCGACGAACGAGGCGGTGTTCATGCGGAAGTCCTCATGAGCCCCGGTGCGCGACATCCACAGGGTCAGCGGCCGGGAGCGCGTGGCGCCCAGGACCAGCCGGTCCTCGTACAGCCCGACCACGGCGGGCCATTGCCCGGCCCCGAAGGCCGAAGGCATGGCCTCGTCGCTGTCCAGCAGCTTCCAGAACCCGCCCTGCAATTCGCTGCCGACGTACATGGACTCGATCTGGTTCTTGGCGTGGTCCGGCTCGTCACGAAAGAGCAGGTTGATGGCCGACTTCTCGGTCAGGTACACCCCGGCGCCCTTGTACATGTACCAGCCCGCGGTTCCTTGCGGGTCCAGGGCGCGCACGATGGTCGCCACCTCGAAGGTCCGCCCGGCGGGCAGCCGCAGATGCGCCGCGCCCGAGGTGGCGCAAGCCGGGGAGGCTCCCCCCGTGGCGACGACCGCGAGGTCATGCCCGGGCATGCGGTAGTCCAGTTCCTCCAGGGTCCAGTCGTCGTGGGCCCGGCGCACGAGCTTGCGCGGGGCCGTATCGGGATGGACCAGATAGAGCACGTCGCAGCTCTGGACGTGGTTCACGCCCCATATGGCCGCCGCGCCCCACGGGCTGGGGATGCGGTAGGCCGCGTCGGCCGCCCAGGCTCCGGCCCAGCCCGCCCCGGCACCGGGCTCGCTGTCCGCCGCGGCGGTATGCTCCGCGAGGCAGCGGTACACGGCCCCGCCCCGGGCCACATAGGCGCCCGGGGCGTAGGCCGTTCCCGCCGCCCAGGCGGGGGCGTCGGCCTTGAGCACCACGCCCCCGCCGGTGAAAAAGCGCAGAAAGCCGTCGCCCATCTCGATGACGTAGCTCTGGCTCTCGGTGCCGTTGAAGTCGAAGGACACCAGACGCGCGGCGCTGCCCTGGGCCCCGGCCAGGGCGATGAAGCGCGTTCCCGACCGCTTGCAGACGCTGCCGTGGGGCCTGGGGATGAAATTCTCCAGCCTGCGGCAGCCGGTGTAGTACTTCTCGTGGTCCGTGCGCCCGTCCAGGTGCGGCGACAGCTCGCCGCCGGTGAAGGCGTTGATGATCGGCGATGCGGAAACGCTCATGGTCTACCTCCTGGCCCGTTGCAGCAGGTCGGGCCGGTTGGCTTCGGGGGTGCCGCCGCCCCGGGCGTCGCGGCCCTTGGCCGTGCGCAGGCGCTCGCGGTACAGGGCCTCCAGGCGCTCCTTCTCGGCGCTGGAGCCGGTGATCTTGCGCGCCAGACGCGCGGCCACCCGGGCGGACAGCGCCACGCGGAAGGTCGGCGGCATGTCGGCCGGATTCTCGATCCGCCGCACGTAGCGCACGGCCACGGCCTCCAGGTCGCACAGCAGGGCCCCGCCCTCGATGGCGTAGGCCGCCTCGGGCTCGCAGGCGATGACGTGCAGGCAGTCGGCAGGCAGGCGGAAGGCCCGGGCGTAGCCGAAGGCCGGAGCATCGGCCAGCCGGGCCAGGGCCACGCGGCGGATGGCGAACTTCCAGGGATGCTCCTCCAGCATGGCGTCGCGCTCCACCTCGTACACCGCCCGGGCCAGCCGGGCGCGCTCGGTGTCCTGGTCCGTCGAGGCGATGCGGTCCTCACCCAGCTCGATGAGCGCCCCGGAGAGGATCTCCACGCTCATGGCCTAGTCGTCCCCCTGGAACAGGCTGCGGAAGAAGGCCTCGCGCTGCTTCAGGCCGCCGTCGGCGCCGCCGGGGGCCTGGGCACCCGGAGCCTGGGCCGCGCCGGGGGTGCCGGGGAAGGCGGACGCCCGGGCCTGGCCCATGCGCGGCTCCAGGCGCTCGGGATACAGCTCGAAGCTCACCTGGGCCGGGCCCTGCTGGTCGCCGGGGAAGGCGTCGCGGGCGCGGGCCGTGCCGGTCAGGGTGAAGGCCGCGCCGGGCTCGGGGGCCTGGGCCAGGCCCAGGCCGGGCAGGGCCTCGGCGTCCAGGGTGATGACGATGCTCTTGTGCCGCTGGTCCATGATGGTCGGGGTCTGCATGGGGTCTCTCCTGCGATGGTTGGAGTACGGCGGGGCCGGAGGCCCCGCCGGAAGGATGCCATGGGCCGCCGTCCAAGGGCGGGGAGGCGCGCGCGGCCCCCCCGCCCGGGCGGCGCTAGCGCGCCAGGTAGTGCGGGTACACCGACAGGTTGCCCTGGGCGGCGGGGTCGGTGCTGGCCAGCAGGGCGCGGGTTTCGGCGCGGGTGTCGCTGGGCGGGATGAAACGGCCCAGCACCGCCCCGGCCTCCAGGCTCAGGGGCCCGGTCAGGGCGCACACGGTGCCCAGGGGCTCCCAGGCGCCGCCCTTGTCGCGCTGCTCCAGGGTCACGCCCAGGGTGGCCCCGGCGGCCAGGGTCACTTCGGTGTCGGCCTGGGCCACCACCTCCTGGGAGCCCAGGGCCCCGGCGAAGCACAGCACGCGGCCGTTGCCCTCGGCGTCGGCGTTCTGGGGCAGGGCCTGGGCCTTTGCCAGGTATTCGTCATGAACCTTGAGGATGTGGTCGTACATGCTGCGCGTCCTCCTAGTTGACGGCCACCGTCGCCTCGGCGGCGTCGGCGAAGTTGTAGCTGGTGACGATGGGCACGCCGTTCCACTCGGCGATGCGCCGGTCCACGTTGCGCTCGGAGGCGGTCATCTGGAAGGCCGCGCCCTTGCCCGCCTCGGCCAGGATGCTCATGACCTTGCGGTGGCAGAACAGGAAGGTGCCGGCCCCGCCGCGCACCATGTCCAGCAGGTTGTCCACCTGCATGGCCGTGGGCGGGGTGCCGGGGGTGATGTTCACCAGGGCCGCCACGGTCTCGGGGTTGGCGATCTGGATGCCGAAGTAGCCCTTGAGGCGCACGCCGTAGCCCAGCACGCCGCGCTCGTCCTCGTAGAGCATGCCGCCGCCCACGGAGCGCACATCGAGGATGCCGCCCTGACGGAAGGTGTTGCTGGAATACAGGCCCGTGGTCTCGCCGGGCACGAAGCGCACGGCCAGCAGGCTGTAGCCTTTGTCGTCCTGGCCCCCGGCGTCCATGAGCCGCCCGGCGTCCATGGCGTATTTGCGCAGGTTGCCGTAGACGATGGCCTTTTCGGCATCCACACCGAGCTTGCGCAGGGCCTTGGGCAGCTTCTTGGCGAAGTAGGCGTCGCGCCCGCCCATGGCCTTGGCCTTGTCCTCGGGCAGGAACATCTTGGCCCCGAGGATGGACAGGTCCACCTTCTTCAGCCGGGTGCCCACGTCGATGCTGCCCAGGGGGGCGTCCATGTCCACGAAGCCGCCGCCGGTCACGTCGGCCACCTCGTCGTAGACGTTCCACAGGGCGTGGGAGGCCTCCTCGAAGGGGATCACGTCCAGCACGGGGGTTTCCTCAGTCAGCCAGTCGACCTGATCGGGCTGGCGGGTGGCGAAGCGGGCGCTCAGGTCGCGCAGGGTCGAAACGGTGCTCATCTGCTATTCTCCTTTGCCGCCGAAGACGACTTCGGCGAAGAAGCGTTCGGGAGTCATGGCCTGGCCGCGGGGTGCGGGACCACCGATCCCCCCGACGAAGCCGTCCTCCTGGTTGGTCTTCCCGATCTCGTGAAACAGACGGATCAGAACCGGGTCGTCGCCATGGGCGTCGAGGATGCGCCGGGTCTCGGCGGGGTCCAGCCCCGCGCGGCCCGCCACGGCCTGGAAGCCCCGCCGGGCGATCTCCGCGTTGCCCGGAGCCTCGGAGCCCCAAAGCTGCTCCAGGGCGTTCAGGGTCTCGGCCTGGCGCCGCCCGCGCTGGGTCTCGAACTCGCGCACGGTGCGCGCGGCCAGCTCGTTGTAGCGGTCCGACAGGCCCTGGGCCTGGCCGGGCGAAAGGCCCAACTCGTGGGCCGCCGTGCGGAACCAGCCCATGAGCCGGGCGTCGGCCTGCTGGCCCTCGGGCAGGGCGATGGCGTAGCCCTCGGGCCCGGCGGGCACGCCCGTCAGGCGCCGCAGTTCGGCGTCGAAGCGGGCGCGGTCCTCGTCGCTGGCGTCCCCGGGCAGGGGCGCGAGGCCCACGGTCTTGCGCCCGATGAGCGCCTGGGCGCCCACCAGGGCCCGGGCCATGTCGCGCACCCCGGCGTACTTGCGCAGGGAGGGATGCGCGGACAGCGGCACGGCCTGGCCGTCGATCTCGCAGGTTTCGGTGTCGGGAATGGCCTCCTCCAGCCAGTGTCGAGCAGTCGGGGAAGGTGTCTCTGCGCCGTATCCGCCCGCGGGGGCAATCGAGGCTTCCTGCATCATGGTCCCTCTACTCCTTTGTTTTGAAATGTTCGGGGTTCTCGAAGTATTCCACCAACTGGAACAGGGTCATCCGGCCGTAGCGGAACTCGACCTGCTCGCCGCCGCGCCAGGGCCCCGGGGCCGCGGCCGGGCGCATGAAGCAGTGCGTGCGCAGGAATTCGCGCAGCACCTGCCCCGAGGGCGTGGCCAGGGCCGCGTGGATGTGCCCGTGCAGTTCACGCTCGTTCATGGCGTGCAGGTCCATCAGCCCACCTCCCCGGCTGCGAGGCCGCCTTGGGGGAGCCCCCCTTCGGGCCCCGGCACGGCGCGCCCTGCCGGGATTGCGCCGCCGATGCCCGCCGCGCCCAGGCTCCCGGCCAGATTCCCGGCCAGGGCCGCCAGTTCGCGCGCCTGGCGCAGGGCCTGGACCTCGGCCGGAGCGCGCACCCCGGTCTGCGGAAAGCCGCGCTGCTCCATGACCCGGCGCACGTTCTCGTCGTGGCGGAACAGGTCCAGCACCTGGGGCGCCACGGCCACGATGGGCGCGATCTCGGCATAGGTGCGCAGCACGGAGCGGGCCTGGGCCTCGCGCTGGGCCAGCATCAGCGGGCTCACGTAGTCCACGCGCAGGCCGTGCCCGGCCATTTCCGGCGGGGCGGGCGGCAGTTCCCCGCGCCGCGTCATGAGCCGGAACAGCCGGTCGAACAGGCGCTGGAAGTTCTCGCGCTGCTGGTTGACCAGCAGCGGCCCCAGAAGGAACATGCGCTCGGAGGTCAGTTCGGCCACCTCCAGGGCCGTGGGCGTGCCGCCGCTGCGCACGCGCTGGCTCACGGCCATGAACAGGTCCACGAAGAAGGCCTCGTTGATGTCCTGTTTGGTGGCGGCGAGCATCTCCAGGGAGAAGCGCGGGTCGCCGCCCACGGACAGGGGCCCGAAGTCCGCCAGGCTGTTGCCCTCGGCGCGGCGGTAGTAGTTCATGGCCCGCGGCTCGAAGCTGAAGCGGCCCACGAAGCCGTCGTCGGGCACGAGATACGGCGGGGCCACGGCCAGTTGCCCGGCCTCCAGAATCAGCCGCTTCATCTCGTTGATCATCTTGGCGTCGGCCAGGGCCTCGGTGCCGGGGCTGTAGCTGTAGGCCGTGCCCGGCAGGCGATGGGCCCGGGCCACCACATAGGGCAACTCGGCATAGCCGCCCACGGACAGGACATGCCCGCCCGCCAGCTCCATGTAGACCGAGCGGTAGGCCAGCTTGCGGCGCCGGGCGCTGGGGTCGCCCTCGGGCCGGGTCGGCGTCACGGCGTGCAGGAAGTCCACAGGCTGGTTCTCGCCGCGCCTGCGCCCCAGGTTGCGCCGCAGGGCGGGCGACAGCCGCTCCTCGCCCCAGCGGGCCGCCGCCTGGCGCGGGGTGAGCCGGAAGCGGCGCACCACGGTATCCACCTCGCCCAGATGATTCTCGTCGATGTAGACTTCGTGCAGCGGCAGGGCCCGGAAGCGAATGCCCGTGTCGGGCACCGCCGGGTCCTCGTCCACGAACAGGCACTGCCAGCCGAACAGCCCGGACTGGTGGTAGCCCAGCACCTGCTGCGGGTAGTAACCGCAGCGCTCCAGTGCCGCGTAGAAGCGGTCCTCGACATCCTGGAGCCAAGCCCGCACCGGGGGACTGGCCGCCAGGTCGCCGTCCTCCAGGCCCAGGGCGAACCAGCGCTGGGACGGCGAGGACACCCCGGCCAGCATCCCGGCGGCGAAGATGTTGGCCGCGCGCCGGGCCGTGGCGTCCACCAGATCCTCGCGGCGACGCCGGGGATGGGCGGGCTCGCCGCAAAAACCCGCGTAGGCCGGGCCCATGTGCTCGGCCACCTCCTCCCAAATGGAATCGAAGGGCTGGCGGGCCCGTTGCAGTTCCTCGAAACGCTGACGCGTGGCCCGGGCCAGTTCGCGGGCGTCCCCAGTGCGGGCGCCGCCCGAAGCCCCGGCCAGGGCCGCGCTGGAACCGGCCTGCCGCGCGGGCGCGGCGTCGTGCGTCGTGTTCTCGTGCATGGCTACCCCAGTGTTTTGCGGCCCACCTGGGCCGATCCAAGCACCCCGCCCTCGGCGGTGGCCACCGTGGCCCCGGCCAGGCGGCGCAGGCGCTCGGCCTCGCGGCGCTTGGCTTCCTGGACCCGCGCGGCCTCCTCGCCGCCCGTGTCCTCAGGCAGGGGCGCGGGCACCGGCGCGGCCTGCACCGCGCCCTTGCCGCCCCCGCCGCCGATGATCGACGATCCGCCCATTGCTCATTCCTCCTTGTTGCGGGTCAGATAGGACACCACCGCGCCCACGCTGCGGCCCCCGGCCAGGGGCGCGCCGTGAGGAATGGCCCCCAGCACGGTAAAGCCCAGGTCGCGGATCAGGCCCAGGGCCGCCGCGTTGGTGCGCGGGGTCACGCCCACGAGCACCTCGATGAGCGGGCGGCCGTCCGCCCCGGCCACATGCAGCAGCCAGTCGGTGACGTAGAAGCCGATGATCCGCGCCGGGCTGCCGAAATAGTCGCGCAGCACGGCGAAATGGATGCGCGCCGAGCGCCCGCAACGACCGTCGAGCCAGAACAGGGCCGCCGGGTCGCCGTCGGCGTAGACGGCGTAGAAGGCCCGCCCGGGCTCTCCGGCAAAGGTGATGAAGCCCCGGGCGTCGGTCACCGAGCCGTCGAAGAACACGTGGCGCACGAGCCCGTCGTCCTCCAGGCGCTCCCACAGGGCCTCCAGATCGATGGCGTCCAACCCGCCGGGATGGGCACGGATGTCCAGCACATCCAGGGCCGGAACGGGGCGCCCGGGGCGCGGGCGGGGCCGCTGCCCCGCATTGCCGGAGCGGCCTGGGCGGCCCGGGCAGGTGGCGCGGGTCTGACGATGGGGTGTGGTCTGTGCGTGGTGCATCAGTCCTCCAAGGTTTCACGGGCCCCGGCGCCGAGCCGGGGGCCGAAGCTGCGGGTGGCGCCGTCGGCGTAGCGCTGGGCCGGGGCGGCCCCGCGCACGGGCGCGGCAAAGGTCAGGGCCAGGGCGTCGGCCAGGTCCGGGCTGCGCAGGCCCCGGGCGCGCATCTGCTCCTTGGGTTCCAGCACCAGGCGCGAGGCGCTGTCCCAACTGGCGGACGGGCCGGTAAGGTCGGCGTGCAGGGCGTCGTCGTCGGGCAGGTCGGCCTGGGCCTCGTCGGCCAGCCAGTCGCGCAGCAGGCCCCACATTTCGGCGCGCTTGTTGCGGTAGCGCTCGGGGCGCAGGGGGCGGGCGCCGAAGTTCACCGGGCTCACCCGCCGCTCGAAGCCCATCTCGCGCAGGCGGTCCACCACACCGGCGCCCAGGCCGCCCACGTCCACGAACAGCCGCTCCACGCGCGGGCTTTCGGATTCCAGCATCCGGCGGCACAGCCCCGCCACCTGCATGGTGTCGCAGCCGCGCCAGGCGCGCAGGCCGAAGGCCTTGCGGCCCTGGCGGAAGATGGCCGCCGTGGCGTCGTCGCCGAAGCGCGCGGGGTCCACCCCGGCCACCACGGGGCCGTACCCGGCCTCGTCGGCCCGGCGCGCGCGCAGCACGAGCAGCGGGTCGATGAACGGGGCCTGGCCCGTGGTCTGGAAAGCCTCGGCGGGTGTGGCCGGGTATTCCTGGCGAAAGAGCCGTTCGTCCTTGAGTTCGGCGATCTTGGCCCGGCGCCAGGCCATCTGGCCCGGGGTCAGGCCGTGCAGGGCCATGTACTCGGCCTCCTCCTCGTCGGGGGCGAATTCCGGCCCGGGCGCGGCGCTGTATTCCGGCTGCCAGAACCAGGGCAGGAACACGGCCTGATAGGGCCCCTGCCCGGCCTCGGCGGCCTGCCACCCGGCGTGGAAGAAGTTGCCCATGCCGCAGGCGGTGGATTCAAGGACGACCTCGGTGCCCTCGGCGTCGGCAATGGCCTGGAGCACCCCGGCGGCGTGCTCCTGGGCCCGGGGCCAGAAGGCGACCTCCGAGGCGTGGAAGAGTTGCACCGTGAGCGAGCGACCCGCGCCGCGCGCCCCGGCGGTGCCCACGCGGTAGCCGCTGTCCAGCAGGGGAAAGTGCATTTCTCGGGCGTTGTCGCGCCCCAGCCGGGGCCGCAGGGGCGCCGGGCAGAGGCTGTGGAAGCGCTGGGCCATCTCCAGCAGGTTGCGCGTGGCTTCCATCTCGTGGGTCATGATGAAGGTGCGCACGCCGCGCTCGTGGGTGGTGCGGTGGAAAAACCGCGCACCCACGTAAGTGGACACGCCCTGCTGGCGGCCCTTGAGCACGAAGGCGCGGACCCGCCCGATGCGCGCGCGCTGCTCCTCCAAGCGCTGGTGCAGGTGGCGCTGGGCGCGGTTGAGGACCAAAGGCGCCAAGCCTCCGAGCTTGGTGCGGATCTTCAGGCAGCGCCCGGCGTAGTGGACGAAATCGTCCTTGAGCCGCTGGCGGACGCGGCGGTCGCGTTCGGTCATGGGCGTCATTGCAGTTCGTCCAGTGCGTTTTCGTGGGGCGCGGCGTCGTCGGCCTCGCGCGCGGTGCCGAACATGCCCAGGTGCTTGCCCAGCAGACCCAGGGCGCGAATGGCCGCCCCGGCGTCGAACTTGTAGTGGGGCCCGTCGGCCCCGGCGGCGCCCCGGGCGGGGGCGGCGGGCGCGGCCTGCATGCAGCGCTCGGCGACCTCGCGCAGCCTGGCCACGACCCATTCGCTGGTCACGGCGTCGTGCTCCCGGCCGCCCTCGCGGAGGCCGTCCGCCTCGCCGGGGCCGTTCAGGGCCAGGGCCACGGCGCGGGCCACCTCGGGCCGCGCCAGCAGGGCCCGGCCCCGACTCGGGGCCGAAGCGGCGGCGTAGCCCGCCCGGAGCGCCGCCTCGCCCGCGTCGCCAAGCACGGCGTACTCGGCGACGAAGCGCTGCTGGCGCGTGGGCAGGGGCCTGTTCCCCCGCCCGGTCGTCCTGTTTTTTCGCGTCGTCTTCTCGGTCATGAGGCGCAACTCTCCCAACCCGGCGGATTTCCCCGGGGATCGCGTGCGACAACGGTTTTTCGGTTCCCGCCCTTGCCACGGGCCGTAGCGGGCGTTATCTTGAAACTGCCTGGGAGCCAGGTGAGGCGGCCTGTCCCAAGTGAATGAACATGCGCCGCTGGCGGCGTCCCATCCGGGCGGCAGCGCCGGACCCGGAGGAGGCCGCAGGGGGCTTGCCCCCACTGCACGAAAGAGCGTTCACGGTGGCACCGCCCACGGGCTCCCGGGCTTTCTTCTGCCCCGCCCGCCTAGCGGAACAGGTCGTACACCGCCTTGCCCACCAGCCCGAAGACCGTGGTCATCAGCCCGTAGACCACCCGCTCCACGTTGCGCAGCTTCTCGGTATGGCTGTGGCAGCGCCGCGTGGTCTTGATTTCGGCCACGTCGCGGGCCATGGCCCGCACCCGCTCGTCGATGCGCGCCAGAAGAACGCGCATGTCCTGCTCCCCGTTCATTGCCCACCGCCTCCGCGCCCGAAGCGCAGCCGCACGGCGCCCTTGTCGAAGGCGCTGCGGCCCAGGAAGTAGTAGCCGTAGACCCCGAAGCCCAACTCGGCCAGGGCGTCGAGCTTGCCGCCGTCCACCTGGGGCGCGAAGGTGCCGCCCACCAGGGCCAGGGTGAACACCAGCAGGCACAGCGGCCGCACGTTTTTGGACAGCCACGAATCCGAGGCCGCGTCGGCGTTGTGGCGTTCGGTCAGGCTGCGCTCGAACTCCGTCTCGGCGGCGAGCTGCTTTTCCTGCCAGGCCAGAAGCCGCTCCTGCTGCGCAAGCTCCAACTCCTTGAGCCGGATCAGGGCCTGCGGGTCGGCCGCCAGGGCCGCCTGCACGGCCTGCGGCTCCGCCTCGGTGCCCAGCCAGGAGGCCGCCAGGGCCCCGGCCGCGCCCGCCACGGCCCCCACCGGCCCGCCCAGCACTCCGGCCAGCACCGGGGCGACCCGGGCCACCGCCCGGCCCACGTCCTTCCAGTCCGCCATGTCCGTTCCTCCTCGGCTAGCGCACCGCCCCGGGGCGCTCGCCGGGCGCAAGGGCCCGCTCGTAGGTCCGCAACACCGCCCCGCAGCGCAGGCATACGCGCACCCGCACCACGCCCGGCTCCCCGGTCTGCACGGTGCGCACCACCCGGGTGCGCCCGGCGCATTCCACACAGGTCATGACGCCCTCCTTCAGTTGTGGCGGTGGATGGTCAGGTGGAAGGCGTCGTGCCCGCGCAGGGCTTCCAGGAACGCCGCCACGGCCCGCTTGCTGTCCTGCACGCCCCGGGCGCCCCCGGGCGGGGCGAAGCGCTCGCCCAGCAACACGCAGCCCCGGGTGTCCTCCACCGTGTTGCCGCCGTGGAAGATGACCCCGCTGCGTCCGGGCACGTCCTGCACGGCGAAGGTTTCGCCGAAACGCGGCGAGACGGTACGCACGCAGCGGTACTGCCCGGCCGGGATGCACGACACGTCGCGCTGATTCTGGCGCTCGGGCGGCTCCAGGGTCAGGCAGAGCAGTTGCTTGTTCACGCGCAGGGCGCCGAAAGTGCCCTGCGCCGATTCCTCGAGGCGCACGATTTCCACAACGGGGTCCAGATTCATGAAGGCCTCCTTCCATGTGGGCTGATTCGCAATCAAATATAGGAATAGCTATTAAAAGGCGCGCAGCAATCCGGGCATTCCCTCCGGTCAGCCCGCGCGATGGGCTTCCGGCTCCTTCGCTCCACCCCGCTCCCCCCGGCCTTGGGGCCGGGGGCAGGCCCGCAAGCGGCACCCGGAGATGCGTCCGGCAGAGCCCGGACGGGGCGGCCCGGCCCGGAGATGCCACACGAGGGACCTAGAAGCCGAGCACCGGGTCGGCGCCCCGGGCGTCGCCGCCCATGCGCGCCCGCTCCCAGGGGCAGCCGTGTTCGATGGTCAGAGCCAGCATTTCCATGTCCACCTCGGCGCCGTCCTGCACGGCGCTGCGCAGGCTTTCGCAGGCGTAGACCGCGCCGTGGGCCAGGGCGTTTTCGGCCAGGGCCCGGGTCCGCGCCCGGGCCAGCCAGACCGCGTCGGCCTCGGCGCGCACGCCGAACAGCCGGAAGATGTCCGCCACGCGCAGTTCGGCCCGGGCGCCCGCCGCGCACAGGCGATACAGGGGCTCCCCGTCGCCCGCGGCGTCTTCCAGGGGCAGCAGCCAGAACCGCCGGGGCGCCCCGGCCCCGCGCACCACCCGGCGCACGAACCCCAGCGGGCACATCTCGTAGTCCAGCCCGAAGCCCTTGATGCCCACCGGCGTCCAGACCTCGTCGGTCCACAGGCACTGGTCCATGGTCTCCCTCCTTTGCCGCGCGGCGGGCTCTTCCTTTCCGGCTCTCGGCGATCTTGAAGCCTGCTCTTTGCCTCGCCTGCGCGGCATCCAGCCCGAAGGTTCGGCGCCTGCCTAGCCGGGGTGCCGCGCGACGACGATCCCCTTATAGGCGATTTTCACCTCTCTGTCAAGGGGGTCAGGCAATTTTTTAGGAAAATTTTGCCTAATAGCGAGGGCGGCGGAATTCCTGTAAGAAAACGGCATGGATGAAGCGCTGCTTTTCTCCCAGAACTTCCTGGACGCCATCGAGGCCGCCCGCATCCAGCAGGGCCGCAGCCACTCGGACATCGCCCGGGCGGCCTTTCCCGCCCAGCGCGATCCCGTGGGCACCTACCGCAAGCTGCGCAACTCCGGGCGCACGGTGAAGCTGGCCGACGCGTACCGCCTGGCCCAGGCGGTGCAACTCGACTTCGCTTCCCTGTGCTGGCAGGTTTCCCAGGCCATGCGGGCCACCACTGGCCCTGTGGCGCCCGGTCGCTGACCCCCGCCCCTCCCCGTTTTCCCTTCCACGCTGCACGGCGCTCCGGCGCCCTGTTGCTGTGCGCCATGTAGAAAGCCGCACTCGCTTGTTCCAGCGATGCATTTCATGATACTTTGATGCATCACGCTATTGTTGCATCCAAAAAACAATACAGTACGAGAAAGTAGAAAAATTTTTTATAGTAAGAATTTCCGCAACGGCACACAAATAGGTTAACCTATTGAATAATCCCGTATATTTTCTGGACAAACTGGATGCAACTTGCTAATTATCGCATTGCCGCACTAAATATAGTTCAACATATTGAGCGGCAAGATACGACGCACCTTGAAAGGAGAGCATCCATGTCACACCGACCCCATGCCGAGAAGGATCCCGTCACCGAACTCTACGATGTCGCCTCCGCCCTGCGTTTCCTGGAGGAGGCCCTGGAAACGCACGATGAGACCGAAACCCAGGTCCGCGCCGGAGGGGCGGCCTACGTCACCGGGCTCATGGGCCGCCGCCTGACCGACCTGGCCAGCGCCCTGTGGGAAATGGAAAGCCGCCCGCCCGTGGCGGCGGCGCCCTGCCCGCCCGCCCCGGTGGCCGACTCCGCCCAGGCCCGCGCCCAGGCTGCCGACTGAGCGCCCCGGCCCGAGGAGCCGCCCCGGCCCGGAAAGAACTCCTTCGGGCCGGGGCGGCCCCGGGTTGGCCGCCGGTGCATTCCCGCCGCCACCGCCTTGACATAAGGCGATATCATCCGCATCATAAAAGGCAAAAAACGCCTAACCGCGCACGCGGCCCAACGGAGCACCCATGCCCGCCAGCCCTTGCCGTTTCCGTCTGTCCACGCTTTCCGGGAGCCTTCATTGCGTTCTCGACGGCCACCGGTGCCCCTCCGGGCCGGATGAGCCCCGCCCGGCCTCCCTGTGCCCGCGCTTCGCGCCCAGCGCCATACCCTGCCCGGCCTGTGCCGCCTCATGGCCCGCCGCAAGCCCGACACCGCTGCTGACGGACGCCGACGACGCCGCACCCCATGCCGCCACGGGCGAAACGACCCGTTACGTCTGCCCGGCATGCGGGCACGCCCCCGGGCCCGCGCAACTGGCGCGCGAACTCCTGGAACTGGAAACCGGGGCGTCGCCCCGGGAGAACCCGCCCCGCGAGGGCGCCCCGGCAGGCCCGGAACGCCGCCCGCACGGGGATCAGCGGTAGGCGGAGAGAATGCGCTCCATGCTGCCGTCGGCCCGCATGGCGCGCAACACGGCGGACAACTGCGGCAGGAATCCGGCCAGGGGCGACTGTTTGGCTACCAGGAGATGGAAAGGCACCGACTCCAGAACCACGGGCGTCTGGACCACCTCGCCCCCGGGCAGCAGGCTGCCCATGGTTTCCCGGGCGGCGGGCGGCCATTCGACCACCAGATCGCCCCGGCGGGCGGCCAGCATCCGCCAGACGCCCTCCAGGCTGGGCGCTTCGAGCACCTCGATCCCGGCCCCGGCCAGATGTGTCCGGCTCCAACCGTTGCCCACGTAGGTGATGACCGTGAACCCGGCGTCGCGGATGCCCCGGGCATCGCGCAGGGCCAGAATCTGGTCCATGCGCGGATGCCCCGCGTAGGTGAACAGGGTGCGCTCCTTGCGATACAGGGGCTCGTCGTGGGTCACGGTGTAGCGGGCGCGCTCGGGGGTGGGCACGGTAAGCATGGCGTCGGCCTGGCCGCGCTGCACCCGCTCCTGGCAGCGGGCCCAGGGGCCCGGCTCCCAGGCCACGGGCACCCCCAGCCGTTTCTGCACCGCCTCGGTGACGATGTCGTAAAGCAGGCCGGACATGTTGCCCTGGGCATCCCGGCAGTGGAAGAGCGGAAACTCGGTGTAGGCGATGTGCAACGCACCCTGCGCCGCAGCCGGGGCGCAGGGCGCCGCGAGCAGCGTCATCCAGGCGAGCAGCCGCAGGATCGTTCGCATCATGGGGACACCGTTCCTCACAGCGGGTGGGGGGGCGGGGAAACTCCGCGCCCAGGCAAGACCCGGTAAGAGAATAGATTGTTCCACATTCAAAGGCAAGGAAGCGGTTCCCCTTTGTCGCCACCCGGCACGGCGCACGCCCCCGGGCGGTCAATAGGCCGCGAGGATCCGCTCCAGGGTGCCGTCGGCGCGCATGGCCCCGATGGCCTGCTCGAAAGGCCCGAGCAGGCCCACATGAGGCGAGTTCTTGGCGATGAACAAATGAAAAGGCATGGAGTCGAGCACCGCCGCCGTCTCCACCACGCGGTCCGCAAGGCCGCAGTGGCGGATGGCGGGCCAGGCCGCCTTGGGCCACTCCACCACGAGGTCCGCCCGCCGGGCGGCAACCATCGGCCAGACGCACTCGAAACACGAAGTCTCGGTGACGGGGATGCCCACGCCCGCAAGGTGCTCCTTGCTCCAGCCGTTGCCGATGTAGGTCACCACGGAAAAACCGCCCCGGAGGATGTCGTCCACGCTGCGCAGGGCGCGAATTTCCGCCAGCCGGGGATGGTCCGGGGCGGCGAAGACCACCAGATCCTTGCGGTAGAACGGCGTGGGGTGGGTGTCGGCGTAGAGGGCGCGCTCGGCGGTGGGCGCGGTGATCATGGCGTCGGAGCGGCCGTCGCGCACGCGCTCCTGGCAGCGGACCCAGGGGTAGCACTCCCAGATCACGGGCACGCCCAGGCGCCGCTCCAGGGCCTCGGTCACGATGTCGTGGAAGAAGCCGACCACCTTGCCGCCTTCGGCCTGGGAGAAGAACGGCCAGAACTCGGGGAAGGCGATATGCAACGGCTGCCCGGCCCTGGCGGGCAGGGCAGGCAGCACCAGGGCCGCGACAAGCAGCAGGCGCAAAAGAATTCGCATGCAGAGCCCCCGGGACCTGCGCCCGGGAGGGTCAGGCTCTCCCGGAAGCACCAAACGCAGTCCGCATCGTATCAGGACAATCCCGCAAGGACAACAGCCGCGGCGCCTTTGCCGCGCCACCCGGCGCCCGGGGCGACAAACGCGAAAAGCCCCCGCAGGCGGGGGCTTTTCTGAAAGCTGGCGGAGAGGGAGGGATTTGAACCCTCGATACCCGTTAAGGTATACGCCCTTAGCAGGGGCGCGCCTTCGGCCGGCTCGGCCACCTCTCCAAGGGGTCGCGCGCCGGGGCCCGGGGCCCCGCGCGGGACTGTCATATCGGCCCCCCGGCCGGGACGGGCCCGTGCGGGGGGAGGTCATGGATATGTTCCATCATGCCGCCTTGTCAAGACCATTCTTCCCGCCCCCGGCCCCGGGCTTTACACAGCCCCCCCTTTCTCCTTACATGACGGCAGGACCAACACGGCCAACGGGCGAGGCGAAGCGAGTGAAGTGCGGCAATTGCGGAAACGATCTGATGCTGGGCATCGTGCCCCGGGGCCCGGCGCGGCTTCTGGGCCTGCTGCCCCTGGTGCCCTACCGCTGCGTGCGCTGCGGCAAGAGCAACTGGCGGCTATCGGCCGCCTACGGCGCCCTGGGCTCGCGGCTGACCCTGGGGGTCGCGGGCCTGGCGGCCCTGGCCCTGGCCTACTGGCTGGGCGCGACTCTGGGCCTGCCCGGCGGCCAGCCCGGGTTCCGCGAGGTCACCGTGGCCACACGGCTCGCCGTGCCGCCCGAGCCCATGGAGCCCGGCCCCCCGCCGCAAAGCGCCCCTCCGGCCGCCGGGCCCGTCACGGCCGCTCAGCCCGCCCCGGCCGCCGCTCCCGGGCAGCAGGCCGAAGCCGCCCCCGCGCCCGCCCCGGCGCAGCCCGCCCGGCCCGCGCCGCCGGTGGAGACGGCCGCCCCCGCCGCCGGGGAGGAGGCCCCCCTGCCCCTGCCCGTGCCCAGGCAGCCCGCCGCCGCCCGCGCCGCCAACGCCAGCCCGGCGCCCGCCACGGCGCCCCTGAGGCTCAAGGATCTGGCCGTGCGCGCCTCGGGCGCGGCGGTGGTGATTACGGCCCGGGCCAGCGCCCCCCTGGCCGAACCCGAGGCCTTCCTGCTCGACGGGCCGCCGCGCTTCGTCATCGACATTCCCGGCCGTTGGACGCCGGGCAGCGCCCGCAGCCTCAAGACCGGAGCGGGAATCGTGCGCGGGGTGCGCACGGGCCTGCGTGAGGGCGCCCTGCGTCTGGTGCTGGATCTGGCCGCCCGACCGGCCCATGTGCCGCAGATCGCCCTGCGGGGCGACACGCTGACCGTAACCCTGCGCTGAGGGCCGGGGCCGGGCGACGCGGCGTCAGGAGGCGGGCAGGTCCATGTCGTCCAGCCGCAGTTGCGGCGGATCGCGGAACAGCCCCGCGGAAAGCATGGTGAACCAGGTGATCACGGCCGCGCGCGGGTCCACTCCCGCGCCCCGGAAGGTCTCGGGCACCATGTAGTGCTGGACCACGACCTGCATGATGCCCGCCGCCACCTCGGGCACCACGCCCGGGCGCAGCTCGCCCCGGGTCGCGCTCTGAGCCAGGCAGCGGGCGAACAGCGCCACGATGCGCAGCCGCACGGTCTCCAGTTCCTCCCACACGTCCGGATAATCGGCGCGGATATCGCCCACGAACTCGGGGGCCGTCTCCTTGGCCAGGCGCTGGATGGCGAAAAATCCCGCCGCGAAACCCTCGCGCGGGGTGGGCGCCGCGTCCAGGGCCTGGCACACGGCCTCCAGCCGCTGGCCCACGCCGCGCAGGGCGAGTTGGCGCACCAGGTCGTGCTTGCCCGCGAAGTGCCGGTAGAGCGTCTTCTTGCTCATGTGGATGTCACGGGCGATGTCGTCCATGGTCACCCGGCGGATGCCGCGCGCGGAGAATTTCGCGTGGGCCGCGGTCATGATCCGCTCACGGGCCTGGGCGGGGGTCGTCATTGCGCACCTCTGGGGGCCGGATGTTTTTCGCAACTTTCTCTTGTGCCTCTGGGGCCGCGCAAGGTCAAGAGCCGCCGGGCGGAGGGCCGCCCGGCGCAAGCCCTAGCCCTGGTGGCGGTACGCCCGCAGGATGACCACCTGCTCCCGGGGAACATCGGCCATGCCGCCCTGGTTGCCCGTGGGCACGTCGGCGATGGCGTCCACCACGTTCATTCCGCGCAGCACCTTGCCGAATACGCAGTACTTGTTGGTGTCCAGAAAGGCGTTGTCCACGTGATTGATGTAGAATTGGCTGGTGGCGCTGTCCAGGTCGTTGGTGCGGGCCATGGCGATGGTGCCGCGCCGGTTTTCCAGGCCGTTGCCGGACTCGTTGCGGATGGGCGCCATGGTCGGCTTGACGCGCAGGGAGGTGTCGAACCCGCCGCCCTGAATCATAAAGCCCTTGATGACCCGGTGGAACAGCGTGCCGTCGTAGAAGCCCGCGTCCACGTATTTCAGGAAATTCTCAACTGAAACCGGGGCCTTGACCGGATCGAGCAGGACCATGATGGTGCCCTTGCTGGTTTCCAGGACCACCACGGGGCCCGGCCCCTGAGCCCGGACCGGGGCCGCGCCCAGGACCAGCGCCAGGACCAGCGCGGCAAGAATGATACCGATGCCTTTCATTGCACGACTCCTGTTGGAAATTTATCTGCCCGTCAGCAATAGGAGAACCCGGGGCGGGTTGTCAAAGGCCGGATTGCTCCCGGGCCCGCCGGAGGGCGCGCCGCGCAGGCCGTACAGGACGGCCCCTGACGCGACATGCCGATATATCGTCAAACAATACATCCGGAGATATGCACCAATCCACGTATTCGTATCGAAATTTTCTATTTGCGACCCCGATTTGGCCTCCATATAATCGGCTCAGACGATTTTCCACAAAAACGAATAGGTGCTGTGGAAAACTTTCCCCGGTCGCAGAGGGGCGCCGGGTGAAAGTTCCCTGAATCGGACCACGGACGGCATGGGGGTGCCGGCCAGGCCCAGCGACCCGGGCGGAACCGGGGCGACGAACGTCACGCGAGGCTCATGTCATGTATTCCACCGAAACGCTGGTCCTTGAACACAAGCGGCAGATGCGCGAGTTGCGCCGCGAGATCAAGGAAGCCACCAGAAACAGGCGCGCCGAAACCCGGCGCATGAACGGCGTGCTGGCCGAATGCCGCAGGCAGTGGGCCGTGGAGCGGCCCAAGCCCAAGCGGACTCCGCTGCCGCTGCGCATCCTCTCCTTCCTGTTCTAGCCTGGCGATGCGGCCAGGCCGAAGGCGCGCCGCGCGACGGAGCTCGCGCGGCGCGCTTTTGCGCCCGGGCCCGGGCGGAGACGGCCGCCCGGCCCGCGCCTCCCCTGCCGTTGGTTTTCCACATCCCGCCCAAGGGCCGGATGCGCACTCCCCGCAGCCGTATCTCCTTCCGGGGCGTAATGTGCGGCGAGAGGGTGTCCCCCGGGCAGACGCCGGGCCGGGCGGCCATCTCCGCCAGCCCTTCCGGAGGGAACACCGCAGGGCGTCCGGGAGGACCGGGGCACCCGGTCGGCGCACGGAGTCGGCGCCGTCGTGCTCCAGGCGCGGAGCCTTGCCGAACCGCCCGCCGCCCCGCGTGGGGTCAGCCCCGGCCTGCGGCCACGGTGCCGCCCGCCTCCGGGGCGCCGTCCGCGCCGTCCGCGCCGCCAGGGGCATCCGGACCATCCCCGGCGAGCCCCGCGCCGGAAAGCACCAGCACCAGACGGCGCAGCACCTCCGGATCGTAGCGCCCCTTGTAGCGCTCGGAGAGCGCCCGCAGGGCCTGGAAGGGCGACAGCCCCGCCTGCCAGCGCGGCCCGGAAATGAGATTCTCGTACTTGTCGGCCACGGACACCACCCGGACCATCAGCGGCAGGGTGTCAGCCGCGATGCCCGAGGGGTAGCCCGTGCCGTCCAGCTTTTCATGGTGGAACAGGATCACGTTGATCACGTCGCCGGACAGGGGCATCCCCGCGCACAGGGCCGCCCCGCGCACGGGGTGGGTGCGCAGGATGTCCTTGTCGCGCGCCGAGAGCTTCACCGAACGCTCCAGTATCTCGCGCGGCACGGTGGTCTTGCCGATGTCGTGCAGGATGGCCGCCAGCCCGCAATCGACCAGGAAGCCCTCGTCCACCTCGTAGGTCTGCAAAATGGCCATGGCGAAGACCAGCACGTTGATGCTGTGACGGTAGAGCTTGTAGTCGTGGCTGACGAGCCCGCCCACGGCGCGCAGCCCGTCGCTGCGCGAAAGGAAGGCCACGCAGCCGCGCACCATCCGGCGGATGCGCGCGAACTCGGCCTCGCCCATGGCCTCGGGCAGGCGGCGGGTGAAGGCCTGGCGCACGATGGACACCGACACGTCGTAGAAGATGCCTGCCCGCTCGCGCACGGGCATGGCCTCGTCGGCCAGGATGGCGCCCAGGTTCTCCTCCACGTAGCGCCGGAAGCGCGCGCTCTGCGCGCGCAGCACGAAGACCTCGCGCACGCCCAGCTCGTGCATGGTCCGCTTGTGCCCGGCGGTGAACAGTTCGCCCGTGCGCGTGTAGAGCACGAACTCGCCGTCCTGGCGCAGGTAGACCTCGAAGCTCCCCTGGGTCTGCGGAAAAAGCATCAGCGGCGATACCGCGAAATAGGCGTCTTCGGGAACCCGCAACGTCTGGGCCATGCATCCTCCGCGCCACGGGCGCCGCCCTGGCGCCCGCAGGTTTTCCCCATGTTAGCATTGCCGGGCCCCGGGGCAAAGCCCCAGGTTGCCCCCTTCGCAAACGGCCCGGGGCGTGCTATGGCTGGGCCATGGACAAGCAACGCCGTCTGGCCCTGCGCGCCGCCGTGGGCGCCGCCCTGCTGCCCCTGGCGGCCCCGGCCCTGGCCGTACCCGCTCCGGCCCGCGCCGGGTCGCCCGTCACATCCATCAACGTCATCCTGCCCAGCAGCGCCACCCTGGACCTGGACGGCGCCGCCGGGCGCGCGCACCAGGAACGCCTGACCCTGGCGGTGATGGACTTCGTGCGCGAGCACTACCAGGGCCGCAACCTGCCCGTGTGGCGCAAGCCCCTGGAGAGCATCGACCTGCACAAGCGCGTGGCCAACATCTGCCTGTGGATCGTGCGCTCGTGCCACGCCCGCCGCGATGTCTACCCGCTGGACCCGGCCTGGGTCGCCGGGCAGATCATGGCCGAATCGTTCTTCAACGAATTCGCCGTGTCCTGGGCGCTGGCCGTGGGCATCTGCCAGTTCATCGGCCCCACGGCCCGCGAATACGGCATGACCGTGGCGGGCTCGGCCCCGGCGCACGCCGCCGCGCCCTACAAAAACCCCGCCGACGCCGGGGCCGAGGCCCGCTACATCGCCGTGCGCCGCGACTGGCGCGAGGCCATGCGCGCCCGCAGGCGCCTGGGCGACGAGGCCGAGCTGCTGCGCACGGCCATGCAGGCCCTGGCGGACGGCACACCCTGCCCCCAGGCCGGGCCCTACCTGGAAGCCGCCCGGGCCGTGGACGAGCTGGACGCCCAGGTCAAGGACGCGCGTCAGCGCTTCACGGCCTACCTGGAGGCCAACTTCGCCGGGCGCAACATCTTCAGCGACAAGGACGTGGCCTTTCTCAAGGGCTTCGACGAACGCGTGCTCTACGCCAAGCCCGTGGACGCCATGGTGCTCATGCTGGCGCGCTTCCTGCGCGCGCGCGGCGGCAACATCCTGGCCGCCGCCGCCGGCTACCACGCCGGGCTGGGCAACACCAGCGAGGACGCCGGGGTCTACAAGCGCTACGGGCGCATCCCGGCCTTCGCGGACACCGTGGGCTACGTCAGCCGCTGCCTGGTCAACCACCACGAAATCGCCCTGCGCATGGCCTAGCCGCCCGGCGGGCCCCCCCGCGCAATTCCCCCTTGCCCCCTCCCGCATTGGTGCTATAACCGCCTACCAACGCTGCATTTCGAGGTTGCCTCATGCGCAAAGGCCTGGCCTGCGCCGTCCTGTCCGCCTGCTGTTTCGGCCTGCTGCCCATCCTGGGCAAGCTCGGCTTCGCCCACGGCCTGGATGCCACGCGCATGATGCAATACCGCTTCGTCATCGGAACGCTGGTGCTCATGGGCTGGTTCGCGGCGACCAACCGCGCTGCCCTGCGCATCTCCCCGCGCGGCCTGCTCAAGACGGCGCTGCTCGGCGGAGTCATCTCCCCGGTGCAAAGCACCTGCCTCATGCTCTCCCTGGAAACCATTCCCGCGGCCACCACCTCGCTGATCCTCTATTTCTACCCCGCCGTGGTCACGGTCCTCGGCGCGATCCTGCACCGCCAGCGCATCGGGCGGCAGGTCGGCATTTCGCTGCTGCTGGTCACCGCCGGGTGCGCCCTGGTCTTCCTGGACGCCGTGCTGCGCTCGGTGGCGCCCATCGGCGTGCTGTGGGCCTGCGTGTCCATGACCGTCTTCTCGGCCTACATGCTGCTTGTGCAGCGGCTCATGCGCGGCGAGCGGCCGCTGACCTTCTCGCTGTACGTCATCGCCTTCGCCGGGCTGGCCTTCGCCCTGCTGCGCGGCCTGCCCGACCTGGGCAGCATCACCCCGGTCCAGGCCTGGGTGGCCCTGGCCCTGGGCCTGGTGCCCACGGCGCTGGCCGTGACCCTGCTCTACATGGCCATCGAGGCCGTGGGCAGCGCGTATGCCTCGATCTTCTCGACCATGGAGCCGGTGACCACCGTGGCCGCCGCCGCCCTGGTCCTGGGCGAGCCGGTCTTCGCGCGCCAGCTTGCGGGGGCGGCGCTCATCGTGGCGGGCATCGTGCTGCCCAACCTGAGCCTGCTGCGCCGCCGGGAGCGCGTGGCCCCGGGCTGAGGCCGCGCCGGGCGGCTTGCACGGGCCGCACCCATGGGGTAAGGCTGGTTCAACCCCGGGAGGCGCCATGGAAATCCTGACCAACCTCCTGCTCCTCGTGCAACGGGCCCTGGAAATCTCCCTGGACCTGGTCTCGCCGCTGTCCGCGGGCCTGTATCTGGCCCTGCTGGCCGCCGTGGGCTGGGGCTACCATCGCGGCCCGCGCCTGGGCGCCCTGCTGCATCTCATGGGTCTGATCTTCTTTTTCTTCGTCATCTGGAACCACCCCGGCTACTCCTGGTACAAGGACAACCCCTGGAACGGCGGCTACGTCTACGCCCTGATCCTGCTCGTGGTCTACATGTACGCGCCCATGAAGCTGGCCTCGGTGGGCCTGCGGCTGTGGCGCGCGCGGCGCAACCCCGAAGCCTGACGCGCCTGCCGGGTTCCGAGCCCGCCGGGCGCCCCGGAGTCCACGCCCGCCACTCCGGTGCGCAGCCCTCCGGCCATGCCCCAGGTGCCCGGCGCTCCCGCCCGGGCCGCCGCAGCCAGCGAAAAGGCCCGCCCGGACTTCTCCGGACGGGCCTTTTCCGTTGCCAAAACAGGCGCTGGGCTATTGCAGCACGCGCTGATCCACAATCTTGACCTCGGCCTTGTCGCGCAGTTCCATGACGAAGGCCTGGAACATCTCCTGCTGGCGCGACTGGCGAATCTGGGCCAGCATGGTGTCCCTGGCGGCTGCCCACTGCGCGTCGTCGGGCACCTGACGCTCGCGCACGCGCACCAGGGCGTAGCCGTTGGCCACGGCGTGGGGCTCGGGCAGCCACTGCCCGGGCTCGGCGGCAAAGGCCGCCTCGGCCAGGGTCGGGTTCATGCCCAGCTCGCCGACCACGCCCGAGCGCTGGAAGGGCTCGCTGGTCTTGACCTTGGACTGGTAGCGCGCGGGCAGGGCCCCGTCGGCCACCTCGGCCAGCACCTGGACGGCCTTCTCGCGGGCCAGCTTCATGCCCGCCTCGCGGCGCAGGGCCTCCTCGATGGCGCCGCGCACCTCGTCCAGGGCGGCCACGGACTCGGGGTTGTCCACGGTCTTCTCGGCCAGCAGGGAGCCGTCCTCGATCTCCACGGGCACGTCGGCGGCGTGGCCGGGGGCCAGGGCATAAAGCATGTCGGCGGAGGCCTCGTCGACCCCCAGGCGCTGGGCGAACACGGCCTTGGTCACGGCGGGCACGGGCTGCAGCGGCAGGCCCAGGGACTCGGCCACCTGGGCCAGGGTGTCCCCGGCCACGAGCCGACCGAGGGCCATGTCCAGGGTGTCGTGCAGGGTGTCGGCGGCCTTTTCCTCGGCGAGCTGGCGGCGGATGGCCGGGGCGGCCTCCTCGAAGCTCCTGGCGCCCGCCTCGCGGCGCTCCTCGACCTTGATCAGGTGCCAGCCGAACTCGGTGCGCACCGGGTCGCCCACCACGCCGGGCTCCTGGGAGAACGCGGCCTGGGCGAAGGGCGCGACCATGGCCTCGCGGGAGAACCAGCCCAGGTCGCCGCCGCGCGCGCTGCTGGGGCAGTCGGAATGCTTCTCGGCCAGGGCCGCGAAGTTCTCGCCCTTGGCCAGCCGGGCCTTGAGCTTGAGCATCTCCACGCGGGCCTTGTCCACGTCCGCCGGGGAGGCGTCCTTGGGCAGCTCGCGCAGGATGTGCCGGGCGTGGACGGATTCGGGCATCTGGAATTCCGCCGGGTGGGCGTCGTAGTACGCGCGCACGGCGGCGTCGTCCACGTCCTGGCGCGCGGCCAGGGTCGCCGGGGAGAGCACCAGCAGGTTGAAGCCCGAGGTGGCCGGGCGCTTGAAGCGCTCCATGTTGTCCTTGTAATAGGCGGCGATCTGCTCCTCGCCGAGGGTCACGCCGTCCTTGAAGTCCTCCCAGGGCAGCAGCAGGTAGTCCACCACCAGCCGCTCCTGGCTGAAGCGGAACAGGTCGCGGGCCTCGGTCTCCTGGACCTGGGCCGCGCGGCCCACGTGCTCCATGATCTTGCGCTGCACCAGGGCGCGGCGGGTGGCCTCCTCGAAGGCCGCCGGGGTCATGCCCTGGCCGCGCACGGCGCGCTCGTAGTACTGCTCGTCGAAGGTCCGCGCGTCGTTCCAGAAGGCCGGGTTGGAGCGCACGAAGGCCGCCAGCTCCGCATCGGTCACGCCCAGGCCCAGGGCCTTGGCCTGACGCTCCAGGAGCATGGTGTTGATCATCTTGGCCAGCACGGCCTGCTTGATGTCGAACTTGGCCATGTCCTCGGCGGTGAGGTTGGGAATCTGCTCCTGAAGCTGGCGCACGTCGGTCTCGTACTGGCGCTCGAAGTCGCGCACGAGGATGGGCTCGTCGTCCACGTAGGCCAGGATGCCGCTGCCGCCCTGCTGCAGCGAGCCGGAGCCGTAGGCCAGGATGAACACCAGGATGATGATGAGAAACAGGATCTTGATGATCCACGATCCGGCGTGCTGTCGCATTCCGTCGAGCATGGCGTCTCCAGAGGGTTCGGTTGTGGTGGTCGGCTCAGGCGCCCGCGCGGGCGCGCACGTGATTGAGCAGGCCGCCTGCCTGAATAATGGCCAGTTCGTTTTCCGTCAAATCGTTTCGGACGGCCACCGGCCCCACGCCCGCCACTTCCACCTCGAGCACGCCGCCGGGGGCCAGCCGCGCGGCGGGGATGGACACCGCCGCGCCCTGGGCCACGCGCTCGTAGTCCGCCGGGTCGGCGAACAGCAGCGGCAGGATGCCGAAGTTGACGAGGTTGGCGCGGTGGATGCGCGCCAGGGACTTGACCAGCACCGCGCGCACGCCCAGGTGGCGCGGGCCCAGGGCCGCGTGCTCGCGGCTGGAGCCCTGGCCGTAGTTCTCGCCGCCGACGATGACCCCGCACCCGGCGGCGCGCTGACGGGCGACGAACCCGGCGTCCACCCGCGAGAAGATGTGCTCGCTGATAGCCGGAATGTTGGAGCGCAGGGCCGTGATCTGCGCCCCGGCGGGCAGGATGTGGTCGGTGGTGATGTTGTCGCCGACCTTGAGGGTCACCGGGGCGTCGATGGCCCCGGGCAGGGCGTCGAAGGTTTCCAGGGCCACGATGTTCGGCCCGCGCAGCACTTCCACGCCCGCGCCGTCGGCCGGGGGCATGACGAACAGGTGGCGGATGGAGGGCACCCGCGCCGGGAATTCGGGCTGCGCCGGGGGCTGGCCCCAGGTGGCCGGGTCGCTGAACTCGCCGCGCAGGGCGCACATGGCGGCGGTCTGCGGGCTGGCGAGGTAGACCTGGGCGTCCTGGGTGCCGCTGCGGCCCTCGAAGTTGCGGTTGAACGTGCGCACGGACACGCCCGCCGACACGGGCGAGCCGCCCATGCCGATGCACGGCCCGCAGGTGCATTCCAGCAGCCGCGCGCCCGAGGCCAGCAGGGGCTCCACGAGATTTTCGGCGGCCAGCATGGTCAGCACCTGCTTGGAGCCCGGGGAGATGAGCAGGTCCGTGCCCGGGGCGGTGCGTCGGCCCGCGAGCATCAGGGCCACGGTCTTCAGGTCGGCGTAGGAGGAGTTGGTGCACGAGCCGATGGCGGCCTGATCCACTTTGAGCCCGGCCAGCTCGCGCACGGTCATGCGGCAGTCGGGCATATGCGGCGCGGCCACCAGGGGCTCCAGGGCGGACAGGTCGATCTCCACGCGCTCGTCGTATGCGGCGTCGGGGTCGGCCGCCAGGGCCTCGAAGTCCTCCTCGCGGCCCATGGCCCGCAGGAAGGCCCGGGTCTGGTCGTCGCTGGGGAAGATGGACGTGGTCGCACCCAACTCGGCGCCCATGTTGGTGATGGTCGCCCGTTCGGGCACGGTCAGGGTGGCCACGCCCGGGCCGGTGTATTCCATGACCCGGCCCACGCCGCCCTTGACGCTCAGTTCGCCCAGCAAATGCAGAATGATGTCCTTGGCCGTGGCCCAGCCGCCCAGGCGCCCGGTGAGGTGGATTTCCACCACCCGGGGCATGGTGATGACATAGGGTTCCCCGGCCATGGCCAAAGCCACGGACAGCCCCCCCGCGCCCATGGCCAGGCTGCCCACGCCGCCCGCGGTGGGGGTGTGGCTGTCCGAGCCGATGAGCGTCCGCCCGGGGCGGGCGAAGTTCTCCAGGTGCAACTGGTGGCAGATGCCCGTGCCCGCCGGGGAGAAGACGATGCCGTAGCGCGCGGCCACGGTGCGCAGGTAGCGGTGGTCGTCGGGGTTGCGGAAGCCCATCTGGAGCGTGTTGTGGTCCACGTAGCTCACGGACAGCTCGGTGCGCACCCGGGGCACGCCGATGGCCTCGAACTGGAGGTGGGCCATGGTGCCCGTGGCGTCCTGGGTCAGGGTCTGGTCGATGCGCAGGGCCACCTCGCCGCCGGGGGTCATGTCCCCGTCGAGCCGGTGGGCGGCGATGATCTTGCGGGTCAGGTTCATGGACATGGGCAGCTCCTGACGGCGGGGGGGCAGGCGTCCCGCCGGGCGTGGCTTATTGCAGGGGTCCGTGCAGGGGGTCGGGCATGAGCAGGCGCGCCGCCCGGCGGCGGCGGAACTCGATTTCCGTATCCAGACGCAGCTTCTCCTGGGAGAGCTGGAAAATCTCCTGGGCGTAGTAGACGCCGGAGGCGGGATCCTCGGCGTCGCGCAGGCGGCGGACTTCGGCCGCCACCTCGGCGCGTCGGGTCTCGAAGGCCGCGCGCTCGGCGTCCAGGCGCGCGACCTCGTCCTCAATCGAGACGGACTCGTCGTCCTTTCTTCTTTGCGTCATCGGGTTCGGGCTCCTTCTCCCTGGGAATGAAATTGTCCGCCAGCAGGCCGAGGAACCCCGGCCAGACCTCGGCCAGCCCGCCGGGGTTGGCCAGCCCGATGTTGGGCGTATGCAGCGACACCAGGACCAGGGCCAGGGTCCAGGCCGGAGACGGGCTGGACATGCGCCGCTCGGCGTCGGCCCACTCGCCGCCCTGCCCCGGCACGATGACGATGCGCCCGGGCTTCACGCGGGCGAAACGCCCGGCGCGCTCGGCGACGATCTCCGCCGTGGCGGTGTCGGCGTCCTCGGCGACGAGGATACGCGCGTCGCCCGGGGCGGCCAGCCCCAGAGCCACGGCCAGGGGCACCAGGTCCGGAGCCGTGGCGTCCAGCTCCACGGCCTCGGGCCAGGCTCCGGGCCGGACGGCGGCCACCGTGGGGCCGAACTCGGGCTCCAGGCCGCTGGCGGCCAGCAGGGCGCGGGCCGCCGGGCCCAGGGGATCGTCGTCGGCCCAGGCGCCCTCCAGGGCCACCCGCCCGCCCGCCACGCGCGGCACGGCCAGCAGGCTGGCGGCCAGCAGCGGGTCCAGCGGCAGGGCCGCCCCGGCGGGGGCGGCGGGCACGGCCAGGGTCGCATGGTCCACGGAGAACCCGCCCGCGGTCAGTTCGCAGGGCACGCCGCAGGCGCGCAGCACCGCCGCCGCATGGGCCAGCATGGGCGCGCCCGGCCAGCCCGGGCCCCAGGTGAAGCGGATGCCCTCGGGGTAGACCGGCCCGGCCAGGGCCAGGGCCACCGCCGCCTCGGCGGGCAGCGCGTCGGGCACGCGGAAGGTGTTGTGGGTCATGCCGCCGCTTTCCAGGCGCGCGGGCAGCCCCGGGGCGTAGGGCTCGATGGCGGTGAGCCGCGCGCCCAGCCCCGCGAGCACCCCGGCCATGGGCCCCAGGTCGTGGACCTTGAGGGCCGCGCCGCCGGTGAAGGTCATGCGCCCCACCTGCGGCAGGGCCAGGGCCAGCAGCAGATACATGTTCAGCGGGTCCGCCCCGGCAAAGACCGTGCGCCCGGCAAAGGCCAGGGCGCCGCCCTGATTGCGCACGGTGCCCTCGGCCCAGGACAATCCGGCCCCGGCCTGATTCAGGGCCTTGACCAACTCGACCAGCGGGTCGTTGAGCACCACGGGGGCCAGGGTGCAGTCCGCCCCGGCGGCGGCGGCCATGGCGGCCCACAGCCGCGTGCGCACCAGGGAGCGCGGTCCGGCCATGGTCAGGTCCACGTCCTTGGCGCGCGGCGAGAGATAGAAGGGCTTGCGGCCGATCTCGGGCTTGGTGGCGTGGGCGTAGGCCAGGCCGTTGGCCAGGGTGAAGATGCCGCGCAGGGGCGCGACCTCCAGGCCCTCGCGCCCGGCCACCACGTCCCAGGCGCGGCGCAGGGCGCGCTCCTGGTTGGGGTCGGCCAGGGACAGGCCCTTGTCCAGGCGGGCCTTGGCCGAGCGGCCCAGCAGGGCCGTGCGCTTGGCCAGCAGGTTGGCCAGGTCGAATTCCAGGTCCACCAGTTCCTCGGTCAGGGACTGGGGCCGCCCGCCGGGCTTGCGGAAACCGCCCGCGCCGCCCCGGGCGTCGCCGGAGTGGCCGTCGCGGCGGTCGTCGCGCCGGTCGTCGCGGCGGTCATTGCGCCGGTCATTGCGGCGTCCGTCGCGCGGCTCGTCGCCTCGGGCGGAGGCCGTCGCGCGGCGCGGGGTATCCTCGGCGCGCGAAGCCGCACGCGCGGCGGCGTCGGAGCCCTCGACGCGGGGAGCCGAGGCGGCGGGCGCCTCGGGAGCCCCGGCGTCCGGACGGCGCAGGGCCTCGTCTTCGCGCGAGCGTGGGCCCGGGCGCGAATCGCGCTTCTCGGGGCGCCCCTGGGGCCGGTCCTGCGGCCGGGAAAATTTCGGCGCACCCGAGGGGTTGCCGCCGCGCGGGGCGCCGCTGCCGGAGGTGCGGCGGGGCGCGCCCTCACCGCCGCGCGAGGCGCCCTCGTCATCACGCCGGGGGCGTCCTGCGGGCTTGCCGCCGGGCTTGCCCGTGAACTTGCCGGGTTTGCCGGGCTTGTCCCCGGGCTTGCCGGGTTTGTCCGCGTATTTGCCGGGCTTGCGCCCGTGGTCCGCCGTACGGGCGGGCTTGCCGGAGGGGCCGCCGGAGCCCTGAGCGGGCTTGCGCGGGCGCCCCGCCTTGGGCGCCTTGCCGCCGTTGTGCTGTTCGGTCATGGAGTTCTCGGAGAAAAAGGGGATCGGGGAGACGTTCCTATACCATTTGATGCATCCCCTGCAAGCGCCGATTTCACCTCCCGGCGGCGGCGGGTGCCGCCGGGGGAAGGCGCGGATAAAAAAACGGGAGGCATCCGAGGACGCCTCCCGTGGATCGCAGACGTGACGCGGAGCCGGAGGCTACTTCATCACGGCGCCGGAAGCGGCACCCTGCATCTTGATCTCGACCTTCTCGGTCAGACCCTCGTAGTACTCGCGCAGGATGGCCAGGACTTCCTCACGACCGAAGTGGTCCGGAACCTCGGCGCCCTCGGACAGGGCCTTGCGCAGCTTGGTGCCGGACAGGATGACGCGGTCTTCCTTGCCGTGCGGGCAGGTGCGCAGGGAGGCCATGCCGTCGCACTTGTAGCAGTAGAAGGTCCAGTCGATCTTCATGGGCTTGGTGATCAGCGCCTTGCCGGGCTCGGCCGGGTAGGGGATGCGATCGAAGATCTCCTGGGCCTCGAACAGGCCGTAGAAGTCACCCACGCCCGCGTGGTCGCGGCCGATGAGCATGTTGTTGATGCCGTAGTTCTGGCGGAAGGTGGCGTGCAGCAGGGCCTCGCGGGGACCGGCGTAGCGCATGTCCAGAGGATAGCCCGCGTTGATGACGTGCTCCTTCACGAAGTACTTGTCGATCAGGGTCTGGATGCACTTGATGCGGACCTGACCCGGGATGTCGCCGGGCTTCAGGTTGCCGATCAGCGAGTGGATGACCACGCCGTCGCACACTTCGCAGGCGATCTTGGCCAGGAACTCGTGGGAGCGGTGCATGGGGTTGCGAAGCTGCAGGGCGGCGACGTTGGCCCAGCCCTTGGCTTCCATCTCGGCGCGAATCTGGGCCGGGGTCTTGTAGACGCCGGGGTAACGGTCGGCGTAGTCGCCCTCGGAGAGGACCTTCACCGGGCCGGCCAGGTTGAACTTGCCCTGGGCCAGAACCATCTGCACGCCGGGGTGATCCTTGGGAGCGATCTCCCAGAATTTGTCGCCCTCGGACTCGGCGCCGCTGCCGCGGTAGACCTTCTCGCACTCCCACTTCTTGTCGGCGTCGGTCAGCTCGTACTTCTCGGTGACCTTCATGGTCGCGAAAATCTCGCCGCCGTTCTTCAGGGCGATCTCGTCACCGACCTTCACGGACTCGTCGTTGGTGTCCAGGCACACGGGCACGGGCCAGAAGGTTCCGTCGGCCAGGGTGAAGTTCTCGCACACGCTCTTCCAGTCGGCCTTGGGCATGAAGCCGGACAGCGGAGAGAAGCCGCCGATGCCGAGCATGATCAGGTCGCCCTTGACGCGGTTGGAAATCTCCAGAGCCTTCAGGCCCTCGGCCTTCTTCAGTTCGGCCTTGAGGGCGTCGCCCTTGAGCAGGCACTCGACCAGGCCCTTGCCACCATGAGGGGGAACCAGTTTGGACATTTGTGGTCTCCTTTCAGCAATGAGTGTGAAACAGGAAGTTGATCCACAGCCTTTTGCGAGGCATCCGAATTTTCCCATCCAGCTTCGGACGTACGTCCGGAAATTCAGGGTGCCCGATTCGTCCTACCATCTCCGGTATTCGTCTGTCGGTGTTTGTGAAAAAAATGCGCAAATGTCAAGGCCCCTATTTTTTCATAATAAATCAATTGATTATATACTTGGACGCCAGAGCATCCCCTCCCGCGGATGCAGGCGGGGCCCATTTCCCCGCTTCCCTCTTCCCTTTCGGCCGCCGGGTCCGGCGTCCGTGAAAATTGGCCCAAGGCCCGAAACGCCCGGGGGGCCTAGGGAAAACCCCGCGCCGGAATATGGGAAAAGAGTTTAATTATTTCAGCGAACTGTATGCAAACAAGGAGTGAATTTCCTTCTCAGGCCTTGCGCTGTATGGCCTTTGCGGGTATACACACGTCTGCTAGCGGACCATATTTTCACATTCGATGTGCGGAACGCATCATGCGTGAAAAAAATCAGGGTGTTATCGGCAGGAGTCCGCAGCTTGGGATAAAATTCACTTTCACCTTGACAGCGCAAAACCCGCTTGCTAGACAAAAGGCGCTTGTTCCATCCCTCACAAGCTCCACGCAAAGCAACGCGGGGCGGAGCGGGCCCGGCCCCGGCAGGGGCGGCGCCAAGGCGGCCGGTGCGACCCGGCCACGGGCAACTCCGGCAGGCAACGCGCATGGCGCAAGTTCCTTGATCGTCCGAACCCATCCCGGCGCCCGCTGCCCAACGGGTGCCCGCGCCGGGGCGGTGCCGCGCAGCCGCACGGCAAGAAGGCGGGGAAGTTTTCCCTGCTTTGCATATCTCCATCACCGTGATGCGGGATATTCGGAGTTGGTTGTTTGTATCAACCCTAATATTGTTGGAGGACTAGTATGCCGACTTTTGTTGATCCCTCGAAGTGCGATGGATGCAAGGGTGGCGAGAAAACCGCTTGCATGTACATCTGCCCCAACGACCTCATGATCCTGGATCCTGAGGAGATGCGGGCGTACAACCAGGAGCCGGATGCGTGCTGGGAGTGCTACTCCTGCGTGAAGATCTGCCCCCAGGGCGCCATCACTGCCCGCCCCTACGCCGACTTCGCGCCCATGGGCGGTACCTCGATTCCCATGCGCTCCTCCGAAGACATCATGTGGACCATCAAGTTCCGCGACGGTTCCGTGAAGCGCTTCAAGTTCCCCATCCGCACCACCCCGGAAGGCTCCATCAAGCCCTTTGACGGCAAGCCCGAGCCCGGCGACATCGAGAGCGAGCTGCTCTTCACCGAGACTTCCCTCAAGGCCCCCAAGGAGGCCCTGTGCAAGAAGTTCGACGTGACCGACGGCGACAAGAGCCAGTGCTGGCAGGATATTCCCTGCGAGTAGGCCCCGCCCTCCGCTGCATGGGTGAACAAGAAAACAACAAGCGAATCAGAAAGGAGCACTCACATGCCTAAGATTCCTGTTAAAGAATCCCCCAAGGGTCTGCCGCTGGCCGAGCCGACCATCGTCGAGCATGACGTTGACATCCTGCTGGTCGGCGGCGGCATGGGCAACTGCGGCGCCGCTTGGGAAGCCGTTGCCTGGGCCAACAAGTACGCCCCCGAAGCCAAGATCCTGCTCGTCGACAAGGCCGCCCTCGAGCGCGGCGGCGCCGTCGCCCAGGGCCTGTCGGCCATCAACACCTACCTCGGCGACAACGATGCCGACGACTACGTGCGCATGGTCCGCACCGACCTGATGGGCCTGGTCCGCGAAGACCTGATCTTCGACCTGGGCCGCCACGTGGACGACTCCGTGCACCACTTCGAGGAGTGGGGCCTGCCCGTCTGGTGCAAGGACGAGAACGACCACAACCTTGACGGCGCCGCCGCCAAGGCCGCCGGCAAGGCCGTCCGCAAGGGCGCCAAGCCCGTGCGTTCCGGCCGTTGGCAGATCATGATCAACGGTGAGTCCTACAAGTGCATCGTGGCCGAGGCCGCCAAGAACGCCCTGGGCGAAGAGCGCTACATGGAGCGCATCTTCGTGGTCAAGCTGCTGCTCGACGCCAACCAGCCCAACCGCATCGCCGGCGCCGTGGCCATGAACGCCCGCGAGAACAAGGTCCACATCTTCCGCTGCAACTGCGCCGTGGTCGCCTGCGGCGGCGCCGTGAACGTGTACCGCCCCCGCTCCACCGGTGAGGGCATGGGCCGCGCCTGGTACCCCGTGTGGAACGCCGGTTCGACCTACACCATGTGCGCCCAGGCCGGCGCCGAAATGACCATGATGGAAAACCGCTTCGTGCCCGCCCGCTTCAAGGACGGTTACGGCCCGGTCGGCGCCTGGTTCCTGCTCTTCAAGGCCAAGGCGACCAACTACAAGGGTGAGGACTACTGCGAGACCAACCGTGCCATGCTCAAGCCCTACGAGGAGCGCGGCTACGCCAAGGGTCACATCATCCCCACCTGCCTGCGCAACCACATGATGCTGCGCGAAATGCGCGAAGGCCGCGGTCCCATCTTCATGGACACCAAGACCGCCCTGCAGACCTCCTTCGCCACCATGACCCCCGCCCAGCAGAAGCACCTCGAGGCCGAGGCCTGGGAAGACTTCCTCGACATGTGCGTCGGTCAGGCCAACCTGTGGGCGGCCACCAACTGCGCCCCCGAGGTTCGCGGCTCCGAAATCATGCCCACCGAGCCTTACCTGCTCGGCTCGCACTCCGGCTGCTGCGGCATCTGGGTCTCCGGTCCCGACGAAGCCTGGGTTCCCGAGGACTACAAGGTCCGCGCGGACAACGGCAAGGTCTACAACCGCATGACCACCGTCAACGGCCTGTTCACCTGCGCCGACGGCGTGGGCGCCTCCGGCCACAAGTTCTCCTCCGGCTCGCACGCCGAGGGTCGTATCGTCGGCAAGCAGATGGTGCGCTGGTACCTTGACCACAAGGACTACAAGCCCGCCATCAAGGAAAGCGCCGCCGATCTCGCCAAGGAGATCTACCGTCCGTACTACAACTTCCAGGCCGGCAAGGGCGCTTCCACCGACCCGGTCGTCAACCCCGAGTACATCACGCCCAAGAACTTCATGATGCGCCTCGTGAAGTGCACCGACGAGTACGGCGGTGGCGTGGGTACCTACTACACCACCTCCGCCGCGCTGCTCGACATGGGCTTCTGGCTCCTCGACATGCTGGAGGAGGACTCCAAGAAGCTGGCCGCCCGCGACCTGCACGAGCTGCTGCGCTGCTGGGAGAACTACCACCGCCTGTGGACCGTGCGCCTGCACATGCAGCACATCCGGTTCCGCGAGGAGTCCCGCTACCCCGGCTTCTACTACCGCGGCGACTTCCTGGGCCTGGACGACAGCAAGTGGAAGTGCTTCGTGAACTCCAAGTACGATCCCACCAAGGGTGAGACTGCGATCTTCAAGAAGCCCTACTACCAGATCATCCCCGCCTAGTGGCCTAAGGCAACAACAAGGTGGCCGCGGACCCCGCGGTCCGCGGCCACCTTCCCTTTGCGCACACGAGGCAGAAAATGGTCTAAGCCTGAGCCGTACAATGCGATATTGTTCAGGCTTAGGCCATTTTTAACAGCCTGGCCGGAACCTGATTTAGGGAGGAACACATGCCAAACACCAGCGTGCTCGTTGTCGGTGGCGGTTTCAGCGGTATCACGGCCGCCCTCGAAGCCGCGGAACTCGGACACGAGGTCTACCTCGTAGAGAAAACGCCTTTCCTGGGTGGTCGGGTCGCGCAGCTCAACAAATACTTCCCCAAGCTGTGCCCCCCGTCCTGCGGTCTGGAAATCCAGTTCCAGCGCATCAAGAAGAACAAGAACGTGAAGGTCTTCACCCTGGCCGAGGTGACGTCCGTTTCCGGCCAGAAAGGCGACTACACGGCCAGGATTCGCATCCGCCCGCGCCACACGGCCCCGGGCAGCGCCGACCTCTCCGAGCTGGCAGGTGAACTTTCCGCCCGCGCCGACAACGCCTTCGAGCTGGGCCTGGCCAAGCGCGGCCCGCTGCACCTGGACATGCCCTTCGCCTTCCCCGCGCGCTACGTGCTCGAAAAGGACGAACTGCGCGCCGCCGACCTGGAAACCCTGGAAGACAACGAATTCATCGATCTCGAAGAGACCGAGAAGGAAATCGAGGTCGCCGTGGGTTCCATCGTCGTGGCCACGGGCTGGAAGCCCTACGACGTGACCAGGCTGTCCAACCTCGGCGCCGGAGCCATCGACAACTGCATCACCAACATGCAGATGGAGCGGCTGGCCGCGCCCTGCGGCCCCACCGGGGGCCGGATTCTGCGCCCCTCCGACGGTGCCGCGCCCAAGCGCATCGCCTTCGTGCAGTGCGCCGGATCGCGCGACGAGAACCACCTGAACTTCTGCTCCTACATCTGCTGCATGGCCTCCCTCAAGCAGGCCACCTACGTGCGCGAGCAGTACCCCGACGCCCAGGTGACCATCTTCTACATCGACCTGCGCACCCCGGACCGCTACCAGAAGTTCCGCGCCCGCGTGCTGGCCGACGAGAACATCCGCACCGTCAAGGGCAAGGTCGCCGCGGCGGCCCAGGGCGAAGGCGGCCAGGTGGTGCTCACCGTCGAGGACGCCGTCGCCGGGACCAAGTCCCACGAAACCTTTGATCTCGTCGTTCTCGCCACGGGCATGCAGCCCACCCTGGCCGGTGAGCGCCTGCCCATCGACGTGCCCGTTGACGAGGACGGCTTCATCGTCGGCGGCGAGGACAAGGGCATCTTTGCCGCCGGGTGCGCGAAGAAGCCCCTGGACGTGATGAAATCCGCCCAGTCTGGCACCGGCGCCGCGATGAAGGCGATTGAAACGGTGAGGAGGTAGAGACGATGGCCGAGAAAATTGGTGTCTATTTCGACGAATCCGCTATCGGCCCGTACCTGAGCGTCGAGGATCTGGCCGAAAACGTCAGGAACCGCTGGGGCGGCAACTGTCCCGTCATCGAGACCAGCCCCATCCTCGCCGGCGAGGAAGGCCGCGCAATGATCGAGGAGGCCATCGAGGCCGGAACCATCGACGGCGTGCTCATCTGCGGCTCGTCGCCGCGCGTGGACTGGCAGTTCTTCGACTTCGGCCCGGCCATCCCCGTGGAGCGCGTGAACCTGCGCGAGCAGTGCGGCATGTGCTTCCCCGAGGGCGAGGACGAGGAACTCAAGACCCTCATGGCCATCGACTACATCAACATGGGCATGATCAAGCTCCAGAAGACCCTGGTGCCCGAGCCCGAAAAGATCGAGACCGTGCGCACGGTGCTCGTTGTCGGCGGCGGCTGGACCGGCCTGCACGCGGCGCTGCACGCCGCCGGGGCCGGGGCGGACGTGGTGCTCCTGGAAAAGTCGGAGCAGCTCGGCGGCAAGGCCCGGACCATGTACAAGACCGTGCCCCTGACCCCGCCTTACACCCAGGCCCACCCCACCGGCATCGAGGACCTCATCGCCCGCGTCCAGGCCGAGCCGCGCATCGAGATCATCACCGGCGCGCAGATGCAGGCCCTGGAGGGCGCGCCCGGCGCCTACACCGCCAAGTTCACCAACGGCGCGGAAAAGGCCATTGGCGCGGTGATCCTGGCCACGGGCTGGGTGCCGCAGGACGGCAAGGCCCTGGCGCCCCTGGGCTACGGCAGCGTTCCCGGCGTGGTCACCACCGCCGAGTTCGAGGCCATGATGAAGGACGGCAAGGTCAAGGCCAAGCGCGTGGCGTTCGTGCTCAACACGGCCAAGGCCATGCCCAGGGACCTCTACCAGCCCGCCTGCACCTCGGCGCCCGCCGAGGAGGCCGCAGCCGCCGAGAGCGCCGAGGGCGAGGCCGCCGAGGAGCCCAAGTTCAAGGATCTGGAGAGCGCGCGGCACCTGCCCTACGCCAGCGCCGTAAACTCCGTGGTCGCCCTGAAGCAGGCCGGCTACGTCCGCGAACTGGACGCCGAAGCCCAGGCCTACATCATCTATGAAGACATGATGGTCCAGGGTATCCACGAGCGCTTCTACAAGGCCGCCCAGGACGACCCGGGCGTCATGCTCACCAAGGGCTACGTGGCCCGCGTGGAGCAGGGCGACGGCGGCGTGCTGCTGACCGTGAAGAACACCCTGCTCGGCCAGGACTTCGAGCTGGCGGCGGATCTGGTGGTCCTGCCCACGGGCATGGTGCCCACCACGGCCAAGGACCCGATCATGAACTTCGTCTACCGCCAGGGCCCGGCCTTCCCGGACCTGGACCTCTTCGACGGGTTCTGCGACTCCAACTACATCTGCTTCCCCTACGAGACGCGCCGCACCGGCGTGTACGCGGCGGGCGCCGTGCGCCAGCCCATGCTCATGGACAACGCCGAGGAAGACGCGGCGGGCGCGGCCCTCAAGGCCATCCAGTGCATCGAGTCGGCCAACCGGGGCGTGGCGGTGCACCCACGCTCGGGCGACCTGACCTACCCGAAGTTCAACTTCGTGCGCTGCACCCAGTGCAAGCGCTGCACCGAGGAATGCCCCTTCGGCGCCCTGGACGACGACGAGAAGGGCACGCCCAAGCCGAACCCCACGCGCTGCCGCCGCTGCGGCACGTGCATGGGCGCCTGCCCCGAGCGCGTCATCTCCTTCGACAACTACAGCGTGGACCAGATCGGCTCGGCCATCAAGGCCATCAAGGTGCCCGACAACATGGAGACCGACGGCCCGCGTATCCTCATCCTGGCGTGCGAGAACGACGCCTACCCGGCCCTGGACATGGCCGCCATGCGCGGCAAGAGCTGGAGCCCGTACGCGCGCATCCTCCCGGTGCGCTGCCTGGGCTCGGTCAACGCCATCTGGGTGGCCGACGCCATGTCCAAGGGCGTTGACGGCGTGATGATGCTCGGATGCAAGTACGGCGACGACTACCAGTGCCACTTCGTCAAGGGCTCCGAGATCTGCAACCGCCGCAAGGAGAACATCGCCGAGACCCTGAACCGCCTGGGCGTGGAACCCGACCGCGTCGAGCAGTACCAGGTCGCCATCGACGAGTACGACAAGGTGCCCGGGATGATCGAGGAATTCATGGCGATGATCCTTGAGAAGGGTCCCAACCCGTTCAAGGGCTATTAGGAGGAGATACCATGTCCAAGGCAGTACGGATCGAACCCGATCTCCAGTTCATCAAAGACCTGCAGGCCGTGGGTGGCGACTCGCTCAAGAAGTGCTACCAGTGCGCCACCTGCAGCGTCGCCTGCCCGCTGTCTCCGGCCGACGCGCCCTATCCCCGCAAGGAGATGGTCTGGGCGCAATGGGGCCTGAAGGACAAGCTGGTCAACGATATCGACATCTGGCTGTGCCACAACTGCGGCACCTGCTCGGACCTGTGCCCGCGCGGCGCCAAGCCCGGCGACCTGCTGGCGGCCCTGCGCAACATGGCCTACCGCAGCCTCGTGTCGCCGACCATCATCGGCACCTGGATGAGCTCCTCCAAATACCTGCCCATCCTGGTGGCCATCCCGGCGGCCCTGTGGCTGATCGTGTGGTACCTGACCACGGGGCTGACCATCCCCGAGGGCGAAATCGTCTTCGGCAAGATCTTCCCCGGCGACTACACCATCGACCCGATCATGAGCCTGACCTTCTTCTTCATGGTCGCCTCGTTCGTGCTGGGCGCCAGCAGGCTCATCAAGTCCTTCGGGGCCTCGGGCGGCACCTACTACGTGGGCGCGCACAAGAAGCCCTGCATCGTGGACTGCATCAAGGACGTGCTCCTGAACGAAGTCGGCCAGCACACCAACTTCAAGGAGTGCGGCGGCGAGGAGCAAAAACCCGCCGACGAGGAGCGCTTCAAGGGCCACCTCGCCCTGTTCTACTCCTTCGTCATCCTGGCGGTGGTCACCGGGCTCATCGCCTTCGGCCACTGGGGCGGCAAGGTCATCCACTTCCTTGAGCCCATGGGCCACACCCCGCTGCCCCTCTACGCGCCGCACAAGTTCGCGGCCCTGGTGGGCATGTGTCTGGGCATCTACGGCCTGGTCAAGCTGACCGGCCGCCGCCGGAACCTGGACCAGACCAAGACCAAGTCCAGCTACTACGACTGGTACCTGCTGGGCGTGGTCTGGGCCGTGTTCGCCACCGGCGCGGGCGCCCTGGTGCTCCGCCTGGCGGGTCTGGCCGCTCCGGCCTACCTGACCTACTACGTCCACCTCGTTGCGGTCTGGATGCTGTTCGCCTACCTGCCCTGGTCCAAGCTCGGGCACCTGGTGTACAGGACCGTGGCCCTGATCTACGCCCGCTACATCGGCCGCGTGCCGCTGCGCTAGGGCCAAGGCAACCGAAAGGAATCAACTTTCCTTACTACCTGGAGGAAATGACAATGGCTGAGAGCGTTGACCGCAAAGTGTTCCCCATGGGCACCTTCGCCGCGTACCTGACCGGCGAGGACAAGGACGCCAACATGGCCGGCATCAAGGAGATGCTCGGCTACATGACCCAGCTTGAGATCGACGGCACCTCCCTGCCGTTCGCCGAGGCCGTGGCCAAGGCCTGGATCTACGAGCAGAACCCCGAGCTGCTGCACATCGCGGGCAAGGCCGACCAGTTCGGCCAGCATGTCTCCGTACCCGTGCTGCCCGCCGAAGTGACCGCCCAGGTGGCGAGCATCGTGGCCCAGCTCAAGGACACCCAGGCCAAGAACAAGGCCCAGGCCACCAAGATCTCCGAACTGGAGAAGAAGCTGGCCGACGCCCAGGCCGAACTGAAGACCGCCAAGGCCAAGGTCACCACCTACGAGGCCCAGCTCGGCGAGGGCGAGAAGAAGCTCCAGCTCTCCGAGACCAAGGTCAACGACTACATCGGCAAGGTCGACGGCCTGCTGGCCAAGATCGAGGAAGTCATCAAGCACGGCGTAGTCACCGCCGCCGCCGGCGGCGCCGCTGCCGCCGGTGACGCCGCCGCCCCTGCGGGCGCCGACGCCGCCGTGGACAGCCCCGGCTCCGTCTCCTCGGACTTCGGCTTCGGCACCGACGACGCCGGCGGCGACAGCTTCGGCTTCTAGCCCCGGCGCCATTGCGCGACACAAGCCCCCGGCCTCGGCCGGGGGCTTTTTTTCGGCCCGCGCCAGGGGGGACGCGCCTTCGCCGACCCGGTCGCCGCATCCGCCCGGTCCGCGGCCGCCGTCCCTGGCGCCCGCTCCGGCACGGTGGCGCCGCGGCCCCGGCCCGCTGCGCAGCCGCGCCCCTCGCGCCGTTTCGGCGGCACCCGCTCCGGCGCCTCCCCCCGCAGGCGGGCACCCCGCCCGCCCGCGTCCATGCCCATCCAGCCCCAAGAGACGTTCCTGTTTAACATAAACGTCAAAAAATGCTGTTTTCAGGCCCAATCCGCCCATCGCGGCAGGACAGAGCGCGCGGTTATATCTCATTGATTTTATTTATTTCAACATTATTGGACAGAATCTTCCCCGGCACCAAAATCCTGGCAATCCCCTTGCGTTTGCAGCTTGTTTCAACTATGGAAATTTGGCGTATGCAGAGCCAATCCGACCTCATCCTCAGCGACGTGACCGTCCAGTTCGGCGGTCTCAAGGCCGTCTCCGACGTGAGCTTCGGTGTGCCCTCCGGGCAGATCGTCGGGCTCATCGGGCCCAACGGCGCAGGCAAGACGACCATCTTCAACGTCATCACCGGCGTCTACAAGGCCTCCGAAGGCAGTGTGGCCTATGGCGACACGCCCCTGCTCGGCCTGCGGCCCCACCGCATCCTGGCCGCCGGAATCGCCCGCACCTTCCAGAACATCCGCCTGTTCACGGCCATGACCGCCCTGGAAAACGTCATGGTCGCCCAGCACTGCCGCACCCGCAAGGGCGTGCTCGGCGCCATCCTGCGCACGCGCTCCCAGCGCGCCGAGGAGCGCCGCATCCGCCAGCGCGCCCAGGAGGCCCTGGATTTCATGGGCCTGGGCGACATCGCCGGGGAAGTGGCCGCCAACCTGCCCTACGGCCACCAGCGCCGCCTGGAGATCGCCCGGGCCCTGGCCTCGGACCCCGCCGTGCTGCTGCTCGACGAACCCGCAGCGGGCATGAATCCCGCCGAAAGCGCCGACCTGACCATCTACATCAGGAAAATCCGCGACCACGGCATGAGCGTGCTCATGGTCGAGCACGACATGAAAGTGGTCATGGGCATCTGCGACCGCATCGTGGTTCTGGACCACGGTGTGAAGATAAGCGAGGGCAACCCCGGAGAAGTCCAGCGCGACCCGAAGGTCATCGAGGCCTATCTGGGGCAATAGCGCGGACGGCAAACAAGAGGAGGATTCGGCATGAAACGGCTTCTTTCCCTGTCCCTGGCCCTGGCCCTGGCGCTGACCGTCGCCACGGCCGCCCCGGGCCTGGCCAAGACCCTCAAGGTCGGCAGCCTGAGCCCGCTCACGGGCCCCTACGCCGCCGACGGCAACGACATCGCCAACGGCGTGCGCGCGGCCATCGCCGTGGTCGAGCAGGAGGGCGGCATCCCCGGCTACGACGCCATCGAACTCTTCCCGCAGGATTCGGCCTGCGACCCGCGCCAGGCCGTGGCCGCCGCCAACAAGCTCATCAACGAAAAAGTCGCCTTCGTGGTCGGCGCCTACTGCTCCTCGGCCACCATCCCGGCCTCCGAGGCCCTGGACGAGGAGTCCATCCCCATGCTGACCCCGGCCTCGACCAGCGAAAAGGTCACCGAGCGCGGGCTGGCGCACATGTACCGCCTCTGCGGGCGTGACGACGACCAGTCCGTGGTGGCCGTGAAGTTCATGGTCGAGCATCTCAAGGCGGGCACCGTCTACATCATCGACGACAAGACCACCTACTCCCAGGGCCTGGCCGACAACGTCGAAACCCGCTCCGGCACCGCGAACATCAAGGTTCTCGGCCACGACCACGTGAACCAGGGCGACAAGGACTTCTCCGCCGTGCTGACCAAGGTCAAGCAGGCCGATCCCGCCGTGTTCTACATGAGCCTGCAGAACTCGTCCTCCGGCGCGCTCATGGCCATCCAGGCCCGGCGCATGGGCATCACCGCGCCCATCATCGCCCAGGACGCCGTGTACCATCCGCAGCTCATGGAGATCGCCAAGGACGCCGCCGAGGGCATGTACCTGACCTTCGGCTTCATCGACGAAGAGCGCCCCCTGTACAAGCTCTTCCGCGAGCAGTACGCCAAGATGGGCTTCGCCGCCCCCGGCGCCTACTCCGGCTACGCCTTCGACGCCGCCTACGCGGCCCTCAAGGCCATCAAGGAAACCGCCGGGACCGACCCCGACAAGATGAAGGCCGCGCTGATGGCCATGGACTACGACGGCGCCACCAAGCGCATCAAGTTCCTGCCCAATGGCGACTCCGGCTCCAACTACATCATCCGCAAGGTCGAAAAGGGCGCGTTCATCAACTACTGGAACCCCGAGACCAACGCGCTCTACTAGCGCACAGCGCCGCTTCGGCGGGAGCCGCCCCCGGCGGCTCCCGCCATGCACCCCCGGGCCGCGGCCCGGCTTGCGGCCCCGGCGGGCGGAACACGCCGGGGCCCCCCCGCCCGGGCACGCCACGGCGCCCGCCGCGCCACGGCTTCAGGACACGGAGGACAGGAACCAGGCCTATGGAATTCTTCATCCAGCAAGTCATCAACGGGCTGACCCTGGGCGGGCTCTACGCGCTCATCGCCTTGGGCTACACCATGGTCTACGGCATCATCCAGCTCATCAACTTCGCCCACGGCGAGTTCTTCGCCGCAGGCGGCTACATGGGCGTGATCCTGCTGAGTTTCCTGGCCGCCCACGGCTACATGGAAACCCACCCCTGGTTCTGCCTGTTCGGCGCCCTGCTGCTGACCATGGGCTACTGCGCCATGCTGGCCATGGCCGTGGAAAAGGTGGCCTACAAGCCCCTGCGCTACGCCTCGCGCCTGTCGGTGCTGCTCTCGGCCCTGGGCATGTCCATCTTCCTGCAAAACGGCCTCATGCTGACCCAGGGCGTGTACGACAAGGCCTACCCCACGGAGTTCACCCACGGCGGGCTGGAGTTCGGGTTGATCACCTTCTCCTACATGCAGATCCTCATCGTGGCCGTGACCATCGTCCTGCTGCTCGGGCTCAATGCCCTGGTCTTCCGCACGCGCATCGGCACGGCCATGCGCGCCACGGCCCAGGACAAGGTCATGTCCTCCCTGGTGGGCATCAATTCCAGCCGCATCATTTCGGTGACCTTCGCCATCGGCGCGGCCCTGGCGGCGGCGGCGGGCATCATGATCGGCCTGTACTACGGCAGCGTGCGCTACGACATGGGCTTCGTCCCCGGCATCAAGGCCTTCGCCGCCGCCGTGCTCGGCGGCATCGGCAACATCACCGGGGCCATGGTCGGCGGGCTGATCATCGGCATGGTCGAAATCTTCGCCGCCGGGTATCTTTCCAGCGAATACAAGGACGTGTGGGCGTTCATCATCCTCATCGCGGTGCTGTACTTCATGCCCACAGGCATCATGGGTGAAAATGTCGATGATACTCGCGTCTAGAAAGATCTGGCTCTACTGGGCCGCGGGCATGGCCTGGTTCTACCTGCTGCTGTGGCCGCTCATGGGCATCGGCGCCGACGGCACCGTGGCCTTCGCGGACAGCCTCACCGTCTGGGCTTACGTGGCGGCGGCCTCGGCCGCGCTGCTGGCGCTGCACCAGATGCACGCGCGCGGCGCCTTCACCGCCGTGACCACCCCCCTGGCCCAGGCGGTTTCCGGCGCCAAGGCGGGCATGGACAAAGTGCCTCCCGCGGTCTGGTGGTCCCTGGCGCTGTGCATCGCCGCCGCCCTGCCCTTCGCCTCCGGGCGCTACGTGCAGGACGTGGCCATCAACGTGCTCATCTACATCTGCCTGGGCCTGGGGCTCAACGTGGTCATCGGCCTGTGCGGCCTGCTCGACCTGGGCTACATCGCCTTCTACGGCGTGGGAGCCTACACCTACGCCCTGTGCAGCATCCACTACGCCCTGCCCTTCTGGCTGGCCCTGCCCGTGGCCGCCGCCCTGGCCGCCGTGGCCGGGTGCATCATCGGCTACCCCACCCTGCGCATGCGCGGCGACTATCTGGCCATCGTCACCCTGGGCTTCGGCGAAATCGTACGCCTGATCCTCAACAACTGGATGGCCCTGACCAACGGGCCCAACGGCATCCTGGGCATCCAGCCGCCCACCGTCTGGTGGCCGGATTTCGAGGGCTCCTTCGGCTTCGAGCTGCTGCAGATGAAAAAGCTCACGGCCCTGTATTTCGTCATCCTGGGGCTGACCATCGTGACGACCATCGCCGTGCACCGACTGAACTTCTCGCGCATCGGCCGCGCCTGGGAGGCCATCCGCGAGGACGAAACCGCCGCCGAGCTCATGGGCGTGAACACCTTCCGCCTGAAGCTTCTGGCCTACGCCACGGGCGCGGTATTCGGCGGACTGGCCGGGGCGTTCTTCTCGGCGCGCATGCGCTTCGTCAGCCCCGAGAGCTTCACCTTCATCGAGTCGGCCATGGTCCTGGCCATGGTCGTGCTGGGCGGCATGGGCTCCATTCCGGGCGTGATGCTCGGGGCCCTGGCCCTGGTGGCCCTGCCCGAGGTCTTCCGCGAGTTCGAGCTGTACCGCATGCTGGCCTTCGGCGGCGCCATGACGGTGATGATGCTTTTCCGCCCCAAGGGCCTGTGGCCCGCCAAACGCTTCGGGGCCCGCTCCGAGGAGATGGACTAGGCCATGACCGCACCCACCGGCACCACCGCTCCCCCTCCGGCCGCCGCCCCGGCGCCCATCCTCGAACTGCGCGACGTGGTCACCAGCTACGGGCGCATCCAGGCCCTCAAGGGCGTGTCCCTGCGCGTCATGCCCGGCGAGATCGTGACCATCATCGGCGCCAACGGCGCGGGCAAGTCCACCACGCTGATGACCATCTGCGGCATCACGCCGCCGCAGTCCGGCACGGTGTTCTACAAGGGCGAGCAGATCAGCGGCGTCTCCCCCGACCTTTTGCCGCCCCGGGGCCTGTGCCAGGTGCCCGAGGGCCGGCGCATCTTCCCCCGGCTCACCGTGCGCGAAAACCTGGAAATGGGCGCCTTCTTCCGCCGCGACAAAGACGGCGTGCAGCACGACATCGAACGCGTGTTCTCGCTCTTCCCGGTGCTCAAGGAGCGCCGCCGCCAGCGCGGGGGCACGCTGTCCGGCGGCGAGCAGCAGATGCTGGCCATCGGCCGCGCGCTCATGAGCCGCCCGCGGATGCTCCTGCTGGACGAACCCTCCCTGGGGCTGGCCCCGCTCATCGTGCGCCACATCTTCTCCATCATCGAGCGCATCAACAGGCAGGAGGGCGTGACCATCCTGCTGGTGGAGCAGAACGCCAACCTGGCCCTGCAACTGGCCACCCGGGCCTACGTCATGGAAACCGGCAAGGTGACCATGGAGGACGACGCCCGGGCCCTGCTCTCCAACGAAGCCATCAAGAAGGCCTACCTGGGCGAATAGCCCCGCGCCGCCCGCCGCGCCAGCGCGCCCCGGTCCTCCCTTTGGAGGGCCGGGGCGCGCGGCTTTGGCCAAGGGCGTGCGAAGTGCCCGGGCCCGCTCCGGCCCGGGTGATTGACACGGCGGGGAAAATGTATAGCATTGGCGTAACCTGCAAAGCTATAAAAAAGGAAGTGCACGGATGCCGTACTACCATGTCGCCAAGGCCCCGCAGCCGGGCGGCGACCACGAGGTGCATCAGCAAGGCTGCATGTACATGCCCGCTCCGGCGGACTGCCTGCCCCTGGGGCGGCATCCCACCTGCCACGGCGCCCTGGCCAGGGCCCGGGAACGATACGCCCGGGCGGTGGGCTGCTACTGGTGCTGCCTGGAATGCCATCCCGGCCCGGAGCCGGACCATGCCCTGACGACGCCCGGAGTGCCCGGGCACCGGGACTGACGCCCCCCCGCAACGTCCGAAGGAAACCATGCCGCAGTATTACGTGAACAAAAATGCCCAGGAAAACGGCGACCACGAGGTGCACGAAGAAACCTGCGCATACCTGCCCGCGCCCGCCAACCGCGTCGCCCTGGGCTGGCATCCGTCCTGCCACGGCGCAGTGGCCGAGGCCCGCAAACATTTCCGGCAGGTGGACGGCTGCTACCGGTGCTGCAACGCCTGCCACCACTCCTGACCGCAGGGCGGGACAAGAGCGGGCGAGACCCGACGGGATGTCCCCCGGCCTTGCCACATGGCCCGGCCTGGGCTAACACCGGGGCATGAACCGACCGACGGGCACCACCCACATCTTCCTGCCGCCGCTGGCCACGCCCACGGGCGGGTTGGCCGTGCTGCACCAGATCGCCGCGCACCTGCACGCCGCCGGGCGGCCCGTGGCCCTGGCGCCCCGCGAGGCCCGCTTCTGGCGGCCGGACTGCTCCCGGGCCGTGCCCGTCGTGCCCTGGGCCACCCTGGCCCTGGCCCCGGGGGACATCTGGCTGGTGCCCGAGGGCTGGGTCAACGCCCTGGCCCCGGGCCTGCAATCCGGCGCGCGCACGGTGCTCTACGTGCAGAACTGGGCCTACCTCTTCTCGGCCCTGCCGCCCGACGTGCGCTGGGACCAGTTGCCCGTGGAGTTCCTGGCCGTGTCCGACCCGGTGGCGCGTTTCGTGGAATACGCCCTGGGCGAAAGCGCGCCCGTGGTACGCGCCGCCGTGGACCCCGCGCTCTTCCACCCGCCCGCCGCGCCGCGCCCGGCCAGCCCCGTGAGCGTGGCCTTCATGCCGCGCAAGAACAAGGCCCTGGCCGCGCAGATCCGCGCCGTGGTCGAGGCCCGCGCCGCGCGCGATCCCGGCGCGCCGCCCCTGCGCTGGCTGGAAATCGCCGGGCAGCCGCCGGACGGCGTGGCTGCGCTGCTGCGCCGGGCGCATATCTTCCTGGCCACGGGCTTCCCCGAGGGCTGCCCCCTGCCGCCCCTGGAGGCCATGGCCTCGGGCTGTCTGGTGGTGGGCTTCACCGGTCTGGGCGGACAGGACTCCATGCGCCAGGCCGCCGACCTGCCCGGGGCCCTGCGGCCCTGGCTGCCCCAGCGCCCCGTGCCCTGGGGAGGCAACGGCCTGTTCTGCGCCGACGGCGACGTGCTCGGCGCGGCCCAGGCCCTGGAAACCGCCGCGCGCTGGGTGGCCGGGGCCGACCCGGCCCTGGCCGCCGCAGTGGACGCCGCCCGGGCCACAGCCGCCGCCTACGGCCCCGAGGCCCAACGCCGCGAGGTCCTGGCCGCCTGGGACGCCCTGGCCGCCCGACCCCTGCGCGCCTGAACCCGCCCGGACGCCCCACACTCCGCCGCGCCCTGCGCGCCACGCCGCCCTGGCCGGATGCGCCCCGGGCCCCCCGCCGTCCGACCGCCGCCGCCCGCCAGGGGTTGGCATCGGCGCAAAAAGGCCTATAGTCACTCCCGCAACAGTGCACGAACCGCCACTCCACCGCCCCGCCGGGCCTGCCACCGGCCACAGGACACCGCACCACCATGGGAAAGAAAAAACGCCCGCTGCCCGAGACCCTGGGCCTGCCTTCCGGCGGCGTGGAAACCCACGCCCACCTGGACATGCCCCCCCTGCGCGACGACCTGGACGCCGTGATCGAACGCGCCGCGCGCTGCGGCGTGTCGCGCATCGGCCAGGTCTTCCTGGGGCCGCAGGCCTACCACGCCGGGCACGCGGCCTTTGCGGGCCACCCCGGGGTCTTCTTCCTGCTCGGCACCCACCCCCACGACGCCAAGGACCTGACCCCCGACGGCCTGGAGGCCACCGCCGCCGCCTTCCGCGCCGACCCGCGCCTGCGCGCCCTGGGCGAAATCGGGCTGGACTATCACTACGACCTCTCCCCGAGGGAAACCCAGCGCGCGGCCTTCGCCGACCAACTGGCCCTGGCCCGCGAACTGGACGTGCCCGTCGTCATTCACTCCCGCGAGGCCTGGGGCGACACGATGGACATTTTATCGGACATGGGCTTCCACAAACGTCCCTTGTTGTGGCATTGTTTTACGGAAACTGTGGCGCGCATGGACGAGGTGGTGGCTCACGGCTGGATGCTTTCGCTGCCCGGCCCGGTGACATACCCGAAAAACGAGGCCCTGCGCGAGGCGGCGGCGGCCGTGCCCCGAGACCGGCTGGTGCTGGAAACGGACAGTCCGTTCCTCAGCCCGGACCCCTATCGGGGCAAAACCAACGAACCCGCCCTGCTGGGCTTCACGGCCCTGGCCGTGGCCGCCCTGCGCGGGCAGGAGCCGGCCGCCCTGTGGCTGGAGGCCGCGGCCAACGCCGAGCGCTTCTTCGGGTTGTAGCATGAACCGACCGTCCGCCCTCCCACCCGCGAACCGCGCATTTCTCCGGCACAGTGCCCCACGGCCGCCACGATTCGCCCTGCGGCACATAACGGCCTGACGATTTGGTGGGCACCCGCCCTCCCGGCGTCGGCATCTCGTTGAGGGAGGGTTCCATGTCCGTCCGCATCAAAGTCCTGGCACTCATCGGCCTGACCGCCCTGGTGTCCCTGCTCGGCTACGCCCTGATGCTGGGCAACATACGCGAAGCCGGAGACGCCTATGTCGGGGAAACGCATAACGCCATCCGCAACCGCGTGGCCACCGAAGCCGAAGCCATCAACACCTACATGGCCGTGATGCAGGAAAAGACCCGCGACATCGCCACCGCCGGGGAAAGCCTGTACGCCATCCACCAGGCCGCGGATGCCGACATGGAACCCCGGGTCCGCGACTTCCTGACCACAAGCATCCGCAGGTATCCAGAGGCCATCGGCTGCGGTGTATGGTACGAGCCCCACACCTTCTTCGCCGACCGCGAGTACTACGGCGCCTATGCTTACTGGGACAACGGCTCCGTAATCTTCACCATGGAATACAACACCCCCGAATACGACTATCCCGGCCAGGACTGGTACACCCAGGCCGTACCCAAGGATTGGAACCGCACCCGCGCGCGCGACCGGGAGGTCTACTGGTCCTCCCCGTTTTTCGACAGCGCCGGAACCAAGGCCCTCATGGTCACCGTGGCCGGGGTCATGTACGACGAAACCGGCCGGATCATCGGCATTTCGACCCTCGACCTGAGCATGGAAACCCTGCGCGAAATCGTGGGGGCGATTTCCATCACGCCCTCTTCCCTGGCCTTTGCCGTGGAGACTCAAAGCGGACTGGTCACCGCCTATCCCGCCGACAACGACATGGTGCTCAAACCCGTCGCGGAGCTGCCTTTCGGGGCCGATCTGGCCCGCAAAGCCGCCCAGGCGCAGCCCGATCGGCCCGTTGAGTTCGAAACCGTCGTGCAAGGCGTGCCCTACCTGGTCTTCTACAGCGTGACGCCCACCGGCATGGGCCTGGGCATCGCCGTCCACAAGCACGAACTGTTCGCCGGAGCCGAGGCCCTGGCCCGGGCCAGTACCCGCACGGCCATCGGCGCCGTGGCCGCGCTGCTGGTGCTCATTGCCGTCATCGCTCTGGCCTTGAACTCGGCGGTCATACGCCCGGTGCGCACCCTGGCGGACTACTCCCGGCAAGTGGCAGAAGGGAATCTGGATGCCGCCATCGCCGGAAAACATTCCAGTGAATTCGGTGTATTGCGCACGGCAATGGAGTCCATGGTCGCAAGCCTCAAGGACAAGATGCGCGAAGCCGGGCAGCAGGCCGAAGCCGCACACCGGAGCGCCGAGGCCGCCGAGACCGCCAAGGCCGTGGCCGAGGAGGCCACACGCAAGGCCGAAAACGCCCGAACCGAAGGAATGCGCCATGCCGCCGCACAGTTGCGCGATGTGGCCCAGGTTCTGGCCTCGGCCAGCGAGGATCTCAGGAACCATATCGACCTCTCCAGCCAGGGCGCCCGGACCCAGGCGTCGCGTATGGACGAAACCGCCACGGCCATGGAAGAGATGAGCGCCTCGGTGCTGGAAATCGCCAGGAGCGCCGAAAGCACCGCCACCCTGGCCGAAAGCTCGCGCAGCGCGGCGGGCGACGGCGCCCGCCAGTTCGGCAAGGTCCGCGACGACTTCACGGCCATCAACGAGGGCTTCCAGGGCGTCTACCACGCCGTGGACGACCTGAGCGCCAAGGCCGACGGCATCGGAGCCATCGCCCAGACCATCGAGGACATTGCCGACCAGACGAACCTCTTGGCGCTCAACGCCGCCATCGAGGCCGCCCGGGCGGGCGACGCCGGGCGCGGCTTCGCCGTGGTCGCCGACGAGGTGCGCAAGCTGGCCGAGAAGACCATGACCGCCACCAAGGAGGTCGGGCAGTCCATCAGCGCCATCCAGCAGGCCGTGCGCGGCACCCTGACGGGCATGGACGGCACCCGCGCCGTGCTCGACTCCTCGCGCGAGGGCGTGCAGGCCGCCGGGCAGCTTCTGGAGCGCATCGTGGAACTGGCCCGCCAGTCCTCGGACCAGGTGCGCTCCATCGCCACCGCCGCCGAGGAGCAGTCCTCGGCCACGGAAGAGATCAACCACAGCATCGGCGAGGTCAACCGCATCTCCACGGAAACGGCCCAGGCCATGGACGGCGCCCTGCGCGCCGTGGCCGAGGCCGGGCAACAGGTGACCGTGCTGCGCGAGCTTATCGCCGAGCTGGAACGCTGACGGCCCGAAGCCGGGCACACCGCGCCTCGCGGCCGGGGCCGGACGCCCGCCATCCGCCTGCGGATGCGACGCCCGGGAACAGAGCGCACCCACGGTGCAAATGCCCGGAATGCGGGGCACGAAAAAAGGGAGCCTTCGGGCTCCCTTTTTTACGCGGGCTGCGGCCTTGCCTAGAAGCGGAGTTCCTTGATGTCCTTGGCCAGCAGGCGCATCAGGCCCCAGGGCGTGCGCCCGAAGAACACCGTGCGCGGCGAGGCCGTGACGGTCTTCTCCTGGCCGTCGGTGAAGCTCACCCGGGCCAGCAGCTCGTCGCCCTGGTGCAGGAAGACCACCCGCGAAATGCGGGCGAAGTCGATGCTCAGGCTGGCCTTGCCCATCTGCACGGGAACCATGGTCAACCCGTCCACCGAGAAGTCCTCGGCCTGGAAGCTGGTGTCGGTCACGTCCACCACGGTGACGGTGAAGTGCCGGTCGGGCTCGGGGATTCTGTTGATGATCCCGGTGTCGCCCGTGCCGCCCATGCCCATGCAGGCAAGGGCCAGAAGCAGGGCCGCGGCCAGGGCGGCGAGGCGTTTCAAGGCTGGCATTGGCTGTCTCCGCGGGGGCTCAGGGTTCGATGACGGCAAAGTCCACCTGCGTGCGCATGGCTTCCAGCCACTCCCGGACCTCCCGCTCCTGCCCCGGGGAGTGCACCAGACGGCACACCGCGCTGTATCTGTCCACGACACTCAGATAGGCCAAATTGTCGTGGCCTTCAAGGATGAACTTGAACAGGGCCATGTCCTGCGGGCGCAGCCGGACGTAGACCCGCCGCGAGCGCGCGGGGCGCACGGCCTCGCGCGCATACTGCGCCGAACGGGCCTTGCCGACCCGGCGCCTTGTCCACGGGGCGGGGCTCACAGAACCTCGTGCCCGTCCTCGGTGACCAGGACCATGTACTCCCAGCGGATGCCGCCCCATTGGGGGTAGTACAGGCCCGGCTCCACGGTGATGATCATGCCCGGCTCGAACACGCCCGTGGCCTTGGGGCCCAGGCTGGGCGCCTCGTGGGTTTCCAGGCCGATGCCGTGGCCCAGGGCGTGGGTGAAATGCTCGGCCACGCCGTAGCCCTCGAACACGGCCCGGGCCGCCGCGTAGGCCCCGGCGATGGGCAGGCCCGGGGCGATGGCCGCGATGCCCGCCGCCTGAGCCTCCTTGGTCCGCTCCAGGGCGCGGGCGAAGTGCTCGGCCGGCGCGTCGCCGACCCAGAAGGTCCGCGTCTGGTCCGAGCAGTAGTCGTCCAGGCGGCAGCCCTTGTCCAGCAGCACGGGGCTGTTGTCGGCCAGCACGTCGTCGCCGGGGATGGCGTGGGGCAGCGCCCCGTTGGGCCCGAAGGCCGCGATGGTGTCGAAGGACAGGCCGCTTGCGCCCTGGGTGCGGTAGAGCTTCTCGACCTCCCAGGCCAGGGCCTTCTCGGTGATGCCGGGGCGCAGGAAGTCCTGAATCTGCCCGAAGACCTTGTGGTTCAGCGCGCAGGCGCGGCGCATGGCCTCCTGCTCGGCCCGGTCCTTGATGTAGCGCAGATGGGCCACGATGCCCACGGTGGGCGCAAGGCCCACGTGCTCGCCGAGCTTGCAGGCGAATTCGTGGCTCACGCCGTCGGACTCGAAACCCAGCGGCCCCTGGAGCACCCCGCGCAGGAAGGCGCCCATGCTCGCGGGGGCCGGGCGGCCGTAGATGAAGATGCGCTCCTCGGGCCACAGCCTGCGGGCGGCGTCCAGGTAGCGCGAGTCGGTCAGCAGCCAGTCGTCGCCGCGCCGGGTGACCAGGATGGCCCCGGCGGATTCGTTGCACTGCGGGTCTTCCAGCTCGAAGCCGGACAGGTAGTAGCGGTTGGCGGCATGGGTCACCAGCAGGGCGTCCAGTTCCTGCCCGGCCAGGGCCGCGCGCACGCGTTCGCGGCGGGCGGCGAAAACCTCGTTCATGGGCATCGGTGCTCCTTGGGTCGGCTCGTTTTTCCCGGGGCGCCGCGCGCGGCGCCGCGCCCGCCGGGGCCGTTCTTATAGCGCGCCGAGGCGCGGGAGGCAACGCGCCCGGGCGCCGTCAGACGGGATAAATGGTTTCCGGCTCGCCGTGAACCACGCGCCGGGCCCATTCGATGCCCTGCATGACGCACTGGTCCAGGTCGCCCAGTTCGTGGCGCCAGCCGCCCAGCAGGCCGCGCGGGGCGATGCCCTGGGCTTCGAGGTAGGGCACGATGGTCCGCAGGGCCGCGTCGCGCCCCAGGTCCGGCAGGGGCACGGCCCGGGGCCGTTCGGCGTGCCACAGGGCAGCCAGCCCGTCCCGCTCCCCGGGCGCCAGCAGGGACACGTCCTCCAGCCCCGCCAGCACGTCGCGGACCATGGCCTCCACCGGCGCCGGGCGCGGGCCGCTCCAGGCCACCTCGGCCAGCAGGGCCCGGCCCCCGGGCTCGGGCACGCGCGCCGGGGCGAGGTTGTGCAGCAGCGTCACGCGGTGGAACGGACAGGACTCCTGGGGAAACTCCATCCAGTGCGCCGCGTCCATGCCCGGGCGCGGGCGCGGGTGCGGGCCGCGCAGGCCCACGCCCACGGCCAGGGCCGCGGCGTGGCGCAGGGTGGCCCCGGCGCGGCGCACGGGCTCGGGCGGGTCGTCCAGCACGGCGCCCACCAGATGGTCCAGGGGCATGGTGGACAGCAGGTGCGCATAGCCCACGGTTTCGCCGCCGCGCAGATGCACCGTGCGGGCCACCGGGTCCACGCGGACCACCTCCTGGCCGATGAGAATACGCTCGCGCAGGCGTTTGCTCATGCGCCGCAGCAGTTCCCCGCTGCCGCCGAAGGCCGGGCTGCGCACGGTGGCATCGGGCCCCCACTGCGTGTCGTCGCGCTCCAGGACCAGGGTTTCCAGCAGGGTGTCCAGGTCCGCCGGAGCGAAGCGCCCGGGGGCCCAGCGCCAGTCCAGCTCCGCACAGGGCGTGCCGAATTCCTTGGCCGTCTGCGGGGCAAGGGAAAGCCGGGCGATGCCCGGGCCGTAGGTCCGCTCCAGCCACTGGGCGAGGTTTTCAGGGGCGCCCGGGGCGTCCGGCGCATCGGGGGAGGCGAGCGGAGGCAGGACGACGCGTTCCGAAAGCGCCGTGGGGGCGGGGGCGGCGCCCGAAGCCGACGCCAGAGCCGCGCCCAGCAGGCCGCGCAGGCATTCCAGGCGCTGGCGCGGAGGCAGGTAGCGCAGGTTGCGCTGGAAAGGCCCGGGCACCCAGGCCCCGCCCGCGCGAACCCAGGCCGCGCGCGGCGCCGGGGGGGCATCGGGGCCCAGCAGATCGTCCACCAACCGGGTGAAGGTCTTGAAACGCCCGCACAGGGGCCGGGGCTCGGGCTCCCAGAGGAATCCCGCGGCGTCCTTTTCGGCGGCGGCGCGGCCTCCGATGCGCGCCTCGCGCTCCAAAATCAGAAAATCATCCTCCCCGAGGCGCGACAGGCCCCAGCCCGCGCCGATTCCGGCGGGCCCGGCCCCGATGATGCAGTACGTCGCGCGCATGCGGCCTCCCTTGCCCGGCGGGCGCCGCCCCCGCCGGGGGGACGGGACACTCCACCGTGGGCGGACTGTAGACCGGCACAGGGCAAATGGCAATGCGGACGGCTGGTTCCGGCACAGGGGCGCGGGGCGACCTGCCCGGGGCCGCAGCGCCGCCGAAGCACGCGGGCGGGCCTCAGCCCCCGGGCCACAGGCTGCGCAGGCGCAGCAACTCCGTGCCTCCGGCGGTGGTCAGCCCGTGCAGCAGGGCCGGGCCGCCCAGGGGCGCCGCGGCCCCGGGCGCGCAGGTGGCCGTCACGGCCTCGGGATGGCGACACTCGGCGCGAAAGGCGATGTCCACCATGCGCGGGCGCAGGCAGGCCGCGCCCGTCAGCCCGGGCAGGGCCTCGGGCACGGGCTCCAGGGCCCATTCCAGCAGGTGGACGTTGTTCACGTGCCCGTTTTCGTCCAGGTCCGCCCGGCGGCTGAGGATGGCGCACTGCGGATGGCCCTGGCCCGGCCCGGGCGGCGCGGGCAGGCTCCGGCCCGTCAGTTCCAGGGCGCGCTCGCCCGTGGCCGGGTGGCAGGCGGTGACGAACTCCGGCAGGGCCACGGCCCGGCGGCGCACCATGTCCAGGGCCACCCAGACCGAGGTCGCCGCGCCGATCTGCGCCCCGGCGGCGTCGAAAATGCGGAAATCGCGCACGGCGCGCAGGCCTTCCAGGACGGCGGGCCAGGTGCGCACCGTGATCCGCGCGTCGGCGGGCGGGTAGGCGTCCATGCGCAGGGCCAGGCGCGCCAGCACCCAGGCCACCCCGGCCTCGTGCATCCGGCGGCTGGAAAAACCCAGGGCCCGGGCATGGGCCGCCGCGGCTTCCTGAAGCCAGCCCGCAACGGCGGGCACCACGGCCCCGCCCATGCCCACGGTGAAACCCGCCGCAAAGACCCCGGCGGCCGTGGCCGCCCCGTCCGTTTCCGCCGCGCGCGGCGCGGGCCGCGTCGTTTCGTGGTCCATCCTGTCCTCCCTGGTGCTGGCGGCAAAAATAGGCCCGCCCTCCCCGCAGGTCAACCGCGGCCGGGAAACCCGCCACGAGGTGGCGCCCGCCAACGCATTTGATTGAAAATCATGACGGGACAGGCTAAGAAGACAAGTCATGTCCGCCAAGACCATTCTGTTCCTCTCCAGGCCCACGCCGCTGACCCCGCTGTTCCCCTCCTTCCGGCAGGCCGGGGTGGAAGCCGGGCTGGCGGACACCGTGCGCGGCGCCCTGGATTTCATCGCCAAACGGCGGCCCGTGCTCGTTTTCGCCGCCAGCGACCTGCCCGGGGTGCGCCCCGAGGATCTGCTGGCCGCCGGGCGCGGGGCGGACGGGTTCCCCCCGGTGATCGTCTTCACCGAGCGCGGCAGCGCCGCCGAGGCCCAGCGCTACCTGGAGCTCGGCGCGCAGGATTACTGGCTGGAACCCCTGACCTGGGAAAAAATCCAGGCCGCCCTGCCCGCCGGAGCCGCCCCGGCCCGGCCCGCCCCCGGCGCCGCCACAGCGGCGGGCAACGGCCACGGCGCCGCGCCCGCAGCGCCCGCGCCCTCCGGCGTGAGCATCCTCGGCGAGCACCCGACCATGCGCCGCGTGCTGGCCCTGGCCCGGCAGGTCGCGCCCTCCAAGGCCTCGGTGCTCATTTCCGGCGAGTCGGGCACCGGCAAGGAAATGTTCGCCCGCTACCTGCATCAGAACAGCACCCGCGCCGGGCGGCCCTTCGTGGCCATCAACTGCGCCGCCCTGCCCGAGCACCTGCTCGAAAGCGAGCTCTTCGGCCACGAAAAAGGCGCCTTCACCGGGGCCATCAACCGCAAGCTCGGCAAGTTCGAGCTGGCCGACGGCGGCACCATCCTGCTGGACGAGATCACCGAGATGGACCTCGGCCTGCAGGCCAAGCTGCTGCGCGTGCTCCAGGAAAGCGAGCTTGACCGCGTGGGCGGCACCGAGACCGTGAAGGTGGACGTGCGCGTGCTGGCGACCACCAACCGCGATATCGAAGACTCCGTGCGCGCCAAGGAGTTCCGCCAGGACCTCTTCTTCCGCCTGAACGTCATCCCCCTCAAGCTGCCCGCCCTGCGCGAACGCGGCGATGACGCGATGCTCCTGGCCCAGTTCTTCGTGGACCGCTTCGCCGACCAGTACGGCCTGCCCCGGCTGGCCTTCGCCGACTCGGCCCGGGCCTGGCTGCTGGACTACGACTGGCCCGGCAACGTGCGCGAGTTGCAAAACCTCATGGAGCGCGCCGTGCTGCTGGCCGGATCGGGGCCCATCGACGAGCGCCACTTCCTGCTCGACGCGGACTCCTGGCCCCTGCCCGAGGAGGAACCCGCCCCGGCCGCCGCGCCCTGCGCCGACCCGGCCGACACCCCCGGCGCCGCCATCGGCACAGCCATCCGCACCGCGGACGCCGACGATCCGGGCCTGACCAACGCCGTGGACGCCCGGGACATCCCCCTGGCCGAGATCGAGCGCATCGCCATCATGCGCCGCCTGGAGCAGACCGAGGGCAACCGCACCCAGGCCGCCGACCTGCTGGGCATCTCCGTGCGCACCCTGCGCAACAAGATTTCGGAATACAAGAAACGGGGAATCGACATCCCCTGAAGCCAGCCCCCGGCCCCAGGCCGGGCAGCCGCCGCGCGCGGCGCAGCGAGGACACGCCGACCATGCAGATGCTTTCCTCCCAGGTCCAGGGCTACCTCAAAAGCTCGTCCTGGATCCGCAAGATGTTCGAGGCGGGCCTGGAACTCAAGGCCAAGTACGGCGAGGACGCCGTGTGCGACTTCAGCCTGGGCAACCCCGACCTCGCCCCGCCCAAGGCCGTGGCCCAGGGCCTGCACGACATCGCCGCCACCGCCGAGCGGCCCTTCGCCTTCGGCTACATGCCCAACTTCGGCTACCCCAGCACGCGCAAGGCCCTGGCCGGGCACCTTGCCCAGGAGCAGGGCGTGGCCGTGGAGCCCGGCGACCTGGTGCTGACCTGCGGCGCCGCCGGAGCCATCAACTCGCTCCTGCGCGCCGTGCTGGAGCCCGGCGACGAGGTGATCTGCCCCGCGCCTTACTTCGTGGAATACGGCTTCTACGTGCAGAACTACGGCGGCACCCTGCGCCCCGTGCCCGCCAGGCCGCTGACCTTCGAGCTGGACCTCCCGGCCATGGAAGCCGCCATCACCGAGCGCACGCGCATCGTGCTCATCAACTCGCCGAACAACCCCAGCGGCGCGGTCTACACCCGGGCCGAGCTGCAAGGTCTGGCCGCCATCCTGGCCCGCAAGACCGCCGAATTCGGCCGCCCGATCTACCTCGCGGCCGACGAGCCTTACCGCTTCCTGACTTTCGACGGTTGCGAGGTGCCCAGCGTCCTGCCGCTGTACCCCTACTCCGTGGTGGTCAGCTCCTTCTCCAAGTGCCTGTCCCTGGCGGGCGAGCGCGTGGGCTACGCCCTGGTCAACCCCGCCATGCCCGACAAGGCCACTCTGGTGGCGGGCATCGTCCTGGCCAACCGCATCCTGGGCTTCGTCAACGCCCCGGCCATCGGCCAGATGCTCGCCGAGCGCGCCCTGGGCTCGCAGGTCAACCTCGCCGTCTACGCCGAGCGCCGCAAGGCCATGACCACCGTCCTCGACGAGGCCGGGTACACCTTCACCATGCCCAAGGGCGCCTTCTACTTCTTCCCCCAGGCTCCGGGCGGGGACGACGTGGCCTTCTGCGCCGCCCTTCAGGAGGAGCGTATCCTGGCCGTGCCGGGCTCGGGCTTCGGCTGCCCGGGCTTCTTCCGCCTGGCCTTCTGCGTGGGCGAGGAAGTCATCAACCGCTCCGCCGAAGGCTTCGCCAAGGCCCTGGCCCGTTTCTAGCCCCGGCAGCCCCGGCGCGAAGGCCCCCCCGGGGCCCCACGAGAAAAGCAAGACGCGGCGCGCCCGGACATCCGGACGCGCCGCGTCTTGTCTGGGCCACCCGCGCGGGCTACTTCACGCCGTGCTCGCGCAAAAACGCCGCCAGCTTGCGGTCCGCCCCCGCGATATGCCCGGCCCACCAGTCCGCCAGCCGCAGCAGCACCGCCTCCGCAGGCTCCTCCCCGCCGCCGTCCTGGAGCATGGCCAGGTCGTCCGCAGCCTGCACCATGAAGTCGTCGTGCGCGTCCACGTGCTCGCCCAGGTCGGGGTAGTCCCACTCCTCCATCAGCCGCTGCTCTGCGGCGAAATGGTAGTCCATGTAGTCCAGAGCCTCGCCCACGGCCTCGTCGAAGGCCTCGCCCGGGGCCTTGGCGGCGCCCAGAGCCTCCAGCAGGCCCATGACCTTCTCGTGCTGCCGGTCCATTTTGGCCACCCCGAGCCGCAATCCGTCGTTCCACCGCACTGCCGACATGCGTCCTCCGCTGCTTCGCGTTGTTCCCGCCAGGCGCCCTGTCCGCGCCGTTACGCGGTTTCTAGGGACAGCCCCGCCCGCTGTCAAGCCGCCCGGGTGTGCAAAAGCCGATGAAAACCGCTTTCATCTCTTGAATCCGGAGCATTTTGACCTATAGTACAGGCGAAGTACGACATTCCGGCCGCCCGCGCGCGGCCACGACCCCAACCCAAAGGAGAACAACCATGCCCAAGGCGAAGACCGACAAGGAAAAGCGCAAGGAAAAAGTCCTCGAAGTCCTGAACAAGGCCCGCGCCATGGAACTGTACGCCATCTCCCAGTACATGAACCAGCACTACGGCCTGGACGGCATGGACTACGGCGAGCTGGCCCGCGACATGAAGCTCATCGCCATCGACGAGATGCGCCACGCCGAGCAGTTCGCCGAGCGCATCAAGGAGCTGGACGGCGAGCCGACCACCGACCTGGCCGCCAAGGTCGTCAAGGCCCAGGACGTGCGCACCATCTTCCCCTTCGACGCCGACGTGGAAGACAACACCATCGACGTGTACAACCAGTTCCTGCAGGTCTGCCGCGAGTGCGGCGACAACGTGAGCTCCAAGCTCTTCGAGGCCATCATCGACGAGGAGCAGGGCCATTTCAACCACTTCGACAACGTGGGCAACCACATCAAGACCCTGGGCGACACCTACCTGTCCAAGATCGCCGGCACCTCCGCCAGCACCGGCGCCGCCAGCAAGGGCTTCTCCCTGGGCGCCGCCGAATAGGCCCCGCCCCACACGCAACGCAAGGCCCCGCTCCGGCAACGGAGCGGGGCCTTTTGCGTGGCCCGGGCCTGCCGCGCCGCGCGGGCAGGGCCTCAGGCGAAGCGGTACAGCATGGTCCTGACGACGCCAGCCCCGGCGGGCACCTCGCACAGCACCTCCCGCGAGGCGGGCGCGAGCCCGAAGGGCGGCTCCGTGAGCACCACGCCGCTGCGAAAGGCCAGCCGGATGTCCGCCCCGGCAGGCTTGTCCAGGTTCGCTTCGAAGGCGCCGCCCCCGGGCAGGTGCTCCGTGACGACCAGATAGCGGCAGCTTGCGGCCAGCTTCGCGGCGGCCGTGGCGATCTGGGCGTTGGACAGATGCTGCAACACCTGGCGCACGAAGATCACATCGGCGTGCGGCAATGCGTCCCGCACCAGGTCGAGCACCCGGAAATCGACATCGAGGTGCCGGAACTGCACCTTGTTGTGCGCTATCAACTCCTCGACGACATCGCAGGCCGTGTACGCGGCGCACAGGGGCCGCAGCCGCGAGCCGACGTTGAAATCCCCGCAGCCCACGTCCAGAGCGGAAAACCGGACCGGCGCGGCGGACAGGAAGCGCCCCACGGCGGTGACGTAGGGTTCCACGAACGCCGCGTCGTGCGAGCCCCGGCCCGAGAAAAACGGCTGCTCCGGGTCGTCGGAACGGCCCCAGTGCCCCTGCGCGTAGACCTTGCGGAAGACCTCCCGCGCCGAAACGTCCTCCGCCGGGGCACCCTGCGGCGGCGCCTGCTCCGCGCGCGGGGGGCGGTCGCCGGAGGTCCGGGCCCGGGCCCTTGCCGCAATCGCCTCGATCTGCGGCGCCAGTTCCGGGTGCTCGGTCACCAGTTGCTCTATGGCGGCCAGAACCGCCTGGAAAGGCTGTGTCATCCGTACCTCGCGCGCGGAGGCCGCCGCGGCGGCCCCGGCAGGAATCAATCCGCCCTCTTGCGCGCCACGACGCGCATGTCCCGCTCCGGAACGTGAAACTTGGCCTGATTGTCCAGAACGAGAATCTCGAACCCGATCCTGCCCAACTCGGCGGCCATCTCCGGCTTCGTCCAGACGTAGCGGTGCGTTTCGTAGTCCAGCCGGTCCCACTGGTTGCCGTAGAACTGGGTGAAGCCCTGGTTCAGCGTCCCCAGCGGCGTCTCGATGCTCATGCTGCCTTCCAGGTACATCCGGATGCAGCCGTCCAGGTCCGGGTGCTCCATCATCAGCAGGCCGCCCGGCCTGAGCAGGCGGTGGAACTGGGCCAGGAGGTCCAGCGCCTCCCAGCGCACGAAGTGTTCGAGCACGTGGATGAGGAGAATGCGGTCCACGCTGTCCGGGGCGGCATCGATGGCGCGGATGTCCATTTTCAGGTCGTAGTGCGCGCCGTCGCGCGACGTGTCGCCCGCCTCGTAGTCGTAGTTGTCGATGTTGATCCAACCGTCAAGGTTCTGGCCCCCGCAGCCGAGGTGCAGGTTGATCTCCGCCATGTTCCGGCGGCGGGCGTAGGCGTTGACCGCGTGTCTCATGCATTTCTCTCCCGGATCAGGGCGGTGAACAGGCGCAGGTGGTCCAGCACCCAGCGCTCCCACGTACAGTCGCGGACCATGGCGGCCAAACGCAGCTTCTTCGCGTACAACTCGCGCAACACCCGCTCCAGGCTGGAAAAATCGCCATTGTCGTAGGGGACGATGCCCTCGGGGAAGCGATCCGCAAAGCCCACGTCCGGCGGGCAGATGACCTGCTTGCCGCAGGCCAGCCCTTCCAGCAGGCACATCGGCCCGCCCTCGTAGCGCGAGGTCACCAGAACGTAGTCCAGCCTGCGGTAGAACGCGGGCAATTCCTCAAGGGTCAAACGGCCGTCGGAGACGGCAAGCTCCACGAACTCCAACCCGCCGACCTGTTGCAGCAGGTCCACGCCCTTGCGCTTTCCGTAGGAGTTGAAACGGCCGACGAACCCCAGGACGAGCTTGGGCGTGAACGCCGCCTCCACCCCGGGCAGGACCGTGGCCGCGCGGCAGCCCCGGCTCTCCAGCGCCCGGCGGTACTGGTCGCAATTGCAGACCGCCAGGTCCACATGGCGGGCGACCTCCCAGAACAGGCCGTTGTCCTCGGGATGGGTGAACCAGGCGGCGTCGAGCTTGGCCGTCGTCCGGCGCATCGTGGCGTAATTTATGAAATAATTGAGCTTTTGCGGCCCTGAGTCGAGCACGCCGCCGGGGGTCCACGTCTCCGGATCTTCGTAGTCCAGCCCGATGCTTTCGGGAATCCGCGCCAGCAGGTGCTCCGCCATGCGTTGTAATATCCAGCCATCCTTGGGATAGCAGACCGCGATCATCGCTCAGGCCCCCTTTGGGAAACGGCGCGACGCCTGCGGGGCGCGCCGGGCCCCCCGCCCGGACGCCGCAGGCAGTGAAACGGATAAAATGCAAAACATAGGCCAACGGTTTCGCCCTGCCCCGAGGCGCGCGGCCCCGGCCCGGGGAGCGTGGTTTTGGAATCAGGAACTCCGCGACAACACTGTGGAGGCCCGAATGCCAGCCCCACGCCGCCCTGTGCAGCAAATGCCGACCACGCGCCCGGGCCGGGGCATTCCAGGGGCATCGAAACGGCGGCAGCCGCACCCTTGCCGATTCCTCCTCCGTTTTCCCCCCCCCAATCGCGCTCTCCCCTTTGACAGCCCGCAAGAGAAGGCATAGCGTGCGAATGAAAATCAATCTCAAAAAGAAGGAGGTGGGACGACCATGGCCGAAAAAGGAAGGGAATTCAATGGCTTCATGGGTGGCGACTGGTACCGGCGCTGGGCCGCGCTGTTCGGCATGGGCCCCGGGTTCTATCGCCGGGGGCTCGGCGACCTGACGCTGGAAAGCGGAGCGCGCGCCCTGGACCTGGGCTGCGGCCCGGGAGCCCTCAGTCTGGCGCTGGCGGAGCGGGCCGCCCCCGATGCGTCCATCGTCGGGCTGGACCTGTCCGAAGACCAGTTGGCCTGCGCGCGCAGCCAGGCGGACAACGCCCCCTGTCCCGTGGAGTTCCGCCGGGGGTCCATGGACGAGTTGCCTTACCCCGACGGACATTTCGATCTCGTGATGACCTCCATGGCCCTGCACGAGACGCCGCCCGCCGTGCGCCGGGCGACCGTCGCCGAGGCCGCCCGCGTGCTCCGGCCCGGCGGCCGCTTCCTGCTGGTGGATTGGAGCAGGCCACGCCTGGGGCTGTGGGGCGTGGTCTGGTTCCCGCTGGTGTGCCGGGGCGAAAACAACCGCGACAACTGGAACAACGTCTACCCCGCCCTGTGCGCGGCCCAGGGGCTGGAACTCGTCCAGGACGGCTACATCAATTCCATAACCCGCCGCCAGCTCTTCCGCAGGCCCGAGGCCCCGCAGCCCGGCTAGGCTACTTGCCGCAGCACTTCTTGTACTTCTTGCCGCTGCCGCAGGGGCAGGGGTCGTTGCGGCCTGTCTTGGGCGCGTCGCGGCGCACGGTTTCGGGCTGCTGGGCGGCCTGGGCGCCGCCGGAGTAGCGCACCTTGGCGGGCTCCTCCTTGTGCTTGAAGTCCTCCTCCTCCACCTCGGCCTTGAGGCGCACGCGCACCAGGGCCCGCAGGGCGTGCTCCTTGATGCGCGCCAGCATGTCCTGGAACAGGGTGAAGCCTTCGCGCTTGTACTCCTGCTTGGGGTCCTTCTGGCCGTAGCCGCGCAGGCCGATGCCCTCGCGCAGGTGGTCCATGGCCAGCAGGTGTTCCTTCCAGTTGCGGTCCAGAGCGTCGAGCAGGAAATAGCGCAGGATTTCCTTGTACACGTCGGGCGCGCCCGCGCGCAGGGTGGAGAACTTGTCCATGACGCCCGCAAGGGCCTCGTCGCGGGCGGGCAGGTCGGCCTTCATGGTCTGGGCGTCCCAGAGGTCGAAAATCTCCTCCAGGCGCGCGGCGCAGTAGTCCACGTCCTCGGGGTCGGGCTGCTTGCTGGCGGCGATGGGCGCGTAGAGTTCCTCCAGCAGGTCGTCGGTGAATGCCTCGACCATCTCCTGAAGGCGCTCCTCGTCGGCGGCCATGATCTGGCGGCGCTGGGCGTAGATGGCGGCGCGCTGCTGGTTCATGGTGTCGTCGAAGTCCAGGAGCTGCTTGCGGATGTCGAAGTTGTGGGCTTCCACGCGCTTCTGGGCGTTCTCGATGGCCCGGGAGACCATGGCGTTCTCGATGGCGTCCTCCTCGTTCAGGCCCAGGCGCTCCATGATGCCCGTCAGGCGGTCGGAGCCGAACAGACGCATGAGGTCGTCGTCCAGGGCCAGGTAGAAGCGCGAGGCGCCGGGGTCGCCCTGGCGGCCCGAACGGCCGCGCAACTGGTTGTCGATACGCCGCGACTCGTGGCGCTCGGTGCCCAGGATGAACAGGCCGCCCAGGTCCTTGACGCCCTCGCCGAGCTTGATGTCCGTACCGCGCCCGGCCATGTTGGTGGCGATGGTCACCTTGCCGCGCTGCCCGGCCTCGGCCACGATCTCGGCCTCCTTCTCGTGCTGCTTGGCGTTGAGCACGTTGTGCGGCACGCGGCGCTTGGTGAGCATGGAGCTGATAAGCTCGGACTTGTCGATGGACACGGTGCCCACCAGCACGGGCTGGCCCTTCTTGTGCAGCTCCTCGATCTCGCGGACGATGGCCCGGTATTTGGCCTGCTGGTTCTTGTAGATGGCGTCGGGGTGGTCCTTGCGGACCATGGGCATGTTGGTGGGGATGGCCACCACGTCCAGGTCGTAGATCTGCTTGAATTCCACGGCCTCGGTGTCGGCGGTGCCGGTCATGCCCGAGAGCTTGGCGTACATGCGGAAGAAGTTCTGGAAGGTGATGGAGGCCAGGGTCTGGTTCTCGGCCTCGACCTTCACGCCTTCCTTGGCCTCCAGAGCCTGATGCAGGCCGTCGGAGAAGCGCCGCCCGGGCATGAGCCGCCCGGTGAACTCGTCCACGATGACCACCTGCCCTTCCTTGACGATGTAGTCGTCGTCGCGCTTGAAGAGCTTGTGGGCCTTGAGGGCCTGAAGGATGTGGTGCTGGTAGGTGATGTTGGCCGGGTCGTAGAGGTTGTCGATGTTCAGAATCTGCTCGCAGCGGGCCGAGCCTTCGTCGGTCAGGGCCACGGTGCGGGCTTTTTCGTCCAGGGTGAAGTCCTGGTCGGCCTTGAGGCCGGGGATGATGGCGTCGATCTGGGTATACAGGCCCACGGCCATTTCGGCCTGGCCGGAGATGATCAGCGGGGTGCGCGCCTCGTCGATGAGGATGGAGTCCACCTCGTCCACGATGCAGAAGTTCAGGTCGCGCTGCACGAGCTGTTCGAGGTAGAACTTCATGTTGTCGCGCAGGTAGTCGAAGCCGAATTCGTTGTTGGTGCCGTAAGTGATGTCGGCGCCGTAGGCGGCCTTGCGCTGGGCGTCGTCCAGGCCGTGGACGATGACGCCCGTGGACAGGCCGAGGAAGGAATAGAGTCGGCCCATCCACTCGGCGTCGCGCCGGGCGAGGTAGTCGTTGACGGTGACCACGTGGGCGCCCTTGCCCGTCAGGGCGTTGAGTACCACGGGCAGGGTCGCCACCAGGGTCTTGCCTTCGCCGGTGCGCATCTCGGCGATGCGGCCCTGGTGCAGGGTGATGCCGCCCACGAGCTGCACGTCGAAGTGGCGCATGTCCAGCGCGCGGCGCCCGGCCTCGCGCACCAGGGCGAAGACCTCGGGCAGCATCTCGTCCAGGCTGCGCCCGGCCTGGGCCTGGGCGCGCAATTCGCCCGTGCGCGCCGGGAAGTCGGCGTCGGCAAGCTTGCGCATATCCTGTTCCAGGCCGCCGATGGCGTCCACCAGGGGGCCGAGTTTTTTCAGGTAGCGCTCGTTCTTGGTCCCGAAGATCTTGCGGCCGATGAGCCCCAGCATATGCTTTCCTCGCTTGGCGTGGCGCGCGGCCCGGTCCGGGGCGCGCCGTTTGGGCAACGTGGTATGCGACTTTTCAAGAGATGTCGATGCAATCCAGCCAATGGGCCACGGCCACGCCCCCGGGGGCGGTGGCGGCAAGCTGCGTCAGGCAGCCGCTGCATCCGGACAGCAGCAGGTCGCCCTCGCGGGCGGCGCGGCGTTGCCACAGCCGCGCGGCCACGGCCTGCGACAGGCCCGGCGCGCCGAGCTGCATGACGCCGCCCAGGCCGCAGCAGTCGCGGCCGTCGCCCGCGTCCGGCTCCAGGCCCGGCAGGCCGGTCAGCCAGGCGCGGTCGGGGTCGTCGGCCCCGGCATGGCAGGGCGCGTGATACAGCACCCGCCCGGTCGGCGCGGCGACGGAAAAACGCACCGTACGCAACAGCCGCGACAGCGGCGTGACGGCCCGGGCCCAGGCGGCGGCCTCGGCGGCGTCCAGCCCGGCGGCGGGGTCCGCGGCGTAGGCGGACAGACCGTGGGTGCACGAAGCGCAAAACGTCACCACCCGGGGGCGGCCCGCCGCGCGCCACGCGGCCACGTTGCGGGCCACGGCCTCTGCCCGGGCCCCGGCCAGCCCGGCGTGGCCCAGGGTGGCGCCGCAGCAGCCCCAGCCGGGCTCGGGCCCGGGCTCGCAGCCCAGGCCGCGCAGCAGGGCCGTGGCCTTGCCCGCCCAGGCCGGGCGCAGGGTCCGCGCCAGGCACCCGCTGAAAAGTACGGTCTTCCCGGCGTCAGGGCAAGGCTCGAACGCCTCGGGCCGCAGCAGGGCCCGGGGCGCGGCCTGGACCATGGCCGCCAGCTTGCGGGCCGGGGAGCCCGGGCCGCCGCGCGGCCCCAGCAGGGCGCCCAGGCGCGCCGCCCCCGGCCACAGGGCGTCGGCCCCGCCGATCCAGGCCTTCCAGGCCCAGGCGGCGAAGCCGGGATGCCGCCCCCGGGCCCGGGCCACGGCGGCGGGCACGTCCAGCCGCTGGGGGCAGACCCGCGAGCAGCGCCCGCACGACAGGCACAGCCCGGCCAGATGCTCCACGCTCCGGGCGCTCAAGGTGCCGGGGGCCTCGTCCAGGCGGCGCAGGGTGAACAGCTTGGCCCGGGGGGACAGTTCCTCGCGCCCGGTGGCGGCGAGCAGCGGGCAGACTTCGAGGCAGCGGCCGCACAGGATGCACTGCGGCTCCTGCGGCCGCGCGGGGGAATCCATGATTTCTGGGCGCTCCGTGATGGTCTCGGGGTGGGGCCCTGCGCGCCTTGGCGCGCATCCATGGGGCAACAGAAGAAGATAAGCATGCTCCCGGCCCGCGTCAATGCGCCCCGAGGCCGGAAACGGCCTCCGGGCTCCGGCGGGGCATACGCGAACCGCCGCCCCGGCGCGCACGGCGAAACAGCCGCCCCCCGCGCCCTGCCCTGCGCGGGTTTCGCTTTACACCCTCCCCCGCCGGAGCTACTTCTGCCTTCGCCCCTCCACCTCCTGCCCGAGGCCTGCCGTGACTCCCGCCCTGCCCTCCGTCTCCCTGGTCCTGCCCGTGGCCGCGCTGACCATGGCCTCGCTGCTGTGGGCCGGGGCCTTCGTGGCCATGAAATACGCGGTGGCCATTTTTGATCCCATGGTCGTCGTCTTCGGGCGCATGGCCCTGGCCGCCCTGGTGCTGCTGCCCGTGGCCGTGCGCATGCATCCGCACCAGGACCGCCGCCCCGGCGACCTGCGCCTGCTGCTGTTCATGAGCCTGGGCGAACCGTGCCTGTATTTCGTATTCGAGGCCAATGCCCTGCGCCTGACCACGGCCTCCCAGGCCGGGATGATCGCGGCCGTCCTGCCGCTGATGATCGCCGGGGCGGCCGTGGCCTTCCTGGGCGAGCGCGTTTCGCGACGAACCATGGCCGGATTCGTGCTGGCCCTGGCCGGGGTGGCCTGGCTGTCCCTTTCGGGCCAGGCCAGCGAAAGCGCGCCCGATCCCCTGCTGGGCAACGTGCTGGAGGTTCTGGCCATGGCCTCGGCCACCTGCTACATCGTCACCGCCAAGCACCTCTCGGCGCGCTACAGCCCGCTCTATCTCACGGCGGTGATGGCCGTGGTCGGCACGCTGTTCTTCCTGCCCGCCCTGGCCCTGCCGGGCACGGAACTGCCGCGCAGCTTCCCGCCCCTGGCCGTGGGCAGCGTGGTCTTTCTGGGCCTGGGCGTGACCCTGGGCGCCTACCTGTGCTACAATTACGGGGTCAAATACCTGCCCGCCAGCCAAGCCGGGGCGTTCATGAACCTCATCCCGGTGGTGGTGGTCCTCCTGGGCTGGTGGCTGCTGGGCGAGGTCTTCACACCCCAGCAGTTCGCGGCCTCGGCCCTGGTGCTCGGCGGGGTGCTGCTCTGCCGCGAGGCACGCCCGGGCGACGAGGACGCGACCCACTGAGGGAAAAGGCTTTTCCCCCTGCGGCCTTTCTGGTATAGCTGAACCAAACCGGGAAAGGCGGACCAGACGGACCCATGGAGAACGGACGCGACACCGGGCCCGAAACCGGGACCTGGGACGTGAGCGGCGTGATGGAAGCCGCTTGCGGCGGTTTGTGGGCCTACGACCTCGACCGGAAGGATTTCCTTTGCGGCCCCGGTCTCCCGGAGCTTACCGCCTGCGGCGCAACCCCGCGAACCTGCCGTTCCCCCTTCTGCCGCCACCTGCTGCACCCCGACGACCTGCCCGAACTGGACCAGGCCCTGGAAGCATGCTCCGCGGGCGCGAGCATGCGCCTGGAACTGGCCGTCCGCCTGCGCAGGCCGGATGGCGGCTGGCGGCCCCTGCTTCTGCGCGGGGCGACCCTGGCCGAGGACGACACTTCCCGGCGCATGGAGGGACTGGCCGTGACCACCACCGACGAACCCGAACTCCCCGAGGAATGGAATCTCTTCGCCAGCGTCTTCGAGCACGCCCAGACCGCCATGCTGCTCATCGACCCCGACTCCGGCCGCATCGAGGAAGCCAACGCCATGGCCTGCCGCTTCTACGGCTACCCGTGTGAAATCCTGCGGACCATGACCATCCTGGACATCAACGCCCTGCCTCCTGAGAAGGTCCGTCGGGAGATGGAGGCCGCCCGGCGCACGCGGCGCACCTTCTTCCACTTCCGCCACCGCCTGGCCTCGGGCGAACTGCGCGACGTGGAGGTCCACTCCGGCCCGGTGCGCGTCCACGGCCGCAACCTGTTGTGCTCCATCATCCACGACGCCACCGACCGCCTGCGCGCCGAAGAGGCCCTGCGCCGCAGCGAGGCCTTCATGTCCGGCCTCTTCCGCGCCGCGCCCGTGGGCATGGGCACCGTGCGCGAGCGCGTCATCGGCACGGTCAACGACGTGCTCTGCCGCATGCTCGGCTACGAGGCCGACGAACTGCGCGGCAAAAGCGCGAGCATCCTCTACCCAAGCCCCGAGGAATTTCTGCGCGTCGGGCTCGTGCGCTCCCCGCTGGTGGAGCGCTTCGGCAGCGGCACGGTGGAGACCGTGTTCCGCCGCAAGGACGGCACGCCGCTCAACGTGCTGCTCGGCTCGGCCTGGATGGACCCCGAGCGCCCCGAAGAGGGCATGATCTTCACCGTGCTGGACATCACCGAGCGCAAGCACGCCGAGCAGGAACTCTCGCGCGTGCGCCGGGCCATGCACCAGTTGGCCGACGCCATGCCCTCGGCGCTGTTCGTGGTCGATGCCCGGGGGCGGATCACCCTGTGCAACGGCGCGGCCCAGGCCCTGTGCGCGGGTGCGCATGTCGTGGGGCTGCCCTTTGCCCAGGCCCTGCCGGGCTTCCCGGGGCTCGACGACATGCTGCGCACCCTGCGCGAGGGCGGCGCGCCCCTGTCGCGCAAGGCCATGCCGCGCGAAATGGACGGCGGCCTGCGCTACTGGGACCTGCTCATCTACCCCCTGGACCCCCAGGCCCCCCCCGGCCGGACAAACGACACGGACGAGACGGGCGGCGCCGGGGAAACCGGCGGGGACGGCACCGGGCAGGCCGTGGTGCGCCTGGACGAGGTCACCGAGCGGGTGCTCATGGAGGAAACCCTGATCCAGAGCGAAAAAATGATGAGCGTCGGCGGGCTGGCGGCGGGCATGGCCCACGAGATCAACAACCCCCTGGCGGGCATCCTTCAGGGCGCCCAGAACATCCGCCGCAGGCTCGACCCCGACCTGCCCGCCAACCGCGAAGCCGCCCAGGCCCACGGCTGCCCCATGGACGCCATGGCCGCCTACATGGAAGAGCGCGGCATCCCGCGCTTCCTCACGGGCATCATCGATTCCGGCAGCCGCGCGGCGGCCATCGTGAGCAACATGCTCAATTTCGCCCGCGGCGGCCAGGCCGCCCACGCCCCGCTGGACCTGAACCAATGCCTGCAAGGCGCCCTGCAACTGGTGGAGGGCGGCTACGACCTCGCCCGGGGCTACGACTTCCGGCGGATCGAGATCGTCGCCGAGCTGGACCCGGCCCTGCCCGAAATCCCCGGCTCGGCCCAGGAGCTGCAACAGGTTTTCCTCAACCTGCTGACCAACGCGGCCCATGCCCTGGCCTCGCGTGCAAGCGGGGCAGCTCCCCCGCGCATCACCCTGCGCACCAGCGCCACCTCCGACGCCGTGCTCGCCGAGGTAGAGGACAACGGTCCCGGCATCCCCGAAGACCGGCGCGGACGCATCTTCGACCCCTTCTTCACCACCAAACCCCCCGGCCAGGGCACCGGCCTGGGCCTGTCCGTGTCCTATTTCATCGTCGCGCGCAACCACGGCGGCGCCATCAGCGTGGAATCCCAGCCCGGCGCCGGGGCGCGCTTCACCGTGCGCCTGCCCCGAAGCGGCCCGCGCCGCACTCCGCACGCCGACGGCAAGGAGTAGCGGCAACGCGGCCTCCGGCGGCCGGGGCGCCGCCCCGGACCCCGCCAAGGGGCGCCGCCCCCTGGACCCCCGCAAGGGGTCGGGGACCCCTTGACCCCGCACGCCGTCCCGCGACCGCGCGGGAGGAACGGGCACGGCCGGGAGGCCGTCCGGGTATGCCGAGCACCCGCCGCCCCCCGCAAACAAAACCCAAAGGGAGGGGTCGGGAACGTAAGGCTCCAAGCCTCGCGTTCCAAAGAAAAAGGTCTTTTGGGAAAGGGGGATGGGGGTGCGGGGGAAGGGGGAGAACCCTTTTCTCCTCAAGAAAAGGGTTCTCCCCCTTCCCCCGCCGGCCTCGGCCGCCCGGGCGGCCCGCCGGGCAGCGCTAGTAGGCCTTGCCGGGGTTCATGATGCCGTGGGGGTCGAAGGCGGCCTTGATGCGCCGCATGAGGTCGCGCTCGCGCGGGGAGATTTGCTCGTCCAGGTAGGGCAGCTTGGTCAGGCCCACCCCGTGCTCGCCGGACATGGTGCCGCCCAGGGCCAGCACGTGGCCGAGGATGGCCCGTTTGGCGGCCACGGCGGCCTCGGCCTGCCGCCGGGCGTCGTACATGATGTTCACGTGGATGTTGCCGTCGCCCAGGTGGCCGAAGGCCAGGATGTTCAGCCCCCGTTGCGCGGCCACGGCGCGGATGTGCTCCAGGGCCTGACCCACGCGCCCGCGCGGCACGGTGATGTCGTCGCTCATCTTGTCCGGCGCGATGGTGAACGAGGCCGGGTTGATGAGCCGCCGCACCTCCCACAGGCGCTCCTCGTCGGCGCCCATGCCGTGCTCCAGGAACACCGGCGCCGTGGCGCCCAGCACGCGGTCCAGCCGCCGCAGGTCGGCCTCCAGGGCCTCGCGCCCGCCGTCCAGGCGCAGCAGCAGCGCCGCGCGCACCTCCGGGCCCCAGGGCACCTCGCCCACGCGGCTTACGGCCTCCAGCACCGTCTCGGTCATGAACTCCATGGCCGTGGGCAGGATGCCCGCGCCCAGCACCGCCCTGGCCGCGGCCAGGGTGGCGTCCACCCCCGCGTAGCCCGCCAGCACCGAGGCCGTGGCCTCGGGCCGGGGCAAAAGCTTCAGGATCAGCTCCGTGAACAGGCCCAGGGTGCCCTCGCTGCCCACGAAAAGCCGCGTCAGGTCCAGGCCGACCACGTTCTTGTGGTTGCGCCCGCCCGTGCGCAGCACGTCGCCCCCCGGCAGCACCGCGCGCACGCCCAGCACGTGTTCGCGCGTCACGCCGTACTTCACGGCGCGCATGCCGCCCGCGTTGGTGGCCACGTTGCCGCCGACGGTGGACACGCGCACGCTGGCCGGGTCCGGCGCGTACATCAGCCCGCGCGCGGCCAGTTCGCGTTGCAGGTCGCCGGTGACCACCCCGGGCTGAACCACGGCGCAGAAGTCTTCGCCGTCCACGTCCAGGATGCGGTTCATGCGCAGGGTGGAGACCACCACGCCCCCGCCCCGGGGCACGCAGTCGCCGACCACGTTGGTGCCCCGGGCCCGGGGGAACAGCGGCACGCGCTCGGCGTGGGCCCAGGCCAGCAGGGCCACGGCCTGCTCCTCGGTCTCCACGCGGACCACGGCCCACGGCGCGTCCACCAGGCGGCTGGAATCCGTGCCGAAAATGGCCGTGGCCTCGGCGTCCAGCAGGCAGCCGTCGCCGGGGAAGGTTTCGCGCAAAAAGCGCCGCCGGCTCCTGTCCAGGCCCATGGCGCCCTCTAGTAGCGCGCCAGCTCGCGCGCGGTGTCGCGGGCGATGTCGCGGTTCTTGATGTCGTCGCGCCGGTCGTGGACCTTCTTGCCCCGGCCCAGGGCGATTTCCAGCTTGACCCGGCCCTGCTTGAGGTACAGGCGCACGGGCACCACCGTCAGCCCCTTCTGCTCCACCTTGGCCTGAAGCTGGGCGATCTCGTGGGCGTGCAGCAGGAGCCTGCGCTCGCGCTCGGGGTCGTGCCCGGTATGCACGGCGTTCTCGTAGGGTGCGATATGCACGCCCACGAGCCAGGCCTGCCCGTCCTTCAGGCGCACGTAGCCGTCCTTGAAGCTGACGTGCCCGGCGCGCAGGCTTTTGACCTCCGAGCCCATGAGGGCGACGCCCGCCTCGAAGGTTTCCAGCAGCTCGTAAAGCCGCCGGGCGTTCTTGTTGCTGGCGATGAGTTTTTCGCCGGTCCTGGGTTTCTGGGTCATGGTCAGATCAGATCCTCGGATTCGATGAGCGAGGAGAAGAAGGTCAACTCCTCGGGGAAGCGCTGGAAGATGGTGTCCATGACCAGCTTGTTGATCTTGTTCACCGTGCGGCATTCGAGCACGCGGCGCAACAGGTCCTTGCATTCGGCCATGGTGGTCTGGCGGATGATGCGCTTGATGCCCGGGATGGCCTGGGGGTTCATGGACAGGGAATCGATCTGCATGCCCATGAGGATGGGCACGCAGAACGGGTCCGCCGCGACCTCGCCGCACAGGCTGACCTCGATGCCGCTCTGGTGCGCGGCGTCCACCACGTGCTTGATGGAGCGCAGGATGGCCGGGTGCAGCGGCTGGTAGAGGTACGACACGTTCTTGTTGGTCCTGTCTATGCCCAGGGAGTACTGGATCAGGTCGTTGGTGCCGATGGAAAAAAAATCCGTCTCCTTGGCCAGCAGCTCGGCGGTCATCACCGCCGAGGGCAGCTCGACCATGATGCCCACGGGCATTTCCTCGTTGAAGGGCACGCCCTCGCCGCGCAGCTCGTGCTTGGCGATGTTGAGCACCTTGTTGGCCTCGCGCAGCTCGCGCAGCCCGGAGATCATCGGGTACATCATGGCCACGTTGCCCCCGGCGCTGGCGCGCAGGATGGCCCGGATCTGGGCCTTGAACAGCTCCTTGTGCTGGAGGCAGAAGCGGATGGAGCGCAGGCCCAGGGCCGGGTTGCGCTCGTCGATGGCCCCGAGTTGCGACACGACCTTGTCCGCGCCCAGGTCCAGGGTGCGGAAAACGATCTTGCCCGGCGCCAGGGAGGTGGCCAGCCCGATGTACTCGCGGGTCAGTTCCTCCTCGTTGGGCAGGGCCATGCGGTTCATATAGGAATATTCCGTGCGGTAGAGCCCCACACCCTCGCCGCCCAGATCCTGCACGGCGGCGACCTCCTCGAACAGCTCGATGTTGGCCAGCACCTGCACGCGGTAGCCGTCGATGGTCTCGGCGGGCAGGTGGCAGTTGCGGATGATCGCCTTCTGGTACAGTTCGAACTGGTTCTGGAGCAGGGAATATTCCAGAATCTCGTCCTCGCCGGGCTCGACCAGGATGCGGCCCTTGAGGGCGTCGATGATGACCATCTGCCCGTCGCGGACCTCGTCCTCCAGCTCCTGAACGCCCACCAGCGAGGGGATTTGCAGCGAGCGGGCCAGGATGCCGGTGTGCGAGGTCTTGCCGCCCTCGGCGGTGGTGAAGGCCATGATCTTGTCCACTTCGAGGCCCACGGTGTCCGCCGGGGCCAGGTCGTGGGCCATGAGGATGATGCGGCCCTCGATGTCGCGCAGCTCGCGGGCCAAGCCCATGAGCTTGGACTGCACCCGGTCGGCCACCAGGCGCACGTCCTGGATGCGCTGGCGGATGTATTCGTCCTCGATGGCCGCGAACTTGCCTTCCAGCTCCTTGACGGCCTTGAGCAGCGCCCATTCGGCATTGATGCGCATGCGCTCGATGAACCCGCAGGCCGATTCGCACAGCTTGGGGTCGCGCATGATGGTCACGTGGGAATCGATGAGCAGGGAATGCTCGCGCAGCTCGGCGGGCACCTGCTCGCGGGCGGTTTCCAGCTCCTGGGCGGCCTGGGCCAGGGCCTGGCGCAGGCGGTCCTGCTCCCCGGCCACCAGGTGCGAGGCGATGGACTGGCGCGGGATGCTGCCGTAGAGCCTTCTGTTCATGAAGAAGGCCTTGCCGATGGCGATGCCCGAGGAAACCGGGATGCCGGTCAGGACCTTGCGCGCCACTATTTCTCCTCGCCGAAGCGCCTGCTGAAGAGTTCCTGAAGGGTCTGCACGGCCAGGGGCGCGTCCCGCCCCGTGGCCCGCACGGTCATGGTGCAGCCCGGGGCGGCGGCCAGGGTCAGGATGTCCAGGATGCTCTTGGCATCCACCTCCTGCCCGCCGACGACCAGGGCGATGTCGCACGAAAAACGCTGCGCCTCTTGGGCGAGGCGGGCGGCGGGCCGGGCGTGCAGCCCCAGCTCGTTGCCCACGCACACCTCGGCGCTCACGCTTTCTCCCTGTGCGATCTCCTCGTTGTTCACGGAAGCCTCCTTCCCTATGCCGCGCCCAGGCGCGGGGTGCAAGCGTCTAGACCCAGCCCGGCAGCAGCCCGGCCACAAGGCCGAGGAGCCACGGCAGACCGAGATACGCGGCCACGGCCAGGGCCGCGAGAATCTCCCGCGAAATCCCTGTGGCCGACAGGATCATGCCCACGGCGCCGAAGGCGAAGCCGGTGGGCAGCCAGAGAAACCAGGCGATGTTCCCGGGCCAGGCCAGGGCCCAGAATGCCACGAGCAGAACGGCATTGAACAGCTTGATGCGCTGGCTCCAGTTGATGAGGTTCCAGCGCCCCAGGCGATGCAGGAAGGTCAGCCCCTCGCAAAAGCCCAGCCAGAAGGTCAGGGCCTTGAAAACCAGAAGCCCCTGGAACAGCAGCGCCCCCAGGGCCACGGCCAGGGAGCCGTGCCCCGCCACCACCAGACAGGCGCAGGACAGGGACCACAGCACCAGCACGCTGCCGCCGAACAGCGAATCGCCGATGGCCGACAGGGTGTAGACCGTGGTGGAACGCACGCTGTCGAGCATGTCCGCCGGGAACAGGCCCTTGGCGATCTTGCGCTCCATGCCCAGAAAGATGCCCACCAGAAGGGGCGTCCAGAAAGGGTGGGTGTTGTAGTGCGTGGCGTAGCGCACCCGCGCCTGACGCAGGGCCTCGGGGTCGCGGTAGAGTTGGACCAGCCCGGGGTCGATGGCGTAGGCCAGCCCGATGTTCTGCATGCCCCGGGTGTTGAACCCCGCACCCACCAGCCAGGTGCGCAGCAGGCAACGCAGCAGCACCCGCGCCGAGGGGAACGCGCCGGACGCCTGGGGCGCGCCGGAGGCGGGAGCGGTGGTCCGCTGGGTGGGCAGGTGCACGTGCTCTCCCGTGGTGCGTTGCAGGGGCGCGGCGGACAATCCGGCGCGGGGTCAGCGGCCCAGGTCGCCCAGCAGGGCGTAGGCCTGCCCGGTGCTCCAGCCCGGGGCGCGGGCCGCCGCGCGGCGGGCCACCTCGCGGGGCTTGCCTCCGGCGGCCAGTTCCTCGCGCAATATGGCGCGCAGGCCGTCCTCGTCCACGGCCCGGGCCCCCGGGGCGGGCGGCCCGACGACCACCGTGAACTCGCCCAGCAGGGACACGTCCAGGTCCCCCAGGGCATCCAAACGCCCTAATGTAAATGTCTCGTGAATCTTGGTCAATTCGCGCGCCACGCAGACTTCGCGCGGGCCGAGTGCGGCATGGGCCGCCTCCAGGCTGTCCAGGAGCCGGTTCTTGCGCTCGAAAAACACCAGCGTCGCCCCGGTCGCGCCGTGGGCCTCCAGCAGGCGGCGGCGGTCGCCGTCCTTGCGGGGCAGAAAGCCCAGAAAGGTGAACGGCAGCGGCGGCAGCCCGCAGGCCATGAGCGCCGCCAGGGGCGCGCTGGGCCCCGGCACGGGCACCACGGCCAACCCGGCCTCGCGGCAGGCGCGCACCAGGGCGAATCCGGGGTCGGAGAGCAGCGGCGTGCCCGCGTCGGACACCAGCGCCGCGCTGCCGCCCTCGCCCACCAGGGTCAGCACGCGGCCCAGGCGCTCCTGCTCGTTGTGCTCGTGGCAGCTTACGAAGCCCCGGGCCGGGATGTCCAGGGACTTGAACAGCGCGCCCGTGCGCCGGGTGTCCTCGGCCAGGACGAGATCCACCCCCGCCAGCACCTCGCGGGCGCGGGCCGACAGGTCGCCCAGGTTGCCCAGCGGCGTGGCCACCACGTACAGCGCGGGCGCCAACGGCCGGGCGGGAGCGTCGTTCACCACGGCTGCCAGCCCCCTTCCCCGCCCGATCCCGAGCCCGGGCTCAGGTCGAACGCGTTTTCCACATGCTCCACCGCCATGCGCCCCCTGTCCTCGACCACGGCCAAAAGGTCGAAGCGGCAGGGCCGGTCCCAAGCGTCGTGCGCCGTCAGCCACTCTCCGGCGGCGCGGGCTAGGTTGCGGCGCTTGGCCGGGGTCAGGGCGTCGTGGGGCGTAGCCATCTGGCCCGCGGTGCGCGTCTTGACCTCGGCGAAGACCAAGGTGCCGCGCCGCTGGCACACGATGTCCAGCTCGCCGCCCCGGCCACGCCAGTTGCGGGCCAGAACGGCGTAGCCCCGGGCCGCGAGGTGCGCTGCGGCGGCCTCCTCGCCCCGGCGGCCCAGGCTCAGATGCCCGGCAGGCACAACGAATCCTCGCGGCGGCGCGCCCGGGGGCGCACGCCCTGGAAGGTGCGGCGGTGCAGGCGGCAGGGGCCCAGGCGTTCCAGGGCCGCCATGTGCGCCCGGGTGCCGTAGCCCTTGTGGACCTCCAGCCCGTAGCCCGGGTAGCGCCGGGCCAGGGCGACCATCAGCCGGTCGCGGAAGGTCTTGGCCAGCACCGAGGCGGCCGAAATTTCCGGGATTTTCGCATCGCCGCCGACCACGGCCCGCTGGGGCAGGCCCAGGCCGGGCACGGTCTTGTCGCCGTCCACGGCCACGAAGACCGGGCGCGCGCGCAGGTGCGCCACCGCTCCGGCCATGGCCGCGAAGGTCGCCCGCAGGATGTCCAGGCGGTCGATATCCGCAGGCCAGACCACACCCAGGGCCCAGGCCGCGGCCTGGGCCTTGATGGCCGGTTCCAGCGCCAGACGGCGCCGTTCGGACAACTGCTTGGAATCGCCCAGGCCGGGCAGGTCGAAGCCCGGAGGCAGAATGACGGCGGCGGCCACCACAGGACCGGCCAGACAGCCCCGCCCGGCCTCGTCAACACCGGCAAAAGGCCGGGGAAACGCTTCCCCGGCCCCTTGGTGACAGCTCAACAGCGACATGGGTCGCCTCCCGCCGCGCTCACGGATGCGGGCGCGAACCCGCCAAAGACCCCAGGGGGATTAATCCCACTGGTTCTTGGTCTTGATGCGGGCGGCCTTGCCCTTGAGGTTGCGCAGGTAGTAGATGCGGCTGCGGCGCACGCGGCCCTCGCTGACCAGCTCCACGCGCTCGATGAACGGGCTGTGCATGGGGTAGATGCGCTCCACGCCCACGCCGTCGGACACCTTGCGCACGGTGAAGGTGGCGTTGGTGGTGCCGCGATGCACGCGCATGACCACGCCCTGGAACACCTGGATGCGCTCCTTGCCGCCCTCGATGATGCGCTGGTGCACCTTGACGGTGTCGCCCGCCTTGAACTGCGGGATGTCGATGCGCAGTTGCTCCTGCTCGATCTTCTTGATGATGTTCATATCAAAACTCCTTGCACGGAATGTTTTCTCGCGTTGCGAAGCGTCTAATACAGGTCGCCCAGCACGCGGTCAACGATCATTGCCGCCGCCGCGCGTACGGGCAGGTGATTGTACCCGCCCAGGGCATGCAGGGGCCGCAGCACGCCGTCGGCCCGTTCCAGAATTTCCGGCGCCAGCCCGTGACCCGTGCCCAGGGCCAGAACCACCGGCCCCCGGCCCAGCCAGGCGCGGACCCGGCCCGGGGTCGCGCTCCCCGCGCCGCGCGCGCTGGTGGCCACCACCCGGGGCGCCTGCCCGCAGCGGCGGGTCACGTCGGCCACGATTTCGTCCAGGTCCGTGGCGGCGCGCACGAGGCCCAGGGCCTCGGCCCGGTCCGCGTTGGCCTCGCGGCCCGGCCCGTCCAGCCAGTGGGTCAAAAGGGCGTCCAGCAGGGCGCGCTGGTCCACGAGGGGCGTGGCGACGTAGTATCCGCCGAGCCCGCACGTTCGGGAAACGCGGGCTATATCGTGAACGTCGAGATTTGTCAAAGACACAGCCACGGTCTGCCCGAATTTGTTCAGCACCGGGGCGTGCAGCAGCGCCAGATACAGATTGCGGCCCAGGCCGGGCCCCGCCGCGCGCCGCGCCCGGCGCAGCACGGCCATGTCCGCCTCGTCCAAGGCGGTCTCGGCCAGCAGGTCGGGCCGCCGGGCGAGGGTCGTCTCCAGGGCCCGCTCCCGGCGCCAGACCGCCACCCGTCCGTGGTCGCCCCCGGCCAGCACCTGCGGCACCCGCAGCCCCCGGAATTCCTCGGGCCGCGTATAGTGCGGATATTCCAGGAGCCCCTGGGAAAAACTCTCCTCGTCGGCGGACTCGTCGTGGCCCATGAACCCCGGCAGCAGCCGCGACACGGCCTCCACCAGGCACAGCGCGGCGGACTCGCCCCCGCCGAGCACGAAATCGCCCACCGAAACCTCCTCCAACGGAAAGGCCTCCAGCAGGCGCTGGTCGATGCCCTCGTAGCGCCCGCAGACCAGGGTCAGGGCCTGCTCGGCGGCCAGTTCGCGGGCCAGGGCCTGATCCAGCCGCCTGCCGCGCGGCGAGAGGTAGAGCATCCGCCCGGGCCGGGGGATGCTCTCCAGGGCCGCCGCCAGCGGCGGGCAGGCCATGACCATGCCCGGGCCGCCGCCGTAGGGCCGGTCGTCCACCGTGCCGCGCTGGTCCGCGGCGAAATCGCGCGGATTGACGCGGGCGAACTCCACCAGCCCGGCCTGGGCCCCGCGGGCCACCAGCCCGCTGGCCAGAGGCGAGTCGAAAAACTCGGGGAACAGGGTCACCAGGGTGAAACGCACGCGGGCTCCGGGCGGGGCTAGGCGCCGCCGCCGTCGAGATAGAGGTCCAGCAGCCCCGGGGGCGGGGCGATGGTCACCGTACCCGCCTCGGGGTCCACGGCCACCAGGAATTCCCCGACCACCGGGAAGAGCACCTCGCCCCCGTCGTCGGTGGCGATGGTCCAGACCTCCTGGCCGCCGGGCAGCATGATGTCCGTGACCACACCCAGGCGCTTGCCGTCTTCGAGCAGCACCGTCAACCCTTCGATCTCATGGAGGAACAGCTCGTCCTCCTCCGGGGCGGGCAGGTCGGCCTTGCGCACCAGGATCTCCTGGCCGCGCAGGGCCTCGGCCGCGTCGCGGTCGGCCACACCCGTGAGGGTCAGCAGCACCAGATCCTTGTGCTCGCGCCAGGAGGCGACCTCCACCCGGCGGGGCCGGGTCGGGGCCTGCTTCCGGGCCCGGGCCACCTGCGCCGGGCGCAGCGGGCCGGGCCCCAGGGCCGCCAGCGGGTCGGGCCGGGGCGTGCGCGGCCCCGGGCGCAGATACACGCACGGCACCGCGTCGAACAAAAAAGGGGACTGCGCGTGGCACGCCACGCGCAGTTCCCCGCGAATTCCATGGGGCTTCAGGATTTCGCCGACCACGACGAAATCCTTGTCCACGTCCTGCACCGCCCCTCCGGCTGGCTGCAATTGGCCGCCCCCCGGCCCGCCCGGGCGCCACGCGTCACAGCGCACCGGGCGACCGCGCACCGGACGCCCGGACCACGCCGCCAGCCGCCGCGTGGCGGCCGGCGGCCTACTCGATGATTTCGAGTACGGCCCGTTTCCTGGCCTTGGTCGAGGCCGCGCCGATGATGGTGCGCATGGCCCGGGCCGTGCGGCCCTGCTTGCCGATGACCTTGCCCAGATCTTCCTTGGCCACCTTGAGTTCGATGACCGAGGTCTGTTCGCCCTCGATCTCCGAGACGGTCACGGCGTCGGGGTTGTCGACCAACGACTTGGCAATGTACGAGATCAGGTCCTTGAGCATGATACCCTCCGCATCGCAACGTGAGCTGGACGCCTCGCAGAACATTGCCGCAGGCCGCCGGGAGACGGCGGAACGGAAAAGGCGCCTACTCGGCGGCCTGGGCGGCCTGCTTGAGCAGCGCGCGGACCGTGTCGGAGGGCTGGGCCCCACGCTCGATCCACATCTTGGCCTTTTCCTGGTCCACCTTCAGCTCCACCGGCTCGACCATCGGATTGTAGTACCCGATGTAGTCCAGGGCCCGGCCATCACGGCGGGTGGGGCTGTCCACGGCGACAATGCGGTAGAACGGACGCTTCTTGGAACCCATTCTGGTCAAACGAAGCTTCATAGCCATCTTTTCTATACTCCCACTGGTAGATTATTACAATTTCAATAATAAAAGCAAGCAGCCGGAGGAAACCGACTGTTTTCCTTTTTGCCGTGTATTTGCAAGCGCCCCGGGCCAGCCGCAGCCCGGATTGCGCCACCTAACGCTTCTTTTTCTTCTGCTTTGCAGGCTTGACCCGCTTCTTGCGTTCCTTCCTGGCCTTGGTAAAGCCGCTCTTGGCCGGGCCCTCGCCGCCCATGCCGGGCATGCCCGGCATGGCGCCGTCCAGCCCTTCCATTCCGGGCATGCCGCCCAGCCCGGGCATCGCGCCCGCCCCGGGCAGCCCCGGCATGCGCCCGGCCATGCCCGGCGGCAGCTTGGGCATCTTGGGCATGCCGCCCTTCTTGCCCTTCTTGCCGCCCATCATCTGGCGCATCATCAGGCGCATGCCCTCAAAATTCTTGATGAGCTGGTTCACGTCGTCCACGGCCAGCCCCGAGCCCCGGGCAATGCGCTCCTTGCGGCTCTTGTCGATGAGCGCCGGGTTGCGCCGCTCGGCCTGGGTCATGGAGTTGATCATCGCCTCCACGCGCCCCAGTTCCTTGTCCGGCACCTTCATTTCCCCGAGCTTGTCCTTGAGGGCGCCCATGCCGGGGATGAGCTTCAGGATGCTCTCGAAGGAACCGATCTTCTTCAGCCGCCGCATCTGGGTGCGGAAGTCCTCGAAGTCGAACTCCGCGCGCTGGAACTTCTGGCCCAGGCGCTCGGCCTCCTCCTCGTCCATGGTCTCCTGGGCCTTCTCGATGAGCGTCAGCACATCGCCCATGCCCAGAATGCGCGAAGCCACGCGGTCGGGGTGGAAGATTTCCAGGTCGGAGGCCTTCTCGCCCATGCCCACGAACTTGATGGACTTGCCCGTGACGTGCTTGATGGACAAGGCCGCGCCGCCGCGGGCGTCGCCGTCCATCTTGGTCAGCACCACGCCGGAAATGTCCAGCTTGGCGTCGAAGCTCTCGGCCACGGTCACGGCGTCCTGGCCGGTCATGGCGTCGGCAACGAACAAAATCTCCTGCGGGCGCACGGCCGCCTTGATGGCCGCAAGCTCGCCCATGAGCGCCTCGTCAACGTGCAGGCGGCCCGCCGTGTCCAGCAGGACCACGTTGCAGCCCTGCTCGCGGGCGGCCACGACGGCGGCGCGGGCGATGTCCACCGGGTCGTCGCCCGAGGCCGACGGATGCACCGGCACGTCGAGCTGGCGCGCCAGGGTCGTCAACTGGTCGATGGCCGCCGGGCGGTACACGTCCGCAGGGACGAGGTACGGCTTCATCTTATGCACCCGGCGCAAGTACAAAGCCAGCTTGGCCGAGGAGGTCGTCTTGCCCGAGCCCTGCAGGCCGACCATCATAATGACGGCCGGGGCGCCGCGCAACTCCAGACCCTTGGCCTCGCCGCCCAGAAGCTGCACCAGCTCGTCGTGGACGATCTTGACCACCTGCTGGCCGGGGGTCAGGCTGCGCAGCACCTCCTGGCCCAGGCAGCGCTCGCCCACGCGGGCCGTGAACTCCTTGGCGACCTTGAAGTTGACATCGGCCTCCAGGAGCGCAAGACGCACCTCGCGCAGGCCCTCCTGGATGTTGCTCTCATCCAGTCGGCCCTGACCCTTGAATTTTTTGAATACGCCGCCCAGGCGGTCTTGGAGGCTTTCAAACATGCGCTGCTGGCTCCTGCAAGCAAAAAGAGCTTCTCATTAAAGAACCGCCGCTGATTCGTCAAGTGGCGAGACAAGCGGCCCCGGGCGCGCGGGGCGGGCGGGGAAAGGCGGGAACGGAAGGGGGGATCCTTTTCCCCTCAGAAAAAAGGGTTCCCCTTCCGCCCTCCGCACCCCATCCCTCTCCCCAAAGACCTTTCCCCATGGAAAAGGCTGCACGGCCGGAGTGGCGCGCTCTTTTCGTGCCTGAACGATTGTTCCTTTCGCGGAGAGAGGGCACCGTCGGAGCCTCCGCGCCTGTCCGCAGCGCTCCGGCTCGCCGTCCGCCACTCCCGCCCCGCAACCGCGCGGCGCTTTGCCGCGCGGTTGCGGGACGGCGTGCTGGGTGCAGAGGCCGTTGCCCCTGCCGGGGGTCCAGAGGGCGGCGCCCCCTGGCGCCCCCTCCCCTCCGGGGGCAACGCCCCGGCGGAATCAGCGCAGGCCCATGGGATGGTGGGCGCTGTCCGCGGGGGTGTAGTCCGTGCCCACGTGGCACAGGGCGCAGTTGCCGTCCTTGCCCAGTTGGGCGTTGGTGCCCATGTACTGCATGGGCTGGATGCTGTCGCGGTAGGCGCCGTAGCCCGAATCCTCGCGGGCGGGATACGTGGAATGCGGCGCGCCGTGGCAGGCCGGGCAGCGCAGGGCGTCCATCTGGTCGCCGCGCACGCGGAACAGCTCGCCGGGCCCGGCGGTCCACTCCCCGAAGGTCTCGAACTCCTGGGGCGGCGCGAAGTCGCGGTGGCAGTTCAGGCAGTCGGGGTTGTTGATCCAGGCCTGACGCGGGGGCACCTGTTCGGCGGATTCCACGTTGCGCACGGGCAGCTTGGCCAGGAGCTTGTCCATGCCGGGCACCCCGGCCTCCTGCTGGCCGCGCACGAGGCCCCGGGCGTGGTCTTCCAGCGGCCCGTGGCAGTTCAGGCAGGTCATGCCCAGGGAATCGTGGTGGTCGCGCAGGCAGCGGGTCGGGCCTTCGGGGTTGTTGGGGTGGCAGGCGGCGCAGGCTTCCTCGGCGCGGTCGGTCAGGTAGTTGGCGTGCCAGCCGTGGATGGCGGCGGACAGGCTGGGCATGCCGGGCTTGCCCGGGGCGCCGATGGCGGCGTCGGGGTGACAGCCCTGGCAAAGCACGGCGTTGCCCGACTTCGCCCGCGCCAGCAGGTCGGTCTTGTTGATGCGGTCATGCACGGCAAGCACGTCGGTGCTGGTGGCGTCGGTGAATCCGGCCACGCCGTCCACGCGCCAGGTGCCGCCGTGGCAGTTCTTGCAGCCCATCTCCGACGACGTGGGCGCGACCACGCGGGTGCTGGCCAGCAGCTTGCCGCTGGCGGCGTCGCGGGCCTCGATGGTGAAGGTCGGATAGGGGTTGAAGCCACCACCGTCGGGGTAAGGCACCACGGGGATGAGCGCGGCCTCGAACATGCGTTCGTCGGCGCGCAGGTCCATGGTGCCGGACAGGCCCTTGCCCGCCAGCCCGACGTTATCGGGCAGCTCCTTGCCGAAGAGCTTGTCTTCCACATCCCAGAAACGCACGTGGGCCGAGGGCGTCTCGAAGCCGGGCTCCACGGCGTAGGTCACGGTCACGCCCTCGGTGACCAGCTCTGGCGAGGCTCCGCGCCGCACGAGCTGGCAGCGCAGGTCGTTGGCCGGGGGCAGCAGTATCCAATAGGGTTCGGAGTCGGACAGGCAGTGCATGCCCAGGGTATTCCAGGCCAGCAGCACGTACTCGTCGGCGTCCTTGTCGAAAGCGGGGATGGCGATGTCGCCGCCGGGCGGGGTGAAGCCGGTCTCGTAGGCCGGCTTGTCGGCGCCGTGCAGCCCGACAACCAGGAAGCGGGCCAGGGCCATGCGCTCGTCGCGGGTGCCCAGGAAGGGCGGCATGTAGTCGCGGATCTTGCCCTGGCCGTTCAACTGGGCGTCCATGCCGAAAACGCTGTACTTGGCGGTCAGCGGCCGGATGTCGTTGGAGGGACCGTCGATGCTGTGGCAGGACTGGCACTGGCCCATGAACAGCTCGCGCCCGGCGTCGAGCACGTTGTCTTCGGTGATTTCCTTGTGTTTGGCCCACAGGGTGCGCGCCAGCCAGCCCGTTTCGTTGATGGCGCCCGCCTCGGCCACGCGGGCCTGGTTGGAGTAGATATGATCGGTGATGACATAGGGCCTGCGGGCGGACTCGCGGGTGTACTCGAAGCCGCCGATGTAGACCAGCCCCAGAGCCAGCAGGACCAGGGCCACGGGCTTGCGCACGGCGTCGGCGCGCGGGGCGGCCATGACCAGGGCCAGGGCCATGATGGCCGGGCCGCTGATGAACAGGGCGCGCACGTAGCGCACCAGCTCCGGGTTCCAGCCGTCGACCATGACCTGACGCCCCTCGGGCAGCACGGCGTAACACCACCACCCGGCCGGGACCATGAGCACCAGGGGAATGCAGGTCCACTTGGCGGTGTAGCGCATGAGGGAATCGCGGACCTTGGGGTCGGCCATGCGCGTGGCGGTGAAGAAACCGAAGAGCCCGGCGATGGAGAAGCACATCATGGACCGGAAGGCGAGCTGCGGCCAGAAGGCGGGGTTAAAGAAACCGTCCCAGAAGCTCTGGGTTTCGGGCCAGCGCCCGGGCAGGAGCATGGCGCCGATGATGCCGTTGATGATGAACAGCGACAGGAAGCCGAAGCAGAAATAAATCCAGCCCACGGTGAGATGCTCGCGGCGGCGCATCTTGCCGAAGGTGTAGTAGTACACCAGCAGAGCCACGATCTCGCCGAAGAAGAAGACCCACTCCGTGGACCACCCGAAGGTGAAGGCGCGGATGAGGGTCAGGGTCGCCGTGGGGCTCGTCAGGGCGATGATGAACCAGATGGCCACGCCGGTCAGGCTGCCGAAGACCATGGTCAGCAGCAGGAAGAACAGGGTGTGGCGCTTGGCGTAGGCCAGGATTTCCGGGGAATTTTCGCGGTGGCCCTTGAGTTCGGTCAGCGGCAGGAAGAGCCCGCCGCCCACGGCGAAGTGAGCCACGTAGACGTGAATGACCGCGATCCAGGCGATGAGCACGCCCCCGCCGAAGAAGGGCACGTTCCAGATGGGGTAATCCATGGGTTACGCCTCCTTCCCCGCGTTGCGGGCCAGTTTGAGCACGTAGGCCACCACGCTCATGCCCACGACCAGGGCGGCGAGGAACAGCACCAGCGGCGAATACTCCCCGCGCGAGGGCACGTCCCAGGCCCGGTAAAAGCCTTCGAGGTACGAGATACGCATCATCTCGCGCACGCCGACCATCATGGCCGCCGTAAAGACCACGGCCCCGGCGCCCAGGCCCGGGCGGCGGGTCAGCCCCGCGTAGAGCACGACGGCCACGCCGAGCATGGCGGCGGCGAAGAAGGCCGTGTGTACGGCGCTGTGGCCCATGAACAGGAGCATCACGTCGCGGCGGATGGTCAGCAGGAACCAGGGGCCGATGACAAGCTGGCCCACGGTGGCCCACAGGAACCAGCGCATGCCGCGCCGGACGTGCTCGGCCGCCCCGGGCCGCGCGGCGCGCTCGCCCCGGCTCCACAGCAGGGCCAGCGTCAGCCCGCCCACGGCCAGGGAGGCCAGCAGGAAGTGCGCCACGCGCGGCAGCAGGCTCGGGTCCGCCCAGTTCAGCACCGTGCCCCGGTCGTTCTCGAAATAGGCCAGCCAGCGGTCCGGCGTCAGGAACATGGTCAGGTTGTTCACGAAAAAGAAGGCCACCGCCGTCATGCAGGCCACGGCCAGCGCCAGCACCAGGGTCCGCCCCCGGCCCAGGTCCTCGTAGCGGAAGTCGAACAGGTAGGCCATGTAGTAGGCGAACATGACCAGGAAAGGCACCGAAAGCCAGAACCAGCCCATGATGATGTCGCTGATGTAAAAAAAGTGCCCGTAGAGCACCTGGAGGAAGAGCAGCGGCACCACCCCGAAGTTCACCGTGAAGGCGATGACCGTGGGCAGCTTGGTGGAAACGGCCCGGGCCGAGGGATCGTCCTTGCCGCCCAGACCACCGGCCAGGGCAATGGCCGCCATGCCGAGCATGACGTTCACGAGCAGGATATGCACCAGGAATCCCAGGCTCAGCAGGGCCTGGAATATCCACCATTGCACCTGATAGGGCTCGGTGGCGGGAATGAGGGTGGTCGGGTCCATGGCGTCCGTCCTTTCTCCCAGGATTTTGGTCCGTTATTTGGGCGTACTTCTTCCATCCCATACCCTCGGCCCGGGAAAAGGACAACCAGTTTCGTTCGTGAAAAGGACGCTTGAGTTTCCGCGCCAAATCGCTAGAGTCCGGAAAGCGATTCACGCCCCGCGCCCGGACGGCCCATGAGCGACACTCTTTTCCTGATACTGGACATCGGCAATACCAACATCAAGGCCGCCCTGGCGGCGCCCGGCGGCCCCCCCGGCCCGTCGCGCGCGGTGCCGACGCGCGACGGCGCGACGGCCCTGGGCCCGGCGGTGGAGGCCCTGTGCGCCGCTGCGGGCACGCGCCCGCAGGCTCTGGCGGGCGCCGTGGCCTCGTCCGTAGTGCCCCCGGCAGACGCGGGCGCGGCCGCCCTGGTACACGAGCTGACGGGCCGGGCGCTGCGCTTCACCCCGCGCGATCTGCCCCTGGGCTTTGCCAACATGGCGGCCATCCCGCCCAACGTAGGGGCGGACCGGCTGGCCGGAGCCTTCGGGGCGCGCGTGGCCCTGCCCGACGCCCGGGCCCTGGTGGTGCTCGATTTCGGCACGGCCACAACGGTGGACTGCGTGCTCGGGGGCGACTATCTCGGCGGGCTGACCTGCCCGGGGCTGCGCACGGCGGCCGACGCCCTGACGGCGGGCACGGCGCTTTTGCCGCCCCTGAGCCTGACCCTGGACGACCCCGGCCTGCGCCTGAGCTTCGATACCATGGACAGCCTGAACCAGGGCTTTCTGTTCGGTTTCGCGGCCCTGGCCGAAGGGCTGGTGGCGCGGCTGACGGCCCTGCTCGGCGAACCGGCCGAGGTGGTGGCCACGGGCGGGCTGGCCCCGGCGGTGGCGGCCCTGTGCCCGGCCATCGGCCACGTGCGGCCCGCGCTGGTCATGGAAGGTCTGAGCGCCGCCCTGGTGGCGCAAGGCCCATATTTCTGATACCAGGGACGCTGCGGCGTCCCGCCCCCGGCGCGCCCGCGCGCCGCACACACGCAGCCATCCTCAAGGAAGGAGACACCCATGAGCACGATCGTCAATGTCTGGGCCAGGGAGATTCTCGATTCGCGCGGCAACCCCACCGTGGAAGTCGAAGTGACCACCGACTCCGGGGCCAAGGGTGTGGCGGCGGTGCCCTCCGGCGCCTCCACCGGCACCCGCGAGGCCCTGGAGCTGCGCGACGGCGACCCCGCCCGCTACGGCGGCAAGGGCGTGCAAAAGGCCGTGGAAAACGTCAACGGCGAAATCGCCGAGAACGTGGTCGGCCTCGACGTGCTGCGCCAGGTCGCCCTGGACAACGCCCTCATCGACCTCGACGGCACCGAAAGCAAGTCGCGCCTGGGCGCCAACGCCATGCTCGGCGTGTCCATGGCCGCCGCCCGCGCCGGGGCGAAGTTCATGGGCCTGCCCCTGTACCGCTACCTGGGCGGCATCAACGCCAAGGTGCTGCCCGCGCCGCTCATGAACATCGTCAACGGCGGGGCGCACGCCCCCAACAACCTGGACATCCAGGAGTTCATGATCGTGCCCCTGGGCGCGGACACCTTCGCCGAGGCCCTGCGCATGGGCGCCGAAACCTTCCATAACCTCAAGAAGATCCTGGCCAAGGACGGCCACGTCACCAGCGTGGGCGACGAGGGCGGCTTCGCGCCCAACCTCGCCAGCCACCAGGAAGCCTTCGAGTACATCATCCGCGCCATCACCGCCGCCGGCTACGAGCCCGGCCGCGACATCGCCCTGGCCATCGACGCCGCCGCCAGCGAATTCCACAAGGACGGCAAGTACGCCTTCGCGGGCGAAAAGCGCGTCTTCTCCGCCGGTGAACTCATCGACTACTACGCCGACATGTGCTCGCGCTTCCCCATCGTCTCCATCGAGGACGGCCTGGCCGAAGGCGACTGGGACGGCTGGAAGGCCCTGTCGGCCAAGCTGGGCGAAACCATCCAGCTCGTGGGCGACGACATCTTCGTCACCAACCCCGAGATCCTGGCCCGGGGCATCGAGGAAGGCGTGGCCAACTCCATCCTCATCAAGCTGAACCAGATCGGCACCGTCACCGAAACCCTGGACACCATCGAAATGGCCCGGGGCGCCGCGTACACCACGGTCATCTCCCACCGTTCGGGCGAAACCGAGGACCACTTCATCGCCGATCTGGCCGTGGCCGTGAACGCCGGGCAGATCAAGACCGGATCGCTGTCGCGCTCCGACCGTCTGGCCAAGTACAACCAGCTGCTGCGCATCGAGGAGGACCTGGAGGACGACGGCCTCTACTTCGGGCCCATCATGGGCGAGCAGTGGTTCGACATGGACTAGCACACCGACCCCGAAGCAACGCGGGGCGCGGGAGCCCGACAGGCCCGCGCCCCGCTCCTTTTCCCGGCTTGAACCACAACCCGGAGGCCCGACATGATTCTTCTGGACGGCAAGGCCACCGCAGCCACCATCCGCGCGGAACTCAAAACCAGGGTCGACGCCCTGCACCGGGCCCACGGCCGGGCCCCGGGGCTGGCCGTGATCCTCGTGGGCGACGACCCCGCCAGCCAGGTTTACGTGCGCATGAAGGAAAAAGGCTGCGCCGAGGCGGGCGTCGTGTCCTTCTCCCACCGCCTGGACGCCGCGATTGCCCAGGCCGACCTGGAAGCCCTGATCGACCGCCTCAATGCCGACCCCGCCGTGGACGGCATCCTGCTCCAACTGCCCCTGCCCAAGGGGCTGGACAGCCAGGCCTGCCTGGAGCGCATCGCTCCGGACAAGGACGTGGACGGCTTCCACCCCGAAAACATGGGCCGCCTGGCCCTGGGCCTGCCCGGCTACCGGCCCTGCACCCCGGCGGGCGTGGTGGAACTGCTGCGCCGCCACGGCGTGACCACGGCGGGCAAGCGCGCCGTGGTGCTGGGGCGCTCCAACATCGTGGGCAAGCCCATGGCCCTCATGCTCCTGGAATACGGCGCCCACGGCGACGCGACCACCACCGTGGTCCACTCGCGCACGCCCCTGGCCGACCAGCGCGCCTGCTGCCGCGAGGCCGACATCGTGGTCGCCGCAGTGGGCCGCCCGCTGCACGTCAAGGCCGACTGGATCAAGGACGGCGCCGTGGTCGTCGACGTGGGCATCCACCGCACCGAAACCGGGCTGGTCGGCGACTGCGACTTCGAGGCCATGAAGGACAAATGCGCCGCCATCACCCCCGTGCCCGGCGGCGTCGGGCCCATGACCATCGCCCAACTGCTGACCAACACCGTGGCCGCCTGCGCCGCGCACCTGGGCGCCTGACGCGCCCGCCGGGGCGCGGCCCCATTCCCGAATGGGGGACCGGCCAGGGGGCTCCGCCCCCCGGCACCCCCCGCCAGGGGCCGACGGCCCCTGGACCCCGCACGCCGATGCGGGCCGGGCGGCAGGAAGCCGTCCGGCCCGCATCGGGAGTTTTGGGCGCAGAGAAAAGGCTACCGGAAACCGGGCTCCGAAAAGGCGCCCCCCTCCTCCGCTCCGCCTGCGGCAATGCGCCACGGCCCGCGCAGGCCGGATTATTCGATGGGCTCCAGCCGGAAGCCGCCGAACTCCGTTTCGCCCAGGCCTTCGTCGTTCGGCTCCGGAGCGGGGCCCCGGTTGGGAGCCGGACCGGAGTCCGGGCCAGGCTTCGGGGCAGGGTCCGGAACGGCGCCCGGTTCGGAGGCAGCCTGTGAAGCGCTGCTTGAGGCGCCCTCAGGGGGCTGCTCCGGAACCGGAGCCATGGCTGGAGCGGAAGCCGGAGCCGGGGCGGCCAGGGGGCAACCGGGACGGCCGACTCCGGCAGCCGGGAGCCCCCGCCCCTGCGCCGCATCGGCGGCCGGAGGCCGGGCCTCGGCATCGTCGTCCCCGGCCAGCCGGAAGTGGTTCCGCCCGCGCTGCTTGACGCGGTACATGGCCTGATCGGCGCGGCTGGTGAGCTCGCGCGGGGTGTCGCCGTGGGCCGGGAACAGGCTGCCGCCCACACTCACGCCGACCTCGCAGCGGCAGGCGTCCAGGTCCACCGGAATATTCAGGGTCTCGATGATTTCCCCGGCGATGCACTCCATGGTCTGCGGGCCCGAGACGTTCCACAGCAGCACGCCGAACTCGTCGCCGCCGATGCGCGAGGCCATGTCGGACACGCGCAGCCGCTCGCGCAACCGCCCGCCCAGAACGCGCAACAGTTCGTCGCCGGTCTGGTGGCCATAGGTGTCGTTTACGGGCTTGAAACCGTCCAGGTCCATGAACAACACGCCCACGGTCTGGCCCGAGCGCCGGGCCTGGGCCAGCATGCGCTCGAACTCGCGCTCGAAGGCCACGCGGTTGGGCAGCCCGGTGAGGGGGTCGGTCAGGGCGCGCTCGGCCAGTTCGGCCACTTCGCGCCTGCGTTCGGACACGTCGCTGGCCACGCCCTCGATACGCAGCAGGGCGCCGTCCTCGCCCCGGATGGCCCGCAGGCTGCATGCCAGCCAGACCCGGCTGCCGTCGCGGCGCAGCACTTCCACCTCGTGGCCGTGCAGCACACCCTCCTCCTGCATCCGGGCCAGGACTTCCATGCGCTTCCCGGGGGTGGCGTAGACCTGCCCGGCGAGGTCCGTCACGGCGCGGGTCAGTTCCTCGGGCGAATCGTAGCCAAGGATGCGCGCCATGGCCGCGTTGGCGCGCACGATGCGCCCCTCGGCGGTGGTGGTGAAGATGCCGTCCACGGCGTTGTCGAAGATGTTGCGGTAGGTCGCCCAGGCCTCGCGCAGGTCGGCCTCGATGCGCTTGAGGTCCGTCACGTCGGTGATCACGCCCACAAGGCCGAGGTGCTTGCCCGCCGAGTCGGCCACCAGTCCCTCCTGGATCACCACGTCGCGCCGGGAGCCGTTGCGGGTACGCAGCCAGGTGTCGAAGCGGTGCATGCCGCCGCCATTGGTCAGCAGGGCTTCGGAGCGCTCCATCCAGTCGGCGGCGACCTCGGGCGGCATCAGTTCGGCGGGGCCGCGGCCGATGACCTCGCGCCGCCCGTGGCCCAGAAACTGCTCGAAGGCGCTGTTCACGTGGCGGAACTGGCCCCGGCCGTCCTTGTAGAACAACGGGTTGGGAATGGTGTCCATGACCGTTTGGAGGAACAGGTGGCTGTCGCGCAGTTCGCGCTCGGCGCGCCTGCGGGCGGTCACGTCCAGCATGGCGCCTTCGAGATAGCCGTCTTCGGAATTCAGGCTGGCCGTCAGGGCCAGGGCCTTGCGGCTGCCGTCGGGCCGGGTCACGAAAATCTCGAAATCCTCCACACGGCCCCGGGCGGCCAGGGCCTCCAGCAGGGCCTCGCGCTGGCCGGGCTCGGCATAGGCCTCTGCCGGGCGGCAGCGCTCCAGGAACTCGGCCACCGAGGCGTAACCGAACATGGTCGCCGCCGCCTCGTTGGCCAGCAGCACGCGCTCGCCGTCCACCGAGGTGCGGAAGATGCCCACGGTGGCGCTTTCGTAGATGCGCTGAAAAAAAGCCGCGGCATCGGAGGAGCAGGCCTCCGGGGCGACGGGCGGCGACGGGGCCGCGACTCCGGGGGCGGCGGGGGCGGATTGGCGCAGGTCGGGGACGCCGCGCCCGGCCGACGGCCCGGAGGCCGGGGCCGGGCGGCGCAAAGCCTCGGGCGGCGGCAGGACCCGCCCGCGCTCGCGGACGACATACGCACCCACGCCACCCAGGCCGAGGGCCAACCCCGCCAGCAGCAGCCACAGCGGCACAGCAATGGTCATGCTCAGAAATTCCACTCGTCGCCTCACAACCCCGCGCACCGGCTTGGCAGTCCGGCGGGGTGCCGTCGATTGTCCGCCCCCGTGGCGCGGGGGCACCCGTGTCATTGTCAACGATAGCCGCGAAGCCGCCCGGGCGCAAGGCCGCCGCCGGGCTTGGCAAGGCCGCCGGGGGTCTGCTATCCCTGCCGGACCGCAACCGCAGTCAGGAGACCCGCGCCATGCAGCTCGAAAGCCCCCAGTTCACCGACGGCCAGCCCCTGCCCATCCAGTACACCGCCGACGCCAGCGACTTCGCCCCGGCCCTGAAATGGGACGGCGCCCCCGAGGGCACCCGGAGCTTCGCCCTGGTCTGCGAAGACCCGGGCGGCCCCCGCGGCCCCTGGACTCATTGGCTCGTCTACGGCATCCCGGGCGCGGCCTTCATGCTGGCGGCCAAGCTGCCGCGCATGGCCGAGCACCCCTCGGGCCTGCGCCAGGGCCTGAACGACTGGGGTCGCCTGGGCTACAGCGGCCCGGCCCCCGGCCACGGCAGCGGGCGCTACGTCTTCACCCTGCACGCGCTGGACACGGACCCCGACCTGCCGCCCCAGGCCGGGCGCAAGGAATTCGAGGCCGCCCTGCGGGGCCATGTGCTGGCCTCGGCCAGTATCGTGGCCACCTACGGCCCCGCATAGCCGCCCGGGGCTCCCGGGCCGGGGTGCATCCCCGGCCCGGCTGTGCTAGCATGGGGGCACCCTCGACCCTGGAGCCCGCCATGTCCAGCATCTTTCACCGCCGCATGCGCTCCCGCCACACCTTCGCGCCGCTGGCCGCCCTGGCCCTGCTGCTGGCCCTGGGGGCCTGCGCCGGGGCGCCGCGCGCCCTGACCCCGGTGCCCGCCGCCCTCGACCCTGATCACCCCGGCCCGGCCCGCACGCCCGAAGACGCCGCCTTCGCCGCCCGGGCGGTCCTGGGGCGCATCCAGGGCGCGGCCCCGCGCGGGGCGGGCTACGCCCCCGAGGCCGCCGCCGTTCTGGACCGCCAGCCCTTCGCCTATCCCGGCTTCCACATCGCGGCCCACGGCCTGCTGCGCTACGCCGCGCCTCAGGGCGCCCCCGAGGCCCGCACGGCGGCGGGCAACCTCGTGCTCGCCGACGCCCACGGGCGCATCGCCGGGCTGGCCTACGACGTGACGTATCATCTGGCGGACGGCGCCCTGGTCCTGGACCGGGCCCTGGTGGCCCCCGTCTACCGCGAGGCGGCCACGGTGCGCGCCTTCCTGGTGCCCAAGGACGCCCTGCCCGCCCCGGCGCCCACCTGGGAGCAGGCCTACGCGGCCATGGCCGCCCTGGACGCCATGCCCCCGGAAGGCCTGCGCACGCCGCACCTGCTGGGCACCCACGCCCTGGCCCTTTTCGTCATGGAACGCATGCACCCCGAGGCGGACCTGCGCCTGAACATCCCCATCCCCGAAGTGGACGTGCCGCTGGACGCGATGCGTCCGGTGCCCGGGGTCTATCGCGATTACGACGGCTGGCGCATGGCCGTGGTCGAGCTGTCCCCGGGCATCGTGGCCGGGCTGGGCGGAACGGGGCGGGAGAGGAACCCCTAGAAGGCCAGCAGCACGTAGCCCGCGGTGACCAGGATCATGGACACCACGCGCAGGGTCTGGCTGGCCACGATGAGCTTCACCGCCAGCCGCTGGGGGAAGATGCCCGCGTAGTAGGGATATTGATGGCGGATGGTGCGCATGGGTGAGGACAGCACGTTGCCCAGCAGCAGGGTCAGCACGGCCATGTTGGGGGCGATGGCGCCCTGGTCCAGCAGGGGCCGCAGGGCCGAAAGCCCGGCGGCCAGTTCGCCCGTGGATTGCAGGGCGATGACCGAAACGACCTGGGGCGGCAGCCAGGACAAAAAAGCCAGGTGCGCGGTCATGAACCGCTCGATGGCCGTGAACAGTCCCCACTCCTGAAGCAGGAAGAACAGCACGTAAACCGGCACGGTGATGCCCAGGATGCGCCGGATGCGCTGGGAGAAGCGCGCCAGGGCCCGGCCCAGGGCCTGGCGCACGGACAGCGGTTTGTACTCGTCCAGGCGGCAGGGGATACACCCATCGGCCAGGGGCGGGTTGAACAGCCGCCCCGCCAGCACCACCGCCCCCGTGCGCAACACCGCAGCCAGCACCGCCAGGCCCACATAGGCGTTGGCCAGCTCGCCCACCAGGGAGCGCGTGATGGCGTACATGGTCGGCAAGTGCAGGAAGAACGTCGGCATGCTGTTGAACAGGTTGGAGAACAGGAGTTCGCGGTCGCCGATCTGCCCCCGGGCGTGGGCCTCGGCCAGCATGGTGTTGGCCGATACGCCCGAGAAAAAGGCCATGGAGAACGCGGCGCCGCTCACGTCGGTCAGGCGCGCGGTGCGCGTAAGCGGCGCGGCCAGCACGGCCACGAAGCGCACCCAGTTCAGGGCCTCGATGAGCGTGCCCACCAGCAGGCCCAGGGCCACGAAGAAGCACAGCCGCACCAGCGGCCAGCCAAGGCCGTGCCACAGGGCGACGAGATCCCATTCCACGGGCGGCCTCCGCTAGCCCCTGCCTCCGGGGCCGGGCGCCGGAGGCGCGTCCAGCCCGGCGGAGCGCTGCTCGTCCGGGTCCATGGCGAAGCTGTGTTCGGGCCCGGGAAAGGCGCCGCTGCGCACCTCCTCGCAGAAGGCGGCCATGGCCTGGGTCGCGGCCTGGCCCAGCTCGGCGTAGCGTTTGACGAAGCGCGGGGTGAAGCGGTCGAACAGACCGAGCACGTCGTGGCTGACCAGCACCTGCCCGTCGCAGTGCGGCCCCGCGCCGATGCCGATGGTCGGGATGCCCACGGCGGCGGTGACGGCCTGGGCCACGGGCGCGGGCACGGCCTCCAGCACCAGGGCGAAGCAGCCCGCATCCTCCAGGCGGCGGGCGTCGTCCAGCAGGGCCTGGGCGGCCCGGGCCGTGCGGCCCTGAACCTTGAAGCCGCCCATGCGCGCCACGCTCTGGGGCGTGAGCCCGATGTGGCCCATGACCGGGATGTCCGCGCGCAGGATGGCCTCGATGCGCCCCAGCACGCGCGCCCCGCCCTCGACCTTCACCGCCCCGGCCCGGCCCTCGGCCAGAAAGCGCACGGCGTTGCGCACGGCGTCGGCATCGTCGGCCTGATAGGAGCCGAACGGCATGTCGCCGACCACCAACGCCCGCAGCACCCCGCAGGCCACGGCCCGGGTGTGGTGGATCATGGCGTCCATGCCCACGTCGAGAGTGTCGGGCCGCCCCAGGCCGACCATGGCCAGGGAATCGCCCACGAGAACCATGTCCACCCCCGCGGCGTCGGCCAGACGGGCCAGGGCATAGTCGTGGGCGGTGAGCATGGCCAGCCGGGGCCCGCCCTTGCGGGCGGTCACGGCGGGCACGGTCATGGGGGCGGAAGCGGCGGTGGGGGCGGTCATGGCGAAATCCTCCTTGCAGGGGCGGCCCTGCGACGCGGGCGACACGGTAGCAACAGCCCGCGCCCGGTGCAAGGGCGGCGTGGCGGCAAAAAAACGGGGCCCCCGCCGCGCGTGCGACGGGGGCCCCGGCTTGCGGGCAAAGAGAGGCTAGAGTTCCTGGATCATCCAGACCATGCGGCCGATGATCTTGTCGCGGTACTCCTCGAAGCCGAAGTGCTGGTCGGCGTGGCCGGAATTCTCGGCGCGCAGCACGAAGCGGTTCTTCTCGGCCTCCAGGAACACCCGACGCACCACCAGCCCCTCGTAGGGCAGCAGCACGCCGTATATCTCGCCGGAAAGCACGCTGATCTGGTCGCGGTCCAGGCCCACGAAGGCTCCGCGGCGGATGATCGGCTCCATGCCCGCGCCGTCCATGCGCACCACAAGCAGCGACTTGCGGTCGAAGGCCTTGGGGATGGCGATCTTGCCCGCGGGCTGGGGCTTCCAGCCGCCGTCCTCGGCGGTGCCCCCGGCCATGGCGTAGCAGGTGACGACCTTGGCCGAGGCCATGGGTTCGCCGTAGGGCGAGCCCTCCTCGCGCAACGTCTCGGACAGGGCGGGCTGGTCGAAGGGCTTGTAGCCTTCCTTGGTCTTGATGTATTGCGGGCCGCGCCCCAGGGCCAGCCAGTCGGGGTTCAGCCCGAACTCGCGGAACAGGGTCAGGAACCAGTCCGCCGGCACGGAATCGCGGCGCTTGGCGTCGGAGATGCTGGACTGGCGAATGCCCAGCACCTGCGCCAGCTCGACCTGGGTCCTGGTCCCGGTGGCCTCTTTTATGCGGTCCACCACCGTCTCGAAATTCTCACCGTATTTTTTCCCGGATTTTCCCATTTCTTTTCTCTCATTACCCGTTTTGCTGTTGACCGCCCATGCGCATGGCTATATAGTCAATCGCGTCAGGACCATGCCATGGAAATCGGTAAACAAATTGACGAAAAGAACCCGAGCCGTCAAGACCGGCTGCGGTCCTGGCTGGCGCTGCACAAGATCCGCCACGGGGACCTGGCTCTCGCCCTGGGGGTCCACCCGTCCATGATCACGCGCATCGTCAACGGCGACCGCGCACCGGCGCGACGCATCGGCGAACTTGCCAAGCTCGGCATCCCCCGCGAGTTGCTCCCCGAGCCCTCGCGGTCGCCCGGCAGGCCACCTGGCGCCAAAAACGCACCACACAAAGCCGCAAGGCCCTCTGTGGAACCCTCGGACTGTCCGGATAAAGAATCGTAAGTGGAATGCAGTGCGTATGCACTTCCGGCGGGCGCGCCCGCTGGGTTCACAGACGATTCCGGCCACGCCGGACGCAGTCAACACTGCGGCCCGGCGTACCCGCCAGCCCGTCCCCCTCAGGCGTTTTCGTATGCGATGATGAATGCCCTTGACGCATTTGTCAATCGGCAACCTGCGTCGGCCCGGGGATATCGCTGGAACGATACATCGAAGAATCGCTGTGCGCCCTGGGAAAAGAAGGAGCCGTATCGCGCCAAAGAATTTCAACTGGTGAACTGATATTTCATAAAACGGGCGGCTCCCCCGCATGGGGAAGCCGCCCGTTCAGTGGACAACACTGTGAAACGTCAGCGGAAGTGGCGCAGGAACTCGCTGTCCGGAGACAGGATGACCCGGGTGTTGTCGCCGAAGCTCTTTTCGTAGGCTTCCAGGCTGCGCTTGAAGGCGTAGAAGTCCGGCGACGACTTGAGGGCCTCGCCGAAGATGCGCGCCGACTCGGCGTCGCCCTGGCCGCGCATGATCTGCGCCTCGCGCTCGGCGTCGGCCAACAGCAGCGCGCGGTCCCTGTCCGCGCCGGACTTGACCTTGGCGGCCTCCTCCTGGCCCTCGGAGCGGTACTGCTTGGCCTGACGCTCGCGCTCGGCGCGCATGCGCCCGAAGATGGCCCGCTCGTTCTCCGGGGGCAGGTCCGTGCGCTTGATGCGCACGTCCACCAGCTCGATGCCGTACTCCCCGATCAGTTCCGCCGAGCGCGTCAGCACCTCGGCCATGATCTGGGCCCGCTTCTGGGCCACGATCTCCTGCAAGGTGTAGCGGCCCAGAGCCACGCGCAACTGGGAGTAGATGATGTCGTCCAGCCGGGCCGTGGCCCCGCGCTCGTTGTTCACCGTGCGGTAGTATTGCAGCGGGTCCACGATGCGCCACTTGCTGAAGTTGTCCAGCAGCATGGCCTTCTTGTCCTCGGTGAGAATCTCCCGCGGCTGGGCGTCGTGCTCCAGGATGCGCGCGTCGAACAGCGTCGCGCCCTGGATGAAGGGTTTCTTGAAGTGCAGGCCGGGCTCCTTGGCCCCGCCCACGGGCTTGCCCAGCTCCAGCACGATGGCCGTCTGGGTCTGGTGCACCAGAAACACGCTTTGGGACAACAGCAGCAACGCCGCGCCCAGAATGCCCAGCAGCCAACCGGTTCTCTTGCTCATTGCTTGCCTCCGGTGGTCTGGGCCGCCGGGGCGCCCTGGCCGGAAGCCTGGGCCCTGGGCAGCTTGTCCAGCGGCAGATACGGCACCACGCCGCCCGCCGCCTTGGAATCGATGATGATCTTCTCCAGGTCGGGGTTGGCGAGCACGTTCTCCATGGTTTCCAGATACAGGCGGGTGCGCGTCACGTCGCGGGCCTTCTCGTATTCGCGCAGCAGGGCCGTATAGCGCGCGGCGTCACCCTGGGCGTGGCGGATGCGCGTCTCCTTGTAGGCCTCGGCCTGGTTCAGCAATACCGCCGCCTGCCCCCGGGCGCGCGGCAGCAGGTCGTTGCGGTAGGCGTCGGCCTCGTTGATCAGCCTGCTCTTGTCCTCGCGGGCCGAGGCCACGTCCTTGAAGGCGTCGATGACCTCGCGCGGCGGGTGCACGTCCTGAAGCTGCACGGCGATCACGTCCACCCCGGCCTTGTAGCGGTCCAGCACCGTCTGGAGCAGCTCGCGGCAGTCGTCCTGGATGGCCGCCTTGCCCGTGGTCAGCACCGTGTCGATGAGGTTGTAGCCGACCACCTCGCGCATGGCCGCCTCGGCGGCGGCCTTCACCGTCTCGTGCTGCTTGCGGACGTTGAACAGGAACTCCCGCGCGTCCTTGATCTTGTATTGGACGATGAACTGCACGTCGACGATGTTCTCGTCGCCGGTGAGCATGAGCGATTCCTGGTCCACCGCGCGGGTCTGCTGGGCGCCGGCGCCGCCCGGCCCCCGGAAGCCGACCTCCAGGCGATGGATGGTCGTCACCTTCGGCGTTTCCACGCTCTCGAGGGGGAACGGCAGGTGGTAATGCAGCCCGCTTTCCGTCAGTCGGGCGAACTTCCCGAACCGCAAGACCACGCCCTGCTCGTCCGCATTGACGATGTACAGGCCCGAAAGGCCCCACAACGCCAGCGCCACCAGCACGATGATCTTGCCCGCCGGAAACTTGAACTGCCGCAACCGCCGGACCTCGAAGCTGAAATCGCCAAGGCCCGGCCCCCCGCCCGGCGCGCCGGGCTGCCTCTGCCGCTTGTTTTGTTGGAGCTTGTCCCAGTCCCAGTTCATAATGCCCCGGTTTACGGTCTGCGCGCCCGCAGGTCAAGCACTCCCGGAACAGCGCACCGGGCATGGGCGGGAGGGAGGAAGCCCGGGGACGGTGCGTGCTCCCGGGGATGGGTAGGCCTCCGGCGGCTCAAGGGACACGTCCCTTGAGAATCCCGCATTGGGTGGGCGTGGCGGCGCGCCGCCACACCCACCCCGAACGGGATTCTTAAGGGCGACAGCCCTTAAGCCGCCGGAGGCTGATCAACCCGCAGGTGAAGCGCACCGTCCCCGGGCTTCCTCCCCTTCCCGCCGTCCCTCTTGCCTCCCCGGGCGACCGGGGATAGGGTGTCCCATGGGCCCCCCGGGGCCCGCCGCAAGCGCAAGCAACGGACCAACGGAGGAGCGATGAAGCCGGTCAACAAGGAAATCTTCAGGGCCTACGACATCCGGGGCGTGGTGGACCGCGATTTCGACGAAGAGTGGGTGGAGGTGCTGGGCCGGGCCTGCGGCACCTACTTCCGCGCCAAGGGCCACACCCGGGCCGTGGTCGGGCATGACTGCCGCCATTCCTCCCCGGGCTACCAGCGGCGTATGATCGCCGGGCTCACGGCCAGCGGCGTGGACGTGCTCTTTCTGGACATGGTCGCCACCCCGCTCTTCTATTTCGCGGTCAAAACCCTGGGCTACCACGCCGGGGTGATGATCACCGCCAGCCACAACCCGCCGGAGTTCAACGGCTTCAAGGTCTGGGAGGGCGACTCGACCATCCATTCCGACGAGATCACCGCCGTGTACGACATCATGGCCGCCGGGCAGTTCGCGTCCGGCGCGGGCGTGTCGGCGCATCACGACATCGTGCCCGCGTACCTGGACGCCCTGGCGGCGCGCGGGCCCCTGGCGCGCCCGGTGCGCGTGGTGCTCGACGGCGGCAACGGCGCGGGCGGGCTGGTCTGCGCCGAGCTGCTGCGCCGTGTGGGCGCCGAGGTCATCGAGCAGTATACCGAGCCCGACGGCGACTTCCCCAACCATCACCCCGACCCGACGGTGCCCAAGTACATGACCGACCTCGTGGCCCGCGTGCCCGCCGAGGGCGCGGAGCTGGGCATCGGCCTGGACGGCGACGCCGACCGCATCGGCGTGGTGGACGAGACCGGGGCCATGGTCTACGGCGACAAGCTCCTGGCCATCTATGCCCGCGACATGCTGACCCGCCACCCCGGGGCCAGGGTCATCGGCGAGGTCAAGTGCACCCACCTGCTTTACAAGGACATCGAGGCCCATGGCGGGCAGGCCATCATGAGCGCCACCGGGCACTCGCTCATCAAGGCCCGCATGCGCGAGACCGGCGCCCTGCTGGCCGGCGAGATGAGCGGGCACATGTTCTTCGCCGACGAGTATCACGGCTTCGACGACGCGCTCTACGCCGCCCTGCGCATCGTGGACATCGTGGCCCGCACGCCGGGCACGCCGCTGTCCGCAGCCCTGGCCGACTGGCCCGTGACCTGCAACACCCCCGAGCTGCGCGTGGACTGCCCCGACGCCCTGAAGTTCCGCGTGGTGGCCCGCGCCCAGGAATATTTCCGCCAGCGCTTCGAGGTCATCGACGTGGACGGCGTGCGCATCGTGCTGCCCGACGGCTGGGGGCTGCTGCGCGCGTCCAACACGCAGCCGGTGCTCGTGCTGCGTTTCGAGGCCCAGTCGCCCGAACGGCTGGAGGAAATCCGGCGCATGGTCGAGGAGCCCCTGGCCGCCTGGATCGCCGAAATGTCCTGACCGGGCCGCCCGGGGCCTGCGGCCCGGGCAGGCCCGCTTCTTCCGGAGCCCCAGGGGCCCGGGGCCCAGCGCATTCTTAACAAAGGTGGGCTGGACCTCGGAGCCCCGTGCGGGTACTCTGCCCCCGCGCTCCCCAGCCCGACCTCGCACACGCAACCAGGGGGATCCCCGTGCGCAAGAAGCTCATCATCGCCACCCTCGTGGCCGCCGCCGTGGTGGCCGCCCTGTTCTGGACCACGGGCCGCCGCGACGGCGAAATCCGGGTGTTGGGCACGGCCAAGGTCGTGCGCGGCACCGTGCGCAGCCAGTTGGAGGCCACGGGCATCGTCAAGGCCCAGGTCGGCGCCATCGTCAAGATCGGCGCCCAGGCCACGGGCCGCATCACCTCCATGCACGTCAAAATCGGCGACCCCGTGCGCGAGGGCGACCTCATCGCCGAGGTGGACAACCGCGAGCTGCGCGCCTCCCAGGCCGAAGCCCGGGCCCGCCTGGAGCGCGAGCGCGCCGAGTTGGCCCGCGCCCGAGACGTGGAACCCCTGGCCGTGGCCGCCGCCGAGGCCGACATGGAGGCCGCCGTCGCCGAGGCCGCCTACGCCACCCAGTTCGCCGCGCGCCAGCAGACCCTGTTCGACCAGGGCCTCGTCGCCCGCGACACCCGCGACGACGCCGCGCAGACGGCCCAGGTCAAGGACAGCACCCTGCGCGCCCGCCGGGCGACCCTGGAGCGCACCCGCACCGAATCGGACAAGGAGTTGCAAAAGGCCCGCAAGGCCGTGCGCGAGGCCCAGGCCGCCCTGGAATCCATCGAAACCCGCCTGAGCTACACGCGCATCGTCAGCCCGCTGACCGGCGTGGTCAGCCAGGTCACGATCCAGGAAGGCGAAACCGTGGTCGCCGGGCTGGAGGTCGCCAACCTGATCACCGTGCTCGACCCCTCGCGCCTGGAGATGTGGATCTACGTGGACGAGACGGACATCGGCCAGGTCCACCCCGGCCTGCCCGTGGAGTTCCAGGTGGACGCCCTGCCCGACACGGTTTTTCACGGCAGCATCGACCAAATCTACCCCGAGCCCGAGGTCCGCGACAACATCGTCTACTACCAGGCGCTGGTGCGCGTGAGCCCCGAGCAGGCCGCGAGCCTGCGCCCCGAGATGACCACCCAGTGCCGGATCATCGTCGAGGTCCGGGAGAACGTCCTGGCCCTGCCCAACGCGGCCCTCAAATGGGTGGCCGGGGAGCAGGCCGTGTACGTCATGCGCGACGGCAAACCCCAGCGGACCATGCCCGTCCTGGGCCTGTCCGGCGTGGAGACCACCGAGGTGCTGGACGGCCTGCGCGAGGGCGACGAAGTCGCCGTGCAACTCGTGCTGCCCGGCGTGCAGACGGCTCCGGGCGCCCAGAGCGGCCAGACCTCGCGCCCGCCCGGCCCGCCCGCCGGAGGAGGCCGCCGGTGAGCGCCGCCCCGCTCATCCGCCTGACGGACATCCACAAGCGCTACGAAACGGCGGGCGCGCCCACGGAGGTCCTGCGCGGCATCGACCTGGACATCGCCCATGGCGACTTCACGGCCCTGCAGGGGCCTTCGGGCTCGGGCAAGTCCACCCTGCTGCACATCCTCGGCCTGCTCGACCGCCCGACTTCGGGCCGCTACGAGCTGGACGGCCGCGACGTGTCCACCCTGGACGACGACACCCTCTCCGGGCTGCGCAACCGCACCTTCGGCTTCGTGTTCCAGAGCTTTCACCTCATCCCCTACGTGACGGCCCTGGAAAACGTGCTCCTGCCCGGGCTCTACGGGCCGCAGTCGCGCCGCGAGCTCACGGCCCGCGCCCACGACATCCTGGCCCAGGTCGGCCTGGCCGACCGCGCCCAGTTCCGCCCCGGGCAGCTCTCCGGCGGCCAGCAGCAGCGCGTGGCCCTGGCCCGCGCCCTGCTCAACCGGCCCTCGTGCATTTTCGCCGACGAGCCCACCGGCCAGCTCGACTCGACCACCAGCAAGGAAATCATGGAGCTGCTGGCCCAGATCAACGCCACGGGCACCACGGTGGTCATGGTCACCCACGATGCGCAGACCGCCGCCTTCGCCACCTCGGCCATCCACCTGCTGGACGGGCGCATTGCCGGCCGCGCTTGAAACCCTGCGCCACCTGGGGCGCGCCCTGGCCTTCGCCGTGGAGGCCGTGTGGGCCTACAAGCTGCGCAGCGTCTTCGTGGCCGCGGCCATCGCCCTGGGCATCGCCGCGCTGACCATCATCGTCACCAGCGTGGACGGCGCCCAGCGCCGCGCCGTGGAAATCGTGGACACCTTCGGGCCCGACGCCGTGTTCATCCTGGGCGGGGACATCATGTCCCGCGCGCCCGGGCGGCGCAGCATGACCCTGACCTGGGACGACGCCCGGGCCATGGAACAATCCCTGCCCGGGGCCTACCTCGTGGTGCCCATGCGCGCGCGCATGGGCCTGCGCGCCCGCTCGGGCAACCGCAACGCCGACCTGCCCGCCCTGGTCGGCTCCACCCCGGGCTATGTCCAGGCCTGGAACTGGCCGCTCTCCGAAGGCCGCGACCTCTCCGCCGACGACGTGCGCCTGGGCGCCAAGGTCGCCCTCATCGGCGACAGCATCTCGCGCGAGCTGTTCGGCGACGCCTCGCCCCTGGGCCGCGTGGTCCACGTGGGCAACCTGCCCGTGCGCGTGGTCGGCCGCCTGAGCTACCGCGGCGTGGGCGGCGGCCACGGCACCATCGACGACCGCATGGTCATCCCCATCACCACCCTGACCCAGCGCTTCAACATGGACCGCAAATACTTCCGCGCCCTGCGCGTGAAGTTCCACAACCCCGAGCGCATGGCCGCCCACGTGGAAAACCTGCGCTCCCTGCTGCGCCACCGCCACGGCCTGACCGGCGACACCCCCGACGACTTCACCCTGCTCACCGCCGACGAAATCCTGAAATTCATCGGCATGCTCAAGGGCAGCCTCGTGGCCTTCCTGGGCGTCACGGCCACGGCGGCCATGGTCGTGGGCGGCTTCGTGCTGGCGAACCTGTTCTACATCAGCGTCAGCGAACGCACCGAGGAAATCGGCCTGCGCAAGGCCATGGGCGCCACCGGCTGGCAGATCACCGCCCAGTTCCTTTTCGAGGCCGCCCTGCTGACCCTGGCCGGGGCCCTGGCGGGCATGGCCCTGGGCATGGGCATGGGCCAGTTGCTCTCGCGCCTGGGCGTGCTGGAAATCCTGTTCTCCGCCAAGGTTTTCCTGCTGGCCCTGGGCTCGGCCCTGGCCATCGGCCTGCTTTTCGGCCTGCGCCCGGCCCGGCGCGCCGCGCGCCTGGACCCCGTGGCCGCCCTGCGCGGCGAAGGCGCCTGAGCCCGCCCGCCGCGCCGGGGCCCGCGCCTTGACGCGCCCGCGCCCCGGCGGCTACCCTGCGGCCCATCCCGAACCACGCGCGGCCCCGCCGCGCCCAACCCGACCACGAGGAATCCCATGCGCAGAGGCTTCTCCCTGCTGCCCCGCCACACCAGCGAGTCCCGGGGAACGAGCGCCGTGCGCATGCTGCTGCTCATCTGCGTCTTCGCGGGCGTGGCCTGGCTGTACACGAAACACTTCGACCGCACCCTGGCCGACATCCAGACCCGCGCCGCCGTCCACGACGCCACCGGCCTGCTGGACTCCGGGCAGATGCGCCAACTGCGCGAGTTCAGCGCCCTGTTCCGCGACGAGTTCGGCGTGGAACTCGTGTTGCGCATCACCCAGGGGCCCGTGGAAATCCCGCGCCTGAAGTCCAAAACCCTCTTCCTCGGCCTGGACATCAAGAACCAGACCCTCATCGTCGAATACCCGGCCTGGATGCGCCGGGCCCTGGGGCCCGGGTTCACCGCCGACCTCGAAACCGCGCACATGGCCCCCTACTTCGCCTCCGACAGTTGGCCCACCGGTCTCATGATGGCCCTGAAACGCATCTGGGATCAGCTCATGACCCTTGAAACCCGCGAGACTCCCGCCCAATGACCCAAACCCTGACTCCGGTGATCATCCACACCGACGGCTCCTGCCTGGGCAACCCCGGCCCCGGCGGCTGGGCCGCCGTGCTCACGGGCAACGACGCCCGCAAGGAACTCTGCGGCGGCTACCGCCTGACCACCAACAACCGCATGGAACTCATGGCCGTCATCGAGGCCCTCTCGGCCCTGACCCGGCCCTGCAAGGTCGAGCTGCACTCCGACTCCCAGTACTTCCTGCACGCCCTGACCAAGGGCTGGCTCAGGAACTGGAAGCGCAACGGCTGGCTCACCGCCGCCAAGAAGCCCGTGAAGAACCGCGACCTCTGGCAACGCCTGGACCCGCTGCTCGCCGCGCACCGGATCGACTACCGCTGGGTCAAGGGCCACAGCGGCAACCGCGAAAACGAGCGCTGCGACCTGCTCGCCCGCCGCGAGGCAGGCCGCCGCGACCTGCCCGAAGACCCCGGCTTCGAGCCCTGAGGGCCCGGGGCCTTGCCGGGGCGCCGCCCCGGACCCCGCCGGGGGGCGCCGCCCCCTGGACCCCCGCAAGGGGGTAACACCCCCTTGACCCCGCACGCCGAGGCGGCCCGGGCGGCAGGAAGCCGCCCGGGCCGCCTCGGGGGTTTTCGGGGCTGCGAGGGGGAGCCTCTCCGCTTCTGCGTCCTTAAAGAAAGAGGGCGTTTCTTTCCCGCCAGACGCACGTTCGGCCACGCTCCGGGCCCTGCACATCTTGCCGCCCGGGGGGAGCGGGCGAACATCCATGGCTTGAGGATTCTTGATATTTCTTGATGTTCGCCCCGGGGCGGCACGGTCCTTGCGATACGCCCCGGCGAGGGAAATTGTTTCCCCGGTCGTGTGTTTCGGTTGTGTGCGGTTTACGGTTGAAGGAGAACGGGCATGGGTTTGAGTGCCTTGTACATCGGGGCCACGGGTCTGAAGACCCACGGGTCCGGCATGCAGAACATCGGCAACAACCTGGCCAACGTGAACACCGTGGGCTTCAAGGCCACGGACATGCATTTTTCCACGTTGATGAGCCAGACGTTGACCTCGGCCAGCAACCCGCTGACCGTCGGCTTCTCGCAGGCGGGCCAGGGCGTGGGCCTCGGCGCGGTGCTGACGAATTTCCAGAACGGCGGCTTCATGGACGGCAGCGCCACCACGGATCTGGCCATCACCGGCAAGGGGTTCTTCCGCGTGGAGCGGGACGACAAGATCCGCTACACCCGCGCGGGCAACTTCCGTTTCGACAAGAGCGGCTTCCTGGTGGACCCCAGCGGTTTCCGCGTCCAGGGCAAGCCCATCACCGACGGCGTGGCCGGAGCCACGGGCGACATCCGCCTGCCCCTGGACGACAACGGCGAGATCACCGTGCCGTCCAAGGTCACCAGCGAGGTCATGATGGGCATGAACCTGGGCACCATGACCGACGCCACGGTCAGCACGGGCAACCCGTTCTTCGCGCTTTTCGAGGCCTGGAACGGCGCGGACTCCGAAGGCCAGCCCCTGGGCGCCAATGCCGCCGGGTACGACAACACCATCCGCGTCTACGACTCCCAGGGCAACGGCCACGATCTGACCGTACACGTGGACAAGGTGACCGTCTCCAACGCCTCGGGCAAGTCGTACTACGAGTTCGTGGTCGGCACGGCCCCGGAAGCCGACGGCCGCGCGGGCATCGCGGGCACCTCCGGCGCCGGGCTGCTGATGACCGGCACCCTGACCTTCAGCTCCGCGGGCGACCTGGAAGACATGACCGCCTTCACCTACGACGGCGCGGGCGACCCGCGCGACCTGGCCAACTGGACGCCCGCCGGCCTTTCGGAATCCGGCGCGCCGAGCTTTTCCATGACCTTCGCGGGCCAGCCGCCCGGCACGGCGGACATCGGCCTGTCCTTCGGCCTGACGGGCACGGGCTGGACCAACGCCCCGGCCAGCGCGGCGGACGTAGGCCACGACAAGACCCTGCTCCCGGGCATGGCGGACGCAAAGAAGGGCAGCTTCGCCACCACGTCGCGCGGCGCCACGTCCACCACCGTCTACCAGACCCAGGACGGCACGCCCATGGGCTGGCTCATGAACCTGGAGGTGGACGCCTCGGGCACCCTGGTCGGCTATTTCACCAACGGCGTGCACGAGGAGCTGGGCCGGGTGTCGCTGTACAACTTCGTCAACGAATGGGGCCTGCGCCGCGAGGGCGGCAACCACTTCTCGGCCACCGACGCCTCGGGCGAGGCCGTGGAGGGCGAGGCGGACACCCTGAACTACGGCTCCATCGCCCAGAACACCCTGGAAGGCTCCAACGTGGACATGGCCGAGGAGTTCACCCGGATGATCATCACCGAGCGCGGCTTCCAGGCCAACTCCAAGGTCGTCACCACCCAGGACCAGATCCTCCAGGTGCTCTACCAGCTCAAGAAGTAGCGCGGGGCGCCGGAAGAGCCACGAAAAAGGGCGCGCCCGCCGGGCGCGCCCTTTTTCGTGGCCCTGCGGCGCGGGGCTTACAGGCCCAGGCTCTTCTTGACGTAGGCGTAGTCGATGTTCGAGCTGACGAGCTGCGCGCCCTGGCGGATCTTGATCACGTCGCGCAGCTTGTGGCGCGAGAGGATGGTTTCCATCTTCTTGGCCACGGAGAAGGTGTCCTCGCGCACGATGACGATGGGCACCTCCAGCACTTCCGAGCGGGTCAGGATGATGTCGTTGGGGTAGAGGTTGCCCGTGAGCACCAGGCAGGGGCAATTGCCTTCCAGGGCCACGAGCTGCACGTCCGAGCGGTCGCCGCCGACGATGACCGCCGAATTCTTGTTCTTGCGGAAGTGGGTCATGAAGTTCTCCACCTGCATGGTGCCGATGAGGAAATTCTCGACCACCTTGTCCGCCTTGTTGTGCGAGGAGATGACCTTGCCGCCCAGGCGCGCGGCCAGGTCGGACACCTTGATGGCGCCCATGAGCGGGTCCTTGGGGATGACGCCCAGCACGCGCACGCCCAGGCGCTCCAGGCAGGGCCGCAGCAGGGTTTCCACCTCGTCCATGGACGCCGGGGGAATGTCGTTGAGCACGACGCCCAGCAGCGCGTCGCCCAGGGCTTCCTTCATGACCATCAGGTAATCGTATTTCAACTCGTCGTGGAAGCGGTCGATGACCACGGCCTTGAGCCCCAGCTCGCGGACCACGGCGATGGCGTCGAGGTTGCAGTACTTGCCCGAGTACATGCTGCCCGACCCGGCCACGATGGTCACGTCGTTGCCCTGGGAAATCTTGGCGTAGGCCGCGCGGATGTCCTGCATCATGTCGCCGCACTCGCCCGCGAAGGCCTTGACCTTGAAGTCCTGCGTGACCAGCACGGGGGTCACGTCCGCGGCGGCGCCGGACAGGCCGAGGATGTTCTGCACGAAGTAGGCGTCCTCGTCCCAGGCCGTGCCGTCGATCTCGGTGGGCATGGCGCCCACGGGCTTCATGTAGCCGACCTTGTGGCCGTCTTTCTGGAGCTTGAGCCCCAGGCCCATGACCACCATGTTCTTGCCCGAGAAGCCCGCCGTGGAGCCGATGTAGATTCCCGCCATGGTCTTGCCGTCCTCCTGGCTGTCGTCCGTCCTGTCTACTTCATTTTCACGGCATTGCAAATCCCGCCGCCGCGCCGCCGTGCGAAGGGCGGTTGACCGCGCAAACCATCCCCTGGTATCCGGCCTCAACCAGGACTCCCGGCGGCGCCGGGCGCGGCGGCCGCCCGGCCTGCCGCGCGCGCCCCCGGGCAAACCCGGACACCAACGGCCTGGCCGCGACACGGGGACGGCAATGACGCAGGATTTTGATACGTTGCAAGAGGTTATTTCGCATCGGTTTTCCCAAGTCAAGCTTTTGGAAACCGCGCTGACCCACAGCTCCTTCGCCAACGAACACGAGGACGCCCAGCAGGACAACGAGCGCCTGGAATTCCTGGGCGACGCGGTGCTGGAACTCGGTGTTTCGGAAATGCTTTACGAACGCAACCCCGGGGCCCCCGAGGGCGAACTGACGCGCATGCGCGCGCGGCTGGTCAGCGAACCGGCCCTGGCGGCCCTAGCCCGCGAGCTGGGGCTGGACGAACTGCTGCGCCTGGGCCGGGGCGAGGAGCTGCAAGGCGGGCGCACGCGCGACGCGCTGCTGGCCGATGCCTTCGAGGCGGTGCTGGGGGCGGTGTTTCTGGACGGAGGCTTCGCGGCGGCGCGCGCGGTGCTGCGCGGCATCTACAGCCAGCGCCTGCCCGCGCCGGACGAAACGCGGCGCGTCAAGGACGCCAAAAGCCGCCTGCAGGAACTGACGCAGAAGGATTTTCGCGAGCGCCCGGCCTACGCGCTGCTTGGCGGCAGCGGGCCGGACCACGCCAAGGTCTTCGAGGTGGAGCTGACCTTGCCCGACGGGAGGCGCCTGCGCGCGAGCGGCCCGACGGTGAAGAAGGCCGAGCAGGACGCGGCGGCCAGGGCCCTGGAGCTGCTCCAGGCGCCCGGCGTTTCCCGACCCGGGGAGGCCTGAGCCTCCCCGGACCGGGCACGTCTTTGGTCTCACGCCGCAGCAGGAACCACAGCAGGGCTATGCGGCATCAACCGCCGCCGCCGATGAGCTGCATGGCCAGCCGCGGAATGGAGTTGGCCTGGGCCAGCATGGCCGTGGCCGACTGGGTCAGGATCTGGTTGCGCACGAACTCGGTCATCTCCCAGGCCACGTCCACGTCGGAGATGCGCGACTCTGCGGCCTGGAGGTTCTCGGCCTGAATCTGCAGGTTGGAGATGGTGTTCTCCAGGCGGTTCTGCAGGGCGCCCAGGTTGGCGCGGATGTTGTCCTTGGAGATGATGGCCGCGTCCAGGGCCGCCAGGGCGGCCTGCGCCAGGGACTGGGTGGAGATGCTCATGCCGCCGATGGAGGTGGCGGCGTCGGCGCCCATGCCCAGGCCGAAGTGCGAAGCCGTGGCCCCGCCGATGGAAATGAAATAGTAGTCTTCGCTGCTGTCGTTGCCGGTGCCGAAGTGAATCTTCATCGGCCCCACGGGCTGCAGGCCGGAGCCGTCGTGCTCGTCGGGAATGGCGCCCGAGAGCGTGCCGTCCAGCAGGTGGACCTGGTTGAAGTCCGTCGCCATGGCGATACGGGTGATTTCCGAGGCCATGGCCTGGTATTCGGAGTCGATGATCAGGCGCTGGTCGGAGTTGTAGGTACCCGTGGCCGCCTGTTCCGCAAGTTCCTTCATGCGGATGAGCTTCTCGTCGATGATCTGCAGCGCGCCGTCGGCGGTCTGGACCATGGAGATGGCGTCGTTGGCGTTACGGATGCCCTGGTGCAGGGTGGCCACGTCCGAGCGCATCAGCTCGCGGATGGCCAGGCCGGCGGCGTCGTCGGCGGCCGTATCCACGCGCAGTCCCGAAGAGAGCCTCCTGGTCGAGGTGGACAGACGCCCGTAGGTCTGGGTCAGGTTGCGGGCGGCGTTCATCGCCATGAGGTTGTGGTTGATGACCAAAGACATTGCAAAACCTCCTTGTTTTGACTTGCCCAGATTAAGCAACGTCAGTGCCAATTGAACTTTCTTAATCAATTCCAAACAGTTGCATTCTAGAAAAAGTCTAAAAACCCTAAAATTTCCGGGGGGATGGATATTTTTTCCGCCCAGGGCGCGGCGTTTTGCGCCGCCGGGCGGCGCCGCCCGGGGCGGGGCGGCCTCTTGACGAATCTTAACGAAAGCCCCGGAGCCGGGCGCGCGGGCTAAAGAAACGGGGCCATGCTGCCGATAAGGCAGTCAGGAGGTTCCACCATGGACACCGGCGGGGCCTTCGGGAGGCGGACATGGAAGTCACAAGCGTCACGGGAGCCCTGGGCTCCACCGAGGCCGCGCGCACCGCGGCCCGGGCCTACGGCAAGAGCCAGCGCCCGCAGGAGGCCGCACTGCGGCGCGACGACGAGACCGACACCGAAAACGGCACGGCGGAAACCGAAAGCAGAAGCGCCCTCCTGCGGCTGACCGAGCCGGTGGAGCGCTTCATGGCCAGGGTCGGGGTGGAGATCAAGTTCACGGTCCACGAGCAGACCGGGCAGGTCCAGGCCGAGGTGCGCGACGCCTCGGGCGAGAAGGTCCTGCGCAAGGTGCCCGCCGACGAGGTGCTGCGCCTGGCGCAGTCCATCCGCGAGATGAGCGAGCGGGTCATGGACAAGGCCCTGTAGGCCCGGCGGAGGCGCACATCCGTCACGGGCGCCACGCGCCCGGCACGGCCCCGGGGCGGGCGAAGGCCCGGCGCGTCCTGCGCGCCGGGCCTTCGTGCGTCCGGAAAACGGCGTGCCCGGCGGAGGCGTCCGCCGGGCACGGTTATGGTGAAGGAGGTCGGTTGTGTGCTGTGTTCGGGCTAGCGCTTCATCTGGATCACGGTCTGGAGCAGGCCGTCCACGGAGGTGACCATCTTCGAGTTGGCCTGGAAGCCGCGCTCGGTGGTGATCATCTGGACGAACTCGGCGGCCATGTCCACGTTGGACTGCTCCAGGGAGTTGGAGGAGATGGAGCCGTAGCCGTTGGCGTTGGCCGGGCCCGCGTTGGCCTCGCCGGATTCGCGGGTCTCGGAGAACAGGTTGGAGCCGTTGCGCTTGAGGCCCCACTTGTTGGTGAAGTCGTACAGGGTGACCTGGAACAGCTCCAGAACCACGCCGTTGGAGTAGCGCCCGGTGAGGATGCCGTCGCGGTCCACCGAGACGTTTTGCAGGAAGCCGAAGGTGTAACCGTCCTGCGACTGGATCTGGGTGGAGCTGGAACCCGAGTAGTTCGTGGTCGCGTCGGCGTTGACGCGGACGGAGGCGAACTCGGGCAGCAGGGTCGGGTCGGTGCCGATGGCCGCCGCGTTGGCCGCGCCGCCGGTGGCCCAGCCCGCCGAGGTGTTGGCGTTGGTCAGGCCGAAGTTGATGCCGATGTTGCGGGCGTTGGACTCGGCGGTGCCGCTGGCCGAGGTCAGGCCGGTGAAGTTGGCCGTGAACACGGGCTGGCCGTTGGTGTTGAACTGGGCCGGGGTCCAGTTGGCCAGGTTGCCCAGGTCGCCCGTGGCGCTGGAGGCCAGGGTGAAGGACGACATGCTCTTGAGCTGCCCCGAGGTGTCGAAGGTCATGGTGCCGATCATGACCACGCCCGCCACGCCGGAGTTGGCCAGGGTCTGGCCGTCGATGACGCGGCCGTCCTCGCTGGGCGGCACGGTGACCATGTACTCCCAGTAGCGCTCGCCCGAACTGGACACCGAGGCCACCTGGTCGAAGTAGACCGTCAGGTCGTGGGCCGAGCCGCCCTCGTCGTAGACCTTGATGGTGCTCTGGTAGGCGAACTGGGTCTCGCCCAGGGGCGTCTCGTTCTGCCCGTTCCAGACGTTGAACATGCTGAAGAAGGGGTCGACGGCGTCGGCCACGTTGTCGTTGCCGTCGCGCGAGTCCAGGTTGGTGACCATGGTCACGCTTTCGGTGGCCTTGGGCGGCGCGGTGAAGCCCTCGATGCGGATGTCCCTGGGCAGGCCTGCGCCCTTGATGGCCGAGGCGCCGCTTGTGGTGGTGGAACTCGCTCCGGAGGAGGCCAGCGCCGTGGACGTGGAGTTGTCGATGGCCCAGCCCTGAAGCACGTAGCCGTGGGGATCGACCAGGTAGCCGTCCTTGTCGAAGCGGAAGTTGCCCGCCCGGGTGTAGTAGACGGTCTCCTCCTCCTTGACCTTGACGCGGAAGAATCCGCGCCCGCCGATGGCCAGGTCGGTGGCCTCGTTGGTGGTTTCGAAGGCACCCTGGCTGAAGTCGGCATAGATGGCGCCCAGGGCCACGCCCCGGCCGATCTGCCCGACTCCGGCCGCGGTGTTCACGTCCTGGCTGATGAAATCCTCGAACTGCATGGTCGCGCCCTTGAAGCCGACGGTGTTGATGTTGGCGATGTTGTTGCCAACAACGCTCATCTTCTCGCCATGCGTCTGCAAACCGGACACGCCGGTCCACATGGAAGCGGAAAGACCCATAACCGAACCTCCTTATCCTGACTTCTGCCGTTGCCTGACCGGAACCCCGTGCCCGGGGCGCCGTATGCTGTCCATCGTTCCTCCTGGCCGAACCCCTTCGCCCGGGGTACGGCCAGGGAAAATATCGCCGCCTGGGCGGCCTCCGCCTATTCGTCGCCGGTGTCTCCGGTGTCGTCACCGGTGTCCCCGGTGTCGTCCCCGGTGTCGTCCCCGGTCTCCTCACCGGTATCCCCGGTGTCGCCCGTCTCGCCGCCGCTGCCGGTGCTCGGGGCGACCACTTCCTTCACGTACTGGAAGGCCACCGTGCGCCCGTCGGACAGGCGCAGATAGGTCACGCCGCCGGAGTACTGCACCGCGGTGACCACGCCCGCCACCTCGGTCTGGGTAAGAATGGCCGAGCCGTCCTCGCCCTCGGCGGCCATGGCCAGGTAGTAGACGCCCTCGGGCAGGTCCCTGCCCTTCCAGTCCTTGCCGTCCCACTGGAATTCGTGGTCTCCGGCGGCCTGGGCGCCCAGTTCCACGGTACTCACGATGTTGCCGTTCTCGTCGAAAATGTTCATGTAGACCTTCTCGGCCTTGTCGGCGAGCTTGTAGTACATGGTGCTCACCGTTCCATCCTCGTGGATGCTCAGGTTGTCGCCCACGGCGCGGATGGTCTTGCCGATGTAGGAGGCGGCGTTGACCATCTCCTGGTGCACGGTGGTCTCGCCCAGGGCGGCCACTCCCTCGTTGATCTGGGTCAACTGCTCCAGGCTGGAGAACTGCGCCAGCTCCGCCGTGAACTCCTTGTCGTCCATGGGGTTCAGGGGGTCCTGGTTCTGCATCTGGACCACGAGCAGGGTCAGGAAGTCCTCCTTGTCCAACTGGGACTTCCCGGTGAACTTCTCGGTATTGTAGAGGTCCTTCTCGGCCCTCCCGATGATGTTGCTCGGCTCGTAGAGTTGCATGGCGCTCCTCGCAATGGGTCGCTAGGCGATGATATCCAGCCCCTGGCGGGCAATTCTTGCCGTCTGCGGCTCATTGTGCATTTCCTGGGCCACGTCCTCGTCCTGGTCGCGCAACTGGCGCAGCATGCCCTGGCGGCGGGCGCTTTCCTCACGCTCGCGGGCCTGGTTGTGGTCTCCGGCGGAAAGCCATTGCCCGGGGTTCTGGTCGCCGGAAAGCTGGGTCTGCACTTCCATGCGCCCCACGCGGATGCCCTGCTGCTCGAGCTGCGAGCGCAACTGGCTCATCTGCTCGGAGAGCATGGTGTGGGCCTCGCGCGTTTCGGCGCGAAACGTGGCGCTGACCTCGCCGTCGCGCACCGAAAGGACCATGCTGAGCTTGCCCAGCTCGGGCGGGTCCAGCCGCAGGACGAGCTGCTTCTGATTCTGGCCCAGGGTGCGCAGCAGGCCGGACTCCACCTGGCGCAGGGCCCGGGCGGCCAGCTCGCGGTCCATGCCCGCCAGGGCCTCGCGCCCGCCGGTCTGGATCGCGGCCTGGCCCTCGGCAAAGCGCGCGGCGGCCAGGGTGGCGTCCTGCGTGGCGGCCTTGGGCGTATCGTCGGTGCGCACCTTGTCCCACAGCCGGGTCCAGGCCGCGTCGGCGGAGTCGCCGCCGGTCTTGGACTCGCCCTTGCCGCCCGCATTGTCGCCCTGGGCGGCGGCAGCGCCACGGCGCCCCGCGCCGTCGGCCGGGGAGCGGCTCTCGCGGCCTTCCCTGCCTTCATGGCGCGAGTCGCCCTCGGCGGCGCCCTGGGTGCCCCGCGTGCGGCCCGCGTTGGGATCGGCGGCCAGGATGCGCGCGGCCACGCCCTCGTCGCCGCCGTCGGCGGCTTCCGCGGCCTCGGCGGCCTCGGCGCCATCGGCCTTCTCGGCGCGCTGGCGGCGGCCCTCCTGGGCCAGGATGCGCCGGTTGCGGGCGTCGTTGTCCGTGCGGTTGCCCGCCTGGGTGGCCAGCCCCGCGCGGTCGGCGGCGGCGGTCAGCCCCTGGTTCACGAGGTTGCGCAGGGCCTGGTTGGCGTCGGCGTCCACCTGTCGGTCGGCGGCGACCTCGGCGCGCAGCATGGTCATGACCACGCCGAGCTGCCTGGAGGTCAATTCGGCGGAGTCCGCTCCGCCGAGCAGGGCCGCCAGCCTGCCCTGCCCGCCGTCGGACAGGCGCATGACCTTGCCCAGGGTCGCCAGCTCGGAGCCGGTCAGCTCCACGGTGGAGCCCTCGGGCATCTCGGCCAGCCGGGAACGGATGGCTTCCCAAACCGTGGCCGTGCCGCCGTTTTGCAGGGTGCCCAGCAATTCGTTGGAACGCGCGGCGGTCATACCCAGCTTCTGGAACAGGGTCAGCATGTCGCGCGACTCGGCGTCGGAAAGCTCCGGGGACGAGGATTCGCGCCCCAGTTCGACCATCTTCTGGGACAGGGAGCCCAGGAACTGACCCCAGCTCAACCCGGAGCCGCTGGAAATGCGCTCCTCCAAAGCCTGGATGTCGGCCTTGGACAGGCCGTAGGCCTTCAGGCCGTCGCGCAGGGCCAGGAAGTCCTCGCGGGTCATCTGCAATTCGCTGAGTTCGCGCGCGCCGGACACCGGGCCGTTGCCGGAAATCATGGCCGACAGGGTCGCGACCGTCTTGCTGCGCGTGCGCCGGGTGGACGCGGCCTCCTCGCCGAAGTCCGGCCCGCCGGGGACCAGACGGCCCGAGGCCAGGGCCTGGGCGCCGGAGCGGGCCTTGTCCCACATGGTCCGCACGGCTTCCTCGCGGCCCGGCACGTCGTCCCGCACGGCGGCCAGTTCGTCGTCCAGCAGGGCCGCGAACTGCGCACGACGGGTGTCTGCCTGCGAGTCGAAGAGCCCCGGGCGCGACGACGAGCCGCGCCCCTGGAACAGGCCCTCCAGGCTCGAAGACGTGGTGTCGGTGTTCACGAAGGGAAAAAACTGCATGCTGCGCACTCCTGGCCGCCTTGATTACAAGAGGCGTACCAACGCGTTCATGCAATGATTCCGGGCCTTGGCTGCGGGGAGCTCCGGGCAGTGCGGGCAGAACTTGCCCGCGCGGACGGCCCGGCGGAGGGGCGGGGGGAACTAGGCGGCGGGGCCGCGCGGGTCGGTCACGTGCAGCAGGGCCTCGGCCAGGGCCAGGGCCAGGGCCCAGGCCGGGCGGCCGAAATCGCCGTTTTCCAGCAGAAGCTGGCACAGGCTGCGCGCGGGCTGCATGGCCGGGGGCGTGCGCAGCCAGAAGTCGGGCGGCAGGGTCCGCCGCGAGCGGGCCAACCCCCGGCCCAGGTCGCGCCCCAGGCGGGCCAGAAAGCGGCGCATGCCTTCGTGCAGGGGTGGATAGCCCTCGGCCAGGGCCGCATAGGCCCCCCGGGCCGCCCCCGGGCCCCACAGCCCGAAGTGCTGCCCGAAGAACCCGTGCCAGAAGCGGCCCAGAAGCTCGCGGGCCGCCAGGGGCCCCTCGGGCGCCAGGGATTGCAGGGAGTAAAGCCCTTGGGCCGAGCGGCCCGAGCGCAGCAGTTCCAGGTCCGCCAGGGGCCGCTGCGTGTAGCGATCCAGGCGGCCCTCGATGGCCTGCTGGGCCAGATAGGCCACCTGCCGGGGCAAAAAACGCTCGCGGCAGGGCACGCCCGGGCGGGAGCACTCCCAGCAGCCCCGGCAGCTCATGCGCGCGCGCAGTACGTGGTGTTGCGGCTGGTAGGGCCCGGTTTCCCAGCAATTCACGTTGCCCATGGACAGGTTGAGCACCGGCAGGCCCGTCCAGGCCGCCAGATGCATGGGCCCGGTATCCGGGGTGATCATCAGCCCCAGGGTCTGGCCGATGACCACCAGCTCCGAAAGGCTGGTGCCGCCGCACAGGTTGAGCACCTGGGCCGGGACGGCCCCGGCCACAGCCCGGCCCATGGCCGCCTCGCCCGGGCCGCCCAGCAGCACGGGCCGCAGCCCCCGGGCCAGCAGCTCGCGGGCCAGGGCGGCCCAGAAAGTCGGCTCGGGGCGTTTCTCCGGCTGGCTGGCGCCCAGGAACAGGCCGATCTTGCGCCGCGCCGCGGGAGTGATGCTGCGCGGCGGGGGGAAGCTCGTGGCCGCGATGTCCGCCAGGGGAATCACGTCCAGGGCGTTCAGGTCCGCCCAGTGGAAACGGTTGTGGCGGTTGGCCCGCACCAGGGAGGTGCGGTAGAGTTGCCAGTGGCCGCGCACATAGGCCGCGCCGCCCGCGCCGCGCACCGGGCCGTAGACCTCCTCGGCGCGCACGCTCCCGGCCAGCTCCGCCGCGCGCGGGTCGTGGCTCAGGTTGATGACCAGGTGGTAGCTGTGGGCCCGCAGGTGGGCCAGGCTGGCGGCCTCCCAGGGGAAATAGGTCACCTGGGGGCTCACGGGCAGCAGGTGCTCGGAGAACACGCGCTCGGCCATGGTCCACAGCGGGTGGCCGGGGAAGCGGCGCGACAGCCAGAGCATGAGCGGAAAGGACAGCACGAGGTCGCCCATGCGCTGCATCTGGAGGATCAGGATGGGCGCCTTGCCGGGGTCGCCCTGGGCCGTGGCGGCGGTCATGCCCGCCTCACCCGTACAGCTCGCGCATGGCCCGGAACAGGGTGTCCAGGCGGTGCTCGTAGGTGTGTTCGGCCAGGATGCGCCGCCGGGCGGCGGCCACGATGCGCTCGCGCTCGGCGGGATGGTCGAGGTAGCGGCGCACCAGTTCGGGCACCTCGGCGGGGTCGCGGAAAAAAGCCACCTCACGCCCGGGCTCGAAAAGGTCCTCCATCTGCTGGCGATGGTCCGTCAGCACGAAAGCCCCGGCGGCGGGCACGTCGAACACGCGCTGGTTCACCGCGCCCTTCATCTGCTGGCTGGTGCAGTTGAAGTTGATCTCGGACAGCGTGTAAAACAGGGGCAGTTCCTCGTAATAATTCAGTTCCTTGTGCCAGCGCCAGGTGTCGCCCCGGCCGGGGAAGGTCCGCAGCCAGCCCCGGTCCCCGGCGATGAGCGGGTCAAAGCCCAGCAGGCCCTGGATGCAGCCCTTGCGGTACTGGCGGGTGGCCTCCCAGGTGATCATGGTTTCGTAGCACAGGCGGCGCTCGTCGCTCTCGAAGGCGTCGAAGACGCGGGCCAGGTCCGGGTGGGCCCGGCGCAGGAACTCGCTGACCGAACGCTCGCTCCCGGCGCTGAACCCGGCGGCCACGGCCTTGTAGGTGCGCAGCATCTCGCGCGGGAAGCGCCCGGCCTGCATGCGCTTGCCGACCTTGGTGGTCATGGAGTTGCCCACGAAGGAGACCCGCGCGCGCCAGGGGTGCGGCCCGGGCGGCGCGGCCACGGGCGCGAAGCGCGTGGCGTCCGTGGCCAGGGGCAGGTAGCGCACGTGGGGGAAGCCGCGCGCGGTCAGGCTGGCGATGTTGTCCGTGTCCCACGTGAAGATGGCCGTCCACGGACTTTGCAGCTTGTTGTAGAGGTAGAGGATGAGGTGCGGGTTGTCCACGAACCACGAGGCCAGAGGGATACGCAGGCGCTCCAGCAGATCCACCAGCACGCCTTCGCGGTCCACCCCCAGGTGGTTGATGGTGAACACGAAATCGGGGCGGAAGGTCACCACCTCGTGCAGCAGGCGTTCCACGAACTCGGCCCGGCCCGTTTCGCGGGCGCCGATGTTCACGAAGCGATGCGGCGCGCCCAGGCGCTCACTGGCGCGCACCAGCTCGCCCAGCAAAAAATAATCGCTGGTCAGATACAGCACGCGCGGCGGCCAGGAAACGAACTTGGGATAGCGGGCCCGGGCCCAGAAATCGGCCTTGCGGCTGGCTGCAAGGGCCTGCTCCACGGCGGCGTAATGGTCGCGGTCGATGCGCCGGTACACGGGCAGGGCCAGGGGCGCGAAGGGCCTGCCGCCGTGCTCCATCTGCCAGCGAGACAGGACCCGCAGGGCGGCCTCGGGGGTCGGGTCGTCCACCCACAGCACGCGCGGGTCCGCGCCCGGGCCCCGGCGCACGCCGGTCAGTTCCAGGATGGGCGCCTCGCGGTCCACCACGGCCACGGGTCCGGCCCAGAGTTCCAGCACCCGGGCCAGGGCCGCGCCCAGGCCCGAACCCAGCAGCACGGGCAGCCGTCCGGCCCCGGGGTCGAAGCCCTCCACGGCGCGCAGTTCCATGGCCGCGCCCGCGCCGCCCAGAAGCGGCCAGGAGCGCGGCCCGAAGGTCAGCAGCACGTCGGCCAGGGCGCCGTCGTCGCCCGTCAGGGGCCGGGCCGTATAGGGGCGCGGGGTCGGGTCGTCGTGCTCCGGGTTCACCTCACCACGTCTCCGTGTCGGGCCGGTGGAACATGAATTCCACGCGGCGGTTGCGCGCGCGGTCCTCGGGGCGGTCGTTGGGCACCAGGGGCCGGGTGTCGGCGTAGCCCACGGCCTTCATGCGCCGGGGGTCGATACCGCCGGTTTCCACCAGATAGTGCAGAGCCGCCGCCGCGCGGGCGGCGGAAAGCTCCCAGGCCGAGGGATAGGGCCCGGAGCCGCCCTTGCCTTCCTGGTCGTCGGTGTGCCCGCGAATCACGCAGTTGAAATTGTATTCTCGCAACACTTTGAGCACGTTGTCCAGCAGCTTCGGCGCATCGGCGGTCAGGGCGGCCTCGCCGGGCTTGAACAGGGCCGCCGATTCCACGCGCACCAGGGCGCCTTCGCGCTCGGCGCTGACGCCCACCGAACGCTTGAGTTCCTCCTGGTTCTCCATGAGCGCGCGGAGCTGCATGGTCAGGTCGAGCACGGCCTTCTGGTCGCTGTCGAGCTTCACCCCCTGGCGCTCCAGGCGGGTGGGCGAATAGGCCGCGAAGGTCGCCTCGGGGCGCTCGGTCTGCACGCCGAAGGCGTTCTGGATGGACCCCATGAGCGTGCGGAAGTTCATGATGTCCATGTTGGCGAAGGACAGCAGCAGCACGAAAAAGCACAGCAGCAGGGTGACCATGTCCGCGAACGTGGCCATCCAGGGCGGCAGCCCCTCCTCCGGCGGCGGCTCCACCGGGGGCTTCTTGACGTAGGGTGCGCCGGCCACGGCCTAGCCCTTGCCCTCGCGCAGGGCGGGGGCCAGGAAGGCCAGCAGCTTCTCGCGCACGATGGTCGGGTGCTCGCCGTGCATGATGGACACCACGCCCTCCATGGCGATCTCCATGTACAGGCTCTCCTCGGCGCTGCGCTCCTCCAGCTTCTTGGCCATGGGCAGAAAGATCACGTTGGCCAGCACCGCGCCGTAGAAGGTCGTCAGCAGGGCCACGGCCATGGCCGGGCCGATGGAGCTGGGGTCGTCCAGGTTCTGGAGCATCTGCACCAGGCCGACCAGGGTGCCGATCATGCCCATGGCCGGAGCCATGGTGCCCATGCCCTTGAACACGCCCTGACCCTGGAAATGGCGCCGCCTCATGAAGGAAATCTCGGTGTCGAGCACGGCGCGCACGAGGCCCTCCTCGGTGCCGTCGGCCACGAGCTGCACGCCCTTCTTGATGAACGGGTCGTCCACCTGGACCTTTTCCAGGGCCACCAGGGACTCCTTGCGGGCCTTCTCGGCCAGGGAGACCATGAGCTCGATGAGCGCGGCGGCGTCGCGGCCTTTGGCGAAAAAGGCCTTCATGCCGACCTTGAACGAACGCAACACCACGCCCGCCGGGAACATGATGAAGGTGATGGCCACCGTGCCGCCCCCGACCATGAGCACCGAGGGTACGTCGAAAAAGCCGCCGATGGCGCCGCCGAAGGCGATGGACCCGAAGATCAGGCCCAGCCCGGCGATCATGCCGACAAGGGTTCCGATGTCCATAGAAAGGCTACTTCTTCAAGGCGGGTTGACCGACCACGACCTCGTGGTCGGCGTAGGTGAAAAACACGTTTTCCAGGTAATCGTCCACCATGTAGCTGGCCTCGCCGATGCAGACCTCCACCCCGGGGTGGACCTTGCCGGGAACGACCACCCGGCAGCCTTCGAGATTTTCCACGGCGCGGATGCCCTGCCACAGCTCGCGGTGCCGCTCGCGGAACTTGCCCAGGCGCTCCTCCAGCAGGGCGATCTTGGGCGCCAGGTCCCCGCGCAGGTGGGGATGCTTGCCCAGCAGCGCCCGGGTCTCCTCCAGGCGGCCCAGGGTCTCGGCCAGCTTGGCTTCCACCAGGTGCGAACTGTTGAGCAGCATGGCGTCGTAGCCCAGGATGAGCACCGTTCCGGCGCCCATGCCGCCGCCGAGCTGCCCGCCCACGTAAATGATGCGCGTGCACACGGCCTTGCCGCCCACAAGGCGGCCCTTCACGGCCAATTGCTCTCCGGCGTACACGTCGCAGTGCATGCACGGCCCGTCCACGAGCATCCGGCCCCCGGCCAGGAGCATGGCGTTCTCGGCGAAAGGCACGCGGAAATTGGCCCCGGCCTTGACGGTCGCCTTGCCGCCGCCTTTGATGCCGCCCTCGGCCTGGAAGGACTCGCGCGCGCGGATCAGCGCGCCCTCCACCGTCTGGCGCACCAGCACGTTCAGCCCCTGGACCTGGAACCCCGCGCGCACGCTGCCGTGAACGACCACGTTGCCCAGAAACGAGATGTTGCCGGTGTGAAAGTCCACGTCGCGGCGCACGTTCAGGGTCTTCTTCACCGTGATGCGCCCGTCGAGGTAGAACACGTAGCCCGCCTCGGCGGCCAGAAGCTCGTCGGGCCGCGAGGGGTCGACCATGGTGTTGTTCCCGGCGGGGAAGACCTTTTCCTCGTAGGCCAGGGTGCTCCAGGGGTCCGGGGCCGAGCCGTCCCCGGGCACCGGGGGCGCGTCCATCCACCGGGCCAGCACCTGCCCGCGCTCGACGTTCTGCACGTAGCCCCGGTTGTAGTGGTCCACGCTGCCGTCGGCCAGCTCGCGCGGGCGCAGATCGGTATAGTCGAAGCCCGGGTCGAAGAAGTGCTTGAGATAATAGGGCATGCACGATCCTTCGCCGGGGCGCCGCGCGGCCGGGCCGGCCGGGCGCATGCCCCCGAGCAGTATACCGCCATACGTTGCCGGGCGGTCAAATTCAAGCGACATTTCAGCCCGGCTCCGCAGGGTAATTCCCGGGCCGGGCCCCGCGGCTCAGTCCCCGGCCACGCTGTCCAGCATGATGGTCACCGGACCCCAGTTGACCAGCGACACGTGCATGCTCGCGCCGAACTCGCCCTGGGCGACCTTGCCGGGCAGGCGCACGCGCATGTCGTCCACCAGCCGCGCAAACAGCGGCTCGGCCACCTCGGGTTCGGCCGCCAGGTGGAACGACGGCCTGCGGCCCTTGCCCAGGTCGGCATACAGGGTGAACTGCGGCACGAGCAGAAGCTCCCCGCCCCACTCCGTGAGCGACAGTTTCATGCGGTCCTCGGGGTCGGGGAAAATGCGCATCTCGCACAGTCGGCCCAGAGCCCGCTCCCAGGCCGGGCTTCCGGGCAGTTCGGGCCCGTCCTCGCGCGAAAAACCCACCAGGGCCAGCAGCCCCACGCCGATGGCCCCCGCCGTGCGCCCGCTCACGGTCACCCGCGCCTCGCGCACCCGCTGGATCAGGATTCTCATGGCTCCACCTCGAAATAGGTCGCCGACTGGCCCGGCTTTTCGGACACCGTGACCCGGGCCACCGCCACGCCGCTGCCCGCCAGCCGGGCCGCCAACGCATCATACACGAAACGGGCGATATTTTCCGAGGACGGATTGCGCTCGGCGAAGCAGGCCAGCTCGTTCAGGTGCCGATGGTCCAGGGCGGCCAGGGCCTCTTTCAGATGCCCGCGCAAGACCTTGAAATCCATGAGCAGCTCGGTGCCAGGGCTCAGGGTGTCGCCCTCCACCTCGGCCACCACGCCGAAGTTGTGGCCGTGCATGCGCTCGCACTTGCCCTCGTAATGCCGCAACTGGTGCGCGGCCGAGAAATCCTCGCTGACGGACAGGCGCCACCTGCCCTTGCGCTTGGGGGTCATGGTCGTTCCTGGGCCCGGGGCCCGGTTGATGGTTTCCGCCGCCCGCGCGGCGGCCTACAAGGCATCGATGGCCTTCCAGAACTCCTGGCAGGGCGTCACGCGGTAGCGCGGGCCCAGGGCCAGACGGCATTCGAACTCGCCGGTGCAGACCCAGAGCTGGACCTCGGTCTTGCCCGCGAAGCGCGCCAGCACGTCCTTGAGCCGGTCCATGCCCTGGGCCGAGAGCTGGGCCTCGCGCAGGGAGAGCACCACCGGCAGCGTATTGGTCGCAAGGGCCTCGGCCAGGGGCAGCACCTTCTCGGCCACCAGCCGGGCGCGCTTGGGCCCGCCCTCCTCGCCGGGGCCCTCGCGGTCGCTGACCCGGGCCTCGAGCAGCAGCGGCTGGTCGGAAGTGAAAATTTCCTTCATCTCGGTCCAGGAGTCCGGAAACACGGCGCACTCGCCGCCGCCCACCAGGTCCTCCACCTCCAGAAAGGCCATTTTGCCGCCCTTCTTGGTGATGATCTCCTTCACACCGGTCACGATGACCGCCGTGCGCAACTGCACGCCGCCGGGGTAGTCCGCCGCTTCCTGAAGGTCCACCAGCTTCATGCGCCGGATTTCGTGGCGGAAGGTCAGCAGCGGATGGCTGGAGAGGAAGAAACCCAGGGCCTCCTTCTCCTGGCGCAGGCGCTCGTCGTCGGCCCATTCGCCCAGGGGCGGCCCGTCCTGGGGCAGGCCGGTGCCCGGCAGGCTTGGCACGTCCATACCCGCCATGCCCATGAGCGACATCTGGCCGCTGTCACGGTCCTTGGCGCGCTTCTGGGCCGTGGCGACCACGCGGTCCAGGGCGTCCGCCATCTCGGCCCGGGGCACGCCGAAGCAGTCCATACTGCCGCTCTTGATCAGGTTTTCCAGCACGCGCTTGGTGACCTTGCGCAGGTTCACGCGCTCGGCCAGGTCCAGCAGGCTCTTGTACGGCCCGCCCTCGGCCCGGGCGTCCACGATCTCGCGGATGGCCTCGTCGCCCACGTTCTTGACCCCGGCCAGGCCGAAGATGATCCGGCCCTGCTCGGGCACGGTGAAGTGGCTCTGGGAGCGGTTCACGTCCGGCGGCAGCACGGCGATGTCCATGTCGCGGCAGGCGTTCAGGTATTTGAGCAGCTTGTCGGTGTTGCCCACTTCCGAGGTGATCATGGCGGCCATGAACTCGGTGGGGTAATGGGTCTTCAGGTAGGCCGTGTAGTAGGAGATGAGCGCGTAGGCCGCCGAGTGCGACTTGTTGAAGCCGTAGGCCGCGAACATCTCCATGAGGTCGAAGATCTCCTTGGCCTTTTCCTGGCTCACGCCCTTGCCGATGGCGCCCTCGTAGAACACGGCGCGCTGCTCGGCCATGGCCTCGGCGATCTTCTTGCCCATGGCCCGGCGCAACAGGTCCGCGCCGCCCAGGGTGTAGCCCGCCACCACCTGGGCGATCTTCATCACCTGCTCCTGGTAGACGATGACGCCGTAGGTGTCGCGCAGCACGGGCTCCAACTCGGGCAGGGGATAGACCACCGGCACCTCGCCGTGCTTGCGGCGGATGAACTCGTCGACCATGCCCGAGCCCAGGGGCCCGGGGCGGTACAGGGCGAGCATGGCGATGATGTCGTCGAAGCAGGAGGGCTTGAGCATGCGCAGGTATTTGCGCATGCCGTCGGACTCGACCTGGAAGATGCCGTCGGTGTCGCCGCGCGAATACAGGTCGTAGGTCGGCTGGTCGTCCAGGGGCAGGGTGTCCAGGTCGGGCACGGGCAGGCCCTCCTCGCCGATGATGTCCAGGGTGTCCTGGATCACCGTCATGGTCCGCAGGCCCAGGAAGTCGAACTTCACCAGCCCGATCTTCTCGACGTATTTCATGTCGTACTGGGTCACGACCTCGCCCTTCTTGCCCCGGTACAACGGCAGGAACTCGTTCATGGGCCCCGGCGAGATGACCACGCCCGCCGCGTGGGTCGAGGCGTGGCGGTGCATGCCCTCCAGGCGTTGGGACACATCGAGCAGCCGGGCCACGCGCGGGTCCTCGGCCTGCATGCGCACCAGCTCGGGCTCCAGCTCCAGGGCCTTGCCGATGGTCATCTTCAGGTCTTCGGGGATGAGCTTGGCGATCTTGTCCGTCTCGGCGAAGGTCAGCCCCAGGGCGCGGCCCACGTCGCGCACCACGGCCTTGGCCTTCATGGTCCCGAAGGTGGTGATCTGGGCCACGGACTCCTCGCCGTACTTCCGGGCCGTGTAACGGATGACCTCGCCCCGGCGGCGTTCGCAGAAGTCCACGTCGATATCCGGCATGGAGATGCGCTCGATGTTCAAAAAACGCTCGAACAGCAGGTTGTACGGAATGGGGTCCAGGTTGGTGATGCGCAGGGCGTAGGCCACCAGGGAGCCCGCCGCCGAGCCGCGCCCGGGGCCCACGGGAATCCTGTTGCGCTTGGCCCAGTTGATGAAGTCCTGGACGATGAGGAAATAGCCGGGAAAGTCCATCTCGCGGATGACGCCCAGCTCCATTTCCAGGCGTTCCCAATAGAGCTTCTCGTCCACCGCGTAAGGCAGGGCCGCCAGGCGCTCGCGCAGGCCCTGGCGCGCCAGGTCGCACATCTCGTCGGCCAGGCTCTTGCCCTCGTCCACCTTGTAGACCGGGAAGAAATACCGGCCCATGGGGATTTCCACGTTGCACTGCTCGGCGATGCGCACCGTGTTGTCCAGGGCCTCGGGGCAGTCGGGGAACGCGCGGCGCATCTCCTGGGGCGGACGGTAATAAAGCTTGTCCGAATCCACGCGGAAGCGCTTGTCGTCGTCCACGCAGGCGTTGGTCTGCACGCACAGCAGGATGTCGTGGGCCTTGGCGTCGGCGGCGGTGAGGTAGTGGCAGTCGTTGGTGGCCACCAGGGGCAGCTTCGCGTGCCCGGCCAGCTCGCGCAAAAGCATGTTGGCCCGGTCCTGCTCGGCGATGCCGTTGGCCTGGATCTCGATGTAGAAACGCCCGGGGAAGATGGCTTCGTAAAGCCGGGCCACGCGCAGGCCCTCGTCCATGCCCCGGTCGAGCAGCGCGCGGACCACCTCGCCCTGCAGGCAGGCCGACAGGGCGACGACGCCCTCGCTGTGGCGCGCCAGGAACTCGCGGCTGACCCGGGGCTTGTAGTAGAAGCCCTCCAGGTAGCCTTCGGAAACGATCTTGGTCAGGTTATGGTAGCCTGTGAGGTTCTGGGCCAGCAGCACCAGATGGTAGCGGCGCGCGGCCCCGGGGCCTTCCTTCACCCGGTGGTCGCCCTCGGAAACGTAGATTTCCGAGCCGATGACCGGCTTGACCCCGTGGTCCTTGGCGGTGGTGAAGAACTTGGCCGCGCCGTACATGCTGCCGTGGTCGGTGATGGCGGCGGCGGGCAGGCCGAATTCCACGGTCTTGGCGCACAGATCCTTCAGACGGATGGCGCCGTCCAGCAGGCTGAACTCCGTATGGCAGTGCAGATGGACGAAATCGGACATGGCTGTCGGGCCCTGCTTGGTGGCTGGTGGGGTTGCGCGCCCGGGGCGCGGGCGCGTCGGGGCAGTATACCAGCAATCGGCCCGGGGCAAAACCCCGGGCCGAAGCCTTGCGGGAAAAAGCCTGGGCGGCGGCGCAGGCGTGGAGCGTTCGCCCCCCGGGCCGCACGGGCGGCCCTGCCGGGCGCCGGCCGCCCGGCGCCTCCGCCGGGGCCTCAGTTCTCCAGGCGCGCCCGCTGGCTGTAGAAGGCCGTGCAGCCGCCCAGGTCGCATTCCTGCGCCGCGATGAGCGGGTTGAAGCAGCGGCCGTCGCGCATCCAGCCGCCCCGGCGGGCCACGATGGCCTCGGGGTGGACCCCGGAGTCCAGGCGCAGGCGCACGGGCATGCGCCCGGCCGGGGTGGCCAGGAACACCGGGCGCTCGGGGTCCAGGCCCTCCAGGCAGGGGTTGCCCGGCGACACCGCCACCGGCGGCAGCCCCGGGCCCTCGCCCGGGGCGTCCAGCGCCTGCGGGTCGATCTGGGAATTGATGCGGTCGCGGTGGGCCAGGGTCAGCAGGGCGCAGGGCCATTCGGGCCCGGCCTCCGGCTCGGGATGCAGGGCCCCGGGCAGGCGGAATTTGCCGTCGGGGTGGGCGAAGCGCATGCCCTCGAAGGCGACCTCGGGCCAGCGGGCGCGCATGAAGCCCCGGGCGCGCAGTTCGTCCATGGAAAACGGCGTGCTCGGGCCGGACAGGGCCATGCGGAAGCACTCCTCGGCGGCGGGCAGCGGCACGGGCTCGCGCAGCATCCGCCCCAGTTCGCTCACGAAGTCGAAGTCCGCCCGGGCCTCGCCCACGGGCTCGCGAACCTTGGCCGCGTAGTTGACCACGCTGTGCACGCACGAGCCCGCCAGGTCCTCGCGCTCGGTGAGCAGCGCGCAGGGCAGGATCAGGTCCGCCTGCTCGGCGGTGTCGGTCATGAACGCCTCGACCACGACCACGAAACCGCAGCGGCGCAGGGCCCGGGCCAGGGTCCGGCTCTCGGGAAGCTGGGCCACCGGGTTCATGCCGTCGATCCACAGCAGCTCCACCGGCGGGTCGGCCTCCAGCAGGGCCCGGCCCAGGGCGTGCATGGGCAGGCTGCGCGGCGCCGGAGCCACCCCGCGCGTGGCCCACTTCACGAAGTTGCGGCCCGAGGAGATGCCGTAGGACACCCCGCCCCCGGCGCGGCCCACGTTGCCGGACAGGGCGGCCAGGGCGTCGATGAAGCGCACGTTCTCGCCGCCGTGCAGGTAGCGCTGCACGCCCCAGCCGATGAGGGTCGCCGTGGGCCCGTCGGCGATGTAGCAGGCCAGCAGTTCGGCGAAATCCGTGGGCGCGACGCCGCAGGCGTCCAGCAGGGCCGCCGTGTCGTGGGCGGCCAGCAGGGCCTGGAAGGCCTCCAGCCCGTGGGCGGCGGCGCGAACCCCGGGGGCCACGCCGCGCTCCAGCAGCGCCTTGCACGCGGCGGCGGCCAGAAAGCGGTCGCACCCCGGGCGCACGGCCAGCACGCGGTCGGAAAACTCGGCGCAGCCGCCGCCGTCGGGCGAGATGGACAGCACCCGCGCGCCCTGCCTGCGGGCCTGTTTGACCAGGGCAAGCTGATGCACCGAGCAGCGCGTCAGGTCGCGGCCCCAGTTGACGATACGCGCGGCGCGCAGCACGTCTTCGGGGGCGTTCTGGTCCAGGGCGCCGAAGTCCAGGACGGTGGCCGCGCTGCCCGCCTCGTCGCAGGGCGAACCGCTGGTGTTCGTCGCGCCCAGGACGCCGAACAGGTGGCGCGAGGCCTGGGCCAGCACCCCGCGCAGGGCTCCGCCCTTGACGTGGGCCATGCGTTCGGGGGTGGCCCGCAGGGCGTCGATGCGCCCGGCCACAAGCTCCAGGGCCCGCCGCCAGGACACGGGCACGAAGCCCTCGCCCCGGCGCAGCAGCGGCGTGGTGATGCGCGCGGGATGCGCGAGCCGCTCGGGGAAGCGCGCGGTCTTGGCGCAGATGAAGCCCTGGGTGAAAGGATGCTCCGGGTTGCCCCGGATGCGCATCCCGCCCTCGTCGTCGGTGGCCACGATGAAGGAACACCCGTCCGGGCAGTCCAGCATGCAGGCGGAAACGGTTTCGGTCGTGCTCATGGCCGCGACGCTACCCGACCCGGCCCGGGCCGTCAAAAGACGTTTTCGGGCGGGCGCGACGCGGGCGGCGCCGCCCGTGGCCGGGTGCCGTGCCAGGGTGCTGTGTCAGGCGCCCGGGTCCGGATTTCGGCACCGCCCCGGCGGTCGGGGCGGCGCCGTTTCCGGTTTCAATCCTTCCCGGCGCCCTCCTGCGCCACCTCGCCCCAGGCGCGCTTGCTCTTGTCCACCTTCTTGCGCACGCCCGCCCAGGTCTCCCGCGTCAGGGTCGAGGTTTCCATGGCCGCCAGCATCTTGCGGTACAGCGCCAGCGGCACCGCGAAGCTCAGTTCGTCCGGCTTCATGAACTTGCGGGCCGAGGGGTCGAACCCCCCGAGCACGGCGCACTCCTCGCCGCGCCGCTGGTAGGTCAGCGGCCAGGTGATGATGTTCGTGCAGCCCGCGCCGAAAGGCGCCCGCACGGCGTCGAGGCCGCCCGTGGCGTAGCCGACCAGCGAGTGCAGCCCCGTCAGCACCTCCGGGCGCGCGAAAAAGGCCACCACCAACGGCTCCTCTTCGGCGGTGAACAGCTCCAGGGGCTTGATGACGCAGTACTTGCCCAGGCCGGACGGCGGATCGACCTCCTCAAGGAAGTGCCGCATCGCCTCGGGCGAGGGCATGTAGTGCTCGCCCTCCATGGGCGTGCCCGGAATGCCCGTGGACACGTAATTGACGATCATCTCCACGTAGGGCGCGTAGACGCCCGAATAGTAGCCGCCGCCCATGCAGCCGCATTCCTCGTGACTGATCCAGGCGGCCTTGCGCTTCTTGCGGGCCAGCCAGATGTTGCCGATGATGCACGAGAACGTCCCGAAGGCCTTCTGCCAGTCGATGGCTCCCGCAGCCTCTCTCTGCCGGTCGAATATCTCGCCCGGCTTGGGCCCGAAGCCCTCGGGCTTGGCGTCGGCATAGTAGACTCCGAGCGGCGTCTCCTCGTGTCCCAGCAGCTCCAAAAGCCTGCCGGTCTGTTCCATCAACGTGTTCATACTCGCTCCTTTGTCCGGTCATGCGTTCGGCGCACATGCCTGCGCCCCGGGCATCACGCCCCGGCTCCTTTGCGGGAGCCGCCCAAACTGTTGATAACATCAACAATTTATCTAAAAAAACACTCCGGGCACCCGCCTGCCCACAACGGCTCATCCGGCCCCGGTGCGCAGGTTGCGCTTGACCGTGGCGAGCACGCGCAGGCAGGTCGCCACGTCTTCGGGGTCCAGCCCCGCCGCGGCGCCGCGCAGCGTTTCCAGCGAAATGGCGAACCCCTGCTCCCGCAGGGCCAACGCACCCGGTGCGGCGCTGATGATCTTCCGACGCTCGTTGGCGGCGTCCACCTGCCGCGTGATGAGCCCTTTGGCCTCCATCAGGGAGAGCACCCGGCTGATGCTCGCCTTGTCGGCGCAGATCGCATGGGCCAACTCATCCTGTGTGGCGCTGCCCCGCTCCCAGAGCAGCACCAGCAGCCCCCACTGCTCGGGGGTCATGTCCAGCCCCGCCTCCCGCAAACGCCGCCGCAGGGTCGAATGCAGCAGCCGGTAGGCGGTGATGGTCATGAATCCCAATGATTCTTCAGGGAAATACGTGTCGGCACCCATGGATTCCGGGTAGCGGGAACTGTTGAACTTGTCAATTGTTACCGCAAAAACGCCCCGGGACCGTAAGGTTCACGACCGGGGGCGACCGCGACCGCCGATTGACAAAACAGCCCTTAGCATGTTTTAATAAAATGATAATTATTCATAACAAAACCAAACATCCAACCCCGCCCGGAAACACCCCATGCGAAATGACGCCTCACTCGGCGCGGCAATCGCGGACTTCGCCCGCGCCACCCCCGAGGCCCAGGGCTGCTGCGAGCACATACTCGACCTTCTCAAGGGAAAGAGACCCCACAAATACGCGGCGATCATACGCTTCGTCCTCAAAGGCCGCGCCGCGCGGATACTCGACATCGGGTGCGGCCAGGGGGAACTGGCCGTCTTCTTCGCCCTCAAGGGCCACACCGTCACGGGCATCGACATCAACCGCAAGGCTCTCGGCATTGCGGCCGACCTGGCAAAGCACCTGCACCTCGAAAACGCCCGCTTTGCATACGCCGACGCCCAGGCCTTCGACATGACGGGCTTCGGCGCGGCCTATTCCACGGATTTCTACGAGCACATCGACGAAGAAACCCAACTGGCGCACCTGAAGTGCGTGAACAGGGCGCTGAAGGATGGAAGCTACTTCATTCGCGCCCCGCACAGGGCCAACATCAGGCAGCACCGGGGGTCGCACATCGGCCTGCCGACCTATGCCTCCATCCTGAAGCAGGCCGACACGGCCGGCTTCCGCTGCCGCTGCATGCTCGGGCACGCGGGCATTCCCTCGCCCGTCGGCTACCACTACGCCGCGGAGCGCTGGGTGCTGTCCCGGCAGGCCACGCCGGAAAGGAAATACGACACGCTGAAGAAACTCGGGCTGGCCAACGTCCTCGTCCGACTGCAAAAGCGCCCGTAAGGGAACGCCCGCCCGGCGCTCCCCCACGCAAAAACGCCCGGAAGCCGAAGCCTCCGGGCGTTTTGCATTCGTCCGTGCCCGTTGCGTCCGCGCCGACGGGGTGCCTACAGGCTGGCGGCCATCTTGCGCAGCAGGCGCACGAGCTGGTTCGAGTAGCCGGATTCGTTGTCGTACCAGATCACCAGCTTGAGCTGCGTGCCGTCGATGACGTGGGTCAGCAGACCGTCCACCACGCCGCCGCAGGCGTTGGAGGTGTAGTCCACCGACACCAGGGGCACCTCGGTGTAGCCCATGTGGCCCGCAAGCGGCCCCTCGGCGGCGGCGCGCAGCAGGGCGTTGACCTCGTCGGCGGTCACCGGGCGTTCCAGTTCGCAGGTCAGGTCCACCAGGGAGACGTTGGCCGTGGGCACGCGCATGGACACGCCGTCCAGCTTGCCGTGCAGCTCGGGGATGACCAGCCCGATGGCCCGGGCCGCGCCCGTGGAGGTCGGGATGATGCTCAGGGCCGCCGCGCGGGCCCGGCGCAGGTCCTTGTGCGAGCCGTCGAGGATGCGCTGGTTCATGGTGTAGGAATGCACGGTGGTCATGTGCCCGTGGCGGATGCCGAAGGCGTCGTGCACGGTCTTGGCCGCCGGGGCCAGGCAGTTGGTGGTGCACGAGGCGTTGGAGAGCACCATGTGCCGTGCGGGGTCGTAGAGCCCGTCGTTCACGCCCATGACCACGGTCAGGTCGGCGTCTTCCGCCGGGGCGGCGATGACGGCCTTCTTCGCGCCGCAGTCCACGTGCTGGGCCAGCCCGGCGCGGGTCTTCACCCGGCCCGAGGTCTCCACCACGATGTCCACGCCGCCCGCGCCCCAGGTCCATTGCCCGATGTCCTGGCGCGACACGGCCACCTCGCGGCCGTCGATGGCCAGCCCGGCGGCGGTGGGCACGATCTCGCCCGGGTAGGTGCCGTGGATGGAGTCGTACTTGAGCAGGTGGGCCAGGGTCGCGTTGTCGGCCCGGGCGTTGATCATGGCCAGCTCAAGCTCCGTTTCGTGAACCAGCAGGCGGGTCAGGTAGCGGCCGATGCGGCCGAAGCCGTTCAAACCGATGCGCACGGACATTGTTCCTTCCTTGCAGGCAATTTTAGATTTGGTTCGAGCAGCCCAGCACGTTCTTGATCTTGTGCTGGACCATATCCTTGACCGCCCCGCGCGCCTCGCCCAGATAGCCGCGCGGGTCGAAGGCCGCCGGGTTGTCGTGGAAGAACTTGCGCATGGTGGCCGTCATGGCCAGGCGGATGTCGGTGTCGATGTTGATCTTGCACACGCCGAAGGTGGCCGCGCGGCGCAAAAGGTCCTCGGGCACGCCCTGGGCGCCGGGAATCTGCCCGCCGTAGGCGTTGGCCATGGCCACGAACTCCTGGGGCACGCTGGACGATCCGTGCAGCACCAGCGGGTAGTCCGGCAGCATCTTCGTGATGGTTTCCAGGCGCTCGAAGTCCAGGCGCGGGGTGCCCTTGAACTTGTAGGCCCCGTGGCTGGTGCCGATGGCGATGGCCAGGCTGTCGCAGCCGGTCTTGCCCACGAAGTCCACGGCCTGATCGGGGTCGGTGTACACGTTCTCTTCGCTGACCACGTGCTCCTCGATGCCCGCCAGCCGCCCGAGCTCGGCCTCGACCCACACGCCCTTGTCGTGGGCGTACTGCACCACCCGCCTGGTCAGGGCCACGTTCTCCTCATACGGCAGGTGCGAGCCGTCGATCATCACCGAGGTGAACCCGCCGTCGATGCAGGCCTTGCAGATGTCGAAGTCCGCGCCGTGGTCCAGGTGCACGCAGATGGGCAGGTCGGCCTCCACCAGGGCGGCCTCCACCAACTTCATCAGGTAGGGCTGGCTGGCGTATTTGCGCGCCCCGGCGGAAATCTGGAGGATGAGCGGGGCGCGCTCCTCCTGGGCCGCCATGACGATGCCCTGGATGATCTCCATGTTGTTCACGTTGAACGCGCCCACGGCAAAGCCGCCCTTGTACGCCTTCTCGAACATTTCCTTGGGTCCGGTCAGGGGCATGGCATCCTCCTCGATCGGTATGAATGACGGCGGAGCCCGGGCCGGGCGCCGCCCATGCGGACATCGCAACCCCTCGCGCACCGAGGCCCCGCGCCCCGAAGGCCGGGGGCGGGTCTGGCGCGCGAAGGCCTCCCGTTGAAAACGAACCAGCTTATAGACGCAGCCCGGTGGGCTGTCAATTGAGGCCCATGGCCTCCAGGGTGCCCATGGCCCCGTCGTCGGTGAAGTTGAAGCGCAGCGGCGTCAGGGTGATGTGCCCGGCCCACAGCAGGGCCCGGTCCGTCCCGGGGCTCACGCGCTCCTCGGGGATGCGCCCGCCGAGCCAGTAATACTTGTGCCCGCGCGGGTCGGTGCGCTCGTCGTACCAGTCCTCGTAGCCCGCCGTGGTCTGGCGGCAGATGCGCAGCGGCATGGTCTCGGCCAGGGGCCGGTCCGGAAAGTTCAGGTTCAGCACGCACTGGCGCGGCAACCCGGCCCAGTCCACGCGGTCCACGAAATCCGCCGTCCAGCCCGCCTGTTCGGCCAGGTCCCCCGGGGTCCAGTTGTCCAGCGACACCGCCAGGGCCGGAAAGCCCATGAGCGCCCCCTCGGTGGCGGCGGACACCGTGCCCGAATAGATGATGTCCACCCCCACGTTGCAGCCCGCGTTGATGCCCGAGACCACCAGGTCCGGCGGTTCGTCCAGCAGGCGGCTCAGGGCCAGCTTCACACAGTCCACCGGCGTGCCCTGCACGCCCTGGCCGCGAAAGCCGTTCTCATGGAACTGCTTGACCTTGAGCGGCATGGCCAGCGTCACGGCATGGCCCACGGCGGACTGCTCGGTGACCGGGGCGACCACGCGCACCCGGTGCCCGCGCGCCGTCAGCGCCGCATACAGCGCCCGCAGGCCCACGGCCTGGATGCCGTCGTCGTTGGTGAGAAGAATCTTCATGGGCCGCAGGCTCCCTTGTTGGCGTTTTCCACCCGGCCGGGCCGTGCCGCTCCGGCCACGCGCCGAAAATCGCGGCGCCCCAGGCGCGCGCCCCCAAGCCTAGCCCAGGCGCGCCATCTTCGCAACGTCCAAGGACGATTGCACCGCCCCCATGCTTCTGCTATCCCTTGCGGGCGGCACGCGCGCCGCGCAAACCCTTTGCCCCCACCGCCGCCCATGCACGCCAAGACCGTCTTCGTCCGCGACCTGACCCCCGGCCAAAAGGCCGACGCCGTGTTCCTGCTGGCCGAGGCCCGCCAGGGCCAGGCCAAGAACGGCCCCTTCTGGGCCCTGACCCTGGCCGACCGCAGCGGCGAGGTGCCCGCCAAGATCTTCTCGCCCCAGGCCCAGGCCCACCAGGAGCTGGCCACCGGCAGTTTCGTCCACGTGCGCGGGCTGGTCGGCACCTATCGCGATCAGGCCCAGGTCGTGGTGGACGAACTGGCCGTGCTGGACCCCGAGGCCGAAGCCGCCCTGACCCTGGCCGACTTCGTGCGCGCCAGCGAGCGCCCCCCCGAGGACATGCTGGCCGACCTCGAAGCCCTGTGCCGCGAACACCTGCACCACAAGCCCCTGCGCACCCTGTGCCGCAACGTGCTGACCGACCCCGGGGTCAAGGCCCGGCTGATGACCGCCCCCGGCGCCGTGAGCATCCACCACGCCTACGCGGGCGGCCTGCTGGAGCACACCCTGGCCGTATGCCGCGCGTGCATGGCCTTTTGCGACCTCTACCCCGACCTGGACCGCCAGGTGCTGCTCGCCGCCGCCGTCTTCCACGACCTGGGCAAGGCCTGGGAATACGCCCCCGGCCCCGTGCGCGAGCACAGCGACGAGGGCCGCCTGCTGGGGCACATCTTCATCGGCATGCAGGTGCTCGAACCCTTCCTGCGCAAGGCCAGGGACCTGGAGCCCGAAATCGCCACCCACGTCCGCCACGTCATCCTGGCCCACCACGGCGAGCTGGAATGGGGCTCGCCCAAGCGCCCCAAAACCCGCGAGGCCTTCGCCCTGCACTTCGCCGACAACCTCGACGCCAAGCTCAAGACCGTGGCCGAGGCCGTGGACGAAACCCTGCCCGAAGGCGAACCCGGCTGGAGCGCCTTCGTGCGGCCCCTGTCGCGCTTCGTCTACCGCCCCGCCCGCACCCCCGACCCGTCCCAGGACAGGAAGGACAACACCAAGGCCCAGCAATGTTCATTACTTTCGAAGGAATAGAAGGCTCCGGCAAGTCCAGCGTCCTGGACCGCGTGCAGGAACACCTCGCCGCCCAGGGCTACGACGTGCTGCGCACCCGCGAGCCCGGCGGCTCGCGCCTGGGCGTCGAGCTGCGGCGCATCCTGCTGGCCGTGGAAAACGCCGACCTCACCGCCGAGGCCGAGCTGTTCCTCTACCTCGCCGACCGCGCCCAGCACGTGGCCACCGTCATCCGCCCCGCCCTGGCCGCCGGGCGCGTGGTGCTCTGCGACCGCTACGCCGACTCCACCGTGGTCTACCAGGGCTACGGGCGCGGCCTGGACCCCGCCCTGCTGCACACCCTGAACAACGAGGCCATCCGCGGCCTGTGGCCCGACCTGACCCTGCTCTTCGACCTGCCCGCCGAGCAGGGCCTGCGCCGCGCCCTGGCCCGCAACGTCCGCGAGGGCACCCACCAGGCCGAAGGCCGCTTCGAGGCCGAGGCGATCTCCTTTCACGAAACCGTGCGCGAGGGCTACCTGACCCGCGCGGCCCTCTACAACAAACGCTTCCGCGTGGTGGACGCCTCCAAACCCCTGGCCGCCGTGGTCGCCCAGGCCGTGGAAGTCGTGGGCCAGAACCTGCGCGAGCGCCCCGACTCCGCCCAGGGGCCGGCCCCGCGCACCCTGGAGCCCAGGCCGTGACCGCTCCCACGGCGCCCGCCCCTCCCACCACCCCGGCCGCCACCGTCCCGGCCACCGCCGTGGTGCTCACCTGCAACGGCCAGCGGCACCTGGAACGCACCCTGGCCTCCCTGGATTTCTGCCAGCGCCTGCTGGTGGTGGACTCCGGCAGCACCGACGCCACCCTGGACATCGCCCGCGCCGCCGGGGCCGACATTCTCACCCGGCCCTGGGAAGGCACCATCCCCCAGTTCCGCTTCGCCTTCGGGCATGTGGACACGCCCTGGATCGTCACCCTGGACCAGGACGAATTCCTCTCCCCCGAGCTCAAGGCCGAGCTGCGCGCCGCCCTGGCCGCCCCCGGCGCGGCCACCGGCTTCTTCTGCCCGCGCCGCTCCTGGTACCTCGACCGCTTCATCCGCCACTCCGGCTGGTACCCCGACCTGCTCCTGCGCGCCTTCCGCCTCGACGCCGTGGAAATCCGGGGCACCCTGCCCCACGAGGAGTTCCACCCCACCGGCCCGGTGCGCACCCTGGCCGCCGACATCGTCCACTACCCCTACGCCGACCTCGCCGAACATCTGGACAAGATCAACCGCTACACCAGCACCGCCGCCGCCGAACTGCACCGCAAGGGCCGCCCCTCCGGCCTCGGCCGCGCCCTGGCCCACGGCGCGGGCAAGTTCGCCAAGCAATACCTGCTCAAGCAGGGCTTCCGCGACGGCCGCGCAGGCCTCGTCCTGGCCGTCCACGCCTTCCTCTACGCCTTCCACAAATACATGAAGCTCGACGAACTCAACCGCCGCGCCGGGCAAAAATAGCGGGCGGAAGCGGCCTGCGGCCGCCGGGAGAGGGGGCGGGGGGAACCCCCTTTTTCCCGAGCGCCAAAAGCGGGTTCCCCCCGCCCCCTCTCCCGGACCCTCTCCCCCACCCCCCTCCTGGGAAATGCGCTCTTTCCGGGGAAAGGCCCGGCTTGGCGGCACAGGTATCAAAAATATTGCCCCGGGGAACTTACCGGGGTGGAAAAGGGAAAGAAAGAGCGCATGGGTCCTGCCTTCCTTCTCTTTTTAATGTTCAGGTGGGAGAGAAGGGAAGGAGGAGGGGGGATAATGGCGGGGAGAGTGGGAGATCAGCCCCTTTCTGAAACCAGGGAAGACCACAGGCGGCGGTAGTTGTCCGCCATGGCGGCCAGGGAATAGCGGGTTTCGATGCGCTGGCGGGCCTGGCGGCCCAGGGCCGCCCTGGCCTCCGGGGGCAGCAGGGCCAGGTCCAGTATGGCTTCGGCCAGGGCCGGGGCGTCGCCGCGCGGCACCACGCGGCCCAGCCCGCCCAGGACCAGGGCCGCGTCGCCCGCGTCCGTGGTGGCGCAGGGCACGCCGCAGGCCATGGCCTCGCCCAGCACGTTGGGAAAACCCTCGCTCTGCGACGACAGGGCCAGACAATCCACCGCCGCCAGCACCTGCGGCACGTCGGCCCGGGGCCCCAGCGGCAACACCCGGCCCGTCAGGCCGTGCTCGCGCAGCAGGCCTGTGCCCGCGGTCATGGCCGCGTCTCCCGGGCCGAGGCCCTGGCCGCAGAAAACGGCCCGCAGCCCCGGCTCCCGCCGCAACGCCAGGGCCAGAGCCCGGCACAGCAGCGGCAGATTCTTCATGGCGTCCATGCGGCCCACGAAGCCCACCACCGGCTCCCCGGCCCCGAAGCCCCACTCCGCCCGCAGCCGGGCCCGCGCCGCCGGGTCCGGCGCGAAACGCCGCGTGTCGAAGCCGTTGGGGATGACCGTCATGGCCCCCGCGTAACCCAGGCGCCGGTGGTGCTCCACCGCCGCCTGCGAGTTGGTCACAATCGCCCGGGGCAGGCGCGACAGCCGTGCCAGCAAGCGCACCGTCAGCCGCGTGCCCGCACGGTAATGCGAAAAATCCATGTCCGCGCAGCGGATGTTCCAGGCCACGGGGATGGTCCCCCGGCCCCAGGCCGCCAGCCGCGCGGCCAGAAGGCCCATGAGGTCCGCGTGGTACAGCCAGGTCTGCACCACGTCGGGCCCGAATTCGCGCACGGTGCCCACCAGCCGGGGCAGGGCCAGCAGGGCCGACGGCCCCGGAGCCAGCCCCAGGCTCGACACCCGCGCCCCGGCCTCGCGCGCGGGCCCGGCCAGCGGCCCCTCGGCCAACAGGCTGACCACCCGGTGCTCGACCTCCGGCACGGCGGCCACGGCCTTGACCAGCGAGGCTTCCGCTCCGCCGCGCCCCAGCCCGGTGATGACGTGCAGCACCTTCACTGCGCAGCCCCCCCGCCCCAACGCCCGTGCCAGGCCTGGAGCATCAGCACGGCCCACAGCAGCGCGTGGCGCGAGGTGTCGCCCGCCAGATGCCGCCGCCACAGGGCGCGCACGGGCCCGGGCGCCAGCAGCCCGGCCTCGCGCAGGGCGCGCTCCGAAAGCAGCGACTCGGCCCAGTCGCGCAGCTCGCGGCCCAGCCACAGCTCCACCGGCAGGGTGAACCCGGCCTTGGGCCGCTCGAACAGCGCCGGGGCCAGCCGCCGGGCCAGCAGGCGGCGCAGGGGCTGCTTGCCCCGCCCCGCGCTCGTGGTCGCCGCCGGGGGCAGCGCGGCGGCGAACTCCACCACGCGGTGGTCCAGGAACGGCGCGCGGGCCTCCACCGAGGCGCCCATGCTGGCGCGGTCGGCCTTGACCAGAATGTCCCCGGGCAGATAGGCGGCCAGATCCCAGGCCTGCATCTGGCGCAGCCGGTCGGTCCCCGGCAGGGTCCAGGCCGGGTCGGTCAGCGCCGTGGGCGGCTCGGCCGCCCTGCCCGCCCCGGGTCCACCAGCCAGCAGGGCCGCCGGATCGGGCAGCAGGGACACCAGGGCGCGGTAGAACTGCGGGAAATCGCGGCTGGCCAGCAGCCCGGCGCGCCAGTGCAGCTTCGGCCCCCGGGGCCCCAGGGCCCGGAAAAGCGCCCCCGGCGCCAGGGCGCAAGCCCGCGCCCCCAGCCGCCGCAGGCCCAGAGGCACGCGCTCCAGGGCCGCGAAGTTCGCCGCCCAGCCGTAGCGCGCATAGCCCGCGAAGCTCTCGTCGGCCCCGTCGCCCGTCAGGGCCACGACCACCTCGCCGGCCAGCTTGCGGAAGATCAGGTGCGTGGGAATCTGCGACGAGTCGGCAAAGGGTTCGTCCCACAGCTCGGGCAGGCTGGGCACCAGGGCCAGCAGGTCCGCCGCCGCCACGGGCAGCACCGTGTGCTCCAGGCCCAGGGCCCGGGCCACGGCCCCGGCATGGCCCGACTCGTCGTAGGCCGCCTCGGCGAAGCGCACGGTGAACGCGCGCACCGGCGCCCCGCCCGCCGCTTCGGCCATGAGCGCGGCGGTCAGCGCGGAGTCGATGCCTCCCGACAGCAGCACGCCCACGGGCACATCGGCCACCATGCGCTGGGCCACGGCCCGGGCCAGCAGGGGCTCCAGGGCGGCGTCCACCTCGTCCGGCCCGCCCGCGAAGGGCTCGCGCACCCCGCGCAGCCAAACCTCGCGCAGGCTCCAATAGGGCCGGACCTCGGGCCCGGCGCCGCCGGGGGCCAGCCGCGCCAGGCAGCCCGGGGGCAGCTTGCGCACGCCCGCGTGGATGCAATACGGCTCCGGCACGTAGCCGTGGCGCAGGTAGAGGGCCAGAGCGCCCTGGTTCACCCGGGGGTCGAACTCCGGCAGGGTGCGCAAGGCCTTGAGTTCCGAGGCGAAGGCCAGCCCCGGGCCGCCCTGCCCGGCCCCGGGCAATGGCATGTAATACAGCGGTTTGACTCCCAGCCGGTCGCGCCCGAGCCACAGGGCGCCCTCGGCGCCGTCCCACACGGCGAAGGCGAACATGCCAGCGAAACGCTCCGTGGCCGCAGCCACGCCCCACTGCTCCATGGCCGCCAGGGCCACCTCGGTGTCCGATCCGCCGTTGAAGGCGTGGCCCAGGGCCGCCAGTTCCCGGCGCAGCTCCAGAAAATTATAGATTTCGCCGTTGTAGCTCATGACGTAACGGCCCGAGGCCGAGGCCATGGGCTGGCGCCCGGCCTCGGAGAGGTCGAGGATGGCCAGCCGCCGGTGGGCCAGGGCCACGCCCGGGGCGCCCCAGACGCCCGCGCCGTCGGGGCCGCGATGGGCCATGGTTCCGTTCATGGTCCGGGCCCGGGCGTCCAGCTCCCGGGGCCCGAGCCCGTCATGCACTATGCCGCAGATTCCGCACACGCGCGCCGCTCCTGTGGTTCACGCCGCCGGGGCCGCAGCCCGGCTCCGGAAGGGGAAAATCGTTCTTCGCGCAGAAACAAAAGAGAGGGCGTCCTGCGTCCTGTGGCCGACGGCGCCCCGGGGTGCATCCGGGCTCCGCCTTCCGACGGGGCGGCGCACAAGGCGCGCGCCCTCCCCTTCGTCCCCTCCCTCCCGGGGCGAGCATAGCCGCAGGGCCGCCGGAATGACAATCGGGCGGAGAAAAAACGTCCTTCGGCTGCCGCCGCCCGCCACATGCGGCTCTTTGCCTGCCAGCCCTTGCGTGCCACATCCTCTCTGCCACATCTTGCCTGCCCCCCTCACTTGCCGCCCCGGCTCAGGGCCTGGCGCCAGCGCAGCGCCCGGCGCAGGGCGCCGTAGAGCGCGCGACGCCGCTGCTGCCCGAAGTGCAGGGCGCAGGCGGCCAGCAGCGCGAGGTCGTCCGCCCCCGTCCCGCCCAGAGCGTCCGGGGTGCCCTCTGCCCGGGCGGCCTCGCGGGCCAGGGCCGAGCGACGATACTGCCGCCACACGGCGAGCCCCTCCCCGGCCTGGGCCCGGCAGACCATGCGCCAGTGCCAGCCCAGGCGCCGGGCAAAGGCCCGGGCCTCGAAGACTCCCGTGGCCGCGTCGGCCGCCGCCAGCCCCAGCAGCCAGGCCTCGGCGGCGTCGCGGAAGCCGGACCCGGCGGGCACCTCGGCGGTGGCCCAGTGGGCCGTGCTGATCCGGTGGTGCAGGGCCAGGGCCTCGCCCTCGGGATGCAGGCCCAGGCGACCCAGCACGGCGGCCTGGGTGCGCATGTACCATTGCCTGCGCACGTCGTCGGCGCGCACGGCGCCCATCTGCCCGCCGTGAACCCGGTAGCGCAGCACCACTTCGGGCAGGTTGTCCAGGGCGTGGCGCGCGGACAGGGCGGCCCACAGCGCGTAGTCCTCGCCGTAGGCGTTGGCCTCGTCGTAACCGCCCTGGGCCTCGACCACCGCGCGGCGGAACATCACCGCCGGGTGCGCGATGGGGTTCACGAAGGGCATGGCCGCCGCCACGGCGGCCGGACCCACGGGATAGCGCCAGACGTTGCCCCGGGCCTGACCGAAGGTGCGCACGAACCCGCCCAGCACGGCCACTTCGGGGTGGGCGTCCAGGTAGGCCGCCTGCCGTTCCAGCCGCAGGGGCAGGGCCAGGTCGTCGGCGTCCATGCGCGCCACCAGGGGCGCGCGGGCCAGGGCCAGCCCCGCGTTGAGGGCGGCGGGCAGGCCCCGGTTCTCCTGGCGCAGGACGCGCACCCGCGCGTCCTGCGCCGCCATGCGCTCCACGACGGCCCCGGAGCCGTCCGTGGACCCGTCGTCCACCACCACGACCTCCAGCTCGCCCAGGCTCTGGGTCAGGATGGACTCCAGGCTGGCCCGCACGTAAGGCGCGGCGTTGTACACCGCCATGAGCACGCTGACGCGCGGAGTGGCGCTCGAAGCCGTGCGCGCGGTCATGGCCGGGCCTCCGCGTTTTCCGCGCTCCCGGCGCTCCCCTTGCCGTTCGGGGCCGCCCCGCCCAGCACGCGGCGGAAGATGTCCTCGTGGCGCGAGACCCAGGCCGTGGCGGAAAAACGCTCCACGGCCCGGGCCCGGGCCGCCGCGCCGCAGGCCCCCAGGCGCGGGGCCAGAGCCTCCACGGCCCGGGCCATGGCCCCGGCTTCGGGAGCGTGGTCGCGCTCGTAGTCGTCCTCGGGCACGGGCAGCAGCACGCCGCCCTCCTCGCCCAGCAGTTCGGGCAGCCCCCCGCTGCGCGAGGCCACCACCGGCAGCCCGCAGGCCATGGCCTCGATGGGCACCGTGGGGCACGGGTCGTTGTATTTGGTATGCAGCAGGATGTGATGCGCGCAGTACAGCGCCGGGGCGTCCTCCTGGCGGAAGGGCGGGGCGAAGGTCACCAACCCCTCGACACCCAGCTCCCGGGCGTCGCGGGCGGCCTCCTCGGCGCCGCCGGGCCAGTGGCAGCGGCCGGCCACGGTCAGGCGCGCGGCAAAGCCCCGGGCGGCCAGGGCCGCTAGGCATTCCAGGGCCGAGCGCACGCGGTACGGCGCCTGATGCGTGCCCGCCAGCAGCAGGCGGCAGGGAGCGCCCTCCTCCGGGCCGGGCACGGCCCCGGGCGCGGGGCGGAAGGCGTCGGTGTCCACACAGTTGTGGACCACGGCGAAGGGCGCGGCGCAGGGCCCCAGCCAGCGCAGGGCCGAGCGGCGGCAGAACTCGCTTTGGAAAACCACGAAATCCGCGCTGGCGAAGCAGCGGCGCATGGGCGCGTTGGTGTACTCGTAGGCCGGGCCCGCCCAGGCCGGGTAGGCCACACCGTTCTGGTTCCAGACCAGCCGGGCCCCGTTGGCCCGGGCGCGGCGGATATGGCCCATGGCCGCCGGGGGCATGGCGCTGCTAACCATGTAGAGCAAGTTGAAGCGTTCCTCGTCCACGGCGAAGCGCCGCCGCAGGTGGACCAGCTTCACCCGCCCGCCGTGAATCAGGGCCCCGGGCCCGGGCAGGGCTCCCGCGAAGGAGAGCACCGGCTCCCCCGCCGGGGGGCTGAAACGCGTACGGGCCATGCGTTGTTCCACAATGCGGTCGCGGACCGCGCGGGCCAGCCCGCGCAGACGGTATCCCAGGCTCATGCTCCGGGCCTCCGAAGGCTCCGCCCCAGGCGGCGGAGCAGGCTTTGGGCGGTGATGTTTCCCAGCACGAGGCGCATCCGCCAGCGGGCGAGCGCCAGGCGCCAGGGGGCCGGAGCCTTGGCCGCGCCCCGGGCGGCCTCCCCGGCCAGGGCCAGGTAGTCCCCGGCCAGGGCCTCGATGCGCGGCGGGGCCAGCCGGGCCCGGTAGTCGCCCAGGCGCGCGGCCACGGCCTCTATGGCCGCCACGGCTTCGGCGGGGTCGTCGAAGACCTCGCCCGCGCCGCCCACCAGCTCGGGGTGCCCCCCCGAGCGGCGGACCACGGCGGGCAGCCCGCAGGCCATGGCCTCCAGCAGGGCGTTGGAGCACGGGTCGTTGCGGCTGCCCGCCACGTAGATGTCGCACCCGCGCAGCACCCCGGCCAGGGCCACGCTGCCCTGGGGCGGCAGGTGGCGGATGTTGACGAAAGCCGAGGGCGCGTTGCCCACGAACAGCATCTCGAAACGCGAAAAGTCCAGGGCCCGGTCCAGGTGGGCGTACACGTCGAAACCCTTGTTGGGGTTGGCCGACCAGCTTGTGGCCACCAGCCGTATCCGGCGCTCCGGAGCCGGGGCCTGTTCCGGCGTCCGCTCCGGCGCGGGGTGGAACAGCTCCGGGTCCGGCGCGTTGCCGATGATCCGCCAGCGCCCGGGCGGGCGCATGCCCAGGGCCAGATTGCCCTCGCGGCTGTAGCGGCTCTGGAAGACCGTCGCATCGGCCAGCAGGTGGTTCAGGTGGTGGATGAGCCGGTCCACGGCGCGGTCGCGCCCGCGGTAGGACGAGATGGGGCCGTCCAGGCGGTGCAGCAGGGGCAGGCCGGGCCGGGCGGCCTTGAGGGCCAGCACCTCCCCGGCCACGTTGTAGCTGTCGAACAGCGCGGCGTCGGCCTCGGCCGGGGTTTCGGCGTAGGCTCCCCGGCGGCGCAGCTCGGCGCGCAGGGCCTTCAGGAACTGGTTGCACCCGCCCCAGGGCCCGTCCACGAAGGGGAACAGGATGTGCAGTTTCACAGGGCCTCCAGCCAGCCGCGCAGGCGCCGGGCCCAGAGGTGCACGTCGTAGGCCGCACGCACGGCGGCGGGGTCCGCGCTGAGGCCGCGCAGGGCCGCGAGAGCCGCCGCCGGGTCGTCGCCGTGGTCTTCCAGGAAGCTGACCGCCGCGAAATCCCGGGCCATGAGCTCGTAGGACGGCAGGCGGTTGGCGATGACCGGGATGCCCAGCACGGCAAAGGCCAGGGCCTTGAAGGAGCTGTTGTTGCGCGTGTAGGTGGATTCCAGGGTCCGCGGCAGGAAGGCCGCGTCGCAGCGCAGCAGCTCGGCCGGGAAGGTCGCGTGGCGCCAGCGGGCGAAGGTGTAGCGGAAGGGCAGCGCGGGCGGCGCCTCGCTGACGACCAGCAGCCTGCCGTCCAGGAATTCGCCATACGGCGCCAGGAACGAGGCCTTGTGCGCCACGCCGGACCAGCCGAAAAGCGGCGCGTCCAGGTTCGGCTCGGCCCGCCCGGCGAAGTGCTCCATGTCCACGGGGTCGGGCATGACGAAGACGTTGGCGTTGAAGCGCCGCGCGCTTTCGGCGATGCCCTCGGTGGTCACGCACAGGCCGTGGGCCAGCCCGGCGATCTCGCGGGCGCAGGCCACCTGCTCGGCGTCGGCGGCCTCGTGGCGGTCGAAATAGTCCACGCAGGTGTCCCAGACCACGCGCCCGGCGATGCGGCGCAGCAGGCGCACGGTGCGCACCGCCCCCCGGCGCATGCCCCGGTGGTAGACGGCCACGTCGTAGCGGCGCAGGGGGTTGTTCAGGTGTACCTCGCACCCGGCGGCCCGCAGGGGTTCGAGCATCTGCAGCGCCCGGATCCACAGCGCGGACTGCACGCGGTCGTAGTCGCGCCGCAGGGCGGGGATGAACAGGCCCAGGCGCAGGGGGCGGCCCCCAAGGGACGGACGCGGGGCGCTCATGGCCGCACCTCTTCCCCGGCCAGCCCGGCGCCGGGCCGCGCATACACCGGCAGGGCCCCCGCCAGCAGGGACCGGGGGTTGTACACCGCAAGACGCACCCCGCGCCGGGCCAGCAGGTCCGCCCAATGCCCGAAAAGGCCGATCACGCCGTCGGCCATGTTGTGGCGGTCGGTGGCCGTGGCGCCGCGCATGCGGTCGCCGTCGCGGGTTTCGTCGTGCTCCAGCCAGAAATAACGCCGGTCGTAAAGGTCCACGCCCACGAGGACTATCTCGGTGAAGCCCAGCAGGGCGCCGAGGTCCACACAACAACTCAGGGTGCCCGCGCCCGCCGCGAGGCCCTGGGAAAAGTCCGTGGACGGCGGCCCGGGCACGCCCTTGTCGCGCACGCGGAACTCGAAGACCGGGAACTTGCGCGGCAAAAGCCCCAGGCCCACCAGCCGGTTGTAGTTGATGCCCCGCAGGCCGCCCTGGGCGATGAGCGCCGCGCCGTCGTAATGGCCATTGGTTCCGAGCAGCCGGGCATACTCCTCCAGCCGGGGCCGCCAGATGGCCGGGTCTTCGTCGTTGGGCGCCACCTCCTTGAAGAGGTGGAAATCCACGCGCACGAAGTCCTGGTGTACGAACCAGTTGAAGCTCATGGTCTGGTGGCGCTCCATGTGCCGCCATTCGGCGGGGGTCACGTCGCGCACGGAGTAGCCCGAGCCGAGGACGAACAGCGTGCCGCCGCGCGCCCGGGCCTTCAGGGCGGCGGCGTCGAGGCGCTGGCGGCCGCCCCGGCGCAGGCGGGCCAGGGCCGCGTAGCGGAACAGGTCGCACGTCAGGCGGGGGCGCCGGGCGTAGGCCGCCAGCAGGCCCGCCGTCCGGCGCAGGGCGCCGGGGGTCGTGGAGGTCATGGGTGCTCCTGTGCCGCCAGAATGGCCTCGCACAGCATGAGGTCGAGCCGGGTATCCACGTCCACCGAACGCTCGGCGGGCATGACCCAGCCCAGAGTCTCTTCCGTCAGCAGGGCTCCGCGCCGACGGACCTGCTCCACGCTGGCCACGTAGACCGCGCCGTTCAGGGCGTAGGCCGGGGCCAGGTCCTGGCGGCGCGTGCCCAGGGCCTCCCAGCCCAGCAGGGGCTCCACGCGCCGCCCGTGCAGGCGGAACATCCAGTTGGGCTGCTTGGCCGCCGGGGCCAGGGTCGTGGCGCTGGGCGCCCCGTGATCCAGGCACAAGCGGATGCAGGCCGTGATGTCCTCGCTCACGCGCAGCGGCGAGGTCGGTTGCAGGCAGACCAGATAGTCGTATGCCCCGCCCACGGCCTCCAGGGCGTGCAGCAGGGCGGCGACCATGGGCGTGTCGTCGGCGGCCAGGGCCGCCGGGCGCGTGAAGGGGACATCCAGCCCGCAGGCCCGGCCCACGGCCATGATCTGCGGGTCGTCCGTGGACAGGACCGTGCGGTCCAGCAGCGGGCAGCCCAGGGCGGCCCGGGCCGTCCATTCCAGCAACGGGCGGCCCGCCAGGGGCATGACGTTCTTGCCCGGCAGGCCTTTGGAGCCGCCCCGGGCCGGAACCACGGCCAGAAAGCGAGGAGACGCGGGCGCCATGGCTACCTCGGGAACAGGGTGTGGATGTCGCGGTTGGCGGCCTCGAAATCCGAAAGCCGGCCGATGTCCAGCCAATAGTCGTGCATGGTGTAGGCCGCCACGCGCTCCCCGGCGTTCAGAAAATCACCGAGCAGGGTCGGCATGTCGTAGAACTCGCCCTGGGGCACGCGGGCCAGGCCGCGCGGCTCGATGACGTAGATGCCCGCGCTGACGAGATATTTCAGCACCGGCTTTTCTTCCAGGGCGCGCACGAGGCCGCCCTCGGCGCGCGCGACGCCGAAGGGCACCTGGACCTCGTATTCGCGCAGGCACATGGTGGCCACCCCGCCCTGGGCCTCGTGGTGGTCCAGCAGGGCGCCGAGGTTCACGTTGGTCAGCACGTCGCCGTTCATGACCACCACCGGCCGCTCCTGCGGCGGCAGCAGGGACAGGGCCCCCGCCGTGCCCAGGCGCTCGCGCTCGCGCAGGTAGGTGATGTCGACGCCCAGGGCCGAACCGTCGCCGAAGCGCTCCTGGATCATCTCGCCCTTGTAGTTGATGCACAGGTAGAAACGGTGCAGCCCGTGGGCCGCCGCGTTGCGGATGATGGTTTCCAGCAGGGGCCGGTCGCCCACCGGGAGCAGGGGTTTCGGGCAGTCCTGGGTCAGGGGCCGCAGGCGCGTGCCCAGGCCCCCGGCCATGATGACCATTGCGTTGTCGCGCAGGCCCAGGCGCAGCACGTCCATGTCCGTCCACAGGCCGACCACGCGGCCCTGGCCGTCCACCATGGGTACCTGGCGCACCCGCCGGGCGCGCATCATGGCCAGGGCCTCGTCGCGCGAGAGCGCCGCGTCGGCGCGGATCGGCGTACGGTTCATGGCCAGGGCCACGGGCGCGTCCAGCCCCTGCCCGCCGAGCAGCGCGCGGCGAATGTCGCCGTCGGTGACCGTGCCGAGCAGCGTGCGCGCGCCGTCCACCACCAGAAGAATCTGCATGGCCGAGCCGTCCAGGATGCCCATGGCTTCCAGCAGGGGCATGTCGGCGGAAACAAGAATCTTTTCCCAGGCGTTCACGAGTGGTCCTCCCCCCGGCCCGCCCGCGCGGGCTCCAGGTCGTAAAACGGCTTCATCAGGGCTCCGTCCAGCCCGGCTCCGGCCAGCACGTCCACGATGCGCGCGGCGGTGTCCCGCCCGGCATAGGGGTTCTCGCGCCGGGCGGCCAGGGCGCGCACGGGCGGCGAGAGCACCTCGGCCAGCCCCCGGGCGATGGCCCCGGGCTCCGCCGCGCAGTGCAGCACGCTGGGGGCGCGCACGCGCCCGCGCTGGCGCTCGCCGATGTCCAGGGTCGGCACCCCCAGGGACGGCGCCTCGATGATGCCGCTGGACGAGTTGCCGACCACGGCCGCCGCGTGGTGCACGGCCTCCAGGTAGCGCGCCGAGCCCAGGGAGGCGAAGGCCGCCGCCCGGCCCCGCCGCCCGGCCACGAAGGCGGCGGTCATGGCGTTGATGGCCCCGCCGCCCGGGTCCGCATTGGCCCCGGTGAAGACCACCTGCATCCCCCCGCCCAGGCCCTCCAGGGCTTCCAGCAGGGCCCCGAACTCGGCGGCCGCGCCGCCGGGGTTCAGGGTCACGGGGTGGTGGGTGACCATGAGGTAGGGCAACCCGGGGTCCAGCCCCAGGTCGGCCGCCACGGCCCCGCGCGGCCTGGGCGCAAGCCGCGCGATGTTCTCCACGCCCAGGGCCCCGACATTGAACACGCGCTCCGGAGCCTCGCCGAGCTGGATCACCCGGCGACGGTAGGCCTCGGTGCTGGTGAAATGCAGCAGGCTCATCTTGGTCACGGCGTGGCGCGCGGCCTCGTCCACGGCGCCGAAGGTCGCCTCGCCGCCGTGGATGTGCGCCACGGGCACGGCGCTGACCAGACAGGCCGAGGCCATGGTCAGCGTCTCGAAGCGGTCGCCCAACAGGACCACGAGGTCCGGACGCAGCCGGGCCAGCTCCTGGCCGTAGCCGATAAGCCCCAGGCCCATGGCCGAGCAGGTGCCCCGGGCGCTGTCCGAATCCAGGAGCATCTCCACCCGCGCGTCGATGGCGAAGCCGTCGGCCTCGATCTCGCCCACGGTCATGCCGTGGGCCGGGGACAGATGCGCCCCGCTCGCCAGCACCTGCAGGCGCACGTCCGCGCGCTCCCGCAGGCCCCGCAGCACCGGCCGCAGCAGCCCGTACTCGGCCCGCGTGGCCGTGAAGACCAGAATCGTGCGCATCAGCGCGCCTCCCGCGTGAAAGTCCGCGTCACCATGCCCGGCCCGGCCGCGCCATGACGGCAGGTGCTCATTGCCCGTCCACCTCGGCCGCGTCAATGGGTTCGTCCGGGGCGTAGTCGCGCCCGGCGGGGCGGCCCACAAGCGCGTCCCACAGCAGGGGCGAGAGGCCCGTGGCCGGGCGCTTGCAGGCCAGGGCCGCCTCGGTGAAGGCCTCGCCCCGGGCGATGGGCCGCGCGGCCACGATGCTCTTGCGCACGCGCTCGCGGTTGGCCAGCTCGCTGGGCATGGGCCGCTTGATGCCGTCGCCCAGGGCCAGTTCCACGGCGCGCACCGAGCGCACCAGTTCAGCCAGTTCGTCCGGCTCCAGAGAGGCCTGATGGTCCGGCCCGGGCAGGGTGCGGTCCAGGGTAAAGTGTTTCTCCACCAGCCGCGCGCCCAGGGCCGCCGCGGCGACGGACACGGCGATGCCCCGGGTGTGGTCCGAGTAGCCCGTGGCCACGCCGAAATGTCGGCCCATGGCCGCCATGGCCCGCAGGTTCACCTCGGCCAGGGGCGCCGGATATTCCGTGGTGCAGTGCAGCACCACCACGGCCTCGCGCGGGGTGCCCGCCGCGGCCAGCACGTCCAGGGCCCGGCCGACCTCTTCCAGCTCGGCCATGCCCGTGGACAGGACCACCCGCCGCCCCAGGGCGCCCACCCGGCGCAGGTAGGGCACATTGGTGATCTCCCCCGAGGGGATCTTGAACAGCTCCATGCCCAGGCCCGCCAGCAGGTCCACGCTTTCCAGGTCGAAGGGCGTGGACAGGAACAGGACGGCGCGCTCCCGGCAGCGCTCCAGCAGGGCCCGGTGGGCGGCCTCGTCCAGCTCCAGGCGGCGCAGCATGTCGAGCTGGCCGCCCGCGCCGTCGTTCGCGGCCTGATAGTCGGCCTTGGCCGCCCGGGCCGTGGCCAGGGCCTCGGCCCGGAAGGTCTGGAACTTCACGGCGTCGGCCCCGGCCCGGGCCGCCGCGTCCACCAGCTCCAGGGCCCGGCCCAGGTCGCCGTTGTGGTTCACCCCCGCCTCGGCCACCAGCAGCACCGGGCCCGCGTTCCAGTCGCTCGCCACGCTCATGCCCCGCCCCCGCTCAGATGTTGTAGGCAAAGGGTTTGTAGGCCGCGAAGTTCGCCGGTTCGCGGAACCAGGCCACGGTCTTTTCCAGCCCGCGCCGGAAGCCGTCCAGCCCGCCGTGGGTCGGGGTCCAGCCCGTCAGTTCGCGGGCCAGGGCGTTGGCGGCGAACAGCCGCTCCACCTCGCTGCGCTCGGGGCGCAGGCGCTGGTCGTCCTGGCGGATGGTCACCTCGGCGCCCATGACCTCGGCGATGAGCCGCGCGGTGTCGCCGATGCCGACCTCGAAGCCCGAGCCGATGTTGACCGTCTCGCCGAGGGTGCGCGGCGATCCGGCCACGGCCAGAAAGCCTTCCACCGTGTCGGCCACGTAGTTGAAGTCCCGCGTGGGGTGCAGGGAGCCGAGCTTCAGCTCCCGCGCGCCCGCCAGAATCTGGGTGATGATGGTCGGAATCACCGCCCGGGCCGACTGGCGGGGGCCGTAGGTGTTGAAGGGCCGGGCGATGCTCACCGGCAGGCCGAAGGAGGCGAAGAACGAGAAGGCCAACTGGTCCGCCGCGATCTTGGTGGCCGAATAGGGCGACTGGCCGCGCAGGGGATGGCCCTCGTCGATGGGCACGTAGCGCGCCGTTCCGTAAACTTCCGAGGTCGAGGTATGCACCAGCCGCTCCACGTCCAGGTCGCGGCAGGCCTGGAGCACGTTCAGCGTGCCCTTGACGTTGGTGTCCACGTAGGCGTCGGGCGAATGGTAGGAGAAGGGAATGGCGATGAGCGCCGCGAGGTGGAACACCGTGTCGCAGCCCTTGACCGCCGTGCGCATGCCGTTCGGGTCGCGCACGTCTCCGGCGAAGATGTCCATCGCGTCGCGCAGTTCCTTGGGCGAACGGTCGAGCCAGCCCAGGGAGTTGAAGGAGTTGTAGAACACGAAGGCCCGCACGCGGTAGCCCCGGCGCACCAGCTCCTCGGCCAGATGCGAACCGATGAAGCCGTCGGCCCCGGTCACAAGAACGTTTTTCATGGATGGTGCTCCTCTTCCTCCAGCGCGGCGAGCAGGTCATGCACGCGCCGGTCGATGGTGTGGTGGCGCATGGCGTGGGCATGGGCCCGCTCGACCATGGCCCGGCGGCCCGGCTCGTCGCCCAGGCGGTCCAGAACCTCGTCGAGGTTCGAGAGGTCGCGGCGGACCTCGATGTAATGCTCCCCGGGGGTGAGCAGGCCGTTGTAGTGTCCTTCGAGCAATATCTGCCCCGTGCGGGTGCCGATGGCGTCGAAATGGCGCGACGAGATGCACTTGCCGCAGACGGCCCCGGCGGCGGGCCCGGCAAAGAAGCGGGCCTCGATCTCGGCGAAGGGCGCCTCGGGGTGCCCGGCCACGTAGGCGTTCACCGCCTGGCGCGTGCGGTCGTCGATGTCCAGCGCCGCCGCCCCGGCTTCGGTGGACACCGTGAAGCGGCAGGTGTTCAGAAACGCGGCCCAGCCGTCGCGGTCGAAGCGCCGGGCCGGGTCGTTGGTCACCAGCACGTCCGAGGCCAGGCCCCGCTCCAGGGCCCGGCGGTGCAGCAGGGTCAGGAACTCCTGGCGGGCCTGATCCCCGAGGTAGGCCGGGTAGACCGCCGAGCGGCAGCCGATGTCCAGCGGCCTGGGGCTGGGGCCGCTCCCGGTTTCGGGGCGCGAGGCGAAGGCGTGCTCGTTCAGGGCGTGGGGCATGGGCAGCACGCGCGCCGGGGACGCCGGTCCGTAGAGCGCCCGGGCGCTTTCCAGGGGCAACTGGGTGGTCACGTAGGCGCAGGACAGCCGCGCGGCCATGCCCAGCTTGTCGCGGAACAGGCGGTACTCGTTCTGCATGAAAAAGACGTTCCTGCGCCGCCCGGCCAGCCGCAGCCACGCCCCGAGCAGCGGCAGCAGCCTCCGTGAAATGCCGTAAAAAAACGAATAGCCGAAGACCACGTGGTCGCAGCGCGCCAGGGGCAGCCCGGCCAGGGCCCGGGCCTGGGCCAGGGTGCTGTGCGAGCCCAGGTTGGCCACCCGGGCTCCGGCGCGGGCAAAGGCGTCGGCATAGTCCTGGAAGTAGGACATGGTTACCGACGGCGCGAAGGCGCACAGATACAACACGCGCGGCGTCACTGCCCGTCCTCCTGCGGCCCCTGCGGGCCGGATGCTTCCCGTGTCGCGGCCATTCGCCTCTCCCTGCCCAAGAGGTACACGAAGGACAGCAGGTAGGCGAGGCCCACGATGACCTGCATGGCGAAACGGGCCACCACCAGCCCGAGGATGCCGTGGCCGAGGAGCGCCACGTACAGCCCGAACTGGAGCAACGGCTGGAACGCGCCCATGAAGTAGACGAAGCCCGTCTTCTGCTGGGCCTTCAGGATGTTGGAGAGCAGGGTCAGCGGCGCCAGCACGGACAGGGACAGCCACAGCCATTTGCCGTAGGGCACCGCCGCCACGTACTTGGCCGAAAACAGCAGGGGGATGAGCACCGGGAAGGCCGCGAAGCCCACCAGCCCGATGGCCACGAAGGCCGCGCCGATGCCCGGCAGGCGCGGCTTGATGGCCGCCCAGGCCCCGGCCACGGAGTCGGCCTTGTACATGTCCGGAGTCAGCATCTGGTTCACGATGCTGAAGATGGTGTTGAACTGCTGGGGAAAGACCAGGGCCACGGCGTAGACCGCCACGTCCTCCGGGCCCAGGCTGTCGCCCAGGAGCAGCTTGTCCGTGGCCAGCAGGCCCGTGGCCAGCAAGGCCACCGAGGTGTGCCAGCCGAAGCGGATGGACGCCGCGTCGCGCGTGGTGTTGCTGCGCTGGCGCAGGATGCCCGCGGCCAGGGCCACGGCCAGCAGCGCCTGGGGCGCCACGATGCAGGCCAGAAGCGCCGCCGGAGACGACGCCCCGGCCCACAGCGCCGCGCCCAGGCAGGCCAGTTGCGCCGCCGACAGGACGAACTGGGCCGCGAACAGCCGCTCGGTCAGCCCCCGGGCGTTCAGCCAGGAGTACGTCGTCGCGGCCATGATCCACGGCGCGAACAGCGCTGCCCCGACCAGCGTCGGCCAGAACAGTTCCGGCGAGTCGGCCCGCCAGTGGAAGGCCACCCCGGCCACGGCCACGGCGCCCGCGACCCCGGCCAGGAGCTTGGTGCGCAGCACCGGGGCGAGGTTGCCGTCGTAGCCCTTGGCCGCCGCGACGGCCATGCTCGACCCCATGCCCTGGAGGCAGAAGCCGCTGACGAAGGTCAGCAGCGCCAGCACCATCTGGTACCGGCCGTAGACCTCCATGGGCGCGCAGCGCGTCCACAGGATGGAGGTCAGGATGCCCAGGCCCACGGCGCCGTAGCGCAGCAGGAACAGGCTCCCGACCCGGCCCAGGCCCCCGGCGGGCCGACGGGACAGCATGGCGGCCATAATGCTTGCGCTCCGCGTCCCGGGCCGCCTCAGCGGGTGAACACCGGGCATTCGCCCGAGGCCAGCCGCTCGCGGATGCGCCGACAGACCAGCCCCACGCCCTCTTCCAGGCCCACCCGGGGCTCCACGCCCAAAAGCTCGCGCTGGCGGTCCAGCAGGGGCCGCTTGACCGGGGTCATCCGCCCGGGCTGCTCCACCAGCCGCAGCAGCGCCTTGTCCGCGCCCAGCTCGGCGCGGATCATCTCCGCAAGCTGCTCGATGGGCCGCACGTCGGGGTGGCCGATGTTGACCACCGCGTAGCGCTCCACCCGCGTGGCGGCCTCGATGGCCCGCACGGCGTCGGACACGTGCAGCCAGCCGCGCGCGCTGCCCTTGTGGACCTCGATGGGCCGCCCCAGGGCCAGATTCGTGGCGAAGCGGATCATGGCCGAACGGTGGTCGCCCAGGGTCTCCTCCTCGTCGTACATCATGAACGGCCGCAGGGAGACGGCCTTGAGCCCGTAGTTGGCCACCTCGTACTCCACCAGCTTTTCGCCCAGGAGCTTGGACAGGCCGTAGCGGTTGTTGGGGCAGGGGTCGGCGATGGCCTCGTCCATGGGGTTCACGCCCGGGCCGTAGATTTCGGAGGTGGAAAAGAAGACCAGCCGCGCGCCCACGCGCTTGGTCAGTTGCAGCACGTTGTTGATGCCGCCGAGGTTCGTGTCGATGGCCAGCCCGCTGGCCTGCTCGCAGGTCACGCGGCTGACCATGGCCGACAGCAGGAACACCACGTCGGGCTGCCAGTCGAACACCGGCAGCAGGTCCACCGGGTGGTTGATGTCGGCCATGATATAGTTGGGCCGCCAGCCGGGCTTGAGGTCCGTTTCCATGACCTCGTGCCCGCCGGCGCGCAGGTGCTTGACCAATGGCCCGCCGATGTTGCCTTCGGACCCGATGACCAATGCCTTCATAGCGTTCTCCCTTCTCGGTTCGGTTCGTTTTCAGCCCAGCAGCCGCCCAAGCGCCGCGGCGATGCGACCGGCGGCGTCGCCCCGGCCGTAGCCCGCCAGGGGCGCTCCCGGCGCACGGGCCGCGCGCGCGGCGGCGATGATGCGCCCGCCGTCCGCCCCGGTGAGCACGTTCCAGCCCTGCTCCACCGTCTCCACCCACTCGGTCTGGTCGCGCAGGGTCACGCACGGGCGGCCCAGGAAGCAGGCCTCCTTTTGCAGGCCGCCGCTGTCGGTAAGCACCACGCGGCACTCGGCCGCGAGGGCCATCATGTCCAGAAAACCCAGCGGCTCGACCACGCGCAGCCCCGGCCCGAAAGCGGGCAGCCCCAGGCCCGCCAGCCGCCCGCGCGTGCGCGGGTGCAGCGGCAGAACCACCGGCAGCTCCCGCGACAGGGCGTCCAGGGCACCGAAGACGGCCGAAAGCCGCGCGGGGTCGTCGGTGTTCTCGGCCCGGTGGACCGTACACAGGGCGTACTCTCCAGCCAGCCCCAGAGCCGCGCGCAGCCGCGCAGCCCGGCCCTCGGCCCGCGCCTGGGCCGCGAAACGCAGCACCGCGTCGTACATCACGTCCCCGGTCAGCAGCACGCGCACCGGCCTGTCGAAGGGGGCGTCCGTTCCTCCGGAGCCCCCGGCATCCCCGGCGTCGCGGACCCCCTCCGCCGCCAGGTTCTCCACCGCCGTCCGCGTCGGGCAGAACAGGATGTTTGCCGCATGGTCCGTGAGCACACGGTTCACTTCCTCGGGCATGCGCCGGTTGAAGCTGCGCAACCCGGCCTCCACGTGGGCCACCGGGATGTGCAGCTTGGCCGCCGCCAGCGCCCCGGCCAGGGTCGAGTTCGTGTCGCCGTAGACCAGCACCGCGTCCGGCCTCTCGGCCACGAGCAGCGCCTCCACGGCTTCCAGCATCCGCCCGGTCATGGCCCCGTGCGAGGTGCCGCCGAGGCCCAGATGATGCCCCGGGCGCGGAATGCCCATCTCCTCGAAAAACACCTGCGACATGTTGGCATCGAAATGCTGCCCGGTATGCACCAGCACCTCGTCGATCCCGCAGGCCGCCAGGGCGGCGCACACCGGCGCCGCCTTCACGAACTGGGGCCTGGCCCCCACCACGGTCAGTACCTTCACGCCCATGCCCGCCCCCTAGACGATCTTCCAGTTCGGCCGCCCCAGGAACACGTCGCGCTTGGCCGCGAATTCCCCGGGCGACACGATCATGATCCTGATCTTGCGGTTGATCTTGGCCTCCACCCCCGCGCGCGTGCCCTCCAGCAGCCCGCGCTTGGGGTCGCCCACGATGAGCAGGTCGATGATCCCCGAGTCGCGGCCCTCGGCGTAGTCGTCCAGGATGTACACCGCCTCGATGGGCGCCAGGGCGGTCATGACCTGCTCAACCACCCGGTCGATGCCCAGGTGCTTGCGCACGATGGAATGGATTTCCGGAAAAAAGGGATGGCGCGTGTTGGCCCGGAAGAACACCGAGCGCCCGCTCTGCTCGCGTTGCAGGTAGCCCGCGCCCGCGAGGCGGTCCAGCTCGTCCTTGATGGTCGCCGGGGCCACCTTGAACTCCGAGGCCAGCTCGCGCAGATAGCTGGAGACCCCCGGGTTCAGGAACAGCTTCACCAGCACCTGGATGCGCGTCTTGGAGGTGAACAACTCGGTCAGCATGCGGCCTTTCTGTTAGGGAAAAGCGAACGAACTGTCAAGAGGAGGACGCGGGCGCAGGGGGGACACAGGGTGGCGTGGCGGCCGCAGGCCGCCGGGAGAGAAGGCGGGGCTCCCCTTTTTCTCCGCGCCGGAAACGGATTCCCCCTGCCCCCTCTCCCCTGCTCCCTTCCTGGGAAATGCGCTTTGGGGGGAATTTTCAGCGCGGCAGCAGGCAAGGCTGCTGTGGAACAGACGGTGCGCCATGGCGGAATTCCGGGGGGAAGGAACAACGGAAGGAAACGGATGCCGGACCCCGGGGACTGTCCAGCAGGGTTTGCCATCGCGGCCGTTTTTGCTAGGATGGTGTCTTGTGGCAGGAGGCCCTTGCATGATCCGTATCGCAAACACCCTGCGGCCCGAGCGGCTGCGCCAGACCTCGCAGGTCTTCTTCGGCCCCGGCGGGGAATGCGGGGGGCGGTGCGCCCTGTCCGGGGTTCCGGCGCGCCACGCGCGCGCGGCCCCTCGCGCAACCGCCGAGCCTGAGCCCGCCTTCCTTGCCGCGCCCTTCCCCTTGTGCAGCCTCCCCCCAAAAGCAGCAGAGCCCGACCCCGCCGCCGGGCCGGGGTGCGCCCGTCGCCCGCGCGCCCGGCGCGACCCGGGGCAGGCGCCGCGCGCAAATCAGCCGGGACGGGCACCGCACCCGCAGGCACCGGCTTTCATGGCCCTGTCGCGCCGCGCGGGCGCCCGCACGGCAGGCACTCCCCACCCGGAGGCCCGGCCATGAGCGCCGCCGCGCCCATTCCCGTTCCCGGGCGGCGCCGGGCCATGCTGCGCGCCGGGCGCGACGTGCTGCTTTTCGCCCTGCTGCTGGCCGGGGCCGCCGCATTCCTGGCCTCGGGGGAACACGGCCTGGGCTACCACTGGAAGTGGTACCGCATCCCGCGCTACCTCGTGCAGGCCGCCGACGGCGCCTGGGCCCTCGGGCCCCTGCTGCGCGGGCTGCTGGTCACCTTCCAGATCGCGGCCCTGGCCCTGGTCCTGGCCCTGGTCTTCGGCCTGGGGGCGGCGGTGCTGCGCCTGTCGCGCTCCTTCACCGCCCGGCTGGTGGCGCGCGGCTACGTGGAAACCGTGCGCAACACTCCGCTGCTCACGCAGATTTTTTTCCTGTACTATGTGGCGGCGCCCGTGCTCGGGCTGGACGCCTTCGCCTCGGCGGTGCTGGCCCTGGCGCTGTTCGAGGGCGCTTACGCCGCCGAAATCTTCCGCGCGGGCATCCTGTCCGTGGACCGGGGGCAGTGGGAGGCCGCCCTGAGCACCGGCCTGACCCGCTGGCAGACCTACCGCCGCGTGATCCTGCCCCAGGCCGTGCGCCGCGTGCTGCCGCCGCTCACGGGGGTGGCCGTGTCCCTGGTCAAGGACTCGTCCCTGGCCAGCACCATCGCCATCTTCGAGCTGACCCAGCAGGGCAACATCATCGCCTCGGACACGTTCCTGGTCTTCGAGACCTGGTTCACCGTGGCCGCCATTTACCTGTGCGTGACCCTGCCGCTGTCCCTGGCGGCGGCGGGGCTTGAACGACGCCTGGGCACGGGGTGCTGACCGTGCCCGCCAGCGCCCCACCACCAGCCCCCGAGGAGGACTCCCCATGCGCCTCATCACCCTGACCCTGGCCGCCCTGGCCCTGGCCGTGGCCCTGGCCGCCCCCGCGGCCCCCGCAGCCGCGGGCGAAACGGGCGACACGCTGACCCGCGAAAGCGCGCTGACCGCCATCATGGAGCGCGGCGTGCTGCGCGTGGGCTTCGACACCTTCGTGCCCTGGGCCATGAAGGACAAGTCCGGCACCTTCATCGGCTTCGAAATCGACGTGGCCGAACGCTTCGCCAAGGACCTGGGTGTGCGCGTCGAACTGGTGCCCACGGCCTGGAAGGGCATCATCCCCGCCCTGCTGGCCGGCAAGTTCGACCTGCTCATCGGCGGCATGAGCATCCGCGCCGACCGCGCCCAGCAGGTCTACTTCTCCGCGCCCTACTACTTCTCGGGTCAGTCCATGGTCGCCAGCCGGGCCAAGGCCGGAAGCTTCACGACCATGGAGGACTTCAACGACCCCGCCGTGGTCATCGTCGCGCGCACGGGCACCACGGCCCAAAAGGCCCTGGAGGAACACTTCCCCAAGGCCCAGAAGCGCCTGTTCGACAAGGAGCCCCAGGCGCTCCAGGAGCTGCTCGCGGGCCGGGCCCACGCCTTCGTGAGCATGGCGCCCCTGCCCGCCCAGCAGGCCGCCGAGCACCCCGAGACCCTGTTCGTGCCCTTCGAGCGCAACCTGACCAACGAGCCCAACGGCATCGCCATGCGCAAGGGCGACCCGGACCTGCTGAACTACGTCAATAGCTGGATCGAACAGGTGCGCGGCGAGGGCTGGATCCAGGAGCGCTACCACTACTGGTTCCTGACCGCCGACTGGAAGGACCGCGTGGAATAACCCGCCATGCCGGGCCGCCCCGCACGCTTCACGGCCCTGGACGCCGTGCTCCTGTGCGCCCTGCTGTGCGGGGCGGCCCTGCTGGCGTGGCGCGCCGTGGCGACGCAGGACTACACGTGGCGCTGGCACGTCCTGTTCCAGTACCTCGCGCGCTTTGACGAGGGCACGGGGCGCTGGGTGCCCGGGCTGCTGGCCCAGGGCCTGGCGACCACCGTGCGCCTGAGCCTGTGGACCATGCTCCTGGCCACGCTGCTGGGCGGGGCCATGGGCCTGGCCCGGGCCTCGGGCGGCCTGTTCTGGCGCCTGACGGGCGGGCTTTACGTGGGCATCGTGCGCAACGTCCCGCCCCTGGTGCTGGTGTTCATCTTCTACTTTTTCCTGTCCGACATGCTCCTGCGCGCCCTGGGCGTGGAGGCGGCCTTGCGCGCCCTGCCGGGCTGGGCCGCCGGGGCCCTGGGCTGGGTCATGGCCCCGCCGGAGCAGTTGCCCAACTTCCTGGCGGCGCTGATGACCATGGCCGTCTACGAGGGTGCCTACATCGCCGAGCACGTGCGCGCGGGCATCCAGTCCGTGGAGCGCGGCCAGCGCGAGGCCGCCCGGGCCCTGGGCTTTTCGCCCTGGCAGCAGATGCGCCTTGTCGTCCTGCCCCAGGCCGTGGCGCGCATCGTGCCGCCCCTGGCCGGGCAGCTCATCGCCACGGTCAAGGACACGGCCATCGTCTCGGTCATCAGCGTGCAGGAGCTGACCTTCCAGGGCCTGGAACTCATGGCCGCGACGTACATGACGTATGAAATCATGATCGCCATCACCCTGCTCTACCTGGTGCTGACCCTGGCCTGCTCGGCCCTGGCCCGGCGGCTGGAACTGCGCCTGCGCCGGGCCTGACGCCGCTCCGCGCCCGGCCCGGTTGACCTGCCCCGGGCGCCGGGGTAGGCTGTAACGACACGGGGCTTTGCCCCGGCCACCCCAACGCCCCGAGGAGGCCCGCAATGGCCCAGAAGAAAGTCAAGGTCTACGCCCTGTCCACCTGCATCCACTGCAAGAACGCCAAGAAATACCTGGACGACATGGGCGTGGAATACGAATGCGTCCACGTGGACCAGCTTAGCGGCGACGAGCGCAAGGCCGTCGTCGAGGAGGTCCGCCGCTACAACCCCGCCACGTCCTTCCCCACGGTGGTCATCGACGACGAGTGCGTCGTCGTGGGCTTCAAGAAGGACGAGCTGGACAAGATCCTGAGGTAACCCCATGGACGCCAAGACGCTGCATGCGGCCCTGCGCAAGCTCCAGGAACCCAAGGGCTACTACTTCAACAACGACCTGGACGGCATGACCATGCCGCTTCTGGAAAGCCTGCTGGTCAACAAGGAACGCTACGGGCACATGGCCTGCCCCTGCCGCCTGGCTTCGGGCGACTTCGAGCAGGACCGCGACATCGTCTGCCCCTGCACCTACCGCGAGGCCGACGTGGCCGAATACGGCGCCTGCTTCTGCGGGCTGTACGTCAGCCGCGAGTGGAACGAGGGCAGTGTCCCGCGCCCCACGGTCCCCGAGCGGCGGCCTCCGGAAAAGGTCATGGCCGCCCTGCTGGGCGGGTGAGGGCGCGCGGCGCGCCAACGCAAACCGCCCCCGCCGGAGTGCTCCGGCGGGGGCGGTTTTCCTTTGCCCCGGGGCGCGGGGGGGGGGTCAGCCCCGGGTGGTCAGGCCGTATTTGCGCAGTTTGTATTGCAGGGTCCGGCGGCTGATGTTCAGGGCGTCGGCGGTGCGCTGGCGGTGGCCGCCATACAGGGCCAGGGCCTCGATGATGGCCTGTTTCTCGGCTTCGTCCAGGGAGGGCGCGGCCCGGGGCGGGCGGGGGCCGTCGGCCGGGGCGAAGGCCGGGGCCGCCCCTCCCGCGTGTCCTCCGCGCGCCGCCGCCGGAGCCAGCACCTGGGGCGGCAGGTCCGAGGCGGAGAGCGAATCCGTGCGCGAGAGCACCAGGGCCCGCTCCAGGGCGTTTTCCAGCTCGCGCACGTTGCCCGGCCAGTCGTGGCGGGCCAGGGTTTCCATGAACGCGGGGGAGACCTCGCGCACGGTCTTGTTGTTCTTGCGCGCCAGCTTGCGCAGAAGGTGCGCCGTCAGCAGCGGCAGGTCGTCCATGCGCTCGCGCAGCGGCGGGATGGCGACCTCCAGCACGTTGAGGCGGAAATACAGGTCCTCGCGAAAGCGCCCGGCCTGGACCTCGGCCACGAGGTTGCGGTTCGTGGCCGCCAGCAGGCGCACGTCCACGGGCACGGCGCCCACCCCGCCCAGGGGCTCCACCTGGCGCTCCTGGATGGCCCGCAGCAGCTTGGCCTGCAAGCCCAGGGGCAGTTCGCCGATCTCGTCCAGGAACAGCGTGCCCCCCGAGGCGAGCTGGAAGCGCCCGGGCTTGTCCTTCACCGCGCCGGTGAACGCGCCCTTGACGTAGCCGAACAGTTCGCTTTCCAGCAGGTCGCCGGGCAGGGCCGCGCAGTTGACCTTGATCAGCGGGCCGCGCGTGCGGGGGCTGGCGGCGTGCAGGGCGGCAGCCACCAGCTCCTTGCCCGTGCCCGAGTCGCCGGTGATGAGCACCGTGGCCTCGCTGGGCCCGGCCTGCTCGATGAGCCGCTTGACGCGCTGCATGCCCTCGGACTGGCCGATGATCTCGCGCACCTCGGGGGCCATGTCGGCCTCGCGGCGCAGCTCCAGGTTCTCGGACACCAGCCGCGAATACTCGTAGGCCTTGCCGAGCACGGCCACCAGCTCGTCGTTGTCCGTGGGCTTGGTCAGGTAGTCGAAGGCGCCGCGCTTCATGGCGTCCACGGCGCTGCCCACGGTGCCGAAGGCCGTGAGCATGACCACGGGCACCCCCGGCGACTTGGCGCGGATGGCGCCCAGGGCCTCCAGGCCGTCCATGCCCGGCATGCGCATGTCGAGCAGGATCACGTCGGGCCGGGCGCCGGAAAGCAGGTCCAGGGCGTCTTCGGCGCTGGGGGCTTCGGCCACGTCCCAGCCCTCGTCGCGCAGCACGGCGCCGACCATCATCCGCAGGGCGGGTTCGTCGTCCACAACCAGGGCGCGGCGCTTCTGGCTTGCAGCGATCATTGCGGTTCTCCCTGTTCAGGTTCGCAGACGGGCTGCTCCCCGGCGGGCGGGAAGCACAGCCGGACCTCGGTGCCGTGGTCCGGGCCGCCGCGGCGGGTTTCAATATCCACGCGGCCGCCGTGGTTGCGCACGATGCGGTGCACGATGGCCAGCCCCAGGCCGGTGCCCTCCTTCTTGGAGGTGAAGAAGGGTTCCAGGGCGTGAGCGCGCTCCTCGTCGGTCATGCCCGGGCCGGTATCGCGCACGGCCAGACAGGCCCGCCCGTCGCGTTGCGAGAAGGCCAGCCCGATGCGCCGGGGTTCCCCGGGCGGATTGGCACCCACGGCGGCCAGGCTGTTGAGCAGCAGGTTCAAAAGCGCCTGCTTGAGCATGTCCGGGTCGGCGTGGACCACGCAGGCCGCACCGGGAGCCACGGGGTCGGGGGCGATGTCCACGGCCAGTTCGGCGCCCTGGTGCTCCAGGTCGAAGCGCAACAGGGCCCGCAGGTCTTCGGCCAGGGCGGCGGCGTCCACGTCGGTCTTCTCGGGCGCGCGCGGGCGCGAGAGGAACATCAGGTCCGAGATGACCTTGTCCAGGCGGTCGGCCTCCTTGACCATGGTCGCGGCGTACTGCTCCTCGGGCTGGCGGCCTTCGAGCTTCTTCTTGAAGAACTGGGCGAACCCGCGCAGGGCCGAGAGCGGGTTGCGGATTTCGTGGGCCAGCCCGGCGGCCAGTCGGCCGATGGCCGCCTGCTGGCGCGCCTCGGCCAGATCGTCTTCCAGGGCCTTCAGGTCCGTGCGGTCACGCACGAGCACCAGCCGCTCGCCCGCCTCGCCCTCGGCGGACGCGGCGGACGGCAGGGGCATGGACAGGATTTCCAGGCTGCGTCCGCCCGCGCGGGCCTGCTCCCAGCCCTTGCCCCACAGGCAGGAGGCTCCGGCCCCGGGCCGCTCGTCGGTTTGCAGGGACAGGTCGTCGAAACGCTGGCCCACAAGCTCGCCGCCGCCCGCGAGCAGGGCACGCGCGGCGGGGTTGGCCGCACGGATGGACCCGGCGGCGCTGACGGTCAGCAGCCCGTCGGGCATGGTGTCCAGCAGCCGGGAATGGAAGGACTCCAGGCGGTGCAGCTCGCGGCTCTGGTCGCGGCGGCGCACGTAGGCCGCGCCCAGGCCCCACAGGAACACGGCGACCATGATCACGTAGCCCGTTTGCAGCAGGGCCGTGCGGCGGAACTTGCCGAAGGTCGCCAGATGCTTGCGCGGATCGATGCCCACGATCAGATACGGCCCCAACGGCCCGTCGCCCTCGCGGCCCCGGGGCTGGGCCTCGAGGCACAGCCGGGCCAGCCCGGGCCGCGCGCGCAGCCCGGCCACGAAGCTTTCCGGCCCCGCAGGGCCCTGGTACAACGCGGCCCATTCTCCGGCGGTGCCCAGGCGCTCCCAGGCCGAAGGCGGCAGGGTCGGGATGTCCGGCGCGCCCGAGGCCCGCGCGCTGAAAAGCACCCGCCCGCCCGAAGCCAGAATGGCCACGAACTGCACGTCGCTGTTGTCGATGAGCTCGGTGAGCATTTCGCGCAGCCGGGGCACCAGCAGCGAACCCGGCGGGGCGGCATGCCCGCCGCGGTGCATGAGCCCGGGCAGCAGGCGGTCCAGCCCGCGCATCTCGCGGGCCATGGCCGTCTCCACACCGCGCAGGATGACCTGGGAGGAGAGCAGCAGGTGCTCCTCGATGGTCTGGCGCTGGCGCTCCAGGTTCTGCCAGGTGAGGAAGGACAGGGCCAGCCCGATGAGCACCACGGCCAGGGCGGCACCGGCGAGGTAGGAGCGATTGCTGGAGCGCAGGCCTATATCCATAAGAATGCGTGACCTTTGGGCGCCCGCGCGGGCGCCGGGCCTCCCGCGCCGATGCAAGCCCGGGGCGCCGCCCCACGCGGCGCCCCGGGCATCGGGATGAGGGAGGCGATGAAACGGTTGTGCGGGCGGCTAGCTGCCGAAACCCGCGAAAGCCTCGTCCATGTCGAAATCCATGCCGGGCGCCATGCCCAGCATGTCCGGTTCGTCGTCGTCGAAACCCATGGCCTCGCCCATGCGCGGGCCGGGGCCCATGCCCTGGTCCTGCCCGGGGCAGCCGCCCGCGCCGGGGCCCATGCCGCGCCCCATGCCGCGCCCCATGCCACGGTGACCCATCATGGCGCCGAGATCGGGCAGCCCGGCGGCGGCGAACTTCTTGCGCAGCTCCACCTGGGCGGTGAACTGGCGGACCTTCAGGTCGCCCAGTTCCCGGGTCAGGGCGTCCACGGCCTTTTCGTCCACGGGCTTGGTGCCCAGGGCCGAATCCAGCAGGGCGGACTTGGTGCGGATCTGCTCGCGCAGGGGGATCATGGCCTTCTGGTGTTCCTCGAACAGGGCGATGGCCTGCTCGCGCTGCTCGGGGGTCAGGGCCTGCATGGGCCCGCCGCATCCGCCGGGGCCCGCGCCCGGGCCGAACCCGGGGCCCGCCACGGCCAGGGCCGACAGGGACAGCACGGCCACCGCAGCCAGCGAAAGGATGAGTGACTTCTTGGACATACGCTAACTCCTTGTGGATGGATGGCGTTGCATTCGTGATGGCACCTTTCTGTTAGCATGACTTGTGCCAAAATTAATAGTTAATAATTTCAATTGAATGCAAAGACATATCCACTTGTGCAAATCCCTTTTGTGCAATAGACAACACACCACAGAACCTCGATTTGTGCAAGAAAATTCACGGCGCCGCGCTCGTATGCGGCCAAAGGGCCGCCGGAAAACAAAACAGGTGCACGGCCCGGTGAAACAAGTCGAGCCCCGCCGCCGTCCGCCGCTCGCCGGGGCGGTGGAGCGGGCCGGAGGCGGCGGAACGCCTGGGGAACGGGCCGGAGGGTCGTCCGGGGCGACCCGCCGGGCGGCGCGATGGCCGGAGCCCCCGCCCGGACACAGTTCCGCCGCCCCAAAAGGGCAGGCCCCTCCGGGATGGAGGGGCCTGCGCAAGGGGGTTGGGGGTGAGGGTAGGAGGAGGAAGGAGGGTGTCTCGTCTATGTCATCTGCCGAAGCGGTCAGTTGCTGCCCATCATCATGCCGCCATGCATCATGCCGCCCTGCATCATGCCCATGCCCCGGCCGCAGCCCTTGCCGCCCATGCCCATCATCGGGCCCATGGGCGGCAGCCCGGCCTCGGCCATGGCCTTGCGCAGGGCCACGCGCTCGGTAAAGAGCTGGGTGCGCAGGTCGCTGACCTCGGCGGTCAGGGCGTCCACGCGCTTCACGTCGGGGGTCACGGCCACCAGCTCGGCGTTGAGCATGGCCTGCTTGGCGAACAGCTCACGCTGCGCCGTGGCGGTCTTCTGCTGAAATTCGGTGAACAGGGCCTGGGCCTTTTCCTGCTGCTCGGGGGTCAGGTTCGCGCCGCCCCAGGGGCCCATGCCGGCCTGCATGCCGTAGCCGTGGCCCTGTCCGTGGCCCTGGCCGTGTCCGGCGGCCATGGCGGCGGGGTTGAAGCTCAGGGCGGCCAGCGCCACAAGGGCGCCCATTGCGGCGATGGTAGTCATGCGTCTGGTCATGTCTGGTTCCTCCGTGAAGGTCTGGCGCGTCGTCGTTGCGCCTTGTTTTTCGTGGGGGACGCGTCGTCCCGCTTGCCCCTCTCAAAGCACAGGCCGTGCCAAACATAAAAACACTTTGATTTCATTATGATAGGAGAATGCCCCCACTTCCATCCTCCGGCGTTGTGAATCCGCGCGCACATCGGTTTGCACATGGGTGCAGCAGAATGCACAACCCCCCGCGCCGGGCCCGCCTTTCCCGTTGCTCCGGGAGGCATTGGACGCTAAGACCGTGGACGCACCCCAACGCCCGGAGACGCCGCACCATGCCCCAGCCTCCCTTCCAGACGGCCGCCCTGCCCCTGCGCGCCGCCCTGCCCTCCCTGCTGCTGCTGGCCGGGCTGTTCTACGCCAACTTCGTCTCGCGGGTGATCATGGCCCCGCTGCTCGCGCTGGTGGAGCACGAGTTCGGCATCAACCACGCCAGCGCGGGGGGGCTGTTCCTCTTCGTGGCCGGAGGCATGAGCCTGTCCATGACCTGCTCGGGCTTCGTGGCCGGGCGCCTGGGCCACCGGCGCACGGTGCTGCTGTCCACGGCCCTGCTGGGCACGTTTCTCATCGGCGCGGGCCTGTCGCGCTCCTTTTTCGAGCTGCGCGCGCTGCTGCTGGCCACAGGGCTGGCGGGCGGGCTGTACTTCCCCTCGGCGGTGGCGACCATCACCACCCTGCTGGAGCCCCGGCACTGGGGCCGGGGTCTGGCCGTGCACGAAATGGCGCCCAACCTGGCCTTCGTCACCGTGCCGCTGCTGGCCACGGCCCTGGCGGAGGTGCTGCCCTGGCGCGGGGTGTTCCTGGTCTTCGGCAGCCTGGCCCTGGGGCTGGGCGGGCTGTTCCTGGCCTTCGGCCGGGGCGGCGACGCGCGCGGGGCCGCCCCGCGCGCCCAGGCCCTGCGCGAGGTGGTGCTGCACCCGGCCTTTCCGGTGCTGGTGGCCCTGTTTTCCCTGGCCGTGGCCGCAAGCTTCGGGCCCTACAGCATGCTGCCGCTGTACCTGACCACCGAGCGCGGCGTGACCCCGGAAACGGCCAACGCCCTGCTCACGGTCTCGCGCGTGGCCGGGCCGCTCATGGCCCTGGCTACGGGCTTCGTGGTCGACCGCATCGGCGCGCGGCGCACGGCGGCCCTGTCCCTGGCGTCGTCGGGGCTGATGACGCTTTTGCTCGGGCCGCTTTCGGGCCCGTGGCTGGCGGCGGCGGTGGTGCTCCAGCCGACGCTGTCGGTCTGCTTCTTCGCCGCGGGGCTGACGGCCATGTCCCAGACCTACGGCCAAGGCGTGCGCAACGTGGCCGTGTCCCTGGTGGTGCCCCTGGGCATCCTGCTCGGCTCGGGGGCCACGCCCACGGCCCTGGGCTGGTTCGGCGACCAGGGCTCCTTCGCCACGGGGTTTGTGGTCCTGGGCGTCTGCATCCTGGGCGGGGTGCCGCTGCTGCGGCTGCTGCGCTTTGCGCCCCAGGAGGCGTAAGACCCGCGCGCTCCCGCCCTGTCACCGGGGCTCCGGGCGCAAAAACGGCCCCGCCCGCCGCGCATGCCTTGGCATACGCGACGGGCGGGGCCGTCTTGCTCCTGGCCGCCCTCCGGGGCCGGGCGGGCCTAGGGCCCGGGCGGCGGCGGCGGCCCCTCGGGCGGACGCCTGGGGTCGAACTCCAGGATCTCGCGGAACTCCTCGCCGTACAGGCGCAGCATGACCATGGTGAAGGCCAGGATCAACGGCCCGTACAGCAGCCCCGCCGGGCCGAAAATCTGCAACCCGCCGATGACCGACAGAAAGATGGCCAGAAGCGGCATGCCCGACGAGCCGCGCATGAAGTAAGGCCGCAGGAAGGTATCGATGCTCGTGACCCCCAGCCCGCACCAGACCAGCAGGAACACGCCCATCTCCCAGCGCCCGGTGAGCAGCAGGTAGACGCTGGCCGGAAACCAGACCAGACCCGTGCCCAGCACGGGGATCAGCGAGGCGAAGCACATCATCGTGCCCCAGAACAGGGCCGGGATGCCCGCGATGGCCAGCCCCACGCCGCCCGCCAGCCCCTGGAGCACCGCCACCAGCAGCCCGCCCACCAGCACCGCCCGCGAAACGTTGCGCAGGCTGGCGATGATGGTGTCCTCCTGGCTTTCGTGCAGGGGCGAGAGGTACTTGACGTAGGCCACGATGCGCCGCCCGTCGCGCAGGAAGAAGAACAGCACGAACAGCATGATGCAGAAGGAGAACAGCACGGTCATGGCGTTGCCCACGATGGACGTGCCGGTGCGGATCATGGTCTGGCCGATGTTGCGCGAAAAGTCGATCAGCCCGGCCTGGATGTCCAGTCCGTCCAGGTCCAGAAAAGGCAGGCGCTCGTGCAGCCAGGCCACCACGGCCTCCACCCGGGCCTTCTCGACCAGTTGCACGAAATCCGCGCTGCGAATCCAGGCCGTGAGATCGGCGATGGACGTGGCCGCCTGGGATACCAGGCCCGAGAAGAACACGAAGGTCGGCAGGAACACGCAGAAGATGACCAGCACCAGCACGATGAGCGCCGCCAGGGAGTCGCGCCCGCCCAGGCGCGCCGAAAGCCGGGCCTGGAGCGGGTAGCAGATGGCCGCCAGCACCGAGGAGAAGATGATCGGCGCCAGGAACGGGCTGAAGACCCGGTAGGCCAGATACACGGCCAGCAGGATCAGCGCGCCCAGGGCCCACTTGTAGATGGTCGAGGTCGGCCCCTTGAGGCCTCCTCCGCAGTCGTCGGGAACGGTGCTCATGGTGGGCGGACTATAGGCGAGGACACGGCGCTTGGGAAGGCCCCCCGGAGCCCGCGAATCCGGCGGCCAGGGCCGCGCCGTTATTTCCCCGGGCCGTCGCCAGCCCGGGCCGGGGCCAGCCCGGGCCCGGCCTGTGCGTAGGCCGCGCCGCAAGCCGGGCATTCCAGGCCCTCGTCCAGCCGCACGCCGCAGGCGCAGACCCAGCCCCGCACCCGGGCCGGGTTGCCCGTGACCAGGGCATGGTCCGGCACGTCGCGGGTGACCACCGCCCCGGCGCCCACCAGGGCGTAGCGCCCGATGGTGTTGCCGCAGACGATGGTCGCGTTGGCCCCGATGGTCGCGCCCCGGCGGACCAGGGTCGGGCGCAGCTCGTCCATGCGCCGGATGTGCGCGCGCGGATTCCAGACGTTGGTGAAGACCATGCTCGGCCCGCAGAACACGTGGTCCTCCAGGGTCACGCCCTTGTAGACCGACACGTTGTTCTGGATCTTGCAGCCGTCGCCGACCACGGCGTCGGGCCCGACGACCACGTTCTGGCCGATGCTGCACCCCTGGCCGACGACGCTGCCGGGCAGCACGTGGGAAAAATGCCAGATCTTCGTGCCCGCGCCGATGCTCGCCCCGGGATCCACCCGGGCGGTGTCGTGGATGAAAACGTCCTCCGGGGCCGGGGGCGCCGGGCAGGCGCCCGGGTCGGCACCCAGGCTGGTGACGGCGCAGCCCGCGTCCATGGACCGCTGGGCCGCGTGCAGCACGCGCAGCACGGCCAGGCCCTCGCGGCCGTCGGTGCGCGGGGCGGCCCCGGTGTCCACGCAGTTCAGGAAGTGCAGGCATTCGCGGCGCAGGGGCTCGGCCTCCTCCAGGGCCACGCCCTCGGCCTCGCCGCGCACCGGCACGGGCACCTGGCCCTTCCAGTCGATGGAATGCGGGTAGAGCAGCAGCTTCTCGGCCCAGGGCAGGGTGTCGTCGAACACGGCCATCTTGCGGTCGCCGACCACCACGAGCTTTTGTTCCTTGAACGGGTGCAGCCAGGACACGAACACGTGGGCCTTGACCCCCGAGGCGAAGTCCAGATGCGTGGTGGTCACGTCGGCCAGGGCGCTGTGCAGGTAATTGCCGCCCGTGGCCAGCACCGTGCGCGGCTCCTCGCCCGTCAGGGACAGGATCATGGAGATATCGTGCGGCGCGAAGGACCACAGGGCGTTTTCCTCGCGGCGGATTTTGCCCAGGTTCAGGCGGTGGGAGTAGATGTAGTTGATGCGCCCGAGCTCCCCGCTCCCGGCCAGGGCCCGCAGGCGCTCGAAGGCCGGGTGGTATTGCAGCAGGTGGCCGACCATGAGGGTCAGCCCGCGCTCCCCGGCCAGGGCGATGAGCTCGCGGGCCTGCCCCTCGTCCAGCACCAGGGGCTTTTCCACGTAGACGTGGCGCCCGGAGAGCAGCACCTCGCGGGCGATGGCGAAGTGCGTCTCGGCCGGGGTGGCCACCACCACGCCCCGGATGGCCGCGCACGCCAGCACGTCGGACAGGGCCAGGCAGGTCCCCGCGCCCGGATACTGCTCGCGGAAGCGCGCCAGGGTGTCCGCGCTGCGGTCGCAGATGAGCCCCAGGCGGCCCAGGGCATGGTAGTTGCGCACAAGGTTCTTGCCCCAGTAGCCGGAGCCGATGACGGCGATGTCCAAAGCCACGCTGCTCTCCTTCTGCAAAAACCTGGCGAAGGCACCGGGGAGACGCGCCCCGGGGCGCCGGGGTCCGCGCGGGCACCGGCCGGCGGCACGTGCCGCTGTCTGTCCGGGTACGACCCGGGGCACGGGCTGTCAAGGGCCCGGGGCGCCCCGCGGCTCCCGCCGCGTTTGACATTCGCCCCCGGGAGCGGATACAGCCCGGTCAACACGCAACGGAGGTCCACACCATGCGCGAGCAAGTCGAACAGGCCCTGGCCAAAATCCGCCCCGCCCTGCAGGCCGACGGCGGCAACGTGGAACTGGTGGATGTCACGCCCGAGGGCGTGGTCCGCGTGCGCCTGACCGGCGCGTGCAAAGGCTGCCCCATGGCCGGGCAGACCCTGCGCCTGGGCGTGGAGCGCGTAATCCTGGCCGAGGTGCCCCGCGTCGTGCGCGTGGAGGCCGTCTAGGCTCCGGGCCCGCCGGGCCCCGGCCTCCTTCTTCCTTATAATACGACCCCGCGCGCACCCGCGCGCCGTCCGCATCCGGAGACAGCAATGAGCAAGGTGGTCACCAGGTTCCCCCCCAGCCCCACGGGCTTTCTGCACATCGGCGGCGCGCGCACCGCGCTGTTCAACTGGCTCTTCGCCCGGGGCCGGGGCGGCGAGTTCGTCCTGCGCATCGAGGACACCGATCAGGCCCGCTCAACCCCCGAAATGACCCAGGCCATCGTGGACGGCATGACCTGGCTCGGCCTGCACTGGGACCACGGCCCCTACCTGCAAAGCGACCGCACCCCGCTGTACGACCAGTACATCGAGCGCCTGATCGCCTCGGGCCACGCCTACTACTGCGACTGCACCCCCGAGCAGGTGGACGCCATGCGCGAAACCGCCAAGGCCGCAGGCAAGAAACCCAAGTACGACGGCTCCTGCCGCCACAGGAACCTGGGCCCCGGCCCGGGCCGCGTGGTCCGCTTCCGCGCGCCCGAGGGCCTGTGCGCCTGGGCCGACATGGTCAAGGGCCCCATGGAGATGGACTTCGAGGAAATGGTGGACGATTTCGTCATCCGCCGGGGCAACGGCTCGCCCATGTACAACCTGGCCGTGGTGGTGGACGACGCCGACATGGGCGTGACGCACATCATCCGCGGCGAGGACCACCTCTCCAACACGCCCAAGCAGATCGCCCTGTACATGGCCCTGGGCCTGCCCGTGCCCGCCTTCGGCCACCTGCCCATGATCTTCGGGCCCGACCGCAAGAAGCTCTCCAAACGCCACGGCGCCATGAGCGTCATGGAGTACGAGGCCATGGGCTTCCTGCCCGAGGCCGTGGTCAACTACCTGCTGCGCCTGGGCTGGGGCCACGGCGACCAGGAGCTGTTCACCCGCGAGGAGATGATCGCCCTGTTCTCCGAAAAGGGCCTGGGCTCCTCCCCGGCCATGTTCGACATGGCCAAGCTCGAAGCCGTGAGCGCCCATTACATCAAGGAAGCCGACCCCGCCCGGCTGGCCGGGCTGCTGCCGCGCTTCCTGGCCGAAATGGGCGTGGCCGCTCCCGACCCCGCGCGGTTGGCGGCGGCGGTGCCGCTCTACCAGCCCCGGGCCAAGACCCTGCGCGAAATGGCCGAGGGCATGGCCTTCTTCTTCGCGCCCGACCAGGCCCTGGAGCACGACCCCGAGGCCCTGGCCAAGTTCGTCACCGCCGAAAGCGCGCCCCTGCTGGAAGCCGCGGCGCGGCTGGTGGAAGACGCCCCGGTGTTCGAGCCCGGCCCCCTGGAGGACGCCTTCAAGGCCTGGCTGGACGCCCAGGGCCTGAAGTTCAAGGCCGTGGCCCAGCCGGTGCGCGTGGCCCTGTCGGGCCGCACGTTCTCGCCCGGGCTGTTCGAGATGATGCTCGTCCTGGGCCGCGAGTCCACCGTGCGCCGCCTGCGCCGGGCCGCAGCCCTGGCCGGAGCCTGAGCCCCCCGGAGGCCGCCATGGACGCCCTGCTCATCGTCGGTGCATCGGGCCACGCCAAGGTCGTGGCGGACATCGTGCAGCGCCAGGGCCTGTGGCGCGTGGCCGGGTTCATCGACGCCGCCCTGCCCGCCGGGGCCGAACACTTCGGCCTGCCCGTGCTCGGAGCCGAGGCCGACCTGCCCGAAGCGGCCCGCACCCACGGCGCGCGGGCGCTGCTGGTGGCCATCGGCGACAACGCCGTGCGCGCCCGGGTCGTCGCGCGCGTGGCGGCCCTGGCCCCGGAGCTGACTTTCGCCACGGCAGTGCACCCGGCGGCCAGCGTGGCCCGGGGCGCCGAAATCGGCCCGGGCAGCGTCGTCATGCCCGGGGCCGTGCTCGGGCCCGACACGCGCGTCGGCCGCCACTGCATCGTCAACACCGGCGCCAGCCTGGACCACGACGGCCTGCTGGAAGACTTCGCCAGCCTGGGCCCCGGGGCGACCCTGGGCGGCAACGTGCGCGTGGGCGCCTTCGCCCATATCGGCCTGGGCGCATCGGTGCTCCACGGGCGGACCGTGGGCGAACACGCGCTGCTCGGCGCCGGGGCCGTGGCCGTGGCCGACGTGCCCGCGCGCACCGTGGCCTTCGGCGTCCCGGCCCGCCCCGTGCGCCTCCGCGAACCCGGAGAACGCTACTACTAGCGCGCTCCGCCCGCCTGGGGTGGGAGGAGGCCGGGGACGGTGGGCGTGTCCTGCGGGTTGATGAGCCTCCGGCGGCTCAAGGGGCATGCCCCTTGAGAATCCCGCATTGGGTGGGCTTTGCGGCGCGCCGCCCCAGCCACCCCGAACGGGATTTTTAAGGGCGACAGCCCTTGAGCCGCCGGAGGCTCATCAATCCCCGGGGGTACGCACCGTCCCCGGGCTTCCTCCCCCTGACGGACGGGCGACAGCCAAAAGAAAAGGCCCCGCCGGGGTGACCGGGCGGGGCCTGAAGAGTTTCGGGCGCGGAGGGCTAGGACTCCTGAGGAGTCGTCCGGGCCACGGGCTTGGCCACGGCGCCGGAGCGGATGCAGCGGGTGCACACGCTCATGCGCTGCACGGAGCCGTTGTCCAGTTGCACGCGCACGCTCTGCAGGTTGGGCATGAAGCGACGCTTGGTCTTGTTGTTGGCGTGGCTCACGTTGTTGCCGACCTGGGGCCGCTTGCCGCAGATGTCACACGTATGGCTCATGGGGGGTCCTCCTTTATTCCCGGCGGCAAGGCCTCTGGCCCGCCGCTGTGCGAGTTCGGATCTGGTCCGCCGGGGCCGCCCGGCCCAATCGGCCTTTCAGCCGCAGCGAATTTGCCTCCTTATATCTTCCCCGGAGAAAACGCAAGCGCTTTTGCCTTGACAACGGAACGATTTCGGATAGACCTAGGGCCTCGCGCGAGGCAGCACCATGATGAAGAGCATTTGGCTGGATATTTCCGACATCCCGGCGGAAGGCCGGGAATTTTCGTTTGACGACCAGGCCGTCTGGGCCGGGCCGGCCGCCGCTTTCGGCATGGACGTGACCTTCTCGGCGCCCATGGCGGCGGCGGTGCGCGTCTGGCCCCATGGACGCGGCGCGACCATGGCCGGGCGGCTCACCGGCGAGGTGACCCTGCCCTGCGCGCGCTGCACCCGGCCCGCCGTCTGCCCCCTCGACCAGGAATTCGAGATTTCCGAAAGCCTGGACGACGAAGACGCCACCGGCGAAAGCCCCCTGCGCGAGCAGGACGGAAAAATTGAACTTGACGCGGGGGCGATCCTCTGGGAACAGTTCGTCCTCGCCTTGCCCGGCCGGGCCCTGTGCTCGCCGGACTGCAAGGGCCTGTGCGCCCGCTGCGGCGCGGACCTGAACCTTGAGCCCTGCACCTGCGGGGACGAGGACGGGGACCCGCGCCTGGCGGCCCTGCGCGGGCTGACCATCGGCCGCAAGAACTAGCCCGCCCCCGGGCGGGATCGGGCTCCGGCCCGAAGACCATAGAACGAGGTAACTGCAATGGCTGTCCCGAAAAAGAAGACCTCCAAGTCCAGAAAGGGCATGCGCCGGGCGCACGACCATGTCGCCAAGCCCACTGTGATCTACTGCGAGTGCGGTGAGCCCACCGTGCCCCACCGCGTGTGCGCGAGCTGTGGCACGTACAAGGGCAAACAGATGCTCGCCGTGGACAATGCCGAGTAGCACCCCGCGCATCGCCGTGGACGCCGCGGGCGGCGACCACGGGCCCGGGGTCAACGTTCCCGGAGCCCTGGACGCCGCGCGCGAGAAAGGCCTGCGCCTGCTGCTGGTAGGCGACCGGACCGCCCTGGAGGCGGAGCTGGCCCGCCACGACACCGCCGGGCTGGACGTGGAAATCGTCCATGCCTCGGAGGTCGCCGCCATGTCCGACAAGCCGTCGGACGTCTTGCGGCGCAAGAAGGATTCCTCCATCCAGGTGGCCTGCCGCCTGGTGAAGGAGGGCCGCGCCGACGGCGTGGTCAGCGCCGGGAACTCGGGCGCATCCGTGGCCTGCGGGATGTTCGTCATCGGCAGGGTCAAGGGTGTGCTGCGCCCCGCGTTCGCGGGCATCCTGCCCACGGTCAAGAACCCCATGATCCTTCTGGACGTGGGGGCCAACGTGGATTCGCGCCCCGAGCATCTGTTCCAGTTCGGCATTCTGGGCGACGTGCTGGCGCGCGACGTGCTGCGCTACGACTCCCCGCGCGTGGGCATCCTGTCCATCGGCGAGGAGGAGGGCAAAGGCAACATCCAGGTCAAGGAGGCCTTCGAGATGCTCAAGGCCTCCTCGTTGCGTTTCATGGGCAACGTCGAGGGCCGCGACATCTTCACCGGCGACGTGGACGTTGTGGTCTGCGACGGGTTTGTGGGCAACGTGGCCCTCAAGCTGGCCGAGGGCCTGGCCTCGAACATGGGCAAGGTCCTCAAGCGCGAGCTGACCGGCAGCCTGCTGGGGCGCATCGGCACCCTGCTGGCCATGGGCCGCCTCAAGCGCTTCGCGCGCTTCGCGGACTACGCCGAGTACGGCGGCGCGCCGCTGCTCGGCCTGCAGGGCATCGTCATCGTCTGCCACGGCGCGTCGAGCATCAAGGCCATTTCCAGCGCGGTCAAGATGGCCGGGCGCTTCGTGGCCAGCGGCGCCAACGAGCACATCCGCCAGGCTCTCGAAGAAAACCGCGACCTCACCCGGGCCTAGCCGCGCGGGCCCCGGCCCGCGGCAACATCAGGAATTCCCGCCATGACAGCGTATATCTGCGGAGTCGGGCTGTACACGCCCGAGCACATCGTCACCAATCACGACCTTGAAGAGCGCGTGGAAACCAGCGACGAGTGGATCGTCACCCGCACGGGCATCCGCCAGCGGCACATCGCCCAGGGCGAGGTGACCTCGGACCTGGGCGCCCAGGCCGCCCGCGCGGCCCTGGCCGACGCCGGGCTGACCGCCGCCGACGTGACCCACGTCATCTGCGCCACCTGCACGCCCGACTCCTACTGCCCCAACACGGCCACCCAGATCGCCCACAAGCTGGGCCTGACCGGACCCATGGCCATGGACCTCAACGCGGCCTGCTCGGGCTACATCTACTCCCTGCAGACCGCCCGGGCCCTGACGGCTCTGGACCCCGAAGCCGTGGTGCTGGTGGTGGCCGCCGAAGTGCTTTCCTCGCGCGTGAACTGGACCGACCGCGCCACCTGCGTGCTTTTCGGCGACGGCGCCGGGGCGGCGGTGGTCCGCGCCCAGGCCTCGGGCCGGGCCATCGGCATCGTGGACGCCATGCTGGAATCCGACGGGCGCTACGGCGAGCTGCTGACCATCCTGGGCGGCGGCTCGGCCCGGCCCTACGCCCCGGGCGAGCCCGTGGGCGACGACTTCTTCATCCAGATGAACGGGCGCGAGGTCTTCAAGGTCGCCGTGCGCAGCATGACCGACGTATGCCGCCGGATGCTCGAACGCCACGGCCTTGGCGTGGACGACCTGGGCATGTTCGTCGCCCATCAGGCCAACCTGCGCATCATCGAGGCCGTGGGCAAGAAGCTCGACCTGCCCGCCGAGAAGGTCTTCGCCAACGTCCAGCGCTACGGCAACACCTCGGCCGCCAGCGTGGGCATCGCCCTGGCCGAGGGCTGCGCCGACGGTACCTTCGCCCCGGGCCGGCGCGTGCTGCTGACCACCTTCGGAGCCGGATTCACCTGGGGCGCGGTGCTGCTCCAATTTTAATGATGCGCCCGCAACTATATTCTTAGCATACTGGAATTATTGATATTCCAACCCGGCCTCGCCTGTTGCCCCCGCCGTTGATTTAGGCTACAAACACGGCTTCGAGGCGAACCGGACAACCCCTCGCGCCCCGCGCGCGGCCAGACGCGGGCCCCGGCCCGGATACACCACACCATGAGCGACCTTCCCAAGACTGCACTCGTTACCGGCGGCTCCCGGGGCATCGGCAAGGCCTGCGCCCTGCGCCTGGCCGCCGACGGGTTCCAGGTCTACCTGACCTACGTGAGCCGCCCCGAGGAGGCCGAGGCCACCGTTGCGGCCATCGAAGCCGCCGGGGGCAAGGCCCGGGCCTTCCGCCTGGACCAGGGCGACCGCGAGGCCATCGCCGCCTTTTTCGCCGGGCACATCAAGGATCAGGTCCATCTCGCGGCCCTGGTGAACAACGCGGGAATGACCCGCGACGGCCTGCTCATCCGCATGAAGGACGAGGACTGGGACGCCGTGCTGGGCGTGAACCTCTCCGGGGCCTTCGCCTGCCTGCGCGAGGCCGCCAAGATCATGAGCCGCCAGCGCGCCGGGCGCATCGTCAACATGGCCTCGGTGGTCGGCCAGTCGGGCAACGCGGGCCAAGCCAACTACGTGGCCTCCAAGGCCGGGCTCATCGGCCTGACCAAGACCGCCGCCCTGGAGCTGGCCTCGCGCGGGGTGACCGTCAACGCCGTGGCCCCGGGCTTCATCGCCACGGACATGACCGCCGTGCTGCCCGAAAAAATCACCGAAGCGATGCTGGAGCGCATCCCCCTGAAGCGCCTGGGCACCCCCGAGGACATCGCCGGGGTCGTCTCCTTCCTCGTTTCCGACGCCGCCGCGTACGTCACGGGCCAGTGCCTGTCCGTCACGGGCGGCATGTACATGTAAGACAAAACGACGGGCCCAGCCCGCCAACAAAGCCCAAATTGAAGACTGGAGGAACAATGTCCGTCGAAGCCAAAGTCAAAGAGATCATCGTGGACCAGCTTGGCGTCTCCGCCGACGAAGTGCACAACGAAGCCTCCTTCGTGGAGGACCTGGGCGCCGACTCCCTGGACCTGACCGAGCTGATCATGGCCATGGAAGAGGAGTTCGGCATCGAGATCGACGACGACGAGGCCCAGAAGCTCGTCAAGGTGCAGGACGCCATCGACTACATCGCCAACAACAAGTAGGGCCACGCCCTGCCGCTGCCCTTTGCGGAGCGTCTTGTGGCCCGGAAGGGCCACGAGACGCTTCCGTTTTCTCCGTCAACCCCACCCCGGTGGACCCGCCCCAGGGGCCCAAGCGAGGCCGTATGAACAGGAAAAGGGTAGTCGTTACCGGTCTTTCCGCCATCACTCCCATCGGTAACGACCTGGAAACGAGCTGGACCAACCTGCTGGCCGGAACGACCGGCGTGGCGCCCATCTCGCGCTTCGATGCCGCCGAGTTCGCCACCACCATCGCCGCCGAGGTCAAGGGCTGGGACGCCGCCGCGCACATCCCGCCCAAGCAGGCCAAGCGCATGGAAATCTTCACCCAGTACGCCGTGGCCTGCGCCCAGGATCTGCTGGCCCACGCGGGCTTTGCCGTCACCGGGGAAAACGCCGCACGCACGGGCACCATCCTCGGCTGCGGGCTGGGCGGGCTGGAGACCATCGAAAACCAGCACGCCAAGTACATGGAAGGCGGCGCCCGGCGCGTATCGCCCTTCTTCATTCCCATCGTCATCGGCAACATGGCCCCGGGCCAGGTGGCCATCTTCACCGGCGCCAGGGGCCCGAACCTGGCCATCACCTCGGCCTGCGCCTCGGGTACCCACGGCATCGGCTACGCCTTCACCGAGATCGCCATGGGCCGCGCCGACGCCATGATCACCGGCGGGGTGGAGTCGACCATCAGCCCGCTGGCCGTGGGCGGCTTCTGCGCCATGAAGGCCATGAGCACCCGCAACGACGACCCCGCCCACGCCTCGCGCCCCTTCGAGAAGGACCGCGACGGCTTCGTCATGGGCGAGGGCTGCGGCATGCTGCTGCTCGAAGAACTGGAGCACGCCCGCGAACGCGGCGCCACGATCTATGCCGAGGTGGTCGGCTTCGGCGCCTCGGCCGACGCCTATCACATGACCGCCCCGCCCGAGGACGGCTCGGGCATGGCCCTGGCCATGGCGGCCGCCCTGCGCGAGGCCGAAGTGAGCCCCGCCGAGGTGGACTGCATCAACGCCCACGGCACCAGCACCTACCTGAACGACCTGTGCGAGACCCGGGCCATCAAGGCCGTGTTCGGCGCCCACGCGAAGAACGTGGCCATCACGGCCAACAAGTCCATGATCGGCCACCTGCTGGGCGCCGCGGGCGGCGTGGAGGGCGTGTTCTCGGTGCTGACCCTCTCCCGGGGCGCCATCCCGGGCACCGTGAACCTCGACACTCCCGGCGAGGAGTGCGACCTGGACTACACCGCCCAGGGCACCGTGCACCGCCGCGTGGACTACGTGCTGTCCAACTCCTTCGGGTTCGGCGGCACCAACGGCTCCGTGCTGTTCAAGCGTTTCGAGGACTAGGACCAGCCGCCACGGACCCGCAGGGCCCGCGCAACAGAGCATCAAGGAAGGAAACCGCGATGGAAGAACTGTTCCTGCAAGACCGCGAGGTCGCCAAGGCCGTCACCCTGGAGATCGACCGCCAGATCCACAACGTGGAGCTCATCGCCTCGGAGAACTTCACCTCCCCGGCGGTGCGCCAGTGCATGGGCAGCGTGCTGACCCACAAGTACGCCGAGGGCTACCCGGGCAAGCGCTACTACGGCGGCTGCGAATACGTGGACATCGTCGAGGACCTGGCCTGCGACCGCGCCAAGGCCCTGTTCGGCTGCGGCTACGCCAACGTGCAGCCGCACTCCGGCTCCCAGGCCAACATGGCCGCCTACTTCGCGGCCTGCGAGCCCGGCGACACCGTGCTGGCCATGGACCTGTGCCACGGCGGCCACCTGACCCACGGCAGCCCGGTGAACTTCTCGGGCAAGCTCTACGACATCAAGGCCTACGGCGTGGACCGCGAGTCCGGGCTCATCGACTACGACGCCCTGGAGAAAACGGCCAAGGAGTGCCGCCCGAAGATGATCATCGCCGGGGCCACCGTGTACCCGCGCATCATCGACTTCGCGCGCTTCCGGGCCATCGCCGACGAGGTGGGCGCCACGCTGATGGTCGACATGGCCCACATCGCCGGGCTCATCGCCGCCGGAGTGCACCCCACGCCCATGGGCCACGCCCACATCGTGACCACCACCACGCACAAGACCCTGCGCGGCCCGCGCGGCGGCATGATCCTGGCCGACGACCCCGACCTGGGCAAGAAGCTGAACTCCCAGATATTCCCCGGCATGCAGGGCGGCCCGCTGATGCACGTCATCGCCGCCAAGGCCGTGGCCTTCGGCGAGGCCCTGCGCCCCGAGTTCAAGACCTATCAGGTCCAGGTGGTCGCCAACTGCAAGGCCCTGGCCAAGCCCCTGCTGGCCGCCGGGTTCGACCTCGTTTCCGGCGGAACGGACAACCACCTCATCCTGGTGGACCTGACCAACAAGAACATCACCGGCAAGGACGCCCAGATCGCCCTGGACAAGGCGGGCATCACGGCCAACAAGAACACCGTGCCCTTCGACACCCGCTCGCCCTTCGTGACCTCGGGCATCCGCCTGGGCTCGGCGGCCATGACCACGCGCGGCTTCAAGGAGGCCGACATGGAGCAGGTGGGCCAGTGGATCGTGGACGCCCTGGCCGACGTGAACAGCGATGCGCGCCTGGGCGAAATCCGGGCCAGCATCCGCGACTACACCCGCAACTTCCCGCTCTTCGCCTGGTAGGGCGTCCGGGCCGAGGCGCCCGGTCCGCCGGGGCGGCGCCCGCCGCCCCGGCCCGGGCCGCCCGGCCCGGAGCATTGACATCGAACCCCGGCCCCCGGGCCCGGAGGTGGAGGCACATGCACACGCGAATGTCCTGGCCCGACTATTTCATGGGCATCACCTATCTGGTGGCCGAGCGCTCCACCTGCACCCGGCGCAAGGTCGGCGCCGTGGCCGTGCGCGACAAGCGCATCCTGGCCACGGGCTACAACGGCGCCCCCAGCGACACGCCCCACTGCCTGGACATCGGCTGCCTGCGCGAGGAGCTCGGAGTGCCCTCGGGCCAGCGCCACGAAATCTGCCGCGGCCTGCACGCCGAGCAGAACGTCATCATCCAGGCCGCCCTGCACGGCGTGAGCATCAAGGGCGCGGACATCTACTGCACCACCCAGCCCTGCCTCATCTGCACCAAGATGCTCATCAACACCCAGGTGGCGGCGGTCTACTACGCCGAAGCCTACCCCGACCCCCTGGCCGAGCGGATGATGGCCGAATCCGGCGTGAACTTCGCGCGCATCGCCTATGTCCGCCCCTAGCCACGAGGACTTCATGCGCCAGGCGGCGGCCCTGGCCCGCCAGGGCCGGGGCGCCACGGCGCCCAACCCCTGCGTGGGCGCGCTGCTCGTGCGCGGGGGCACGGTGCTGGCCGGCGGCTGGCACCGGCGCTACGGCGGGCCCCACGCCGAGCCCGAATGCCTGGCCGACGCCCGGGCCAAGGGCGTGGACCCGGCGGGCTGCACCCTCTACGTGACCCTGGAGCCCTGCAACCACCACGGCAAGACCCCGCCCTGCACCAGGGCCATCCTGGAGGCGGGCGTCCGCGAGGTGGTCGTGGGCACGGCCGACCCCAACCCCGTGGCCGGGGGCGGGGCCGACTTCCTGCGCGCCAACGGCGTGGCCGTGCGCCTGGGCGTCGAAGAAGCCCTGTGCCGTGAGCTGATCGCGGATTTCCTGGTCTGGCAGCGCACGGACCGGCCCTACGTCTACCTCAAGCTGGCCAGCACCCTGGACGGACGCATCGCCACGCGCACGGGCCACTCGCGCTGGATCAGCGGGCCCGAGTCGCGCGCGGCGGTGCATGCCCTGCGCGCGCGCTGTCAGGCGGTCATCGTCGGCGGGGGCACCCTGCGCGCGGACGACCCCCGGCTGACCGTGCGCCTGCCCGGCGACGTGCCCGCGCCCGGGCCCCAGCCCCTGGCCGTGGTGGTCACCCGCACCCTGCCCGGGCCGGACGACTTCGCCCTGACCCGCGAGCGCCCGCAGGAGACGATTTTCTGGACCGGCGAGGCCGGGGCCGCCGGGCCGCAGGCCGAGGCCCTGCGCGCGCGCGGCTGCCGCGTGTGGGCCCTGCCGCCCGCAGCGCCGTCCGCCGGGGCTTCCGGCGCCCCGGGGCTGGACCCGGGCCCGGGCCTGGCCCGGCTGCGCGCCGAGTGCGCGGCGTGGTACGTGCTGTGCGAGGGCGGCGGGTCTTTGGCCTTGAGTTTCCTGCACGCGGGGCTTATGGACGAGTTCCGGCTCTTCGTGGCCCCCAAGATCCTGGCCGACGGGCAGGCCCGGCCGCTGTTCGACGGCCTGGCCCCGCAGACCATGGACCAGGCCCTGACCCTGCGCCAGACCGCGGCCCGGCCCAGCGGCGAGGACGTGCTGCTCATCTACCGCCCCCGGGAGGACGGCTAGTCATGTTCACAGGACTGGTGGAATGCACCGGCACGGTGACCGGCCTGGAGCCGCGCGGCGCCCAGACGCGCCTGCGCGTGGCCCCGGCCACCATGCGCGACTTCGTGCCCGGCGAGAGCATCGCCGTCAGCGGCGCCTGCCTGACGGTGGAAACCTTCGGGCAGGACTGGTTCACGGCCTACGCCTCGGCGGAGACCCTGCGCGTCACCAGCCTGGGCGCGCTGCGCACCGGGGCGCAGGTGAACCTGGAGCGCGCCCTGGCCCTGGGCGACCGCCTGGGCGGGCACCTGGTGTCCGGCCATGTGGACTGCCTGGCCGAGGTCGCCGCCGTGCGCCCGGCGGGCGAGTCGCGCATCTACCGCATCGCCTTTCCCGCGGCCTTCGGCCCGCAGGTCATCGCCAAGGGCTCCGTGGCCCTGGACGGCGTGAGCCTGACCGTCAACGCCTGCGGCGGCGACTGGCTGGAGGTCAACGTCATCCCCGAAACCCAGCGGGTGACGACCATCGCCGCCTGGGCCCCGGGGCGGCGCGTGAACATGGAGACGGACTTGATAGGCAAGTACGTGCAGCGTATGCTCGGCCCCTGGGCCGCGCGCGCCGGAGCCCCCGGGGCCACCGGCGCGTCCGCGCAGGAGGGGGCCATCACCGAGGACTTCCTGCGCAGGCACGGCTTCTGATACGATCACAACGGGGCGGCCCGGACGCCCCATCCCGAGAGGACACGACATGCCCATCGTCAAGGCCGAAGAGGCCATCGAGGAAATCCGCAAGGGGCGGATGATCATTCTGGTCGACGACGAGGACCGCGAGAACGAGGGCGACCTGACCATCGCCGCCGAATTCGCCACGCCCGAGGCCATCAATTTCATGGCCACCCACGGGCGCGGGCTGATCTGCCTGTCCATGGCCCCGCCGCTGGTGGAGCGCCTGCAACTGCCCATGATGACCACCAAGAACGAGTCGGGCTTCGGCACGCCGTTCACCGTGTCCATCGAGGCCCGCCGGGGCGTGACCACGGGCATCTCGGCCTATGACCGCTCCACCACCATCCTCACGGCCATCAGCGACACCGTGGCCCCCGAAGACATCGTGACCCCCGGGCACGTCTTCCCCCTGCGCGCCAACCCCGCCGGAGTGCTGGCCCGCGCCGGGCAGACCGAGGGCAGCGTGGACCTGGCCAAGCTCGCCGGGCTGCGCCCTGCGGGGGTCATCTGCGAGGTCATGCGCGAGGACGGCAACATGGCCCGCATGCCCGACCTCATCGAATTCGCCAAGAAACACGGCCTGAAGATCGCCACCATCCGCGACCTCATCGAATACCGCATGAAGTTCGGCAACATGGCCGTGGACAAGGTGGCCGAGGCCAAGCTGCCCTCGTGCTACGGCGGCGAGTTCACGGCCCACGCCTACCTCTCGCAGGTGGACGGCAAGGAGCACCTGGCCCTGGTCATGGGCAAGATCACCCCGGGCGAGCCCGCGCTGGTGCGCGTGCACAGCGAATGCCTGACGGGCGACGTGCTCGGGTCCATGCGCTGCGACTGCGGCGGGCAGCTCCAGGCGGCCATGCGCAAGATCGCCGAAGAGGGCAAGGGCGTTCTGCTCTACATGCGCCAGGAGGGCCGGGGCATCGGCCTGTGCAACAAGATCCGGGCCTACGCCCTGCAGGACGAGGGCTACGACACCGTGGAGGCCAACCGCAAGCTCGGCTTCAAGGCCGACCTGCGCGACTACGGCATCGGCGCGCAGATCCTGGTTTCCCTGGGCGTGACCAAGATGCGGCTCATGACCAACAACCCCAAGAAGATCGTGGGCCTGGAAGGCTACGGCCTGGAGGTGGTGGAGCGCGTGCCCGTGGAGATCGCCGCCTGCCAGTGGAACCACGACTACCTGGAAACCAAGAAGAAGAAGATGGGCCACCTCCTGCATCTGGACGAGGAGAAGCGCGCCTAGCGCGCCGCGGGCCTTCCCCCACCCCCAAGGAGAAACAGCGATGTACCATATCAAGACCATCGAGGGCCAGTTCCAGGCCCAGGGCCTGCGCTTCGCCCTCGTGGCCGCCCGCTTCAACGACTTCATCGTCGACCGCCTGGTGGGCGGCGCCGTGGACTACCTGACCCGCAACGGCGCCACGCGCGAGAACATGACCCTGGTGCGCGTGCCCGGGGCCTTCGAGATGCCCCTGGCCGCCAAGAAGCTGGCCGCCAGCGGCAACTACGACGGCGTGATCTGCCTGGGCGCGGTCATTCGCGGCGCCACGCCGCACTTCGACTTCGTGTCCGGCGAGGCCGCCAAGGGCATCGCCCACGCCATGCTGGAGACGGGCGTGCCCATCGGTTTCGGCGTGCTGACCACCGACACCCTGGAGCAGGCCATCGAGCGCGCCGGGTCCAAGGCCGGCAACAAGGGCGTGGAGGCCGCTTCCGCCGTGCTGGAAATGGTCCGGGTCATGGAGCAGATATAGCCCATGAACATGCAGAAGAAGGGTGGCCGCCGCTCTGGCCGCCGCCGCGCCTTCGAGGTGCTCTACGGGTTGTGCTTCGCCCCGCCCGAGGGCGGCGACACCGCGCGCGCCGTGGCCCTGGCCCCCGAGGCGCGCCAGGAACAGGATCAGGACACGCCCCCCGAGCCCCCCGACGCCGAGCCCGACGCCGACGCCAGGGACTCGGGCCGCGAGGAGTTCGCCCGGGCCCTGGTGGCCGGGGTCTGGGCCCGGCGCGACGATCTGGACCAGACCATCAACCGCTTCTCGCAGCACTGGAAGCTCGCGCGCATCGCCCGCGTGGAGCTGACCATCCTGCGCGTGGCGCTGTATGAAATGCTTTATCTGGACGACATTCCGCTCAAGGTGGCCATCAACGAGGCCGTGGAGCTGGCCAAGCGCTACGGCGACGACAACTCCAAGAACTTCGTGAACGGCATCCTCGATGCCGTGGCCCGGGCAGTGGAACATGGTGAGCTTAGGGTTCGTTAAGGACACCGCGCAGTGCCCGCCGGGGACGCCCCGGGTGGTGCTCGGCCGGGCGGCCATGGGCGGCCCGGTGCTGCGGGCGTGGCGCGAGCGCCGCCGCCAGAGCGTGGAGCTGCGCTGGAACGTGGCCCGGGGCGGCGAACTGGCCCTGTGGGCCCGCGACATGGCCCAGGCCATGGCCGACCTGCGCTGGAGCGCGTGGTGCATCGACGCCCAGGCCGTGGCCGACGCCACGGACGCGCCCCCCGGCCAGCGGCTCACGGCCTGGGGCCTGGAATTCTGGCGCCACTACACGGCCAGCGCCGACGTGTACGTGGTCGTCGGCGAGGACGGCCGCAAGGCCGCCATGCGCAGCGTGGATGCCTGGACCCGGAGCTTCGCCCATGTCAGGTTTGCCCAGCGGCTCGACATCGACCTCCAGGTGCGGCAAAAAGCCGAGGAACTGAAGGACAAACCCGTGCGCAGGACGCTCAACCGGCTGTTCCCCGCGCTGTTCAACCGCCAGTAGACGCCGCAGCAGGCGCAAGCAAGGAATCCGCATGTCCGAAAGCGTGTACGCCCCCGAATCCATCGAGACCAAGTGGCAGCGGCTCTGGGAGGAGCGCGGGCTCTTCAGGGTCCAGGTCGATCCGGCCCGGCCCAAGTTCTACGTGCTGGAAATGTTCCCCTACCCCTCGGGGCGCATCCACATGGGCCACGTGCGCAACTACTCCATCGGCGACGTGGTGGCGCGCTTCAAGCGCATGCAGGGCTTCAACGTGCTGCACCCCATGGGCTGGGACGCCTTCGGCCTGCCCGCCGAAAACGCCGCCGTCAAGCACGGCACCCACCCGGCCAAGTGGACCTACGAAAACATCGCCACCATGCGCACCCAGTTGCGCCGCCTGGGCTATTCCTACGACTGGGACCGCGAGCTGGCCACCTGCCACCCCGGCTACTACCGCTGGGAGCAGCTCTACTTCCTCAAGCTGCTGGAAAAGGGCCTGGCCTACCGCAAGAAGTCGCCCGTGAACTGGTGCCCGAGCTGCCACACCGTGCTGGCCAACGAGCAGGTGGAGGAAGGCCTGTGCTGGCGCTGCGATTCCGTGGTGGAGCAGCGCGAACTGGAGCAGTGGTTCCTGCGCATCACCGACTATGCCGACGAGTTGCTGGAATGGCTGGACAAGCTGCCCGGCTGGCCCGAGCGCGTGCTGACCATGCAGCGCAACTGGATCGGCCAGAGCCACGGCTCGGAGCTGGAATTCCAGGTCGAGGGCCGGGACGAACGCGTGGCCGTGTTCACCACCCGCCCCGACACCCTGCACGGCGCGACCTTCATGAGCCTGGCCGCCGAGCACCCGCTGGTGGACACGCTGCTGGCCGCCTGCCCCGACCCCGCCCTGGCCGAACAGGCCCGGGCCTTCGTGCACAAGGTCCGCAACATGGACCGCATCGTGCGCGGCGCCGACGACCTGGAAAAGGAAGGCGTGTTCACCGGGGCCTACTGCGTGAACCCCGTCACCGGCGCACGCATGCCCATCTGGATCGCCAACTTCGTGCTCATGGGCTACGGCACCGGCGCGGTGATGGCCGTGCCCGCGCACGACCAGCGCGACTTCGAATTCGCCCGCAAATACGGCCTGCCCATGCGGGTGGTCATCCAGCCCGAGGGAGAGACCCTGGACCCCGCCGCCATGGACGCCGCCTACACCGGGCCCGGCCTGCTGGTGAACTCCGGGGCCTTCGACGGCCGGCCCAACGAGGAGGCCAAGGCCGCCATCACCGAACATCTGGCCCAGAGCGGCCTGGGCAAGACCACCGTCAACTACCGCCTGCGCGACTGGAACGTCTCGCGCCAGCGCTACTGGGGCGCGCCCATCCCGGTGGTCTACTGCGAGCGCTGCGGCGTGGTGCCCGTGGCCGAGGCCGACCTGCCCGTGCTGCTGCCTCTGGACGTGAAAACCCGCCCCGACGGCAAAAGCCCGCTGCCCGAGACCGAAAGCTTCCTGGCCGCCGCCTGCCCCAAATGCGGCGGCCCGGCGCGGCGCGAAACCGACACCATGGACACCTTCATGGAATCGTCGTGGTACTTCATGCGCTACGCCTGCGCCCGCGACGAGGCCCGGGGCCTGGACCCCGAGGCCCTGAAGTACTGGCTGAACGTGGACCTGTACATCGGCGGCATCGAGCACGCCATCCTGCACCTGCTCTACTCGCGCTTCTACGTGAAGGCCCTGCGCGACCTGGGCATCGTGGACCTGGACGAGCCCTTCACCGACGTGCTGACCCAGGGCATGGTGCTCATGGACGGGTCCAAGATGTCCAAATCCAAGGGCAACGTGGTCGATCCCGACGACATGATCCGCACCTACGGCGCGGACACCACGCGCCTGTTCTGCCTGTTCGCCGCGCCGCCGGAAAAGGATCTGGAGTGGAACGAACAGGGCATCGAGGGCGCCTCGCGCTTCCTCAAGCGCCTGTGGCGGCTGGTGGACGAGCTTTTGCCCGTGCTCTCCCCGGTGGGCGCCTGCGCGGCCATGGACGGGGCGGCCCTGACCGGCGCCGCCCGCGACCTGCGCCGCAAGGAGCACCAGACGGTGCAGAAGGTCCAGCGCGACATCATGGCCAACTTCCAGTTCAACACGGCCATCGCGGCGGTGATGGAACTGGTCAACGCCCTGTATCTGGCCAAGGACGAACTGGCCGCCGCCGAAGACGGCGCCCGGGTGCTCTCCTCGGCCGTCAGCTCGGCCCTGACGGTGCTCTCGCCCGTGGCCCCGCACATCTGCGAGGAGCTGTGGCAGCGCATGGGCTACGACACCCTGCTGACCGGCGCGCCCTGGCCCGCCCACGACGAGGCCGCCCTGGCCGTGGACGAGGTCACGGTCATCGTGCAGGTCAACGGCAAGGTGCGCGGGCGCGTGGCCGTGCCCGCCGGGGCGGACTCCGCGCGGATGCAGGCCCTGGCCCTGGCCGAGCCCAACGTGGCCAAGCACCTCGAAGGCCATACCGTGCGCAAGGTCATCACCGTGCCCGACAAACTCGTGAACATCGTGGTGGGGTAAACGTCATGCAGCAGCAGCGGGTCATCCACGTTCTGGCCGTTCTGACCCTGGCCCTGGCCGCGACCATGGCCCTGGCGTCCTGCTCCGGCTACCGCAACGCGGCGGAACCGGGAACGGCCCTGGCCCTGCCCGCCGACTGCCGCGCCCTGTTCCTGCGCACGGTGAAGAACCCGACCATGGCCCCCGACCTGGAAGCGACCCTGCGCTCGGCCCTGCGCGACGAACTGACCCGCCGGGGCCGGGCGACCTGGGTTTCGCGCGAGGCCGCCACGGCCTACGTGGACGTGGACGTGCACCGCTTCACCTCGTTCACCTCGCTGACCAACGCCAACGACGAGACCATCCGTTCCAGCGCCAGCGTCATCCTGACCGTGAGCATCTTCCGCCGCTCCACGGGCGCGCAGGTCTGGACCTCCGGGCGGGTGAACTCCAACGAGTCCTACACCGGCAACGACCGGCCCCTGGCCGAAGCCAACGCGCTGGACATGGCCGTGCGCCGCGCGGTGGACCGCATGTCCCAGAACTACTGACCCCGAGAGGCGACCCCGTGGCCCAGGCCCCAGGCAGACCCGGCTTCAGCTTCCTGCTGTGCCCCGACCCGGAACTCATCCGCCAGCGCCTGGAGGCCCTGGCGGCCGAGCACGGCCAGGGCCGTCCCTGGGAGCGCCGCGTCCATTGGGGCGACGAGGAACTGCCCGGCTCCTTCTGGGCCGACCTCACCGTGCCCGACCTCATGGGCACGCCCCGGCTGGTGGTCGTCCGCCGGGCCCACAAGCTGCTCAAGGACACCTGGGACAAGCTGACCCAGCCCCTGGGCAGCTTCAACGCCGCCATCTGGCCCGTGTTCTGCCTGGAGGCCGAGGCCGACCGCAAGGGCCCCAAGCCTCCGGCGGTGCTGACCAAGACGAAATTCTGGCCCGTGGCCGAAAAGCGCGGCTGGGTCTGGACCTCCCCGGGCCTGACGCCCCAGGGCATGGAGGACTTCGTGCGCGGCCACGCGGCCCGCGCGGGGCTGAGCGTCGCCCCCGACGCCCTGCGCGCCCTGTGCCGGGCCCTGCCCTGCGACGCCCTGGGCGCAAGGAACGAGCTGGACAAGATCGCCCTGGCCGCCGGCCCCGGCGGCACAGTGACCACCGCACACCTCGGGATCGTCTCCTTCGAGGCGGACATGGACCTCTTCGCCTTCATCGCCGCCGTCATCGAGGGCCGCAGCGGCGACCAGGTCTGGAAAAAGGTCATGGACAACCGCCAGGCCAGTTCCAGCGACGACATCTTCTTCGCCTTCCTGTCCCTGCTCCAGCGCGAGGCGCGCCTGCTGTGGGAGCTGGCCAGCGGCGAGCCGCCCTCGGCCTGGATGCCCCCCGGAGCCCAGCGGGCCAAGGCCGAACTGGCCCGCCGCGCGGGCCCGCAGGCGGCCGCCCGGGTCTTCGAACTGGCCCTGGAGGCCGAGTTCGGCATCAAGACCGGCCAGCGCACGCCCGAGCAGGCCTTCGAGGCCCTGGTCATGGGCCTGCACGCCGCCCTGGGCGCCCGGCCCGCCTCCGCCCGCCGCTAGGCGCCCCTGTTTCGGGTTGAACCCGTCCCCTCATGCGGATAAAACGGGCCTGGGGCCCGTTTCCGGGACCATCGCATGCCAACCCCCCTTGCCAGCGGGCCGGGAAGTGCTCATATGAAGGAAGAACCGCATTACACGGGCCATCGGGAGCGCCTGCGGGCCCGGCTGCTGCGCGACCCGCGCCAGCTTGCCGACTACGAGCTGCTCGAACTGCTCCTGGCCCAGGTCGTGCCGCGGCGCGACACCAAGCCGCTGGCCAAGGCCCTGCTGGCGAGCTGCGGCTCCCTGGGCGGCGTCTTTGCCGCCCGGCCCGAGGAACTGCGGCGCGTGCCCGGCTTCGGCCCGGCCCTGGAAGCCTTCTGGACCCTGTGGCGAGAAACCTGGGCCCGGGCGTCCGAAAGCCCCGTGCGCCAGCGCGAAGTGCTGGACAGCCCGGCAGGCGTGGCGGCCATGGCCAGGGCCCGCCTGGCCGACAGGACCACCGAGGAGCTGTGGCTGGCCCTGGTGGATGCGAAAAACAGGCTGGTGGGCTGGGAACGCGTGGGCCAGGGCTCGGTGGACGAGGTGGCGGTGCCCGTGCGCGAGGTGCTGCACGCGGCTCTGCGCTTCGAGGCCCACGGGGTGGTGCTGGTGCACAACCATCCGGGCGGCGACCCCCAGCCCTCGGAGAGCGACATCCGCTTCACCCGGCGCCTGGACGAGGCGGCCCGGGCCGTGGGGGTTCGCCTGCTGGACCATCTGGTGGTCGCCTCGGGGGGCTACGCGAGTTTTCGATCCCTGGGCCTTCTGGGCTGACGCCCACGCCCGGGGCGGGACGGCACGGACACGACGAACGGCGCACACGCAACGGACACGCGGCGAAAACCCCGCAAGGAGGACAGCCATGATCCGCAGCCTGCAATCCATCGTCACCGGCACGGTCCAACGGGTGGGCCTGCGCTCCTGGATTCAGGGTCAGGCCCGGAGCCTGGGCGTCAACGGCTGGGTCCGCAACCTGGCCGACGGCACCGTGGAGGTGCTGGCCCAGGGCGACGAGGCCGCCGTGGTGGAACTGCGCGACCGGCTGCTGACCGGCTCGCCCCTGGCCCGCATCCAGGACGTGCGCTCCAAGTGGCTGGACTACGACAAGCCGCACGACCGCTTCGAAATCCGGTCGTGACCCGGGCCGGTGCCCGGGCCAGGACCCCGCCGCCCGCGCCGCGCGCGGCGCGCAACGAGAACAAAACGGCCCGGACCGGGCTTCGCCCGGCTCCACAGGGCCTTTGCATGCCCCGAAAAGGAGCCCCATGAGCAACGATACCCTGGAAAACGTCCTCGTGCTGGCCGACGCCGACCCCAAGGACGACAACGGGCAGGAGCAGAAGCCCAAGATTCCCGCCGAAGTCCCGGTGCTGCCCGTGCGCGACATCGTGGTCTTCAACTATATGATCCTGCCGCTCTTCGTCGGCCGCGAGAAATCCGTGGCCGCCGTGGAGGCCGCCCTGGCCGGCGACCGGCACATCCTCATCCTGACCCAGAAGGACGAAAGCGTCGACGAGCCCACGCCCGACGACCTCCACGAGGTCGGCACCGTGGGCCTGATCATGCGCATGCTCAAGATGCCCGACGGACGGCTGAAGATTCTCGTCCAGGGCCTGTCGCGGGCCCGGGTGGCCGAGTTCACGGGCCAGGAGCCGGGCCTGCACGCGCGCATCGAGCTCATCGAGGAGCCCCAGGTGGCCGAGCTGACCAGCGAGCACGAGGCCCTGGTCCGCGCCGCCAAGGAGCAGAGCGAGCAGATCATGAACCTGCGCGGCGTCTCCTCGCCGGACATCATGGGCGTGCTCTCCAGCGTGGACGACCCCGGGCGGCTGGCCGACCTGGTGGCCTCCAACCTGCGCATGAAGGTGGCCGACGCCCAACGCATCCTGGCCTGCGTCGACCCCATCGAGCGCCTGCGGCTGGTCAACACCCAACTGGCCAAGGAGGTCGAGGTCGCCGGAATGCAGGCCAAGATCCAGTCCATGGCCAAGGAGGGCATGGACAAGGCCCAGAAGGACTATTTCCTGCGCGAGCAGATGAAGGCCATCCGCCGCGAGCTGGGCGACGGCTCCGACGACGCCGAGGAGCTGGACGAACTACGCGCCGCCCTGGCCAAGGCCGACCCGCCCGCCGAGGTCATGCAGGAGGCCGAAAAGCAGCTCAAGCGCCTGGGCTCCATGCACCAGGACTCCTCCGAGGCCACGGTCATCCGCACCTACCTGGACTGGATCGTGGAACTGCCCTGGAACCGCCAGACCCGCGACCGCCTGGACATCAAGAAGGCCGAAAAAATCCTCGACGAGGACCACTACGACCTGTCCAAGGTCAAGGAGCGCATTCTCGAATACCTCTCGGTGCGCAAGCTGAACCCGAAGATGAAGGGCCCCATCCTGTGCTTCGTCGGCCCTCCCGGCGTGGGCAAAACCTCGCTGGGCCGCTCCATCGCCCGGGCCCTGGGCCGCAAGTTCCAGCGCATGAGCCTGGGCGGCATGCGCGACGAGGCCGAAATCCGCGGCCACCGCAGAACCTACATCGGCGCCATGCCCGGGCGCATCGTCCAGGGCCTCAAGCAGACGGGCAGCCGCAACCCCGTGTTCATGCTCGACGAAATCGACAAGCTCGGCGCGGACTTCCGCGGCGACCCGTCCTCGGCGCTGCTGGAGGTGCTCGACCCCGAGCAGAACAACACCTTCACCGACCACTACATGAACGTGCCCTTCGACCTGTCCAAGGTCATGTTCATCTGCACGGCCAACACCCTGGACACCGTGCCCGCGCCGCTGCTCGACCGCATGGAGACCATCCGCATCCCCGGCTACACCGAGCACGAGAAGGTCAAGATCGCCCGGCGCTACCTGCTGCCGCGCCAGGCCACGGAGAACGGCCTGAAACCCCGCGAGCTGCAACTCTCGGACGGCGTGCTGGCCAAGATCGTGCGCGAGTACACCCGCGAGGCGGGCCTGCGCAACCTGGAGCGCGAGGTGGGCTCCATCTGCCGCAAGCTGGCCCGGCGCAAGGCCGAGGGCCAGAAGGGCCCCTTCCGCGTCACCGCCGGAGCCGTGGAGAAATTCCTCGGCCCGCCGCGCCTGCGCGACGACGCCCTGGAGGCCAGCCTGCCCCCGGGCGTGGCTCTGGGCCTGGCCTGGACGCCCTTCGGCGGCGAGATCCTGCACATCGAGGTCCAGGCCATGCCCGGCAAAGGCAAGCTGACCCTCACCGGCCAGCTCGGCGAGGTCATGAAGGAGTCGGCCCAGGCCGCCCTGTCCTACGCCCGGGCCCGGGCCAAACGGTTCGGCATCGACCCCGACTTCACCGAAAAGATGGACATCCACATCCACGTGCCCGCCGGAGCCACGCCCAAGGACGGCCCCTCTGCGGGCGTGACCCTGGTCACGGCCCTGGTCTCGGCGCTGACCGACACCCCGGTCTGCGGCGACGTGTGCATGACCGGCGAGGTCACCCTGCGCGGGCGCGTGCTGCCCGTGGGCGGCATCAAGGAAAAAATCCTCGCCGCCGTGGCCCACGGCATGACCACGGTCATCATCCCCAAGGACAACGAGCACAACCTCGTGGACATCCCCGCCGAACTGCGCCGCCGGATCACCGTGCGCCCGGTGGAACTCATCGACGAGGTCTGGCCCCTGGCCTGCCTCCGGGAGCCGGGGGGCAAAGCCGCCGCACCGGGTGCGCCCGATGCGCCCGATGCGCCCGATGCACCGGGAAAGGGCACGGCCAAGCCCCGGGGCAAGGGCAACGCGCGGCCCAAGGCCGCAGCGAAGCCCAAGGCGAAGGCCAAAGCGACCCCCACGCCCAGACCGGGCAAAACCACCGCCGGCTAGCACAAAGGGCGACCTCCGCGAGGTCGCCCTTTTTTACGCGCCCGAAAGCACGGGCTCGCCCCGCGCAGGTCGGAGGAAGGCCACGCGCGCCCTTGCCGCCCGCGCCGCGCCCCGCGCCGACTCTCCCGCCGCGACACCGCAATATTAATATTTATCAAGGATTTCCCCTGAAGATTGACAACGGAATCACAAGCACAAAGAGCCCCGCCCAGTCATATGAAATTCTTGAGGATCGGAATCTTTACAGAGCACCCCATCTGGGATAAATTCCCGAAAGCGAAAGACTGGGCATGTCGAAGCCTGTCCGCATCTATCGACTGAAAGCAATGCCGCTTGTAATTGACTCATGGATACAGGCAATGACTCTTGATCCAGCAAAAGAAAGCGCCGACCTTCCACTTGGGCGGAAGAAGATTTATGCGGGCCATCTTTTCCGTCTTTCCCGTATCGCCCTGCTCTTCTATCTCCTGCTCTTTCCATTCGGCATGAGCTTCCGTGAAATCGGGGCGTGGACGGCGACATCGGCCGTGCTCCTGCTTTATGCATTGGACTTCCCCTCCACCAATGCCAGCCGCATGGGCCGCCTGTTCTGGGTCTTCCCGGCCTTCTGGGCCTTCCTGGTCTTCAAGACCGTCACGTCCATCTCGCCCTCCACAAGCTGGTACGCCCTGCAAAGCAACGTGCACATGGGCTTCGGGCTCTTCTTCGTCGGCCTGGAGTTCGTGCGCCGCGAAACCGACCTGCGCCTGCCCGTCTACGCCATGGCCGCCAGCGGCTGTGTCCAGGGCCTGGACGGCGTGTGGCAGGCGGCCTTCGGGCGGGACTTCTTCTACGGAGCCAAGCCTCTGGGCGTCCGCCTGACGGGCACCTTCTCGACCTACCGCGTGGGCAACCTGCTCTCGCTCTACATGCCGCCCATGGCCGGGCTGTTCTGGGCCCTGCCCCAGCGGATCGCGCGGCACAAACGCCTGCTGGCCACGGCCGCCGTGCTGGCGCCCGCGCTGTTCCTGCTCATGGGCTCGCGCACGCGCAGCGCCATGATCGGCCTGGGCGTGGCCCTGCTCGTGGCTTGGTTCGCCATGCGCCGCTCGTGGTGGAAAGCGCTGCTGGTTCTGTGCGTCGCGGCGGCCCTGGTGGTCGCCTTCGGGCCCTACCGCTTCAGCCTCGAAGGCGTCATGAACGACCCGCGCATCCAGGACCTCTGGCCCCTGGGGCTGAAGGTCTTCGCCAACTGGCCCCTGCTCGGCTCGGGGGTCGAGACGTACAACAACGCCTTCCGCAGCCTCGGGCTGAAACCCTTCACCGTGGCCCTGGACATCCCCCACCCGCACAACGTCTATCTGCAACTGCTGTGCGAAACGGGCATCATCGGCCTGGCGTTTTTCCTGGGCATGGTCTTCCTGCTCCTGCGGTTCGCCGGGAAGCGCGTCCTGCCCCGGGCGCGCGCGGGCAGCCGCTGGTGGAGCGTCGCGGCCCTGTTCCTGGCCGCCTATGTCGGCTATCTGGCCACGGGTGTCAGCGGCCACAGCTTTTTCCGCAACTGGTGGCTGGGTACGGCGCTGCTCCTGCTGGGGCTGGCCCTGGGCTTCTGCGCCGCGTCCACGCGCCCGGAGTTCGGCGGCGGCGCCAGACAGGATCGCCGCTGATGACCGCCAGTTCCACAAGCCCCGGAAACGACGGCTCCCGGCAAACCGGCTGCGGCTCCATGCAGGACGCCTCCAGGCCGAGAATCCTCGGGCCCAAGGCCTCGCTGCTGGCGGCCATTCTCCTGGACCTCGCCGTGCTGACCGCCTCGGCGGCCTGCGTGGTGGCGCTGCGCTCCGCCTTCGGCGGCGGCATCGTCCTGCCCCGGCTCTACCTCGGCCTGTCCTGGGCGCTGGGCCTTTATTTCTGCATCGCCGCCTCCATGGGCCTGTACCCCGGCTACCTGCGCACGCCCCCGGAAGAACTGAAAATCCTGAGCTGGGTGACCACGCTGTTCTTCCTGGTCATCGGCTCCCTGACCTTCTTCTCGCGGGGGGCGGAGCTCTATTCGCGCTCCATTTTCCTGGGCGCGTGGCTGCTCTGCCTGCTGACGCTGCCCGCCGCGCGCATTCTCGCCCGACGCTTTCTGGGCCACCTGCTCTGCTGGGGCTACCCCTGCGTGCTCATCGGCTCCAGCGAGGAAGTCCACCGCGTGCTGGACAACCTGCAACACGACCGCCGCCACAGCCTCTGGCCCCTGGCCGCCGTGACCGAAACCGGCGCCCCCCTGGGCGGCGGCAGGCGCATCCCCGTGGTGCCCTTCGCCGAACTGGAGCTCATCGCCGCGCAGCATCCGCACTGCCACGCCATCCTCGTCTACGCCACCGGCAACCCCTTTCCCCCGCCGGAACTCGCCGAGGCCCTGAGCTTCCATTTCAAGCACGTCCTGCTCTCCTCGCGGGCCATCAGCGACCTGTCGCTGTGGACCAAGGGCGTGGACGTGGGCGGCAGCACCTTCCTCAAGACCTATTTCAAGCTGCTCGACCCCACCCGGCGCCGCTTCAAGCGCGTCTTCGACCTCGTGCTCTGCGTGCTGGGCAGCGTGGTCGCCCTGCCCCTGCTGCTGGGCATCAGTCTGGCCATCAAGCTCGACAGCCGCGGCCCGGTCCTCTTCCGCCAGCCCCGCCTGGGCCAGGGCGGCCGGGAATTCCAGATTCTGAAATTCCGGACCATGCACTGCGACGCCCAGGCCTGCCTGGAGCGCATGCTGGCCGAAGACCCCGAACTGGCCCGGGAGTGGGAGGTCAACCAGAAGCTCCGGGCCGACCCGCGCATCACCCGGGTCGGCCGCTTCCTGCGGGCCACGAGCCTGGACGAGCTGCCGCAGTTCTTCAACGTCATCGACGGGACCATGAGCCTGGTCGGGCCCCGGCCCATCCTCGTGGACCAGGCCGGGATATACGGCGAGGCCTACGAGATATACACCCGCCTGGAGCCGGGCATCACCGGCCTGTGGCAGGTCTCGGGGCGCAACCGCCTGAGCTTCGAGCGCCGGGCGGAGCTTGATGTCTACTACGCGCGCAACTGGTCGATCTGGATGGATTTCTGGATTCTGGGCAAGACCGTCCGCGAGATTCTGACCCGCAGCGGGAAATAGCCGACCCCGGCCCGCGCCGCCGCAGCCCCAACGCAAGCGAGCCGCCATGCCCCCAAGCACCAGCCCCCGCCCCGCCGTCTCCGTACTGCTCGCCACATACAACGGGGCGGCCTACGTGGAGGCGCTCCTGGATTCCCTGCTGGCGCAGACGCTGCCCGCGCGGATCATCGCCCGCGACGACGGCTCCGCCGACGCCACGCCGCACCTCCTGGCGCGCCGCGACGCTCGGGTCCGGATTCTCGAGGACGACCGGGGCAACGTCGGCGTACGCGAAAATTTCAACCTGCTGGCCCAGGCGGCGGACACGCCCTACGTGGCCTTTGCCGACCAGGACGACCTGTGGGAGCCGCGCAGACTGGAGGCCGGAATGGCCGTCATGGCCGAGCTGGAAGGGCGCCTCGGCCCCGGGGTCCCCGTTCTGGTGCACGGCGACCTCGCGGTGTGCGACGCCCAGGGCCGCACGGTGGCGTCCTCCCTGTGGCGCTTCCAGGGCCTGGACCCCGCCGTACAGGACTTTTCCCGGCTGCTGGTGCAGAACAACGTCACCGGCTGCACCGTGCTGTGCAACCGCGCGCTGCTGGAGGCGGCCTTCCCCGTGCCGCCCGGGGCGATCATGCACGACTGGTGGCTGGCCCTGGTGGCGGCCATGAGCGGAACGATCGGCGTCGTGCCCGAGGCGCTGGTGCGCTACCGCCAGCACGGCGCCAACCAGATCGGCGCCGTGCGCGGCAACCTCGCGGGCTTGCTGCGCCGCTGGCGCAAAACCGACCCGTGCGCCGCCCTGCGCGCCACCCAGGCCCAGGCCCGGGCTTTCCACGACCGCTACCTGGGCCAGGGAGACCCGCACGGCGCCCTGCCCCTAGCCGCCGCCTACGCGGGCATCCGCAGCCGAAGCTACCCCGGGCGGCTGCTCACGCTCTGGCGATACGGATTGTGGAAGCAGGGTCTGCTGCGCAATCTCGGCCTTGTGCGCTATATCTGAGGCTGGTCATGAAGCATTCGGTCATCATTCCCGTCCTGAACCCCGGGCCGCTGCTCGGCCCGCTCGTCGCGGCCCTGCGCGCCCAGACCCTGGCGCCCGACGAAATCATCGTCGTGGACTCCGCCTCCGCCGACGGCAGCGCCGCCCTGGCCCGCGCGCTGGGCTGCCGGGTCATGCCCATCGCCCGGGCGGCCTTCGACCACGGCGGCACCCGGCAGATGGCGGCGGAGTCGGCCGGGGGGGACATTCTCGTCTACCTGACCCAGGACGCCCTGCCTGCGGACGACGGCGCCCTGGCCGCGCTGGTGCGTCCCTTTGCGGACCCGCGGGTCGGCGCCTGCGGCGGGCGCCAACTGCCCCACAAGGACGCCAACCCCCTGGCGGCCCACGCCCGGCTGTTCAACTACCCGGCCGAGTCCTGCGTGAAAACCCGGGCGGACATCCCGCGCCTGGGCATCAAGACGCCCTTCCTCTCCAATTCCTTTGCGGCCTACCGCAAGGCCACGCTGCTGGAGATCGGCGGCTTCCCCCACCCCGTGCCCCACAGCGAGGACATGCACGTGGCCGCGCGCATGCTCCTGGCCGGGTACGCCGTGGCCTACGCGGGCGACGCCCGGGTCCACCACTCGCACAACCTGACGCCCTGGCAGGAATTCATGCGCTACCGCAGCATCGGCGCCTTCCACCGCCAGAACCCCTGGATCGAGGAGGCCTTCGGCAAGGCCAGGGGCGAAGGCCTGCGCTACGTGCGCTCGGAGCTGCGCCACGCCCGCACCCACGGCCTGGGCTGGGTGCTGCGCTCCATCCTGACCTGTGGGGCCAAGTACGCGGGGTTCAGGCTGGGGTAGGCAGTTCCGCGGCACAAGGTGAGACGAAGCGCCCGCCACGCACCCGGGGCGGCTGCACTCCGGGCCGCGCGGGAGCTCAGAAGCCCATCTGCCGCAGCTCCCCGAAGGCATTGCGGATGTCCATCTCATGAGGCCGCAACCCCTCGAACTCGGGCTGCGCCAGGATGCGTTCCACATCCTCCGCCCAGCGTTGCGGGTCCAGCAATTCGGGATACTGCGAAAAATCCCGCTCCGGGAAATCGCCGACCGTCCGGTGCAGGGTGTCGTTGTATCCAGTACTGCCCGCCCGCAGCGTGGCCGCCTGCTCCCGGGAAATCCGGAACGGCCCGCGAAAGCGGGCCTCGGCTTCGGCCAGACGACGCAAGGCGAGATAGTGTCCGGGCTGGTGCGCAAAGCGCCGGTTCACGATGAGCTTGAAGGCCAAAAGATGCCCGGAGATGGTCGGATTCTTGTCCCCCGTCGCTTCCGTGGCCCCGGGAAGGGGCAAACTCAGCCGCTCCAGGAAATCCGTGACGACCCCGCCCGGCCGAGCCAGGGTCTGCTCGTAGCTCAGGAACTGGGCCGTGTCCGAAAAGGCCCGCCAAAATTCCATGAACCGGTCGAGGTCGATTTTGAAGAAGCCCCGGCAATAGTCCTCGAATCCGCAGGACAGGGCGGCGGCCTGCACGCGCTGGGCATACGCGCTGCGCGCGTAATCCAGAAATTCACGCAAGTAGCACAGCGTATGGATGCGGTAGGCAGGCGGCCGCTGCCCGGGGAGGAGCACGGGGCCCGCAAGCAGCGACAACACGGCCCAGAGCGGCGCACCCACGAGCCTTCGCCTGAAAAAGAAACCCAGCCGCCCGGAGGCCTTCACGTTCTGAAATCCTTCGGAGCTGCAAATGACCTTCGGAAAGGGGCGTGTTTCCTGTTCAAACTGCTTACGGATGCGCATCATCTCAAGGGCCTTCCTAGGGGCCGGACCGACGAGGGCAGACGCAACGGCTGAATGGTTCACATACCTTCCGATCCGTGGATAGCAGAACCCGAGGGATTCGAGGCGTTCCCTGTTTGCAAAAAGGAAATGCTGCAAGGAGCTCGTCCCCGTCTTGTGGCGCCCGATGTGCAAATAGAGTGTTTTTTCAGACATCGGCCCCCTCCTCTTTCCGCGTATCCCAATCCTTACGCAGAAGGGCATCCACTTTCCCAGCCCGTTGCGCGTTCCTCTCCTCTCCCTGGCTGGCCACGAAGGCATGCAGCGTGGCGTCGAAGCCCGGCGTGGCGCTCATTCTTCGGCGCAAAGTCGACACCGCATATTCGTAAAGCTCGATATCCAGCGCATTGCACTCGCAGAGCAGATCGAATGCATCCTGCCCTATTTCCTCTCTGAGGCGCGCGATGCGCTCCACGGGGCTCAATCCGTTGGCCTGACGGACATTCCGCCGGACGTAGGAGAAATCTATTCCGGGAAACACCGGCCTGAGCGTCTCGCCAAACAGCACCATGCTTTCGTCGAAGCACTCGACAATCCCCAAAAGCGGCAACCCGGCCACGAATTCCTTGGCTGTTTCGAGGTCGGCTCTGGTGATCGTCCTGTCCCACCTGTGGGGAAAGGGCAGGGAATGCATGATGCTCGCGTTGCGGATGGTCGGGGGCACATCCCGGCGCATGCGCCAGAGCACATACTCGCGCAGGCTGTGCTCGCGCGCGAAGCGCGAACCCTGGGTGCCGGAATCCACCTGGGCCCGCTCGAAATTATAGGCCGAGGCCACCCGGTCCAAAGGATGCCGGTACATGGTCAGGAGATAAAACGCGGTGTTTGCGATTTGCGGCAGCGGCAAGGCCAAATGGTGCGACGCCAAGGCGCTGACGTGCGGATTGTTCCGGAAAAACTCGCCAAGATATGCGGACCCCTTCCGCATGGCCTTGTTGTCGCGGTGATCGACGAACCGGGACCCGAAATTTTTCCGCAGTATCCCGTCGACGGTCGTTCCGGCATTCTTGAAGAGGTGGTTATGCACGATGACATGACGCTCGCCACCTTTCTTACGGAATCTGCCCCGCAGGAAACGCAGCATCTCAGGAACTCCTCATCGGGCCTGCAAGCAACGAGGGAACAGACCGGTTGGCTCTCTCAACGATCCGGAACAAGCAAATCCTCCATCGCCTCGGTCACCGTCCGGGCCACGGTTTCAAAGGAATAGACCTCCCGGCAGACCTGCACTCCGGCCTGCGACAGGCGCTGCCACAGCGCCTCGTCGGCGTACAGGGTCATGATGGCCTGGGCCATTTCCTCTCCGGTTTCGGCCACGAGCAGGTGCTCCCCATCGGCCAGCACGGAACCCTCCACGGCGATGGGCGAGGCCACGCAGGGCACGCCGTGGGTCAGGCTGGAAATGACCTTGCCCTTCATGCCCGCGCCGTAGCGCAGGGGGGCGACCGTCAGTCGGCAGCCTCCGAACAGCGCGCCGAGATCCTCCACGAATCCGCGCACCTCCACATCCCCGGCCGCCAGGGCCAGCACTTCGGAGGGCGGATCGCTGCCCGCGATGACGAAACGCCCGGGAAAGCCCCGCTCGCGCAACAGGGGCATGACCTCGGCCACGAAATGTTTCACCGCATCCACGTTGGGCGGATGCGCGTAGCCGCCGATGAAGACGATGTCCTTGCGCTGCCCCCAGGGCGTCGGCGCCGGGCCCGGAACGTCGCGCATGATGGGCATCTGCAACAGCCGGGCTCCGGGCAGGGCCTCGCGCAGCACGTCCACCTCATGGGCGCTGCGCAGCAGCGTCAGGTCCGCCCGGGCAATGACCTCGAGCTCCAGTTCCCTCGTCTTGCGGGCCATGCCCGCCAGCACGGCGGAGCCGTCCAGCTCCGCCTCGCGGCTTTCGCGCAGGAAGTGCAGGTCCACGGTATCGAAGCAGATCTTCGCCTGCGGGGCGCACTCGCGGACCAGGGGCACCAGCGGCGCGGCCACGCCGACCCGGGTCAGCACCACGAGGTCCGCGCCGGGGGCGTAGCGGCGGATACCCTCCTGGACCGAGGGCACCCAGGGGCCGTACAGGCATTCGATGCCGATACGCTGCAACTCTTCGGTATAATGGCCTTCGTGGCAGCAGCTTTCGGGCAGGAAGACCACGTGGAAGCCCATGCCCAGGAAGATGCACATGAGGTTGCGGGCATCGATGGAGCCCGAATCCTTGTCCGGGGTGGGGGTGGTCGCATCCACGACCAGCACGCGTCCGGCCTTGGCGCGCAGCGCGGGCAGGGCCCCGGGGTCGCAGAGCCCGTATCCGGCAAGCTCCCGGGCCCATTTGGTCCGGAACTTGAGCTTGTTCACCGCCTGGTGGCGCTTCACCCCCGAGGCCTCGGAGGTGCCGTTGCTCACGCCCTCGAAATGCACCACCCGCGAACAGGGCTGGAAAAGCACGCGCTTGCCCGCGGCGCGGACCTGGAAGGCCAGATCGGTGTCCTCATAGTAGGCCGGGGCGAAGCGCTCGTCGAACCCGCCCAACCGGTGCCAGAGAGCCGCGTCCACGGCGATGCAGGCTCCGGAGCAGTAGTCCGCGTCGCGTGCGAAACAGAAACGCGGGTCCCGGGGGTCCTCCATCCGCCCGTAGTTCCAGGCGCCGCCGTCCTCGAAGACGATACCCCCCGCCTCCTGAAGCGCGCCCTCGGGGTAGATGAGCCTGGCGCCGACCATTCCGGCGCCGGGATGCTCGTCGAACGTGCGCACCAACTCGGTCAGCCAGTTCGGCAGGACCACGGTGTCGTTGTTCAGGAAGACAAGAACGGCGCCCCGGGCCGCCAGGGCCGCCTTGTTGCACGTGCGCAGGAAGCCGAGGTTCGTCTCGTTGCGCAAATAATGGACCCGGGAAAATTCTTCGCTGAAAACCGCCAGGGTCTGGTCCGAGGAGGCATCGTCGGCGACGATGATCTCGTAGTCCTGGTAGGCGGTGTTGAGATAGATGGAATGCAGGCAGGCCAGGGTAAAACGAATCTGATTGTGGACCGGGATGATGATGCTCACCGTGGGTCGGGGGCCGGCCTGGGCCAGGGTGCCCATGAGCAGGTACAACTCCTGGCGCCAGGAGGCGATCTCCGCATCCGTGGCGGGCGAGGGCCGGGCATCCCCCGAGGAACGGGGCAGGCCGTAGCGGCCGACCAGGGGCAGATCTTCCAGCGGCAGCGTCGGCACCAGGGACGACCGGACCCCGCTCAAATGCCGCCTGCAACGCAGGAGCACCTGACGCAGGCCGCTACGCCCCGAAGTCAGCAGCAACAGGCCGTTTTTGACGCGCCGGGGGTGCAGGATGCGCAGCACTCCGGAAAGAGCGGTCACAAGACGGGAGATTGCGGACGGGGCCACAGGGCCGGAACCCGGGAGCGGCGCCTGACGCAAGAGTCGCTCCACGCGCGCAAGCTCGGCCGCCAGCCCTTTGTCCGCCCGGCCCAGCCATCCGGTCAGCGTCGCCACGCCCCGAAGCAGCCTGGAATCCCGCAGCCGTTGAAGGCTGGCCTCCAGCGCATGGACGCGGACCTGGAGCATGGCGTTGCGTTCGCGCAACCCGGACTCCATCTGCTCCGGAGGCAGTTCCTCCACCCGCTCCCGCTTCAGAACGTCGGCCCAGGGTTGCCCGCTTCTCCGGCTGCGCAAATCCCGGCGCAAGGCCTCCTCCCGGTCCGGGGCGGACGGAACGGCCCGCCCCTGCTCCAGGGCGGCCGCGAGCTCGCGCTGCGGCGGCTCCAGCGGGAGGAGGGCATCGTTGTCGCCGTGTTGCAAGCCGGGATCCACGAAAGCCTCCACCTCCGCCCGTTGCGGCAGGCGCAGGCCATGCACTCCGGCCGCCATCAGCGCACCGTGGAGGTACACAACGGTCTGCCAGGGGTCGCGCAGCAACTCCTCGTAACGCACGGGAATCCGGGGCCGGTCCCCCAGGGTGCGCAGCATGTTCCTGGTGTAGAATTCCCACAGCCCCACGCCGTATGCCAGGGGAAGAGCGTTGCGCCGCAGCAGGGACAAGGCCACCTGCACCGGGGAGCGCTGGGCGTGGATGAAGACCGGGCATTCCAGGCGCGGCAGCCAGTGTTCCAGGGTCAGGCACAGCCGCGGGTCCTTGATGAACCAGGGCCGGTTGGCGTCCAGCCGGAGCAGGATGTTGGCCAGATAGGCATGGGTCGGAGCCAACGCCTCAGCAGACGCCGCGCCGAAGTCCAGCTCGTCGACCCGCCACCAGGAGCCTCCGGCGGCCTGGAGCAGCCTGTCGTTGGCCCAGACCACGTCCAGGCGCTCCCAAAACCCCTTGGGATTGTCCTGGGCCACTTGCGCGGCGACACTTTCCTCGCCGAAATAGCAGCCCATCATATTCAGCAGCCGGGCCAGGGCCGAAGTGCCGGAGCGGTGCATGCCCAGGACGATGATCTGCATCAGGCGCTCCCCTGCGGGGCGAAATCGAGCGGGCGGGCGGGAACGGCCCGGCCCGGAGGCACTTGGCGGAACCAGAAGCTGCCGCCGCCGCCGGGATAGCGGCGGTGCATGAATTCCTCCAACTCGGAGCGCAGGCTCAGATAGGCAAAGGACGAGCCGAAAAGCGTGCGCGTGCGGCCGTTGCCGAGCAGATAGGCCAGCAGCAGGTACTGTTCGGTCCAGTGCAGGTGCCGCTCCAGGGCCCAGGTCTTCGGCAAGCCCACGGGCAGGAACACGTCGTGCACGTGGATGGCCAGGTCGCGCGTCAGGCCGGGCAGCACCCGCAGATAGAGATGCAGGCAGTCGCTGCCGACCTTCACGGTGTGCGTGGAGTCGATGAACAGGATGTCGCCGTCGGCCAGGGTCTCGTTGAAAAACGCGGCGGGGATGGCCTGGGCGGGCTTTTCGATGAGTTCGATGCCGGGCAGGCGGCGCAGCCATTTGGAGGGGAAGGGCTCGATGCAGACGAGCCGACCCGCGCCGTTGCGGCGCAGGGCCTCCCGGGCCACCAGGGAGGAGAAGCCCGAGCCGATTTCCACAATGGTTCGCGGGCGGACCCGACGAATCATGGCGTAGTAGCTCATGGCGTCGGAATAGGAGAACATGCCGTTCTTCCAGAAATAGCCTTGGGGCGCGTCGGAGTTGCCCTCCAAAGGCGGCTCGAAATCCTCGGAAAACGCGGTCAGCTCCTTCAGGTTCCCGCGCAGTTCCTCCACGGGGAAGACCTCCTCGGGTCCGAAGGGCGCGGCTTCCCGATACTCGAAGGCCGCTTCCACGTCACGGACCAGGGGGATCGTGCCGTAGAAGGTCGCCGGTTCCACGAACACGCCGCCGTCCTGGAGGTAGCGGTGGATGTCCGGCCCGGCGTACATGTATTTGGTGCCCAGGCGCACGAGGGTGTTCAGCTCGGCCCGGGTCTGCGGAGCGGCCAGAGGTCCGGGAAGCCGCCCCAGGCGGCGCTTGATCCATTGTTTTGCCCGCAGGGCCAGGCTTGTCATTCCGTTTTCCCTCCAGCGGCAGGCGCCGGTTTCAGACGCTGCCTGAACTCGCCGAGCACCGTCCGGGTGTCCCCCAGCGCCACAGGCCTGCCCTGGTCGACCCAAAGCACCCTGTCGCAAAGTTCCTCAATGGTATCGATGGAGTGTGACACAATAACCACTGTCTGATCTGAGCGGATACGCGCTTTCATGGCTTCGGTGGACTGCTGCTTGAACTCGGCATCGCCCACCCCGAGCACCTCGTCGATGAGCAGGATCGGCGGAGCGACGTGGAAGGCCACCGCAAAACCGAGCCGGGCCTGCATGCCCGAGGAGTAGTTGCCCGCAGGCTCGTCGATGAAGTCGCCGATGCCGGAATAGGCGATGATGGAGTCGAGCCTGGCTTTGGCCTCGCGGCGGCGCAGCCCCAGGAGCATGGCGCTCAGCAGCGCGTTTTCCCGGCCGGTAAGGTGCGCCACGAAGCCCACCTTCAGCGAAAACAGCGACGCCCGCCCGACGTGATTGACCACCTCGCCCTCGTCCGGGGCGATGATTCCGGCCATGATCCGCAGCAGCGTGCTCTTGCCCACTCCGTTGCGCCCGATGACCCCGAGGGTCTCGCCGCGAAGCAGGTCGAAGGAAAGATTGCGCAGGGCCCAGAATCCGCCCTGGCCCGCCCGCTTCCGGCGCTGATAGCAGACGCCCACATTGCGCAGGCTCAGAGCCACGCGCCCCGCCTTGTCTGTCATGCCTGTCGTGTCCACCATGTCCGTCGCACCCGTCGAGTCCGTCATGCCAGCACCTTCGGATAGACGCGGTCAAAGCGGCGCATGAGCGCACACGCGGCGGCCCAGACCACCGCGGACAGCAGGAAGATCGCCCCCAGGCCGCCCCAGCCGGGCCAGGCCCCGTCGATGAGCACCCGACGGTAGTCGGCGATGAGCGCCGCCAGGGGATTGAAGTACAGATAGGACTGGAACGGCTCGGGAATCCGCGAAATGTCGAAGATCACGCCGGAGAGAAAGAATAGCGGCATGAGCATGTTGCTGATGATCTGGTTCAGGTCCGGCACGAAGGGCACCAGCGCCGCAAGAACTCCCGAGACGGCGAGCATGAAAAAAAACTGCGCGGCGACGAGCAGGGGCAGGGCCAGCCACGCCACCGTGGGCCTGACGCCGGTCACCAGCAGGAAGGTCAACAGCAGGCAGAAGACGACGAGGAATTTGAACGCGTTGGTCAGCGCGGAGACCCAGGGGAAGATGTACTTGGGCAGATAGACCTGACGCATGAGGTTCACACCCCCGGCGATGGACTTGGAGCAGGCAGGCAGCGTGCTGGCGAACCATTTCCAGGCCACCAGCCCGGTCAGCAGGAACGGCACGAGTTTGCCGTCGGCGTGCTGCCGGATGTAGACGAAAAAGAAGGAAAACATGCCCAGATAGATAAGCGGCTCAAGAATCCACCAGAGCACGCCAAGGTAGCCGCGCGCCGCCTCGGCCTTGAGGTCGGCATATGCGCGGAAGAAAATGATCTCCACATAGTGCAGCATGGCGTCAGCGTTGCCGGATACCGGGTGATCCTTCCCTCTCTCCCGCGGCCCGGGCTCACTTAACAGCTTCGACATACAGCGAAAACGTCCTATAGCCCGGGTTATCTTTCCCCTTGAAAGGGGTAGAGCAGGAGTGGAGGCTTTTTTTGTTTACCTGTCGGAATCCCGCCTCAGACAAAAACGCATGCAACAACTCATAATCAAAAATAATTTTGTGCCCAGGCGTGCCATTGACACTGTTGGTTTCCGTATAAAACCAAGAAGAGAGCCTGGACATCTTCGTATCCGGAACATTGGAATTCAAACGGGGCATCATCCTCCTTCGCAACACGGAAGGAAAGAAAAAATAGTAAAAAACGCCCTTCTTGAAACTCGGAACGACAATCCGGATTATGCCGCCCGGCTTGAGCACACGATATAATTCCGCAATAACATGACGGATTCTGTTCGGCTCAACGTGCTCAATGCAATGCGATGAATATATGTTGTCAACGGAGGCGCTCTGGAGAGGGATGTCGTCCGTCTCCAGGTTCATCTTGATATCGGCCCCATCATGTAAATCAATTATAATCCAGCGGCCGCCTTGGTCATTCCGATTATTTTGGCCTCCGATATCAAGATTCACAATCTCGCCATTCTTACAATCAGACATACATGACTCCTCCTTTCCCTTCAGGATTGAAGGTCAAGCCGTCTCCGTCCCAATAAAACTCCTGCCTTGTATACACTGTCTTCCTCAAGGAGCAGCAAAGCAGCGTCCAGTTCTTGAATGATTTTTCGATGTAGAGCTTTTCTATTTCATAGGCATTCGCCTGGGCTAGGCGTTCAAAGAAATCAAGCGGGTAACCCCAGAAACCGTGCTGCGGATGAAATGAAGCCATCGGCACCCAATGCACCATCCGGAACGACGACAGCCTGTGTATGTTCTTGAAGACCGCATGTTGATCCAAAACATGCTCGCTCGTCCCGATATTTGCCACCATCGGCCGCGGCGGGAGGTCTATCGGCTGGCTCAAGTCGAGAGGCAAGGCGCCATCCAATCCATTCAGGTCGATTGAAGTATACTCTATGCCCCGACGCTCATAAAATTTACTGTAGGGAACGCCTTTTGTCTTTTTATTGCCAAGCTCGTAGACCCCAGAGAAATCAAAGGGCTTCATCAAATTTTGCACCTGAAGGGGGATGATCTGGTCGAATGAATCGCCGCCATTGCTCCAGTAATGGATGACAGGGCAGACCGACATTTGCTTCAAATAAGCGTTGGCCCGCAAATATAGGTTTGTACAAAAAAGTTCAGAAGGATCATTCCCCGTCTTCCAGCCTTTTGCGGCATAATGCGACGCTGGCGTACAACTCCCCTGGAAATCAATTTCCGGATGCCGGGCGGCATACCACCGCGCATCAAAAAGACGACAGGCCTCGACCCGCCGGGCAATCATGCCGGGAGCAATCGCAGACGCCGCAGACAAGGAAAGGGTTTTCAAGTAGTCCGATACTCTTGGCGTGCGCCTGTCTTCATGGTCCTGCGTCGCCACGGCGGTCAGCAGGGCAATATCGACCTTTTCCGATTCAGGCATGGGCTCCGTTGCATAACGTACCGCCTCAAACCCGCTGTCTTTCAGTTCCGCGATCACCGTGCCGAGATCGCCGTGCGCACCTTCCTGGTCGACAACTTTTCCCGCGCACCGGTTCCAGAGAGCTTCAGAATCCTTCTCCAGATCCAAGGTCAGCAAAAGGAAACCGCCACCTTTCAGCGTCTCGCGCATCACGGAAAAAACCCGGCGCCGCTCGGTCGCGGCAAGATGCTCCACCACACTGACGGAAAGCCAGACATCAAATTTTTCTTTACCAAGAGACGGCAGATCAATCTTACCATTGATACATTCAATCTTTTCGTCCACCTCAGCGTAATCGAAAAAACCCCACTCATTTTTCAAGCCAACTGAATTCCTATCTATACGGGGCCCGTAATCGACGGTACATACTTTCGCCCCGCGCGTCGAAAGCAGAAAGGGGAGGGGCGTTATGCCAGCCCCGAAGTCGCCTATCCGTTTCCCATTGAGCTCATAGCCGAGCTGAGACAGAATCCAGGGATATTCAATCAATCGTGGATAGTGCTTTGTGAACCAACCGAAAATGGATTCCGACACCGTGACGCACTGTCCCAGAAGGTCAGGATTCTTCGCATTGCGAAGAAAATCATTGAGCGCCGTGCCGTCTATCGCGTTTTCATTCCGCCCGGCTTCGAACAAGTCCTCCTCCTTGTCCGCGACAACGACGGCAAGGTTCCTGTACTGCAAAAAAACAAAAACATTTTTAAAGGCGCCAGTCTTTTCTACCGACTCGACAATATCTTCATGAAAGAAGCACATATGCGATTTATCGCAGTCACTCTGGTTTCTATACCCGGAGATCACCAGCCTCCGGCGGGCCTTTCGCGCTGCGAATTCAATAAGCTCTTCATATTTCTCTTTACTCTCTTGGTGCAGCAAGACATCGAGGCACAAAACGAAGTCTGCCGAAGCGATCTCCTCTCTGTTCTCATACTTTTTGAAGCACCCCCCCGGGTGTTTCCTCGCGCATTCCTTCAAGGATTCCTCGGAGATATCCACCCCGACATAGCTGGGAAACTGGAAACCGGATGTTGTTTCGCAATCCCCGCACCCGATGTCCAGAACGGAAGCAAAATGCTCTATCCCCAAAAGTCGCAACATCTTCCGCTTTTTCTCAAGGACATCACCCCGCGAACCGACGCCCGACCCAAGATCGGGATACATACGGTAGCGAAAATCCCAGAACAATGCGTTGGTATAGCTCTGACGAATCACCGCGTTCACTTTTCCAATTGCATTGTCAACTGGAACGACTCCAGTGGGCTTCAATTGCCCAAGATGATCGAGTGAAGAATGATAGTGGAGGACGGCCGGTTCGTCTTCCCCCAACTCATCAAGAATCTTAGGAAGAAACAATTCGCGGTGAATAGGGGTATTGAATTTGACACCAACTGGCGAAAAAGGAAGGCTCAACATTTCAAGGATTAAACAAAAAGATATTTGATCGACATGCATTGCGTATGCGCCGAGCCGCTCTTGGATTTCTTTGTTCGCAAGCAAGTCCAAGGCCATTTTCCGCCATTCTCTGCCGAGAGCAGCAAAAAGGGCCTTGGGGATGCCGATCAGACCTCCATTACAATTGGATTGGAACGTCGCTCCCTTATACGTTTGCACCTGGACTGGTTTTTGAATGCCATACTGCTCAAAAATCCACTCCAGGATGTCAACGCTTGGATGACCCGCGTCAACCGTCTTCCCAATGATTTCATTTTCATGCTTGCCAGCCAAGGCATCGATGCTATCTGCGAATGCGATATCTGCATCACAGAGAAAAACATAATCATATTCTTTAAATTCACTTGTATCAAACTGGGCTAACTTGTTACAATACTTTTCATCACCAAATGGTTTTACCCGTACAACATTAATTCCATTTGATTTTGCATATTCATCTATCTTAAAATTTTCGCCAACTACATGAATAAATATGTCCTCTGGATTCACACCGGCACAATCCAGAAGAGTGCGTATAAATATAAACCCCTGCCATTGATAGAGGGGCGCATCATCAACAACACATGAATACGCAACCTTCATAAGACAAACTCCATATCGCTTCGCTCTAACAACACTGCGGACGCCAAGAGAGATGCATCAATCAGAAGTCTCATGCTTTTACAGTATCTGATGTGGGATTTGAGCGGCACGAAAAATATCCCGAATCTCCTGGATTGCCAAGGGATAAAACGCCCTGGATAGCGCTGGAACGCCCCTCCTGGCCGTACAAGCCGCAAAAAATCCCGGCCACCAAGAACGAAACACTCCGATCAGCAGACTCCATGGCAACGGGAAACGCACATAAGGATGCAACAAAAAAATCCAAGAAGGAATACGTAAGAAAAATAACGACAACCCGTCGGGATCACGATGATTACGCAGACATTGAAAATGGACGGACACATATGGAAGCGACCGTGTTCCTGATGGCCGGGAGGGCTTTGAATCGGGCGGGGGAGCGCCCCGGAGCCGCAGCGAAAGAGCCGAGGTTTCGGCCTGAATCGAATTTGCCCTTGCGGCGGGCCACTGTTCACCGCCTCCATCCGAACCAAACAAAAAACGGCGTCCTCCTGAAAGGCCGCCGTTTTCCTCACGTGGAGCTCCTCCGCCTATTCTCCCTCCAGCAAGCCCTGCTCGGCGGCGAAATCCACCAGCTCCAGCACGGCCCGCTCGCTGTCCATGAACAGCTCGATCAGTTCTTCGCGGGGGCGGTCGGCCAGTTTGGCGGTGACGAAATGCTTAAGCCCCAGGGCCAGGGTCATTTCCAGCATTTCCGAATACTCCCGGCCCTCGGTCACCAGCTCGAACAGCGCGCCCTCGAAGACCTCCAACAATTCCTCGCGGGACAATTCCTCAAGTTCGGCACGTTCGTCGTTCATCATCCCTCCTGCGCCGGGCAGCGTCTGGTTTTCGCTTCCCTACGGCACCCGTCCCCACCCGTCAAGAACCTCACGCTTCGCCACGCCTCTCCACCCGCCCGGCGTCCGCCCCGGTTGACTTGCGCGCCCAGGCGGGCAACAACGGACACAGCCGTCCAGCCCCCCGGCCCGGCACCCTCCACAGCGCAACCCGCAGGAGCCGCCATGACCGACCGCCACCTCTGCATCCACGGCCACTTCTACCAGCCCCCGCGCGAAGACCCCTGGCTCGGCGTCGTGCTGCCCGAGGGCAGCGCCGCCCCCCGGCGCGACTGGAACCAGCGCATCACCCGCGAGAGCTACGCCCCGCTTTCCCGCGCCCGCCTGCTCGACGCCCAGGGCCGCATCCGCGCTCTGGTCAACGCCTACGAGTTCATCAGCTTCAACTTCGGCCCCACCCTGCTGGCCTGGATGGCCCGTCAGGCACCCGACACCTATGAACTGATCCTCGAAGCCGACCGCGCCTCGCGCGCGCGCCTGGGCTTCGGCAACGCCATGGCCCAGATCCGCCACCACACCATCATGCCCCTGGCCAGTGCAGAGGACAAGCGCGTCGAAACCGCCTGGGCCGTGCAGGACTTCGAGGCCCGCTACGGCCGCAGCCCCGACGGCCTCTGGCTGCCTGAGGCCGCGGCGGACACCGCCAGCCTCGAAGCCCTGGCCGAGGCGGGCATCGCCTACACCGTCCTGGCCCCGCGTCAGGCCGCCGCCGTGGCCGACCCCGGCGGCCCCTGGCAGCCCGTCACCGAAGCCACCCTGGACATCACGACACCCTACCGCGCCGAGCTGCCCTCGGGCCGCTCCATCGCCATTTTCTTCTACCACGGCGCCCTGTCCCAGGCCGTGGCCTTCGAGCGCCTGCTCACCGACGGCGGCGCCTTCTGGAACCGCCTGCGCGCCGCCGCCGCCCCGGGCCTCGTCTGCCTCGCCACCGATGGCGAAACCTACGGCCACCACTTCACCTTCGGCGAAATGGCCCTGGCCTGGTGCCTGGACCAAGCCCAGGCCGACCCCACCGTGCGCCTGACCAACTTCGCCGCCCATCTCGCCGCCCACCCGCCCGTGCGCCTCGTGCAGTTGCACGAGCCCTCGTCCTGGAGCTGCGTCCACGGCGTGGAGCGCTGGCGCGCCGACTGCGGCTGCAACAGCGGCGAGCACCCCGGCTGGACCCAGGCATGGCGCGGCCCCCTGCGCGAGGCCCTCGCCGCCCTCAAAACCCGCCTGGACGCCCACTACGCCCAGGCCGCCCCGGCCCTGCTGCGTGACCCCGCCACCGCCTTGCGCGACTACGGCCGCGTCATCGCCGAGCCCGCCGGGCGCGACGCCTTCGCCGCCACCCATCTCGCCCCCGGCCTGGAGCCCGCCGCCCGCCAGCAGGCATGGGATCTCCTGGCCATGCAGCGCCACGCCCTGGCCTCCTTCGCAAGCTGCGCCTGGTTCTTCGACGACCTGGACCGCATCGAACCCGTCAACGCCCTGACCAACGCCCTGCGCGCCTGCGAACTGGCCGGACGCACGGGCGTCCCCGGCGGCGCCCAGGCCCTGGAAGCCGCCCTGGAACAAGCCCTGGCCCAAGCCCGCTCCAACCCCACCCCGCGCCAGCCCCTGGGCCGCACGGGCGACGCCATCCTGCGCCAGGAGGCCCGCCCGCGCCACGGCACCCCCGCCAGCCTCGCCCTGCACGCCCTGCTCCTGGCCTGGGCCCAAAACCCCGACCTGCCCCCCGGCAGCACCCCCGTGGACCAGCCCTGGCCCGACGTGCGCGTCACCGTCCACTGGAACACCGCACCCGTCGCCCAACCCGGCGCTCTCGCAGGCACCGCGCGCATCGTCCACACCCACGGCGAAGCCGCCGTCGCATACGCCCTGCTCTGGGAGCCGCCCACCGCCACAGCCCCCTGGGCCAGCCGCCTGCGCCTGGACAACGGCCCCTGGCTCGCCGCCGCCGACCTGCCCTGGAACAAGCGCCAGGACATCACCCTGGCCTTCGCCGCCGCCTCGGCAGCCACACAGCGCGCCACCTTGGCCGCCCGCGCCGCCACCGCCCGCGCCCTGACCCTGCCCCTGGCCGAGGCCCAAACCACCCAGAACCAGACCGACCACTGGCAACACCTGCTGCCCGCCCTGGCCCACCACTGGATCGCCAACGGCACCGACACCCCCGAAGACGAGGCCCTGCACGCCCTGCTCACCGCCAACCCCTGGCCCCCCGCAGCCCGCCAGGAGCTTTCCCAAACCCTCAACCTCGCCGCCCTGGCCCTGCTCGCCGCGCCCGCGCCCGACTGGGCCGCCCTGACCCGCCTCGCCACCCGCGCCCAGGCCCTAAACGCCCAACCCGACTGGTGGCCCACCCAAAACCGCCTCTGGACGCTGACCCCCATCTCTCCCGAAGCCCAGGCCGCCGCCCGCGCGTTCGGCTTCGCCATGCCCTAGCGCGCCGCGCGTTGCCGGGGCGCTGCCCCGGACCCCGCCAGGGGGCGCCGCCCCCTGGACCCCCGGCAGGGGCCAACGGCCCCTGCACCCCGCACGCCGCCCCGGCTCCGCACGGCGAAGTCTCGCCGCGCGGACCCGGGGCGGGGGCCAGGGCAAAGGGCAAAGGACGGGCAGGAAACCGGGCTGCCTGGCTGGAATGGCCGGGCAGGCGCGGCTGGGTTGCGGGGGCCTGGCCGGATAATTCTTGTTACGATTATAAAGTTTATGAATTTTATAGATTGCCATCTTAACAAGTAGGCGTTTTTAGCCTAGGTGCAGGGTACGCAAAATGTCGTCCCAAAAGCGACAGCACCAGGAAGCAGGAGGAAAACCCGTGCCCCAGTCCGCCCAAAGCCAGACGGCCCGCAACGCCCGCAAACAGCCCATGCCCCTTGAGGAGTTCTTCCGCACCGTGGTTTTCGGGGCCGATACGGCCAAAGAGGCCCGGCGTAACGCAAACACCGCCCCCATGAACAGCGCGGACTACTGGCGCGAGGAATTCGACGGCCCGTGGTCCGAACATGCCGAGCCGACCCCCGCCCCGTTCGGGCAGAACGCCCCGCAGGCCGCAGGCCCTCTCCCGGGCACCCTGCCCGGGAAGCAGGCCAACGACCCGCTCCTCTCTGCCGTCCCCAACCCGGGCGGGCCGCTTCTCCTTGAGCTGCCCAACCTCCTGCGCACCTCCGCCCGCGCCGCGCAAAACAGCCTCGCCCCGCGTCCCTCGGCTGGCGACTCCGCCACGCGGAAATCTGCAACCTCCGCCCCCGCTCTCGCCAGCAGCGAAACCACCACACACCAGAATACCCCGCAGCCCTCACAAAACGCCACCACCACCGCGCCCATTCCCCATGCCGCGCCAAGCAAAGACCTGCCCATCCTGAACGGCGGCATCCTGGACGCGGGCAAGCTTTTTCTGCATTACTTGGGGGGCAGCGAGGAAGAATTGGAAATGGATTTCAACGATGTGGACACCTCCGGCGTCACTCCGGAACAATTCCCCGGCTTCCAGCAGCAGGTGGACGCCCTACGCGCGGCTGGCGGCGGAACCGCCACCATCTCCTTGAGCAAGACCTACAGCACCAAAGGCGCCCAACACGCCGCCCTCGGCCACATCACTCTGAAGCTGGAAGGTAAACTTACCGTGGGCAAAAACGGCTGGCACCTGGACGGCGAGTTGGAATCGGGGCCGGACAAATATGATTTCAACAAGATGAGAGAAGGAGAACGGAATGGACTCGCTGAGGCATCCACACGATTTGGAGGCATGTTCGATGGGAAAAATTTTGTCATCAGAATAAAAGGCAAAAAAAGCATCGTGGGGCAAGGATCATGGTAACATTGCGAAAAAGATACATCTTTATCCCTTTCCTACTCGTTTTCGTTTACGCCATGATCAAGCCAGAGATCATTGCCTTGTTTTGTAACCCCTACGAGGAATATGACGATGCATTCAGCGGTGCCATATTCGACGGCAATCCAATTGTTTCATCAGAATTACTCCAAGAAATCACCTTCTACGAGCTTCCTTCAGAAATTGATCTTCCATGCGAAATGAACAGGGAAAGTATGCGCTTACTGAAGCGGATAATTGATAAAAAGACTATTACAGAATTCATAAATCTGATTCATGATTCAAGTGGGAGCAAGCACTACGGGAAATCGCATATCAAAATGCCAAATCAGCTTGGCATAGAAATCATCGCCAATGATCAACGCAAGACATTCTTGATCATATGGATATTTGGCGACAAAATATGTATGTTTCCTTTTCCTGAAAAGCGATTTAAATATAATAAATTTGGCGCATACAAAGAAAAACTCCATGCCCTGCTCTTGGAGGAGGGCATCCTTGACCAGCTTTCTGGATACGCCGAATTCATGGCAAGGCAGCAGGGGCAATAGATCAAGCCGACCGGGCCGGGTTCCCCCAAGGGAATCCGGCCCGATTGTTTTTCGGTCCCTAACAAAGACCGTGCGCGCCTTTTCCCCCGAGAGCGCCTTTCCGGTGGTGGGAGGGGATGGGGTCCGGGGAAGGGGAGGGCGGCCCCGCTTTCGGCGCTTGGGGAAAGGGGGGTCGCCCTCCCCTTCCCCGGCGGCCGCAGGCCGCAACACGCCAGCCCGACCACTCCCCGCGCTTGCGCCGCCAGCCCTAGTAGTGCGGCGGCGCCTCGTCGGGCGGGGCGGCGGTGGTGGCGCCGACGGTGAAGGCGGCTTGCAGGCGGGTGGCGACGGCCTGGAGCAGGCGTTCCATGGCGTCGATCTGCTTTTGCTGGGCGGCGAGCACGTCGGAGAGTTCTTCGATGGTTCGTTCCTGGAGGGCGACGGTTTCTTCCAGGCGGATGATGCGCTCTTCCATGGTGTCCTCCGGTGGTTTGGAGGCCGGGGCGGCCTGTCACCTGTCAGCGGTCGCGGGTCAGGGCCATGACGGCCTGGAACTCCTCGGGGCGCACGGGCTGCACCGACAGGCGGCTGCCCTTGCGCAACAGCTCCATCCCGGCCAGGGCGGGCACGCCGCGCAAAAGCGCCAGGGGCAGCGGCGCGGCGAATTTCTCCACCAGCCGGATGTCCACCATATACCACAGGGGCCGCTCTTGGGAATGGCGGGGGTCGAAGTGCTTGTCGTCGGGGTTCAGGGCAGTGTGGTCGGGGTAGGCCGTGCTGGCGACCTCGGCCAGCCCGACGATGCCGGGGCTGGTGATGCTGTGGTAGAACAGCACGGGGTCGCCGGGCTGCATGGCGTCGCGCATGAAGTTGCGGGCCTGGAAGTTGCGCACCCCGTCCCACGAAGTGGTCCGCCCCGGGGCGGCGGCCAGGTCGTCGATGGAAAAGCAGCCGGGCTCGGTTTTCACGAGCCAGTGGCCGGGAGTGGCGGGGGTGGGGGAAGCGGTCATGGCGCGGCCTCCTCGGGGAAGTGGGTGTCGAGATAGTCGGCAAAGGCCTTTTCGGCGCGGGCGGCGTAGAGTTCCATGCGTTTGCGCTTGCCCGCGCGCACGCCCAGCTCGGGCATCAGGCCGAACTGGACGTTGGAGGGCTGGAAGTTTTTGGCCGGGGTGCGCAGGTGCCCGAGCAGGGCGCCCAAGGCGCTCTCCACCGGCGCGGGCGGCACCACGCGCCCGCGCAGGCGCGCGCCCAGGCTCAGGCCCAACCACAGCCCGCAGGCGGCGGACTCCACATAGCCCTCCACCCCGGTGATCTGCCCGGCGAGGTAGACCCCGGGGCGGTTGCGCAGTTCCAGGGTCTCGCTCAGGGCCTGGGGCGCGTTGACGTAGGTGTTGCGGTGGATGCTGCCCAGGCGCTCGAACTCGGCGTGCTCCAGGCCGGGGATCATGCGGAACACGCGGCGCTGCTCGGGGTAGGTCAGCTTGGTCTGGAAGCCGACCATGTTGAAGCGGGTCCGGGCCCGGTTTTCGGCGCGCAGTTGCACCACGGCGTGGGCCTGGGCGCCGGTGCGCGGGTCGGCCAGCCCCACGGGCTTGAGGGGCCCGAAGAGCAGGGTCTTGTCGCCGCGCTCGGCCATGACCTCGATGGGCAGGCAGCCCTCGAAGTGCATTTCGCGCTCGAACTCGCGGGGCCGGACCTTCTCGGCGGCCAGCAGCGCGTCCAGGAAGGCGCGATACTGGGCTTCGTCCATGGGGCAGTTGAGGTAGTCGTCGTCTTCGGGGCGGTAGCGCGAGCCCCAGTAGGCCTTGTCCATGTCCACGGAGTCGGCCTCGATGATGGGCGCGATGGCGTCGTAGAAATACAGGCCCGCGCCGTCGGCCGTGCCCATGGCGCGGGCGAGGTCGGCGGCCAGGGCGTCGGAGGCCAGGGGCCCGGCGGCCAGGACCACGGCGTCGAAGCCCGCCAGGGCCGGGTCGTCCAGGGCGGTGATCTCCTGGCGGAGAATGGTGATGGCCGGATGGTCCTGCATGGCGCGGGTCACGTGGTCGGAGAACAGGGCCCGGTCCACGGCCAGGGCCTTGCCCGCGGGCACGCGGGTGGCCTCGGCGGCGGCCATGATCAGGCTGCCCGCCCGGCGCATTTCGGCCTTGAGGCAGCCCACGGCGGTGTCGGGCAGGTCGGAACGCAGGGAGTTGGAACAGACCAGTTCGGCCAGCCCGGCGCCGGTGTGCGCGGGGGTGTTGCGCCCGGGGCGCATCTCGAAAATGGTGACGGCCACGCCCCGGCGGGCCAGTTGCCAGGCGCACTCGCACCCGGCCAGCCCGCCGCCGACCACGGCGACAGTATGTTGCGGCACTGCTTCCTCGATGTTTGTCGTCTTGGGTTGCCGGGCCGCGCGGGCGGCCTGCGGCGTTGACAACGGCGCGCCCCGCCGTCCACAATGCCCACGGCCCGGCCCGAGTATGACCGCTTCCCCCCAGCGAGGCAACCATGGACCTGCTTTCCATCCACGACCTGGAGACCACCTTTTTCACGGACCGTGGCCCGGCCCGCGCGGTGGACGGCGTGTCCCTGGGCGTCGGCAAGGGGCAGACCGTGGCCGTGGTCGGCGAATCGGGCTGCGGCAAAACCATGCTGGCCCTGTCCGTGCTGCGGCTGGTGCCCGCGCCCGCCGGGCGCATCACCGGGGGCCGGGTGCTCTTCGACGGCACGGACCTGTTGGCCCTGCCCGAAGCGGGCATGCGCGCCATTCGCGGCAACCGCATCTCCATGATCTTCCAGGAGCCCATGACCTCGCTGAACCCGGTATTCCAGGTCGGCGAACAGATCGCCGAGGCCGTGCGCCTGCACCGGGGCCTGGGCGCCCGCGAGGCCCGCGAGGCGGCCGTGGAGATGCTGCGGCTGGTGGGCATCCCCGGCCCGGCGGAACGCGCCCTGGCCTACCCCCACGAGTTGAGCGGCGGCATGCGCCAGCGGGTGGTCATCGCCATGGCCCTGGCCTGCGACCCCGAACTGGTGTTGGCCGACGAGCCGACCACGGCCCTGGACGTGACCATCCAGGCCCAGATTCTGGACCTGATGATGGACCTGGGCCGACGCAGGAACGCGGCCGTGCTGCTCATCACTCACGACCTGGGCATCGTGGCCCAGACCTGCTCGCGGGTGGCGGTGATGTATGCCGGGCAGGTGGTGGAGGATGCCCCGGTGCCCGAACTGTTCCGCGAGCCGCTGCACCCGTACACCCTGGGGCTGCTGCGCTCGCTGCCCGGGCCCGGGCGGCGCGGGCGCGAGTTGGAGCCCATCCCCGGCGTGGTTCCGGCGCTGACGGACCTGCCCCGGGGCTGCCGCTTCCACCCGCGCTGTGCGCGGGTCATGGCGCGCTGCCGCGAGGAGGCCCCGCCCATGCTGGCCCCGGCCCCCGGGCGCGGCGTGCGCTGCTGGCTGCACGCCTAAGCGGCCGCCGCCCGGCCCACCGGACTTCCCCTCCGCCCTTTCCCTCCTTCGGCGCGGCCCCCCTCCCTCCCCGGCCCGTCCGGGCATGGTCCTTGCTTCTCCCCCTGCCGTCCGGCGCCCTTGCCGGAAGTTTTTGCCCATCGGCCATCAGGAGGACCCATGAGCATTTACGGCGTTTCGCACAACGGCGTCTTGGGCACCGTCAGCTTCCGCGCCCAGGAAGAAGACGGCATCGATCCCGATTCCAAGCAAGGCCAACGGGTGGACCGCGACGGCGACGGCAAGCCCGACACCCTGGACGACATCACCCTGACGGACCTGGGAGTCAAGCTCTCGCAGCTCACCCGCGACTATCCGAACCTGAACATCGTGGATACCATGAGCGCCGACCTGGAGCTGCTCAAGACCGGGTTCATGGAGTCGCTGGAGCAGAAGCTTCAGGAGGCCGACGTCAACGTCACCGAGGCCTTCACCCTGAAGACCGACGCAAACGGCGACGTGCGCGTGAACGGCTCGCACCCCGACAAGGAAGCCATCGAGGCCGCCATCAACAACGACGAGCAGCTCAAGGAGGCCTTCGCCAAGATCACCGAGCAGGCCGGGCTGATCAGCAAGGTGCAGACCAACAGCCGCTACATGTCCATGCGCAAGGGCCTGGACGCCTACCTCCAGAACTCGGAGCAGTCCGGGTTCGACGGGATGTTCATGGTCAACCTGGCCGAAGGCGACATGCGCCTGGGCCTGGCCGGGCTGCTCTAGGCGAATTGCCGCGCGGACAAAGGACGGCGGAGCGTCGGGCCAATATGCGCCCGCCCCTCGACGCGGGCCGCCGATATGGGGTAGGGTGGCCACGGACCCGACCCCCGGGCCCCGGCGCATTCCTTCGACCCCGGACGCCCATGTCACTCTCCGCCCGCCTGCTGCTCCTTTTCCTCCTGGCCCTGGCGTGGCCGGGCCCGCCCGTGGGCGCCGGGCCCGCCGTGGCACCCGGCGCCCCCCTGGAACTGAGCGCCGAGGAACGCCGCTGGCTGGCGGAGCATCCCGTGCTGCGCATGGGCGTGGGCCGGGAGCTGCCGCCGTTCCAGTACGTGGAGCGCGACGGCGGCGTGCCGACCTTCAAGGGCATGGCCTCGGACTATGCGGCCCTCCTGGAGCAGCGCCTGGGCGTGCGCCTGGAGCCCGTGCTGGACGCGGACCTGCCCCGGGCCCTGGAACTGGCCCGCAGCCGCGAGATCGACCTCCTGCCCTGCGTGGCCGTCAGCCCCGAGCGCAGCGGCTACCTGCTGTTCACTTCGCCCTACCTGACCCACCCCGTGGTCATCATCACCCGCGACGACGCGCCCATCCTCACCGGGCAGGGCGACCTGCGCGGGCGCACCGTGGCCGTGGTGCGCAACATGGCCAGCAGCGAGAACTTCCGCGCGGCCCTGCGGGGCGCGGCCCTGAACGTGCAGCCCGTGGCCTCGACCCTGGAATCCCTGCAACTGGTCGCCTCGGGCCGGGCCGACGCCTGCGCGGCCAACCTGGCCGTGGCCAGCTACCTCATGCGCCGACACGAACTGACGAACCTGCGCGTGGCCGCGCCCACGGACTGGGACCGCCAGGAACTGGCCATGGGCGTGCGCAGCGACTGGCCCCTGCTGGCCAGCGCCGTGCAGAAGGCCCTGGACAGCATCGGCCAGGAGGAGCGCGACGCCATCAGCCTGCGCTGGATTTCCCTGGCCGCCGACAATAACGCGGGCCTGCGCCGGGCCCTGCGCTGGGCCATGGGCCTGGCCGGGGCGGCTGCGCTGTGCGTGGCGGGCGTGCTGCTGTGGAACCGCCGCCTGGCCCGCGAGGTCGCCGAGCGTCAGCGCGCGGAGGCCGAACTGCGCGCCAGCCGCAAGAGCTACCAGGACCTGTTCGAAAGCATGCAGACCGGATTCGCCCTGCATCAGATTCTCCTCGACGACCAGGGCCGCCCCCGGGACTACCGCTTCCTGGCCGTGAACCCGGCCTTCGAGCGCCTGACGGGCCTTGCGGCCGACGAAATCCTGGGCCGCACGGTGCTGGAGATCCTGCCCGAAACCGAACCCGTCTGGATCGAACGCTACGGGCGCGTGGCCCTCACGGGCGAACCCGCAAGCTTCGAGCAGTTCGCGGGCGCGCTGGACCGCCACTTCGAGGTGGTCGCCTACTGCCCGGCTCCCGGCCAGTTCGCCACGCTGTTCACCGACGTGACCGAGCGCAGGCGGGCGGTGCTGCTGATGATGCAGTCGGAGAAGATGCTCTCCCTGGGCGGGCTGGCGGCGGGCATGGCCCACGAGATCAACAACCCCCTGGCGGGCATCCTGCAAAGCGCCCAGAACATCTCCCGCAGGCTGGCCCCGGGCATGCCCGCCAACGAGGACGCCGCGCGGGCCTGCGGCCTGTCCCTGGAAGCGCTGCAATGCTATCTGAAGGCCCGGGGCATCGAGCGCATGCTCGAAGGCGTCGTGGCCTCGGGCTCCCGGGCGGCGCGGATCATCGCCTCCATGCTTTCCTTCAGCCGCCAGGAGGGCACCAGCCGCACGCCCTGCGACCTGCGCGAAATCGTCGAGGAAACCCTGACCCTGGCCGAAAACGACTACGATCTGAAAAGCAAGCACGACTTCCGCAACATCCGGCTGGTGCGCGACCTGCCGCCGGACCTGCCGCCCCTGCCCTGCTCGCGGGTGCAGATCGAGCAGGTGCTGCTGAACCTCGTGCGCAACGCGGCCCACGCCCTGTCGGCCATGGAGCCGCGCCGACCCGACCCCGCCATCCGCATCGCCGCCCGGGCCGAGGCCGGGCAGATGGTCATCGAGGTGGAGGACAACGGCCCCGGATTCTCCCCCCAGGCCGAAAAACGCATCTTCGAGCCCTTCTTCACCACCAAGGCCCCCGGCCAGGGCACGGGCCTGGGCCTGTCCGTGTCCTATTTCATCATCACCCGCAACCACGGCGGCGGCTTCGAGGTCCGTTCCGTTCCGGGCCAGGGTGCGAGCTTCGTCATCCGCCTGCCGCTTGTCCCGTAGCCGCCCGGGCCAGCCCTTCCAGGGCCGCGCCCAGGGCGCCGCAGTGATCCGGCTCGTCGGGCACCAGGGGCTCGAGCCCCAGCTCGCGGGCCAGCAGGCGCACCATGCACGGGTTGCGCGCCACGCCCCCGGTGAAGACCACCGGCGGCTCCAGCCCCACCCGGCGCAGCATGCCCGCCGTGCGCGCGGCAATGGCCGCGTGCAGGCCCAGGGCGATGTCCTCGGGCGGAGCGCCCCCGGCCATGAGCGACACGGCCTCGGTCTCGGCGAACACGGTGCACATGCTGCCGATGGGCACGGCGCGCGCGCCGCCCAGGGCATAGGCGCCGAACTCCTCCACGGGAATCTGGAACACCCCGGCCAGATGCTCCAGGAACTTGCCCGTGCCCGCCGCGCAGCGGTCGTTCATCTCGAAGCGCAGCACCCGCCCTTCCGGGCCCAGGCGAATGGCCTTGGTGTCCTGCCCGCCGACATCCACCACGGTACGCGCCTCGGGGAAAAGCCGGTGCGCCCCGGCGGCGTGGGCCTTGATTTCCGTCAGCGTCGAAACCGGCGCGCCCAGCCCGGCCCCGGCGACCAGGTCGCGGCCGTAGCCCGTGGCCACGATGGCCTCGGGCGCCGTGCCGTCCAGCACGGCCGCCACCTGGCGCAGGGGATGGAACGTGGTGGGCACGCGGCGGGCCAGGACCACCCGCCCCGCCGCGTCCACCACCACCAGCTCCACCGAGCGCGAACCGACGTCCAGCCCGGCGATCATGGTCAGGACACCATTTCCACGAAGGCCTCGACGCGCGTCTTGAGTTGCTCCACGTCCTCCATGGAGTAGTCCGTCTCCAGGGTCAGCAGGGGCACGCCCTTGTCGGCCAGGGTCCGGCCCAGCTTCATGGCCTCGTGGGCATAGGGCTGGCAGAACATGAGCGCGTAGTGCACCACGCCGTCGGCCTTCTGCGTGGCGGCCAGGGCGGCCACGTTGTCCATGCGCTCGTCGTTGGGCGTGAAGCAGGCGCAGTCGATCTTCATGTAGCGCTCGGCCAGGGCGTCCAGCAGGCCGTCCATGGTCTCGGGCGTTTCGTCCACCAGGTCGCGGGTGTTGCGCGTGCCGATGCACGATTCCTCACCGACGATGACCGCCCCGGAGCCTTCGATCACGTAGGGCAGCTTCCAGTTGGGCACGGCCATGGGGCAGCCCGAGAGCAAAAGCCGCGGCGTGCCCGCCGGGGCCACGCCCTGGCCCTTGGCCACCCGGGCCTCCAGCTCGTCGCACAGCTCGCCGATCTTGGCCGTGAAGCGCTCGGGGTCGTCGTAGAAGCTGATCTGGTTGATGAGCAATGCGTCGCGCCCGGAGATGGGCGCGGGGTCCGCCGCGCGCAGGGCGTTCAGCCGCTGGAGCACCCGGCGCCGGGCGTTGACCGTCCGCATCGCGGCCTTCAGGGATTCCACGGTGATGGCCTTGCCCGTCAGTTCCTCCAGGCGCTCCTTGAAGCGCACGATCTCCGCACGCCACAGGGCCCGGGCCGCCGCGCTCTTGGTCTGCGGCACCTCCATCACGTACATGGGCGCGTGGGCCGCGAAGGCCTCGTAGGCCTTCTTCTTGCCGTCGCAGGTCGTCTCGCCGACGATCATGTCGCAGGATTCGATATACGGGCACAGCCGCGAAAGCTTGAAGCCGATGAACGACTTGATGAGCGCGCAGGTGCCGCGCGGCACCAGTTCCTCGGCCCGGGCGCTGCCCACCTCGGCCCCGGCGCACAGCCCGACCTGCACCGCGCCCGCCGCCAGGGTCAGTTCCTCGGGCACGAACACGCAGAACGTACCGACCACCTTGCGCCCGGCCGCCTTGGCGTCCTGCAATTCCTTGATGCGCAACCCATGCACTTCGGAAAGCACGAAGTCCATGTATTCCATGCCTTTGAGCCGGTTGTCCTGGGACATGTAGATGTCGCCGTAAAACTTGCCCAGCACTTCCAGCAGCCCGTCGTGGGCCTCGATGTCCAGGTTCAGCTTTTCCCACATCCGCTTGTGGTCGCTCATGCCGCAGCCCTCCTCGCCAGGGTTGGGGGTTGTCGAATTCCGAAAACCTACCCCAAGGCCATGGATAGAGCAAACCTATGCACGGTATTGAAGGATTGGCACCTTTCTGAAACGCGCCGGGGCACCCCGGCGTCTCCCGCGGTCCGTCCGGGCCTTGGGGGGCCGCCGGGGCCCACGAGGCCGGGCACAGCCCCGCCCCGGGAAACCCGCCAAGCCGGGCGCGAAGGCCCGAAACCGGCGCCCCCGGAGGCGCTCCCGCCCGCCGGGGCACACCGGCACCGGGAAACCCGGGCAAAACCCGACCGGACACGCACCTTGCGCCCGTTTCCGCGAAGCGGCATTCGCCCCCCCTTTCACCCTCGTGCCGCCCGGGCCGACGGTCCCGGCACAACGGCGACCACCCTCCCGGCAGGGTATCTCTTTTTTTGCGGGTTTCCCTTGACAGAATGATAGAGAATGACAATCATTCCCAACAGAGGCACGGTTGCCATCGCCAACCGACCACCGGAGCGGGTTGCCCACCGCTCCGGCGGACGCCTCGCCAGCCGGGCCGCTGGAATCCGCCCGGCAAAAGCCTCCAGATGTTCACTGCCTCATCGCTTCACATCCTCATCCTGAGAGCCCCCGGATCGGCCGGGGGCTTTCGCTTTGGGGCGCCGCCCGCGCGCGCCGCGCCTGAAGGGCCGGCCCGGGGCCGCTCCGCCGCCCCCGCGTGAGCGCGGGGCCCGGGCCGCCGCGCCCCGCCCCATGCGCCCCCCCCGCCGTCCCGCGCCGCCGCAGGAAATTCCGGCATCGGCCGCATCCCGCTTCCGCACGCCGCACCCTGCCCGGTTCCCCGGTCGGCCCCGGCCCAGTTCCCCCGGCGCATCCCCTCCCCCGGCGGCATCCTCCCAGCCCGCCCCGCAGCCCCCTCGCCAACCAATCCTCCGCCAGGCCACCCGACCGCCGCACCCCGGCCAATACCCGCCGCAACCGCCGACCTCTCATGCCGCGCCGCCGCCGCCGCTGCCGCTCCGCTCTTTTCCCATTGACAAGGCGCCGGAGGATACGTATCTCACATGAGCAAATGCTCAAGTGTTTAACTTTCAACCGGACACACGAGGGGGAGGCAATGGCACACGACGAATGCGAAGTGCAGGGGCTGCACCCGGAGGCCGTGGAACGCGTGGGCGCCAAGATGCCCGCCGAGGAAACCATCATCCGTCTGGCGGACATCTTCAAGGCTCTGGCGGACCCCACCCGGGCGCGCATCCTCTACGCCCTGTCGCTGGAGGAACTGTGCGTCTGCGACCTGGCGGCGCTGACCGGCATGAGCGCCTCGGCGGTGTCGCACCAGTTGCGCCTGCTGCGCGCCGGGCGGCTGGTGCGCTACCGCCGCGAAGGCAAGATGGCCTTCTACTGCCTGGACGACGAACACGTGCGCCACCTGCTCCAGGAAGGCCTGTGCCACGCCTGTGAATGACCCAGAGGACACCATGACCGACACCGTACTGCTCTTTCTCGACCAGACCTGGACGCTGCTCAACGAAGCCGCGCCGTGGGTGCTCCTGGGCTTCGCCGTGGCGGCGCTGCTCAAGGCCTTTGTTCCCGACGCCTTCATCGCCCGCCACCTGGGCGGCCAGGGCATCGGCCCGGTGCTGCGCGCCTCGCTCGTCGGCGTGCCCCTGCCGCTGTGCTCCTGCGGGGTGGTGCCCGCCGCCCTGGGGCTGCGCCGCCAGGGTGCCGGACGCGGCGCCACCACCGCCTTCCTCGTCTCCACTCCCGAAACCGGCGTGGACTCCGTGGCCGTGACCTGGGCCCTGCTCGACCCGGTGATGACCGTGATCCGCCCCGTGGCCGCCTTCATCACCGCCACCCTGGCCGGGCTGGCCGTGGACCTGCTGCCCGAGCCCAAGGCCCAGGCCGCCCCCGCCGCCACGCGCGAACTGCCCCTGGCCGCCCAGGCGGGCTGCGGCTGCAAGGGCGGCGCCTGCTGCGCGCCCCGGCCCGCGGCCAGCGCCGGGCTCGGCCAGCGCCTGCGCGCGGGCTTCGGCCACGCCTTCGGCGACATGCTCGCCGACATCGGCCTGTGGCTCGTCGGCGGCATCGCCGTGGCCGGAGCCATCGCCGCCTTCGTGCCCCAGGACGCCCTGGCCGACGCCTTCGGCCACGAGGGTCTGGCCATGCTGCTCATGCTCGCCGCAGGCATCCCGCTCTACGTCTGCGCCACGGCCTCCACGCCCATCGCCGCGTCCCTGGCCCTCAAGGGCCTGTCCCCCGGCGCCGCGCTGATCTTCCTGCTGGCCGGACCCGCCACCAACGCCGCCACCATCGCCGTGGTCGCCCGCGAAATGGGCCGCACCGTGGCCGCCGTCTACGTCGGCGCCATCGCCGCCGGAGCCCTGCTCCTGGGCTGGTGCGTCAACCGGCTCTACGCCTTCCTCGGCCTGGACATCGCCGCCTGGATCTCCCGCGCCGAAACCGACGAAGTCACCTGGTTCACCACCCTGTGCGCCGCCACCCTGCTGGCCCTGGTCGCCCGCGCCACCTGGCTGGCCCACCGCCACCACCAGCACGACCACGCGCATTCGCACTAGCGGCCCCGGGCCCCGCTCCCGAGAAGAACCGGCCAGGGGCCGACGACCCCTGGACCCCACACGTCGGTGCGGGCCGGGCGGCAGGAAGCCGCCCGGCCCGCACCGGAGGTTTTGGCGGAGGGAAATGGGGAAAGGCCCCGGAGGCTTTGCCTGGGAAAACGACCGGGGGGGTCCTGCCTTTTCCCGCCGCGCCTACCCGAGCAGCTTGTCCAGGTCGCGCACCAGGGGGCTGGCGGGCAGGCGGGGGCGGTGGATGGCGTAGAGTCGGCGGGCGGCGTCGCGGCCCTTGAGGGCGATGGTGGAGTCCAGTTCGGCCAGCAGGTTGTTGAGCACGGCCAGGGAGAGGCCTTCGGCGCAGTAGGCCGCGCGGAAGCGTTCGCGCAGGGTGCGCAGTTCGCCCTGGGTGCGCGACTGGTCGGAGAGGGCCGACTCGGAGAGCCAGGCCAGGCCGGTGACCACGGGGATGTGCCGCACCCGGCCCAGGCGCCCCAGGCGCAGGAAGAAATCCTGGTCGGCCAGGGCCTTCAGGCGCTCGTCGAAGAGGCCGTGGGCCTGGATGGCCGAACGGCGCAGCATGGGGTGCGGCCCGCCGGTGCAGGAGGCCAGGTTGTATTCGATGGAATACTGCGGCCAGAGCCAGGCGCCGCCGGAGTGGGCCGAGGGGCTGTGTTCGACGAAGGTCTGGTGCGGGGTGTCGGTGAGCTTCGTGTCGCCGAAAACGAGGTCGGCTTCGGGGCTGGCGTCCAGGGCGGCGGCCAGGGTGGCGTAGGCGTCGGGGGCCAGACGGTCGTTGGTGCTGAAGGGCGTGAGGTAGCGGCCCGAGGCCAGCAGGGCGGCGTGGTTCCAGGCGCGGTAGATGCCGATGCGCGTGGGGGTGCGCAGGTAGCGGATGCCGTGGTGACGCTGCTGGAAACGGCGGACCACGGCCGCCTCGTTTTCGGGCGAGGCGGCGTCGATGATGATGATTTCCAGACGTTCGGCGATGGTTTGGGCCAGCAGGTCGGTGAGGCATTCCTCCATGAAGGCTTCGGAGGCGTAGGTGGAAACCAGGGCGCTGACCAGAAAGTCGCCGGGGCGGTGGCCGGTGTCGTCGCGCAGGCTGGCGGCGGCCTCGCGGCCCAGGTCGCGCAGGCGCGCGGCTTGGAGCAGGGCGGCCACTTCGGCGTCGTCGGGGTTGGAGTCCAGGTGATGCTGGGCGGCGGCGATGCAGGCCGGGTCGTCGCCCGCGGCGGCCAGGGTTTCCAGCAGGCCGAGCAGGGCCTCGCGATGGTGGCGGTTGGCGGCCAGGGCGGCGTCGAATCCGGCCAGGGCGGCGGGCAGGTCGCGGGCGCGCAGGGCGGCCCGGGCGGGGGCGAGGTCCGGCGCCGGGGCGCCGGGGTGCGCGGGCCAAGGCTGCCCGGCACGGTGGGCGGCCAGGGCGAGGTCGGCTCCGGGCATGTCCGGCGGCAGGTAGAGGATCAGGTCGCCCGGCGGCAGGGCCAGGGGCAGTTGAGGCAGCTCCAGCAGGGCGGCGGGCGGCGTGTCGGCGGCGAAGAGGGCGTGGTGCGGCCCGAGCCATTCAGGGGCGATGGGGGCCGGGTCATGGTCGGGGTCGGCCTGGCGCAGGGCGCGGGCCATGCGCAGCACGGCCCGCGCAAAGGGCGCCAGCCGCCCGGCGAGCAGGTTGCGCGTCAGCGGCGCGGCGGCCGAGGCTTCGGGCACGAGGAAGCGTTGCATGACGAGGCGCGCGCCGGTGCAGTCCACGGGCTGGTCGGGCCGGGCCAGCCAGGGTTTGGCGGCGGGCGGCGGGGCCGAGGCCGCGCCGGGGAGGGCCCGGCCCGAGGCCAGGGCGTCCAGGGCCTCGCGGCCCGCCGGGCCCGGGGCAAAGGCCGCGCGCACGGGTCCGCCGCCGCTGCCGAAGAGCAGGGCCGGGGCGCCGGAGGGCACGGCCAGCAGGGGCCGGGGGTCGTCGGGCAGCAGGACGCGCGGGTCCAGCAGCAGGAGCGGGGCGTCCGGCGCCATTGCGGCCGTGGCGGCCAGGGCGTTCACGGCGGCGGCCAGGGGCTGGGGGCCCGTGGCGTCCAGGGCGCGCAGCCCGGGATGGGCCACGGCGCCCAGGGCGCGCAGGGCGCCGGGGTCCAGGCAGCCGCAGGCCAGGGCCCAGGGCAGGCGCAGGTCGTCCAGGCGCTGGCGCAGGGCCAGGACGAAGGCCAGCTCGTCGCGGGCGGCAAGGGTCAGCAGGCAGGCGGGCGCGGGTGTGGGCATGGCGTCTCGGGCGGTTGCGGTGCGGGCGCGGTCGTTCCGGCAATAGCGCAAATCGTGGCGGCTGCATACCGGGGCGGGGGGCCCGGGCTCCGGGCGGGGCGCTGTTCCCTACCGGAGCATGGGCGGAAAATGCGCTTGTGCCAATGGTTTTTGCCCGTGTACCGACTTTGCGCGAAAGGGGTTGTCATATTTTGCACAATCGTAATATAGCCAGCCATAAGGAAAAGAGGGGCGCTGCGGCGGGCGGGGCCCCACGGGGGGGAAGGAATCCGGGGGGAGGGAGATGGAAGAGCCGAATGGAATCAATGGATTAAAGGCTGCGCCCAAGGCCAGGCGGCGCCGTGGGGGTGCGTCGGGACTGCGTTGGGTATTGCGGTTGCTCGATCCGGGCCGCTGGTCGCTCAAGGGACGGTTCCTGTACATTACCGGCGCGTTGCTTTTTCTTGGAAACTTTATTCTTATCGGATATTTATACATCATCCTGGAAGAAAATATCACCACCACGGCGGCGGACCGGCTGACGCTGCTGCGCGAGGTGGCGGCGGGCGAGGTGCGCCGGATGCAGGACACCCTGCACGCCCAGGCCCTGGCTCTGGCCGACATCCGGGCGGTGCAGGAGGGGCTGGAAGCCGGGGAGGCGGCGGCCCTGCGGGCCCTGCTGGTGCCCTATGAAAACAAGATCCGCCATGGGCTGCGGGCGCAGTCGGCGGAGTTCCGCCTGGCGCCCCGGGAGGCCGGGGGCCAGACCGTGGACCCTGCGGCGGCCCAGGCCTGCGAACGGCACGCGGCGGCCATGGGCGTGCGCGTGGAGGACGGGCGGCCGGTGGTCTACGCCGTCGTGCCGGTCTTGCGCGATACGCGCGTGGTCGGCACGGCCATGGCCGCGGTGTCGCTGTGCGAGGCGCTGGCCGGGGCGTCGCTGCCGCCGGAATACGGCCTGGCGGTGCTGGTGCCCGAGGCCGGGGGCCCGGCGGACGGCGCCGCCCCGGGCCTGGGGGAACGGCTGGTGGTTGCCTCCTCCCTGGGGCGCGGCGGGCAGGACCTGCCCAGCCCGGAGACCTTGCGCGCCCGGCCCGTGGCCCGCAAGGGCCATGTTCACGCCACGCTGATGGGGCTTGCCGATTCACAGGGGCGGCAGACGGCGGGGGTCGTGGTCAGCTACAACGCGGCCCTGCTCGGCCAGGCCAAGTGGAACCGCATCAATCTGTTCGCCTGGTTCTTCATCGGCGGGGCGCTGGTGCTCTGGTTCGCGCTCTATGCCAACGTGGCGCGCATCGAGCGTTTCTTCAGCCGTCTGAAGAAGATCATCATTTCGTCGCATTCCAATTATTTCGGCGAGCGCTTCGAGGCCGACCACCTGCACTGCCTCGACGTTATGCATTGTCATAACGAGGAGTGCCCGGTGTACCAGAATCCGTCCCTGGTCTGCTACCTGGAGACGGGCTCCGAGGCCATTTCGCCGCGCTGGCGCGACACGTGCATCTTCCTGAACAAGTACGACAGTTGCAAGGCCTGCCCGGTCTACGCCATGCGCCGGGGCGACGAGCTGACGGAGATGCGCAACGTGGTCAACACCATGATGCGCCTGTGGAGCAACTTCCTGGGCCGGGTCGGCCACCTGATGGCCTATGTGCTGCGCAGCCAGGAGCACACCGGGCAGATGCCCTCCCTGGACGAGATTTCCGACCGCCTGGAGGAAATGGCCAAGCTGACCTTCTTCAGCCGCGACCTTCAGGGCGTGCTGAACAAGGAGGAGGTCCACGCGCAGCTCGGGCACGTGTTCGCGGACCATTTCGGGCTGCGCCGGCTGCTGCTCTTCGAGGTCCGCGCCGACGACGGGTCCATGGACGTGGTGCTGGACCATGTGCCCGACCAGCCGCTGTGCCGCGACATGGTGTTGCGCAACACCGACGCCTGCCGCGCCTGCCGCACGGCCGAGGACGTGGTGTCCTTCTACAACCCCGTGCTCTGCCCCTACTTCAACTGCGACCAGGACAAGGACGTGCGCTGCTGCCTGCCCATGGTCATGGGCGGCAAAGTCGGCGGGGTGGTGACCTTCCTGGCGCCCCGGCGCGACTGGGAGGGCCTGCGTAAGCAACTGCCCATCCTGCGCAAGTATCTGGACGAGGCCGCACCGGTGCTTTCGTCCCTGCGGCTGCTCATGCTCTCCAAGGAGCAGGCCCTGCACGATCCGCTCACGCGCTGCCACAACCGGCGATTCCTGGACGAGTTCATCACCACCTTCGAGCCCCTGGCCGACCGCGAGAACCGCACCACCGGCCTGCTCATGTGCGACATCGACTACTTCAAGCAGGTCAACGACGAATACGGCCACGAGGCGGGCGACGCTGTGCTCAAGCAGCTTGTGGCCATCATCCAGGCGACCATCCGCAAGACGGACCTCCTGGTGCGCTACGGCGGCGAGGAGTTCCTGGCCCTGCTCCAGAACGTGGAGCCCGGTGCCTCGGAGGCCGTGGCCGAGAAAATCCGCGCCACGGTGGAACAGACGGCCCTGCGCCTGCCCGGGGGCATCACCATCCGCAAGACCATCAGCGTGGGCGTGGCCGAGTTTCCGCAGGACGGGCCGGGCATGTACAAGGCCATCAAGTTCGCCGACGTGGCGCTCTACGAGGCCAAGCGTGCCGGGCGCAACCGGATCATGCGCTTCGTCCCGACCATGTGGACGGACCAGGAATACTAACGGAGCGGCCGCCGGGAGAGTCTCCCGGCGGCCGACAGCCCGCCCGGGGCCGCCCACGCCGTGCGCCGCGCTCCGATGGCTCGCCCTTTTCCCTTGTCCGCCGGTTCCGGCGCCAGTCCTCCCTTGCCCTGCCTCCGGGCTTTCGATGTCGGGGTCTTTCCATCGTGCAAAACAGGTGCGCCCGGCGGATTAGGCAATAATCGCGCAGGATCATGTCTGCCGCCAGCCGGACAAAAGGGATATAACCACCTCGGAAAAACGGGTTCCCTCCGGCGGGATACCCGCCGCACCCGTTGAGCCAAAAGGTTTTTTGTGGTTTGGTTGTTTTTGCAGACGTATTTCAAGCAGAGGAAGCAGCATGGAAAAGGCAAAAGTGTTCTTCACTGATTTTCGGACCGTGGCCTTTGGCGACGGCCTGCCCGCCAAGCTCAAGAAAATGATCAGGAAAGCCGGAATCGGTGAAATCGACATGCAGGGCAGGTTCGCCGCCATCAAGCTGCATTTCGGCGAGCTGGGGAACATCAGCTACCTGCGCCCCAACTACGCCAGAGCCGTGGCCGACGTGGTGAAGGAGTTGGGCGGCAAACCCTTCCTGACCGACTGCAACACCATGTACCCGGGAAAACGGAAAAACGCGCTGGAGCACCTGGAGTGCGCCTGGGAAAACGGCTTCACGCCGCTGACGGTGGGCTGCCCGATTCTTATCGGCGACGGGCTCAAGGGCACAGACGACATCGCCGTGCCCGTGGCGGGCGGGGAATACGTGAAGGAGGCCAAAATCGGACGGGCGGTCATGGACGCCGACGTATTCATCAGCCTGACCCACTTCAAGGGCCACGAGGTGACCGGCTTCGGCGGCGCCATCAAGAACATCGGCATGGGCTGCGGCTCGCGCGCGGGCAAGACGGAGCAGCACAGCGACAGCAAGGCGACCATCGACGAGGCGCGCTGCAAGGGCTGCCGCACCTGCCTGAAGGAATGCGCCAACAATGGCCTGGAATATGACCCCGAGGCCAAGAAGGCACGCGTCAACCAGGACAATTGCGTCGGCTGCGGGCGCTGCCTGGGCGCGTGCAACTTCGACGCGATCTCCTTCGGGTTCGACGCGGCGGTCAAGGCCCTGAACTGCCGCATGGCCGAATACACCAAGGCCGTGATCGACGGCCGACCCCACTTCCATATCTCGCTGATCGTCGACGTGTCGCCCAACTGCGACTGCCACGGCGAGAACGACGCGCCCATCCTGCCCAACCTCGGCATGTTCGCGTCCTTCGATCCTCTGGCGCTGGACCAGGCCTGCGTGGACGCCTGCCTCAAGGCCAAGCCGCTTCCGGGCAGCCAGCTCGCCGAGAACATGACCAAGCCGGGCTTCAGGGACCACCACGACCATTTCACCAACTCCACGCCCGAGTCCGAATGGCGGACCTGCCTGGAGCACGCGGAGAAAATCGGCCTGGGCACCCGGGAGTACGAGCTGGTCATCGTCAAATAGCGGGACGGCCCCTTCCCCCCGGGAGTCGGCCCGCCAACGCCTGCGCCCGGCCCCTCCGCCAGCACGGAGGGGCCGGGTGCGGACCCGCCAGGAGGAGAGCCATGGATCGTCGCGACTTTCTGAAAAAGGCCATCGGTGGCGGCATCGCCGCCGGGTCCACCCTCGCCCTGGGCGGCGTGGGCGGCTTTTGGAGCGCCGCGGCCCGCGCGGCGGAGCCGGAAACGGCCTGGGACCTCGTGGCCGTTCGCGGCGGCGAACCGGACGAAATGTTCGACGCCGCCATCAACGCCTACGGCGGCATGCAGGCCTTCGTCCCCCGGGGAACCTCGGTCGTGGTCAAGCCGAACATCGGCTGGGATGTAACGCCGGAGCGCGCGGGAAACACCCACCCCGGGCTGATCGGGTGCATCGTGGCCCGCTGCCTCAAGGCCGGGGCCCGGGAAGTTCTCGTTTTCGACCACACCTGCGACGACTGGCGGCGATGTTACCGCAACAGCGGCATCGAGGCGGCGGTGGAGGCGGCGGGCGGCCGGATGGTTCCGGCCAACAGCCAGGACCACTACCGGGAGGTGACCGTGCCCCGGGCCGCGCGGCTGACCAAAACCATGGTCCATCAGGCCCTCCTGGACGCGGACGTGTTCATCAACGTGCCGGTGCTGAAGGACCATGGCTCCACCATGCTCACCGCCAGCATGAAGAACCTGATGGGTGTGGTTTGGGACCGGGGACAATGGCACCGCAACGACCTGCACCAGTGCATCGCGGACTTCGCCTCCTTCCGCAGGCCGGACCTGACCGTGGTGGACGCCTACAACGTCATGAAGCGCAACGGGCCGCGCGGCGTGTCCGTGGACGATGTGGTCACCATGAAGGCGCAACTCCTTGCAACGGATTTCGTGGCCGCCGATGCCGCCGCCGCCAGACTGTTCGGCGTGGAGCCTGCGGAAATCCGGCACATCCGGCTGGCCGCGGAGATGCACCTGGGGCGGATGGACCTCCAGAACCTGACCATCAACCGCATCAAGCTCGGGTAGCATGAGCCCGCGGTTCTTGAAGCGGTTGCGGGTTGCCGTCGCCGTCGTCTTCCTGGCCCCGACCGCGCTTCTCTTTCTGGATTTTCGGGACACCGGGGCGCGGCATCTGGCCGAGGGCGTGCTGTACCTGCAATTCGTGCCCTCAATGCTGCGCTTTTTGGGCGGCGCCACGTCCGGTGCCGCCGGGTGCCTCATCGTGCTGGGCCTGACCCTGCTTTTCGGGCGGGTCTATTGCTCCACCGTCTGCCCCTTCGGGGCCCTGCAGGACGCACTGGCCCGCCTCCCTGGCGGCAAGGGCCCGGGCCCCGGAAAACGGCGGCCCCGGTTTTCGTTCGCCAGGGCGCACGGCGTGCTGCGCTACGCGACCCTCCTGCTGGCCGTGCTCCTGTTCCTGGGCAGCAGCGGGCTGCTGTTGAACCTGCTCGATCCTTTCAGCAACTTCGGACGGATTTTCACCACCCTCGCCCGGCCCGCCGTCCTGGCCGCGAACAACCTGGCGGCGCCCGTGGCCGAGCGGCTGGGAATCCTGGCCCTGTACCGGGTGCCGTGGCCGGAAACATCCCCCGCCGCCGTGGGCGCGGCCCTGGTCGTGCTGCTGGCCGTGGCCTGGGCCGCCGCCCGGCGCGGCCGGCTCTACTGCAACACCCTCTGCCCCGTGGGCACGCTGCTCGGAATGGTCTCCAGGCATGCGCCGTTTCGCGTCCGGCTCGACCCCGATGCATGCCGGGGCTGCGGCCTGTGCGCACGCGTCTGCAAGGCGGAGTGCATCGACCACGCGGCACGGACGCTGGACGCGTCACGCTGCGTGAACTGCTACAACTGCCTGGAGGCCTGCCCCGAGGGCGCCCTGCGGCTTGGCCCCGGTTCCGGGCGGCCCCGTCCCGTCCAGGGCCGCCCCGGCCGCAGACGATTCCTGGCCGCTCTGGCCGTGGCGGGGCTGGGGGTGACCGCGGGCAAGAGTGTGGCGCAAACCGCGCAGGCCGTGCCGCCGCCTCTGCAAAGCCGCCCGACCACCATCCCCGAGGCCAGAACCAGTCCGGTTTCGCCCCCGGGCTCACAAAGCGTGGCGCGCTTCACGGCCCGGTGTACGGCGTGCCACCTGTGCGTGGCCGCCTGCCCGGCCCAGGTGCTGGTGCCCGCCTTTCTCGACTACGGCCTGTCCGGCCTGCTGCAACCGCAAATGTCCTTCCGGTCCGCCCACTGCAACTTCGACTGCACCCTCTGCTCGGAAATCTGCCCCAGCGGGGCCATCGCGCCGCTGGACAGGGAGCGCAAACAGCGCACCCAGGTCGGCGTGGCGGCGTTCATCCGGGAAAACTGCGTGGTGTATACCGACAACACCAACTGCGGCGCCTGCTCCGAACACTGCCCGACCAAGGCCGTGCGCATGGTGCCCTACCTGGACATGGCGGGCCACAGGCTCGTCATTCCGGAAGTGCGCCCGGCCCTTTGCGTCGGGTGCGGCGCCTGCGAACACGCCTGCCCCACCCGGCCGTACCGGGCCATCGCTGTGAACGGAAACCCGGTCCACGCGCTGGCCGACAAGCCCGAGGAGGAAGCACCGCTCCCGGAGCCCGCCGCCACAGAGGATTTTCCTTTCTGAAAACGCGCTTCGGCGCCCGGCCTGCCTTGACGGGTATTCCGCTCTCCCTTCGAATCTGCTCGTCCCGCAGGCACGATGCCAGGTTCTTCGCGGCCTTTGTCCGCTGCGGCCGCACGATTTGAACCATTTTTCACAAATCGCATTTTCCGGCCTCCACGGCCGGGGTCATTTTTCGGGCTTCGCCCAGGGCTGGGTCCACATCGCACTGCGCATCCGGACGGCCAGGAGCAGCGAACCATTAATGAATCCTATTTAAAATAGGTATATTATCTCATTAGCACCTGGAGCGTCCGCTTGGATTCCGGGCCTCGGCCCGGCCTTGGGGCACCGCGATGTACCCTCCCGCGAGGCAGCCCGAGGGCGTGGTGCGATGGCCATTGGGGATGCTTTTCGGCTTTCCCGGTCATTTTTCATTCAGAAAATACATTTTCAAAAAACAGGCAATAATATATTGATATATAATACTTTTCAATGAAAAACACCACGCCGGGCCCAGAAGGACAGCCAGAAGAGGGTTTCCGGTGCTTCGGCACCATATCCGGGTGAAATATAATTGATTCTCAATGCACTTTGCGCTGCTTCCCGTGTTGCGTGAAATCAGTAACGAACGTTGCGTTCCGCGAGAGAGTCTTCTAAGACGGTAAAGCTGGTTGAATACCCCTATCTTGGAGGACTGCATCCATGGAAAAGCTGCGCAAAGTGCTGGCCGTCTGCTTCGTCATTGCCTTCGTGACCGCCCTGGCGGGCGCCGCCCAGGCCGGGCCCATCGTCATCAAGTATTCCCACGTCGTCGCCGAGAACACGCCCAAGGGCCAGATGGCCACCAAGCTCAAGGAGCTTGTGGAACAGCGCCTGGCCGGAAAGGTCGTTGTGGAGGTTTTTCCCAACTCCCAGCTCTTCGATGACGACAAGGTGCTCTCGGCGATGCTGCTGGGCGACGTGCAGCTTGCTGCCCCGGCGCTGTCCAAGTTCGAGAAGTTCACCAAGCGGTTGCAGATCTACGACCTGCCCTTCCTGTTCCGCGACATGCCGGCCATCGACCGCTTCCAGCAGGGCCCCGAGGGCCAGGAGCTGCTCAATTCCATGACCAAGAAGGGTCTCATCGGCCTGGGCTACCTGCACAACGGGCTCAAGCAGATGACCTCCAACGTGCCCCTGCGCGTGCCCGCCGACGCCAAGGGCCGCAAGTTCCGCATCATGCAGTCCGACGTGCTGGCCGCGCAGTTCGAGGCCCTGGACGCCGTGCCCCTCAAGGCGCCGTTCTCCGAGGTCTTCACCCTGTTGCAGACCAAGGCCATCGACGGGCAGGAGAACTCCTGGTCGAACATCTACTCCAAGAAGTTCTTCGAGGTGCAGCCCTACATCACCGAAACCAACCACGGCGTGCTCGACTACATGCTGGTGACCTCCGTGGAATTCTGGAACAGCCTGCCCGACGACGTGCGCACCGTGCTCAAGGAGTGCATCGACGAGGCCATCGTGCACAACAACAAGGTTTCCGACGCGAAGTCCACCGAGGACAAGGCCAAGATCGCCGAATCGGGCCGGACCGAAATCATCGAACTGACCGACGCCGAGCGCGAGCAGTGGGTCGAGGCCATGAAGCCGGTGTGGAAGAAGTTCGAGGGCGATATCGGCACCGACATGCTTGAGGCCGCCGTCGCCTCCAACAAGAACTAGCCGGACCGGCCCATGCCCACCATACGGATGATTCTCAACCGCTTCGAGGAGACGGTCATCTCGCTGCTGCTCGCGGCCATGACCCTGGAAGTCTTCATCGAAGTCATCATGCGCTATGTGTTCAACAAGGGCCTGCTCTGGGGTACGGAGCTGACCCTGCACCTGGGCGCATGGATGGTCCTCTTCGGCGCCTCCTACGGCATCAAGGTCGGCTCGCACATCGGGGTGGACGCGTTCTTGCGCGTCCAGCCCCCGATGGCGCGCCGGGTCATCAGCACCCTGGCCGTGCTCGGGGCCCTGGCCTACTGCGCCCTGGTCATGATCGGGGCCTGGGGCTACCTCTCCAAAATGTATGCCATCGGCATAGAATTGCAGGATATTCCAGTCCCGCGCTGGATGGCCCACAGTATCCTGTTCATCGGCTATGTCATGCTTTCGGCCCGGCTCATCGAGCTGCTGATCCGCGTGGTCACCGGCAAGGCCGACGGCTTCAAGCTGCCCGACGAGGCCAAGGAAGGCATCAAGATGTACGTCAAGAAAGAGGGTCGCGACGGGCGCGGTGCCGCACCAGGCGGCGGGGAGGCGTCCAGGCCATGACCACCGTCGCCCTGTTCCTCATCCTCTTCCTGTGCCTGCTGTCGGGCATGCCCATCGCCATGGGCCTGGGCCTGGCGAGCATCTCGACCATCCTGTTCTTCTCCAGCGACTCCCTGGCGTCCATCTCGCTGAAACTCATGGCCAACCTGGGCGAACACTATACCCTGCTGGCCATTCCGTTCTTCATCCTGTCCTCGGCGTTCCTGTCCACAGGCGGTGTGGCCAACCGGCTGATCCGCTTCGCGGTGGACTGCGTGGGCTCCATCCGGGGCGGCCTGGCCATGGCCTCGGTGCTGGCCTGCATGCTCTTCGCCGCCGTGTCGGGCTCCTCGCCCGCCACCGTGGCGGCCATCGGCAGCATCGTCATCGCGGGCATGGTCCGCTCCGGCTATCCGGAGTCCATGGCCGCCGGCGTCATCTGCAACGCGGGCACCCTGGGCATCCTCATCCCGCCGTCCATCGTCATGCTCGTCTACGCGGCGGCCACCGAGGAATCCGCCGCCCGGCTGTTCATGGCCGGGGTCGTCCCCGGGCTGATGATGGGCCTCATGCTCATGCTGGTCATCTACGTGGTGGCGCGGGTGAAGAACCTGCCCGCCCAGCCCTGGCCGGGCCTGCGGGCGCTTGTGCTCTCGTTCATCTCGGCCTCGGGCGGCCTGTTCCTCATCTTCATCGTGCTCGGGTCCATCTACCTCGGCGTGGCCAGCCCGACCGAGGCGGCGGCCCTGTCGGCGGTGTACGCCTACCTCGTGGCGGTGTTCTTCTACCGCGACATGGGCCCGCTCAAGGGCGTGCCCTGGCGCCACCCCGGCGAGGGCCTGGCCCAGGCCGCCCTGCGCAACGCGGGCGGCATGCTCCTGGCCTTTCCCAGGAGCCTGTACCACCCCGAGGTGCGCAAGGTGGTGCTGGACGCCTCCAAGGTGTCCATCATGCTGCTGTTCATCATCGGCAACGCCATGCTCTTCGCCCACGTGCTGACCACCGAGCGCATCCCGCACCACATCGCCGAGCTCATCGTGCACTGGAACCTGCCCGCGTGGGGCTTCCTCATCGTGGTCAACATCCTGCTGCTCATCGCGGGCAACTTCATGGAGCCGTCGGCCATCCTGCTGATCATGGCGCCCATCCTGTTCCCCATCTCGCAGCAGCTCGGCATCGACGGCACCCACCTGGGCATCATCATGGTCGTGAACATGGAAATCGGCATGATCACCCCGCCCGTGGGCCTGAACCTGTTCGTCACCTCGGGCATCACCGGCAGGCCGCTGACCTGGGTGCTGCGCGCGGCGCTGCCCTGGCTCATGGTCCTGCTGGTCTTTTTGGTGCTCATCACCTACATCCCGGAAATCTCCCTGGTCCTGCCCGACTACATCGACCAGGTGCGCGGCTACAAGTAGGCCGGGAACCGGCCCCGAAACCAAAGGCCCCCGCCGGAGAACTCCGGCGGGGGCCTTTTCGTGCGCGCGGGCCGGGCGGGCCCCGGCGCGGGCCGCTATTCGGTCTTGCCTTCGCGGCCGGTGATCAGGATCAGGTGATACCCGAACTGGGTGCGCACCGGGCCGTGGACCCTGCCGACCTCTTCGGTGAAGCAGACCTTGTCGAAGGGCTCGACCATCATCCCGGGGCGGAAGGTGCCCAGGTCGCCGCCCTGGCGGCCCGAAGGGCACTTGGAATGCTCGCGGGCCACGGCCTCGAATTCCGCACCGGCCTCGATCTGCTGTTTCAGCTCCAGGCAGGCCTCTTCCGTGGGCACCAGAATGTGCTTGGCGGTACACGTCAGCATGGGCTCTCCTTGCGTTTTTTGCATTGATGAACGCCCGGCCCGGGCGGGCCGCGGCGGGAGGCGCAGGGTCGCACAAGGGCCCGCCCTTGGCAAGCCGCCCCGTGCCCCGGGGGCCGACTTTTCTTGACAGGTCCCTCAGGGCACTGTACCGCTATTCTCCCGTTCCCCTGAAACCATGGAGAACCGATGAAGATCATTGTGCAAATTTTTGCAGTTGCCCTGCTGGCCCTGGCCGTGTGCGCCGTGGACCCGAGCCCCGCCGACGCCGCGCGCTTCGGCGGCGGCAAATCGTTCGGCGGCAGCCGCTCTTTCAATCAGAGCTACTCCAAACCCGTGGCGCCCCAGCGCCAGACCGGGCAGCAGCAGATGGCCGCCCCCGCCCGCCCGGGCATGGGCGGCATGGGCGGCATCTTCGGCGGCCTGCTGGCCGGAACGCTGCTCGGCTCGTTGTTCTTCGGCCAGCCCTTCGCCGGGGGCGGCATGCTCGACATCCTGCTCATCGGCGGTGCCCTGTTCCTGGTCTTCCGCCTGCTGCGCGGGCGCAGGCCCATGGCCCAGCCCGCCGGGGCGGGCTACGGCGGCGCGGGCCCCGGCGCCTATCCGGGCATGACCCGCGACGCGGGCCCCGGCGCGGCCTGGGGCGGGCTGGCCAGCGGCCCCGACACGCGCCCCGAGGTCAGCATGCCTCCCGGCTTCGACGAGGCCGAATTCCTGCAAGGCGCCAAGGCCGCCTACGCCCGGCTCCAGGCCTCGTGGGATGCGCGCGACATGGAGGACATCCGCCAGTTCACCACCGGCGCGGTGTTCAGCGAAATCAGCGCCCAGGCCCAGGCCGACCCCGGCCCCTCGCGCACCGAGGTGCTCATGGTCGATGCACGCCTGCTCGAAGCCCGCACCGAGGGCCCGGCCACCCTGGCCACCGTCTACTTCGACGCCCTGCTGCGCGAAACCCGGGGCGGCGGCACCGAACAGGTCCGCGAAGTCTGGCACTTCCGCCGCCAGGACGACACCGCTGGCGGCATGTGGCTCCTGGACGGCATCCAGCAACTGGAACAGTAACAGCCGCGGGGAGCAGGGGCGCGTAAGAACGCCCCTGCCCCAGGCGCCAAAAACAGGCGCTCCGCCCTGCCCTGCCCCGGGCCCACCCCACTCTCCCCCGTCCGGAAAGGCTCCCTCGGGGAGAACACGAAAGCGACCCGGCCAAAGCCGGACCCAAGGCCTCAAAGCAACCGGGCCGGGTTCCCACTCAGGGAATCCGGCCCGGTTGTCTTGGGCCCGCCGGGGCCGTGTCTGTTTTTCGGTGCGGGCCCGGCATGCGGGCCATCCGGGGCCTCCGGCCCGCCCGGAAGCGGCTCCCGCCTCTCTCGCCATTCCCCGGGGGGAGGCGCCGCCTTTCCCGGGTCCGGGCCGTCGCCGCTCCCGCCGGTTTCGCGCTCCCCGTGCCTACCGCTCCCGGCGGCCCTTGGGCCGGGAGGCGGCGTCCTGGTCCAGGAGTTCCAGGTCCACCTCCAGGCGCGCGAGGCTGACGCCACCCAGGCGCACACGCAGCTTCTGGCCCAGGGCGAAGCGTTTGCCCGTGCGCTCGCCCACGATCTCCTGACGGTCGGTGAGGTAGTGGTAATAGTCGTCGGACAAGGTGGACAGGCGGACCATGCCTTCGGCCATGACCTCGTTGAGTTCGACCCAGAAGCCGTAGTCGGACAGGCCGTTGACGATGCCGGTGTAGGTTTCGCCGACCTTGTCCTCCAGGAAAAGGATGGTCAGGCGCTTGAGGATTTCGCGCTCGGCCTCGGTGGCCACGCGTTCGCGGGCGCTGATGTGCTCGGCGATCTTCTTCATGGTCGTGGCCCGGGGCAGGGGCTCGTGGTCCATGCCGATGGCCGCCTTGAGGGCGCGGTGAACGACCAAATCCGCATAGCGGCGGATGGGCGAGGTGAAATGGCAGTAGCAGTCGGAGGCCAGGCCGAAGTGCCCGGTGTGCTGCGGGGAATAGACGGCCTGCATCATGGAGCGCAGCACCAGCCGCCCGGCCAGGAACTCCAGGTCCGTGCCCTGGGCGGCGGCCAGCAGGGCCTGGAGGTCCGCCGGGGAGACGGCAGCCCCCGGGGCGGGCAGCTTGGGCGCCAGCTCGGTGCGCGAGAGCAGCTTGAACACGGCGCGCAGCTTGTCGGCGTCGGGCGCGGGGTGGATGCGGTACATGCAGGGCAGCCCGCGCGCGGTGAGCAGCCGGGCCACGGCCTCGTTGGCCGCGATCATGAACTCCTCGATGAGCTGGTGGGCAAAGGTGCGCGGGCGGGGGCGGATGTCGGTGGTTTCGCCCATCATGTTGAACATGATTTCGGGCTCGGGCAGGTCGAAGTCCAGGCTGCCGCGCGCGGCGCGCACGCGGTTGAGCACGCGGGCCAGGCGTTCGGCCTCTTCGAGCATGGGCAGGACGGCGCCCAGGGTCTGGCGCTCGGCGGGGTCGTTTTCGCCCAGGGCGCGGTGGACCTGCATGTAGGTCAGCCGGGCGTGGCTCTTGATGACTGCGGCGTGGAAGCGCTCGTCGCGGGGCTGCCCGTCGGGGGTGAAGCCGATTTCGGCGACCATGGCCAGCCGGGGCACGTCGGGGTTCAGGCTGCACAGGCCGTTGGACAGCGCCTCGGGGAACATGGGCTCCACGGACTGGGGAAAATAGTAGGAGTTGCCGCGCTCGAAGGCCTCGCGGTCCAGGTGCGAGCCGGGGGCCACGTAGTGGCTCACGTCGGCGATGGCCACGGTGAGGCGCCAGCCGTCGCCCTCGCGGCGCACATGCACGGCGTCGTCGAAATCGCGGGCCTTGGCGCCGTCGATGGTCACCAGCCCCAGGCCGCGCAGATCCTTGCGGCCCTCGAAGTCCTCCGGGCCGGGGTCGCCGGGCAGGATGCGGGTTTCCTCCAGCACGCGGCGGGGGAACTTGCGCGGCACGCCGTGGGCGCTCTTGACCAGGGCCTCCTGGACCTTGGGGTCGGATTCGGAGCCCAGGTTCTCGGCGGCGCTGGCGGCCCATAGCCCGGCGTCGAGCTTGTCGCCGGGCAGCACGTGCACGATGTCGCCGCGCTCGGGCTCGTCGGCCAGGGGTTTGGTGTCGGCCATGACGTTGAAGTGCAGGCGCGGGTCGGTGGGAAAGGCCAGGTAGAGGTCCGGGCCCAGGCGGCGCTCCACGCGCACGGGCAGGGTCTTGAGCCCGCGCGCGAGCACGCGCACGATGCGGCCCTCGGGGCTCTTGCCCCGGCCCTGGCCGTCGCGCCCGCCGCGCGGGGGCGCCACGGCGACCATGACCTCGTCGCCGTGCCAGGCGTCGCCGAAGCTGCCGCGCGGCACGAAGATGTCCTTGCGGCGCTGGTCTTCGGGAATGACGAAGCCCACGCCCGAGCGCTGGACCTGGAGCCGCCCCTTGACCAGGGACATGCTCTCGGTCAACCCGTAGGCCCCGCCCCGGGTGCGGATGATGCGCCCGGCTTCCAGCAGGGCGGCCAGCACGGCCTTGAGGTCGCGCTTGCGGTCCTTGCGCAGGTCCAGGCGGCGCAGCAGTTCGGTGGTCCGCAGGGGCTGGCGCGCTTCGCGGAAGGCGCGCAGCACGGAGGTCTGGTCCAGCCCGGAGGGGGCGGATTCCTTTTTCTGGGGTTTGCGTTTGCGGGCCATGGGGGCTCCTGGGCTCGGGTGGCGGGGGCGGCGGCTGCCGCTGGGGCAATTGTACAGCAGGGCGCGGGAATGGCAACCGCCAAGGCCGTGGCGATCCGGTGGCGGCCCTGCGCGGGCTGGGCCTCAGGCGCGGCCCGGTGCGGGAAGGCCGTGCGGCCTCAGGCGCGGGCCACGGCGGCCTCCCACCACTGGGGGAAGGACAGCTCGGTGAACAGGGCCTCGCCGAAGGCCAGGGTGGTGTCGAAGGTCCACAGCCGGGCGGGGCCCAGGGCGGCGAGCTTCACGGCGTCCTTGGCGGTGCAGAGCACGTGGGCGGCGCCCGTGCGCCGGGCCTCGGCGTCGATGAAGTCGCGGTCGGCGCGGGTGTAGGCGTGGTGGTCGTCGTAGCGCAGGTGGTGTGCGGGCGGGGTGCCCAGCAGGGCCTGGGCCGTGGCGGCGACCTGATCGGGCTCGCCCACGCCGGTGACCAGCAGGTACGGCTCGCCGCCGAAGTTGCGCACGGTGCCGCCCTGGTCCAGGCGCACCAGCCCGCGCACGGCCAGGGAAAAATTGAACACCGGCTTGCCCAGGGGCTCCAGGTGGCGGCGGATGAACGGGCCCAGGGCCCGGAATTCGTCGGGCGGGCACTTGATGAGCAAGGCATGGGCGGCGGTCAGGGCGCCCGCGCCCTCGCGCCAGGGCCCGGCGGGCAGCACGCGGTCCCAGTCGGCCAGCAGGTCCGCGGGTTTGAGCAGTACGAGGTCGATGTCCCGGGCCATGGCCAGATGCTGGAAGCCGTCGTCGAGCACGAGCATGTCGGGCGGGTCGGGAGTCTGGGCCAGGGCCAGGGCCGCGCGGGGCCGTCGCGGGTCCACCACCACGCGGGCCCCGGGGTGCGTGCGCGCCAGCAGCAGGGGCTCGTCGCCCGCCTGCCCGGGGCCGGATTCGGGCGTGACCAGATAGGGCAGGTGCGGCGGACTGGCCTTGTAGCCCCGGGTGAGCACGGCGGGGCGCCGCCCGGCCTTGAGGGCCCAGTCGAGAATCCAGTCCGTAAGCGGGGTCTTGCCCGTGCCGCCCCAGCAGATGTTGCCCACGCTGACGGTGAGCCAGGGCGCGCGGTGGGCGCGCAGGGTCCCGGTCGCATAGGAGCGGCGGCGCAGGCCCATCAGCGCGGCGTAGAGGCGGCCGGGTATTCGCAGCAGGGGCGAGAGGGCGTCTTGCAGGGGGACGAGTTGGCGCATGGGAAAAGCCCGGGGGCGCGGGGCCGCCCCCGGGCTGGTGCGTCTAGTTGCGCGAGGAACCCATGAAGCGCAGCAGGAACAAGAAGAGGTTGATGAAGTCGAGGTACAGGGTCAGGGCGCCGAGAATGGTGCCGCGGCGCAGGGCGGCATCGTCGCCCGCCGGGGCGGTTTCGCCCATGACCTTGAGCTTCTGGGTGTCCCACGCGGTCAGGCCGGTGAACAGCAGCACGCCGACGCCGGAGATGATCCAGTCGAGCGAGCCGGACTGCATGAACATGTTCACGACCATGGCGATGATCAGGCCGAAGACGCCCATCATCAGGAAGCTGCCCATGGCGGTCAGGTCGCGCTTGGTGGTCATGCCGTAGACGCTCATGGAGCCGAACATGCCCGCGCAGACCAGGAAGGTCTTGAACACCGAGGCCCCGGTGTAGGCGATGAGAATGCTGGACAGGGACAGGCCCATGGCGCAGCTATAGGCCAGGAACATGCCCGTGGCCATGCCCGGGGACATTTTGCGGATGCCCGCCGACAGGGCGATGACGAAGCCCAGGGGCGCCAGCAGGACGATGAACATGCTGATCTGGTTGCCGAAGATGAGCTGAAGCAGGGTCGGGCTGCTCGCCGTCATGAACGCCACGGCTGCGGTCAGCGCCAGGCCGGCGGTCATCCAGCCGTACACGCCGCGCATGAAGGCGTTGAGGACCTCGGCTCCGGTGCGGGAAAGGCCCGCAGTCTGGTACCGTTGCATTGTTTCCTCCGAATTCATGGTCACGTTCAGGGTTTCACGTTCTTCCGACTAATAAACAGCATCGGGCCCCCTGGCAAGGGAAAGCGGACGGCGGCCGGGGCTCAGGAGTGGTTCTTGGGGTCCATGCGGTCGCGCACCGGGGCGGCGTCGGCCCAGGTCGGCTCGCTCCAGGCCAGGGGCGTGCTCCGCGACGGGGCGACCTCGACCGTACGCTGGGCGCCGCCCTGGCGCACGGCCACGGTCACGGCCTGGCCCGAGGCCACGGCCCGGGGGCTGAAGGACGCCACGAAGGCGGCGGCGGCGGCCACGGCCTCGGGCGCCCAGGGCCCGGCCAGTTCGCGGCCCACGGCCAGCGGCCCCGGGTAGCCCTGGACAACGAAGACCATATCCTCGGGCCGGGCCAGCTCCGAAAGCTGGTCGTTGCTTTTCTTGTCGCGGCCGATGGCCAGCCAGTGCGTGCCCGCCCAATACTGCCGCCCCACGTTGGCCAGGTAAAAATGGGCCGCCGGGGGCTCGGCCACCTGGGCGAAGATGGGCGCGTAGCGCTTGGCCGAGGATTCCTCGGTCAGCAGGCAGCCGCCCGCCGGGGTCGGGATGTCGGTGATGCCGAAGCTTCTGGCCAGCTCAAGCTGCGCGGTACGGCCCCGGCCCCAGAAGCCATGCAGGCGCTCCCGGTCCACGAGGCCCGAGGTCTCCATGGGCGTGGGCTCCTGGCGCAGGGCGCACAGCGGGCGCAGCAGCACGTCGCGCGTGCCGGACTCGTTGCGCACGCTGTTCATGGCGTCCTGGCGCTGGGACATGGGCCGCTGGCCGACCACCTCGCCGGTGACGATGCACCGCGCGCCGTAATGGTCCATCAATTCCCGGGCGCGGGTGAGCATGAGGATCTTGCAATCCACGCAGGGGTTGAAAAAACGCCCGAAGCCGAAACGCGGCCCGGCCAGCATCATGCGCACGAAGTCCTCGCCCGCGTCCACGGCGGTCACGTCCAGGCCGTAGGTCCGCCGCCAGTAGCCCAGGCGGCGCGGGTGGCCGAAAAAAGGGCTGGTGAAATGCAGGCATTTCACGGCCAGGCCCTGGGCTTCCATGACCTTCACGGCCAGCAGGGAATCCAGCCCGGCGCTGAACAGCGCCACGGCGTCGTAAGTCTTTTTGCTCATAGGTCGCGGTACTCTCGCGGGCAATGTCCCGTGGCAGGGCCTATAATGCCTGGGCCCGGGGCTGGCAAGGGCGGGGCGACCCGGGGCGCCCGCGCACGGCGGCGGCCCTGTTTCCCTTGTTATTCCGCACGGCGCGGCGCTTTGGAGTCCCGCGCCGCGATCCGTGTCGCGTGCGGGCCGCCCCGTGTACAGCGCTGTTGCCCGCCGCCCCGCGTTTTGCTATGTCGTGGCTCTTCGCACCAAAGACCCCCGCCCAGCCAGGAGAACCAGACATGGCCCGACGCCCCCAAGCCAGCCCCGAGGAAATGCGCCGCGAGGCGCTCGACACCGCGCTTTCCACCATCGAGCGCAAGTACGGACAGGGTTCCGTGATGAAACTGTCCGACGAGGCCCACGTCCGCATCCCGGTGATCCCCTCCGGCTCCATCGGGCTGGATCTGGCCCTGGGCATCGGCGGCGTGCCGCGCGGGCGGGTCACGGAAATCTACGGCCCCGAATCCTCGGGCAAGACGACCCTGGCCCTGCACATCATCGCCCAGTGCCAGAAGCAGGGCGGCACCGCAGCGTTCATCGACGCCGAGCACGCCCTGGACGTGAACTACGCCAAGCGCCTGGGCGTGAACACCGAGGAGCTGCTCATCTCCCAGCCCGACTACGGCGAGCAGGCGCTGGACATCGCCAGCCTGCTGGTGCGCTCCGGCGCGGTGGACGTGATCGTCATCGACTCCGTGGCCGCGCTCATCCCCCAGGCCGAGCTGGAAGGCGAAATGGGCGAGTCGCAGGTCGGCGGGCAGGCGCGGCTCATGTCCCACGCCCTGCGCAAGCTCACCGGCACCATCCACAAATCGCGCACCTCGGTGGTCTTCATCAACCAGATCCGCATGAAGATCGGCGTCACCGGCTACGGCAACCCCGAGACGACCACCGGCGGCAACGCGCTCAAATTCTACTCCTCCGTGCGCATGGACATCCGGCGCATCCAGACCCTGAAGGACAAGGAGGAGGCCTACGGCATCAAGGCCCGGGTCAAGGTCGTCAAGAACAAGGTCGCCCCGCCCTTCCGCGAGGCCATCTTCGACGTGCTCTACGGCACGGGCATCTCCCGCGAGGGCGAAATCATCGACATGGCCGCCGACGCTGGGATCATCGACAAGTCCGGCGCGTGGTACTCCTTCGGCGACGAACGCCTGGGCCAGGGCAAAGAGAACGTGCGGGCCATGCTCCAGGAGAACACCGAGCTGCGCGACGCCGTGGAGGCCAAGCTGCTGGAGCACCTGGGCATGCACGAATACGCCGCCCCCACCGTCGAGGGCGACATCGAGGACGCCGGGGCCGACCAGGACTAGCGCCCCCGGCGCGCACTTTTCGGGCCGGGCGCGTGCCCGGCCCAGGGTTTTCTTCCGCGCTCCGGCCGCCCCGGGGCGCGGAAATCCAATTCAAGGAGACGCCACACAGTGCTCACCGCCAACGAAATCCGCCAACGCTTCCTGGAATATTTCGAGAGGAACGGCCACACCCAGGTGCCGTCCTCGGCGCTCATCCCGCGCGACGACCCGTCCCTGCTGTTCACCAACGCGGGCATGGTCCAGTTCAAGAAAATCTTCCTCGGCCAGGAGCGCCGCGGCTACGTGCGCGCCACCACGGCCCAGAAGTGCCTGCGCGTGGGCGGCAAGCACAACGACCTGGAGAACGTCGGCCGCACCGCGCGCCACCACACGTTCTTCGAGATGCTCGGCAACTTCTCCTTCGGCGACTACTTCAAGGAAGACGCCATCCGTCTGGCCTGGGGCTTTCTGACCGAGGAACTCGGCCTGCCCAAGGACCGGTTGTATATCACCGTCTACAAGGACGACACCGAGGCCGCCGAGCTGTGGCGGAAGGTGGCGGGCGTGGCCCCCGAGCGCATCTACTGGCTGGGCGAGAAGGACAACTTCTGGTCCATGGGCGACACCGGCCCCTGCGGCCCCTGCTCCGAAATCCACTTCGACCAGGGCGAGGAAGTCGGCTGCGGCCCCGGCTGCGGCATCGGCAAGTGCGACTGCGACCGCTTCCTGGAAGTCTGGAACCTCGTGTTCATGCAGTTCGATCAGGCCGAGGACGGCACGCGCACCCCCCTACCGCGCCCGAGCATCGACACCGGCATGGGCCTGGAGCGCATCGCCGCCGTGTGCCAGGGCGTACATTCCAACTACGACTCCGACCTCTTCCAGGAGTTCATCCAGTTTACCGCCAAGCGCGCCGGGGTGGCCTACCGCCAGGGCGAGGACAGCGACACCGCCCTGCGCGTCATTGCCGACCACAGCCGGGCCATCGCCTTCATGGTCGCCGACGGCATCCTGCCCTCCAACGAGGGCCGGGGCTACGTGCTGCGCCGCCTGATCCGCCGCGCCCTGCGCTTCGGCCGCCTCATCGGCCTCACCGAGCCCTTCCTCTACGCCACGGCCATGCGCGTGGTGGAGGTCATGGGCGGACACTACACCGAGCTGACCGGCAATGCGGACTTCATGGTCCGCGTGGTGCGCGAGGAGGAGGAACGCTTCGCCCAGACCCTGGACAAGGGCCTGACCCTGCTGGAAGAGGAACTGGCCGCCCTGGGCAAGGCCGGGGCCGAAACCGTGCCCGGCGAGGTCTGCTTCAAGCTCTACGACACCTTCGGCTTCCCCCTGGACATCGTGCGCGACGTGGCCGAACGCCAGGGCTTTACCGTGGACGAAGCGGGCTTCGACGCCCACATGCGCGAACAGAAGGAGCGTGCCAAGGCCGCCTGGAAGGGCTCCGGTGAAAAAGACCTGGCCACCCGCTTCCAGCCCCTGCTGGCCGAGGGCCTGCGCACGGAATTCACCGGCTATGAGGGCCTGACCTCCCACTCGCGGCTGGCCGTGCTCCTGGACGAGGCCGCCCTGCCGGTGGACAAGCTGGGCAAGGGCCAGAAAGGCTATGCGGTGGCGACAAAGACACCATTTTACGGCGAATCCGGCGGCCAGGTGGGGGATGTCGGCGAGATTTCCACACCCAGCGGCAAGGCAGTGGTGACGGACGCCTTGCGACCCTCGGCACAGCTTACCGTCCAGGCCATCACCGTGGCCGAGGGCGAACTGCTGCGCGACCAGGAAGCCGATCTGGCCGTGGACGAGGCCACCCGCACCGCCACCGCCCGCAACCACACCACCACCCACCTGCTGCACGCCGCCCTGCGCGCCGTGCTCGGCGATCACGTCAAGCAGGCGGGCTCCCTGGTGGGCCCCGACCGGCTGCGTTTCGACTTCCAGCACATCAGCGCCATGACTCCCGCAGAAATCGCCCGCGTGGAGGCCCTGGTCAACGAAGCCGTGCTGGCCGACACCGCCGTGGACGTGCGCGAAATGGACCACGCCGAGGCCGTGGCCGAGGGCGCCATGGCGCTGTTCGGCGAGAAATACGCCGAGCGCGTGCGCGTGGTGCGCGTGCCGGGCGTGTCCATGGAGCTGTGCGGCGGCACGCACCTGCGCGCCACCGGGCAGGCCGGGCCCTTCGTGATCCTCTCCGAATCCGGCGTGGCCGCCGGGGTACGGCGCATCGAGGGTGCCACCGGGCACAACGCCCTGGCCTTCCTGCGCGCCCAGCGCGAGGCCATGGCCCAGGTGGCCGAACTGCTGCGCGCCAAGCCTCAGGAGGCTCCCGAGCGCGTCCGCGCCCTGCAGAAGGAAATCAAGACCCTGCGCAAGGATCTGGAAAAGGCCGCAACCCAGGCCGCCGCAGCCGGGCCCGCCGGAGACATCCTCGACGCCGTGGAGACCGTGGGCGGCGTGCGCCTGCTGGCCGTGAAAACCGGCGCCCCCAACATGGGCGCCCTGCGTTCCATGATGGACGACGTGCGCTCGCGGCTGGACTCGAACAGCATCATCGCCCTGGCCTGCGAGGCCGACGGCAAAGCGAACCTCATCGTCGCCGTGTCCAGGGATCTGCACGCGCGCTTCACCGCCCCGGCGCTCATCAAGCCCGTGGCCGCCGAAATCGGCGGGGCGGGCGGCGGCAGGCCCGACATGGCCCAGTCCGGCGGCTCCAACCCCGCGGGCATCCCCGCCGCCTTCGCGGCCCTGCGGGCCCTGGTGCAGGGCTAGGCGCCGGGGGCGCGCAGCGGGGGGCGGGCAGGAGCCGAGACAGTCCGGCCACGGAGGGAACACATTCGCCCGGGGACATGGGAAACGCTTCGGACATCCAAGCCTGAAGGCAACCATGCCTGGAACGGGGCCGGCGGGCTGGACCAGTGAGGGGACTTCGTAAAGGAAACCCGGGCGGCTGTGCAGGGAATGCCCCAGTCGTGCGCGGGGTTCTGGCGCCTGCGGAGCGTTCCCATCCCATCCGGACAGCGGGCTCCAAGGACTGATCCCGGAGCCTGAACGCAACCATCCGTCATTCTTTGAAGGCATGAGCCTGCACGGTCGTTTCCTGAACGGCTGTGCAGGCTTTTTCCTCGCCCGCCTTCGGCCCACCCGGGCGTCCTTCGGGCGGCCGTCCTCCCGGCGCGGCCTGCCGCAGATCACCCGCAAGGACAACGCCTCCCCGTTCGCGGGGCACGGCGCGGGTGGGCTTTCGCGCCTGAGCTTCCCCGGCCGGGACGCGGCGCGGAGTTTCTCCGGCCCGGCAAGCCCCGGCAAAACGGCGACCATGACCACACGGCACCGCACGCTGGAGCGGAAACGCCGCAAGGGGCGGAACTCGCGACAGCAAGCCGGTCTTTCCGCTCCCGGCAGCGGCTCCGCAACCACCGGCGCGGGCGCGAAGCCTGGGCATGGCCGTGCCAGCCAGCCTGGAACCAACGCTGAAAGCGTTTCCCTGTTCCCGGGCGGCGGCGTTGCCCATGCTTCCGGGCGCACACGATTCCGTTCTCCTCAAGAAGGGCCCCGCCCGCTCCCGCCGCGCTTCCGCCGCCGGTCTACGGCGTTCCGCCCTCCCGGGCCACCTGGGCCATTCCGCCCAGGCGCAGCAGGAGGTTGCCGCCGGGGCGTTCGAGTTCGGGCAGGTCCTCGCCGGGCTCCAGGCTGGTGATGACCGTGGCGCCGATGACGTGGCGGCCTTCGGCCTCGCCCACGCGGGTGCGCACGCCCCAGGCGGCGTGGAGCACGGCGGGGCGGCCCCGCCACTGGCCGATGTAGAGCACGATGTGCCCCGGGCGCCAGAGCAGGGTCAGCCAGGGCCGGGCTTCGGCGCCGATGACGCGCAGGCGGCCTTCGCGGTCCAGGTCGCCCAGGGGCGCCAGACCCCAATGCCGGGCCTGGGCTCCGGAATTGCGCGGCTGCCAGATGCCCAGGGGCGCGAAGAGGTCCATGATCAGCGCCGAACAGTCGCGGTTCCGGTACAGCCCGCCCCAGCCGTAGGGCTGGCCGAGCATCTCGTTGGCCAGCCTGGCGAAGGTGGCCGGAGTCGCGGCCAGGGGCCAGGGCGCGGCCGCGTCGTCGCCCAGGCTGGCGGTGAGCAGCAGGGCCCGGCCCGAGGCGTCGCGCGCGGCGATGAGCACGTCCACCGACCCGGTTTCGCGGCCGGTCATGGGCAGGACCATGCCGATGCGGCCCATGAAACGGAACTGGCCGTAGCAGTCGGCCACAGGCACGCGGTCGGCGGTGACGGCGGCCAAGTGTACGGTATTGAAGGCGTCCATGAACCCGGCGTCCACGAAGGCCAGGTCGCGGGTGGGCATCCATCCGGCGGCGGCGGAGGTCTCCACCAGGGCCCAGGCGCCGTCGGCGGAGGTATGCAGCACCAGCAGCGGGGTCTGGGCCCAGACGGCGGAGTTCTGGTTGTAGTCGAAGGGGAAGCCCTCGCCCGCGAGGTCGAAATTGTAGAACAACGGACGCACGGTGGGCAGCACGCGCAGATCGGAGTTCACCACGCTGATGGCCGGACGCATGGTGTTGGGAAAGCTGGCCGGGTCCGCGAGGGCGCGCATCTCGTCGGCCAGCTCCGGGGGCAGGGGCAGGCGGTTCTCGCCGTGGTAGCGGCCGGGGTCGAACTCGTCCAGGAGCTTGAAGACCTCCTGGGGCCCATGGGCCGGGGCAGTGCGGTGCCAGGGCGCGAAGAAGCGCTGGCGGTAGTCGTCGGCCAGGGCCTGCTGGCGGGCGGCGGGCAGCAGGGGCCGGGTCGCCGTGAGCGGATCGATGTAGGCCCCGGCGTCCTGGGGCATGTCGCGCAGGTCGGCGATGACGGTTCCGGGCGGGGACACGCGCGGAGCGCAGCCCGGGGCCAGCGCGGCCAGCAGCAGGAGCAGCAGCCCGGGGAGCCAGGGCCGGGAGACGGCGGATGCACCGGAAAACGGGCGGGGAGTGGCGGATTTCATGGCTCCAGGTGTATCCGCCCCGCGGGGGAAAGGCAACCGGCGCCCCCTTGGAAACGGCGAAGGGCCGGAACGGCCTGAAGGAGACGCGCGCGGGCCGGGCCCGGCCGGAGAGGACGCACGCCACCCCACCGGAGCGGCGCTTTGCAAACGGCGGGGCCTCGCGTATATCCCGGGCCATGCGCCAGCTCGCGGGAATGAAAGACACCATCGCGGCCATCGCCACCCCGCCGGGGCGCGGGGGTGTGGGCATCGTGCGCGTCAGCGGCCCGGATGCGCGCGCCGTGGGCAGACGGCTGTTCCGGTCGTCGCGCCCGGGGTTCGCGGGGCTTTTGCCCTACCGGCTGCACCACGGCTGGGTGCACGACGCGGCGGGGGAGCGGCTGGACGAGGTGCTGGCGGCCTTCATGCCCGGGCCGGGTTCATATACCGGCGAGGACGTGCTCGAACTCCAGGGCCACGGCGGCCCGGCGGTGCTGCGCGCGGTGCTGGCGGCGGCCCTGGCCTGCGGGGCGCGCATGGCCGAGCCCGGGGAGTTCACCTACCGCGCGTTTTGCAACGGACGCATGGACCTGACCCAGGCCGAGGCCGTGGCCGAGCTGATCGCCGCGCCCACGGCGGCGGGCGCGGCCCTGGCCCGGACCCGCCTGGCCGGAGACCTGGGGCGCGGCGTGGCCGGGCTGCGCGCGCGGCTGGAGGATCTGCGGGCCCGGCTCTGCGTGGCCGTGGATTTTCCCGACGACGAGGTGGAATGCCTGGCGCCTGAGGCCTTCGCGGCCGGGGTGCGCGCCGTGCGCGAGGAGCTGGCGGCCCTGGTGCGCAGCTTCGAGCGCGGGCGGGTCTGGCGCGAGGGCGCCCTGTGCGTGCTGGCCGGGCGGGTCAACGCGGGCAAGTCGAGCCTGATGAACGCCCTGCTCGGGCGCGAGCGGGCCATCGTCACCGACGTTCCGGGCACGACGCGCGACTGGCTCGAGGAGGCCCTGGACCTGGACGGACTGCCCGTGCGGCTGGTGGACACGGCGGGCCTGCGCGAAACGGGCGACGCCGCCGAACGCGCGGGCCTGGAGCGCGGGCGCGAACTGACGCACCGGGCCGACGTGGTGCTCGTGGTGGTCGACCGGACCCTGCCCCTGGCCGAAGAGGACATGGCCCTGGCCCGCGCGCTGGGCCCGGGGCGCGCGCTGGCGGTGCTGAACAAGGCCGACCTGCCCGGAGCGGCGCAGGAACAGGCCGGGCCCGGGACCCTCGGTGCGCCGGACGCCGCGCAATGGTTCGCCGGGGCGGGCTTCGAGGTCGCCCACGTGTCGGCACGCACGGGCCAGGGGTTGGCGGCGCTGTGCGACGCGCTGCGCGCGCGGGCCCTGGGCGGCGGTGCCGGGCCCGCCACGGGCGAACTGGTGCCCAACATGCGCCAGGCCCGGGCCCTGGCCGCCGCGCACGACGCCCTGGAAGCCCTGGAGGCCGACCTGCGCGCGGCCCTGCCCTACGACCTGCTGGGCGTGGCCCTGGAGACGGCCTGCACACACCTTGCCGAAATCACCGGCGAAATCACCCCTTCCGAAGTGCTGGACAACGTGTTCGGCGCCTTCTGCATCGGCAAGTAGGGCGCGGCGGATGGCGCCGGGCGGCCCCGGGTGCTGCGCGCGCGTTCCGTTGTCTCCACCGGGGCGCAGACCCTTGCCGTTTCCGCCTCCGTGCTGCTGGCTCCCGGCTTTGGACGAAGAGCACCCGCGCACCCGCAACCCCATCGTCGGCTTTGCGCGCCTCTCCGCGGCCCGGATTCCGGGCCGCGCCTGCGCGCGGAACCCCCAGAGGGCACCAGCCGGACTACGGCTGAATCATCGGGCCACATTCGTGCGGGACGCGGGCCCCGGGCCAAAGACGGGCTGCGGCTCCTTGCGGGCCTCAAAAAGGACGCCCGGCGCGGATGCGCCGGGCGGGAGTGTGGGCCGGACCGGGGGTGTTTCTGGGGGGGGTGCCCCCGGGCCGGGGAGGTGTCGGTGCGTGTCAGGAACTCTCGGGACCGTCGGGGCCGGTGCCATACTGTGCGCAAGACCCGGGAATATGCCTTGGCACTGGCGAAGGGGTGATGCCCCGGAACGGTCCATGCGGCAAAAGCCTTGTGCTGCCTGACCCGCATGTGTTGCCGTCGCTTTGCGGCGACGTGGCAAGATGCATGTAATAATTTTCACATGACTTGGCAAGCAGAAACCGGAAAACCGGAATATTCTTTTTTAATTATTTAATTACAGCATGTTATGTCTCAAACTCCGCAGCAGGTCATTCCAGCCCGGAATTCATACTTTTTAACAGAAAATATGGCATGTTGTAATACAATCGGCACCCCTGCCCCGGTGGATGGTCCAAAAATATATTGTCTTTAAATTCACAAAACGCTCCGACTCCCGCGCGGCGGTCCGCCCGGAGTGCGACCTGCCTTTGCCGGGTGCGGCCCTGCCCTGCCGGGCCGGGCCGCCGGGAGCGTCGTCGGCGCCCGCCGCCGCATGCCCCGGGGCCCGGCGACACCGCCGTTTCCGCCGGGGTCCGCTCCACCCGGAGCCGCAACGCCGCCCCGGCCGCCAAACGTCGCGCGGGCCGCGGCCTCCCGGCCGTGGCCCGCGTCCATTGCGCCCCTCCGTGGCTGGCGGCCACGGGGGCGTCCGGTCACCGCATCCGCATGGGAGGCACGCGCGCGTCCGGCTCGGGGCCGCCACGTACCTCCCGCTCCCCGGCCTAGTGGCGCATGGTGCCCAGGAAGAAATCGAAGCCGCGCACCTGCACCGTGGGCACGCTGTCCGGCCGGTCACAGCCGCCCAAGGTCATTTCCACGCGTGAACTCAGGCCGAGGGGCTCGTTCCCGTTGCTTGCCGAACCCATCCGGCTGCGCTGCATGGCCTGATCCACGCGCACGTCGTACCGCCCCCCGCCGCGCGAGGTGATGCTGAACTCCAGCAGGTCGCTCAGCTTGTTGCCCTGGGCCGTGAAGGCCCTCATGGTCTGCTCCCCGGTGGTGGGATCGCCGAGCAGGGCTTTGAGCATGGAAGCGCCCGTGGCCTGGAAAAGGCCCCGCGTCGTCCGCCCGGCCTCCTCGACGCTGGGGAAGCGACCGATAAACCGGTCCAGAGCCTGCTCCATGGCCTCGTAGTCGTTGGTTCCCGTGCTCGCGATGCGCTCACCGTCGATCACGATGCCGTTGCGGAAGAAATCCTTCAGGAAGGCTTCGGAGAAGTGCATCATCTTGGCCTGGAGCCTTTCCGGGGCATTCGCCATGAGGCCCTGACCGGGAGTGGGCGCTTCGGCGTGCATGTCCTCGCCGATGTTCGTTTCCAGGAATCCTTGGGCCCTGGTCATGTCGAAGCCTTCGACCCGGGGCAACCCGTGGTCGGAATGCACCCCGGGGCCGAAAAGCTCGCGGAGCTGGTCGAAGGTCACGCTGTGCAGCCCGACCTCGTTCATGGCGGTGGAAACCTCCCCGGGCAGGCCCAGGTGCCGGGCCAGCCCGGTGAGCAGTTGCAGGCAGGCCACGTTGTTCTTGAGCGCCCGGGGTTGGGTCATGTCCTGGCGGGCCAGCTCGAAGCGGTAGAGGTTCATGGCCGAACCCCGGGCCATCATGCGCTCCAGGGCCTGGGTGCCCGTCTCGCCGCTCAGGCCCTCGCACTCGAAGGCGCCCTTGAACAGCGCGTCCTTGACCACCTCGACCTCGTCCATGCCGTCGATGCCCTCGCGCAGGCCGCCGTCGCGGATGAAGACCCCGTCCATGGCCTCCCGGAAGGTATCCACGGCCTCGGCGATCTCCGAGCGGCCCATGAGCGGGTGGGTCGCGGTGGCCACCAGGACCCGGGCGTCGCGCAAGCCGTCGCACAGGGCGCCGACCATGCCCGGGGTCAGCACCGAAGGCGCGGACAGCACCGCGTTGCGGGCCGCCGTCTTCTCCTCGGGGTTCAGGGTCGTGTTGGCGTCGATGACCTGCAACGCGTCCAGGAAGCCGTCGATGACGCGCTCGCGCAGGGCCTGGGTCTCGATGTCCGTAGGCGGATGCATGGCCTCGGGGTTGTAGGTGCACTGGACCGTCAGCTTCTTGTGCACCAGGGCCTCGAGTTTGCCCATCTGCCCGGGGCTCATGTCCACGACCATGCCGCGCAGTTCCGCGCGCTGGCGCAGGGCCGTGGGCAGGGCGGAGTCCGGCCCGGAGCGGTCGCAATGCTGCTGGACCTTGGCGTCGATATGGGTCCGGACCCGCGCCAGGCTGAACTGGCGGCAGGCCTCCAGCAGGGCGTCCCTGGCCTGGGCCAGGGTCGGGGTGGAGCCGGAGCGCACGAACTGCTGCGCCACCTTGTCCTGGATACCCTGGAAATCCTCGGGGGCCAGGGTGTCGATCTCGCCTTCCATGCCGAAGAGAGTCATCTTCTCGCGCATGGCGGCCTTGAGCAGGGACTCCGAGCCCTCCCCGGCGCTGGGCGCTTCGCACATGCCCTTGATATTCAGGCGGATGCCCGCCTCGCGGGCCTGGGTTTCGCCGGTCTTGGTGCGCACCAGATCGCCGATGACCTGGGAGACCTCGCGCCCGGTGATGGGCGTGCCCCGGGTCAGGGCGCTGCCCAGGCGGCCCCGGGCGATTTCCGCGAAGCGGTCGCCCATGCCCTCGGTGTCGCGGATGCGCGCGACCACGTGGTTCATGATGGAGCTGTTGATGGTCGCGGTGTTGCCGATGTTCAGGGCCGACTTGATCCAGTTCACGGCGCGGCCCAGCCAGTTGCCCGCCCCGGCCTGGATCTGGTTCTGCCCGTCCAGGCCCACGTGGCGGTCGCCGATGGTGGCGAACTGCTGCTCCAGGCCCCTGAGCCCTTGGATGTCCCCAGGCATGTGTCCCTCTCCTGTGTTGGTTCTTGATACTCAGACGCGCAGGGCCATGCCCGACGGGTCCGGCGGCGCATCCGTGCCCGCGTCGGCCTCGGCGTCGATGTCGCGCAGGTCCCGCGCGAATTCCTCGGCCAGGTTGACGAAGGCCTGCATGTATTCGCCAAGAATGTTGGCGTTCAGCCAACCGCCGACGCCAACCTTGTTGGTATAGACGACGGCGCCGCGTTCCATGTCCACACCCAGAACACCGCCGCTGGTGCTCCGGAAAAAGCAGTCGGCTTCCAGCAGGAACGTAAATACGCGCAACCGGACGGCCTCTTGCGCGGGCACATTTCCGACGCGGGAATAAAAATAAAGTTCATCGGAATCAGGGAGATGCTCAACGTTGACCACGACGGAATCGAACTGCAGGGTGCAGCACCGGCCAGCGTCCAGGGCCAGCCCCTCCAGTCCGATGGTCCGGCCGAATTCGGCGATGATCTCTGTGACGTTGCTCATGAACGGCTCCTTTGCGAAAGAATGTATCAAAAACGATGCCAACTTTGCGGGCGCCCGGAGACATCCCACCGTGCCCTTGGCCGCCCACCGGGGGCGAACCGGTTTTCCATGAAACGCAGTATGGTCCATATCCCCCGGCCCGCTTCCTTTGCCAAGGGAAAGATGGGCTCAGGCCGTCCGGGCCAAGGTGTCGAGCAGCGTGTCCAGCAACGGCCGCATCGGCCCGGAGGTGTCGCACATCGCGCGCATCCGCCCGGCGCTTTGCACCAGCGGCGCGTCCACCAGTTCGCTTGCGCAGTTCTCGATAAGCAGCTCCATGCTCGCCGGGGTGGTTTCCAGGTGGAACTGGAGCCCGAGCGCGCGCTCGCCGAAGGCGAAGGCCTGGTTGACGCAGCCCTCGCTGCGGGCCAGGCGCACGGCTCCGGGAGGGATGGAGAAGGTCTCCCCGTGCCAGTGAAAGGCGGTGAAGCGGTCGGGCAGCCCGGCCAGCAGCGGCGCGGCGCGGCCCTCGGGGGTCAGTTCCACCGGAAACCAGCCGATTTCCGGCCCGGGGTTGCGGCGGACCTCCCCGCCCAGGGCCTCGGCCAGCATCTGCGCGCCCAGACAAATGCCCAGGATGCGCACGCCACGCTCCACGGCCTGGCGCAGAAAGGCTTTTTCCGGCGCCAGCCAGGGGCAGGCGGCCTCGTCGTGAACGCTCATGGGCCCGCCCATGACGAACAGCAGGTCCACGTCCTGCACGCGGGGCAACGGCTGCCCCGCGAAAACGCGCGTGCGGTCCAGGCTGTGGCCGCGCGCCCGGGCCCAGTCCGCCAGGGCCGCCGGTCCCTCGAAGGGGACATGCTCGAAGCTTTGAATGCGCATGGTTCTCCTCGTTCTGTTTCCATGATCGACGAATGGCGCGTGTGTGCCCGCAGGCCGGGGCCGCCGCGCCCGGCGTCGGCGCGACGCGCGGCTTGCCCCCCCGGGGAGATGGCGATACAAGAGGCCCTTTCCCCGACCGTCAACCCACGAAAGGCCATGCAGCACGACTCGCTCCGCCACGCCGTCGACGAATCCCCGTCCCTGGGCCTGTGCGCGGCCCTGGCCCTGACCCACGTGCTGGTCATCTTCGACGGCATTGTGTTCATTCCCAACGTCATCGGCAAGACCCTGGACGTGGCCCCGGACACATTGCGCTTCGTGACCTTCGGGACGCTGCTGGTGGCGGCGGTGTTCACCTTCCTGCAAAGCAGGCGCACCCTGGGCATCGGCGCGGGGTTCATCCTCTTCACCGGCTCGTACAGCGCCTTCCTGGTCTGCTCGCTGGACGCCGTGCGCATGGGCGGCTTCGCCACGCTGGCCACCATGTCCCTGCTCACGGTGCCCCTGGTGTTCCTCTACACCTTCTTCATCCGCTTTTTCCGGCACATCATCACCCCCGGAGTGGGCGGCGTGGTGGTGCTGCTCATCGCCATGGCCATGGTGCCCGTGGCGCTGGACCTGTGGAGCGGCGGCGGCCAGGACTCCCCGGAAGCCACACGCATCCAGTTCGCCATAGGGCTGGCCACGGCCCTGCCCATGACCCTGTGCCTGCTCTTCGGCAACGCGGCCCTCAGGCTGTGGGGTCCGCTGCTGGCCCTGGCCTGCGGCTACGGCGCGGCCTGGGCCGCGGGCACGCTGCATTTCGAACACTTCACGGCGGCGCCCTGGTTCGGCCTGCCGCCCCTGGCCTGGCCCGGGCTGGAGCTCGAACTGACGACCGCGCACGTGCCCCTGCTCATGGCCTTCGCCATCGCCATGTTCGTCAGCGTCATCGAAAACACGGGCAACATCATGCTCGTGCAGCGCATTTCCCGGCGCGACTTCCGCCGCGTTTCCTACGACGACATCCAGAGCGGGCTGTACTGCGACGGCCTGAGCAAGGTCGCCGCCGGGCTGCTGGGCACGGCGGTGCCCTCGGTCTACTGCGACAACCTGCCCCTGGTGGAGATGACCGGCGTGGCCTCGCGGCGGGTGGGCGCCCTGGGCGGGGCGCTGCTGCTCCTGCTGGCCTTCATGCCCAAGGCCGGAGCCTTCATGCTCGACATGCCCGGCCCGGTGATGGGCGGATTCCTGGTGGTGGTCGTCTCCATGCTGTTCCACGCGGGCATCGGGCTGGTGACCATGAACCGCCTGAGCAACCAGCACGGCATCATCCTCGGGCTGTCCATGGCCGTGGGGCTGGTGGCCCAGAGCGGATCGTACTTCCCCGGGCTGGTGCCCGGGTCGCTGGCGCCGCTGCTGGGCAACAGCGTGGCCGTGGGCGGGTTCACGGCCTTCGGCCTGAGCGCCGTGGCCTGGCTGCTGCCCAAGCGCTCCGTGGGCGGCACGTTCCCGGCGCGGGTGGACGTGCTGCCCGAAATGCAGCGCCTGCTGGAGGCCGGGCGGGCGCGGCTCGGCCTGTCCCGGGAGTCGTTCAACGCCCTGTCGCTGTGCTGCGAGGAGGTCTTCTGCCACATGGCCGGAGAAGACGGCGCCCAGGCGGACCGCTTCCTGACCATCCGCGTCTCGCGCACGGAAGACGGCGTCTTCACGGAAATGATCTGCGGGCACAAGATGGACGACATCAACAACTTCGCCCTGCCCGAGAGCCTGTTCAACGCCAAGCCCGACGAACTGCGCCAGCTCGGCATGGTCCTCTTCGCCGGCTACGCGCGCGACGTGAAGCACATCGAGATTTCCGGCTACTCCTTCATCTCGTTCCTCACCCCTTAGAGTCGGGGTGCACGCCCTGCCCATCAATCCGAACGGCAACGACCTTTCCGGCGGCCGGACCTTTTCAAAGCTGCCGATTCCGACTATAGCAACAGCCAGCCCTGCCCCCGGCGCCCGGAGCCGGGGCGCCGGGCGCGCTGGGCTTGAATGTGCGCAACAACCGGCGGAGGCGGGTTCGCGGAAAGCCTCCGGCCCGGGGCCACAGGCGAGCCGTGCGCTCCGTCCCGCGCAGGGGCGGGCCACGGCGGCGGGCGCCTGGAGAACGCATGAATTCCGTGGAGCGGCTGAAACTGGACTTCAAGACCTTCGTCGGGCTGATCGACAACCTGCACGACGAAATCCTCATCTACGACGACAACTACAGACTTCTTTATATAAACAAGGCTTGCGAGCGGCATTACGGCTTCACCCAGGCCGAAATGCTCGGCCTCTCCTACTGGGACATGGTCAAGAAATACCGGGGCTGGGACAATTCCGTGCTGCCGGTGGTCTATGAGCACAAGCGGCCGGTCAAGCAGCGGCAGAAAACCTACCTGGGTTACGACGTGCTGACCATCGCCGTGCCCATTCTCGATGCACAAGGCGCGGTGCGGCACGTGCTGCTCAACGTCCGCGACGAATGCCACGAGACGCAGATTCCCTGGCGCGACGGCCTGACCACCACCCCCGACGCGCCCCTGGAAGAACGCCCCGACAACCTCATCTACCACAGTTCGGCCATGACCGCGGTGGTGGAGGCGGCCCGCAAGGTGGCCGGGCTCAGCTCCCCCTGCCTGCTTCTGGGCGAGTCGGGCTGCGGCAAGAGCCTGCTGGCGAAGTTCATCCACACCAAGGGCAAACGCGCGCACCAGCCTTTCGTGGTGGTCAACTGCGCGGCCATCCCCGGGGAGCTGTTCGAGTCCGAACTGTTCGGCCACGTCCGGGGCGCGTTCTCCGGGGCGACCCACGCCCGGGGCGGCCTGTTCGCCAAGGCCGAAGGGGGCACCCTGTTCCTGGACGAAATCTCCGAGCTGCCGCCGCCGATGCAGGCCAAACTGCTGCACGTGGTCCAGGAGATGGAGTACCGCCCGGTGGGCAGTTCCCAGACCGTTCGCGCCGACGTGCGCATCCTCGCCGCGTCCAACAAGAACCTCGAAGTCATGGTCCAAAGCCGGGCCTTCCGCCAGGATCTCTACTTCCGGCTCAACGTGTTCGACATCACCATCCCGCCGCTGCGCGAACGCGACCGGGACATCCTGCCCCTGCTCTACCATTTCCTGCGCTATTTCGGGACCAAGTACGACCGGGCCAAGACTCTTTCGCCCGAGGCCCAGGCCTTTCTGCGCGACTATTCCTGGCCGGGCAACGTTCGCGAGCTGGCCCACCTCGTGGAGCGGATCGTGGCCACCGTGGAGGAGGAAATCGTGACCGTGGACCACCTGCCCACCTCGGTCTACCAGACCATCCTGCAACCTCCGGTCGCCATATCCGGATCGCTGGACAACACCCTGGAACGCATGGAAAAAGAGATGATTCTTGAAGCCCGCAAACGCCACGGCAGCTCGCGCAACGTGGCCCGGGCCCTGGGCATCAGCCAATCGCGGGCCAGCCGCCTCATCCGCAAGCATTGCCCGCAGGGCGAGTCGTAAACGACTCGTGAGTCGTTTACGACTAGGCGCCACGCCGTAACCCCCTTGCGGGTTCCCCGACTTCCGAGTCACTCCCGACTCACGTCCTCCCGCTCAAAACGATACCATCCTATGGAAGTATGGAATATATCATACTGAAATAAAAGATTTTTCTCGCGAATCCCGACAGCGAGCCATTGGCATGCGTCTTGCCTCAGAGGTTCCGTCCACACGGTACCGCTGGATTCTGGAGGCAAAGGAGACGACTGAATCAGGCACAAGCACACTGTAACGTCTGCGCGCTGGTCGGCGCCGCCCGGCCCCGGGGGGTGGGAGGCGGCAGCGATCCCGGCGCGCGTGTGGGAGGCTGTATGCTGGAGAATCGCACGCTTCGGGGTTCCGTGTTCGCGCTGCTGACGACCGTGATCTGGTCCGGCAACTTCGTGGTCGCCAGGATGGCCGTGGGCAAGATCTCGCCCATGACCCTGGGCGCGGCGCGCTGGCTGGTGGCGCTGCTCGTCCTGTGCTGCTTCGCCCTGCCCAGGCTCAAACGCGAATGGCCCGTCGCCCGGAAGTTCCTGCCCCAGATCCTGGTGGCCGGGCTCACCGCGGTGACCCTCTACAACCCGCTGTGCTACCTCGGCGCGGCAACCACCTCGGCCATCAACCTGGCCCTGATTTCCGTCACCACGCCCATCTTCATCGTCATCATCTGCTCCCTGCTGGGCGAAAAGCAGGCCGTCAACACCTGGGTGGGCTGCACCATCGCCCTGGTGGGATCCATCTACCTGGTGGCCAATGGCGAACTGGGGCGCCTGGTGGGCCTGCAATTCGCCTTCGGCGACATCCTCATGCTCGGCGCGGCCATCGGCTTCGCGGTGTACAGCATCGTGCTGCGCAAGGTCCCCGAGGGGCTGTCCCAAAGCACCATCCTCACGCTGATGGTCTTCTTCGGCCTGATCATGCTCACGCCCTTCCTGATCTGGGAATGGTCGCAACCCACGGCCCGCATCGAAGCCAGCGGAACGGTCATCTTCAGCATCCTCTACACCGGCGTGGGCAACTCCCTCATCGCCTGGTGGCTGTGGAACCTGGCCCTGGAAAACGCCGGGGCCGCCCGCGCGGGCATGATCTACTACGCCCTGCCGTTGCTCAGCGGCCTGTTCGGCTACCTGTTCATCGGCGAAACCATGGGCATGGTCCATCTGGTCAGCGGCATCCTGATCGTCGGCGGCATCCTGTGGAGCAACCGCGCGCCCAAGGCCGGGCAGGCTCCGGCGCGGACGGCGCCCGCCACCGAATAGCACGACCGGGCGAAAGCACAACAAACTGAAATAGCTGTTTATTTTTCGGCACGACCCGTGCCGGACAGGAGCGGTGCGCCCAAAATCCGGCGCAAGGCAAGACACCGCGCCCCGACGGGCGGCAACAATCGAACGAGGAAACCCGCTGTGGAACACAAAGACATGAAACGCATACGGCTCACCGTGAACGGCGAAAGCCACGAATTGCAGGTGGAGTCGCACCGGGTGCTGTCCAGCGTCCTGCGCAACCAGCTCGGCCTGACCGGAGCCAAAGAGGCTTGCGGGGAGGGTGCGTGCGGTGCCTGCACCGTGCTCATCGACGGCATCCCCACCCCGTCGTGCATGGTCCTGGCCGTGGAACAGGAAGGCAGGGACATCGAAACCATCGAGGGGTTGTCCAAAAACGGCAGGCTCCATCCGATCCAGGAGGCATGGCTGGAGGAATACGGCGCCCAGTGCGGCTTCTGCTCCCCGGGGATGATCATGTCCACCAAGGGCCTGCTGCTCAAAAACCCCGACCCCACGGAAGAGGAGATCAAGGAGGCTTTGGGCGGCAACATCTGCATCTGCAGCAACTACGAGCACATCGTCAACGCGGTGAAAAGCGCCGCCAGAAAGATGCGCGAGGAGCAGGGCAATGGCTGACATGAAATGCATCGGCACCACCGTGCGCCAGAAGGACGGCAGTCCGCGCGTCACGGGCCAGGCCAAATACTACGGGGACTTCCAGTTCCGGGGCATGCTTGAGGCCCGCATCCTGCGCAGCCCCCATCCGGCCGCGGACATCGTCGGCATCGACACGACCCGGGCCGAGGCCATGGACGGCGTCCACCTGGTCATGACCCACGAGAACTTCCCCAAGGCGTTCCGCAAGTCGGTCTACTACGTGGGCGACCTGGTGGCCGCCGTCATCGCCGAGGACGATACCATCGCCGAGGAGGCCCTGGCCGCCATCGCCGTCGAGTACGCCCCCAAACCCTTCGTGCTCGACATCGAAACGGCCATCGACCCCGGGTCGCCCCAGGTGTTCGCCGGCGAGGCCAACTGCCACGACTGGGAGTACCACGCCTTCCTGAGCGACCGCGACCCGCAGACGCGGCTGTTCAAGACCAAGACCCCCGCCGAATACAACGGTTTCGGCGATGTGGAACAAGGGTTCGCCGAGGCCGACATCGTCGTGGAACACAAGGGGTTCAAGTACGCCTACTGCAAATCCCCGGCCATGGAGCCGCGCGGCTGCACGGCCCGCTTCGACGGCGTGAAGCTGCACGTGCACACCCACTCCCAGGGCATGCACGACGAGAAGTACTGCCTGGCCGAGGCCCTGGGCATCGGTTCGGACAAGGTCAACCTCGTCTCCCCGTTCACCGGCTCCAGCTTCGGCGGCAAGAACGCCACCGTGCTCGACCCCAACCTGCCCTCCCACTACCTGCTGATCGCCAGCCTGGCCTGCCTGCACCTGCACCGGCCCGTGCGCTGCGCCTACTCCCGCGAGGAGGAAATGCTCTGCGGCTGGTCCCGGGGCAGCCTGAACGACGTGAAGATCGGGTTCAGGAAGGACGGCACCCTGACCTCCATGGAGTTCAACCACTGGCAGGAGGTCGGCGCCAGCGGCGACAAGTACCCGCCCAAGAACGCCATGCTCGCCACCGGCGCGGTGCTCTACTCGCGCAACTGCGAACACCTGCGCGGCAAGATCCGCTACGTCTACACCAACCGCTTCGCCTCGGTGGGCTGGCAGGGCTACGGCGCACCCGAGGGAATCTTCCCGGTGGAAACGGCCATGGACATGGCCGCCGACCAGATGGGCATGGACCCCATCGAACTGCGCAAGAAAAACTGCATGCGTGCCGGCGACATCGACGCGGGCTGGGATCCCCTGACCTACAAATCGGGCTACATCTCCTCCTCGGGCATCCACGAATGCCTGGACCTGGGCGCCAAACACCTGGGCTGGAAAGAGAACTGGCGGCACCCGAGCACCAAGACCGGGCGCATCCGCCACGGCATCGGCGTGGCCATCTTCGCCATGGGCGCCGGGCGCCCCGGCCCCGGGAACTCCAGCGAAGCCATGGTCAAGATATTCCCCGACGGCACGGCGGCCCTGGTCTGCGCCGTGGCCGACATCGGCCAGGGCCAGCACACCGTGCAATGCCAGATCGTGGCCGAAGTGCTGGGCATTCCCTACGAGAAGGTCGGGCTGGTCTGCGCCGACACGGACTCCACGCCGTTCGCCACCCTGGTGTCCAACAGTTGCGGCACCTGGATCCAGGGCTGGGCGACCTACGAGGCGGCCATGGACGCCAAAAACCAGCTCCTGCGGCTGGCCGCGCAGAAACTGGGCGTGCCGCCCCAGGCTCTGAGCGTGGGCGAAAAGGGCGTCCATCTGACCGCCGACCCCGGCAAGGGCGTGACCTTCAAGGAAGCCTTCGGGCCCATCGGCCACTACGGCGGGCGGCACGAGATCATCGGCTCCTACGTCAACGACTCGCCCCACCCCAACTGCCTCAAGGACGGCAAGAAGGACGAACTGTACATCCCCAAGGAAAAGGGCGCGCAGTTCATCTCCCTGGACGTGGACACCGAGACCGGCATGGTCGCCAACGTCCGGGTGACCATGGTCCAGAACGTGGGCCGCGCACTGAACCCGAAGATCGTCGAAGGCCAGCTTCTCACGGCGCGCCACGGCGTGGAGCACGCGGTGCTCGCCAACGAGTGCATCACCGACAAGCGCAACGGCCGGCTCATGGTCACCAACTTCGTGGACTACAAGCCGTGCACGGCGCTGGACTGCACCGTGGAGCCCTTCATCCTGGAGATTCCGGGCGATCCGACCCATCCCTTCGGGGCCACGGCCTGCGGCGAAGGCGCCGCCTGCCCGTCCCTGGCCGCGTTCTCCAATGCCATCTTCAACGCCACCGGCGTCCGCCTCACCGAGACGCCCTTCACTCCGGCCAGGATCCTCATGGGCCTGGGCAGGATCACGTCTGGAAAAGGGGGCAAACAATGAACCGCTTCAAGCACCTGTCGGCCGCCAGCGTGGAGGACGCCGCCGCGTCCCTGCGGCGGCTCGGCCCGACGGCCCACGTCATCGCGGGCGGCAGCGACCTCATGGGCTGCCTCAAGGACAACCTGTGGATGGAGACACCCACGGCCGTCATCGACCTGAAAACCATCCCCGGGCTGAATGCCATCCGCGAAGACGCCGACGGCCTGCACCTGGGCGCGCTGGTCACCCTGACCCGCATCGCCGAGTCGCAAACCGTGCAAAGCGGCTGGCCGGGCCTGGCCGAGGCCGCCCGGCGGACGGGTTCGCCCCTGCTGCGCAACATGGGCACCATCGCCGGGAACATCTGCCAGCAGAACCGCTGCTGGTATTTCCGCTACCCGGACAAGATCGGGGGCCGCATCGACTGCGTGCGCAAGGGCGGCCAGCGCTGCCTGGCCGTGCCCGGCGACCACCGCTACCACTCCATCTTCGGCGCGGTGAAGAAATGCATCGCCGTGAACCCGAGCGACACGGCCCCGGCCCTCGTGGCCCTCGGTGCCGTGGTGCGCACCGACCGGCGGGCCATCCCCATCGACGGGTTCTTCAGCGCCGAAATGGGCGCCCAGTCCACCGTGCTGGAACACGACGAAATCGTCACGGATATCCTTGTTCCGCACCAGGGGCCGGGGGCGGCCAGTGCCTTCCGCAAAATCGCCTTCCGCCAGTCCATCGACTTCGCCCTGGTCAACTGCGGCGTGGCCCTGACCCTGGCCGAAGGTGTGGTGCGGACCGCGCGCATCTGCCTGAACGGCGTGCACAACAACCCCTACCGCTGCACCGGAGCCGAAGAGGCCCTGGTGGGCGGCGCGCTGACGGAAGAGACTGCGGCCAAGGCCGGCGAACTGGCCGTGGCCGGGGCCAAACCGCTCTTCCAGAACGCCTACAAGGTGCCCATGGCCCGCGCCCTCGTGGCCGACACGCTCCTTGACTGCGCGCCCGCGGCATAACCAGGAGCGGCACACGTCATGAAACAGGAAATAGCCGACGTTTCCGGCGTGCTGCTTGCTGCTGGGCAATCCTCCCGGATGGGCGGGGACAAACGGTTCCTGCCCTTCCGGGGGCTGCCCCTGCTCCAGCACGTCGTCAACGCCGCCCGCGCGTCCCTGCTGCGCGAGGTCGTCGTGGTGCTGGCCGAGGAACCGCCCGCCCGTCCGGGCCTTGATTTGTCGGGCTGCCGGGTGGTGGTCGCCCCCGATGCGGCCCTGGGCGAGGCCGAGGCCCTGGGGGCCGGACTGCGGGCCGTCCGCGACGCGGCGGGCTGCATGGTCCTGCCTGCGGACCTGCCCCTGCTTTCCGCACCCGTCATCGACCGCCTGCTCTGGGCCTTCTCCCAGCATCCGGACTTCTGGATTCTGCCGGTGATCGAAGACATGCGCGGCGCGCCGGTGACCTTTCCCGCCGCCTGGTTCCCCAAGGCGCTGACCCTTGCGGGCGACACCCCGGTGCGGACGCTGATCGCCTCGCGCGGGCTGGCCCTGCGGCTGGTGCGCATCGACGACCCCGGCCCCTTCACCGACATCGACACCCGGGAGCAGTACCGCCTGCTCCTCAAACGGCACCAACCCGAGGACGGGCATACGCCATGACCCGGAACACCGCACGACAGGACCGCCCCGCCCCGCTCCGGCTGGCCACGGGACGCATCCGCACGGCCTGCTTCCTGGGCACCCTGGGCATCGTTCTGGCCATCTGCATTCCGCTCATCGCCCGGCCCAGGGAGGGTGAACGGATCATCAACGCGCTGTTCACGGCCGTCACCACGGACATGGACTGGCTCTACCTGCTGGCCGGACTCGGCTCCCTCGCCCTGATCCTGTGGTTCGCCTTCGGCCCGCTGGGCGGCAAACGGCTCGGCGACACGGTGGAATACTCCACCTTCTCCTGGATCGGGATGCTCTTCTGCGCGGGGGTCGGCGCGGGAATCATGTTCGGCGGGTCCATCGACTGGGCCTTCTACCTGCGCTACCCCCTGCTGGGCGAGCCCGTGGGGTCGGACAAGGCCATGGCGCTGACCTGCGCCTACGGCATGTTCCACTGGGGGCCCATCTGCTGGGCCATCTACGCCACCCTGGCCGTGCCCATCGGCTACAGCTACTACGTCAAGAACGTCCCGATCCTGAACATCTCGCAGACGTGCACCGGCCTTCTGGGCCGACGCGCCCTGGGCTGGCCCGGAACGCTCATCGACATCCTGTTCATGGTCGGCCTGGTGGCCGGTTCGGCCACGGCCCTGGGCCTGGGCATCCCCATCGTGGCCGCCAGCGTGGTTTCCGTGGCGGGCGTGGCCCATTCCTTCTGGCTGGAACTGGCCGTCCTGGGGGGCATCACCCTGATCTTTTCGGTCACCTCCTCCCTGGGCCTGAAGCGGGGGCTCAACCGGCTGTCGGACTTCAACGTCTACATCGCCCTGGGGCTGCTGCTGTTCGTCTTCCTCGCCGGGCCCACCCTGTTCCTGACCCACCTGTCCATGGAGGCCGTGGGCCTGCTCGTGGAAAACTTCGCGCGCATGGCCACCTGGACGGGCCCCCTGGGCCGCGACCGCTTCGCCCAGGACTGGACCGTCTTCTACTACGCCTGGTTCGCGGCCTACGCCCCGTTCATGAGCCTGTTCATCGCCAAGATCTCGCGGGGCCGCACCGTGCGCCAGGTGGTTCTGGGCCCGGTGATCCTGGCCTCCCTGGGCTGCGGCTGCTTCTACATGATCTTCGGCAACTTCGGGCTGCATCTGCAAGCCACGGGACAACTGGATGTGGTGGGCCTGCTCAGGTCCATGAAGGGCGCCTCGGCCATCATGGCCATCGCGGACCATCTGCCGCTGGCTCCGGCCTACAAGCTGGCCTTCGCCCTGGTCACGGCCATCTCCATGGCCACCACCTTCGACGCCGTCTCCTTCGCCCTGGCGGCCACCACCACGGCCAAGCTCACGCCCGAAGAGGAGCCCGCGCGCTGGAACCGCCTGTTCTGGGCCCTTTCCCTGGCCCTCATCCCCACGGGCATCCTGCTCATCGACGGGCCGCTCTCCGTGCTCCAGACCGCGTCCATCGTGGTCGGCCTGCCCGTGCTCTTCGTGCTCTGGCTCGGGGTGGCCTCCTTTTTCCGGGAATACCGCCGCACCGGCTGGCGGGCCGCTCCCGCGACGCCCGTTCCCCAACCCGCCCCGCGCAACGGGGCCGAGGAGACGCCTCATGAAAGTCATCGCCGTTGAAGACGCCGTGGGCATGGTCCTGTGCCACGACATCACCCGTATCATACCCGGACAGTGCAAGGGCCCGGGCTTCCGCAGGGGGCACGTCGTCCGCCCGCAGGACATCCGGGAACTGCGCAAGATCGGCAAGGAACACCTCTACGTCTTTGATCCCGGCGACGGCAACGTGCACGAAGACGACGCGGCCCGGCGCATCGCCCGGGCGGCGGCGGGCCCGGGGCTGACGCTGGACGAACCCGTGGAGGGCAAGATCACCTTCACCGCCGCCGACGACGGCGTGGTGGACATCGACACCGAGCGCCTGCTGGCCCTCAACGCCCTGGGCGACATCCTTTTCGCCACCATCCATTCCGGCCAGATCGTGCGCCGGGGGCGCAAGCTGGCGGGGGTCCGGGTTCTGCCGCTGGTGGTGCCCGAAGCCCTGGTCCGCGACGCCGAGGCGCTGCTTGCGGCCAGCGGGCCGATACTGCGCGTGCGGCCGTTCAAGCCCTCCCGGGTGGGCATCGTGGTCACCGGCAGCGAAGTTTACGGGGGGCTGATCGAGGACAAGTTCGGCCCGGTGGTCCAGGCCAAATTCGAGAGCTACGGCTGTGCCGTCCTGGGCAAACGGCTGGTGTCCGACGATCAGGACATGACCGCCCGGGCCATCCGCGACTTCCTGGACCAGGGGGCCGGATGCGTGGTGGTCACCGGCGGCATGTCCGTGGACCCCGACGACAGGACGCCCGCGGCCATCCGCGCCGCCGGGGCCGAGGTCGTCGCCTACGGGGCCCCGATCTTTCCGGGGGCCATGTTCATGCTGGCGCGCATCGGCGAGGTGCCTGTCCTGGGCCTGCCCGGCTGCGTCATGTACTTCCGGGCCAGCATCTTCGACGTGGTGGTGCCCCGGCTGTTGAGCGGCATGGCCGTTACCCGCGAGGACATCCTCGCCCTGGGGCACGGAGGCTTCTGCGAAGGCTGCGCGACCTGCCGCTACCCGGCCTGCGGTTTCGGCAAGGGTGCCTGACCCCGCCCGCGCCGCGCACGCTCAGGCACCCAGGCGCAGGGCGCTCTGGCGCACGTCGCCGGGGGTGGCGCCGAAGCGCTTCTTGAACAGGCCGATGAAGTTGCCGGGATTGGTGTAGCCCACGGCCACGCACGCCTCGCAGACGTTCATGGCCCCGCTCTCCAGGTATTCCCGCGCGCGGGACAGGCGCGCGTCGCGCAGCACGCCGTAGGGCGTGGCCCCGAAAAGCTGGCGGAACCCGCGCTTGAGCTTGAACTCGTTGATGCCCGCCAGCCGCGCCAGCTCGCCCAGGGACGGCGGGTTCTCCATGCGTTCCAGGAGCAGTTCCCGCGCGGCGTGGATGTTCTCGCGGTCCTCCGGGGAGAGGGGCACCGGCCGGGCCGGGCGCTCACCGTCGGCCCGGGCCAGGCTGTCGAGCATGAGGATCAGCAACTCCGTGGTTTTGCACTCCAGGTACAGCCTGCGGGCCGGGCCGGAAACCGGGCAGCGCCGCAGGCAGCCCAGGGTCATCTGCATGGCCGGGGTCACGGCCGCGCCCGCGTAGAAGGGCGCCGGGGCCTTGCCCCGGGCCAGGGCCAGCAGCTCGGCGGGCAGCCGCTGGCCGAACTCCAGCCACAGAGGCGCGAACTCGTCGGGGGAGACGCACAGCGTCAGCAGGCTGCACCCCCCGGCCGGAACCCGCCACTGCCCCCGGGCCTCGGGCAGGAAGGACGCCGTGAGCAGGCCGGGCCCGTGCTCCAACTCGGCCAGCCTGCGGCCGCCGACGCGCACGCGCGTGGCCGTGCGGCCCTGCCCGGCAAAGGAAAAGCACAGGTAGTTGCTGTGCACGGCGAAGTCGAAGGTATCGGGCCGGGCGCAACGGAACTCGCCCACGTGCAGGCTGACCCCGGGCATGAGCTGCGAGGCCTTGAAATGTTCCAGGGGCCGTTCCCGGCAGACGCAGGCGTCCCCGGCCTCGCCGCTCAGCTCCAGGGCGAAGCAGCGCCTGCCGTCCTGGCTTTCAAGGTGGAACCGTTGCGAAGCCTCTGCGGAAATGAGCTGGGTGCTGGGCATTGCTTCTCCTGTCTGGCGGGGGTGCAATGCCCGTTCATAATGATAATGAGTGTCAAAATCAACAAGAAAAGCCGGGGGAGGCCCGCCCCTCCCCCGGCAGCCGCACGCGGCGCTAGAAGGTATAGGCCAAGCTGATGCCGAAGGTCCGGGGGTCGCCTGCGCGGGCGTACCACACGCCGCTGCTCTCGAAGGCGCGGGTGGCGTAGCCTTCGTCGAAGAGGTTCTTGGTCCACAGGCTGACCTCGAATCCGTCCGCGGCGTAGCTCAGCCGGGCGTCCACGGTCTGGTAGGCGTCCTGTTTCCTGGAGTTGTCCAGGTCCAGGTAGCGCTCGCCGACCCGGTTGTAGAGCAGGCTCAGGGCCCAGCCGTCCAGGAAGCGGTAGGTCGCGCCCAGGCTGGCGGTGTAGCCCGGCACGTTGGGCGCCCGGGAGCCGGAGTAATCCGCGCCGGAGTATTCCATGTCGTCCAGGGTCGAGTAGACCATGCCGAAGCTGCCGGTGAATTCCAGATCGGACCTGGGCAGGGCGCGCAGCTCAAGCTCCAGGCCCTGGCTGGTGGACGACTCGGCGTTGATGACGGTGAAATCCGGATAGTTGGGCACCTCCACCTGCTGGTTTTCCCAGGAGATATGAAACAGGGCGAGGTTGGCCTGAAGCCGGTTGTTCAGCCAGCGGCTCTTCACTCCGGCTTCGTAGTTCCAGGTGTATTCGGCGTCGAAGGCCTCGCCCGGGGAGTCCTTGACGTTGAAGCCGCCGCTCTTGAAACCCCGGGAGACCGAGGCGTAGGTGTTCAGCCCGTCGGCCCAGCGGTAGTCGACCACGAACTTGGGCAGCCAGGCGTTGAAGGTCTTGGAGGCCGTGCCGTCCTGGTCGGGCACGGCGGTGCCGCCCAGCAGGCCCCAGACGCTGCCGCCGCGCCAGGTGTAGTCGAAATCCTTCTGCTCGCGGTCGTAGCGCAGGCCGCCGGTGAACGTCAGGCGGTCGAAGAACGTGTAACTGTACTGGCCGAACACGGCGCTGCCCAGGGTCTCGGTGGTGCCCTCCTGGGAAAACGTCGCGCTCAGGGGCCGGATGTCCATGTCCGCACTGAGCAGGGAGGTTTCGTTGAAGAGGTAGATGCCGGTCAGCCATTTGGCCGGGCCGCCGGTGTCCGACACTAGGCGCAGTTCCTCGCTCAGCAGATCGGCCTTGGTTTCCGTGCCCAGGCGCATGAAGTCCACGGGCGAGAAGTCCACGTCGTTGTCGGCCGTGTTGCGCTCGGAGCGCGCGGCGGTGATGGACACAAGGCGCATCCCGTCCATGGCGTGCTCGGCCCGGATGGAGGTGCCGTAGGCCTCGCGCTCGGCCGCTCCCTCGTAGTCCACGTCCACCTCGTGGGGGTCGTCCTCCAGGTTGGCGAGCTGCGTGAAGTCCGCATACGGGCTGCGGTAGTTCTGCACGTCGGAAGTCCACTGGACGGACCAGTCGTCGCTGGGCGCCCAGTCGAAGGTCAGGCGGGCGTCCATGTCCTCCGGGCCGCCGATCTCGTCGTCGCCGTCGGCCCTGTTGGTGTTGTAGCCCTCGGACGCCGCATAGCGCCCGGCCAGGCGGACCTTGAGCGTGTCCTCCACCAGGGGCCCGCCCAGGGAGGTGGACACCTCGCGGCTGCCGTAGCTGCCGTACCCGGCGCGGGTGGTGCCGCTCCATTCGTTGCCCGGCTTGCGCGTGACGATGTTGATCACGCCCGCCTCGGAGTTGCGGCCGTAGAGCGTGCCCTGGGGCCCGCGCAGCACTTCGGCGCGCTCGATGTCGTAGAGGTTCATTTCGAGGTTGGTGTAGTATACGTCGTCCACGTAGAAGCCCAGCACCGGGCTGCCCGCCATGTACGAGGTGATGCCGCGCATGCTGGCAAAGCCCGTGGGCCCGGCCTTGGGGCCCATCTGCACCAGGAACAGGTTGGGCACCATGCGGAACAGCTCGGGGCTGTCCACCACGCCATACTCGTCGAGCTGTTCGCCGGTGACCACCGACACGCTGGCGGGAATCTCCTGCGCCTCCTGGGTCGTCTTCTCCGCCGTGACCAGCACGGTGTCCAGCATGATCTCCGCACTTTCGCCCGTACCCTGGTCGGCCTGCGCCGCCGCCGCCAGGGCCAGGGCAAAGAGGCCCAGCAGCGCGGCCCGCCCCATCCGTTTCATTCGTTGTGACATGACTCCTCCCTGAAGATCGTGGCCGCCGCCCCCCGGCAGGCCCGGCGGGCGCTGGCAAGGCGGCGGTTGTCCGCATTGCATACCCGACCCCCGGCCCCGGCGTCTGACCCGCCAGGGAGCATCTTTGCCTGAAGCCGGAGCGCACGCATGCCCGGGCCCGGGCATTCTTGCTCCCTGCTCGGGTAGCGGGGTCCGCGCGGCCCGCCTATCATCGCCAGCCGAACCAAGGAGGAATCCATGCGCATCAGAACCTGGGCCATGCCGCTGGCCCTGGCGGGGGCGTCGGGCGCCCTGCTGCTCGGGGCCTGGGCCCTGGGCGGGGGCGGCCTGGCCGCCTTCGCCGCCGAGCCCGCCCGGCCCCTGCTGCTGGCCGTGACCATGGCCATGTTCCTGGCCGGGCCCCTGGCCGCGCGGCGTATCGGCGACATCAACGCCAAGGGCGGCAAGCACCTGAAACGCCAGGACGGAATGATCTTCCTCAGCATGGGCCTCAGCCTGGCCCTGGGCGTGGCCAGCCCCCTGAGCGACGCCGCCGGGGTCGGCACGCTGCCCGGCGGGGCGGCCCTGCGCTGGTGCGGCCTGGGGCTCTACGCCCTCGGCGGGATGCTCATGATCTGGGCGCCCATGTACCTGGGGCGCTACTTCAGCACCCGGGTCACCATCCAGGAGAACCACCGCCTGGTCACCGACGGGCCCTTCGCCCTCATGCGCCACCCGCGCTACGCGGGCTGCCTGTATTGGGGCCTGGGGCTGCCGCTGGTGTTCCTGTCCCTGCCGGGGCTGGCGGCGGCTGTGCTCTACGGGCTGACCTTCGTCTGGCGCATCCGCGACGAGGAGCGCCTGCTGGCCGCGCATTTCGGCCCGCAGTGGGCGGCCTACGCCGCGCGCACCCGGCGCGTGGTGCCCTTCGTGTTCTAGCCCGGAGCGGATGCATGACCACCCAAGGACAAACAGCCGCGCTGTGGCGACTGACGGCGCCGGTACGCGCCCGGCTGCTCTCGGCCTGCGCCATGCAGGCGGCGGCCACCCTGTGCGGCCTGGCGCCGCTGGTGGCCGTGGCCGAGGTGCTGCGGCGCATGGCGGCCGGAGGCGGCCCGGCGGGGCCGGAGTTCCTGTGGCGCTGGGGCTGGGCCTTGCTCGGGCTCCTGCTGCTGCGCACGGCCCTGGCCTTCGGCGCGGGCGCCATGACCCACTTTGCGGACAACGACCTGCAACTCCTGCTGCGCCGACGCATGGCCGCCGTGCTGGCCCGGGCGGAGTTGCGCTGGTTCGAGGGCCGCCACTCCGGCGCGGTGAAAAAAGCCGTGCAGGACGACGTGGCGGCCATGCACCATCTGGTGGCCCACGCCTGCCTGGACATCGCGACGGCCCTGACCCTGCCCGTGGCGACCCTGGCCTACCTGGCGACGGTCGACCCCGCCCTGGCCCTGCTGGCCCTGGTGCCGCCCGGAGCCTGCGCCTGGCTCTACGTGCTCCAGGTGCGCGGCTTCGCGCGATACATGGGCGAGTACGCCCGGAGCCTGGCCGAGGTGAACGCGGCCACAGTGGAACTGGTGCAAGGCATCGAGGTCATCAAGACCTTCGGCCAGGCGCATCGGGCCCACGACCGGCTGCTGCGGGCCACCCGGGGCTTTCTGGCCGCCTTTCGGGGCTGGGTGCGCGGGCTGGTGCGCATCTCCGCCGCCTGCGAAACGCTGCTTTCCCCGGCGGCCACGCTGCTGTGGCTGTGCGCCCTGGGGCTTCTGGCCGTGCGTGGCGGCTGGCTGGCCGGGCCGGACCTCGTGCCCTTCCTGCTGCTGGGGGCCGGACTGGCCACGCCGGTCTCGACCCTGACCGCCGCCGTGCCCGCCTTCCAGGCCGCCGCCGACGCCTCGGCCCGGGTGGCCGCCCTGCTGGACACGCCGCCCATGCCCGAGCCCGCCGCGCCCCAGGCCCCCCGGGGCACGCGGGTGCGCTTCGAAAACGTGAGCTTCAGCTACGACGGCCAGCGCACGGTGCTGCGCGGGGTGGACCTCGACCTGGAGCCGGGCACGCTCACCGCCCTGGTCGGCCCGTCGGGCTCGGGCAAGACAACCCTGGCCCGGCTGCTCCTGCGCTTTGCCGACCCCACCGCCGGGCGGATCAGCATCGGCGGGGCCGACCTGCGGGACATTCCGGCCGCCGGGCGCGGCGGGCTGGTGGGCTTCGTGTTCCAGGAGGCCCAGCTCCTGCGCGCCTCCCTGCGCGACAACATCCGTCTCGCCCGGCCCGGGGCCGACCGGCAGGAGGTGGAACAGGCCGCCCGGGCGGCGCAAATCCACGAGGTCATCGCCGCCCTGCCGCGCGGCTACGACACCATAGTCGGGCAGGACGCCGCCCTGTCCGGCGGCGAGGCCCAGCGCGTGGCCATCGCCCGGGCCCTGCTGGCCGACACGCCCATCCTCGTGCTCGACGAGGCCACGGCCCACGCGGACCCGGCCTGCGAAGCCGCCATTCAGCGCGGCCTGAGCGCCCTGGCCCGGGGGCGGACCCTGCTGGTGGTGGCCCATCGGCTGGAGACCATCACCGGGGCCGACCGCATCGTGGTCCTGGAGGACGGCCGCGTGGCCGAGGCGGGCAGGCACGACGAACTGCTGCGGCGCGACGGGGTCTACGCCCGCATGTGGGCCGCCGGGCCCGGCCGGGACGGAGCCGCGGGCCGAAACGAAGCGAGGGCCCGGGCATGAGGAAGATCATCACCCGCGTGCTGCCCGGCGAGGCGCGGCTGCTTTCCGGACCCCTGGGGCGCACCGTCCTGGCCGCCGTGGTCCAGGGCGCGGGGTTCGCGCTGCTGGCGGCCTTTCTCGGCGCCGTGCTGCGAGGGCGGCTGGACACCGCCGGCTGGTGGCTGGCGGCCATGGCCCTGGCCGTGGCCCTGGCCGCCGCCCTGCAATACCGCGCCCAGCTTTCCTGCTACGCCGCCGGGGAGCGGCTGGCCGCCCTGCTCTACGAGCGACTTTCCGCCCACCTGGTGCGCCTGCCCCTGGGCTGGTTCGGCCGGGGCCGCGCGGGCGAGGCCAGCCGCCTCATGAGCAAGGGCGTCATCGATCTCATGGCCGTTCCGGCGCACCTGCTGCGGCCCATCGTCGGCGCCTTCGCCACCCCGGCGGCGGTCCTGGGCTGCATGCTGCTGTACGACTGGCGCGTGGGCGCCCTGGCCGGGCTGGCGGCCCTGCCCCTGTGGGGGGCCTACCGTCTGGCCGGAAGCCTGGCGGCCCGGGCCGCGCGCGCGGCCCACGAGGCCGGGGCCGAGGCCAACGAACGGGTGCTGGAATTCGCCCGCCTGCAAGGCATGCTGCGCGCCTACGACCGCAGCGGCGGCGACCCGGATGATCCCGCCGCCGGGGAAAGCCTGGGTCAGGCCCCGCTGCGGGCGGCCCTGGCCAGCCAGCATGCGGCCACGCGCCGCCTGCTGCGCACGGGCGTGACCGGGCTCATCCTTTTCGCCCTGGCCTTGCAGGTTTTTTTCAGCGCCGTACTGGGCCAGGGCTTCTGGCTGCTGGCCCGGGGCGGGCTGGAACTGCCGGTGCTGGCGGCCCTGGTTGTGCTGGCCGCGCGCTTCGCCGAACCCATGGCCCTGGCCGCCGACCATGGCGCGGCCGTGCGCGTGGCGGGCAACACCCTGCGGCGCATGGCCGAAATCCTGGCCGAGCCGCCGCTGCCCGAGCCGGAGCGGCCCCTGACCCCGGGCCCGGAGCCCGACGTGGTCTTCGAGGGCGTACGCTTCGCCTACCCGGGCGGGGCGGGGCCGGTGCTGGCGGAGGTCGGCTTCCACGCCGCCGCGCGGCGGGTCACGGCCCTGGTCGGCCCGTCGGGCGCGGGCAAGAGCACCGCCATCCACCTTGCCGCCCGGTTCTGGGACGTGGACCGGGGCCGGGTGCGCGTGGCGGGGCGCGACGTGCGGGCCATGGCCACCGAAACGCTCATGGCCCAGTGCGCCCTGGTTTTCCAGCGGGTCTACCTGCTTGAGGGCAGCATCGAGGAGAACATCCGCCTGGGCAACCCCCGGGCCACGGACGAGGAATTCCGGCGCGCGGTGCGCCTGGCCCGGGTGGACGCCATGCTCCCGCGCCTGCCCGACGGGCTGGGCACCCGGGTGGGCGAGGCCGGGGCCCTGCTCTCCGGCGGCGAGCGCCAGCGCATCGCCCTGGCCCGGGCCCTGCTCAAACCCGCGCCCATCCTCCTGCTGGACGAAGCCACCGCCGCCCTGGATCCGGCGAACCAGCAGGCCGTGTCCAACGCTTTGGAGGCCCTGCGCGGGCAGCGGACCGTCGTGGTCATCGCCCACCGCCTTTCGACCATCGCGGGGGCCGACCATATCGTGGTTCTGAACCGCCGGGGCCGGGTGGACGACGCGGGCACCCACGCCGAACTGCTGGCCCGGGGCGGACTGTACGCCGAGCTGTGGCGCCAGCGGGCCGAGGCCCAGGGGTGGCGGCTGTGACCCGCGCCCCGAAGCCGCGCACCCCGGGGCCCCCTCTGAAAACGGCTGGCCGGGTCGCAGGGCGGGCACCGAACCTGGCATCCGGGCTGGCTTCCGGGCCGGACATCCGCATCGCGCTGGGCGTGGCCGTGGCCTGCGGGCTGACCGGGCTGGCCGCAGGCGGCCCCGTGGGCCTGGCCGCCCCGGCTCTGGCCGCGCTGCCGCTGCTGCTGCTGCTGCGCCAGTGGGTCGTGCTGCTGGCCCTGGGCGCGGCCATGCCCGCGCTGTACGCGGGGTTCACCGGCCTGGGCGGGCTGGCCGCCGGGGGCACGCTCCACGGGGCGGCGGCTGTGGCCGCCAATCTCGCGGCCTATGTTTGCTATTTCCTGCTCAAACTCGCGCCCCTGGGGGCCGTGTTCGTCGCCGTCTGCCGCACCAGCCGCCTGGGGCAATTGCTGGCGGCGCTGGAGTGGGCGGGCCTGCCGCGCCCGGCGGTACTGGCCGTGGCCGTGACCTTCCGCTTCGTTCCGACCCTGCTGGAAGAATACGGGCACATCCGCGACGCCCTGGCCCTGCGCCGGGGCCGGGGCCTTTGGCGCCGCAACCCGCTGCGCGTGGCCGAGGAATTGCTGCTGCCGCTGCTGGTGCGCTCGGCGCGGCTGGCCGACGAACTGGCGGCCTCGGCCCTGACCCGGGGCATCGAGGCGCCGGAAGCCCTGCCCGCGCGGCTGCCCCGGCCCGGCCTGCGCGACGCCCTGGCCCTGGGCTGGGCCGTGGCCGTGCTGGCCGCCACCCTGGGCCTGCGGAGGTTTTCATGATCCGTCTGGAGAACGTGACCTGCACCTACCCGGGCGCCCCGGAGCCGACCCTGCGCGGGGTGGACCTGCGCGTGGCCCCGGGCCGCTGCGTGTTGCTGCGCGGCGGCAGCGGCGGAGGCAAAAGCACCCTGGTGCGGCTGGCCTGCGGGGTCATCCCGCACCTGCTGCCCGCACGGGTGACGGGGCGGGTGCTGGCGGCGGGCGCCGACGTGGGCGCCCAGGCCCTGCACGAAACCGGGCGGACCCTGGCCAGCGTGTTTCAGGACTGCCGCTCGCAGTTCTTCATGACCCACGTGGCCGAGGAACTTGTTTTCGCCGCCGACAACTACGGCCGCCCCCGCGAGCGGACCGCCGCGCGTCTGGCGCGCTTTGCCGCGCTGATGGACGTGACCGGGCTCATGGAACGCAGCGTGTTCCGCCTTTCCAGCGGGGAGCGCCAGCGGGTGGCCATCGCCGCCGCCGCCGTCCAGGGCCCGGAGGCCCTGGTGCTCGACGAGCCCTCGGCCAACCTGGACGCGGCGGGCATGCGCCGCCTGGCCGAGTTGCTGGCCGCGCTCAAGGCCGAGGGCCGCGCCCTGCTGGTGGCCGATCATCGCACGACGTATCTGGACGCCGTGGCCGACGAGGTGCTGTTCCTGGAAGGCGGGCATCTGACGCCCACGGCCCCGCCCACGGTTCCGGCCCCGGCCCTGCCGTTGCCGGAGCCCGCGTCCCGGGCGCCGCTGCTGGAGTTGCGCGGCGTCGGCGTGGCGCGCGGGGGCCGGGTGGTACTCCGCGCGGCGGACCTCACCCTGTGCGGCGGCGAGGTGCTGGCCGTATGCGGCGGCAACGGCGCGGGCAAGACCAGCCTGCTGCGGACGCTCTGCGGCCTGGAACGCCCGGCGGGCGGGCGCATCCTGCTGCGCGGCGGGCCGGGCCGGGCCGGGGCCCTGCGCCGGGCCTGCGCCCTGGTCATGCAGGACCCGGACTATCAGCTCTTCGCCCCAAGCGTGCGCGAGGAACTGGCCCTGGGCCACCGCTCCGGAGCGGACGCGGCGGCGCTGGACGCAACGGCCCGCGGCATGGGGCTGGCCGCCCTGCTGGAACGGCACCCGGGCTCCCTGTCCATGGGCGAAAAACAGCGCACGCTCATCGCGGCGGCCCTGGCCGCCGGGCGGGCCGTCCTGCTGCTGGACGAACCCACCAGCGGCATGGACCCCGGGCGCATGGACCAACTGGCCCGGGCCCTGGGCGACTGGGCGGCGGCGGGCCGGGCGGCCGTGGTCGCCACCCACGACGAAGCCTTCATCCAGGCGGCGGCCACCCGCCGCATGACCCTGCACCACGGGCTGCTGACGCCCGCAACCCGCGCAACGGGCGAGGAGGAATGAACCATGGCACTGCGGATCATCGACATGGACGCGCGCGCGAGCATCACCCTGGGCATCTTCACCGCCGTGGCCGTGGCCCTGGGCATGGTCCTGCTGGCGCTGCTGCACTTTTTGCCCGGGGCCCTGGTGCTGTTCAAGGAGGCGGTGGTGGCCGTGCCGCTGGGGCCGGTGTACATGCTCATGCTGGCCAAGGTGCCGCGCCGGGGCGTGTTCCTGGTCAACGGCGCGGCCCTGGGGCTCCTTTTCGCCCTCACGGGTTTTTTCACCGTGGGGCTGGTGGCCGTTGCGGGCGGGCTGCTTGCCGACGCCGTGGCGGCCACGCGGGGCTACCGCTCCCCGGCGGCCAACGCGGCGGCTTACGCCGTCTTCCGGCTGGGGCAGGCCGTGGGCACCTACATTCCCTTCTACCTCTGGGCCGACAGCTTCGTGGCCGACCTGGCCGCCTCGGGCCGGATGGACCCAGAATTCCTGGCCGTGTTCACCACCAGCCTGACCCCGGGCATGGGCCTGGCCGTGCTGGCGGCCAACGCGGCCGGTGCCCTGCTCGGCGCGGCCTTCGGCCAGGCCATGCTCCGCCGCCACTTCCTGCGCGCGGGCATCGTCGGCCCCGGGTGAACCCGCAACACGGCGGCCCGTCTCCTGCCTCCTGCTCCCGGCCCCGGTTCCGGTTCCGGCCCAAAACAAAAAGGCTCCAAGCGTCACCGCTTGGAACCTTTGTTTTCGCGTGGTCGGGATGAGATGATTTGAACATCCGGCCCCCTGAATCCCATTCTTGCTTTTAGAGGCGAAAAATTCATACCTAATAATATGAAATAAAAGAGCTTTAGTCCAGCACTCGCCGCTTTGGCGCCCTGCGCATGGCGTGCATGGCGATGCATGATTTCAATGGGTTACGCAGGGTTAAAAAATGAAAGCGGACACATGCGGACACGGGAAGATGAGGCGGACCCTTTTTTAGGCAGTTCAATTGGCATAGCTGGTGCCTTTGGAGCGATAGCCGGTACCATTCCTGGAGCTTTGCTTGGTGCATATGTGGCAAGAAGAATGGCTTACAGAACGCCTACCTGCCCTAACTGCGGATTTAAGCACATTGGTTGACCAACTTGATATAGCTGGTTGTGGTACCCAAGGTGTTCCAGCGGCCATGGCTGGATGGAAAAAAAATGTGTGATTTAGTGATTGGTTGATGAGGCGTGAGAAAGACTACCGGGCATGAAGTCGGATGACGAGAGAAGAAGCTTGTTGCCGCAGTATCTTGCCCCGGAAGTGCTTGCGTGATAACTGGATGGTGAAGATTAGAAAAGGGCAAAAAATTGCGCTTACGTAAAAATCGTATAGGCAGGAATCGCTGAAATCATAGTCTCGAAGGTGTGCCAGGAGGGGGGGGGACGGCATGAAAAGCAGGCTCAACATAGATGTAATTGCTAATCGAATTCTTGCAGTGCAAACTATGTCTGCCCAAAGCATCGAGCAACTTGTGAGCGACCTACGCTCCTTTGGTATTATTGTAAACAGGCATGATGTGGAAGTAATCTCTCGGGAAAGCTATGACGATGTGCTGCACTGGATAGAAGAGAAAATCGAATCCACCTCTGCCGAAAGAGAATCGGATGAAGCTCAGCTTGCTGTTGAAACGAAAAACAAAATATCAGGGATGGGAGGGGCAGATTATTTAGAGAAATTTGTCGATGGCATTATTAGCGGAAAATTCACTCATGACGACGTTGACAACCTGCTCAACCTTTTAAACGAAAATGCAGCAAGTAAGATATCAAAAGATTCTCTACTTTTAGCCGTAGCATACACGGAAAAGTCGAGGCAGCATGATTCCGGCGTGGAGACCCTGCTTCAGATGTCAAAGAGCAATGGGTACTCAGGGGTCGAAGCTATCATTGTGGCGTATCGAGAAGGCGACGAAGTAAAAGATCCAAAATGCCTCATATCAGCAATTAGAAACAAAATAGGCACTGCAACAAGCAAATGGAAAGCACTCTCTCTCATTGAAAAGATGCACTCATCAGTGTCTACAAAATTGTTTGCTGACGACCTAATGGACGTTGCTTCAGAAGATAAAGAAAAAAGATTATCTCTCCTTGACGCGTTATCCTATGCTCGTGAATCAATTTCAAGAATGGACGGAAATCACTGCACCCGAGTTGACAGCGCCAAGCACATCGAAGGAGGCACTCTACACCATGTCGAAGAAATGGCAATTGGATCAAATGATGACCCCTCTGCGCACAGAGGTGTCCTACATAAGGAAGAAAGAGAGGCCAGTCAACTAAATAAAATAGTTGATAAAATTCTTTCTGGAAAAGTGCCACTTGTAAAAATATATTGGCTTTATTGTGTGGCGGTGAATTCTATACTTGCATTGATTTTACATACAATTGATGATCAAATTTCAACAGACGGTCTGGCGCTATTTATTTTAACTGCGTCCTTGTACAACGTGGTCTGCTTTACTGGTGTGTGGAAAAGTGCAAATAATTACACAGGACCTAAGGTTTGGGTTGTCCTTTCTAAATTAGCAGTAATACTAGGATGCATTTCTCTTGCCTTTAATGCTATACTCATCTTGTCAATTATTAAGGCTTCACAGTGAGATGAAGCGTTCCTTGGCCTCGCCAATGATGTTCAGAATAGCCTGGTAGTTCAACGAAGACCGCGCCGTGGAAAACAGCGCACACGCCCTGCGTTGCGACAAGCCGCGCTTGTGCGCGAATGTCGCCTGCTGGCGGCGGACGGGTGCGCCTACCATTTTTTTGCGGCGATCTCCTTCATCACCTCGATCTCGAGGTCCCGCTCGGCCAGCAGCTTCTTCAGCCGAGTATTCTCATGCTCAAGCTGCCGCAGCCGCCTTACGTCATCAGCACTCATGCCCCTGAACCGCTGGCGCCAAGTGTAGATCGTCTGCTCGCTCACGCCATGCTTGCGGGCCACCTGCGCCACCGGATCGCGATCCGCCTCGCGCAAGATGGCCACCATCTGCTCTTCCGAAAACCGTCCTTTCCTCATGGCTCCCTCGTTTGCTTTTGAGGAGCCGCCTTCTCAAGTTTCGGCTGGTCCGAAAAAGGCTGGGCAGGTCAGCCGCACTCCGCCGTCACCCTCCGGCATCCTGCAACGGACACGGGCCCTGCCGGGAAAACGAAAAAGGTTCCAAGCGTCACCGCTTGGAACCTTTGTTTTCGCGTGGTCGGGATGAGATGATTTGAACATCCGGCCCCCTGAACCCCATTCAGGTGCGCTACCAGACTGCGCTACATCCCGACGCGTGGCGCGCTTTCGCGCGCGGAAGGCTTACCTAGAGCTTTGGGGCCCAAATGTCAACCCGCCTTGGCGAGGTGGACGGGAAAAATCGCGGAGCGGAGGACGGAGCCGGAAAATCCGCGCGAGCGGCGGACCGGAAGCCTCCATGCCGCAGTCCGCCCGGGCCCGGATCAGTCGCCCAACAGGCGCTTGAGGGCCAGCAGTTCCCGGACCATCTCGCGGCGCAGGGTCGCGTCCCCGGCGGGGCCCTCCACGGCGGGCGCGCCGCTCTCCGTCCTGGTTCGGGCGCCCTCGGGGTCGGGCAAGGTCCCGGATGCGCCGGGGGCCGGGAATGAGCCGTCGCCCGTCGTCCCCTCCGTGCCCGCGCCGTTGCGCCCGGCGGCTCCGGCTCCGTCGGCACGGGCCAGGGCTTCCTGCTCCAGGCGTCTGCGGGCGCCCTCGATGGTCAGGCCTTCGCCATGGACCATGGCCCGGATGCGCTCGACCAGGGCCAGATGCTCGTCGGTATACAGACGCTGGCCCTTGCGCGTGCGCACGGGTTCGAGCTGCGGGAATTCGGACTCCCAGTAGCGCAGCACGGAGGGAGCCAGCCCGAGCTTTTCCGCCGCCTGCCCGATGCGGTATCTCCTGCCCATGCCTGCCTCCCGCGCGGGGCGTGGCCCCGGCTTGTCCTCCTCCGTCTGGCGCCCCCGGCTCCCCTTGGCCGCGCCCGGCCCGCGCAACGTCCCGGGCTCTAAATCTCCACGGGCAGGGCCTTGCGCAGCCCCTCCACCACCTGGGCGTGGCGCTTGTCCACTTCCTTGTCCTTGAGCGTCCGCTGGGCGTGGCGGTAGGTCAGGCGCACGGTGATGTTGCGCCGCTGCCCGCCCTGGGGCTCGTAGAGGTCGGTCATGACCACGTTCTCCAGCAGGTCCACGCCCATGCCCGTGATGGCGTCGATGACCGCCTGGGCATGCAGGCCCACGGGCGCCTGGACGGTAATGTCGCGGCGCACGGGCGGGAACTTGGCCAGGGGCGCGAATCCCGGCACCAAAGCCTCGTGCAGGGCGCGCAGGGCGTCGGCGTCCAACTCCGCCAGCCAGATTTCACGCCGCGCGTCGTAGCGGTCGGCCACGGCGTCGGTCACGCGGCCCAGCACGCCCACCGCGCGCCCGTCCACGCGGACCTCCACGCAGGGCGCGAGGTAGCTGTGGCCCTCGCGCAGGGTGTAGCCCGCCCCGGGCAGGCCCAGATGGGTCAGCAAATGCTCCACCAGCCCCTTGAGGTCGGCGTAGTCGGCGCTGTCCTCCCCGGGCCAGGGCCAGCGCTCGGCGCGCCGCCGCCCGTAGACCAGCAGACCCAGCCGCGCGGGTTCGCGGGCCGTGGTTTCCGAAGCCGCATCGGCAAAGAACAGGTGGGCGTACTCGAACAGGCGCAGCCGCGCGGCGCCGTGGGCCACGTTGGTGCGCACGTTGGCCAGCAGGCCCGGGGCCAGGGCCGTACGCAGCACGTTCTGGTCTTCGGACAGGGGGTTGATCACGGCCACGCGGCCCTCGGCGGGCAGGCCCAGCAGGTCCAGGTCCGCCTGGCCGCAGAAGCTGTAGTTGATGGCCTCGCGCAGGCCCGCGCCGCGCGCCCATTTCTTGATTCCCATGGCGAAGTCGAAGCGGGTGTCCTTCTGGCCGATGGCGTCCAGGGACTTGGCCACCCGGGGCAGCACCGCCGGAATGCGGTCCATGCCGTGGACGCGGGCCAGTTCCTCGATGAGGTCCACCTCGCGCTCCAGGTCCAGCCGGTGGCTGGGCACGGCCACCTGCCAGTCCGCCGGGTCGGCTTCGTTCACGGCGCAGCCCATGCCCGCGAGCGTGGTGCGGCAGAAGGCGTCCTCAAGAGGGATGCCCAGCAGCTTCTCGGCCCGGACGCGGCGCAGGCGCACGGTGCGCGGGCGCCAGGGCGCGGGCTCGGCCACGCACAGCCCGGGCAGAAGCCGCCCGCCGCCGCACTCGGCCACGAGCGCGGCCACGCGGTCCAGGCTGCGACGCGCGAGGCCCTGGTCCACCCCGCGCTCGAAACGGTAGGACGCCTCGCTGGGCAGGCCCAGGCGCCGCGCCGTGCGACGGATGGTCGCCGGGTCGAACACCGCCAGTTCCAGGAACACGTCGGTGGTCGCGTCGCTGACCTCGGTTTCCAGCCCGCCCATGACCCCCGCGAGGCCCACGGGGCGCTCGGCGTCCCATATGAGCAGATCGCTGGCGGTGAGCAGGCGCTCCTGGCCGTCCAGGGTGGTGAAGCGCTGGCCCTCGGCGGCCAAACCCACGCGGATGGCCGGGCCGCGCAAAAGATTCAGATCGTAGGCGTGGTTGGGGTGGCCCAGCTCGAACATGACGTAGTTGGACACGTCCACGATGTTGCTGATGGGCCGCTGGCCCACGGCGATGAGCCGCCAGCGCATCCAGTCGGGCGCGGGGCCCACGCCGACGCCCTGGATGACCCGGCCCTGAAACAGGGGGCAGCGCGCGGGGTCGTCGATGGCGATGGAGACCATGGCCGAGCAGTCCGGGCCGGACTCGACCACGCGCGGCTCGGGCATGGTCAGCGGCAGGCCGAAGGCCAGGGCCGTTTCCCGGGCCAGGCCGAGCACGGAGTTGCAGTCCGCGCGGTTGGGCGTCACGCCGATGTCGAAGACCACCTGATCCAGGTTCAGGGCGTCGGCCAGGGGCGTGCCGGGGGCCAGCTTCCGGTCCAGGACCATGATCCCCGCGTGGCTCCTGCCCAGGCCGAGTTCGTCCTCGGCGCAGATCATGCCCGCTGAAATCTGGCCGCGCAGCTTGGCCTTCTTGATGACCAGCCCGCCGGGCAGCTCGGCGCCGATGGTCGCCACGGGCACCTTCTGCCCCTGGGCCACGTTGGGCGCGCCGCAGACAATGGGCAACGGCTCGCCCCGGCCCACGTCCACAAGGCAGACCGACAGCTTGTCCGCCTCGGGGTGGCGCTCGCACTGGAGCACATGGCCGACCACCACGCCGTCCAGGTGACTGAAGGGCCGGATGATCTCCTCCAGCTCCAGGCCGAGCATGGTCAGCCGGTGGCCCAGTTCCTCGGGCGTGCCCTCGTAGGGCACGAATTCGCGCAACCAGTTGAGACTCAGCAGCATGGTATTTCCCCTTGAGCCGGGCGGCCAGGCGCAAGGCGCCCCGGGGTGCCCCGGCGGATGTCGGCGTGGATGGTGCCGGGCGTTGCGGGGCCGTTGCCCCGCGCCTGCGGCAGGTGGGTTTGCATATCCTTAAATGGCGCGCATAGCAACCGCGGGGCCGGGCGCGGGACGCGGCGGAAGTGCCGCCGGACCGTGCCCGGCAACGCTCCGCGCGCCGCCTCCGACCGCGGGGCCGCGCCCGCCCGCCCCGGCGCCCGGAGAGCCCTCCCCGACGGCACGCCCGGCCCCCCGGCGCGCAAAAAAGGGCCCCGGCTCGTGTGAACCGGGGCCCTGGCGTTCCGGGAGATGGATTCAGGTCAGGCGAATTGGCCGAGGAAACGGGTGTCGTTCTCGAAGAACATACGCAGGTCGCCGATGCCGTACTTGAGCATGGTCACGCGCTCCACGCCCAGGCCGAAGGCAAAGCCGGTGTAGACCTCGGGGTCGTAGCCCACGGCCTTGAAGACCTCGGGGTCCACCATGCCGCAGCCGAGAATCTCCACCCAGCCCGTCTGCTTGCACACACGGCAGGGCCCGCCGTCCAGCTTCCCCGTGCCGCCGCACATGCGGCAACTGATGTCCACCTCGGCGCTGGGCTCGGTGAACGGGAAGAAGCTGGGCCGGAAGCGCACGCGCGTGTCCACGCCGAAGATCTGGCGCACGAACGAGGTCAGCGTGCCGCGCAGGTCGGCCATGCTCACGTCGCGGTCCACCAGCAGTCCTTCGATCTGGTGAAACATGGGCGTGTGCGTGAGGTCGGAGTCGCGGCGGTAGACCTTGCCCGGCGCGATGACCGCCACCGGCGGCTTGCGGGCCAGCATGGTGCGGACCTGCAAGGGCGAGGTGTGCGTGCGCAGCACCACGTTGCCCGCGACGTACAGGGTGTCCTGCATGTCGCGCGCGGGGTGCTCGGGGGGCAGGTTCAGGGCCTCGAAGTTGTGCCAGTCGGTCTCGACCTCGGGGCCGGTGACGGCCTCGAAGCCCAGCCCGGCGAACACCGCGCAGATCTCCTCCATGACCAGGGTCACGGGGTGCAGCGAGCCCTGCTCGGGCGCGCGCCCGGGCAGGGTCGGGTCGAAGCGCGACATCGCGCCCCGGGCGGTCTCGGCGGCAAGCTCGGCCTCGCGGGCGGCGAACAGCTCGGTCAGCGCCTGCTTGACGGCGTTGCCGGTCTTGCCCGCCAGGGGCCTGTCCTCGGGGCCCAGGGTGCCCAGGCCGGCCAGCAGGCCGGCCAGGAGCCCCTTGCGCCCGAGATACCTGACCCGCAGTTCCTCCATGTCCGACGCGGCGCAGGAGGCGATCTCCTCGCGCATGGCGGGGACGAGGGCTTCCAGGCCGCGGACGAGTTCCTCACCCGCCTGGGACACGGCTACTGCACCTTGGCCTTGGCGATCTGGGCGATCTGGGCGAAGGCGTCCTTGTCGCGCACGGCGATGTCGGCCAGAACCTTGCGGTTCAGGACGATGCCGGCCTGACCCAGGGCATGGATGAACTTGCTGTAGCTCATGCCGTGCTCGCGGGCGGCGGCGTTGATACGCATGATCCACAGCGAGCGGAACTCGCGCTTGCGGACCTTGCGGTCGCGGTAGGCGTAAACCAGGGCGCGCTCGACGGTCTCGCGGGCGGTTTCGTACAGCTTGCTGCGCGCGCCGCGATAGCCCCTGGCCATCTTCAGAAATTTCTTGTGCCGCGCCTTGGCGGTCTTGCCTCTCTTAATACGCATCGTTCATTTCCTCCTTTGTGGCCCGCCCCCCTGGGTCGCCCCGGTACGGCAGGCAGAACGATCTGGGTGCTTGGAAAAGGCCCTACTTCTTGAGGGTCGCCTTGGGAACCATGATCCTGACGGCGGGTTCGTTGGTGCTGTCCACCAGGGCGCCCTGACCGAGGCGACGCTTCCGCTTGGCGTTCTTCTTGGTCAGGATGTGGCGCAGGCCCTGACGGCGGCGGGCGATCTTGCCCGAACCGGTCAGCTTGAACCGCTTGGCCGCGCTTCTGTTGGTCTTGAGCTTGGGCATTGGTCTCTCCTTTTCGGTGTGCCGCTTGCGCGGCAAAACCCCGGGAACATCCCGGGGAGGGTTCGGGCCCTCAGGCCCGCTCCCGGAACTATCTTCACCCCGCCGGGCCCGAGGGCTGCGGCGGGCGTGCGCCCTGGCCGGGCGAAGCGCTATTTGGGCAGCGGCGCCAGAAGCAGGCTCATGGTGCGCCCCTCGCTACGCGGGAGCTGGTCCACCTTGGCGATGTCCTTGACGGCCTCGACCATGCGGTCAAGGACCATCATACCCCGGTCCTTGTGCACGATTTCGCGGCCGCGGAAGAAGACCGTCACCTTGACCCGGTCGCCGTTCTCCAAAAACCGCCGCGTGTGCTTCAACTTGGTGTTGAAGTCGTGGTCGTCGGTCTTGGGGCGGACCTTGATCTCCTTGATCTGGACGACGGTGGTCTTCTTGCGGGCTTCCTGGGCCTTCTTCTGCTGCTGGTACTTGAAGCGCCCGAAGTCCATGATCTTGCAGACCGGAGGCCGCGCGTTGGGCGACACTTCCACAAGATCAAGGCCCGCATCCATGGCCATCTTGAGTGCGTCCGGGGTGAGCATGATGCCCACCTGCTCGCCGTCGTCACCGATGACGCGCACTTCGCGCGCCCGGATCTGCCGGTTCCGCCGGACCTGGTTAGCTACCGAAGCTATAGCGCATTCCTCCTCGTTTGAAGGGCTCCCGGCAGTCCTCCCGGATCATCTCCGCGACTTCGGCCAGGGTTTTAAAGCCGCGGTCCTCGCCGCGCAGGCGCACACTCACGCCCCCGGCTTCCACTTCCTTGTCGCCCACCACCAGGATGTAGGGAACTTTGGCGACCTGGGCCTCGCGGACCTTGTAGCCCAATTTTTCATTACGCAAATCCGCCTCGGCCCGCACCCCGCTGTCCTGCAGGGCGGCCAAGGCGGTCTCGGCAAACGCCTTCTGGTCGTCGGTCACGGTGAGCACCCGCGCCTGCACCGGCGCCAGCCACGTGGGGAACGCCCCGGCAAACTGCTCCACGAGAATGCCGATGAAACGCTCCACGGAGCCCATGATGGCGCGGTGAACCATGACGGGACGATGCTTCTCGCCGTCCTGGCCGATGTACACCAGGTCAAAGCGTTCAGGCAAGGTGAAATCGACCTGGATGGTGGAGCACTGCCACATGCGGCCCAGGCAGTCGCGCAGCTTCACGTCGATCTTCGGGCCGTAGAACGCGCCGTCGCCCTCGTTGATGGCGTAGGGCAGGCCCATCTCGGCCATGGCGTCCATGAGCGCGGCGGTGGCGCGCTCCCAGTCCTCGTCGGAGCCGATGGACTTCTCGGGCCGGGTGCTGATTTCCATGGCGCACTCGAAGCCGAACAGGCCCATCAGGTCCTGAATCCAGGTCATGACGCCTTTGATTTCGTCCAGAAGCTGGTCGGGCCGACAGATGATGTGCGCGTCGTCCTGGGTGAACTGGCGCACGCGCAGCAGCCCGTGCAGCACGCCGGATTTCTCGTGGCGGTGCACCACGCCCAGCTCGAAGTAGCGCACCGGCAGGTCGCGGTAGCTTTTCAGGCTGGAGTTGTAGATGAGCATGTGCGCCACGCAGTTCATGGGCTTGACGCCGTAGGCCGTCTCGTCGATCTGCGTGAAGTACATGTTCTCGCGGTAGTTGGCGTAGTGGCCCGAGGTCTCCCACAGCTCGCGCTTGAGCAGTTGCGGGGTGCGCACGATGCCGTAGCCCCGGCGCAGCATCTCGCGGGTCACGAAATCCTCAAGGATGGTGCGCACCAGGGCGCCCTTGGGGTGCCAGTAGACCATGCCCGCGCCGCCTTCCTCGTGGAAGCTGAACAGGTCGAGCTGCGGGCCGAGCTTGCGGTGGTCGCGGCGCTTGGCCTCCTCGATGTGCGCCAGGTGCGCGGCCAGGGCCTTGGCGTCGGCGAAGGCGGTGCCGTAGATGCGCTGGAGCATGCGGTTGTTCTCGTCGCCGCGCCAGTAGGCGCCGGCAACGGAGAGCAGCTTGAAGGCCGCCACGAAGCGCGTGGAGGGCACGTGCGGGCCGCGGCACAGGTCCATGAAATCGCCCTGGCCGTAGAGCGTGAAGCGCTCACCGCCCAGGTCGTCCATGATCTCGGCCTTGTAGGTCTCGCCCATTTCATTGAAGAGCGCCACGGCCTCGGCCTTGGACACCTCACGCCGCGTGAAGGGCTCGTCGCGGGCCACGATGGCGCGCATGCGCTCCTCGATGGCCTCCAGGTCCTCGGGGGTGAAGGGCCGCTCGAAGTCGAAATCGTAGTAGAAGCCGTTCTCGATGGCCGGGCCGATGGTCACCCGGGCCTCGGGGAACAGGGTCTTCACGGCCTGGGCCATGACGTGGGCCGCGCTGTGGCGGATGATCTCCAGGCCCTGGGGCGAGGAGGCGTAGACGGGGGTCAGAACGGCGCAGCCGTCGGGCACGGTGGTGGTCAGGTCCAGGGTGGTTTCACCGCAGCGCGCGGCCACCACCTGCTTGAAGCGCTTCTTGGACAACCCCCGCGACAGGGCGTCGGCGCACGACTCCCCGGGGCGGGCTTCCACCGTTTCCACGGCCTGCTGGTCCTGTTCCTGCACCACGTCATACCTCCCGTGCAATGCAACGGCGCGCGCCGGGCCCGGCCCCACCCGGGGCGGCCCCGCCGCGCAAACAAGAAGGGGAGGCGAGCGCCTCCCTCGTTGCTGAAATCATGGTAGGCCCGAGCAGATTTGAACTGCTGACCCCTTGCGTGTCAAGCAAGTGCTCTCCCCCTGAGCTACGGGCCTACGCCACTTGGGAAGAGCACGTATAGACGCCTTCCCCCCCGCTGTCAACAATCCCGGGCCACAATTTCCGCACATTCCAGGGGCGCCCCCGGAGCCCTCCCGCGCGGCCCCCCCGGGCTTCCGCGCGGCCTTCCCGTTCGCGCCCAGCCCGGCCCCGGCCGCGCGCCTCCCGGCGTTGCGCGCCGCCCCCGCGCGATGTACCCTGCGGGGCGGAGGATCGCCGTGGACACCACGCCGCTGTTCAGCGTCATCACCCCCAGCCGGGGCACCCGCCCCCGGGCTCTGGCCCTGGCCGTGGACAGCGTGGCCCGGGCCGCCGCGCGGGCCGGGCTCGCCTCCGGGGCCGTGGAGATGCTCGTGGGCTACGACGGCGTGCGCGGCCCGCGCACGGGCCCGGACGGCGCCCCCGCGCCGCCGTGGGTGCGCTTCTTCGACCTGCCCCGGGGCGGCGACTTCGGCAACCCCGCGCGCCAGGCGCTGCTGCGCGCGGCCCGGGGCGCCTTCCTGCTGCTGGTGGACGACGACAACGCCCTGGCTCCCGGAGCCTTCGAGGTCTACTCCGCCGGACTGGACCACGAAATGCAGGTCGGGCGCATCGACGTGTCGCGGGCCTTTGCCAAGCCCTTCCTGCCCGAGGCGCTGCCCGGGCGCGAGCTCATCCGCCCCGGCAACATCGACCCGCTGTGCCTGTGCCTGTCGCGCGAGCTGGTCGCGGTGCGCTGCGGCGGCTGGCGGCCCGAGGGCGGCTACGAGTCCGACTACCTGAACATCCTGCGCTACGCCCGCCGGGCGCGCTCCATACGCACCACCGAAGCCCTGGTGGGCATCTACGACGCGGGCGCGGGCCTGGACGAACAGGGCCTGAACCGCCGCCAGGCCGCGGCCCGGGGCTGACGCCCCCCCGCGCGCCCTCGAACGCCCCCGGGGGCCCGCCTTCACCACCCCTCCCGCCCACCGTGGTCGCCCGCACTGGACAATCCGCGCCGCGGGGCTTATCTGCGGCTGTGGCCATGCGGCCCCCCCTTCCGCCAACACCCCAAGGAGACGACACCATGGACGATATCGACCTCACACGCACCTGCCCCCACTGCGGCCAGACCCTCAAGCCCTGGCTGGGCCCGCCCGAGACCATGTGGGGCGTGCTACTGGTCTGCCCCAACAACCAGTGCCCGCTGTTCCAGTCCTCCAACGACTGCGTGGCCGAGTTCAACCCCGAGTCCAAGCTCGGCTTCCGCTACGCCGAGGACCCGGCCAACAGCTACAAGTCCTTCCACCTCGCGGCCTACTGCGGCGACACCTTCATGGAACTGACCCGCAACGAGGGCTAGCCCTCCACCCGGCCCAGCAGCCGCCTCCCCTTCCGGCGGCCGCCGCGAAATCCCCGCTCCGGCGGGTTCGTGGCGGCCGCCGGACGTTTTGATATTGTTATTTTCCTTCAGGCACGGTAACCCAAATGGGACCGACCTCCCGACAGGGGGGCGCCCCGGCGGGGACCGCGCCACCGGATGACCAGGACGCGCCATCGGCCGCAATCCGGTTGCGGCCGGGTTGCGGCCCGGATACGGTCAGGTCACGGTCAGGTCACGGCCCGATCGCCGGATTTTTTCCGCCACATCCCCGCAGGATGCGGCACCGGTTCCACGGGATGGCCCGGCGCCGCCGCGCGGCGGTGTGCTTTTTTTCAACACAACCCGGAGGTTTTCGATGAAACGCCTGCTTCTCGCCTGCCTGTGCGCGGCCATGCTCTGCGGCTTTGCCGGGGCGGCCCATGCCAAAACCCTCAAAATGGCCCTGGACGCCGACCCCGTCTCCCTGGACCCCCACGTCCAGCTCTCCGGCGGCATGCTCCAGTATTCGCACATCAGCTTCGACCCCCTGGTCCGCTGGGCCAAGGACGGCTCCTTCGAGCCCCGGCTGGCCGTGTCCTGGGAGCAGATCGATCCGCTGACCACCCGCTTCCACCTGCGTGAGGGCGTCAAGTTCCACAGCGGCAACACCTTCACCGCCAAGGACGTGGTCTGGACCCTGGAACGCCTGAAGCAGAGCCAGGACTACAAGTTCCTCTTCGAGCTGTTCGGCCCGGCCAAGGCCGTGGACGACAAGACCGTGGACATCGTGACCACCAAGCCCTACGGCCTGGTGCTGGCCATGGCCACCTACATCTTCCCCATGGACAGCGCCTTCTACAGCGGCGTGGACGACAGCGGCCAGCCCAAGGACGCCATCGTCAAGACCGGCCCCTCCTTCGCCCTGACCAACGAGTCCGGCACCGGCCCGTTCTACGTGACCTACCGCGAGCAGGGCGTGAAGACCGTCTTCACCCGCTTCAAGGACTACTGGGACACCAAGAGCCCCGGCAACGTCGATGAGATCGTGCTGACGCCCATCAAGGAAGAGGCCACCCGCGTGGCGGCCCTGCTCTCCGGCGACGTGGACTTCATCGCCCCCGTGCCCCCGCAGGACCTCGAGCGCGTCGGCTCCCACAAGGACGTGCAGCTCGTGACCATGTCCGGCACCCGCGTCATCACCTTCCAGCTCAACCAGAAGCGCCGCCCCGAGTTCGCCGACAAGCGCGTGCGCATGGCCTTCGAATACGCCGTGAACAACGCGGGCATCGTGGACAAGATCATGAAGGGCTTCGCCACCGTGGCCGCCCAGCAGAGCCCGGCGGGTTACGCGGGCCACAACCCCGAGCTGGCCCCCCGCTTCGACCTGGACAAGGCCAAGGCGCTGATGAAGGAGGCCGGCTACGAGAAGGGCTTCACCGTGACCATGATCGCCCCCAACAACCGCTACGTGAACGACGAGAAGGTCGCCCAGGCCGTGGCGGGCATGCTGGCCAAGATCAACGTCAAGGTCGAGCTGAAGACCATGCCCAAGGCCCAGTACTGGGATGAGTTCGACGCCCAGGTGGCCGACGTGCAGATGATCGGCTGGCACGCCGACACCGAGGACAGCGCCAACTTCTTCGAGTATCTGCTCATGTGCCCCAACAAGGAAACCGGCTCCGGCCAGTACAACAGCGGCAACTACTGCAACCCCGAGCTCGACGCCCTGATCGTCGCCGCCAACGCCGAGTTCGACCCCGCCAAGCGCGCCGCCATGCTGCAACAGGCCGAAAAGATGGCCTACGACGACGCCGCCTACGTGAACCTGCACTGGCAGAACAACTCCTGGGCGGGCCGCAAGAACCAGAAGAACCTGGAGCACATCCTGAACGTCATGGACTTCCCCTACTTCGGTGACCTGACCATCGAGTAGGCCCCGACGAACCGGGGGCGGGGGGTTGCCATGGCGCCCAAAGCGTTGTAGTGCCCCCTGCGCCCGGGCGAAGTCTCCCACGGCCCGAAAGCTCCGGCTTTCGGGCCGAAACGGGACTTCGCCCGCGCGGACCGGCGCGGGACCGGCCCGCGCCAGAACCGTACGGCTCCCGGCCTCATCCACACAGCAGCAGCGGCAAGACAACCTATGTTCGCCTTCATCGTCCGACGCATCGCCCAGGCGGTCATGGTGATGCTCGTCATCAGCGTCATCGGCTTCGCCATCAAGACCGCCGTGGGCGACCCCGTGCGCGATCTCGTGGGCGTGGCCGTCTCCGCCGAGGAGCGGGCCCGCCTGTCACAGGAGCTGGGCCTGAACGATCCCCTGACCGTGCAGTGGGTGCGCTTTCTGGGCGACGCCCTGCAAGGCGACCTGGGCCAGTCCTACTTCTTCAAGCGCCCGGCCATGGAAGTCATCCTGCGCAAGGCCCCGGCCACGCTGGAGCTGGTCTTCGCCGCCTCGATCATCATCGTCCTGGTGTCCATCCCCGTGGGCATCTACGCGGCGGTGCGCCCGCGCGCCCTGCTTTCGCGGCTGCTCATGGGCGGCAGCGTGGTCGGCGTGTCCATCCCGGTGTTCCTGACGGCCATCATGCTCATCTACCTGTTCGCCATCCACCTGGGCTGGCTGCCGTCCTACGGCCGGGGCGACACCGTGCGCCTGACCTCCTGGTGGGACACCGGCCTGCTCACCAGGGACGGCCTGGAACACCTCGTGCTGCCGGCCATCTCCCTGTCCTCGGTCATGCTGCCGCTGTTCATCCGCCTGATCCGCGCCGAAATGAAGGAAGTGCTGGAAGCGGAGTACATGAAGTACGCCCGGGCCAAGGGCCTGCGCCCCTGGCGCGTCCTGCTGGTCCACGGCTTCAAGAACACCCTGCTGCCCGTCATCACCGTGGGCGGCGTCCAGCTCGGAACGATGATCGCCTTCACCGTGCTGACGGAAACGGTCTTCCAGTGGCAGGGCATGGGCTTCATCTTCCTGGAGGCCGTGGAGCGCGCCGACACCTCGCTGCTGGTGGCCTATCTGGTGTTCGTGGGCTTCATGTTCGTGCTGGTCAACACGGCGGTGGACATCATCTACGGCCTGGTCAACCCCATGGTCCGCATCACGGGGAGGAAGTAGCATGAGCCTTGCCGCCCGCCTGCGCGAATCGTATTTCCTGCACAGCTTCCTGCGCGACCCCATCGCCGTGGGCAGCTTCTTGGTGGTCGTCCTGCTGGTGACGGCGGGATTCCTGGCGCCGGTGCTGGCGCCCATGAACCCTTACGACCCGGCCCAGATCGACGTGATGGACTCCGAAATGGCCCCGATGTGGATCGACCAGGACAGCACCTTCCCCCTGGGCACCGACGCCCAGGGCCGCGACATCCTGTCCACCATCCTCTACGGCACGCGCGTCTCGGTGCTCATCGGCCTGGGCGCCGTGGCCCTGCAGGCCGCCCTGGGCATCGGCATCGGGCTCGTCTCCGGCTACGCGGGCGGGCGCATCGACGCGGTGCTCATGCGCGTGGCCGACGTGCAGCTCTCGTTTTCCACCTACATGGTGGCCATCTTCCTGGGAGCCATCTTCCAGGCCACCTTCGGCGTGGGGCGCTACGAGCAGATCGCCGTGCCCTTCCTCATCGCCGTCATCGGCCTGGCCGAGTGGCCGCAATACGCGCGCACCGTGCGCGCCTCGGTGCTGGCCGAAAAGAAAAAGGAATACGTGGAGGCCGCGCGGGTCATCGGCCTGCCGTCCCGGCGCATCATGTGGCGGCACATCCTGCCCAACACCATGACCCCGGTGCTGGTCATCTCCACCGTGCAGGTGGCCAACGCCATCATGAGCGAGGCGGCCCTGTCGTTCATCGGCCTGGGCATGCCCGTGACCAAGCCCTCCCTGGGCTCGCTCATCAAGTCCGGCTTCGAGTACATCTTCTCGGGCTCGTGGTGGATCACCCTGTTCCCCGGGGTGGTGCTGGTGCTGCTCATCCTGACCATCAACCTGCTGGGCGACTGGATGCGCGACTTCCTGAACCCCAAATTGTACAAGAGCTGAGCCGTGAAGATACAACCTCAGGACGCCACCGCCACGCCGCGGCTGCTGGAAGTCGCCGACCTCACGGTGAAGTTCGCCCTGCGCAAGGGCACTCTGCCCGCCGTGTCGGGCGTGAGCTTCAACCTCGGGCCCGGCGAGCGGCTGGGGCTGGTGGGCGAGTCGGGCGCGGGCAAGTCCGTCACCGGCTTCGCCATCCTGAACCTCATCGCCAAGCCGGGGTTCATCGAATCCGGCCGGGTGCTCTTCGAGGGCAAGGACCTGACGGCCCTGCCCGAGGCCCGGCTGCGCGAGGTGCGCGGCAACCGCATCAGCATGATTTTCCAGGACCCGATGATGACCCTGAACCCGGTGCTCACCGTGGGCACCCAGATGGTCGAGACCCTGAAGGCCCACCGCGCCATCAGCGACAGGGACGCCGAGGCCATCGCCCTGGAGAAGCTGCGCAAGGTCTACATCCCCTCTCCGGAAAAACGCCTGCGCCAGTATCCCCACGAATTTTCCGGCGGCATGCGCCAGCGCATCGTCATCGCCATCGCCCTGCTGACCAGCCCGGCGCTGATCATCGCCGACGAGCCGACCACGGCCCTGGACGTGACCATCCAGGCCGAGATCATGGACCTGCTGCTGGAGCTGTGCCGGACCGAGCGCATGGGGCTCATCCTCATCACCCACGATCTGGCCGTGGTGTCGCAGGTGACGCAGAAGATCGCCGTGATGTACGCAGGGCGGATCATCGAGATGGGCCTGACCCAGGAGATCATCACCAACCCGTTGCACCCCTACACCCAGGGGCTGATCCGCGCCCTACCGCAGTCGGGCTCGGGCCGGGGCGCGCGGCTGGAGCAGATTCCGGGCATCATGCCCAGCCTGTACAACATGCCCCCGGGCTGCGCCTTCAACCCGCGCTGCCCCAAAAAATGCACCATCTGCTCCGAAGAAATGCCCGCGCTGCTTTCGCGCGGGAGCGGCAGCCTGGTCGCCTGCCACTGCGTGTAGGACGGAGGACTCCGGGACGTGAAAGTGGAACCCGCACACACCGCGCACCTGCTTGAGGTCCGCAACCTCGTCAAGCATTTCGACATCTCCGGCGGCCTGCTCGAACAACTGGGCCTGGAGGGCGGGCGCATTGTCCGTCGGCGCACGGTGGTGCGCGCCCTCAACGACGTGTCCCTGGCCATCCTGCCCGGCGAGACGCTCTCGGTGGTCGGCGAGTCGGGTTGCGGCAAGTCCACCCTGGCGCGGGCCGTCATGGGCCTGTACCGGCCGACCTCCGGCGAAATCCGCTACGAGGGCGCGCGCATCGACCACCTGGACTCCCGGGCCATGATGCCCTACCGTCGCAAGATGCAGATGGTTTTCCAGGATCCCTACGCCTCCCTGAACCCGCGCATGACCGTGCGCCGGATTCTCGAAGAGCCGTTGCGCTTCCACCACCCGGAGAGCGGCGACGCCGAGGTGCGCGACAAGGTGGCCGAGGTCATGCTCCAGGTCGGCGTACGCCCCGGCTGGGCGGACAACTACCCCCACGAATTTTCCGGCGGCCAGCGCCAGCGCATCTCCATCGCCCGGGCCCTGATGGTCGATCCGGCCTTCGTGGTCGCCGACGAGCCCATCGCCGCCCTGGACGTGTCCATCCAGGCCCAGATTCTGAACCTGCTCATGGATGCCCAGGACCAGCGCGGCCTGACCTACCTGTTCATCAGCCACGACCTGTCCGTGGTGCGGCACATCTCCACCCGCGTGGCGGTCATGTACCTGGGCTGCCTGTGCGAACTGGCGCCCACGGCCCCGCTGTTCGACGAGCCCCTGCACCCGTACACCCAGGCCCTGCTTTCGGCCATTCCCCGGCTCGGCGGCGAGGCCAGCGGGCATATCCGGCTCACCGGCGACGTGCCCACGCCCATCAACCTGCCCCCCGGGTGCGTGTTCCACGGCCGCTGCCGCCACGCGGCCCCGCGCTGCCGCGAGGAAGTGCCCGCCCTGCGCGAGCACGCCCCGGGCCGCTTCGTGGCCTGCCACGCCGTGGAGGAAGGGCGCATCTGACGCCGAAGGCCATCATGGACGATACGAAACTTCCCTGGCACGTCTATCTGCTGACCTGCGCCGACGGCACCCTGTACTGCGGCGTGACCAACGACCTCACGCGTCGGCTGGCCGAGCACAACGCGGGCACCGGCGCCAAGTACACCCGCTCGCGCCTGCCCGTGGTGCTCACGGCCAGCGCGCCCTGCGCCGACCGCGCGGCGGCCCAGGTCGCCGAGGCCGCCGTCAAACGCCGCCCGCGCGAACGCAAGGTGGATTTCCTGCGGGCCCTGGCCGCCGCCCCGCGTTTCGGCCAGCCCGACCCGGCCCCGGCCCCCGAGGCGCCCACGGCCCAGGCTGCGCCCGAGAAAAAATCCCGCTCCGCCAGGGCGCCCAAGGGCAAGGCGCCCCAGGCCGCGCCAAAGGTCGGAAGCCGCGCGGCCGAACCCGAGGCCACGCCCGAAGCGCAGGCGCCCGAGACGCCCCGGCCCGAGGCCGCAGCCGCGCCAAAACCCAGGGCCCGAGGCAAAAAAGCCGCCCCGGAGATGCCCGCGGCCCAGCCCGCGCCCACCCCGGCGCCCGGGGCCGCAACGGCCAAGGCCAAGACCTCAAAAAGCAAGGCGCTCCGCGAAGCCCGGCCCGAAGCCGAAGCCCAGCCCGCCCCCCGGGGCAAGGGCCGCGCCGTCACGCCCAGGGCCACACCCGAGGCGCAGGCGCCCGCCGCGCCCGAGCCCGAGGCCGCAGCCGCGCCCAGGGGCAAGGGCAAAACCCGGAAGGCCGCCGCCCAGGCCCCCGAAGTTCAGCCCGCCGCCCGGGCCGAGGCACCCGCGCCGCAGCCCGGACCGGCCCCCGAAGCCGCCGCGCCCGGAGCCAGGGGCAAAGGCAAGGCCAGAGCCGCCGCAAGCCCTGCGCCCGAGGCCACGGGCACTCCTGCCGCCCGGCCCCAGGCCCAGGCGGCCCCGGCGCGGGAGCCCCGGCCCAAGGCGAAAAAGGCCCCCAAGGCCCGGCCCGCCGAAGCCGCGCCGCAGGCCGCCCCCACCATCTGCCTGCCCCCGCGCGACCTGCTGGACCGCCGCCTGACCCCGCGCCGGGCCGTGCCCGACGTGGAACCCCTGCGCGGCAAGATCACCAAGGAAGACATCAGCCTCCTGCCCCTGGGCACCTGGTGCGGCGAGATCGTCATCGTGGACACGCCCCGCGCCGCCGAGGCCGCCGCGCGCGACATGCGCGCCGAGACCGTCCTCGGCTTCGACACCGAAAGCCGCCCGGCTTTCATGAAGGGCCGCTACTACCTGCCCTCGCTGATCCAGATGGCCACCACCGAGACGGTCTACATCTACATGCTCGGGCGTCTGGCCTTTCCCGAAAGCCTGATGGCCATCTTCGAGAACCCGGACATCCTCAAGACCGGCGTGGCCGTGCGCGACGACGTGAAGGATCTCCAGCGCATCACGCCCTTCGCCGCCCGGGGCTTCATCGACCTGGGCGTGGTCGCCCTGCTGCACAAGCTCGACACCCACGGCCTGCGCAACCTGGCGGCCAAGTTCCTGGGCATCCGCATCTCCAAGGCCGCGCGCTGCACCAACTGGGCCAACCCCAGGCTGACCCCGGCCCAGATCAACTACGCCGCCACCGACGCCTGGATCAGCCGCGAACTGTTCCTGGCCATGGACCGCGAAGGCCTCATCGAGCCCGCGCGCGACTACGACAACGGCAACGGCGCCGAGCAGGCCAAGGACAGCAAGACCAGGGCCCGCGTCCGGCGCGGGGGGCGCTCCCGCCGCCGCTGAGACGCCCGCGGGCTGCAAACTCGAGTTTGCACCTGCCGCCAACCGGTTGCACGGCCAGGGTTTCCCTTGCCCGACCCCGCCGCTGTGCTACACTGGCGGTGCCCGGCACCCGCCGTCGGGCAGGAGCCTCCATGCGCGTATCCCGACCCCGGACCATCCAGACCAAATTCCTCATGGGCCTGGCGGCCATCGCCCTGTGCGCGGGCCTCTTGTTCTCCTGCGGGCTCTACGTTCACCTGCGCGGCCTGCTGGAAACCGAGGTCGCCGACAAGGCCGAGATGGTCCTGGACCAGGTGGAGGCCGTGCGTCGCTATGTGCGCGACACCCTGCGTCCGGCCATGTACGAGGCCCTGCCCGCCCACGAGTTCATCATCGAGGCTATGAGCACCTCCTACGTTTCGCGCAAGGTCATGGAACTGACCGAGCTGTCCACCAGCCAGCTCAACTACCGCCGCGTGGCCGTGGGCGCGCGCAACCCGCGCTTCGAGGCCGACAACCGCGAGCTGGAGTTCATCGAGCACTTCCGCGCCAACCCCGCCGAAACCCGCATCTCCCGCTTCGAGACCATCGACGGCGTGGAGTACTACATCACCGCCAAGCCCGTGCGCTTCGGCGCCTCGTGCATGAACTGCCACGGCGACCCCGCCGACGCGCCCCAGGTGCTGCTGGACCGCTACGGCACCGGGCGCGGCTTCGGCCACGAGCTGGACTCCATCGCCGGGCTGACCTCCGTGGTCCTGCCCGTGCACAGCGCGCTGACGCGCATCCGCGGCGCCACCCTGGGCTTCGTGGTCCTCTCCTTCGCGGGCGCCCTGCTGTGCTTCGGCGTGGTCAACATCCTGTTCAACCGCGTGGTGGTCTTCAACCTGCGCCGCGTGCTCGACGTGTTCCCGCTCTACTTCAAGGAGCAGGCCCAAAGCCCGATCCTCTCGCGGGTCAACAACCTGGGCGACATGGACGAAGGCGACGAGATCGACGAGATCATGCACGCCGTGGAGGAAATGGCCAAGACGCTCTCCAGCGCCCGCCAGGAACTGGAACACTACGCCCACAACCTGCGGCGCATGGTGGACGAACGCACCAAGGACCTCTCCCTGGAGGCCATGGAGCGCAGAAGCGACGTGCTGCTCTTCGTCTCGCTGCTCGACGCCCTGAAAACCTCCCAGACCCGGCGCGAACTCATCGAAACCGCCCTGCCCAGCATCGGCACGCGCTACGGCGCCGCGCGCGCGGCCTTCATCTGCACCGTGTCCGCCCAGAACTTCTTCTCCTGGCCGGAAAAGGGCCGCCGCCCCGACCTGCCCGCGGACTGGGGGCGCGTGCTGGCCGAGGCCCGGCCCGTCTTCACCCACGACACGGCGCTCATCCCCGTCCAGCCGTCGGACTCGGCCCTGGAAGGCTACCTGTGCCTCTACTGGGACGCCGAGGCCGACACCGAGCCCGGCCAGATGCGCGACGTGCTCATCGCCCTGGGCCGCCAGATGGGCATCGCCATGGAGAACCTGAACGCCCTGGACACCCTGCTGCGCCAGAACATCATGCTCGAATCCATCTTCGAGGGCATCGCCGACCCGCTGCTGCTCATGGACGGCTCGTGCAACGTGATCATGGGCAACGAGGCCGCGCGCCAGCTTGCCATCCACGCGGACGATCCCCTCGGGGACGCCGCGCCGCCCCAGGAAGACACCCCCCTGCCGCGCCTGCTCGGCCTGGACCCCGCCGCCGGGGAGCGCTGCCCCCTGCGCCAGGTGCTCCGGCAGGGCCGCCCCACGTCCTACGAGGCGACCCTCTCCGGCCAGCGCTCCTTCGCCCTGAACATCTACCCCCTGCCCGGCTCGCAGGACCGGGGCGGACGCGTGGTCGTCTACGCCCGCGAAAACACCGCCGAAAAGCGGATGCTCGAAAGCATCCAGCAGAGCGAAAAGCTGGTCACCGTGGGCAAGCTCGCCGCCGGGCTGGCCCACGAGATCAACAATCCCCTGGGCATCATCCTGTGCTACGCCGAGCTGCTGCGCGCCGCCGCCGACTCGGACCAGCAGCGCGCCGACGTGGACATCATCATCCGCCACACCAAGCGCGCCCAGCGCGTAATGCAGGACCTGCTCAACTTCGCCCGGCCGCGCGGCGGCGGCCACGGCCCCTGCGACCCCGTGAGCGTCGTGGCCGTGCTGGCCGACGTGTTCTCCCTCCAGGCCCAGAAGATCGGCGCCGTGCTCGACATCGCCCTGCCGCCCGACCTGCCCCCCGTGACGACCTCCGCCGAGGCCCTGGAGCAGATCATGGGCAACCTGCTGCTCAACGCCCTGGACGCCGTGTCCCAGGACCCCGCCGCCCCCGGGCGCATCACCGTCGGCGCCAGCCACGACCCCGAGGCGGGCACCGTGACCATCACCACCGCCGACAACGGCCCGGGCATCCCGCCCGAGCACCTGCGGCGCATTTTCGACCCCTTCTTCACCACCAAGGAGGTGGGCAAGGGCACCGGGCTCGGCCTGGCCGTGGCCTACGGCCTGGTACAGCAGGCCGGGGGCACCATCGAGGCCGCCAACGACGGCGGCGCCGTGTTCACCCTGACCCTGCCCGCAGCCCCGTCCGAAGGCCCGTCCGAAGCAGGAGACGCCCCATGACCGCTCCCAAGGACAGCATCCTCATCGTCGACGACCAGAGCGTCTTCGCCCAGGGCCTGGCCCGGCTGCTGGACAAGGAGTTCCCCGGAGTGCAGAGCGTGGTGGCCACCAGCGGCGCCCAGGCCCTGGAGATCCTGGCCGCCCGCCCCGTGACCCTCATGCTCTCCGACCTGCGCATGCCCGGCATGTCGGGCATGGACCTGCTGGCCCGCGCCCTGGAGGCCGAGCCCGCCCTTTCGGTGGTCATGATCACCGGCTACGGCTCCATCGAATCGGCCGTGGAGGCGCTGAAGGCCGGGGCCTACGACTTCCTGACCAAGCCCGTGGACCGCGAAAGCCTCGTGCGCGTGGCGGCCAAGGGCCTGGAACGCGCCCGGCTGCTCGGCGAGAACCGCCGCCTGCGCGCCCTGGTGGCCCAGGCCGGGTCGCTGCAAAACCTGCTCGGCCGCTCCCAGGCCATGAACCGCCTGCGCGAAACCATCGCCGCCGTGGCCGCCAGCGACTACACCGTGCTCATCGGCGGCGAATCGGGCACCGGCAAGGAGATGGTCGCCCGCACCATCCACAATTCCTCGCCGCGCGCGGCCCAGCCCCTGGTCAGCGTCAACTGCCCGGCCATCCCCGACCACCTGCTGGAGTCCGAACTCTTCGGCCACGTCAAGGGCGCCTTCACCGGCGCGGACCGCAACCGCAAGGGCCTGTTCCTGGCCGCCCACGGCGGCACCCTGCTGCTCGACGAAATCGGCGACATCCCCATGAACGTGCAGACCAAGCTCCTGCGCGTGCTCCAGGAGCGCGAGGTCCGGCCCGTGGGCGCCAACGAGAGCACCCCCGTGGACGTGCGCATCCTGGCCTCCACCAACCAGAACCTCGAAGCCAAGATGCAGTCCGGGGACTTCCGCGAGGACCTCTTCTACCGCCTGAACGTCCTGCACATCCACGTGCCGCCCCTGCGCCAGCGCACCGACGACGTGCCGCTCCTGGCCCACCACTTCCTCACCGAGGCCTGCCGCGACATGGGCCTGCCGCCCAAGGACATCGCCCCCGAGGTACTGGCCTTCCTGGCCGCCCGGCCCTGGCCCGGCAACGTGCGCGAACTCCAGAACTTCATGCGCCGCCTGGCCGTCTTCGCGCGCACCGAAACCGTGAACCTGCCCCTGGTCCGCCTGGCCGACGGCAACGCCCCCGGCGCGGCGGACGCCGAGCCCGACCTGCCGCCCTACAAGGACGCCAAGTCCAAGATTCTCGACGACTTCACGCGCACCTACGTGCGCCAGCTCCTGGCCATCACCGAGGGCAACATCTCCCAGGCCGCGCGCATCTCCGGGCTGGAGCGCGTGTCCCTGCAAAAGATCCTGCGCCGCCTGGCCATCGACGCCGAACACTACCGCTAGCCCCGCGTGGTGCCGGACCGGGCCCCGCCCGGCTGGGCCGTCGCGCCGCGCGGGCTTGCGGTTTTCACGCAAACGCGGGTATATGACCCCGAGCGCGAACGGCGCGCCCTGCGGCAGAACATCCCAACGCCAGACGACCAGATGCCCGTACCCTGCCTCCGCGTTTCGGCCCCGGCCCGCTCCCCCCGGCTTCCGCGCCTCGCCCCGGCGCTGGCCCTGCTGCTCCTGCTGGCGGCCCTGGCCGCGCCCCAGGCCCAGGCCCAGACGCGCCAGCAACTCTATTCGCGGGCCCTGGAATCTTTCCAATGGGTCATGGCCGAAGAGTCGCGCGCGAACCGCCGCGACCTGTGGGCCAAGGTCATCGAACGCTTCGAGGCCGTGCTGCGCGCCGGAACGGACACCGAATACGCCCCAAAGGCCCTCTACTACATCGGCCGCAGCAACGAGGAGCTGGCCCTGCGCTCGGGCCTGCGTTCCGACGCCGTGCGCGCGGCGGACGCCTTCCAGCGCGCCGCCAACCGCTTTCCCCCCGGCCACTCCTGGGTGGACGACTGCCTCTACCGCAAGGCCGAGGTGACCTGGCTGCGCCTGGGCGACGGGCGCACCGCCGCCGCCGACCTGCGCGAACTGCTGGCCGCCTACCCGGGCGGCGACCAGGCCCGCGCCGCCAACACCCTGCTGGCGCGCATTTCCGGCACGGCCCAGGCACCGAAGACGACCGCCGCGCCCAAAGCGGCCGCGCCCAAGGCCGCCGCGCCGACCCTGCCGCCGCCCTCCACGGCCCCGGCCACCATCACGCCCAAGATCCGCGCCGCCTACGACCGCGCAACGGCGGATTTCCAGACCCTGAAAAAAGCCACGGGCACCCCCCCCGCCAAGCTGCGCGACAACGCCGCGCGCCTGGGCGAAATCTACCGCACCATCCCGCGCACCACCCTGGGCGCGCGCGCGGCCTACTTCGCGGGCTTCGCCAGCGAGGAGGCCGGCGACCGCTCCGGCGACCGCAACGACTACGCCCTGGCCGCCGAATACTACGCCCGCGCCGCCGACGCGTTCGACCGCAAGGACTCCTGGCGCGACGACGCCATCTTCCGCAAGGCCCAGACGGCCTACCGCCACCTCGGCGACGAGGACAAGGCCTACGCCGACCTGCTGCTGCTGACCGCCGAATACCCCGATGGCGATCAGGCCGAACAGGCCCGGGCCCTGCTGCGCGAGATGGACCAGGCCCGCGCCCAGGCCCTGCCCCAGCCCGAAGGGCCCATGACCCCGCCCCCGGCCGCCACGCAAAGCCCGGCCCCCGAGGCCGTCGCCTCGGGCAGTTTCGGCGAGGCTCCGGGCCCCGGAGTGCTCACCGGCGTGCGCTACAGCAGCGGCGACGACTTCACGCGCATCGTCCTCGACCTCACCGGCCCCGTGGCCTTCAAACACGCCCGGCTGCCCGCCGACCCAGCCCAGGGCAAGACCCACCGCATGTACGTGGACCTGGACAAGACCACCCTGGGCACCGAGCTCAAGCGCAAGGTCGAAATCCCCGGCGGATTCCTCCAATCCATCCGCGCCGGGCAGAACACGCCCAGCACCGCCCGCGTGGTCCTCGACTTCAAAGACGACCAGGAATACCACGTCCTGGCCCTGAGCGACCCCAGCCGCATCGTCATCGACGTGTTCGCCAGCCAGTCCGTGGCTCAGGACAAAAAGGACCAGCAGCGCACCGCCGCGCGCCCGACCTCGCCGCCCGCGGCACCCGCTCCGGCCGACGACGACCGCACCCCCGGCAAGAAGGAGGCCACCACCGCCCACGACGTGCTGGCCCAGCTCGGCATGACCGTGCGCACCGTGATGATCGACGCCGGGCACGGGGGCCGCGACCCCGGCGCCCTGCAATACGTCACCACCAAGGACAACAAGGGCCGCGCCAAAAAGACCATCCGCACCAAGGAAAAGGACATCGCCCTGCGCGCGGCGCGCATCCTGGGCAAGACTCTCCAGGAACGCGGCTACAACGTGCTCTACACGCGCACCGACGACACCAAGATCCAGCTCGAAGACCGCGTGCTGGCCGCGAACATCAAAAAGGCCGACCTGTTCATCTCCCTGCACTGCAACGCCAACAATTCCAGCTCCGTGCGCGGCTTCGAGACGTACTACCTGGGCAAGGCGCGCAACGACATCGTCCTGCGGCTGGCCGCCAAGGAAAACAACGTCGATCCCGTCAAGATCAGCGACACCCAGAAGATCGTCATGGACCTCGTGCACAGCTTCAAGATCGAGGAATCCAAGGTCCTGGCCCAGCACGTCCAGAAGAACTGCGTGCGCCAACTGAGCGCCAAGTACAAGGGCATCGTGGACCACGGCGCCCGCAGCGCGCCGTTCTTCGTGCTCATCGGCGCCAAAATGCCCGCCGTACTTGTGGAGATCGGCTACATCACCAATCCGGCCGAAGCGGACCTGCTGCGCTCCGACGCCTACCTCCAGCGCGTGTCCGACGGCATCGCCGCCGGTATCGACTCCTACCGCCAGGAACTCCAGAGCGTCCGGCTGTAGGCGGCCGCCGGACCGGAAACGCTCCCGAAGCGGACACGGAACCGGCACCGCCCCGTCCCGCATAAAAAACGCAAGGGACAGGCATCCGCGTCCCCCCGTTCCTCAAAAAGCAGGCCGGGTTCCCTCACGGGAACCCGGCTCAAAAAAACTCCCCCAGGCCGAACCTTCCGCCGAGTGGCCGCGCGGGCCTTGCCGCGCGGCCACTCGGCGGCGGGCGGGGTCCAGGGGCCGTTGGCCCCTGGCGGGGGGTGCCGGGGGGCGGAGCCCCCTGGCCAGGGGGTCCGGGGGACGGAGCCTCCCGGCGGTGGCGGAAAAGCCTACGCCCCCTGCTGCTCGGCGCGGGCGAGGGTGGCGGCGGCTTCCTGGTGTTTGCCCTGGGCGGTGAGGGCGCGGGCGAGTTCGGCCCAGAAGCGCGGCTGCCCGGGGGCCAGGGCGGCGCTTTGGCGGGCCAGGGCCTCAGCGACCTCGGGGTCTTCCCCGGCGTCGAGGTAGAGGCGGGCCATGAGGTGCAGGGCCAGGGCGTCCATGGGGTCGTGGATGAGCGCCTGGTGCAAGTGTTCGCGGGCCTGTTCGGTATCGTTGCGCGCCAGGGCGAGGCGGGCGAGATAGCGCTCGGTGAGCCCCTGGCCGCCGGGGGTGTTGCGGGCGCGCAGGAAGTAGCGCCGGGCGTCGGCGAAGCGGCGGCCCGCCTGGGCCAGCTCGCCCAGGCGAATGAGGGCGAAGGTATGGGTCTTGTCCACGGCGAGGCAGGCGCGGTAGGCCTCGCGGGCCTGGGGGGCCTTGCCGGTGCGCTGGCAGGCGTAGCCGTAGTTGTACAGGGCGAAGAGATCCTTGGGATTGCGGCCTAGGACGGTCTTGAACTGGCGCTTGGCGGCGGCGAGGTCGCCGGTGCGCGCCAGGGCGACGCCCAGGGAGTTGCGCGCGGTGGTGTTGGCGCGGTCGGCCAGCAGGGCGAGTTTGTATTCCTCGATGGCGTCGTAGAGGCGACCCTGGGCGAAGAGCTTGTCGGCGTGGATGGTCAGGGCCAGGGAGTCGCAGCGGCCCAGGTGCGGCGCGGGCAGCAGGCGGGCGTATTCCAGGGCCTTGGCGGCGTTGTCCAGGGTGTCGACGCGCGAGAAGGACAGCCAGGGATACTGGGCCAGCCCGATGGCGGGCGCGGGGGTGCCGGACGCTGCCAGCCGGGCCAGGAGCTTTTCGCACAGCCCGGCGGCCTGCTGGGCGGCGGTGGCGGGCAGCAGCCAGACCAGCCCGCCCAGGCTGTGCCGCCCGCCGACGGCGCCGGGGCCGAAGGTGGCGGCGGCGGCGCGGGCCAGATCGTTCAGGGCGGTTTCGGTATGCCTGGGGTCGTCGTCGTCGGGCAGGCGCATGAGGGCCAGGGTGAAGGTGCGCAGGCTTTCGCGGGCTCCGGCCCAATGTTCGAGAAAATCGCGGTAGCGCAGCAGGCCGGTGAGGGCGTCGCGGCGCGGGCCCGGGCCGTCGTGGGGCTCGGGGGCGGCCTCGTGGATGCGCGTCAGGCGGTCGCCGGGCAGCGGGGGGCTGCCGGGATCGGCCTGGGTCATGATTTCGGCCACTGCGTGGCTGCGGCGCACTTCGAGCAGGGCGATTTCGGCCTTGGGCGCTGCGGGCTGGCCGCCGCAAGCGTCGCCGGGCCAGACCAGGAAACGCTGGCCCTCGCGGGCGCCCACGGCGGAGCCGAGGTCCACGGTCAGGCGGCCCAGGGCGGCGGCGGTCTGGATCTGGCCGCCCTCGTCGAGAATCTGGGGATAGCCCACGGCGCGACCCCCGGCGGTGCGTGCGGCCACGGCGGCGGCGCGCAGGGCTTTGCGCAGCAGGGTGGCGGCCTGCTCCTGGGCCGTGGTGCGCAGGGCGTGGCCGTTCATGTCCTGCGGGTAGGCCGCGTGGCCGACGCTGACGGCGGGGTGGACGCGCTGGTCGAGCACGGGATCGGCGACCAGGATATCGGCCATGGCGCGGGCCACGCGGTCGGCGAGGTCGCGGCAGGCCGCCGGGGTGGCCCCGGGCAGGCACAGGGCCAGGGTGTCGTCGCCCGCGCGGGCGGCCAGGGCCTGCTCGGGGGCCTGGGCGGCCAGGGTCCGGGCGGCCTCGGCCAGGGCCTTGGCGGCCAGGGCCGGGCCGTAGGCCTCCTGGCAGTGCTCCAGGTTGTGCAGGCGCACGGCCAGCAGCCCGAAGCATGCGGCAAAGCCCGGGGCGCCGGTGTCGGGGCCCGTGCCCGCGCCGGGCGCGCCGGGGTGCAGGCTGTCGCCGACCTGGGCGATGGCGCGGGTCATGGCGCGCAGGAGCAGGTCGCGGCTGGCCAGCCCGGTGGCCGAGTCGGTGACGGAAATCTTGTAAAGCAGGATTTTTTCCAGGCACATGCGGGCCATGGCGGCCAGATGGGGCAGCGTCGTCTTGGGGGCGCGCACGCTGGCCTCGCGGGCCACGAAAACGCCCAGCAGCCGCCCGTTCAGGGCCAGGGGCAGCAGCACGCGGCGCTCGCCGGGAACCACGGCGGCACGCCCGGCGGCGACCTCGGCCATGGGCCCGTCGGCAACGTCGTCCAGGGAGCGGGGGAAATAGAGGCTGTAGGACTTGTGGGGCAGGAAGGCGGCGATCTCGTCACGCAGCAGGTGCTCGTAGGTGATGAGATCGCGCCGGTCCAGGCCCGGGCCGTCGTCCGGGAGCAGGCTGGGGTGCGCTTTCATGGCCAGCGTATACTCCATGACCGGGGGCGGGGACAAGGGCCCGGCAGGCGCGCATACGGCGGGGCCCCGCGCGCCGCACGGCGCGCGGGGCCCGTATCGTGCCGGGGATCCGGAACCGGCGTCAGAAGATCGGGGAGGCGTCGTCGAAATGGATGTCGCTGGCGGACAACTGGCCCTCGCTGGTGATGGTCGCGATGGCGGTTTCCCCGCCCGCGACGTTGCCGTTGCTGTCATAATACAGGGTATAGGAGTAGCTGTTGCCGCCAAGGGCGGTTTCCACGGCGACGAAGCAGGGGTCGGGATTCGTCAGCCCCGCGCCGTCGCCGGTGTAGGCCGAAGTGATGATGGCGAAATGATCGGCGGCCAGGTCGGCGACGGTGGCGCCCATGCCGAAGGCGGAGTTCTTGAACCAGAGTTCGTCCGTTCCGGCCGTGAAATCGGCGATGGTGTCATAGACCTCACCGGTGCTGCCCCAGTAGAATGTATCGTTGCCGTCGCCGCCCGCCAGGGTGTCGTTGCCCGCTCCGCCGATGAGCACGTCGCTGCCGTCGCCGCCGACCAGGGAATCGTTGCCGCCCTCGCCGAGCAGGGAATCCATGCCGTCACCACCCACAAGGATGTTGGCCTCGGTGTTGCCGGTGATGGTGTCGTTGTAATCCGAGCCGATAACGTTTTCGATATCCTGGATCTTGTCGCCCTCGGCATGGCCGCCGACAAGCGTCGGCGAAAGCACTCCCGCGTTGGGAAGAGCCACGATCACGCCCGCGTCGCTCCCGGCGAAGGAGACCGTATCGTCGCCGTCGCCGCCGTAGAGGGTGTCCTCCCCGTCGCCGCCGACGAGCAGATCGTCGCCGAGGCCACCCAGCATATAGTCGTTGCCGTCGTCGCCGTAGAGCACGTCGTCGCCGTCGTTGCCGTAAAGCGTGTCGTTGCCGTCGTTGCCGTAGAGGGTGTCGCTCCCGCCGTTGCCGGAGATATTGTCGTTGCCGCCCTTGCCCATGAACAGGTTGTCGAAGCCGTCGCCGTTGAGGCTGTCGCCGTAGGCGCTGCCGTAGAGGTTCTCGACGTTGGTGACCGTGGTGTCGCCGAAGGTCCCGTTCAGGGAATAGCTGGAGAGAGCGTCGGGGCTGTCTTCAAACGACACGGTGTCATTGCCGTCGCCGCCATCGATGTAGTTGCTGCCCAGGCCGCCGTTGAGGAAGTCGTCCCCAGCGTTACCGGAGAGGCTGTCGTTCCCTTCCCCACCATAGAGCATATCGTCGCCCGTGCCGCCATCAATGGAGTCGTTGCCATCCAGACCGTAAATCTCGTCGTCGCCCGTGCCGCCATAGATCGTGTCGTTGCCGGGCCCGCCGAAAACGAAATCGTTGCCGCCCAGGGCATAGACGAGGACGGCGGCATCCTCCATGTGTTCAATGGTATCATTGCCTTCGGTGCCGTAGATCGCCCCGTCGTCGGGGGGCTGATGGGGGTCGTCATCACCACCGCCATCGCCGCCATCACCAGCGGCGCCACCGGCCACGGTGTCCTCGTCGTCGGCGCCGCCGGAGGGCTGGTCGCCGGAGGGCGGCGGCGTGGAGGAGGACACGAAGCCCCCCGCGGCGCCGGCCAGGGTCGGGCTGTCCTCGGGCTCCCCGGTGTCGAAGGGGTCCTGGGGCGTGGCGTCGAAGGGATCGGGGGGCGTTTCCCCGCCCTCGCCCTGGCCCTCGCCCTGACCCTCGCCTTCCCGGCCGCCCTGCTGGTCGCCGTTGCCGCCGTCGTCCTGGCCGCCCTGTTCGCCCTGGCCCAGGTCGAGAATCACCGACAAGGGCGCCAGGGTCTGGAAAAGCTGAAGTTCTTCGGGAGTATAGGGCCTGGGCTCACCCAGGGAGCCGTCGGCGCCCATGTCCACCACCAGGCCCTGGTTGGTCAGGAACACGGTGCCCCGGGCGGTGGTGACGACCAGATCCAGGCCGTCGTACTGGAAGATGCCGAAGCGTCCGCTCCCGTCGCCGCGGATTTCCATGTCCGCGCCGGTGCCGCGGATGCCGATGGTCGCCAGGGGCGAGGAGATGGCGATGCCGTCGGGGTTGTCCTTGGCGATGGCGCCGGTGACCATGCGGAAGGTGCCCGTGGAGAGGTCCATGAGCATGGACGAGGCCGAGGGCTGGGCGGGATCGAAGACGTATTCGTCCACGGTCAGGCTCGCGCCGGGGCCCTGGGCAAGCACGGTGTCGTCCGTGAAGCGGACCTCGAAATTGCTGTTCTCGCCGGTGGTCAGCACATCGCCGGAGAAGACGGGGCTGCCCACGGCCAGTTCGCGCACGCCGTCCTGGCCCTGGGCCGTTGCCGTGCCGCGCAGGGCGACGATTTCACCAATGCTCTCCATATCCGCAGGCCTCTTGGTCAAAATTTTCAATACTATTAAGCAATATTAACAGGGCGACAAAAGCCGCGCAACCACTTTCGGCGCGCGCCGCAGCCCCTCGCGCGGAAGGCTTTCCGCGCGGCCGGGGTCCCGCCCGGGTCCCGCCCGGGTCCCGCTGGACATGAACCCGGTTTCCGGTAAGCTGGCCCCGGAGCGAACGAAAGCAGGAGAAGACCATGCACGACCACGACAACCCGGTGCTGGCGGCCATCTTCGGGCGGCGGTCCATCCGCCGCTTCACCGCCGAACCCGTCTCCACCGAGGCCCTGCGCACCATCCTCGAAGCCGGTCGCTGGGCACCCAGCGGGCTGAACAACCAGCCCTGGCGCTTCCTGGCGCTGTGGCCCGGCGACCCGCGCGCCAAGGCCCTGGAAGACTGCACCAAATACGCGCACATCCTGCGCGGGGCCGGGGCGCTGGTGGCCGTGTTCCTGGACCGCGAGGCCATGTACAGCGAACTCAAGGACCACCAGACCGCCGGGGCCGCCATCCAGAACATGCTCCTGGCGGCCCACGCCCTGGGCCTGGGCGGAGTCTGGCTGGGCGAAATCGTCAACCAGGCGCCCCAGGTGCTCCAGGTCCTCGGCCTGGATTCCGAGGCTTACGCCTTCATGGCCCTGCTGGCCCTGGGCCACCCGGACCAGAAGGGATCGTCCTCGCGCAAGCCGCTGGAGGAACTGATGATCGGAGAACTCACGGAATGAAGATACAGACATTCACCCTCGGCCCGCTGGGCACCAACGGCTACCTGGCCTCCCGCGCGGGGCGGGCCGTGTTCGTGGACCCGGGGGGCGACCCCGCGCCGGTGCTGGCCGCCCTGAGCGCCGGAGGGCTGACCCTGGAGGCCGTGCTGTTGACCCACCTGCACTGCGACCACGTCTACGGCTGCGCGGCCCTGGCCCGGGCCACGGGCGCCCCCGTGCTGCTGGGCGAGGCGGACCTGCCCCTGCAAGACACCGAACTCGGCGGCGGCGGCTTTATGGGCCTGCCCCTGGTCGAACCCTTCGAGCCCACCCCGCTGGCCCCGGGCCCGGCCCGCTTCCTGGACCAGCCCTGCACCGTGCTGCCCACCCCGGGGCACAGCCCGGGCAGCCTGTCCTTCCATTTTCCGGACCAGGGCGTGGTCTTCGTGGGCGACGTGCTCTTCCGGCGCTCCATCGGCCGCACGGACTTCCCGGGCGGCGACCTGGACATCCTGCTGGCGGCGGTGCGCGAGCACCTGTTCACCCTGCCGCCGGAAACGGTGGTCTACAGCGGCCACGGCCCGGCGACCACCATCGGCGACGAAATGGCCCACAACCCGTTCCTGAACGGCGTCTACTAGGCGCCCGGAGGCCCCGTGACCGAGCCGGTGATCCTGGACCTGCGCGGCAAGTGCTGAGGCGTGGGCATGGAGGTGGGGTGGTATCTCCGCCTGTCCCGCGCGCCCCGCGTGGAGGCGCTCGTCGCCCCTGAGGCCCTGCCTGCCATGGAGGACCAACGGGCCATCAACCCGTCGTGGACCCTGCGCACGGAGCCGGTGGACGGGGGCTGGCTGCGCGTGGTCTTCACCCGGCAGGCGCGCGAACGGCTCGAGGAGAGCGAAGGAGGCGGGGCATGAACGCGACACGCGGCGGCGCGCCGCTGGTGCTGACCCTCTCGCCGCGCGCCGGGGGCAACAGCGACGCGGCGGCGGGGCTGTTCGCCCGGGGGGCGGCCCGTGCCCTGGGCGCGCCGGTGCCCGTAACGCACCTGCGCGACTTCCGCGTGCGGCCCTGCACGTCGTGCCACGCCTGCGCCGGGGGCGGCCCCTGCCCGCAGGACGCGGGCGACGACGCCGGGCGGCTGCTGGACGCCCTGGCCCAGGCACCCGCCGTGTTCCTCGCCGCGCCCATCTATTTCTACCACCTGCCCGCCCAGGCCAAGGCCCTGGTGGACCGCTCCCAGCGCTGGTACGAGCGCGCCCGGGCCGGGGATCCGGCCGTGGCGGCCCTGGCGCCGCGCCCGGCGTACTGCTGCCTCGTGGCCGGACGGCCCGTGGGCCCGCGACTCTTCGAGGGCGCGCTGCTGACCCTCAGATATTTCCTGGCCAGCTTCCGCCTGGAGCTGCGCGACCCGCTGACCCTGCGCGGGGTGGACGCGCCCGGCGACCTCGCCGCCGACGCCGGGGCCCGCGCGGCGCTGCTGGAGATGGGCCGCCGGGCGGCCCTGGGGGAGGACGGCGCAAACGCTTCGGGGACTGCGGACGACGACGGGGAGCGGGGCTGACCATGCCGTGCGTCCCCACGTTCCGGGGCGGCCCGGGCGCATTCCTGGCGCGCGTTCTGGGGGCGTCCCTGGGCGCCACCCTGGGCGACCTGCTCGGGCGACGCTGCCACGGCTGCGGCGCCGTTGCCTCCGGGCGCGGGCGCGGGGAGTTGCCGCCCCTGTGCGCGGCCTGCGCCCGGGAGCTGGCGCCCTGGGCCGGGCCGGGTTGCCCGGGCTGCGGGGCCATGTTCCAGGGCGCCACGGGCGGGGCCGGGCACCTGTGCGCCGCCTGCCGCCTGGAGCCCCGGCCCTGGGAGCGCCTGCTGTTCCACGGGCCCTACCAGGGCCTGCTGCGGCGCCTGGTGCTCGACTACAAATTCCACGGCCGCCTGGGCGCGCTGCGCCTGCTGCGCGGGCTGGCCCGCGAAACGTGGCTGCGCGCGGCTGCGGCCACGCAGGCCGGGCCGCAGCCTCCGGGCGCCCCGGCTTCCCCGGCCCCGCCCGCCCTGCCGGACGTGGTGGTGCCCGTGCCGCTGCACCAGCGCCGCCTGCTGCACCGGGGCTTCAACCAGAGCCTGGAACTGGCGCGCGGCCTGGGCACCCTGCTGGAGCGCCCCGTGCCCCTGGCGGCCCTGACCCGCGTGCGCCACACCGTACCCCAGATGACCCTGGACGCGGCCCGACGGCGCGACAACGTACGCGGAGCCTTTGCCGCCGACGCCACGGCGCTGGCCGGGCGGCGGGTGCTTCTGGTGGACGACGTGATGACCACCGGGGGCACCCTGGAAGAATGCGCGCGGACCCTGCGCCGCGCCGGGGCCGCCGGGGTGGTGGTCCTTGTACTGGCGCGCACGCCCGGCGGGCGCTGAGGCCCGCCCCGGGCACGGATCGTCCTTTTCGGGCGACAATCCCGGCCGAAGGGCTTGACTTCCCCCCAGGAAGTCGAGTACAAGCCCTTTCTCTTTCTTTGGAGGTATTTCATGTACGCGATCATCGAGACGGGCGGCAAGCAGTTCCGCGTTGAGGAAGGCCGCACCATCAGGGTTCAGAAGCTTCAGGCCGAGGCCGGCTCTGAGGTTGTCATGGATAAGGTTCTGCTGGTCGGCCAGGGCGCCGGCGTGACCGTGGGCCAGCCCTACGTGGCCTCGGCCAAGGTCGCCTGCGAGGTGGTGGAGCACGGCCGCGACAAGAAAATCGTGGTCTTCCACAAGCGCCGCCGCAAGGACAGCATGAAGAAGCAGGGCCATCGGCAGGACTTCACCGCCATCAAGATCAAATCCATCACGGCCTAGGCGCCGGGGGAGGCAGATATGGCTCACAAAAAAGCAGGCGGAAGCTCCAGGAACGGACGCGACAGCGCCGGACAACGCCGCGGCGTCAAGCGCTTCGGCGGCCAGGACGTGCTGGCTGGCAACATTCTCGTGCGCCAGCTCGGCACCAAGTACCATCCCGGCGTCAACGTCGGCCTGGGCAAGGACTACACCCTTTTCGCCCTGGTGGACGGCACCGTGAAATTCGAGAAGTTCACCCGCAAGAAAAAAGTCCGCACCCGCGTGAGCGTGGTTCCCGCGTAAGCGACGGGCTCGGAAAATCTCCGGGGCGGATCGCGCGGTCAGCGCTGTCCGCCCCTTTTTCTTTGGAGTCGCAATGCGTTTCGTGGACGAAGCCACCATCACCGTGCGCTCGGGGCATGGGGGGCACGGGTGCGTGTCCTTCCGCCGCGAGGCCCATGTGCCCAGGGGCGGACCCGACGGCGGCAACGGCGGCAAGGGCGGGGACGTGATCTTCCGCGCCTCGGACAAGCTGCTGACCCTGTACGACTTCCGCCTCAAGCGGCTCTACGAGGCCCGCAACGGCCAGCCCGGCATGGGCCGCCAGCGCCACGGCAAGAACGCCGAGGACCTGGTCATCGACGTGCCCGTGGGCACCCTGCTCTATCGCCTGGACGGCCCCGCCGGAGCCGACGACCCGGGCGATGAGGACAATTTCGACACCCCCGACGCGGCCGAGGCCGCCGCCATCGACGACGCAGACGGGGCACAGGCTCCCGACGGCGCCTCCCGCACCCCTGGCGGCGCGACCCTGGTGGCCGACCTGACCGAGCCGGGCCGCGAGGTCGTGCTCTGCCGGGGCGGGCGCGGCGGCATGGGCAACGAGCACTTCAAGACCTCCACCATGCGCACCCCGCGCTTCGCCCAGCCCGGCGAGGACGGCGAGGAAATGACCCTGCGCCTGGAACTCAAGGTCATCGCCCACGCGGGCCTTCTGGGCCTGCCCAACGCGGGCAAATCCACCTTCCTCTCGCGCATCAGCGCCGCGCGGCCCAAGATCGCGGCCTACCCCTTCACCACCCTGGTGCCCAACCTCGGCGTGCTGCTCTCGGACATGGGCGAGCACTTCGTGGTCGCCGACATCCCCGGGCTCATCGAGGGCGCCCACCTGGGCCAGGGCCTGGGGCACCGCTTCCTGCGCCACGTGGAGCGGACCCTGTTCCTGGTCCACCTGCTCAGCGCCGAGGAGCTCGACGAGGACGACCCCTTCGCCGGATTCGCCCTGCTCAACGACGAGCTGGCGCGCTACAGCCCGGAGCTGGGCACCAAAATGCAGCTTGAAGTGGTCAACAAGATTGATGTACTCCCCCCCGAGAGGCTGGAGGAGCTGACCCGGCGCGCCAAGGCCGAGGGCCGCGAGGTGTTCTTCATCTCCGCGCTGACCGGCGCGGGCGTGGACCGCCTGCTGGCGGCCATGTGGCGGCTGTTCCGCGCCGGGCGGAATCAGGGCGCGCAGGGCGCCGCCCCCATCGCCCCCGGCAGCGTGCCCCAGGACTAGATTTCCCCCTTTCACCCGCGCCCCGCGCGCGGCGTGGCGGAGCCAGGGCCATGGACTGGAAGCAGGAACGCGAACACGCGATGCGCACCGCCCGCCGGGTGGTGGTCAAGGTCGGCAGCGCCGTGCTGACCACGCCCCAGGGCCTGGATTTGCGCGTGGTCAACCGCCTGGCCGACCAGATGGCCGGGCTGCACGACCGGGGCCTGGAACTGGTTCTGGTGTCCTCGGGGGCCGTGGCCGCCGGGCGCCGCGCCGTTCAGGGCGAGCTTTCGGGCATGCCCGCGCGGCAGGCGGCCTCCGCCGTGGGCCAGGGGCGGCTCATGCACGCCTACGACGAGGCCTTCGGCCGCTACGGCTGCGTCACGGCCCAGATTCTGCTGACCCTGGACGACCTGCGCAGCCGCAAGCGATTCCTCAACGTTCTGAACACCTTCCGCACCCTGCTCGACTGGCGCGCCGTGCCCATCGTCAACGAAAACGACACCGTGGCCGTGCAGGAGCTGGAATTCGGCGACAACGACGCCCTGGGCAGCCTGATGGTCAACCTCGTGGACGCCGACCTCTTCGTGAACCTGACCTCCGCCGGGGGCGTGTTCGACGCCAATCCCGCCACGAACCCCGCCGCGCGCCAGCTTGAATGCATCGAAGACATCTGCGGCCTGGACCTGGACGCCACGTGCAGCGGCAAGACCGCCGACGGCACCGGCGGCATGTACTCCAAGCTGCTGGCGGCCCGACGCGTGGCCCAGCTCGGCGTGCCGACCCTCATCCTCTCGGGCCGCGAGTTCTTCGGCCTCCAGCGGGCCTTCGACGGCGAGCCCCTGGGCACCTGGGTCCGCCCGGCGGGCAAGCGCATTTCGCATCGCAAGTTCTGGCTGGCCTACAACGACAAACCCGTGGGCACCATCGTGGTGGACGCGGGCGCGGCCCGGGCGCTGACCGAAAAAGGCAAAAGCCTGCTGCCCGCGGGCATCCGCGACGTGGAGGGCACCTTCGGCGCCGGAGCTTTGGTGCGCATCGTCGCCGAGGGCGGCAAGGCCGTGGCCGTGGGCCTGACCAACTACAAGGCCGCCGACCTGCGGCGCATCATGGGCCACAAGAGCGCGGACATCGCCGGGCTGCTGGGCGCCTGCCCCTACCCCGAGGCCGTCCACCGCGACAACATGCTGCCCGACGCCGCGCTCTAGCCCGCGCCCGACAGGGCGGGCGCGCGAAAACGTCTTCCCCCGCACACCGGGGTTGCCCCCGGGCCGGGTTTCGCTACAATGCCCCCGGAGGCTTCCATGCGCGACTTTTCGCAATCCGTTCTGTGGAACGCTGCGCTCATCACCCTGGGCGCCGCCCTGTGCGCCTACAGCATCACCGCCCTGGCCGTGCCCCACGAGTTCGTGTCCGGCGGGGTTTCGGGCGTGGCGCTGCTGATCTACTACCTCACCGGCATCCTGAGCCCCGGCATCTGGATGGCCGCGCTGTCCGTGCCCGTGTTCGCCCTGGGCTGGTTCGCCGTCAGCCGCCGCTTCTTTTTCTACAGCCTCTACGGCATGGCCGCCATGGTCCTGTGCATGGAGCTGTTCACCACCACCGCCCCCGTGGGGGACCCCATGCTCGCGGCCCTGGCCTCGGGCGCCATTTCCGGCGCGGGCACGGGCATCGCCCTGCGCACCCTGGGCTCCCTGGGCGGGCTGGACATCATCGCCGTGGCCCTGAACCAGCGCTTCAGCCTGCGCATGGGCTCGGTGACGTTCGTCTTCAACGGCCTGCTCTTCCTCGCCGCCATGCTCTTTCTCGACGTGGACCGCGCCCTGTACTCCGTGGCCATGGTCTTCGTCTCGGCCCAGGCCATGGAATACTTCCTGGGCATGTTCAACCAGCGCAAGTTCGCCATCATCATCTCCGACAAGAGCGACGAGGTCGCCGCCGCCGTGATGCACCACCTGAAGCGCGGCGCCACCATCCTGCACGGCCACGGCGCCTTCACCGGCAAATCCAAGAAGGTTCTGCTCACGGCGGTGAACAACATCCAGGTCAAACGTCTGGAAGAGGCCGTCTACACCGTGGACCCCGAAGCCTTCACCATCATCGGTTCGGCGCTGAACGTCCTCGGCCACAGATTCTCGCGGCGCAAGGTCTACTGATGCCCTTCCCCGTCGCCCTGCTGACCGACTTCGGCGACGCCGACCCCTACGCGGGACAACTGCGCGGCACCCTGGCCGCCCTGGCGCCCGGCGCGCCCGTCATCGACCTGAGCCACGGCGTGGAGCCCTTCAACGTGGCCCAGGGCGCCTTCTTCCTGGCCGCCAGCCTGGAGCACTTCCCCCCGGGCACCGTCTTCCTGGCCGTGGTGGATCCCGGCGTGGGCGGCCCCCGGCGCCTGCTGGCCCTCGCCGCCGCCGGGCGGACCATCCTCGCACCGGACAACGGCCTTGCCGGGCTCGTCCTGGCCCGGCACCCCGGCGCCCGGGTCTTCGACCTCTCGGCCCACGCCCACGGTGCCGCCTCGCACACCTTCCACGGCCGCGACGTGCTGGCGCCCCTGGCCGCCCGCCTGGCCCGGGGCGAAGCCCCGGCAGCCCTGGGCCCCGCCCTGGACCCCGCCGCCCTCGTCCGCCCGGGCTGGACCAGCCCCGCCCGCGAAGCCACACCCGGCGGCACGCGCATCCTGGCCGCCGTCATTCATGTCGACCGCTTCGGCAACTGCGTGCTGAACCTCGACGCCCGCACCTGGGGCCCGCCCCTGCGCGCCGCCGCCGCCATCGTCGCCCAGGCGGCGGGCGGCCCGGCCCGGCCCGCCCGCGCCGTACGCGCCTATGCCGAACTCGCCCCCGGCGAACTGGGCCTGCTCGCGGGCAGCCAGGGCTACCTGGAGCTGGCCTGCAACCAGGCCCCCGCAGCCCGGGCCCTGGCCGCGCGCTGCGCCGCACCCCTGACCCTGACTCTGCCCGGAGCCCACCCGTGAAGCTCGTCTCGCCCCTGCTGGCCGCCCTGTCCTTCCTCTCGCGCCTGGGCCCCGCCCGCCTGTACGACGACGCCACCCTCGCCGCCACGGTCAAATACTTCCCTCTGGCCGGGGCCGTCATCGGCGCCCTGGCCACCGCCCCCTTCTTCTTCGGCTTCCTGCGCGGGCACCCCTGGCTCCAGGCCTGGCTGCTGCTCGTCCTCTCCCTCTGGCTGACCCGCGCCCTGCACTGGGACGGCTGGGCCGACCTCTTCGACGCCTGGGGCAGCGGCGCACGCGGCGAGCGCTTCTGGGAAATCATGAAAGACAGCCGCCTGGGCACCTTCGGCGCCGTGGCCCTGTTCGTGGGCCTCGCGGGCCAGCTCTTCCTGCTGCGCAACGCCCTGGAGGCCGGAGCCTACGGCGCCGTGGCCTGGGCCTTCGTTCTCGGGCGCGCCACCTGCGCCGCCACGGCCTACATGGGCCGCAACCTGGCCCGCGGCCACGGCCTGGGCCGCACCTTCCTGGCCGGAGCCACGCCCTGGGCCCTGCTGCTCGTCGTCACCCAAACCCTCGTTCTCGGCCTCGCGGTGCGCCCCGATGTCGCCCTGGCTCCGGCCCTGGCCGTGGCCTGCCTCGGCGTGGTCGAACTCGCGGCCCTGGCCCGGCGCATGGGCGGCATGAACGGCGACTTTCTCGGCGCCGCCGTCATCTGGGGCGAACTGGCAGGCCTCATGGGCTACACCGCCGTCTCCGGGCTGCCGCTGCTGCCCTGAGGCCGCGCGCCGCCGGGACGCAACGCCCCCTTGCCGGTGTTCGGGGCGGCGCTCCGGCCAGACGCCGCGCGCGCCCTCAGCCGCCGTGCCAGAAGCGCAGCACGTCGACGGTTGTCTCGCGGGGTTTGAGCAGGGCGGCCCGGCCCTGGGCGATGCCGACGACGGCGGGCATGGGCCGGGAGTTGTAGCGCGACCACATGGACATGGTGTAGGCGCCCGCGTCGAGGAACAGCACCCAGTCGCCGGGCTCCAGGGCGGGCAGGGCGGCCTGGCGCACGGGGAAATCGCCCTGAAAGCACAGCGGCCCGGCGATGGCCTGGACGACGGCGGGGCCGGCCTTGAGGCGGCCGTCGGGGCGGGCGGCGGCGGTGTCGTGGTGCCAGTCGGCGGGGTTGTAGCAGGGGCGCAGGAACATGTCGGCGCCGAGGTGGGTCACGGCGCAGCGCACCCCGCCGTAGGCCTTGACGTATTCCACCCGGGCGGCGGCGAAGGCGGCCCCGGCGTGGATGGCGCGGCCGAATTCGGTGATCAGCCGGTGGGGTCCGGCGAAGAGCCCGGGGCAGCCCTGGCGCAGGGCGGCGGCGTAGTCGGCCAGGGAAGGCTTGGGGTCGTCGTCGCGGTAGGTCACGGGCAGGCCGCCGCCGAGGTCGATGGCCGTCACCGCGCCCCCGGCGGCGCGGATGGCCTCGGCCAGGGCGACGGTGGCCCGGGCGGCGGCCACGAGCTGGCCCGGAGCGCAGCCCTGGGAGCCCACGTGGCAGTGCAGGCCGGTGAGCCAGGGATGGGCGGCGAAGGCGGCGACGATCCGGTCGCGGCACTCGCCCAGGGGCAGGCCGAACTTGGAAAAGGCGGCGGCCACGGATGTGGCGGCGATGGCCCCGGCGCCCACCTGGGGGTTGACGCGCAGGCCCACGGTGCCCTTCGGCGGGCCCATGGCGGCCACCAGCGCGGCGATGCGTTCCAGTTCCTGGAAGTTGTCCGCATTGAGGTGCACGCCCAGGGCCAGGGCGCGGCGCAGTTCGCCGCAGGTTTTCGCGGGCGAGTCGAAGACGATGCGCCCGGGGGGCAGCCCGGCGTCCAGGGCCAGTTCCAGCTCGGGCAGGGAGGCCACTTCGGCGCCCAGGGCCGGGTCCAGCGCGGCCAGACGGCGCAAGAGCGGCGGCAGGGGGTTGGCCTTGACGGCCACGGCGTGCAGCGTGCCGGGTGGGAAAGCGGCCACGGCCTCGCGGGCGCGGGCGTCCAGGCGGTCCAGGTCGTGGAGGACCAGGGCCGTGTCGGGCTCGACGGAGGATTCACGGGCGGCACCGGGGGCAGTGCCACAGTCGGCGCCAGGGGCGACGGCCAGGCCGCTGCGCAGGGCCAGGGTCAGCATGGCCGCCGCCTCGCGGGGGGAGATGCGCGCGTTCATGGCGCCAGCATAGCCCAGGGGCCGTGGGTTGTGAATCCTGGGCGGCCTGCCGCCGGGCCGCCAAGCGGCTTTACCCGCGGCGGGCAAAAGCGTACAACGCCGGGGCGGGCGTCGCCCCGCGCGGCCCGGCGTGCCGCTGAAACCGCGCCGCGCCCGCCACTTTTCGCAAGGCAGCAACGAAAGAGCGACCCATGGCCGAGCTGATACGACAAAGCACCGACCTCCCCTGCGTGACCCTCGTCGGCATGGCCGGGGCGGGCAAGTCCACCGTGGGCCAGGCTCTGGCCCGGCGCCTGGAGTGGGCGCACCTGGACACGGACCGCGTCATCGAGGCCGACCTGGGCCGCCCGCTTCAGGAAATCTTCGACGGCCTGGGCCGCGAGGCCTTCATCCAGGTCGAGGAGCGCATCGTGGCCGCCCTGCGCCTCAAGCGCTGCGTGATCTCCACGGGCGGCAGCGTGGTTTACGGCCCGGCGGCCATGGCCCGGCTGCACGAACTGGGCCCGGTGGTCCACCTGCATGCCGCGCTGGAAATCGTGATGCGCCGCGTGGGCGCGGGTCAGGGCCGGGGGTTGGCCATCGGCCCCGGGCAGACCGTGGCCGACCTGTATCACGAGCGCCAGGCGCTCTACGAGGCCGCCGCCGACCTGACGGTGGACTCCGGAGCCCTGGCGCCCGAAGACTGCGCCAGGGCCATCGCCGCCTGGCTCCGGAACCGGGGGACCCTGACGTGAAAAGCACCCGCAACGCCATCTTCCGCCGCCTGGAGGCGCTCTACGCGCGCATGGGCCAGGGCTACGCGGCAACGGCCCAAGGCACGGGCTTCACCTGCGCGGGCTGCACCCAGAACTGCTGCACGAGCCATTTCCAACACCACACCTACGTGGAATGGCTGTATTTCTTCAAAGGATTCGAGACCCTGCCCGCGCCCCGGCGCGAGGCGTACCTGGACCGCGCCCGGGCCTGCGTGCGCGAAACGCAGGACGCCCTGTTGCGCGGCGAGCGGCCCGCCGTGATGTGCCCGGTGAACGACGACGGGCTGTGCGGCATGTACGAACACCGGCTGATGATCTGCCGCCTGCACGGGGTGCCCCATGTACTGGCCGGGCGCGACGGCCTGCCCCAGGCCTACCCGGGCTGCCACCGCTTTCCCGCGCCCGCCGGGGCGGACGCGGCCCCGGCGCCCCTGGACCGCACGCCCCTGTACCGCGACCTGGCGCGCCTGGAGATGGACCTGCTGGGCGCGCGGCTGCGGGCCCTGCCCCGGGTGAACTTGACGCTGGCCGAGATGATGGTGCAAGGTCCACCCAGGTTGACCCCGTGACCGTCTTGCGCAGGACTTCCGCCATGCCCCGCCCGACCCGCCTTCCGGCCCCGGTGGCCGCCCTTGCCGCCGCCCTTGCCGCCGCGCTGCTGCTGGCGGCCTGCTCGCAGACCAGCGTACGCCACCTGGAGCGCAACGCCTGGGAGGTGGAAGCCGACCGCTCCCTGGCCATGAAATTCTGGCGCTTCGACTACCGCATCGCGCCGCTGGGCGATCAGTTCTCCGTGCGCGGCCAGGCCGTGCCCGATGTGGGCGCCCTGCCCGCCTCGGTCCACTGGATCGAGGACCTCTGGCTGGCGGCCTACCTGTGCGACGCCGGCGGCACGGTCATCGCCCAGGACCTGCGCGTGGCCGAGCCCGGCCCCCTGGGCCCGGGCACGAACGTGCCCTTCACCTTCACCCTGCACCCCGACTCCCTGCCCGAGGCGGGCGAGCTGTACATCACCTTCGGCTACCGCATGAAGCTCGTGCCCGAGGGCCCGCCCGAAGACGAGGACGCCCCTCCGCGCCGCGCCTTCGCTCCGGCGGAAATCTTCTTCGCCAGCGAAGGAGCGATGACGCGCTTCTAGGCCCCGGCCCGGCCTTTCCCCGCGCGCCTGCGGGCGTCCTTCCGGCCTCTCCCGGCGCCATCCGCCCCCGGCCGCACCCGAGGCCGCCCGGCCCGCGCCATCCCGCGCGGACGCTTCCTGTTGTCCCTACGCCCAAAAGCGGCTACATTCCCGGATACGATCATGCCCGGAGCCTGCCGGGCGGAAGGGGATGGCCATGGGCGCACCCAGAAATGCGTTTCTCGTCCGAAATTTTCTCAAATATGCCGTCATATTCGGGGAAGGTTCGCGTGGCGACACGGCCTACCTGCTCCAGGAGGGCCGGGTGGAGATTTCCAAGATGGCCGAGGGCCGCAAGAAGGTTCTGGCCATCCTCTCGCCGGTGTCCATGTTCGGCGAGATGGCCATCCTGCTGGGCGACGAACGGCGCACGGCAACGGCCGTGGCTCTGGAGGAATCCAAGGTCGTGGAAATCCAGCGCCACGCCTTCGAGGAATTCATCCGCCAGTCGCCGCCCATGGTCAACTCGCTGGTCACGGTGCTGGTCCACCGCCTGAAGACCGCCACGGCAAAATCGCTGCACGTGCCCAGCCTGTTCTTCGGCGTGTGCCACACCCTGGCGCTCATGGCCCGCCACGGCGCCACGGACCTGAACTACCTGGACACCCTGGCCTCGCTGACGGCGGCCTTCAACGCCGCCAAGGACAGCGTCGAGGCCGTGCTGGCCACCCTGGCCGAAGACGGCCTCATCGCCTTCGAAGTGGACGCCCAGCGCGAGCGGCACATCGTCATCCGCCAGACCGAAGACCTGGTGGCCACCGCCGCCGAGCGCCGCAAGGCCGCCCAGGAGTAAACGCGGCCCAACCCGAGCAGGAGCGTGGACACGGCATGCCCCGCCGCCCGAAAACAGACTGCGCCCCCGAAAGCCCCGACACGGCGGACCCCCGCTCCGCCGGGGCCCGGGCCATTGCCCGGCGCATCCGCGACAAGGCGGACGCCTATGAACGCTACGCCTTCGACGAGGCCCGCAGCGGCGCCCTGAACATCTTTTTCGACCTGGTCCAGGAGTTCGAGGCCGAGGCGGACTTTCACCACGTCTGCACCCTGGTGCCCCGGGAACTCTTCGGGCTGGACTGCGCCCTGTATCTGGTCACGCGCGAGCTGGACCTGCGCTGCGCCCGGGCCAGCGGGCCGGGCACGCTGCACCCCGGCCGGGCCCTGCCGGATGCGGACAAGGTGCCCCGCCAGCCCGCCCGGGGCGCGGGCCATCTCTACTTCCCCATCCGCGCCAACGCCGCGCACGTGCAGCAATTGCCCTTCGACCCGCCCGGGGGCGTCATCGGCTGCCTGGAGCTGTTCCCGGCCGAGCGGCTGGCCGAGGGCGACAGCCTGTTCTGGGAAAAATACGCCAACCGCATCGGCTTCCAGATGCACAACCGCATCGTGCAGGACGCCAACCGCCGCCACCTGCGCTTCATCCGCAACCTGGCCAAGGACATCGGGCACAACGTCATCGTGCCCAACATGTCCTTCAAGCTGTTCTTCAACCGCCTGAAGCGGACCATCGACCAGTTGGGCGAGGTGCCCGGGCGCCACGCCGCGCCCTCGTCGGAGTCGCGCCGCGAGATCCTGGCCCTGCATCAGGCCCTGCACGACCAGTACGACGAGATCTCGCGCCATTACGAACAGACCAGCCTGTACCTGGAAACCCTGCTGCGCCAAAGCCATTTCGAAAAGGGCCGCTACGTGCTGGAGCGCCGCCCCTGCCACGTGCCCAGCCAGATCATCGCCCCGCAGTTGCACCAGTTCCTGCCGCGCTTCCGCGAGCGGGGCATCGCCGTGACGCCCTGCCCGGAGCGGAGCAACGACCCGGACCTGACCCTGCCCGTGGACGTGGGGCTCATCGCCCAGGTCTTCTCCAACCTGTTCTCCAACGCCCTGAAGTACACGGCGCCGCCCCCGGACGGCGGGCCCAAGGCCATGGCCTGCTCGGCGCAGCAGGCGCCCGGCGCCCTGGGCGGCCGGGGCCGGGGCCGGGGCGCGCGCCAGGGCGGGGCCGACGGCGTGGATTTCCGCGTCTTCACCACCGGCGAACCGCTGGACGAAACCGACGGGGCGCGCGTGTTCGAGGCCGGATACCGCGCCGGGGAAGCCCTGGCCGACGGCACGGGCCACGGCCTGTTCTTCGTGCGCCAGATCGTGGAGCTGCACGGCGGGCGCGCCTGGCACGAGGCCGTGGCCGGGGGCAACGTCTTCCATGTGCTGCTGCCCGCCCAGGCGCCGGAGGCCGCGGCCTGAGGGCCGGGCCGGAGCCGCCGGGCGCGCCGCCCGGAAGCCGGAACGCCCCCGCCCCTCCTGCCGGAGGAACGGGGGCGTTCGCGTTGGGCCGGAGGCCCGGGGCGGCCCGGGCCGGAAGGCGGGCCTAGTTGTTGTGCGAAACGACGTGGACCTCGCGCTGGGGGAAGGGGATGGAGATTCCCGCCGCGTCCAGGGCGAGCTTGAGCTTCTCCGTCAGGTCGAAGCGCGCGGGCCAGTAGTCCACCGTGCGCACCCAGGGCCGGACCACGAGATTGACGCTGGAATCGGCCAGCTCGGCCACGGCGATCTGCGGCGCAGGGTCGACGAGCACGCGCGCGTCGCCCGCCAGCACCTCGGCGACCACGGCCTTGGCCCGGGCCACGTCGTCGCCGTAGCCGATGCCGATAGTCAGGTCGATGCGCCGGGTGTCGTTGGCCGTGACGTTGCGGATGATCTCGCCGGTGACCTTGGTGTTGGGCACCAGGATGCGCTGGTTGTCGGCGGTGGCCAGGACGGTGGCCGTCAGGGTGATGGCCTTGACCGTGCCCTGGACCCCGGCCACCTCGATGTAGTCGCCCAGGGTGAAGGGCCGCAGCAGGATGAGCATCACGCCCGAGGAGACGTTGGACAGATTATCCTTCATGGCCAGGCCGACGGCCAGGCCGAGGGAGCCGACCACGGCCAGGAAGGAGGTCGTGTCCACGCCGACGCGGCTGATCGCCGCGAGGAGCACGGCCACGGCGATGGCCCAGTAGACCAGGTTGCCCAGGAACTCCACCAGCAGCGGGTCCACCTTGCGGTGGGCCAGGGTGGCCCGGGCCAGGGAGCGCACACGCCGCCCGACCCACAGGCCGATGACGATGATGAGCACCGCCAGCACGAGCTGGGCGCCGTAGGCCGCGAGCCAGGTAAGAGCCATTTCCTGGTAGCGGCTCAACTCCGCCACCTCCTTGACCAGATCATCCATTCCGTGTCCTCCGTGCGTGATTTGGGAATCTCCCATTGCGGGTCAATCTACACCCAGCGGGCAGCCGGGGCAATCCTGTTTTCCAGACAGAGGGCTCTTGACACGCGAATCTTTATCAGGAATAATTCCTGATAAAGAAACAAGACACAAAGGAGCACATCATGCAGGATCAGGTACTGAAAGTTCTGGAAGAGGCGGGCAAGCCCCTGCGCCCCGGCGACATCGCCAAGACCCTGGGCGCGGACTCCAAGGACGTGTCCAAGGCCATCGACGCCTTGAAGAAGGCCGGAAAGATCAACTCGCCCAAGCGCTGCTTCTACGCCCCGGCCTAGGGGCAACGCGGCGGCAGGGCCGGGGCGGCTGTGGCCGGGCGCCGCAGGGCAGGCCCGAAAACGCCGAGGCCCGCACCCCGAACGGGGCGCGGGCCTTGTCTTGCCTGGCGGCATGGGCCGTGCCGGGGCGGCGCCCCTCCCCGCGCGCGGAGCGCGAGGCGTCGGCCGCTGGGCCGCTACACCGCCTGGCCCAGCAGGCGCTGTTCCTTGGACGACAGCAGGCTGTCCATGTCCAGCAGGATGAGCAGGCGGTCCTCCAGCTTGCCCACGCCGCTGATGTATTCGGACTCGATGCCCGCCACCACGGGCGGCGGCGGCTCGATGGTGTTGCGCGGCAGGCGCAGCACCTCGGACACGCTGTCGACCACGAAGCCGGTGACCACGCCGTTCATGTCGATGACGATGATCCGCGTGCGGCTGTCGTGCTCCTTGCGTTCCAGGCCGAAGCGTTTGCGCATGTCGATGATCGGAATGACCCTGCCGCGCAGGTTGACCACGCCCTCCACGAAATCCGGGGCGTTGGGCACGCGGGTCATCTCCATGGAGCGCACGATCTCCTGGACTTTCAGGATCTCCACGCCGAATTCCTCGCCGCCGATGGAAAAGGTGACGAGCTGGAGCTGGTCGCTTCCGCCGTCGCCGAACTGGGTCGGCCTGCTCATGGTCTCCCCCATGGTTGCGTTGTGCCGTCTGGCTTTTCCCGAGGGTAGCCCATCTGCCCCCGGGAACGCAACCCGGGGCGGGGGGCCTTACGCCCGGCGGTCCAGGGTCCGGCAGTTGACGGCCTCGGCCAGGTGGGCGGCGGCGATGGCCGGGGCGCCCTCCAGGTCGGCGATGGTCCGGGCGATGCGCAGGATGCGCACGTAGGCCCGGGCGGACAGGCCCAGGGTCTCCACGGCGCGGCGCAGGAAGTCGTGCTCCGCGCCGCCCAGGGCGCAGTGCTCCTCCAGCAGGGCGCCGGAAAGGGCCGCGTTGGTCATGCCCGCGGGGCCCGGAGTGTCCGCGTACCGCGCGGCCTGCACGGCGCGGGCCGCCTCGATGCGCGCGCGCATGGTCGCCGAGTCCACCCCGCCCGAGGTCTGGCGCAGGTCCTCGTAGGGCACGGCGGGCACTTCCACGTGCAGGTCGATGCGGTCCATGAGCGGACCGGACACGCGGCCCCGGTAGCGCAGCACGTCCTCGGCGCGACAGATGCACTGGTGGCGCGGGTCGCCGTAGTGTCCGCAGGGGCAGGGGTTCATGGCCGCCACGAGCATGATGTCCGCCGGGTAGGTCAGGGCCACGGCGGCGCGCGAGATGGTCACCCGCCCGGCTTCCAGCGGCTGGCGCAGCACTTCCAGCACGCTCTTTTTGAACTCGGGCAGTTCGTCCAGGAACAGCACCCCGCGATGGGCCAGGCTGACCTCGCCCGGGCGCGGGTAGGCCCCGCCGCCGATGAGCCCGGCGTCGGAGACGGTATGGTGCGGGCTGCGGAAGGGTCGCGCCACCTTCAGGGCCTCGCCGTCCAGCAGCCCGGCCACGGAGTAGACCTTGGTCACCTCCAGGGCCTCCTCGAAGCACAGCGGCGGCAGCACCGAGGGGATGCGGCTGGCGAGCATGGTCTTGCCCGAGCCGGGCGGGCCGATGAACAGCAGGTTGTGGCCCCCGGCGGCGGCGATCTCGATGGCCCGCTTGGCGTGCTCCTGGCCCTTGACCTCGGCGAAGTCCAGGAGGAAGGCCTCGCGCGCGGCCCACAGGCCGGCGAGGTTGCCGGGCTCGGGCGCGGCGTCCGACTCCCCGGCCAGAAAGCGCACGGCCTCGGCCAGGGTGCCCAGGCCGTAGACCGCCACGCCCTCGACCACGGCGGCCTCGGCGGCGTTGGCCCGGGGCACGATGATGCCCCGCGCGCCCTCGTCGCGGGCCAGGGTGGCCAGGGGCAGCACCCCGGGCACGGGCTTCAGCTCCCCGGCCAGAGACAGCTCCCCGGCCAGGAACCAGCCCTGCGTGCGGGCCGCGTCGAGCACCCCGGCGCCCGCCAGCAGGCCCACGGCCAGGGGCAGGTCGTAGCCGCTGCCCGCCTTGCGCACGTCCGCCGGGGCGAGGTTCACGGTAATGCGCGCGGGCGGCAGGCGGAAGCCCGAGTTCTTGAGCGCCGAAAACACGCGCTCCTTGGACTCGCGCACCGCGCCCTCGGCCAGCCCGACCATGCTGAAGGTTATTGACTGAACGCACCTACAAAGCTACGCTTTGGGCAACATTAGGAGAAACCCATGTCAGATGAAATGACGAAACCCCGAGCATATTCATACCTACGTTTCTCAAGTCCCGAGCAGATAAAAGGCGGAAGCCTGGAACGCCAAACTCGTATGGCCCACGAATATGCCCGAACTCACGGGCTAGAACTGGACGTGGAACTGTCTTACCAGGATTTGGGTATATCTGCGTACCGGGGGAAAAACGTAGAGGCCGGTGCCCTTGGTCAATTCTTAGAGGCCGTGCGTTCGGGGGTAGTCCCAAGAGGCAGTTTTCTCTTGGTTGAGAGCCTAGACCGCATCAGTCGGCAATCAGCGAGGAAAGCACTCCGGGTCTTAGAAGCTCTTTGTGAGGAGGGACTTACCGTTGTCACCCTAGCAGATGGCAAAGCGTACACAGAAGACGCTTTGGATAATGACCCCATGTCTTTGATGATGTCTCTCTTAATCCTAATCCGTGCCAATGAAGAAAGTGCAACAAAGTCGATGCGACACAGGGCAAATTGGGAGCGAAAGAGAAAGAACGCCAAAGAACGCCCACTTACAAAGTTATGCCCAGCGTGGCTTCGCCTCCGCAATGACCGCTCAGGATTCGACGTATTGAAGGAAAGGGCAAAGATAGTAAAAAGAATATACAACGAATCATTAAATGGTTCTACTACATTTCGAATCGCCTCGACATTAAATCTAGAAAATGTACCTACATTCAACGGGACAGGGCGTAAAAATCCAACATGCTGGCACAAGAGCTATATTGTTAAAATTCTACAGAACCCTGCCGTTATAGGAACCTTTACCCCACACAAGGTAGAATATTCGAGTGGCAAGCGCCGCCGTGTCCCCCTAGACCCCATTCCCGGATACTACCCCGCCGTTGTGGACAACGAAGCTTTTTACCGAGTCCAAGCCATGAAGGAAGGCAACCTAGCACCTCTCCGTGGGCGCCATGCGGGAGGGGTTGTGACTAATATTTTTGCCTCCCTGGCAAAATGCCCAATTTGTGGAGCCACGATGCAGCTAAACAGCAAAGGCAAAAACAGCCAAAAGTATCTCGTCTGTGGCAGAGTTCGAAATGGGTCAGGTTGCTCATGGCGGTCTATTCGCTATTCCACAGTAGAGGAGGCTTTCCTCAATAATTATGACATGGTTATAGGCGATTGCCCCTCTGAGCATAAAAAACGTAAAGAGCTTGAGAACAGATTAGTTTGCATCGATGTAGAGGTTGAAGAGACAAACATAGCGATTGAAAACATCATTCTGTCGATAGAAAAAGGAGGATATGACGCAGCGAAATCAATTAGAAATCGCCTCCAAGAACTAGAAATACGCTTGGATACACTGCAACAAGAAGCGGAAAAAACACGCGCCGAACTTGATACATCATTTGGGATTCTTTTAAAAAACAAACTAACCGATCTAGCAACAGCATTAAATGAAAGAAATGAACTCGACAGGGCAAAGGTAAACGCAATCCTTCGCCAACTCCTATTAAAAGTTATCCTTAATTGGAAAAGCGGAGACGCAATTTGCTATTGGAGGCATGGAGGCACGTCTGTGTTTGCGTTCGAATGGCCAAGAGAGTATCGTTAAGCAATAGATGCCCAAAGACTCAGACCCGCTGACACCAGCCATGGTACAAGTGTCCAGCCCTCAACATGCCTGTTAATCGCACAGAAATGGCCCCAGGAGGCGTCCTAGCGAAAAACCCGACAGTTCCCGGGCGGACCAGCTAGGACGCTTCCTAGGATTTTGTAAAAAAGTGTACATCTTGAGGTAAACGCCTAGGAAGATTACCAAAGGGCCGATTTGTAAAAATTTTCGGGCCGAATTACCACCCACTATAAGAGAGGGTCAGGACAAAGGTATATATCTAAGGTATTTTCCTTAGGTATGTCCAAGGTATCATACCTAGGACATATCCAAGGTATCCTACCCCAAGAAGAGTGTAAGGTTCCCCCCTAGAGAGTAGATACCCAAGGGGATACCACCCCACCCAAGGCTTCACACCCTCCGAAAGGAAGAGTCCTGGGATTTGTAAAAATTTGAGCCTTAAGGAGCCGGAACCCGCGTGGGGCCTAGGTTTCGGTCGTTTGTAAAAATTTTGGTCCGAGCAACCACCCACTATAGAAGGGGTTGGTCAGAAAGATTATATCTAAGGTATCCTTCTTAAGGAATATACCTAGGTATCATACCCTAAGGAGAGTATAAGGTATCCCCTAAGAGAATCAGTAGAAAGAATCCTTAGACTTAAAGAAAAGACAAGGGAATCTTTTTAAGAATCAATGAACATAAGGAAGAATCCTTAGGAAGGAGAGTCCGAGGCATCCAAGGAAAAACCCCCGGGCTAGCTCCTGGTTTTGGGCTCAAGGAGTCCAGCCCAGGGTAGGTGTCGGGTTTTGATTCCGACAAGGAAAAACCCCGGGCTAGCTCATGAGTTTTGAACAAGGAGGGGGCTCAGGGCTTCACGACAAACTTGCTCCCCCTCAGGTGGCCCAGGTCCAGGGCGGTATCAAAGTCCAGCTTGGCGACCACGGCATCATGAATAGACTGGACGGGGTAGGCCCCCTCATAGCCGCCCGTTACGTCTTCAAACTCCTTGCTCCTGCTTCCTCCCGCCTTGCACGTTCGACGGTACCGAGTGAACCATTTTGACGCCCTGTCACCGAGCCTTCCCGTGCCTTTCTTGCGCCCCAGCGTAGAGAAAAGCTGCTTCTCTCTCCCGGGCAGTAAAACCCCAATAAAAAATACCTGGCCGGATATTTCATCCAGCCCTTGAAGCCAACAGGTATAAAACAAGCCCCCCCCAAGGGGCCAAAGGAGTTTATGGATTCGAGATTGACCCCGCGCCAAGCCATCCACGCTAAATGCCTGGACTGCTCCGGCGATTCATCCAAGGAGGTCCACGCCTGTCACATGACGAAATGCGCCCTCCACCCTCACCGCACAGGACACCGCCCCGCGACACCGAGCACCACGCCCATGAAGGCCATGCGCCACAAGTGCCTGGAATGTTCTTCCAATAAATATGGGGATGTCCGCAACTGCTTCATTCTCGATTGCCCCCTGTACCCTTACCGTATGGGCCACAGGCCGACATTTTGAGGAAAAATAGCGCAAATTTTTGAAGGGCCATTCGTCTACTGGACCTCTTCGATTTCCCCCCGTGGCCCCCCGGAACGTCTCTCCTCTTGAAGTGGGAACGTCTTCCGAAGGGCTACGGGGGTATTTTTACCTCAGTTTCTTTAGATAGTGAGTTGACTTCCGTCTAACTCCCTGATACCTCTCGTCTATGAGCAAAACAAAGGTGTTCGGATACGTTCGAGTCAGCGGCAAGGGGCAGGTAGACGGTGACGGCTTCACCAGACAGGAGGAAGCCATTCAAGCGTTTGCCCGGGGGCGGGGCTACCTGGTTGAAAGAGTGTTCCGGGAAGAGGGGGTATCTGGCACGGCCAGCGAAGAGGACCGCCCGGCCTTCAAGGAAATGGTGGCCGCAATCCTGCGCAACGGGGTCCGGACCATCATCATTGAAGGCATGGACCGCCTAGCCCGTGAGCTTCGGATTCAGGAGCACCTTGTTATCTACCTCGCCTCGAAAGGTATAACGCTCCTATCGGCCAGGACTGAGGAAGATGTTACCGAGGCTATCATGGGCGACCCCATGAAGAAGGCCCTTGTTCAAATGCAGGGGGTATTCTCTGAGCTTGAGCGCGGCCTTCTTGTGAAGAAGCTCAGGACGGCCAGGGAGCGGATACGAGAGAAGGAAGGCAAGTGTGAAGGCCGGAAGTCAACACGGGAAGTTTCCCCCGAGCTTGTTGATACCATCCTCTCCTTGCGCCAGACTGCATCATATGCCATGGTAGCCCAGGAATTGAATGCCCTGGGCCTCAGTACGGTAAGTGGGAAGGCGTGGACGGCAAGCAATGTCCAGAACATATGTAGTCGTTTTTCGCACAGAAAGGGGCCTAGGAAGCGCCCTAGAACGAAATCCGTATCTGGGTAAGGGTCGGGCCTGGAAAACAGGTTTGTAAAAAATGTTTACACCTGCCATGGCATAACTATCTGATTTTATTAATTTATTATACCTATACCTGCCGGTTTTTACGCCCAATCTCCAGATTTCAAGGCATAGCTAGCAAAAACAAATAGTTGAATGTCTTTCTGTTCATGATATACTTGCTCCCTCTCCAAACCCTCACCGCACTTTTTTATTATCCTCAAGTTCTCTGGGGTTGGCGCTTGCCGCATTGGCAGGCAAGGGGTACATATCCGCAGGCACCACCACAAAGGGGAGGGAGCACAAACATGATAGACACTATAGAAATCGAACCCATGCCCAGCATTAATGCCCAAGAGGACGGCAAAGTCCTTATCAAGCTGGCAAAAGAGTTCTTCTCAAGGGAAGCCGTCTTTGCGGGAACAGACAAGCACACATCCATGTGCAGCATCTCAGTAATGCCGCTAGGAGAAACACATGTTGGCATCACCTTATCTAAACCGCTGGATGGTCGAGACCTACAATCCGTAGCTCAAATGATAAGTGATGAGATACTTGACCAACAAGTACGCTTAGACCTTGAATCCAGGAATGGACACATTAGAACTTTGATAGTGCGACACGCTTTCTCTCCGATTCGAAATATCGAAAAGGAGCTTGAGGATTGAGTACCACAAAATACACCATCATGCCGATTCGATTTGAGCGGTTTAACAATGGCATCTTACTAACCGGAGAGGCTGGCGAGTACCATTTTATGTCTGTTAAAGATTTTGATGCGCTCATAAGCCATCACTTAGCACATGATTGCACGCTCTTTGCCGACCTCAAAAGCAAAAATCTTGTTGCAACCAATGACTTGGCACAATCCATCGACATGACTGCGACTCGGTACAGAACGAAAAAGAGCTTTCTTGACCTCTTTACTGTTCTGCACATGCTGGTTGTTACGGTTAGGTGCAACCACAGATGCGAATACTGCCAAGTTTCGTGTGAGGACGAAGAGGCTAAACGCTACGACATGTCGCCTGAAACAGCCAAGCGCGCAGTCGAATTTGCCTTTAAAGCACCAGCACAAGAATTAAAAATCGAGTTCCAAGGCGGTGAGCCGCTCTTAAATTGGGCTGCTGTTGAAGCTGCTGTCCTTCATGCTGAGTCTCTAAATCAAACACACAAGAAAGACCTCAGCTTCGTTGTATGCACTAACCTCACCCTTATGGACGAAGAAAAACTGGCATTCATCAAGCAGCACAAGATTAGCGTGTCCACATCACTGGACGGACCGCAGACCCTACACGACAACAACCGCAGAATGCGCCTAGGAGGCGATGGCAGTCACAGGCTGTTCATCAAGAAACTCGACTTCACCCGGCAAGTACTTGGGCACAACGGGGTCTCGGCCCTGATGACCACATCCGCCCCCACACTCGGACAAATGAAAAGTGTTGTAGACGAATATGTTCGCCTTGGATTCAGCGGCATGTTCATCCGCTCTTTGAATCCTTACGGTTTTGCCAGTGAGCAGCAAAGCACGCTTGGCTACTCCATGGAAGAATTTGTAAAAGCATACAAAGACACGCTGCTCTACATAATCGACCTAAACCTTTCAGGAACATACTTCTCCGAGTATTTCACTAGCCTCTTGCTGTCACGCATACTTACCCCATTTTCCACAGGATTCGTTGACCTACAATCTCCATCAGGAGCAGGCATCAGTGGCGTAATCTACGACTACAATGGAGATGTATATCCTGCCGACGAAGCCAGAATGCTTTCACGCATGGGGGATAAAAGATTCCTCATGGGGAACATAACCGACGAATATGAATCTGTATTTAAAAGCAAAGTACTCTCAGAATTGGTTAACAAATCCTGCCTAGAAGTAATGCCCGTCTGCGCCGACTGCGTCTACAATCCCTACTGCGGCTCGGACCCCATCAGGAATTATCTTGAAACAGGGGATGTCGTTGGAAAACGCCCGAACACCCCATTCTGTGAGAAACACAAATCCATCTTCAACTTCCTCTTTGACCTTCTGCTGAAAAACGACCGAGATGTGATGGATGTGTTCTGGTCCTGGCTAACCCGGAGACCCCTTCAGGAGGTGCGCCATGAGGCGAGTTAAGGGCCAGCCTTTCAACCTACCTTCAAGCCCCACCATTGGACTTCTGACCAGAGAAAACATCCCGCTCTTCAAGAGGTCGCGCTACGTTCTGGTTACGGACAACCAATCCGCAAAAGGCAGGGGGTATGCTGGAGTCATTTCAACTGGTGGCGTCACCCCTCGACGCGGCATAGTTCTGCCTGAAAAGAATTGCCTGGACTTCGCCCCCGGCGACATCGTCAGCCTCGGGCAAGACGGCTCCATCTTCTTCGTATGGGAACCAGCAACAAAATCAAACGCAATCCTGGTGACTGAGGCTTGTAGCTGTCGTTGCATCATGTGCCCGCAGCCTCCAAAAAATCACGACAAAGCACTCCCTGATGCCGCAAGGCGCGTGTTGTCACTCGTCAACCCAGACTACACCGGGAGCATCGCAATCACAGGAGGCGAACCAACGCTACTCGGCAGCGAGTTCATATCCCTACTGAACGAATGCCGATGCAAACTTCCGAACGCTTGGATTAGCGTTCTTACCAACGGGAAGGGGTTCTCTGACCTGGAACTTGCCAGGGAAGTAGCCCTACTCGGACTTCGGGACTTCATTTTCTGTGTTTCAATGCACGCCGACACAGACACACTTCACGACTCGATAGTGGGTAGACCAGGGAGCTTCAGGAAAACGCAACAGGGAATCTACAATCTGGCGAAGTTCAACTTGCCAATCGAAATTCGCGTAGTCGTTCTAAAATCGAATCATATGCGGCTTCCGCAAATCGCAGAGTACATTTACCGTAACTATCCCTTTATCGACCATGTCACTTTTATGGCCCTTGAGATGACTGGCCTTGCCGAACAGAATTACGAACAAGTCTGGGTAGACCCTTGGGAATACAAAGACACCTTGGAAACCGCCACCCACGAGCTTCATCGACGTGGAATGACCGTCTCTGTTTACAACCACCAGTTGTGCATTCTTGACTCAAGAACAAGATTTTTCGCGCGCCAATCGATTTCCCACTGGAAAAAGTCGCTGCTACCAGTATGCGCCCATTGCGGCGTGAAGGACGAGTGCTGTGGCGTATTTACAACTTCAGGCGACCAACTCAGCAAAAAAATTAGCCCCTTGCAAAGCCGACTAATAGCCTAGGCTTCTTTTAGTGGTTGACTTGGCGCTTGAACTGTGTTGGAAAGTTATAGGAAAAATCATTAAGCCTACATCGTGGGGGAGAGAATGCGCACCAGATTATTGATTTTATTGAGCATGGCCCTTGCCGCCTTTGGCCTGGGAACCGAAGCAAAGGCTTCTATCCCCATGGACGTTAAGGCCAAAATCATGCAAGTCGATGACAGTTCGCGCCTGATTCTCGACAAAGCCTTTTCGAACCAGCTTTCGCACCTTGAGGCTGGGCACTACTCTCACCAGTCCCACCAGTCGCACTATTCGCACCAGTCTCACAGGTCGCACTACTCCAGCAGCTAGCTCCCGAGTCCTTAGCCACTGAAAAAAGCCCGGAAGAACCGGGCTTTTTTGTCATCCTCGGCGGTCAGATAGATATGCACTCCGCTACGGACTGCACACCCCACAGGGCTTGAATCCTGCCCGAATCGCCTCCTCCCGAGACTTGAACGTGGCGATACAATTCTTGCAGTCGTAGAAGCGGCACCCTGGCCGATGGAATATGTGGCTATTGACATTGCCGTGGTATGAAGTTGCGCCTTCCTTTGAGACCGCCGGGGGCCCCTGTGCCTTTGACTTGCTCCCACCGCCATGCCTCCATTCCCAAGGAGGTGTAGGGTCAGGGTCCGCCCAAAGACCACCCCTTGCCGCTCTCGCATCTTGTTCCAATCCTGCCCAACTCTGACAGGTTAGAACCTCTTTGCAATACTGGTGGTAGACCCAGGCCATACCCGATTTCACCAGAGCTTCGTTCACGTCCTGGCCATCAGCGAACACCCTGCCAACGGTCCGCCCGTACCTGTCTTGGTCCATGGTTTGAACATCTACCACCTTGCCGAAGGTCAGCGCGGACAGGGCTTGCTTGGCTTTCGCCCCGAAGTCTTGCCCGCCCTCGGGCGCGTCAATGCCGTAGAGTCGTATTTTGACCTGTTCTTGGCCGTCCTTGAGTACAGTGAGGGTATCACCATCAGTCACCCCAACGACCTTCCCAGACCACGCCCAAGCCGATGAACCCAACACCGCCAAGGACAATACGAGAGGAATGCCAGCCTTCAGGCGAACAGCCAACCAACGTAACATAATGTCTACCCTCACAAAGCCTTGCGCAATCGCCCTAATTATCTGCAACCCCATTGACACAAAAAAAGACATGTGGTTTTAAAAGAATAATCGTGAAGAGGGATGGGGACAAGTTATGAAGGAGACAATCCATATTCTCTTTGTAGTGCTTAGTTTGGCCTCATTTTCTCAACATTTGAATCTGGGATACCACGAATTCAGAATATCCCCAACACCATCCCAAACATTACCACATGCCCTCAGATAGGTACTGTTGAAAATTTCGACGAAGTCTTTCGAAGTGGGCGCCCCCAGGACACAGTAAGGCGTGCGGCTACCAATAGATGCAGATTCTCATAATGTGACTGACCATTTAGCCCACTTTGCACATGTAAAAATAAAATTGCAGGATATCCTGCATAACCAAACGGAGGACAAAATGAAGCGCATAGCATTAATTTTAGCGTTCGTCATCTCGCTTATCTGTTTCCCAGCCTTCGCCAAAGACGTATATGTAAAAGGGTACACCAAAAAAGATGGCACCTACGTCCAGCCCCATTATCGTTCAGCCCCGGACGGAACCCCTTACAACAACTGGTCCACCAAAGGCAACGCCAACCCTTACACGGGACAACCGGGCTACAAAGACCCTTACCCGAGCTACAACCCATATAACACCCATCCGAGCAATGAAGGGCAGAAAAAGCGATACTAAAGGATTAGCGTGCCAGCTTGCAGGGAAAATCCTTGGACACCACCAGAGTGATTACTCCTCCACGGTAACTATACGCCAGCCCCTTCCCAACATGCATTCGTTCCCGTAAGCTGTACGCGTGTTTGTATATTCTCTATATTCAGCCATCATTCGATTGTTGTGCGCGTCGATTTCTGCAAGCCGCTGCCCGTGAGCCATCGCCAGACCGACTGATAATGTTTCTGGTACAGGTGGAATCTCCACAAGCTTTGGAGGTTCTTGTGGCGGGAAAAGTGAATATGATTCATGATTGCATTGCATCATATCGCTGTTGTATAAGTTTTTGTTGTCATCAGCAAATCCATACATGTCATTGTAAATCCTCTCTTTCACACAGCCACACAGAAACAGCAACACCAAGGCTGAGATTACTATCCGCATCACTCCTCCTCACTGAGTTGATTGCTCATGGACCTAATGCCTCCATGATTTCCCAGCCTAGTTAAGCACAGAATAGCAAACGCTGTAGAGTTGACACAGAACGATGCAAGATGCCCGAGGCACCTCCACAGGTATTGCCCCTGACCATGCCCGCTGGTTTACTTTCGCACCCAGAACACTCCGCTCACCGGCATTGATTACGGTGAATTGAAATGACCCTGCAAGAATAAATCAATCAGCCCATTGGCGAAGCAGGTCGGCTAGAACGAATCGTTTTTGCTTGGCTTCTTAAAGTTCTTCCCTAAAGCACAAGCTGCGTCAATTCTCCACATGAGACGCGCCCTTTCGGGGTGTTCAGTTAACTACCATGCTGAAGGCGGGCATGCCCTGGCGCGAAAGGTCCACTTCCAGGTCCACGCGGTAGGCGTCGATGCCGTGCAGGGCGGCGGTGGCGATGGCGGCGAGCACGTAAAATCTCCGGTCATATCGTCAGGTTGGTATCGACCCGTGTATCCGCAAAGCGGCCCGGGCGCAAGAAATACGCGCCGCGCGGCCCGCGCGGACTTTGCTTTTCCGGTCCATTCCCGTAAGGAAAAGGCACAGCGCATCATCCCGGAAGCCGCATGCACCTGGACAACTTCACCGCCATCACAATCGTGGCCGCCGTGGCCCTCGTTTTCGGCTTCGGGCTGCTGCTGTTCCATGGCATCCAGCGGTCCTTCCGGGGCCTGGCCGCCCTGGGCACGGCCTACCTGCTGCTTGGCGCGGGCAGCGCGCTCATCGCCCTGCGCGGGCAGATTCCGGACTGGGCGTCCATCATCCTGAGCAACGCCATGATCGTGTCGGGAATCGCCACGATGGACGAGGGCCTGTCGCGCTTCGTGCACGACCGCAAGGGCCACCGGCTGACGGCGGCGGCGCTGGTCGTGCTGCTCATGGCCGTGCAGTTCTACTTCAGCGCCGTCGCGCCCGATCTCCAGGTCCGCATCATCTTCATCAGCGTGATCATGGCGACCATGTGCGCCCTGGTCACGCACAGCCTCCTGGCCCCGCAGGCCGGGCCGCGGCACCCCTCGCAATGGTTCACCATCGCCGTCACGGCAACGGCGGCGGCGGTGTCGCTGCTGCGCGCCGGGCTGACCGCCCTCCTGCCCCCGGGCGAAACCTACCTGGCCACCGGCGGCGTCCAGGCCCTCAGCATGCTCTCCTACCTGCTGTTCATGATCGGCTGCGTTTTCGGCGTGGTCTGGATGAGCGTGCAGCGTTACGAGGCCCGGCTGGTGGAGCTGGCCGAGCGCGACCCGCTGACCGGGCTCTTCAACCGCCGGGCCCTGGAGGAACGCGCCCGGCGCGAAATGCTCCTGGCCCAGCGCAACAAGCGCTGGCTGTCCATCATCCTGTTCGACGTGGACGACTTCAAGGCCATCAACGACACCCACGGCCACAAGGCCGGGGACACCGTGCTCCAGGCCCTGGCCCGGGCCGTCGGCCAGGGCGTGCGCGGCCACGATGTCGTGGCCCGCTACGGCGGCGAGGAATTCCTGATCCTTTTGCCCGACACCTGCATCCTGCGGGCCATGGAACTGGCCGAACGCCTGCGCCGGGCCCTGCACGGCCTGAACGTGGCCGAGGACGGCCGGGCCATCCCCGTGACGGCCAGCTTCGGGGCCGCCAGCCTGGACGCGACCACCCGGAACTGGGACAGCCTGGTGGTCAACGCCGACCGGGCCCTGTACGCGGCCAAGCAGGCGGGCAAGGATCGGGTGGCCCGCGCCGGGCAGCCGGCCTGAGGCCACACCGCTCCGGCCCGCCGGGGCCATAACGCCGGACGGCCCGCCTCCCCTGGGGAGGCGGGCCGTCTGCGTTGGCCGCACGGGCGCCGCGCCGCTATTCCACGGCCCGGCCGATGCGCTCCAGGCGCACGGGCGGGAAGCTGCCCCAGTCGGTGACGTAGACCCCCGCGTGACGCGTGTCGGGTTTGGTCTTCCAGGACCAATAGATGCGCCAGGCCTTGCCGACCATGGCCTCCCGGTCCACGAAACCCCAGAAGCGCGAGTCCTGGGAGTTGTTGCGGTTGTCGCCGAGCATGAAGTACTTGCCCTCGGGCACGGTGACGGGCCCGAAGTCGCGGGCCATGTAGCCCCCCGAGCCGGGCAGGCCGGAGAGGTAGGGCTCGTCCACGGGCTGGCCGTTGCGGATCACGTGGTTGTCGCGCACCTCGATGGTGTCGCCGGGCAGCCCGATGCAGCGCTTGATGAAGTCCTTGCTGGGGTCCTTGGGGTACTCGAAGACGATCACGTCGCCGAATTCCGGGTCGGACAGGGGCAGCAGGGTCCAGTCGGTGAAGGGCACCCTGATGCCGTAGATGAACTTGTTCACCAGCAGGTGGTCGCCGATCTGAAGCGTCTGCAGCATGGACCCCGAAGGGATCTTGAAGGCCTGGACCACGAAGGAACGGATGAACAGGGCCAGGATCAGGGCAAAAAACAGGGCCTCGGCCCACTCACGCAGCACTTTCGTCCATTTGGGTTCCATCGATGCGTTTCTCCATGCCGGGCGGGCGCGGGCCCGCCCGGGAGCCCCCCCCGGCGGCCGCGACCGCCGGGCGGCGCCCGGGTTGCTAGTCTTCCCCGGCCCGCAGGGCCGCCAGGAAGGCCTCCTGGGGGATTTCCACGTTGCCCATGCGCTTCATGCGCTTCTTGCCTTCCTTCTGCTTTTCCAGAAGCTTGCGCTTTCTGGTGATGTCGCCGCCGTAGCACTTGGCGGTGACGTTCTTGCGCAGGGGCGGGTTGCGCTCGCGGGCGATGATGCGTTGGCCGATGGCGGCCTGCACGATGACCTCGAACAGTTGGCGCGGAATGGCGTGCTTGAGCTTGAGGGCCACGGCGCGACCGTAGCGCGTGGCCCGCTCGCGGTGTACGATGACCGACAGCGCGTCCACGGGGTCGCCGTTGATCATCATGTCCAGCTTCACCAGATCCGCCTCGCGGAAGTCCGTCACCTCGTAATCCAGGGACGCATAGCCCTTGGTGATGGACTTGAGCTTGTCGAAAAAGTCGAAGACCACCTCGGCGAAGGGCAGTTCGTAGGTGATCATGACCCGCGTGGCCGTCAGGTAGCGCATGTCCTTCTGGATGCCGCGCTTTTCCTCGCAGAGCTTGAGCACGCCGCCCACGTACTCGTTGGGCACGTGGACCTCCATGCGCGCGTAGGGCTCGGCCAGGGTGGCGATCTTCTGCGGGTCGGGCAGCTTGCTCGGGTTGTCGATGAGCAGCTCCTCGCCCGAGGTGGTGGTCACCTTGTAGGCCACCGAGGGCGCGGTGGTGATCAGCCGGGCCTCGAACTCGCGCTCCAGACGCTCCTGGATGATCTCCATGTGCAGCAGGCCCAGGAACCCGGCGCGGAAGCCGAAGCCCAGAGCCTGGGACGTTTCGGCCTCGTACCAGAAGGCCGCGTCGTTGAGCTGGAGCTTTTCCAGCGCGGCCTTGAGGGTTTCGTATTCGGCGGGCTCCACGGGATACAGCCCGCAGAAGACCATGGGCTTCACGCTCTTGAAGCCCGGGAAGCGCTCGGCGCAGGGGCGTCTGGCATCGGTGATCGTGTCGCCCACGGGCGCGTCGGACAGCTCCTTCATGCTGGCGCACAAAAAGCCGACCTCGCCGGGCCCCAGGCGGCGGACCTCCTTGGCGTCGGGCGAAAACACGCCGACGTTGGTGACCTCGAAGCGACGGCCCGTGGAAAAAATCTGGATCTTCTGGCCCACGGACACCTCGCCGTCGAGCACGCGGAAAAGCACCGTGACGCCGCGGTAGGTGTCGTACCACGAGTCGAAGATCAGCGCCTTGAGCGGCGCCTCGGGGTCGCCCTCGGGTGCGGGCAGGCGCGCGACGATGGCTTCGAGCACCTGATCCACGCCCATGCCCGTCTTGGCCGAAACGGCCAGGGCGTCCTTGCAGTCCAGGCCCACGATCTCCTCGATCTGGGCCTTGACGCCTTCGGGGTCCGCGCTGGGCAGGTCGATCTTGTTCAGGACCGGGACGATCTCCAGGTTGTGGTCCAGCGCCAGGTACACGTTGGCCAGGGTCTGGGCCTCCACGCCCTGGGTGGCGTCCACCACCAGCAGCGCCCCCTCGCAGGCCGCCAGGGACCGCGAGACCTCGTAGGAAAAGTCCACGTGCCCGGGGGTGTCGATGAGGTTCAGGATGTACTCGGTCCCGTCGGCGGCGCGGTAGGGGATGCGCACGGTCTGGGCCTTGATGGTGATGCCGCGCTCGCGCTCGAGCTCCATGCGGTCCAGGTACTGCTCGCGCCGCTCCCGCTCGGACACCAGGCCCGTCAGTTCCAGGATGCGGTCGGCCAGGGTGGACTTGCCGTGGTCGATATGCGCGATGATGCTGAAATTGCGTATGGTGGTCAGTTTGGTCATGCTTGATTTGCACCCGCAGGGGGATTCTTCGCCTCCGGGGGCCGGGCCGGGACGTGGGCACCTTGTAAGGCATTTGCAGCCGGAAGTCTAATGCTTCGCGGCGCCGCCCGCCGGACGGGAGGCGCCGCTCACCGAGGGCGGCCTTGCGCGGGGCGGCGTTTCACGGTAGTTCCATGGCAGGCTCCGCCAAGGGGCCGGGAACCCTTCAAAATCGCGGGCCGCCCATGCGCTACCTGAACACGCTGCTCCTGCACCCCGACCCCGCCGTGCGCGCCACCCTGCGCGAGCATCTGGCCGGGGTGGAGTTCGTGCGCGTGCTCGGCGAGGCCGTCACGGCCTTCGAGGCCCTGGAGCTGCTGGAACACGTGCCCTACGGCGTGTTCTTCCTGGGGCTGGACCTGCCCGGCGACGCCTCGGGCTTCGAGCTGGCCCAGATGCTTTCGGGGCGCAAGCACAAGCCCGCCCTGGTGTTCCTGGCCTCGGATGAATCCAAGGCCTTCGCGGCCTTCGAGCTGGGCGCCACGGACTACCTGCTCTGGCCGCCCTCGGCCGAGCGCTTCGCGCGCACGGTGACGCGGCTGGCCCAGTTCCGCGCCCATTTCAAGGAAATTCCGCCGCCCGCGCCCTGGGGCGGCGACGACGACCCCGACGAGGACGAACAGACCGTGCAACTGCCCCTGGGCGAGGAAGAGGAGGACCGCTTCATGAAGGCCCTCTCCCAGGCCTGGGAATACGGCACCACCCCACGCCCGGTGGAAATCGAGAAACTGCCCATCACCCTGGACGGGCGCACGGTGCTCATCCCCTACACCCAGATCATCTTCGTCGAGGCCTACGAGGACTATTCCTACGTGCACACCGCCGGGCAGAAGTTCCTGACCTCCTACCGGCTGAAGATTCTGGAAGACCGCCTGCGCCAGTACCGGTTCTTCCGTGTGCATCGCAAATACCTGGTGAACCTGGAGATGGTCACCGAGATCGCCTCGTTGCCCGGCAGCAACTTCATGCTGCGCACCCAGGGCAAGACGCGCATCGAACTGCCCATCAGCAGGCGACGCATCACCGAACTGAAACGGATTCTCGGATTGTAGCGGGCGTGCCACGCCCGCCGCGCCCCCCGGGGCGCACCGACGGCCCGCCGCCCCGCGCGCAGGCCAACAAGCAAGGAGCCGAGCATGGACCAGACAGGAGCCCTGGACGCCCTTTTGCAGGAGGAGCGGGTTTTCCGCCCCCTGCCCCAACTGGTGATCGAGGCCAACATCAATCCCCACCAGCTCGAACAGGCCCAGCGCCGCGCCGAGCAGGACCCCCTGGCCTACTGGGAGGACGCCGCCCACGAACTGGACTGGTTCAAGAAGTGGGACCGCGTGCTGGACGACTCCAACCCGCCGTTCTACCGCTGGTTCCCGGGCGCGCGCTGCAACATCGTCTACAACGCTCTGGACCGGCACATCGAGACGGCCAACAAGAACAAGCTGGCCCTCATCTGGGAGGGCGAGCCCGGCGACCAGCGCAAGTACACCTACTACGAACTCTACCGCGAGGTGAACCGCTTCGCCAACGCCCTGCGCACCCTGGGCGTGGCCAAGGGCGACCGCGTGGTGCTCTACATGCCCCTTTTGCCCGAAACGGCCATCGCCATGCTCGCCGTGGCCAAGCTCGGCGCCGTGCACAGCATGGTCTACGGCGGCTTTTCGGCCAAGGTGCTGCGCGAGCGCGTGGCCGACGCCCAGGCCAAGGTGGTCATCACCGCCGACGGCTTCTACCGCAACGGGCGGATCATCAACCTGAAGACCCTGGTGGACGAGGCCCTGGCCGGGGCCGGGGCCGAATGCGTGGAGACCTGCGTGGTCGTCCACCGCGTGAACGTGGACACCGAAATGCACGAGCCGCGCGACCTGTGGTACGACGACCTGGTGCGCCAGGAGCGGCCCGTGTGCGCCACGCAGGTCATGGAAGCCACGGACCCGCTGTTCCTGCTCTACTCCTCGGGCACCACGGGCAAGCCCAAGGGCATCGTCCACGCCCACGGCGGCTACATGGTCGGCCTGGCGCGGACCCTGGACTGGGTCTTCGACCTCAAGCCCACGGACATTTTCTGGTGTACCGCCGACACGGGCTGGATCACCGGGCACAGCTACGTGATCTACGGCCCGCTGGTGGCGGGCACGACCACGGTGATGTACGAGGGCCATCCCCTCTACCCCCAGGCCGACCGCCTGTGGGACGTGGTCGCCCGCTACGGCGTGACCATCCTGTACACCTCGCCGACCCTGGTGCGCATGCTCATGCGCTTCGGCGTGCAGTATCCGCGCAAGAAGGACCTCTCCACCCTGCGCCTTCTGGGCAGCGTGGGCGAGCCCATGAACCCCGAGGCCTGGGTCTGGCTCTACAAATACATCGGCCGCTCGGAGTGCCCGATCATGGACACCTGGTGGCAGACCGAAACGGGCATGTTCATGATCAGCCCGCTGCCCATCTCGCTGCTCAAGCCCGGCTCGGTGAACAAACCCCTGCCGGGCATCGAGGCCGACGTGGTCGACGGCCAGGGCAACCCCGTGCCCCCGGGCAAGGGCGGCTTCCTGGTGCTCAAGCGGCCCTGGCCGGCCATGATGACGACAATCTACAAAGACCCGGAGCGCTACAAAAAATCCTATTGGGAAAAGATTCCCGGCGTGTACTACGCGGGCGACGTGGCCCGGCGCGACGAGGACGGCTACTACTGGATCATGGGCCGCGCCGACGACGTGATGAACATCGCCGGGCACCGCATCGGCACCGCCGAGGTGGAAAGCGCCCTGGTGGCCCACCGCTGCGTGGCCGAAGCCGCCGTCATCGGCATCCCCGACAAGATCAAGGGCGAGGTGGCCAAGGCCTTCCTGGTGCTGCACGACGGCTGGCAAAAGGATTTCGAGACCACCGAGGAACTCATCGCCGCCCTGCGGGCCCACCTGCGCCGCGAGTTGGGGCCCGTGGCCGTGGTCAAGTCCTTCGAGCAGCGCGAAACCCTGCCGCGCACCAGAAGCGGCAAGATCATGCGCCGCCTGCTGCGTGCCGAGGAACTGGGGCAGGACCCCGGCGACACCTCCACCCTGGAGGATCTGGATTAGACACAAACCGGGGTGGCGGTTCGGCGTTTGCCTTCGTCGCCTCTTGTGGTACTCTGGAACAGACTCCCCTGATTCCAGGGGCGCCAACCGGAACCCGGAGGCCGCCATGCGCCATGGGCCACATGGGCCAGCCACCCGCAACGCCGCCAGGGCGCTGATCGCGGCAATGCTGTGCCTGGCGGCGGCGGCCTGCGGCGAGCCCGAGCCCCTGCGCGTGGGCTTCCTCGGCCCCCTGGAGGGCCGCTTCTCCGACCTGGGCGTCCAGGGCCGCAACGGGCTGACCATGGCCGTGGAGGAGATCAACGCCGGGGGCGGCGCCCTGCGCCGCCCGCTGCTGCTTCTGGCCCGCGACGGCGGCCAAACCCCCGAGGCCGCCCGGGCGGCCGTCCTCGACCTGGCGGGCGCGGGCGTGACGGCCATCGTCGGCCCGCTGACCAGCGCCCAGGCCATGGCCGCCCTGCCAGCCGCCGAACGAACCGGGGTCGCCCTGCTCTCGCCCACGGTGTCCTCGCCCCTGCTCTCGGGCAGGAAGGACGCCTTTTTCCGCGTCATCCCCGCCTCCAGCACCTGGGCCCGCGGCATGGCCCGCCACAGCCTGGAGCACGACGGCCTGCGCCGCGTGGCGCTGCTGACCGACCTGGACAACGCACCCTACGCCGTACCCTACACGGAAGCCTTCGCCGAGCGCTTCACCGCCGGAGGAGGCACCGTTGCCGCCGACATCAGGGTCCGCTCCTCCGAAGCCGGGCAATGGGAGGACGTGGCCCGGCGCCTGGGCGAACTGGGCGTGCCCGCCGTGCACGCCACCCTCTCGGCCCGCGACCTGGCCGCCCTGGTCCGCCAGTTGCGCCACCAGGATCACGCGCTTCGCGTCTACGGCACCATGTGGGCCTGCACGGCCGAACTGCTCCAGGCCGCGGGCAAGGCCGCCGAGGGCATCCAGTTCGCCGTCTGCCACAGCGCGGACAACCCCCGGGCCGAATTCCGCGATTTCGCCCGGCGCTACCGCTCCCGCTTCGGCTGGGAGCCCAACTTCGCGGCCGCCCTGGGCTACGAATGCGGGCTGGTGCTGGCCGAGGCCCTGCGCCGCGCCCGGGGCGACCCGGCCCGGCTGCCCGGCATCCTGGCGGGGCTGGACGGCGTGCCCGGCGTGATCGCGCCCCTGCGGCTCGACCCCTTCGGAGACGTGCAGCGCCCCTCGTTCATCGTGACCGTCTCCGCCCACGAATTCCGGACCATCGCCACCGTCACGGAACCATGAACGCGCCGCCCCTGACCGCCATCATCCGCCGCAAGCTGCTGGCCCTGGTCCTGGCCCCGAGCCTGGTCTTCACCCTGGTGCTCGGCTCGGTCATCGCCTACCGCCAGTATGCGGGGCTGACCGAGCACAACGCCATGCTCGCCCAGTCCCTGGCGCGCTACGTGGAAGCCTACATGACCGACGCGCGCCACGCCCTGCGCCACGCCGCCCTGGAAGGGCCCGCGGCCTCGGAACGCATCCTGACCACCGCCCTGGCCAACCTCTACGCCGCGTTCCCCCACTTCGAGCGCCTGCTCTGGATCGACGCCAACGGCGACATCGTCGCCGCCTACCCCTCGGGCATGGTGGGCATGGACTTCCCCTTCCTGCCCGCCCCGGCGCAGGACGGGCAGGAAGTCTCCCTCCCGGCCTACGCCCCGGGCGCAGGCGGCCTGAGCCTCTACGTCACCCACACCGCCTTGCGCGGCTGGCGGATCGTGGCCGAAATGGACCTGCAAACCCTGCGCGAGCATCTGGACGAATTCGCCCCGCCCGGGGCGACCACGCAACTGCTGCTCGCCGACGGCCACGGCAACCTCATCGTGCACCCCGACGAGACCCTGGTCCGCCAACAGGCCAACGTGGGCGGCTGGCCGCTGTTCGCCGACCTGGGCAGCCGGGAACGGCTGACCGCCACCTTCCGCCAGGATGGCGTGACCTACGCGGGGGCCGTGGTGGTCCTGCCCGAAATGGGCTGGCGCCTGGTCCTGTACACTCCGCTCCACGAGATTCTCGTGCCCGTGTGGCGCACGGTGGCCGCCCTGATCCTCTTCCTGCTGGCCTTTTTTTCCATCATCGCCGCCAGCTTCCGCTACGAGCTGCACCGCCGCGTGGTCGCGCCTCTGGCCGATTTCGCCGCGACCCTGCAACAGGCCGCGCGCGGCGACTACCGCAACGCCGCCGTCTCCGGGGCCGACAGCTTCGCCGAACTGGGCGTCATGGAGCATGAATTCACGGCCATGGCCGCCACCATCGCCGGGCGCGAACGCGACCTGCGCCACAGCCGCGCGCATCTCAAAAGCATCATCGACTCCCTGAACAGCGCCGTGCTGGCCGTGGACGCCCAGGCCCGCATCAGCCTGATGAACGAGGGCGCGGCGCGCATGTGCGGCCTGGACGACCCCGAGCAAGCCCGGGGCCGCGACGTGTACGAGCTGTTCCCCATCCTGCGCGGGGCGCGCAGGAACCTGAGCGCCGCCCTGGCCATGGGCCGCGCCAGCACCCTGGAGCGCCAGCCCTGCGTGGGTCCGGCCAACGGCGCGAACGGCGCGGGGGTGAAGCGCAGCGCCTTCCTCGACCTCTCCTTCGCACCGTTGACCGGCGACGAGGCCTCCCCCGGCGCCGTCGTCCGCATCGCCGACGTGACCACCCGCGCCCAGCTCGAAGAAATCATGATCCAGACCGAAAAAATGATGAGCGTGGGCGGGCTGGCGGCGGGCATGGCCCACGAAATCAACAATCCCCTGGGCGGCATCCTGCAAAGCGCGCAGAACATCCGCCGCCGCACCGGGCCGGAGCTGCCCGCCAACCACCGCACCGCCACCGCCCTGGGCACGGACATGGACACCATCCAGGCCTACCTGGAACGACGCGGCGTGCTGCGCATGCTCGACGGCATCAGCGACTCGGGCCAGCGCGCGGCGGCCATCGTCGCCAACATGCTCAACTTCAGCCGCCGCAGCACCTCCAACCACGCCCCCACGGACCTGCACGCGCTCATAGAACGCACCCTGGCCCTGGCCGCCAGCGACTACGACCTCAAAAAGCGCTATGATTTCCGCAAGGTGAACGTCGAGCGCACCTTCGACCCCGGCCTGCCCCCGGTGCCCTGCACGCCCACGGAAATCGAACAGGTGCTGCTCAACCTGTTCAAGAACGCGGCCCAGGCCATGAGCGCCATGGACCCGCCGCCGGACACGCCGACCCTGACCGTGACCACCCGCAAAGGCCCCGGCTATGCCGAAATCCGCGTCCGCGACAACGGCCCGGGCATCGGCCCGGAAAACCGCAAGCGCATCTTCGAGCCCTTCTTCACCACCAAGGCTCCCGGCGAGGGCACCGGCCTCGGTCTGTCCGTGTCCTACTTCATCGTCACCAGCAACCACAAGGGCACCATCATCCTGGACTCCGAGCCCGGCCACGGCGCCGAATTCATCATCCGCCTGCCGCTGGACGACGCGGCGGCGCAAACGCCCGGCCCTGGTTCCGACCCCGACCGGGGCCAGGGCAGGAACGAGGGCGGCCAGGGCATCTGAAACCGAAGCGAACCGGCGCGGCGAAGACGCCCTCAGCCAAGCTCGGCGCTGCGGTCGCAGGCCCTGCGCAGGGCGTCCATGATGTTCCCCCGCACGGCGGTGCGGTCGAAGTGGGCCAGGGCCGCGGTGGTCGTCCCCGCCGGGGCGGTGGACATCTCCCGCAGCAGGCCGATGTGCTCCGGGGACCGCTGCGCCATGAGGCTGGCGCCGCTGAAGAGCCCCTTGACCATGACGGCCGCCTCCCGGCGGTCCAGGCCCAGTTCCACGCCGCCCTCGATCATGGCTTCGATGCAATAGAACACGAGCGCCGGGCCGGACCCGATGACCGCCGTGAACGCATCGAAAAGCTCCTCGCGCAGGACGTGCACACTGCCCAGGCTGCCGAACATGGCAAGAATGCACTCCTTCTGCAGCCCGGTGAGCGTCGCATCGTCGAAACACAGCGCGGTGACGCCCTGCCGGATCAGAACCGGCGAATTGGGCATTGCCCGGACGACCGGGCAGATGCCGCCGGTGCTCCGGCGCAACGACTCCCGGGTCAACCCGGCGGCCAGGGAAACGAGGCACTTGTCCCCGGTCAGCGCGGGAACCAGTTCCGGCCAGACCGCATGCGCCTGCTGCGGCTTGACGGCCAGGACGATGCAGTCCGCGCTGCCCGCCAGCTCCCGTATGTCGGCGCAGGGGACGAGCCCGGTTTCCCGCGCCAGTTCCTGCAAGGCGGTCCTGGTCCGGTTCAGGCCGTACAGGGTCAGGCCGTCCTGTCCGGACAGCGCCCGAATGATCGCCCCGCCCAAATTGCCCGTTCCGATAAAACCGATGTTCATGCAGACCTCCATTGTCAGTGCGTCAGGATGGTGCTTGCCGCCGCGCGCATGCCGCCTGCCGGGCCGGCGATGCGCCGCACCTCGCGCAACCTGTCGCGCAGCTCCTGCAACAGGCCCGGGGTGTGCAGCCAGGCGGCGACATGGCGGTACAGGTTCTCCGCGGTGGCTTGCTCCTGCAGATATTCGGGGAAAATTTCCTGTTGCGACAGGATGTTCGTCAGGCTGATGAACCGCGAAAGCGCCAACCGGCGCAACAGGAACGCGGCGGGCCGGTCCAACTTGTAGCAGACGATGGTCGGGGTTCCGATGAGGGCGGTCTCAAGGGTGGCCGTGCCCGAGGCCGCCAGAACCAGGCCGGAGGTGCGGATCATGCGGAAACGCCCTTCCGGCTCCACGATGCGGACCGCCGGGCCGCCCGCCCAGCATGCCCGCAGGAACCCGCCGTCGATACCCGGCGCCCGGGCGATGGCGAAAGTCATGTCCGGGTGTTCCCGATGGATCATGGCGGCGACATGGGAAAAGACGGGCAGAAGAAACGCAATCTCCTTGCGCCTGCTTCCCGGCATGAAGCCGATCCGGTCGTGCCGTGGACGCTGCGCATCCAGGGCCTCCAGGGGAATGATGTCGTGAAGGGGGTGCCCGGCATATTCGGCCCGGCAGCCCCTATCGCGGAAATATTCCGGCTCGAAGGGCAGGCCGCAGATGACCGTGCGGACATGCTCGCGCAAGATGTCGAGGCCCTTCTGCCGCCAGGCCCAGAGTTGCGGGGCCATGAAATAGTAGACGGGGATGCCCATGCCGTGCGCCGCCTTGGCCAGGGGCAGGTTGAAGTCGGGGCAGTCGACCATGACGATCACGTCCGGTGGGTCGCACTCCCAGCGGGCAATGATTTCACGCTGCAGGCGGAAGATTTTCGGCAGGCCGAGCAGCACGTCGCAAAACCCGGAGAAGCAGATCCGGTCCATGGAAAAGTGCACCGTGGCCCCGGCCCGGGCCAGCATGGGCCCGCCCAGGCCGCCGATCTCGAGCGCCGGGCACTGGCGGAGCAGCTCCCCGGCCAGCGCGCCCGCGCACATGTCGCCGGAGGCCTCGCTACAGTTTATCCAGATCTTGCGGATCATTTCCAAAGGCTCCACTGCCCCGGGCGGGGCTGCGCCGCTCCCGGGGCAGCCCCGCGAGACGGTGCCCCCCGGCGAAAGCCGGGGGGCACCAATGGGGAGGCCGCCATGCGAGGGGTGCGCACGGTCGACCGACCTCTTCCAGTTCAATGCCCCGGGGAAAGGGCGACGCTGTGACCGCCGAACTTGGGAGAGGTTTCGGGGGCGAAGATCTGGCACACCAGGCCGCCGATCACCAGGGTCGCGATGCAGCAGGCCAACGTGACCGAGACGCCGTACTGTTCGGTGACGACGGGGAGCATCCATGTGCCCATGCCCGCGCCGATACGGCTGGCGGCGATGGTCAGGCCGACGCCGGAACCGCGCAGTTCGGTGGGGAAAAGCTCGGGCGGATACAACCACTCGGCGACGATGGAGATGGCCAGGACGGTGGAAAACGCGCCCAGCAGAACGAAAGCCGCACTGGCGGGCATGCCCCGCCAGAGGGTCATGAGGGTAAGAATCGCGGCGGCGCCATAAAAGGTCCAGATCAGGAACCCCCGGCGCGACACCTTGGGCGCGACGAGGATGCCGATGAACACGCCGATCATGGTAAACGCGTTGTACATCATGCCCGAGGCGTGCGGGTTCTCGATGTTGAGCCCCTTGACCACCACCGGCAGGAAGATGCTGATGGCGAAGAAGGGCAGCACCTGGCAAAGGAAGAAAACGCACGAAGTCAACGTGTTGCGCCACAACTTCGGGCTGAACAGCATGAAGAACGACGCGGAAGCGCTCTTGCCGGTTTCGGCCGGGAGGGCATAGTTCGCCCCGAGGTACCGGTGCACCAGCTCCAGGGCCGCGCTCCGGCCCCGCTTGGCCATCATCCACTGCGGGGACTCGGGGGAGCCCAGGCGGACGACGAGGGTGATCAGGGCCAGCAGCGCGGAAGAGCAGATGATCCAGCGCCAGCCGTTCTCGCCCATGTCGCCCATGGTGGCAATGAGCAGACCGGCGAAATAGGAGATGATGTAGCCGAAGGTCCAGGCGGCCATCAGCCAGCTCATCATCTTGGTCCGGATGCGTTCAGGCGTCCACTCGCTGAGCAGGGCCACGCCGACGGTATAATCCGCACCGACGCACATGCCGAGCAGGAACCGGACGGCCACCAGATGCGCGGGGTCCGAGAGGAAGAACTGCCCCACGGACAGAACCAGGCTGAACAGGGCGACGAACGTGTATGCCGTCTTGCGCCCGATACCGTCGATGACGATTCCGGCAAACAGGCTGCCGAGCAAAATGCCGAAGAGCGCGCCAGCCCCGATGAGCCCCATCCAGAAGCCGTCCAGCCCCAGGGGCCCTGCGGCGTAGGACAGGGCTATGCCGACAATGCCGAGAATGTACCCGTCGCAGACCTGCCCCATGAAGGTGCCGACTGCGATTTTCTTGTGTACGGACGAATAGGGAGCGTCTCCAAAACTGATTCCGATCTGTCCATTGGATTCCATGGCCTACCTCCACCTGCGCGAAGAAGTTGAGTGAAAAATCCCGCCTTCCACACCGCGTTCCATCTATTCCTTGTAGGCGGTCGCATCCATTTCCAGCAGACAGCCGTGAACGATTTCGCCCGCCCCCAGGCACAGCCGCGCGGGGCGGTGGTTGCCCATGAATTCGGCGTACACTTCGTTGAACCCCGCGAAATCATCCATGCTGGCCAAAAACACCGTGGTTTTCGCTATGTCGGTGATCTCGAGCCCGGCCGCGTCGAGAACCAGCTTCAGGTTGTACAGGGTCTGGAAGGTCTGCTCCTGGATGGTGGCCCCCACGACCTTGCCGGTGATCGGGTGAAAGGGAACCTGGCCGCAGATGTAGTAGGTGTTGCCCGCCTTCACGCAATGGCTGTAAGGGCCTACGACTTCAGCGGTTTCCGAAGAATTGATGCACTCCATGTCGGTCTCCGTTGCCCAAGGGGCCCTGGGAGGGCGCATGCACATGCGCACGCGCCCCCTTGTTCAGGAACCGGGTTGGGGTTGAGGGTAGGAGGTTAGATTTCCTTTTTGGCGTTGAGCTCTTCGTAGAAGAGGCGCGCCTCGGCGCCGACGGTCAGGAACGGCTCCGGAGGAAGCCGCTTGGGGGTGGAGATTTTGCGCAGGAATTCCAGGTTATCGCTGGGGATGCCGCTGACCCACTCCGCGATGTAGTAGCCGAGCAGGCTGGTCTTGGCGACACCGGCGCCCTCGCCGCAGGCGGACGCGAAGATGGAGGGATGGTGCTGCAACATCAGCGGGCGGTAGTTCATGGTCATGTTGATCATGCCGCCGTAGACGAACTCGAAGTTGACGTGCCGGAGTTCGGGGAAACGGTTTTCATACGCCCGGCGCAGCTTGGGGATGGCCCGCTGGATGCGCTGGTGCGAGGTGGTCAGGTGCGTGGCGAAAGAGAAGCCGTTGCGCACGAAGATGCGGCGGTCCCTGGTGAAGCGCACGGTGGTGCCCGCGGGGTGGCCGGCGGTGCAGCCCCAAGGCTTGACCCCCTGCAGGTGCTGCATCTCGTCCTCGGTGAACTGGCGGGTGAACGCGCCGTAGGACAGCACGGGGCAGAACACCTTCGAGCCGATGCCGAACTGCGGAATGAAAGGCCCGGCGGTGACGATGACGGCCTTGGCCCGCACCTTCCTGCCGTTGCGCAGCAGGACGCTGGGCGGGTTGCCCTCGTCGACGCGCATGACCGGGCACTCCTCGAAGACCTCCACCTTTTCGGGCATCACGGAGAACAGCCCGCGCAGAACGTCGGCGGGGTTGATGAGCACGGTGCCGGAGGTGTAGAGGGCTTTTTTGTAATAGCGGGTGCCGATGCGGCGGTGGAGTTCATCGCCCTCCACGACCTCGTACGAGCAGTTCATGCGCTTCAGCTCGTCGATTTCGTGGTCGATCAGCTTGAAGCTTTTGGTTTCGGCGCAGCAGAGGTATTTGCCGCAGTGGTCCCAGTCCACATCCTCGATGCCCCTGGCCTTGATGGTGTCCTCCATCCACTTGATGATGAAGGTGTTGAGTTCGAAGTACTTCTTGTTCTCCTCGAAGCTCGAGGCGCCCTGGTCGCCGAAATCGTGGGGCACGTCGATGATGAAACCGGCGTTCTTGCCGCTGTCGTTGTCGCCGATCCTGATGGCCTCGAAGACCGCGATCCTGGCCTCGGGATGCAGTTCCGCCAGATGGCGGGCCGCGGCCTGGCCGCCGTATCCCGCGCCGACGACGACGTAGTCGTAGGCATCCCTGATTTCGGACCCGGGCAGGAACGTGTGGTGCTTGTACGCAGACATTTCCAGCCAGCTCTGGCCGGTGGTCGTGGGGAAAAGCTTCACTTCACGCATGGCACAACTCTCTTGTTGATAATTCGGAGCATGTGATCATCACCCGTGCAGGATGATGCGGGCATCGGCGATGGCCAGTCCCTTTTCCCAGGCGAAAACCGGGTTGAGATCGACCTCGGCGACCTCGCGCAGTTCGTCCACCAGATACGAAACGATGCACGCGGCCTCCGCCAGGGCCTCAAGGTCGCAGGGCTTGCTGCCCCGGGCACCCTGAAGCATGCCCAGGCCCTTGATTTCGCGGATCATGCTGCGGCAGGACGGCATGTTCACCGGCGCGACCCTGAAGGCCACGTCCTTGAGGATTTCCACGAAGATGCCGCCCAGGCCGAACATGACCGTGGGCCCGAAGGTATTGTCGTGGCTTGAGCCGATGATGCATTCGACGCCGCCGGGGAGCATGGCGGTCAGCATGACGCCGAAAATCACGGCATCGGACTTGTAGCGCAGCCCGTTTTTCACGAGCTGCCCGTAGGCTTCGCGGGCCTTGGCCTCGGAATCGATGTTCAGCGCCACGCCGCCCGCGTCGGTCTTGTGCAGGATGTCGGGGGACACGATCTTCATGACCACCCTGCCGCCGATCTTCCTGTAGCAGGCGGCCGCCTCATCCGCGCTGGTCGCCAGGTAATCCTCGGAAATATCGAGACCGTAGCAGCGCAGGATGCCGCGCGCTTCGGTTTCCACGAGGTTCGTGCGCCCCGCCGCCCGCACGGCGGCGATGATGGCCCGGGCCTTTTCCTTGCGGTCGGCGGGCATGTCGGGGCACTCCCCGGCCGCCTCCTCCCGCAGGGCTTCCTTGAGCCCCGCGTAGCGGGCGAGGACGCCCATGGTCCTGACCGCCGCGTCCACGCCGCCGAAGACCGGCACGCCGTGCCCGCTGATGTATTCGAGGCACTCGGGGCGCTGCGGCGCGTAGATGGAATGCATGACCACCGGCTTGTCGGAAGCGGCGATCCGCTCGGTCATGCTCCTGGCCACGTCCATCTCCAGGGCCCGGAATTCCTCGGAGAGATCGGCGTATCCGCCGTACAGGCCCACGATGACGATGCCGTCCACGTCGGGGTCCTGCAAAAGAACCTTCAGGCAACGATCGAACACCCACATGTCCGCTTCGGGCGTCCCGGCGAGGTCCACCGGGTTCTTGATGGGGCAGTGGGGCAGGAGGATTTCGCGCAGCCTGGCCTGGGTGGCGTCGGACAGCACGGGCGCCTCGAGGCCGAACTGTTCGGCGAAGTCCGTGGCCATGACGCCGTGCCCGCCGCCGTCGGTGAGAATGGCGATCCGCCTGCCCTTGGCGGGTTTGCACTTGGAGAAGGCCTCGGCGGCGTCCAGCAGTTGGCCGGGGCTGTCCACGCGGATGATCCCGGCCTGGCGCAGGGCCGCGTCGAAAACCTTCTCGCTGCCGGCCAGGGAGCCGGTGTGGGACGCCGCCGCGCGGGCGCCCGCGGCGCTGCGGCCGATCTTGATGGCGGCGATGGGCACCTTGGCGACCGTCCGCTGTGCGGCCGCGATGAACTTGCGGCCGTCTTCCTCGCTTTCGACGCGCAGGCCTTCCATATAAAGGAGCAGAACCTTGGTCGCGTCGTCGGTTTCGATATACTCGACGAAGTCGTGGAACCGCACGTCCATCTGGTTGCCGATGGTCGCCCAGCAACTGTAGCCGAGGTTCCGGGCCTTGGCGTTGAAGTTGATGTCGATGCCGAAGTTGCCGCTTTGCAGAACCAGGCTCATGGGCCCGGGGGCCAGGTCGATGATGCTGGCGTTCATGCTTTTGGCCGCGCTGTACGTGCCCATGCAGTTGGGGCCCTGCACCCGCATGTTGCCCCGGCGGGCGATCTCCAGCATCTGGCGCTCGAGTTCCTTGCCTTCCGGCCCGACCTCGCCGAAGCCCGTGGACACGACGATGGCGCACTTGACGCCCTTTTCCACGCACTGCTCCATGACAGGCAGGATGAACTTGGGCGCGATGGCGATGATGGCCAGGTCGACCTCGCCGGGCACGGCAAGGATGTCGGGGTAGGTGGGCAGCCCGAAGATTTCGCCGCCCGAACGGGAAACGAAGTAGATGTCCCCTTGGAACTTGTTCTCGACAAGGCTCTTGGCCGTCCAGTAGCCGTACTTCGTCGAGTTGGAAGAAGCCCCGATCAGGGCGACGCTGTTGGGTTTGAACAGGGGAACCAGATCACTCATGGGAAAGACTCCTTGCCGCTCCATCCCCGCCCCGGGCCGGGGCGGGGATGCCGGATCGCTTAATTGTCCGCGATGACGCCGATGGCCACGTCGGGGCAGACGATGCCGCAGATGTCGCACAGGACGCATTTCTCGGGGTATGCCTGGACGACATAGTTGTAGCCCTGGGCGTTGATGGCCGTACCGATGGCGAGGACGCCCTTGGGGCAGTTGTCCACGCACACTCCGCACGCCTTGCAGCGGCGGGTGTCGATGACATGGTGCTTGTCAGCCATTGTCGCCCTCCTTTTTCATCGCGGCGAATCCGGTGCGCAGCGCATTGACGTTCAGCTCCACCAGTTGGGGCTTTTTCGCCCCGAGGCTTTCCTTGACGACCTCCTCGACGACCTCCAGCCGCAACAGGCCCGTGCCCGCGAGAACGGCGCCGAGCATCACCATGTTCGCGCATCGCACGGTGCCGAGTTCCACCGCGATATCGGAAACGGGCAGCAGGACCTGCCTGAACCCTTCGGCGTCCCTGGGGGTTTCGATCATGGAACTGTTGGTGAACAGCATGCCCCCCGGCACGACACCGCAGAGGCAGTTGTCGTAGGTCGACGGGCTGAGGGCCACGGCGATGTCCGCATCGTTTTCCACGATGGGGCTGCCGATGGGCTCGTCGGAAACGATCACGTACGCCGTGGAGTCGCCCCCCCGCTGCTCGATGCCGTAGGTCTGGGTCATGACGACCTTCAGGCCCTCCTTGATCGCACCGAGGCAGATCATCTTCGCCATGAGCGCGGAGCCCTGGCCTCCCGAACCGGAAATCGTACATTTATGCAGCATTGGTCTGCTCCGTCTCGTCCTTGAAGACCTGGGGTTTGAAGTAGTCCGTCATCTCGTTGGCGCACCGCGCATAGGCGTCCTTCACCCGCATCTTGAGGCCGGTCGGGCAGGGGACGATCACCTCCACAAAGGAGTACCCCAGGCCTTTGACCTGACACTCGAAGGCCTTCCTGATGCTCTTCTTGGCCTTGCGGATGGCCTTGGGGGTGGCCACCGACTCCCGGGCCAGGAACTTCACGCCCGCCATGGACTGCATCATTTCCGGCACCAGCAGGGGGTAGCCCTGCAGGGCGACGTCCCGGCCCTTGGCGGTGGTGGCCGTGACCTGCCCGACCAGGGTGGTGGGGGACATCTGGCCGCCGGTCATGCCGAACACGGTGTTGTTGACCATGATGGTGGTTATGGGCATCCCCTTGTTGGCCGCGTGCATGAGGTCGCCCAGGCCGATGGCGCAGGTGTCGCCGTCACCGGCGTAGGTGAAGACGATGTTGTCCGGCATCGCCAGCTTGTAGCCCAGGGCGAAGGAGGGGGAGCGGCCGTGGGTGGCCTCGATGGCGTCGATGTCCATGTAGTGGTGCGAAAACCCGCCGCAGCCGATGCCCACGATGGCGATGGTCCGCTCCATGATGCCCAGTTCCTCTATGGCCTCGGCCACCAGGCGGGTCACGACGCCGTGCCCGCATCCGGGGCAGTAGCTGGTCAGCTTGTCCAGGTTTAAGGTCTTTCCGTATTTCGCGCTCAGGTTTTCCATCGCTTATTCCCCCAGAATCCTTTCGGCCTCGGCAATCATGTCGGCCAGGGTGTACATGGGCAGGTCGCCGCCGGTCTTGCCGAGGAAATGGACGGGAACGCGTCCATTGACGGCCAGCCTGACATCCTCGACCATCTGTCCGTGGTTCATCTCGACCACCAGGATATTTTTCACGGACGCGGGCAGCGCATCGAAGGCGCGGTCGGGGAACGGCCACAGGGTGATCGGCCGGATGAAACCGACCTTCCTGCCGGCGGCACGCATCCGGAAAACCAGGTCCCGGCACATCCGGCCGTGGATGCCGAAGGCGGCGACGACCAGTTCGGCGTCCTCGACCTGATCCTGCTCCCACATCTGTTCCTTGTCCTTGATGACCTCGTACTTGGCGCGCAACCTCTCGTTCATCACGTAGCCGTCCTGGTGCGAATAGCTGCCGGTGATGAGGGCGCGCTTTGCATGGTCCTTGGTGCCCGTGAAGGCCCAACCGGAAGTGTCGAACTCGGCAGAGTAGTCGTGGTAGGCCGGGAGGGTCGTGGACTCGGTGGTCTGGGCGCTCACGCCGTCGATCACGAACAACACCGGGATCCGGTACCTGTACGCCAGACGGATGCCGTGGGGCACGAGGTCCGCGATCTCCTGCCCGGAGGACGGCGCCAGGACGATGGTGTGGTAGTCGCCGTGCGCACCGCCCCGGGTAACGACGAAGTAGTCGCTCTGGGCACCGAGGATATCGCCGTCGCCCGGGCCGACCCGCATGGAGTCGACCACGATGCAGGGCAGATCGGCCGCGCACATGAAACCGATGGCCTCGTGCATGAGCGTCAGGCCCGGCCCCGAGCTGGAGGTGGCCACCAGCTTTCCGGTGCAGGCCGCGCCCGCCAGGGCGCTGGAAACGGCCAGCTCGCTTTCCATCTGCATCATCTTCCCCCCGTACTGGGGCAGGATGACGGCCATCCTTTTCATGATGTCAGTCGCCGGAGTGATCGGGTAGGCGAAGTGATATTTCACTCCGCACCGGGCCAGACCCTCGGCAAAAGTCTCCGTGTTTTTCAGAAACAACGTTTCCTGGATCATATGCACCTCAAACAAGTAGTACGGTTCGCCTTACTGCTCACAACTCCAACGTTCCACATTTCGGTACGACGTACCATATTCACCGGAAAAAAATTTGCCGGCCGGGGCTGGCGAATTTATATACCGTAATCTGGTACCATGTTCCATGACGCGACACTAGCCGAGCCCGACAACTCCGTCAACCCCCTTCCCCTATTTTTGCGCAGCAACCTGGTGAAAGCTGTTAAATTTACAAAAATATCAATTTTTATAGCTGGATAATGCGGCATAAATTTTTACGGCAAAAAAGCCTTCCCCCCAATTGACAACAAAACCCTCTCCTTCTAGGCTTACCACAAATCGGTACGGCATACTACAAAGAGAAACGGGACGCGCCGACCTGCGGAAACGTCGGCTTGACCGCAACCCTGGCCGTATGGCCACAACGCCTCGGCGTCGCGCCACCCGCGCCAGGGTGCCCAGGGACAACCGCCTGAAAACAACGGAGGGACACCATGGCCGGGACTCATTCGATAGACGAACGAAGCAAGCTGAACCCATATACCTTCTGGCCGGGATTCATCCTGCTGACGACCGGAATCGTCCTGGGGCTGACCTACCACGAAGGACTCGCCGCCATCCTGGACAAGGTCATGGGCTGGATTCACTTCAACTTCGGATGGCTGGAAGTCTCCCTCGGCATCATCATCGTCATGTTCACCGTGGGCGTGGCCTTTTCCCCTATCGGGGACATCCGCCTGGGAGGCAGGGATGCCAAGCCGGAATTCTCATTCTGGCAATGGTTTGCCCTTTCCCTATGCGGGTGCATCGGCATCGGCATCCTGTTCTGGGCCATGGGCGAACCCATCTACCACATGATGCAGCCGCCCCTGAGCCTGCACATCGAACCCGGATCGAAGGACGCGGGAATCTTCGCCATAGCGCAGACGACACTGCACTGGACCGTCGCCCAATACTGTTTCTACACCGTCTGCGCCGTGGCCATCGCCCTGGGGGGCTACAACCGCAACTACCCGCTCTCGGTCGCCGCCGGGATGTACGCCCTTTTCCCGGAGAAGCTGCGCCCCGTGGTTATTCCCGCCGTCCATGCGATCTGCCTGTTCTCCCTGTGCTGCGCCGTCGCCACCAGCATGGGGGCCGGTCTCATGCAGATCGGCAGCGGAACGGGGAAGATATTCGGCTACACCCCCGGGCCCGTCACCTGGGCCGTCGCCGCCGCGATCATCATCCCCATCTACGTCCTGTCCTCCTCCTCCGGCCTGAAAAAGGGCATGTGCCTTCTGTCCACGGGAACCACGAAGGCCTTCTTTTTCTTCATGGGGCTCATCCTTTTCGCGGGCCCGACCCTGTTCATCCTCGGCATCGGGGTCGAATCGTTCGGGTACTTCGCCAACAACTTCTTCCGCAACAGCACCCTGCTCAACACCATGCAGGCCAATGATCTGTGGCCGTCGCAATGGCTCGTTCCCTACATGGAAATCTTCTTCATCTTCGCTCCCCTGCTCGGCCATTTCCTGGCCCGCATGGGCAAGGGGCGAACCGTCCGTCAGTTCATCCTGGTCAACGTCATCCCCCCGACCGTCTTCTGCCACTTCTGGATAGCGACCTTCGGCGGAACGGCCGTCTACTTCCAGTGGAGCGGCGCGGTGGACGTCTGGGCCGGGATACACGACTTCGGGATGGAGTCCATGGTCTATCTGCTCCTTGAGCAATTCCCCTTCAGCCAGATGCTGATGGGGCTGTTCGTGGTCACCATCGTCTTCTCCTTCGCCACGATGACGGATTCCCTGGTTGCCACCCTGGCGATCATCTCCACCAAAGGCGTCCGGGTCGGCGAAGAGCCGCCCCGGCGGCTCAAGGTCCTCTGGGGCGTCGTGATCGGGCTCATCGCCTATGTCTTGTGTATCTGCGGCGGGATCGAACCGGTTCGCGGGCTGATATCCCTGGCGGGATTCCCCATGATGCTCTTCACCTTCGCCATGTGCGTGGCGCTCGTAAAGGATGGCATATATTTATTGGGCAAACCGGACTGGCTAGACAATGAAGCCCAAAATGGCTAACATTACACTGCCCTTCACCTCCGGATGAAGGGCAGTGCCATTTTCTGCCGGGCGTTCTGCAACCGAAAAACAGATAGTCGGGAAATCATGACTCAAAATGACAACTATTATATGATGCGCTCCCTGGAGAAAGCCCTCTTCATCATCGAGACCATGGCGACAAAAAGCGATTGGTCGCTGAAGGCGCTCAGCGCAACATGCTCCATACCCAAAGGCACCTTGCAGCGCATCCTGCGGACCCTGGAAGAACTCGGGTACGTACGGCAGCTCGAGCGGGGCGGCGCCTACGCGCTGACGCTCAAGTTCCACACTCTGGGCCGACAGATCGCATCGCAGAACAATCTGGTGTCCCTGCTGCAACCGATCCTGTCTTCCCTGCGCGACAAGGTCAACGAAACCGTCAACCTGAGCATTCTCTCCGGCGTGGAGATGGTCGTGATCCACAAGATCACATCAAAGCACGCCTTGCAGATGGACTCCATTGTCGGGACTTCCTTCCCTGCCTATATCTCCGCATCGGGAAAGGCTTTTCTGGCGTTCCTGCCGGAAGAGGACCTGCGCGGCTTCATAAAAGACCTGCGCCGGAACGACGCGGAAATGAACTCGGAAAAGATAAACATTCTGTACAAGGAACTCGAAGCCGTCCGCAAACGGGGCCTGGGCATGGACTTCGAGGAACTCTTCAAAGGGATACGCTGCATTGCCTCCCCCGTGTTCGACAGTGCGGGGGCAATCGCGGCGACCATCAGTTGCTCCGTGCCGACCGTGCGTCTGGACATGGCCCTGTCGCAGAAACTCGTCCGCGAGATTCCCCTGGCGGCGGCGGAAGCGTCCAGACTCCTCGAAGCGCCCGCCCATGCGTTCGACCTGGACGCGGACACCCTCGTGGACATGCTGACCGTGGCCTGAGCCCGGCCCTGGTCGTCACGTTTTTTCGACGCCCGCCCCAGGCTTCCGCCACCACTGCACCCGCCGGTGCGGATTTCGTGTTGCGGCCTTGGGGGATGAACGCGACATGCCTTCCGGGCGCAGCCCACGGCGCCCGCCGCGGCCAGACCGTTTCCGGAGCAACGGGCCGTCGCTCTCCGCCGCCCGTCAAACCATCCGGAACGCCCCTGCTTTGCCCCACCAAAACCTCCGGCGCGGGCCGGGCGGCTTCCTGCCGCCCGGCCCGCGCCGGTATGGGGGGCCAGGGGCCGTCGGCCCCTGGCGGGAGTGCAGGGGGACAACGCCCCCCGCCGGGGTCCGGGGCGCCGCCCCGACGGTGATTCTCAGCCCTTCTGGGCGATCTTGGCCCAGGTGTCGCGCAGGGTGGCGGTGCGGTTGAAGACCGGCTTGCCGGGCGTGGAGTCCGGATCGGCGCAGAAGTAGCCCATGCGCTCGAACTGGCAGCGCATGCCGGGCCGGGCGGCGGCCAGCCCGGGTTCGAGCAGGGCCTGGACGACGGTCAGGGACGCGGGATTGATGTTGTCCTTGAAGTCGCCGCCCTCGGGCACGTCCATGGGATTGTCGGTGGAAAACAGGCGGTCGTAGAGCCGGACCTCGGCGGGCACGGCGTGGGCGGCGCTGACCCAGTGCAGGGTGCCCTTGACCTTGCGCCCGTCCTGGGACCAGCCGCCCTTGGTCTGCGGGTCGTAGGTACAGCGCAGTTCAGTGATTTCCCCGGCGGCGTTTTTCACCACGCCGGTGCAGGTCACGTAGTAAGCGTAGCGCAGGCGGACCTCGGCGCCGGGGGCCAGGCGGAAGAACTTCTTGGGCGGGTCTTCCATGAAATCCTCGCGCTCGATCCACAGTTCGCGTGAGAAGGGCACCTTGCGCGAGCCCATGGCCGGGTCTTCGGGGTGGTAGGCCATGTCGAACTCTTCCACCTGCCCTTCGGGGTAGTTCTCGATGACCACCCTGAGGGGATTGAGCACGCCCATGACACGCGGGGCGCGGGCATTCAGATCCTCGCGCAGGCAGTGTTCGAGCAGGGCGAAGTCCACGGTGCTGTCGGCCTTGGCCACGCCGATGCGCTCGCAGAAGTCGCGGATGGCCTCGGGAGTGTAGCCCCGGCGGCGGAAGCCGCTGATGGTCGGCATGCGCGGGTCGTCCCAGCCGTTCACGTGGCCCTCGCGCACGAGCTGGATCAGGCGGCGTTTGGAAAGCACCGTGCCGGTGATGTTCAGCCGGGCGAATTCGTACTGCCGCGGGCGGGGGTCGAAGCCCAGGGTGTCGAGCACCCAGTCGTACAGGGCGCGGTTGTTCTCGAACTCCAGGGTGCAGATGGAGTGGGTGATGCCCTCGATGGCGTCGGACAGGCAGTGGGTGAAGTCGTACATCGGGTAGATGCACCAGGCGTCGCCGGTGCGGTGGTGGTGCGCGTGGCGGATGCGGTAGATGGTCGGGTCGCGCAGCACGACGTTGGGATGGGCCATGTCGATCTTGGCGCGCACGACGTAGCGGCCGTCCTCGAACTCCCCGGCGCGCATGCGCGCGAAAAGGTCCAGGCTTTCGGCGGCCGGGCGGTCGCGCCAGGGGCTGGGCGTGCCGGGGCTGGTCAGAGTGCCGCGGGTTTCGCGAATTTGCTCGGCGCTCTGCTCGTCCACGTAAGCCTTGCCCATTTCGATGAGCCGCACGGCGAAGCCGTAGAGCCGCTCGAAGTAGTCCGAGGCGAAAAAGTTGTTCGTCCACTGGAAGCCCATCCACTGCACGTCCTCGCGGATGGACTCCACGTACTCGACCTCTTCCTTGGTCGGGTTGGTGTCGTCGAAGCGCAGGTTGCAGATGCCGCCGTATTCCCGGGCCAGCCCGAAGTTGAGGCAGATGGACTTGGCATGGCCGATGTGCAGGTAGCCGTTGGGCTCGGGGGGGAAGCGGGTGGCCACGTGGTCCCAGGTGCCGTCGGCCAGATGCTGGTCGATGATCTGGCGGATGAAGTGGCGGGGGGCTGCGGCCTCCGGGGCGGTGGCGGTGGTCTTTTCGGCCATGGGGTACCTCTGGAGTGTGTGGTCGGGCATGGGCGCCCTGTGGCGCCGACGGGGACTATGCCACGAAACCCCGCGCGGCGCCAGAGGTCGGCGCGGGGGTGCCCCCGACAGGGGAACCGCACCCGGCGATCAAGCCATTGCGCAAAAAGGAAAGACGTGCAATTGCCCCCTCGGGAAGTCTGTTTTGTTAAGGACAAAACAACTATGGATTATTCCTTGCGAATGCGGTAGGGCCAAAGGCAGTGGCGTGTACGCCGCACCACCAGGGCTTGCTGACGCTCTGGCACGGGCTTGTACAGATGCCGTCCCGCCCGGCGGGGAAAAGCGGATTTTCCACGCGCTGGCGTTTCGCATTCGCTCATGGCCCGGAGTGCGCTTTCACTTCCGGTCGGAACCTCCAGCCTCTGGATGGACCGATGGCACGCAAGAGGCAGACAGAAGATCACACTTCCGACTCCGGACGGCGCGGCCCCGCCGCCTGCGTCGATCTGCTGGCGTCCGCCTTCGAGGGCAGCCCGGCCCTGGCGCTGCTTGTGGACGCCGGGGGCACCGTGCGCTACGCCAACCCGGCCCTGCGCGCCCTGGCCCCGGCGGGCCTGGAGGCGTTCGATTTCTCAGGCGCCATTCCGGGCGGCCTCGCCGCGCTGCTGGCCGAGGTCATCGGCGCGGGGCGGTCCTGGTCCGGCGAGGTGCCCGTGCGCCACGGCGCGCACCCGCGCTGGCTGCGGGCCTCGTTTTCGCCCCTGGCCGGGGCCGGGGCGGCCCTGGGCCTGTTCGAGGACGCCACGGCCATCCGCCGCGCCGAGCAGGCCCACCGCCGCAGCGAAACCCTGCTCACCGTGCTCTACCGCATTTCCAACACCGTGCACGTCACCCGCGACCTGCCGGACCTCTACGCCGCCATCCACGCCATCCTGCGCGACGTGATCGATGCCTCCAATTTCTTCATCGCCCTGGTGGACGAGGAGCGCGACCGCCTCGTCTTCCCCTATTTCGAAGACGCCGTGGACCGTACGGCCTACGACATCGAAAACATCTCCGACTCCGCGACCAGGAGCCTGTCCCTGGTGGTCATCCGCTCGGGCAGGCCGCTGCTCGTGCGCAAGGACGAATTGGGGGCCCTTTTCCCCGCGCGAGGCGTCGGCCTCTCGGGTGTCGTGGGCACGGCGGCGGAAATCTGGCTCGGGGTGCCCCTGGTCGTGGAGGGCAAGATCATCGGCGCCATGGCCGTGCAGGACTACGCCGACCCCGAGCACTACGGCCCGCACGAAGTGCACCTGATGACGGCCATCTCCGAGCAGGTGGCCATGGCCATCGAGCGCAAGCGCATGGAGCAGGCCCTGCGGCGGTCCGAAAAACGCTACCGCACCGTCTCCGACTCGGCCTTCAACATGGAGACCTGGCGCGGGCCCGACGGCACGCTGCTCTACGTTTCGCCCTCGTGCCGACGCATCACCGGCTATCCGCCCGAAGCCTTCATGACCACCCCCGACCTGATGGAGCAGATCATCCACCGCGACGACCTGCCCCTGTGGCGCGACTTCGTGGCCGAGCCGTGCAACAGCGCCGGGGAAAGCCTGGATTTCCGCATCTTCCGCGAAGACGGGCGCATGCACTGGCTCTCGGTGGTCAGCCACGCCGTCACCGACGACGACGGCTCCTGCCTGGGCCTGCGGTGCAGCATGCGCGACATCACCGACCAGAAGACCATGGAAAAGCAGCTCCGCTACGAGAGCCTGCACGATCCGCTCACCGGGCTGGCCAACCGCTCCCTGTGCACGGACCGCATCCGCCAGACCATGGAACGCTCCAAACGCCGCGACAGGCACTTCTTCGCCCTGGCCTTCCTGGATATCGACCGCTTCCGCGTGGTCAACGACAGCCTGGGGCACCAGACGGGCGACGCCCTGCTGCGCGAAGTCAGCTACCGCCTGCTGCGCTGCGTGCGCAGCCTGGACACCGTGTCGCGCTATGCGGGCGACGAGTACGTCATCGTTTTCGACGAACTGGTCTCCCCACGCGAGGCCATCGGGGTGGCCAAACGCATCCGCCAGGTGCTGGCCGAGCCCTTCCATCTGGGCGACCATGAAATCCGCATCACCGTCAGCATGGGCATCGTGCTTTCCCCCCCGCCGGAGTTGACCCCCGAGGCCGTGCTGCAAAACGCCAACATCGCCATGCACCACGCCATCCGCGCCGGGGGCAACCGGATGAAGGTCTTCAACCCGCGCATGTTCCAGCTCGCCGTGGAGGCCATGACCCTGGAGCGCGACCTGCGCCGGGGCATCGAACGCGACGAATTCTTCCTGCAATACCAGCCCATCGTCAGCCTGCGTGACGACCGGCTCATCGGCTTCGAGGCATTGGTGCGCTGGAACCACCCCCTGCGCGGGGCGCTGCCCCCGGGCCTGTTCATCCCCGTGGCCGAGGAATCCGGGCACATCATCGACCTCGGGCTGATCATCCTGCGCAAGGCCTGCGTGACCATGGCCAACTGGCTGGCCCGCTACCCCGGGCAGGACCACCTGCACATGTCCGTGAACCTTTCGCCCCGCCAGTTCTCCCAGCCCAGCCTCGTGGAGCAGATCACCTGCATCCTGGAGGAGTCGCACCTCGCCCCACGCCACCTGAAGCTCGAAATCACCGAGTCCACCATCATGGACAACGCCGAGGGCGCCCTGTCCATGCTGCGCCGCCTGAAGACCCTGGGCATCAAGCTGTCCATCGACGACTTCGGCACCGGCTATTCCTCCCTGTCCTACCTCCAGAAATTCCCTGTGGACACCCTCAAGGTCGACCGCTCCTTCATCTGCGACATGGCCCGCAACGCGGAAAACACGGCCATCGTCCGCGCCGTCGTCGTGCTGGCCAAAAGCATGGGCCTGGACGTGGTGGCCGAGGGCGTGGAGGAGCTGGAGCAGATGACCCTGCTGCGCGGGCTGGACTGCGACAACGTGCAGGGCTTCTACTTCTCACGCCCGCTGGACTCCGACTCCGCAGGCGCCCTGGTCGCCCGCTCGGCCTGAGCCGCCGGGGCGCCGCCCCGTCCTCGGAAAAATCGGCAGGGGGAACGCCCCTGCGCCTCCTGCCGCCCTCCGCTTCGCCGTCCGCCTCCGCCCGCACCCCGCCCTTTACTCGCCCCCCGCCCGTCCGTATGGTGTCCCCGCGCGCGGCGCGGCCGGGCGGCAATTCTTTTCCCGAGGATAGACCATGCAGCGGATCATCGACGCGGTGCGCGCGGGGGCGCGCCTGAGCGCGGAGCAGGCCCTGGAGCTGGCCCGCGGGTGCGACGTGCACACCCTGGGCGAACTGGGCGGCGCGGCGCGGGCCGCGCGCCACGGGCGCAAGGCATTCTACATCTACAACCAGCACCTGAACTACACCAACGTCTGCGCCAACGCCTGCCGGTTCTGCGCCTTTTCCAAGCGCGCCGGAGACGCGGGCGCCTACGCGCACACCCCGGAGCAGGCGGCGGCCCTGGTGGCCGCGCGGGCGGACGAACCCATCCGCGAGGTGCACATCGTGGGCGGGCTGAACCCCGACCTGCCCTACGAGTACTACCTGGAACTGGTTTCGCAGGTGAAGGCGGCCCGGCCCGGGCTGCGGGTCAAGGCCTTCACGGCGGTGGAGGTGGCCTATCTGGCCGAGCGCTACGGGCGCACGCGGGCCCGGGTGCTGGAGGATCTGCGCACGGCGGGGCTGGACGCCCTGCCCGGCGGCGGGGCGGAGGTCTTCTCCCCGGCCCTGCGCCAGCGGCTGTGCCCCGAAAAACTGCCCGGCAAGGACTGGCTGGAAATCCACGAACTGGCGCACGGCATGGGCCTGCGCACCAACTGCACCCTGCTTTTCGGCCACGTGGAAACCTGGGCCGACCGCGTGGAGCATCTGGCGGCCCTGCGCGACGTGCAGGACCGCACGGGCGGGTTCCTGTGCTTCATCCCGCTGCAATACCAGCCGGGCAACAACGAGCTGGGCGCCCCGGGCACCGACGGGCTGGACTACCTGAAGATGATCGCCCTGGCGCGGCTGTTCCTGGACAACGTGCCGCACCTCAAGGCGTACTGGGCCTTCTCGGGCATCAAGCCCGCGCAGCTCGCCCTGGCCGCAGGGGCCGACGACTTCGACGGCACCCTCATCGAGGAAAAGGTCGGCCACGCGGCGGGCGCCACCAGCCCCAAGGGCCTGACCGTGGCCCGGCTGCGCGAGGCCATCGAACAGGCGGGTTTCACTCCCGTGGAGCGCGACACGTTCTTCCGGGAAGTGTAGGCCCGACCCGCGGGGCGGGCGCAAAACGCGAGGCCGGGCCGGGGGATGCACCCCCGGCCCGGCCTTGCGCGTTGCGGCGCGGGGCTCAGGCCTTGCGGTCCTCGTCGCGGCGGTCGCGGGCTTTGCCACGGGCGGCCGTGGACTGGGCGGCCGGGGCGGCGGATTGCGCTTCGGCCCGGCCCGGAGTGTCGCCGGGGGCGGTGGCGTCCTCGGCGCGGCGGCGGGTGAGCCTGGAGCGGTCTTCGCCGTCGCCGGAGTCGAACTCCATGTGCCGGGTGATCCTGGCCTTGCCCTGGGCGTCGGTCTTGACCGTGAAGTTGTGCACGGTGCCGGGGTCGTCGGGATCCTGAACGGTGACGGCCCAGGTCTGGTTGGCCAGGAGAGGCGTTCCCTGGCGGGTCTTCGGGTCATCCTGGCGTTGCAGGTAATCCCAGAAAGTTTCGTCCGGCGCGCCGGACTGATCCTTCTCCTCGGGGGCGCCGCAGGTCTCAATGTAGTCGCGGATGGCCTGGAGCCGGGCCTCGCGCTCCAAGGCCGCTCCAGCGGCCGCGTCCCCGGGACCAGCCCCTGCGGCGGCGATAGCGTCGTCTTCGGGGCCGACTTCACAGGAGGTCACGCCCTCGGGCAGGGTCGGAAGAGCGGCCAGGGCGGGGTCCACAAGCGCCGCCGGATCGGGAAAGGGCGCGGCCCCGGGCCGGATGCGCGCCGCGAGAGCCGCCGGGGCCTGGAACAGGCCCGGGCCGGAACCGCCGGAAATATCGATGTCCATGCCTGCCTCCTGCACAATTTTCCCACCCCCGGGGCAAGCAAATACGATGCCGCGCAAATGGCGGCGAAAGGAAAATGCGGCGGGCCGCACCGGATTTTCCGGTGCGGCCCGCATGGCGTGGGGGCGGGGCCCCCCGGGGCCCGGCGCTAGAGCTTGGAGCGCAGCACCAGGTCGGTGATGGGCCCGCGCGAACGGTCGCCCTTGAGCACGATGTGCGCGTAGTTGTCGAAGCCCTTGAACTTGCGCACGATCCAGTTCAGGCCGTTGTTGGATTCGCTGAGATAGGGGTTGTCCACCTGGCTGGTGTCGCCCAGACACAGGCACTTCACGCCCTCGCCCATGCGCGTGAGCAGCGCGCGGACCTCGGCCCGCGACAGGTTCTGGCATTCGTCCACGATGACGATGGCGTTTTCGATGTTCATGCCCCGGATGAAGGCCAGGGGCAGAATCTCGAAGCGCTTGGTGTTGTAGCGCGGCACGTGGGCCTCGGGGTCGGCGAAGAGCTTGTTGGCCGGGCGCTGGGCGTGCAGCTTGAGCACGAGGTCCATGATGTAGCGCACGTAGGGCTCCATCTTCTCCTCGATTGCCCCGGGCAGGTACCCCAGCTTGGCGCCCAGTTCGATGGTCGGCTTGAGCATGTAGATCTTCTCGAAGCGGCGTTTCTCCAGGGTCAGGTACAGGGCGGCGGCCAGGGCCAGGTAGGTCTTGCCGAATCCGGCCTCGCTCTGCACGGACACCAGGTCGATGGCGTCGTCCATGATCAGTTCCAGAGCCAGATTCTGGTACACCGAGCGGGGTCGGATGTTCCACGGGGTGTGCTGCCAGGTGATGGTCCGCTCGCCGCCTGGGGAATACAGCACGGGCTTGCCCTCCACCCAGCGGAAGCTGTTGGGCAACGGCTTGTCGCCGTTGTCGCAAAAGCCGGTGTAGAGTTGGGACTCGGACTCGAAGGGCTTGGAATCCTTGAATTCCTCGCTGGCGATGTCCAGCATCCCGGCCTGCAGTTGCAGGATGCGGTCGTTGGTCACCAGGATGGGGTCGGTGATCTCGGGGCTGTCCTTGATCTCGCGCAGGATGAAGTTGTCCACCACCTCCTCGGTGAAGCGCGAGACGCTGGCGTCGTTGCGGATGAAGCGGATGTGATCGCGGTTTTCCAGCAGCACGTCGATGACCTTGGCCACGATATGCCGCAGGCGGGCGTTCGTCTTGAGCGAGTTCAGCTCGATGAGAACGTGGTAGGGAATGTAGATGTTGTTTTCGTTGCCGTTGCGAAGGCTCAGGATGCTGTAGGGGTTCTCGATCAGGACGTTGGTATCGACAATGTAATTCTTCGGGGCTTGGTGCATTGTCGGAAGGCCATCCTTTTCTGGCTGAGGTTCCGCAGTGTCGCCACCTCCGACGGCTCCAGCCTGGAGCATCCCGGGGGGAGCTTCGGCCCGGGTTTCCCTTGCAGGCTAGTGCAATCGCCAGCGGGTGTAAACTCTTTCTAGAGATGTTTTAGAAACGTCACCAAGCGGTCACGCGACGGCGGCCTCCCGGCGCAGGCGGCGCCTGTCTCCGCTCCCCCGATGGTCCGCTCCCGGGGCCCAGCCCTCCGGCCGGAGCCGCCCCCGGGCGCCACGCGCCCTCTGCCCCGACGGCACGAAGCGCAACGGCCCCGACGCTATTCGCAAAAATATCTCTTTATATTCAGGTGCATTGCGCGCTCACATTCCTGTCACACATTCTCTGTCCCCCCGTAACCCCGCCGTAACATCGCCCGCCTAAACCTCTCGCATCGGTTGCCGGGGGCAGCCGACCTGACTTTGCCCATACAACCCAATTTGCTTGGAGGATCACATGCGCATCAAGAACCTGCTCCTCGCGGCCTTCATGGTCGTGGCTTTCTCGGCCAGCGCCTGGGCCGCCCAGATCGGCGTGTCCGGCTCCACCACCGTGCTGCCCATCATGCAGAAAGCCGTGGAGGCCTACATGAAGGCCCACCCCGAGACCACCCTGTCCGTTTCCGGCGGCGGCTCGGGCAACGGCATCAAGGCCATCATCGACGGCACCACCGACCTGTGCATGGCCTCCCGCTTCATGAAGGACAAGGAAGTCGCCCTGGCCATGGAAAAGGGCGTCTACCCCGTGCCTTTCGCCATCGCCATCGACGCCCTGGTGCCCGTCGTGCACCCCGAGAACCCGGTGGGCGACCTGACCATCGAGCAGCTCCGCGACATCTACACCGGCAAGATCGCCAACTGGAAGGACCTGGGCGGCGACGACAAGCAGATCGTGGTCATCTCGCGTGACACCTCCTCGGGCACCTACGAGACCTGGGAAGAGAAAATCATGAACAAGGAGCGCGTCTTCGCCGGCGCCCTGCTCCAGGCCTCCAACGGCGCCGTGGCCCAGGCCGTGTCCAAGAACAAGTACGCCATCGGCTACGTCGGCTACGGCTACCTGGATTCCTCCCTCAAGGCCCTGAAGGTCAACGGCATCGAGGGCAACCCCGAGACCGCCTCCTCCGGCAAGTACCCGGTGGCCCGCTTCCTCTACGTGTTCACCAAGGGCTGGCCCGAAGGCGAACTGGCTTCCTTCGTGATGTACCTGCTGCACCCCAAGTACGGCCAGGTGCACGCCAAGGACGCCGGCTACGTGCCGCTGTACTAGGCGGGACGCCCACGCCGCCGGGGGGGGAGAACCCCCGGCGGCGCAGCCCCCCGCCAGCTTCGGCTGGCGGGGGGAAACACGTCCCGCGCCCCTCGTTTTTCCCTCTGTTCCCGGAGCCGTGTCGGAGCGGCGCCGGGCGGCAGCACCCAGCGGAGAACCAGCCCATGATGGATCGCAAGCTCAAGGAAAAATGCATCCGGTCGGCCTTCCTGTTCACGGCCTCCACCTCCATCCTCGTCCTGGCGCTGATCATGATCTTCCTGTTCATGGAAGGCCTGCCCATCTTCCAGGACTACCCGCCGCTCAAATTCCTTTTCGGCCATGAGTGGTACCCCACGGCCGACCCGCCGGACTTCGGCATCTTCCCGCTGCTGGTGGGCTCGATTCTGGTCACGGCGGCCTCCTCGGCCCTGGCCATCCCCTTGGGCGTGATGACGGCCATCTACCTGGCCGAAATCGCCCGGCCCCGGGTGCGCGGCTACGTCAAGCCCGTGGTGGAGCTGCTGGCGGCGCTGCCCTCGGTGGTCATCGGCTTCTTCGGTATGGTGCTCTTCGCGCCCTTCCTGCAGGACATGTTCGACATCCCCACCGGGCTGAACCTCTTCAACGCGGCGGTGATGCTGGCCTTCATGTCCGTGCCGACCATCTGCTCCATCTCCGAGGACGCCATCTTCAGCGTGCCCAAGGAGCTGAAGGAAGCCTCCCTGGCCCTGGGCGCCACGCACTGGGAGACCATCCGCAAGGTCATCCTGCCCGCGAGCCTGTCGGGCATCAGCACCGCCGTGATCCTGGGCATGTCGCGCGCCATCGGCGAGACCATGGTCGTGCTCATGGTGGCGGGCGGCGCGGCCATGGTGCCCAGTTCGCTGTTCTCCCCGGTGCGGCCCATGCCCGCGAGCATCGCGGCGGAAATGGCCGAGGCGCCCTTCCGCGGCGACCACTACTACGCCCTGTTCGCCACGGGCATCGTGCTCTTCCTGTTCACCATGGCCTTCAACATCGTCGCCGACACCATCGCCAACAAGCACAAGCAGGTCGGCGCCGCCACCCTCTAGCGGCGGAGGCAGCGTCCATGTCCACCACCGGAGAGACCACCATGAGCACCACCATCGCTCCCGCTCCTGCGCCCGCCGCCGCAAAGGCCCTGACGCGCGCCGAGCGCCGCGGAGGCCTGGGCCGCCGCGGCCTGGTCGAAAAAACCTGGTTCAACCTGTTCCGGGGCGCGGCCGTGGTCAACGGCCTGGCCCTGGTCGTCATCTGCGCCTTCCTGGCCTACAACGGCCTGCCCGCCATCACCTGGGAATTCCTGACCGAGGTGCCGCGCAATTCCATGACCGAAGGCGGCATCTGGCCCTGCATCGTGGGCACGGCCATCCTGGCCTTCGGGTCCATGGCCGTGGCCTTCCCCCTGGGCGTGGCCTCGGCCATCTACCTGAACGAATACGCCACCAACCCCGGGCTGGTGCGCATCATCCGCCTGGGCATCAACAACCTGGCGGGCGTGCCTTCGGTGGTCTTCGGCCTGTTCGGCCTGGCCTTCTTCGTCACGTTCATGGGCCTCGGCGTGTCCATCCTGGCGGGCATCCTGACCCTGGGCGTCCTGGTGCTGCCGGTGATCATCGGCACCGCCGAGGAGGCCCTGCGCAGCGTACCCGACACCTACCGCGAAGCCTCCCTGGGCCTGGGCGCCACCAAGTGGCAGACCATCTCGCGCGTGGTGCTGCCCGCGGCCCTGCCGGGCATGCTCACGGGCTCCATTCTCGGCCTGTCGCGCGCGGCGGGCGAAACGGCGGCCATCATGTTCACCGCCGCCGTGTTCTTCACGCCGACCATGCCGACCTCCATCTTCAGCAACGTCATGGCCCTGCCGTACCACATCTACGTCCTGGCCACCGCCGGAACGGAGATCGAGGTCACCCGGCCCCTGCAATACGGCACGGCCCTGGTGCTCATCGCCCTGGTCCTGGGCATGAATCTCGTGGCCATCTGGCTGCGCGCGCGGCTGCAAAAGAAGCTGTAGCGCGCTCCGCACTCCGACAGCGGGCCGCCCTTCTCCCGGGCGGCCCGCCCCGGAGGCGGATCACCCCCCGGCCGCGGGCCCGAAACGCAGGCGCCGCCGCCCCCCGGCAGGGGGACGGCGGCGCTGCCGTTGCGCCGGGCGCCGCGCGGGGCCCGGCAGGCGGGGTTCCATCAGGCTCCCGGTCAGGCCCCGGCGGCCCTGGCCCCCTTGCGCTGCACCTGGCGCAGTTTGCAGAACAGGCCCTCCCCGGCCCGGGCGGCCTTGGAGCACATGTTCTCGGACTTGCACAGCGACGGCTCCCCGTCGCCCTCGCGCCAGCGCTTCACCAGCCCCGGCTCGCAGATCAGCGGACGGCTCAGGCCGACGCAGTCGCAGATGCCGCCGTCCAGAAACTCGCGGACCTTGGACAGGGAACGGATGCCGCCGGTCAGGATCAGCGGCAGGTCCAGGCGCTCCTTGAACCATTTGGCGGGCAGGCGGTAATAGCCCTCGCGGTCCTGGCGGATGATGCCCATGCGCACCGGAGCGTATTTGCCCGAGTCCGGCGTGCCGCCCGAAAGCTCCACGGCGTCCAGCCCGGCCCGGGCCAGGGCCGCGCACACGGCCAGCATGTCCTGGTCGTGGAAGGCCGTCTTGTTGGCCACGAGGTAGTCGTTGGAGTTGATCTTCACCAGCACGGGGAAGTCCGGCCCCACGGCGGCGCGCACGGCGGCGTAGACCTCCAGGAGCAGCCGCGAGCGGTTCTCCAGGGGCCCGCCGTAGCCGTCCTCGCGGCGGTTGAACTGCGCGGACAGGAACTGCGAGAGCAGAAAGCCGTGGGCGGCATGGATCTGCACGGCGTCGAACCCGGCCTCGCGCGCCCGGCGCGCGGCGGCGCCGAAGGCGTCGGCCAGGGCGCCCAGTTCGTCCCCCTCCAGGGCGCGGCAGTTCCGGTCATGCCCGGAGGCGTCGAAACGCGAGGGGCCCACGGGCTCCAGGCCCGTCAGTTCGCGCCGCGCGCGCAGCCCGGCGTGGGCCAGTTGGCAGCAGGCCATGCCGCCGCCCTCGTGGATGGCCGCCGCCAGGGTGGCCAGCCCGGGAACCAGCGCGTCGTCATGGATGCCGAGCTGCCAGGGCCCGGCCTGGCCCTCGGGGCGCACGTAGGCGTGGCCGGGAATGACCAGGCCCACCCCGCCCCGGGCCAGGGTCCGCAACAGGGCGGCCAGCCGGGGCGTGGCCGCGCCGTCCTCTCCGGCCATGCCCTCCCAGGTGGCCGAGCGCACGAAACGATTGGGAAGCTGCAACCCGCCGATGGCGACGGGATCGAACGGTCCAGGCATGACTGTCCTCTGGGTTGGGGTTGTCCTACTCACCCGGCGCACCCGGCGCACCCGACGCACCCGGCACGCCGGGCCCGGGGCGCGCCCGGTTCCGCCCGGGTGCGCCCGGGTGCCCGCGCGAGTCCGCGCACGTTCGGGCGTATTTCCGTGCGTCCGGCCCGGTTCCGCCCGGGCGGACGTGCGACGCCCGCTAGCGGTCCGCCACGTCCACGTCGGCGAAGGTATGCACCACCGAGCCTTCCAGCAAAGGCCCGGCCGCCGCGCGGAAAGCCGCAATATGCGGGCTTTGCTGATGCGTGGCAAGGGCCTGGGCCGAGGCCCAGGCTTCGAGCATCAAAAACGCGCAGGGGTCGTCCCCGGCGACGAGCAGGTCGTAGCGCAGGCAGCCGGGTTCGGCCCGGGTGGCCGCGATGAGCGGACGCATGGCCTCGCGCAGGGCGTCCTGACTGCCTGGGCGCGCGGTGATGCGCGCGGTGACGGTGACCACTCCCGTGTCGGCGCCCATGCTAGCGGCCCTCCCAGCGGTTGCGGTGCACGCGGGTCGCGTCGAAACGGTCCTTGCGGGCCTGGGGCTGGGCGGTGTGACCCACGGGAACGAGCGCCAGGGGCACCACGCTCCCCGGCAGGCCGAACAGGGCGCGGAAGGCCGCCTCGCGCTCGGCGATGGGGTGGATGCCCGTCCAGACCGCGCCCAGGCCCAGGCCGCGCGCGGCCAGCAGCAGGTTCTGCACGGCGGCGGCGCAGTCCTGGACCCAGAAGCCCGGGTATTTCTCGCGCCCGGTGTCGCCGCAGACCAGGATGGCCAGGGGCGCCTGGCGGCACATGGCCGCGTAGGGGTGAATGCCGGGCACGGCGTCCAGCAGGGCGCGGTCGGTGACGACCACGAACTCCCAGGGCTGGGCGTTGCCCGCGCTGGGCGCGGCCATGGCCGCCTCCAGCAGGGCCTGAACATGATCCCCGGAAACGGGCCCGGGCTCGAAGGAGCGCACGCTGCGCCGGGTATGGATGGCCTCGAAGATATCCATTGGCGTCCTCCTGATGCTGTACTGTGGCTCGGGGCGGCACCGCCGGTGGCGGAAGCCGCCGCCCCGCCAGCATGCCCCGGGCGGCGCCCGGGCGCAACCCCCCGCCCCGCCCCGGGCGGAATCTCTTTCCAGGGGCCGTCTTTTCTGGCATGGTTCGATTTTGGACGGGCGCGACCGTCCAGCCCGCAAGCCGGCCCCCCGGCCCGGGCGAAGCGCCCAATTCCCCCGCCGGAGCGCCCATGAGCGAAACCCAGACCCAGGCCCAGAAAATCCTCGTCATCGAGGACAGCCACGTCCAGGCCAAGATCATCTGCCGCCACCTGGAGGCCATGACCACCTTCAGCACCGTGAGCGCCGACTCCCTGGAGGAGGCCACCCGCGTGCTGAACACCATGCGCGACGAAATCTTCGCCGCCGTGGTCGACCTGAACCTGCCCGACGCGCCCTACGGCGAGGCCGTGGATCTGGTGCAGTCCCACGGGCTGGCGGCCATCGTGCTCACGGCGACCTTCAAGGACGACGTGCGCGACGCGCTTTTGGCGCGCAACGTGGCCGATTACGTGCTCAAGGAAAGCATCGTGGTTCTGGACGACGTGGAAAGCAAGATCGAACGCCTGTTCAAGAACCAGTTCATCAAGGCCCTGGTGGTAGACGACTCGCACACCGCCCGCAACACGGTTCGCAACCTGCTGGAAATCCAGAACTACCACGTCCTCGAAGCCGAAAACGGCAAGCAGGCCCTGGAAGTGCTGGACGCCAACCCGGACATCAAGCTCATCGTCACCGACTACGAGATGCCCGTCATGGACGGCTACGAACTGACCAGCGAGGTCCGCCGCCGCTACAAGAAGCAGCAGCTCGCCATCGTGGGCATCTCCGGGGCGGGCGAGTCGGCCATGACGGCCAAGTTCCTCAAGCACGGGGCCAACGACTTCCTGCACAAGCCCTTCGCCGCCGAGGAGTTCTCCTGGCGCGTGAACCAGACCGTGGAGCTGGTGGAGATCGTCTGCGAACTGACGCAGTGCAACGAGGAGCGCGCAGCAGGACGCTGACAGACCGCCCCAAACGACGGCCTGACGCGCCCGCGGAAAACCCGGGCCGCTTCTGCGCGCGGGGTACGCCGCGCGGCCTATTCTTCCTGCGGCCTTGCAGCCCGCCAGTGCCGAACAGCCCGTGGATTTTGATTTTCTCGACAGCCCGTCAGGCCCGGGCGGCGCCCGCCGCCGACACTGGGCACGGCCCGGCCCGCCGCTTTCGCCCCGCCCGGCGGCCCCTCCCGGCCCGCGACAACCGATTACCGCTTTACCTGCCCGCCGTTTCGGATTACAAGCCCGGCTTTGCGGCGCCGGGCCAACGACATCCGCCGCCGCCGAGACCTCCCATGACGCACGCAAGTTTCGCCAGCGACAACAATTCCGGGGTCCACCCCAGGGTCATGCAGGCCCTGGCCGAGGCCAACGCAGGCCATTTTCCGGCCTACGGCAACGACCCGCACACCAGCCGCGCCCGGGAGCTCTTTGCCGAACACTTCGGCTCCCAGGCCCGGGTCTTCTTCGTCTACAACGGCACCGGCGCCAACGCCGCGGCCCTGGCGGCCCTGGTCCAGCCCTGGCAGGCCGTCATCTGCTGCGCCAGTGCGCACATCAACGTGGACGAATGCGGCGCGCCCGAGCGCGTCACCGGCGCCAAGCTCTACCTGGAGCCCGGCCGGGACGGGCGCATCGGCCCCGAGGCCGTAGACCGCCACCTGCACTGCCTGGGCTTCGAGCACCACTCCCAGCCCGGGGCCGTGTCCCTGACCCAGGCCACGGAGCTGGGCACCGTCTACAGCCCGGACGAGGTGCGCGCCATCGCCCGGCGGGCCCACGCCCACGGCCTGGCCGTGCACATGGACGGCGCCCGGCTGGCCAACGCCGCCGCCGCCCTGGGCTGCTCCCCGCGCGAGGCCAGCTTCGACGCGGGCGTGGACGTGCTCTCCTTCGGCGGCACGAAAAACGGGCTCATGTTCGGCGAGGCCGTGGTCTTCGCCGACCCCGAACGCGCCCGGGCCTTTCCCTACATCCGCAAGCAGGCCACGCAACTGCACAGCAAGATGCGCTTCATCGCCGCGCAGTACACCGCCCTGCTCGAAGACGGCCTGTGGCTGGCCAACGCGCAAAACGCCAACGCCATGGCCCGGCGGCTGGCCGAGGGCGCGGCGGCCCTGCCCGGGGTGCGCCTCTCGCGCCCGGTGCAGACCAACGCCGTGTTCGCCACCCTGCCGCGCCCGGCCGCCGAGGCCCTGCTGCGCAGGCAATTTTTCTATATCTGGGACGAACCCACCTGCGAGGCGCGCTGGGTGACCTCCTTCGACACCACCCCGGCCGATGTGGACGCCTTCCTGGCCGACCTGGCCCAGGCCCTGGCAAGCGCCCCGGGCGACGCCGCCTTGCCCGGCGCGTGCGTCTCTGCTACGTAGGGCACACCCTCAGAAAACCAGCTCCCGGAGAGAACCTTGATCCAGTTCCGCCACGTCAACAAATGGTACGGCGACATGCATGTGCTCCAGGACATCACCCTGGACATCGCCGAAGGCGAGGTGGTGGTCGTCTGCGGGCCCAGCGGCTCGGGCAAGAGCACCCTCATCCGCTGCATCAACCGCCTGGAGCCCATCCAGAAGGGCGAAATCGTCGTGGACGGGCACAGCCTGGGCGACCCCAAGACCAACCTGACCATGCTGCGCGCCGAAATCGGCTTCGTGTTCCAGCAGTTCAACCTCTATCCGCACATGAGCGTGCTGGACAACATCACCCTGGCGCCGATCCTCGTGCGCGGCATGGAGCGCCGCGAGGCCGAGGAACTGGGCATGAGCCTGCTGGACAAGGTCAACATCCCCGACCAGGCCCACAAGTATCCCTGCCAGCTTTCGGGCGGCCAGCAGCAGCGCGTGGCCATCGCGCGCGGGCTGGCCATGCGCCCGCGCATCATGCTTTTCGACGAGCCCACCAGCGCCCTGGACCCGGAGATGATCAACGAGGTGCTGGACGTGATGAAGACCCTGGCCCGCGAGGGCATGACCATGGTCTGCGTGACCCACGAGATGGGCTTCGCCCGCGAGGTGGCCGACCGCATCGTGTTCATGGACGGCGGATGTCTCATCGAGGAGAACACGCCCCACGAGTTCTTCACCAACGCCCAAAGCGAACGCACAAAGGACTTCCTGAGCAAGATCCTCACCCACTAGGGGTGGGACTTGGATAGCGTACCGTCACACCAACGTCTGCACAGCGAGGAGAAGACCATGAAACTGTCGAAGATCGTCGCCCTGTCCTGCCTGGCCGCCCTGCTGACGGCCACGGCCGCCCTGGCCGGTCCCGTGTGGGACAACATCGAGAAGACCAAGGTCCTGCGCGTGGGCCTGATGACCGACTCCATCCCCGGCGCCTTCTACAACGACAAGAAGGAATGGGTCGGCATGGACGTGGACGTGGCCGAGGAGCTGGCCAAGCGCCTGGGTTGCACCCTGGAGCGCGTCGCCGTGAACAACAAGACCCGCATCGCCTTCGTGCAGCAGGGCCGCATCGACGTGTCCATCGCCAACATGACCCACAAGCGTGAACGCGACAAGTCCATCGACTTCTCCATCACCTACTTCTTCGACGGCCAGAAGCTGCTCGCCAAGAAGGGCCAGTTCGCCAAGTGGGAGGACTTCGTCGGCAAGAAGATCGCCACCATGCAGGGCACGACCTCCGAGATCAACATCAAGAACCTGCTCAAGAAGCTGGGCGACGCCGACGCCGACAAGAACGTGATCTCCTTCCAGAAGGAGTCCGAGTGCTATCAGGCCCTGAAGATGGGCCGCGTCGCCGCCTGGACCACCGACTCCACCATCCTGCTCGGCTACGCCGCCCAGGACGCCGGCCAGTTCGAGCTGGTGGGCGACTTCTTCTCCAACGAGCCCTACGGCATGGGCCTGCCCGAGGACGAGTCCAAGCTGCGCGACGCCGTGAACTTCGCCATCCAGGACATGTGGACCGACGGCACCTACATGCAGATCTACAACAAGTGGTACGGCCCCGACACCCCGTACGCCTTCCCGATGACCGAAGAAATCGAGATGTGGCCGTAAGGGGCACGTCCTGACGATGTATCACCGCATGAGCCCGGGCCCGCCCCGGGCTCATGCATGTTTCCCCCACCGCCGCGCGCGACAGGACCACCGACGGGAACATGACACGACTGCTGCTTGAAAAACGCTGGGTGCAGGCAGGCCTGCTCCTGCTGCTCCTGGTCGGCGCCGTTTTCTACTGGGGCTGGATCTTCGACTTCGGCTACACCTTCGACTGGAGCGTGCTGTTCACCGTCAACCAGACCTACGGCGAACACTACGGCCTGCTCCTGCTCATGGGCGTGTGCTGGACGGTGGTCATCTCCCTGGTCAGCGCCGTGGCGGCCCTGGGGCTGGGCATATGCCTCGGCCTGGGGCGCGTGTCGCAGTTCAGGCCCGTGTACTGGCTGTCCACGGCCTACGTCGAATTTTTCCGCAACACCCCGCTGCTGGTCCAGCTCCTGTTCTGGTATTTCGCCTTCCCCATGGCCCTGCCCGAGGGCGCCCGCGAGGTGGTCTTCGGCTTCCAGGTCACCTTCATGACCTTCCTGCCCTCGTGGCTGGAATGGATTCTGCCGCCCTGGCTGGCCGACATGAATTTCGGCTTCGAGTTCATGACCGCCGTGGTCGGCCTGTCGGCCTACACCGGCGCGTTCATGGCCGAGGTCATCCGCGCCGGGTTGCAGTCCATCCCCAAGGGCCTGCTCGAAGCCGCCTATTCCAGCGGCCTGACCTACCCGCAGGTGCTGCGCAGGATCATCCTGCCCGTGGCCTTCCGGGCCATCATCCCGCCCCTGGGCAGCGAGTTCCTGAACAACATGAAGAACTCCTCCCTGGCCATGTTCGTGGGCGTGGCCGAGCTGGCCTGGAGCTCGCAGCAGGTGGAGTCCATGACCTTCCGGGGCTTCGAGGCCGCCACGGCCGCCTCGGCCCTGTACCTGACCCTCTCGCTGATGATCTCCGCCGTGCTCAACGCGGTGAACGTCAAGCTGCGCGTGGGCCAGACGCTGCGCAGCCCCGGCGAGCGCCTGCTGTGCCGCGTGGTGGACCCGCTGTGCGCGGGCTGCGCCCTGGCCCTGCGCCCGGTGCGCCATCTGGCGGGCCGCGCCGGGGCCCGGCGCCGCGCCGCCCGGGGCATGACGTACTCCCCGGCCCGCGCCGCCCTGAACAGCGCCGCCGCCCGCGCCTGGGCCGCCCTGGTGCTGGCGGCCAAGGCCGCCTTCCTGGCCGCCCTGGCCTTCGTGCTCTACAGCGCGCTGCGCGGCCTGTGGAACTTCAACTGGGCCGTCATCGCCGAAAACTTCCGCACCATGCTCATCTGGCGCCTGCCCACCGACGACCCCAGCGAGATCATGGGCGGCACCGGCGGCCTGGCCATGGCCATCCTCATGGCCGTCATCGCCATCACCGCCAGCTTCCCCCTGGGCCTGCTGGCGGGCCTGGGCCGCACCTCGGGCAACCTGCTGCTGCGCGTGCCGAGCACGCTGTACATCGAGGTCATCCGCGGCAACCCGCTGATCATGGTCATCTTCTGGGTCTATTTCTTCATTCCCGTGCTCACCGGGGCCTTCCTGCACGTCTTCTGGAGCGCGACCATCGCGCTGACCGTGTTCACCGGGGCCTACCTGGCCGAAATCGTGCGCGCTGGCGTGCAGAACATTCCGCCCGGGCAGTTCGAGGCGGCCTTCTCCACCGGCCTGTCCTACTACCGGGTCATGCGCCACGTGATCCTGCCCCAGGCCCTCAAGCAGATGATCCCGCCCATCGTCGGCCAGTTCATCGCCATCTTCAAGGACACCTCCCTGGCCTACGTGCTCGGCGTCATGGAGCTGACCAACGTGACCATGGTCCTGAACAACCGGCTGATGATCTACCCCATCGAGATGTACACCACGGCGGCGTTCCTCTACTTCGTGTGCTGCTACGCCATGAGCGCCTACGCCCGCCGCCTGGAGCGGCGCCTGTCGCCCGAGCGCCAGAGCCTGCACATGTAACGCCCGCCGCCCCGGCCCGCGCGGGGCGGCCCCACCCGGAGCCCACCATGATCCGCATCCTGGTCACCGGCGGTACGCTGGACAAGGAATACAACCAGTTGAACGGCGAGCTGGTCTTCACCAAGACCCACCTGAGCGACATCCTCGTCCAGGCCAAATGCCGGGCCGAGGTGGCCATCGAGACCGTCATGCTCAAGGACAGCCTGTTCATGGGCGACGAGGACCGCGCGCTGATCCTTTCGCGCGTGCTGGCCGCGCCCGAGGACAAGGTGGTCGTCACCCACGGCACGGACACCATGCCCGAGACCGCCCGGGTCATCGGCGCGGCGGCAACGGGGCGCACGGTGGTCCTGCTGGGCGCCATGGTGCCGTATTCCTTCGTCAACTCCGACGCGCTGTTCAACCTCGGCTGTGCCTTCACCGCCGTGCAGCTCCTGCCCCCGGGGGCCTACATCACCATGAACGGCAAGGTCTTCGCCTGGGACAACGTGCGCAAGAACCGCGAGCGCGGCGAGTTCGAGACCCTGCGCTGAGGCCGGGCCCGCGCCGTCCCGGCACCGGCTTCCGTGCCCGCTTCCGGCCGCTCTCCCCGCGCGCGGCGCGGGGCGGCCCCGCCCCGGTCCCCTTCCGGGCGCGCGAACCCCGCCCGCGCGCCGCGCCGGGGCTGCCGCCCCGTTTGCGCTGCTGTCCGGGGCTTTTCCTTTGCGCCGCCCGCGCGCGCCTCATGCCGCACCGCCCCGCGATTGTCACATTTTTCCCGTGCCCGGGAAGCACCGCCAGCGGCGAAAATCCCCGGGTGCTATCCTTTTCCACCGGAGTAGGCTATGACTCCCCGGGCTTTTGTCACACTTCCGTAACACAACTGTAATACAGCCCCCCTGGCGCCACCCGGGGGTCCGGGCACGGCGGACCTCCGGTCACCCTGGATTACGGAAGCCCAAGGAAGGTGCATGGACCTCTACGACCTGTTCTTCCTGCTGTCGCTGGCGGCGGGGTTCCTCATGGCCTTCAACCTGGGGGCCAACGACGTGGCCAACTCCATGGCCTCGGCCGTGGGCGCCCGGGCCATCACCGTACGCCAGGCCGTGTTCATCGCCGGCATCCTGAATTTCGTGGGCGCCGTATTCCTGGGCTCCCACGTCACGGCCACGGTGAGCAAGGGCATCATCAACCCGGCCGGAATCTCCGACCCGCAGCTCATCCTGATCGGCATGTTCTCGGCACTGCTGGCCGCCGCGTTGTGGGTGCTCATCGCCACCCTCACGGGCCTGCCCGTGTCCAGCACGCATTCCATCGTCGGGGCCATTCTGGGCTTCGGCATCGTGGCCGGGGGGCCCTCGGTGGTCCAGTGGTCCCAACTGGGCGGGGTGGTGCTGTCGTGGTTCATCTCGCCGTTCTTCGCCGCCGTGGTCGGCTTTCTCATCTTCTCCCAGATCCGCCGCCGGGTCTTCATGGCCGAGAACTTCATCCACAGCGCGCGCATCTGGGGCCCGCGCTGGATGGCCCTGACCATGGTCCTTGTGGGTTTCTCGTTCCTGTACAAGACGCCCGTGGGCGAGCGGATGGCCCTGGCGTGGTACCAGTCGCTGGTGCTGGTGCTGGCGCTGGCCGGGGTGGTCTGGCTGCTTTCGGCGCGCATGGCCGCCCGGCTGGCCGCGAGCGTGGCCGAAAGCGCCGAGGGCGTGGAGGCCATCTTCCGCAAGATGCAGATTTTCACCTCGTGCTACGTGGCTCTCTCCCAGGGCGCCAACGACGTGGCCAACGCCGTGGGGCCCATCGCGGCCATCTACGTGCTGGTGAAGCAGGGCACCCTGCTGGCCAAGGCCGACGTGCCGCTGTGGCTCTTGTCCCTGGGCGGGCTGGGCATCGCGCTGGGCATCTGTTTCCTGGGCCACAAGGTCATGGCCACCGTGGGCGAAAAGATCACGACCCTGACCAACACCCGGGGCTTCGCCGTGGATTTCGCGGCGGCCACCACGGTGCTCGTGGCCTCCAAACTCGGGCTGCCGGTTTCCACGACCCACGCAGCCGTGGGCGCGGTGACCGGGGTCGGGCTGGCAAGGGGTTTCCGGGCAGTAGACTTCGGAGTGCTTGGCAGGATAGTGGTCTACTGGCTGCTGACGGTTCCCATCGCGGCGCTGACATCCATCATCATCTTTCAGGCTCTGCGCTGGACGTTCCTGTAGGAACGCGGGGCGGAGCGCCAGGAGGACTTCATATGCGCATCCCCTTCTTCGGCATGCTGGCCGACAAGTCGCCCCTGGACGGGCTGCTGGAACATTACGAAAAGGTCAACGGCTGCGTGGCCATCATCAAGGAATCCATGGAGTGCTACGTGGCGGGCGGGGCCTGCCGCGAGTTCCTGGAACTGGCCCAGCAGATCGACGAGATCGAGGATCAGGCCGACCTCATCAAGCGGCGCATCCACAACCACATGCCGCGCGGGCTGTTCATGCCCGTGGATAAGATCCTGTTCCTGAACTACACCAAGGCCCAGGACAAGGTGCTCGACGAGGCCCAGGAGGCCGTGCAGTGGCTGGCCATGCGCCGGGTGGACATCCCGGCGGACTTCCAGTCCGACATCATCGAACTCATTGAGGAGGTGGACGGCATCACCGACATGCTCGGCCCGGCCCTGTCCGCCACCCTGGGGCTCATCTACACCAAGAACCTGGACCGCCGGGGCACCAAGGACAAATTCTGGGCCATCCGCCGCAAGCGCAGCACCATCTTCAAGATGAAAAACCGCCTCGTGCGCCGCATCTACAGCTCCGAGATGGATTTCAAGGACATCTACCAGCTCATCCACTTCGTGGAAAAGCTGCACGGCATGGCCCACAACACCGAAAACTGCGCCGACATCCTGCGCTCCATGATCGCCCGCTAGGGGCACGCCGCCGTCCGCCGACGCCAGTGGAGCGGGGGACGGCAAAAAGCTGCCGACACAGGCTCGGCCGCGAAGCACAAAAAACAACCGGGCCGGATTCCCCTTGCGGGAATCCGGCCCGGAATTCTTCCTGCCCGGGGCAGCCGTCGGCTAGAACCGCTGGCAGTTGTGCTTCACGCTCACGCCCTTGACGATGAAGATGACCGTTTCGCCCAGGTTGGTCGACAGGTCGCCGATGCGCTCCAGGCTGCGGGCGGCCAGGATGGTGTTCACTGCGCGGCGCACGCCGGTGACCTCGGTGACCATGTCGTCCATGGTCTTCTTGAGGATGCGCACGTTGAGGTCGTCGGCCTTGTAGTCCATGCGGCACACGTCGGTGGCCTTTTCCACATTCTCCTCCTGAAGCGCCTCCACGGCCACGCGCAGCATGTCCTTGGCGGTGGACACCAGCTCTTCGAGCATGGGGTTGTGCGGCGTGGGGGTCAGCTTGGAGAGGTAGATGGTCTTCTCGGCGATGTTCACGGCCTCGTCGCCCGCGCGCTCCAGGTCGATGACCGCGCGGCGGCAGCCGGTGATGAAACGCAGGTCGCGGGCCATGGGCTGGTCGCGCACCAGCAGTTGCAGCGAGAACTCGTCGATTTCGTTCTCCAACTGGTTGATCCGCGCGTCGCCTTCGATGACGCGCTCGGCCAGCTCGGCGTTGCGGTCCAGAAGCGCCCGGGTGGCGCTGTCCACCGCGCGCTCCACGTAGGCCGCCATCTGCAGGATCATGATCTTGAGTTCGTCGACCTGCTGATGGAAGTGGGTTTCCTTCCTTATCATACGGGCTCCTTGGGACCTAGCCGAAGCGGCCGGTGATGTAGTCTTCCGTCTGCTTGTGCTTGGGACGGGTAAACAGGGTTTCCGTGGCGTCGGCCTCGATGAGGCTGCCCATGTAGAAGAACGCCGTCACGTCGGAAACGCGCGCCGCCTGCTGCATGTTGTGCGTCACGATGATGATGGTCAGGTTCGCCTTCAGGTCGTGGATCAGCTCTTCGATCTTCTGGGTGGCGATGGGGTCCAGGGCGCTGGCGGGCTCGTCCATGAGCAGCACCTCGGGCCGCACGGCAAGGGCCCGGGCGATGCACAGGCGCTGCTGCTGCCCGCCCGACAGGCCCAGGGCCGACTCGTGCAGCCGGTCCTTGACCTCGTCCCACAGGGCGGCCTGATGCAGGCTCTGCTCCACGCGCTCGGCGATCTCGCTCTTGCCCCGCCAGCCGTTGACCCGCAGCCCGTAGGCCACGTTCTCGAAGATGGTCTTGGGGAAGGGGTTGGGCTTCTGGAAGACCATGCCCACCTGGCGCCGCAGGTCCACCACGTCCAGCTTGGGGTCGTAGATGTCCTTGCCGTCCAGGGCGACCATGCCCTCCACCCGCGTTCCGGCGATGAGGTCGTTCATGCGGTTCAGGCAGCGCAGGAATGTGCTCTTGCCGCAGCCCGAGGGGCCGATGAGCGCCGTGACGCGGTTCTCCTCGAAGGAGAGATCGATACCCTTCAAGGCCTTGAAGTCGCCGTAGAAGAAGTCGAGCTTCTCCGCGATCATCTTGACGTTTTCTGCCATGTGTTTGCTTCCTGTCTTGGTGCGGAGCCGGGCTCCGGTCTTGGATGGCTACGCGGGGCCGTTCCCGTCCGTGGTGTCGGCGGGCATGGTGAAGTGGAAGACCGAGCCTGTGTCGGCATCCTGGCGGCCCGCCACCCAGATGCGTCCGCCCAGGCGCTCGACGATATGCTTGCAGATGGCCAGCCCCAGGCCGCTGGAGCCGCCGCAGTTCTTGCCGCGATGCTTTTCCACCCGATAGAAGCGCTCGAAGATGCGCGAGGCCTCCTCCTTGGGGATGCCGGGGCCGAAGTCGCTGACGCCGAAGACCACCTCGCCCGCCCCCTGGGAACCCGGGGGGGTCAGGGTCCAGTCCACGCTGACCACCGAATCCTCCGGGCCGTACTTGATGGCGTTCTCCACCAGGTTGCGGAAGACCTGCACCAGCCGGTCGTAGTCCGCCCGCACGAACACCCCGCCCTCGGGCAGGGCGCTGACCAGACGGATGGCCTTGGCCTGGGCCAGGGGCTCGCAGGTGCGCAGGGCCTCGGCCAGGGCCTCGGCGGCGCTCACGCGCTCGGGGCTGAACTGCTGGCGGCCGCTTTCCAGGCGCGACAGGTGCAGCAGGTCCTCGACCATCTTGGCCATGTGGTCGGCGTTCTTGAGGATGATCTCCAGGAATTTCTGGGCCGTCTTGCCGTCGGCCTTGGGGTTGGTCAACAGGGTTTCGGAGTAGCCCTTGACGGTCGTCAGCGGCGTGCGCAACTCGTGGGACACGTTGGCCACGAAGTCGCGGCGCACGCGCTCCAGGCGCTTGAGCTCGGAGATGTCGTGGAAGACGATGATCGCCCCCAGGCCGCGCTCCCCGGGGTTCAGCGGCACGATGGTCACGTCGTAGATGCGGTCCTTCTCGGGCTCGATCTGAATGGTCTGCGGGCCGTGGGCCTCCAGGTCCCCGGCCACGGCCCGGTCGCAGGCGGCCTGAAGCTCGGGGGAGAGCACGATCTCGAGCGGCCTGCGGCCCACGAACAGCGTGGCGTCGGGGAAGATGCGCACCAGGGCCCGGTTGACCTTGAGAATGCGCCCGCCGCCGTCCAGGACCATGAGCCCCTCGCGCATGCCGTCGAGGATGGCCTCCTGGACCAGGGCCAGCTCGGTGATGGTCGAAACCTGGGAGTTGATGTTCCCGGCCATGGTGTTCACGGCGCGGGCCAGGGGCTCGAACTCGCTGCCGGGGAAAAACCGCATGCGTTTGTTGTAATCGCCCTGGCCGATGGCCTCGGCCACGTCGATCATCTCCTGGATGGAGCGGCCCATGGAGCGGGCCAGGATGAGGGAAAGCACGAAGGCCATGCCCAGGGCCAGGCCGAAGACCACCAGGAAATTCTGCTGCAGGCGCTCCAGGCGCGAGCGGATGCCCGCGTAGGGCACGGCCAGGCGCAGGAAGCCGTCGGGCACGCCCGCCACGCCCTGCACGCGCTTGGCCGCGTAGAGCATGTCCTTGTCCAGCGTCGCGCTGAAGCGTTGGCTCAGGCCGTAGTCGCCCTGTTCGGCGTCCAGCACTTCGGGGCGCATGGCGTGGTTGTCCATGCCCGGCACCTGGGAATAGGCCATGTGCGAATCGGCGGCCACGCGCCCGCCCGCGGTGATGTACGTGACCCGGGCTTCCAGGCGCGCGCCGAGGTCCTCCAGCCAGGTGTGCAGGGCCTGTTCGCCGTTGAACCCGCCGTGCTGCTGCATGAGCAGCGCGGCCAAGCGCAGTTCGCGGATGGCCCCGGCCTGGGCGTCGTCGAGAATCTCGCCGCGAAAGAGCTGGCGCGCGTAATACGCGGGCAGCAGCAACGCCAGCATGATGACGACGGCAAAAGACAGGAGCAGGCGCGTCCTGAAGCGCGTGGTTCTGTGCATGGGGCCTCTTTATTCCTTGAAGCGGTAGCCCACGCCGCGCACGGTCTCGATGAGCGCGGCGTGGTCGCCGAGCTTCTGGCGCAGGCGGCGCACGTGGGTGTCCACCGTGCGGGCGTAACCCTCGAACTCGTAGCCCCAGACCGAGGTCAGGAGCTGGTCGCGGGTGCGCACGCGCGGGCTGGTGCGGATCAGTTCCGACAGCAGCTTGAATTCCGTGGCCGTCAGGCCCACTTCCTGGCCCTCGATGAAGACCTTGTGGGCTTCCAGGTCGATGGACAGGCCCTCGCGCTCCATGGTGGCGCGCTCGGCGGGCTGGCCCGTGCTGCGCCGCAGCACGGCCCGCGCGCGCAGCAGCAGCTCGCGGAAGCTGAACGGCTTGACCACGTAGTCGTCGGCGCCGAGCTCCAGGCCGACGATGCGGTCCACTTCCTCGCCGCGCGCCGTGAGCATGATGACCGGGATCTGGGCCGTTTCGGCGTCGCGCTTGAGGGCCTTGCACACGTCGAAGCCGTCCATGCCCGGGAGCATCAAGTCCAGCAGCACGATGTCCGGCCGCAGGCGCCGGGCCATGGCCAAGCCCTCGCGCCCGTCGCCCGTGACATGCACGTCGAACCCGGCGGACTCGAAGTTGAACTGCAGGAGGTTCAGGATGTCCTCCTCGTCCTCGACGATCAAAACCGATTCCTTGGTCATGTCAGGGTCTCCATAAGCTGTCGCCCGCTCCGTGGCCTGGGCCGTTACACCCCCCGGCGGTGACGAACGTATTGTCGGGCTGTGACAAATGTGTGACATTTCTCACGTGCAAAGGCAATCCCCCGGACTTTTTGGAGAAAGAAAGTTCATCCAATCGTAAAGAAAGCCGCCCGGGCGCGAAAGGCAACCGGGCGGCGACATTGGGCAAAACACCCGCTGGCCGGGAGGCTCAGCCCGCCAGCAACTCGCGGGCCAGGGCCTGGCCCTGGGCGCCGCCGCCCGCCATGCGCGCCAATTCGTCGAACACGTCCCGGCCCGCAAGGGGCACGCAGCGCACGGACGTGGCGCCGTCGGCGACCTCTTTGCGGACCATGAAATGCCGCTCGGCCAGGGCCGCAAGCTGCGGCCAGTGCGTGATGAGAATGACCTGCTGGCGCGCGGCCAGGGCCGCCACGCGCTGGCCGACGCTGGTCAGCGTCAGCCCGCCGATGCCCGCGTCCACCTCGTCGAAAAGCAGCGTGGGCATGGCCTCGCGGGTCAGCAGCCCGACCAGGGCCAGCAGAAAGCGCGACAGCTCGCCGCCCGAGGCGATGCGGTCCAACGGCTGGGGCGCCTGCCCGGGGTTGGGCGTCCAGAGCATGCGCGCCCGGTCCTCCGTCAGCCCCGGGTGGACCTCCACGGGCGCGAACTCGAAGGCCACGCCCACCTCCTGGGCGAAACCCAGCCCGCGCAACTCCGCCGCCAGGGCTCCGGCCAGCGCCTGCCCGGCCTCGCGCCGCGCCGCGCCCAGGGCCGAAAGCACCCCGCCCAGGGCCCGGGCCAGTTCGGCCTCGTGGCGGTCCAGGCCCTTCATGTCCAGGGCGCAGGAATCCAGGAAAGACAAATTCTCGGCAATCTCGGCCCGGAAGTCGATGATCTCCTCCAGGCTGCGGCCCAGCTTGCGCCGCAGGCGCGACAGCTCGAACAGCCGCGCCTCCACGGCCTCGGCGTCGAAGCCGCCGCCCGCCTCGCGCTCCTCGCGGCGCAGCCGCCCGTCCAGTTCCAGCAGCCGCTGGCGGAACCCCTCCAGGGCCTCGGCCTCCTCGGCGTACCCGGGGTCGATGCCCGCCAGGGCCTCGACCTCGCGCAGCAGCGCCCCGGCACGCTCCAGCAGCCCGCCCTCGCCGTGCATGGCGTCCAGGGCCCCGTCGATGCACCGGCGCACGTGCTCCTCGTTCCGGAAGGCCTTCTTGCGCTCCAGAAGCTCGGCCTCCTCGCCGGGCTGCGGGTCGACCTTTTCGATCTCCCGGCCCTGATATTCCAAAAATTCGCGCCGCTCTTCGAGGGACTGCACCCGTGCCGCCAGGGCCTCGCGCCGCGCCGCGACCTCGCGCAACTCCGCCAGCAGCGCGTCGCGCCGCTGCACAAGGCCCCGGTCGGGCAAAAACGCGTCCAGCATCCGGCCCTGATACGCCGGAGACAGCAGGCGCTGCTGCCCGTGCTGGCTGGTATGCCACACCAGGCGCGCGCGCAGGTCGCGCACGGCCTCCTGCGAGCTGAGGGCGTCGTTGACGAACAGACGGCTGCGCCCGGTGGCCCCGGCCAGCTCGCGGCGGATGACCAGCTCGCCGCCGTCCGGGCCCTCCTCGTGGAACAGGGCCTCGACCACCGCGCGGTCCTTGCCGGGGCGGACCATGTCCGCCTCCAGCCGGTCGCCCAGCAGAAAGCCCAGCGCCCGCATGACGAAACTTTTGCCCGCGCCGGTCTCGCCCGTAAGCACGTTCAGCCCGGCGGCGAATTCCAGCTCCAGGTCCTCGATGAGCGCGAGGTTATGTATGCGCAGAAATTCCAGCATGGTTCACCCGGTCCGCACAGTATCCGAGCCCCCGGCCAAGGGCAAGGGCCGCCCGCGCCCGCACCCGGCGGCCCGGCGGCCCCGGTCCCTGCGCTCCCGGCCCGGGCGCCCCCTTGACTGGGCGCGCCAAGGCCCTATCTCTGCTGCAATATCACTCAGGGAGGAACACGCAATGGCCACGAAAAAGAGCACCCGCCAATTCAAGGCGGAGATCTCCCAACTGCTGGAGATCATCACCAACTCCATTTACACCAACCGCGAAATCTTCCTGCGCGAGCTGGTGTCCAACGCTTCCGACGCCCTGGACAAGCTGCGCTTCCTGCAATCCAGCGGCGCCGCCCTGGCCGACCCCGACGCGCCCCTGGAAATCCGCATCAGCCCCGACAAGGACGCCCGGACCCTGACCATCGCCGACACCGGCATCGGCATGAACCGCGAGGAGCTGGTGGACAACATCGGCACCATCGCCCACTCCGGGTCCGCCGAATTCATGCGCCGCGCCGCCGAGCAGGGCGGCGCCGGGGCCGATTCCATCATCGGCCGCTTCGGCGTGGGCTTCTACTCCGTGTTCATGGTCGCCGACGAGGTGCGCATCACCACCCGCGGCGCCGACCCCGCCGCCGCCCCCGTGCGCTGGGTCAGCTCCGGCACCGGCAACTATACCATAGAGGACCTGGACACCGACGCCCCGCGCGGCACGAGCATCGAAATCCAGCTCAAGGAAGACGCCGCCGACTTCGCCGACCCCGAGCGCCTGCGCCAGATCATCCGCGCCCATTCCAACTTCATCGGCTTCCCCATCCTGCTGGCGGGCGAGCGCGTGAACACCACCCCGGCCCTGTGGCGCGAGCCCAAGTTCCAGATCAAGAAAGAGCAGTACGACGAGTTCTACTCCTTCCTGACCTACGACTCCAAGCCGCCCCTGGAGCATCTGCACGTCGCCGTGGACGCCCCGGTGCAGTTCACCGGGCTGCTGTTCATCCCCGACGCGCCCTCGGGCTCTTTCTTTGAAGACCCCGACAACTACGGCCTGGACCTCTACGTCCGCCGCGTGCTCATCGAGCGCCGCCACAAGGAGCTTATCCCCCAATACCTCGGCTTCCTGCGCGGCCTGGTGGACACCGAAGACCTGCCCCTGAACCTCTCGCGCGAAACCCTTCAGGAAAACCTCCTGGTGGGCAAGATCCGCCAGACGCTGACCAAGCAGGCCCTGGCCATGCTCGCCAAGCTCGCCGAAGACCAGGAGCGCTACGCCACCTTCTGGCGCCACCACGGCAAGGTCTTCAAGCTCGGCTATTCCGACTACCCCAACCGCGAGCAGTACGCGGCCCTGCTGCGCTTCAACGCCTCCACCCACGACGACGCCGACGGCCTGACCTCCCTGGCCGACTACAAGGCCCGCGCCAAGGACGGCCAGACCGCCATCTACTACATCTCCGGCCCCAGCCGCGAGGCCGTGCGCCTCAACCCGCACCTGGAGATCTTCGCCCAGCGCGGCATCGAGGTGCTTTACTGCTTCGAGCCCGCCGACGAGTTCATCCTCGACTCCCTGGGCACCTTCGACGGCATGGCGCTCACCGCCGCCGAAAAGGCCGACCCAGCCGACCTGGAGCGCTTCCCCGCCCAGGACGCCGACGCCGCCAAGGACGGCCCCGAGGCCGAACCCGCCGATCCCGAGGCCTTCGAGGCCATGCTCAAGGCCGCCAGGGAGGCCCTGGGCGAGCGCGTTCAGGACGTGCGCGCCTCGCGCCGCCTCAAGGACAGCCCGGCCTGCCTCGTCAGCCCCGACGGCGCCATGTCCTCCCAGATGGAAAAATACCTGCGCATCATGACCAAGGACACGACCCCGCCCGTCAAGGTCATGGAACTGAACCGCGACCACCCCCTGGTCCGCAACCTGCTGCGCATCCACAGGCACGACGGGGCCGACGCCTTCTTCCGCACCAGCGTGGAGCAGCTTTACGAATCCGCCCTGCTTCTGGACGGCTACCTCGCCGACCCCCACGCCCTGGTGGCCCGCATGAACAAGCTCATGGAGCAGGCCAGCGGCTGGTACGCCGAGATCAAGCGCCTGTAGGCGGCCAGGGCATCGCGCCGCGCGCGGCGGGGGCCGCCCCCGGCCCGCACGCCGCCCCGCCCCGGCCCCGGAACTCCGGGGCGGGCGGCTGGACGGAAGACGAAGACCCCACCGGCAAACCCCAAAACGACCCCGGGCCGGATTCCCTCAGGGAATCCGGCCCGGGTATTTTAAAAAACTTTGAATTGCAGAGAGGTAGGCATAAATCCGCCGAGTGGTCATATTTTTTTAAAAATCCCCTTGACCCCATCGTAAATTGATACTAGGAATCATTCCTAACAGAGACACACAGCAACGAACCATATCCAAACATCACACCCAACCCTCGGAGGATACCATCATGACGACTCCCCTGGCCCTGCCCCTGCTCGGCGACGCGTTCCCGTCCATGGAAGTGAAAACCACCCACGGCATGAAGAAACTGCCCGACGACTACCGCGGCAAGTGGGTCGTGCTCTTCAGCCACCCGGCGGACTACACCCCCGTGTGCACCACCGAATTCGTGGCCTTCCAGAAGCGCTTCGACGAGTTCCGCAAGATCAATTGCGAACTCATCGGCCTGTCCATCGATCAGGTTTTCTCGCACATCAAATGGGTCGATTGGATCAAGGACAACCTGAACGTGGACATCGAGTTCCCCGTGGTTGCCGACGACCGCGGCCACGTGGCCGAGTCCCTGGGCATGCTGCACCCCGGCAAGGGCTCGAACACCGTGCGCGCCGTGTTCGTCATCGACCCCAAGGGCAACCTGCGCCTGATGCTCTACTACCCCCAGGAAGTCGGGCGGAACATGGATGAAATCCTGCGCGCCGTGAAGGCGCTCCAGGTTTCCGACGCCAACGGCGTGGCCATGCCCGCCGGGTGGCCCAACAACGAACTCATCGGCGACCGCGTCATCGTGCCCCCGGCGCAGGACCACGAGACCGCCAAGAAGCGCACCGCCGAATACGACGGCTTCGACTGGTGGTTCTGCCACAAGTCGCTGGACTAGCCTCCGGCACCGGCCGATCGACACCTCCTCCCCAGGCCCCGCCCGCACCCCACGCGGACGGGGCCTTCCCTTTGCCCGCGCCTCCCCCTCCGAAGCCCCCCGCGCGGGATCGCATCGCCCGCGCCCCCGGCACCGGCACCGGCACCGGCACCTTGTTACGTCCCGCTTATCGTTTTATCAATATCCTTTACAAGAATTATTGCATAGCTTAACAGGTTGAGCCACACCATCCACCCCGAAGGAGGGAGGCATGACAGCAAAGCTTTTTCCAACGCTTGTGGTGTCCGTGCTCTCGCTGCTGTGCGCGTCCTGCGCGAGCATCGTCAGCAGCAACGAATCGACGACCTACATCGAGACGTTCCCCGAGGACGCCCGCTGCGAGTTGCACGGGCAGGACTTCTCGCGCGTCATCACGACGCCGGGCAGCGTGCACCTCCCTTCCGAGGCCGCGCCGGTCACGGTATCCTGCAAGAAGGAGGACTACTTCACCACCGCCCAGACCCTGGACACGAGCATGGACGGCTGGATTTTCGGCAACCTCCTCTTCGGCGGGATCATCGGGGGCGTGGTGGACATCGCCCGGGGCGCCGGGCAGAAGTTCCCGCCCAAGTTCTCCATGGTCCTCGACCCCAAGAGCTTCGACACCGCCGCCGAGCGCGACGAATACTACGACAAACGGGTCGAGAGCATAAACGCCAAGTGGGACGACCTCGTCGCCAGGATCGAGGCCCGCTGCAAAAACAAGGACAGCGGGACCATGACCGCCGGGCCGTCCAGCTCCGACTGCGCCAAAAAGGCCGGGGAGGCGCAGGAAAAACGCCACGCCGAGATCGCCGCCGTGGAGGACCGCCGCAACAACGCCGCCGTGGCCTCCACTCAGCCCCTGGCCGCCCCGTCCGTTCAGGCCGTCCAGGCCGCCCCATCCGTCCAGGCCACGCAGGTCGCCCAGTAACGCCGCCCTTCCCGCCCCCCGGAAACATTTCCTGGGGGGCGGGAACCGGAAGAGTCGCGTAAAGGGCCACACCGCAGGGTCCGGGACCCCGCCCGTGGAGCCGCCCGTCCCGCCCCTTCCCGCGCCACCGTCCTGCCCGTCTTCCCCCGCCGCCTGCCTGCTCCCGCCCGGCCGCCCGGGCCCCGGCCCCGTTGCGCTTGGGGCCGAAGTCCCCTACAACGGCTGCATGTCGGAACTCGCCAAGCGCCTTGCGGCCAAGCTGTTGTGGATCGTGGTGGTCTTTTTGGGCATCACGGTCATCAGCTTCGCGGTGATCCACCTGGCCCCGGGCTCGCCCACGGACATGCAGACGACCCTGAACCCCGAGGCCACGGCCGAGGCCCGGGCGCGCCTGGAGGCGTTCTACGGGCTGGACCGCCCGCTGCACGAGCAATACGTGGATTGGCTCTCGCGGCTGGTGCGCCTGGATTTCGGCCGCTCCATGAGCAGCGACCATCGCCCGGTGTGGGACAAGATCGTGGAGCGCCTGCCGCTGACCTTCGGCATGAACGTGGCCTCCCTGGTGCTGACGCTGATAATCGCCGTGCCCATCGGCATCGCCTCGGCCTGGTGGCAGGGCCGGGCCTTCGACCGCGCGGCCACGGTCCTGGTCTTCATCGGCTTCGCCATGCCCGGCTTCTGGCTGGCGCTGCTGCTCATGTACGCCCTGTGCATCCACTGGCCGCTGCTGCCCATCTCGGGGCTCACGTCCTACGGCTTCGAGCAGATGGGCTTCTGGGAGCGCATGGTCGACCTCGCCCGGCACCTGACCCTGCCGCTGTTCGTGTACACCTTCGGCAGCCTGGCGGGCATGTCGCGCTTCATGCGCTCAAGCATGCTGGAGGTCCTGCGCCAGGACTACATCCTCACCGCGCGGGCCAAGGGCCTGCCCCTGAGCACGGTGATCTTCAAGCACGCCCTGCGCAACGCGCTGCTGCCGACGATCACCATCCTCGGCCTGTCCGTGCCGGGGCTCATCGGCGGCAGCGTCATCATCGAATCCATCTTCGCCCTGCCGGGGCTGGGCCAACTGTTCTACCAGGGCGTCATGGCCCGGGATTATCCGCTCATCATGGGCAACCTCGTGCTCGGGGCGCTGCTGACCCTGGCGGGCAACCTGCTGGCCGACGTGGCCTACGGGCTGGCCGACCCGCGCATTCGCGCGGCGCGCGGGGCCGGGCAATGACCGCACGCGCGGCCACGGAGCCCCGCGCGGAGGCGGCGCGCCCGGCGCTGGCGCGCCTGTCCCCCGGGCGGCTGCTACGGCGCTGGCTGGGGCGTTACGGCATGCTGGCCGTGGGCGGGGGCATCGTGCTGGTCATGAGCCTCGCGGCGCTGTGCGCGCCGTGGCTGGCCCCGGCGGACCCAACGGCGCTGAACGTGGACGCCATCCTCCAGGCCCCGGGCGCCCTGCACCCCCTGGGCACGGACGCCCTGGGGCGCGACGTGCTCTCGCGGCTGCTGTGGGGCGGGCGGGTGTCGCTGTGGGTCGGCTTCGTGGCCGTGGGCCTGTCGGTGGCCATCGGGCTGGCCCTGGGGCTGGCGGCGGGCTATTTCGGCGGGCTGGTGGACGAAGCCATCATGCGCGGGGTGGACGTGATGCTCTGCTTCCCGTCCTTCTTCCTCATCCTGGCGGTCATCGCCTTCCTGGAGCCGTCGCTGACCAACATCATGGTCGTCATCGGGCTCACCTCGTGGATGGGCGTGGCCCGGCTGGTGCGCGCCGAGACGCTGGCCCTGCGCGGGCGCGATTTCGTGCTGGCCGCGCGGGTGGCCGGGGCCGGGCCGCTGCGCATCCTGTTCCTGCACATCCTGCCCAACGCCCTGGCGCCGGTGCTGGTGTCGGCCACGCTGGGCGTGGCCGGGGCCATCCTGGTGGAGTCGTCGCTGTCGTTCCTGGGCCTGGGGGTCCAGCCGCCCATGCCGAGCTGGGGCAACGTGCTCATGGAAGGCAAGGACGTGCTGACCGTGGCGCCGTGGCTCTCGTTCTTCCCGGGGCTGGCCATCCTGGTCACCGTGCTGGGCTACAACCTGCTGGGCGAAGCCCTGCGCGACCTGTTCGACCCCCGGCTGCGCGGCTAGGCGCGAGGCACGGAGCAGCCCCGGCGGGCAGGACCGGCCTTGCCCTCGGCGCGCGCTGCGGCTATATTTCAGAAACACCTATGGCACCCGCAACGTTTGACCCCGTGCTCCCGAGGCCCCGATGACCGACGAAACGGCTCCCGCCGCCAGTTGCTTCCTGCCGACCTTCCTGGCCCGCCAACCCGTGTTCGACGTGCACGGCAAGGTCTGGGGCTACGAACTGCTGTTCCGCCGCGGCCCCGAGGCCGACCGGGCCATGATTGCCGATTGCGACCAGGCGACCATCAGCGTGGCGGCGGAATCGACTTTCGGGCCCGAGGATTTCTTCGGCGGCAACGCCAAGGTCCTCATCAATTTCGGCCAGCGCTCCATCCTCGACGCGGTGCCCTACGCCCTGCCCCCGGGGCAGACGGTCGTCCAGGTGCCCGAGGAGGCGCTGCTGGACGACGGGGTGCTGCGGGCCCTGGAAACCCTGGGCCACGACGGCTACTCCGTGGCGGTGGACGATTTCGCGGGCCGTGCGGATTGCGCCGCGCGCCTGGGCACGGCCGAACTGTTCATCATCGACGTGCTGGCCCATCCGCCCAGGGAGGTCGCGGCCCTGCTGGAGCGCGTCCGGGCCATCGGGGCCACGGCCCTGGCCAAGAAGGTCGAAACCATGGAGGCCTACGCCCAGGCCCGGCACCTCGGCTTCACGCTGTTCCAGGGCTTCTTCTTCAAACGCCCGGAACTGGTGGCCGGGCGCAAGCTGACCTCGCACCAGCAGTCGCGCTTCGCCCTGCTCAAGGCCGTGGAGGTCAAAGACCCGGACTTCGAAGTCCTGGCGCGCGACATCCAGACCGACGTTTCCATCAGCTACCGCCTGCTGTTCTACCTGAACTCGGCGGCCTTCGCCTTCTCCCAACCCATCCGCTCCATCCGCCAGGCCATCGTGCTGCTGGGCTGGAAGCAGTTGCAAAGCTGGCTGCGGGTGGTCATCCTGTCCGACGTGATGCCCGCGGGCAAACCTTCGGAGCTCTTCTTCTCGGCGGTGCAGCGGGCCAAGTTCCTGGAGCTCATCGCCCGCAGCCACGAGTTCGCCGAGGCCCAACCCGACAGCATGTTCCTGCTCGGCCTGTTCTCGCTGCTGGAACCCATGCTCGACACGCCCATGGCCGACATCGTGGACAACCTGCCCCTGGACGGGGCCCTCAAGGACGCCCTGCTGGACCGCCCCGGCTACCACGGCAAATGGCTGGACCTGGTGCGCGCCCACGAGAACGGGCACTGGGAACAGCTCGACACCCTGACCGACGAACTGGCCCTGAACCGGCTGGTGGTGGCGGTGTCCTATTACAAGTCCGTGCTGTGGGCCAACGCGTTCTTCCAGCACGGCGCGGCCCAGGCCGAGGCCGGGGCCTGAGCCCGGCAGCCCGCCGGTTTTGAACGGCCAGCGACCGTCGATCTTTTCAACGGACATCAGGCGCAAAAAAACCCGCCTGGGGGCGGGCAAGGCTGGTCGCCATGGCGACCGGACCGAAAGGCAATCCGGGATGGGCTCAAAAGAAGGGACCCGTCCTGGATTCCGCATTTTCCGGGTCGTACGGGTGGCCTGGAGTCAGGATTCCGCGGGCCAGCTTGCGGGGAGGGGTCCCAGGGGCGCTCCGGCGCGCCGCGTATGGGGGGTGGGGTTTATTTCGGCGTCCCTCCTGCAGGGGTTCTCGCCCTTATGCCATCAAGGCCGCGCTGGCCTCGTCATGGCCCTCTTTGTGATTCCAAGATAGGCTTTCCCGGGGCGATGTCAAGACGCCGCTGCCGTAACGGGGAAGTCTGGGGACGGTGCGTACTTCCGGGGATTGATCGGCCTCCGGCGGCTCAAGGGGCACGCCCCTTGAGAATCCCGCATTGGATGGGATCCTTAAGGGCGACAGCCCTTAAGCCGCCGGAGGCTCATCAGCACTCAGGTCGCACGCACCGTCCCCAGGCTTCCCTCCGCGCGAACGGCGCAGCCAGGCGCGCAGGGCGAACCCGGCGGCCCCGCCCACGGCCAGACCGAGGGCGTTGCCCAGGGCGTCGTAAAGCTGGCAGCGGCGGTTGGGGATGGCCAGTTGCACCAGCTCCAGGCCGAAACCCAGAAGCAGCAGGGCCAACAGCACGCCCAGGGCCCGGGCCCGGCTGCGCGGCGCCAGGGGCGCCACCAGCCCCAGGGCCGCGAAGGCCGCGACGTGCAGCACGTTGTCCAGGGTCACGCGGCCGAAGAGCCGCCGGTAGGCGGGCATGAAATCCGAAAACAGCGACAGGTGGACCAGCAGGACCACGCCCACGGCCAGCAGCAGATGCCAACGCCAGGGCGCGAGCCTGGCCCAGAGACGCCCCGGCGCCATGGGCTACTTCTTGCGCCGCCGGGCGATGGCGTAGCGCGTGGCCCCGGCCAGCAGCCCGCAGACCACGCCGAGGAAGAAGGCCCGGGCCGGTTCCATGCCCAGGACGTAGGTGGCCATGATGCCCAGCGCCCCGCCGATGAGGACGCCCCTGAAGACGGCTTCTTGCATTGATCGCTCCCGGCGCAGGGCGCCGCGTGGAAATGTGGAACTGCGCGCCCTCGGACCCTAGCAGGTTGGGGCGCGGGAGAAAAGCCCGCGCGATGGAGGGGTATGCCCCGGGGTGCCGCGGTTGCGGGGCCCGCTCAGGCCCGGCCCGCGGCGCGCCGCAGGCCGGGCCGGGCGGCCTTGCGCGCGAAGAGATCCTCGTCGGCGCATTTGAGCAGCAGGGCCGGGGAGGTGGCCCGGGGATCGGCGCTGCTGGCCACCCCGGCGCTGAAGCGCACCAGCCGGTCGATGCCCGGCACGGGGGAATAGTGGAAGAACTGCTCCACGCGGTCCATGAAGGCCCGGGCCTGGGCGGCGGCGGTGCTGGGCAGGATGACCACGAACTCATCGCCCGCGAAACGCGCGCAGGAATCGATCTTGCGGGCCATCTTCTGCAGGCGGGCGGCGAAGAAGGCCAGCATGGCGTCGCCCGCGTCGTGGCCCAGGGTGTCGTTCACGCCCTTGAAGTCGTCCATGTCGATGAAAGCCACGGAGAGCACCTGCCCGTAGCGCTGGGCGCGCAGGAACTCGGCCTGGAGGCGTTCCTCCATGGCCCGGCGGTTGAGCAGGCCCGTGAGCGGGTCGCACAGGGCCAGCCGGGCCAGCTTTTCGTGGGCCGTGACGTTGGACAGGCACAGCGAGACCTTCACCGCCAACTGGGCCAGCAGGGTGGCGTCCATGTCGGGGCGGAAGCGCCGGGGCGAGGTGTCGGCCTGGTTCAGGGTGCCCACCAGCCGCCCGTCCAGGGTCAGCGGCGCCACGGCAAGGGACCCCAGGCCCCGGGGCGCCGGGTCGGGCATGAGCGGGGCGAAGCGCTCCAGGGCGCTGTTGTCCAGCACGGGGGCGCCACGGCCCGCCAGCAGCGGCAGCACCGCCCCGCGCTCGGCCAGAACCATGGGACACGCCCCCCGCGGGGCCTCCATGCCGTCCAGCAGCCCGGCCAGCTCGCCGTCGGCGAACAGGGTGATCCAGACATGGGGGATGTCGAATTTGGTGCGGATCAGGCAGACCAGGCGGGCGAAGAGATCCTCGAACTTGAGGATCGTCAGGATTTCGCTTTCGACCTCGAAGAACTTGACGCGGATGGCCTCGTTGCGCCGCAGGACTTCAAGGACCCTGGTCTTGTCGTGCATCGCCCTTCCCAAGGCACGGACGGAGCCCCCGGGCCCCCTCCCGACCACAGCTTTCTAGAGATTTTCGTAATTATCTCTCAATGTGTCCCAAAAGGCAAGGCGGCGGAGCCATCTCCGCCGCCCTGGGTGCCGGGCCCGGGAAGGCCCGGCCTAGCAGCCTTTTTCCAGGTCGCGCTGGCGGATCTCGGCGCGTTTGATCTTGCCCGAAATGGTCTTGGGCAACTCGGCCACGAATTCGATGATCCGGGGATACTTGTAGGGCGCGGTGACCTTCTTCACGTGGTCCTGCAACTCGCGGCGCAGGGCGTCGGTGCCTTCCGCTCCCGGAGCCAGCACCACCGTGGCCTTGACCGCCTGCCCGCGCACCTCGTCGGGCACGCCGGTGACGGCGGCCTCGACCACCGCCGGGTGCGACACCAGGGCGCTTTCGACCTCGAAGGGCCCGATGCGGTAGCCCGAGCTTTTGATCAGGTCGTCCACGCGGCCCAGGAACCAGTAGTAGCCGTCCTCGTCGCGCCAGGCCTTGTCGCCGGTGTGGTAGACGCCGTCGGCCATGGCCAGGGCGGTTTTCTCCGCCTCGTCCACGTATTCGCAGAACAGACCGGTGATCGGCGCGTCGCCCCGGCGGATGCAGATTTCGCCCTCCTCGCCCTCCCCGCAGGGTCGGCCGCCCGCGTCCAGCAGCACCACGTCCCACCCCGGCACGGGCTTGCCGATGGACCCGGGCTTGGGCGCCATGAACGGGAAGGTGGCGATCTGCAAGGTGGTCTCGGTCTGGCCGTAGCCCTCGTAGATGGGCAGGCCGGTCAGGCGCTTCCAGTCCTCGAACACGCTGGTGTTGAGCAGTTCACCCGCGGTGGTGCAGTGGCGCAGGCGCGAGAGGTCGAACTTCGAGAGGTCCTCGCGGACCAGGAAGCGGTAGACCGTGGGCGGGGCGCAGAAGGTGGTCACGCCCTCGCGGGCCATGACGGCCAGAAGCTCCCCGGGGTGGAACTTGCCCCGGAAGTCGTAGACGAACACCGTGGCCCCGGCCATCCACTGGCCGTACATCTTGCCCCACACGGCCTTGCCCCAGCCCGTGTCGGCCACGGTCAGATGCAGGTCGCCGGGGCGCAGGTCGTGCCAGTGGGCGCCGGTGACGTAGTGCCCCATGGGGTAGGTGTGCGTATGCAACACCATCTTGGGCTGGCCCGTGGTGCCCGAGGAGAAGAAGATCAGCAGCGGGTCGGCGCCCCCTGCGGCGTCGGCGGGCCGGGGGAAGGCCGGGGCCGCCCCGGCGCAGATGTGCTCATAGTGCGCCCAGCCCTCGGGCAGCATGCCGGGGCCGCACTGGACCAGGGTCCGCAGCCCCGGGCACTGGGCCCGGGCGGCGTCCACCGTGGCGACCACCGAGTCCTCGGCGATGACGCCGACGATGTTCCCGGCCTGGACGCGGTAGACGATGTCCTTGACCGTGAGCAGGTTCGGCGAGGGCACGGCCACGGCGCCCAGGCGGTGCAGGGCCAGCATGGCCACCCAGAACTCGACGCGCCGGTAGAGGATGAGCATCAGCCGGTCGCCCTTGGCCACGCCGCGCGCGGCCAGGGCTCCGGCCAGCCGGGCCGAGGCCTCGGCCAGCCAGCCGAAGGTGTATTCACGGCGGTAGCCGTCGGGCGCCACGTGGACGAGGGCCTTGCGCCCGGGGTCGGCGGCGGCCACTGCGTCCAGGAAGTCGTAGGCGAAATTGTATTTCTCGGGGATGTCCAGGGCGAATTCCTTGAGGAATTGCTCGTAGCTTGCGGGAGTGATTTTCTGCATGGTCTGCCTCGCTCGGTCTGCTGGGTGCGCGTTGGGATGCCGTGGGGCCGTGCCCGGGGCGGGCGTCCGGTGGGGCGGATGCCGGACGCCTAGAGAATCACGTCGAGGAACAGGGCGTCGGACTCGCCCAGGGCGCGCAGGCCGTGCGGGGTTTCGGAGTTGAAATAGAGGCTGTCGCCGGGCTCCAGCACCTCGGGGCGCCCGGCCAGGGTGATCTCCAGGCGGCCTTCGAGCATGTAGATGAATTCCTGCCCGGCGTGAGTGGCGGTGTTGACCTGCTCCGGCGCCTTGGGCGGCACGCGGATCAGGAAGGGCTCCATGCGCCGCCCGGTGAAGCGGTAGGCCAGGCTCTTGTAGTCGTAGTCCTTGCGACGCTCCACGGACAGGCCCTCGCCCTGGCGCACCAGGGAATACTGGCGCAGGTGGGCCTCGCCGCCGGAAACCAGCACCGTCAGGTCGATGCCGCACTCCTGGGCCACGGTGAACAGGTAACTGACGGGAATCTCCACGGCGCCGGACTCGTAGGCGGCCACCTTTTCGGGCTCCACGCCCAGGCGGGCGGCCATCTGGTCCACCGAGAGCCCGAGGGCGTCGCGCAGTCCGGCCAGCCGGGGGGCGATCTCCTTGTAGGCCTTTTCCATAAATGTCTTCTCCTGGCTTGGGCCGGGCGGTCGCCGCCCGGCCCCGTTGCGGCGCCTAGGCGTCGGGCCACAGCCCGGCGGCCATCTCGCGCAGCTTGTATTTCTGGATTTTGCCGCTGGCGGTCATGGGATAGGTGTCCACGAAGGTCACGTAGCGCGGGATCTTGTGGAAGGCGATCTTGCCCCGGCAGTAGTCCTGCACGTCCTCGGGGGTCAGGCTCGCGCCCTCCTTGAGCACCACGAAGGCTCCGACCTCCTCGCCGTATTTGCGGCTGGGCACGCCCGCCACCTGGATGTCCTTCACGCCGTCCATGTGGTAAAGGAACTCTTCGATCTCGCGGGGGTAGATGTTCTCGCCGCCGCGGATGATCATGTCCTTCAGACGCCCGGTGATGGACACGTAGCCGTCCTCGTCCATGACGCCGAGGTCGCCGGAATGCAGCCAGCCGTCGGCGTCGATGGCCTGGGCCGTGGCCTCGGGGTTGTTGTAGTAGCCCTTCATGACCAGGTAGCCCCGGCAGCAGACCTCGCCCTGGGTGCCGCGCGGGCTCTCCCGGTTGGTCTCGGGGTCCTTGACCAGCACTTCCACGGCGGGCATGGCCCGGCCCACGGAGGCCGTACGGCGGGTGATGTCGTCGTCCATGCGCGTCTGGGTCATCACCGGGCTGGACTCGGTCAGCCCGTAGCAGATGGTGATGTCCTTCATGTACATCTTGTCCATGACCTGGCGCATGACGGCCACCGGGCAGGGCGACCCGGCCATGATGCCCGTGCGCAGGCTGGAGAAGTCGAAGCGCGTGAACAGGTCGTGCTGGAGCACGGCGATGAACATGGTCGGCACGCCGTACAGGGCCGTGCAGCGCTCGCGCTCCACGCTCTGCATGACCATCACCGGGTCGAACTTTTCCAGGATGATCATGGCCGAGCCGTGGCTCACGCAGGCCAGCACGCCCAGCACGCAGCCGAAGCAGTGGAACAGCGGAACCGGCAGGCAGACCCGGTCGCGCTCGGTGAAGCCCTGGTTCTCGCCGATCCAGAAGCCGTTGTTGCCGATGGACTTGTGGGTCAGCATCACGCCCTTGGGGAAGCCCGTGGTGCCCGAGGTATACTGCATGTTGACCACGTCGTCGGGGTGCAGGCCGGCCTGGCGCGCGGCGTAGTCGCCTGCGGTCACGGTCTTGCCCAGGGCCAGGATCTCGGGCACGGAGTACATGCCCCGGTGCTTCTGCGGCCCCAGGAAGGCCACGCGCCGCAGGTGCGGGAAGCGCTCGGACGCCAGCTCGCCGCGCGGCTGGGTCTTCAGCTCCGGCACCAGTTCGTAGAGCGTCAGCACGTAGTCCGTGTCGTAGAACCCGTCCATGACGAAGATGTTCTCGCACTCGGACTGGCGCAGCAGGTATTCCAGCTCGTGGCTCTTGTAGCTGGTGTTCACGGTGAGCAGCACGGCGCCGATCTTGGCCGTGGCGAATTGCAGGGCCACCCAGTAGGGCACGTTGGTGGACCATACGGCGACCTTTTCGCCGCGCTCGACGCCCAGGGCCATGAGGCCCTTGGCGAAGCGGTCCACCAGGTCGCCGAACTCGCTCCACGTCAGGCGGAAGTCGCGGTCCACGTAGACCACCGCGTCGCGGTGCGGCCAGTTGGCCACGGTTTCGTCCAGGATCTGGCCCAGGGTCACGTCGAGAACTGCGGGTCTGTCGGTCATAAGGGCCTCCCGCTAGAAGGGCACGTGGATCACGGCGTAGATTTCGGCGGCCTGATTCCCCCCGGCGCCGACATGATGCGGCACCACGGAGTTGTAGTACATGCTGTCGCCGGCGGACAGGGTGTGCACCTCCTGCCCGTAGCGCAGCACCACCTGGCCGGACACCACGACCACGAACTCCTCGCCCTCGTGGGAGGACAGGGCGGGTTCGCCGTCCTCGGGGTCCAGGCGGATGAAGAAGGGCTCCATGTGCCGGTCGGCCTTGCCGTGACCGAGGTGGTGGTAGGTCATGGCCAGGTTCTTGCCGCCGCTGGCCTGCACGGCGCTGTCGGGAGTGCGCGTCGCGGCGCGGGTGATGCACGGGTCGTCGGACAGTTCGTCGTCGGTGAAGGTGCCCAGGCGCGTGCCCAGGGCGCGGGCCAGCTTGACCATCGGCCCCAGGGCCGGAGCCGCCGCGCCCTCTTCCATGGCCTCGATGAACTTGGGGTCCAGGCCGGTCTTCTCGGCGAGCTGCTCGACGGTCAGATTTTTCCGCTCGCGCCACGTCTTGATGCGCGCGCCGATCTTGCCGCGTTCCATGGGCTACCTCCGCTTGGCACTCTCTGGTTGTTTCGGAAAGGGATGTGCGGGCGGCGACCCCCACTGTGTACAACGCCCCCCACAGGGGCGCACACTACGGTACTTTCCGGCCCGAGGCAACAGCGGGAACCCCACGGTTTCCCTGAGAATTGCATGCGCAAAAGTTCCAGGCCGGGGCCGCATTCCGCGCGGAACCCACCGGCGCATTGCCAGGGCCGCGCACAGGGCCTATCCTGAAGGGAACCCCGCGCCCCGCGCGGCCAGGAGCACCCATGCCCACATCGCCCCACCCTTCCGGCGGCCCCGCCGCCTCCGACGACTACGCCGCCGTCGCCCGGCTCTACGATCCGCTGACCGGCCCGCTCCTGGCGCCCCTGCGCCGCCGCCTGACCCGCCGGGCCGTGGAACGCGGCGCCGCCAGCGCGGCCGACCTGTGCTGCGGCACGGGCCGCCAGCTCATGCTGCTGCACGCCGCCGGGCTGCGCGCGGCGGGGGTGGACCGCTCCCCGGCCATGCTGACCCGGGCCCGGCGCCAGTGCCCGCCGGGGGTCGAACTGGTGGCGGGCGACGCCACGGCCACCCCCTGGCCCGACGCCGCCTTCGACCTGTGCAGCATCGGCTTCGCCCTGCACGAGCGGCCACGGGCCACGGGCCTGGGCCTGCTGGCCGAAGCCCGGCGCCTGCTGGCCCCGGGCGGGGCCGTGCTCGTGCTCGACTACCGCCCCCCGCGCGGGGCGGCCGGGCGCCTGGGGCACCTGGCCGTGGGCGCCATCGAACGCGCCGCCGGGGCCGAACACCACGACCACTATCGCCACTGGCTGACTGGCGGCGGCCTGCGGCCCCTGGCCCGCGAAACCGGGCTGGCCTGCACCCTTGCCGACTCCTTCCTGCTTGGCGCCGTGGGCCTCTACGTCCTGACCCCGGCCTGACCCCACTGGCGGCGCCCCAAAACAACGCCGCCCGAAGCGCCGAAGCGCTCCGGGCGGCAGGTCGTGCCGAGGGGGCCCGGGCTCCCGCCCTATTCGTGGTGGTTGAACACCGGGAAGCCCTCGCGCAGGCACAGATCGTCGCGCCGGGCCTCGTCCAGGTCGGCGCGGACCATCTCGCGGACCATCGCGGCGAAGTCGATGCGCGGAGTCCAGCCCAGCTTCTCGCGGGCCTTGGTGGCGTCGCCCAACAGCGTCTCCACCTCCGTGGGCCGGAAATAGCGCGGGTCCACACGCACGACCGTGCGCCCGGTGGCGGCGTCCGTTCCGGTCTTGTCGCGGCCCTGGCCCTGCCAGCGGATGTCCAGCCCCAGTTCGCGCCCGGCGCACTCCACGAACTCGGCCACGGAATGCTGCACCCCGGTGGCGATGACGTAGTCGTCGGGCTCGTCCTGCTGGAGCATGAGCCACTGCATCTCCACATAGTCGCGGGCGTGGCCCCAGTCGCGCCGGGCGTCGAGGTTGCCCAGATAGAGGCAGTCCTGCAACCCCAGGCTGATGCGCGCCAGGGCCCGGGTGATCTTGCGCGTGACGAACGTCTCGCCGCGCAGGGGCGACTCGTGGTTGAAGAGGATGCCGTTGCAGGCATACATGCCGTAGGCCTCGCGGTAGTTCACGCAAATCCAGTAGGCGTAGAGCTTGGCCGCCGCGTAGGGCGAGCGGGGATAGAACGGCGTCTTCTCGGTCTGCGGCGTTTCGACCACCTTGCCGTACAGCTCGGAGGTCGAGGCCTGGTACAGGCGCGTCTTGCGCTCCAGGCCCAGGATGCGCACGGCCTCCAGCAGCCGCAACGGCCCCAGGGCGCAGGTGTCCGCCGTGTATTCCGGCGTCTCGAAGGACACCGCCACGTGGCTTTGGGCCGCGAGGTTGTATATCTCGTCGGGCTGCACCGTCTGCACGATGCGGATCAGGTTGGTCGAGTCGGTCATGTCGCCGTAGTGCAGGATGAACCGGCGGCCCGTCTCGTGGGGGTCCTGGTAGAGATGATCCACGCGCTGGGTGTTGAAGAGCGACGAACGGCGCTTGATGCCGTGGACCTCGTATCCCTTCTCCAGCAGGAACTGGGCGAGGTAGGCGCCGTCCTGCCCGGTGATGCCGGTAATGAGGGCTTTTTTCTTCATGGCCTGCCGTGGGGTTGAGGGTTGCCGGGCCGTCCGCACCGGGCCGGGGCCCGCCCGGCGAGTCTATGCCGGGTGCCCCGCGCTGTCCACCCGGCCCGGGCCCGGGGCGCCCCGGGCCGGAGCCCCGGCGCCCTCCCCGGCGGGCAGGAGCCCCGCCAGGGCCAGCACCCCGGGCAGCCCTGCACAGTCGCCGAGCACGAAATCCGCCCCCGCGGCCAGCAGCGCCGCCCGGCCTCCGGCTCCGGTGAGCACCCCGGCGGTGAGCGTGCCCAGGCGACGGCCCGTCTCCACGTCCATGGGATGGTCGCCGACCATGAGCGCCGCCCCGGGCGCCGCGCCCAGGGCCGCCAGGGCCGCGCCCAGGTGCCCGGGGTCGGGCTTGACCCGCGCCACGTCGTCGCGCGTGAGCACCGCGCCCACCACCGTGCGGGCGTCGGGGAACACCATGTTCAGCGCGCGGGAGCAATTGCGCGTGACCACCGCCGTGCCCACTCCGCGCGCGGCCAGCCCGGCCAGCAGCGCGCGGGCAAAGGGGAACAGCCGCGTGCGCCCGGCGGCCTCGACCTCCAGGGCCTGGATGCGCGCGTGGGCCGCCGCCAGCAGCGCCGGGCCCGCCCCGGCCTCGCGGGCCTGGGCCTCGACGGCCAGCCCCTGGAGCCATTCGAGCACCGGAACATGCGGCGACGGCCGCGCCCCGGGCACGAAAGGGTGCACCACTCCGGCCAGTTCGCGGCGCATGTGCCCGAAGTCGAGCACCGGCTCGGCCAGGGTGCCGTCGAAATCGAAAACCACGGCCCGCAGCCGGGCCGGAGCGCAGGCGATTCCCTTCACGGCGGGTCACATCTCCGGGGCCGTGCTGGGCATCATCGTCGGCAGGACGCTGGTCCCGGGGTCCGCCGGGCCGTCGGGCAGGGCTTCCAGCGGATCGCCCGGCCCGGTCCACAGCAGCGTCCCGGGGTGGAACGCCGCCCAGGCGAACCACATGCAGTCCATGGCCGCCACCCGCTCCAGGGCCAGCCCCCGCAGGGGGCCCTCCAGCGCCCGGCCCTCCACGGACCAGCGCGAGCGGGTCTGCTCGTCCAGCAGCGTGCCGCCCACGCGCACGAAGGTCAGGGCCCGGCCGTCGGCCTCGGCGTGGAATACGCGCACCGCGTCCAGCGCCGGGTCGAGGATGGCCGCCAGGGGAATCAGCCCCGCCGTGGCCGAGGCCACCCCGCTCCGGCGCACGGCGGCCTCGGAAAAGGCCAGGGCCGCCTCGCCAACCCGCAGCCCGAGCACGCGCTCCTTGGCCGCCAGCCGCGCGTCCTTGTGGCTCAGGGGCTGGGTCGGCTCGCCCGTGGTGTACCATGTGCCGTCGCGGCGGTACGAGCCGTAGGGGTCGCGGTCGTACTGCACGCGAAAGCCCGTGTGCCGCGAGAGCACCCGGGCCTGGGGCCAGCGCTTGGAGGCCAGCCCCCAGCGCGTCCACAGCAGCGGGAAGCGCGTCAGCGTCTGCCCGCGCAGCGCCCCGGAAATGCACTCGCCCATGATCTGCGGCCACAGGCTGTTGGTCGCCCGGTCGTAGAGCACGCGGTTCATGTTCAGGAACTGCCCGGTGGTGCCCAGGGCGAAGCTGCGCGCGCCCAGGGCGCCCATGTACCCGGCCACGCTGCCCGTGAGCGGGCTGTAGGTCACGCTGCGCCGCGCGCCGCCCTCGTCCTGCAGGTTCAGGACCTCGTGGCGAACCAGGATGTCGCGCGGATAGATGAACACCGGGCCGCCCTCGCGGACCGGCTCTTCCACCAGCACCCCGGCCTCGCGCTCCAGGTACAGGGCGGCGTCGGACACCGGGATGAACTCCGGCGCGTCCACCGCGCGGGGAAACTCGCGCACCCGTTCGTCGCCCATCAGGAACTCGCGCAGATGCGCATACGGGTCCGGCGGCGGCGGGTTGATTTCGTCGGAGGCGCTGGTGGTCGACTGCGCGGCCCCGGGCTGGGCCAGACAGGCCAGCAGCAGCACCCCCAGCGCCCAGGCGCGCATTACGACGGACAGGCTCATGCTTCCCCCGGTTCCCGATACAACCCGGCCGGCGGCAACGGCACACCCATCGCGCCGCCGCCCGTTCGGCCCCATCCCGCCATAGCACGGGCCCCCCGGCCGTGCAAAGCCCCCGGGGAGCGGAAGGTCCGGGGGCGGCGCACGCGGCCTGCGGGCCGATCGGCCTCCGGCGGCCCAAAGGCGCGCCCCCTGGGCATCCCGCCCGGGGGGCCGCGCAAAAAGACGAGCCCCCCGCCACGCCGTAGGGAGAGCGGACTACGGCAGGGCGAGGGGCCCGCTCGGAGACGGAGATTGCGCGGCAGGGCCCGTCAGCGCGGGCCGCCGGGGCAACCGGCAAAGGCCTCCGGAGGTTTTCCCGAAATCACTTCCAGTCGGGAATGGGTTGCTCGACCAGCTTGAGGAACTTGTCCGTCACCACGTCGCGGCGGTCCAGCCTGGCCACTTCCTCCTTGGAAAAACGGCCGATGCCGACGAAAAAGTCCGCGATTTCCTTCTGCCACCGCTCGGCCTTGGACAGGCCCGCGCTCTGGTCCATGACCTCCAGAACCTCTTCATACGTCCAGCGGGGATGCAGTTCCAGGTCGGCCCTGGATTCCTCCTGGGTCATGCGGATGCCGCAGAATTCGTTCATGTACTGGCGGTGCAACTCCACGATGCGGTCGCTCAGGCCCTCCTCGCGCATCATCCTGGCGACCCGGAAATGCACGCGCAGGAACTTGGCCACCAGGTCCGGATGCTGGTCGCACCACTCCCGGTCGCCCACATAGGAGGCGACGGTCGGCACCTTCAGGGAATCCCCGGTTCCGGCAAGAAGCCAGCCGTTGCGCTGCGCGGCAAAGACAAACGGCGCCCACAGGCCGACCGCGTCGCCGATGTTGCGCTCGAAGGCCGGAACGGCGGAAGACTGGTCCATGTTGACCATGGTCACGTCGTCGAAGGTCAGCCCCAGCACCTGAAGCCATTTGCCGATCAGGTAATGCACGGTGGTCTGGGTGGTATAGAGTATCTTCATGCCCCGTACCGTGTCCGGGCTGCCGTAAACCTCCGGGTAGTCGGGGTTCCAGCCCTTGACCTTGGTGGCCGGATGGCCGGGCCGCAGGTACAGTTGGTTGATGCCTTCGTTGATGGTCGCGGCAACGGAGTAGACGTTGTAGCGGATGACCCCCGTGAGCTGGCCCCCGGCCCCGGTGGAGCCGAGCACCCATTGCTTGGCGGGCAGGGCCTCCATTTGGGCCGGGCCGCTGTTGAACAGGTGCATGACGATGTCCAGGCCCTCCTCCTTGTCCCAGCCCATCTTTTTGGCATACCAGATGTTGAAGCCCGGCGATTCGTCAATCCAGCAGGTATCTATCCTGACCGGCTTGTCGGCGGCGACAACCGGAACGGCGCAGCACAGAACAAGGCCCGCCAGGACGGCGATCAGCAGCTTTCTCATGGCTTCCTCCCTTTGTTCGCTCAATTTGACGGCGACCCTGTGCTCTTGCGGGGCCCCGCCCCGTACTCCGCCGGGAGCATCCCGCCCCCGGCCCCCGGCCCCGGCAAACGGCCCCATGCACGTCTGCCGGACCCGGGCGGCCCTCACATGCCGGAAACGGGAGCAAGGCTCCTCCCAGAGTCGTCAACACCATCAACCGCGCAGGAGCCCCCACGGCCCCGCCGAAAATACGCGCGGCGCCCCTATCGCGTACACTCGTCGACAAGGTACAGGATGTTCCGGTACGGTTTCTTGCCGTGCAGGGTCAGGCCGACCTCGCAGGTGCGCGAGGAGCTGTAGCCCTCCTCGCAGTCCTTGATCTGCTCCTCCAGGTGCCGCAGCGCGAAGGCGTTCAGCTCCGGGTGCGTGAAGCCCTTGTCGCCCGAAAAGCCGCAGCAGAAGATGCCCTCCGGAATGACCACCGAAGTCACGCAGTGTTCGGCCACTTCCCGGAATTTGTCCACCAGGCCCATCTCCCGGATGGAGCAGGTCGGATGCAGGGCCACCTTGCGTTCCTTCCTGACGAAATGCAGCCTGCCCACCAGCCGCTCCAGCACGAAGGCCACGGGCTCCTGGATGCAAACGCGCTTGTCCATTTTCTTTTTCATGCGCGCCACGCAGGGGCTTGTTTCGCACAGCACCGGAATTTCCCCGTTCCCGCTCAGGGCCAGGAGCACGGTCTCCAGCTCCTTCAGCTTGGCGTCGGCCTGCTCGTGCAGGCCCTTCGTTTCGAACATCTTGCCGCAGCACAGGCCCTTGGCCTGCTCCGGAAGGATCACGGAGTACCCCGCCTTTTTCAGCAGGCGCACCGTGACATCCATGAGCGACTCCTCCCGGGCGCCGTCCGCATCCTTGTAGCCCATCATGCGCACCGCGCAGGAAGGGTAATAGACCACCGCCGGGGCGCCGGGCGTGACGCTGCCCCGGGGCGCGGGGGCGCCGCCCGTCAGGTGTACCGCGTTGAGGTCCGGCACCTTCATGCCCGTCACGGCCCTGGTCAGGGCGCCGGACGCCTCGGCCAGGTGGTGGCCGAGCAGCTTGTGTGCGCCGGAGCCGAAAGAGAGCATGCCCGAGGCCGCGCCTTCCAGCAGGCCGAAGTGCCGGGCCGCGGACGAGGCCATGCCTTTGGCGAAGGACGAATGCCCGAGGCCGCGCAGTTTCTTCATGAACCCGGCGATGTCGATGCCCAGGGGGCAGCGCGTGGCGCACAGGCCGTCGGCCGCGCACAGGTCGACGCCGATGCGTCGGAAGGCCGCCTCCCACTTGTCCGCCAGGGCGTTCTTGCCGTCCTTGCGCAGGCCCGCGATGGTGCGCAGCGTGTAGATGCGCTGCCGGGAAGACAACCCCACGCCGCCGGAGGGGCAGACGTATTCGCAAAACCCGCAGTCGATGCAGGTATCCACGATGGAATCCACGGCGACCGCGTATTTCAGGCCCGTAAGGTGGCAGTTCGGGTCCTCGTTCAGCATCACGTCGGGGTTCATGATGTTCAGGGGGTCGATGATCCCCTTGAGCGCATACATCACCCGGACCAGATCCTCGCCCCACTCCAGGCGCATGAAGGGCGCCACGGCCCGGCCCGTGCCGTGCTCGGCCTTGAGCGCGCCGCCGAGGCCGACCACGACCACGGCCACTTCCTCGATCACCTTGGCCACATCGCCGATCGCCACCGGATCGTTGATGCGCAGGGGGATGGAGAAGTGGATGTTGCCGTGCAGGGCGTGCCCGTGCACGCCGGACTTCGTGAACCCGTACTTGTGCAGGATCTCCACGAAGCTCCGGCAGGCCTGGGGCAGGTTGTTGATCGGCACGCAGTAGTCTTCCGAATAGGCGAACTCCTCCGGATGCCGGGTGCCCGCCAGCAGGGGGAAGAGCGCCCGGCGCACGTTCCAGAGGGACTCGCAGACGGCGGGGTCCGTTTCGAAATTGACCGGTGAAACGGGTTTGACCTCCTCGAAGACGGCGACCACCTCGGCCACGTTGCGGGCCAGCGCCTCTTCCGTCTCGGCATTGGTCTCCAGCAGCAGCGCGCAGGCGTCGCTGCCCAGCCCGCGCAGGAAGCCGGGGAAGGCGGGCAACTGCATCAGGGCGTTCAGGGACACGTGGTTCAGGAACTCCACCGCATACATGGAGCAGCGCTTTTCCAGCAGCAGCACGGCCCGGATGGCGTCGTCCAGGGAGGAGAAACCGACCAGGGCCGTCGAACGGTAGGGCCGGACGCGCTCGGTGCGGATGGTAATGGAATGGATGAATCCCAGCGTGCCCTCGGAGCCGATCAGCAGGTGGGCGAGAATGTCCACCGGGTCTTCGAAGTCGGTGAAGGCGTTCAGGCTGTAGCCGTTGGTGTTGCGGATGCGGAACTTGCGGACGATCGTCTCGCGCATCGTGTCGTCGCCCATGATGCGCGCCCTGAGCGCCGCGAGCTCTTCCAGCATCGCGGCGTGGCTCTTGCGGAAGCGCGCGACGCTGTCCCGGTCCTCGGTGTCCACGTCGGTGCCGTCGGCCAGGGTGAAGTGCAGGCCGGTCATCATGCTGTAAAGGTTCTTGTCCACCGTGCAGCCGAGCCCGGCGGCCTTGGTGGCGGCCATGCCGCCGATGCTGGCCGCGCTGATCGACGACGGGTCGGCGGTCATGTAGCGGCCGTACGGCTTCAGGGCGGCGTTGACCTCGGCGCCGATGACGCCGCAGCGCGCGCGGACGCGTTCGCCGTCGTCCAGCACGTCGATGCGCTTCCAATAGGGGCCGGGCAGCCGCACGGTCACGTCGCGGGCGATGGTCTGCCCGCTGACGCCGGTGCCGGAGCCGCGATAGGTCAGGCTGACGCCGGTCTTGCGCGCAATGTCCAGCAGCAGGCCGAGCTGCTCGGGGTTGTAGATGTCCACCACCACCCTGGCGATGGGCTCGAAGGGGCTGCCGTCGACCGAATAGGCCTTGACCAGCAGCTCGTCGGTATACACCTGCCGTTCCGAAAGGCCGCTTTTGGCCTCCTGGATGAACCGGGTGAAATCAGCCATGGAATACTCCTCGGGGACCATGCTCCGTCGCTTCTGGGCGGGGGCTGAGGGTTCTGGTCCGCGCGGTGCCCCGGGCGGGCGCGAGGCCCGCCCGGGCGCACGGGAAGCCGTCTGTGCGGGGCCGGCGCGGCGTCATACCGCGTTATACCCCGCCTCGAACGCCGCGGTGTTGCCCTTTTCGAATTTCTCCTTGCCCTTCTTGCGGAACATGTTGTTCATGCCGCGCATGCCGTCCTCGAAACTGAAGTCGTTGAGCAGCTTGAGGATGGCCGCGGTCATGATGATATTGGCGCCCTTGGGCTGCCCGATCTTCTGGGCCAGCGAGGAACAGGGCACCCGGTGCATGGACACGTCCGCACGCGCAAACCCCTCGCCGCCGACCAGGTCGCTGTTGGCCAGGATGATACCGTTTTTCCTGACCAGCGCCCCATACATGGTCAGGGCGGACTCGCTCATCGCAAGCAGCAGGTCGGGCTCGTCGAGGGACGGGTTGAAGACCATGTCTTCGCTGTACTTCACGGTGCAGTTGGCCGAGCCGCCGCGCATGGCCGAGCCGTAGGAGGGGCTCCAGGTCGCGGTGCGCCCGTTGAACAGGGCAACTTCGGCCACGATCAGACCGCAGGTCAACACGCCCTGGCCCCCCAGTCCGGCAAAGAGTATCTCGCGCATCAGCGTTCCTCCCGTTTCTTGAATTCGCCCAGCGGATAGTAGGGGATGATTTCCTCCTCGATGCGCTTCATGGCGCCGAGCACGTCCAGCCCCCAGTTGGTCGGGCAGGGCGAAAGCACCTCCACGGTGGAGTAGCCTTCCTTGTTGACCTGGGCTTCCAGGGCATTTTTGATGTACTTTTTCACCGTCATGATCCGCTTGGGGCTGGTGACCGCGCCGCGCGCCGCGTAGGCCACGTCGAACTGGCTGGCCACCAGCTCGGGGAAGCGTAGCGGATTGCCGGTCACGGAGCAGTCGCGCCCCTTGGGGGAGGTGGTGGTCTTCTGGCCGGGCATGGTCGTCCAGCTCATCTGGCCGCCGGTCATGCCGAAGTTGGTGTTGTTGATGGCGATCATGGTGATGTTTTCATTGCGGTAGGCGGCGTTCAGGGTCTCCGCGATACCGATGCTGTAGGCGTCGCCATCGCCCTGGTAGGCCACGATGGTCACGTCGGGCATGCAGCGCTTCATGCCGGTCGCCACGGCCGAGGCCCTGCCGTGCGGGCAGTGCAGGCGGTCCGTGACGAGGCCGCCGCCGAGCAGGCTCGAACAGCCCACGCCGATGGGGAAGACGATGTTGTCGTCCTGCCCGAGTTCCTCCAGGCATTCGGCGATCAGGCGGATGACGATGCCGTGCCCGCAGCCGGGGCAGAATCCGGTCTCCCTGTCGATAATGGCAGGGACTCTACGCGAAACGGCCATTAGTACACCTCCTTGCGGGCGCCGGACACGACCTGCCCGAACCCGTCCATGATGAACTTGCGCGAGGGCAGGCCGTACACGCAGGGCAGAGCGTGCGTCGGGATGTAGCGGTCCCGGAACACCGTTTTGACGGCCAGGGCCACGTCGTCCACAAGCTGCCCGGTGGCGTTGGCTTCCACGGTGATGAACCCCTTGACTCCGGGGTTCACTTCGGCGAACGCCTTGACCGGGAACGGCCAGGCCGTGATGGGGCGGATCAGGCCCACCTTGAGGCCCTGGGCACGCATCTCACGGGCCACGCCCTTGACCGCGCGGCCGGGCAGGCCGTAGGCCACGAACACGTAGTCCGCGTCCTCGACGTTTTCCGACTCCCAGCGCTGCTCCTCGGCCCGGATGGTTTCGTACTTCCTGTTCAGCAGCACCGCTTCCTTCATGGAATCGCGCTCGAAGATGCCGATCTTCTTGTAGCTGTACTTGCCGTCGAAGCCCCAGGGCAGCTTGGGGGGCTCGATGAAATCGGGCAGGTCGCAGGGCTCCATCATCTGGCCCAGGGCGCCCTCGGTCATGAAGATGGTCACCACGCGGTATTTCTCCGCCAGTTCGTAGGCGGTGCGCATCAGGTCCACGGCTTCCTGGACGGATGCGGGGCAGAGCACGATGCAGCGGTAGTCGCCGTTGCCGCCGCCCCGGGTTTCCCGGAAGTAGTCGCACTGGGAGGAGAACAACGTGCCGAGGCCGTTGCCGTAGCGTACGACGTTGACCACGACGCAGGTCAGTTCCTCATCGGAGAGGACCGACACGCCTTCCTGCTTCAGGCTGATCCCGGGGCCGGACGACGCGGTGAGCGCGCGCACCCCGCAGGCGGCGGCGCCCATGACCATGTTGATGGCCGCCAGTTCGCTCTCCGACTGGATAAATTGACGGCCCAGTTCCGGCAGTCGCTTGGCCAGGTATTCCATGATCTCCGAGGAGGGCGTGATCGGGTACCCGGCGTAGAAACGCACGCCCGCCCGCACGGCCGCCTCGGCGATGGCGACATTGCCTTTCATCATTTCAGCCATAATACGCCTCACTTACATACGCTTTGTGTCCGGAGCCTTTGGGGATGCCGCAAGGCTCCGCAAGAAGTTCGCTGCAAACCGCCGCCCGGGGCTGCCCCGGTGCGTCGCCGTCTCCCGGGGCGGGGCGGCTCAAGCCGAAGCGGCCTGCGCTCCGGCGGCCTTTTTGTCCACGGCGCCGTCGATCCTGAACACCCGGTCCGGGCACACGATGTAGCAGATGCCGCACTTGATGCATTTGGCGTCATCCACCTGCACCGGCCTGTACCCGGCCTCGGTGAAGGCGGCGGAAAAGGAAAGCGCCTCCTGCTTGCAGTTGGCCACGCAGAGGCCACACTGTTTGCAGCGGCTTTGGGTCACGGTGATCCTGTCCATTGTCTCTACTCCATGCGGGCGGTTGTGGGCCGTTCCTGACGGCCGTTTGCAAAGGTTTTCCCGCCCGCAGCGCCGCACCCGCTCGGAGCTGCGGACGGGAAAGGGAAACTCAGGCGGCGGCCTCCACGGGCACACCCACCTGCTCGGCAAAGCGGCGCTTGTAGCGGAAGGTCAGCAGCGCGCTGACCACGCCGAGGGCGCACATGACGATGTCGTAGATGAAGATGTAGTTGTAGGCCGCGTTGCCGTAGGTATCGAGCCAGTGCCCGAAGAGGATGAAGATGAAGAGGTCTGGCGAATAGCCGATGGCACAGACGATACCGGCGGTGATGGCCGCATACTTGACCGGGATGCGCACTTCGGACGGCACGGCGAACATGGTTCCGCGCGCGGTGAAGGTGAACACGCCCATGAGCAGCATCAGGATGACGGCGACGGCGATGGGCGTTTCAGGCGGCAGGAACATGATGGCCGTCACGACCACGGCCGCGCCGATCCAGGAAAGCAGGAGCACCTTGGTCACGGAGCCGAACTTGTCGCCCAGCACGCCGCCCACGGGGGACATCACGAAACGGATGCCGTAGGTGCGGATGATGGCCAGGCCTCCGGAGAAGACCACGGACACGCCCAGCACGTTGGTGAAATAGGGCGTGAAGTAGGAGATGGAGCAGTACAGGGTGTAGGTGGAAAAGACCGCGATGCCCGCGAACCATGTGCCCGGGCAGCGCAGCACGACAAAGAAATCGCTCAGGGTGATGGGGGCCTTGGCCTTGTCGATGGTGCCCTTTTCCTTGAGCTTGGCCGGGCCGTCCACAAGGAAGTAGAGCACGGCGCTACAGGCGATGCCGCACAGGCCGAAGAAGATGAGCACGGCCTTGAAGCCGAAGACCTCGTCGACATACCAGGCGAAGACGCTCAGGGCGATGGTGTTGACGATAACGCTGCCCAGCCCGGCAAACGCCTCGGCAAAGCCGAAAACCTTGCCCTGGTTGTTCTCGTCCGTCAGCAGGCGCACGACCTTGATATGCGCCGGGAAAAGCAGGAACAGGCCGGTGACGGCAAACCCCGCGAACACGAACAGCGCAAAGTCGTAGTTCAGGTTGTACGCCAGCAGGATGGACAGGAGCGAGGTGCCCATCAGGCCGCAGATGTACATGGTCTTGTGGTTGAATTTGTCCGAGAGGATACCGCCGATGGGCGCACCCACGATGTTGCCCCAGCCGAAGATCATGACCAGGATGCCGAGCTGGGCGTTGGTCGCGCCCAGGGCTTTCAGGGTCGGGTCATAGAACACGTACTGCACAAACGGTGCGGCGTAGGTGATGGCGTAGGCCATTCCACAAAAAAACAGGGTGAGAAACGTCTTGGGGCTGAACGTCCGCTGTCGCGACATAAACCTCTCCTTGCCTGGTTAAGGGTTTCCCTCGCGGCGGAAACGCGGCACCATCGTTGCGCGGTGTCCTTCCGCCTCACACCTCCGGGATGCGGGGCATTCCGCTGCCCCCCGGGAACGGGCCCACGGGGCCTCGTCCACGATCCCTTCCATTCAGAACGCCCCTGCCGCGCGCCTGGCGCATGCGACCGGGCGAGGCCGTCTGCGTCCGCCGCGCGGGCGTTCATGATGCCGCCAGGATCCCCGGGCTCTCCGAAAACGATTTGCGTACCGGCCCATCCCGGCCTCCGACCTCCTGCGCCGCCCGGCGGCCCGTGCCGCAGGGCACAGCCGCCGGGTGGGAGGCACACCCGGCGGCGGCCCTCAGCCCGCCGCCCGCGCCAGCAGGCAGGCGAGCGCGATGGAATTGACTTTGACCTCCGCCGAATCCGAACGCGAACCGAGCACCACGGGGTGCGTGGTACCCAGGATGACCCCGGCCCACCGGGCCTTGTTCAGGGTCAGCCAGGACTTGCCGAGGGCGTTGCCCGTCTCGATGTTGGGCGCCAGGATGAGGTCCACATCCCCGCTGATTTCGCTGGCGATGTGCTTGTGCTCCGCGGCCGCCCGGTCGAAGGCCACGTCGAAGGCTATCGGGCCTTCGAGAATGCAGGGCAGGGTTTCCCCGGCCGCCGCCATGCGGGCCAGGGCTTCGGCGTCCACGGTGGCGGGAACTTTGGGGTCGACCATCTCGTTGGCGGTCAGGGCCGCGACCTTGGGCCGGGCAAAGCCCAGGCGCTGCATGGCCTGGAGGGCGTTGTGCAGGATGCCGGCCTTCTGCTCCAGGCCGGGGGCCGTGTTCATGCCGCTGTCCGAGCAGAAGATCAGCTTGTGGTATTCCCTGACCTCGTAGACGGCGAGGGCACTGAGCAGCGCCCCGCTACGCAGGCCGTATTCCTTGTTCAGGATGGCCCGCAGGTAGGTGGAGGTATTGATGGTGCCCTTCATCAGCACGTCGGCATCGCCGGAACGCACGGCCCTGACCGCGACCGCCGCGCACTCCTCCGGGGCCTCGCAGGGCAGCACGGAGTAACGGCCGAGCCCGACTTCGGCGCACAGCTCGCGCAGCCGCCCGTCGTTGCCCACCAGCACCGGGTGGATGAAGCCGTGGGCCTGGGCCATTCTGGCGGCGGCGAGGATCGCGGGGTCTTCCGCCGCGGCGATGCAGACCCGGAACCTCGGGCCGGAAGCGACCCGTTGGAGGAGTTCGGCAAACGTTTTCATCATGAGCGGCCTCGCAGAAACTTTGAAAGTCCATCTGTTTTAGAACATCGTTCTATTTTTGTGGCGTGCCGACGCCACTGCCATGTGCCGACAAGCCCTCCCGCTCCATGGCGGGAATCAGTCCGGCCACCGTCCGACAATGCCTGCCCTGCCGGGCGGGCGTCAGTATTCCCTGGCGACCTCGTCGCCGCGAAGCACCCGCAGGGCACCGAGGGCCAAAGATTCCATCTCCTTCTCCCCGGCCAGCACGACGACGGGCGCGAGGAAACCCACGTGCCCGATCACGCCGTCGACAACGCGCCGGGAGCGGGCAATGCCGCCGGTGATGATGATCCGGTCGACCCTGCCCTGCAACGTGGCTCCGTATTTCGCGATTTCGCAGGCCACCTGATAGATGAAGGCGTCCATGATCAGGAGCGCGCGTTCGTCCCCGGCCTCGCAGCGGGCCTCGATCTCCAACATGTCCTTGGTGCCGAGGTAGTCGTACATGCCGCCGCGAACGCTCAGCCGATCGACCATTTCCTTGTGCGTGTACCTGCCGCTGTAGCAGAGGTTGACCAGCGGATAGGCGGGCAGGCCGCCGCTGCGTTCGGGCGAGAAGGGGCCGTTGCTGCGCCCGCCCGAGCCGTCCACCATCCTGGCGCCGGTATGCGCGGCGACGGAAACGCCCGAGCCCAGGTGGGCCACGATGAAATTGTAGTCCGCATAGACGCCGCCGAGCCGCCGTGCCACTTCGCGGCAGACGGCCTTCTGGTTCAGGGCGTGCATCCAACTGGGGCGTTCCAGATCGGAAATGCCGGAAATCCTGGCAATATCCCAGAACTCGTCGACCGAGACGGGGTCCACGGTATAGGCGGGAACCCCGGCTTCGTCAGCCAGCTCGCGCGCCAGGATCGGCCCGAGGTTGGAGGGATGTTCCCCGAACTTGGCCACCTTCAGGTCGCCAAGCATCGGAGGGGAGATACGGTAGGTGCCGCCGGGCAGACGCTTCAAAAGCCCCCCCCGGCCCACCACACAGGCAAAGCCGCCCAAGGGCATGTCGCGCTCGCGCAGTTCGGCCAGGATGGCCGCCTTGCGCATGGGGCTCTGGGCCACGACCGAGGGGAAGCTGTTGATCAGCTCCTGGGAATGCGGGACGTTGGTATTGAAGAGTTCCCGCTCGCCGTCGAAGGCGGCGATCTTGGTGGACGTGCCGCCCGGATTGATAGCCAGAATACGCATGCCGTTCTCCGTTGCGTTCTTTCCGGCCTTCGCTCGCGCGGCACCGCCCTGTCGGCGCGCCCTGGGCGCGCGGGGGCAGGCTAGAGCAAGCCGGAAATATCCGCCGAGGTCTGCTTCAACTGTTGTACGATGAGCTTGATCTCGTGATTCCGCAGGCGCTGGGTCGGGCCGGAAACACTTATGGCCGCGACCGCTTCGCCCTTTTTGTTCAGGATCGGCACGCCGACGCAGGTCAGGCCGATTTCCTGCTCTTCATTATCCATGGCGTAGCCCTGCTCGCGCACTTTTTTCATTTCAGCAAGCAGCGCCGGGACATCGGATATCGTATTCACCGTATACTTGATAAACTTATAATTCTTCAGCGTCCGCTCGGAGATGCCCGGAGAAAAAGCCAGCAGGCATTTCCCGACGGATGAGCAATAGCAATCCATTATCGAACCTATTTTGGGGCTCACAGAAAGAATATTACTTTTGCTGTCTTCCTTGAGCACGATCACGCTGCGGTACACATCCACGGAGCTGACATCGAGAATGGAAACATTGACAGACTCGTTGAACTCCGCATGCAACCTGACGGCAAACGGACGATAGAATTCATATTTGTTTATCTTGTTGGCCATTGATATATAAATTACGCCAAGACCGTACTTTCCTGAACTCTTATCCTGCTCCACAAAATGCTGGGATTCAAGCGTCTGCAACGTCCTGAATACCGTACTCTTATATATCCCGAGATCCTTGCTGATCTGTGAAATGCCCACAGGCTCCTCGTGTCTGTTGAGATACAACAGAATATCCAGGGCTCTTTCCACAGATTTGATGTTTGTCGACATGACTTCTCTGCTCCTGCTTGAACGGTACGTTATTTTGTTGGAATCGGCGCTACCGTCCAGCCTTTAGCACAGAAATACAGTTCCCGCAGCACGGCCCCTCCGGGCCTCGTTCTATCTGTCAGAACGATGTTTCGTAACTGACAGGGCAACACTGCGACCGGCGGCATGAAAAGTCAAGCCCGAAAAAAACAACGCGCCGCATTTTCCTCTTCTCGCGGGGAGCTTCCCGCCGCAAACAGACAAATAAATACAATAAAATCAGCAAAAAATCCACGAGGCAGAAATTTGCAGAAAAAAGAACGTCGTTCTATTTTGTAGAGACGCCCGGTCACAGACCGGCCCACTCTGTTGACACAACTCGTGTTTTTTGGCATGCTTCGCAAATATAGAATATCGTTCCATTTGACGGAACGACATGCAGCGCGCATACTGTCCGCCAGGGTCTCCGGCCAATCCGCCCGGGCGGGCAAAAAGCACGTGCTCCAAAGACGAACAGCAAGGTCCGCGTATGCTCCAGCAGGAATCCAAAGGCGTTGCGGTCGCCAACCTGACCAAATCCTTCGGGGAGCTGACCGTTCTCGACAACATCAGCTTCTCCATCGCCGAGGGCGAGCTGCTTGCCTTCGTGGGCCCCACCGGCTGCGGGAAAACGACCTTTCTCAACTGCCTCGCCGGGCTCACGCCCCCGTCTTCCGGCAGCATCGCCATCGGCGGAGAACCCGCCGACCCCGCGAAACACAACCTGGCCTACGTCTTCCAGGAGCCGACGGCCCTGCCCTGGCTTACGGTTCGCGAGAACATCGCCTACGGCATGCGCATCAAGCGCCTGGGCGCCAGGGTCGTCCGCGAACGCCTGGACAGGATCATGGCCCTGGTCGGCCTGGCCGACATGGGCGACCTCTACCCCAACCAGATTTCGGCCAGCATGATGCAACGGGTCGCCGTGGCCCGGGCCTTTGCCGTGGAGCCGGACCTGCTGCTCATGGACGAACCCTACGGGCAGATGGACATCAAGCTGCGCTTCTACCTTGAGGACGAACTCGTCCGCCTGTGGGACACGCTGAAAAGCACCGTGCTCTTCGTGACCCACAATATCGAGGAAGCCGTGTATATCGCCGACAGAATCATCATTCTGACGCCCAAGCCCACCACGGTGCGCTCGGAGATCGTGGTGGACCTGCCGCGCCCGCGAAACGTGATTGCTCCGGAATTCCTGGCCATCCGCCGCAAAGTCACGGAACTCATCCGCTGGTGGTGACCGGGAGGGGACGCCGCGCAACCGGCGCCCCACGCCGCGCATGGCGGGGAAGGAAAAGATGAAGACAACGCCGCATCCAGGCCGAAACAGGGTCCGCCTCCGGCTGCTCTCCCTGGGCAGCCTGATCGCCTTCGTGCTGCTCTGGCAGTTTTGCGTCGCGCCCGAGGGCGTCCACGACTGGCGCGTTCCCCACACCATGCTGAGCCCGCCCTCGGAAGTGGCGGCCCTGTTCGTGGACAAGCTCACCAACCCCAAGCCGGACGGCGAAACACTGGTGGTGCATGCCTGGGTGAGCATGCAGGAAGCCTTCCTTGGCTATCTGCTCGCCCTGCTTGTCGGCCTGCCCCTGGGGCTGGCCATGGGCTGGTTCAAGACCGTGCGCGGCCTCTTCCGGCCCCTCTTCGAGATGATCCGGCCCATACCGCCGGTAGCCTGGATTCCGCTCACGGTGTTCTGGTTCGGCATCGGCCTGGGCGGCAAGGTCTTCATCATCTGGATGTCCGGCGTGGTGCCCTGCGTCATCAACGCCTACATCGGGGTGTCCATGGTCAACCCGACCTATATCAACATGTCGCGCACCTACGGCGCGACGAACTGGCAGATATTCACCAGGATATGCATCCCCTCGGCCCTGCCCATGGTCTTCGGGGCCCTGCAGATCGCCCTGGTCTATTGCTGGATCACCCTGGTGGCGGCGGAACTCCTGGCGTCCGACAAGGGCATCGGCTACCTGATCACCACCGGACGCTTCCTCGGCCGGACCGATCTGGTGCTGGTCGGCATGGTCAGCGTCGGGCTCACAGGAGCCCTGATCAGCCTGATCATCGACAGGATAGAAGCCAGGCTGCTGGCCGGGCTGAGGAGATAGGCATGGCCGCGACACAACACCCGGCCCCCGGCCCGTGCAAGCCCCGGGCGGCGGCGCCTTCGCCCATGAACGAGCCCCTCGGCTCTTCCCGGCGCATCTTCAGTTTCAAAAGCAGCGAGTACCCCCTCTACATGGTGTCGCTCGTCTCCTTTTTCGCCGTCTGGCAGTGGGCGGGTTCCGCCTTCCCCGGGGCCGGGGCCGCGCTGGCCACTCCCACCCAGGTCGTGGCCAGCCTTGCGGACCTCTCCTCCTCCAACTTCGCCGGGCTGACCCTGCCGGGGCACATCTGGGCCAGCGCGGTCCGGGTGCTGGCCGGGTTCGCCATCGCCGTGGCCCTGGGCATCCCCATCGGGCTGGGCATGGCCTACAGCCCGGTGTTCCGGGCGCTGTTCAACCCCATCTTCTGCCTGCTCAAGCCCATGCCGCCCCTGGCCTGGATATCCGTGGCCATCCTGTGGATGGGCATCGGCGAGGCCCCCAAGATATTCATCATCGTGCTCGGCTCGCTGATTCCCGTCATCCTCAACTCCTACAACGGGCTGCTGCTCATCGACGAGGAAATGTACGACGTGGTCAGGATGCTCGGCGGCAGCCGCTGGGACCGCATCCGGCTGGTCAGCGCTCCGGCTGCCCTGCCGAGCATCGGGGCGGGCCTGCAGATAGCCATCTCCGTGGCCTGGGGCAGCGTCGTCGCCGCCGAGATGGTCAGCTCGCGCTCCGGGCTGGGCTTCATCATCATGCAGGGCATGAAAATATCCGACCCCGGCATGATCATCAGCGGCATGGTGGTCATCGCCCTGCTCGCATTCTTCTCCTCCCTGCTGGTGGAGGCACTGCTCAGGCGCGTGTGCGTCTGGCGACAGGATATCAGGGGCCTATAGGAAGGCGCGTGATGGACAAAACGGCGGCCCATATCGAATGTGACGGTGTGACGAAGAGCTACCTGCAAAAAGGGAAGGTCGTCCCCGTGCTGGACGGCCTCTCCTTCGGCGTGCGCGAGCGGGAACTGCTGGTCGTGCTCGGGCCCGGCCAAAGCGGCAAGACGACCCTGCTGCGCCTGATGGCCGGGCTGGAACGGCCCGAATCCGGATGCATACGCATGCACGGCACCCCCGTGACCGGCCCGAGCAACGACAAAGGGCTCGTGTTCCAGAGCTATATGCTCTTCCCCTGGCTGACGGTTCTCGGCAATGTGGAGATCGGCCTCGACATCCAAGGCAGGCAGACCGGCGCGAACCGCGGGCAGGTGCGGGAAAAGGCCCGCGCCTATCTGGACATGGTCGGCCTGTCGGGGTTTGAGAACTACTACCCGCACCAGCTTTCCGGAGGCATGAAGCAGCGCGTGGGCATCGCCAGGGCCTACGCCCTTGAGCCGCAGGTCATGCTGCTGGACGAACCCTTCGGCCAGCTCGACGCCCAGACGCGCCTGAGCATGGAGCAGGAAACGGAGCGGATCTGGCAGGCGCACAAGAAGACCATGGTTTTCGTCACCAACAACATCGACGAGGCCGTTTTCCTCGCCGACCGCATCGTCATCCTCGAAGGCAAGCTGCCCGGCCGCTTGGCCGCCATCCGCAGCGTGCCACTCCCCCGGCCCCGCGACCCCATGGACGTGGCCTTCCTGCAACTGCGGGAGGAAATCACGGCCATGCAGAAGCTCGCCCTGTAGCCCCCCCTGGAAACGGAAGCCCGGGGCGGTGCGCCTCTCCTCCGGGTTGATGCGCCTCCGGCGGCCCAAGGGCTGTCGCCCTCGGGTCTCCCATTCGGGGCGGGCGCCCAATGCGGGAGTCTCAAGGGCCCGTGGCCCTTGAGCCGCCGGAGGCTCGTCAATCCCCGGGGGCATGCACCGCCCCCGGGCTTCCGCCCACCCCGCCCCCCGGGCCCGGCCAAGGGGCCGTCTTTACTGCCGAACTGGCAAGACAGCGAAGACAGATTCGCTGTCTATTTACATTATGCTGTCAAGCATGCTATATGCGCCGGAACGCACCGGATGCGGCCCGCGCGCGGCGTCCCGCCCTGCCGTCGTTTCCCGGCGCGGCCTGCGGCGGCTGTTCCGGTCGGCGCGGGCAAGGGCAAGATCATGGCCGACGAGGACAAGAAGCAGCTTACCCTGCGCATCCCCCAGGACGTACACCGCAAGGTGCGCCTGCTGGCCGCCCTGCGCGACCAGACCATGACCGAACTGTTCGTCGCCCTGGTCGAAAAGGAATACGAAAAGCACGCCAAGGACACGGGCCCAGTGCAGCTCAAGCTGCCGACCTGAAGCCAAGGAGGAAGGCGGATGCGCGCGAGCACCATGCCGTTCACGACCATCACCCTGGACAATGGCCAGGGCGGCTCCATCACCTTCAAAGGCGCCCTCTACGCCCAGACCTCCTTTTTCGAGGAGGACACCGGCGTGCTGACCAAGCAGGAGCTCTACTCCACCGCGGACGGCCACCAGGCCTTCGCCCTGGTGTCCACCGACGGCGACGTGAAGCGCAAGAGCGCCTACATCGTCCGCCGCCAGGGCGACATGTGCGTCCTGGACAACGGCGAGCGCACCATGAGCCTGCCCTACGACTGGCTGATGATGTTCACCCAGGCTTTGTGGGACATCGACCTGGAGGAGCAGCGCAGGCGCTGCGCCTTGGACCAGGACCACGACGCCGCCCTGAACGGCTGATCCCCCGCCCCGCCCCCCCGCGCCCGCTTTCCGCGACGCCCGCCCGGCCGGGCTGCGGCGCCCGAGGGCGTGCCATCGGCGCCCCGGTTCTTCGCCCTTTCCGCCATATCCGGCTCCGTCGGCGCCCCAGGCGCCCCCGCCGAAAATCTGCGCCCCGCCGCGCGATTTCACTGTGCCGTCACCGGCCCGCCCCGGGCCGGAAACGCTCCGGGCGTAGCTTCCGGGCATCGCCAACCCGAACCCGGAGGGCCGTCATGACCATCCTGTTCATCGATGATCCGGCGGAGGAAACCGTTCTCGTCGTCTCCTGCCCGGCCTGCAAAACCCCACAGGAGGTGCGCGTCGCCCCGGGCACGTCCGTGGGCGAGGTCTGCGTCCACTGCAACGCCCTGTTCTCCGTGCGCCTGTTCCCCAGCGGCATGGCCGTGGTGGATTAGCCGGACGCGCTCCGCGCCCGGCGGAGCGGCCCGGGGCCGGGCGCGGACGCACCGCGCGCCCCCCTTTTTCCCGTTGCCAGCCCCAGGCCTTTGGGGTACGTCCTGGCGCTTATGCAAGCGCGCGTCATCAAAGCCAATATCTTCCTGCTCATCACGGCCGCGGTCTGGGGCTCCGGCTTCGTGGCCCAGCGCTCGGGCATGGACTACGTCGGGCCCATGACCTACAACGCCGCGCGCTTCGCCATCGGCGCCCTGTCCCTGGTGCCGCTCATCTGGTTCCTGACCCGGCGCGGGCTCAGCGGCCCGGCGCCCACGCCCGCCGGGCGCTCCCTGGCCCTGCGCGGCACACTCATCGCCGGGGCCGTGCTCTTCTGCGGCGTGGCCCTGCAACAGATCGGCCTGGTGCAGACCACGGCGGGCAAGGCCGGGTTCATCACCGGGCTGTACGTGGTCCTGGTGCCCTTCTTCGGCATGGCCGTGGGCCAGCGCCCGGGCGCGGGCGGGGTGCTCGGCGCCGCCCTGGCCGCCGCCGGGTTGTACTACCTGAGCGTCACCGAAGGGTTCGCCCTGGCCCCGGGCGATCTGTGGGTCATGGTCTGCGCCGTGTTCTGGGCGGTGCACGTCCACGTGCTGGGCTGGCTTTCGCCCCGGGTGGACTGCGTGCGCCTGGCCTTCGGCCAGTTCGCCGTCTGCTCGGCCATCCACTGGGTCGCCGCCCTGCTGACCGAGGAAATCTCCTGGGCCACCCTCTCGGCCGGATGGTTCCCCATCGTCTACGGCGGCATCATGCCCGTGGGCGTGGCCTACACCCTGCAGGTGGTCGCCCAGAAAGACGCCCCGCCGACGCACGCCGCCGTGATTCTCAGCCTGGAGGCCGTGTTCGCCGCCCTGTGCGGCTGGGCCGTGCTCGGCGAGACCATGGGCCTGCGCACGGCCCTGGGCTGCGCCCTGATGCTTGCGGGCATGCTGCTGACCCAGCTCTGGCCCGCCAGAAAAGCCTGACCGTCCGCGCCTTCCCCCGGGCGCCGTTTTGCCGTAATCCTTGGGGCATGGAGGCGCCATGAATTTCGGCCTGAGAATCGCCCTGGCATCCCTGTCCACCCACAAGCTGCGCACGATACTGGCCATGCTCGGGGTTTTCCTCGGCGCCCTGGCGCTGACCGGCGTGCAGCACGTGTCCCAGGCCATGGTCCGCAAGGCCGAAATCGAGACCGAAAAACTCGGGCCCAACCTGTTCATGGCCCGCGCCGGGAACATCCGCTTCCGCCGCTCCGGCGGCTCCGGCGCCACCGGGGACATCCGCACCTTCAAGGTCGCCGACGCCTACGCCGTGATCGAGGGCCTGCCCGCCGCCGCCTCCGGCGCGCCCTTCACCCAGGCGCCCATGGAAATCCGCGCCGGGAGCGTCAAGGTTCCCTCCACCCTGGTCGGCTCCACTCCGGAATACCTCCACGTACGCAGCCTGGAGCTGGCCCAGGGCCGCTTCTTCAACCAGCAGGAACTCCACGACCGGGCCATGGTCTGCGTCCTGGGCTCGAACATCGCGGAGCGCCTGTTCGGCGGGCCCGACGCCGCCGTGGGCCGCGAGGTCTATTTCTTCCGCGCCCGGCTGCGCGTGGTCGGCGTCTGCCTGCCCAAGGGCGCCGACATCGTGGGCACCGACCAGGACGAGCAGGTCTTCGTGCCGCTGTCCACCTACATGCGCCGCATGGCCAACACCGACGCCATCACCGGCGTCTACGTGGAGCTGGCCCCCGGGGCCGACCCCGAGCAGGCCCGCAGCTCCGCCACGGGCATCCTGCGCCAGCGCCACGGCCTGCAACCCGGCCAGCCCGACGACTTCTTCGTGCTCACCGCCCGCGACACCATCGAACTCCAGCAGCAGGCCCTGGACCTCGTGTCCGTCCTGGGGCTCATCAGCTCCTCGGTGTCCTTCGCCGTGGGGGGGCTGGGCATCCTGTCCATCATGATCCTGCTCGTGCGCGCGCGGCGGCTGGAAATCGGCGTGCGCCGCGCCGTGGGCGCCCGGCGCGGGGACATCGTGGCCCAGTTCCTCTTCGAATCCGGCCTGCTCTCGGGGGTCGGCGGGGCCCTGGGCGTGGTCGTCGCCCTGGTCCTTCTGGGCGCCCTGTACGCCCTGAGCCCCTTCCCCGCCGTGTTCGACCCGCTGCTCATCGCCGCCGTGCCCCTGGGCTCCGTGGCCCTGGGGCTGGCCGCCGGGGCCTACCCCGCCTGGCAGGCCTCGCGCTACGAAATCCTGGACATCATCCGCAGCCGAGGCTAGCGACCCGGCCGTGCTCCACGGCCGGGCGGCAACGCCGCGCCGACGGCGAGGAGTCCTTGACATCCGCTCCTCCCGGGGCTACTTCCACCGAATGTCGAACAAAACGTTTGTCGGAGATGAACGTGCGATGCCCGGCGGGGCCCTGCCCGAACACGCCGCCGCACAAGAGGGAAACGGCGCGGACCCCGCCCTGGTGGAGGCCATGAACGAAGCCCTGCACGCCCTGATCCTGGGCCTGCGCCTGCACCGCCTGGACAGTTGGGACCCATTGCTCAAGGGCCTGAATTTCATCGATATGGGCATCATCCAGCGCGTGAGCCGCGATCCGGACCTGATCCTCAAGGACATCCGCACGGCGCTGGGCGTCCCCCAATCCACCCTGTCCAGCGCCGTCAGCCGCCTGGAGGCGCGCGGCATCCTGCGCCGGACGCTCTCGGCCCGCGACAGGCGCTCCTACGGCCTGGCCCTCACGGCCAAGGGCCGGCGCATCGTGCGCGCCCACGAGGCCCTGGACCAGATGCTCGCCACCAGGATGCTCACCGCCCTGGACGACGAGGCCGACCGCCGGACCCTGGCAACGCTGCTCGGCCGTGCCGCCGGTCGCCTGGCCGACGAAGCCTGAGCCTTTTTCCCGGCCCTTAAGAAACGAACTTCGCACAAAACGATAAACGGAGGAACCATGCCAAATCCAACACCCACGAAGGAAACCGAAGACAGGCAGGCCCCCCGGGGGCTCACCCAACCCGGGCTGGCCGCCACCGCCGACGGCCGCCCCCTGTTCGCCCACTACCTCGGCGCGGACCACAAACCCCTGGGGCTGGCCTTTTCCCGGCCCTCCGGCCTGCTGGGCCGCCTGGCCGGGGCCCTCATGGCCCGCAAAAACAACCCGATGAACGCCTTCGCCATCACGACCCTGGCCCCGCAGGACGGCGAACGCATCCTGGAGATCGGCTTCGGCCCGGGCACGGCCCTGGCCATGCTCGGGCGCCAGGCGCCGGGCTGCCCGCTGGCCGGGCTGGACCCCTCGCCGCTCATGGTCCGGGCCGCGACCCGGCGGCTGGCCGCCCTGTCGCCCGCTCCGGACCTACGCCAGGGCACGGCCGACGCCCTGCCCTGGCCCGAGGGCCACTTCGACGCCGTGCTGGCCGTGAATTCCCTGCCTTTCTGGTCGCCCCTGGACCGGGCCCTGGGCGAGGTCCGCCGCGTACTGCGCCCCGCAGGCCGCTTCGTGGTCGGCATGCGCATGACCCTGCCCGAGGACCAGGGCAAACTGGAGCCGGGGTGCGCGCCCCACGAGGTGCTGACCCTGCGCGGCCTGCTGGCTGCGGCCGGGCTGGAGCCGGAAACGGAATCCGCCCTGCGCGGCAGGCGCGAAACGCGCTGCCTCGTGGCCCTGCGCCGCCCCTGAACGACAGCAGGATTCATCAAGCACGCGGCGGCGTGTCACGGTACTGTCGCTTGACAGGGTGAAACGTTTATTTTAGTCGCCCGGATGAATCATTGTTTCAACCGTATGTTTGAGAGGCCTGCGCGCATGCCGCATCCCGCTCCGCGCCCCGCTTCCGGCGCCGAACCCGCCGCCCGGCGCCGCTCCACCGCGGCCCGGCTTTTCGACGCCGCGATCACCGAGTTCGCCCGCCACGGCTACCAGGGCGCCACGGTGCGCGCCATCTGCCAGCGCGCGGGCGCCAACACGGCCGCGGTGAACTACCACTTCGGGGGCAAGGAGCAGCTCTACGCCCAGGTGCTGGAGCATATCTTCCGCGCCCCGCGCGAGACGCGCGCCGCCCTGCGGCCCGACCTCGCCGCCGCGCCCGCCGCCGAACGCCTGCGCGAGTTCATCCTCAACTTCTTCCACGAGGTCTACGGCTGCGTGGACGACCGAAACCAGTGCGGGGACCTGGCCTCCATCTTCATCATGGAAATGGCCCACCCCTCCCCGGCCCTGGCGAGGATCATCGACACGTACATCCTGCCCGATTCCCGGCGGCTGACGGACATCGTGGCCGAGCTGCTCGGCCCCGGCGCGGCCCCGGATCTGGTGCGCTACGCTTCGGGCGCCGTGGTGGCCCAGGTGCTGCACTTCTGCAATATCGGCCCGATCATCGCCCGGCTGGCGCCCGAATCCCTGCCCGTTCCCGGGCGGCTGGAGGCCCTGGCCGACCTGGCCTTCCGCTTCTCCCTCGGCGGCCTGGAAAGCCTGGCCCGCCAGCACCCGAACCATCAGCCGTGAGGACATCGATGCACGCGATGCAGTGCCTCCGCCTTCTGGCGGCCCTGTTTGCCGTGGCCCTGGCGGCGGGCCGGCCCCTGCCCGCCCCGGCCCAGGAGCTTGCCACGGCCCGGCCCGCCACGGTCCAGGTCCGCCTGTCGGGCTTCACCCGCGCCCGGGCCGAGATACCGCTGGTGGCCGAGGCCACGGGCAAGGTGCTGCGGGTCATGGCCGACGTGGGCCAGCCCGTGGGCGCGAACGGCGTCTTCGCCCAGGTGGACCCGACCTTCATCGAACTGGACCTGCGCGACAACGCCGTGCAGCGCGGCAGGCTGCGCGAGCGCATGGCCTACGACGAAACCGAGGCCGGGCGCTACCGGCGGCTGGTCGGCCAGGGCAACGCGGCCCAGGCCCGACTGGACGAACTGGAGCAGGCCCTGAGCCAGAGCCGCCACGAGCTGGCGGCGCTGGAGGTGGCCCGCGACGTGCTGGCCGAGCGCCTGCGGCGCACGCGGGTCACGGCCCCGGCGGGGTGGGTCGTCGCGGCCCGCGAGGTGGAGCCCGGGCAGTGGGTCACCGAGGGCCAGGTCCTTGGCCGGATCGGGGACTTCAACACCCTGCTGGTGCCCTTCGCCCTGAGCCCCGAGCAGTTCGCGGCCCTGCGGGGCGCAGCGGACGGATTGACCCTGGCCCTGCCCGAGGCGGGCGGTCCGGTGCGGGCCACGGTCCACCGCGTCTACCCCGGGTTCGACCCAGAAACCCGCAAGATCGCCGTGGATCTGGCCGTCGCCGACCTGCCCGGAGGGCGCGGCGGGCTGCGCGCGGAACTGACCCTGGAGGTGCCCGACCCCGCCGGGGGCGTGCTGCTGCCGCGCGGCGCCGTCACCGAGCGCTACGAGCAGCACTGGGTCCGCCGCGACGACGGCACGCAGGTCCAGGTGGTGCTGCTGGGCAACCACGGCGGCCCGGAGGGCGACCTGCTGCGCGTGGCTTCGCCCCAGGTGGCCCCCGGCCAGCGCTTCGCCCTGCAGGCGCAGGAGTAGCCCATGCGCCCGGTGGTCCGCTTCACACTGGCCCAGACGGTCCTGTTCAACCTCGTCTTCGTGGCGCTCATCGTGGCCGGGGCGTTCTCGGTCATGCGCGTGCCCGTGGAGCGCTACCCGCAGGTGAACTTCGGCAAGGTCATCGTCTCCTGCTTCTGGCCCGGGGCCAGCGCCCAGGACATGGAGGCCCTGGTCACCCGCAAGATCGAGGACGCCCTGGAGGACCTGGAGCAGGTCGAGTTCATCCAGTCCTCGTCCTCCCAGCAGTTCTCGGTACTGGTCGTAAAATTCAACGACGACACCGATTACCAGACCCTGTACGACGAGCTGCGCTTCCGCGTGCTGTCCATGATCGACGAACTGCCCGACGACGCGGACCCGCCCGCCTTCACCCTCGTGCGCACCTCGGAGTGGCTGCCCGTGGTGGCCGTCAACCTCGTGGGGCCGAGCGGCAACCGCGCCCTGAGCCTCATGGCCGAGGAGCTCAAGGTGCCCCTGGCCGACATTCCGGGGGTGCAGGAGGTGGAGATCGAGGGCGAATACCAGCGCGAATTCCACGTGCTGCTCGACCCGGGGCGCATGGCGGCCCTGGGCGTCTCCTTCGACCAGGCCGCCCGGGCCCTGGAGGCGGCCAACGTCTCCCTGCCCGCCGGAGACTACACCAACGAATCCGGCGAGTTCATGATCCGCGTGGACGAACGCTTCCGCACCCGCGACCAGGTGGCCGCCACGGTGGTGCGCCGCGACAAGGACGGCTCGGCGGTCACCGTGGCCGACCTGATGAGCGACGCGCGCCTGGGCTACCGCGACCCGCGCGTCATCTCCTCGGTCAACGGCCAGGACGCCGTGACCCTCAAAATCAAAAAGACCGAGGCGGGCAACGCCCTGGACATCATGGCCGGGGTCCAGGCCGTGCTGGCCGACTTCCGCCCCGCCCTGGACCGCGAGGGCGTGGCCGCCGTGCCCACCCAGGACTCCACGACCTACATCGCCGACGCCATGAGCACCCTGGGCTGGAACATGGCCCTGGGCATCGTCCTGGTCTGCGCCATCATCTGGTACTTCATGGGCGCGCGCAACGCGGCCCTGACCACGGTGGGCATCCCCTTCGCCTTCCTGACGACCATGATCCTCATGTACCTGACGGGCAACTCCCTGAACGAGATCACCCTGTTCTCCTTCGTGCTCGTGTCGGGCATCATCGTCGACGACGCCATCGTGGTGGTGGAGAACATCTACCGCCACATCCAGGAGGGCCGCCCCCTGGGCGAGGCCATCGTGGACGGCACGAGCGAGGTCATGATCCCCGTGGTCTCGGCCACGGCCACCACCGTGGCCGCATTCCTGCCCATGCTCATCATGACCGGCTCCACCGGCGAATTCTTCGCGCTGATCCCCAAAGCCGTGAGCTTCGCCCTGGCGGCTTCGCTGTTCGAGTGCATCTTCATCCTGCCGCTGCACTACAAGGATTGGGGCCCCAGGCCGCACCCCGGCGACGCCCGGGCCGACGAGGACACCGCCCTGCTGCGCGTGCTGCGCCGGGTCACGGTCCGGCTGATGCGCGTGACCATGCGCTGGCGCGCGGCCAGCCTGGGCGCCGTCCTGGCCGCCTTCATCGCGGCCCTGGCCGTGTTCGGCCTGTCGCTGTCGGGAACGGTGCCGCTCATTCCCATCCAGTTCTACCCCGACGACTACAGCCTCTACTACGCCTTCATCGAGGGCTCCGGCACCACGAGCATCGAAACCACCTCGGCCAGGGTGAAGGAAATGAGCGCCGCCATCATGGCCGAGGGGCCGGGCATGGCCCGCTCCGCAGCCGGATACGCCGGATTCACCGTCACCGAGGACTACGAGCAGGTCTACGGGGCCAACCTGGGCACGGTGATGGTCACCCTGCCCGGCAAGGAGGAACGGACCTTCCAGGACCCCATGGCCCACCTGGAGCGCATCAAGACCATGCTCGCCGGACGCTTCGGGACGGACGGCTTCTCCGTCACCGTGCGCCCCGAAAAGGACGGCCCGCCCTCGGGCAAGGACGTGACCGTGCGCGTAGTCGGCACCAACGAGGCCTCCATCGCGGCCCTGGCCGGGGCCGTGACCGAGGCCCTGCGCGGCCCGCAGCTCGGGCCGCACCTGGACCAGCTCGACGACGACCTGGGCCGCAACGCCCGCGTCTACCATCTGGCCGTGGACCACGCCCGGGCCAGCGAGCACGGCGTGGACGCGGACCAGGCCGCCCGCATGGCCGCCTCGGTGCTCGACGGACGCTACGCGGGCAAGTTCCGCCTGCACGACGAGGAGGTGGACCTCAAGCTGCGCCTGGACCCCGCCGCCCTCGAACGCCCCGAGGACGCCCTGGCCGTGCCCGTGCTGGAGCATCCCGCGGGCCCCGTGCGCCTGGGCGACATCGCCACGCCGAGGGCCGTGTCCGAACCGCGCGAACTCAAGCGCTACAAGCTCCAGCGCGCCAGGACCATCACGGCCAACATCCGCCCCGGGGCGCCGCTGTCCGCCGCCGGAGTGGTCAGGCACATCGGCGCACTGTACGACGCGCGGCGGACCGAGTTCCCCGGCGCCACGCTGGACTTCGGCGGCGAATTCGAGGACACCCGGCGTTCCTACACCTCCCTGACCTACGCCTTCGTCATCGCCGTATTGCTCATCTACCTCATCCTGGCCACCCAGTTCCGGTCCTACATCCAGCCGCTCATCGTCCTGTCCGCCGTGGTCTTCGCCCTGACCGGGGTCATCTTCGGCAAGCTGCTGACCCAGTCGCTGTTCACCGTCAACAGCTTCATCGCCGTGGTCGGCGTCACCGGCGTGGTGGTCAACGACTCGCTGGTGCTCATCGACTTCATCAACCGCGCCTACCGCCGGGGCCTTTCGCGGCGCCAGGCCGTGGAGGAGGGCATCCGCGTCCGCCTGCGGCCCATCCTGCTGACCACCCTGACCACCACCCTCGGGCTGCTGCCCATGGCCCTGGGCATCCCCAGCTACTCGCTGGTCTGGGGCACCATGGCCTCGACCTTCGTCACCGGCCTGGCCACCGCCACCATCCTGACCCTGTTCATCGTGCCCGTGGAGTGGGACCTGCTGGCCCAGTTCCAGGAATGGCGCGCCCGCAGGGCCACGGGCCCGGGGGCCGGTCCGCAGGGGCCGCCGCCCGGCGAGGGCTGACCCCCGGCGGCACCCGCCCGCCCTTCCGCCCTCCCGCCCCGGGGCCGCGCGGCGCCGGGGCCGCATGCGGGGCCCCGGCCCGGGCCCGGCGTCTCCCCCCGGCGCCCCGGCGACACCCCGAAAAACGCCCCGGCGTGGACAGCGCCCGCGCCCTTTGCTAGCGTGACCGGGCGGATTTCCCCAAAAGCCTTCTCCACCAGCCGTTCCCGCCGAGGTGTCCCGTGGGCATGAAATTCCTGGACCACGATCTGCTCGATTCCCTGGAGCAACCCGAGTTCGCGGAATTGCGCAAGGTGCTGCGGCGACGGGCCTTCGCCCCGGGGGCGCTCATCTTCGGCCCCTGCGAGGCCGAAAACCTCGTCTTCGTGGTGGTTTCCGGCCGGGTGCGGGTCTACCTGTCCTACGAAGAAAAGGAGTTCACCCTGGCCGTGCTGGGCCGGGGCGACATCTACAGCAACCATTCGGGCACGTTCATCGAGGCCCTGGACGAAGTGGAGCTGCTGGTCACCGACGTGCGCACCGTGCGCGCGCGGATGCTGGGCATCCCCGAGGTGACCCTGACCATGATCCGCGTGCTGGGCAACCTGTTGCGCAACACGTTCTCCATCATCGACGGGCTGGTGTTCCACGACGCGGGCAGGCGCCTTGCGGCGCTCCTTGCGGGCGAGGCGCGCAAGTCGGGCACCCCCGAGGGCGCCGGGACGCTCCTGCACCTCGACCTGCCCGTCGAGCAACTGGCCTGCATGGTCGGCGCCACGCGCCAGACCGTCTCCTCCCTGCTGGGCGACATGGCCCGCCAGGGGCTCCTGGAGCGCCGTTCCCGGGGTCTGTATTTCATCCCCGACCTGGACGCCCTGGAGCGCGCCTCCGGCGAATAACCGCCGCCCGCGCCGCTTCTCCCTCCGCCCGGCCCGCGCCGGGCCGCCTCGTCACACGAATATCCGCATCATATGCCGCCTTTTGTCGCCCCGCCGACAAACACGCGGGCCCCGGCCTGTTATCCAGAGTGCAAAACCAGGAGATTCCGGCGCACCGGGGGGTGGCGTCGGCTCCGGACGCGGCCCCCGGCCGCGCCGCACCGCAACCAGGAGATGTGGGTTATGACCAAGGAACCGAGACCCGTCGAGGAACTGTCCATCTGGGCCGACGCCCAGGCCATGCTGACCAAGGCCCGCAAGGACGGCGTGCGGACCGCCTGGGACCGCCTGGAGGCCCAGACGCCGCACTGCACCTTCTGCGACCAGGGCCTGACCTGCAAAAACTGCGTCATGGGCCCCTGCCGCATCAGCACCAAGGAAGGCAGCAAACGCCGACGCGGCGTGTGCGGCGCCGACGGCGACGTGGTCGTGGCCCGCAACTTCGGGCGCTTCGTGGCCGGGGGCAGCGCCGGGCACTCCGACCACGGCCGCGACCTCATCGAGGTGCTCGAAGCCATCGTCGAAGGCCACACCGACGCCTACCGCATCACCGACGAGGCCAAGCTGCTGCGCCTGGCCGCCGAGGTGGGCATCGCCGTGGACGGCCGCCCCGTGATGGACGTGGCCCGCGACTTCGTGGACGCCTGCTATGCCGACTTCGGCAGCCGCCGCAAGGCCGTCATGTTCACCGCGCGCGTGCCCGAAAAGCGCCGCGCCCTGTGGGAGGGCCTGGGCATCACCCCGCGCGGGGTGGACCGCGAAATCGCCGAAATGATGCACCGCACGCACATGGGCTGCGACAACGACGCGCCCAACACCCTGCTGCACGCCGCGCGCACGGCCCTGTCCGACGGCTGGGGCGGCTCCATGATCGGCACCGAACTGTCCGACATCATCTTCGGCACGCCCACCCCGCGCGCCTCGCGCGTGAACCTCGGCGTGCTGCGCAAAGATCAGGTCAACATCCTCGTCCACGGGCACAACCCCGTGGTGTCCGAAATGGTCCTGGCCGCCGCGCGCGAGCCGCAAATGATCGAGCGCGCCAAGGCCCTGGGCGCCACGGGCATCAACGTCGCCGGGCTGTGCTGCACGGGTAACGAACTGCTGGCGCGCCAGGGCGTGCCCATGGCGGGCAACCACCTCATGACCGAGCTGGCCATCGTCACCGGCGCCGTCGAGGCCGTGGTGGTCGACTACCAGTGCATCATGCCCAGCATGGTCCAGGCCGCCGGATGCTACCACACCCGCTTCATCGACACCGCCGCCAAGGCCCGCTTCACCGGCGCCATCCACTTCGACATCCACCCGCACAACGCCCTGGAGCAGGCCCGCGAGATCGTGGGCATCGCCGTGGACGCCTTTGCCGAGCGCGACCCGAACCGCGTGGAGATTCCCGGCGAACCCGTGGACATCCTGACCGGCTTCTGCAACGAAAGCGTGCTCGCCGCCCTGGGCGGCAGCCTCAATCCGCTCCTGGAGCAGGTCAAGGCGGGCAACATTCGCGGTTTCGCCGCCGTGGTCGGCTGCAACAACCCCAAGTTCCAGCAGGATAGCTGCAACGTCGGCCTCATCCGCGAGCTCATCAAGCGCGACATCCTCGTCCTGGTCACCGGCTGCGTGACCACCGCCGTGGGCAAGGACGGGCTGCTGGTGCCCGAGGCCGCCTCGCGCGCCGGGGCGGGGCTTTCCGCCGTGTGCAAGGCCCTGGGCGTCCCCCCGGTTCTGCACTTCGGCAGTTGCGTGGACAACTCGCGCATCATCCACCTCTGCGCCCTGATCGCCAACGCCCTGGGCGTGGACATCGCCGACCTGCCCGTGGCCGCCTCGGCCCCGGAGTGGTACTCCGAAAAGGCCGCCGCCATCGGCATGTACGCCGTGGCCAGCGGCATCAGCACCCACCTGGGGCTGCCGCCGCACATCACCGGCTCCAAGGCCGTCACCGACCTCGCGCTCAACGGGCTGGAGGGCATCGTCGGCGCCGCCTTCATGGTCGAGCCCGACCCCGTGAAGGCCGCCGCGCTCATCGACGCGCGCATCAGCGCCAAGCGCAAGGCCCTGGGCCTGCCCCGCTAACCCCCCAAGCGGGCCGTCGGGATTTCTCCCCCCCTCTCCCGGCGGCCCGCGTTCTCCCGGAGGCCGACATGAAACTCGCATTTGCCGGCAAAGGCGGCGTGGGCAAAACGACCCTGTGCGCCTGGACCGCAGACTACCTCGCCCGCCAGGGCCACACCGTGTGGATGGTCGACGCCGACACCGCCCTGTCCCTGGGCCAGGCCAGCGGCGTGGCGCCCGCCGCCCTGCCCGAGCCCCTGGTGGTCCGTGAGGATCTGATCCGTCAGCGCATCGGCGCGGGGGGTATGATTTCCCTCTCCCCGGCCGTGGACGACCTGCCCGAGCTGCTGGGCGTGGATGTGCCCGGGCCCGGCCCCGGGCGCAGGCGCCTGCTGGTCATGGGCACCGTGGCCGGGGCGGGCGGCGGCTGCGCCTGCGAGGCCAACGCCCTGCTCAAGTCCCTGCTGGCCCACCTCGTGCTCGACCGCAACGACTGGGTGCTCGTGGACCTCGAAGCCGGGGTGGAACACCTGGGCCGGGGCACCGTGGCCCATGTGGACGGGCTGGTCGTGGTCAGCGAGCCCTCGCACCGGGGGCTCGAAACCGCCGCGCGCATCGCCGCCATGGGCGCCGACCTCGGCCTGGGCAACCAGGTGCTGGCCCTCAATCGCGCCTCCGATGCCCCCCTGCCGCCCATCCCGGGGCTGCCCGGGCGCGTCCTGCGCCTGCCGCCCCTGCCCGGCCTCGCCGCCCGCCAGCTTCAGGACCCCAACGTCCTGAACCTGCCCGAGGCCGCCACCGTCGACGGCTTCGTGGCCGACCTGCTGGCCGCGCTGGAACACGGACGACGGTAGGCCTGCGCGCGCCGCACGCCGCGCACTGACGAAACTCCGCCCCGGCCTCCTGCGGACGGGCCGCCAGAGCGCACCAGGGCTGGTCCTAAGCACCTTTAATTTTTAGACCTTCGGATTCATGCGAAGGGAGGAACGGCTGCCCGCGCGGCAACACGCCTCAACCCGAACCTGACGCCGCGCGGAGGGGCGAAAGGAGCACAAAAAGAAAAAGGGCTTACGGTCATGCCGACCGTAAGCCCTTGATTTGCTGGTAGCGGGGACAGGATTTGAACCTATGACCTTCGGGTTATGAGCCCCAGTCAGCCCTTTTCCCTCGATTTCCTTTCAGTTCATTCTACATCCTAACAGTTCACCATCATTGAAGAAGTCTTTCACTCTCTTTCCTTTGATTTCCCCTGATTTCACCCAATTTCCATTTCAAAAGTCACAGATTAGTCACAGATTGAACTGCCGGGAAATGGCGGGAAATCGGGCCAGCAAGGGGTATTTCGTGATCAATAAATCTGATATTCCGCCAAGTCCTGACGCTAGAGAGGGCGTCCATCCTCGCCCTGCACCTCAAAAACATGCTAGACGACCAAGGCCATGTTGAGGCATAAGAAAATTCATCCGATGGCACAAATTTCTGGTTATAACAAGGACATACTTTCATGGCAGAGCTAATCGTTATCCCTGAGGGGAAAATTTGTGATTATATTGATGGTAAATTTCGAAATGATACACCTGAAGAGTATGTACGCCAGAACATTGAAAAACGATTGGTTAACGAACACAAATATCCTAAAGATAAAATAGCTATTGAATTTACATTGAGTGTAGGCTCTGGAAAACCAAGAGCAGATATTGTCATATTTAACAACTCTACCTCAGAAAAGAAGCAAGAGAACATTAATATCATCATTGAGTGCAAAAAAGAGACTGTTTCTCCAACTGCTAAAAAGGATGGCGTAGGACAACTTCAGTCCTATATGTCTACATGTCCTAACTGTGAGTGGGGGATGTGGACCAACGGAAAGCACAAAGAAGTTTTTAGAAAAATTGTTAATGAGAAAGGTGTAATCGAATTTATAGATTTCAACGATATCCCTTCAGCAGACGGGAACTTGGAAGACATCGACAGACCAAAACGCAACACGTTGAAAAATGCAGTTGAAGACAATTTATTGTTTGTCTTCAAAACATGCCATAATCATATATATGTTACTGATGGGATGCAAAAGCAACCTGCCTTCTTTGAACTCCTAAAGGTGATATTCTGCAAGATTGAAGACGAGCGAAATATTGGGAAGCCCCTTGAGTTTTACGCATCCTCAGGAGAAAAATCAAATCCTGATGGACAGTTGACGGTAAAAAAGAGAATCACTTCGATATTTGATCAGGTCAAGAAGAAACACTTCCGTATATTTGAAAGGAACGATGAAATTAAGCTTAAGCCTCGCAGCCTGGCGTATATTGTTAGTGAGCTTCAAAAATATTCCCTGCTGAACACAAATATAGACATCAAGGGCAAAGCCTACGAAGAGTTGGTCGGTGCAAACTTGAGAGGTGACAGAGGAGAATTCTTCACCCCTCGTAATGTTATGCACATGGCCGTTGAGATGCTAGCGCCAACTGCTGATGAAAGGATATTAGACCCTTCGTGTGGAACAGGTGGATTTCTAGTAATTGCTATGAATAAAGTCATACAAGAATTAGAAGAAAACCTTGTCCAAGAGTGGGAGCGACCTAAATCCCAGTGGACTGATGACGAAAAGCGACTTTTCCAACAGCGCATAGCTGAGATTGCTCAAGCCAATTTCTTTGGGTTTGATCTTAATCCTGATTTAGTAAAAGCGACCAAGATGAATATGGTCATGAACAATGACGGAAGCGGCAATATTTTCCAAACAGACTCGCTTTTGCCGCCCCATGCTTGGGAATCTGATTTCCGCAAAAGGCTAGCAAGCGCGTTAGACATTCGGAAAAGCGACTTAAGAAACCCTCAAGGGATTGGCTTCTTTGATGTCATAGTCACTAACCCTCCTTTTGGCAGCAAAATACCCATAAAAGACCCTCACATCCTGGAACAATTCACTCTGGGGCATATTTGGACGAGGGATAAGAAGGCCTCCGACCATTGGAGCCCCACTAAAAGGCTTCAAAGCTCCGTCCCCCCTGAGCAGCTTTTCATTGAAAGGTGTTTCCAGCTTCTAAAGCCCGGTGGACGGATGGGGATTGTGTTGCCTGATTCTATACTAAGCTCGCCAGGGCTTGGATATATCCGGCAATGGCTAATTGAGAAGACTCAGATTTTGGCTAGCATCGATCTCCACGAAGACACCTTCCAGCCCAGAAATGGAACGTTCACCTCTGTCCTCTTCATCAGGAAGAAGACCGAAGAGGAAATCCAGGAGCAAGAACGAACTCGGCAAATGGCTGATTATTCCATTTTCATGGCGACCGTTGACAAGGTTGGTCATGACAAACGTGGCAACCCTTTGTTCAAGCGCGACAAACAAGGCAATGAAATCCTCGTTCCTGACATTGAGGTCATTGAACTCGGTCAAACTGCCGACGGCACGAGAACATCCAAAACAGAGTCAAAGAAAAAAGTTTTAGACGACCAAACGCTGCTTGTCCCTGATGCTTTCGCCAAATGGCGGAGAGAGGAAGGGATAGCATGGTAAGCCAGGTTCTCAATAAATCCAGTTTTGCACCTGAAGAAATCGAACTACCTGAAGAGGATTTGCAATGGAGTAGTGTCAAACTCCAAGAGGCGGTATCCAAAGAGTATCGGTTAAAGGCTTCTGTTTTTGGGATTGAAGGTCGCCATGCAAGAGCCGCCCTAGATAATTCTAAGTGGGGCATAATAAAATTAGCAGGCCCGCTAGGAGCGGTAGATTCATTATACCCAAACAGGTTCAAAAGAATTTGGGTTGATCATTCTAGTCACCCTATTTTTCAGCCAGGACAAATTAATGACATTAACCCCATTCCAACAGGATATATTTCTGAAATAACACAAACAAATTTCGATGAATTAAGAGTAAGTAAGGGACAAATTCTAATGACTCGCTCTGGTCGGTCTGGGAGTATCGGAAGAACAACATATGTTTCTGACACATTGCATAATAGAATTTTTAGCGATGACCTTATACGGATAACTTGCAAAGAAGATGGCTGTGCAGGTTATGTTTATGCATTTCTCAACACCAAGACTGGACGTGCTCTTGTAAAAACTAACGAATATGGGGCGATGATCCCCCACATCGAACCACATCATCTGGAATCAATCCCAATTCCAAATCCTCAGCCAATTTTGAGGAAACGAATTCATGATCTTGTCATTGACTCCTATGCTTGTCGTGACAGGGCAAATGAATTCTTTGAGGAAGCTCAAGCAATCCTTTTAGAAGTACTCAACTTAAAACATCTCAGAGAATTTCAGCTAGAAGCTAAAAAAAGCCATTCCATTGATTATGCAGTGAGCCTTTCACAGGTTGCTGGTCGCCTTGATGCGGCTTACCATCGCCCACGGGTTAACTCTATTATTGCCTCTTTGAGGAGTAATTCAAAGGAATTAACTTGTGTAGGTGACCCTCGAATTTCCAAGCAAGTTATCCTTCCAGGAAGATTCGCAAGAGTTTATGTCGAAGAAGGCCAAGGCGTTCCTTTCTTTGGAGGAAAACAACTTCATCAGCTTGATCCAACAGATCGAAAATTCTTGTCTCTCAAAAATCATGGAGCGCGCATCAGGAGTCAGCTCAAAATTGAAGAACATATGACCTTGATCACACGCAGCGGAACAATTGGCAAGGTAGCCTTTGCTCCAAAGCACTGGGAAGGATTCGCCGCAAGCGAGCACATAATACGAATTGAGCCAGCTTCAGAAGATCTTGCTGGGTTCATTTATGTTTTTCTTGCAACAGAACACGGCAGAGAGCTCATTAAAAGATTTTCTTATGGTTCAGCGGTTAGTGAGATCGACGCACAACATGTCTCTCAAGTTCAGATTCCAATTCTAAGTGACGCTAAAATCCAAAACAAGATCAATCAACTTGCCTTAGAAGCTAGTGACAAACTTGCCGAGGCTTACCGTCTTGAGCAAAAGGCAATTCGCATTACTAACGAAAAAGTAATCAGCACTAAGCAGCTGTAGCTTGCTGCCATTATTTATCGTTTCCAGGCGTCAGTCTTTTTGTAGTACCCTTCACATTCAGGATCAGGACATCCAAACATCAGCAATTCTTTTCCACAGATCGAGCATTTGAAAACATTCACGAGGATATCTCGGCTGTAGTTAATATCTGTTCCAATTGATGTTGCCATCATCATCACCTCGCTTCATATCGCTATAAGATTATGATAAATTTCTTCTCTTGGTATCCAAGAAATTTGCCCGCCTTCCCCTCCAAGCAACTTGATCAAACATTCACAGGAAGAAGTTTTCTCGAACTCATCTGTTGAAAAATGTTCGACAGTAATCTTTTTCCCTTGAAGAAATGCTGGCGCAAATATTCCAGTGTATAAATACACCTTGCCGACCTCTTTTCCCAAGTAACCTTTTATGTTGTCGCGGCACTCGTTGCAGTGGCAATTAAATACATGATCACTATTTGAATATTTACATTGCTTGCCATTCATTATTATAGATTGCCTTCTGTGTTCTTCTTTACATTTTGGACAAGGAATCTTCTCTTCATCTGGTGCCGGAGAGCAGTATCCTTCTCCATCCCAGCTATCTGCATCATACAGATATCCATTGACGCAGACGCTATCAGGGTATTCCGTTGCTCCAAATTCATTACCTTGGTAGTCGCACAATCAAATCACCTCAATTGCCATACTCATCAACTTCGTTGCCGTATTCCCTTTCAAACTGTTCTCTTCCGCCATCAAAGCCGTAAATTGACCAATACTCTTCTTCTGCTTCTTGCATTGTTCTCATTTTTCAAACCTCCAGGTCATTTGACCTCTCCGATCTTCGAGAGGTCAAAATTGCCATCCCGGCTCGCCGGGTGTAACTCTCCCTGATGAGTTCAAATGAACTCACGGGAAACAAAAAGAGCCCAAGGGAAAATATCCTTTGAGCTCTTTCCTATGTCTACCTAGGTAGACACGAGATATATTTAAACTTTTCTGTGTTGCAGGCTACAAATCGTAAAACCCGACGATCCCTGAGTCCACCAAACTAATACAAATGTCTGAATTTAAAGACTAAAATCAAAGCAGTATATATAACATATTGAATTTATTGAATATACTCAGAAAAAAGTCACAGATTGGTCACAGATTAAAGAAAAAGGGCTTAGCCTTATAAGCTAAACCCTTGATTTCTTTGGTAGCGGGGACAGGATTTGAACCTATGACCTTCGGGTTATGAGCCCGACGAGCTACCGTGCTGCTCCACCCCGCAACGCTGTTGGAAGAGTGGGTATATGCGCCTTGGCCGGGCTTGTCAAACCTTGTTTACAACTTTTTTCAAATCGCTTATCAGGGCCGTCATGCCAAGCGAAACCTCCGTCACCGTCGTGGTTCCCGTTTTCAACGAAGAGCCGAACCTGCCGCCGCTGCTGGACGAGATCACCCGTGCCCTGGGCGGTGGGCCCCGCCAGTGGGACGTGCTCTTCGTCAACGATTGCAGCACCGACGGCTCCCTGGCCGTCATCAAGGCCCTGGCCGCGCAAAATCCGCGCGTGCGCTACCTGTCCTTCAGGTTCAACCAGGGCCAGTCCGCCGCCTTTGCCGCCGGGTTCGCCAACGCCTCGGGCGACGTGGTTGTGACCATCGACGCCGACCTGCAAAACGACCCCGCCGACATCCCGGCCCTGCTGGACACCATGGACCGCGAAGGCGTGGACATGGTCATCGGCTGGCGCAGGCGCCGCCAGGACACCTGGGTCAAGCGCATCAGTTCGCGCCTGGCCAACCGCCTGCGCGACTGGTGGACCCGCGAGACCGTGCGCGACACCGGCTGCTCCCTCAAGGCCATGCGCACGCCCGTGGCCCGCAGGCTGCACGTCTTCAGAAACATGCACCGCTACCTGCCGACCCTGGTCAAGATGCAGGGCGGCACCGTGGCCGAGGTGCCCGTGAACCACCGCCCGCGCGTCCACGGCGTGTCCAAATACGGCACGTGGGACCGCGCCAGGGCCGGCGTCTACGACCTCATCGGCGTGCGCTGGCTGCAAGACCGCGCCATCCGCTACGAAATCGACGACCGCAACTGACCCGCGACGCGGGCCGCCCCGGCACCCCGGGCGCCCGCAGCGCCCGCGCCCCCGAAGTGCGGCCCCGCTGCGCTCTTTTCAGCGCCCCCGCGTTGGGGTAGGCTGCCCGGGCGCGCCATCCCGGCGCGCCGCAACCCTCGGCCCCCGGCACCCCCTTTGGACAGACAGACAAAAATCCTCCTCAAGGGCCTCGTGCTCATCGCCTCGCTGGTGGCGGCGGGGCTGGCCGCGCGCCACCTGGGGCTGGCCGACGCCCTGAGCGAGGGCTGGATGGACGCCCACGTGCGCGGCCAGGGCGCCCTGGGCTGGCTGACCTTCCTGGGCCTTGCCGCCCTGGGCACCGCCGTGGGCCTGCCGCGCCAGGTGGTCAGCTTCCTGGCGGGCTACGTGTACGGTTTCCTGGCCGGAACGCTGCTCGGCGTGGCCGGAACGGCCCTCGGCGCGGCCCTGTCCTTCTTCTACGCCCGGGTGCTGGGCCGGGGCCCCGTGGCCCGGCGCATGGCCCGGCGCGACGCCCGGAACGGCCCGGGGCGCATCGCCCGGGCCGATGCCTTCCTGGCCCGCGCGCCCTTCTCCACGGCGCTGATCGTCCGGCTCATGCCCGTGGGCAGCAACATCCTGACCAACCTGCTGGCCGGGGTCAGCTCCGTGCCCGCCCTGCCCTTCCTGCTCGGCTCGGCCCTGGGCTTCGTGCCCCAGACCGCCATCTTCGCCCTGCTGGGCAGCGGCTTCAAGGTGGACCTCGCCTGGCGCGTCAGCCTGTCCGCCGTGCTCTTCGCGCTCTCCACATGGCTCGGCTGGCGCATCTACCGCGCCCGGCGCCGCGACGCCGCCCTGCTGGACGACGAGGCCGCCGAAACGCCCGCCCCCGACGCCCGGCAGTAGCCCCTGCGCGCGCCGCGACCCGGCGCCCCGGCGCGCCCCTGCCCCGGGAACGCCCCACCAGAGCGCACACCGCCCCGCACTTTTCCCGCCGCAAAAAAACAGGCCCGCCACGCGGTCGCACCGCGCGCGGGCCTGAATCGCGCCGTCGCGGCGCGGCGGGCGACGCCCCTAGCAGCCCGGCGGGCGCGTCGAGGGCAGGCGCACGCGCAGGCCGCCCACGCACAAGAGGAGCACCACGCCGACCACCAGCAACGCGGCCCCGGCGCCCGTGAGCCAGCCCATGAACACGTCCGAGGGCCAATGCTTGCCGAGGTAGACCCGCGAATAGCCGACCACCAGGGGCAAAACCCAGACGTAGCGGCGCGGCCCGCGCCACAGCAGGGCGATGGCCACGGCGGCGGCCATGGCATTGGCCGCGTGGGCCGAGGGGTAGGAGGAGCCCTTCTCCTTGGTCGGCACGAAATCCGGCGGGCGCACCTGCCACTGGCCGTCCTCCACGAAATGCACTCCGGGCATGGCGTTCAGGGGCCGCAGGCGGCCATGGGCCTTTTTGAGCAGGTTGGTGCCGCCGTCGGCCACGCCCAGGGCCAGCAGCACGACCATGAGCCCCGCAAGCTGCGCCCAGCGGTAGCGCCGCACACCCAGGGCGATGCCCGCGCCGACCACCAGCCACAACAGCACCGGAGCGGAAACCCAGGGCATCAGCCAGTCCAGAAGCCGGGCGCGCAGGGTGTCGTTGATGAGCCAGAACAGCCATTTGTCCCAAGCGGGAGTCAGGAAATCCATATCCTCTCCGGGCCGCCTAGATGGGGCCGTTATCCTTGATCTTCTTGTCCTCGTAGGGTGCCAGACGCTGGCGGTACCATTCGAGCTTGGCGTGCTCCATGGCCGAGGAGCACATGGACAGGGTGTCGTAGGACTCGCCCGTGCGCTCGATGACCAGGGTGGCGAGCTTGTAGATGCAGTAATTCATCTCGCCCTGGGTGCCGACCTCGGCGGCCAGGGCCTGCAACTGCGCGTCGAAGGCCGCGCGGCGCTCGGGAGTGATGTAGGGCATGGGGCCTCCGGTGGTCAATCCCGCCCCAGGCGCGCCACGGCCAGCAGCGGAGCGGGCACGGCGGCCTGGGCCAGGGGCAGAAGGTGCTCGTGATGGGTGAAGAAGACGACCTGCGTGCGCCGCGCCAGTTCGCCCAGGGCGGCCAGGGTCGCCCCGGCGCGCTCGTCGTCGAAGTGGACCAGGATGTCGTCCACCACGAAAGGCAGCGGCGGGTTGGCGTCCAGGTAGCGGTGCAGCCCGGCCAGACGCAGGGCCAGGAACAATTGGTCGCGCGTGCCGTCGCTCATGCCCGGCACGCGCACGCGCTCCCCACCGGAGCGCACGCCCTGGAGCACCGGGTCGCCGCGTTCGTCGAAATCGGCTTCCAGCCCCGCGAAGGAGCCGCAGGTCAGCCCGGCGAACAGTTCCCCCGCCCGCGCCAGCACCGGGCCCTGATGGTCGCGGCGGTAGCGCTCGATCTCGCGGCCCAGCACCAGGGCGGCCAGCCGCAGGCGCACGTGGCGGTCCACATCGGCCTGCAGGCGGCCCATGACGCCCTGGGCACGCTCGGCCAGCAGCGCCGCGCGCGAGGTGCCGTCCAGAGCCGCCAGGGCCTGACGCGCGCCGCCCAGGTCCTGAAGGATCTTCTCGTGCTCGGCGGCCAGGGCCTCGGTTTCGGCGCGGGCGGCGGCCAGTTCGGCGGCCAGGGTGTCGGGGTCCTGATCCAGGGCCTGGGCGGCAAAGGCCGCCACCTCTCCGGCGGCCAGGGCCGCCAGGCGCTCCTCGGCCTGGGCCAGGGCCTCGCGGGCCTGGGCCCGCTCGCGGGCGCGCGCCTCGGCCCCGGGCAGTTCCCCGGGCGCGGCGCACCCGGCCTCGGCGCACAGCCGCTCCAGGGCCTGGGCGTGGTCGCGCGCGGCGCCCAGGGCGGCGGCGCGGCGCGTCTCGGCCTCCTTGCGGCGCTCTTCCAGGTCGGCGCGCCTGCGGGCGGCCTCGCGCGCGGCGGCCAGCCGCTCGAAAAGCCGCGCCAGGGCCCGGGCCGGGTCCGGGCCGTCCAGGTCCGGCGCCAGCCGGGCCACGGCCTCGGCCACCCGAGTGCGGAAATCCTCGTAATCCCGGGCCATGTCCGCCACACGCTTGGCCTTGCCCCGCCATTCGGCCAGCACGCCCAGCAGTTCGGCCACGTCGTCCAGGAAACCCCGGGCCTGGGCCGGGGTGCTCGCGGGGGGCAGGCCCAGGGGTTCCACGGCCACGGCCCAGCGCGCGGCCCAGGCGTCCAGGGCCTCCCGGGCGTTCCCGTGGCGCGCGGCGGCGGTTCGTGCGCGGCGCTCCAGGTCGTCCACCCGTCCGGAGGCCGCTTCGCGGGCGGTGCGCAGGGTCTCGGCCTCGCGGACCACGCGCCCTGCGGCGTCGACCAGTGCGCCCAGCCCGGCCCCGGGAGAAGGGGCGGCGGCGGCCAACAATCCGCGCAACTCCGCGCCCAGGGAATCGGCGCGCGTTTCCAGGGCGGCGGCCTCGGCCTCGGCCGTGCGCAAGGCCGCCACGGTGCGGCAGACCTCGCGGCGCGCCTCGGCCCAGGCCAGCATCTCGCGCGCGGGCAGCGGCTCCACGCCCAGGGGCGCCCAGAGCGCCCGCCACTGCCCGTCCAGGGCGGCGGCCTCGGCGGCCTGGGCCTCGAGGTGCTGCCCGGCCCGGGCCAGCCCGGCGGTCAGCCGCTCCCCGGCGGCCAGCAAGGCGGCCTGCTCGGCCACGCGCCCGGCCTCGCGGCGCAGGCGATCGGCCAGGGCGTCGGCCCGGCCCACGGCGGCTTCGAAGGCGGCGCGCAGGTCGGGCGCCGCCAGCGCATCCAGAAATCCGGCCTCCCGGGCCGCGTCCACGCCCCCTCCGGACAGCCGCGCGGCCACCAGGGCCCAGCCCTGGTCGCGCAGGTACCGCGCGGCGCGCAGGTCGGCCTCGGTGGGCACCTCGCCCGCCCCGCGCAGGGCCTCCAGCTTGGCGCCGTTGGCCTCCGCCTCGCGGGCCAGGGCGGCCTGTTCCCGCAAAGCGTCGCGGCGGGCCTCGGCCAGGGTCCGTTCCCGTTCCTCGAAACGGCGCAGCGTCGCATCGGACGGCACGGCCAGGGCGTCCAGGTCCTCCAACGGGCCGGACCACAGCCCCAGGGCCCCGGCTTCGGCCCCGGCTTGGCGGCGCAGGGCCGCGCCCTGGGCCCGGGCCCGAGCCAGGCGCTCCTCCAGGTCGCCCTGGGCGGCCGCACGGCGGGCGGCCTCGGCCAGGGCGGCGGTCTCCGGCGCCGGGGCCAGGGCCTTCAGGGCGGCGCGCGCGTGGTCCAGTTCCCCGGCGACGGCCTCGGCTTCTTCCCGCGCGGCGGCCAGGGCCGCGCCCAAGGCGGCGTGCTCCTGGGCCAGTTCGTGGATGCGCTCCTGCTCGCGGCGCGCCAGACGCAACTCCCCGGCCCGCTCCAGCGGCAGATCGGGCCGCAGAGTGCGCAGCAGCTCGCGCGCCCCGGCTTCCAGCCGGGCGCAATCGCCTTCCAGGGTCCGCGAATCGCGCCGGGCCTTGGTGTGCACCTCCACCTCGGCGTGCAGGGCCTCGATTTCCGCCGCACCATGCACCAGAGCGCAATCCGCCGGCAGGGCCGCCAGGGCGGCTTCCAGCCGTTCCAAAGCGGCCGCCTGGGCCTCGGCCTCGCGGCGGGCGGCGTCCTGGCCCGCCTGGGCCCGGCTGCGGCGTTCGGTGAAGTCCGGCGCCAGCAGCGGCCCGGGGCCCAGCTCCGCCAACAAGGCCAGAAGAGCACGCCGCCGGGCCGCCGGGCCACGGCCCTGTTCCAGGCGTTCCAGGCGCCGGGCCGTGGCCCGCAGGGCGTCCAGGCGGCCCTGGATGCCCTGGCGCCGCTTTTCCAGGCGCCGGGCGTCACGGTCCAGAGCCTCCCAGGCCGCCGGGGTGACGGTGGCCGCCTTCTGCTCGGCGCGCAGGCCACGCAGCTCGGCCAGGGCGGCGTTGATGGCGGAGGTGGTGGCTCGCGGGGCGAAGAGCTTGCGGGCCTCGTCCTCCAACCCGGCCAGCACCCGGCGCAGGCCCGTGACGCCCGAGGCGGCGGCGAACAGGCTTTGGCCCAGCGCCCCGCCCGAATGCAGCAGTTCCTCGCCTCCGGCGGACAGCGCCGCGTGGTCGATGCCGAACAACTGACCGAACAGGCCGCGCTCCACGCCGCCCAGGCGCCGAACCAGGGCCTGCTGCTCCACGGGTTCCAGCCCCGGCAGGCGCACCAGATCGTTCTTGTCCTTCTTCTGGCGGCGCAATTCCAGGACCTCGCCGTCCTCGAATTCCAGGACCCCGCGAATTTCCACGTCCTTGTTCTGGTGTACGAAATTGTCCGCAAACTGGCGGGGCATGCCGTAGAGGAACTGGGTCAGCCCGCGCAGGGCCGAACTCTTGCCCGCCTCGTTGGGGCCAAGGACCAGGGTCAGCCCCTCGCCGGGCAGGAGTTCCGCGGCGGTGAAGGGGCCGAAGGCCGTCAGTTCCAGGCGGCGCAGCTTCACGGGGCGTCCTCCCCGGCGGCGGCCGCAAGCGAGGCCAGCAGGCCGCGCACGTCCTCCAGCAACGCCCGGCGCGTGGCCCGGTCGCCGGGGTCGTCCGGGCCATTCGGGTCATTCGGGCCGGGCAGGTCGGGCAGGTCCACATCCGTGCCGGGCACGGCGCGCAGCTTGGCCGCCAGTTCCGTGAAATCCGCGCCCAGGGCGGCGAAGGCCGCGGCGTCGTCGGCCAGCAGGGTCAGGGCGCGGTCCAACGCGCCCAGGGGCGTATCGGACGCCGGGCCCGAGGCGCCGGAGCCCGCTTCCCCGGACGGAGCCGTATGCAGGACGACCTTTTCCACCCAGGCCCGGCCCGAGGACAGGTCCCCGGCCCGGGCGCGCAGTTCGGCGGCCAGGGCCTCGGGGTCGGCGGCCAGGGCGGCGTGGGCCGGGCAGCGGCCCGCAAGGGTCAGGCGCACGGCCAGGGGCAGCCCTCCGGCGGCGTCCAGGGCCGCGCCCAGGGGCGCGTCGAGCGCCCGGCAGGCCTCGGGCAGCCCGGCGGCGCCGGAAACGTCCAGGTCCAGCACGGTCCAGCGCATCACGTCCAGGGGCACGTGGCGCACGCGGGCCGCCCCGGCCGTTTCCACGTCCACGCGCACGCAGCCCCGGGGGCCGGTTTCGCGGACGCCCCGGCCCTGAAGCGCCCCCGCATAGACCACCGGCGGCGCCGCGTGCAGCACGGCGTGTTCGTGGACGTGGCCCAGGGCCCAGTAGTCGTAGCCTTTGGCCAGCAGGTCGGCCAGCCGACAGGGTGCATAGGGCGCGTGCCCTTGGCTGCCGGCCACGGCGGTGTGCAGCAGGCCGATGTTGAACAGCCCGGGCACGGGCGGCGGATAGCCGGGCACGAAATTCTCGGTCTCGTCGCGCACGGCGTAGCTGCGGCCGTGCACGGCGATGCCCAGATCCTCGAAAACCACGCTGCCCGCCGCCCCCGAGGGCAGCACGGTCACGTTGTCCGGCAGGGTCAGGCTGCGCGTCATGGCGCTCTGGGCGTCGTGGTTGCCGCGCACGAGCACCACGCGCACCCCGGCGTCGCGCAGATCGCGCATGCGCGCGGCAAAGTGCAGCCCGGTCTGGAAGTCCTGCCAGTCGCCGTCGTACACGTCGCCCGCCAGCAGCAGCAGGGGCACGCCCTCGGCCACGGCGTAGTCCACGAGGTTGCCCAGGGCCCGACGCGTGGCCGAACGCACGGCCTCCACGGGCGCGCCCTCGTAGGCGGGCAGCTTGCGCAGGGGGCTGTCCAGGTGGATGTCGGCGGCGTGCAGGAAGATCGGCATGACCGGCCCAGGCTACATCAATTCCCCCCGGGGCGCCACCGGCGCGGGGCGCTTCAACCCCGCAGGCGCGCGAACAGGCGCGGCGAGAGCACGCTGTCGGCGTCGAAGTCCGGCAGCAGTTCCAGCCCGGGCACCAGGGCGCGACACACGGGGATGCCCAGGTCCGCACGGGTCAGGTCCACATAGACCGGAGGCCGCCCGCTGGCGGCAAGCGCGGTCTCGATGCGTTCCAGGTCGCCGCCCGGAGTGCCCGTGGACAGGTCCGGCAGGTCCTCCACGCGGCGCACGGGCAGCGCCGAGGGGCCGGGTTGGGTCGGCGGCCCCCAGGGGAAGGGATAAGGCACCTCGAACAGGGCCGAAGCCGCCGCCTGCGGGCCGCACAGCCCGGCCGCCGCGCCCTTGGTCACCTGGCCCTCGGGGCCCACTGCAAAGGCCCGGTAGCACGGCACACCCAGCTCGGAGGTGATGTCCTCGAACCACACGTCCATGCCCCGGGCGGCGTATTCCGCGAGCTGCGCGCGCAGCTTGCGGTTGCCGGACTCCACGCGGAAGCAGCGCGCCGGGTCGTGGGGCGTGACGCACTCGGCGTCGCGCTCGATAATTTCCAGGAGCGCCGTGAGCCGCGCCCGGGCCATGCAGGCCCCCGCGCCCAGGCCCGTGGAGCCCGGGGCGCTGAACAGGGCGGGCTCGTCCAGGTTGGCGAACAGGAACACGCACTGCGCCGGAACCAGCAGGGGCGTGCCGCCCGCATCGCCCGGGCGATGCGGGCGAATGCCGGGCACCCAGCACAGGGCTTCGTCGGCGGCGGGCACCTCGATGGGCAGGCTGGCCGGGTCCAGGGCCGCGCCCGGGGGCAGTTCGGAAAACCGCG
>NZ_AP042411.1:0-2217500 GCF_055390965.1 Desulfocurvus thunnarius | reverse complement strand
AGGATTACAAAGTGCGCCCGCCCCGCTTTCGAGGGGGCTGCATCCCCGGCGGATGCGGCGCAGCCCTCGGCCTAGCGCCGCGCCGGGCTCAGGGCACGGGTGATGAAAGCCAGCACGTCGTCGTAGAGCGAAGGCGCGCTGTAGGGCGTCAGCAGCCGGGTGCGCACGGCGCCGACCAGGTTGCACTGCACGGCTCCGGCGGTTTCGCGCGGAGGCAGGGGCAGGATGGAGCCGTCCTCCACGCCCCGGCGCACGCACTGCTCCAGGAAGGCGGGCACGACCTCGAACTTCTCCATCATCACCTCGCGGTCCTCGCGGGTGGCCATATCACTATAAGGGGAGCAACGGACCAGGACCAGGAAGTGCTCGCCTGGGTCGAGCGAGAACTCCAGGTAGGCGCCGCAGAAGCGCTGCACGGCCTCCAGGCCGTCGTCGGCCCCGGCCACCGCGTCGCGCAGGCGGGTCAGCATGCGCTCCAGCACATCGAGCCCGGCGGTGAGGAACAGCTTTTCCTTGTTGCCGTAGTGGTGCGTGAGCAGGCCCAGGGCCACGCCCGCGCGCTCGGAAATCAGCTTGAACGTGGTGCCGTTGTACCCGTACTGACCGAACAGGTCCTTGGCCGCCAGCAGCAGCGCGTCCTTTTTGTTCATGCGTCCCACCCTCCGGCGCCCGGGGCGCCCCGTTGCAGGCGCCGCCCGTGGCGGAGCCTGTTTCTAAAACCCTTTGCCGATAGCGTCAACGCCATCGGCGCCGCAACCAAAAGGAAAGGCCCCCGCGGGCAGGGGGCCTGGAGACGGGGGAGTATCGTATGGAGTCCCCGTGCGGTCGGGGTTGTTCCCCTTCATGGGTCGGGCTGCGGCCGCGGCCCCGGGCGGAACCGTTCCGCCCGGGACTGCGACCCATCCCTTTCCGTCAACCAATACGAAGCCGGGGCAAGTATGCGCTTTTCGTTCACCTGAACCCTTGTCCTGGCTGGTGGCCTGAGGCCGGGCACTGTTTGGTCGCTCAAACAGTACGCAAGTCCTTGATAGCTCCCGGGTCGATGGCTGTCAATCGCCGGGGAGAACAAATATTGAAAAATGTCGAATCGGGCGGAAAAGGCGGGAGCCCGACGAAGGAAAGCGGCGGGGCGCGGACGTTCCGGGCGGCCGCAGGGCCCACAGGAAACCGCCCCCCTGCGGGCACGGGCAACACCGTCGCCTCGTCCGACAGATCGCTTGCCCCGCCAGCACCCTCATATCCGCGCGGGCAACGCGCGCGGTAACCCTCCATGCCCGAGCCGCCAGCCACGGCCCCGCCGGGGGGCCGCGAGAGGGCCCGCGCCGGGCGCGGGCGCGCAGCGGAAGCGCAGACAAAGGCGGCCCGGGGGCTCCGGCGGCCCCCGCCCCGCCCCCCGAAACGCACCCGGGGCCGAGGCCGGGAGGGGCCACCCTCCCCCGGCTCCGGCCCCGAGGCCGTCCATGCGGCGGGACACGGCGGGTTCGCGCCGTGCGCCCCGCTTCCCGCCCGCCCGCGCCCGGCGTCTAGAACTCCAGGTGCCGCGGCGTGCGCGGGCAGGGAATCACGTCGCGGATGTTGGTCACGCCCGTGACCATCATCAGCAGGCGCTCGAAGCCCATGCCGAAGCCGGAGTGCGGCACGCTGCCGTAGCGGCGCAACTCCATGTACCACCAGTATTCCTCTTCGGGCAGGCCCATCTCGCGGATGCGCGCGGCCAGCACGTCGGCGCGCTCCTCGCGCTGGCTGCCGCCGATGATCTCGCCCACGCGCGGCACCAGCACGTCCATGGCCGCCACGGTGCGCCCGTCGTCGTTCTGGCGCATGTAGAACGCCTTGATGTCCCTGGGGTAGTCGTAGACGATGACCGGGCGTTTGAAGATTTCCTCACTCAGGAAGCGTTCGTGCTCGGTTTGCAGATCCACCCCCCAGGACACGGGGTACTCGAAGCGCTGGGCGCCCTTGGCCGTGACGGCGTTCTTCTCCAGCAAAGCCACGGCTTCGGTGTACGACACGCGGGCAAAGGGCCCGTCGAGGATGCCGTCCAGGGTGGCGTCCAGGGTCTTGTCCACCCAGGTGGCGAACAGCCCCAGGTCCTCGGCGCAGCGCTCGCGGAGCTGGCCCACCAGGAACTTGAGGAAGGCCTCGCCCAGGTCCATGTTGTCGGTGAGGTCGGCGAAGGCCATTTCCGGCTCGACCATCCAGAACTCGGCGGCGTGACGCGGGGTGTTGGAGTTCTCGGCGCGGAAGGTGGGGCCGAAGGTATACACGTCGCCCAGGGAGCAGGCGAAGATCTCCGCCGCGAGCTGGCCGGAAACGGTCAGCGACGCGGGTTTGCCGAAGAAATCGTCGTCCGGGGTCCGGGGTTTGCCCGCATAGGGGTCCAGGGTGGTCACGCGGAACATCTCGCCCGCGCCTTCGCAGTCCGAGCCGGTAAGGATCGGCGCATGGACCCAGGAAAAACCGCGCTGGCGGAAAAAGTCGTGCACGGCCTGGGCGGCCTCGGAGCGGATGCGGAACAGCGCGCCGAACTTGTTGGTGCGCGGGCGCAAGTGGGCGATGGTCCGCAGGAATTCGTCGCTGTGGCGCTTCTTCTGCAAGGGGTAGCTCTCGGGGTCGGCCTCGCCCACAAGGCGCATGGCCGTGGCGCGCAACTCCCAACGCTGGCCCTTGCCCGGCGACTCGACCAGATCGCCCGAAACCTCCACGGCGGCGCCGGTGCCCGCGCGGGGCATGTCGTCCCAGCCGGGCAGCCCTTCGTCCACCACGGCCTGGAGGTTGGCCAGGCAGGAGCCGTCGTTCAGCTCCAGAAAGGCGAAGCCCTTGCCCTCGCGCCGGGTGCGCACCCAGCCGCAGACGCGCACGCCCAGGGCGGGCGCCGTGGCCGCCAGGGCGGCCTTGACCTTGATGCGATTGTTCATGCGGTCCTCGCTTGCTTGCGTGTCTCAGTCCTCGGCCACGTCGGCCACCGCGCCGCCGCAGGCGCGCTCCAGCTCCGCCGGAGTCAGGCGGAACAGGGCATGGGGCGTGCCCGCGGCGGCCCAGATGGTTTCATGGCCCAGCAGGTCGCGATCCAGAAAGGTCACGGGCGGATGGGCGTGCCCCAGGGGCGGCACCCCGCCGATGACGTAGCCCGTCATCTCGCGCACGAAGGCGGCGTCGGCCTTTTCCAGGGGCTCGCCCAGCAGGGCGCTGACCTTGCCCGTGTCCACGCGGTTGGCCCCGCTGGTGACCACCAGGACGTGGCGCCCGCTCTGCGGGGCGCGGAAGATGATGGACTTGGCGATCTGGGCCACCCGGCAGCCGACCACGGCGGCGGCCTGGGCCGCCGTGCGCGTGGCCTCGGGCATCTCCATCACCGTCAGCTCCAGCCCGCAGTCCGCCAGGGCCCGCTGCACGCGGGCGGCACTGGCGCTCAGTTCCCCGGCCTCGTCCACGGCCTCCTCCCTGCGCCCGGCGCGCCGTACTTGACGCGGGCGGGCTTCTGCGCAAAGTATCCCTGTCCGGTGCGCCCGGCGTCCCATACGCCATGCGCCCGGTCAGGCTGTATCCGATTTTGCGGCGAACCGCCACCGTCCCCCGGCGGGCCGCGCCCCACGCCTCCCTGCGGAGGCCCCCCAACCAGGGAGCACGCCATGGGCTTTTTCAGCAAACTGAAGTTCTGGGCCAAGCCGGAAGAAGAGGCCACCGGCCCCCGGGCCGCGCCCGAAGCCGCGCCGGGCATTGCGCCGGACACCGCGCCGGACGGGGCACCGGCCGCCCGGCCCGCGCCCCAGGAGGCCGCCGTCACCGCCGGGGAGCCCTGGCAGCGCGAGCTGACCCTGGCCCTGCGCGCCGCCGAGCCGCGCCTGTCGCAGTGGCTGGCCCTGGCCCTGCAGGGCGTCACGGAAAAGGGCCCGCAGCTCTGGGCGCGCCTGGAATTCCTCTTCCGCGCCCTGGGCGCGCCCGAGGCCGAGGCCCGCGACTTCACCGCCCGCTTCTCGGCCTGGCTGGACGCCATGGAATACCGGCGCGTGGAGGAGTTCCGCTCGGAGCTGCAATACCGTCTGGCCCTGGCCCTGGACCTGGAAGACGAGGAGGACGAACGCTCGCGCCTGCTGCTCAAGCTCTCCGAAGGGCTGGAAAAGACCCGCGAACGCATCACCCAGCGCATCGACGGCCTGCTGTCCGACCACAAGACCATGGACGCGGGCTTCTGGGAAGAGCTGGAGGAAATCCTGATCATGGCCGACGTGGGCTACGAGGCCGCGCGCGACCTGACGGCGCGGCTCCAGGCCCGGGCCCGCAAGGCCGAAACCACCGACCCGGCGGCTTTCAAAGGCTTCCTGGCCGAGGAGCTGGCCGGGCTGTTCAAGACCCCCCGGCGCATCAGCGCCGTGAACCCGCCCGAGGTCGTGCTGGTCATCGGCGTCAACGGCGTGGGCAAGACGACGACCATCGCCAAGCTGGCCCACCGGGCCCAGATGCAGGGCCGCAAGGTGCTGGTGGCGGCGGGAGACACCTTCCGTGCGGCGGCCATGGAACAGCTCCAGGTCTGGGCCGGGCGCGTGGGCGCGGGCTTCTACGGCAAGGGCGAGGGCGCGGACCCCGCCGCCGTGGCCTTCGAGGCCGTGGACAAGGCCGTGCGCGAGGGCTACGACATCCTTTTCGTGGACACCGCCGGGCGGCTGCACACCAAGACCAACCTCATGGAAGAACTGAAGAAGATCCGCGCCGTGCTGGGCAAGAAGCACCCCGGCGCGCCGCACCGTTCGATCCTCGTGCTCGACGCCACCACCGGCCAGAACGCCCTGTCGCAGACCAAGCTGTTCTCCGAGGCCGCCGGGGTGGACGAGATCGTGCTGACCAAGCTGGACGGCACGGCCAAGGGCGGCGTGGTGGTGGCCATCGCCCTGCAATTCGGCGTGCCCATCACCTTCGTGGGCCTGGGCGAAAAGATGGAGGACCTGCGGCCCTTCAACGGCCGCGACTTCGCCGCCGCCCTGCTGGGCTCGGACTGACCGGCGCCCGCGCGCACCTTCGCCCCTTATTTAAGGATATAAGGAAACGGAACGCCCCGAGCCCGCAAAGGCCCGGGGCGTTCCACATGTGCGACCGGCCCGGCGCGGGCACCAGCCGCCTAGAACTGCGCGCCGATGGCCCCGGCCGTTTCCAGGGCGATGGGCGCCAGCTCGCGCTCCACGCGCTCCTCGTCCCACTCGGCGTACTTGGCGCTGATGTACACGGCGGCCAGGGGCTTGCCCTGGGCGTCCACCACCGGCGTGGATACGGCGATCTCGCCCATCAGGAACTCCTGGACCGAAATGCAGTAGCCCAGTTCGCGGGTGCGCTGGATGAGCGCGCGGTTGCGCGCGGGGTCGGTCACGGTGTGCGGGGTGATGGGCACGTGGGCCGAGCGGGCCAGGATGGCGTCCACCTCGGCTTCGGGCAGGCGCGAAAGGATGGCCCGCGCCCCGCAGAAGGCCGGGATGCGCCGCCCGGGCAGCGTGCTCTCGAACAGCAGAAAACGCTGGGGCAGGCGCACGAGGTAGATGACCTCGGTGTCGTAAAGCGCGCCCATGTAGACCGAATTGCCCGTGCGCGTGCGGGCCTCCAGCAGGTAGGGCGTGCCGACCTCCACCAGGCGGTTGCCCTTCAGGTAGTTGTAGCCCAGGGCCAGGACGCGCGGAGTCAGCGCGAAGCGGCGGGTGGCCGGGTCCTTGGCCAGGTAGCCGAGTTGCTCCCAGGTGTGCAGGAAACGTTGCACGGCGCTGCGGTTCATCCCGGTCAGCTCCGTGAGTTCGGCCAGCCCGAGGCTGCGCGGGCTCTGGTCGAAAGCCTCCAGGATGCGGATGCCCCGGCCCAGGGAAGCCACGAAAAGCGCGTCCTCGCGTTGTCTGTCGTCTTGCGCCATGCCTGCTCCGGAAACGGTTGGGGTGCCGGATTCGCCGCGGGCCGCCGGTTGCGGCCCATGCCGCGGCACCCGGGGCGGCGTCTGGGGCCGGTCCCGCGTTGTAGTGCATTTCGGTGACGATTTCATCCTCAATATGTGCCGACTCCCCTTGACCTTGCACTGGTTTATAAATTATATATAGATACCAAGTATTGCAATGCAATACTTTCGCCCGCGCCCGGCGGAAGCGGCCGCCCGGGCAACCCCAACGGCAAGAGAGGAAGACCATGAAACGCATCGCCCTGATCTGCCTTCTCGTCCTGGCCCTGCCCGCCGCGGCGCTGGCCGCCACGTCGGTGAAGATGAGCTACAACGGGCCGCCGGACGACAACGACAACGCCGTGCACTACTTCGCCACCCACTTCAAGGCCCTGGCGGAGGAGGCCACCGGCGGCGCGCTGGAGATCCAGCTCTTCCCCAACAGCCAACTGGGCAGCGAAGAGCAGCGCATGGAACAGACCATGAGCGACCCGGTCATCAACGTGGCCTCCTACGGCGGCATCGAGACCGTGCTGCCCGAGATGTTCGCCACCAACATCCCCTTCCTGTTCGACAGCTACAAGGCCGCGCACATCTTCTTCGATTCCAGCCCGTTCATGGACAAGATCCGCGCCACCATGCGCGAGCGCACGGGCATCGAGCTGCTGGCCGTGGTTGAAGAGGGCGGCTTCATCGCCTTCACCTGCAACCAGCCCATCCACTCGCCCGCCGACTTCAAGGGCCTGACCTTCCGGGCCATGGACGCCAGCCAGGTCGCCATGTACGAGGCCTTCGGCGCCGCGGGCACGCCCATTCCCTGGACCGAGGTCTACCTCGCCCTGAAGACCGGCGTGGCCCACGGCCAGATGAACCCCCCGACCTACATCATCATGGGCAGCCTCTACGAGGTCCAGAAGCACCTGACCCTGGCCAACGTGCAGTACTCCGACCAGTTCCTGCTCATCAACGCCGCCCTGCTCGACTCCCTGACCCCCGAGCAGCAGAAGGCCGTGCGCGAGGCCGCCCACAAGGCCAACGTCATGACCCGCGAGTTCGTCGAGTCCCAGGTGGACCAGCGCGTGGAGTTCCTGGCCTCCAAGGGCATGACCGTCTACACGCCCACCGCCGCCGAGATGGCCCGGTTCAAGGAACTCGGCAGCCCCTCCTACGTGAACTGGCTCAAGGCCCGCATCGACCAGACGTGGATCGACCAGGCCCTTGAAGAAGCCGCCAAGGCCAACGCCGAGGCCAAGTAACATGGGCCGCCTGGCCAAAACCTGCCAGACGGCTTCCGACGTGCTGGAGCGCCTCTGCCTCTTCGGGGCGGGGGCGCTCCTCGTGGTCAACCTGGCGGCGGTGATGCTCGGGGTCTTCTCGCGCTTTTTCCGCCCCCCGGTCTGGACCACCGACGTGGCCAAGATCACCCTGGTGTGGATGGTCATGCTCGCCGCCGCTCCGGCCCTCAAGCGCGGCGAGCACATGGCCATCACCATGCTGGCCGACCGGCTGCCCCCGGGCTGGCGGGCTCTGGTGATCGGGGTGCGCTACGCGGTGTTCGTCGGACTGCTGGTGCTCATGGCCGTGCTGGGCTTCCAGTACGCCGCCAAGATGCAGGCCCTGACCATCATGACCCTGGGCATCAAGAAAACCGTGCCGCTGCTGGCCGTGCCCGTGGGCATGGTGCTCATGCTGGTGGAGTTCGGCCTGGGGCTGTGCATTCCCCTGCCCGGCGCCGGAGCGGGCAAAAGCCAGGGAGGTACGTCATGAGCCTCGTGCTGCTCGCAGTGTTCTTCATCATGCTGCTCACGGGCCTGCCGCTGTTCACGGCCATGCTGGCCACGGCGCTGACGGGCTTCCTGCACGTGGGCGACCTCTCGCAACTGCGGCTCATGGTCCAGCAATTCTACGGCGGCATGGAGCCCTTTTCCCTGCTGGCCATCCCCTACTTCATCCTGGCCGGCGAACTGATGGGCTACGCGGGGCTCACGGCGCGGCTGCTGCGCTTCGCCGAAGCCCTGGTCGGCCACCTGCGCGGCGGCCTGGGCTACGTCACCGTGGTGGCCAGCGTCATTTTCGCCGGGGTCAACGGCTCGGCGGCGGCCGACGCCTCGGCCGTGGGTTCGATCATGATCCCGGCCATGAAAAAGGGCGGCTACCCCGGCTCCTACGCCGCCGGGCTCACGGCGGGCAGCTCGCTCATCGGGCCGATCATCCCCCCGAGCATCTTCATGATCCTGTTCGGGTCCATGACCAAGACCAACGTGGGCGCGCTATTCATGGCCGGAGTCGTTCCTGGGCTGCTTCTGGCCGGGGCGTTCATGGTCATGCACCGCATCAGCGCCGCCCGGCTGCGCCTGCCGCGGGTGAACACGCACTTCTCGGGCGCGGAGCTGCTGCGCGCCACGGGCGGAGCCACCACGGCCCTCATCGCCCCGGCCATCATCATCGGCGGCATCCTGTTCGGCTTCATGACGCCCACGGAGTCGGGCGCCGTGGCCAGCCTGTACGTGCTGCTGGTGGGCCTCGCGTGGACGCGCGAGCTGACCTGGACGGGCATCCTGCGCGCCCTGTCCAACACCGTGCGCCTGACCAGCGTGATCTTCGTGGTCATGGGCGCGGCGACCATCGTCGGCTGGATTCTGGCCGCCGAGCGCGTGCCGCAGACCCTGGCCCCGGTCATCCTCGAATTCGCCACCACGCCGACCATGGTCCTGCTGCTCATCAGCGCCATCATCTTCGTGGTCGGCATGTTCATGGAGGAAATCGCCGCGCTGGTGCTGCTGACGCCGGTCTTCGCGCCCCTGGCCGCCGCCGCGGGCATCGACCCGCTGCACTTCGGCATCGTGATGACGCTGAACATCACCATCGCGCTGATCACGCCGCCCATGGGCGCGTGCGTGTACATCGTCGCCTCGGTGGGCAACGTGTCTTTGGAAAAGATGTTCCGGCACATCTGGCCCTTCGTGCTGGTGGCCATGGCCTGCCTGCTGGCGCTGATCCTGGTGCCGTCCATCTCGCTGTGGCTGCCGCGCACCCTGGGCTACTAGCCCGCGCGGCCGCAACGCCAACCCGAACGAGGAGCACGATGTGATCATTCCCAAGGACGCGCCGGCCATCGCGCCCGCCCCGGCCCCCGAGTGGGCCCGGGTGCACCAGGTGCCCGTCCGCGAGTGCGGCCAGCCCCTGGTGCCCCTGTCCCTGGCGCCGGAGCGCATCCTGGTCCGCCCGGCCTACCATGTGGCGGGCATCCCCGGCGCCCTGCCCGAGTGCCACGCGCGCGAGGAGGTCCAGAAGCGGCTGTGGGCCGCCCAGGCCCTGCTGCCGCCCTTCCTGCGGCTGGTGATTCTCGACGCCTGGCGCGGCGTGCGCGTGCAGACCGCGCTGTACGACCAGTGCCGCGCGGCCCTGGCCCGGGCCCACCCGGGCGCGGACGCCGCCGCGCTGGACGAGATGACCGGGCGCTTCGTGGCCCTGCCCAGCGTGGAGCCCGGGCGGCCCTCGCCCCACGTCACGGGCGGCGCCGTGGACCTGACCCTGGCCACCGTGGCCGGTGCGCCGCTGTGGTTCGGCGCGGCGTTCGACTTCCCGGGGCCCGTGTCCTTCACGCGGCACTTCGAGGAGCGCCTGGACGCCGGGGAAACCCTGGACGACCGCGGGCGCACGGCCCTGGAAAACCGCCGCCTGCTGCACCATGTCATGACCCAGGCCGGATTCGTGAACTATCACGCCGAGTGGTGGCACTTCGAATACGGCACCCAGCGCTGGGCCCTGCTGACAGGGCAGGCCGAGGCCCGCTACGGCGTGGCCGCGCCGGACCTCAACCCCTTCGCAACCCTGGCCGAGGGCGCGCCCGTCCCCTGAACCGAACCGGACGGAGGCGGGCCGGATCCCCCTCGCAACTGACAAGGCCGGGGGCGGACATGTGTCCGCCCCCGGCCTCCGTTTGCGCGCCGGAGCGTCGGCTCCGGGGCGCGGCTCCGGGTTTCAGCCTAGCCGCACTTGGTGTAGCCGCATTCGGAGCAGATGAAGCAGCCCTCCTGGAAGAGCAGCTCCTTGCCGCACTCGGGGCAGCTCGGGGCGACCAGATCGTTGCCCGCGCCCGCGCGGGGCTCGGGCGTGGCCCCGCCCATGTAACGCTGCTCGAAGACCCAGGCGATGGCGTCGGGGATGGACATAATCATGCCCTTCTTGCGGAACACGGGGTGCTCGCCGCCGATGCCCTTGAGCTGGCCCACGATCTCGCGCACCGCGACCCCCGAGCGCAGCGCCAGGGACACCAGCCGCCCGATGGCCTCGGCCTTGGCCGTGATGGAGCGGCCCGACTTGCCGATGGTCGCGAACACCTCGAAAGGCTTGCCGTCCACCTCGTTGACCGTCAGGTACATCGTGCCCAGGCCGGTTTCGATCTTCTGGGTGAAGCCGTAGATCACGTCGGGGCGGCTGCGGACGACCTTGCCGTTGCCCCCGGCCTTGGCCTCCTGGGCCTGGGCGCCGTCGCCGGTGCACAGCACCTGGGCGGCCTTGCAGCCGTCGCGGTACACGGTCACGCCCTTGCAGCCCGTTTCGTAGGCCATCCAGTAGATGTCGAAAATGTCCTGCTGGGTGGCCGTGCCCGGGAGGTTCACGGTCTTGGACACGGCGTTGTCCGTGTGGCGCTGGAAGGCGGCCTGCATCTTGAGGTGCCACTGCGGGGCGATTTCCATGGCCGTGACGAACACCCGGCGCAGGGCCTCGGGCAGGTGCTCGATCTGCCCCACGCGGCCCGTGCGGGCCACCTCGTCCATCAGCGTTTCGGACCAGGCCCCCGCGTCCTTCAGGGCCTGCTCGAAATAGGGGTTGGACTCGACGAGCTTCTCGCCGTCCATGACGTGGCGCGAGAAGGACAGGGCGAACAGCGGCTCCACGCCCGAGGAGCAGCCCGCGATGATCGACAGGGTGCCCGTGGGGGCGATGGTCGTGGTGGTGGCGTTGCGGTAGGGCCCCAGGTTGCGCTGGCCGTAGGTGGATGTTTTCCAGGCCGGGAAGGATCCGCGCTCCTTGGCGAGCTGCTTGGAAGCCGCCTTGGACTCGTCGTTGATGAACTTCATCAGCCGCTCGGCCAGGGTCAGGGCCTCCTGGGAGTCGTACGGCACGCCCAGGCGGAAGAGCAGGTCCGCGAAGCCCATGACGCCCAGGCCGATCTTGCGGTTCCTGTGGACCGTCTCGGTAATCAGCTCCAGGGGATAGCGGCTGGCGTCGATGACGTTGTCCAGGAAGCGCACGGCCAGGTGCGTCGTGCGGCGCAGTTCCTTCCAGTCCACGTCGTGGTCCTGCCCCGGGGCGTACATCAGGGCCAGGTTGATGGACCCCAGGTTGCAGGCCTCGTAGGGCAGAAGCGGCTGCTCGCCGCAGGGGTTGGTGGACTCGATCTCGCCCTGGTCCGGCGTGGGGTTGTCGCGGTTGATGCGGTCCAGGAAGATGATGCCGGGGTCGCCGGATTCCCAGGCCTTTTGCACCAGCAGGTTGAAGACCTCGCGGGCGGGCAGGCGTTTCTTGACCTCGCGGGTGTGCGGGGCCACGAGGTCGTACTCCTCGTCCTTTTCCACGGCCTGCATGAAGCGCTCGGTCAACGCAACGGAAAGGTTGAAATTGTTCAGCTCGCCGTCGCGTTCCTTGGCGCGGATGAAGTCGATGATGTCGGGATGGTCCACGCGCAGGATGCCCATGTTGGCGCCGCGCCGGGTGCCGCCCTGCTTTACCTGCTCGGTGGCGGTGTTGAAGATGCGCAAAAAGGAGATGGGCCCCGAGGCCACGCCGCCCGTGGAGCCGACCCGCGCCGCGTGGGGCCGCAGGCGCGAGAAGGAAAAGCCCGTGCCGCCGCCGGACTTGTGGATCATGGCGGCGTTCTTCACGGCGTCGAAGATCTCCTCCATGGAGTCGCCCACGGGCAGCACGAAGCAGGCCGCAAGCTGACCCAGGCCCGTGCCCGCGTTCATCAGCGTGGGCGAGTTGGGCAGGAACTTGAACTCCGTCATCAGGTCGAAGAACTCGCGGGCCAGTTTCTCCACGCCGATGGTGGACTTTTCGTACTTGGTCTCCTCCTGGGCGATGGCGGCGGCCACGCGCCAGAACATGGTGGTCGCGTTCTCGGTGGGGTTGCCGTCGCCGTCCTTGCGGTAATAGCGCTTGCGCAGCACGGTCTCGGCGTTCTTGTTGACCTTGACCTGCATGAGCGTGGGGGGCATGTCGGGGTTGAACATTCCTGGAAAGTCCTTCTCTGTAAGGTGTCAATATATATTGAAAAAAGATAGCCCTCCGCACCAATGGCGCCGGGGCCGACGATTGGCAGAGGCTACCGTAACCACCGTGTAAAATCCAGCGGGCATGTTGGGGGAGCGGCCTGGGCGGCACGGAAACCCAGGCTATGCAAGGCGAAAAAAATTGCCGCCCGGGCAATTCCCACCCCGGGGGTGGGCAACCGGGGCGCGGGGGTGTATGCTCGGGGCAAAGCCTTTTCCTCACCATGAAACCCAAGGAGGCACATCATGGCCGTGAAAAAAATCCTCATGCTTGTCGGCGACTTCGTGGAAGACTACGAAGTCATGGTCCCCTTCCAGATGCTGACCATGGTCGGGCATCAGGTCCATGCCGTCTGCCCGGGCAAGAAGGCCGGGGAGCAGGTGGCCACGGCGATCCACGACTTCGAAGGCCATCAGACCTACTCCGAAAAACCCGGGCACAACTTCACCCTGACGGCGGACTTCGACGCCGTGGACCCGGCGGCCTACGACGCGCTGGTCATCCCGGGCGGGCGCGCGCCGGAGTACATCCGCCTGAACGCCAGGGTCATCGAGATCGTACGGGCCATGGCCGGGGCGGGCAAGCCCATCGCCGCCGTGTGCCACGGCCAACAGGTACTGGTTGCCGCCGACGTGCTGGCGGGCAAGTCCTGCACGGCCTATCCGGCAGTCCGGCCCGATGTGGAGCGCGCGGGCGGCACCTGGGTGGAGCCCAACGCCACGGCTTCCAACGCCGTGACGGACGGCGTGCTGGTCACCGGCCCGGCCTGGCCCGCGCACCCCGAATGGATGCGCGCGTTTCTCAAGGTTCTGGGCTCGACCATCGAGCCGTAGCCCCACGCGGAGCACGCACAAACACACGGCGGCCCGGGGATGCACATCCCCGGGCCGCCATGCGTCCTGCCTCCGGTTGCAAGCGGCATGGTCAGGGTGCATCCGGCGCGTCAGGGCCCATCCGGCCCATCCGGAAGGATGAAATCCACATCGGGAAACGGCGGCAGGGAGAACAGCCGCCGGGCCTCCATAAAGCCCTCGGGCCCCGGGTTGAGCACGATGTAAAAATGCAGATACGGACCGAAATTCGTATCATCCAAATCATCCCTCTCCTCCCTCATGATCCAGTCGCACTGGCCGTTGCCGTCGGCGTCCACCGCGGTCACGAACTCGTGCTCATCCCAAAGCCGCCCCTCGCGGCCAGGAACGCCCTTCCAGGTGGCAACAAGGCCCAATCCGTTGTCGCGGAGGGTGAACTGCAACGTTTTTGGCCAGAGCGGAGTCTCATAGCTGCTCCAGTCCTGCTGGAATTCCGCAAAAGTAACCAGCGACCCTTCCATATCCTGCGTAAACAGCTCGCCTTCCGCAGTCAGATTCGTCACCAGGCTGGCCTCCATGCGCTCGAACAACTCCTGGCCCAGGTTGGCAGGCCGGTAGCACGGCTGCGGCGCCGGGGCCACGCGGTGCAGGAAGTCCACCAGATCGCATGGAAGATATTCATTCTGGGATCTGCCCCAGTAGCGAACGCCCATCCAGGCAACCGATGCCTCCGGCAGGCGCCGCCGGAGGTCCAGATATTGGCGGCAGGTATAGGCGTTATGGCCGGTGGAGAATGTGAAAGTATTCCGGAACTTCTGCATGAACGCCACGTAATCGGCCTCGGACTCCAAAGCCCGGGCCACCTCCGGCGGCATCTGCGCCCGGGCCGCCCCGGGCAGGAGCGCAAGGAGCAGCAGGGCCAGCAGCAACGAAACAAAGGCCGGGGCAACGCGAGGCATGTGAATCTCCTGAGATGGATTTCGCGGATGCTCGGGCATGGTCAGGGCCCGTCCGGCCCATCCGGAAGGATGAAATCCACAGCGGGAAACGGCGGCAGGGAGAACAGCCGCCGGGCCTCCATAAAGCCCTCGGGCCCCGGGTTGAGCACGATGTAGAAACTCAAAAACGGACCGAAATTCATATCGTCCAGGTTATCCTCCTCCTCCCTCATAATCCAGTCGCACTGGCCGTTGCCGTCGGCGTCCACCGCGGTCACGAACTCGTGTTCATCCCAAAGCCGCCCCTCGCGGCCAGGAACGCCCTTCCAGGTGGCAACAAGGCCCAATCCGTTGTCGCGGAGGGTGAACTGCAACGTTTTTGGCCAGAGCGGAGTCTCATAGCTGCTCCAGTCCTGCTGGAATTCCGCAAAAGTAACCAGCGACCCTTCCATATCCTGCGTAAACAGCTCGCCTTCCGCAGTCAGATTCGTCACCAGGCTGGCCTCCATGCGCTCGAACAACTCCTGGCCCAGGTTGGCAGGCCGGTAGCACGGCTGCGGCGCCGGGGCCACGCGGTGCAGGAAGTCCACCAGATCGCATGGAAGATATTCATTCTGGGATCTGCCCCAGTAGCGAACGCCCATCCAGGCAACCGATGCCTCCGGCAGGCGCCGCCGGAGGTCCAGATATTGGCGGCAGGTATAGGCGTTATGGCCGGTGGAGAATGTGAAAGTATTCCGGAACTTCTGCATGAACGCCACGTAATCGGCCTCGGATTCCAAAGCCCGGGCCACCTCCGGCGGCATCTGCGCCCGGGCCGCCCCGGGCAGGAGCGCAAGGAGCAGCAGGGCAGAAGACAACACAAGAAGCCGCCTTATGAAAATTCCGTAACACATATCCCCTCCTCAAAATTTCTTGCGTGCGGACTGGCTCCTGCCCCGCTTCTGCCACCTTATCTGCCTATCCAAAGGCCATTCTTTTGCAACTGTTCCTTTAAATATCGCCCCTCTGATCTTCTCCTGGGCAAAGGCGCTTTCCAGTTTCCTTCGAGCAACTCATTGGCTGCCGCCTGGTAATCTCCGGAAGCGATTGCCCGCATTGTTATTTTAGGCGTAACAAACGCATCTTCCCCCATATTCATGGTCATGCTGTACACGACCGTCTGCACATACGGAGGGAGTTCTTCAAATTTCACCCTCTGCGTATTGTGCGGCGAGGAGGCAAAGCCATCCCGCGCCCTTTGGGTGGTTCTGGCGTGCAATGCCTCGGCCAAAATTGCTTCTTCCTCGTCGGTCAGGACGATCTTGTTCTTCGCAACGAACTCGATGGCCGCGTTGCCCTTGACGCCCAAACCTGGCACCAATTTCTGATGCAAGGCTTCTGGCAAACGATATTTACGCAAATCCTGCTCATTGTGCTGCCCCAGGTCAAGACCTCTGCCAATGGTTACGCCACTCTGGCCGATCACCACCTTCTTTTTATCTTTCCCCCTCTTGGACGGCACCCCGGACGTTTTGCCGCCGCCCTCCAATGCGTCCACAGCCCCCAGATCGATGGACGTGCCTTCCTGCCATTTGGCCCAGTGGCGCCGGGCCTCGGTGACTTGTCTAGCGGTTTCGGCCCGGGCGTCCTCCCCGGGTCGGGCGGCGTTGTGGTCGCCTCCGGGCGCGGCGGGCCGGGCCGGGGCCGGGGTACCCTGGCGCGAGGCAGCGGTGCCCCCCGGGGCTTCGCTCCCGGAACCGCCGGAGCCGCCGGAAGCCGCCTCCGTGCCCTTTTCCGTGGCCTGCTGCGGCTGCGCGGCGGCTTCGGAGCCGGAAGCGTCCTGGCCCCCGCCGCCCCCTACCAGTCTGTTGAAAAATTCCTTTTCCGCAGGCCGTTCAAAAAATGTGAGATGCAAGGAAGCGAAAAAATCCAGGACGCGCAGTGTATTGCACATACATAAGCGGTCTGGATTTTTTCGCTGACGCCGCAGATTGCATTTTTTCAACGGCCTGCTACGGCGATGTTCCGGCTCAGGGCGGCCCCCTTGTCCCGCTCCGGGCCCTCGCCCTGCTCCGCAGCCAGCATTCCGGCCAAGCCCCTGCCCCCGTCCGGGCCGCCAAGAATCGTTCCGGCCCCGGGCCCGAGCGGGGCCGCCCCCTCGCGCGCGGCCACGAGGCCGCCGCTTCCCGCCGCCTGCGCGGACGCGGGCGGCGCCGGACTCTCGTCGAACAGGGCCGCGAACCACTCCCGGGAACCGTATGCCCGACCCTCCGCCGCCCTGCGATTGCGCGCCTCGCGCGCATCCGCCGCCTGGAACACCTGGGCAAAGAACTGCTCCGTCTCCTTCCTGCTGTCCCGTCCGAACATGCCGTGCCTCCTCTGCGGTGTTAAACGCCTTATCTAATAAGTTAGATACAAAAAATAATATTGTTATCACCCTATAAATTTTTAATTATTTTTATGTCGCCCAAATAGCACTCTGTGCTTGATAGGCTTTTTTAGCCTATGCGTCAAGCGGGGAGACCAAAAAACATGCACGTCCCGGCGAAGACGGCGCGGGGCGGAGCGAGGCGGGGTCGGTGGGCCTGCCGCACTGACGTGGTCGTGCCGCAAGGTTCCGGGGCCTGACAGGTTCCGGGGAAGGGGAAGCCGAAGGGGAAAGGAATCCGGCGGGGCGCCCGGCGACGCCCTGGACGGCGACGCGGCGGCGCTCTGGGTGGCGGCGCGGCAGCCGGTGGCCGGGGGCGCGCGCCCCGGCCACCGGCCACCGGCGGGCTACTTGATGCCCGCGCGCATGAAGCTCTGCACGAACTGGCGCTGGAAGAGCAGGAAGGCCAGCAGCAGCGGGGCCACGGCGATGAGCGTGCCCGCCGAGATGATCGGGAAATGGACCCCCGACTCCGGGGCGCCGAAGATGGCCAGCCCCACGGTGAGCGGACGGGTGGTCACGGAGTTGGTGATGACGATGGGCCACAGGAAGTTGTTCCAGTGGTAGGACACCGACACCAGTCCGTAGGCCAGATAGGTCGGCCGCCCCAGAGGGATGTAGACCTTGGTCAGCACCTGCAGGCGGCTGGCGCCCTCCACCAGGGCGGCCTCCTCCAGTTCCACGGGCACCTGCTTGAAGGTCTGGCGCAGCAGAAAGATGCCGAAGGCCGAGGCCACGTAGGGCAGGGAGATGCCCGCGATGGTGTCCACCAGCCCCAGGGCGCTCATGATCTGGTAGTTCTCCACGATGAGCTGGTCGGGCATGATCATGAGCTGGACCAGGACGAGCATGAAGACCACATCGCGCCCCGGAAAGCGAAACCGCGCGAAGGCATAGGCCGCCAGGGTGCAGAGCACGAACTGCCCGACCAGGGTGAACAGGGTGTAGAGCAGGGTGTTCAGGTAGTAGCGCGCAAAGGGCGCCGTGGCCCATGCCTGGGCGAAGTTGTCCAGGGTCAGGGGCGCGGTGGGGTCCAGGCGCGTCAGGTACTCCTGGCCGTGGAACGCGGCCCACAGGGCGAACAGCAGCGGCCCGGCCCACAGCAGGGCCAGGGTCCAGCAGGCCAGGGTTTCAAGGCAGCGGGTGATGCGGTCGTTCATGGTCGCCTACCTGTAATGCGCCCGGCGTTCGAGATACAGGAACTGCGCCAGGGCCGTCAGGGCCAGCAGCCCCAGCAGGACCACGGTCAGCGTGCTGGCGTAGGCCGTGTCCCAGTAGGCGAAAGCCGTTTCGTAGATGTAGTACAGCAAGAGCGATGAGGCGTTGTCCGGGCCGCCCTTGGTCATGATGAACAGGTGGTCCACCAGCTTGAAGCAGTTGATGGTCGCGTTGAGCAGCACGAAGATGGTCGTGGGCATGAGCAGGGGCCAGGTGATGCGCCGGAAGCAGTACCAGCGCCCGGCGCCCTCGATGCGCGCGGCCTCGGTCAGGTCCGGCGGCACGCCCTGGAGCGCCGCGAGGTAGAAGATCATGAAGAACCCGGCCTCCTTCCACACGGCCATCACCGCCAGACACCACAGCACCGTGGACGGGTCGCCCAGCCAGTTCACGCCGTGGATGCCGAAGGGCGCCAGCAGTTTTTCGAGGATGCCCACCTGCGGGGTGTAGAAGAACAGCCAGATGTTGGCCACGGCGACCATGGGCAGCACCGTGGGCGTGAAAAAGCTCGTGCGCGCCAGGGCCCGGCCCGGCAGCGTGCCGTTGACCCACACGGCCATGAGCAGCGCGAGCCCCACGCTGGCCGGAATGGTGCCCAGGGCGAACAGGAAGTTGTTGCCCAGCACGCGCAGGAAGATGTCGTCGTGCAGCAGGGCCTGATAGTTCTCCAGCCCCACGAAGCGCGCCGGAATCCTGCCGCGCGGGGTGCTGAAGAAGCTGTTGTAGATGGTGCGCACGATGGGATAGTGCGTGAAGGCCACCAGCAGCACCGCCGAGGGCAGCAGCAGCAACCAGCCGTAGAGCCACTGCGGCGTCCTGGCGATGCGACGGACGGGAGCCGCCGGGGCCGGAGGCGTCGAAACGGAAGAAGGGGTCGTAGCTGTCATGGGCGCCTGGAATGGGGCGGAGCGGCCAACGCCGCCCCGCCCCGGGTTGCATCGTTAGCGGTAGGCCTTGAGCACGCGCTCGGCGCCCTTCTGGGCCTCGGCCAGGGCCTGGGCGGGCTCCTTCTGGCCGGTCAGCACGGCCTGGATGGCGTCGTCCAGGAACTTCTTCACCCGCGCGGTTTCGTGGGTCGAGAACTCGGCGGTGGCGTACTGGAACTGGTCGCGCGCCACGGCCGCCGGGGGGAACTCGGCCACGTACTTGCGCAGGGCCTCGGTCTCGTAGGCGTCGGGCCGGGTGGCCACGTATCCGGTTTCGCTGGACCAGGCGGCGGTGCGCTCGGGAGCGGTCATCCACTTGATGAAGGTCAGGGCCGCCTGACGCTCCTCGGGCGTGGCCTGCTTGAAGACGTAGAAGTTGCCGCCGCCGGTGGGGCTGCCGCGACGCTTGGAGGCGGGCAGCATGGCCACGCCGAAGTCGAAGGACGCACCCGAGCGCACCGGGGTCAGGTTGCCCGTGGTGTGCCACATCATGGCCGTGGCACCCTCCAGGAACTTCTGGCGCAGGGTGCCCCAGTCGATGGTGCCTTCGGCCATGACATGGTGCTTCACGCCCAGGTCGCGCCAGAACTGCAACGCCTCCACGCAGGCCGGGGCGTCGAACATGGTCGTGTCGCCCTTGCCGTTCATCAGCTCCTGGCCGTTTTGCATGGCCAGGGCGCCGAACATCCAGTAGGGGTAGCCCGTGGAGGGGATGCTCACGCCCCAGCGCACGACATTGCCCGAGGCGTCGCGCTTGGTCAGCTTCCTGCCCATCTCGACCATCTCGTCCCAGGTGGCCGGCGGGGTTTCGGGGTCCAGCCCCGCCTCGCGGAAGGCGTCCTTGTTGTAATACATGACGATGGTCGAGCGCTGGAAGGGGATGCCGTAGGTCTTGCCGTCCACCACGCCGTTCTGCATCAGCGCCGGGTAGAAGGAACCCAGCCAGGCGCGGTCCTCATCGGTGCCGACCAGTTCGTCGAAGGGCACCACCACGTCCTCGTCCATGAGGTCGAACACGTCGATGGAAAACAGCACCGAAAGCTGCACGGGCTCGCCCGCCTTGAGGGCCGCCAGGGCCTTGACGCGCGTGTCGTCGTAGTTGCCCGCGTACACGGCCTTGACCTTGATGCCGGGGTTCTCGGCCTGGAACCGGGCGATCATGCCGTCCACGATGCCGGTGATGGGGCCGCCCACGGCCACGGGGTAATACATGGTCAGCTCGATGTCCTTGGCCCGGGACAGGCCGGGCAGGCACAGGGCCGCGACCAGGAGGGCCAGGGCCCCCAGGGCCGCTTTGCGGAATACGGATTTCATGATACTGCTCCTTGCATGTTGCGGTGTGCTTCCTGCGTGAAGAGACCGTCCACGCGCCCGGCGGAGCCCCCCGCCGGGCGCGTTTTTTCCTCTGCCGCCCGCGGGGTCAGGCCCCGCAGGAAATGTCGTCGCGCCGCCTGCCGCTGGCGGCGTCGAAAAAGTGCAGCGCCTGCGGCGGCAGCACCAGCCCCACCCCGTCGCCCGCGGCCACGTCGCGCTTGCCCGGCAGGCGCACCAGCACCTCGCCGCCCGCCAGGGCGCAGCGCGCCAGCAGGTCCGCCCCCAGGAACTCCGTGTCCACCACCCGCGCGGGCAGGCCGCCCGGGGCCAGGGTGATGTCCTCGGGGCGCACGCCGAGCAGCACGCCCCTGCCCGGCACCCCGGGCAGCACCGCCGCGCCCCCCGGCTCCAGGGCCGCGCCGCCTCCGGCCTCGTACAGCGGCACGAGGTTCATGGGCGGGGTGCCGATGAAGCGCGCGGCGAACACCGTGTCCGGGCGCGAATACAGCTCGGCCGGAGTGGCGTGCTGCACCAGCCGCCCGCCGTCGAGCAGCGCCACCCGGTCGGCCATGGTCATGGCCTCCACCTGATCGTGGGTCACGTAGATCATGGTGATGCCCAGGGTGCGTTGCAGGGAATGGATCTCGCGGCGCATGGAGTTGCGCAGCTTGGCGTCGAGGTTGGAGAGCGGCTCGTCCATGAGGCACACGGGCTTCTTGGAGACGATGGCCCGCCCCAGGGCCACGCGCTGCTGCTGGCCGCCGGAAAGCTCCGAGGGCTTGCGGTCGAGCAGTTCGCCCAGGCCCAGCAGGCGCGAGGCCGTTTCCAGCCGCTCGGCGATCTCGGCGGCGCCGCGCTTGCGCAGCCGCAGGCCGAAGACGATGTTCTCGCGCACCGGCAGATGCGGGAACAGCGCGTAGGACTGGAAGACCATGGACAGCCGCCGGTCGGCCGGGGGCAGGGTCGTGATGTCCGCCCCGCCCATGACCATGGTGCCCGAGGTCACGGCCTCCAACCCGGCCACCAGCCGCAACAGGGTGGACTTGCCGCAGCCCGAGGGGCCGAGGATGACCAGGAACTCGCCCGGGGCGATGTCCAGGGACACGTCGTCCACGGCGGTGAACTCGCCGAAACGCTTGGTGATGTTTTGCAGGCTGATGCCGACGCCCCGGATTTCGGGGGCGGCGGAGGCGGGGGAAGAGTCGCTCATGCGGTGGGTTCCTCGGTGTTTCCTTGGTCCAGCAGGGCGGCGGCGGTCTGCTCGTCGGTGGCCAGCACGGTCAGGTACCGGCCCAGGAGCACGGCGCGCAGGATGGCCGTCTTCTGCATGCCGCCCGAAGCGGCGATGATGATGGGGATGGCCCGCAGGCGGTCCAGGGACGGGCCGGTGAAGCAGCGGTTCAGCGGATGGTCCACCGGATTGCCCGCCGCATCCAGGAAGTGGCCGAACAGTTCGCCCACGGCTCCGGCCTCCAGCAGGGAATGCCACTCTTCGTGGCTCAGGGCGCCCAGGGCCACGTTGGTGGAGCGCGCCGTCAGGTCGCCCACGCCCACCAGGGCCATGTCCACCTCCGCCGCGCGCTCGTAGACGCGGGTGAACATGGGCTGGCCGACCAGGGTGGCGCGGGTGGCCGGGGAGTCGGCATACATGGGCGCGGCGATGTAGTAGCACTGCGCGGCGCCCAGCCTGCGGGCGTAGCGCGAGGCCACGTCGTAGGGGTTGGTGGTGTGGCTGTGGGGCAGGCCGCCGAAGAGGGAGACCACGGCGATGTCGCCCTGGGGGCGGCGGGGCAGCGCGCCCACGCTGGCACTCAGGGTCTTGCCCCAGCCCAGGCCCAGGGACTGGCCGTCGCGCAGCCGCTCGCCGACCCAGGCCGCGGCGGCCTCGCCCACGGCCTGATAGAGCTGGCGCTCGCGGGCCGGAGTGGGCACCACCATGGCCCGGGCCAGGCCGAAAGCCTCCTGCAACCGCCACTCCAGCTCCACGCACGAGGCCAGCGGGGAGCTGATGGTGATCTGCACGAGTCCCGTTTCGCGGGCGTCCTGAAGCAGGCGGTTGACCCGGGCCCGGGTCAGCCCGTAGTGCTCGGCGATGCCGGCCTGGGTCTGCCCTTCCTTGTAATAGGCCCAGGCGATGCGCGCCTGAAGGTCCCCCAGTCTGTCCGTATCGTCGCCCATGGCCCCCCACACGTGACTTGTGTCACTTTTTTGCGGCAACTGTACAGGATTCTGGAGACCACGCAAGGGGCAAACGCCCCCCCGGGCCCGACGACACACGATTGCCACCTGCCCGTAAAATCCCTGTAAATCAAAGTCCGGCGGCACCCCTTCGCTCCGGTCGGCCGCTGCATCCGCTGTGGACTATTGTACTTTCAGGTGACATTTGTTCCAGCGCCGACACACTCCGGGACGCAACGAAACGGGCCGGAGGCTTCCGCCCCCGGCCCGTGGTTCCGGCGTCCTGCGATGTGCGGCCTAATTCCCGCGAATCTCGTGGTAGCCGTCGATGAGGTCGTCGATGACCGTGGCGTCGGCCAGGGTCGAGGTGTCGCCGAACTGGTCGAAGATGCCCGCCGCGATCTTGCGCAGCACGCGGCGCATGATCTTGCCCGACCGCGTCTTGGGCAGGCCCTCGGCGAACTGGATGACCTCCGGCGAGGCGATGGGCCCGATCTCCTTGCGCACCCAGGCCCGCAGCTCCGCCGCCAGTTCCGGCGAGTCCTCCACTCCGGCGGAGAGGGTCACGTAGGCGTAGATCGACTCGCCCTTGATGTCGTGGGGCATGCCGACCACGGCGGCCTCAGCCACCTTGGGGTGCGCCACCAGGGCCGACTCGATCTCGGCGGTGCCCATGCGGTGACCCGAGACGTTGATCACGTCGTCCAGCCGGCCCATGACCCAGAAGTAGCCGTCCTCGTCGCGCCGCGCGCCGTCGCCGGACTCGTACATGCCCGGGAAGCGCTCGAAGTACGTGGAGCGATAGCGCTCGGGGTTGCGGAAAACCCCGCGCAGCATCCCCGGCCACGGCTTGCGCACCACGAGGTTGCCGCCCGTGCCCGGGGGCACCTCGGCGCCTTCGGCGTCGACCACCGCGGCGTCCACCCCCGGCAGGGGCAGCGTGGCCGAGCCGGGCTTGAGGGGCGTCACGTAGGGCATGGCCGAGATGAGGATGCCGCCGGTCTCGGTCTGCCACCACGTGTCCACGATGGGCAGGCGGCTCTTGCCGATGTGCTCGTGGTACCACATCCAGGCCTCGGGGTTGATGGGCTCGCCCACCGAGCCCAGCACCCGCAGGCTGGACAGGTCGCGCCGGGTGGTCCAGTCCACGCCCTCGCGCATCAGCGCGCGGATGACCGTGGGCGCGGTGTAGAAGATGTTGACCTTGAACTTCTCGACCACCTGCCAGAAGCGGTCCGGCCCCGGATAGCTGGGCACGCCCTCGAACATCAGCGAGGTGCCGCCCAGGGCCAGGGGGCCGTAGACGATATAGCTGTGCCCCGTGACCCAGCCGATGTCCGCCGTGCACCAGTACACGTCGTCGTCGTGCAGGTCGAAGACGTACTGCATGGTCGAGGCCACGTAGGTCAGGTAGCCGCCGGTGGTGTGCATCACGCCCTTGGGCTTGCCCGTGGAGCCCGAGGTGTAGAGGATGAACAGCGGGTCCTCTGCGCCCATGGCCTCGGGGGCCACGGGGGCCTGCACGTCGGGCGCGGCCATTTCCTCGTGCCACCACACGTCGCGCCCTTCGGTCATGGGCACGGCGTTGCCCGCGCGGCGCACCACGACGCATTTGCCCACGCTGGGGCAGGCCGCGAGGGCCTCGTCCGCGTTGGGCTTGAGGGGGATGGTCCGCCCCGCGCGCAGCACGGCGTCCGCCGTGACCAGCACCTTGGCCTCGCAGTCCTGCACGCGGTTTTGCAGGCTCATGGCCGAGAATCCGGCAAAGACGATGGAGTGCATGGCCCCGATGCGCGCGCAGGCCAGCATGGCGATGGCCAGCTCGGGAATCATCGGCAGGTACAGCGACACGCAGTCGCCCCGGCGCACGCCGAGCTTCCTGAGCACGGCGGCGAAGCGGTTCACCTCGGTGTGCAGCATCTGGTAGGTATAGACGCGCACGTCGCCGTCGGGCTCGCCCTGCCAGATGATGGCCGCCTTGTTGCGCCGCCCGTTTTCCAGGTGGCGGTCCAGGCAGTTGTAGGCCACGTTCAGCGTGCCGTCGGCGAACCAGGCCACCTCGGGCTTGTGCAGGTCGCACTCCATGATCCGCGTGGGCTCGCGGAACCAGGAAACCAGCTCCCTGGTGCGCCGGGCCCAGAAGCCCTCGGGGTCGTCCATGGACTGGCGGTACAGCTCGCGGTACTGCTCCATGCTCCGGACGTGGGCCTGCTCCCGGTGCTCCGCCGGGGGCTGGAAAAGCCGCGTTTCGTGCATCACGCTTTCGATTCTCTCTTCGCTCATGACCTGACTCCTTTAGGCTCCTTTGGCTGCCTTGGTTGTCCTTGCGGCGGAGGGCGACCCCACCCCGGCGCGCGCCCCCCTGGCCGCGCGCCGTGTGGTCCTGCCCTCCCGGGTTACACGCTTCCCTAGGCGATGCAAATTCCAGCGGGCACTATTTTTTGGTAAACGGCATGATTTGGTGGTATGAACGGATGCGTGAAAAGAGGCACACGCCCGGCCTTGCCCGGCGCCCGTTTTTGGGTCAAAGGAACCCTGTGGGCCGCAGTCCCGGCCCGCGACGCATACGGCCCCAGCGCCCCGGAGCAGCCCCGTCCATGAACCTCGACAATTTCAACACCATGTTCCGGCCCAACTCGGTGGCCGTCATCGGCGCCACCGAGGAGCCCGGCCACCCCGGGGCCGTGCTCATGCGCAACATTCTGGCCAGCAAATTCATCGGCCCGGTCATTCCCGTCCACGAAACCCTCTCGTCCTGCTTCGGCCTGCCGGTCTACCGCGAAATCGACACCCTGCCCCTGACCCCCGACGTTGCGCTCATCTGCTCCGAGCCCGAAACCGTGCCCGACTACGTGCTCCAGCTCGGCAGGCGCGGCACGGCCGGGGCCGTGGTCATCGGCAACGGCTTCGCCGACCTGCCCGCCGACGTGCGCGCCATGCTCGAAGGCGCCATCCTTTCCGCCGCCCGGCGCACGGACCTGCGCATCCTCGGCCCGGAGAGCATCGGCTTCATCTCGCCCGCCACGGGCATCAACGCCAGCCTGGGGCACGCCGGCGCCGAAAACGGCCGGGTGGCCTTCATCACCGAGTCCGACTCGCTGTTCACCTCCGTGCTCGACTGGGCGGGCAGCCGCAACATCGGCTTTTCGCACTTCATTTCCCTGGGCCGCAAGCTCGACTTCGGCTTCGGCGACCTGCTCGACTGGCTGAACGCCGACCCCAACACCCGAGCGGTCATGCTCTACGTCGAGGAAATCGCCAACGCGCGCAAGTTCATGTCCGCCGCCAGGGCCACGGCGCGCAACAAGCCGCTGCTGGTCATCAAGGGCGGGCGCAGCCCCGAGGCCGCCGACCTGCTGGGCCGCTACTCCCGCCGCCCCCAGGGGCTGGACGCCGTGTACGACGCGGCCTTCCGCCGCTCGGGCATGCTGCGCGTGGGCGACATCGACTCGCTCTTCGACGCCGTGGAAACCATCGTGCGCTCCCGGCCCCTCAAGGGCGAACGCCTGGCCATCCTTTCCAACGGCCGCAGCCCCGGCATCCTGGTGCAGGACATGCTCGTGGGCGGCGGCGGCACCCTGGCCCGGCTGAACGAGGAAACGCGCACCGCCCTCATGGACCTGCTGGCGGGCGAGCCCGGCGGCCCGGCCAAGGCCTTCCTTGACGCCGAAAACCCCGTGAACATCACCGCCCACGCCAGCCCCGAGCGCTATGCCGAGGCACTGAAGATACTGCTCAAGGCCGAGGGCGTGGACGCCGTGCTCGTGCTCAACGTGCCCTCGCCCCTGGTGGACGGCCAGGACGTGGCCCGGGCCGTGGCCGGGGCCGCCCGGCGCGCCAAGCGCACCGTCCTGGCCTCGTGGATCGGCGGGGAGCACTCCCAGAAGGGCCGCGAAATCCTCAACGAGGCGGGCATCTCCACCTACTGGACCCCGGACAAGGCCGTGCGGGCCTTCCTGAACCTGGTGCATTACGGGCGCAACCAGGACATGCTCATGCAGACCCCGGCCTCCCTGCCCACGGAATTCATGCCCGACACCTCCACCGCGCGCATGGTCGTGGACAGCGCCCTGGAAGCGGGCCGCAGCACCCTGACCGTGCCCGAGGCCATGGACGTGCTGGACTGCTACGCCGTGCCCGTGGTCGAAACCCGGCTGTCGGGCAGCGCCGAGGCCGCCGTGGCCGCCGCCGCCGAGATGGGTTTCCCCGTGGCCCTCAAGGTCCTTTCGCCCGACTCCTTCTGCAAGACGCGCGCGGGCGGCGTGGCTCTGGACCTGGAGTCCCCCGAGGCCGTGCGCGAGGCCACCGCGGCCGTGGCCGAGCGCGTGGCCGAGGCGCACCCCGACTGCCGCGTGGCGGGCTACGTGGTCCAGCGCATGGGCCGCCGCCCCCGGGCCCGCGAGGTCTTCATCCGCGCGAGCACCGACCCCGTGTTCGGGCCCTACATCCACTTCGGCCAGGGCGGCGCGGACACCGAAATCCTGCGCGACGAGGCCATGGCCCTGCCGCCGCTGAACATGGCCCTGGCCCGCGAGCTCATCTCGCGCACCGCCGTCTCGCACCTGCTGGCCGAACACCACGGTCAGCCCGGCGCGGACCTCGACGCCCTGTGCCTGACCCTGGTCAAAGTCTCGCACATCATCATCGACCTGCCCGAGGTCCAGACCCTGGAAATCAACCCCCTGTTCGTGGACCAGGACGGCGTGCTGGCCCTGGACGCCCAGATCACCGTCGCCCCGGCCCAGGGCGAGCCCGGCGCGCGCCTGGCCATCCGGCCCTACCCGCGCGAACTCGAGGAATGCGTGGTGCTCAACGACGGCACCCGCGTGACCCTGCGGCCCATCCGCCCCGAAGACGAGCCCGCCCATTGGGAGTTCCTGTCCCGGCTGTCCATCGACGACATCCGCTACCGCTTCTTCGGGCTGGTGCGCGAGCTGCCGCGCTCGGAGATGATCCGCCTGACCCAGATCGACTACGACCGCGAAATGGCCTTCATCGCCACCGCCGAGAAGCCCGACGCCCCGGGACAGACCGAAACCCTCGGCGTGGTGCGCGGCATGACCAAGCCCGACAACTCCGCCACCGAGTTCGCCATCGTCGTGCGCTCGGACCTCAAGCGCAAGGGCCTGGGGCGCATCCTCATGGACAAGCTCATCCGCTATGCCCGCACCCGGGGCACCCGCTTCATGACCGGCGAGGCCCTGCTCGAAAACAAGGGCATGTCCACCCTGGCCGAGCGCCTGGGCTTCGAGGTCAAAAAGAACTACGACGACGATGTCTACCAGTTCCGCCTGCCCCTGAACCCCGAATGACGCCGCAAGGCCCCGCGGCCTGACGGCCCGGGGCGGGGTATGGGCGCGCGGCCACCCTGCGGGGCGCGCTCCGGGAAAACGGGGGCTAGTCGAACAAGCCGTATTCGTGGGCGAAGGGGGCCAGCTCCGAGGCCGAACGCAGGCCGAGCTTGCGCACGAGGTTGGCCTTGTGCTTTTCCACGGTCTTGACGCTGATGCACAGCTCCCGGGCCAGGGCCTTGTTGCCCTTGCCCCGGGCCGTCAGGCGCAGGACCAGGAGTTCGCGCTCCGAAAGCCGGTCCAGCGCCGAGGGCTGCTCCCGGGCCGGGCCGGAGGCGGCGGGCTGTTCCAGCAGGGCTTCCGGAATGTCCGGGCTCATGTAGCGCCCGCCGGACAGGACGGTCTCCATGGCCCGCACCAGTTCGGGGGCGGTGGTGTTCTTGAGCACGTAGCCGTCGGCTCCGGCCGCCAGGGCGCCGCGAATGTGCGCCAGGCTCTTGTGGGCCGTGAGGGCCAGGATCTTGACGCGCGGGAAGCGGCGTTTGATGTCGCGGATGGCCTCGGCGCCGTCCATGGTGGGCATGGACAGATCCATGAGCACCAGGTCCGGCGTGATGCGCTCCACCTGACGCACGGCCTCCAGCCCGTCGCCCGCCTCGCCCGCGATCTCGAAGTCCGAATGGGCTTCGAGCAGGCTGCGCAGCCCCTCGCGGACGATATCCAGGTCTTCGACGAGCACGACGGTGCGGCGCATCAGTATCCTCCTGCGCGGATGAGTATTTCTCCGGACAGCATCCAGGCATAGCCGCCAAAAGTATCGATGTAAAGCCGGGTTTTCCCCGGGCGGCCTTCCCCGCCCCCTCCGCGCCGCGTCGCCGCGCTTTGCCATTGCGCCAAAGCGCGGTATGCTGGGCGGGAATCGGAAATCCGGAGGACAACGCATGAAAATCGCAATGCTCGGCCTGGGGCGCATGGGCATGAACATGGCCCGCAGGCTGCTCGCCGGCGGGCACGACGTGGTGGCCTGGAACCGCTCGCCCGGGCCGGTGCGGGAACTGGCCGCCCAGGGCGCCGTGCCCGCCTTTTCCCTGGCGGAGGCCGCGGCCGCCCTGGACGCGCCGCGCACGCTGTGGCTCATGCTGCCCGCGCCGGTGGTGGACGAACACCTGGAGGCCCTGCGGCCGCTGCTGGCTCCGGGCGACCTGCTCGTGGACGGCGGCAACTCGCCCTACAAGCGCGACCCGGACCGGGGCAAGACCCTGGCCGAAGCCGGGCTGCTCTACGCCGACGCCGGAGTCAGCGGCGGCATCTGGGGGCGGACCGAGGGCTACTGCACCATGGTCGGCGGGCCGCCCGAGGCCTACGAGCGCCTGCGCCCGGCCCTGGACACCCTGGCGCCCCCCGGCGGGCACATGCACTGCGGCCCCCACGGCGCCGGGCATTACGCCAAGATGATCCACAACGGCATCGAGTACGGCATGATGCAGGCCTACGCCGAGGGTTTCGCCCTGCTCGAAGCCTCGCCCTACGGCCCGGGGCTGGACCTGGGCGCCGTGGCCCGGCTGTGGAACCGGGGCAGCGTGGTCCGCTCGTGGCTGCTGGAACTGGCGGCGGCGGCCCTGGAGCGCGACCCGGCCCTGGACACCGTGGCGCCCTATGTCGAGGACTCGGGCGAGGGCCGCTGGACCGTGGACAGCGCCGTGGAACTGGGCGTGCCCGCGCCGGTGCTGGCGCTCTCGCTCATGGAGCGCTTCCGCTCACGGCAGGACAATTCCTTTGCCGACCGGCTGCTGGCGGCCCTGCGCAACGAGTTCGGCGGCCACGCCGTGCGCCGCCCCGGCCCGGGGGAGGGCGGGGCATGACCGGCGCACCGGACTCCGCGACGGGCGCGACGGGCGCGGCCCCGTCCATCTCCTTCGACACCGCGCCCTTGGGCGGCGGGCCGTCCTGTCTCATCCCGCCGCGCCCCGAGCCGTGCACGGTAGTCGTCTTCGGGGCCTCGGGCGATCTGGCCGCGCGGATGGTCCTGCCCGCCCTGTACGCCCTGCACCGCCACGGCGCCCTGGCCGGAGGGCTGACCGTGGTCGGCGCCGCGCGCACGCCCTGGGACGACGAGGCCTTCCGCGAGCACGCGCGCCGGGCCCTGGAAGCCGCCGGAGGGTTGGACGCGGCGGCCTGGGCGGCCCTGGCTCCGCGCGTGTTCTACCAGCCCCTGGACTACGCCGACCCGACGGGCTGCGCGGCCCTGGCCGCCCGCCTGGACGCGCTGGACGCGCCGGACGCACTGGGCAGGCAGGAGACGGACAGCGCGCCCGGCAACCGCCTGTTCTATCTGGCCACGCCGCCCACGGTCTACGCCGCCCTGGCGCGCAACCTCGGCGCGGCGGGCCTCGCCCGCGAGGAGCGCGGGTTCGCGCGCATCGTGGTCGAGAAGCCCTTCGGCCGCGACCTGGACAGCGCCCGGGCCCTGGACGCCGCCCTGCACGAGCACTTCGCCGAGCATCAGATCTTCCGCATCGACCACTACCTGGCGAAGGAGACGGTGCAGAACATCCTGCTGCTGCGCTTCGCCAACGCCATCTTCGAGCCCCTGTGGAACCGGCGCTACGTGGCCTCGGTGACCTGCGCGGCCATGGAGACCCTGGGCGTGGGCCACCGCGCGGGCTATTACGAGCGCTCGGGCGTGCTGCGCGACATGTTCCAGAACCACATGATGCAGCTTCTGGCCCTGGTGGCCATGGAGCCGCCCCCGGCCTTCGACGCCGAGGCCGTGCGCGACGAGAAGACCAAGGTCTACCGCGCCCTGCGGCCCTTCGCCCCGGCCCGGCTGGCCGAAGACCTCGTGCTCGGCCAGTACGGCCCGGGCACGGCGGGCGGGGCGCCCCGGCCCGGCTACCGCCAGGAGCCCGGCGTGGCGCCGGACTCCGCCACCCCGACCTTCGCGGCCATGCGCCTGTGGGTGGACAACTGGCGCTGGCAGGGCGTGCCCTTCCACCTGCTCTCGGGCAAATGCCTGCGCGAGAAGCTGACGCGCATCGTGGTCCGCTTCCGCGAGGTGCCGCACTCCCTGTTCCGGCATATCCTGGGCGAGGACATCGGCGCCAACCGGCTGATCCTGGACATCCATCCCGGCAACGCCGTGTCGCTCACGGTGCAGGCCAAGCTGCCCGGGGCCCGGCTGTGCCTGCAACCGGCGACCATGCGCTTCGACTTCGACGCCGCCCACGCCCCGGCCCGGGCCCTGGAGGCCTATGAAAAGGTGCTCCTGGACTGCATGCTCGGCGACCAGACGCTCTTCTGGCGCCAGGATGCGGTGGAACTGTGCTGGGGCTTCCTGACCCCCGTGCTGGAGCGCTGCGAGGCTTGCGGCGCCACGGGCTCCCCGGCGGTGCCGCACGACTATCCGGCGGGCTCGTGGGGCCCGGCGGCGGGGCTGGAGATGGTCCAGGAACTGTTCTAGGCGGGAGCGGAACGGAACGCGGGCCAGGCGGCTACACGCTGCCCAGGCGGCCCGGCACGGGCTGGAACTGGGCCAGGGCGGCCTGGGCGTAAGCCTCCAGGGCCCGGCGGCGGGAAAGGACCGCGTCGGCGGACAGCGCCTCGGACCCGGCGGCGCCGGAGCCGGAAGCCCCGGCGGCCTGCTGTCCGGCGGCGGTCTCGGCCAGCAGGGCGGCGGCGTCCAGGGCGTCGGAGAAGGCGCGCCCGGCCAGGGTCGGCGCGGTGGCCTCGGGCATCTCCACATCATGGGTGGTCAGGTCGATGCCCAGGCTGCCCAGGGTGATGCCGATGGAACGCGTGCGCACGGTGGCCTGGGCGCCGTCGGCGCGCAGGGCCTGGGCCAGGCGCGCGGCGTCGCGCTCCATGCGCTGGGTGCGCATGGCGTCCTGGTAGGCGCCAAGGCCGTGGGAGCCGGGGCTGGTCGTGCTGCCTGCCGTGGGGCGTACGCCCATGGCGTCCTCCGGGCCCCGTGGGGCTCGGCTGGGGTGGGCCGCGCGGCGGGCTCCCCGTCCCGGGGGGCCGCGCGGTCCGGTCTCCGTCCTGGAGGCGGGCCTGAGCGGGCGGGCGAAGCCGCCGCTTCAAACAAGAGTATAAACCCGCGCCGCAGCCGTGGCAAGCGGTCGGCCCCACCCGGCGCCAAGTGCTTTATTCCGCCCTGGAAATGCTGTACAAACACACGACACACCCCGCGCCCGGAAGCCGGGGCCGCAAAAGGGAGCAGGAAAGGCGCCCGGAGGGCGCCCGAGGGAGAAAGACAGCATGGCCAGCCCCGTGCAGACGGTGATCCAGCATCTGAGCCGCGCCAAGGCGGCGTTCCTCAAGGGCGAAACCCTGCGGCCCCTGGTCTGCGTGGCCGAGGCGCTCAAGATCGTCCTGACCACCAAGCTGCATTCGCAGGACATGGCCAAGGTCGCCGGGCTGCTGCGCGAAAACGTCCAGAACCTCGGCAAGCTCGAAGGCGTCGCCTCGCGGGTGTCCAGCCCGCTGGGCTATCAGCCCGGGGCCGAACGCAAGCTCCTGGCCCTGCTCCTGCCGGTCATCAAGGCCCTGCACGCCGAGACCAAACGCGAGAGCATGGGCGCCGTGCGCGAACGCAAGCTGAAGATCGACCACGCCATCATCCACGGCACCAAGGCCCTGCAAGGCGGCAAGGTGGACGAGGCCCAGGGCTATTTCCGCGAGGCCGTGGACCTCTACGTGGACGAGCACGCCATGTTCCTGATCATCGCCGACCGGCTCCAGGCCGCCGGAGCGTTCAAGGAATCCTTCGAGTACCTGCGCGGCGCCCTGGCCCTGAACCCCGACGAACGCAAGGCCTGCGAGATGGTCGTCGCCGCATCGGAAAAGGTGGCCAACCCCGACCGGGGCCTGACGCTGCTCCAGAAGATCGCCGAGAAAAAAGGCGCCGGGCCGCACCTGCACCTGGCCCTGGCGCGGCTTCTGGTGCTCAAGAAGCAATGGCCCGAGGCCGAGGGCCACGCCCGCGCCGCCGCCCAGGCCAAGGACGACCTGCTCGACGCCCACAAGCTGCTGCGCCGCCTGACGGCCCGCGCGGCAAAGGCCGCCAAGGCCCCGGCGGCGCCCCAGGCCGGGCCCGGCCTTGACAGCCCGGTCCCGAGTTCCTAGGTTCCCCTCTCCACACACCGCATCCAAGGAGCAGGCCCCATGGCGTACGACATCCGGCTCGTGAAGCTGGTCAACGGCGAGATGATCATCGGCAAATACAAGGACGACGACCAGGGCAAACGCCTGGAGGACGTGGCGGTGCTTCAGACCGTGCCCACCCAGCAGGGCGTGCAGATGATGCTCCTGCCCTTCGGCTACCCCTTCGACAACGAGATCGACGCGGTCATCGCCTACGCCCACGTGATGTACGAGTACAAGAAGTTCCCCGAGGAACTGAAGACCAAGTATCTGGAAGCCGCCAGCAACCTGACCCTGACCGCCCCCGCCGGGGGCCTGGGCGGGCTGGGCGGCCTGGGCGGCGCCAAGGGCGCGCCCAAGGGCGGCGTGGCCGACCTGTCGCGGCTGCTCAAGAAATAGCGGCGCCCCGTTCCTGTTCGGAAGGGCGGCCGACGGCCGCCCTTTTTCGTCTCCCACCCGCCCGCGCGAGGGCCCATGAAAAAGCTTCTGCCCCTGTTCACCGGCCCCAGCCGCTACCTCGGCAACGAGCCGGGCTCGGTGCTCAAGGACCCGTCCGCCGTGGCCGTGCGCCTGGCCCTGGCCTTTCCGGACCTCTACGAGGTGGGCATGTCCTACCTCGGGCAAAAAATCCTCTACGGCATCGTCAACGAGCGCCCCGAGTTCTGGGCCGAGCGCGTCTTCGCGCCGGACATGGACGTGGCCGCCGTGCTGCGCGAACACGGCGAGCCCCTGTGTACCCTGGAGTCGGACACCCCCCTGGCGGCCATGGACGTGGTGGCGTTCCACATCACCCACGAACTCTGCTACACCAACGTCCTGTACATGCTCGACCTGGGCGGCATCCCCCTGGAGGCCGCCGCGCGCGGCCCGCGCGATCCGCTGGTCATGGCCGGGGGCGGCTGCACCTTCAACGCCGAGCCCATCGCCCCGTTCATGGACCTGATGGTCCTTGGCGACGGCGAGGAAGTGCTGCCCGAGATTCTGGAGCACGTGGCCCGGGCCCGGGCCGAGGGGCTGCCCCGGGCGGCGCTGCTGGAGCGGCTGCGCCACCTGCCGGGCGTCTACGTGCCCGCCTTTTTCGCCGAGGCGCCCGGGGGCGGCCTGCCCCTGACCCCGCGCTTCGCCGATTCCCCGCGCGTGGAAAAGCGCATCCTGCCCGATCTGGCCGACGCCCGGCGCGCGGCCTTCCCCACGGGGCATATCGTGCCTTTCGCGGATACCGTCCACGACCGGCTGGCCGTGGAAATCGCGCGCGGCTGCACCCGGGGCTGCCGCTTCTGTCAGGCGGGCATGGTCTACCGCCCGGCCCGCGAGCGCGCCCCCCAGGCCCTGGACGCGCTCATCGCCAAGGGGCTGGCCGAAACGGGCTTCGAGGACCTGTCCTTCCTGTCCCTGTCCACGGGCGACTATTCGGCCCTGGAAGAGCTGTTCGCCGCGAGCTTCTCGCGCTGCCGCCAGGCCCAGGTGTCCATCTCCCTGCCGTCCCTGCGCGTGGGCTCGGTGAGCGAGCGGATCATGGGCCTCATGTCCACCATCCGCCGCACCGGGGCGACCCTGGCCCCCGAGGCGGGCAGCCAGCGCCTGCGCGACGTGATCAACAAGGGCGTCACCGAGGAGGCCCTGGTGGCCCACGTGCGCAAGCTCTTCGACCACGGCTGGCAGAACGTGAAGCTCTACTTCATGCTCGGCCTGCCCACGGAAACCGACGAGGACCTGGACGCCATCGTGGACCTGTGCCTCAAGGTCCGCGACTGCGCCGGGCGCCACGTCAAGCGGTTGCAGGTTTCTGCGGCGGTGTCGCCCTTCGTTCCCAAGGCGCACACGCCCTTCCAGTGGGAGCGCCAGTTGACCATGGACGAGGTCCGCGCGCGGGTGGACCGCCTGCGCGCCGGGTTCGCCCCGCACAAGCGCCTCAAGCTGCGCTGGCATCAGCCGGAGATGAGCTTCCTGGAAGGCGTGTTCTCGCGCGGCGGGCGCGAGCTGGCCCCGGTGGTCCGCGCGGCCTACGCCAAGGGCGCGCTGTTCGCCAGTTGGATCGACCACCTGCGCCTGGGACCCTGGCTGGAGGCCCTGGCCGAACACGGGCTGGACCCGCTGCACTTCCTGCGCGAGCGCGACGAAGACGAACCCCTGCCCTGGGACCACCTGACCAGCGGCGTGCACACCCGCTTTTTGCGCACCGAGCGCCGCCGGGCCCGGGAGGCCCGCCTGACCGACGACTGCCGCTACAACGCCTGCCGCAACTGCGGGGTCTGCAACTTCGAGGGCCGGACCTCGGAGCTGGCCCTTCAGGCCGCCCGCGAGGAGATCCGGCCCCGGGTCATCCACGCCGTGCGCGACCAGGCCGACGCCACGGGCGACGCCGCCCACCAGACCGCCCCGGCCCCCGAGCCCCAGGCGGCCCCGGAGATTCCGCAGCCCGGGCCACGGCCCGAGCCCCAGGCCGAACAGGCCAAGGGCGCCCGCCCGCGCCCGCCGGACATCGGCGAGCTGGCCGACAAGGCCGCGCACTACCGCGTGTGGCACACCCGGCTGGACGAGATGCGCTTCATCAGCCAGATCGAGCTGCAACGGCTCATCGAGCGCGTGCTGCGCCGGGCCGATGTGCCCGTAAGCTTTTCCGCCGGGTTCCACCCCCTGGCGCGGCTGTCCTTCGGGCGGGCGCTGCCCGTGGGCGTGGAAAGCCGCCGCGAGTGGTTCGACGTGTTCCTGCGCCGCGACACGGGGCCCGGGGAGCTGGCCGCGCGCCTGACGCCGCACCTGCCCCGGGGCATGGACCTGCTGTACATCGAGACCCTGGACCTGGGCCGCAAAACGCGCCAGGCCGTGGCCGAGGACTTCCTGCTGACCTGGGAGGGCGACGCCGCCGAGGTCGCCGCACGCCAGGCCCAGTGGGCCGGGGCCCTGACCCTGGCCGAACTGCCCTGGGCCCGCGAGACGAAAAAGGGCCCGCGCACCACCGACGTGCGGCCCTTCATCGCCGGGGCCTGGCCACGCGAGGGCGCCGTGGCCCTGCGCCTGGACTGGAGCACCGGCTACGTGAGCCCCCTGCGGCTGGTGGAGCTGGTCAACCCCGGGCTGCGGCCCGACCGCTTCGGCCTGTGCAAGCTGCGCCAGTGGATGGACGCTCCGGAGCCCGACGCGCCCTGCTGACCGCGCGCCCTCGCCGTCTCTGATTCCCCGCCGGGCCCGCGCGCGCCCCTTGCGCCGGGCCCGCCGAAGGGCTATCCCTGCCGTATCCTTGGGTATCGAAGGGGGCGCCGTGGCGCAACATTCCCGCGCGGCGGCGCTGCTGGCGCTGACCGCCCTGCTGTGGAGTTCCGGCGGGCTGGCCGTCAAGGTCATCGACCTGCACCCCATGGCCATCACCGGCGCGCGCAGCGCCCTGTCGGCGCTGACGCTGCTCGTGCTGCTGCGCGGGTCGGCCCGCCCGGCCCTGACTCCGGCGGGCCTGGGCGCGGCCCTGGGCTATGCGGGCCTGCTCGTCACCAACGTGGCGGCCACCAAGCTGACCACCGCCGCCAACGCCATCCTGCTGGCCTACACCGCGCCGCTCTACGTGGCCCTGCTGGCCCCGGCCCTGCTGGGCGAGCCCACCCGCCGGGCCGACTGGGCCTTCCTGGCCGCCGCGCTGGGCGGCATGGTGCTTTTCTTTCTCGACCGTCTCTCGCCCGCAGGCCTGTGGGGCAACGCCCTGGCCGTGGGCACGGGCCTGTGCTACGCGGTCTTCACCCTGTGCATGCGCGCGCAGAAGGACGCCTCCCCCGTGGGTTCGGTGGTCCTGGGCCATGCCGTCACGGCGGCCGTGGGCCTGCCCTTTCTGGCCCACGGCCTGCCCGACGCCGCCGGGGCCCTGGGGCTGGCCTACCTGGGGGTGGTCCAGCAGGGGCTGTCCCTGCTGCTCTACGTCTGGTGCATCCGCCGCCTGCCCGCCCTGACGGCCATCCTGATCATGACCCTGGAGCCGGTGCTCAACCCGCTGTGGGTGGCCCTGGGCGTGGGCGAACTGCCCGGGCCGTGGGCTCTGGCGGGCGGGGCGCTGGTGCTTGGCGCCGTGACCCTGCGCGCCGTGGCCGGGGCAACGGCGTCCGCCGGTTTGCGGCGCCCGCGCGGCTGTGGTATGCTGGAGCCCAAATCCGCCCTGCGGCCCGCGCAGGGCCGGGGCGGCAACAGCGGGAGGAAACCATGACCACAAACGTGACGACAGACGCGCTGCTGGCGCGCATCAAGGAGTTCTACCCCGAACTGGAACGCCATGGCGTGGCCTTGTCCGCGCGACTGGACGAGGCCTCCGGCGCCTGGATCGTGACCATGAACACGGAGGCGGCGGGAACCGCGGGCGAACACAGCCTGTCCACCCATGTGGACGTGCAGGACGCCGAAAAGTGCCTGCAGGGTGTGGAGTGCCTGTACCTGGGAGTCCAGGTCGGCCGGTTCATCGAAAACCACTGCCTGGGGGGCGGGGCCTGCCCGGTGTGACGGGCTTGCCAAATTCCGTCCGGAACCTATGATTGAAAAGCGGGGCGCGCCCCGCTTTTTTTCATCCGCGCCACGCGCGCCATCCTCAAAGGAGACTACGGAGTGCCCCATGCTGAAACGGATCCTCATCCTGGCGGGAGCCCTGCTCATGGCCGCCGGGGTTAGCCTGGCCCACGCCGGGGACGCCGCCCCGACGCTCACGCGCCTGGAAAACGGCCTGGGCGTGCTGGTGCAGCCCGACAAGCGCTTCCCCCTGGTGTCCCTGCGTCTCTACGTCCACGCCGGGTCGGCCTACGAGACGCCCGGTCGCTCGGGCATCAGCCACCTGCTGGAACACATGGTCTTCAAGGGCACGGCCCGCCGCGCCCCCGGCCAGGTCGCCGAGGACATCGAAAGCGCAGGCGGCTACCTGAACGCCGCCACCAGCTTCGACTACACCGTCTACATCATCGACCTGCCCGCCGAGCGGCTGGACCTGGGCCTGGACGTGCTGCGCGACATGATCTCCGGCGCGGCCCTGGACCCCGAAGAACTGGAACGCGAAAAGCAAGTGGTGCTCTCGGAGCTCGAACGCGGGGAGGACAGCCCCGGCAGCCGCCGCTTCCAGGCCCTGCAACCGTTGCTGTGGCCCGGCACGCCTTACGAGCGGCCGATCATCGGCCTGCGCGAAACCGTCTCCTCCTTCACCCGCCAGGACATCCTGGACTACATCGCCGAGTTCTATCAGCCGCAGTCCATGCTGGCCGTGGTTGTCGGCGACGTGGACCCCGCCCGGGCGGTGGATATGGTCCGCGCCCATTTCGGCGACCTGAAGAACACCGCGCCGACGGCTCCGCGCGGGCCGCTGCCCGCCCCGCGTTTCGACGCCCCGCGCGTGGCCGTGCAGGCCGGGCCGTGGAACAAGGTCTACCTCTCGGTGGCCTTCCCCGCGCCCGCCCTGGGCACCGCCCAGGGCCCGGGGCTGGACCTGCTGGCCCAGGTGCTCGGCGGCGACCGCTCCTCGCGCCTGTACCGCAAGTACCAGTACGAACTGGGCCTTGTGGACTCCATCTCCGCCTATGCCATGAACCTCGAAGGCACGGGCCTGTTCTCCATCAGCGCCGAGCTGGACCGCGACAAGCTGCCCGCCTTCTGGGCCGGGCTGACCGCCGACCTCGCCGCCCTGCCCACGGCCACCTTCACCGACCGCGAGCTGGACCGCGCCCGGCTGAACCTTGAGGACGACCTCTACTCCTCCAAGGAAACCCTGGGCGGACTGGCCTCCAAGCTCGGCTACTTCCAGTTCTTCGAAAACGGTCCCCAGGCCGAGGACAACTACCTCTACGCCCTGCGCCACGCGGGCGCGGACGAACTGCGCGCCCTGGCCGCCGGTGTGCTGACCCGCGAGGCCCTGGCCGCAACGGTTCTGCTGCCCGAGGGCGAAACGAACGCCCCGGAAGCCCTGGAAAAGGACCTGCTGGCCGGGGTGGACGCCGCCTTCGGCCCCGGCGCCGCTGCCGCGCCCAAGGCCGAGGCCGTCGGCGGCCAGCGCGGCGGCATGGACACCGTGGACCTGGGCGGCGGGCGGACCCTGGTGCTCCTGCCCGACACCACCCTGCCCTATACCTCCGTGACCTTGGCCGCTCCCGGCGGCGACGCCCTGCTGTTCCCCGACGAACAGGGGCTGGCCGAGCTTGCGGCCCAGGCCCTGACCCGGGGCACCGCCGACCTGTCGGCCACGGAATACCGCGACTTCCTGGCCGACCGCGCCGCCTCCATCGGCGCCCGGGCCTCGCGCGACATGTTCACCGTCAGCGCCCGCTTCCCCTCGCGCTTCGCCGCCGACGTGCTGCCCCTGCTGGGCCGGACCATCACCGCCCCGGCCTTCGGCGCCGACGAGGTGGCCCGCGCCGTGACCGAACAGCAGGCCGCCATCCGCAGCCGCGAAGACCAGCCCACAGGCCTGGCCTTCCGTCACCTCTTCCCCATGCTCTTTGCCGACACCGGCTACGGCCAGTTCCACGAGGGCACCGTGGACGGCATCGCCGGCCTCGGCCCGGCCCAGGTGCGCGAGTTCTGGGCGCGCCAGCGCCGCCAGCCCTGGACCATGGCCGTCTGCGGCGACTTCGACCGCGAGGCCGTGGTGGCCCTGGCCCGCGAGCTGGCCGCCGGGCCGCCCGCCGAACCCTTCGCCTTCCCCCGGCCGACCTGGGGCCCGGGGCACACCCAGGCCCTGACCCTGCCCGACCGCAACCAGTCGCACATCGTGGTCGCCTTCCCCGTGCCGGGCCTGCGCTCGGACGACAGCGTGGGCCTGGACGTGCTGCGCCAGGCCCTGGCCGGACAGGGCGGGCTGCTCTTCCGCGAACTGCGCGACCGCCAGGGCCTGGGCTACACCGTCACCGCCCTGCTCTGGCAGGCGCCGGAAACGGGTTTCCTGGCCTTCTACATCGGCACCTCGCCCGACAAGACCGCCCAGGCCCTGGAAGGCTTCCGCCAGGCCGTGACCGGCCTGCGCGAAACGCCCCTGGCCGAGGCCGAGGTGGCCCGCGCCGCCAGCCTCATCGCCGGGGACTACCACCGCGACAACCAGAGCCTGTCCGCCCGCAGCGCCGAGGCCGCCGGGCTGCTGGCCCGGGGCTTCCCGGCGGACCACGACCGCGAAAACGTGGCCCGCGCCGCCCAGGTCACGCCCGCCGACCTGCACGCCCTGGCCCGCAACTGGCTGGTCTGGGACCGGGCCTACGTGCTGACCGTCGAACCCTGACCACCGTCGACAACGACAAGCCGACGCCCGGGTACCGCAAGGTTCCCGGGCGTTTTGCATCGGGGCGCACGCGGCGCCCGCGAAAGAGGAAGACGCGGGAACCTTTTCCCTGCGCCGAAGATTCCTCCGTCCCCCGCTCTCCCGCTCACCCCCCGCCCCTTCCAAAATGCGCTCTTTCGGAACAGGGCGACGGCGCACGCGCCGCGCGGGGCCGGGCGACGTGTGGGAGGCAAGGGCCGGAGCCCCTGGCGGAAGGTATGGGGGAGGCGAAGCGCCCGACCGGTTCGCTCGAGGATGGGCAGCGATCCGGACGGCTAATAGGCGAAGGGTTCCTGGTCGTGCATGGTGAAGATGAACGGGACGCTCGGCGCGGCCACGGGCTCGACGCTGGCGGCGGCCACGGCGTGCTCCTCGCCCAGAAGCACGCCGATGACCCCCGGAAAGGCCACCTGCGGCGCGGGGTCGGGGCCCAGGGGCTCCAGGCCGCCGCGCACCTCCACCCAGGTTCCGGTCTCGGGCGCGGTGCCCGGTGCATGGACCACGAAGCCCACGCCCACGGCGTCGGCCAGGCAGCAGACGATCTGCACGCGCACGAGGACGAACGCGCCGCGCGCGTCCAGTTCCGGCAGGCGCACGACCATGCCGCGTGCCGCGAAATGCCGGGGGGCGGTGATGCCCGAGTCGGGCATGGCGCCCACGAGCAGTTCCGCGAGATTCAGGCGCACGTATTCGGTGCCGTCCACGGTAATGCGCGGGGCGAGGGATTCCTCAAGCTCCTGGGCCTCGGTGGGCCCGGTGAGGGGCGTGTGTTCCGGAGCCTTGGGCAGGCTGGCCTGCTGCGCGGCCAGGGTCAGGGCGGCCATGAGGACCATGGTCGCGGCGCCGGGCGCGGTGCAGCGCCGCCCGCGCGCCAGGGCCACGGCGGCACCCAGCAGGACCAGAACCAATCCGCTGCCCCCCGTGAGCATCTGAAAGCGGGGGTTCAGGAACATCCAGTAGTTTTCGGCCTGGGCGAGGTGGAGCATGGCGCCGCCCAGGGCCGCCAGGGCGGCGCCCCGGCCCAGACGGCCCCAGGGCAGGGAACGCGCGGCCATGCTAGCGGCCCTCCGCAAGGCCCAGGGCCAGTGCCAGCAGCAGCACCACCACCGTGGGCACCGTGACCAGGGCCACGGCCAGCCGCCGCCGGAAGGTCACCAGGAACATGGGGATGAGTTTCAGGTCCACCATGGGACCCAGGGCCAGGAAGGCCAGTTGCGCTGCCTTGGGGACCATGGCGAAGGACGCGGCCACGAAGGCGTCGGCCTCGGAGCAGACCGAGAGCAGCACGGCCAGGAGCATCATGCCCGGCACGGCCACGAACACGTTGTCGCCCAGCCAGGCGATGGCGCCCAGGGGCAAAAAGGCCTTGAACGCGGCGGCGGCGCAGGCGCCGAGGACCAGGAAGCGGCCCATGGACAGGAATTCCTCCGCCGTATGCAGCAGCACGCGCAGGATTTTGGAGCCGCCAGCGGGGCCGTGGTCGTGGCCGCAGCCGCAGGAACAGGCCGGGCCGTGCCCGTGGTCGTCGTGGGCGGCGGCCGGGGCGCCCGGAGCGGGCATGCGCCCAAGGGCGGGGCGCGCCGCGCGCAGCACGTCCTCAGGCCGGGCCTCGCCCAGGGCCAGCCCCAGGGCCACGGCGGGCACGGCCACGAGGATGACGCGCCACAGGGCCATGTACCACTGGCCGGGAAAGGCCACCAGGGTGGACAGCAGGGACACGGGGTGCATCACCGGCGCGGCGAGCATGTAGGGGATGACCACCCGGGGCGGCACCCCGCGCACGAGCAGCTTGCGCGCGATGGGCACCACGCCGCACTCGCAGGTGGGCACCACGAGCCCGGCCAGCAGGCCGAAACTGATCTGCCCGCCCGGGGAGCGCGGCACCAGCCGTTGCAGCACCGTGTCGGGCACGCAGACTTCCACCAGCGAACCCAGCAGCGCCCCCAGCAGCAGGAAGGGCGCGGCCTCGAAGACGATGGCCGTGGCGTAGGAGGCGAATTCGAGCAGGGTTTCCATGGCGTGCGGGACGATCCGGGGCGGTTGGCGGGCGGTGGGGCGAAGGCCCCGGCGCGGCGCGGTTCGGGGAGGTTCGGGAGCGGCCCGGAGCCGGGCGACCCGGGCAATCTAGCGCCCGGCCCGGCCGGATGCAAGCCCCTTTCCCGGCGGGCGGGCTTGGTGTATACCGGGGGGCACCTTGCTTGAGGAGCGCGCCATAGACCCCTTCATCCAGCTTACCGATGTCGCCCGGCACTATACCGTGCGCGGCGGCCTGCTCGGCGCCCGCCAGGGCAGCGTGCACGCCGTGGACGGCGTGACGCTGGAGGTTCTGCGCGGCGAGACGCTGGGGCTGGTGGGTGAATCGGGCTGCGGCAAGAGCACCCTGGCGCGGCTGCTGCTGCGCCTGGAGCAGCCCAGCTCCGGGCGCATCGTGGTCGACGGGCAGGATTTGGCCCGGGCCCCTGCGCAATTCCTGGCCGCCTATCCGCGCAAGGTCCAGATGATCTTCCAGGACCCGTTTTCGTCGCTGAACCCGCGCTGGAGCGTGGGCGCGACCATCGTCGAGCCGCTGGCCATCCACGGCGTGGCCCGCGCGGCACGCGCCGCGCGGCTGGCGGAACTGATGGAGCGCGTGGGCCTGCGCCCGGAGCTGGCCCGGCGCTATCCGCACGAATTTTCCGGCGGCCAGCGCCAGCGCGTGGCCATCGCCCGGGCCCTGGCGTTGAACCCGGACTGCGTGGTCTGCGACGAGCCCGTCTCGGCCCTGGACGTATCCATCCAGGCCCAGGTCATCAACCTGCTGCGCGAGTTGCAGCGCGACTTCGGCCTGACCTACGTGTTCATCTCTCACGACCTGTCGGTGGTCGGCCACGTGTCCGACCGGGTGGCGGTGATGTACCTGGGACGGCTCATGGAGCTGGCCCCGGCCGAGGAGCTGTTCGCCGCGCCGCTGCACCCGTACACCCGGGCCCTGCTGCGGGCCGTGCCCGTGCCGGACCCCACGCGCCGGAGCCGGGCCGCGCGCCTGGGCGGCGACCCGCCGAGCCCCCTGGCTCCGCCCGCGGGCTGCCCCTTCCATCCGCGCTGCCCCGAGGCCCTGCCCGTATGCGCCCAGGCCGCCCCGGCCTGGGCCGAGGTCGCCCCGGGCCGCCGCGCGGCCTGCCACCTGCACGCCCCGGCCTGACCGCCACGCCGCCACGCCGCCACGCCGCCACGCCGCCACGCCGCCACGCCGCCACGCCGCCACGCCGCCACGCCGCCACGCCGCGCGACCGCTTGCGGTCGCGCGGAAACGCCCGTGCCGGTGCGTCGTCCGGCAGGTCGGCCGCGGGTTCGCCCCGGGCCTAGCCTTCCTGGAGATTCAGGGTCACGTTGAAGGCCACGGCGTAGAAGTGGTGGAAGAAGTCCACATACTCCACGGTCACGTCGTCGGGGACGGTGATCCGCGCCGGGGCGAAGTTGATGATGCCCTTGATGCCCGCGTCCACGAGATAATTGGTGGCGCGCTGGGCGCGTTCGGGCGGAGTGGTGATGATGCCGATCTCGATGTCCAGCTCCTCGGCCTTTTCCTTGAGGCGGCGCGAGCAGATGACTTCCAGGCCGGAGACGACCTCGCCGATCTTGAAGGGGTCGCAGTCGAAGGCGCCGACGATATGGAACCCGCGCAGCTTGAATTCGCGGTGGTTCAAGAGCGCACGGCCCAGGTTGCCGATGCCCACCACGCAGGTGCGCCAGACGCGGTCCACGCCCAGGGCCTTCTTGATGCTGCCGATGAGGTCCTGCACGTAGTAGCCGACGCCGCGCACGCCGAATTCGCCGAAATAGGCGAGGTCCTTGCGAATCTGGGAAGGATTCACATCACAGGTGCGGGCGAGCAGCTCCGAGGAAATGACTTCCTTGCCATCGCGCTGCAGGGTCTCCAGAACCTGGATGTACACCGCCATGCGCTGGATGGTGGCCCGAGGGATATGTTGGCTTTTGAGGGTCATCGGCGGCCAAATTATGTGAAATTAGTAACGATGTAAACAGAAAAAAGGGAGGCCGTGCAACACGGCCTCCCTTTGTCGGCACGTGCGAATTAGCTGACGAAGGGGTTGGCGAACAGCAGCAGCAGGCAGACGACCAGGGCGTAAATGGCCAGGGACTCCACGAAGGCCAGGCCCAGGATCAGCATGGTCTGGATCTTGCCGGCGGCCTCGGGGTTGCGGGCGGTGCCTTCGCAGGCGGCCTTCAGGCCCAGGCCCTGGCCGATGCCGCAACCGGCGGCGGCGATGGCCATGCCGATGCCGCAGGCCCACATGATGTTGGACAGCACCTCGGGGGCGGCGTCGGAGGCGAAGGCCAGGGAGGCGATGGACAGCAGGGCCACGGTGTTCACGGCGGTCATCAGAACTTTACGCATGGAGTGACTCCTTGAAAGGTTGTATTGTGTCGGTCGTTGGACCATTTCCCCCAATGTCGGGTGCGGCCTAGTGCGCGTGATCCAGGGAGCCCTTCAGGTAGATCATGCCGAGCATGAAGAAGATGAAGGCCTGGATGAACTTGGCCAGCACGAACAGGAAGTACATCGGCAGGGAGCCGACGATGGGCGCCAGCATGAACATCAGGATGAGCACGATCTCCTCGCCCTTGATGTTGCCGAACAGTCGCAGCGTGAGCGAGAGCGGCCGGGCCAGGTGGGAGATGAACTCCAGGATGATCATCAGCGGAGCCATGGCCGGAACCGGGCCCATGAAGTGCTTGATGTAGCCCGCGCCCCATTTCTTGATGCCGATCCAGTTGTAGTAGAGGAACAGGAACAGCGCCAGGGCCGCGTTGGTGTTGACGTTGGCCGTGGGCGCGTCCAGCCCGGGGATGAGCCCGAACCAGTTGCAGGGCAGGATGAACAGGAACAGGATGACGATGACGTGGAACACCTCGCGGCCCTTCTCGCCGACGTTTGCGACGCAGAAGTCCTCAAGGCCTCCGATGATCAGCTCGAAGACGTTTTGCAGCTTCCCGGGCACAAGAGTCAGGTTCTTGCGCACCAGGATGCCGATGGTGAACAGCAGGAGCATGACCACCCACGTGTAGGCCACGTGGACCGGGACATGGATGCCCACGGCATCCAGAACCGCGGGAACGATGAATTGCGGATGCGGAAGTCCACCAGCCATATAGGTAACGCCTCCTTGATATGTTTTCCCACCCCGGCGGGTCAGTTCGCGGATGGTTTCCCCGTCACCCGTGAAATGCCCCAGATGAGAACAGTCGCAACCCCTGTGGACAGCCCAAGCAGCAGGGCGGGAATCGAGGCCCCGCCCCAGGCGACGAGTGCCGCCAGGGCCAGCGCCGTCACGAACAACCGCCCGTAGAACCGCACAAGCAGGTTCGGCACGGCGCCGTCACGGTGCACGAGCACCCGCTGGAGGAACCCCGCCAGCAGGTAGAAATTCAACGTCATCAGCACGGCGCCCAGGGCCGTGTCGGCCAGCCAGCGCCAGCGCCAGCCCAGGCCCAGCCCCAGCAGGCACAGCGCCCCGGTCAGCACGATCTGGTTGCGGACCATGACGCGCGTGTCCCGGTGGGCATAGCCCCGGCGCAGGAGCCAACGCTCAACGCCTGTCAGAAGTCTGCCCGTCATCGCGGTCCTGCCCGTCGTGCCCGGTGGGCCCGTTTTCCTGGGCGTCCTGACGGCCAAGGCGCCGGACCTCCTGGAACATGTTGCGGAACCCCGCGATGATGCCCAGGATCAGGAAGACCAGCAGCAGCCAGGGCTTCGTGCCCAGCCACTTGTCCAGATACCAGCCCATGCCCATGCCGATGAACGTGGATGCCACCAGATGCATCCCCATCGTGCCGACATCGGCCAGGGGGGTCAGAACAGACTTCTTGTCCTTCTTGCTGCCAAAGAGCATCGCACTCCCGCGGCGTCCAGCCGTCTCTCCGGAAACCGCTTCGTGCATTCATTCACAAACACCGCGTCCCTACCACAGCCGCCGCGCGGTAGTCAACATTCTTGAGCGGTTCCGGATGCGTTTTTCCTGCGCCGGGCGACCTGGGATCACACGGATGGCCGTTGATTCCTACCCTCCCGGGCCGACGTTGTCCAGTCCCCCGATGCAGACCACAGGCCGCTCACGCCCCTGCCCGGTGCGACGGCCTCGCGCCACGCACGTTCCCGCCCCCGGCCAGGCAAATTTTTTTCGGCACAAGCGTCCGCACCGGCACCACCCCACGCCGCCACCCGCCGCCCACCAAGCCGCCAATCGGGGAAAAACCCCTTCCCCCCGGCGTTTTCGGCCTTGACCGCGCCCCGGCGATGACATACCGGGAGGCATGACCCTCCAGAGCGCCACCCCGGGCTCCGGCCCGACCCGTCCTCGTGTCCTCGTGGCCGACGACGACCGCGCCCTGCGCGCACTGGTGGAATTCCACTTCCGCGACGCGCCCTGGGAGGCCGTCTTCGTCGCCGACGGCCCCGCCGCCGTGGAAGCCTTCGCCCTCGCCCCCTGGGACCTCGTGCTGCTGGACCTGCAACTGCCCGGCCTGCACGGCACCGAGGCCGCCCGGGCCATGCGCCGCGCCGAGGCCGAACAAGGCCGCGCGCCGGTGCCCATACTGGCCCTGTCCGCCGGAGGCCCGGACGGGCCGGTCACCCCCGGGCCGGACTTCTCCGGCACCCTGCCCAAGCCCTTCACCCGCCAAGCGCTGCTGGACGCCGTGGGCACCGCCCTGCGCGCACCCGCCCCGCGCGCCGGACAGGGCACCGACCCCGCCCTGCTCCACCTGTTGCCCCGGCTCTACGACTCCGTGGCCGAACTGGCCGCCGAGGCCGCGGCGGGCCTGGACCGGGGCGACCTGGACGCCGCCGCCCGCGCCGGGCACAAGATGCGCGGAGCCACCGCCTGCTTCGGTGTCCGCCCCCTGGCCGACGCCGCCGCCCGCCTGGAGCGCGAAGCCCTGGACGGAAACCCCGCCGCCGCCGCCCTGGCCCTGGATACCCTGACCGGCCTGCTGGAAACGTCGCGATCCTGAGCCGTCGGGGCGCTGCCCCGAACCCCGGCAGGGGGCGTTGCCCCCTGCACCCCCACCAGGGGCCGACGGCCCCTGGACCCCACACGCCGGCGCGGGCCGGGCGGCAGAAAGCCGCCCGGCCCGCGCCGGAGATTTTGACGGGTGGGTAAGGGGAAAGGCTCCGAAGGTTTTGCCTGGGAAAAAGGAAGAACGTCCCTGAGGTTTCGGGAGGGCGAGGTTCGGCGACCGCCGGGAGACGCGCTTATTGGCGGATAACTCTTGGAGATTTTACGACAATCCTGGCAAACGGCCCGCAGGACGAAACGAAAGAACCGCTCCCGGCCGCAGGCTGCCCCCCCGCCCGGGGCCGCCCCGAACGAGAACCTCCCCGCGCTGGACAAAAAGCCCGAAAGAAACGGGGGGGAAAGATGGAGGCGGGGCGGGCGGCCCCCTTTCTCCTCAAAAAGGGGGGGCCGCCCGCCCCCGCCGCGAATCGCGGCTCCGGCGCGGCCCGGTGGCCTAGTTCACGCTGCGGGTGGGCGTGGGGGCGATGGCGAGCATGGCCTGCTCGTCCACGGAGGCGGACTCCTCGACGATGAGGCGGCAACGCTGGGCGCCGGTGCTCAGACGGGCGAGAATGTGCTCGTAGGCCGCCGCGTCGGTTTCGTTCAGGCCCACGGCGAAACTGTTCCTGCGCAGCAGGTTCAGCAGGTCGTTGGTGGCGGTGGCCAGGGCGCCGTACTCCTCGATCATGGCCTCGCGGAAGCCGCCGCTGTGCAGTTCGCAGAGCACTTCCGGGCGCAGGCTCTCGCGCAGTTTCTCGAAGGTGGAACGGATTTCCTCGGCGCTGGGTTCCATGTCCAGAATACGCATCTGTGCTCTCCTTGCCGCCGCCACGGCGGGTCGTTGGGGTCGTTGGCGCTGGCGAAGCAAGGTTCGGGCCAAAGAGCAGTGCAATTTTTTTAGCTGTTATCCAGGGCTGTTACACTCTTAGCGAATCTTTACAGGGCAGGGTTTGCCGCCCAGGAGTCAAGGAAACGACGCCGCAAGGGGTGTTAAGGTTTTTACGGAGGCGGCCGATGAGAGGGCAACGCGCCTGGCGTGTCAGACCGTGTCATTCAGGAGGCCGCAATGGGCACAGTGATCGCCCTGGACCAGTATCGCATGCGCAGGGATCCCGACAGGGAACTGCACACACTCCTCGCCCCGCCGCCGCGCATCAACGACGGGCAGATTTTCGCGCGCGACTATTCCAAGCTGGACGGCATCGTCTTCGCGGTGCTGAAAATCCGCGAGATTCTGCGCTACCATGTGCAGACCAACGAGGAGTGGCAGTATCTGGCGCTCCAGGTGCTGGATGCGGCGTACCATTTCGATGCCGAGCGCAGCGCACTGCTGCACGAGGCTGCGGAATCGCTCAAGGAATACATTCTGGGGGAGATGGACAGCCGCAACGGCCGCGACATGACGGCGGCGCTGCTGCTGCTGGACCTCGTGGAGAAGGCGCCCCGGAACCGGGACCGCCAGCCCGCCCGGGACGGCTGAGGAGCACGGGCCGTCCTTCCGAAAAAGAAAACGCCCCCTGCGGGGGCGTTTTTTTGCGCCCGGAGGGGTTCCTCACGGGAGCGCAGGCGGGCCCGAATTTTCGGGGTGCTACTGTCTGCCCTGCGGGCCGTCGGGCCGGGAGGGGGCTCCCCGCTCGCGGCACAGGTCGCATATTCCGTAGAATTCCACGGTGCCTCCGGTAATCGTGAACCCGGGGGCGCTGAAACCCGTCACGTCCAGTTCCGCGACCTCGTTTTCCACGTCGCCCACACGACCGCAATGCACGCAGCGCACATGGTAGTGCGGATGGGTGTCGCCGTCGAAACGCTTCTGGCTGCCGGCCGATTCCAGCTTGAGCACCTCGCCGTTCTCCTGGAGCACGTCCAGGTTGCGGTACACCGTGCCCAGGCTGATGCGCGGCAGACGCTCGCGCACGGCGTCGTAGAGTTCGTCCGCCGTGGGATGGCTCTTGAGTTTGCGCAATTCCTCAAGAATGATCCTGCGTTGGCGGGTCATGCGCTGGGGTCGTTGTTCGGCCATGGGTTCCCTCGTTTTTATGCTTCGATTGATAACTATTACTGATAAGCCCAAAGGTCAAGGGGGGACCAGGGATTTTCCCCGGCTGCGGGCAGCCCCCCTCCCCCGGCGGCAGCGGCGCCCCGGTCCCGGCCCCGGGCCGTCGGGCGGCCGGGGCCTCGGCGGGGCGATAGACCTGCTCTCGGGCTTGGTCACCCGGCTCGCGCGCGGTCTGCAAGAGGAAGGCCCGCCCCTTGCGGGGCGGGCCTTGTCAATCGAGGCTGGGCAGCCGGATGCGGGCGGCCTGGGGGTTATGCTGCGGCTTTTTTGACGGAGACAGCGATTTTCCACAGCACGGTGACGACCAGGGCTCCGATGGAGTAGATGCCCAGGGAGATGAACAGCTCGGTGGAGGACGGCATGTATTCCGTCACGCCCTCGAACATGTTGGGGATGAAACCGGCGACCACCAGGCCCATGCCCTTGTCGATCCAGGTCGCGGCGATGAGGATCAGCAGCGCGAAGATCAGCACGGGCTTGCAGTTGCGGGTCGCCGGGGGAATGAGCAGGGCCAGGGACAGCAGGGCCAGGAACGCGGCGGTCCAGAAGTAGGGCACCATGGCGCCCAGGTGTTGGCCGGTCGCGGGGTCTTCGAGCCCGGCGAACAGGTACACGATGGAGTGCATGTGCCCGGGGATCTGGGAATAGAAGGCGGTGAACAGTTCGAGGCCGAAGAAGAAGACGTTGAAGATCATGGCGTAGGTGATGATCCGCGCCAGCATCTTCACGGCGTATTCGCCCAGCTCGAACTTGGCGACCTTCTCGACGATGAACAGCAGCAGCAGCATGATGGCCGGCCCGGCGCAGAAGGCGCTGGCCAGGAAGCGGGCGGCCATGATGGCGGTCAGCCAGAAGTGGCGGGCCGGGATGCCTGCGTAGAGGAAGGCCGTGACGGTATGGATGGAGAAGGCGAAGGGCACGGAGACGATCGCCAGGATCTTGACCCACTTGGCGTAGGGCACGCCCTTCTTCTGGGCCTCAAGGGAGGCCCAGCCCACGATGATGTTCAGGAACATGTAGCCGTTCAGCACGATCATGTCCCAGAACAGCACGGAGTTCGGCGTCGGGTGCAGCACGACGTTCATCAGGCGCTTGGGCTGGCCCAGGTCGACCACGACGAAGAGCAGGCACATGATGATGGCGCCGATGGCCATGAACTCGCCGAAGACGACGAGGTTTCCGAACTTCTTGTAGTCGTGCAGGTAGTAGGGCAGCACGAGCATGACGCCCGAGGCGGCCACGCCGACGAGGTAGGTGAGCTGGGCCACGTAGAAGCCCCAGGACACGTCGCGGCTCATGTTCGTGAGTTGCAGGCCGTGCTGGAACTGCAGGACGTAGTTGTAGGCGCCGACCGCGATGCACGCGAGCAGCAGCCCGATCCACCACCAGTAGTATTTGTTGCCGTTAAGCGCTTTTTCGAGCATGGCTCACCCCCTAGATGATGTAGAAGACGCTCGGGCTGGTGCCCAGGTCCGGTTTGCGGCGGAGGGTGAAGTTCTCCGCCAGGATGTGCCGGATCTCGGAGTCGGGATCGCCCAGGTCGCCGAAGACGATCTTGCCTTCGGAGGCCTCGACGCAGGCCGGCATCTTCCCTTCGGCCAGGCGCTCGGTGCAGAAGGTGCACTTCTCGACGACGCCCTTCATGCGCGTGGGGTACGCGGGGTTCTCTTCGGCGAGGAACGGGCGCGGATCCTGGAAGTTGAAACTCCGGGAGCCGTAGGGGCAGCCCGCCATACAGAAACGGCAACCGATGCAGCGGTGCATGTCCATCATCACGATGCCGTCCTCGCGCTTGAAGGTGGCCTTGGTCGGGCACACGCGCACGCAGGGCGGGTTGTCGCAGTGGTTGCACAGCAGCAGATAGCGGGAGTGATGCACCCGCTCGGCCAGGAACTCCTGGTGGTTGTGCGGGAAGGCGGCGTGGAAGGAGTCGGTCCACAGCCATTTCACGTCCTGCTTGCCCGGGATGGTCGGGACGTTGTGCTCCTTGTGGCAGGCCGCGATGAGGGGCGCGAAGTCCTCCTCGCCGTGGAAGGCGCGGGTGTCGATGACCATGCCCCAGCGCTTGGCCGTGAGATGCTCGTGGCCGGGCGCCATATGCTCATAGTGCGGCAGGTAGGCGCCCTTGGAATAGGCCAGGGCGGAACCCGCACCGGCGGCCATGCCCAGGGCCGTCACACCAGCCACTTTCAGGAAGTCGCGTCTGGTGGTTTTCATTATTTCTCCTCCTTGGGCGCGATATGGCAATCCCAGCAGTAGGGCTCCACGGCTGCGGCGGTGTGGCACTTGTCGCAGAAGTCCTTCTTGCTGTCATGGCAGTCCATGCAGGTCTTTTGCAGGCTCATTTCCACGTGGCTGCCGGAGGCGGCGGTATAGTCGCGGTTGCCCTCGCGGACCACGGAATCCCGCCAGGTGTCGAGAAGCTGCATGTGCTCGGCGCGCATCCACTCGGTGGGCTCGATGCACTGGGTGGCCTTGGACTTGGGCGGCAGCTTCAGCTCGGGGGTCGTGTAGCCGGCGCTCCCCGCATTGTACCAGAACGGGAACCCGACGATGCCGAGGAACACGATCAGGCCGGCGATGATTTTTCCACCATCATACATTGGCAGTACCTCCCTTACTCCATCCCGGGCAAGGGCTCTTGCCGCAGGTCTACTTCTCTGGGTTTCTCGCCCGTCATGACCAGCGCGTTGGCCACCAGCTCATGGACGCCGTACACCTCCACGCCGGGCGCCCAGTAGCGGGCCAGCGGGGGCAGGGTGGCGCGGTCGATGGCGCAGATGGTGGCCAGGGTGTTCACGTCGTTCTTCTGCTGCACGTGGCGCAGGGCGTTGCCCCGGCCGATGCCGCCGCGCATGCGCATTTCCATGAACTCGTCCGTGTTCAGGCCCGATCCGCCGGCGCAGCAGAAGGTCTTCTCGCGGATGGTGTCCTCGGGCATTTCGACGAAGTTGTTGCACACGTTCTTGATGACGTAGCGCGGTTCGTCGAGCAGGCCCATGGCGCGGGCGGGGTTGCAGGAGTCGTGGAAGGTCACGATCTTGTCGTCGTTGCGGCTGGGGTCGAGCTTGAGCTTGCCGTGCTTCATCAGGTCGGAGGTGAACTCCGTGATGTGGATCATGCTCGTTCCGGCGGCGTTTTCGAAACGGGTGCCGGTGATGGGGCTCACCGGGGTTTCCAGGAAGTCGGCCGGACCGTTCATGGTGTCCATGTACTGGTTGAGCACGCGCCACATGTGGCCGCACTCGCCGCCGATGATGTACTTCACGCCCAGGCGCTTGGCCTCGGCGTACATCTTGGCGTTCAGCTTCTTCATCATCCTGTCGGACGTGAACAGGCCGAAGTTGCCGCCCTCGGAGGCGTAGGTGGACCAGGTGTAGTCCAGCCCGATCTCGTGGAAGAGCATCAGGTAGCCCATGTAGGTGTAGGTGCCCGGGTCGGCGAAGATGTCGCCCGACGGGGTGATGAACAGCACCTCATGGCCTTTCTCGTTCACCGGGCAGTTGACCTTGATGCCGGTGATTTCCTCGATGTCGTCGCACATGAACTCCATCATGCCGTAGTAGGCATGGGGCTGGATGCCCATGTGGTTGCCGGTGCGGTTGGAGTTGGAGGCGGGCTCCAGAATCCAGTTGATGTTGCAGCCCACCAGGTGCAGCAGCTCGCGGGCCATCATGGTGATCTCGGCGGTGTCGATGCCGTAGGGGCAGAACAGCGAACACCGGCGGCATTCCGTGCACTGATAGAAGTACAGGAACCACTCCTTGATGACATCCTCTTCGAGCTTGCGCGCGCCCGCCAGGCGGCCCAGGATCTTGCCCGCCAGGGTGAACTCGCCGCGATAGATGGAGCGCAGCAGCTCGGCGCGCAGCACGGGCATGTTCTTGGGGTCGCCGCCGCCGATGTAGAAGTGGCACTTGTCGGCGCAGGCGCCGCAGCGCACGCACACATCCATGAAGACCTTGAAGGAGCGGTACTTGTCCAGCCGCTCGCGGAAGCCCTTCTTGATGCGCTCGCGCCAGTCTTCGGGCAGCTTCCAGTCCACGTCGGTGGGCACCCACTCGCGGATGTGCGGGAAGTCGCCCTTGGTGGCCTTGTTCAGGTATTCCAGGATGTCGGGCTTGGCCGGGTAGCACCACGTGCCAGGCTTGAACTCGGGCGGAACATCCATCCAGTTCTTCTGGGGAACCTTGTAATCGTACTGAAGCAGCTCTTCAGGTTTGACATTCCAAGCCATCGTCCACTCCTTGGGCTACTGGGCCTCGGTTTTGGCGGCCTCTTCGAGAGTCTTCTCGACGGGCAGCCCGGCTTCGATCATCTTCTCCCGGAACTCGTCCTCGTAGGCCGCGTAGCTGTGCGGCTTGACGTTCGGGTCGTTCCAGGGGTTGCGGTGGTACCTGGCGCGGCTGTCGTTGGGCAGGTTCCTGGTGGGGGAGAGGAACACGCCGCCCATGTGCATCAGCTTGCTGAAGGGCAGGTAGGCGATGAGGCAGCTCACCAGGAAGACGTGGACGAAGAAGATGGCCCCGACCCCTTCGATGTGCACGGCGGGGTTCAGCGAGAACAGGGCCATGGTCACTTCCTTCACGGCCATGATGTCGGTCTTGGCCCAGTAGCGCATGGCGATGCCCGAGACGGCCACGGCCAGGATCAGGAACAGGGGGAAGTAGTCCGCGGGCTGGGAGATGTAGCGCACCTGGGCCACCGCGAAGCGGCGCAGCAGGAGCAGCGTCACGCCCACGACCAGGGTCGCGCCGCTCAGGTACAGCGCGGGCACGCCGATCTGCAGGAAGGTGTCGGCGTATTCCAGGCCCAGGATGAACGAGGGCACCGGGTCGAGGAACAGCCGCCAGTGGCGGATGAACACGGCCAGGAAGGAGTAGTGGAAGATCAGGGCGAACAGCCACAGCCATTTGGCCGAGGCGTAGCGGATCTTCACGTCCACGCCGTCGGCGGCGGAGCCGAAGCGCTGCACCGCCAGGTTGCGGAACAGGGAGCGGAACAGCAGCACTTCGAGGGCCATGCGCACGAAGGTCTGCCCGGCGGTGGCGGGGTTGTCGTACTTGTCGTGGCGGATCCAGTCGTGCGACTTCATCTGCCCCGCGGTGGTCGGGATGCGGAACGGCACGGGCGCTTTGGCCCAGCCGATGACCTTGGCGACGAAGCCGACCAGGAAGACGGCAATCGCCAGCCAGGGGATGTACAGCCCGAAGAGCTGCTCCATCCCCGCGGCCCCCGCGCCGACCAGGGCGATCACGACCAGCGCGAAGACAGCGAAAAGTGAGTACAATGCGTTCATAAGCCCCTACCTCGATTGATGTTACACTGCCATTTACCCGTCACCCGATTCCGAAGTCCCGCTGTCGAACTTCGGATATTCGACGATGATCTTGTGCTTGCGCATGAGCCCGGTGAAGTTGCGCTTGAAGTCGTCCAGGCGGTTTTCCATCACCGTGTTGCGGCATTTGGTGTAGAGGTCGAAGGCGATGAGCATCATCGTATCGACCTTGTTGTCGAACTCGTGCAACTCCCTGGCAGGGATGGCCCCGGAGTCAATCTCGGCGGCGAAGCGCTCGCGGACCACGTGCTTGACGAAGAGCAGGATGGCCACGGCCTCGGAGGGCATGTAGTCCTGCACGGCGCGGATGCGCACCACGGTGTCCAGCAGGGGGGCCAGATCGTTCGAGGCCTCGGGCTGGAGCATCTCGTCGTAGAGCTTTTCGATGGCCCCGTGGATGTTGGTGCCCACGGGATTGCCCCAGCGGTGGTTCTTCTTGAGGAATACAGCCGACAACCCCGGGTAGGTCCGCACGATGAGGTCGAACCAGCGGTCGAGGATCTGTTCCCTGTTCTGGGCGAGAAGCGCAGCCAGTGTCATGGTGGGCCTTTACTAAATGATATGATAACCAGTTGGCGCACAATACGAATCGGCACAGGATTGAAGCATCCCGCGCCATTTGTAAACACTTGAAAACGAGTCTCAACCCTCCCGCCACGGCCTGCGGGCCGGGGGGGCGCCCCTTTTCCGCCAGGGGGCCGGGCGGGCCCGCCGCCCTGCGGCCCTGCGGTGCGCTCCGGCCATCGGGGGCCGTCGGGGACAGGACTCGAAAACTGCCTCGCGGATCGTTTCGCATTCCGCTTGCCCCGGCTATAATGAAATTTCCGCCTTCTCGTCAAATGGTTCGTGCAAATTTTCACTATTGGACGCGACGACCGGCCCCCAGCCCCACGGTCCGCAGGGCCCGGGGCCCGGTTTCCCGCGCTGTCGTAGCGGGAGCGCCGGAGGTGCGCCCGGAGCCCGGGCGGGCGGGCGGGGGAGCGCTCCCCCGCCCCGGGCAGCCAGGGCCGCCCCGTAAGGCGGCCGGAAGGCACGGGTCGCTCGGCGGCACGCCCCGCGCCGCTCGTTGCCCCGCGCCGCCCGCCCCGGGCCGCCGCATTTCCCCCCGGCCGCGGTTCCTCGCCGGTCCCGGCCTGTTCCGGCGTCTCCCGGCGTCCGCCCCCCCCCGCCTGCCCCGCTCCGCGCCCATTCCACCGCGCCCCCGGCGCTGGCGCTCGGGCCCAAGGTCGGGTACAGCTTGCGCCGGAGGAGCCATGCGCGAGAAACCCCTGGTCGCCCTGATCTACCCGCCCTGGCTGGAGGAGCGCACGCACACCGAGGACGTGGCCTGCGTGCCCATGGGCACCTACGCCGTGGCCGCGGCCCTGCTGGAGGCCGGGTGCGACGCCCGCGTGCTGGACTGGCACGCCCTGCGCGGCCAGCCCGAGGCCATGCGCGAGGAACTGCGCGCCCTGGCGCCCGACGTGGTCGGCGTCACCGTGCTCCAGGCCAACCGCTTCGGGGCCATGGACGCCGCGCGCATGGCCCGCGAACTGGACCCGGACGTGCGCGTGACCTTCGGCGGCGTGGGCGCCACCTCGCTGTATGCCTTCTTCCTGGAGCACTGCCCGGAGCTGGACGCCGTAGTCCTCGGCGAGGGCGACCTGACCACCCCCGAGCTGGTGCGCGCGTGGCAGACGGGGACGGACCCGGCCACCGTGCCCGGGCTGGCCCTGCGCGGGCCGGACGGCCCCGTGCTCACCGCCCCGCGAGCGCCCGTGGCCGACCTGGACGGCCTGCCCATCCCCGCGCGGCACTTCACCTACCAGCACCTGTCCCTGACCCGGGGCTGCCCCGGGCGCTGCACCTTCTGCGGCTCGCCCGCCTTCTGGGGCCCCCGGGTGCGCTTCCGCTCGCCCGGCCATTTCGTGGACGAGATGGAACTGCTGGCCGCCCGGGGCGTGGCGCACCTCTACGTCAGCGACGACACCTTCACCCTGGACCGCGAGCGCGTGCGCGCCGTATGCCGCGAAATCCTGGCCCGGGGGCTGGAAGTCGAATGGCAGGCCATCTCGCGGGTCAACGCCGTGGACGACGAGACCCTGGCCCTCATGCGCCGCGCGGGCTGCATCCAGATCAGCTTCGGCGTGGAGTCCGGCGACGACGCCATCCGCGAAACCCTGAACAAACACGTGCGCCGCGAGGACGCCGTGCGCGCCTTTGCCCTGTGCCGCAAATACGGCATCCTGGCCCGGGCCTATTTCATCTACGGCTGCCCGGGCGAAAGCGACGCCACCATCCGCGCCACCCTGGAGCTCATCGCCGAACTGCGACCCCTGGTGGCCCACTTTTTCATCCTGTCCGTCTTTCCGGGCACGGAGCTGTACGAGCGCTTCAAGGCCGCCACGGGCGCCGCCGACTCCATCTGGCTCGACCCCGTGGAGGACATCAAGCACTTCGAGCTGGACCCCGACCAGGACCTGGAGACCGTGGCCGCCTGGGGCCGGGCCCTGCGCGAGGGCTACCACGCCATGCTGCCGGGCTTCGCCCTGGCCGCCGCCGACGACCTGGCGCCGGACCCGGAGCTGGCCCGGTCGCACGCCGATTTCCTGGCCCGGCTGGGCATGACCTTCGAGCGCGGCGACTACGCCCGGAACCCGCACGTGCCGCGCGCCGGGGAAATCGCCGCGCGGCTCTATGCCCGGGCCCTGGAGCTCCACCCCGACGCCACCGCCGCCCTGGGCCTGGGGCTCATGCTCCAGCGCCAGCGCGACTACGGCGCCTCGGTGCGCACCCTGGCCCTGGGCCTGACGGGCAACCCGGGGCACGAGGGCCTGTCCCTGGCCCTGGCCGTGGCGCTCATGAACTGCGGCGACTTCGAGCGCGCCTGTTCGTTCCTGACGCCGTTCACGGGCAACCCCCAGGCCATGGACTACCTGGCCCTGTGCCACCGCCACCTGGGCCACCCCGAGCGCGAAGCCCTGGCCCTGGCCCACGCCCGGGCCCTGCGCCAGGGCCGCCCCGTGCCCGGGGCGGGCGACCCCATCGCCGGGAAGCCGGGCGCCCCGGAGTAGAAGCCGCCGCCGCGCCGCCCCGGGGTTGACCGACCCCCGGGGCGGTCTTATCCTCGCTGTTCGGTTCCACCGCACCCCCACGCCCACCCCACGAAGGCCCGCATGGCGTTCAAGAATCCCGCGCAGGACACGGCGCACCCGTATCGCGCCATCTGGCGGCTGTCCTGGCCCCAGGTGGTCATGATGTTCCTCCAGTTCTGGATCGGCTTCGTGGATGTCTACGTGGCCGGGCTCATCAACCGCGAGGTGCAGGCCTCCCTGGGGCTGATCACCACCTGCCTGTTCTTCCTGCTCATCGTGGGCACGGCGGTGGCCAACGGCGCCGTGGCGGCGGTAAGCCAGAGCGTGGGCGCCGGGCTCTACCGCCGGGCCCAGCGCTACGTGGGCCTGTGCCTGGCCCTGGGGCTGGGCATGGGCCTGGTGCTCATGCTCGCGGGGCTGACGGGCCGCGAGGCCTTCCTGGTCGTGCTCCAGGTGCCGGAGGAACTGCACGGCATCACCGGGGATTTTCTGTCCGTCTACGCCCTGCTGCTGCCCGCCTACCACGTGATGCTCATCTCCAACGCGGTGTTCCGGGCGCGCAAGGAGGTCATCTTCCCCACCCTGTCCATCCTGCTGGTCTGCGTGGTCAACGCCGCGGCGGACTTCGGGCTGGGCCTGGGGCTGTGGGGCCTGCCCGCCATGGGCCACTCCGGGCTGGCCTGGGCCACGTTCTGGTCCATCACGGCGGGCACGCTGCTCAACCTGGCCATGCTGTGGCGCAAGGGGCTTTTGCGGCGCGGAGCCTTCGCGCCCTGGCGCTGGGTGCGCCGGGCCCTGCCCCGGCTGCTGCGCGTGGCCGGGCCCTCGGGGCTCATGCAGGTGCTGTGGCAGTCGGGCTACCTGATGCTCTTCGCCATCACCGGCGCCCTGCCGCGCGACAACATCGTGGCCCTGGCGGGCATGACCGCCGGCGGGCGCATCGAGGCCCTGCTGTTCCTGCCCGGATTCGCCTTCAACATGACGGCCTCGGTGCTGGTGGGCCACTACCTGGGCGCGGGCCAGCCCGCCGAGGCCAAGCGCTTCGGCTTCCGCGTGCTGGGCATCGGCGTGGCGGCCATGAGCCTGGTCGCCCTGGGCCTGTGGCAGGTGGCCGACGACGTGGCGCGCATCATGTCCGACGACCCGGCGGTGCGCCTGGAGATCATGAGCTACCTGTCGTGGAACCTGCTGGCCATTCCCTTCACCCTGACGGGCATGATCCTGGGCGGGGCCCTGGGCGGCGCCGGGGCGACCGTCTACACCATGGTCGTCTTCGGCACGACCATCTGGTGCGTGCGTCTGCCCCTGGCTTGGCTTTTGGGCCACCACATCCTGGACGGGGCCCGGGGCGTGTGGATTTCCATGCTCGTGTCCCAGATGGTCCAGGCGCTGGTCATACTCTACGTGTTCGCATTCAAGGACTGGAAACGCTTCGCCCTGGTGCGGCGCGCCTCGCGGCGCGATCCCGCCGGGCTGACCGAGGAGCCGGAGCCCCTGCCGGTGGGCACCAACGGCGGCCTGAGAAAGTAAAGGAAGGCATGACGAAATGAAGGATTGCACCCCCCCCGTCTTCGAACCCGTTTCCCTGGAGCGGCAGGACGACTACCTGGAGCGCTTCGCCCGCTGCCCCCAGAAGGCGTCGGACTACAGTTTCATCAACATCTGGGGCTGGGCCGAGGAATACGGCCTGCAATGGCACTTCGGCGACACCCACGTCTGGCTGCGCCAGACCAAACCCCACGTCGTCCACTGGGCGCCCGTGGGCCCCTGGAACGACGTGGACTGGAGCCGCTGCCCGGTCATCGGCTGCTGCGGCACCTTCACCCGCGTGCCCGAAACCCTGGCCGTGCTCTGGCAGCGGGCCCTGGGCCCGCGCGTGGAGCTGACCGAGGCGCGCGGCCACTGGGACTACCTCTACTCCGTGCCCGAACTGACCGCCCTGTCCGGCAACCGCTTCCACAAGAAGAAAAACCTGCTCAACCAGTTCCTGCGCACCTACGACCACCGCTACCACACCATGACCCCGGACTGCGTGGAGGCCGCCCTGCAGATGCAGATGGACTGGTTCCTGTGGCGCGACGCCGAATCGCGCGAGGTGCTGGCCGCAGAAAACAACGCCATCCGCCGCGTGCTTCAGAGCTGGGACAGCCTGCGCGGCGTCTTCGGCGGGGTCATCGAGGTCGACGGCGAGCGCGCCGCCTACACCGTGGCCGAGCACCTGTGCGAACGCACGGTGGTCATCCACTTCGAGAAGGCCCACACGCGCTACAAGGGCATCTATCAGGCCATCAACCAGATGTTCCTGGACCACGAGGCCGGAGGCTACGAGTTGGTCAACCGCGAGCAGGACCTGGGCGACCCGGGTCTGCGCAAGGCCAAGGAGTCCTACAACCCGGTCGACTACCTCAAGAAGTTTGAAGTGACCGTGCGCCCGGCAGACTAGCCCGGCGCGAACCCCGCCCCCCGAGGGGGGGGAATATCGATAAAATGTTGCGCCTCGGCGCAATTCCGGCTACCTCCGCTAAGAGGGGCGGCACGCGCCAAGCCCGGCCGGGCTTGGCGCGTGCCGGAATTTCTTGTCTTCGGAGGAACCCGTCATGTCCATCCGCAAAAAACTGCTGCTCATCGCCCTGGCCGCCCTGCTCGGCCTTGGGGCCATCTTTATCGTCAACAAGATAGGCCAGACGCACATCGCCACCTCCGTGCGCGGCGAGACCTCCATGCTCCAGGCCGAGATCGCCATGCTCCAGGCCCGGCGCGCCGAAAAGAATTTTCTGGACCGGCGGGACATGAGCTACGCCGAGCGGCAGGCCCAGGCCATCGCCGACGCCAAGGCCGCCCTGGCCGCATGCGCCGAGGCCGATCCCGAGCTGGCCGAAGACATCGCCCAGGCCGACACCCTGCTGGACGACTACCAGGGCCAGTTCTCCACCCTGGTGCTGTTCATGCAGTCCCTGGGGCTCAACGAAAACGAAGGCCTGCAGGGCGACCTGCGCGCCGCCATCCACGAGGTGGAAAAGGCCCTTACCGCCAACCGCAGCGACGCGCTCATGGCCGCCATGCTCTCCCTGCGCCGCCACGAAAAAGACTTCATCATGCGTGGCGACCCCAAATATCTCGACAAGTTCTCCGAGGGCGTGGACGCGATGTACACCGCCCTGGACTACGACCCCTACATCTCCCGCGACGGTTACGAGACCATCGCCTCCCAACTGGACGCCTACGCCGCCCGCTTCGCCGAATTCGGCCGCGCGACCCTGAAACTCCAGGAAGCCCAGGCCCGGTTCATCGAAGCCGTGCGCAAGTCCGGCGACGTGATGGACGCCCTGGTCGTGCGGACCCGGGAACTCACCGCCCGCGACACGGGCCGCCTGGAGCTGTTCATGCTCCTGGCCGAGACGGCCATCGCCCTGGCCCTGGTCGGCGCCATCGTCCTGGTGGCCCGCTCCATCAGCGGCGGCCTGGGCCGCCTGCAGAAATGCTCGCGCGACATCGCCGGAGGCGACTACGCCGCCGCGAGCCGGGAGCGCTTCAGCGGCGAGCTGGAAGCCCTGCGCCAGGACCTGGAAGCCATGGTCGACAAGCTCGTGCAGAGCATGGAAGAGGCCGAGGCCAAGAGCCGCCAGGCCGAGGAACAGGCCGGGCACGCCCGCCAGGCCATGGAGGAGGCCGGCCGCGAAAAGGAACACGCCACCGCCCTGATGGACACCATGGGCGAGGTCGCCCAGCGGGCTGCGGCCATCGCCGAAGATCTGGCGGGCGCCGCGCGCGAACTGGAGGACCAGGGCCGCGAAATCGCCCGGGGCACCGACCGCCAGCGCGACCACACCCGCGAAACCGCCACAGCCATGGAGGAAATGACCGCCACGGTGATGGAGGTGGCGCGCAATGCCGCCCAGTCCGCCGAGGGCGCCACCCGCGCCCGGGCCAAGGCCGACGAGGGCGCGGCCCTGGTGGCCGAGGTCGTGGACGCCTCGGGCCAGGTCAGCGCGCGCACCGGGGAGATGAAAACCTCCCTGGCCGAGTTGGCCCGGCGCGTGGAATCCATCGGCCAGATCATGGACGTGATCACCGACATCGCCGACCAGACGAACCTGCTGGCGCTGAACGCCGCCATCGAAGCCGCCCGCGCGGGCGACGCCGGGCGCGGCTTCGCCGTGGTCGCCGACGAGGTGCGCAAGCTGGCCGAAAAGACCATGACCGCCACCCGCGAAGTGGGCCAGGCCATCGCGGGCGTGCAGGAGGGCAGCGCCGCCAACATCCGGGCCATGGACGGCGCCGGGGAAGCCGTGACCTACAGCACCGAGCTGACCCACAAGGCGGGCGGCGCCCTGAAGGAAATCGTGACCATCATCGCCGAGGCCGCCGACCGCATCGGCTCCATCGCCACCGCCGCCGAGCAGCAGTCCGCCGCCAGCGAGGAAATCAACCGCTCCGTGGAGGAGGTCGCCGAAATCGCCGCCCAGACCTCCGAGGGCATGGCCCGCTCCGCCGAGGCCATCCGCCACGTTGCGAGCCTCTCCGAAGACCTCAAGGGCCTCATCGACGAGTTGAACGCCACCCGCCGGTAAGACGGCGGGCCGCAAGCCCGGGCGTCCCGGTTTCCGGGACGCCCGGGCCGGATTTGCGCGACGGGGGTCCGGCCCGGCCGGGCGCACCTCCGTTCCGCCCGGTGCCGGGGGCAATTTCCTTCAAGACAGCGGAAAGCGAAGGGTGTATGCACGGGGGGTCGAGGATTCTGCCGTGAAAGCCGCCCACAACGTCACCTTCTGGCGCTATGCCGACCTCACGGGCCTGGAGCTTGGACTCATCAGCAACAGCGCCCACGTCTTCCCGCGCCATTACCACGACTACTACGCCATCAGTTGCATGGAGCACGGGGCCAGCTACTGCCTGCGCAGGGGCGACGAGGCCACCTGCGTGCAGACGGGCGGGCTGGCGCTGATCAACCCCGGGCAGGTGCATACCGGCGGCTGGCCCGGGGGGCAGCCCATAACCTACCGCATGTTCTACGTCGATGCGGGCATCATGCGCGCCGCCGCGCAGGACCTGACCCAGCGGCCCGACGGCTGGCCGGAGTTCACGGCCCTGGTGGCCCGCGACCCCGTGGCCTGGGCCGGGCTCCAGCGGCTGGCGGCCGTGGCCCCGGCAGCGCGCGAGCCCCTGGCGCGCCAGTCGGCCCTGTGCACGGCCCTGGGCACGCTGCTGCTCGGCCATGCCCAGGTGCGCCCCGCGGCCGGCCCGGGCCGGGAGCCCAAGGCCGTGGCCATCGTGCGCGACGTGCTGGCGGCGGACCTGGCCGCCCCGGTGACCCTGGACGACCTGGCCCGCGCGGCCGGGCTGTCGCGCTATCACCTGCTGCGCGTGTTCAAGAAGGCCACGGGCCTGACGCCCCACGCATACCGCACGCAACTGCGCATCGAGCACGCCAAGGTGCTGCTGCGCGCGGGCCGGGCCCCGGCCGACGTGGCCCAGGACTGCGGCTTTGCCGACCAGGCCCATTTCGCCAACCGTTTCCGCCACTTCACGGGCGCCACGCCCGGGCAGTACGCCGCCGCCTGATCCCCCGCTGCAATTTCCTGCAATACGCCGCGCCCGGACGCGGGGTATTGGCCTGTGCTGCCGGAGGAACCGCACGTCATGAACACCACGCAATCCCGTTTCCAAGCCGCGCCCACCCTGCTGCCCACCCTGGCCATTCTGGGCGCCGTGGCCCTGTGGGGAGCCTCGTTCTCGGTCATGAAGGCCCTGGTGGCCGTGCTGCCGCCGGAGTCGGTCATGCTGGCCCGCCAGGCCGGAGCCTGCCTGGCCGTGGCCTGTTTCCTGCCCCGGCTGTCCCTGGCGGGCTACCGCAAGGGCGACTGGAAGTGGCTCGGGCTGTTCGTCTTCTTCATGCCCTGCGCCTATTTCCTGCTGGAATCCAACGCCCTGACCCTGACCACCTCGTCCCAGGCGGGGGTTATTTCGGCCTCGGTGCCGCTGCTGGTGGCCCTGGGGGCACGGATGGTCCTGGGCGAACCGCTGACGCGGCGGACCCTGGCCGGGCTGGCGCTGTCCATGGCCGGGGTCTGCTGGCTGACCCTGGCGGGCGCGCCGGACGCCCAGGCGCCCAACCCGCTGCTGGGCAACGTCCTGGAACTGCTGGCCATGCTCTGCGCCGCCGGGTCGATCATCGTGCTCAAGCGCCTGTCCAGCCGCTTCGGCTCCTGGACGCTGACGGCCATGCAGACCTTCGCGGGGCTGGTGTTCTTCCTGCCCGGACTGCCCGGGCTGGTGGGCGCGGCGTCGGAACTGTCCGCGGCGCAGGTGGGCGGGCTGGTCTTTCTGGGCGTGGGGGTCACGCTGGGGGCCTTCGGGCTGCACAACTACGGCATCAGCCGCCTGCCCGCCGCCCGGGGCGCGGCGCCCATCAACCTCGTGCCGGTGGTGGCGGTCGTCCTGGGCTGGGCGGCCCTGGGCGAGGCCCTGAACCCGGCGCAGATGCTGGCCGCCGTGACCGTGCTGGCCGGAGTGTTCCTCAGCCAGTGGCAGCCCCGGACGCGGCGCGGGGCCGATGCGGCCGCAGCCGCGCGGGCGGTCTCCTAGCTGGTCGCCCCAAAAACGCCGATCTGCTGCGTCAGCGGAAAAACCCGGGCCGTTTGTGTATGCCAAATACACGGCGAATTCCGGGTTTTCCCGCCTCTCGCGCCGCACCATTTTGAACGGCCTGCGGATATTGCAGCAGGCGGCTAGTCCTTGGGTGCGCAGCCCGGGGCGGCTTCCGCCTCGTCCCGGGGCAGGGTATCGTCGAGGATTTCCGGCACCGGCGAGGGGCTCCACGACATGGACAGCACGGCGGGCACGAGCAGGGTCACGCTGGTGCCCTGGCCCAGGGTGCTGGCGATACGCACATCGCCCCCGGCCTCGTCCATGAGCTTGCGGATCATGGCCAGCCCCAGGCCATAGCCCCCGGCCTTGGTGCTGCGGAAGGGCGAGAACACCTGGTCCAGTTCGCGCGGACTCATGCCGTGGCCCCGGTCGCGGACCTCCAGGGCCAGCATGTCGTCCTCGCGCCGGGCGTGCAGGGCGATTTCCCCACCGCCGGGCATGGCCTCCATGGCGTTCTTCATCAGGTTGACCAGGCACTGCTTGAGGCGGTCGGGGTCCATGGCCGCGCGGGGCAGCCCGGGCTCGACCTCGCAGGCGAAGCGGAAGCCCTGGCCCGCGTAGCCGATGCCCATGAGTTCCGCCGCCTCCCGCATCAGGGGCGCAATGTCGGCGTCGCTGTGCCCCGGGGCGGCCGGGCGGGCGAAGTTGAGCACGCTGGTGAGCATGGCGTCCAGGCGGCGCGTCTCGGCCAGGATGATCTCGACCTTTTCGCGGTCGGCGGCGTCGAGGTTGGGCGAACGGCCCAGGGCGGTGATGAACCCGCCGATGGCGCACAGGGGGTTCCTGATCTCGTGGGCGAGGTACATGGACATTTCGCCGACGACCGAAAGCTTCTCGGCCTGCTGGCGCTCGCGCTCCAGGCGCGTGCGCGTGGTGATGTCGCGGCGCATGACCATGATCCGCTCCAGGTCGCCGCGCTCATCGAAGATGGGGTAGGAATAGACCCGGAAATAGAGCAGCTCCCCGCCGGGGCTGACCCGGGTCATGCGCGCCTCGGCCTTGCGCTCGGTGCGCAGGGTGGCCTGCACGGGGCAGTCGGCGCAGGGCTCGGGGCAGAAGGGCACGCCCCGGGCCAGGGTCTGCACCTGCCGGCAGGGCTGGCCGAGCAGCTCTTCCTTGGGGCGACCCGTGCGCTGGTAGACGTGCGGGTTCATGTCCAGCACGCGGCCTTGCAGGTCGAGCAGCAGGATGTCCTCGCGAATCTGGGTGACCACGGCGTCGAGCAGGGCCCGGGAGTGGCCCAGGCGGGTGCGCGTGTGCGCCCCGGCGCGATGCATGTTGTGCAGCGCGCACAGGAACACGGCGGCCTGACGGTCGATGAGCGAGACCTGGGGCGGCAGCGCCGTGCGCAGGTCCGTCAGGCCCAGGCGCTCCTCGCGCAGGTCCACCAGCACGGTCAGGTCCGGATGGGCGGCGAGCAGCTCGCGCCAGGAGTCGTAGTGGGCCGTGCCGCGCCGGTCCAGCCCCCGCGCGGCGGCCTGCTCCGGGGTGCAGGCCACGCCCGCCAGCCGCATGGGCGGCAGGAACTCCTCGAGGTCGTGCTCCTCGGCCAGGGCGGCCAGGGCCGCGAAGCCCGGCCCGGTGCCCACGATACCCAAAACGCATTCGCGCAGCCCGTCTTCCCACAGGCAGGTCCGCTCGGCTTCGCCCTGGCTCATGCGTCCTCCTTCCCCGGGTTCCCCGGCCGCTCGGGCCGGGCCACGAAGTGCCCGGGGCCGATGTTCGCCTCCAGGGACACGGTGGCCGTGGCGGTTTCGGTTTCCACCTCTTCCACGGTCAGAAAGCCCACGGCCCGGCGCCCCGGGTCGAGAATGGTCATGCAGTCGCCGGGGCGCACGCCGTGGACCCGGCCCAGCCCGAAAACGACCTCCCAGCCGTGGGCCCGCCGGGCCAGACGGTAGATGGGCCCGACGCCCGAGGCCAGCAGGCGCTCCAGGTCCTGCCCGGCCTGACGGTAGACCAGCGCCCCGCCCGCAAGGGCCAGGGCCAGCGCCCCCAGCACCACCCAGACCGGCTGGAGCCCGAACAGCCGCAGCAGCAGGGACGGCTGGTCGGCCCGCAGGGCCGCGAGGTCGGGAAAGATGCGCACCGTATACGTCGGTGCCTCCGTGGCGGGCTGGTTGCCGAAGCGCACCGTCAGGCGGTGCTCCCCTGCCGGGGCGCCCGCCGAGGCGTGGATTTCGGCCCGCCACAGGCGCCCCTGCAATTCCACGAAGCGCACGTCCAGGTCCGGCGTGTCCAGTTCGGCATGGACGTAACGCTCCAGGAGCGCCGGGCCTTCGGCCAGGGCCCTTTCATGCAGGCTCACGGCCTGCCTGTCGGCCGGAACGATCAGGTCGCCGCTGGCCCGGGCGGCGCCGCCCGCGACCACGCGAAACAGGTCGCGGGCATCGCCGATGGCCAGCCAGCAGGCGTCGGCCACGGCCAGCAGCAGCAACAGGCAGGCGGCGATGGTGAACTTTTGCAGGCCGCGCCGCGCGGGGCCGGGGTCCGTGGGCGCGCTCATGGCGCCGCGGCTCCGGCCGCGGATTCGGGAGCGGCCTCGGGGTCCGGCTCGGGGCTGCGCAGGCGGCGCAGGGCCAGGCGCGCGGCGACGACGGTCACCAGCAGCATGGGCACGTAGAGCCGCAGGAACTCGGCGGCCATGCTCTCGGGCGCGGCGCTGCCGCGATACATGCAAAAGGTGAGTTCCGCCAGGATGAGGATGTCCATGACCACCACCACCAGCCTTTGGGCGGGACTCAGCCGGGTCTTCACGGTGCGGGGCTTCACGGGGCCTCCCGGGTTGAATGGGGGTCCGCGCCCGTCGGGAGGCGCGGACCCCCGGTGGGGTGACCGATGCGGCGGGGGGAAGCCGCCGCATCGGGGTGGCGGGCTTACTTGCCTCGCAGGCTCTGCTTGGAGACGTTCATCACCTTGATGGCCGCGCGCCGGTCGCCCGGAGCGCCCTGAGCCGCCAGGGTCGCGCGCTTCTCGCCGGGAATCTCGTAGGCGATGCGCAGAATGTCCCCGGGTTCGGGAGTGAGCCCGATTTTGGCGTTCTTCACGTCGTAGGTGGAGACGACCCCGGTGCTCACGCCGTGGGGATGCTCCTTGCTGAAGTTGATGTCGTATTCCTCGATGGTGATCGTCCGGGCCGCGGTGTCGTATTCCAGGCACTTGCCCTGGGCCACCTCGGCGGCCAGGGCCGCTCCGGCCCACAGGCCCAGCGCCAGGGCCAGGATCAACGTCGTCGCCATGCGTCTCATGTCGGCCTCCTTTGCGCGCCTACCCGAGGGAGCGCGCCTTCTTGTCGCGCAGCTCGCGCGCGGCGCCCGTGAACATGATCTTGATGATGTACAGGCAGATCGCGCCGATGGTGCCCAGGATCAGGGCGGCGGCGGACTGGCTGAAGCCGAACTGCTTGAGGATGATGGAAATCATGCAGCACAGCACGGCGATGCCGAAGGCCACGCGGATGCCGTACCCCTTGGAGTACTTGGTGGCCACGGTGCCGATCTGCGCGCCGATGGCCGCGCCGGTAAGCATCACGAACACGGCCACGATCTCGATGCGGCCCTTGAGGGTGTAGGTGAACGCCCCGTAGAGCCCGGAGATCATGACCTCGAACAGATCGGTGCCCACGGCCACATGGGTCGGGCAGCCGATGAGGTACACCAGGGCGGGCATGCGCAGCAGGCCGCCGCCGATGCCCAGGAAACCGGCCAGGACGCCCGTCAGCAGGCTGACCAGCATGGGCAGCCAGGCCGAGCAGGTAAAGCCGGAGGCCTTGAAGTGGACCATGGGCGGGATGTTGATGCGGTGCAGGGCCTTGTACCAGGTCACGCCCTCGGTGCCGTGCTCGCCGCCCAGGCCCTTCTTCTTGTTGGAAACGGCCTTGGCGTAGTCGTAGAAGACCATCCAGGCGATGAAGGCCAAAAAGCCCACGTAGACCCAGCGCACCACCGGCCCGACCTGACCCAGGCGCTCCAGCCACATGACGAGCTGGGCGCCGATCTCTATGCCGACCATGGTGCCCAGAAGCATGACGATGCCGAGTTTGTAGTCCACGTTGCCGAACTTGGAATGGCGCATGGTCGAAACCATGGACTTGCCCGCGATGTGGGCGATGTCCGTGCCGATGGCGAAGGCCATGGGGAACCCGAGGATGTTCAGCCCCGGGGTGACCATCCAGGCCCCGCCCATGCCGAAGAACCCGCCGATGACGCCCACGGAGAACCCGATGAGCACCAGCCCGGGCCAGAAGATATGCACGCCCGCGATGGGCATGTACATGTACAACCAACTGGAGTCGGCCATGATGTCCATGACGATCCCTCCCGGGCTAGTGTTCCACGATCTTGCGGGACCTGAGGTCAAGCCCCGTAAGGCTCATCAGCTTGTCCATGGTCACACCGAGGAAGCAGCCGTAGGCCGCCGTGAGCACCACGGTCCAGACCGCGAAAAGCACGATGTTCGTGTTGTAGAGGTTGGCGAAATACAGCAGGATCTCGTTGTTCAGAACCCGCGTATCGGCAACCACGACCAGATCGCTGGCCTTGCCCCCAGCCGCCCGGGCCAAGGGCGCCAGCAACGCGTCCAGGCCCAGCAAACCCGTAACCAGCAGTGCCACCTGCCTCTTCATTGTCGCCTCCCTGGCCGGGCGCCCGACCATCCGGGCCCGGCCTTGTTTCGTGCCCCCGCCGCGCGGGGAGCATCCGTGCGCCATCCGGCCCTTGCCCGATCCGCACGCCACCCCGAAAAGCAAGGCATGTGCCAATGGCGATTTCCCATGGCGGGGCACACCAATTGCATCATCGTTCTTGCGCAATCGGGGCTTTTGGATGATCGTCATGCGTGACCGGAGTGAGAACACGATGCAAAAAAACGATCGGACGCGACTCTACCAGGGCGGCTTTCCCTTCCTGTCCTACAGCACCGGCTCCAAAAAAGGCGCCGGGCGCAGCCTGCGCACGCGCCTGCTGCGGGTTCTGCTGCCTCTGGTGGTGCTCATCCTGCTCGTCTCGGGCTATGTCGGCTACCAAGTCTCCCGCCAGTACATAGACATCGCCCTGGACCGGAACGTACGCGTGCAGACCCGGGCCGTGGCCCACCACGTCTCCTCCTTCCTCGACCGATGCCGCAAGGACCTGCTCTACATCGCGCAAGATGCGGGCGACCCCGCAAAGTTGCGCAATTTCCTTGCGCGAAAGCTGGCCGTGGGGGATGCGGGCTACCGCGAATTGACCTACCTGTCCCCCGACGAAGGCGGCCACACCATGCTGCTGGTGGAAAACGGGGAAATCTTTCAGGTGCCGGAGGAGCGCTTCGCGAGGGTCGTGCCGTCGCCCTTTGCCGTGTTCGAGGAGGGCGCCGCCCTGGCCCCGGGCCGGGTGCTGCTGACCCAGACCCAGTACAGCGAATATCCCTGCCCCTCGCCGAGCAACGCAGGACACCGCGTGGCGGCCCACATCCTGCGGCTGGTCACCCCCGTGGACCCCGACGGCGACGGCCGCCCGGGCTATGTCGTCCTGGGTGTGGACGTACGCCGCGTACGCAACATCCTGTCGTTGTACAATTCGCCGCGCTCGCCGCTCTGGGCCTACCCGCGCAGCGACGAGGTGCGCTTCACCTACGTCTTCGACCCCGAGGGCTGGGTGCTCTTCCAGTCCGAGGATCCCGACCGCGAAGACCAGCCCCTGTCCACCTATCTGCCCCGGGCGGGCATGGAGGGCACCCTGGGCCGCCCCGGGCTGGACGTGGCCTTCCGCCCCGACACGGCCGACGCGGACTACTGGCGGGCCGTGGCCGCCGTGCGCGAGGACCAGGCCGGGCTGCTGCACGTAAGCAGCGGGGGAAGCGGCGGCGGCAAGGACTACGCCATGGCCTACGCGCCGGTGTACTTCACCCCCGAGGCCGACGGCCCGCGCCAGGTCTACTGGGGCCTGGTGTTCATGGACCGCAGCAAGCTGACCCTGACCGCGGGCTTCAAGCACCTCGACGCCCTGTTCGTCATCACCCTGGCCGCCATCGCCCTGATGTGGATCGGCATCTATTTCACGACGCGCATAGTGACCAAGCCCATCGTGCGCCTGTCGGAAATGGTCGGCGAATTCCGCTCCACGGGCCGCATGCGGCGCATCGACCTGCGCCCGGCGGGCCATGAGACCGCCCTGCTCACCGGAGCCATCAACGGCATGGTCGACATCATCTCGCAGCAGGCCGAGGAGTTGCGCCTGCGCGAACGCAGCCTGCGCGGCTACACCATGAAGGAACGCGCGGACTTCGACACCGAGCCCGCGCCCGAAGGCCCAGGGCTGGACATCATCCCCGAGATCGTGGGCAGCGGGCCCAAGATCGCCCGCTTCAAGTCGGACATCCTCAAGGCCGCCCAGACCGACGTGGACGTACTCGTCATCGGCGAAACGGGCACGGGCAAGCAGCTCGCCGCCGAAGCCGTGCACGCCCACAGCGCCCGGGCCGGCAAGCCGATCATCTCCATCAACTGCGGCGCCCTGGACGAGAACCTGCTGCTGGACACCCTGTTCGGCCATATCAAGGGCGCCTTCACCGACTCGCGCGCCGACCGCAAGGGCGCCTTCGTGGAGGCCCACGGCGGGACCCTGTTCCTGGACGAAATCCAGGCCGCCTCGCCCAAGGTCCAGCAGGCCCTGCTGCGGGCCATCGCCGAACGCAAGGTCAAGCCCCTGGGCAGCGACAAGGAGATAGAGGTCGACGTGCGGCTCATCGCCGCCACCAACGCGGACCTGCCCGCGCTCATCCGCGAGGGCCGCTTCCGCGAGGACCTCTACTTCCGCCTGAAGGTCATCACCGTCTACTCGCCGCCCCTGCGCGAACACGCCGAAAGCATCCCCGCGCTCACACGGCACTACCTGCGCCAGGTGGAGCAGATGGTCGGGCGCCGGGGCCTGGGCGTCTCGCGCGGGGCCATGGAGAAGCTGCGCGGTTACCACTGGCCGGGCAACATCCGCGAGTTGGTCAACGCCATCACCCGGGCCGCGGTCATGGCCGAATCCGACGTGATCCAGGCCACGGACATCCGCCTGGAGCAGGAAGCCGTGCCCGAAACCGAGGAAGCCGCCCTGGCCGTCGCCGAGGAGGCCGTGTTCGTGCTCGGCCCGCTGGACGAGCAGTCCCCCGCCCCCGCCCGCTCCGGCCCGGAGGAGCCCGCGCCCGAGGCGCCGCCCGCGCCCAGGGGCCCGGCCCGCGCCCCCGCGCGCGAGGCCGCCAGCCGCCTGAACGAGCGCCAGCGCAAGGCCTACCCCGAGATCCTGCGCCGGGGCGAGATATCCCGCCAGGCCTACCAGGACCTCGTGGGCGGCGGCCTGCCCGCGCGCACGGCCATCTACGACCTCCAGGACATGGTCAAGAAGGGGTTGCTGGTGAAGACCGGACGCGGCCCGGCCACCCGCTACCTCGTGGACGGCTGAGGCGACCGCCGTGCTGCGCATGCTCGACCGGTTCCGCAGGCGCAGGGGGGCCCTGGCCGCGTCCGGCCCGCCCGTGGCGCTTGGGGAACGCTACGAGGGTTTCAAGGAGTTGCTGGAGTCCAACTCCGAACTGCTGACCCTGCTGACCGAGGTGGACGCCATGCTCGCGGGCGAGACCGTGTTCGGCATGGCCTGGGTCCGCTCCCGGGCCTCGCGCATCGCCTTCCACGGCGGGCGGGTGGTCCACGGGCTGAACCGGCTTTCCGGCGGGCGCTACGCGGCCCTGGCCGAGGTCATGGACGGCTTGAAGGAGCGCATCCGCACCGTGGCCGAAACCCGGCGCACCGAGGCCTGCCCGCATCTGATCCTGCCCTACGGCGCCGTCACCCGGCATATGGTGGACTGGGTGGGCGGCAAAAACGCGCACCTGGGCGAACTCACCGGCCTGCCCGGCCTGCGCGTGCCGCCCGGCTTCGCCGTGACCACGGCGGGCTACGAGCTTTTCCTGGCCGAAGCCGGGTTGGAGGCGGTGGTCCGCCGCGCGGCCATGGACCTGGACCCCGACGACCCGGACAGCACCCGCCGCGTGAGCGAAGCCGTTCAGCACGCCTTCTTGCGCGCGGCCCTGCCCCCGGCCCTGGAGCGGGCCATTCTGGACGCCTGCGCGGCCCTGCCCGGCGACGGCCCCCTGGCCCTGCGCTCCAGCGCCATCGGCGAGGACGGCGAGCTGTCCTACGCCGGGCAGTACCTCACGGCCCTGAACGTGCCCCGGGCGGACGTGCTGGAAACCTACAAACGCGTGCTGGCCAGCCTGTTCACGCCCCGGGCCATCGCCTACCGCCTGCACCAGGGCGTGAACGCCGCCGACCTGGCCATGAGCGTCGGCGTGCTGGGCATGATCGATGCCCGGGCCAGCGGCGTGGCCTACTCGCGCCACCCCACGGACCCGGCCCGCGATGCGGTGCTGGTCAACGCCGTGTGGGGGCTGGGGGTCTTCGCGGTGGACGGCGTGGTCCCGCCGGACGAATACCTGCTGGCGCGCGACGCCGGGCACGCGCTGCTGGCCGCGCGCCCCGGGGCCAAGGCCGTGCGCCTGGCGCCCGGGCCCCAGGGGCGGCTGGACGAACTGGCCGTGGCCCCGGAGCTGGTCCACGCGCCGTGCCTGGATGCGGCCCAGGCCCGCGAGATCGCCGCGGCGACCCTGGCCCTGGAAGCCCATTTCGGCACGCCGCAGGACGTGGAATGGGCCCAGGATCGGGACGGACGCCTGTTCATCCTCCAGGCCCGGCCGCTGCGGGCGGCGCATGCCCAGGCTCCGGTGCCGCCTCCGGCTCCGCCGGGCGCCGAGGTGCTGCTCGCGGGCGGAGCCACGGCCTGCCCGGGGCTGGGCTCCGGCCCGGTGTACCACGTCCTCGGCGTGGACGATGTGGCGGGATTCCCCCAGGGTGCGGTGCTGGTCGCGCGGCATTCCTCGCCCAAATACGTCGCCGCCCTGGCCCGGGCCGGGGCCGTTGTGGCCGAGGCCGGCAGCGTCACCGGGCATATGGCCGCCCTGGCCCGCGAGTTCCGCGTACCCGCCGTGTTCGGCCTGCCGGGCGCCCTGGCGGCCCTGGCTCCGGGCCGGGTGGTCACCGTGGACGCCACCGGGGGCCGGGTCCATGCGGGGGCCGCGCCCGAAGGCGGGCCCGGAGCGGCCCAGAGCCCGCCGCGTCCACGCCGGAGCCTGGCCGGAACCCCGGTCCACGCGGCCCTGGCCCGACTGGCGGAACTGAGCGTGCCCCTGCACCTGACGGACCCCGGCGCGCCGGATTTCGGCCCGGCGGGCTGCCGCACGGTGCACGACGTGACACGCTACGCCCATGAACGCTGCTACGAAGAAATGTTTCGCCTGGGGGAGCTGACCATGGAGCACTCCGGGGCCACGCGGCGGCTGGACGCGCCCCTGCCCCTGGACCTGTACGTCATCGACCTGGGCGGCGGGCTGCACGACGTGGCCCCGGGCCAGACCAGCGTGCGCCCGGAACAGATCGCCTCGGCGCCCTTTGCCGCCCTGCTGGAGGGCATGGGGCATCCGGCTCTTTCGGACCGCGCGCCGCGCCCGGTGAACCTCGGGGGATTGCTCTCGGTCATGTCGCGCCAGATGCTGGAGCCCCCCGCCGAGCCGGGCGGGCGCTTCGGCGGGCGCAGCTACGCCCTGGTATCCGACGCCTACCTGAACTTCAGCTCCCGCGTGGGCTACCACTACAGCGTGCTCGACGCCTGGTGCGGCCCGCGCGTGGACGAAAACTACGTGAACTTCGGCTTCAAGGGCGGCGCCGCCGACGACCTGCGCCGCCAGCGGCGTACCCGGGCCATCGCCCTGATCCTGGAACGCCTGGGCTTCCGCGTGGAGCGCGTGGCCGACCGCGTCCAGGCCCGTTTCCGCAAATACGGCCACGAGGCCGTGCGCCAACGCCTGGAGCAGCTCGGGCGCCTGCTGATCTACACCCGCCAGATGGACATGCTCATGGTGGACGAGACCATGGTCGAACGCGCCGCGCAGGCCTTCCTCGACGGCAGCTACGACCTGGGCGCGCCTTCCCGGTGAGCCCCCGGGCGGGCCCCCGGGCGGGCCCCCGCGCGAACCCGGCGCGGGGCCCGGCGGGGCAACCCCGCAGCCCGGCCCGCCCTGTCTACTGCGGCGGCTGGAGCCTGCGCCATTCCTGGGCCCAGGTGACCTTCTGCACGATCTCCTTGATGGTGCAGGGCTTGAGCAGATAGTCGTAGGCCCCCAGGTTGATCATCTCCACGGCGTCGTCCACCGAGGCATGCCCGGTGACCACGATCACCGCCGGGCCCAGGCCGCGCCTGCGCATCTCGCGCATGGTGCCGTGGGCGCTCAGGCCGGGCATGAGCATGTCCAGCAAAACCACGTCGTACCCGGCACGGCCCAGTTCCTCCAGGGCCTCGTCGCCGCTGGCCACGCACACGGCGGTGATGGCCTCCTGGCGGTTGAGCAGTTCGGTCATATTGGTGCGGAAGGCCTCGTCGTCGTCCACGACGAGCACGCGGATGCTGTCGGTCATGACTCACCTCGCTCGGTCTGCCGGGCCGCGGCCCGGCGGTTGGCGCCCACAGGCAGGCGCACGGTGAACACCGCCCCGCCCCCCGGGGCGTTGGCCGCACCCAGGGTGCCGCCCAGGCGGTCCACGATGCCCAGGCACACGGACAACCCCAGGCCCGTGCCCTGGCCGGGGGGCTTGGTGGTGAAGAAGGGGTTGAAGATACGCGTCAGGTTCTGCTCGGGAATGCCCGGGCCGTCGTCGCGGACCTCGATCTCCACCCAGCCCGGGGCTCCGGGGCGGGCGGCCAGTTCCACCCGACCCCCGGCCTGCACGGCCTGCACCGCGTTGACCAGCAGGTTCAGCACCACCTGCTTGAGCTGCGGCGGGTCGGTGAGCATCTCGTCCATGGCCGGGGTGTAGCGGCGCACGATGCGCACCCCGCGCCGCTGGGCCTCGCGCTCGGCCAGCAGGGCCATGTCCTCGCAGAGCTGGGCCAGGGCCACGGGCTGGCACACCGGGGCCGCCTTGCGCACCAGTTGCAGCATGCCGTGGGTGATGTCCCCGCAGCGGCGGACCTGGGTCTCGATGGAATCCAGGCGCCGGGCCAGGCCCTCGCGCACGGGCCCCGGCCCAAGGGTTTCCACGTCGGCGCGCAGCAGCTCGGCCTCCTGGCCGATGACCGCCAGGGGCGTGTTGATCTCGTGGGCGATGCCCGAGGACAGTTCGCCCAGCACGGCCAGCTTCTGGGACTGGGCGAGCTGCTCGCTCAGGCTGCCGCGCTCCACCGTGGCCGCGCGGATGTGTCGGCACAGGGAGTGGACCGTGGCCGCCGCCAACAGGGCCGTGGCCCCGGCGGCGGCCAGCCCCGCCGCCCCGGGCAGCCGCGCGGCGGCCAGCGCCCCCAGCAGCACGGCCAGGGGCAGCCCCCCCTGGGCCAGCAGATACGTGGCGCGGCACAGCCCGCACCGCGCTCCGGCGGCGGGGCTCACGCCCCGGCCTCCCCTTCGGCCCGGCGCCTGCGGGCGTGGTCCCAGGCCTTGCGGATACGCTCCAGCAGGTCGTCGATGCGGAAGGGCTTCATCACGTAGTCGTAGGCGCCCAGACTCATGCCGCGCAGGCCGGATTCCGCCGAGCCGTGGCCCGTGAGCATGATGACCTCGATCAGCGGGTGACGGCGCTTGATCTCACGCAGCACCTCCAGCCCGTCCATGCCGGGCATTTTCACGTCCAGCACCACCACGTCCACGGGCCGGGCCTGCAAAAGCGCCAGGGCCTCGCGCCCGCCCGGAGCCGAAACCACGTCCAGGTTGCGCTTGCCGAAACGCTTGACGAACAACTGGATGAAATCGGGTTCGTCGTCCACGACCAGCACCTTGATGGGGTCCATGCTCAGGCCTCCTCGGCGACGCGGGCGGCGTGCCCCGCGCCGTGCCCCTCCAGGGGCAGGGTGATGGTGAACACCGCGCCGCCCCGGGGGCCGTTGGACGCCACGAGTTGGCCCCCGAGCTTGCGGATGATGCTGTAGGCGATGGACAGGCCCAGGCCCGTGCCCTCGCCGGGAGCCTTGGTGGTGAAGAAGGGATCGAAGATGCGCGAGAGATAGGCCTCGGGAATGCCCGGGCCGGTGTCGCTCACGCGCAGCCAGACGCCCTGGCCGTTCTCGGTGCGGCCCGTGGCCACGGCCACGGTGCCGTTGCGGCCCACGGCGTCGATGGCGTTCTCCAGGATGTTCAGCAGCACCTGTTGCACCTGGGCGGTGTCGGTGCTGATGCGCGGCAGGTCGGGGGCGTAGTCGCGGCGCAGGGCGATGTCGCGGTGCATGGCCTCGCTGCGCAGGAACGAAAGCGTCTGCTCGGCCACGTGGTTCATGTCCACGTCCTCCTCCACCGGCTCCATGCGCCGGGCGAAGCCGAGCATGCGGTGGGTCACGGCCCGGGCGCGCTCCACGTGGTCCTCGATCTTGTGCACGGCGGATTCGATCTCGGTGAAGTTCTCGATGGTTTCGGGGTTCTCCTCGGTGAGCAGGTCCTTGATCCAGCCCGCGCTCTCCATGATGAGCGTCAGGGGATTGTTGATCTCGTGGGCCACCCCGGCGGCCAGCTTGCCCAGGGCGGCCATCTTGGCCGACTGCATGAGCCCGGCGTCCAGGGCGGCGCGCTCGCGGTCGGCGGCCTCCAGCTTGGCGACCATGGAGCGCGAGGTCAGCACCGTGCCGGTGACGATCATCAGCGCCACCACGCCCATGGCCAGGGCACCGATGGAGCGCGTGCGGAAAAGCGGCGACATGGCCTCGTCGGGATCCTCGGTGACCACGAGCATCCAGCGCGTGCGCGTGAGCCACGACTGGCCGGTGATGAGCCGCTGGCCGCGCAGGGTGGTCTCCTCCACGCGCTCGCCGTGGAACAGGCTCACCGCCGGCAGGCCCGACTCCTGGAGCACGTTGCCGCCGAAGCGCGTGGGCGTCTGGAGCAGGCTCGCCTCGTTGACCAGGAAGGCGTCGCCCGTGCGCCCGGTGCGCAGGCTCTGCACCAGGGAGTTGAAGACCTCGGAGTCGATGGTGGCGCGCAGCAGCCAGGCCTCGTCGCCCTGGCCGCAGCGCACGGCGATGATGAAGTGCGGGAAGTTGCGGAAACCCAGGAACACGTCGCTCAGATACTGGCCCTTGAGCATGGCCTCGGCGAACCACTGCTCGGCGCTGTAGTTGACTCCGGCGAGCTTGTAGGGCCCGACGTAGGCCACGTGGCGGCCCTGGGCGTCGATGACGCCGAGGTCGATGTAGGAGCGCGAGTTGGCCTGGATGACCCCGAACATGGCGGCCAGGGCCCCGGGGGCGGCCAGTTCGGCGAAGCTGTGGGTCTGGCCCAGGGTGCGCAACTGGGCCACGCGCTCGTCCAAAAAGATGTCCAGCGACCGGCGCTTGTTGGCCACGGTGGAGGCCATGGAGGTCATGACCTTTTCGGTGTAGGCCGTGCTGAACTGGCCGTGGATGACATAGCCCATGGCCAGCAGGGGGATGAGGGAAAAGGCCAGGGTCGTGGCCGTGATCTGCCAGCGCAGCCGCCTGTATTCCTGCATCGCCATGGTTGCCCCCACCGCTTGTTTCAACCGTTGCGCATCGGTCCCACCACCGGCGGACAAGCAAGACACGGGCCAGGAAACCGCTTGCGCGATCCGTTCATCCCGCCGGATTTGCTGGAAAGTTAAAGAGCAAGATCACGCAAAACGCAAAGCCGACTCCTGACGGGACTCCGCCGCCAGAGCCGCCAGCCCGTCGCGCACGGCGCGCTCGCGCCGCGCGGCCTCGGCCGGATCGGCCATAATCATGTCCAGTTGTCTGGTGTGTATCACGAGGTAGCCCAAAACGGCCAGCAGTTCCAGGATGCGCCCGGCCTCCAGGCCCTCGGCCCGCGCGGCCACGGCGTCGCCCGTCACGTCCACGCGCATGCCGCGCTCCTCCAGCAGCCCGGCGATGAACCGGGCGCGCAGCTCGCGGCGGGTGCGGTCGGCGGCGCCACCGTTGAAGCGCAGGCTGGCGTAGTTGGCCGCCGGGTCCTGCCCGGCCTCGGCCTCGACGATGCTGAAATGGAACCCGAAGCGCGAGTGCAGGTTGCAGAACGTCTGTGAAATCATGAAGTAGTTGCGGTCGCTGAAGCGCGAGCGGGCCGCGGCCTCCAGGTCCGGATTGGCCGTGGCCTCGGCCAGCACGGAGAAAAAGCCCCGGGCGTTCACGGGCGGAGGCCCGGCCCAGGGCGCCACGGTCATACCGCGCCACAGGGCCAGCATGGGCGCGCAGGCGATGTCGGCCAGGGCCACGGTGGGCCCGGGAGCGGTGCCCGGGGCCAGTCCGCCGCCGAGGTCCACCACCCAGTACTGCATGGGCACCTGGCAGACCAGGCGCCGGGCCGCGCTTGCGGGCAAGGGCGGGGCGTTGCCGGGCTCGAACATCTCGGCCACGGCCTTCTCATGGCAGAAGCGGGTCATGTCGTGCAGGGTGGCGCAGGCCTCGGGGCGGAAATCCCCGCCCGCCGGGTCGAGCAGGCGCAGGGGCACCACCAGCGCCGCAGCCTGGGTCAGGGCGCGGTGTACGGGCGAGCCCTCGATGGGGCTGCGGCGCGGAGCGGCCTCGCGGGCCGGGGCTGCGCGCCGTCCGCCCAGGATCAGGGCGGCGTCGGCGTCCACGGTGACGACGTTTTCCCCGGGCCCGCCGGACCACGCGCCCAGGGCGGCCACGGCCCCGGCGCAGGCGAACAGCGCCGGAACCCCGAACTCCCGGGCCACGGTGGCCAGATGGCCGGTGACGCCGCCGCGCTCGCAGACCAGGGCCGCAGCCCGCGACAGCAACGGCGCCCACTCCGGCAGGGCCAGGGGCGCCAGGAGCACCCCGCCCTCGGGGAAGCCCAGGGCGTCCGCCGGCCTGCGCACCAGGCACACGGGCCCGCAGCCCGCGCCGGGGCTGGCCGTGACCCCGCCGCGATACAGCACGGGCAGGCCGCCCGTGGCGTCGGCGGCGTCGCCCGCCCCGGTCGGCACCGCGCCGGAGCCGACGGCAGGGGCCTCCGGCCCGGCAAGCTGCCCCAGGGGCCGGGCCTGAAGCAGGGTGAACCGTCCGTCGGGCTCCAGGGCCCATTCGATGTCCTGCGGGCCGCCGTCGCAATGGGCCTCCACGGCCAGGGCCAAGCGCGCCAGGGCCAGCACGGCCTCGGGCTCCAGAGCCGGGCGCCCGGCGGTGGCCGCGTCCAGGGCCCGGCGCTCCAGGCCCTCCCCGGCGCCGGGCATGTAGGCCGTCTCCTGGGCCACGTGCTCGGCGCGCAGCAGTTCCGGCCCTTCGGGCCCACGGCCCACGAGCCAGGTGTCCGCCGCGTCGGAGCCGTCCACCACGGCCTTGGGCAGGCCGTGCACGGCGCTGACGGTCAGGGTCCGGTCACCCGCGTCCAGGGGGTTGGCCGTATAGATCACCCCGCCGCACAGGCTGCGGACCATGGGCAACACGGCCACGGCCATGGGCACGTCCTCGTCGCGCAGGCCCCGGCCCAGGCGGTAGGCCATGGCCGTGGCCCCGTAGAGCGAGGCGACCACGTCGCGGTACACGTCGGCCAGGGACTCGGGATGCACGTTGAGCTCCGAGCGGTACTGCCCGGCAAAGGAGGTCTGGGCGGCGTCCTCGCCCACGGCGCTGGAGCGCACGGCCAGACGCAGCCCCGGGCCGCAGGCGGCCTTAAGCCCGGCCGCGGCCGCGGCCAGGGCCTCTTCCAGGGCGGCGGGCAACGGGGCGGCGACGATGCACTGCTGCAACGCGGCGGACAGGGAGTACAGCCCATCCAGCCCGGCCCCGGCGCGGGCCTGGGCCAGCCGCGCCAACTCCCGGCGCAGCCCCTGGTGGGCCATGAAGGCCTCGAACCCGGCCACCGTGACCACGAAGCCTCCGGGCACACGCACCCCGGGCAGGGTGCCCAGTTCGCCGAGCATGGCGGCCTTGCCCCCGGCGCGCGGGGCATCGGCGGCGCGCAGGGCCGCCAGGGGCTGCACCAGCGGCCCCGAAACGGGCGGGCGCGGCGGATCGAGCAGGGCCTCCAGGCGTCCGGCGATGGCCGCGTGGCGCGGGAAAAGCGCTTCGTATTTCCCGGGCGCCAGGGCGCACAGGGCCTGGGCCATGCGCAGCACGTCGGCGCTGACGGCGGTGCAACTGGCGCGCACGAAATCCATGCCGAAGGGCCGGGGGGCCACAAGGGCCTCCTCCATGGCGCCCATGGTGCCCAGGGCCCGGTTGTTGGCGGCCAGCAGGACGCGGAAGTTCAGGCAGCGCTCGCGGTGGGCCTGGAGCAGGGCCGCCTCACGCGCCGGGTCGGGCGCGTCGCGCAGCAGCCCGGCCAGGGCGCGCAGCAGACGACGCAGCGGGCCCATGGCCGCCGCCTATGTGCGCCCCGCCCTCAGGCGGGCGCGCTGGCAGGCGTCCTGTACCCGGAAAAGGAATTCGTTGATGGGCACCGGCTTGAGCAGGTAGTCGAAGGCGCCCAGCTCCAGGCCCTTGCGCGCGGACTCCACGCTGGCGTGCCCGGTGAGCAGCAGCACCTCGGCCCGGTGGTCGATGGAGCGCAGGCGCTCCAGGACCTCGAGCCCGTCCATGCCCGGCATGCGCACGTCGAGCACGATGACATCGAAGCGCTGGGTCGCGGCCAGGGCCAGGGCCTCCTCGCCGGTGGCGGCGATGGTCAGTTCCACATTGCGCCGCGACAGCCGCTTGCGCATCAGGTCCAGGAATTCGCCCTCGTCGTCCACGAGAAGCAGTCGGATGGCGCTCATGGTGTTCCCCCTTGGGTGCGGGCCCGGCCCGGCGCGCGGCCCTGACCGCCACGCCGGGCCACGGCCCCGAGGTGTCTTGCAGGCCATGGAGCAAGCCACGTTCCAGAACTGTTGGCGCAACGGCTCGCCAACATGCTGATTTCACAGACTATAATAAGAAAAAACCGCGCAGTGTCACGCAACGGCTGCCCACGGTTGCGCAAAGGCCGCCCTGCGGAGGCAACGCCGGGGCATCTCGCAGGCTCCGGAACGCGGGCGCGCCCCGGCCTTGCACCCGGCCTCCCGTCCGCCTCCGGCTTCGCGGGCCGGGACCGGGCCGGACCGGGCCCAACGCCCCTCAAGGGCCGGGGCCGGGTTGCGGGCATGCCGCCGGGGCCGGAACCCGACCTCAGAGCCCCCGGGCCCGCAGATCGAGAATGGCCGCGCCCATCTCGCGGGCCAGCGCCGCCAGAACCCGGCCGTGGGCGGCCACCAGGGCGCCATGGTCCGCCCCGGTCACGGGCTCGCGCAGCACCGTGCGGCGCACGACCGCGGCCCGGGCGGCCCCGCGCGGCAGCACGCCCCAGGCCGCTTCGAGCACCACCTCGCCCCCGGGGGCGCCGTCCAGGCGCACCACGGTCACGGGCACGCGGTAGTCGGGGTCGATGAAACCTTCCCACGGGTGCCCCACCACGCGCTGGGAGTCCAGCAGCGCCCCCAGGTCGGCCACCAGGGCGCCGAGCACGGCCTCGTCCAGCGGCCCGGCCCAGCGGTGGAATTCCTCCAGGTGCACGCGCTCGACCCCGTCGCGGACCACCAGTTGCGGGCGATCGATGACCCGGGGAATCTCCAGCGGGCCGACGCCCACGGCCGGGCCCGGGCCCGGAGCCAGGGGCGCGGCGGCCTGGGGCGCCAGGGTGTAGAAGGCCACGGGCGCCACGGCGCCACGGCAGGCGCACAGGGCCGCCGCCAGCCCCAGGGCCAGGAGCAGCGACACACACCGGCCCCGGAACGCCGGGGCAAAAGCGGAAACGGCGCGGGCGCGCATCACGGGGCCTCCTTGCCGTAGAGCAGCGCGTCGGGCTGCCGTTCGAGGGTTTCGGAGAGCACGCGCAGGGAGCGCGCCGCGTCGCCCAGCTCGCGCAGCAGCTTGCGCATATCCGTGCGCAGGGCGGCGTCGGGCGCCAGGGCGGCCTCGGCCTGGCCCAGGGTGGCGGTGGCCTGCTCCAGGGTCCGGGCCACGGCGGGCAGGATTTCCAGGTCGCGCGCGGCGCCCATGAGCTGGCGCATCTGCTCCAGGGTGGCGCGGATGGAATCCAGGGTGGCGCGCAATTCGCTGGAAATATCGCCCATGGGCACCTCCTCCAGCCGGGCCAGGACGCGCTGGGCGCTGGCCAGCAGCCCGCCCAGGGCCGAGGGCGCCGTGGGCAGCTCGGGCAGTCGGCCCGAGGTCCCGACGCGCCCCGGGGCCATGCGCGGGTAGAGGTCCATGTCCACATAGGCCTGGCCGGTGAACAGGTTGCCGGTCTTGAGCTGGGCGCGCATGCCCATGCCCACCAGGGTGCGGATCACGGCGTCGCGCGCGTCCTTGTCGCCCAGGGCGAAGCGCTCGGGCTCGATCTCGACGGTCACCGGGATGCGCGCGGCCTTGTGCCGGGGGTCCAGCTCCAGGCGCATGTCCGTCACGCGGCCGATGGGCATGCCCCGGAACTCCACGGGCGCGCCCACGGACAGGCCGCGCACGGACTCGTCGAAATGCAGCACGTAACGCTCGCGGTAGTCGAAGGCGCGCTCGAAACCGCCCTCGCGCGAGGGGTGCAGGGTAAACAGCGCCTCGGGCGGGGCGGGTTCCGCCGCCTCGTCGGCCCCGGGGCTGTCGAAGGCCACGCCGCCCACCAGCAGGGACACCAGCGACTCGGTCTGCATGCGCAGGCCCCGGGCATCCAGGCGCAGGTCCACGCCCGAGGCGTTCCAAAAGCGCGTGTTGCGGCGCACGCGCTCATGGTACGGCGCCTGGACGAAAACCCTGATCTCCACCTGATCGTTTTTCTTCAGTTCATAGCCGACCACCTGGCCGACCTTGACCCGCCGGAAGTAGACCGGGGAGCCGATGTCCAGGGAACCCAGGGTCGTGGCGCGCAGCAGGAAATGGCTGCCGTCGGTGTCGCCGGTGACCAGGGGCGGAGCCTTGAGCGCCGTGAACTCGCTGGTCAGCTTGCCCTTTCTGGACGGCCAGATGCCGATGTAGGCCCCGGAGAACAGCGTCTCCAGGCCCGAAATCTCGCTGGGCGTGATCCGGGGCCGCACCAGCCAGAACTGCGTCTCCGAGCGCAGGTAGCGCTCCATGTCGCTGACCACCCGCGCCGTGACCACCACGTGCTCCAGGTTCTCGTCGAAGCGCACGTTCTCCACCTGGCCCACTTCCACATCCTTGAACTTGATCCGGGTCTTGCCCGCGACGATGCCTTCGGCGGTCTCCATGCGGATGGTGATGAGCGTGCCCTGGGCCTGGAGAGCGTCGAAGGCCATCCACGCGGCGGCCACGGCGGCCACCAGGGGGATGAGCCAGACGATGGACACCAGGCGCCTGCGGCGGACCCGGGCCGTGGGCAGGGCCGCGAACTCCGGCACGGCGCCGGACCCGGGCTCCCCGGAGCCACCGGAGCCCCCGGAGGAGGAAGGCATGGACGGTTCGGTCATGGCAAAGCCTCGTTTCGTTGGTCCCAAATCAGGCGGGGATCGAAGCTGCGGGCGGCGAACATGGTCAGCACCACCACGGCGGCGAAAAACACGGCGCCCCGCTCGGCCTCGATGACCGCCAGGGCCTGGAGCCGCACCAGGGCGACCAGGATGGTCACCACGTAGACATCGACCATGGACCAGCGGCCCACGGCCTCGGTCAGGCGGTAGAGCCGGGCCCGGTCATGGCGCCGCCAGCCGCCGCCCCGGCGCGAGGTCACCAGCAGCAGCGCCAGGACCACGATCTTGAGCACCGGCACCACCACGCTGGCGAAGAACACGATGGCCGCCAGGGGCCACATGCCCGAGGTCAGCAGATAATAGACCCCGGAGAGCACCGTGTCCTTGCGCGCGCCGCCGAAGGTCGTCACGGTGGTCATGATCGGCAGGCTCATGGCCGGGACGTAGAAAATCACGGCGGTGATGAGATAGGCCCAGGTGCGCCCGAGGCTGTCGGGCTTGCGGCTGTGCAGGGCGGCGCCGCAGCGCGGGCAGGCCGCGTGCTTCAGGGCCGCGTCCGCGGCGCTGGGGCGCACCAGCAGGTGGCAGCAGTGGCAACTCACCAGCCCGGCCCCGGCGGCCGTGGGCGCGCGGGCGGGCACCGAAGGCCCGGAGGGCACGGCGCGGGCGGAGGCGGGCACGGTGCTCACGGGCGGATCTCCAACCGGTCCCAGACCGTGCGGGGGTCCAGGCTGGCGGTGATGCCCGCAAGGACCAGCACCAGGAAGCCGAAGGCGTACAGCGCGGGGCCGACGACGATCTCGGCCATGGACGACAGCTTGACCATGGCCACCAGCACGCCCAGCAGGAAGACTTCCATCATGGCCCAGGGTTGCAGGGCCAGGACCATGCGCAGGGCCCGGGCCGTGCCCGGCGCACGCCGCCCCAGGCGCAGGGGCACGAGGATGTAGCCCAGCAGCACCAGCTTGAGCAGCGGGGCCGCCGCGCTGGTCAGCACCACCAGCGCGGCCAGCCCGGCCATGCCCTGGTCCGCCAGCAGCCACACGCCCGAAAGCAGCGTGGCGGGCTGCACGTTGGCGTCGATGCGCATGGTCAGCAGCGGAAAGGCGTTGGCCAGGGCGAAAAGGATCAGCCCGGCCACGGTCAGGGCCAGAACCTGGTCCAGCCCGGTGTCGCCCTGGCGATAAAGCACGGCGCCGCAGCGCGCGCAACGGGCCACCCCGCCCGGGGGCAGGGGCACCGTGCGTTGCAGCAGGTCGCATTCGTGGCAGGCGATGGTCGTGCCGTGCATGGCGACTCCCCGGCGGCTTCCCCCGCCCGCGGCGCGGGGGGCGCGCCGCTCCGGGGCGGCGGACGCACGCTTCCTTAAACCACGGGACACAAAGACATGTAAAGCCCGCCGGGCACGTGGGGCGCGGCAGTCCGCCGGGTCCGGCCGACTGCCGGGCAAGCGAAAATCCGCAGACCGGTCGGCAACGGCGAGCGGGAAAAACAAAAAATCCCGCCTGAACAATGCATTGCATACACAAAAGGGGCCGGGGTTTTCCGCTTGCATGGCGGGTCGCCGTCTTGGGACGGCCCGCTAGGGCTCCAGCATCCGCCGCGCGCCCCGGGCCAGGGCCTCGCTCAGGCCTTCCAGCAATGGCGAACGCAGGTTCCAGCGGTGCCAGTAGAGCGCCACGGGCACCTCGGTGCGCCCGTCCACGCAGACCAGCCGCCCGGCGGCCAGGGCGGCGGCGGCCTGGATGAAAGGCGTCATGCCGCAGGCCAGCCCGGCCTCGGCCAGAGCCATGAAACGCCCCGGCGCGGGCACGAAATGCACGGGGTAGTCCCGGGGCGGGTCGTCGGGAAACAGCCGGGCCAGGACCAGGTCGTGCAGGTCGTCGGCCCGGTTGAAGCGCACCGCCGGAGCCCGGGCGGCGGCCTCGCGGGTCAGCCCCTCGGGGAAATGGCGGCGCACGAACCCCGGCGTGGCCAACAGCCCGTAGCGCATGACGCCCAGGCGGCGCACCGTGCAACCCTGCATGGGCTCGGCCCGTGCGCTCACGCAGCCGAGCACCTCGCCATCGGCCAGCATGCGGTGGGTGCGCTCCTGGTCGTCCACGGCGAGGTCCAGCAGGGCGTCGCGCTCGCGCACGAAGTCCGTCACCGCGTCCATGAACCAGAAGTCCAGGCTGTCGGCGTTGACGCCGATGCGCAGCACGGGCCGTCCGCCCGGGGCCGCCGGGTCCAGCTCCGCCTCCAGGTCTTCCTCCAGGCGGCGGACCTGGAGGCAGTGGCGGATCAGGCGGCGGCCGTCGGGCGTGGGGCGCGGCGGGCTGGCCCGCGTGAGCAGCACGCGCCCGGTGCGCTCCTCCAGCAGGCGCACCCGCTGGGACACCGCCGATTGCGTCAGGCACAACGCCCGCGCCGCGCGCTCGAACCCGCCCTCCCGCACCACGGCGGCCAGGGCTTCCAGAAGTTTGTAGTCGTGCATGGCCTTCCATTAGCATTACTAATGGAAAAGCAGAACTATCAATTTCACAACACGGCCCGGCCCGGCTACAAGGGCCTCGCGTGCGGCGCATCCGCCCGCGCAAGGGAGGCTTTTTCATGCTCATGCCGTTCTTCCAGGGCTTCGGGGTCGGGGGCGGGCTCATCGTGGCCATCGGCGCGCAGAACGCTTTCGTCCTGACCCAGAGCGTGCGCCGCAACCACGCCTGGGCCGTGGCCCTGCTGTGCAGCCTGTGCGACGCGCTGCTCATCGGCGCGGGGGTGGCCGGAATGGGCGCGGCGGTGGCGGCCAGCCCGCTTTTGGGCCGCGTGGCGGCCTGGGCCGGAGCGGCGTTCCTGTTCTGGTACGGCCTGGGGGCCCTGCGCTCGGCCCTGCGCGGCGGGCGGCTGGACGTGGGCGCCCAGGGCCCGGCCGGCCTGGGCGCGACCCTGGCGGCGACCCTGGCCGTGACCCTGCTGAACCCGCACGTCTACCTGGACACGGTGGTCATGCTCGGCAGCCTGAGCGGCCAGTTCCCGGGGCCGGGGCGCTACGTCTTCGGCGCGGGGGCGGCGTGCGCGTCCCTGTCGTGGTTCCTGGGCCTGGGCCTGGGCGGGCGGCTGCTGGCCCCGGTCTTCACGCGCCCGGCGGCCTGGCGAGCGCTGGACGCCCTGGTCTGCGCCACCATGTGGGGCATCGGCGCCGGGCTGCTGCGCGGGGCTCTGGGGTAGGCCAGGCGGGCTGGCGGGCCTCCGGCGGGCAGGGCTCCGCCCTGCACCCGCCAGGGGGCGACGCCCCCTGGACCCCGCACGCCCGGGCCGGACAGGCCGAGGAGGAGGACCTCCTCGGCCTGTCCGGCCCGGGGGAGTTCCAATATCCCGGCGCCGGGTGTCGTCCGCCGCTCCTTTCGGCTCCTGCCGGGCTCCGGGGTTATTTTCCCCTTGTTTTCAAGTGTGTTGCCCGGGGTCGCCCGGCGGCGCCCCGGGGGTAGACGAATGCCGCCCTCGTCTAGACCGCGCCCGGCCTTCAACGGATCACAACATCCCCGTCACCGTTTCATCACACTGCGGGTCTAGGTGCTTGAGTGGAGCCGGGCAAGCCGCTCCGAGGAGGACACCATGACCGCAGCCACCACCACCAAACTGGGCGCCCATCCGGGCAACGCCATCCGCACCCGCAGCCTGACCAAGATCTACCCCAACGGCACGCGCGCCCTGACGGACGTGACCCTGGCCGTCGACAAGAGCGACTTCGTGGCCATCATCGGCTCGTCGGGCGCGGGCAAGTCCACCCTGCTGCGTTGCCTGAACCGGCTGGTGCGGCCCACGGGGGGCACGGTGCGCCTGTTCGGCGAGGACGTGACCCACGTCTCCGGGCGCGGGCTGCGCTCGGTGCGCCGCCGGGTGGGCATGATCTTCCAGCAGTTCCACCTGGTACGCCGCCTGACGGTGCTGGAAAACGTGCTCGTGGGCCGCCTGCGCTTCAACACCGCGCCCCTGGGCCTGGCCATGAGCCTGGCGCGCGTGTTCCCGCGCAACGAAAGGGAGTTCGCCTTCGAATGCCTGCGCCACGTGGGCATCGCCGACCTGGCCTTCCAGCGGGCGGACACCCTTTCGGGCGGGCAGCAGCAGCGGGTGGCCATCGCCCGGGCCCTGGCCCAGGAGCCCGAGGTCTTCCTGGCCGACGAGCCCATCGCCAGCCTGGACCCGCGCAGCGCCGAAACGGTCATGGACACCCTGATGCACATCCACGAAACGCACCACATCCCGGTGCTCGTGAACCTGCACCACATCGAGTTCGCCCGCGACTACGGGCGCCGCGTGCTGGGCATGGCGCGGGGCCGGGTCTGCTTCGAGGGCCGCCCCGCCGACCTGGACGACGAAGTCATCACCGGCATCTACGGCGCCAAGGTCGGCGAGGCCTTCGGCCAGTTGAGCGCCGCCTAGAGCAGCCTCCCCGCCCCCGGGCGGGACGCGATACCCAACACCCCATTTGGAGGAACCGACGATGAAACGCATCCTGACGGTACTTTTCGTGGCCGCCCTGGCCACCGTGGGCCTGCTGCACTCCGTGGCCCAGGCCAACCCCGCCTCCTGGCCCTCCGCGGTCAAGCTGGGCGTCATCCCCACCGAGGGCGCCGCCGACAGCGCCAAGCGCTTCCAGATCCTCTCCGAGCACCTGGAGAAGATCCTGGGCATCAAGGTCGAGGTGTTCACCGCCTCCGACTACGCGGGCATCATCACCGCCATGGCCAACAAGCACATCGACTTCGGCTACTTCGGGCCCAAGAGCTACGTCGAGGCCGCCGAAAAGGCCGGGGCCGAGGCACTGGTGCTCGAATGCGGCACCGACGGCATGCCCGGCTACAAGGGCATCATCATCGCCCGCAAGGATTCGGGCATCACCACCATGGAGCAGGCCAAGGGCCACACCTTCGCCTTCACCGACCCCAACTCCACCTCCGGCTTCCTGGTGCCCAACGTGCTCTTTGCGCGCGACCTGAAGGTCAAGCCCGAGGAGTACTTCTCCGAGGTGCGCTTCTCCGGCTCCCACGGCGCGTCCATGCTCGCGGTGAAGAACGGCGGCGTGGAAGTGGCCGCCACCAACGACATCGACCTGGACCGCATGATCGAAAAGGGCTCCGTGTCCAAGGACGACTTCACCGTCCTGTGGACCTCCGAGCTGATCCCCGGCGCGCCCATGGCCGCCCGGGCCGACCTGCCCTCCAGCCTCAAGGCCGCCTTCGCCGGTGCGCTCATCACGGTCAACTCCGACAAGCAGATCCTGGAAAAGCTGGCCATGGGCGGCTACCAGCCCGCCGACGACAAGACCTACGACATCATCCGCTACCTGAACCGGCTGAAGAAGCAGCTTGAGCAGAAGTAGGGACATGATGGCAACCGCAGACACGCACTGCGACCTGACCCTGGCCCAGGTGACCCCCAGGCCGACCCTCAAGCAGAGGGCGGCCATGGGGGCCCTGGGGGCCATCATCGTGGCGACGCTCGTGGCGTCGTGGGTGTCCACGGGCATCGACCCGCTGGCGCTGTACAACAAGCGCCAGAACGCCTTCGACTACCTCTTCGGGCGCCAGCTTTCGGAGATGGACGAGGCCAGGGCCATGGAACAGGCCCGGCGCCTGCCCGAGATCATCGTCCAGGAAGAAGCGGCCATGGACCTGCGCGACGCCTACCAGGAGCGCGGCGAGAAAATCGACGACATGGCCCTGCAGGAAGAGGCGCGCGAGCTGGCCGCCCGGCGCATGGCGGCCATGACGCCCGAGGAGCTGGACGCCATCGTGGACGAGGAATACCGGCGCATCGCCCGCGAGCGCAGGGGCGGCTACTTTCCGCCCGACATCCACGCCCGCAACCTGCTGCACTACTCCCGGGCGCTCATCGAAACCGTGGCCATCGCCATCTGGGGCACGCTGTTCGCCTTCCTGGCGGCCATTCCGGCCTCCATGTTCGCCGCGCGCAACACCCTGAAGCTGATGATCTCCGGCGAGGGCCGCCTGGCCCGGGGCGCGCGCGCCGGGGTCCACTTCGGCGTGCGCCGCGTGCTCGACTTCTGCCGCGGATTCAACGAATTCGTCATGGCCCTGATCTTCGTGGCCGTCATCGGCCTGGGGCCCTTCGCGGGGGTCATGGCCCTGGCGATCCACACCTTCGGCATCCTGGGCAAGGTGTTCTCCGAGGCCATCGAGGCCATCGAACCCGGGCAGGTCGAGGCCGTGGAGGCCTCGGGCGCCGGGCCCACGCAGATCATGGCCTTCTCGGTGCTGCCGCAGGTCATGCCGCTGGTGGTCAGCTACAGCCTGCTGCGCTTCGAGTCCAACGTGCGCAGCGCGAGCATCCTGGGCTTCGTGGGCGCGGGCGGCATCGGCTTTCTCATGTTCGACAAGATCAACGGCTACCTCTACCGCGAGGTCTGCACCATGATGATCATGGTCATCATCACGGTGACCATCATCGACTCGCTGTGCGGCGTGCTGCGCAAGAGGTTCGTCTAGCCATGGGCGCGGCGCGCGGCGCGCGGGCCGCGGGGCCCCGGCGGCCCTTACGGCCGCACGACGAATTCCACGCGGCCCGAGGCCCAGCGCGTGAAGCCGTATTCCACGGGGCGGCCCTGGTCGTCCACGTTGACGCTCTCCACCACGAGCACCGGCTTACGCCGGGGCTGGCCCAGCAGGCGCGCGTCGCGGGCGCTGGGCAGCCGCGCGGTGATGCGCGTTTCGCGGCGCACATAGTCGCGTACGCCGTAGCGCGCCAGGCTGGTGGTAACCGAGCCCGTCTCGCGGTACGCCGCGCCGATGCCCGGAAAACGGGCGTGGGGAAAGTAGTGCGAGCAGACCAGCAGGCCCTGGCCGTCCACGCGGGACAGGGTTTCCATATGCTCGGCCAGCTCGCCGGGCAGAAGGCGCAACACCCTCGCCACCCGGCCCTCCACGGGCGCCACCTCGTACTCGAGCACCTCGCCCCCCGGGGTGCGGCGCTGGGCCAGCAGGTTTTCGGAAAAGCGCACCCGGCGCGAGAGGTCGTAGCACACCACATCCTCGCTGACGAAGGCGCCCCGGCCCTGCTCCACGCGGATCAGCCCGCGCGACTCCAGGGCCTGGAGCGCCCGGCGCACGGTGTGGCGGTTCACGCCGAAGCGTGCCGAAAGCACGGCCTCGGTGGCCAGCCGGTCGCCCGGGGCCGCCGCCGGGGCGGCGATTTCCGCTTCGAGAATGCGCTGTATCTGGCGCCACAGGGCGACGCCGCTGCCGCGTTCCAGTGCCATGGTTCCCTCCCCGGGGCCCGCAGGTTTCTCCGTTTCTCCCGTTTTCCGCGCTGACGGCGCACAACCGGACGCCGGGCCGAAGAGGCTCCGGCGCGCCGCAAGATGTCTAGATAACCGGACAACCATGACGAAAGGATGACGCCATGACCCAGAGCGATCCCGATTCCGAAACCACCCGGCGGCGGCGCTGGATGGGCCTGCTGGCCCGCTCGGCCCCCGGGGCCCTGGAGCGCGCCTGGCTGAGCCTCGCCTCCCGGCCCGGCTACACGGTGCTGCGCCCGGCGCAGACCGGGCTGGCCCTGGTACGCGCGCGCATGGGCGGCGACGGCGCGCCCTTCAACCTCGGCGAAATGACCATGACCCGCTGCGCCGTGCGCCTTGCGGGCCCCGCCCCGGAAGGTTCCCCGGACAGCGCGGGCGGCGACGCGGGCGGCATTCTGGGCCTGGGCTACGTCGCCGGGCGCGACGCGCGCAAGGCCGAGCTGGCCGCCGTGTTCGACGCCCTGTTGCAGCACCCGGCCCTGGGCCCGGGGCTGCTGGAGGCCGTCGTCGCCCCCCTGGCCGCCGCCGAGGCCGACCGTCGCGCCCGGGCCGCCCGGGCCACGGCGCCCACCCGGGTGGAGTTCTTCACCCTGGTGCGCGGGGAGGACGCCCGGTGAACGCCGCCACCACCACCCCGGCCCCGGGTTTCGCCGACCCGGTGCATGGCGCCCAGGGCGTATTCCGCGCCCTGCTGGAGGCCATGGCCCGGCCCGGAACGATCCGGCTGCTGCCCGCCGCGCCCGGCGCCGTGCCGGGGCTGAATCCCGCTGCCGCCGCCGCATTGCTGACCCTGGCCGACCTGGACACGCCCCTGTGGCTGGACCCGGCGGCGGACACGCCCCAGGCCCGCGCCTGGCTGCGCTTTTCCTGCAACGCGCCGCTGACGGACGACCCGGCCCGGGCGGCCTTCGCCGTGGTCGGCGACGGCCTGCGCCTGCCCGACCTGACGGCCTTCAACCCCGGCAGCCCGGAATATCCCGACCGCTCCGCGACCCTGGTGCTGGCCGTCGCCGGGCTGGCCCCGGACCGGGGCTGGACCCTGCGCGGCCCGGGCATCCCCGGCACGCGGCGTCTGGCCGTGGCCGGGCTGGCCCCGGGGTTCGCCCGCGCCCGGGCGGCCCTGGACCCGCTGTTCCCCATGGGCCTGGACGTGGTGCTGGCCGCGCCCGGAGCCCTGGCCTGCCTGCCGCGCACCACACGCATCGAGGAGACGCCATGTACGTAGCCGTCAAGGGCGGCGAGGCGGCCATCGCCAACGCCCATCGCCTGCTGGCCGCCACCCGGCGCGGCGACCCCGCCGTGCCCGAGCTGGACGTGGCCCAGATCGACCAGCAGCTTTCCCTGGCCGTGGACCGCGTGATGACCGAAGGTTCGCTCTACGACCGCGAGCTGGCCGCCCTGGCCATCAAGCAGGCCCACGGCGACCTGGTGGAAGCCGTCTTCCTGGTGCGCGCCTACCGCACGACCCTGCCCCGCCTGGCCGCGACCCGGCCCCTGGACACGGCGGCCATGGCCCCCCGGCGACGCATCTCGGCAACCTTCAAGGACCTGCCCGGCGGCCAGGTGCTGGGCCCGACCTTCGACTACACCCACCGCCTGCTGGACTTCTCGCTGCTGGCGTCCGGCGGCCCGGCTCCCGGGGCCCCGGCCGCCGAAGCCGACACCGGCGCCCCCGGCGCCCAGGCCGCCCCGTCCCGGGGTCTCCTGCCCCGGGTCACGGCGCTGCTGGCCGACGAGGGCCTGCTGGAACCCGAGGCTCCCGGCGCGGCCGAGGCCCCGGTGGGCGATCTGACCCGCGACCCGCTGACCCTGCCCGCCGGGCGCGACCTGCGCCTGCAAAACCTGGCCCGGGCCGACGAGGGCTTCCTGCTGGCCCTGGGCTACTCCACCCAGCGCGGCTTCGGCGACACCCACCCCTTCGCCGCCGAGCTGCGCATGGGCGAGGTGGAGGTGGAGATCATCCCCGAGGAGCTGGGCTTCGCCGTGGGCATCGGCGAGGTCACCGTCACCGAATGCCAGATGGTCAACCGCTTCACCGGTGCGGCGGACGCCCCGCCCCGGCTCACGCGCGGCTACGGGCTGACCTTCGGGTTCTGCGAGCGCAAGGCCATGTCCATGGCCCTGGTGGACCGCGCCCTGCGCGCCCGCGAGCTGGGCGAAGACCCGACCGCCCCGGCCCAGGACGAGGAATTCGTGCTGCTGCACTCGGACAACGTGGAGGCCCAGGGCTTCACCTCGCACCTCAAGCTGCCGCACCACGTGGACTTCCAGGGCGACCTGGAGCTTTTGCGCAGGCTGCGCCAGGAATATTTCCAGCGCCGCGCCGCGCGGGAGGACGATCATGATCCCAACTCCTGACACCCCGGCCCGGGGCCTTGCGGGCTACAACTTCGCCTACCTCGACGAGCAGACCAAGGCCATGCTGCGCCGGGCCATCCTCAAGGCCGTGGCCATCCCCGGCTACCAGGTGCCCTTCGCCAGCCGCGAGATGCCCATGCCCTACGGCTGGGGCACCGGCGGCATGCAGGTCACCGCGGCGGTCATCGGCGCGGGCGACGTGCTCAAGGTCATCGACCAGGGCAGCGACGACACCACCAACGCCGTGTCCATCCGGGGCTTCTTCGCGCGGACCACCGGCGTGGCAACCACCACGCGCACCGCCCGGGCCACGGTGATCCAGACCCGCCACCGCGTGCCCGAAGCCCCGCTGACCGAAGGCCAGATCCTGGTCTACCAGGTGCCCATCCCCGAGCCCCTGCGCTGGATGGAGCCGCGCGAGCCCGAAACCCGCGCCATGCACGCCCACGAGGAATACGGCGTCATGCACGTCAAGCTCTACGAGGACATCGCCCGCCACGGGCGCATCGCCACCAGCTACGACTACCCCGCGCGCGTGGCCGGGCGCTACGTGACCTCGCCCTCGCCCATCCCCAAGTTCGACAACCCCAAGCTGGACCGCTGCCCGGCCATCCAGCTCTTCGGCGCCGGGCGCGAGCAGCGCATCTACGCCATCCCGCCGTACACGCGGGTCCAGAGCCTGGACTTCGAGGACCATCCCTTCGAGGTCCAGCGCTGGGAGCAGTGCTGCGGGCTGTGCGGCGCGACGGACAGCTACCTGGACGAAATCGTCGTGGACGACGCGGGCGGGCGGATGTTCGTCTGCTCGGACAGCGACCACTGCCGCGCCCGGCGCGAGGCCGGGCACACCGGCCCCCAGGGCGCCGCGCACCCCGAGGAGGAACCCGCCCATGCATCCTGAAACCGCCGCCCCCCTGCTGACGGCCCGGGGCCTGGGCAAGCACTACGGCGCCCACCTGGGCTGCCGCGACGTGGCGTTCGACCTCTTCCCCGGCGAGGTGCTGGGCATCGTGGGCGAGTCGGGCTCGGGCAAGAGCACGCTGCTGGCCTGCCTTGCGGGCACCCTGGCCCCCAGCGCGGGCAGCGTGACCTACCGCCCGGCCCGGGGCCCCGCCCTCGACGTGCACCGCTGCCCCGAGCCCGACCGCAGACGGCTCATGCGCACCGACTGGGGCCTGGTGCACCAGAACCCGCGCGACGGGCTGCGCATGGCCGTCTCCGCCGGGGCGAACATCGGCGAGCGGCTCATGGGCACGGGCGCGCGGCACTACGGGCGCATCCGCGCCGAGGCCCTGGCCTGGCTGGCCCGGGTGGAGATCGACCCCGCGCGCATCGACGACCTGCCGCGCACCTTTTCCGGCGGCATGCAGCAACGCTTGCAGATCGCCCGCAATCTGGTGACCCTGCCCCGGCTGCTGTTCATGGACGAACCCACCGGCGGCCTGGACGTGTCCGTCCAGGCCCGGCTGCTGGACCTGCTGCGCGGGCTGGTGGCCGAGCTGGGCCTGGCCGTGGTCCTGGTGACCCACGATCTGGCCGTGGCGCGCCTGCTGGCCCACCGGCTGATGGTCATGCGCGGGGGCGAGGTGGTGGAGGCGGGCCTGACCGACCAGGTGCTCGACGACCCGCAGCACCCCTACAGCCAGCTTCTGGTGTCATCCATCCTCCAGGCATAGGACGCGACAATGACCGACATCGCCATGCGCCCCGGGGCCCTCGTGGAGGCCCGGGGCCTGACCAAGACCTTCATCCTGCACAACCAGGGCGGCACGGAGCTGCCCGTGCTGCGCGACCTGGACTTCCACGTGCTGCGCGGCGAGTGCGTGGCCCTGGCCGGGCCCTCGGGCACGGGCAAATCCACCCTGCTGCGCGCGCTGTACGCCAACTACAAGCCCCAGGCAGGCAGCGTGGCCGTGCTGCACCAGGGCCGCGTCGTGGACCTCGCGCGCGCCGACCCGCGCACGGTGCTCGACGTGCGCCGCCGGACCCTGGGCCACGTCAGCCAGTTCCTGCGGGTCATCCCGCGCGTGGCCTGCCTGGACATCGTGGCCGCGCCGCTCACCGACGAGGGCCTGCCCCGGGCCGAGGCCCGCGAGCGCGCCGGGGCCCTGCTGGCGCGGCTGAACATCCCCGAACGCCTGTGGGGCCTCGCGCCGTCCACCTTTTCCGGCGGCGAGCAGCAGCGCGTAAACATCGCCCGGGGCTTCGTCAAACCCTGCCCGGTGCTGCTGCTGGACGAGCCCACCGCCAGCCTGGACGCGCACAACCGCGCCGTGGTCGTGGGCCTGATCCGCGAGGCCAAGGCCCGGGGCACGGCCGTGGTCGGCATTTTTCACGACGAGGAGGTCCGCGACGCCGTGGCCGACCGTCTCCACCCCATGCAACCCATCGGGAGCGCCGCATGAGCAGCGAAACCATCCTGACCAACGCCCTCGTGGTCACCCGCGAGGACATGTTTTCCGGCAGCGTGACTCTGGCCGACGGGCTGATCCGCGCCGTGGACCGGGGCCCCAGCCGGGCGCCCGGCGCCGTGGACCTCGGGGGCGACGTGCTCATCCCCGGGCTCATCGAGCCGCACACCGACAACCTGGAGCGCCAGCTCATGCCCCGGCCCGGGGTGCTCTGGCCCTCGGCCCTGGCCGCGCTCATGGCCCACGACACCCAGGTGGCCGGGGCGGGCATCACCACCGTGCTCGACAGCATCTGCTGCGGCGAACTGAACGAGGGCAAGATGCGCCGGACGATCTTCGCCCTGTCCGTGGAGGCCGTGCGCCACGGGCGGCGCACCGACGTGCTGCGGGCCGACCACCTGCTGCACCTGCGCTGCGAAATCTGCGACCCCATCGTCATGGAGCACTTCGAGCCCCTGGCCGACGACCCGCTGCTGCGGCTGGTCTCGCTCATGGACCACACCCCGGGCCAACGCCAGTTCACCTCCCACGAAAAATACCGCGAGTACTACGGGCACATGAACTGGAGCGACGAACAGTTCGAAGCCATGGTGGCCGAGCTGCGCGCCGTGCAGGAGCGGGTGGCCCCGGCGCAGCGCGCGCGGGTGGTGGAGCTGTGCCGCCGGCGCGGCGTGCCCCTGGCCAGCCACGACGACACCACCGAGGAGCACGTGGACCGCGCCGGGGACGAAGGCGTGGCCATCAGCGAATTCCCGACCACCGAGGCCGCCGCGCGCCGCTGCCGGGAGCGCGGGCTGGCCATCGTCATGGGCGCGCCCAACGTGGTTCGCGGCGGGTCGCACTCGGGCAACGTCTCCGCGCGGGACATGGCCGCGGCCGGGCTGCTGGACATCCTGTCCTCGGACTACGTGCCCGCCAGCCTGCTGCACGCGGCCTTCCTGCTGCACGGCGACCTGGGCCTGCCCCTGCCCGGGGCCGTGGCCCTGGTCACGGACAACCCGGCCCGGGCCCTGGGCCTGGACGACCGGGGACGCATCGCCCCGGGCCTGCGGGCCGACCTGGTGCGCGTGCGCATGGTCGAGGGCCACCCGGTGGTCCACCAGGTCTGGAAGCGGGGGGCGCGCATCCTCTAGCGGGCCGCGCGGCAGAAGAAGGCAGAAAAGGAGAACACCGCCATGACCGAACGATTCGCCCTGTACTACGCCCCGGAGCACGGCAGCGCCCTGGCGGCCTTCGGGGCGCGCTGGCTGGGCCGCGACGCCGCCACCGGCGCGGCCTGCATCCAGGCCACCGTGCCCGGCGTGGCCGACGATATCCTGGCCCGGGCCACGGCCGCGCCCCGGGCCTACGGCTTCCACGCGACCCTGAAGCCGCCCTTCGCCCTGGCCCCGGGGCGTAGCGCGCGGGAGCTGCTGGACGCCGTGGCGGCCCTGGCCGCGGCCCTGGCCCCGGTGGCGGCCCCGGCCCTAGCGCCGGAGGCCATGGGCACGTTCCTGGTGCTGCGCCCGCAGGGGCCCTGCCCGGAGCTGGACGCCCTGGCCGCGCGCTGCGTCACGGCCCTGGACGCCTTCCGGGCCCCGGCCGGGCCCGGGGAGCTGGCCCGCCGCCGGGCCCCGGGGCTGACCCCGGGGCAGGAGGCCATGCTCGCGCGCTACGGCTTTCCCTACGTGCTGGAGGAATTCCGCTTCCACCTGACCCTGGCCGGGCCCCTGGCCGGAGCCCTGGCGGACGACGGGCTGCGCGCCCGGATGCTCCGGGCCCTGGAGGCCCTGGCCCGGCCCTTCGCGGCCCGGCCGCTGCCGGTCCGCGAGGTGTGCGTGTTCCGCCAGCCCGCCGAGGGCGCGCCCTTCGCCCTGCTCAAGCGCTTCCCCCTGGCCGGGGCGGCCTGATGCCCGGCTCCGCGCCCGGCAAAGCGGCGCCCGGCCCGGGGCGGCTGGTGCTGGTCACCGGGGCCTCGGGCGCGGGCAAGGACAGCCTGCTGGCCTACGCCCGGGAGCGCGCCCGGGGCCTGCCCCTGGCCTTTGCCCACCGCTACATCACCCGCCCGGCCCGGGCCGGAGGCGAGAACCACGTGGCCCTGGAGCCCTGGGAGTTCGCCCTGCGCCGCGAGCGCGGGGCCTTTGCCCTGCACTGGGAAGCCAACGGCCTGCACTACGGCCTGGGGCTGGAGATCGACGCCTGGCTGCGGGCCGGGCTGGTGGTGGTCGCCAACGGCTCGCGGGCGGCCCTGGGGCGGGCCGGGGCGCGCTGGCCGGGCCTCGTGCCCGTGCTCATCCGCGCGGCGCCGCAGGTGCTCGAAGCGCGCCTGCTGGCCCGCGGCCGCGAAGACGCCGCCGCCGTGCGCGCCCGCGTGGCCCGCGCCGCCGCCCAGGACCCCGCGGCCCTGCCCGGCCTCGCGGTCATCGCCAACGACGGCCCCCTGGAACAGGCCGGGGAACGCCTGCTGGCCCTGCTGCGCGCCCTGGTCTGAAGGCCCCGGCTCCCGCCCCGCCCGACGCCCGGCTGTCGAAAAATCAGCGTTCGCAACGCCGCCTCAAACGGCGCGCCGCAAGGCGCGAAAAAATCCGGACCGCGCAGTGCCCCCCGCAGGCACGCGCTGCCCGGATTTTCCGCTGTCGCGGCAGCCCGCCGCCTCAGGGCGGCCCGCTACAGGTACCAGCGCCAGCTCCGCCCGGCCAGATAGAGGTCGCGCAGGGTCACGATGCCCCCGGAGCGCAGCTTCTTGACCAGGAAAAGGAACAGGTAGGCCGTCTGCATGGCGTCGTAGAGGGCATTGTGCTCGTCGAAGGCGGGCAGGCCGTAGTCGCGGCAGAGCTGCCCGAGCTGGTAGGACACGGAGCCGTCGAACTGGTCGTAGTAGTTCTCCCACAGCTCCTGGCGGTAGACCTGGGCCAGACGCATGGTGTCGATGCACGGGGTGCGCAGGCGGCCGCCGAGGATGGCCCGCGCCGCGCGGTTCAGGAAGGAAAGGTCCAGGCCCACGTTGTGCCCGACCAGGAGCGCGCCGTCGCAAAAGCGCAGAAAGGCCGGAAAGGCCTCGCGCAGGCGCGGGGCGCCGCGCAGCATGTCCGGCGTCAGGCGGTGGATCATGGTCGCGGCCTTGGGCACCGGCCCGCGCGGGGCGACCAGGGTGTAGAAGGAATCGGCGGTGATGGACAGGTCGCGGATGCGCACGGCGCCGATGGAGACGATCTCGTCGCTGGCCGGGGCCAGGCCGGTGAGTTCGGTGTCCACGACGCAGAATTCGTACTCGGCCAGGGGCCGGTCCTGGTCGAAGGTGGTGAAGCGGTCGTGGTTGGCGCGCAACAGTTCGCTCTGCGGGGCGCGGCCCAGGCGCGCGAACACGCGGGCCAGAGCGGCGACGGGGGCGGGGGCGGCGGTCATCATGATCAACTCCTTGCGGGCTTCCCGGCTCCCGGGGCGGGAGCGGCCGGGGGTCAGCCCACGTTCAGGCTGAAGGCTTCCCTGACGAAGGTTTGCAGCGAGCGGACCACGCCGAAGGTCTCTTTGAGGGTCTGCTTTTCCAGGTCCGAGAGGGTGGCGGGGTTCAGGTGATTGTCCGGGGCGCCGCCCGCGTCGATGCGCGCCATCTGGTGCACCAGGCGCAGTTGCATGAGGAACTCGTAGGCCTCCAGGGCCTCCACGCCCAGGTCGGGCGGGATGTGGCCCTGGTCCTTCAGGGCTTCCAGGCGGTCGAAGGTGTTGGTCTCGCGCAGGCCGTGGCGCAGGGCGAACAGCCGGGCGAAATCCACGAAAGGCGTGAGTGCGCGGGTCTTGAGGTCCAGGGTGTCCTTGTGGGCGCCGTCCTTGTCCACGACGATGTTGCGGAAGAAGGACAGGGGCGGCCGGGTGCTCAGGCAATGGCGGGCCAGGTGGCGCAGGAACACGTCCTGCCGGGCGGCGTGGACGACCACGTGGTCGCGCAGGGTCTCGCCCAGGGCGGCCTGGCCCCAGCCGGGGCGGAAATCGAAGAAAATGGTCGCCCGCAGCACCTCCTCGGGCTCGGGCAACAGGACCATGGTCTCGAAAAAGTCGCGCATCCGGCTCATGGGCATGCGCCAGCGGGGGTTGGAGGCCATCATGCCCCCCGGGCAGGGCGGGTAGCCGCAGCGCACCAGGTGGTCGATGGCCGCCTCGGCGAAGCGCCGGAAATAGTCCTCGCAGCGGACGGCCTCGGCCGGGTCGGGGCAGTCCGCGTAGACCAGGGCGTTGTCCTGGTCGGTCTGGAAGGTCTGCTCCTTGCGGCCCTCGGAACCCATGAGCAGCCAGCAGAACGGCACGGGCGCCGGGCCCAGCTCCTCCTGGACGAAGCCCAGCAGCTTCTCCAGGATCAGGTCGTTCATGATCGTCACCATGCGCGTGATGTTGCGGGCCTTGGCGCCCTCCTCCACCAGGGAGCCCACGGTGGTCGGCACCTTGGCCGCCAGGGGGTACAGGGCGGCCATGGTCCGCGCCCCGGCGATCTCGCGGAACAGCGACGTGGGCGAGCGGCCTTGCAGGAGCATGATGTCGTGGGCGGTGACCATGCCCGCCACGCGGCCCTCGCGCAGCACGGCCAGGTGGTGGATCTGGGCGCTCATCATGCGCAGCAGGGCGTCGAAGCAGGGCTCGCGGTGGCCGATGGTCGCCAGGGGCGAACTCATGATGAACTCCACGGGCGCGTCGTGGGGCTCGCCCTCGGCAACGGCGCGGCGCAGGTCCTTGTCGGTGACGATGCCCACGGCCTCGCCGTGCGGATCGGTGACCAGCAGCGACCCCACGCCCTGGGCGACCATGATCCCCGCGGCCTCGCGCAGGCTGCTGCCCGGGGCGATCAGCAGCGGCGGGCGACGGATCACGTCGCCCACGCGGGTGGAGAACAGCACCAGGGGGCTGGCCGCGCACAGGTCGGCGTGCTGGCGGCGCAGCTCGGAAAAGGCGCGCTCGATGTAGTTCTCGGAGATGTTGTGCAAGTAGTACTGGGCGATGGCCGGGTGCTCGGCGATGAGCGCGCGGAACACGGCCCCGGGGATCTTGAAGCAGAAAGTGTCTTCCACCGTCTCGGCGCTCAGGCTGGCGCGGGCCTCGCGGATGACGCCCAGGGCGCCCACGGCGGCGCCCTCGCCGCGGTAGTCGATGAGCGTGTCCGGCAGGGCGCCCTCGCGGCCTTCGCGGCCTTCGCGGACAAGGAAAAGCTTCACCGCGCCGCTGCGGATGAGCAGCACGTCCTGCACCAGGGTCACGCCCTGGGTCAGCAGGCGGGTGCCCTTGGGGTGGAAGTCGATGGTGCAGGCCCGGGCCAGGGCCTCCAGGGCCGGGCGGTCCAGGTCGGAAAAAGGCAGCGTCCGGCCGAGAAAGGGCACGAGCTCCGAGGCCTGGGCCGAGAAGACCTGATCGGGTCTGTTCATGGCGTCCTGCGTTCTGCGACGGGTTGTGGGCCGGGGGCGCGCCCCGCGTGGGGCGGGGCGCGCCGTCGGCCCGGTTCGCTGGTCCTAGTGATCCACCGCCGCGCCCGCCCCGCGCGGGAAACGGACGGTTTCGACCATGTCCTGCACGGCCTGGGGCGGGGCCGGGGTCAGGGCCGAGACGACCACGGTGACCACGAAGTTGAGCACCATGCCCACGGCGCCGATACCCTCGGGGCTTATGCCCATGAACCACGGCGCCACGCCCAGGAACTTGGTCTGCACGATGTAGAGCATGGTGAAGCCGATGCCCGCGACCATGCCGCAGATGGCGCCCTCGCGGGTGGCGCGCTTCCAGAAGATGCCCAGCACCAGGATGGGGAAGAAGCTCGACGCCCCCAGGCCGAAGGCCAGGGCCACCACCTGGGCCACGAAGCCGGGCGGGTTGATGCCGAAATATCCGGCCACGCACACGGCCACGCCGATCATCACCCGGCCCAGGGTCAGGCGCGCGCGCTCCGAGGCGTTGCGGTTGATGACGCGGTAGTAGAGGTCGTGCGACACGCTGGAGGCGATGACCAGCAGCAGGCCCGAGGCCGTGGACAGGGCCGCCGCCAGGCCGCCCGCCGCCACCAGGGCGATGACCCAGGCGGGCAGCGCGGCGATCTCGGGGTTCGCCAGGACCATGATGTCCGGGTCCACGTACAGCTCGTTGGCGCCGCCCGAGGGCGCGTTGGCCAGCAGCACCTGGCCGTGCGCGCCGGTCTGGCCCGTGGCCTGGGGCTTGCCCGCGAAGGCCGCCCCGGAGCGGTACTGGATGGCTCCGTCGCCGTTCTTGTCCATCCAGGCGATGAGCCCGGTGCGCTCCCAGTTCCGGAACCACTCCGGGGCCTGGGCGTAGGGCGCCTCGTTCACGGTACCGATCATGTTGTAACGCGCGAAGGCCGCCACCGCCGGAGCCGTGGTGTAGAGAATGGCGATGAACAGCAGGGCATAGCCCGCCGAAAGCCGCGCGGCGCGCACGCTGGGCACGGTGTAGAAACGGATGATGACGTGGGGCAGCCCGGCGGTGCCGACCATGAGCGCCAGGGTCATGCACAGCACGTCGATCATGGATTTGTTGCCCGGGCCGAAGGCCGAGGTGTAGGCCGCGAAGCCCAGGTCCTGGCCGATCTGGTCCAGGGTTTCCAGCAGATGGCGGCCCGCGTCGGGCCCGGAAAGGATGCTGGAACCGAAGCCGATCTGGGGGATGAAGCTGCCCGTGACCATGCGCGAGATGGCCACCGCCGGAATGATGAAGGCGACGATGAGCACCAGGTACTGGGCCACCTGGGTCCAGGTGATGCCCTTCATGCCGCCCAGGCCCGCGTACACGAAGACGATGACCATGCCGATGATGACGCCGGTGTTCACGTCCACTTCCAGGAAGCGCGAGAACACGATGCCCACCCCGCGCATCTGCCCGGCCACGTAGGTCAGGGAGACGAAGATGGCGCAGATCAGGGCCACCACCCGCGCGGTGTCGGAATAGTAGCGGTCGCCCACGAAATCCGGCACCGTGAACTTGCCGAACTTGCGCAGGTAGGGCGCGAGCAGCAGCGCCAGGAGCACGTAGCCCCCGGTCCAGCCCATGAGGTAGACCGTGCCGCTGTAGCCCGTGAAGGAAATGATGCCCGCCATGGAGATGAACGACGCGGCGCTCATCCAGTCGGCGGCGGTGGCCATGCCGTTGGCCAGGGGCGGCACGCCGCCGCCTGCCACGTAGAAGCCCCTGGTGTCCTTGACCCGCGACATCCAGGCGATGGTCAGGTACAGCCCGAACGTCAGCCCGACCATAAGATAGGTCCACATTTTGATCGTCATATACGCTCCCCGGCGCCCTGGGCGCCCCTGTGCGAGGTTTCCGGCGGTCTACTCGTGCACGTCGTATTTCCTGTCCAGCCGGAGCATGAGCAGGTAGTAGACGAAGATGAGCACCACGAAGACGAAGATGGACCCCTGCTGGGCGAACCAGAAGCCCAGGGGGAAGCCGCCGATGGTCACGGCGTTCAGCGGCTCGACGAAGACGATGCCGCAGCCGTAGGAAACCGCCGCCCAGATGGCCAGCAGCACGGCCATGTAGCCGACGTTCCTGCGCCAGTAGTCGCGCATGGAGCCTGTTGCCTGCGTCTGTCGGGCCTGAGTCTGTTGCGTCATGGTTCGGGCACCTCCCTTGCGTTTGCCCGTGCGCCGGGCCCGGGCCCGGCGCGCCCGGGGCGGGGCCCCGGGTGTCCTGGTTCCGGTCTACAGGGCGCGCAAGCGGCGGTGCACGCGCTTTTCGGTGAGCGCGCAAAAGCCCGGGCAGGCGGCGGACGAACGCGCAGCGCCCCGGGGCCGCGCCGCTCGACGCCCCCGGACCGCCGTCCACAGGGCCAGGGCGCCGCTGGGCGGTCCGCCCCGGCCGCCCGGGGCAACTGCGCGACCGGGGCCCCGTTTGCCGCCCGCCGTTCACCGCCTCCGGACGACTGTTCACCTTCGGGCCCGATTCTGGTACAGACTGCGGGGAGCATCGACCAACGCCCACACGCCCCGCCCGCCGGGGCAAGAGGATCTGCCGATGATAAGCCTGCTCGACGTGGTTTTCGGTTCCCTCGCCCTGCTTCTGGGCGTGCGGGGGCTCTTTCGCGGCCTGCTCAAGGAGGTGCTGTCCACCCTGGGGGTGATCGGCGCCTGGTGGCTGGCCGCCGAGCACGGCCCCGCCGTGGCCCCGTACCTGGAGCGCTGGGTGGAGAGCCGGGGCGTGGCCGAATTCGCGGCCTACGTTCTGGTGTTTTTCGCCGTGATGCTCGGGGTCAAGGCCCTGACCTGGGTCATCGCCAGGATCCTCAAGGCCTCGCCCGTGGGCTGGATCGACATGCCCGGCGGGCTGGCCGTGGGCCTGGGCAAGGCCTGGCTGCTGTGCTGCGTCATCCTGGCCGGGCTGCTGGCCTTTTTGCCCGACGCCGAGTTCGTGCGCAACTCGCGCGCCGTACCCTACCTCATGCCCGGCGCCCAGTACCTGCGCGAAAAGATGCACACCGGCATGGCCGGGTTCGACCCGCTGCGCATGCTGCCCGACGCCCTGCCCGCCCTGCCCGCCGGGCCCGCCCCCCAGGAGCCCTCCGGCAAGCCGGACGACGACGCCGGGGCCCAGGGCTCCGGCATGACCGACAAAGCCCGCGACCTGCTGGAAACCATCGGCAAGGTCATCACCAAGCAAGAGGAAGAACCCAAGCAATGACCCCCGACACCGCCCTCGCCCCGGACCACGGCCCGGCCCTGCGCGAACTCTTCGCCGTCATCGACGCCCTGCTGGCCGAAAACGGCTGCCCCTGGGACCGCAAGCAAACCCCCCAGACCATGACCGACTACGTGGTGGAGGAAAGCTTCGAGCTGGCCGAGGCCATCCGCGCCGACACTCCCGAACGCTCCAGCCCCGACACCCGCGCCGAGGTCATGGAGGAACTGGGCGACGTGGCCTTCCTGCTGCTGTTCGTGGCCACCCTCTACCACCGCGCCGGGCATTTCGATTTCTCCGACTCCCTGCGCTACTCCGCCGCCAAGATGATCCGCCGCCACCCCCACGTGTTCGGCGACCTGAAGCTGGAGAACCAGGAAGAACTGCTGCGCAACTGGGAGCGCATCAAGCGCGCCGAAAAGGCCGAGGGCGACGAGCAGCCCAAGCGCGTCTACGCCAGCCTGCCCAAGGGCCTGCCGCCGCTGCTCAAGGCCTACCGCATCAACTCCAAGGCCGCGCGCGCCGGGTTCACCTGGGCCGACGACGCCGGTCAGGCCGCACACATGGCCGACGAATGGCGCGAATGGGAGCAGGCCAAGGCCGACGGCGACCCCGCGCGCATGCAGGAGGAATTCGGCGACTACCTCTTCAGCCTCGTGGAATACGGCCGCCGCCACGGCATCAAGGCCAACGCCGCCCTGGAGGACGCCAACGCCAAGTTCCTGACCCGCTTCGACGCCATGGAAGCAGCCGCCCGCGCCCAGGGCCGCGACATCGCCGAACTGACCCTGGACGAAATGAACGCCCTGTGGGAGCAGGCGAAGAAGTAGGGGAAAGGAAGCACGAAAGGGGAACCGGGCGCGGCAGGACATGCCACCCGGTTCTCTTGACGAACAGTGGCCAACACCCCCGACGGAAGGTATGCCGCCGTGAAAATCTCCACCATCCTCGACCATGTTGACAGCGGACACATGGCCCTGCCGGAATTCCAGCGCGGTTATGTATGGAACCGCGACCAGGTGCGTGGGCTGTTTGACAGCCTTTACCGGCGTCACCCCGTCGGCGGCCTGCTCGCCTGGGCGACGGATTCCGGCACGGCCGCTTATCGTGGCGACGGCCAACTTGCCACGGGCGTGGTCAAGCTCCTCCTCGACGGGCAGCAACGCATAACAACGCTCTACGGCGTCGTGCGGGGCCGCCCCCCGAAATTTTTCGAGGGCAACGAACAAACCTTTACCGGGCTCCACTTCCATCTTGAGCACGCCACATTCTCCTTCTACCAGCCGGTCAAAATGCGCGACGACCCATTGTGGATCGACGTGACTGAACTTTTCAAAAAGGGCACAGCCGGTCTGGGAACATTCATAACCGAATTGTCCGCCCAGCCGGAAATGTTGCCCAGGATCGGGGACTACATCGGCAAACTAAGCCAGATTCTGGGGATACTTGCCATAGACCTGCATATTGAAGAAGTCACCGGGGCGGATAAAAGCCTGGATGTGGTGGTAGACATCTTCAACCGCGTGAATAGCGGCGGGACGAAACTGTCGAAAGGCGATCTGGCTCTGGCCAAAATCTGCGCCGATTGGCCCGAGGCCCGGGAGGAGATGAAAATCAAGCTCAAAAGCTGGTCGGATGCAGGCTACAATTTCAGCCTTGATTGGTTGCTGCGCTCCGTAAACACCGTGCTTACGGGTGAAGCCAAGTTCAATTTCCTGCACGAAAAAAGCGCACAGGAAGTCCGGGGTGCCTTGACCGACGCTACCAAGGCCATCGACTCCTGCCTCAACATTATTGCCGGTCGGCTGGGGCTGGACCACGATCAAGTGCTTTTCGGCCGTTACGCCATTCCGGTCATGGTCCGCTATCTGGCTCTGCGCCGGGGCATGCTTGATGCCGCCGAGCGCGACAAGCTCCTGTTCTGGTTCGCCCAGTCGGGCATGTGGGGCCGCTTCTCCGGCTCCACGGAGTCCTTCATCGACCAAGACCTCGCCGCCATTGAAACAGCGGACGCCCCCCTGGACGCCCTCTTGGAGCAACTGCGCTTATGGCATGGCGGCCTGCGGGTGGAGCCGGGCCATTTCTCCGGCTGGAGCCTCGGCGCACGATTTTACCCCGCTCTTTATATGTTGACCCGCATGGGTACGGCCTGCGACTGGGGTACTGGCATCGCCCTCAAGGCTGAGATGCTCGGCAAACTCAACCGCCTGGAAGTCCATCATATTTTCCCCAAAGCGCAACTCTACAAACACGGGCATTCCCGCTCCGAGGTGAACGCCCTGGCCAACTTCTGCTTTCTGACCAAGGAAACGAACCTCCAGATCAGCGACAGGCGCCCCGAAGACTATTTTCCGAAAATAGAGGCGCTTCATCCTGGAGCACTGGCATCGCAATGGATTCCCATGGACGATGCGCTTTGGAAAATAAAAAACTACCGGAGTTTCCTGGAAGCGCGCAAGCAACTCCTGGCCGACGAAGCCAACCGGTGCATGCTCGGCCTGCTGCATGGCGAGGGAAAATGGCTCGAAGGCGCATCTTCGATCATGTCCACCCCGACCGCTGAACCGGAAGACTTTGACGCCAACGCCGAGGAACAGGCCCTCGCGGCCCTGAACGAGTGGGTCACAACGCAAGGGCTGCCGACCGGCCTTCTTTCCTACGATTTCGCCGACCCGCAAACCGGCGCGCAACAGGCCGTGTTCGACCTTGCCTGGCCCCTCGGGCTCCAAGCGGAACTCAGCGCCCCGGTAGCCGTCCTCCTTAATGAGGAGGCCGAGATTATCGCTCTCGCCAGCCGTGCAGGCTACAAGTGCTTCACCTCCATCGACTCCTTCAAGGATTACGTCTTGAAAGACATTCTCTCGTCCGCTGAAACGAATCTGTGAGTCCTCCCCGCCCCGGATACGGACGCGGGCGCGGACAGAAAACGCGAACGGGCGCCGGTTTTTCCAACCGGCGCCCGTTCGCATTGTCGGGGCGGGGCTACAGGGCCCGGGTCAGGATGGCGCGGGCCACTTCGGGGGTGACGGCTCCGTCCTCGCCCAGGGCGGTCATGCCGTGGCGCGTCAGGGCGTCCGTCAGCCGCTCGGGGGCGTCGGGCTCGGCCACGCCCGCCGCGCGCAGCCCGGCGGGGATGCCCAAAGAGCGGTACAGCGCCTCGATGGCGTCCACCGTGCGTTCGGCCAGGTCCGCCCCCGGGGCCAGGCCGAACACCGCGCGGCCCATCTGCGCGAGCTTGGCCCGCTTGGCCTCCAGGCGCACGCGCAGCAGCGCGGGCTGCACCAGGGCCAGGGTCACGGCGTGGTCCAGCCCGTAGCGCGCGGTGATCTCGTGGCCGATCATGTGCGTGGCCCAGTCCTGCGGCACGCCGACGCCGACGAGTCCGTTCAGGCCCTGGTTGGCCGCCCACATCAGGTTCGCCCGCCACAGGTCGTCGTCGCGGCCCGCGAAATCCCCGGCCAGCGCGGCCAGGGTGCGCAACAGGGCCTCGCTGTAGCCGTCCTGGACCATGGCCCCCGTGGGCCGGGTCAGGTACTGCTCGCAGACGTGGACGAAGGAATCGATGATGCCGTTGACGAGCTGGCGCTCGGGCAGGGATTTCATGGTGTCGGGGTCGAGCACGGCAAAGCGCGGCTGCACAGCGGGGGCGCCGAAAGGCAGCTTCTCGCCCGTGGCCGCACGGGTGATGACCGCGCCCGCGTTGGATTCCGAGCCCGTGGCCGGCAGGGTCAGCACCGCGCCCAGGGGCACGGCGCTGCGCACCGTGTGCCTGCGGGAGGGGATGTCCCAGCCGTCGCCGTCGTAGAGCGCGGCGGCGGCGACGTATTTGCTGCCGTCGATGACCGAGCCGCCGCCCACGGCCAGGATGAAGTCCACCCCGTGCTCGCGGACCAGGGCCACGGCCTTGTCCAGGGTCTCCATGTGCGGATTGGGCTCCACGCCGGAGAACTCCCACCACGAATGGCCCGCCAAAGCGCGCGCCACCTGATCGTAGACGCCGTTTTTCCTGATGGAGCCGCCGCCGTAGATGAGCAGCACGCGGGCCTGCGGGTCGAGGCATTCGGCCAGGGCCGCGATCTGGCCCCGCCCGAAAAGGATGCGCGTGGGATTGTGATAGGAAAACAGCATGGGGGAGACCTCCGGGGTTGGTACGCGACAAGGGCCATGCTCCCGGCTCGAGCCGGGAGCATGGCCCTCAGAATAAATCGCCACGCGGCGATGTAAACCCCGGCGATCCGGGCTCCCGCTAGCTCGCAGCGCCGCCCACGGCTTCCAGAATGGACCCGATGCCCACGCGCTCCACGAAACGCGCCGTGCGCTCGCGCTTGCGCGCGCCCGTCCGGTAGTGCTCCAGCAGGCGGTCCACCAGGGCCAGGGCGTCTTCGCGCGAAAGGCCTTCGCCGACCTGATCGCCCACGCGCGGGCGGCTGCCCGCATTGCCGCCGAAATGCACGTTGAAGCCCGATTTCGTGCCCGTAACGCCCACGTCGCGCAGCTTGGACTCGCCGCAGGACAGCGGGCAGCCCGACACGCCCATCTTGACCTTGGCCGGGAAATCCACGCCCACGTACTTGGCCTCCAGCTCCGCGCCCAGGGCCAGGGAATCCTGCACGCCCAGGCGACAGACCGCCGTGCCCGGGCAGGCCTGCACGTAATGCACGCACAGCTCCGTGGCCCGGCCGATGTCGCGGCCCAGGTCGTCCCACACGGCGTCCACGTCCTCTTCGCGCAGGCCGACCAGGGCGATGCGCTGGCCGGAGGTGATCTTGACCACCGGGATGTTCCACTTGCGCGCCACGGCGGCGATGCGCTCCATTATCTCCGGAGTGAGCATGCCCATGGGCGTGCGGGGCACGATGGCCCAGGTTTCCTTGTCGCGTTGCAGGATGGCGCCTTCGGGCGCGGTGTCGCTCATGGTGACCTCCTGGGGTCGGGCCGTCAGGCCGCGGCGGGCTTGACCACGACCAGCAGCATCTTGAAGGGTTCGTCGGCGTCCAGGGCATGAGGCACGCCCGCGGGCATGGCGATGGCCTGCCCGGCGGCCACGTCGTGCACGGCCTCGCCGATGGTCACCCGGGCCCGGCCGTCGAGCACCAGGACCAGCGCGTCGCCCGGCGAGGTGTGTGCGCTGATGCCCTCCCCGGCGGCGAGGCTGAACAGGGTCACGTTGGCCGTGGGCTGCTGGGCCAGAGTCCGGCTGACGACGCGGCCCGCTTCGTAATCCACCAGCCCGGCCAGGTCCAGAGCCTGGGCGAAGGGAATGTTCTTGAACAGTTCGGTGCGCATGTTCAGGGTCATGATGGTCTCCTTGGCGCGCCGCTCCCGGGCGGCGGACAATGTGTTGCGTCACCCGGACCATAGGCACTGCGGGGCGAAAGCCCTTTGAGGCATATCAAATTTTAGCGCGCATGGGTAAAAAAATCGAAACGCGCGTACAGATGCCGAATGGCATTGACAGGTCCATACCAAATCGCTATGTCACTTCCACAACGATGAACAATACCCGCCACGCCTAGCGCGCCCGCAAGGGAGCGATGCGAACCAGGGCGGGTTATTTTTTTGGAGAACGCGATGGGACCAGACCGGGAGATATTCGCCAAGCGTCCCCTGACCATTGAGGAACAAATCGCCTTGCTCCAGACGCGGGGCATGCGCATCCCGGACAAGGAGCGCGCGGCACGCTATCTGCGGTTCATCGGCTACTATCGCCTTGCCGTCTACGGCGTCCCCTACAAGACCGTTGGCGACAACTACGCCCCCGGCGCCACGTTCGACAACATGCTTGATCTGTACATCTTCGACCGCAAGCTTCGACTCCACTACATGGATGCCATTGAACGCGTCGAAGTGGCGGTACGCACGACAATCAGCAACCACATGGCGTTACGTCATGGTGCGACATGGTTTTGCAACCCTGAATTGTTCCAAAAAGAAATCCACCACAAGAACCTTCTCGAATCCATACGCCGCGATACAGGGCACCCGGATGTCGCCAGAAATGGATCAAACCATCGTTTCTGTAACGCTTTCTATAAACGTTACGGGCCGGAAGCCGTCCCTCCGTCCTGGATGGTGGCGGAGGTGCTGTCCTTCGGCTCCTGGTCCAGGACGTTCCAAAACCTGCGAGAAAGGGCAGACAAGGCAGCCGTGGCACAACATTTCAATCTGCCTTGGGAAACCTTGGGCAGTTGGCTGCACGCGCTTTCCCATGTCCGCAACATCTGCGCCCACCATGCCCTGCTCTGGAACACCGTCTTCACCATCAAGCCCGCATTGCAGCGCTTCTATCCCGGAGAGGACGACTCCAGGCTATACGGTCAGACACTGGTCGTGCGCCATTTCCTGAAGACCATTACGCGGGATTCAAGCTGGGAGCGGCGCCTGCGGGAACTTTTGGAGCAGTGCCCCCGGGGGATTGCCGAAATGGGCTTCCCTGCGCACTGGTAACCCCTCCTCAGGGCGCCAGGGCGAAGGCGCGCACGGGCAGGGAGCCCAGGGCGCGAACCGGGGCGGGCACGGCGAAGAAGCGCAGCTCCGGGCACTCCCCGGGCAAGGCGTCCAGGCCGGTCAGGTTTTCCACGATGGGCACCCCGGCGCCGAGCAGCAGCGTATGCACCGGGCGCGCGGGGTCGGCGGTGGAGTCGATGTTCATGGCGTCGATGCCCGCCAGGGCCGCCCCGGCGGCGCACAGCAGTTCGGCGGCCTCGCGGGTCAGGTAGGGCAGATCGTGAAAGTAGGCCTCGCCGCCCCAGTGGCGGGCGTGGCCGGTCTGCACCAGCACGGCCCGCCCGGCCAGGGGCAGGCCCGCGAAGGCCTCGGGGCCGATGGCCCGGGGAGCGCCGGGCGCCCGGCGCACCAGGGCCACTGGCAGGTTCGCCGTGCGCTCCAGGGGCAGGGCCGCCAGATCCGCGCCATCCGCGTGACGGTGGAAGGGCGCGTCGATGTACGTGCCGGTGTTGCCGATCATGGCGATGCGCCCGATATGGAACTCCGTGCCCGGGCCGTAGTGCGCCCGCGAAGCCTCGCGCGAAAGGTGCGCGTCCACCACCGGGCCGGGCAGCCCCGGGCAGGTGGTCATGCCGTGGACCACGGGATGGGCCAGATCAAAAAATCTCATGCGTCCTCGCTCAGGGTGTCGGCCAGATAGGCGTCCAGGTCCGGACGGCCCGAAGGGTTGCGCAGGCAATGGGCCAGCCAGACCCCGCGCTCGAAGCACATCACCCGCAGATCCCACACGCAGGCCGTCAGGCTGGTGTGGGTCTGCTCCTCCAGGGCCGTGGGCCGCCCGGCCGGGGCAATGAACACACGGTGGCGCAGTTCGTTCTCGTTCTCCCACCAATCGGCGAAGACCCAGGCCGCGCCGCGCCCGTCGTGGATGCCCAGATAGCCCACGCCGTAGCACCCCGGCGCCAGGGCCGGAGCGGGAAAGGCCTCGGACGCCAGGGCATGCGCGGCGGTCGTCAGCTCCGGGCGCGGCAGGGCCCGGCCATGGGCGATGCCGTAGGTTTTGATGCGCCAGCCGCCGGTTTCCAGCAGGCCCAGGGGCCGGATGGGCCGCAGGCCGCAGGGCTCGGGCAGGGGGAAGGTCTTCATGCGCGCCTCCTTAAATCCAGCGCGCCTCCACGGTGCGCTCCGAAACGTTGCCGCCGGTGTTCACCGTGCCCACAGGCTCGATCATCATGATCTTCGTCTCCTGCCCGGCCACGGGCATGTGCTCCACCCCGCGCGGCACGCTGATGCACTCCCCGGGGCCCAGTTCCACGTCGCCGTCGCGGAATTTCAGGGTCATGCGGCCCTCGACGACGAAGAACATCTCGTCCTCGTTTTCGTGGCTGTGCCACTCGAAGGGCCCCTGGATGCGCGCGAGCTTGACGTGCATGTCGCCCACGCGGGCGATGATTCTGGGCGACCATTGCTCCGTGAACAGCGCGAACTTCTCCTGGATGTTGATCTTGTCCATCGTCGTGCTCCTGTGGGGGCGGGTTGGGATGCTCCGGGTGGCCCGGCTCTCGTCAGTTCTTGCCGGTTTTTGTTGGCGTGGCGGGCGCCACGGGCACGCCCCCGCCCTCATGCAGGGCGCGGAAGGCGATGACCGTGCGCGTGCCGCAAACGGCCTCGATGTCGTTGATGCCCATGACCACCTCTTCGAGCTGGGCCGTGTCGCGGCAGCGAACCTTGGCCAGAAAGCAGTCCTCGCCCGTGAGGTGGGCGACCTCCTGCACGGCGGGCACGGCGCACAGGGCGCGGCCCACCTCGTGGGCCCGGCGGTGGGCCGACAGGCGCACGAACACATAGGCCAGCACGGGCAGGCCCACGGCCACGGGGTCCACCCGGGCGGCATAGCCCCGGATGACCCCGGCCTGTTCCAGGCGCCTGATGCGCCCGAAAACCGCCGAGGCCGTCATACCCACGCGGCGGGCGATCTCCGCATTGGGCGTGCGCGCGTTCCCCTGAAGAATCGTAAGAATAGTGGCATCTATTTCGTCAAACATAACTTTTAATCCTCACTAAAAAGTCGATACATAATCACTCCCCGCGAGTAAAGCACGAAACGGCCCGGAGCCCTTCGGGCGGGGCGGCCCTGGCCGGAGGCGGACGGGGGCCGAAAGGACGGCGCCCGGCGGCGGAGTTGTACAGCGCCCTTGCCAAGACCGGGCCGCGCGATTAAGGGGTGCGCTGGGGGCGTGTCCGCTCCCGTTTTTTCCGAACAAGGCACAGGGTGTTTTTCATGGGCAGATGGCATATGCAGGGCGGCTACCACGAGGTTCTCGTGGTGGGGATGCCCCTGGTGGCGAGCATGATCTCGGGCACGGTGATGCAGTTCACCGACCGCATGTTCCTGGCCCACCACAGCCTGGACGCCCTGGCGGCCTCCCTCTCGGCCAGCATCACCAACTTCGTGTTCATGGCCTTCTTCGTGGGCGTGGCCAGCTACGTCAACGTCTTCGTGGCGCAGTATACGGGCGCCGGGCAGCCCGGGCGCGTGGGCGCGGCCCTGTGGCAGGGGCTGTGGTTCTCGCTGCTGGCCGGGGTGGCGCTGGCGCTCCTGGCCCTGCCCGGCGAGGCGATCTTCGCCCTGGCCGGGCACGCGCCCGAAGTCCAGGCCATGGAAACGGCCTACTACCGCATCCTGTGCTGGGGGTCGGGCCTGGCCGTGCTGGGCATGTGCCTGTCCACGTTCTACTCCGGTCGCGGCCTGACGCGCACCGTGGCCGTGGTCAACATGACCGGCGCGGCCCTGAACATCCCCCTGGACTACGCGCTCATCAACGGCGTCTGGGGCTTTCCGGCCCTGGGCATCGTCGGCGCGGGCATCGCCACGGTAACGGCCTGGGGCGTGACGGCCCTGCTCTTCGTCGTCCTGGTCTTCACCCGGGGCAACGAGGAGCGCTTCGGCGTGCGCTCGCGGTGGCGGCCCGACCGCGCGCTGTTCGCCCGGCTCATGCGCTTCGGCATGCCCGGCGGGGCCCAGCTTTTCCTGGACGTGTTCGGCTTCACGGTGTTCATCCTGCTCATGGGCCGACTGGGCACCACGGAACTTGCCGCATCCAACCTCGTGTTCTCCCTGGATCATTTCGCCTTCATGCCCATGGTCGGGCTGCATATCGCCATCGAAACGCTGGTCGGCCAGGGCCTGGGCGCGGGCGACATCCGCCGGGCCGAGGAAGCCACGCGTAGCGCCATGCACCTGTGCCTGGCCTGGGCCTCGATGCTGGCGGCGATCTTCCTGCTGGCGCCGGGGCCGCTGGTGGCGGCCTTCCGCCCGGCGGACATGACCCCCGGGCAGTACGCCCCGGTGATGGAAATGGGCCGTCTGCTGCTGGTCGTCGTGGCCTTCTACACCCTGTTCGACGGCATGGCCCTGGTCCACTTCGGGGCCCTCAAGGGCGCGGGCGACACGCGCTTCGTCATGGCCTGCCAATTCGTGTGCTCCCTGCTGCTCCAGGTGCTGCCGGTGTGGCTGCTGGTGGAGGTCCTGGGCTGGGGAATCTACTGGTGCTGGGGCACCCTGGCCGTAGCCCTGGCCGTGCTGGCCCTGACCGCGCGCCTGCGCTACGCCGGAGGCCGCTGGAAGACCATGAGCGTCATCGCGCATTAGCGCCGCCGGGGCGGCCCGCCCCGGCCCCGCGCCCTTGCCTCGCGCCGGATGGTACTTATTGTTTCCCCTTCGGGCGCAGCGCCGCCCGCAACCCGCACCCTCAACGCCCGCGCCGCCCGGCGCGCCACGCAGAACGTCATGACCAAACCGTCCACCCCCCGGCCCGCCGCCCACGGCTCCGACTGCATCCACATCGAAGGCGCCCGCCAGCACAACCTCAAGGACCTGGACCTGGACATCCCGCGCGGCAAGCTCGTGGTCGTCTGCGGGCCCAGCGGCTCGGGCAAGTCCACCCTGGCCTTCGACATCGTCTACGCCGAGGGCCAGCGGCGCTACGTGGAGTCTCTTTCCGCCTACGCCCGCCAGTTCCTGCCCCAGATGGACAAGCCCAAGGTGGACAAGATCGAGGGCCTGTCCCCGGCCATTTCCCTGGAACAGCAGGCCGCCTCGCGCAACCCGCGCTCCACCGTGGGCACAGTGACGGAAATCTACGACTTTCTGCGCGTGTTCTACGCCCGCCTGGGCACCATGTACTGCCCGCAATGCGGCAAGCCCATCCGCTCGCAGACCGCCGATGAAATCGTGGACGAAATCCTGGCCCTGGGCGAGGGCACGCGCTTCCTGCTGCTGGCCCCCCTGGCCGAGCACCAGAAGGGCACCCACGCCGAGCGCCTGAAGCGCCTGCGCGCCGAAGGCTTCGCCCGCGTGCGCGTGAACGGCGAGGTCCTGGACCTGGAGCCCCTGCCGACCCTGGAGAAGAACCGCAAGCACACCATCGAACTGGTGGTGGACCGGCTCGTGGTCCGCGAAGGCATGCGCGGGCGGCTGGCGGACTCGGTGGAACTGGCCCTGGCCCACGGCGGGGGGCGGCTGGCCGTGGCCCTGGCGGGCGGCCCGCGCGACGGCGAGCAGATATTCTTCAGCACCGATTCGGCCTGCCCCACCTGCCACGTCAGCCTCCCGGCCCTGACCCCGCAGCTTTTTTCCTTCAACAGCCCCCAGGGCGCCTGCCCGACCTGCTCGGGCCTGGGCAGCGTGGACTACTTCGAGCCCGCCCTGCTGGCGCCCAACCGGGGCCTGTCCCTGGAGCGCGGCGCGGTCATCCCCTGGAAGAACCCCCGCGTGCTCGCGCGCTTCGCCGACCGCCTGAAGGCCCTGGGCCGCCGCCACGGCTTCGGCATGGACACGCCCCTGGCCGGATTCACCCCCGCCGCGCACCATGCACTCTTCCACGGCGAGGGCGAGGGCGGCGACTGGCCCGGCGTGGTCGCCCTGCTCGACAGCGGCATGAGCTTCGGCTCCATCTGGCGCGACGAGCTCTCGCGCTACCGCCAGAGCCGCCCCTGCCCGGCCTGCGCCGGGGCCCGCCTGCGGCCCGAGGCCCTGGCCGCCCGCGTGGGCGACCTGAACCTCTTCGAGTTCACCAGCCTATCCATCCGCCGCGCGCTGGACTGGCTGCGCGGCTGCGAATTCCCCGGCCACAAGGCCATGATCGCCGAGCCGCTGATGAAGGAGCTGACCCACCGCCTGGGCTTCCTGGTCAACGTCGGGCTGGACTACCTGTCCCTGGGCCGCAACATGTCCACCCTGTCCGGCGGCGAGGCCCAGCGCATCCGCCTGGCCGGGCAGCTCGGCTCGGGCCTCGTGGGCGTGACCTACGTCCTCGACGAGCCCTCCATCGGCCTGCACCCGCGCGACAACGACCGTCTGCTGGCGACCCTGCGCGAGTTGCAGGGCCGGGGCAACACCGTGCTCGTGGTCGAGCACGACGAGGCGACCATCAAGAGCGCCGACCACGTGCTGGAGCTGGGCCCCGGCTCGGGCTGGCTGGGCGGCGAAATCGTCTACCAGGGCGACGTGCCCGGCCTGCTGGCCGACGCGGGCAGCCTCACCGCGCGCTACCTGCGCGGCGACATGCGCATCGAGCAGCCCGAGGCCCGGCGCCCGGCCCGGGGCGTGGTTTCCCTCAAGGGCGTGACCACCAACAACCTGCGCGGGCTGGACGTGGACTTCCCCCTGGGCTGCCTGACCTGCGTCACCGGCGTGTCCGGCTCCGGCAAGTCCTCCCTGGTCATGGACTCCCTCTACAAACACCTGGCCCTGGAACGCGGCATCAAGGTCGAATCCCCCGGCCAGCTCGCGGGCATCACCGGCGGCGAGGCCATCGAGCGCATCGTCTCCATCGACCAGACGCCCATCGGCCGCACCCCGCGCTCCAACCCCGCGACCTACACCAAAATCTTCGACGAGATCCGCGCCATCTTCGCGGGCACCAAAGAGGCCAAAAAGCGCGGCTACAAGCTCGGGCGCTTCAGCTTCAACGTGCGCGGCGGCCGCTGCGAAGCCTGCCAGGGCGACGGCTCCATCCGCGTGGAAATGCATTTCCTGCCCGACGTGTTCGTGACCTGCGACGTGTGCAAGGGCCAGCGCTACAACCGCGAAACCCTGGAAGTGCGCTACAAGGGGTTGAACATCTCCGAGGTGCTGGGGCTCACGGTGCGCCAGTCCCTGCAATTCTTCGAGAACTATCCGGCCCTGGTCCGCCGTCTGGCCATCCTCGAAGACGTGGGCCTGGAATATCTGCGCCTGGGCCAGCCCGCCACGACGCTGTCCGGCGGCGAGGCCCAGCGCATCAAGATCAGCCGCGAGCTGGGCAAGCGCAGCCTGCCCGGCACCCTCTACATCCTCGACGAGCCCACCACCGGCCTGCACATGCACGAGGTCGGCAAGCTCATCGCCGTGCTGCACCGCCTTGTGGACAAGGGCGCCACCGTGGTGGTCATCGAGCACAATACCGACGTGGTCCGCGCGGCGGACTGGGTGCTCGACCTCGGCCCCGGCGGCGGCGAACACGGCGGGCGCATCGTCTCCCGGGGCACCCCCGAGCAGATCATCGCCGACCCCGAATCCATCACCGGGCGCTTCCTCGTGGACGAGCGCTGAGTACGCGCCGGAGGGCGCACCGCCGGGGGCGCCGCCCCCGGGCCCCCGGCAGGGGGCGTTGCCCCCTGCACCCCCACCAGGGGCCGACGGCCCCTGGACCCCACACGTCGGCGCGGGCCGGGCGGCAGGAAGCCGCCCGGCCCGCGCCGATGTGTTGGCGAGAGATTTTGGCGAGTGGTGTGGGAGGGACGATGCCGGGGCGTGTGCGGGGCGGATTGTGGCGGATGGCCCGAGGCGCCTAGTCGTTGCCCAGCAGTTCCAGCGCCCGGCGCGCCGCGCCTGCGGTCTGGGTGAAGGTCGCCGCGCGCTCCAGGGCCCGGCGGGCCTGCTCCGGGCGCCCGGCCTCCCGGGCCAGCCAGCCCAGGCGCAGCCAGGCCCGGGCGTTACCCGGCGCCAGCTCCAGGGCCTGGGCGCAGGCGTCGGCGGCCTGGGCCGCGCGGCCCCGGGCTTCGAGCATGGCCGCCTTGCGCAGCAGGCGTTCGGCGTCGGGCGCCTGGGCCTGGGCGGCGTCCAGCCAGCCCAGGGCGGCGTCCAGCCGCCCGGCGCGGTAGCTGGCCTGGGCCAGGGCGTCGCAGTCGCGCGGGGCCGGACGCGGGCCCGCGGCGCGCTCCAGGGCCTGGATGCCCAGGGGCAGGGCCCCGGCGGCGAAATACAGGTCGGCCAGGGCGCGCAGGTCCTTTTCGGCGGGCGGCTCCAGGCGGGTCAGCGCGTCCAGGGCGGCGGCGGCTCCGGCCAAATCGCCGCGCCGACTGCGAACACCCGCCAAAAGGCGCCACCAGCGCCCGGCCCCGGGCTCGGCCCGCAGGCAGCGCAACACGGCGGACTCCGCCAGGGCCCCGTCGCCGTCGGCCAGGGCGGCGGCGGCCAGAAGTTCCAAGGCCCGTGCGGTCACGTCGGCGCCCCCGTCTCCGCTCATCCCGCCCCGATCGGCCTGGGCCGTCAGGGATTCCAGAAGGCGCACGGCCTGACGGTGCTGCCCGGCCTGATGCCGGGCGGCGGCGGCTTGCAGCAGCAGTTCGGGCTCGGGAGTCGGCCCCAGGGCGACGGCGCGCTCCAGGTGCTCGGCGGCCAGGGCGTAGTCCCGGCTCTGGTAGGCGGCGATGCCCAGGTTGCGGTGCAGGGCCGGGTCGTCGGGGGCGCGGCTCAGGCCCGAGGCAAAGGCCCGGGCGGCGTCCGCCGGGCGGTCCTGGTCGAACAGGACGTTGCCCAGCAGGTGCCACACCGGCGCGGGCGCGGCCTCGCCCTCGACGGCGATGAGTGCGCGCAGGGTGGCCTCGGCCTGGGCCGGGCGGCCCTGCTCCAGGGCCTGGGCCGCCTCGTGCAGGGCCGTGCGCGCGGCGTCGGAGACCTCCGGCTCCTGCGCGCGGGCCGTGCCGCAGGTCAACGGCAACCCCAAAAGCAGCCAGAAAAGCAGAAAAAACGCGGTCGGACGCACGGCGGCCCCCTGCTTCCTCAACCGCCCAGGTCGAAGCGCACGGGCAGTTCGACCCAGGTGGATACGGCCCGGCCGCCCAGGCGGCCCGGGGTGAAGCGCCAGCTCCGCACGGCGCGCAGCACGCTGGCATCGAACACCCCGGGCGGGTCCGCCGCCAGGACGCGGGCCTCGGTCACGCTGCCGTCCTCGGCAACCAGGAAGCGCACGGTGACCGTGCCGCTCTGGTTGCGGCTGCGCGCGGCGTAGGGGTATTCCGGCGGCGCCGAAGCCACGATTTGCGGGCCCTGGTCCACGTCGGCCAACTCGAAGGCGCGCGGCGCGGCGGGCTCCAGGGGCCGGGCCACGGGCAGGGCCAGGGGCGCGGGCGCGGCCAGACGCGGTGCGAAGTCGAACTCCGGCAGCGGCGCGCTGGCTTGCAGGCGCGGCGGCTGGGGCAGGGGCGGCAGGGGCTCGGGGCGCCGCGCGGGCTCCGGGGGCGGCGGCTCCTCGGGCAGGGGCTCGGGGGCCAGGGCCTGGGGCGGCAGCCGGGGCGCCTCGATAACCCGCACCGGCGGCTGGGCGGGCCCGGCCTCGGGCAGGGCGCCCTGGCGGGCCAGCAGCGGCAGGACCACGAACACTGCGGCATTGACGGCCACGGCCAGGGCCACGGCCAGGGCACGGTCGCCCAGGCGCCGCCGCGCGCCGGAAGCCGGGCCCGACCCCGGCCCGGAAACGGCGCCGAGGGGCGCCCCGCCCCCCGCACCCACGCAGCGGGCCGGGCAACGGATCATTCGGGCCTCCGCGCGGCCACGGCCAGATTGCGGGCCCCGGCCAGACGGCACTGGTCCAGCACGCGGACCACCTGCCCGGCGGGCGCGGCCTCGTCGGCGGCGACGACCACGGCCCCTCCCGGGGTCGCGGCCAGGAAGCGCGCCACCAGAGGACGGACGGAGCGCAGGTCGGCCCGGGTGTGGTCCACGTGCAGCGTACCTTCGGCGGTGATGGCCACCACCAGGGTTTCGGCCTGCACGTCCACGGCGGTGGCGGCCTCGGGGCGGCGCACGTCCACCCCGGCCTCGCGCACGAAGCTGGACGTGACCAGGAAGAAGATGAGCAGCAGGAAGACCATGTCGATGAGCGGAGCCATGTTCAGCTCCGCCGGGCCGCCGCGCCGGGCGCGGGTGTTCCTGTAGCAGCTCATGGGCGGCCCTCCGTGCCGGAACAGGCGGCGTCCGGACGCCCGAGCAGCAGGCACTGGCGCTGCACGCGGGCCTTGTGCCGCGCGGCGCGCCGCCGCAGCAGGCTGCCCGCGAAAAGCCCGGGAATGGCCACGGCCAGCCCGGCCTGGGTGGTGACCAGGGCGGCGGAAATGCCCGCAGACAGGGCCTTGACGTTGCCCGCGCCGAGCACGGCCATGTCGCCGAAGGTGCGGATCATGCCCGTGACCGTGCCCAGCAGCCCGAGCAGGGGCGCGGCCCCGGCCAGGACCAGGATGGTGCCCAGGTGGCGGTCCACCGCCGCCTCGCAGCGGTGGAACAAGGCGTGCAGGAGCTTGGCGTCCAGGTCCGGGTCGCCGGTGCGCCGGGCGGCGTAGGCCGCCTCCAGGTCCGCGCGCCAGTGCCGGTCCGCCCGGCGCAGGCGCCACAGCTCGCGGGCCTTGAGGAAAACCAGGGTCCACAGCCACAGGGAGAGCAGCACCAGGGGCAGCATGACCCAGCCCCCGGTGCGCAGGTAGCCCAGTCCGGCGTCAAGGGCGGTCCGCCACATCTGCGCCCCCGGCGCCTTGGGCGCCGCCGTTCCGGTTGCCGTTCCGGTGCAGGATGGCCACGGTCAGGGCCACGCCCTTCTCCTCCATGTCGCCCACGATGCGCTCCACCCGGCGCTCCAGGAAGTGGTGGGCGATCATCACCGGAATGGCGACCATGAGCCCCAGCTCGGTGGTCACCAAAGCCTGACTGATGCCGCCGGACAGGGCCCGGGGGTCGCCGCCGCCCGAGAAGGTCAGGGCCGTGAAGGTGTCGATCATGCCCGTGACCGTGCCCAGCAGGCCCAGCAGCGGGGCCACCGCCGCCAGCACGGCCAGGGTCGGCAAAAAGCGCTCCAGGCGCGGCACCTCGCGCAGCACGGCCTCGTGGAAGGCATTTTCCAGCACGTCGCGCGTGCAGCCCATGTATTCCAGCCCGGCGGCCAGCACGCGCCCGGCCGGGGTGCCCGCATGGGCGGCGCACAGGGCGCGGCCCTCGTCCAGGCGGCCCCGGGCCAGCAGGCCCGCCAGTTCGCCCGCCAGCCCGGCCCCGCCGGGGCGCACCCGGGCCAGGGTCCAGCAGCGCTCGAGCACCAGAGCCACGGCCACCACGGCCACCAGCAGGATGGGCCAGACCAGGAAGCCCCCGGCCTCGAGCCAGTCCGGCCCGCCGCCCTGCTCCAGGCGGTCGAGCACGGCGCCGCCGGACAGGTCCAGCACCGCCGTGCCGCCGGAACCCGAGGCGAAGTCCTCAAGGGTGCCCGACAGGCCCCAGGGCGGGGCGGCGGCCAGGGCCACGTAACGGCCCGAGTCCGCGTCCAGGCGCAGGAACCCGGCCCGGCCGTCGGCCTGATACCAGGCGCCCAGGCGGCCCAGGCGCGTGATGCGCCCCCGGGCCGAGGCGCCGTCCGGCCCCAGGAAATCGCCCTCGAACGCCATCAGCCCGCCGCCCGAGGCGATTTCGGCGCACAGGGCGTCGATCAGGGCCGCGAGGGAATCCGCCCCCAGAGGGGCGTCGGCGTCCAGCAGCGGGGCCAGGGCCGCGCGGACCCCAGGGGCTTCCGCCGCCAGGGGGCTGCCCGCCAGCAGGCCGTCGGCGTCGCCCGCCGCCGTGCGCATGACGGCGCGCACCAGTCCGGCCTGCCCGCGCGAGGCGTCCAGGGCCGCGCGGGCTTCGGCCTCCTCGGCGCGCAGGGCGGCGACCCGGGCGTCCAGGGCCGCAAGGCGCTCCTCGGCGGCGGCCCGGGCGGCGCGCAGGCGCGCGGCCTCGGCGCGCAGCTCGCGGCGCTCCTGGTCCACATCCTTGCGCAGGGCCTCGGCCTCGGCCCGGGCCGCGGCGGCCTGGGCGCCAAGCTCGCGGGCCACCTGTCCCGGGGCCTGCTGGGCCCCGGCGAAACCGGGGGCCAGAACAAGGGCGAGCAGCAGCGGCACCAGGAAAACGACGGAGCCGAGGCCCGCGAAGCCCGGGGCCGAAAGCGCGAGGCGCGGGCTCCGGAGGGGAAACATATGCCGGGCGGGGGTCATGGCTGCCCCCCGGCCTGTGCCCCGCCCCGCTCGCCCGCCTGCGGCGGGGCCGGGGCCTCGGCCCGGGTTTCGAGCCGCGCCGGGCCCACGGGCAGAGCCAGCAGCTCGAACGCCCGGCGGTGATCGTGCATCTCCAACGCCTGGGCCAGGGTCCGGGCTTCGGAGGCGCCCAGGGCCTCCCAGCCCGGAGCCCCGGGCAGCAGCCGCGCGGCCCGGGCGCCGTCGCGCGACAGGAACAGCGCCGCCGCGCGCCCCAGCCGCAACACGCGGCCCTGAACCTGTGCGCCGTCCAGGTCGATGGCGTCGTCCCAGGCTTCCACCAGGGCGCCGTATCCGGCCTCGACCTGCAAGGCCTCCAAAAAGCGACGCAGCTTTTCGCCGGGGTCCAGGCCGTAGTCGCCCAGGGTCTCGCGCAGCATTTCCAGGCGCTGGGCCCGCTCCCGGGGCAAAAAGGCCAGATCGGCGGCCACCAGTTCCTCCAGGCGCGCCAGCACGGCGTCGAGCACGGGCTCCAGCCCGCGTTCCAGGGCGGCCATCTCCCGGGCGGAGTCGCGCAGCCCGGCCACCACGGCCTCGCGGCGGGCGATATAGTCCTGGCGGCGAATCAGGGCGGCTTCCAGCCAGGCCAGCGCTTCGCCCTCGCGGCGGATTTCGTCGCGCAGGGCGTCGCGTTCCAGGGCCCAGGCGTCGGCGGCCCGCTGGGCCTGACCCTGGGCCGTGGCCGCCCCGGCGAGCTGCCCGGCGGCCTGCTCCAGGCCGGGGCCCGTGTCGGCAAAGCCGAAGGAAGCGGGCGCGGCCAGGGCCAGGCCCGCCGCAAGCGCCACGGCCAGGGCCGCCGACAGGACCTGCCCCCCCGGACGCCGCCCCCGCGCGCGCCCAGCCGCGCCAACCGGCGCCGCAGGCCGCGAATATCGGGCACAGCAGGGGCACAACGCCTCGGAAAGAGCAAAGAGATGTGATCTGCTTTTCATGTTATGAAATAATTTTTTGTGTGACCAACCGGTGCTGCCCGGCCAGGGCCGCCTTCGGGCAGGACCTCCCGAGGGCTCCGGGTGCGATACTCCAAAACAGGCTATGTGGCAATACTCGCCAGGAAACACCGTCGCTTCCGCCCTCCCGTCCCGCGCCCCAGCCCTTGCGCGCACAAAAACCCGCATCCTTTGAAGGGAATAATTTGGTAACACGATTCCATTACGTATTTCATGCAAAGCCACGGCAAAGGCTCACGTCAGCCATCGGCCCCGACGCGAAACACGAAAAAAGCCGCGACCCGTGTCGCGGCCTTCCCGCCTCCTCCCGGCTCCCGGGCTCTTCCCTCGGCCCACCCGCGCCCCGGAGCCGCCCGGCCGGGGCGCCCGTGCCACTCGAGTCGGCGGCCGCCCCCCGGTCAGAGGCCCGGAAGGGCTCCCGTCGTTGCCGCATCCGGCGGCGCGCAGCCCGGCGCGTCCTCGCGCAGCAGGCCGTCTTCCAGGCGATAGACGCTCCGCGTGCCGTGCAGGATGTCCTCTCTGTGGTGGGTCACCTGGAGCACGCCCAGCCCCCGGCTACGGACCTGGGTTTCCAGCAGGGCCCGCATGTCCCGGCGCAGGGCGTCGTCCAGGCCGGTGAATGGCTCGTCGAGCACGAGCAGGTCCGGGTCCACGGCCAGGGCCCGGGCCAGGGAGACCCGCTGGCGCATGCCGCCCGAAAGCTCCCCGGGGTAGAGCCCCCCGGCCCCGGCCAGGCCCACGGCCTCCAGCACGGCGCGGCACGCGGCCCCGGTCTGCCGCGCCGGGCCCGCCAGGGGCAGCATCACGTTCTCCAGGGCCGTGCGCCAGGGCAGCAGCCGGGGCTCCTGGAAAACGAAACCCACACGCCGGGCCGTGAGGGCCGCATGCCCGCCATGGGGCCGCAGCAGGCCCGCCGCCACGCGCACCAGGGTCGATTTGCCCTCGCCGCTGCGGCCCATGAGGGCCACGGCCTCGCCGGGGCGCACCACCAGGGTCACCCCGCGCAGGATGTCGCGCTGGCCGTGGCGGTAGTGCACGTCGCGCAGGGTGACCAGGGGGGTCATGGCGTCCTCCCGCGCCGCAGGGTCCGGCGCAGGCAGCGCAGCAGCGTGGCCTCCACCAGGCTGACCAGCAGCATGCTGACCAGGGCCACGGCGTAGAGTTTCGGGGTGTCCAGATTGGCCCGGGCCAGGGCCAGGGCGTAGCCCAGGCCCTGGGAGGCGCCCAGGGTTTCGCCCAGGATGGCCACGCGCATGCCCCCGCCCAGGGCCACCACGCAGCCGGACAGAAACGGCGCGCTGGCGGCTGGCAGGTACAGGGCCGTCAGGCGCCTGCCCCAGCCCAGGCCGTAGGCCCGGGCCATCTCGCGCAGGCCGTCGTCCACGGCGGCGAAGCCTTCGCGCACGGCCAGGAAGATCGTCGGCACCACGGACAGGGCCACGATGGCCACCACCATGGCCGAGCCCACGCCCCACCACAGCATGGCCAGGATGACCAGCACCACCCCCGGCACGCTGGACAGCACCCAGCGCAGGGGCAGCAGGAACAGGCACGCGCCCCGGTGCAGCCCGGCCCAGCCGCCCAGGGCGCCGCCCACGGCCACGCCCAGCCCGAAGCCCGCCAGCACCCGGCCCAGGGTCGGCAACAGCCCCGTCAGCCAGAATCCGCCCTGGCCCAGCAGCCCGGCCAGAGTGCGCAGCGTCTCCAGCGGGGCGGCCACGGCCAGCCCCCCGCCCCAGGCGGCCAGGATCTGCCAGAGGCCCAGAAAGCACAGGCAGCCCGCCAGCCGCCAGCCCCAGTCGGGGATGTCGGGCAGGTCAGGAATCCGCATGGCCCATGTCCCAGAAAGTCTCCCCGGGCAGGCGCCCGCCCAGGCAGGTCGGGCACTGCTCGAAAAGACGCTCCAGCAGGAAGCGCGCCGCCGCCTCGCCCCGGGGGCCGACCAGCAGCGCCGGGGCGCCCGGAGCCTGCGCGGCCGCGTCGGCTCCGGCCCCAAGCAATGCCCCCAATTCCGGATAGCCGACCTCGGCCAGGGCCCGGGCCGCCTCCGGCTCGGCCAGGGCCCAGGCCAGGCCCTCGGCGAAGCTTTCGCGCAGCGCGGCGCAGGCCGCGCGATCGCCCGCCACGGGCCCCACGGCCACCAGAGCGGCGGTGGGCATGGCCCACTGGCCGGGGAAAGCCCGGAGCCACAGGGCGCCGAGGTCCACAGTGCGGGCCAGGGCCACCCCGCCCGCCGCATCGGCCACGGCCCGCGTGGCAAAGGGCTCGGGCAGCAGGGCGTGGGCCGCCCGGCCCAGGCGCAGCAGGTTCAGGGCCTCCATGGCGCTGCCCGCGTGGCGCGGGTGCAGGGTCACGCCCGTGGCCCGGGCCAGCACGCCCAGGACCAGTTCGGGCATGTCGCCCGGGCCGAAGGGCAGCAGGATTTCGGCGCCGTCCAGGGCCAGAAAGGCCGCCAGCGCGTCGGCTCCGCCCGGGCCCGGCGCCCCGGCCCCGGAGTCCGCCGCCGACACGATCCACAGCGGCGCGGCATAAGCGGCCAGCACCGTGCACGGCAGGCCCCGGGCCGCCAGGACCGCCGCCGTGGGCAGGGTGGCGATGACGGCGTCGATGGAGCCGCTGGCCACCAGGGCCCGCAACTGCTCGGGCGAGCGCCAGGGCGTAAACGCGGCGTCCAGGCCCGCGCGGCGCAGGGCCGCACTGTGCGGCGCCCGCAGCAGGGCCAGGGCCTGGGGCACGGGCGGGGCGGCCAGGCGTAGCCGGGGCGGCGCGTCCCCGGCCCGGGCCGTGCCCGGCGCCCAGGGCGGCGCGGCCCCCGCCGCCAGCAGCGCGACCACCAGCAGAGCCAGACGCAACCCCCTCACGGCCGGACCTCCCGGTCCTTCCCGGCGCCCCCGGCGTCCCCCGCCTCCGGGCGCCGGAATATCTCCAGATCGGCCTCGCCGTAGAGCATGGGCAGCGCGGCGGCGTGGACGCGCACGAAGCCCGCTCCCCGGGCCGCGGCGGCGATGCCCCCGCGCGCGAAGGACACGTCCTGTCCCTCCAGGGCCAGGGACAGCCGCGACAGCACCAGCTCCGCCGGAGCCGTGCCCTCGGCATGCACGCCCTCGTGGATGCTGACGAACAGCCCGCCCGGGCGCAGGGCGGCGAACACCCGGCCCAGAAAGGCCGGCAGGTCGCGGGCGTAGTACAGGCTCTGGCAGGCCCAGGCCAGGTCGTAGTCCGCGCCGAAGTCCACGGCGTTGTAGTCCCCGGGCACGAAACGCACGCGCCCGGCCAGCCCGGCGGCCCCGGCCTCCTCCCGGGCCACGTCCAGCACGGGCGCGAAGTCGCACAGGGTCAGATGCAGCCCCGGCAGCCGTTCGAGCATGCGCAGGGAGGTCACCGCCGGGCCGCAGCCCAGGTCGAGCATCCGGCGGAACCCCGGGGCCCCGGGCAGGGCGGCGACGAGCGCGGCCATGGCCTCGGCGATGCCCGCCTTCTGATAGCCCGCCAAGCCCCGGGCCGAGCGCCGCCAATGCTCCTCGCTGCGCAGGCCTGGGGCTCCGGCCACGGCGGGCCGGGGCGCGAAGAGCAGCTCCCGCAGGCTCGCCAGGTTGCGGTGCTGCATCGCCTTCAGGGACTGGACCATGGCCCCGAGGTAGGCGGGGCGATCCTTGCGCAGGAAAGCGTCGGCCAGGGCGGCGTTGGCGTAGCGCCCCTCCCGCTTTTCGAGCAGCCCGGCGGCGGCCATGGCGTCCAGCACGGGCCCCAGGGCCTCCTGGCGGGCGCCGCCCAGGGCCCGGGCGACGGCCGCGAGGTCCGCCCGGCCCTGCGGGCCCCCGGCGCGGGCAAGCACGTCGGGCAGCTCCAGGTCGATGGCCAGCTCCAGCAGGGCCAGGGTCACGGGAGCGGTGAGCCACCGGCCCAGGCAGGCGAAAGGCGGCTCCCCGGCGGCCGGGAGCCGCATGCCTTCGGGTTCGGTCATGGTGCGGGGCATGGCTAGAACCTCCACACGACGCGGGTGCCGAAGCTCATGGGGTCGCCGTCCTCGACGATGGTCTGGCCGTTGGCTTCGAGCTTCTTGGTGGCGTAGCGGTCGTCCAGCAGGTTCTTGGCCCAGACCGAGAACTCCCATTGCTCCATGCGGTAGCCGAGCTGGAGGTTGACCGTGCGGTAACCCGCGTCGCTCAGGGAATTTTCGGCGTCGAAGTACTGCTTGCCCGAGCCGAACAGGTCCACCTGGGCGAAGAGCCCGTTTTCGAGGGTATAGCCGACACCGAGGTTGAAGGTCAGGTCCGGCGCCCAGGGCAGGCGTTTGCCGTCGTAGTCCGCGCCGCCCACGGTCCACTCGTCGACCTCCGAGCGGGCGTAGCCCAGGCCCGCGCGCAGCTCCAACCCCGCGACGGGGTAGGCCCGGGCCTCCAGTTCCACGCCCGTGGAGTGGGCCTTGGCCGAGTTGGTGAACTTCCACGCGCCCACGCCCCCGGCGGCGTCCTCCTCGCGCACCTGCTTGTCGCGGATGGTGGAGTGGAACACCGAGAGGTTGGCCAGCAGCCGGTCGTCCAGCCAGGAGGTCTTCAGCCCGGTCTCGTAGTTGGTGCTGTATTCGGCGTCGTAGGAAAAATTATCCTCGTTGCTGGCGGAGAACACGTTGAACCCGCCGGGCAGGTAGCCCCGGGACCAGGACAGGTAGCCGGTCACGTTGTCCGTCATGTCCAGGGACAAGGCGGCCATGGGCAGCAGTTCGGTATAGTCGGTGGTCTTGCCGTAGTCGCGGCGCAGGCCCGCGCCGGTCTCGTAGGTCTGGTCGCCGTCCAGGCGGGTGTGCTCCGCGCGCAGGCCCGCCGTCAGGCGCAGGCTGTCCAGCAGGGCGTAGGTGGCCTGGCCGAAGAGCGCGCCCGTATCCTCGGTGGAGTCCGTGTGCAGATAGGTGTTGGCCGTGGCCATGGCCCGCAGGCGGTCCATGTTCGTGCGCAGGGAGGTCCGCCCCAGGTAGGCCCCGCCGACCCAGGACAGGTCGCGCTCGCCGGTGGAAGCCAGGCGCAGCTCCTGGGTCACGTTGCGCTGGTCGATGTTCATGTCCGACACGCCGGTGGCCGAGGCCGTGCGGTCGATGTCGCTTTTCATCTTGTAGTCGTAGTCCATGTAGCTGGTGATGGAGGTGACCTTCACGAGATCGGTGGCGTAGTCGGCCACCAGCGCGGGCACCACGAGGTCCGAGGAGGCGTCGTCGGCCGCGTCGGAGCGGACCTTCAGCCTGCCGGAGCGGTTCGGCCCCGTGTCCAGGCGCATGGTCCCGATGCCGTCGTCGCTGTGGGTCGCGTCCACGGACAGGCGCAGGTCGAGGTCGGCGGTCGGCGTCAGGCGGAGCATGGCGCGGCCGGAGTCGGCCTTGCGGCTGGCCGCGCTGTCGCTGCCCTTGTGGATGTTCTCCACGAAGCCGTCGGTCTGGTGGCGCAGGAAACTACCCGAGAGGTACACCGAATCCTCCACCAGCGGCCCGGCCGCCGAGGCGCCCGCGCGCAGGGTCTCGAAGCTGCCGACCTCGGCGAAAACCGAGCCGCGCGCGGTGTCGTCCGGCGCGCGGCGTACGAGGTTGACCACGCCGGATTCGCTGTTGCGGCCGTACAGCGTGCCCTGCGGCCCGCGCAGAACCTCGATGCGCTCCACGTCGAGCAGGTCCATGTTCTGCATGAAAGACAGCGGGTAGGGCACGCCGTCCACGTAGAGCCCCGCCGGGGATTGCAGGGCCGTGTCCCAGGTCGAGAACCCGCGGATGACGATCTCGTTGCCGGAACTGGTGCTCTTCATATGTACGTTGGGGAACAGGGCCGTGGCGTCCTGGAGGGTTTTGGCCGCAATGTTTTCCAGGTCGAGGTCCGACGCGGCGGACACGCTGGCGGCGATGTCCTTGACCTTCTGCTCCCGCTTGGTGGCGGTGACGGTGGTCGTGTCCAGCGTGTAGGCCAACTCGGGCCGGGGCTGGGCTTCCTGGGCGGCCGCACTGCCCGCAAGGAGCAGCACCGCCGCGACGGCGGAAAGGATGATTGGGCGCATGGCAGGGCTCCTCTTGAAATTGACTTTCCTTTTCAGTAAAGGAAAACCCTGCGGGCGGCTCACCCGGGCGGGGACGAAAACCATCCCCTCCGGGCCCGACCCCGGGGACGGACACAACCAGCATGGGCACCGGAAACACCCTCTCCCTCTTCGCCGGGCCGACGGTCTACCGCACGGGAACCGAGGCCGTGGCCCTGCGCCCGGGCCTGACGCTCCAACTCGCCAGGATCGCCCCGGGCGTGCCCGTGTTCACGGAGTTCACCATCGAGGACTCGCCGATCATCTTCGGCTTCATGCTCGCCGGGCTGAACCGCTGCCGTTACGTGGACGGCCCCCTGCGCCGGACCACGCGCATCCACGGCAGCGGCAGCAACCGGATCACCTACCTGCCCGACACGGCGGGCTCCCTGGAATGCCGGGCGGGCATGCATCGCCTGAGCATCATCGTCTCCCAGGAATTTCTGGAGCCGTACCTCGCCCTGGAACGCGCCCGCACGCCCGGGCCCCTGGCCGCCGCCTTGTCCGGCCGCCGGGAGACCTTCCAATGGGCCGGGCGGCGGAGCGTGCACAAGATGCGCCTGGTGGCGGACATCCTCGGCGGCCCCTACGGCGGCGCGTTGCGCAGGCTGCACCTGGAGGCGCGCGCCCTGGAGCTCATCGGCGCGCAGCTCGACGAGTTCCTGGCGCCGGACACGACGCGGGCCGGAGGCCGGGGCGCCGGAGCGGCCCCCGGGCCCCTCCGCGGCGCGGCGGACGTGGCCCGCATCCGCGACGCGCGGGAGATCCTGGTCCAGGACATGGAAAACCCGCCCTCCCTGGCCGAACTGGCCCGGATGGCGGGAATCAACGAAAAAAAGCTCAAGGCGGGCTTCAAGCAGGTCTTCGGCGTGCCGGTGTTCGAATATTTCCGCGCCTACCGCCTGGACATGGCCCGCGAGATGCTCGCCTCGGGCGCCATGACCGTCACCGAGGTCGCCATGCACGTGGGCTACCAGAGCCTGGGCCATTTCAGCGCGGAATTCCGCAAGAAATACGGCCTGCCCCCCAAGAAATTCCAGACACGACAGGGCTGACGCGTCCGCCCCCCCGCTTCACGCCGCCCGGGCGAAGCCCTCCCGGGGCGCATCGCCGATGCGCCCGCCCGAGGCCGGGATTCAGCCGTCGGGCACAAAGCCGCACAGGGCCTTGGCCAGCAGGGGGAACACGTCCTGGTCGCGGTAGTTGTAGCGCAGCTCCAGTTCCTTCAGGCGCAGGGCGAAGGTCGCCGGGCCCAGGCCGCGCTGGCCGGAGAGCTGGCGCTTGGCCCAGGGCCAGAAGCCCCCGGCGTCGGCGGGCAGGCGCTTGTCGTCGTGATGGATGAGCCGCGTGGGCCACAGGGCCGGGCCGCAGCCCAACAGGGTCAGGTAGTTGCGGTACGGCGCGGTGTAGACCACCGGGCCCTGGCTGGCCGTCTTCAGCCGGAAGTTGAGCTTGAAGTGCAGCAGGCTTTCAGCCGTCACGTCGGGCAGCACGTCGCAAATGGCCACCCCGCCGATCTCCACCAGCCCGAACACCGGCGAGGCCTGCGGGTCGGCCTCGGCCTCGGCCTGACGCAGGGCCCGGGCGTCCAGGGCCTGGGCCAGGATGGCCCGGCGCAGAGTGTCCTGGGCCTTGAGGGCCGTGGCGTAGGCCACGCCCATCTGCCCGGCCATGTCCCGCGCGGGGGTCCACAGCTCGGTCAGCTTCAGGAACCACAGCCACTGGCGGCAGCTCAGGCCGCACAGGTTCACGAAGCGCTGGCTGAAGTCGTGGAAGGTGTAGCCGCAGCGGCTGCACCGCCGCCGCCCCGAGGCCAGCCGATAAAGCCTGCGCTCGCGGCAGCGCGGGCAGTGGCGTTGATGGTTTTTCCAGCAAAAACCCAACAAATAGCGCCGGGCTTTGCTTTCGGAAGAAACCAAATCATTGAAGTGTATTAAATCCATCCGCCAACGTGCGTCCACTTCCCGGGGATTCTGACAAAAAACAGGACAACAGGCCGGAACCACTGGCCCTCGCCACGATTCACGCGTTGCGCGCGCCGGGGCGGGGGCGGTGTCAAAGCCCATGACTTCCGTCTGCCACGCAATTGCCCACCAGCCGGTCAGGAAATACACCCGATGCTATCCGGTTCCGCAATGGGACGGCTCAGGATTTCCTATACCATGCGGAGCTATACGACCGCGGACCAAGGAGGTCAACCATGTCGACCGGATCGCCGCCGGTGACCGTGCGGTTGCACATCTGGCTGGAAAACAAGAACGCCGTGGCCTTCGGCCTGGGGCGCGTCCAGCTACTGGACCTGATCGGAACGCACGGCTCCCTGCGCAAGGCCGCCAGCGTTCTGGGCATGTCGTACCGCGCCGCGTGGTGCAAGCTGCGGGCGACGGAAGAAGCTCTGGGCCTGCGCCTGGTGGAGGCCGGAGCCACCAAGCGCGAAGGCTGCCACCTGACCCCCGAAGGTCAGGCCCTGCGCGATGCCTTCCGCCAATGGTTCGACGAGGTGGAAAACTGCGCCATGCTCAAGGCCGAGAAAATCTTCCCCTGGCCCATCATCGGCTTTGGAGACGCCCGGCGCCCGGGGCTGGAGCCCCTGCACGCGGCCACGGCCAAGGACGGCGCCCTCTCCCCGCGCTGAGTGCCCGGCCCGCCCCCATGCGCCAGCGCATGGAGGACGGGCCGGCCGCAGCAGCCTCGCGACATCGCCCCGCGCCGCGCAACCGCAACGAGCGCACCGCATCTCCCCGTGCCCTCCGGCGCCACCCGGGCCGGATGCGGAGCGCGTCTTTTTCTATTGCCCCGCCCCTGCTTTTTCCAGATGTGTATTAATATAAACATCAACAATAATTGGACTTTTTATTGACGCGCCCCTTGCCGACGGCTAGAGGGAAAATGAAATCCCCACCGCAAACCGCGCCAGGCCCGGCGTGCGCCCGGGCATGCGCCCGAAGGCGCACCGGCCCCGGCGCGAGGCCATCAACCACAAGGAGGCTGTCATGGGTGTAACTCGTCGAGGGTTCCTGAAACTGACCGGAGCGGGCGCCGCAGGGCTGGCGCTCGCGCGCTTCGGCATCGCCCCCGCCCCTGTCGCCGCCTACGCGGCGCAGCTCAAGATCGAGGGCGCCAAGGAGTTCATCTCCATCTGTCCCTTCTGCTCCTGCGGCTGCAACGTGCTGGTGCACGTCCGCGACGGCAAGATCATCAGCGTGGAGGGCGACCCGGACTTCCCCATCAGCGGAGGCGGCCTGTGCGCCAAGGGTGCGTCGCTGCTGTCGCTGCACACCAGCCCCCAGCGGCTGACCAAGCCGCTCTACCGCGCCCCCGGCGCCACCGACTGGGAAGAGAAGGACTGGGACTGGATGATGGAGCGCGTCGCGCGGCGCATCAAGGACCAGCGCGACAAGGACTTCAAGGCCACCAATGCTGAAGGCAAGGTGGTCAACCGCGTGGAAAGCATGTTCCACCTGGGCTCCTCGCAGGTGTCCAACGAAGAGGCCGCCGTGCTGCACCAGATGGTGCGCGCCTTCGGCATCGTTCACTTCGACCACCAGGCCCGCATCTGCCACAGCCCGTCGGTTCCGGCCCTGGCCGAGTGCTTCGGGCGCGGCGCCATGACCAACCACTACAACGACATCGGCAACGCCGACGCCATCCTGATCATGGGCAGCAACTGCGCCGAGCACCATCCCATGACCTTCAAATGGGTCATCAAGGCCAAGGAGAAGGGCGCGGTGGTCATGCACGTGGACCCGAAGTTCTCGCGCACCTCGGCCCGCAGCCACTTCCACGTGCCCATCCGCTCGGGCACGGACATCGCCTTCCTGGGCGGCATGATCAAGTACATCCTTGAGAACAAGAAATACTTCGCCGAATACATGCTGGAGTACACCAACGCCTCGTTCATCGTCGGCGAGAAGTACACCTTCAAGGACGGCATGTTCTCCGGGTTCGACCCCAAGAAGAAGAAGTACGACAAGAGCCAGTGGGCCTTCGAGAAGGACTCCAAGGGCAGGGTCAAGCGCGACCGCAACCTCCAGCACCCGCGCTGCGTCTTCAACCTGCTCAAGGAGCACTACGACCGCTACGACCTGGACCGCGTGTCCCAGGTGACGGGCGTGTCCAAGGAAAACCTGCTGCGCGTCTACGAGGCCTACTGCGCCACGGGCCGCCCCGACAAGGCCGGAACGATCATCTACGCCCTGGGCTGGACCCAGCACTCCGTGGGCGTGCAGAACATCCGCCTCTCGGGCTTGGTGCAACAGCTTCTGGGCAACATCGGCATCGCGGGCGGCGGCATCAACGCCCTGCGCGGCGAGCCCAACGTCCAGGGCACCACGGACCACGCCCTGCTCTACGGCTACCTGCCCGGCTACCACAGCACCCCCACGGCGAACTACCAGACCCTGGGCGACTACCTGAAGGCCTACACCCCCGTGACCAACGACCCCATGAGCATCAACTGGTGGGGCAACCGGCCGAAGTACGTGGTCAGCCTGCTCAAGTCCTGGTACGGCGACAACGCCACCAAGGAAAACGACTTCTGCTACTCCCTGGTGCCCAAGATGGACCCGGGCGTGGACTACTCGCACCTGTACATCTTCGACCGCATGTACAAGGGCGAGATCAAGGGCGGCCTGTGCTTCGGGCACAACCCCTGCCAGAGCATCCCGAACATCCACAAGGTCCGCAAGGCGTGGGACGATCTGGACTGGGTGGTCATGGGCGAGGTCTTCCACAACGAGACCACCGACAACTGGCGCCGCCCCGGCATCGACCCCAAAACCGTGAAGACCGAGGTCTTCCTGCTGCCCTCGGCCTACCGCGCCGAAAAGGACGGCACCATCTCCAACTCCGGGCGCTGGCACATGTGGCACTACAAGGCCGCCGAGCCCCTGGGCATGAGCCGCAACATGGGCGAGATGTTCGTGGAGATCATGAACCGCGTGAAGGCCCTGTACGCCAAGGAGGGCGGCGCGTTCCCCGAGCCCATCCTCAAGGCCGACTATCCCGAGGCCTTCGACGCCGAGGCCGTGGCCCGGCGCATCAACGGCGTGTTCACCACCGAGGTGACCGTCGGCAAGAAGACCTACAAGCGCGGCCAGCTCGTGCCCGGCTTCCCGCACCTCAAGGACGACGGCAGCACCACCAGCATGAACTGGCTCTACTGCGGCGGCTACACCGAGGAGGAAGGCAACCTGGCCAAGCGCCGCGACCTGACCCAGACCCCCATGCAGGCCAGGATCGGCCTCTACCCCGGGTTCGCCTGGGCCTGGCCGATGAACCGCCGCGTGCTCTACAACCGCGCCTCGGTGGACAAGAACGGCAAGCCCTTCAACCCCGACAAGACGGTCATCGCCTGGCAGGACGGCAAGTGGATCGGCGATGTGCCCGACGGCGGCTACCCGCCCATGGCCCAGGAAGGCGGCAAGTACCCCTTCATCATGACCACCGAGGGCCACTCCCAGCTCTTCGGCCCCGGCCGCGAGGACGGGCCCTTCCCCGAGCACTACGAGCCCGCCGAAACGCCGCTGACCAAGAACCCCTTCTCGGGCCAGATGCACAACCCGTGCATGAAGGTCATCGAGAGCGATGTGGACAAGCTGGCCGCCCACGGCGATCCGCGCTTCCCCATCGTGCTGACCACCTACAGCCTCACCGAGCACTGGTGCTCCGGGTCGGAAACGCGCAACGCCCCGCCCCTGCTCGAGGCCGAGCCCCAGCAGTATGTGGAGATGAGCCACGAGCTGGCCAAGGAAAAGGGCATCCAGAACGGCGATGTGGTCATCGTCGAGAGCCTGCGCGGCAAGACCGAGGCCGTGGCCATGGTCACCGTGCGCATCCGGCCCTTCAACGTCATGGGCAAGACCACGCACCTGGTGGGCATGCCGTTCTGCTTCGGCTGGTCCAAGCCCAAGTGCGGCGACTCCACCAACCGCGTCACGGTGTCCATCGGCGACCCCAACACCACCATCCCCGAGTACAAGGCCTGCCTGGTCAACCTGTACAAGGCCGAGAAGGTGACGGAACTGTAGTGCCAACCCGGGCGGCATGCCGCCCGTGAAGCAAGCCAAGGAGAAGAAGCATGTCCAAGGCGTTTCTCATCGACACCACCCGCTGCACGGCCTGCCGGGGTTGCCAGGTGGCCTGCAAGGAATGGAAGAACCTGCCTCCCAACGCGACCAAACAGACCGGCACGCACCAGAATCCGCCGGATCTGAACCCCTTCAACTTCAAACTGGTGCGTTTCAGCGAGCACCTCGAAAACGACGTGGTCCAGTGGTACTTCTTCCCCGACCAGTGCCGCCACTGCGTGGCCCCGCCCTGCATGGGCTCGGCCGCCGACCCCGACGCCATCATCCAGGACGAGGCCACCGGCGCCGTCATCTTCACCGAGAAGACCTCCGCCGAGGACTACGCGTTCATCCGCGAGTCGTGCCCCTACGATATCCCGCGCCAGAACCCGCAAACCAAGCAACTCGTGAAATGCGACATGTGCATCGACCGCGTGCGCGCCAACATGCTGCCCATGTGCGTGAAGAGCTGCGCCATGGGAGCCATGAACTTCGGCGAACGCGAGGAAATGCTCCAACTGGCCGCCACCCGGCTGGCCGAGGTCAAAAAGGAGTTCCCCAAGGCCCGGCTTCTGGACCCGGACGACGTTTCGGTCATCTTCCTGGTGGCCGACGACCCGGCCAAATACCATGAGCACGCCGTGGCCCAGGCCCCCGGTCCGCTCTCGCGCCAGCAGTTCCTGGCCAAGACCCTGGCCCCCATCGCGGGCCTGACGCGGACCCTGCGCAGCTAAGACTCCTCCCTCACCATAAACAGTGCGGGCGCCCCGTGGGCGGGGCGCCCGCGCCACACGAACCCAAAGCCCGGGAGACCGACCATGCCCGCTTCCTGCCAGACCGCCGACTCCGCCGCGCAGCACCTCCTGGCCGACGCCGCCCGGCTCGGCGACGAGATCCCGCCCCTGCGCGATTCCTTCTCCCGCTTCGCGGCCCTGCTGGCCGGGCGCGCCCGCGTGCGCGAGGCCGCCCCGGGCTGGACGGGCGCCTTGCCCGTGGTCGACGAGGAACGCTTCTGCCAGGGCGTGCCCCTGCTGGCCGAAAGCGGATTCCAGGACGTTGCCGCCCAGATTCCCGCGGCCGCCGCGCTGCTGCTGCCGGTGATGGAAGAGGCCTTCCCGCCCCTGGCGGACGAATTGGCCGCCCTGCGCAGGGCCCTGGAGGACGGCACCCTGGCGCCCGCCCAGGTGCTCACGGCTTGCACCGCCCCCGCAGGAGCCCCCACAGGCGTGGCGGACGAAACCTTCGCCTTCGCCGCCCGGCAACTGGTGGCGCCCTGCATCGAAGCCCAGGCCCGCAGCCTGGCCCCGCTGCTGCGCGACCTGCCCTGGCGACGGCCGCAGTGCCCCGTGTGCGGCGGCGCGCCGCATTTCTCGCGGCTCATGCGCGACAACGAGCGCATCGATTTCATGGGCAGCCAGGCGGGCATCCGCCACCTGCGCTGCGCCACCTGCGCCACCGAGTGGCGCTACAAGCGCGTGTCCTGCCCGGTCTGCGGCAACGAGGACCCCGCGCACCTGGGCCGTCTGGCCGATCCCGACCGGCCCACGGAACGGGCCGATGTCTGCGAGAAGTGCAAGACGTACTGCCTGTGCCAGGACGCCACCGACCTCGTGACCCTGCCCGACCCGGAGCTTGCGGCCCTGGCCATGCTGCCCCTGGAGCTGCGTGTGCGCGAGGCGGGCTACACGCCCATCGCGCCCCAGCCCTGGCTGGACCTCTAGCGCCGCGCGGCCAGCCCCGCGCGGCCACGACAAAAAGGGTTGCGGCTCCCGCCGCAACCCTTTTTGCCTGCCCGGCCCACGGGCTTCACCCCGCCCTGCGCCCCGCTGCGCGCGGGCGCGGAAACCGGCGCAGTGCTTCACGCCGTGCCTCGTCCGACGCAAAAGACAAATCCGTCATTTCCCGGGCACCCGCCGGGCCCGATGTTTCATTTTTGCAAACACCTCGCCGCGGCCCGCAGTGGTCTCGAAGCTCTATACTCTGATATAATAAGGCTTTTTCTCTGGAACATTTCCTGCTAAAAGCCGCGCAAACCCCACGAGGCCGCGCGCATGCACATCGTCTACACTCCCATCGGCTATTTCCGGACCCCGCACACGCACATCAAAGGCATGCCCATCCAGCCCTCCGGGGCCCACGGATTCAAGGGCACCATCCACGTCCTGCCGGAATTCCGCGAAGGCCTGAAGGACATCGAGGGCTTTTCGCACCTGATCATCCTCTACCACCTGCACGAAATCTGCGGCCAGGAGCTGACGGTGCTGCCCTTCCTGGACAAGACGCCCCACGGCATCTTCGCCACCCGCTCGCCCAAGCGCCCCAACCCCCTGGGCCTGTCGGTCATGACCCTGTGCGAGGTCACGCCCGAGGCGCTGGTGCTGGACAACGTGGACGTGCTCGACGGCACTCCGGTCATCGACATCAAGCCCTATGTGCCCGACTTCGACATCTGGCCCGCCGACCGCGTGGGCTGGTTCGAGGGCAAGTCGGGCAACGCCGCGACCCACCGCAGCGACGAACGCTTCGCCGCCTGCCCCGAAAAGGGAACCAAGAAAGACCGCTGACCTCCAAGGCCGCACCGTTCCGGGAAGTAAATCAGAGGCACCCTGGCAGCCTCCGAAAGCCGTTGCCGCCCCGTTGCCGTCCCAAAACGAAAAAGGGTTACAGCTTTCACCGTAACCCTTTGATTTTCTTTGGCGTCCCCAAGGGGGTTTGAACCCCTGTTACCGGCGTGAGAGGCCGATGTCCTAGGCCACTAGACGATGGGGACGCTGTGGCGGACGTTGCCGTCCGGAGGGGTCTTATTGACCAAAGGGGGGCTTCTTGTCAAGGGCCGGGAGGAATATTCCGCAGCCAGGAGATATCCTGCCGAACAAACTGAATATATTCCCCCAAGAAATCCGACCGGACGCACAAAAACACCCGCTACCCGGCGACAAAACGCCCCGGGTCTGGATGGACCCGGGGCACTGAAAGTCTGGTGGTGGGCCGTGCTGGGATCGAACCAGCGACTCTCTGCTTAAAAGGCAGATACTCTGCCACCTGAGTTAACGGCCCACAGAGGGAATGAGTACGTAGCGGCGCATGAGCCGTCTGTCAAGGCCCGGGGATGCCCGGGCAAGCCACGGGGAACACCGCGAGAGGCATCAGGCCCCGGCGGGCTCCGGGCCGATGACTGTCAGCCCGCCCATGTAGGGCACCAGCGCCTCGGGCACGGCCACGCTGCCGTCGGCCCGCTGATAATTTTCCAGCACGGCCACCAGGGTCCGGCCCACGGCCAGGCCCGAGCCGTTCAAGGTATGCACCAGCTCGCTCTTGCCGCCCTCCTTGCGCCGGAAGCGGATATTGCCGCGCCGGGCCTGGAAATCGCCGCAATTGGAGCACGAGGAAATTTCGCGGAATTTGCCCTGCCCCGGAAGCCAGACCTCCAGGTCATAGGTCTTGGTGGCCCCGAAGCCGATGTCGCCCGAGCACAGGGTCACCACCCGGTAGTGCAGGCCCAGGCGCTGGAGCACGGCCTCGGCGTGCCCGCGCATCTGCTCCAGGGCGGCGTAGGAATCCTCGGGCCGCTCGAAGCGCACCATCTCGACCTTCTGGAACTGGTGCATGCGGATCAGGCCCCTGGTGTCCTTGCCGTAGGAGCCCGCCTCGGAGCGGAAGCAGCCGGTCCAGGCGGTGTATTTCAAGGGCAGGTCGGCCTCGTCCAGGGTTTCGTCGCGGTGCAGGTTGGTCACCGGCACCTCGGCGGTGGGAATCAGAAAATACTCGGAATTCTCCAGCTTGAAGAGATCGTCGGCGAACTTGGGCAACTGGCCGGTGGCGGTCAGGGTTTCGCGGTTGACGATCATCGGCGGCATGACCTCGAAATAGCCGTGCTCGGTGGTCTGCATGTCGAGCATGAAGGCCGCCAGGGCGCGCTCCAGGCGCGCGGCCCAGCCGCGGTAGACCACGAAACGGCTGCCCGTGAGCTTGGCGGCGCGCTCGAAGTCCAGCCCGCCCAGGGCGGCGCCCAGCTCCCAATGCTCCTTGGGCTCGAAGTCGAACTGCGGCGCCGCGCCCCAGCGCAGCAGCTCGGGGTTGTCGTTCTCGTCCGCGCCGTCGGGCACGCTCCCGTGGAGCATGTTGGGCACCGAGAACAGCCAGTCCTGCACCTCGGCGTCCACCTCGCGCAGCTCGGCGTCCAGGGCCTTGATGCGCTCGCCCACGTCGCCCATGCGGACCATGAGGTCGGCGGCGTCCTGACCTTCGCGCTTGCGCTGGCCCACTTCCTTGGACACGGCGTTGCGCTCGGCCTTGAGGGCTTCGGTTTCCTGGATGAGCGCCCGGCGGGTTTCGTCCAGGGCCGAGAAGGCGTCCAGGTCCACCTTGGCCCGGCGCCGGGTCAGGTTTTCGCGAACCGCGTCCATATTGGCGCGAATGAATTTGAGGTCGAGCATGGCAGTCCTTCCGGCGGGCCGACCGCCGCATGGGTGCGGAAAAACGGCGCGCCGCCCGCGCCGAGGGCCCAATCTATACTGGAAGCGCGCCCGGCCCGCAACCCCGCGCCCGGGCCGGGCCGGGGCCGACCAGAAAAGAAAAGAACCGCCCGGGCGCGCTGTGGGGACAGGATGCGGCGCGGGCGGAGAACCGCCCGGCCCGGCTTCAGCGCGCCAGGGCGCGCACCTGGGTCAGCAGGCGCAGCACGGCGGGCTGGCCCTCGTGCTCCGGGCCGAAACGCCGCGCGGCGGCCTCCAGCAGGCCCAGAGCCTTGCGCGGCTCGCCCAGGGCCATGGCCGCGCCCGCCGCGTGCAGGGCGTCCGCAGGCGCGGCGCCGGGCAGGGCCAAGCATTTGCCGAAGGCCCGCAGGGCCGCCTCGTGCTCTCCGCCCGCGGCGGCCAGCCGCCCCAGCTTGCGCCAGGGCAGGACGTGCCCCGGCGCCGCGTCGCGCCCGCCCTCGTAATGCGCCCGGGCCACGGCCACGTCTCCGGCGGCCTCGGCGGCCTCGCCCAGGGCCACGGCCAGTTGCATGCGCCCCCGGGCCCGGGCCCCGGCCAGGGCCGCGTCCAGGCTGCCGTCCTGCGGCAGGGGCAGGGGTTTGTCCAGAATGCGCAGTCGGTTTCGCACGTAGCGCACGGGGTCGCGCCGGGCCAGCCCCGTCAGGTGCGCCCCGGCGGGCGCCGGGGCCGCGGCCCCGGTCTCTCCGGCCTCTTCGGCGCGCACGAAATATTCGGCGGTCACGCGGGGCACGTGCACAGGCGTGGTCAACGCCGCCATGCGCCGCCACAGGTCCCAGTCCAGGAGCACGTCCAGGGCCTCGTCCATGCCCCCGGCCTCTTCGAAAAGGGCCCGGTCGTGGAGCACGGAAATGCCCGTGACGCAGTTGTATTCCAGCAATGCTTCCAGACTGGCGGGAACGCGGTGGACCAGGGCCCGGCCCGTTTCGCGCCAGCCGCCCAGGCCGTCGGGGGCCAGGTCCACGCGCTCGGCGTCGGAGTGGGCCATACGCGCCCCGGGTGCCCCGGCCAGGGCGGCCAGCAGCACGGCCAGATGCTCCGGATGCCAGGCGTCGTCGTCGTCCAGGTGGGCGATGAAGGCGCCCCGGCTGCGGGCAAAGGCCTGGTTGACGGCGTGGCCCTTGCCGCGCCGCTCGCGCAACTCCACCAGCCGGATGCGCGCGTCGCCCAACCCGGCGACCACCCCCGCGGGCGACGGCCCGCCGTCGTTGACCAGCAGCAGCTCCCAGCGCGGCTCGCTCTGGGCGACCACCGAGGCCAGGGCTCCGGACAACAGGTCGAGCCTGTCGCGGGTGGCCATAAGCACCGAAACCAGAGGACTGTCCTGCCGTATATGCAACGCCGGGCCTCCGAACAGTTATGGGGGCTGCGGGGGCGCGGGGCGCAACGCCCCGGGCCTGCCCGGGTTGTACCCTCGGCCGGGACCGTTTGACAACTCCGGCGCCCCCGCTTGCCTCCCGGCGCCTCTCGCGTGGACAGGGCCCCGGCCCGCGCGTATGCTGGCCCGGCACGGCAACACCGCATTCCACGACCCGAAAGCCATGACCCGACCCGACCCCCAGCCCGATCCGCAGCCCGCGCTCCGCCCCGTCCTGGCGCTGATCCCCGCCCGGGGCGGCTCCAAAGGCATTCCGCGCAAGAACGTGGCGCCCCTGGCGGGCCTGCCGCTCATCGCCTATTCGATCCTCGTTGCCCGTGCGGCCACGCTGGTGGACCGCGTGATCGTCTCCACCGACGATCCGGACATCGCGGCCCGGGCCCGGGAGTTCGGCGCCGAAACGCCCTTCCTGCGTCCGGCGGAGCTTTCGGGCGACCGCGTGACCCCCGGCACCTGCGTGCCTCACGCCCTGGCCGAACTCGGCCGCGAAGGCTACCACCCCGCCGTGGTCGCCGTGCTCTACCCCACGCACCCCTTCCGCACCCCGGCCCTGGTGGACCGCCTCGCGGCCAAAAACCTGGAAGGCTTCGAGACCGTTTTCACCGCCCGGCGCTTCACGCCCCACGGCGGCGGCCCGGCGCGCTACCGCTCCCTGGGCACCTACGACGGCGCGGCCATGGCCCGCACCGGGCGCGGGAACTACTGCCACGTGCTGGACGACCCGGCCATGCTCATCGACATCGACACCCCCGACGACCTGACCCTGGCCGGGCAGGTCATCGCGCGCGGGCTGTTCGACTTCGGCTGCGAGGGCCTGTGCGCGCGGTAGTCTGCGCCCTGGCGCTGCCGGGCGAGGCCCTGGCGGAGCCGACCCGGGGCAGGGCACGGGTCCGGGCGATGCTGGCCGCCCTGCGCGGGGCGGACGTGTTTTCCCGCGTGCTGCTGGCCGCATCTCCGCTCCTGGAACCGCACCGGGGCCTGGACGCGGCGGCCACGGGCACGGACCGGGCCGCGAACGTCCTGCCGCCCCTGCCCGAGGACCATGAAGCCATCCACGCCCGCCCCGTGCCCGAAGGCGCCCGCCGGGCGGCCCTGGCCCTGCTGGAGGCCGGAGCCGATCCCCTTGCCGGGCATCTGTTCGTGAACTACCGCTGGCTGGCCCCCGGGCCGCCCCTGGCGCTGGGCGCGGCCCTGGCCGACTTCGCCGCGCGGGCCCGGGCCTCGGGCCGGGCCCTGGCCGCCTCGGCCGCCACGCCTGCGGACCATCCCTGCCAACTGCGGCGCCTGTTCACCATCCGCGAGACCCTGACCCTGGGGCCCCACGCGACGGGCGGGGCCGACGCCGCCCCGGGGCTGGCGGAATTGCTGGCCGGGGCTCCCGGGCTCGCCGGGCCGCCCAGTCATGTGGCCCTGGCCGAAGGCCGCGCCATGGCCGCGCTGGTACCCGGCGGAGCCAGGGGCGCCCGCCTGCTGGTGGACGCCCGGATGCGCCCGGATGCGCTGGAACTGGCCTGGAGCACGGGCCGCGCACGGCCCGAGCCCCAGGACGACCCGGCCCCGGCGGGTGAAACCGCCCCGGTGCTGCGCTTCCTCGTCGAGGGATTGGATGGGTTGGAGGGCTCGCAGGCCCTGGAACTGCTGGTTCTGGACGCCGTGGAGCACGGCGGACCCTTCGACCTGAGCCGCTTCGACGCGCCCCCCGGTGCGCCATGGCGCCCGGCGCCCGACGGACGGGGCATGGTCCGCACCGACACCGGCCGCCGCATCCGGGGTCGGCAGGACTTCCCGCGCGTGCTTGTGCCCGACGCCGGGCTGCTCTACGCCGCCGACCTGCTGACCCTGGCCGCCGACCCGGCCTCGCCCCCGGCGCTGCTCGAAATGCCCGGCACCATGGTGGTGCGCACGGAAATCGACCTGCTGCGCGCCGAGCTGGCCGGGCTGCCCCTGCCCTAGCAGGCCGCCCCGAAAGGGACGCGGGAAAACCCGAACCGCGTGTGCCCGCGGGGTCCTCCGCGCGTCCCGGATTCTTCCGCGCCCTGCCGCTGACCGTTCCTGCCCGGCCTGCGGATGGTGCTTTTTCCAACAGGCAGCTAACCGCGCCCCGCGAAGGACCGGAACAGGGCGTCGTACGCCTCGACCATGGCCTCGATGGAAAACGCCCCGGCCATGCGCCGGGCCGCCGCGCAGCCCAGGCGCGCGGCCAGGGCCCGGTCCTCCAGCACGCTTTCCAGGGCCCCGGCCAGGGCCGGGATGTCCCCCGGGGGGACCAGCAGGCCGCTTGCGCCGTGCTCGACCAGTTCGCAATTGCCGTCCACGGCGCTGGCCACCACGGGCAGCCCGGCGGCCATGGCCTCCATCAGGCTGTTGGACATGCCCTCGAAGGCCGACGGCTGGGCATAGGCGTCCAGCCCGGCCAGCAGCGCGGGCACGTCGGCCACGTGCCCGGGCAGATGCACCCGTTCCCCCAGGCCCAGGCGCGCGGCCCGCGCCTCCAGCTCCGCGCGCAGGGGCCCCGCCCCGGCCAGCACCAGATGGGCTCGCCCCAGGGCGCCCCGGCCCAGGGCCAGGGCTTCCAGCAGGGCCGCATGATTCTTCTGGGCATACAGCCGCCCCACGCTGCCCACGACGGGCGCATCCCCGGGCACGCCCAGCGCGGCCAGGGCCGAGCGGTCGCGCGGCAGCGGCGCTCCGGCGCAGCCGTTGGGGATGTACACCACCTGCTCGGGGCGCACGCCCTCGCGGGCCCGGGCAAAGGGCACCACCTCGCGGCTGTTGAAGACCACCCTGCGCGCCAGGGGCGCCGTCAGGCGGCACAGGGGGAACCACCACCAGGGCCGGTCCACATTGCGCGCGCGCACGGAGGAGAGCACCACCCCGGCTCCGGCCAACCACGCCGCCGGGCGCCCGAGCACGTCGGCCCAGGGCAGCAGGGTCAGGGCCACGTCGGGCCGCGCGCGGCGCAAAAGCCCCACCAGCCGGACCAGCCCCGCGCCGCGGGCCACGGCGCCCTTGCCCAGCGTGAACACCCGCGCCCCGGCGGCTTCCAGCGGCCCGCGCACCAGGGGCGAATCCTCGTCGCCCAGGCCGACGACGGTCTGCTCCCAGCCGCGCCCGGCCAGCCCGCGCACGAGGTGCGTCAGGGCCCGCTGGGTGCCCCCGGGGCCCAGGCTGTCCAGCACGTAGGCCGCGCGCAGCCGGGGGGCGCTCACAGGCCCTCCCCGGCGGCAGGCCCGGGCCCGGCCAGATGCACCTCGTGGAACCAGCGCACGTAGCAGACGAGCGGCCACAGGAAATACTGGTGGTCCACTCGCCCGGCGCGATGGGCGCGCACCACGCGCTCCACCCCCGCCGGGTCCAGCCCCGCGCGCAGCAGGTTCTCCCGGGCCAGGGTCTCGCGGGTGAACGCGCCCAGCTCGGCGAAGAGCCAGCGGTCCAGGGGCACGCCGAAGCCCATCTTGGGCCGCTCGGTGAGCGCCGGGGGCACATACCGCGCCAGCACGCGGCGCAGCAGGTGCTTGCCGCGTCTCCCCTGCCAGGACAGGCGCGTGGGCATGGCCAGCGACAGGCGTAGCACCGCCTCGTCCAGCAGGGGCACCCGCGCTTCCAGGGAACAGACCATGGTCGCCCGGTCGGTCTTGGTCAGGCAGTCGTCCACCAGATAGCCGCCCAGGTCCGTAAGCATCATCCCGCGCAGGAAGTCGCCCCCGGCCAGGGCCCGGCCGCGCTCCCCGGCCCCGGCCAGGCCCGAGGCCCACAGCGCCTCGCGCGGGCCCGCGCCGCACAGCTCGGCCAGGGCCGCGAAGTCGTCGAGCACGAAGTGCTCATAGCGCCGGGCGGCGTCGGGAAAGGCCAGCAGCGCGCTTGCGGCGTGGGCCGCCCGGGAGCGCGGCGCCCGGCGCGTCAGGGCCCGCACCCCGGCCCGCAGCCAGCCCGGTGCGCGCTCCGTCCAGGCCCGGGCCCGGGCCAGCAGATGGTAGCGCGCGTAGCCGAAGAACTGCTCGTCGCCGCCGTCGCCGGTGAGCGCCACGGTCACCCGCTGGCGGGCGAAGCGGCTGAGGAGATACAGCGGCACCGCCGAGGCGTCGCCGAAGGGCTCGTCGAAGGCCCCGGGCATGGCCGTCAGCGCCCGGAGAACCTCCTCCGGGGTCACGGTCAGTTCATGGTGGCGGGTGCCCAGGTGCGCGGCCACGCGCCGGGCGTGGGCGGACTCGTCGTAGCGCGCGTCGGCCCAGCCCACGCAAAAGGTGTCCACCGCGCCGCCCGCCCGGGCGGCCAGGGCCGCCACCAGACTGGAATCCACCCCGCCGGAGAGCAGCACGCCCACGGGCACGTCCGCCACGAGCTGGCGCGCCACAGCGCCGGACAAGGCGGCGTCCAGGGCGTCGGCCCAATGCCCTTCGGGGGCGTCCGGCGCCAGGGGCGCGGCCCGCGGCGCCAGCCAGACCCCCGGCGACCACCACGCGCGCCGCACCGGGGCCACCGTGCCCGCGCCGAGGTCCAGCTCCACACAGCCGCCCGGAGGCACCTTTTCGATACCCGCGTAGATGGTCCTCGGCCCGGCGACGTACTTGGAGGTCAGCATCTCGAAGCGGGCCACAGGGTCGATGGCGTCCGCGCGCCCGCCCAGGGCGCGCAGGGGCGCCAGGGTGGAGGCGAAGCCCGCCAGGGCCGGGCCGTGGGCGAAATACAGCGGCTTCACGCCGATCCGGTCGCGCGCGGCCAGCAGGCGCCCGGCCTGCAAGTCCACGTGCACGAAGGCGAACATGCCCTCCAGGTCGTCCAGCCCGGCGGGGCCGTGGCGCATGAGCCAGCGCAGCAGGACTTCGGTGTCCGAACGCGTGCGCAGGCGCTCGCCCCGGCCTTCCAGGCGACGGCGCAGGTCGGCGTGGTTGTAGATTTCGCCGTTGAAGACCAACCAGTGCCGCCCCTGGCCCGCGCTCATGGGCTGGTCCGCCGCGTGGGAGAGGTCCAGCACGGCCAGACGCGTGTGGCCCAGGCTGACGCGCCCGCCAGCCAGCACCGCCGTGCCCGAGCCATCGGGCCCGCGCAGGGCCTGGGTGGCGCAGGCGGCTTCCAGGCGCGGCCCCGAGGGCGCCCCGCCGCCCGGAGCGAAGAAGGCCACGATGCCGCACATCTCAGCGCCCCCCCGACAACGGACTCAGGGCGTCCAGGGTCCGGTCCACCATGGCGGCCAGGGTAAAATGGCTTTCGATGCGCGCCCGGGCAGCCAGGGAAAGCCGGGCCCGCTCCAGGTCCGGCGCCTTGAGCAGCGCGGCCAGGGCCCCGGCCAGGGCCCGGTGGTCGCGCGGGGGCACGGCGCGGCCCGCCGGGCCCGCGACCTCCGCCGCGTCGCCCACGGTGGTCACCGCGCAGGGCACCCCGCAGGCCATGGCCTCGCCGACCACGTTGGGAAAGCCCTCGCCGTAGGCCGAGGCCAGGGCCAGGGCGTCCAGGGCGGAGTACACGGCGGGCATGTCCTCCCGGGCTCCGGGCAGGACGGCGCAGTCCGCCAGGCCCCAGCCCGCCACGGCTCCGGCCAGGGCCTGGGCCGTGCCGGGGCCCACACAGGCCACCCGCAACCCGGGGACCTCGCGGCGCAACAGAGTGCAGGCGCGCAGGAAATTCGGCCAGTCCTTCATGGGGTCCATGCGTCCGACCTGGGCCACCAGCGGCGCGTCCGGCGCCACGCCCCAGGCGGCGCGCACCCGGGCCCGGGCCGCAGGGTCCGGAGCGAAGCGCGCGGTGTCGATACCGTTGGGCACGACCACGGCGGCCCGGGGCCGGTAGCCCGCCCGGCGGGCCACCGCGAGCCCGGCGGCGGAGTTGGCCACCAGCACGTCCACCGCGCGGGACAGGGCCGCACCCAGGCGGAAGGCCGCCGCCTGCCCCAGGCTGTAGCGCCCCCAGGCCACGTCGGAAAAACGCAGGCCCCAGGCCGTGCGCGCGCCGCAGGCCCGGGCGGCGGCCAGGGCCAGCTCGTTGACCACGGGCTGAAAACCGTAGACCACCCGGGGCCGCAGCCGCCGGGCCAGGGCCGCCAGCCGCGCGGCGGCGGCGGGCAGGTCGCGCCTGCGCCAGCGCGGCGCCGGGCAGAGCACGGCCAGCCCCGGGCCCAGGCGGCGGCGGGCCTCCTCCTCCAGCCCTCCCCCGGCGTGCAGGGCGGCCAGGGTCACCTCCAGCCCGCGCACGGCCAGCCCGGCGGCCAGCTCCAGGGCCTGACGCTGGGCTCCCCCGGTGTCCAGATCGGCCACCACGAGCAGCAGACGCGTCATGACCGGGCCTCCCCGGCAGGGCGCAGGGCCTCGGGCAGGTCCTCGCGGCGTACGTAGCCGAACACGTCCAGGGCTTCATACACGTCCATGCGCGCCCGCGGCCCGCCCGTCAGGGCGTCCAGTCCGGCGGCGGCTCCGGGGTGCCACCACATGAGCCGCAGGGCCTTTTCAAAGCACTTGCGGGCCAGGGCCGCGTCGGCCGGGTTCACGGCGGCCAGCCCCCGGCCCAAGGCCGCCAGCGCACCGGGGGACAGCGGATCGGCCTGGGCCGCCCGGTGCAGCAGGGTCAGAGCCTGACGGGCGTTCCCTTGACCCAGGCGCAGCAGGCCCAGGGCCGCCAGGGCCCGGTCATGCTCCGGCTCGCGGGCCGTGAGCCCTTCCAGCAGGGCCGCCTGGGCCTCGGCGCGGCCTGCGGCCTCGTGGGCCCGGGCCAGGGCCAGGGCGGCGGCCCGTCCGCGCGGGCCGTCCACGTCGGCCCGCAGGACGGGGGCGGCCACACGCCGGGCCGCGCGGGCCCAGGCGGCCAGGGGCGCCTCCGGCGCCGCCCCGGCCTCCCGGTCCATGGCATCCCGAACCACGGCGTCGAGGATCGCCAGCCCCAGGGAGGCCTCCTCGTCCCCGGGGCGGACCCCGTCCGCGGTTTCGTAGCAGCGGCGGGCTTCCGCCCATTGCCCCAGGGCCTCATGGGCGGCGGCCCGCTCGGCGAGAATCTTGACATAGTGCGCATCGTCGCGGCGATAGAGCGGAAAGCTGTCCACCCCGCCCTCGGTGTTGCGCACCGGGGCTCCGGACGCGTCCCGCGGGCTGAAGGTGCATTCCGGCACGTAGCGCACGCCCACGCGGTCCTGGATGTAGTCCATGTCCCGGCCGTCGCGGTACTTCCAGGTGAAGAACTGAAACCAGCGCGGCGGGGCCTCGCGCAGGCTCCACAGCACCCAAACCTCCTCGCTCACGTCGGCGTGGTGCGAATACAGGAACAGGTACTGCGGGTCGAAGGCCATGCATCCGGAATACAGGTAGATGGTCGGCTGGTCGCCCCAGACGCAGAGCCGGTCGCCCCGCCCGGCGCGGGCGCCGATGCAGCGGCCGATGTCGCGCGCCGTGGCGAAAAGCACGCCCACGTAAGGGTGGACGATGCCGAAGGACAGGGCCGCCGCCCGGGAAAAGGCCGGGGCCAGCCGCCGCCCGAGGCGCACGACCTCCCACAGGGCCGCCGCGCCGAGCAGCGCGCCTGCCACGGGCCACTCCCGGCCCAGCTCCGCCAGCCGCCAGCCGCCCAGGGCCGCCAGCACGGCCAGGGGGGCCCAGACGGCGTTGAAATGCGGGGTGTAGTAGTTCTTCTGAAGCTGCTGCGCGGCCAGGGCCAGGGCCGCGAGCCCCGCCAGCAGCCAGGCCTGGGCCCAGGCTCCGGGGCCCGCCAGGGCCAGCCCGGCCACGGCCAGGGCGGGCACCGCGCGCAGGTCGTCCAGCGCGGGCAGCATATTGGCGCGAAATTTCTGCCAGCCGCTCATGGCCGTGGCGGCGTGCAGGCGGCCGACGTAGCCCCCGGGGGCCAGCCGGGCCAGCCCCGGCAGCCGCCCCAGGCCCGTCAGCGCCGCCAGGGCCAGCAGCCCGTCGCGCAGGGGTTCGAGCAGGGTGGTCAGCAGGTAGGGCCGGGCGCCCAGGCCGGTGCGCGGGATGAGCGCCAGGGGCAGGGCCAGCATCCCGGCCAGCCCCGCCGCGTACCACCCCGCCCCGGCCCAGGGCGCGGGCCCGGCCAGGGTCAGGGCGCCCAGGGCTCCGGCCAGCAGCAGGCCCGTGGGCTTGAAATGCACGCACAACCCGGCCAGGGCCCCGGCCACGGCGGCCAGGGCCGGGTCCGCTCCGCGCAGCACGGCCGTCAGCGCCACCACGGCCCCGTTGGCGGGCAGCACCGCGAAATGCTCGGCGTAGGTGAGCATGAACATGGCCTTCGGCGCGGCCTGGACAACGGCGTAAAGCAGCCCGGCGGCCAGGGCGACCCAGGGCCGGCCGAACAACGCCAGCGCCAGCCAGGACACCGACGCCGCGCACAGGGCGTACCAGCCGATCTTGAAATACTGAAACACTTCCGGGGAGTGCGCAACGGCGAAACGCCCGGCAAGGCGCCCCGCCCAACGATAAAAAAACGCCGCCAGCAGGGGGATGTTGAAATAGCCCTGGCAGTGGTAGTTGCCGTGCATGCGCAGCCCGCGCCCGGCGAAAAAGGCGAAGTAGTACCAGCGGCCTTCGTCCTCGGCCAGGGGCTTGCGGGCCAGGGGCAGCCCCAGGGCAACCGCCACGGCGCAGACCGCCAGGGAACACAGCGCCGCCGTCAGCACCCTGCGTCTCCCCGGCTCCGCCGACCCGTCCCTGTGGTCATGCCCTGGCTCCTTTGCGGCCGTCCCGCCGCGTCATCCCGCCGTGTCGCGCGGTTAGGCGTTTTCTTTCCGCCGCCGATGCGCTAGCATCGTTGCGTGCAAGCTCCGGGCCGTTCCGGGGCGGCCACGGCGCGCCCGGCGCGCCCAACAGCGCCCCGCGCCCACCGGCAAGGACCGATGCACGCCCCAGCCCCGAAAAAACCACGCGTGGCCCTGACCCTGCTGGGCTGCGACGCCTCGGGCCAGATCGGCGGGGCCGAGCAGTTCTTCGCCCGGCTGGCCGACGCCTACGCCCGGCGCCCCGAGGCGGACTTCGAGGTCCACTTCGCCACCATGGCCGACGCCGCGCGCGTTCTGCGCCGCCGGGGGCTGCTGCTGGCCGCGCCGCAGCGCGTGCATGCCGCGCCCAACCTCCCGGCCTGGAAATTCAAGGCCTTCGCCGATTCGGCCCTGCTCTGCCGCCTGCTGCTGCGCGAAGGCTTCGACCTGGCGCACGTGGTCATGCCCTCGGCCTTCCACGCCCCGGCCCTGGCCCTGCTGGCGCGGCTGCCCCGGCGCCCGGCCCTGGTGCTGAACATCACCGACTGCACCGTGGCCCACCACTGGAACGACCCCACCCTCCGGAGCGACCCGCAGCGCAAGGCCTATCGCACAACCCTGGGGCTGGTGCCCTTCGACGGGCTCTACTCCTGGTACACCCTGTTTCGCGACGCCGTAGGGGCCGGGACTATTCGCCCTGCGGGCCAACCCCTGGTCCGCGCCGCGCGCGCGGTGTTTACCGACCTGTCGCGCTTCGCCCCCGCGCCCGTCAAGGAGCGGACCATCGTCTTCGCCGCGCGGCTGGTGCCCATGAAGCGCCCGGAGCTGTTCGTCCGGGCCGTGGCCCTGCTGCTGCGCGACCGGCCCGGGCTGGCCGCCGGGTGGCGCTTCACGCTCATGGGCGACGGCCCCATGCGCGAGGCCCTGCTGCGCCTGCGGGCCGACGCCGGGCTGGGGCAGCAGGAGCTCGAATTCGCGCAAAGCGACGATCTGGCCCCGGTCTTCGCCCGCTCCCGGGCCTTCGTCTCCTGCCAGGACCACGAGAACTTCACCTCGCTGGCCATGCTCGAAGCCATGGCCTGCGCCAACGCCGTCATCGCCCGCAACGTGGGCCAGACCGGCGAGTACGTACGCCCCGGCGAAAACGGCGTGCTCGCCCCGGGGCACGACGCCCCGGCCATGGCCCGGGCCCTGGAAACCTTCCTGGAGGCCCCGCAGCACCACGAGGCCTGGGGCCGCGAAAGCCGCCGCCTGGCCACCGAGGTGCACACCGAGGACGCCTTCGTCCGGGACGTGGAAGCCTTCTGGACCGACGTGCTGGCCCGGCGCACCCGCCCTGACCGCCCTATCGCCCAGGACTAGCCCAGGGAATCCAGGTACAGCCCGAGTCCTTCCTCGAACGCCACGCGCGGCGGCCCGAGCACCCGGGCCATGGCCCCGGTGTCGCCCACGATGTCGCCCGCGCGCCCGCTGTCGCGCCGCTCGAAGACCGGGGCCCGGCCCAGCCTGCGGCCCATGGCCTCGGCCATGTCGCGGATGTGCAGCGCCTGCGGCCCGGCGAGGTTGAGCTTGTGGCTGGCGTCGAGCTTCATGCAGCCCGCCAGAGCCCGGGCCGCGTCGGCCACGTAGAGCGGATTCAGGCGGATGCCGCGTTCGCCGTCCAGGGCCACGGGCTCCCCGTTGGCCACGCAATGCGCCAGCCGGGGCACCAGGGCCCCGGGCCGCTGCCCCGGGCCGTAGACGAAAAAGAACCGCGCCAGGATGACGTGGAACAGCCCGTGGTAGCTCTCGGCCAGGATTTCCGAACAGAACTTGGTGCCCAGGTAGAAGCCGAGCTCCCCGGCGGGGCGGATCACGTCGTCCTCGGTGAAGGCCCGGCCCCCGCTGCCGTAGATGCCGCCCGAGGAGGCGAGCACGAAACGGGCCGCCCCGGCGCGGCGCGCGTAGTCCAGCAGCCGCGCCGTGCTGTCCACGTTGGTGGCGAAAATGTCCCGCGCCCGGGCGGGGAACTCGCGGTAATGCTCGCTCTGGGCCAGATGGACCACCGTATCCACCCGGGCGGGCAGGATCGAGGGGTCCCATGACGTGGTAAAATCGAGGGGAACATGCGTCACCCGCGCCGGGTGGCGCGCGGCGGCGGGCGCCGTGCGCCCCGCGCAGACGACCTCGTCGCCCGGGGCGAACAGCGCAAGCAGGTGCGAACCGATGAAACCCGAGGCCCCGGTCAGCACATACCGGCTCATGGCGTCTCCCCGCGCACCGCGCGCACGGCGATCCCGGCCTCCTCCTCGTGCAGCCATTCCACCGCCAGCCCGGCGGCGGCGCACATGTCGCGGGCCTCCTGGGCCGTGTGGCGCCGGGCCAGGGCGGGCCGGAACCAGTCGAAGTTCACGTGGTTCATCTCCTCGAAGCTCCAGTCTGCGCGGTAGAAGCACTTGAGCACGTGCCAGTAGAACAGGCGCTGCACGTCGTAGGTGCCGCCGGGAATGTCCAGCAGGGGCACGTCGGGCACCGTGACCTGGCAGTGCAACTCGCCCAGGGCGCGGCCCAGCTCGGTCAGGGGCCGCAGGGCCTCCCAGGCCTGTTCGTCGGTCAGGCCCGCCAGCCGCTCGCGCACGAGATCGTCGGTAAACTCGCGCACCGGGCCCTTGCGGCGGTAGACGTAGAACAAAAGCCGCCCGCCCGGGCGCAGCATCCGGGCCAGGGCGCGCACTCCGGCGGCGGTGTCCAGGGTATGGTGCAGCACGCCTTCGCAGAACACGAGGTCGAAGCCGGCCTCGGCCAGGGGCATGTCCAGCAGGTCGCCCTGCAGGAACAGCCCGGGCACGCCCCGGCTGCGGAAGGCGTCGCGCGCCCCGGCCACGGCGCCGGTCAGGTCCAGGCCCACGTAGGTATTGCGGTGCAGATGCTCCCCGAAAAAACGCAGGGCCACCTCGCCCAGGCCACACCCGGCCTCCAGGATGCGCCGTCCGCCGTCGCCCAGCCAGGTGTCCAGCAAGCCCGGGTCGCCGCCGCAGTATTTGGAAAACATCCAGTCGGTAAGAAACCGGCACGCCGCCTCGGAGCCGAAGGACTCCCGGCGGCTCCATTTGTGGGCGAAGCAATCCCTGGTCTGGTTGCGGGCGGCAAGGGCCGTCTCCCGGCCTACGCCTCGTCCGTCGCTCATGCAGTGCTCCTCGTTCCCGTTGCCGCCCGGGCCAGCGCCGCCACCTGCGGCAGCGCCCCGTCCGCCACGGCCCGCCAGCCGTGGACCCGGCGAATCCATTCCAGGGCCTCGCGGCCCCGGGCGTCCAGATCGATGCGCCCGTCCAGCACGGCGGCCAGCGCGGCGACGATGTCCTCTTCCGTTTTCGCCTGGAGCACCGGCGGCAGAGCGAAACCCTTGGCCGCGAACGCCCCGGCCGCAAGGTGCATGAGCACCGGCGCGCCGCAGGCCATGGCTTCCAGGGCCGCCGCCCCGTAGCCGCCGACCACGAACTGGTCCGCCACCATATCCGCGCCGGACAGGAGCCCGTAGAGCAGCGGCTTGGAAAGCACGAAGGGCAGCACCGTGACGTGCTCCGCCCCGCAGGCTTCGCCCAGGGCCTGCCTGTCGCGCCCCCAGCCCAGGGCCAGCACGTGCAGCCGCCCGCTCCCCGCCACGCGCGCCACGGCGCGCAGCAGCCTGTCGCTGCCCTTGACCCGCGCATCCAGCCGCGAGGGCACCACGCAAATCACATCGGCCTCGGGGCAGGGCACGCCCAGAGCGCCCAGGGCCGCCGCCAGGGCCGTGCGCCGGGCCGCCCGGCCCAGGGGCGGGTCCACCTCGGGCATGGGCAGCGGGAAATACAGCAGCCGCCGGGCCCCCGAGGCCGCGAAGGCATCGCCCCGCTCGCCCCCGGCGACCCACGGGTCGTGGGAGCCCACGCCCAGGGCCCGGGGGTAGGCCCGGCGCATCAGCCGCCGCCAGAAGCGGTTCTCCACCCTGGCCCGCAGGCAACCGCCCCCGGGCGGGTCGAAACCCGCCACAAGGCGGATGTCCGTGCCGAAAGGCCACAGCAGCACGGGCCGCCCCGAAAGCAGGCCCAGGGTCGTTCCTTCCAGCCCGTTGCAAATCACCATATCGCATTCGCGCAGCAGGTCCAAGCCGGCCGCCAGATGCGGCCGCCTGAGGAATACCGCTTTCAGGAAGGCCGCGTCCAGCCCCCGGACACCCGCGAATCCTCCGGCGCCCGGGGCGGCGGCGGGAGCCGCTTCCAGAGGATCGACCACCCAGTCCGGAGCCCGCCAGCCCGCGCGGGCCTCCAGGGCGCGCACGCGGTCGCGGTCCCACGGGCGGCCGTCGTCCAGTTCCCCGGCGTCCAGGCGCAGGGGCGCGTCCTGCCATACGGGGTGCCCGAAGGGGTGGAACATGCCCCAGTCGCGCACGAGGAGCACGTCCTGCCCGGCCCGGGCCAGGGCCTTGGCGATGAGATAGGTGGCATTGGCCTCACCGCCGTAAAGCCCGATACGCATCAGGGCCGCGCCTCGCGGACGGCCAGGGCCTCGACGATGGCCGTCATGCCGTAGAACCGGCCTTTGTACGCGGGGGGCACGTCCCGCTCCCCGGCGCCGGGCGCGCGCAAAGAGCCCTCGGGGCCCAGGGCCTCCACACGAAAGCCCGCGCCTTCGAGCACCGCGCGCAGCCGCCGGGGCGGCACCACCACCTGGCTGCCCCGCCCCAAAAGCGTGCGCCCCAAAGCCCGCAGAGACATGCGCACCACGTGCAGGTTGCGCGCCGCCAGGCCCAGGTCCAGCAGCAGGTGCGCGTGCCAGCCCCAGGTGTTGGCGTTGACGTACAGCCGCCCGCCCGGACGCAGCACGCGGGCCAGCTCCGCCCCGGCCCGGGCCATGTCGGTGAACATGAACGCGCCGTAGCAGAAGGCCGCATCAAAGGAGGCGTCGGCATAGGGCAGCCGCTCCAGGGGCGCGTAGCGGAAGTCGGTGTTGCCCAGGCCGTGGGCTCCGGCCAGGGCCCGGGCCACGCCGATGAGCTGCGGGTCCAGGTCCACCCCCCAGGCCTCGGCGTTGAGCCCGGCCAGGGCCACGGTCCACTGGCCCATGCCGCAGGCCGCGTCGAGCACGCGCCCATGGCCACACAGGCCCAGCCCTTCCAGGCGGCTGCGGTAATAGCCCAGGGTGCGCGGGGCGGTGAACTCGCCGCGCATGAAGAGCCGGTTGTAGTCCGACAAGCTGTCCCAGGTCTCCACGGGGATGGTCCAGCCCGCCTGACGGGCCAGTTCCAGGGTATCGTCGCTCATGTCCAGATGTCCTCGAGTTTGCGCAGCGGCACGCTCACGCTGCGGCGGCCCTGGGCGTCGGGCCCGTTGCGCGTCACGGGCAGGTCGCGGCCCCGGAAACGCAAGGCCGTCGTCATGTCGGCAACAAAAACGGTCAGCCCCTGCAAGGCGTCCGCCGGGTCGTCCCTGCCCGGAGCGGCGCCGGGGTGCGTCCCGAAGACCGGGTCGGAAGAAAAATCCACCTCAAGAACCCCGGGCTCCGCGCGGCGGACGGCGACCCGGGCGATCATGTCGAGGTAGTGCAGCAACCGCGCCGTGCCCGCCACCCACAGCCGCCCGGCGTCGGCCTCGCGGGCCAGCTCGCGCAGCGGCTCCAGGGGCCGGGGGTCGCGCGCCAGGGCCGCCACCCCGGCGCCGTGGCAGCGCCCGGCCCGGCGCAGGGCCACGCCCAGGTGCTGGTAGAGCACGGCCACGCCCCAGCCGGAGTACAGCCGCCCCAAGCCCACGCGCGCGAACTGGCGGCCCATGTTGCCCAGATTGGGCGCGTTCTCCCCGGTGCCCGCCACGCGGATGAACCCGGTCATGGGTCCGCCGTCCTGAAGCACCAGGGGCCGCAGCACCTCACGGGGCGTGCGCCGCGCCGGGTCCACGAGGCCGAGTGCGTCGCCGGCCAGGGTCCGCAGCCTATTTTCCAGGCCCCGGGGCGGCGTGCGGTCCACCTTGAGGGAATCGGTCCAGACGAAACGGCAGCCCGCCTCGCGCAGCAGGTCGGCATGCCAGGCCGGATCGCCGGGCACGTCGCCCCGGTGGTAGGCCGCGTCGGCGCCGATGTTCTGGGCGTTGTGCTCGGTGCCGTGGTTGGTGAACACGGCCAGGGCGACGCCCCGGCGGGCCAGGGCGTCCAGGGCCCGGGCCGCGTGGGCCCGGGTGCAGCCGCCGGTGAAGTCGAAGTCGCCGTAGGCGTGGTTGGTGTCGATCCACCCGGCCCGCAGGTATTCGTCCAGCCGCGCGGCGTGGGGCGCGGGCGGGGCGTCGGCCGCCGCGCCCTGGAAGTAGGACAGCGTGTACGGGTGCGCGCTGTAAAAAAACATGCTCGACGCCACCTCCAGCCCCAGGCCGGGGCCCAGGGGCGTCGTGCCGCGCGAGTTCATGAAAGCCATCACGGCCTCGAACCATTCCAGCGAGGTGAACTCGATGTCGTTGGAAAGGGCCACGGCGCCCAGGAAGGGATACGGCAGGGGCCGCACCAGCGGATCGCGCGGACGGGCGAACTGGTGCAGCCGGGGCCGCAGCCAGGCGGGCGGCCAGCGGCGGGCCGTGGCGCGCGCGGGCGGGCGGCTCACACGCCCTCCGGCGCCGCGCCCGGGGTCGTGTCCGGCGCATCGTCCAGGGCCAGAATATCGGCGGGCACCTCGCGGCGGCGCAGGGCGCGCGCCGGATTACCCAGCACCAGCGTGCCCGGGGGCACGTCGGCGCCGACCACGGCGCCCAGGCCCACCTGGGCCCCGGCGCCGATGCGCACGCCCTCGGCCACCAGCGCCCCGGCGCCCAGGTGCGCATACGGCCCGACGCGCACCCCCGAGGTCAGGTTCACCGCCGAGGCCAGCAGCGCGCCCTGGCCCAGGCGGCACTGCCCGCCGACCACGCACTGCGGGCTGACGACCACGAAATCCCCGATCACCGCCTCGTGGAAGACCACCACGTACGGATGGACCACGCAGCCCGCGCCCAGGCGCGCCCCCGCGTACAGCCGCGCCGATGGGTGGACCAGGGACACGAAACGCTCCGGCGCCAGGCCCAGCCCGTCCAGGATGGCCTTGCGGCGCAGCAGCGTGCGGTGGGAGCCGATGCCGAAAACGAAGCGGCGGTCCGGCAGCTTCCGGGCCAGGGCCAGGGGCCCCAGCACGGGCACGCCATGCACCGCGCCCCCGGCCAGGGCCGGGTCGTCGTCCAGGGCTCCGGCCAGCTCCAGCCCGGCCCCGGCGGCGTTCATGTCCGCCACCAGGGTCAGGTACTCCGCCAGCCCTCCGGCGCCGATGACCACGATGCGTTCCACCCGTCCCCCTACGCCGCAGCGCCGCAGCGCCCGGCCACCACCGCCACGGCGGCGTCCAGGCTGGTCATGGCCACCACGTCCTCGTCGTCCAGCAGCACGCCGAGGTCCTCTTCCAGGGCCATGACCAGATTCATGTGCCGGAAGGAATCCCACGCCGGGACGCTGTCGGGGCTTTCGGCCCCGGTGAGGCCCCCCGGCTCCAGGCCCATGACCCGGGCAAACGTCGCAAACACCTTGTCGCGCATCAAACCTCCCGCGCGCCGCCCGGGCGCGCCTGATCGTTTTCATCGCCCAGGCCCAGGGGCTCCTCGGGGTAGAGGTCGGCCTCGCCGAAGGCCGCGGCAAAGCTCCTGGGCCCGGCGCCCGGCTCCTGGCGGGTCATGAAGCGGGCCATGAACTCGCGGTCCTCCCCGGCCAGACAGCGCGGGCTGTGGTCGCGGAAGGCGCGCACCCGCCAGCCCCGGCGCAGGATGCCCTCCAGGGGCTCGTGCAGCACGTTGCCCAGGCTGATGTGGATGAACGGACACGGCAGCACCTCGCCGTTCTCCGTCACGTACACCAGCCCGTTGACCGTGCGGCAGCCCCATTGCACGCCGAACAGCGGCCACAGGTCGCGGTACACCCCGGGGTGCCGCCCGCGCATGGCTTCCAGATACCGGGCGTCGCCCGCAGTGATGCACATGTCCGTGCGCCCGGCCCAGGCCCCGGCGGAGGTCGCCGCCACCAGCAGCACGGTGAAGCCGTTGTCCTCGGCGAAGCGGACCAGATATTCCAGGCCCGGGCCGCGCACGTTCTGGTGGGTGACCACCGTGTTCAGGTTGGCCTGCATCCCCGCGTCGCGCGCCAGGAACAGCGCCCGGCGCGCGCGCTCCCACGAGCCCGGGCGGCGCCGGAAGGCGTCGTGCTCCCCGGGGTCGGCGCTGTCGATACTCACCGAAATCTTGTCCACCCCCAACGCCGCCAGCTCCGCCGCGCGCTCCGGGGTCATGAGCCAGCCGTTGGTGGTGATCATGATGTGAAAACGCTGCGGGCCGATGGCCGCCAGCACCCGGTCCAGGTCCGGCCAGGTCAGGGGCTCGCCGCCCTGCAGATGCCACTGCCACACGCCCAGGGCGTGGGCCTGATCCGCCAGCCGGGCCACGTCGTCCAGGGTCAGCCGGGGCGCGTCCGTGGCCAGATAGCGCGAAAAACAATGCTGGCAGTGGAAATTGCAGCGGTTGTCGTAGTTCAGTTCCAGCAGTTGCAGGCCGTAGCGCCCGGCCTCCACCCGGCGGCGGAAGGCCAGCATCTTGCGCATCACGACGGGCTTGGCCATCAGGGTCTTTCTGCCTTGGGTACTCATGGCGTCACTCCCCCGCCCGGCGCAGGGCGTACACCACGTTGTCGGCGTCCACGCGCAGCAGGCGGTAATCGTGGGGCACCACCATGCGTGCCTCCACGGTCAACCCCAGGCCCCGGGCCCGGGCCTCGAAGGCGGCGGGGTCGGTAAAATTCCACAGATGGTCGAACTGGGGCACGTTGCGCGCCGTGGTGGCCACCAGCAGCCCCCCCGGGGCCAGGGCCCCGGCCAGGGCCGCCAGCACCGCGTCGGGCCGGGCGAAATGTTCGAGCACTTCCACGGCCAGCACGCAGCCGAAGCGCCCTTCCAGATCCGGCGCCCCGGGGGCTCCGGGAGCCAGAATATCGTCGTCGCGCAGGGCCGCCTGCGGGAAGCGCCCGCGCACGAAGGGCGCAAGCTCCCGGTCCCAGGCGGTGACGGGCGCGCCGTCCGGCACGGGCAGCAGCAGCTCCAGCCCCGAGCCCGCGCCGAAGACCAGCCGCGCGCCCCCGGCACCGGCGCACAGCCGGGCCACCTCGGCCATGAGCCGGAAGCGGTGGCCCGTGGCCAGCACGCTGGCCAGCAGAAACACGTCGTAGACCGCGCGGTCGAAATCCGGAGCCGGAGCCCCGGCCTCGGCGGGATAGCGCCCCGTGGCCGCAAAGCGCCGCAGGTCGTCCTGATAGCGCGCGGCAAAGGCCATGTAGCCGCGGGCGGCCTCCGCGGGGCCCAGGCCGTGGGCCGCGCAGTACTCGCCGAGGTAGGCGTCCACCATGCCGTACAGCGCCGCGTCCCCGGGCTCCGGGGCGTCGGCCAGGGCGCGGGTCAGGCGCGTGTGCCCGAAGCGCAGGGCGGGCTCGTGTCCGGCCATGGCCGCGATCATGCGCCCTCCCCGGCCCCGCCGGGCAAGGCAGACGCGGCCGCCGGGCCGTCCACGGCGGAAAAATGCCCGGGCACGGCGGGCAGGGGGCCGCCCAGGTCGAGGACGAAGCGCAGGGGCCCGCCCTGCGGCGCCGCCCCGTCGGGCGCAAAGCCGTGGGCAGGGTAGAAATCGCGCACCTGGGCGTTCTTGGCCGTGGGCACGAACAGCCCCGTGGCCCGCGCCACGCCCCGGGCGCGCAGGGCGGCCAGGACCACGGCCAGCAGGGCCGTCTCCACCCCGCGCCCCAGGGCCCGGCAGGAGAGCAAAAAGGTGTCCAGCTCCGCCCCGCCGCGCCCGTCCGGGCAGGCAATGGCCGCGCCCACGATGCCCATGGCCCCGAAGCGGTCCTCCAGGGCCACCCAGGCCACCAGATGCCCGGGCGAGGCCGCCAGGGCGCGCACGTCGTCCCCGGTGCGCCGCCGGGCGGTCAGGTTGAACTGGTTGGTCTTCTGCGTGAGCTGGGCCACACGGGCCAGGGCGGTCGCCTCGGCTTCGCCCGCGTCCGGGTTCGCGTCCGAGCCCGCATCCGGGCCCGCATCCGGGCCCACGACCACGCGCACGTCCAGGCGCATGTTCAGGGACCGCAAATAGGCGTCCAGGTCGGGCACTTCGGCGCGCAGGCGCCTGCGCCGGGCCTCGCCGCGATACATGGCCCCGCGCAGGCCGTCCTCGACGGAGCGCGCCAGGGTGTCGAACAGGCCGCACCCGGCCAGGGCGTCGGCATTGCCCGCCGCCCCCCCGGCGGGCAGGTGCAGCACGGTCACCTCAGGCAGCCGTGCGCGCACCAGACCGGCCTCGAAAGCCGAATCGTCCACGAAAACCATGGCGTCCAACCCCAGGTTCAGTTCCCGGGCCAGGGCTTCGACGTTGGCGGCCTTGTCGTTCCAGTCGATGCGCCAGGCCGCGATGTCTTCCTCGCGCAGGACCATGGCCGGGTGGTTACGGAAGACCTCCCACACGTCGGCTTCGTTGTTCTTGCTGCACAGGGCCAGCACCACCCCGCGCGCGGCCAGGGACTTCACGGCGCGCTGGAAGTCCACATACGCCGCGCCGGGGTGCCCGGGGCCGAGGTGGATGCCCTGCGGCCCGTCCTCGCCGACCACGCCGCCCCAGAGCACACCGTCGCAGTCGAGCACGAGGCACTTGCGGGCCCGGCCGCGCAGGGCGCGCGCCAGGGCAGCTACCTCGCGGGCCACGGCGGCCAGCCCCTCGCGGGCATAGGGCGCCCGGGCGCGATACCACCAGCGGCGGTCGAAGAACCGTTCGGCGCCCACCCGCGCCAGGCACAGGTCCATGTCCACGAAAAACGCATTGGGCACCCCGGCCAGCAGGGCGCGCAGCCCCGCGTTCAGCCCGCGCACGGCGCCCGACTGTCCCCCGGGCCCCTGGGCGTCGAGCACGCCCAGGGCCGGATGCACGGGCGTCTCGTAGCCGCACCACAGCACCGGGGCCTGGGTCCGCCCGCGCAGGGCCGCGAGCACGGCCCGGGCGTGGGCCAGCACCGCGTCGCACCGCGCCCGCACGGCGTCCGGCTCCAGGGCCGCGAACCCGCGCACAAGCTCCGGGTCCAGCAACTCCAGCGCCTCGGCCACCAGCACGCAGTCCGTGTCCGGCCCCACGGGGCCGCCCGGACCGAGGGCCTCCTGAAGCACCGTGTCGTACCGGCCGAACGCCAGCTCGGCGCGCAGGCCGTCCTGGCGCAGCAGGTAGCGCAGCAGGGGCTCCATGGGTTCCAGGACCACGTTGCGCAGCACGGCCATGCGCAGCGGCGCGCAGCCCGTCCAGTCCGTGGCGTCCAGGGCGGCGTGGATTTCCGAGTAGCTCCTGCCGTCGAACATCCCCGCCCCCTAGCCCAGGAACCGCCGCAGCCACCACTCGAAATTGAGCAGCGACCAGACCAGCAGCCGCCGGTTGCGCTTGCCTTCCAGATGCTCCATGAGCAGCCGGAAGACCGCCCGGCGGTCCAGATATTCGTAGATGCGCGCGTTGCCGGTGATGAGCTGGCGGCGCACGTAGGCCAGGCTCTCGCCCTTGAACCACGAGGCGTCGGGCGCGGAAAAGCCCTGCTTGGCCCCCGAGAGCACCTCGTCGGGCAGGATGCCCGCCAGGGCCCGGCGCAGGGCGAGCTTGCCGTCGCGGGTCTGCTGGAAATAGCGCTGGGTCTTGGGGCCGGGGTCGTTTTCGTTGATGCGCGCGGCTCCCGCTCCGGGCCCGGCCAGCTTCATGCCCACGGGCAGACGCATGGCGAAATCCACCAGATCGTTGTCCAGGAAAGGCACCCGCGTTTCCAGGCCATGGGCCATGGACAGCTTGTCCTCGACCACCAGAAGCCCGTGCAGGAACGTCTTGGCCTCGAAATACAGCGAGGCGTTCACGGCCTCGGCCTCGCCGCACACGTTGCGCCGCGCGCCCTGGGGGAACACGTCGCGGAAGATGTCGCGCGTCCAGACGTGGCCCACCCGGTCCCACACCGGGGCGAAGACGCTTTTGATCTCGCTGTTGGGGATCAGCCGCTGCCAGTAGGCGTAGTAGCTGTCGATGTAGTTCTCGAAGCCGTCGCAGCCCTGGGCGCGGTAGTAGCGCCAGGGGTAGCCGCCGAAGAGTTCGTCCCCGCCCGTGCCCGAAAGCACGACCTTCACGAACTTGGAGGCCAGTTGCGCGGTGTAGAAGTTGGGGTAGCTCTGGCCCACCCGGGGTTCCTCCAGGTGCCAGGCGAAGCGCGGCAGCACGCGCTCCATGTCTCCGGCCTTGAGGACCATCTCGTACTGCTCGGTGCGCAGCAGGTAGGACAGGTATTCCGCGCCGCTGCGTTCGTCGAAGCCCAGCTCCAGGCCCGAGGCCGAGTGCAGGTCGAAGCCGCAGGTGAAGGTCTTGATGAGCGGCAGTTCGGCGGCGGCCACGGCGGTCACGCCGCCGGAATCGATGCCCCCCGAGAGATAGGCGCCAAGCTCCACGTCGCTCACGAGCTGGCGCTGCACGGCCTGGCGGAACAGCCGGGCCAGCTCCTGCTCGCATTCGCGCGGGTCCACCGGTGCGTCGGGCTCGCGGAAGTCGAAGTCCCAGTACCGCTCCACGGGCGGCGTGGCGGGCACCCCGCCGCTCCAGGGGATCACCGCGCGGCACCCGGCGGGAAACATGCGCACACCCTCAAGCAGGGTCCGGTCGGTAAAAAAATTCTGGAAGGTGAAATATTCCAGCAGGCCTTCATGGTCCAGGCGGCGGACGAAGCCGGGATGTTCCAGCAGGGCCTTGGCCTCGGAGGCGAACAGCAGCGTCCGGCCGACCACGGCCCAATACAGCGGCTTGATGCCGTAGCGGTCGCGGGCCAGGAAAAGCGTGCGCGCCTTACGGTCCCACACGGCGAAGGCGAACATGCCGTTGAGCCGCTCCACGCAGCGCGGGCCCCACTGGCGCCAGGCCGCAAGGACGACCTCGGTGTCCGTGCGGGTGTGGAACAGGTGGCCCAGGCCCTGCAACTCGGCACGCAACTGCTGGAAGTTGTAGACCTCGCCGTTGTAGACCAGCACGTAGCGCCCCTCGGGGCACAGGAAGGGCTGGTTGCCCGCCGGGGTGGGGTCGAGGATGGCCAGACGGCGGTGGGCGAAGCCCGCGCCGGAGTCGGTGAACACGCCCTCGCCGTCGGGCCCGCGGTGGGCCATGGCCTGGGCCATGCGGCGCATGAGCACCGGGGAGACCGGCGCGCCGTCGTAGTTCACCACCCCCGCGATGCCGCACATGGCTAGGCCTCCCCCACCGCGTGCAGGCAGGCCGCCACGTAGTCCTGATCCTCGGCGCTCATGCGGTTGTGCAGGGGAATGGCCATGCTCGTGCGGTGGCATTCCAGGGCCCCGGGAAAGTCCCCCGGGGCGAAGCCGAAGCGCTCGCGGTAGCAGTCGAGCACATGCACGGCGTGGGTGCCCGGCCGGGTGGCCACGCCCATGGCCTGCAAACGCTCCATGAGCACGTCGCGCGGGGCCGGGGCGCGGTCCTCCAGCACGCGGCAGACGAAGGACTGCCAGCCATGGCCGGGCACGAGCGGCGGCAGGGCCAGCCAGTCCAGGTCGGCCAGGGCCGCGTGGTAGGCGCGGGCCATGGCCTCGCGCCCGGCGACCAGCCCGGGCAGCCTGGCCGCCTGCACCGCGCCCACGGCGCCTTGCAGGTCGGTCATGCGGTAGTTGAAACCCGGGGCGGTGAAGGCGGGCAGCAGGTACGGGCGCGGGCCCAGGTGGCGCTGCTCCTCGCTGACCCCGGCCCCGTGGTTCACCAGCATGCGCACCCGCGCGGCCAGGGCCGCGTCGTTGGTGGTCACCATGCCGCCCTCGCCGGTGGTGATGACCTTGCGCGGGTGGAAGGAAAAAGCCGCCGCAAGGCCCAAGGTTCCCGCCGGGGCCGGGCCGCCCAGGCCCGTGCCCGCCGCGCAGGCCGCGTCGCACAGCAGGGGCAGCCCGGGGGCTGCGCGGCCCAGGGCGTCCATGTCCGCCGCCAGGCCGAAGAGATGCACGGGCATCACCGCGCGGGTGCGCGGGCCCACGCAGGCCGCCAGCCGGTCGGGGTCGATGTTGAAGGTCGCGGGGTCCACGTCGCACAGCACCGGGGTCGCCCCGGTGTGCAACACGACGTTGGCCGTGGCCACCCAGGTGAATGCCGGGACCACGACCTCGTCGCCGGGGCCCACGCCCAGGGCCGCCAGGAGCACGGCCAGGGCCGTGGTGCAACTGGTGGTGGCGATGGCGTGCTCCACGCCGTGCAGGGCGGCGAAGGCGCGCTCGAACTCGGCCACGCGCGGCCCCTGGGTCACCCAGCCGGAGAGCACCGGCCCGCGCAGGGCCTGCCACTCCTCCTCGCCCAGAGACGGCAGGGCGATGGGCACCTCGCGGCGCTCCCGGCCTCGGGGCGCGTTGCCTTGGGTTTCCGGGGTTTCCGGAGCGCGATCAGTCTTCATCGGGCAGCCCGGCTTCCCTGCGCCGCTCGCGCACGAGGCGCATGTGCGCCTTGCGCCAGGCGATAAGCTCCGCCAGCCCCTCGCGCAGGCCCTTGTCCGCCGTGAAGCCGATCTCGCCCGTGGCCCGCCCGGGGTCGCCGATGCGGTTCTTGACGAAGGTCAGCCCGGCGGGTTCGTAGTGGATCCGCTGGTCCGAGCCCGTGAGTTCGAGCACCAGCTCCGCCAGCTCCTTGATGGTGGTCTTGACCCCGGTGCCCACGTTGTAGCAGGCGTCGGTGGCCTCGGCCTCCATGGCCCGCACGTTGGCCAGGGCGCAGTCGCCCACGTAGACGAAATCGTAGGCCTGGCTGCCGTCGCCGTAGACCACCGGCGGCAAGCCCCGGTCCAGGCGGTCGAGCATCTTCATGATCACGGCGATGTACGCACCCCGGTAGTCCTGGCGCGGACCGTAGACGTTCATGTAGCGCAGGCCGCAGTAGTCGAAGTGCTTGTCCGTGCCCTTGTAGCGATGGTGCAGGGCGCGGCACATATGCTCCCCGGCGATCTTGGTGGCGCCGTAGAAGTTGGTGTTGTTGTACGGATGGTCCTCGCCCATGGGCTCATGCACGGCGTCGCCGTACACCGAGGCCGAGGAGGAATAGACCAGCCGCCGCACCCCGGCGTCCAGCATGGCTTCGAGCACGTTGAACGTGCCGCCGATGTTCACCTCGAAGGCCGAGCGCGGGTAGTCCCAGCAGTGCAGCAGCCACAGGGCCGCCAGATGGAACACGCCGTCCACGCCCTGCATGGCCGCGCGCAGGATGTCGCGGTGCAGGATATCTCCGCCGTGGGGGAAAATGGTCACGCGCGGGTCGGCCAGGGAGTCGGCAAGATTCTCCTCGCGGCCCCGGCTGAAGTTGTCGAAGACGCGGATTTCGGCCACGTCCCTGCGGCACAGTTCGTCCACAAGATGCGAGCCGATGAAGCCCGCGCCGCCGATGACCAGAAAACGTTTGCCGTGCAAATCCATCTGCCCAGACCCTCCACAGGCTGTTGCCGTCCTTGGCTTTTTGCCCGGCGCGCGGGCGCGCCCGGACCACTCGGGGGTGTACCATCGCCGCGTCGGCTTATCAACGGCGCGGCAAGGCGACGGGCAAGTCCCGCGCCGTATTCCAAAAAAATTGCAAGTTACATTCCACCGTCAACGCCCCGACGCCGACGCCAGCAGGGTCGCATAGCGCCGGGCCGTGCGGGCCCAGGAGCCGTGGGCCTCCGCCAGTTCCCGGCCCCGGCGGCCCATGGCCGCCGCCTGCCCGGGCCGGGCCAGCAGCGCGCCCAGGGCCCCGGCCAGGGCCCCGGCGTCGCCGGGCGGCACCAGGGCCCCGCTCTCCCCGGGGCGCACCAGCTCGGCGCAGCCCGGAATATCCGAAGCCACCACGGCCAGCCCCGAGGCCATGGCCTCCAGCACGGTGTTGGACTGGCCCTCGAAATGCGACGGATGCACCAGCACATCGGCCCGGCGGTACACCCCGGGCATGGCCTCGCGGGGCACGAAGCCCAGAAACCGCGTGCGCTCCGCCAGCCCGGCGGCTTCCAGGGCCGCGCGCAGCCAGCCCATGCGCGGCCCGTCTCCGGCCACGGTGAGGGTCCAGCCCGGAGCCGGGCCCGCCGCCAGGGCCGCGAGAGCGGGCACCAGGGTTTCCAGGCCCTTGCCTTCGGCCAGCCGCCCGCACAGCAGCAGGCGCAAGGGGCCCGGCCCTTCTTCCGGCACCTCCCCCGGCCCCGGCGCGGGCCCGGGGGAAAAGCGTTCCAGGTCCACCCCGTTGGGCACCAGTTCCACGGCCAGCCCGGGCTCGAAGGCCCGGGCCCGGGCCACCAGCCCGGGGCCGTTGGCCGTCACGGCGTCGGCCGCGCGCCAGACCGCGCGCAGGGCCGGGGCCGCCAGCCGGTGCCATAGGGCCAGTTCGCCGGGCTGCTGCCCGGGCACGTCGCCCCCGCGCAGGGCCAGCACATAGGGCAGCCCGCAGCGGCGGCGCAGCCGCAGGGCCACGGCCCCGCCGGGCAACCCGAAAAAAGCGAGCACCGCCTGGGCCCCCCGGGCCCGGGCCAGGGCCGGGCCACGCAGGCCCGCACCCAGGGCAAAGGCCGCGAAATGGCCCAACCCGCCCCGGTCGGCCCGGCGGCGGGCGGCGGGCACGCGCAGCACCAGCGCCCCGTCCGTTTCCTGACGCGCGGGCTGCCCGGCCAGGGCCGAGGTCAACACCGTGACCTCGTGGCCCAGGGCGGCCAATTCACGGGCCAGGTTGGCCGCCGCCCCCGCGCCGCCCCCCGCCAGGGGCGGAAATTCGTGGCTGACCAGCAGCAGCCGCAGGCCCGTCACCGCAGGGCCCCCAACACCCGCGCCCGGCCCAGCAGGGCTTCGGCCATGCCCGGAGCCAGAGCCAGGGCCCGTTCGTACTGCTCCAAGGCCAGACGCGGGGCACCCGCGCGCTCCTGGGCCAGGGCCAGGGCCAAGTGCACCCAGGGCTGCCCGGGCATGCGACCGGGCAGGTCCGCCAGGGCTGCGGCGGCCTGGGCCGGGCCCTGGGCCGCCAGCAGGCACGAGGCCGCGTGCAGCTCCGCGCGCAGGGCCAGGCGCTCCAGCAGCGGCCCGGGGCTCAGGTAGCCGGGGATTTCCAGCCCGCCGGGGTTCCACAGCTCGGGGGCACCCTCGTAGAGCAGGTGCTCCCAGACGGTTCCGGCCAGGGCCTGGCGCACGGCGTCGAAATTGGCGATGCTGCGCCGCAGGTCCGAGGGGTTGGTCTTGACCAGATCGGTCCGGGGCGCGGTCGGGGGCGCGGGAACGCCGAGAAAGGCGCACAGCCAGCCCAGCACCCGCGCGTTGATGCCGTATTCCGAATCGCGCCCCGCCACGCAGTCCTCGTAGACCACTTCCATGGTCTCCAGCCCCGTGCGCAGCTCCTCGCGGTGCCGCTCGATGACGCGCACCCGCTCGGCCAGCGCCTCGGCCAGCCGCCCGGGGTCCAGGTCGATGGCCACGGCGGGCACCCGCTCCGTGCCGTGGGAGCGGCGGCCCAGCTCCTCCTGGCGGTCGTTCAGTTCGGTGGACACATGCGTCTTGAGCACGTTGCCCCGCAAGAGATGCAGCACGCGCACCTTTCGGCGGCGCAGGGCGGGCAGGAGATCGCGCTCCTCGGCCAACTGGTTGTATTTGATGTCGAAGCCCTGGGCAGCCAGCTCCGGCTGCGCGGCCCACACCGCGTCCAGGAAGCTTTCGACCATCTCCCGCCTGCGCGGCGGCAGGATGGCCCCGGGGTCTGCCGCCACGCGCTCGCGCCAGTGGCCGTAGAAGAACCCCGGCTTGAGGCCGCCCTCGCTGGCGATGAACAACTCGTCGGCGCAAAAAACGCCCGGCACCCGCGAAAGCACCGTCCCCAGATAGGTGCTCCCGGAACGCTGCACGGTGACCAGGACGAAAGGGGTCGGCACGGGAGGCTCGGCAGGGTCCATGAATTTCTCCAAGACGTTAGCCGAGCCCCTGCCCGGCGAGCCAGTGTTGCAGGCACAAAAGCGTCCACAGTTCCTTGCGGTTGTCGCGCTCGCCGCGCAGGTGCGCCGTGAGCAGCCCACGCACGGCCCGGGGCTCCAGCAGCCCGCCCCGGCGCAGGCGGTCCTCGGCCAGCAGTTCCTCGGCCATCCCGCGCAGCCCGCCCTTGAGCCATTTGGCCAGGGGGATGCCGAAGCCCTTCTTGCCCCGGGCCAGCACCGGCGCGGGCAGCCGCCCGCGCAGCATGCGCCGCGGCAGCCATTTGCGCGTGAGCCCGCGCAGCTTCATACGCGAGGGCAGCGAGCAGGCGAACTCGGCCAGGGCCGTGTCCAGAAACGGGGCGCGCACTTCCAGGGAGTGGGCCATGCCCGCCGCGTCCACCTTGGGCAGGATGTGCCCGGCCATGTAATAGCGCAGGTAGAAGGCGACGGTACGCTGCACGTCGTCGCCCTGCGGCCCCTGGGCCCCGGCTTCGGCCACCTCGTCCAGGGGATCGAAGCCGCCCAGGCGCGCCAGGACATCGGGATGCAGCACGGCGCGCTGCCCGGGCAGGTCGAAGGCGCCCAGCCAGAGCTGGTTGCGCTCCATGACCGGACGGCCCACCCCGCGCAGGAACTGGCGCACGCGAAAGCCGGGGCTCATGTTGCCCTCGCTGGCGCGGCCCAGAGCCGCCGCCCGCCCGGCCAGGGCCAGCAGCGGGCGCGGGGCCCACGCCGCCAGCCGCGCCGGGCCCAGGGCCAGGAAGGGATCGTAGCCCGCGAACAGTTCGTCCCCGCCGTCGCCGCCCAGGGCCACGGTGACCTCCTGGCGGGCGAAGCGCGCCAGGAGCCAGGTGGGCACGAGGCTCGAATCGGCCATGGGCTCGGGCAGGCAGCCCAGGGCCTGGGGCACCACGTCGATGAGGTCCGCCTCGCGCAGGGTCTGCTCGTGGTGCTCGGTGCCCAGGGCGCGGGCCACGGCCCGGGCGTGGGCCGACTCGTCGAACCCGGCCTCGGCGAAGCCGATGCAGAAAGTGCGGATGCTCCGCGCGGGAACGTGCCCGGCCATGAAGGCCGTCACGGCGCTGGAGTCCAGCCCGCCGGAGAGGAACACGCCCAGGGGCACGTCGCTGACCAGCCTGCGCCGCACCGCGCGGGAGAACAGGCGCTCCAGTTCGGCCTCGGCCTCGGCGTCCGAAATGCCCTCGTTGCCGCCGAAGGCCATGGTCCAATACGGGGCCACCCGCGCGGTGCCCGCCGCCCCGGAGGCTCCGGGGGTCCAGCTCAGGGCGTGCCCGGCGGGCAGCTTGCGCACGCCTTCCAACAGGCAGTGCGGCGCGGGCACGTACTCGTGCAGCAGGTAGCGCGACAGGCTTTGGGGGTCCACCGCGCGGGGCACGGCCGGGTGGCGCAGCAGGGCGGGCAGTTCCGAGGCGAAGGCCAGCAGCCCGCCCGCATGATGATAGAACAGGGGCTTCTTGCCGAAGCGGTCGCGGGCCAGAAGCAACCGCCCGGCCCGGGCGTCCCACGCGGCCAGGGCGAACATGCCGTCCAGCCGGGCCAGGGCCGCCTCGCCCCACCGGGCCAGGGCGTGGACGACGACCTCGGTGTCCGTGGCCGAGCGGAAGCGGTGGCCCAGGGCCTCCAGCTCGGCGCGCAGCTCCCGGAAATTGTAGATCTCGCCGTTGAAGACCACCCACAGGGCCCCGCCGCCGTCGTCCATGGGCTGGCGGCCCAGGGCCGACAGGTCGAGGATGGACAGCCGCCGGTGGCCAAGGCCCACCGAAGGCCCGGTCCCGCCCTCCAGCACCAGCACGCCCCGGTCGTCGGGCCCGCGGTGGCGCATGGCGTCGGTCATGGCCTCCAGGGCCTCGCGGTCCACAGGCCGCCCGTCGGCGTGGACGATTCCGGCGATGCCGCACATGGCCTACCCGCCCAGGACCCGTTTGACCACATAGTGGTCCTTGTCCTGGCCCTCGAAGTAGGAGCGGATGAGCAGTTCGCCAGTAAGGCCGAGGATGACGACCTGGAGCCCGGAGATGAGCACCAGCGCCAGCAGGATGAACAGCGTGTCGTAGGACACGGACAGACCGCCCAGGTCCTTGGCGGCCCACAGGGCCGCGATGCCCGCCAGCCCCAGGCCCGTGGCCTTGCGGGCGATCTTGCCGAAGAACTGGATGGGCCGGGTCATGTAGTCGGAGAAGAAGCGGACCACGATGAGGTCGAAGATGACCCGCCAGATGCGCGAGAGCCCGTACTTGGCCGAGCCGTGGACGCGGGGACGGTGGTTCACGGGGATCTCGGCCACGCGCACGCCCAGCCAGGCCGCGAACACGGGGATAAACCGGTGCATCTCGCCGTAGATATGGATATTCTTGACGATGCCGCGCTTGTAGGCCTTGAGGGTGCAGCCGAAGTCGCGCAGTTGCACGCCCGTGCCCTCGATGAGCTTGTTGATCAGCCGGTTGGCGGCCCAGGAGGGCAGCCGCCGCGACAGGGCCTTGTCCTTGCGGTCCTTGCGCCAGCCGTTGACCAGGTCGTAGCCCTCGGCCATTTTGTCCAGCAGGGCCGGGATGTCGCGGGGGTCGTTTTGCAGGTCGCCGTCCAGGGTGACCACGATTTCGCCCCGGGAGAACTTGAACCCGGCGGACAGGGCGGCGGTCTGCCCGTAGTTGCGGCGGAACTGGACCACCCGCAGCCGGGGCTCCCCGGCGGACAGGGCCTCCAGGGCCTCGCCCGTGCCGTCGGTGCTGCCGTCGTCGACCACGATGATCTCGGCGCGCACGTCCAGCCCGTCGAGCACCCCGGTCAGTTCGGCCAGGAGCACGGGCACGTTGCCGACCTCGTTGTACACCGGAACGACCACCGACAGGGACGGCGCCTCGCCGCCGGTGCCCTCGCCGAAATTCTTGACCATGCACATGGGGTCGATGCGCCCCAGGGCGCCGGAAAGGCCCAGGGCCGGACCGAGGGCCGGGCTCAGAGCCGGGGCCGGAGCCTCGGCGTGAAATGTGCCCGGAGCTCCCGGAGCCTCGGGCACGGGGGCTTCGCCCCGCAGGGCCCGGCCCAGGGCCACGACCCCGGGCGCGGCCGCCCCGGCGGGCCCGGCCAGGCGCAACGCCGCATCCAGGGCCGCGCCCGCGCCCGGCGCATCGCCGCGCGCCAGCAGCGCATAGCCCAGGTTGACCTGGGCCTGGACGCTCCGGGGCGCCGCCAGCACCGCCCGGTGCAACACGGCCTCGGCCTCGGCCAACTCGCCGGAAAAGAACAGCACCACGCCCAGGTCGTTCAGCGCCTCGGGGTCGCCGGGGCGCAGCTCCAGGGCCCGGCGCAGGAGCCGGACCGCGCCCTCGTGGTCGCCCGTGGCCGACAAATGCTGGCCGTACTGAACCACGGCGTCGAAATCGCCCGGGGCCAGTTCCAGGGCCCGGGCCAGGCTGGCCCCGCTCTCGTGCAGGCGGCCCATGGCGCGCAGCAGCACCCCCGCGAAGAGATGCACCTCCATGGCCTCGGGCCGCAGGGCCGTGGCCTCGCGCAGGCTCTCCAGGGCCCGGCCCGCCTCGCCGCGCTCGTGGTGCACCAGGGCCAGGGCCACGTGCAGGCCATAGGCGTCCGGGGCGGCCTTGAGCCGGGCCAGAAGGCCGTGCAGGGTATCGTTGGACTGGGCGGTCATGCCACGCTCCGGTGACGGGTTTCAGACGCTTCCTGCGTCGATTGGTCCTCGAAAAGAATTTTGTGCAATAACCGTACCCCGGAGTCTACTCCCGTGCGGACCCAGTGCCCTCGCCATCCGGCGCGCACAGGGCAACGATATCCGAGCCGTGGCCGATCGTGTCGAAAAATGCCGCCAGGGGCGCGAAATCCCTGACCCGGGACGGATTTTCCGGCGAAAGGAACGCTTCGGCCTGCCCGCGCACGGCCTGGGGAGCCCCGGCGAGCAGCCGCCGGGCGTGGCTCAGGAAATGGGCATAGACGTTGAACGGATGCGGCGTTTCCGTGCGCAGTTCCAACACCTCGAGGCCTGCCGCCGTCAGGAACCGCTCCAGGGTCAGCGGGGTGAAGGCGAACAGGTGGTAGGGCACGTCCTCGGCCCGGCGGAACGCCTGGCGGACCACCCCCGCATGGTTGGGCACGGCGATCACCAGCAGCCCGCCGGGCCGCAGCACCCGTCGGGCCTCGGCCAGAGCCCTTCCGGGGTCGTGCAGGTGCTCCAGGACGTGGTTGAAGCGCACCACGTCGAATCCGGCGTCGGGGAACCCGGCGTCCCAGAGCTGCCCGCAGGCCACGTCCAGCCCGAGCTCCCGGGCCCGGGCGCAGGCCTCGGCGCTGGGTTCCACCCCGCGGCACGCGAACCCCCAGCGGCGCATGGCCGCAAGCCACGCCCCGCGCCCGCAACCCACGTCCAGAATGGCCCCGATGCGCGTGATGCGCTCCATGCGGTGGGTGGCCAGAATGCGCCGCCACGTGCGCTCCCAGGGCCAGGCCAGGCGCCGCACCCACCTGCGCGCCGGGCCGCCGCCCTCGTAACGCAGGCGCAGCAGCGCCCGCAGCAGGGCATACACCGGCTGCCGCCAGGCCGGGTCGCGGTAGACGGAATGCCGGGCATTGTAGGCCAGATCGTACCACGCCGGCATGTCCGCCTCCCGGGGCCTGCGCGACAGGTAGGCCAGCCCGCAGGCCGCGCATTCCACCAGCGGGAAGGTCTCTCCGGCCACGACGTACTCCTCGAAAGGCGTCCGCTCCCGGCAGCCGCACAGGGCGCAGGCCGCGACCTCCTCCATGACCCCCGGGGGCCGGAGCGCCGCGCCGGGGCTCACCGTTTCCTCGCCAGCACGTGGTAGCCGTAGCACAGCAGCTCCTCCGAGCCCGCGTCGGCCCGCGACAGGCGCCCGAGCATGGCCAGCACTACGCGCACGGCGGCGGACTCCCACTTGCGCGGCCGGGCCGAGGCGTAGCGCGCGGCCACGCGGTGCACGCGGCGCAGTTCCTGGGCCAGGTACTCGAAAAAGTTGCCGTTGGCCGCCAGTTCCTCGATGTCCAGGCCCAGGGCGGGCAGGTGGTGCTCGTAGAAATAGCGGTTGAAGCCGCTGGCGTGATGGAAGGGCGCGTAGTGGGTCAGGCTGCAAAACGGCGCCGTGAGCACCAGGACCCCGCCCGGGCGCAGCAGGCGCGCCAGCTCGGCCAGGGCCGCCAGGGGGTCGGGCAGGTGCTCCAGCACCTCGGTGCACAGCACGGCGTCGAACCCGGCGTCCGGTTCGGGAATGGCCGTGATGTCGCAGACGAGGTGCAGGCCGCCGTGGTCGCGCGCGCCGGTGTGCAGGCCCCGGCCGTCGCCCGTGCCCTCGTAGCGCCCGAAATCCTGGGCCACGTAGTCGAAGCGCGCGCACAGCGGAGCGTAGCGCCCGCTGCCCGCGCCCGCGTCCAGCAGCCGGATGCCGTCGGGCAGAGCCGCCAGCACCCGGGTCACCCAGGCATGGCGCACGGCCTCGTTGGTGGTTCCCGCCGCGCTCATGGGCCGCCCTCCCCGCCCGGGTTCCCGGGCCCCTCGGGTTTCACGAAGCAGAAGCAGCCGCAGCCGTACTCCTGGGCGTCGGCCTGGGCAAAGGACGCGCCGGGCAGCAGGCCGCCGTCCTGCGGGTCGTCGGGCACCAGGGCGAACTCCGCCAGGGTCAGCCCCGGGAACAAGGCCAGCACCTGGGCGCAGGCGTAGACGCGGTGCAGGTTGAACTCCACCCGCGCCCGGCCCACGGGCACCGCCACCAGCAGCGTGCCTCCCGGAGCCAGCACCCGTGCAAGCTCCGCCGCCGCCCGGCGGTCGCCCCCGGGGTCCAGGGCGTCGCCGTAGCGCCCCAGGCCGACGTGCTCGATGACGTGCAGGCACGACAGGCTGGGCACGGACGCGTCGGGAAACGGCAGGGCCGCAAGGTCCGCCCGGGCGCAATCCAGGCCCGGCAGGGCCAGGTCCGGCGGGCGGTAGTCGTAGAACGCCACGGGCACGAAGGCCGACACCTGAGCCACGAAATACAGGGACGAGGCGATGTCCACATGGCGCGCGGGGGCCAGCCGGGCCACCTGACGCGCGGCCCAGGCCGTATGCAGCACGTAGTGGCGGTCGAAGCCCTGCTCGGTCTCCTCGGTGCGCACCCCGGCTCCGGCCCACTGCGGGGGCAGGCCCCGGCCCTCGTTGCCGGGCAGGGCGCAGAAGCGCGCGAACTGACGGGCCACGGCGGCCCGGGCCCGGCGCCGGGCCAGGGCCGCGCCCAGGCGGGCGCCGATGCGCGAGAGCATGCCGCTCATGGCACGGCTCGCGTTGTTTGCAGCAATTCCAGCAGCCGCCGGGCAAAGGCCTCGGCCCGGTGGGTCCAGGTATGCCGCGCGAAGACCTCGGCCTGGGCCGCCAGGGCCCGGCGGACGGCCTCTTCGGGGTCGGCCAGGGCCCGGCGGAAAACCTGTGCATACTCCTGCGGACTCCGGGCCGTGAACAGGCCGTCCAGGGGCAGGCGCAGGGGCAGGAGCCCCGGCAGGTCCACCACCTGGGGCACGCCGCAGGCCGCGAGCTGATAGGTGCGCTCGTTGAGGTCCGCCGTGCGCGCGGCCTGCACGTCCAGGTGCAGGTTGAGCCCCGTGCGCGCCCGGGCGTAGACGTAGCGCTGGGCCGCCCGGGGCGCGTCGCACAGCAGGCAGCGCCCCGCCCAGGGCCAGCCCGGCCCGTCGATGAACCCCGGGCCCGAGGCCGCCACGGGCCCCAGCCAGTCGCGGTAGCGGCCCCACTTGCTGCGGTTCACCGAGCCCAGGAACACGTGGTCCAGGTCGCGGGGCACGCCGGGCACGGGGTAATACTCCAGCACGTCGGCCCCGAACTCCAGGGAGACGATGGGCCCCCCGGCGGCGCGCAGGGCCGCGAACCCCGGGTCGTCGCGGTAATACTCCGGGCAGCCGAAGCCGTAGTGAAAGCCCGCGCCCAGGGCCCGGGCCCGACGGATGCGCCCGGGCAGGGGCGTATTGCCGTCGGCCTCGCCCGACGCCGTGAGCCCCAGCAGCAGCGGCCCGGCCTCGCGGCGCCAGGCGGCCACGGCCTGCCAGTCGATGCGCTCCAGGTAGGGGTCGTTGTCGCTGGTCAGGAGCACCGTGGGCCGGAAGGCGGCCAGCGCTTCGGCCACGGGCTCGTCCCAGCCCAGGGCCCGCGCGGCCACGCCGATGAAGTCCAGATTGCGCACCAGATTGGAAAAGAGGGAATACCCCCCGGGCGAAAGGCCCGCCGGCGGCACGTGTACCAGCACCCGCAGCCGTTCCTCGCGGCGCAGCAGGCCCCGGAAGCGACCCAGCACGTCGCCGCGCAGGGCGTGGCCCTGGCGCACCAGCGGATCAGGCGAGGCCGCGTAGGCCGCGTCGGTTTCCAGCTCCGCCGCGCGGTCGGCCATGGCCACGGCCCAGTCGAACACGGCGTCGTGCCCGGCGCGTGTGCCGGGATGAACCCGGGCCAGGAAGCGCCGGAAATCCCACCCCGGGTCGGGCCGCCCCAGGGCGCGCTTGGCCACGTGCCGGGCCAGGGCCAGCGGGGCGAAGCTCACCGGCCCGCCCCCCGGGCCAGCCCGCGCAGCCGCCCCCAGGCCCGCCCGGCGAAATAGCGGGCCAGCACCAGCGGCGGGAAGCGCAGGGCCGTGCGCGCGGGGTCGGCGTGTTCCAGATGCACGGCGCCGCCCCGGCCCGCATCCGCGCCCCAGCGCTCCAGGTAGGCCGCCCAATCGCCCTGCTGCACCGCCAGATTGCTGCTGCGCACCGCCGAGGCCACGTGCGGAAAATGCTCCACAAAGGCCCGGGGGCAGTCGGCCACCTCCCAGCCGCGCTCCCACATGCGCAGGCACAGGTCGCCGTCGGCGTGGTAGAACGCGTAGCGCCGCTCGTCGGCGAAGCCCACGTCCTCCAGGGCCGCGCGCAGGTAGAGCCCGTGGTTCACGAAAAGCCTGCCGCCCAGGGTCGTGCCCACCCAGTAGCGCTTGTGCAGAAAGGTATCGCGCCAGTAGAAGGCCATGGCCCCCACCCGGCGCCCGGCGGCCTCCAGGGCCGCGAAATGCTCCAGCGCGGCGGCCAGGGAACCGGGAACCAGCAGACAGTCGTCGGACACCATGCACACGAAGCGGCCCCGGGCGGCGCGAAAGCCCAAATTCATGAACGCGCCCCAACTGCGCCGCTCCAGCGGCCGCCCGCGCCAGGTGCCCCGGTTGTGCTGCACGATGGTCACGATGTCCTTCTGACGCACGAGCCAGCGCACGGCGCCGTCGGTGGACCCGCCGTCCACGACGATGATCTCGTGGTCCAGCTCGCGGCCCTCGGCGCGCAGGGAGGCGATGGTCGAGCGCAGCAGGGCCCGGCGGTTGTAGGAGCCGAGCACGAAGGACACCACGGGCGCGCTCATGGCAGCAGGCCCTCCAGGCGGTCGCAAAAGGCGGCCATGGGGCCGCGCGGGTCCAGCCGCTCGGCGTAGAAACGCCGGGCCCCGGCGGAGTAGGCCTCGCGGTCGGCGGCCATGCGTGCGAGCAGTCCCCCGGTCTGCTCCAGGCGGGTGTAGACCTCGCCGCAGCGGTAGGCGGCGAACTCGCGGCGGAAGACTTCGAGGTCCGAAGCCAGGATGGGCAGGCCGCACAGGGCGGCGTGGGCCACCTTGCCCGAAGACAGGCCCAGGTGCGCGATGTTGGCGCAGCTCGTCCAGTCGTCGGGCACGGGCATGTAAGGCGCCAGCAGAAAATCCGCCGAGGCGTACAGCGCGCCCAGTTCCCCGGCGGGCAGCGGGTCGGGCGAGATCTCCACCCGCCCCGTGGCGCGCAGGCCCTCCAGCCAGGAGCGCATCCTCGGGCCGCTGGCCGCGCGGCTGTGCAGCACGAGAACGAACTCCCCGGGCCAGTGGCCGACCATCTCGCGCAGCAGGTGCAGCGAGGCCCAGCCCGCCAGGGAGCCGGTGTAGAGCACGATGCGCCGCTCCGGGGCGATACCCAGGCGGCGGCGCAACAGGTCCGACGGCGGCACGGGCTGGGCCTCGGGCCCGGGCGCCGGGGCGTTGGGCACCAGGGCCATGGCCGCGCGCGGCAGGCCCGTGGCCCCGGCCAGGGCGGCGGCGCGCTCCTCGTCCTGCACCAGGGTCAGGGCCACGTCGGCGCAGGCCGCCAGTTCGGCGGCCTTGAGCCCGGCCTCGGCGGGGCCGACCTCCTCGCGGAAAAGAATCTCGAAGGACAGGTAGACCAGGGGCAACCGGGCCCGGGCGCCGAGCTTCCGGGCCAGGGCCAGGCCCTGGGGGTCCGCCCCCAGAAGCACCCCCGGGCGCCGCGACCGGGCCAGCAGCGCCGGGCCCGCGGCGCGGCGCAGGCGGTCGGCCAGTCGCGCCCCCGGCCCGGCTCCGCCGCGCGGCAGGGGGTTCAGCAGACCGGGCCGTCCGGCGGGCCCCAGGCCCGACCCCGGGGCGCCCAGGCCGCGCACGTCGGCCCCGGCGCACAGCAGCTCCACGTCCCAGCCCCGGCGGCCCAGCTCGGCGGCCAGATTGGCCAGGGTCGGGTTGCTGTCTGGGTGCGGGTAGGGGTAGACCACGCGGGCGCAAGGCTTCATGGCAGCTTCCGCCCGACGTAAAAGACGCTGAAGGTGCCCGGCCCGGGCGCCGCCCCGGTCATCCACTGGCCCGAGGCCGCAAGCTCCATGCCCCCGTGGGCCAACAGGGCCCGCACTTCGTCCTCGAACAGATAGCGCATGGGGTGGCGCTCGCGGAAGGTGTCGATGGCTCCGCTGGCGCGGGCCTGCACGAAGAATTCGTAGTTCACGGTAACCACCCGGGCGGCGCGGTCCCACTGCGGCTCGCAGATGCGCGTGACGCGGACGGCGTCGTCTTCGGCGCGCTTGATGCGTACCTCGGGCGGCTCGGCCTCCACGCACGGGCCGTGCCAGCAGTCGAAGACGAACACCCCGCCGGGGGCCAGCCGCGCCCCGGCCCGGGCAAAGGCCGCGCGCAGGTCGGCCTCGGCGGTCTGGTAGCCGACCACGTGGAACAGGGCCGCCACGGCGTCGTAGAGGCCGCCCGGGCCGGGGCCCGGGGCATCCACCCCCGGCAGATCGCCCAGATCGCGCAAATCGCCCCGGGCCCAGGCCAGCCGCCCGGCCACGGCCGGAGGCAGCGTCGCGGCGTGAGCCCTGGCGCGCGCAAGCATGGCCTCGCTGCGGTCCACCCCGGTGACGGCCAGCCCGGCGGCGGCGAACAGCGCGGCGTGGCGCCCCCCGCCGCAGCCCAGCTCCAGCAGGGTCCGCGCGCCCGGGGCGTGGGTCGCCAGCAGGTCCAGCACGAAGCGGGCCTCGGCGGCGTAGTCCTTGTCGGCATACAGCAGCGCGTAGATGCGGGCGTATTCGCCGAACACGGCGGCCTCAGGCATGGGCCAGCACCTCGCGCAGGGCGGCGGCGGCGCGCTCCTGCTGGGCCTCGGTCAGGGCCAGCCCGCCGGGAATGTAGAATCCGCGCCGGGCCAGCCGCTCGGCCACGGGGCAGCGCACCCCGGCGAACAGGCCCATGTCGCGCAGCACGGGCTGCTCGTGCATGGGCCAGAAGAAGGGCCGCGTGCCCACGCCCAGGGCCCCCAGGCGACGCATGGCCTCGTCCGCGTCCAGGGGCACGGCGTCGTCCAGCACCACCCCGTAGACCCAATAGAGATTCTCGGCGTAGTCCGTGGCCGGCAGGGGCAATTCCAGCCCGGGCGCGTCGGCCAGCAGCTCCGTATAACGCCTGCCCATGGCCCGCTTGCGCGCCACGGCGTCGTCCAGGCGCTCCGCCTGGGCCAGGCCCACGGCGGCCTGGAGGTTGGACATGCGGTAGTTCCAGCCCAGCTCGCGGTGCACGAAGCGCCGGGGCGGCTCGAAGCACAGGTTGGCCAGGGAGCGCACCCGCGCGGCCAGGGCCGCGTCGCCGGTGAGCACCATGCCGCCCTCGCCGCTGGTCACCAGCTTGTTGGGGTAGAAGCTGAACACGGACACCGTGCCCATGCCGCCGCAGGGGCGGCCCTTGTAGGTCAGCCCGTGGGCCTCGGCGGCGTCTTCGATGACGGCCAGCCCGTGGGCTTCGGCCAGTTCCAGCAGGGGGTCCATGTCCACGGGCAGGCCGTAGATGTGCACGGCCATGACGGCCCGGGTGCGCGGGGTCAGCGCGGCCCGCACGGCTTCCACGTCCATGCACCATGTGCGCGGGTCGCTGTCGACCACCACGGGCACGGCCCCGGCGCGGACCACCGCCGCCGCGCAGGAGATGATGGTGAACGAGGGCAGGATGACCTCGTCGCCGGGGGCGAGGCCCAGAGCGGCCACGGCCAGCTCCAGGGCGGCGGTGCCGTTGGCCACGGCCACGGCGTGGGCCCGGCCCGTGCGCGCGGCAAAGGCCTCCTCGAACCGCCCCACGAAGGGCCCCTCGGAGGACACCCAGCCCGTGTCCACGCACTGGGCCAGATAGCGGCCCTCGTTGCCGCACAGCAGCGGCTCGTTGACGGGGATGAACTTGCTCATGCTGCCTTCCCGGCGGACGGGGCTCATCGCGCGCCGCCCTTGATGCAGGCCCGGCAGGCGTCGATGCCCGCGAAGCGGGTCTTGTCCTCCTGGCCGGTGTAGGGCCCCTGTTTGACCTCGATGATCTCGGTGTCTTCGAGCATCTCGAAGCCGTGGCCGCCCGTGGCCAGCAGGATCACGTCGCCGGTTTCGAGGATGCGGCTTTCCAGATAGTCCCTGTTTTGCCCGTAAAAGTCCACCCGCAGCCGCCCCCGGCGGATGAAGAGCACCTCGCGGGTGTGCAGCACCTCGCGCGGCACGGGGTTGTGCTCGTGGGCCTCGATGACGTGGCCCGCCGGGCGGTGCATGTAGGCCAGTTGCTGCGAAAAATGGTCCGGGGTGAAGAACTCGATGCCGTCCTTGCGGAACTCCGCGCGGATGACGATGCCCAGGGTCTCGCCCCCGTGTTCGATGCACTCCACGTGCGCGCTCATGGCCGCGCCTCCCCGCCCGGGGCTGCCGGGCCGTCGTCCATCCAGTTCCCGCGCCGCACCAGGGCGCGCAGGCGCGCGTCCCACGTCAGGCGCAGCACGTAGCCCAGCCGCGCCAGGGTCGCGGCGGCGGCCATCTGCGTTTCCAGCGCGCCGGGGTCGGTGCGCCCGCGCAGCGCCCGGGCCAGGGCCCAGGTGCGCCCGTGGCGCAGGGCCAGGCCCAGGGCATGGCGCAACAGCCGCGCCCGGCCCGGCATGGCCCGGTGAAAGTCGGTATACACGTCCGCCGCGCCCTGGTTGGCCATGCGCCTGCAAAAATAGGCCGGGGTCATGCGCTCCGGCGGGATGTGATGACGCACCACGGCCCCGCACAGGTAGGCCAGCCCGTGCCCGGCCCCGGCCAGCCTGCGCAAAAAGCCCGTTTCGCCGTCGCCCAGCCACACGGCCCCGAAGCTGTCGGGCGGGAACCCGCCCAGGGCCACGGCGACCTCGCGGCGCACGGCCATGTTGACCCCGTAGATGGGCACCCCGGGGCCTTTGGTGTCGGCGTCGAAGGCCTCCATGACGCTCAGGATGGGAAACTCCCGCCGCCCGGCCATGTATTGCGTGAGCCACTGCGGCGGCGGCGCGTCGAAGGCGGGCAGCACCGGCCCTCCGGCGGCGCCCAGGCCCGGGTCCGCCGCGAAGGCCTGCCGGTGGGCGGCCAGCCAGCCGGGCTCGAAGGTCGCGTCGTCGTCGGTGAAGGCCAGCACCTCGGCCCGGGCCGTACGCAGGGCCAGGTTGCGCGCGCTGTGCAGCCCCGGCACGGGCTGGGCCGCGTAATGCACGGGCATGGGCGCCGTGGCCGCGAAGGCCAGCACCCCGGCGCGCACCCGCTCCTGCACGGCGTTGTCGACCACGAGCACCGAAAAATCCTTCAGGGTCTGGCGACGCAGGCTCTCCAGGGCGCGCATGAGGCTGTCCGCCCGGCGGAAGGTCGGGATGACCACCGTGATGCGCGGGGCCGCGGCGTTCCGGGCGCTCATGCCCGCCTCCCGCCCGGACGCGGGGCCAGGGCCTGCCAGGGCAAGTGCCAGGGGTAGCCCGCCCGGGCCATGTCGCGCCGCGCCGCGCGCCAGATGCGCAGCATGTCCAGGCGCCCCAGTTCCTCGCGCCAGCCCCCGGCCCGGGCCCGGCGCACGAAGCCCTCGGGCTCGCCGGGCCGTGCGCCCTGGCGCGCCCACTGGCCGCCCACGGGCAGGGCGGCCCCGCCGCCCTCTCCGGCCCGGCAGGCCGCCACGGCCCGGGCCGCCGCGGCGGCGTCCAGGGGCAGATTCAGAAAATCCCCGGCCAGGGCGCGCAGCCCGGCCTCGGGCGCGGCCAGCAGGGCTTCGTAACGCACCTCGCAGAACCGCGCGCCGAACAGGTCGCGGCCCTGGGCCGCGGCGCGCACGTGGCCCGTCCACATGACGGCGGCGGCCCGGGCCGTGGGCGGGGCCCAGCCCGCGCCCCAGCCGCGCGCGGCCGCCAGCAGCGAGGCCACCGTGTCGCGGCAGTCGCGCAGCACGTGGATCACCCGGCAGCGCGGCAGCAGCTCGGCGATCTCGGGCAGATAGAGCGCGTGGGAGGGCGTCTTTTCCACGAACAGCTCCCCCGGCCCCAGCCCGGCGCGCATGGGCGCCAGCAGGCCGAGCATGAACCCGCGCAGGACGGCCAGGAACCGTTCCTCGGTATGGTGACAGCCCATGCCCACGGGCCGCCCGGGGCTGGCCAGATCGCGCCGCCAGTGGCGCAGGGCCGGGCCCACGTATTCGTCGAAAAGGTCCGACTCCTGCCCGGTACGCACCCCGGGGCAGGCCGCCAGCAGCCGCTGGACCCAGGTCGTGCCGCTGCGCGGGCAGCCGACCACGAAGACCATATCCTGGCCCGCGTAGCCGTCCTGGGCGGCGAGATCGTTGGGGCACGCGCAGTCGTTCGGCTTGGTCATGATTCCTCCCCGGCGGCGCCCCCCGCCCGGCCCGACAGCTCCGCCGACGCGAAGCGGCACGAGGTTTCCAGGCGCGCCGTCCAGTCCGCAAAACCCGGAGCGCGCGCTCCGGGGTCCGCCGCGAGGTCGAGCACCGCCCCGGCCAGCCGCTCCGCCGCCCCGCCGTCCAGGCCGTGGAGCATGGCCTCGTAATAGGGCCGGGCCAGGGCGCGCACGGCGGCGGCGGCCATGGGTGCGGCCACGGCGGCATGCACGGCCGCCGTCAGGGCCGCGTCGGTATCGGCCACGGCCAGGGCCGCGAAGCCTTCGTAGGACGGCAACCGGTCGCCATGCACGCAGTTGAAGACCACGCGCACCCCGCAGGCCAGGGCCTCGGTAATGGCCGAACAGTTCTGGGAAACCACCACGTCCGCCGCGCGGACCACATCGGTGAACAGCGGGTCCGGGGAAATCTGAAAGTGCAGGTCCGCCCGGCCCAGGCCGCGCAGGTGGGCGCCCAGGGCGGCATAGTCCGCCCCGTGGTGCACGCGGTAGACCAGTTGCAGCCCGGGCACGGCGTCCATCAGGGCCAGGGCCTGGCGCACCACGGCCCGCGAGCAGTGGCGCCGGATGCTCGTCTTGGTGGTCCAGCCGCTCATGTCGCAGAAGATGCACACCGGGCGGTCGGGGTCCAGCCCATGACGCAGGCGCGCCGCGCACACGTCCCCGCCGGGGCCCTGGGCCTCCAGGCGCAGTTCGCCCACGGCGCGGACCACCCCCGGCCCGAGGGCATGCACGCGCTCCATGGTCCGCCGGAAGCGCTCGCCGACCACGGTGCAGCGCGCCGTGGCGAAGGTGTTGCGCACGGCGCCCATCTCGGCGGGGTTGCCGTGGGCGATGTTCAGCGTCGCCACGCCGCGTTGGCGCGCGGGCAGCACGTCGGCCAGCCCCAGGGGCTGGAGGGCGAAGTGCGACACCAGCACGTCGGGGGCGAAGGCGTCGAGCACGGCCTCGGCCCGGGCCAGATCGCGCACGGTTTCGGGCAGGGTGGTCACCAGTTCGCGGCCCAGGGCCAGTTCCAGCGGGCCGTCCAGCCCGCAGCCCTGGCCCTCGAAAAAGGCGCGCGCCGCCGTGCTGCCGCGCAGGGCGTCCATGGCCTCGGCCCCCAGGGCGGCGAAGCGGACCATGAGTTCGGCCTCGCCGGGCACGCTCCAGGACGGCTTGTTGAAGCTGGCCACCCCCGCCGCGCGCAGGGCCGCACGCTGGCCCGGGGCGAAACCGCCGCCCAGCAGGCCCACGGCCAGCCGGGCCCCGGCCGCGCGCAGGTGCTCCAGCACGGGCAGAATCTGTTGCAGGTAGTAGCCGCCCCAGGTGAGCACCAGTACCCCCGGGCCGGACCCGCCGGGCAGGAAGGCCCGGTCGTCGGGGGGCTCGGGGCGTGTCAGGCCCAAATGGCGGCCCAAATGATGCCCCAGACGACGGCGCAGGCCCGAGGCCGTGCGGCGCAGGGCGCGCAGCCCCCGGCGGGGCGCCCGCCCCATGGCCGCCCCCAGGGCGGCCATGGCTCCGGGAGCGTCCGCCGCGCGGTCGGCGGGCTCCACCAGTTCCACGGGCACCCCGCGCAGGCGGCACAGGGCCCGGGCGGCCTCGGGCTCCAGCCCGCCGTCGCCCGTAAGCGCCTGAAGCCAATAGGCCCCGAAAGGATTTTCCCGCGCGGCCAGCACCACCCGCTGCGGCGCCTCGGCGTCGAGCACGGCGCTCATGAAGGCCCGGGCTTCCAGCACCTCCTTGAGGGACAGCAGCAGCCAGCTCTGGTGCATGGCCAGCAGCGGATAGCCGCGCCAGGAACTCACCCGGGCCACCCCGGGCAGGGCCGCGACCCCCGGCGCCTGGAACCACTCCCAGGCCAGCCGCCGGGCGCGGTCGAACAGGGCGTGTTTGTCCAGGCTCCAGGCCAGGACCTCGTGGGCCCGGTGGGGCACGCCCAGGGCCTCCAGGGCCAGCCGGGCGTCCAGGGTCGGGGCGAAGACCACGGCGCGCCCCCCGCCCGTCCGCCAGCGCTCGGCGGCCCAGGCGGCGTCGGCCCCGGTCATGGCCAGCAGCAGTTCCTTCACCGCGCCTCCTCCCCGGCCAGGGCCGCGCGCACCAGGGCCGCCTCGGCCAGGACCATGGCCCGCCCCGCCTCCCCGGGCGGCACCACGCCCTCGATGGTCGTCAGCGGCGGCGCGGCGGCGCGCAGGAAGGCCCGGGCCCGGGCCGCACCGGCCCCGGAGGCCAGGTGGACCATGCTGTGGCGGGTGGTGAACTCCGGGCCCACAAGCTCCCGGGGGTACAAGTCCCCCGACCAGGAAAAATGCACCTGCCCCAGGGCCGCCCCGGCCAGCCGGGCCAGGGCCTCGGGGCCTTCGGCGCCGCGTTCTTCGGTTTCCAGGGCGTGGGCGTAGTCGAGCACGAGGCCCCAGCGCGGGTGGGCGGCCAGGGCCGCCCGGCACTGGCCGGGCCCGTTGCCCCGGGCCGCGTCGCGGTCGGTGTTCTCGAACAGCAGGGGCAGCCCCTCCGGGGCCGCCGCCGCCACGGCGTCGAAATGCGCGTCCATGTCCAGGTGCAGGCTCAGGTGGCGCAGCAGCCCGGCCTGGAACAGTTCCCCGGCCAGGGCCGCGCAGGCCTTCAGGTCCGCCGGGGCCGGGGGGCCGCCGCGCCGCGCCGCCACGTGCAGGGTGTTGGCCGGAAAGGCCGCCAGGGCCGCGCGCACGTCCGCGCGCTCCAGGGCCGGGCGGTGGCGCGCCACCTGATCGGTGAAAAAGCCGATCTCGAAGCCGTCCAGCAGCCCCGCGTAAACCCGCGCGGCGTAAAGTACCCGCGCCCCGTATTCGGCCAGGGCCGGGTCGATGATCCCCTGCAGGGACAGGCTCACGGCCCGGCGCCCTGCCACGGTGCTACAGCCCATGGCGAAAACCGCCGTCCCAGGCGAAGGGAGCGAAACGCAGACCCCGGCGGCGCAGGAAGTTGCGCAACTCGTGGACCAGCCTGTCCTGCGGGCCGGAGAACTCCCGGGCCGCAAGATCGAAAACGGAATACCCCGTACCCGCCCCGGGCAACGGGCCGAAAGCCAGCACCACGCTGCCCGGAGCGGGCGCCGCCTGCGCCCCGTGGCCCCCCCGGGCCTCATGGGGCAGAAAAACAACGGTCCGGCGCGTGCCGTCCGCGAGGCCGACCTCCAGGGAGTCGCCCCGGGCGCGCACGGTGCAGCCCTTGAAGGCCAGATGTCCGGCAAACTCACGCAGGATGTCCCGTACGATTCCGTCCTTGTCGGCGGCGACCAGTTCCCGGCGCAGGCCACGGCGCACCACCACGGCCGGCACCCCCGCGGCCATGCACTCCGGCGGCACGGGCCCCGCGACGGTGGAATTGGACATGACCACGGCCCCGGCGCCCACCACGACACCCGGCAGCACCTGGCAGCCCGAGCCGACCCAGGCATCGGCGCACAGCCGCACCCCGGCGAAGGCCACGGTGTAGCCGTCGAGCACGCTCTGCCAGAAGCGGTGGGTGAACACATACGCCCCCGGGCTCAGGGCCGATTCGTCCTCGAGCACCACCTCGCGGCAGGTGTTGACGAAACAGCGCGGCGACACGAGGCCCGCCCGGCCCACCAGCAGGCGCGACTCGGCGCTGCGCCCGCCGCCCAGGTCCACGTCCACGCCCTCGCCGATGTAGGCTCCGTCGGCGGCCACCAGCTCCCCGGTGACGACGCCGGTCCGCGCCCCGACCTTGGCCTGGGGGCCCAGGTACACGGCGTCGGCCTCGATCCGCGTGCCCTCGCCGACCACGGCGCCCTCGGCCAGCACCACCCGGCGGGCGACAATGCGCGCCCCCGGCGCGATGGCGGCCCCCGGCGCCACGGACCAGCCCGGCCCGCACCCGGCACTCCCGGGGCCCAGCTCCACCGGAGCGGCGCCCTCGGGCAGGGGGTCCAGGGCGGCCAGCGCCGCCCGCGCCCGGAGCACGAAGTCCAGCTCGGCGCTGGGTACGGGGTCCGGCGTCCAGGCCGGGGCGCAGGGGGCGGCCTCCCGCGCCGCGCCGCGCCCGCGCGGTGCGCGCGCCAGCAGGCGCTCCTTGGCCGTCGTGCGCGGAGCTGGTGGCGCCTCGGGCCCGGGCCCTCCCTCAACGGTCGGCTCCCACTGCCCCAGAGGCTCGGCGGCGGCATCGGAAAGCACCAGGGCCACGGCGCCCACGCGGGCCGTCCGCCCGGCCGCCGCCAGCACCAGGCGCACATGGCCGGAGACCTCGGCCTCCACGGACACGGCGGCCTTGGCCGTCTCCAGTACGAGCACCTCCTGCCCGGCGGACACGAAGTCCCCGACTCCGGGCAGGATCTCCGCCACCAGAACCTCGTCCTCGTTGGCATTGAGCCTGGGTATGGTCACGACGTGCAGCATGATGCTCCGTTTTCTCCTTGCCGCAAGGTCACGACGGCCCCGGCGCGGGCACGCAAGGGGCTACAGGAAATCCTCGTCCACGGTGCGCACGGCGGCGGCCACGATGTCGTCCACCTGGGGCAGCACCCGGGCCTCGCAGTCGCGCCGCGCGGGGATGGCCTCCAAAGTCGCGCCCACGCGCCGGGCCGGGGATTCCAGCTCCAGAGCCGCCAGCAGCGCCAGCACCTCGGCGCCCCAGCCCCAGGCGCACACGCCCTCCTCGGCCACCACCACCCGACGGGTGCGCGCCGCGCTGCCCAGGATGGGCCCTGGGTCCAGCGGGCAGATGCGCTGCGGCACCACAAGCTCGCAGACCAGCCCTTCCTCGCGCAGCAGCGTCCCGGCGGCCTCCAGGGCCAGCGGCACCATGCCCCCGTAGGCGACCAGGGTCACGTCGGGGCGACCCGGGTGGGCCAGCACCGCCGTGCCCGGGGCGGCTCCGGCCAGGGTCAGCTCCAACCCGTGGCGCTCCCGCAGGGTTCCGGCATCCAGAACCTCTTCAAGATACAGCAGTTTGTTTTCCACGAAAAGCACGGGGCAGGCCGTGCCGAGCACGGTGCCGCGCAGCAGGGCCCCGGGGTCGCAGACATGGGTCGCGGCCACCACCTCCAGCCCCGGAACGCCGAAAAAGAGCTTCTCCAGCGTCTGGCTGTGGGTCGGGCCGTAGCCCCGCCGCCCGCCCATGGGCGCGCGCACCACCAGCGGCACGGAGACGGCCTCGCCGTACATGGTCCGGAACTTGGCGGCCTGATTGACCAGTTGGTCGGCCGCCAGGGTCACGAAATCGCCGAACATGATCTCCACCACGGGCCGCCGACCGGACAGAGCCAGGCCCGTGCCCAGCCCGACGATGCCCGCCTCGCTGATGGGCGTGCCCAGAACGCGCCCCGGAAAGGCCGAGGACAGGCCCGCCGTGACCTTGAACGCGCCGCCGTAGGGGTCGCGCACATCCTCGCCCAGCACGAGCACGTCCGGGTCGTCGCGCAGCAGGCCGAACAGGGCCCGGTTCAACGCTTCGCAGACTCTCATGGGCCGCCCTCCACAAGCCCGGGGGCCACGGCCGCCAGGGCCGCGTCGATGCGCGCCCCGGCCCAGGCCTCGGCGGCTTCCCGCTCGGCCCGCGCCAGCCGCGCGCCATGCACGGTCAAAGGATCATGGGCGCACAGGGCGGCCACGGCCTCGGGGGGCCGGGTGTCGTCGCCCTTGCTGTGGGCGCACAGGCGGTGCGTGTGCACCACGGCGAACAGCGGCCGCCCCGAGCCGCGCACGGCCCCGACGACCTCGCGCCCGAAATCGCGCAGGGCCAGCACGTCCGTGGAGTCGATCTCGGCGGTGCGGATGCCGAAGGCCGCACCGCGCGCGACCATGGACCCGGCCACGGCGTCGGCCGTCGGGGTGGTCTGGGCGTAGCCGTTGTCCTCGACCAGGAACAGCACTGGCAGGTCCCACAGGGCGGCCATGTTCAGGGCCTCGTAAAGCACGCCCTGGCCCAGGGTTCCGTCGCCCAGGCACAGGGCGGTCACCCCGCCCTCGCGGCCCGCAAGCCGCGCACCCAGGGCCAGGCCGCAGGCCACCGGCGCTCCGCCGCCCTGGATGCCGTTGGACAAAAAGCCCCCGGCCCGCAGGTGCTGGCTGCCCCCGCGCCCGCCGCACACGCCGCCGTCCAGGCCCAGAACCTCGCCCAGCAGCCCGGCCAGGGAGCCGCCGAAGGCCAGGTAGTGCCCGTGGCAGCGGTGGTTGCTGATCACATGGTCCCGCCCGGGGTCCAACAGGCCGATGATGCCCACGGCATTGGCCTCCTGGCCGATACAGGCGTGGGTGGTGCCGCTGACGAGCCCCCGGTTGAACAGCGCCAGCAGGCGCTCCTCGGTGCGCCGGACGAGCAGCATGGCGCTGTAGAGCCGCGCGTTGTCGGGCAACTCCGGCGCCAGCCCGGCGAAAAGCGCGTCGCTCACGGCGCCTCCTCCCCGGCCAGAGCCAGCACGGCCCGGGCCACGCGTCCGCCACCGGCGCCGTCCACGGCCCGGCGCCCGGCCCGGCTCATGGCCGCAAGCCGCGCGCGGTCGGGCAGCACCTCGGCGCACACGGCGGCCACGGCGCCGGGCAGGGCGTCGCGGTCGCGCCCCAGGTCCAGGCACGAGCCGCACGCGGCGAAGAAACGGGCCGTCACCTGCTGGCGCTCGCGGGTGGAGACGGCGGCGCAGGGCACGCCCAGGGCCGCCAGATCGAACAGCGTGTTGCCCGAGGTGGAAAAAACGAAGTCGGCCGCACCCAGGATTTCCGCCAGATCCGGCGCCCCCCGGTGGACGCGGGCCGCGCGGGCGGCGTATTCGCGCTCGCGCTGCGCGGCCTCGGGCGTGGCCGCGCCGAGCACGACCTCGACCTCGACCTCCTGCCCCGAGGCCGCGATGCCGTCCAGAATGGGGCCGGTGAAGCCCCGGTGGTCATTGCCGCCGCAAAAGACCGCCACGCGCGGCGCGGTGCGCGTGAAGGCCTTGTCCCGCGCAGCCGGGGCCGCGAAGCTCGGCGCCAGGATGTAGCCCTCGGGCCCCAGCAGCACGCGCGCGGCACCGGCGGAGTACCACTCGCGGCGCTGGGCCGGGCAGGTGTTCACCAGCAGCCCGGCCGGGAAATCCATGGGCCCGCAACGGTCGGAAAAGACGCACAGCGGCAGCCCGGCGCCGCGCGCGGCCTCCAGTTCGTCGGCCAAATCCGCCGGGACGTATTGCGGGTTGTCCCACAGGTCGTCGTCGCCGGGGTCGGGTTCCAGCAGATCGACCACCGCTCCCGCATAGCGCCCCGAGGCGTAGGCCGCGCGCAGCAATTCCGGGTCGGCCCGCCAGGGGTCGTCCGGGCCGGACACGGGCACGGCCCGCAGCCCCCGGGCGGCCAGGAAGTCCGTCACGGGCGGCGCCAGGGTCGCGGCCAGGGCCAGCACCTCGGCCCCGGCCCCGGCGGCCCGCAGGTGCTCGGCCAGGAACATGGCACGGAACACGTGGCCCATGCCGATGTGCCGGTTGCCGTCGACGCGCAGGGCAAAGGTCGGCACGGTTCCTCCTAGCTCCCGCTCCGGGCCAGCACGCCGTCCAGGGTGAAGGGCGCGTCCATGGCCATGTCCGCGGCCAGGGCCCGGCCCAGGAGCTGGGGCAGCAGTTCGGGCTCCAGGCCGTGTTCGCTGCACTTGCAGGCCACGTCGGCGCGTTCCAGCACCGTGCCCGCCGCAAGGGGCCGCGCGGCCACCAGCCGACGGCGATGCAGGCGGCGCATCTCGTGCTCGGCGGCCACCGGGCGCTTGACCGGCGAGCCCAGGGCGGCTTCCACGCAACGGATTTCGCGGGCCATGGCCGCGAAGTCGTCGGGAACCAGGGACAGACGCTGGTCCGGCCCGGGCAGGGCGCGGTCGAGGGTGAAATGGCGCTCGATGACGCAGGCCCCCAGGGCGGCGGCGGCGATGCTCACGCCGATGCCCGGGGTGTGGTCCGAGTAACCCACGGGCACGCCGAAGCAGCGGGCCATGGTCCGCATGGCCGCGAGGTTCACGTCCTCGTAGCGCGGCGGATAGTTGGAGGTGCAGTGCAGCAGGATCACGTCGCGCACGCCGTGGCGCTCCAGCACGCCCAGGGCCTTTTCCACCTCGCCCAGGTAGCACATGCCCGTGGAGAGGATCACCGGCCGCCCCGTGGCGGCCACGGCCTCCACCAGGTCCAGGTAGGGCACGTCCAGGGAGGCGATCTTGAACACCGGAACCTTCAGGGCGTCCAGCAGGGCGACCATGGAATGGTCCTCGGGAGTGGAGAAGAAATCCACCCCCCGGGCCAGGGCATGGTCGCGCAGCAGGGCGTGGTTCTCGGGGCGCAGCTCCACCTCCTCGGTGGACTCGTAGGCCGACTTGGCCCCGCCGGAGGTCTCGCGGATGTGCGTCGCGCTGGGCAGCTCGCGGATGAGCAACTCGCGGGCGGTGAAGGACTGGAACTTCACGGCGTCGGCCCCGGCCTGGGCGGCGGCGTCGATCATCCGCCGGGCGAGGTCCATGTCCGCGTTGTGGTTGCGCCCGATCTCGGCGATGAGGTAGGCGGGGCAGCCCTCGCCCACCAGCCGCGAACCGATGGAAAACGTCTTGTTGAAAGCCATGGAATCACTCCTCTGCCCGCAGGCGGTCGTAAGCGTCGATGAGTTCGGCCAGCCCGGCGCCCAGGCGGGCCTCCGGGTCGGGGTTCAGGCGCGCGGCCAGGGCCCGGGCGCGTTCCAGGTCCCGGGCGGTGTCCACGGTCAGGCGCGCGTCCGGGCGCTCGCAGCCCGGCGGCGGGTCCACGCAACCGATGCGCAGGCCCAGGTGGTTGTCCAGAAACCAGGTGTTGATGTGCTCGCGGTGGCGCGGGTCCGCCGTGTGGCGGTGCAGCCCGGCCAGCAACTCCCCGGGAAAGGCGTCGGCCCCCGCGCCGTAGGGGATGCGCGCGGCGTAGCAATAGTCCAGCCCGGCGGCCAGGAAACGGCGAACCACGCGCTCCACCGAGGCCGGGTCCGTGAAGGGATTGTCCGCCGTGATGCGCACCACGCAGCGCGCGGGGTGCGCGGCCAGCACGGCGGCAAAGCGCGCCAGCACGTTGTCGGCCTCGCCGCGCACCACGGGCAGGCCCAGGGCCCGGCCCAGGGCGGCCACGGGGTCGTCCTCGGGGCCGGTGGTCGTGGCCAGGACCACGCGGTCCAGCGCCCGGCAGGCCTGGGCCCGGCGCAGCGCCCATTCCAGCACCGGCCGACCGTCCAGATCGGCCAGGGCCTTGCCCGGCAGCCGCGTGGAGGCCATGCGGCACTGGACCACGCCCAGGGCGGCGAGTCCGCTCATGCCTCCCCCCCGACCCGGGCCAGGGCCGCCGGGGCCAGGGCCCGGGCGAAGTCCATGTCCTCGGGGGTGTTGATGTCCCAGGCGGCGAAATGATCCATGACCACGCCCCGGCTGGCCGGGCCGTAGAAATGCCCCTGGCGCAGGAAGGCCTCGGGCCGCCCGGCGAAGATGCCCCCCGCCGGGTGGAACAGGGCGGGCACGTCCTGGGTGCGGGTCACGCGGGTCAGGGCGCCCTCGTGGACGGGCCGCAGGCCCGGGCCGCCTTCACTCCCCGCGCCCTCCCCGCCCAGGGCCAGGGCGAAGAACGGCGGCGAGGCGAAGGGCGCCACGCCCACGGCGAAATCCAGCCCCGGCTCGTCCAGGGCGGCCACGACCCGGCGGATGTCCGCCGCGCCCCGGAAGGGGCTGGTCGGTTGCAGCAGGCAGAAAACGGCGGCGGGGCCGAAGCGTTCGGCCAGCCGGGGCAGGGCCCAGGCCAGCACGTCCAGGGCCGTGGCCGTCGCGCTGCACAGGGCCTCGGGCCGGGCTTCGGCCAGCACGCCCGGCATCCCGGCGCACTGCTCCAGGATCAGCGGGTCATCGGTGCTGACCAGCAACGGATCAAACAGGCCCGTGGCCAGAGCCGCGTCCACGGTCCAGCGGTACAGGGGCCTGCCGTACAGGTCCTGGCGATTCTTGCCCGCCAGCCGCGAGGAGCCCTTGCGGGCGACCACGATGCCAAAGCGCCTCACCGCCCGCCCCCCAGGGCCCGCACCCCGCCGGGGAACGCGCGCTCCAGTTCCAGCGCCCGGCGGGCAAGGCCGATGTATTTCTGAAAATCCTTTTCGTAGTAGCCGTTTCCGGCCTCGCGCTCACGCAGCACGAAGGCCAGCTTGGCCAGCACGTCCCAGGCCAGGGCCGCCAGCCCCGCCGCGTCCTCCACGGGGGCCGGGGGCGCCAGGGCTCCATAGACGGCCATGAACCGGCCCATGCCCGCCGCGTCGCCGCCCGACAGGCGCAGGGCCGCGAACAGCGCGTCGGCCACCCGGGGCCCGCTGGCGAAGGAGTCGTAGTCGAGCACCAGCGCCCCTTGCGGCCCGAGCAGGAAATTGCCCTGGTGCAGGTCGCGGTGGACCAGTTGCCCGGGCAGGGCCTGGGCGGCGGCGGCCACAGGCGCCACGGCCCGGGCCAGTTCGTCCAGCCCGGCGCGGGCCAGCAGCCCGGCGGCGGCCTGCGGAGCCACGGCCCGGGGGCAGGCCGCCCGGCCCGGCACCCGGGCCAGGGCCAGGTGCAGCCGGGCCACGGCCCGGGCCGCGCGGCCAAGCCCCTGCCCGGCCTCGGGTACCTCGCCCGGGGCCTGCTCCATGAGCCCGTACCAGCCGTCCGCCCCGGCCAGGACCAGGGCCCCGCCGCGCGCGGGCAGCATGACCGGGGCGACCCCGGCGGCCCGGGCCGCGCCGAGCACGGCCTCCAGCAGCGGGGCCCGCTCCGGGGTCAGCATGCGGTGGCGCTTGGCCAGCAGGGTCCGCCCGCCGTGCTCCGCCGCCAGCAGGTCCGGCCCCAGGGGCCGCCAGGGCCCGATGGACCCGGGCAGCCCGAAGGCTGCGGCCAGGGCCGCCAGCCCCTCGGCACCCGCGAAGCCTGCACCGGCGGCGCAGGGGCCGCCCTGAGCAGAGAGCGGGGAGGAGGACGCGGCGCAGGCGGCGGGCATCACAAATCCTCGAAGCGGATGAAGGCCCCCGCGCGCACGGCGCGGCCCAGGGGGCGGCCCTCCAGTTCGTCCCAAAGCTCCACGCCGATGCCCAGGCGCGGCTTGCCGAAGGTCACGTTGTCCCAGGTAATGGGTTCGCCGGGGGCCAGGTCGCGCCGGGCCACCAGGGCCACCCGGTGGGGCGACGCGGGCCGCAGGCCCGGGCCCATGGGCCGCTCGGGCCGGCCAAGGGCCTCCCAGGCCCGGCCCAGGGAAGCCACGAAGGCGGGCAGGTCGTCACGGCTCACGGCCCAAAGGTGTTCGCACTCGTCGATGAAGCGGTCTTCGGACACGGGCTTCTCCACGACGTGGGCCCCGGCCACCACGGCGGCGAAGGCCATGTCGTAGCCGTCGCAATGGTCCGACAGGCCCACGGGGCAGCCCAGAAGCTCCTGATAGCGGGCGATGGCGCGCAAATTGTGCCCGGTGGCGGGTGCGGGGTGCCCGTCGGGGTTGTGGTTGACCACAAGCTGGCGGCAGCCCGCGTCGCGCGCGGCCTTCACGGCCATTTCCACCTCGTGCCGCCAGGCGCCGCCCGTGTCCAGAAACAGCGCCAGCCCCGAGGCCGCCGCGTAGCGGATGAGCGGATAGTGCACGATGTCCGGCGAGGCGATCTTCACCGCACAGGCGCCGATGGCCACCAGAAAATCCACGCGCTCGCGGGTATGCGCCGTGGCCATGAAGGGCAGGCCCAGTTCGTCGGCCAGCAGCTTGACCTTGTGGTGTTCCTCCAGGGTGAGCTGGTAGCGGCGCATGTGCTCCAGCAGGGGCACCTCGTGGCGGCCCGAGCGGGTGGTGAAGGTCTTGGTGGCCGACGGGTCGCGGACTTCGGACTCGTGGAACAGCTCGGTCTTGATGCATCCGGCCCCGGCCTCGGCGGCGGCGCGGGCGTTGTCCAGCGCCACGTCCAGCCGCCCCCGGTGGCAGATGCCCAGCTCGGCCACGAACAGCGGCGGCTGCCCGGGGCCGATTTCGCGTTCACCCATCCTGACGGTCCGCATCGGCCTCTCCCCGGGCCGCGCGGCCCTGTACGTCGTCTTGTTCCAGGAAACGGATCACCGACACCGTGCGCCCGCCGACCTTGAGGGTGTCGCCGACGAACTGCCCGCCGTCGGGGCACAGGCGGCAGGCCTCGTAGTCCAGCCGCCGCCGCGCGCGCATGGCCGCGCGGAACTCGCGGAACCGCGCGCTGTTCCAGATGGCCGCCAGGCTCCGTTCCTCCACGTTGCCCATGCGGTTGTGCAGGAAATAGTCGCCATGGCAGGGCACCACGTCGCCGTTCCAGGTCACGAACACGCGCTGGAAGGGCGAGGCGCACACGTAGTCCGGGTCGTGGCGGATGAGGCCGGGGTCTTCGCGGTGCTGCTCGGCGATGACCGAAATGCGGTCCACCCAGGGCTCCCAGAAGCCGAAATACTCCGGGTTGCGCCCGATGCAGCCGGAAATGGTCTGGATGCGCACCAGGGGTTTGACCCGGCCCTCGCGGCGCTTCAGGTCGTGCAGGCCCTTCACCACGCCCTCGATCCAGGCAAAGGTGATGGGTTTGCGGATGCGCTCGTAGTCCTGCCCCAGGCCGTCGATGGAAAAGGAAATCCAGTCCAGCCCGGCGTCCACCAGGGCCCGGGTCAGCTCGGGGGTCATCAGCCCGCCGTTGGTCAGAAAGGCCACGTCGGGGATGCCCCGGGCCTTGGCGTAGCGCACCATGTCGGGCAGGCGGGGGTTCAGGGTCGGCTCGCCGCGCCAGGAGAGCTTGAGGGAGAACACCCCGTTGGCCGCGCACTCGTCGACCACCTTGCGGAACAGGTCGAAGTCCATGTTCCCGCCCGCCGCGAACACGTCGGATTGGGCCCGGGTGCACATGGGGCACTGGAGCTGGCAGGACAGGGAGGCCTCCAGGTCCACAGTGAGCGGAAAGCGCGGCACCACGCCCAGCCGGGGGAACCAGTACCACTTGAAGCGGTCCCACAGCAGGCGGGCGGTGTGGCCCCGGCGCAGGAAATAGCGCAGGTTGTCCAGGGGTTTGGAAACCACGAAATAGTTGAAGTTGATGCGCATCATGGCCGCGCGGCCTCCTTGGCGGCCAGGGTGGCCAGGAAGTCCTCATACCAGCGGGCGGCCCCGGGGCGCCCCGCCTCGTGGCAGGCGCCCGCCACGGCCTCCAGGCACGGGCCCAGGCGCTCGAGCAGCGGGCCGTATTCCTCGGGGTGGCGCCGGGCCATGGCCGTCATCATGGCCACGTCGCCGCCGCCGCCGAAGGCGTTGTAAAGCTGCTTGCGCTCAATACCCAGAATGAACGCGCGGAACACGGACTTGGCCACATGCAGCAGCGATTCCAGGCGCCGCACGGGGTCGGCCTCGGCCCGGGCCCCGGCCAGGCGGCGGTCCAGGTCGTCCAGATCCGGGCTGACCATGGCGATGAGGTCCAGGGTGCGCATGCCGGGATGCACGCGGGGAATGTCCGCCAGGGGGAAGGTGGACAGGTCCGCGCTGAAGGTGGACTTGAAGAGCACCTCGTCCACACCCAGGTCCAGCGCCATGCGCTGGATGGTTTCCAGCTCGCGCGGGCTGTCGTTGTGGGCGAAGAGGATGTATTGCCAGATGATGCGCGGGGAGGTCGCGCCCGTGGCCGCCCGGCGGGCGGCGATGCCCCGGGTCAGGGCCAGGAGGTTGTCCAGCCGCCCGCCACGCCGGTAGTGCGCGTAGGCCTGCTGGTCCACCCCGTCGATGGCGATCTTGATCTTGTCCAGCCCGCTGTCCACGATGGCGTCGTCGTAGCGCGCGTTGCCGTTGGTGTTGACCAGGAAATCCGTACCCAGGCGCTTTTTGGCCAGGGCGACCATCTCCCACAGCCGGGGGTGCAGGGTGGGCTCGCCGCGCCCGCTGAAATACATCCAGCGCACGCTCATGCCCGCGCGGGCGATGGAGTCCAGCACCGACGCGTAGACCCCGAAAGGCAGAAAATGCGGCGGGGTGCGGAAGGTGGCCCGCTCGGCCCGGGGGATGCAGAAGCGGCAGTCCAGGTTGCAGTTGGAGGTCGCCTCCAGGTGCATCCATTCGATCTCGCTGTCCAGGGCCTCCAGGCGCGGAGGCAGCAGCGGCTCGAAGTAGATGCACTTCAGGCACACGCCGGGGTGCGGCGGCAACCCCGAGGCCATGGCCTCGCGCACGCGGGCGTGCCCCGCGTTGCGGTAGAAGTCGGGTACGAAATCGAAGGCCCGCCCGTCCACGGGCATCCGGCCCAGAACGACTTCCTCGCCGGGGCCGCAGTAGCAGGCCAGCTCGCCGTTGGCCCGCATGTACACGCCGCGGTTCATTCTGCAATACATCGGCTTGCCTCCGCTACAGCCCCTGCACTCCGGGCAGGCGCAACTGGTTCATGTCGTAGCAGGTCCGGCACAGGGGCAGCTTGTCGTGGCCCATTTCGGCCAGTATCGCACGGTAGGCCTCCAGGCGCCGCCCGGTCCAGACGACCGCCAGCTCCTCGCGCAGCAGGTCGCCGACGATCATGAACTCGTCGTAGTCGCGGCAGCAGGCGCTGATCTTGCCGTCCCAGTTCACGGACAGCACGTCGAAAACCTGGGGGCACACGGCGTGGACCTTGACCACGCTCTCGGCGGCCTTGAGGCGGCGCAGGGTCTCGCGGCCGGCCTCGTCCAGGGCGACCTTGCCGGGGTCGATATGCTCCAGCACCGTACGGCCGACCTGATGCGAATCGCTCACGGGCCGCACGCGCCCGCGGAAGGCCGCGATGGCCTCGGCGCCCTCGGCGGTGACGGTGGTGGAGACATGGATGTACGGCCCCGGGGCCTCGCCGCGCAAGGCGTGCAGCCGGGCCACGCGGCCCAGCAGGTCCTCGAAGAAATTACGCCCGCGCATCTCGCGGTATCCGGCCTCGTCCACGCCCTGGAAGGAAAACTTGATGCTGTCCAGGCCCATATCCACCAGATCGCGCAGGGCGTCCTCGTCCAGGCGGCTGCCGTTGGTGGTCAGGTGGACGAGCAGCCCGGCCTCCTTGGCCCGGCGCAGGTATTCCCGCCAGCGCGGGTGCAGGGTCGGCTCGCCCCAGCGGATGAAGCGCAGGGGCATGGCATGGCGCGCGGCCTGCTCCAGCAGCCGGGCGAAAACCTCTTCGGACATGAAGCCCCGGGCCCGGCGCTGCTGGCCGGTGCCCGTGGGACAGAAAAAGCAGGAGAAGTTGCAGTGGTTGGTCAGCTCCACGTCCATGTAGCGCGGCACGGGCGGCAGCTCGCGGCGCTTGGCCTGCGCGTCCTGGCGGTTGCACAGGTCGTAGGCGTCCTGAAAGGGATTGCGGCGGGTCGGCATGGCTTTAGGCGCCCCAGGGCAGCAGGCAGCGCACGGGCTCGAAGCATTCGGCGTAGGCCACGCCCACCCGGCGCCCGTCGTTGGCGTTCTGGTTGGTGAAATACCCGATCCAGCGCTCGCCCACGCGGCCCATCTCGGACTCGTGGGCCAGGATGGCCTGGCGCTTGATCTCGAACACGTCGGAAATGTCGCGGTAGACCGTGCCGTGGAACGGTCGGCCCGTGTCGTACCAGTTGCTGCGGAAGGTCAGATGGCGCGGCACATGACGCCCGGCCATGAGCGTGGCCCGGGCCGTGCGGCGGTGGTCGCGGTGCAGGTCGTGCTCCCAATGGCCGTAGAGGGTGTCGATGCCCCGGGCTTCCACCTCGCGCAGGATGGCGGCGCACAGGGTGTCGTCCTCGGCCAGGGCCAGGGCGGGCAGGCCGAGGCAGACCAGTTCGGCGCCGATGACGGCGGCGGCGGCCCGGCCCTCGGCCAGGGCCGTGGCCGCGTCGCGCACGGGGCGGCCCTGGGGGTCGGCGAAGGCCGAATCCGTGGCCACGAGCATGGTCACCCGGTCCCCGGCCAGGACATGGCGGGCCAGGGTGCCCCCGCAGCCCAGTTCCAGGTCGTCGAAATGCGCGCCCACGGCGAGCACGTTCATGGCAATTCCTCCCCGGCGCCCGGAGCCAGCAGCCCCCGGCCTTCCAGCACACGGGCCAACCCGGGGCGCAGGCCGGTTTCGGCGCGCCAGCCGAACAGGGCGGCGGCGGTGCGCACGTCGGCCACGCTCTCGGGGATGACCTCGGGCCGCCCCTGGTCGTGAACCGGCAGGTCCAGCCCCAGCAGGTCGAGCATGGTGTCCACCACCTCGCCCACGCTGTGGCCCCGGCCCGTGCCCGCGTTGACCACGGCCACCCCCGGCGCCGGGGCCAGGGCCGCGCGCACGATCAGTTCGGCCAGATCGTCCACGAAAATGAAGTCGCGCACCGCCGCGCGGTTGTAGACCGCCACCGCTCCCGCGCGGATCTTGTCCACCAGGTCGGCGACCAGGAAGCCCGCGGGCTGGCTGGGGCCGTAGGGATTGAAGATGCGCAGCACCGTGGCCGAGGCCAGCCCGAAGTGGCGCGTCCAGGCGCCGATGGCCTGTTCGCAGACGGACTTGGACAGGGCGTAGGGGTTGGCCGCCGTGGTCGGCTCGCTCTCGGGGATGGGAATGACCCGGGCCCGGCCGTAATTGCACGACCCGGCGAAGACGAAATGCGCGCCGTGGCGCCGGGCGTGGTCCAGGGCGTGCAGGGTGCCGGTGACGTTGACATCCATGAGCCGCCGCTGGGCCTCGTAGCTGCCGTCGGTGCGCGTCAGCCCGGCCAGATGGATCAGGGCGTCGCAGGCCGGGGCGTTCAGAAAGTCCCCCCGGTCGCGCACGTCGCCCTCGAAGACGGCGTGGTCCAGCCCCCGGGCGCGCAACACACGCAGCACGGCCCGGCCGATGAAGCCCGTGGCGCCGGTGACGAGAATGCTCATAGCCGCACCTCCGGGGCCAGGGCCACGGTGCTCCAGGGCAGCAGCGGACGCAGGGGCGCGCCGCGGCGGCTCTGGTCCGTGGAGCCGGTGATGGAGTGCCCGGGGAAATGCACGTCGAAGGACAGGGCCCGGCGGTACACGTCGTGCTGCACGGTGAAGCGTTGCAGATTCACGGTGACGAAAAAGCGGCGCTCGGCGAACAGGTCGGGCGGCAAGGTCATGACGGACTCGTAGTCCCCGGGCTCGAGGACCGGGGCGGCGGCCGGGTCGTCCAGGCGCTCGGCGCGCAACAGCGTCTCGCCGCCCTCGTCGGAGAGCAGCACGACCACGTTGGCCCCCGGGGTACGCGCCAGCACGCGGAAACGCACGCGCACCCGCACCGGCTCGGCGGAGGAAAAGGCCCTGCGCGGGGCGCCGTCGGCACCCAGCACGGCAAGTTCCAGACACTGCATGGTGATCTCCCTGTCCACCCCGCGATGCAACCGCCGGGCCAGTTCCTCGCCCGAGAGCGCGGCGGCCTCGCTGGGGTTGTGCTCCAGGTAGATGCCCACGCCCTGGTCCACGGGGCCGTCGAAGGCCACGCGCCCCGCGCGCAGCACCACGACCCGGTCGCACAGTTTGCGCACAGCGGCCATGTTGTGGCTCACGAACAGGATGGTCCGCCCGCTGCGGGCCACCCCGCCCATGCGGTCCAGACACTTGCGCTGGAAGTCCGCGTCGCCCACGGCCAGCACCTCGTCCACGAGCAGGATTTCCGGTTCCAGGTGCGCGGCCACGGCAAAGGCCAGACGCACGTACATGCCCGAGGAGTAGCGCTTGACCGGCGTGTCCACGAAACGCTCCAGCTCGGCGAAGGCCACGATGGCCTCGAAGCGCTGGGCCACCTCGCGGCGGGTCATGCCCAGGATGGCGCCATTCAGGAAGATGTTCTCGCGGCCGGTGAGGTCGGGGTGGAAGCCCGTGCCGACCTCGAGCATGCTGGCCACGCGCCCGCGCAGCAGGGCCCGGCCCTCGGTGGGCGTGGTGATGCGCGTCAAAATCTTGAGCAGGGTGGACTTGCCCGAGCCGTTCTTGCCGATGATGCCCACGATCTGCCCGGCGGGCACCTGGAAGCCCACGTCGCGCAGGGCCCAGAAATGGTCCTCGGCGGTGCGCGTGCCGTCGGGCAAGATGGTTTCGGGCCGCGCGCCCCGGGCCAGCCAGGGCCAGCGCCGCCCCAGGCCGCGCCACAGGCGCGCCGGGCCGATGCCGCCCAGTTCGTAGCGCTTGGAAATCCCGCGCACGTCGATGGCCGTTGCGCCGAGGTCCATGCCCGCCCCTACACCGTGTCCATGAAGTTCTTCTCCACCCGTGAAAACACCGCGAGGCCCAGCAGCAAAACGCCCAGGCAGGCGGCACCGGCCACGGCCAGGGCCGGGCCCGGGGCCAGCCCCTGGCCCAGGAACCCGTAGCGCAGGGCCTCGAGGATGGCGGCCATGGGGTTGGCCAGGGCCAGGGCGCGGTACGCCTCGGGCACCAGGGACAGGGGATAGATCACCGGGCTGGCGAACAGCAGCAACTGCACGCCGAAGCCGACCACGAAGCCCAGGTCGCGGTAGCGCACCGTGAGCGCGGCCACCAGCAGCCCCAGGCCCAGGGCCAGGGCGGCCATGAGCGCCAGCAGCACCGGGGTCAGCAGCGCCCAGAGATTCGGCGCCGCCGGGGCGCCCGCCCACAGGAACCAGCCCAGCAGGGCCAGGAAGATGGCGAACTGCACGGCGAAGGTCACCGCGCCGGTAAGCACCACGGCCAGGGGCACGGCCAGTCGCGGAAAGTAGACCTTGCCGAAAAGGTTGGCGTTGGCCCGCAGGCACGAGGACACCGAGGTCAGGCCGTCGGCGAAGAAGCGCCAGGCCACGACCCCGCACAGGTAGAACAGCACCTGGGGCAGCCCGTCGGTGGGCAGCCGGGCCACCTGCCCGAAAACCACGGTGAAGACCAGGGTGGTCAGCAACGGCTGGAGCACGAACCACAGCGGCCCCAGGGCGGTCTGCTTGTACTGCGCAAGGACGTTGCGGCGCACGAAAAGCGCCACGAGATCGCGCGCGGCCCACAGCTCGCGCAGGTCGAGGTCCAGCCAGCCCGAGCGGGGCTCGATGACGCGGGTGGGGTATGCGCTTCCGGGTCCGTCCATTCCTCGCCGTGTCCTTCCTGGATGTCCCGCCCGGGGCGGGCCGACGGCCGTCCTGGCCGCCTGGGGCATGATAGCAGGTGCCGCAGGTGCCCGGAATACAAAATTTCGGCACCCCGGTGCCCCCCGGGGGCAGGAGGAAAACTCCGCCCCCCCGGAGGGCACGGTGGCTTCAAGCAAGAACCATGCCCCCCTGCCAGGCAGTGTTCGCCCCTATGGCGGCCCGCGGCGCCAGGACAAACCTCCCGGCCCCGCTCCCGCGCCCGGGCCCGCCGGGCAACAAAAAACCCGGCCGAAGCCGGGTTTCCTGTCGCCGCGCCGTCCGGGCCTAGGCCCGGATGATGGTCTGTCTGCGGTCGGGCCCCACGGAAACCAGGGAGCAGCGCACGCCGAGCACGGCCTCGATGCGCCGCACGTAGCGGCGGCAGTTTTCCGGCAGGTCGGCGAAGGTGCGGCAGGCGCTGATGTCCTCGCTCCAGCCGGGCACGGTCTCGTAGACCGGCTCCACCAGGGCCATGGAGTTCTCCTCCAGGGGCGGATAGTCGCGCAGTTCGCCCTTGTAGCGGTAGGCCGTGCAGAGCTTGAGCTCATCCAGGCCGCCCAGCACGTCGAGCTTGGTCAGGGCGATGTCCGTGGGGCCGTTCAGGCGCACGGACTCGCGCAGCAGGGTCAGGTCCAGCCAGCCGCAACGGCGCTTGCGCCCGGTTGTGGCGCCGAACTCGGCGCCCACGCGCTGCATGTGCTGCCCGGCGGCGTCGTCCAGCTCGGTGGGGAAGGGCCCGGAGCCCACGCGGGTGGTGTAGGCCTTGACCACGGCCACCACGCGGGTCAGGGCGCCGGGGCCGCAGCCGCTGCCCGCCGCCGCGTTGCCCGACACGGTGTTGGAGGAGGTCACGAAGGGGTAGGTGCCGTGGTCGATGTCCAGGTGCGTGCCCTGGGCGCCCTCGAAAAGCACGTTGCGCCCGGCGGCCGTGGCTTCGCCGATGATCCCGGCCACGTCGCCCACATACGGCGCCATGCGCCCGGCCACGGGCAGCACCTCGCGGAACACGGCCTCGGCGTCCAGGGCGGGCTGGCCGTAGAGCCCGGCCAGCAGGGCGTTCTTCTCCACCAGGGCCCGGGCGATCTTGGCCCGCAGCAGCTCCGGGTCGGCCAGGTCCGCGGCGCGGATGCCGATGCGGGCCATCTTGTCCTCGTAGCAGGGGCCGATGCCGCGCCCGGTGGTGCCGATCTTGTCGCCGCTGGCCTTGTAGGTCTCGCGGGCCGTGTCCAGCAGGCGGTGGTAGGGCATGATGACGTGGGTCTTGGCGCTGACGACAAGCCGCCCCGGGCTCACGTCCACGCCCCGGGCCGCCAGCTTGTCCACCTCCTGAAGGAAGACCGCCGGATCCAGAACCACGCCGTTGCCCACCAGGCAGCGCTTGGAGCCGTGCAGGATGCCCGAGGGGATCAGGTGCAGGATGACCTGCTCACCGTCCACGACGAGGGTATGCCCGGCGTTGTTCCCGCCCTGGAAACGGACAATGATCTCGGCCTCTTCGGTGAGAAGATCCACGATCTTGCCCTTGCCCTCGTCGCCCCACTGGGCGCCCATGACCACGGTGTTTGACATTTCGCTCTCCTTCTGTCAGAACCTCTTTCCCCGTTTGCCGCCGCCCGCGCAGAGCGCGGCAAAAGGCATCCTTGTCTAAATAACGCTTCCGGCAAAGTCAACAGTCTTTCATCACTGTCAAAAGACCGTGCCGGACCCGAGTGGCAAGCATCTTGCTTCGCCGCCGTCCAAGACGATCATGCAAGTCAATATACCAACACGCCCCCGGGCCGGAGAGCTGGTGCTCCTGGCCATGGCGCTGCTGCTGCTGATGGAGCTGGTCTACGCCATGCATTGGAGCGAGACCGGCTACCGGCCGCACGCGGTGCTGCGCGTGGCCGTACCCGGCCACGAATGGATGCAGGGCGCCCCCGCCCACCTGGGCCGGGGCTTCGAGCAGGAGCTGCTCGACGCCTACTGCCGCGAAAACGGCCTGGCCTGGAAGCGCCTGACCCCCAAATCCTGGAACGAGGCCTGGGCCATGCTGGAGCGCGGCGAGGCCGACGTGGTCATCGCCCTGGGTTCCACCCCGCCCAAGGCCCTGGCGGCCAGCGTGGCCGCCGGCCCGGCCTACGCCAGCTTCAAGCCCGTCATCGTGCACAACGACCGCCGCTTCGGCGTGCGCACCGACTGCGAGCTGTGCGAGCAGCCCATCCTGGTCAGCGCCAACGCCGACCTGCGCGCGGCCCTGCGCGACCAGGGCAAGGCCCTGGACTGCGCGCCCAGCGCCGTGGTCGGCGACGGGCTGGACATCGTGCCCCTGCTGGACACCCTGGACGGCAACGAGGCCCGCTTCGCCCTGGTGGACGAAGGCCGCTTCCGGATGTGGCAGCCCTTCTACCACCGCATCCGTACCTCGCGGACCCTGCCCGCGTCCATCGCCTACCGCTGGTACTGGGACGCCCGGGAGCGGCCCGTGGCCGAGTCGCTGGCGGCCTTCTGGGAGCGCATGGACAAGAGCCCGGCCCTGGCCGACCTCTACGACAAGTATTTCGGCTTTTTGCCCGAAGAGGCCGACCCCTTCGAGCTGGCGCACCTGCTGCGCACCGTGGGCACCCGCCTGCCGCGCTACGGCGCGACCATCGCCCGGGCCGCCGCCGAAAACGGCATCGACCCCCTGCTGCTGGTGGCCGTGCTCTACCAGGAGTCGCGCTTCGACCCCGGAGCGGTGTCCAAAACCGGGGTGCGCGGGATGATGCAGCTCACCGCCGACACCGCCCGGCTGCTGGGCGTGGACCGCAACGACCCGCGCCAGAGCATCCTGGGCGGCGCGCGCTACCTGCGCATGCTCCACGACGCCCAGGACGACCCCGGCCTGGACGACGACACCCGTTGGCTCTTCGCCCTGGCGGCCTACAACCAGGGCCCCGGGCACCTGAACGACGCCGTGGCCCTGGCCCGGCGCCTGGGCGGCGCGGGCACCTCGTGGCGCGAGCTCAAGGACGCCTTCCCCAAGCTGGCCTGGGAGCGCTGGTACAAGGACGCCAGGCACGGCTACACGCGCGGCTTCGAGGCCGTGGCCTTCGTGGAGAACATCCGCTACTACCACTACATCCTGCACGGCCTGCGCGAGCTGGACCGCCCCGAGGCCCAGATGCTCGCGGCGGTGTACGACGGCCCCGAGGGCGAAACGGCCAGGGCCCGGCTGGCGGCGGCTCCCGCGGCCGCTCCCGGCCCCGCCGGGCCGGACGTGGCCACCGTCCGGTAGCCCCGCGCCCCGCCGCAAAACGCCGACGGCCCCTTTTCCTTGCGGGAAGGGGCCGTCGGCGTTTTGCGGCATGGCCGCCGGGGCTAGTCGTCGTTTTCCGGGGCTCCCGGGTCCCGGAAGGGCAGGATGCGCGCCGTCCTGGCGGGCGGCGGCTCCTTGCGCGGCATGGGCGGGCGCGAGACCAGCTCCGGGCCGTGCGGGGAAAGCCCCGGGGCGCCCAGGCCCTCGGACGACTGCTTCCAGTGGAAATTGAACAACTGGTTCTTCCAGCGCATGGCCTGGATCATGCCGAAGACCAGGGCCGCCTCCTCCCACCTGCGGGTGGGTTCGAAATGCTCCACCCGGGCCGCGTACTTCTCCCACAGCGAGGCCAGCGACGCCTCGTCGTAGCCCATGAGCTGGCGGGCCAGTTTCTCCAGAGCCTTTTCCACGTGGATCTCCTTGTTGCGGACCGGGGCGGCGCGACGGCGACCGGCCCGCGCGCCGGGCCCTTCATTGCCCAGCGGGCCCCGCTATGCTATCAGCACTTCCTCAGCACGTAAATCGAGGAGAACAGCCATGAGCGACCTGAAGGCCATGTACCGCACCATCCAGGGCGACCCCTTTCCCGACGACCTGACCCTGCGCCTGGGCGACCAGGAACTGGTCCTGCGCAAGCGGGGCTGGACCATCGACGGCGAGCGGCGCGGCCTGCGCTACGGCGAGAACCCCGACCAGCCCGCCGCGCTCTTCGAGCTGGTGGGCGGCGGCCTGACCCTGGACGGCGTGACCTTCCGCGGCCCGGGGCAGGGGCTCGTCAGCGCCCTGACCGAGGAGCACATGCTCCAGGCGGGCAAGCACCCCGGCAAGATCAACCTCACCGACGTGGATAACGGGCTGAACATCCTGCAATACCTGACGGCCAAGCCCGCCGCCGTGATCCTCAAGCACAACAACCCCAGCGGCGCCGCCTGGACCGACGAGGGCCTGGCCACGGCCCTGGAGCGCGCCTTCCTTGCCGACCGCATCGCGGCCTTCGGCGGCACGGTGGTGGTCAACCGGCCCCTGGACGAGGCCGCCGCCGCCCTGATCAACAGCTCCTATTTCGAGGTCGTCGCCGCGCCGGACTTCAGCGAGGCGGCGCTCACCCTGCTGCGCCAGCGCAAGAACCTGCGCATCCTGCGCATCCCGGGGCTGGCGGACCTGGGCACCCTGGCGGGCCAGCCCTTCCTGGACATCAAGAGCCTCGCCGACGGCGGGCTGGTGCTGCAATTCTCCTTCCGCAACCGTATCCTGTCCGCCGCCGACTTTCTGCCCGCCAGCGCGGAAAAGGACGGCTCGGTCTACACCGCCCGCAAGCCCACCGCCCAGGAGGCCGACGACCTGCTCTTCGCCTGGGCCGTGGAGGCCGGGGTGACCTCCAACTCCGTGATCTTCGTCCGCGACGGCGCCACCGTGGCCATCGGCACCGGCGAGCAGGACCGCGTGGGCTGCGTGGAACTGACCATCCACAAGGCCTACACCAAATACGCCGACCTGCTGGCCTCCCAAGAGCAAGGCATGAGCCTGTACGAGCTGAAGCTCAAGGCCGGAAGCGACCCGGCCCTGGCCGCCAAGCTGGAGGACATCCAGGCGCGCACCCGTGCGGCGCGCGGCGGGCTGCCCGGCAGCGTGCTGGTTTCCGACGGTTTCTTCCCCTTCCGCGACGGGGTGGACGTGGCCCTGGAGCAGGGCGTCACGGCCATCGCCCAGCCCGGCGGCTCCATCCGCGACTGGGAGATCATCCAGGCCGTGAACCAGGCCGCGCCCCAGGTGGCCATGGTCTTCACGGGCCAGCGTTCGTTCAGGCACTAGGCGGCGCGCGCCGCCCCCGCCGGGCGGCGCCAGCGGCCACAACCCGGCAGGAGCGGCCATGACCCCTGGCCCCCCCGGCCCGGCGGGCGAGCCCGCCCCGGGCCCGCGCTTCGAGTTCGGCGCCAACTGGCGCTCCTTCTCCCGCCAGAGCCTGGACCCCCGGGCCCTGGAGGCGGCGCGTCTGTCCCTCGCGGCCCTGCTGGGCCCCGGGCGCATCCGGGGCGCGCGCTTCGTGGACGTGGGCTGCGGATCGGGGCTGTTTTCCCTGGCCGCCGCCGGGCTGGGCGCCGCCGAAGTGCTGGGCTTCGACCTCGACCCCGAAGCCGTGCGCACCAGCCGGGACAACCTGGAACGCCTGCTGCCCGGGCACGCCGGGCGCGTGCGCTTCGTGCGCGGCTCCATCCTCGACCCGGCCTTCACCGCCGCGCTCGCTCCCGCCGGGGTGGTCTACGCCTGGGGCTCGCTGCACCACACCGGGGCCATGTGGCGCGCGGTGGAGGCCGCGGCGGGCCTGACGGCGCCGGGCGGCGTGCTGGCCCTGGCCCTGTATGCCCGGCACTGGACCAGCCCGCTGTGGCAGGGCGTCAAACGGCTGTACAACGCCCTGCCCGGCCCGGGGCGCCGGGCCATGGAATGGACCCTGACCCCGCCGCTGCTGCTGGGCGCCTGGGCGACCACGGGCCGCTGGCCTCTGGCCCGGGCCAACCGCGACCGGGGCATGGATTTCCGGCACGATCTGATTGACTGGATCGGGGGCTACCCCTACGAATACGCCTCCCCGGAGGAGGTGGCGGCCCGGGCCGCGCGCCTGGGCCTGCGGCCCCTGGCCCAACGGCCCCAGCGCGGCTGGACGGGCTGCGCCGAATACGTTTTCCTGCGCCCCGGCCCCTGAGCCGGGCAGTGCGCCAGCAAGGCCCCGCGCGGGGCCATTGGAGCGGATACAGACGATGAGTTCCCTTGTGCGCTATCCCGGCCCCGGCTGCGTGGTCGAATTCCTGCACGGCAACAGGACCAACGTGGCCTGGGTGCTGGCAGAGCAGTCCGGGCGCTACCGCCTGCTGCTGGCCAACCGCCGCGAGACCAAGCTGCCCGCCGCGCGCGTCCTGCCCTGGGCCGGGCCGGTCTACTCCGGCGAGCACAGCCGCGAGGAGATCGTGGACATCCTGACCCGCCACGACCAGGAGCGCGAGGCCCTGGCCGCGGGCGTGGACCCCGCCGAGCTGTGGGAGCTGGCCCAGGGCGACGTGCCCCGGGCCTCGGCCCAGTGGTTCGCCTCCCTGCTGTGGGACGACCCCGGGCCGGACCGCGTGGCCGCCGTGGGCCGCCGGATGCTGGAGCAGAAATCGCATTTCAAGTTCCAGCCGCCGGATTTCGACATCCACCCCCGCGACAAGGTCGAGGCGCGCACCGCCGAACTGGAGGCCCAGCAGCGCCGCGAGCGCGTGGTCGGCGCCGGGCAGAGCCTGTTCCGCGAATTGTGGGACTGCCACGTCAAGGGCCGCCCGGCCCCCGTGTTCCCCGACGGGCCCGACGCAACGGGAGCCCCGGGCGCGCAAGACCAAAACGACCCGGAAAGCGAAGACGGCGACACGGCCCAGGCCCTGCGTGCGGTGCTCCTGGCGGCCATGGCCGAGGAGACCGGCACCCCCGAGGCCGCCATCTGGGCCACCCTCAAGAAGGGCCTGCCCGAGGACCCGCACCTGCCCCTGCTGCTGGCCCAGACCTGGGGCGTGGTGCCCGAGCATTTCAACGCCCAGCTCCTGGCCGAAGGCTACGCCTGGGGCGACGCCTGGAGCGACGCCTTCGCCGACGACATCGCCGCCGCGCGCCAGCGGCTGGCGGCCCTGGCCCGCGAGCCCGAGCCCGAGCCCTACGTCAGCGTGGACTCGGCGACCACCCGCGACATCGACGACGCCTTTTTCGTCACCCGCACCCCGGGCGGGGGCTACCGCCTGCGTCTGGCCCTGGCCTGCCCGGCCCTGACCTGGGACTTCGGCTCGCCCCTGGACCGCGCCGTGCGCGAGCGCGCAAGCTCCCTCTACCTGCCCGAGGGTACGAGCCACATGCTGCCCGAGGCCTACGGCCTGGGGCTCTACAGCCTGGACCGGGGCCAGCCGCGCCCGGCCCTGGTCATGGACTGCGCCCTGGACGCCGAGGGCGCCCTCACGGCCATGCAGCCGCGCCTGACCTGGGTCCGCGTGGCCGAGAACACGACCTACGAGGCTCTGGAGGCCGCCCTGGCCGACGCCGGGCCCGACTCCCAGCCCGCCCTGGCCGTGGAGCTGGGCCTCAAGCTGCGCGCCCGGCGCATCCTGGGCGGCGCCGTGGTGGTGGACCGGCCCGACCCGAGCATCACCCTCACGGGCCAGGGCGCCCAGACGCGGGTGGACATCGGCCTGCGCCCGGCCTGCCCCGGGGCCCAGACCGCCGTCAGCGAATTCATGATCCTGGCCAACTCCGCCGCCGGGGACTGGGGCCGCGAGCACGGCGTGGCGCTCATCCACCGCACCCAGGACATCACCCTGCCCGGCGACGCCGCCGGAGTCTGGACCAGCCCCGAGGACGCCCACCGCGTGGTGCGGCTCATGGCGCCCACCTGCCAGGAGCTGACCCCGCGCCGCCACGCGACCATCGGCGCCGAGGCCTACGCGCCCCTGACCTCGCCCCTGCGCCGCTATGCGGACCTGGCGAACATGGCCCAGATGATCCACGTGCTCGAACACGGCGCCCCGCTGTGGGAGGCCGAGGAACTGGGGCGCATGCTGCCGCACCTCACGGCGCGCACCGAGGCCGCCGGGCGCATCCAGCGCTTCCGCCCGCGCTACTGGAAGCTCGTGTACTTCCGCCAGAACCGCAAGGAACAGTTCGAGGCCGTGGCCGTGGAGGACGGGCAGCTCGTGACCCTGGCCCTGCCGCGCGAGCAGATGTACGTGCGCGTCCCGCGCCAGATGCTCGGCGACAAGATTTACCCCGGCCAGCGCTTCCTCATCCGCCTGCACAAGGTCAACCCGCTGACCAACGAACTGCGCGTGGCCGAGGCCTGGGAGCAGTAGCCCGGGCGGGCGGGCTGCCGGGGAAACCCTTTTCCCGGGCCGCGCAAAACGGTGGAGCCACGGCGCAAAAACATCCGGGCCCGGCGCGTCAGTTTCGCTGCGCGTCGGGCCCGGATATCTTGAACACCTTCGGCGGGCCGTCATCCCGGGCGGCCAGCTAAAGGGAAACGGCGTCGCCCGGCTCGGGCAAAAAAGCCTCCACATCCGCCGCATCGCGCAGCAGGGCTTCCAACTCGCGGCGCCGCTCGCGGCGCACGTCGCGGTTCACGTGCACCAGCCACAGCCGCCGGGCCCGGGCGCGGCGGGTGAAGTCGATGGCTCCCGCCACAGTGCCGTGGCCGGGGGTTTCGGCGTCCAGGGCATAGGCCTCGTGGGCCACCAGATCCGCCTCGCGGGCCAGGGCCAGGGTGCCCGCCGTGGGCTTGCCGTCGCCGGAGTAGAACACCGCCGCCCCCTCGGCCTGAACGCGCACGGCCAGGCACGGCGCGCCGTGGTCCGCCAGGGCGCAGGCCCAGGCGAACCCGGCGGCCTCCACCGTCCGGCCCTCCTCCATCTCGTGGACCTCCAGCCCGAAGCGCAGCCGGGCCCGGAACCCGGGGTAGGCCATGTCCATGGCCCGCACGGCCAGCTCGCCCACGCCCCGAGGCCCCAGCAGGGCCAGCGGCGCCGTGCGGCCCTGCTCCCAAAAGCGCAGCAGCAACAGCGGCAGGCCCAGAAAATGGTCGCCGTGGAAGTGCGAGATCCACACCGCGTCCAGCCGCAGGGGCGCGCCCGCGCAGGCCCAGAAGGCATGGGCGGCGGTGAAGCCGCAGTCCAGGAGCGCCGAGCGCTCCCCGGCCTCCAGCAGCAGGCAGGTGTTGGGCAGGGTTTCGTCGAAGGCCTCGCCAACGCCCGGAAAGGTCACGCGCATGGCCGCCCCTAGTCGAAGATGACTGTCTTGTTGCCGTTCAGCAGGATGCGGTCCTCCAGGTGCCAGCGCACGGCCCGGGCCAGAATCTGGCGTTCCAGGTCGCGGCCCAGGTCCTTGAGGGCCCCGATGTCGTGGCGGTGGGTCACGCGGGCCACGTCCTGCTCGATGATCGGCCCGGCGTCCAGTTCCTCGATGACGTAGTGCGCCGTGGCGCCGATGAGCTTCACGCCCTTGTCGTAGGCCTTCTGGTAGGGGTTGGCGCCCACGAAGGCGGGCAGGAAGGAATGATGGATGTTGATGATGCGCAGGGGAAAGCGGGACACGAAGGCCCCGGAAAGAATCTGCATGTAGCGCGCAAGGACGACGAGGTCCACGCCCTCGGTCAGTTCCAGCAGGCGCTCCTCGGCCCGGGCCTTGCCCTCGGGACCCGGCGCCACGGGCACGTGGTGGAAGGGAATGCCGAAGCCCTCGACCACCGGGCGCAGCTCGTCGTGGTTGCTGGCCACCAGGGCGATGTCCGTGGGCAGCTTGCCGCGCCGCCACAGCCACAAGAGCTCCAGCAGGCAGTGGTCCAGCCGCGAGACGAGAATGGCCGTGCGCTTGACCCGGGCGGCGTAGCTGATGTGCCAGCGCATGTCGAACCGCGCGGCCACGGTTTCGGCGAAGGCCTTTTCCAGCGCCGGGCCGGACACGTCCATGTGCGGGGTGTGAAACTCCAGGCGCGAGAGGAACGTGCCGCCCTCGGGGTCGGTGGAATACTGGTCCAGGGTGGTGATGTTCACCGCGTGGGAGTAGAGAAAGTTGCTCACCGCCGCGACGATGCCGGGGCGGTCCGGGCAGGAGATGAGCAGCCGGGCGATGCTGTCGGTGTTGGGCATGGGCGTCCTTGCTGGCCGCGCGGGGCGGCGGGTTGCGATGCCGCAGGAATGTAGGCAAATCCCGGGGCGGGGGCAAGGCCCGGGCGCCCCCCCCCGGACGCGACGGCACCGCTGCGCGCGCATCGGGCTTGCGCAAGGGCGCCGCCGGAGCTACACAATGCGGACGCCCCGCGCGGGGCGCCCCTTCCCCAGCATGTTTCGGAGACGCGCGCGAATGCATTCCCCTTCGGCCTTGCGGCGGATATTCCCGTTCCTCCTGACGGCCCTGGCGGCCGTGGCCCTGGCCGGAGCCGCCCGGGCCGCGGCCCGGCCCGGGGTCGTGGCCCTGACCCCGATGGAGCAGGCCTTTCTGGCGGCCCACGGCCCGGTGCGCATGTGCGTGGACCCGGACTGGGAGCCCTACGAACGCATCACGCCCGAGGGCGACTACCGGGGCATCGGCGCGGACCTCGTGGCCCTGGTGGCGAAACGCGCCGGAGTAAATCTGGAGCTGGTGCCCACCCGCGACTGGGACGAGAGCATCGCCGCATCCCGGGACGGACGCTGCGACATCCTGCCCTTCCTGAACCAGACCGCCGGGCGCGACGCCTGGCTCCTGTTCACGCGCCCGGTCTTCAACGACCCAAACGTGTTCATCACCCGCGAGGAGCACGAATTCATCTCCGACCTGTCCTCCCTGGCGGGTGCGACCGTGGCCCTGCCCTCGGGCACCATGGTCGAGGAGCGCCTGCTCGCCCGGCACCCCGGGGTGCGCGTGATCCATACGGCCTCGGAGGCCGAAGCCCTGCGGCTGGTTTCCGAGCGCAAGGCGGACATGACCCTGCGCTCGCTGACCATGGCCGCCTGGACCATCCGCAAGGGCGGCTGGTTCAACCTGAAGATTGCCGGGCAGTTCCCGGAATACGCCAACAATCTGCGCATCGGTGTGCGCCGCGAGCTGCCCCTGCTGCGCACCATCCTGGACAAGGGCGCGGCCACCATCAGCCCCGAGGAGGTCCGCGCAATCGTCAACCACCACGTGGCCATCGAGGTGGTCGGACCGGTGAACTACCGCCGCCTGCTGCTGGTGCTCGTGGGTCTCGCGGCCCTGGCCCTGGTGGTCGGCGCCTGGGCCTGGCAGACGCGACGCATGAACCGCAGGCTCGGGGCGCAGCACGCCGAACTCCTGAGCCTGAGCCGGGCCCTGGGCGAAAGCGAGGCCCGCTTCCGCACTCTGGCCGACACCACTTCCGTGGGCATCTACATCCTGCGCAACGACGAACTGGTGGTGGTCAATCCCGGAATGACCGCGATCAGTGGCCGCCCGGAGCAGGCCCTGCTGGGCCGCGATTTTTTTTCGCTCATCCACCCCGACGACCGCGAAATGGTCCGCAAGCGCAGCCAAGCCCGCCAGCAGGGCGAGAACCTGCCCACGCGCTACCAGTTCCGCATCGTCACCGACGGCGACCGCCTGCGCTGGGTGGAACTGACGGCGGGCAACGTGCTCTATCAAGGCCTCCCCGCCGTCATCGGCACGGTCTACGACATCACCGAGCAGCACCGCAGCCGGGAGCGCATCGAACACAAGGCCATGCACGACCCGCTGACGGGCCTGCCCAACCGGGCCACGCTCATGGAGCGCCTGGAACGGGCCCTGGCCCGGACGCTTGAGGGCGACGGGCCGCCCCTGGCCCTGCTGTTCCTGGACCTGGACGGCTTCAAGACCGTGAACGACACCCACGGCCACGACGCGGGCGACCGGCTGCTCATGGCCGCGGCCCGGCGCATCCGCCGCTGCGTGCGCGCGGCGGACACCGTGGCGCGCATCGGCGGCGACGAATTCGTGCTGCTGCTGCCCGGTGTGGACTCGCGGGATCAGGCCCTGGCCGTGGCCGAAAAGGTCCGCACCGCCCTGGCCCGGCCCTTCGAGCAGGACGGGCTCGTGCTGCACGTGTCGTCGAGCATCGGCGTGGCCCTGGCCCCGGAGCACGGCCGCACCGCGCGCGAGCTGTGCGCCTGCGCCGACCAAGCCATGTACCGCGCCAAGCACGACGGGCGCAACGCCGTGCGCCTTTGCGCAACGCCCGACGGCGCCTGCCCGCCCGACGCGGACTCCGCCGCCCTGCAGGAGGTGCCGTGACTCTGCCGCCCGCCGCCCCGGGCTTCGACCTCGCCGGGCTGCGCCTGGGCGCCGGGGCCGCCGCGCCCGTGGCCCTGGGCGTGGCCATCTACGGCCTGGTCTACGGCATGCTCACCGGGCAGGCGGGCATGACCCTGGCCGAGGCCGGATGCATGAGCGCCCTGGTCTTCGCCGGGGCCTCGCAGTTCGTCGCGCTGGAGATGTGGAGCCCGGACGTGCTGGTCCAGCCCCTGCCCGTGGCCGCCCTGGCGCTCATGGCCCTGGTGGTCAACCTGCGCCACGTGCTCATGGGCGCGGCCCTGGGGCCGCACCTGGCCGGGGCCGGGCCCCTGCGGGCCTACGGCAGCATGTTCTTCCTGGTGGACGAAGGCTTCGCCCTGGCGGCGGCCTACCACGCCCGGGGCGGCCGCAGGACCTCGTTCCTGCTGGGCACGGGCCTTGTGCTCTACGCCGCCTGGCTGGGCGCCACCCTGGCCGGGCACGCCGCCGGAGCCCTGGTGCCCGACCCGGCGCGCTACGGGCTGGACTTCGCCTTCACGGCGGCCTTCCTGGCCTTGCTGGCCGGGCTGTGGCGCGGGCGGGGCGACGCGGCCATCTGGCTGGCGGCCGCCGGGGCGGCCGTGGCCGGGCAGCACCTTCTGCCCGGCAAGTGGTACATCCTGCTCGGCGGGCTGGCCGGAGGGCTGACCGGGCTGGCCCGGCGGACGCAGCGGACCGCACGGGGAAGCCATGAGCGTTAGCGCCCAGGCCCTGACGGCCATCCTGGCCATGGCCGTGGTCACCTACGCCACGCGCGCCGCAGGGCTGTTCCTGGTCGGGCGCATGCGCCTGGGGCCGCGCGCCGAGGCCTTCCTCTCGGCCATTCCCGGGGCGGTGGTCGTCTCCCTGGTGGCCCCGGCGGTGCTGACCCAGGGCCCGGCCGAGGCCCTGGCCGGGCTGGCCGCCCTGGGCACGGCCCTGGCCACGCGCAGCCTGCCCCTGGCCATGGCCGCCGGCGTGGGCGCGGTCTGGGCCCTGCGGCTGCTGTTCTAGATTCCCGCCTCTTTTGTACGGGTTTTTCTTCCCCTGCGCCTCCGGGCTGTGCTAGGGTTGCCAAAACCCTCACGCCTCCTGGAGGTTCCCCATGAAACGTCCGCTCCCGCGCCGTGTCGGCGCCGTCTGCTCCGCCCTGCTGCTGACCCTGCTGCTGGCCCTGCCCGCCCTGGCCGGGCCGCCCGCGCGGATCATGACCAGCGTGACCACCGCCGACGTGAACCGCGCGGCCATGGCCATCCAGTTCACGCACGCGGCCATGAAATCCAAGGGCCTGCCCGCCACGCTGTTCTTCAACGTCGACGGCGTACGCTTGGTGCACAAGGGCATCCCGTCGCCCGTCTACCCTTCGGGCCAGTCCATCCGCGAGATGATCGCGGCCTTCATGCACGACGGCGGCACGGTGCTGGCCTGCCCCATGTGCATGAAGCACGTGGGCGGCATGACCGAGGCCGACCTCATGGACGGCGTGGCGGCCAGGGCCGGGGCCGGGGTGGACGCCGCCACGCAGCCGGACACCCTGGTGCTGACCTATTGATCCCGGGCGGACGGCGCGGGCCCCCGGCCGCTGCCGCGCGCCGTCCGCCGCAACAGACCGGGCCGCCGGGCCGCCCGGCACGACGTGCGACCATGACCGTCATCGAGGAATACCACTTCGGGTTCATCCGCATCGACGGCGAAACCTACCGCAACGACGTGAAGATCGTCGCGGGCCGGGTGGTGCCCAAATGGTGGCGCAGGCGCGGGCACGTCTTCGACGTGCGCGACATGCGCGACATCCTGGCCCTCCGGCCCCGGGCCCTGGTTTGCGGCACGGGCTCCTCGGGCATGGCCCGGCTCTCCGAGGCCCTGATCCGGGCCCTGGAGGCCGAGGCCATCGCCCTCCACGCCCTGCCCACGGCCCAGGCCGTGGAGCTTTTCAACCACCTGGCCGCCGAGGGCGTGGCCGTGGCCGGCGCCTTCCACCTGACCTGCTGAAGCCGGCGCCGGGGCAGCGCCGAAGCCTGCCGAAAAAATCCATCATCGGTTTCGCTTCGCCCGCAAGCCGCGCCCCACGCGGCCTCCCGCCCGCCGCACACCGGGCGGACACCACCTCCAACGGGCCGGAAAAACGGCATGTTTCCCCCTCTCCCGGATTTTTTTCTTGACACCGCGCCGCACGGAGCGCTACTTCCCTCGCATGCAGACCACGACCCCCTTCCCGCCCAGCCCCTGTACCGCCGCCTCCAGCTTCGGCTGGATGTATTTTTGGTACTTTATGCCGGCCTGCGGTCAGGGACGGGGTGCCGTGTAGAATCGAGAACACGCACCAGACCTCCAGGGCCGCGGGCAAAATGTCCGCGGCCCTTTTCGTTCCCTGGGCCGTGGGCCCCCGGCGCCGGAGCGCAAACCGGAGGAACAGGACAATGAATACGAACATGGGCAAGGTCGTGCGCCTGGAGCGCCTTTTCGACCGCAACACCGGGCGCATCATCGTCGTGCCCCTGGACCACGGCGTCACCGTCGGGCCCATCTACGGCATCGTGGACCTGCGCGACACCGTGAACCAGATCGCCGAGGGCGGCGCCAACGCCGTGCTCATGCACAAGGGCATGCCGCGCTGCTCCCACCGCGGCTCCGGCAAGGACGTGGGCCTCATCATCCATCTCTCGGGCAGCACGTCCCTGTCGCCCTTCCCCAACGCCAAGACGCTGGTCGGCAGCGTGGAGGACGCCCTGCGCCTGGGCGCCGACGGCGTGTCGGTGCACATCAACCTGGGCGACGAAACCGAGCGCGACATGCTCCACGCCCTGGGCGAGGTGACCAGCAAGGCCGACTCCTGGGGCATGCCCGTGCTGGCCATGATGTACGCCCGGGGCCCGCGCATCAAAGACGAGTTCGGCCTCGACGTGGTGCGCCACTGCGCCCGCGTGGGCCAGGAGCTGGGCGCCGACGTGGTCAAGGTGCCCTACACCGGCGACATCGACAGCTTCGCGCGCGTGGTGGAATCGTGCTGCATCCCGGTGGTCATCGCCGGGGGGCCCAAGCTGGAGTCCACCACCGACCTGCTGGCCATGGTCCACGACTCGGTGCAGGCCGGTGGCGCGGGCCTGTCCGTGGGCCGCAACGTGTTCCAGCACAAGAACGTCTCGCGGCTGCTCAAGGCCCTGAACGGCATCGTCCATGCCGACTGGGATTTGGATCAGGCCGTGGAATTCATGGGCGAAGACCTCTAGCCAAGCCCGGAGAAACCCATGAAAACCGTTTTTTTCCAGGCCATTCCCTTCGACAAGACCCAGGTCACCCTGGCCCTTGAGTCCGGAGTGGACGGCGTGATCACCACCCCCGAGGCCGCCGACGCCGTGCGCGCCCTGGCCAAGATCGAGGTGCTGACTCCCGGCGACTTCACCCGCGTGGCCCTGGGCTCCAAGGCCGACGAGGAAACCGCCGCCAAGGCCCTGGCCGCCGGAGCCCGCGTCATCCTGGCCCACGGCTGGGAGATCATCCCCGTGGAGAACCTGCTGGCTCAGGGCTCGGGCCTGGGCTGCGAGGTCACGAGCCTGGACGAGGCCCGGCTGGCCGCGGGCATCCTGGAGCGCGGGGTGGACTTCGTGGTCCTGCTGCCCGAGGCGGCCGGAGCCATGAAGGCCGTGGTGGCCGACCTCAAGCTGAACCAGGGCACCCTGGCCCTGGAGGCCGCCACGGTCACCGCCGTGCGCCCCGCCGGGCTCGGGCACCGCGTCTGCGTGGACACCATGAGCATGCTGCGCACCGGCCAGGGCATGCTTGTGGGCAATTCCAGCGCCTTCACCTTCCTGGTGCATGCCGAAACCGAGTCCAACCCCTACGTGGCGGCCCGGCCCTTCCGCATCAACGCGGGCGCAGTGCATGCCTACGCCGCCATGCCCGGCGACCGCACGCGCTACCTCGAAGAGCTGGCCTCGGGCGACGAGGTGCTCATCGTCGGCGCCGACGGCGCCACCAGCCTGGCCACCGTGGGCCGGGTCAAGGTCGAGGTGCGGCCCATGCTGCGCGTCACGGCGCGTACGGACTCCGGGCGCGAGGGCGCGGTGTTTCTGCAGAACGCCGAGACCATCCGCGTGGTCCGCGAAGACGGCTCGCCGGTGTCCGTGGTCAGCCTGACCGAGGGCGACCGCATCCTGGTCCGCACCGACGAGGCCGGGCGCCATTTCGGCATGCGCATCGCCGAGGACATCAAGGAAGGATAAGCCCATGGCCGACAAAAACGCCGCCACGCGCATGGACGCCCTGCGCACCGAGATCGACGCCCTGGACCTGGAGCTGCTGGCGCTGCTCAACCGCCGCGCGGCCTGCTCCCAGGAAGTCGGGCGCATCAAGGCCGCCGAGCGCGACCTGATCTTCAAACCCTTCCGCGAAAAGGAAGTTCTGGCCGGGCTGGCGGCGGCCAACGCGGGCCCGCTGCCCGAGGAGCACCTGCGGGCCATCTACCGCGAAATCTTCTCCTCCAGCCGCAGGCTCCAACGCCCGCAGCAGGTGGCCTACCTGGGCCCCGAGGGCACGTTCTCCTATTTCGCGGGGGTGGAGTTCCTGGGCCACAGCGCCGACTTCGTGCCCAAGGCCGGGCTGGAGGGCGTGTTCCGCGCCGTGTCCCAGGGCGAAACCGAGCTGGGCATCCTGCCCCTGGAGAACTCCCTGCACGGCACGGTGGGCCAGAGCCTGGACCTGTTCCTGCGCTTCGAGGTGCACATCCTCTCCGAGCTGTTCTGCAAGATCAGCCACACCCTGCTCTCCCCGGCCGCGCGGCTGGCGGACATCAAAACCGTGTACTCCCACCCCCAGCCCCTGGCCCAGTGCGACGCCTGGCTGCGCACCAACCTGCCCGGGGCCACCCTCGTGCCCGTGGAGAGCACCGCCGCCGCCGCCGCGCGCGTGGCCGAAACCCCCGACGCGGCGGCCATCGGCCACAAGGCCCTGGCGGCCATGTTCGGCCTGAACGTGCTGGCCCGGGGCATCGAGGACCTGCCCGACAACTGGACGCGCTTCGTGGTCGTCGGGCCGCGCCCGGCCGCTGGCGGCGCGCGCGACAAGACCTCCCTGCTCTTCACCGTGCCCGACAAGCCCGGCGCCCTGGTGGGCGTGCTGGCCACCCTGTCGGCCCACGGCATCAACATGAAGAAGCTCGAATCGCGGCCCATGCGCGGCGAAAAATGGAAATACGTGTTTTTCGTGGACCTGGAATGCGACCTGGGCAGCGAGCAATACGCCCGCGCGCTGGACGAACTGGGCACCAACTGCCATACCATGCGCATCCTGGGCAGCTATCCCCAGGGCCCGTCCCTGGACGTGTCCGCCGGGCTGGACTAGAACGCGCGAAACAATTCCGCGACCCGCGCCGCCGGGTCGCCAGACGAAGGACGAACCGCAATGCAACTGTGTTACGACTCCGAAAACGACGTGCTGACCATCGTGCTCTCCTCCACCCCGGTGCGCACGCTGGACACGGAAAAGCCCGGCGTGGTCCTGGGCTACGGCGGCGACGGCTCGCTGGTCAATTTCGAGATCAAGAACGCCTCGCGGCGCATCGACAACCACCGCTCGGTGGACCTGTGCGTCAACGGGCGCAACGTCCAGGGCATGAAGCTCCTGTAAGGCCGCCGACATGACCGCTCCCGCCGTTCCCGTCCTGGCCCCGCCGAGCAAATCGCTCTCGCACCGCATGGTCATCGCCGCCGCCCTGGCCGACGGGGTCAGCGAAGTCCGCCGCGTGCTGCAAAGCGACGACCTGGAGCGGACCATGGGCTGCCTGACGGCCTGCGGCGCGCGCTTCGAGGCCGACGGCGACGCGCTGCGCGTGACCGGCGTGGCCGGGCGGCCCCGGGGCGGGCAGGCCGAGCCCGTGAGCCTGAACGTCCACGAATCGGGCACCACCTGCCGGCTGATGACCGCCGTGGCCGCCGCCGGGCAGGGGCTGTTCCGCGTCCACGGCGCCCCGCGCATGCACGAGCGGCCCATGGGCTCCCTGGCCCGGGCGCTGGCCGCCCAGGGCGCGCGCTTCCAGTGGGAGGGCCGCGAGGACTATCCGCCCTTCGTCCTGGCCGCCTCGGGCCTGCCCGGCGGCGAAATCGCCGTGGACCTGGACGAATCCAGCCAATACCTTTCGGGCCTGCTGCTGGCCGCCCCCTCCGCCGCGCGGCATATGGTCATCGCCGTGGGCGGAACCAAGGTCGTGTCCTGGCCCTATGTGGCCCTGACCCTGGCCGTGCAGGAGCTGTTCGGCGTGCGCGCCGGGGCCCAGCTCCACGACGGCGAGTCCTGGGTTGCGACCGACTGGCGGACCCTGCGCCGGGTGGACCCGGGCCGGGTGCGCTTCGTGGTCCGCCCCGGGGGCTACCGCGCCGGGAGCTACGTGGTCGAGGGCGACTGGAGCAACGCCTCGTACTTCCTGGCCGCCGGGGCCGTGGGGCCGCGCCCGGTGCGCGTGGCGGGCCTGCGCGAGGATTCGCTCCAGGGCGACCGCGCCATCCTGGGCATCCTGCGCCAGATGGGCGCGCGGGTCATGTGGCACGACGACGCCGTGACCGTGGGCCCGCCCGAGGCAGGACCCCTCGCGGGCGTCGTCGTGGACATGGCCGCCTGCCCGGACATCGTGCCCACCGTGGCCGCCGCCGCCTGCTTCGCGGCCACGCCCACGGAAATCCACGGCGCCGCGCACCTGCGCATCAAGGAATGCGACCGCCTGGAAGCCACGGCCACGGAGCTTTCGCGCGCCGGGGCCCGGGTCAGCGTGCTGCCCGACGGGCTGCGCATCGAGCCCGCGCCCCTGGCCGCCGGGAGCGCCGTGCCCATCAGCACCCACGGCGACCACCGCATCGCCATGAGCATGTCCCTGCTGCAACTGGCGGGCGTGCGCCCCGAGCTGGACACCCCGGGCTGCGTGGGCAAGTCCTTCCCGGGTTTCTTTGCCGAATGGAACAAGGTCGTTTCACAACTTGGATTGTGATTACATATGGTTACGCAAGTTATGAACATAAGTGACATCCTGCTCGTCGGCGCCGGAGGGCGCATGGGCCGCCTGCTGGCCGGGCGCGCCCGGGCCGCCGGGCTCGCCGTGCGCGGGCTGGATGCGCCGCTGTCCCCCGAGGCCCTGGCCCGGGACGCCCGGGGGGCGGACCTGGTGCTCCTGGCCGTGCCCGCCGCGGCCATGGCCGAGGTGGCCGGGCTGTGCGCGGCGGCCATGGGTCCGGGGCAGATCCTGGCCGACATCTGCTCGGTGAAGGTCCGGCCCCTGGCCGAAATGCTGGCGGCCCACCCCGGCCCGGTGGTCGGCACGCACCCGCTCTTCGGCCCGGAGCCCGCCCCCGACGCCACCCGGGTGGCCGTCGTGACCGGGCGCGACGCGGCCGCCGCCAGGGCCGTGGCCGACCTCATGGCCCGCCTGGGCTTCATGCCCTTTTCCACCACCGCCGAGGCGCACGACGAGGCCATGGCCAACATCCAGGGCCTGAATTTCATCACCAGCGTGGCCTACCTGGCCACCCTGGCCCACCGGCCCGAGCTGGCCGACTTCGCCACCCCGAGCTTCACCCGCCGCCTCGACGCCGCGCGCAAGATGCTCACCGAAGACAGCGCGCTGTTCTCCGGGCTCATGGACGCCAACCCCTACACCCAGGACGCCGTGCGCGCCTACCGCTCCCTCCTCAACATCGCCGCGGGCGGCGACATCGAGCTGCTCTGCGAGCGGGCCAACTGGTGGTGGCGACAGGGAACCAGCGGGGGAGGCTGACGCACGCAGAAACGATAGATAGTCGATGACGCGCCGCATCTCCCCCGGGGGATGCGGCGTTTTTTTACACCTCGCGCGGGCGGCACGGCCCGGGCGCCAACGGACACAGGAGGCGACATGGAACCCTTGGAATTGAGGCAATACGGGCAATGGCTGCCCGCGGACATCCAGACCCCGGTCAGCCTGTTCCTCGGGCTGGTGGGGCACAAGCAGGGCCTGCTGCTGGAAAGCGCCGAGGTGGACGGCCGCTTCGGGCGCTACAGCATCGTGGCCTACAACTACGCCATGCGCCTGTCCTGCACCCGGGGCAGGCTGGACGTGGGCGTGCGCGACGAGCGCCTGCAAGGCATGAAAGCCTTCGGCGGCATGCCCTTCCTGGACGGCGTGCGCCAGGTCATGGCCCACCTGCGCATCCTGCCCGCCGAGGGCTTCGAGGACCTGCCGCCCATCACGCGCTCGCTTGCGGGCTACTTCGGCTACGGCACGGCGGGCATGTTCGAGCCCAAGCTCATGCCGCTGCTGCCCCCCGAGGAGGCCGAGGCCTGCCTCGTGCTGCCCGGCAACGTGGTGCTCTTCGACCACCTCTACCACCGGCTGTGCTTCCTGACCCTGACCAAGGGCGTGCGGCCCCAGGCCGACCTGCGCAACGTGACGCGCACCCCGGTGGCGCCCGGCGTGGGCGAGGTCCGCGCCGATCCGGGCGAGGGCTCGTACAAAAAGGGCGTGGCCGACGCCATCGAGCTGATCCGCCAGGGCGAATGCATCCAGACCGTGCTGTCCACGCGCTTCTCGGCCTCCTTCGAGGGCGACAGCTTCGTGCTCTACCGGCGGCTGCGCCAGGTGAACCCCTCGCCGTACATGTTCTACATGCGCCTGCCCAAGGTCGAGCTGTTCGGCTCGTCGCCGGAAATGCTCGTGCGCTGCCGGGGTGGCGAACTGACCACCTGCCCCATCGCGGGCACCCGCCCGCGCGGCGAAAGCCCCGCCGAAGACGAAGCCATGGCCGCCGAACTGCTGACCGACCCCAAGGAGCGCGCCGAGCACGTCATGCTCGTGGACCTGGGCCGCAACGACCTGGGGCGCATCGCCACCCCCGGCTCGGTGCGCGTAGACAGGTTCATGCAGGTCGAACGCTTCTCCCACGTCATGCACCTGACCTCCTACGTCGGCGCGCAGCTCAAGGACGGACTGGACGCCCTGGACGTGCTGGCCAGCACGTTTCCGGCGGGCACGGTGTCCGGCGCGCCCAAGGTCCGGGCCATGCAGATCATCGCCGACCTCGAGCGCCAGGGGCGCGGGCCCTACGCGGGGGCCATCGGCTGGCTGGGGCTCGACAAGGGCCGTGTGGACCTGGACACCGGCATCACCATCCGCAGCATGTGGGTGCGCGGGGGGGTGCTGTCCTGGCAGGCGGGCGCGGGCATCGTCTACGACTCGGACCCCGCCCGCGAATGGCAGGAATGCAACAACAAGGCCCGCGTCATCCGTGAAATCCTGACCGGCAAGGGAGGCCTCGATGTTCTTGCTGATTGATAACTACGACTCCTTCACCTTCAATCTGGTCCAGGCCTTCCAGCGCCAGGGCCGCGACCCGCTGGTGAAGAAGAACGACGACCCCGCCGTGCTGGACCTGGCCACGGACCCGGCCCTGGAAATGGTCTGCCTGTCCCCCGGGCCCAGCCGCCCGGAGAACGCGGGGCTGTGCCTGGAGTTCCTGGCCCGGCTGCCGCATGCGGTGCCCGTGCTGGGCGTCTGCCTGGGCCACCAGACCCTGGGCCTGTTCGCGGGCGCCCCCGTGGTGGTCAACTCGCGCATCATGCACGGCAAGACCTCGGAGGTGGACCACGACGCCACGGGCCTGTTCACAGGCCTGCCCCGGCCCGTGACCGTCGGGCGCTACCATTCCCTGGTGGTGGATGTCGCCGCCGCCCCGGCCGAGGCCCAGGCCCTGCTGCGCGTCACCGCGCGCACGGACCGGGGCGAGGTCATGGCCCTGGAATACACCGACCGCCCCTGGGCGGGCGTGCAGTTCCATCCCGAATCGGTGCTGACTCCGGACGGCGAGCGCCTGCTCGCCAATTTCCCCCAGGCCCTGCTGCCCTGACCGCTTGTTGAAAAATCAAAATCCGCAGGTCGTTCCAACATGGTGACATGCAAAAAGACGAAAAACCCCGGAGCGCGCAGTGCGTCGCATACGCGCAGCGGCCCGGGTTTTCCCGTCGACGCAGCGGAGCACCGTTTGGGAGCGGCCCGCCAAGGAGGCGCGCAATGACCATGCACATGGCCGACGTTCTGGAACTTCTGGCCTACCACAAGAACCTGCCCCCGGAGATGGCCGACGAGGCCTTCGCCCGGCTCATGGACGGCACCATGACCCCGGCCCAGGCCGGGTCGTTCCTCATGGGCCTGAAAACCAAGGGCGAAACCGCCGACGAGCTGGCCGCCGCCGTGCGCGCGGCCCTGCGCCACGCCCGGGCCGTGCCCGGCCTGTCCGGCCCGCGCATCGACACCTGCGGCACCGGCGGCGACGGCACGTGCAGCTTCAACTGCTCCACGGCCACGGCCCTGGTCCTGGCCGGGCTGGGGCACAACGTGGTCAAGCACGGCAACCGCTCGGTGACCAGCACCTGCGGTAGCGCCGACGCCCTGGAAGCCCTGGGCCTGCCCCTGACCACCGAGCCCGAGGCCGTGGCCGGAGAGCTGGCCGCGCGGCATTTCGCCTTCCTCTTCGCCCCGGGCTACCACCCGGCCTTCAAGCATATCATGCCCGTGCGCCGCGAAATCGGCTGCCGCACGCTGTTCAACCTGCTGGGCCCGCTGCTCAACCCGGCCCGGCCGACCCACCAGCTCCTGGGCGTGGGCATCCCGGGCTTCGCCCCGCGCATGGCCAAGGCCCTGGCGCTGACGGGCGTGTCGCGGGCCTGCGTGGTCCACGGCGCGGGCGGATTCGACGAACTGACGCCCTTCGGGGTAAACTCCGTGGTCTGGGTCCACGACGGCTGGTTGCGCGAAGAGGAACTGGACCCGCAGGCCCTGGGCCTTGCGCGCCACAACCCCGAAGACGTGACCGTGACCGGCAAGGAGGCCGCCGTGGCCGTGCTGCGCGAACTGCTGGAAGGCGGCGGCCCCCAGGCCATGCGCGACATGCTCGTGCTCAACGTGGCCGTGTGCCTCTTCCTGCTGGACGCCGCGCCCGGCGCCCCGGGGACCATGGCCGAAGCAGTGGAACAGGCCCGGGCCGCCGTGGCCGCCGGGGCCGGGAGGGCGCTGCTCCATGCTTGAACGCTTCGCCCAGGCCAAACGCCGCGAAATCATGGACCTCATGGCCCTGGATGCCGGGGGGCGGATGCCCGCGCCCCGGCCCGGCCCGCGCCCGTCCTTCACGGCGGCCCTGCGCGCGGCGGGGGCCGGAGCCGTGGTGGCCGAATACAAACGCGCCTCGCCCAGTCGGGGCGACATCAACCTGGCCCTGGGGCCGCTGGACGTGGCCCGGGCCTACGCGCGCGGCGGGGCCGCCGCCATGAGCGTGCTCACCGAGGGCGACCACTTCCGGGGCGAACTGGCCTTCCTGGACGCCTGCGTTCCGGCGGGGCTGCCGCTGCTGCGCAAGGACTTCGTGCTCCATCCGCTCCAGGTGCGCCATACGGCGGCCACCCCGGCCAGCGCCGTGCTGCTCATCGCGCGCATGGTCGAGCCCCGCGAACTGGAACAGATGATCGCCCTGGCCCGGGAGCTGGGCCTGGAACCCGTGACCGAGGTCTTCGACGGCGAGGACCTGGCCCGGGCGCGCGGCGCCGGGGCGACCCTCATCCAGGTCAACAACCGCGACCTGGACACCCTGGAAATCTCCCTGGACGTGTCGCGCAGGCTGGCCGCCGCGAAGATGCCCGGGGAAACCTGGATCTCGGCCAGCGGCATCACGCGCGGGGCCCAGGTGGCCGAACTGGCCGCCCTGGGCTACGACGCCGTGCTCGTGGGCACCTTCCTCATGGAGGGCGCCGACCCCGGCGCGGCCCTGGCCCGGCTCGTCGAGGAGGCGAAACCATGACCGCTCCCCAGCCGCCCAGGCCGACCAACCCTCTGGTCAAGGTTTGCGGCATCACCCGCCAGGCGGACGCCGACGCCTGCCTGGAAGCGGGAGTGGACATGCTCGGGTTCATCTTCCACGCCCCGAGCCCGCGCTGCGTGACCCCGACCCTGGCCGCCGCCCTGCACACCCCGGGCGCCCTGCGCGTGGGCGTGTTCGTGCGCCAGCCCCAGGCCGAGGTGCTGCGCATCATGGCCGAGGCCCGGCTGGACCTGGCCCAGCTCTGCGGCGACAACGACCCGGCCTTCTGCCGCGCCGTGGGCCCCGGGCGGGTGCTGCGCGTGTTCTGGCCCGAGCGCTACCCCGCGCGCGCGGCCCTGGAGGACGACCTGCACCGCCTGGGCCCGGCCATGGCCTACGCCCTGTTGGACGCCGGAACCTCCGGCGGCGGCCATGGCCGCACCCAGGACGCAGAGCGCCTGCGCGGGCTGACCTGCCCCGTACCCTGGCTGCTGGCCGGAGGGCTCTCGCCCGAAACCCTGCCCGCGGCCATGGCCGCCTGCACCCCGGCGGGCTACGACCTGAACTCCGGCCTGGAATCGGCCCCCGGCATCAAGGACCATGCGCGCATCCGCGCGGCCCTGGCTCTCATCCGCCCCCCGGCCCAGCCCGGGAGCTGACCCGGGGCGCCGCCGCCAAACATCAAACCCGGGCCGGGCCTCCACCCGCCCGACAAGGACGACACACCATGAAGAAAGGATACTTCGGCGACTTCGGCGGGCAGTTCGTGCCCGAACTGCTCATGCCGCCGCTCAAGGAACTGGACGACGCCTACCGCACCATCGCCCGCTCCAAGCCCTTCCTCACGGAATTCGGGCAGATCCTGGCCGAATACGTGGGCCGCTCCACGCCGCTCTACCGCTGCCCCAACCTCTCGGCGGAGCTGGGCTTCAACCTCTACCTCAAGCGCGAAGACCTGGCCCACACCGGCGCCCACAAGATCAACAACACCATCGGTCAGGCCCTGCTGACCCGGCACATGGGCAAGCGCGTGCTGCTGGCCGAAACCGGCGCGGGCCAGCACGGCGTGGCCTCGGCCACGGCGGCGGCCATGCTCGGCCTGTCGTGCATCGTCTACATGGGCGCCACCGACGTGGAGCGCCAGGCCCACAACGTGCAGCGCATGCGCCTGCTCGGCGCCGAGGTCCGGCCCGTGCAGTCCGGCACAAAAACCCTCAAGGACGCCATCAACGCCGCCCTGCGCCACTGGATCGCCGAGCAGGCCGACACGCACTACTGCATCGGCTCCGTGGTCGGCCCCGCGCCCTTCCCCGAGCTGGTGCGCGACTTCCAGTCCGTCATCGGCCACGAATGCCGCCAGCAGTGCGTGGAGCGCTTCGGCACCCTGCCCGATCTCGTGGTCGCCTGCGTGGGCGGCGGGTCCAACGCCATGGGCATCTTCCATCCCTTCGTGGAAGACCGCGAGGTGCGCCTCGTGGGCGTGGAGGCGGCGGGCACGGGCCAGCCGGGCTGCTACCACTCGGCCTCCGTGACCCAGGGCACCCCCGGCGTGCTCCACGGCACGCGCACCCGCCTGCTCCAGACCGCCGACGGCCAGATCCTGCCCTCGCACTCCGTGGCCCCGGGCCTGGACTACCCCGGTGTCGGCCCCGAACACTCCTGGCTCGATGCCTCGGGCCGCGCCGAATACGTCACCGTCAACGACGCGCAGGCCCTGAGCGCCTTCCACGCCCTGTGCCGCAAGGAGGGCATCATCCCGGCCCTGGAGTCCTCCCACGCCCTGGCCTACGTGCTGGAAAACCGCGACACCATCGAGCCCGGCTCCAACGTGGTGGTCAACCTCTCGGGGCGCGGCGACAAGGACCTGGGCATCGTGGCCGAAACCTTCGGGATGTAACCCCGGCCCGCCAACGCACCAAACCGCGCGGCCACCCCGCGCACGGAGAAACGCATATGCCTTCCAAACTCACCCAACGCATCCGCGAGGCCCAGGCCGCCGGGCGCAAGGCGCTCATCCCCTACCTGCCCGCCGGGTTCCCCGGCCTGGAAGAATTCTGGACCGCCGTGGCCGACCTCGACCGCGCGGGCGCCGACATCATCGAAATCGGCGTGCCCTTCTCGGACCCCGTGGCCGACGGCCCCACCGTCGAGCAGGCGGCCCTGGAAAGCCTGGAACGCGGCGTGACCCTCAAATGGATTCTTGAGGAACTGGAAAAACGCGCCGGGCAGTTCCACGCGGGCATCGTGCTCATGGGCTACCTGAACCCCTTCCTGCAATACGGCATGGAAGCCTTCGCCCAGGACGCCGCCCGGGCCGGGGTCAACGGGGTCATCATCCCCGACCTGCCCCACGAGGAGGCCGCGGACATTCGCGCCACCCTCGCCGCCCGGGGCCTGGATCTCATCCCCCTGGTCGGCCTGAACACCAGCCCCGCGCGCCTGGCCCTCTACGCCGACGGCGCCACCGGCTTCGCCTACTTCGTGTCCGTGCTGGGCGTCACCGGCGAGCGCGCCACCCTGCCCCAGGCCGTGGGCGCCAAGCTGGCCGAAGCCAAGAATACCTTCGCCATCCCCCTGGCCCTGGGCTTCGGCATCAAAACCCCCGACCAGCTCGCCGCGCTGGGCGAAGGGCCCGACGCCGTGGTCTTCGGCTCGGCCCTGATCACCCACCTGCGAGCCGGAGGCACCCCGGCCCAGTTCCTGGCGGCCTGGCGCTGACGTGGCGAGGGGAGGAAACCCGGGAACGGTGCTTATTCCCGGGATGGATGAGTCTCCGGCGGCTTAAGGGCTGTCGCCCTTAAGGATTCCATTCGGGGTGGGCGTGGCGGCGCGCCGCCACGCCCACCCAATGCGGGATTCTCAAGGGGCATGCCCCTTGAACCGCCGGAGGCTGATCAACCCGGAGGAGACGCGCACCGTCCCCGGGCTTCCCTCTCCGCCCCGGCGCCGATGTGGGAAAAAATCCTTGCATCGGCTGGCGAGTTTGGCTAATACCCATTGCTCGCCGGTTGCCACGGTAGCTCAGTTGGTAGAGCAGGGGACTGAAAATCCCCGTGTCCGCAGTTCGACTCTGTGCCGTGGCACCACGAATTTCAAAGGCCCCCGGGACCATCGTCCCAGGGGCCTTTTCCGTTCGGCAGCGCCGCCAGGATGCGCCGTCCACCGCCAGGCCGCCGCCTCGGGGGACTTTCCCGCATCGCAAAATACGGGTTTTCCCCCATAGGCAAACCGAATGGGCATGCGTAAGAAAGTATCAGCGCAGGTGTCGAGGGGGGGAGTGGACTCCGGCAGGTCCGCTCCACAAAAGAAGACGCCTCGCAGTCCCTTGGAGAGGGTTGTTTGCGGCCACCCCCTGCGAACCCGGTGCAGCGGGGGCAGGCCGCAGGGCCCACCAAGGGCAGCGCGCCCGATGGAAGTTCCATCGGGCGCTCTTTTTGGGCCGTTGCGGGCCGTTGCGGGCAGGCCGGGCTCGCGAGGCCGAGGCCGTCCCGCGCGGGACTACAGCGGCAGGCGGAGGATGAAACGCGTGCCCTGGCCGGGGCGCGAATCCACGGTGAACTCGCCGCCATGGTTGGTGGTCACGATGAAATAGGACACCGACAGGCCGAGCCCCGTGCCCTGGCCGACCTCTTTGGTGGTGAAAAACGGCTCGAACACGCGGCGGCGGGTGGTTTCGTCCATGCCCGGGCCGTTGTCGGCCACCTCCAGCACGGCGAAGCGACCCTCGGCGCGGGTGGTGAACACCAGGCGCGGCTCGGGGATCCGGGCCTCGGCCATGGCCTGCGCGGCGTTCTTGATCAGGTTGAAGACCACCTGTTCGATCTCGGTGCGGCTCATGAGCACGGCGGGCAGGCCCGGGGCGAAGTTCCGTTCCACGGTCAGCCGCCGGAAGCCTGCCTGACGGTCCAGCCCGAAGTCCCGCGCGGCCAGGTTCAGGGCCTCCGCCACCACGCTCTCCAGGGTGCAGGGCGTGTGGCAGGCGTTGCCGCCCCGGCTGAACTCCAGCATGTGGCGGACGATGTCCGCCGCGCGGCTGCCGGACTGGCGGATGCCGTCGAGAAAGCGCAGGATGCCCCGGCTGCGGGCGTAGTCGAGGATGGCGTCCAGGGAACAGCCGGCCTCGCGCGCGGCCCGTTCGTTCTCGGGGCGGCCGGGCTCCAGGCGGCGCTGGATGTTCTGCGCGCCCTGAAGGATACCGCCCAGGGGATTGTTGATTTCGTGGGCCATGCCCGCCGCCAGCCCGCCCAGGGAAACCATTTTTTCGGTCTGCACGATGAGCCGGTCCAGGCGCACGCGCTCGGTCACGTCGTCCAGGCGGACCACGGCGCTGCGCCCGGCCTCGATGGGGGCGACCATGATGTCGAAATAGCGGGGCCCGCTGCCGCCGCAGGCGGTGTCGGCTTCGGCCTCGGCGGCGCGCCGCTCCAGGGGCTGCCCCTGGGCCACGGCCCTGGCGGCTCCGGCCAGGTAGCCCCGCAGGCCGGGAAAGGCGTCGCCCATCAGGCGGCCTTCCAGCCCGGCGCGCGGCAGCCCGGACAAGGCCGCGGCCGCGCGGTTGGCGCGGGTCACGCGCAACTGGCCGTCCACGCCCAGGATGGCCGAGGGCATGGCGTCGAGCACGCTGGACAGATAGTCGTGCATGCTGTCCAGCTCGTCCAGGCGGCGGCGCAACTCGGGGTAATAGCTCTTGCGGATGGAGCCCGCGCCCAGGCCGATGAGCCGGTCGCGCACTTCCTGCGCCGGATTGTCGCCGTCACTGCTTTCTCTGCCTTTGCCCATACCCATACCATACAGGAAATCGCCGGAATTTCCATCTCCATTTGTCCACGGGGCCGGCATTCCCTACTTCAACGGGGCTAGAATCGGCAAAAAATGTGCTTCAGCGCATGCATGGTATTGATTGTTCGCACAATCAAAAGATACGGGAATAAAAAATGTATTCCCATGGGCCATACATCGTACCGTGAATCGCGCGCACTGCCCGGGAGCGGCGGCAGGGCATTTCTTCTTCTCAATCAGCGTGATGGATTCTCTTTTCTCCCCGCCCCCGACCCGAGAGATGGCACGCCCCGCGCCCCCGGCCCGCCCCGGCGCGCGCCGGTGGGCAGAAGACGGGGCAAGACGCCCCATCCGGTTGACCTGACGGGGTTTCTTTCCTACACAGGCCCAATTCCGGCAAGGGCGGGAATCCTTGCGGGGCCCGGCGCTTTGGCGCCGGGGGCGTCTGTGTTGTTTGATGGCACTCTTTGCGAAGGGGTTACCATGTCCAGTCAGATCATACTGCTTGTCCTGTTGCCATTCGCGGCCGGGCTCGCGTGCTACCTGCTGCGCGCGGGCTTCATCCGGGCGCTGGTCGTCATGGCGACTGCCGTGATCCTGGCCGCCGCCTCGGTGGTCCTCATGGCGGCGGGACCCATTTCCTACTCCCCGGGTCCCATCCTGGGCCTGAGTTGGGACATCGTCGTCTCGGTGCTGGATTTCGCCCTGCTCGGCGTGATCCTGTTCTACGGCTTCAAACACGACAACCTGCTCATCAAGATATTCTGCGTCCTGCAGATGTTCGGGCTGCTGATCCTCGAACTCTTCTGGGTGGACCACTCCGCCCACGTGCCCGCGTTCCACGTGGACCAGCTTGCGGCCGTGATGGTGCTGATCATCTCCATCGTCGGCTCGCTCATCTGCGTGTTCGCCCTGCCGTACATGAAGGAGCACGAGGAGCACCTGCACCTGGAAACCTCGCGCCAGCCGCGGTTCTTCCTGTTCCTGGTGCTCTTTCTGGGCGCCATGAACGGGCTGGTCATGGCCAACAACATCCTGTGGCTCTACTTCTTCTTTGAAGTCACCACCCTGTGCTCGTTCATGCTCATCGGCCACGACGGCACCGAAATCGCCGTGAAAAACGCCGTGCGCGCCTTGTGGATGAACTCCGCGGGCGGGCTGGCCTTCGTGCTGGGCATGATGTTCACCTACGCCAGCGTCGGCACCCTGGACATCCAGGCCATCCTGGCCTCGGGCGGCGCGGGCGCCGGGCTGCTGGTGGGCATGGGGCTCATCTGCTTCGCGGGCTTCACCAAGGCCGCCCAGGTGCCCTTCCAGAGCTGGCTGCTGGGCGCCATGGTCGCGCCGACCCCGGTTTCGGCCCTGCTGCACTCCAGCACCATGGTCAAGGCGGGGGTCTACGTCGTGCTGCGCATGGCCCCGGCCTACGCGGGCAGCTTCGTGTCCGACGGCGTGGCCCTGTGCGGCGCGTTCACCTTCCTGGCCTGCGCGGCCCTGGCCATCGGCCAGTCCAACGGCAAGAAGATCCTGGCCTACTCGACCATCTCCAACCTGGGGCTGATCATCGCCTGCGCGGGCATCAACACCCCGGCGGCCACGGCGGCGGCCATCTTCCTGATCATCTTCCACGCCGTGTCCAAGGCCCTGCTCTTCCTCTGCGTGGGCACCATCGAGCAGCGCATCGGCTCGCGCGACATCGAGGACATGCGCGGCCTTGCCGCCCGCATGCCCCAGACCGCCTGGATCACCATCACCGGCATCCTGACCATGCTCCTGCCGCCCTTCGGCGTGCTCATGGCCAAGTGGCTGGCCATCGAGTCGGCCTCGGGGCAACTCGTGGTGGTGACCATGATGGCCCTGGGCAGCGCGCTGACGGTGGTCTACTGGGCGCGCTGGGCGGGCACCCTGCTGGCCGCCCCCGGCGGCGAGCGCCCCGCGCCCGAGGCCCTGCCCGCGCTGATCCGCCTGCCGCTGCTGGCCCTGGTGGCCGGGGCGGTGCTGCTGTCCGTGGCCGCGCCCCAGGTGTACGACCTGGCCATCGCGCCCATGCTGCCCGGCATGCCCAGCCCCATCGAGGCCTTCTACCTCTACCCGCTCTTCGCGGTGCTCGGCGTGGGCCTGCTGCTGGCCCTGCGCGCGGCCCGGCGCTCGCGCGCCACGGCCTACAGCGCGCCCTACATGGCGGGGTCGAACCTCGGCATGGCCGCCGACGGCACCTGGAACGGCCCCATGAACCAGCCGGTCAAGGTCGAGGCGGGCAACTACTATCTGCCCGGCCTGTTCGGTGAAGAACGGCTGACGACCTTCGTCAACGTGGCCGCGGCGGCGCTCATCGTGCTCATGATCGGAGGTGCCCTGTAATGATCACCACCATCCTTCTGATTCTCGTGGGGCTCTTCCTGGCGCCGCTGGCGGGCGGCCTGCTGGCGGGCATCGACCGCAGGCTCACGGCCTGGTTCCAGTCGCGCCAGGGCCCGCCGGTCACCCAGGCCTTCTACGACGTGGCCAAACTCTTCGGCAAGGCGCCCATGGCCTCCAACCCCTGGCAGGTGCTCTGCGCCTGGGTCTACTTCGTGGCCGCCGCCCTGTCGTGCGTGCTGTTCTTCCTCCAGGCCGACCTGCTGCTCATCTTCTTCGTGCAGGCCATCGGCGCGGTGTTCCTGGTCATGGGCGCCATGAGCGTGCCCTCGCCCTACAGCCAGGTGGGCGCCCAGCGCGAACTGATCCAGGTGCTGACCTACGAGCCCCTGCTCATCCTGGTTTTCGTCAGCTTCTATCTGGCCACGGGCAGCTTCCAGGTCAGCGACATCCTGGCCCACGAAACGCCGCTGCTCTTCCAGCTTCCGCTCATGTTCATCGTGCTCGGCTACGCGCTGACCATCAAGCTGCGCAAGTCGCCCTTCGACTTCTCCACCTCGCACCACGGGCACCAGGAGCTGGTCAAGGGCGTGCTCACGGAGTACTCCGGGCCCTACCTCGGCCTCATCGAAATCGCCCACTGGTACGAAACGGTGCTGGTGCTCGGCGTGTGCGCCCTGTTCTGGTCCACCAACGTCTTCATGATGATCGCGCTGCTGGTTGTGACCTACATGGCCGAGATCATCATCGACAACACCATGGCCCGCATGACCTGGCGCTGGATGCTCAAGTACGTCTGGTGCATCGGCCTGGGCCTCTCCGTCGTGAACCTCATCTGGCTGTACGCCAAGATATAGCGCCATGATAAAGTCATTCATCAAGAAATCGCGCGTCAAGTCGCCCTGGATCATGCACTTCGACTGCGGGAGCTGCAACGGCTGCGACATCGAGGTTCTGGCCTGCCTGACCCCCATGTACGACGTGGAGCGCTTCGGCATCGTCAACGTCGGCAACCCCAAGCACGCCGACATCCTGCTCGTCACCGGCACCGTCAACCACCGCAACAAGAAGGTGCTCAAAAACCTCTACGACCAGATGCCCGAGCCCAAGGCCGTCATCGCCATCGGCGCCTGCGGCACCTCGGGCGGCGTGTTCCGCGAGGCCTACAACGTGGTCGGCGGCGTGGACAAGGTCATCCCCGTGGACGTGTACGTGCCCGGCTGCCCGGCCAAGCCCGAGGCCATCATCGACGGCGTGGTCCTGGGCTTGCAGAAGTTCGCCGAAAAGGTCGAAGCCGCCGAGCAGGGCGCATAGGGAGAGACGCACATGATCGACAACATCACCGAAGTCACCCAGGCCACCGTGGCCAGCGAGGTGCTGCGCCTGAAAAACGCGGGCTACCGGCTGGTGACCATGACCTGCACCGAAATCGACGAAAGCGACCTGGACATCCTCTACCACTTCGACAAGGACCTGGAGCTGGCCCACCTGCGCATGCGCCAGCCCAAGAACCGGCCCGTGCCCAGCATCTCCGGCATCCTCTTCGCCGCCCTGCTGGTGGAAAACGAGATCCGCGACCAGTTCGGCGTCTCGTTCGACGGCCTGATCCTGGACTTCAACCGCACCCTGTACCTGGACGCGGAAGTCACCGAAGTCCCCCTCGTCTCCAACGTCAAGATCACCAAGCAGTAAGGATACGCCATGGCCAGAACCATAATTCCCTTCGGCCCCCAGCACCCGGTGCTCCCCGAGCCGGTGCACCTGAAGCTTGTGGTCGAGGACGAAATCGTCAAGGAAGCCGTCCCCGCCCTGGGCTACGTTCACCGGGGCCTGGAAAAGCTCGTCCAGATCCGCGACTACCACCAGATGATCCAGATCGTGGAGCGCGTGTGCGGCATCTGCTCGTGCATCCACGCCAAGGCCTACTGCCAGGGCATCGAGACCCTCATGGGCATCGAGGTGCCCGACCGGGGCCGCTTCCTGCGCGTCATCTGGGGCGAGCTGCACCGCGTGCACAGCCACCTGCTCTGGCTCGGCCTGTTCGCCGACGCCTTCGGCTTCGAGAGCGTCTTCCAGCAGTTCTGGAAGGTCCGCGAGAAGATCATGGACATGATGGAGGCCACGGCGGGCAACCGCGTGATCATTTCCGTCAACGTCGTGGGCGGCACCCGCTACGACCTCTCCCCCGAGCAATTGCGCTGGATTCTCGAAGGCCTGGACGAGGTGGAACAGGGCGTCAAGGCGCTGCAGAAAACCATGCTCGAAGACTACACCGTCAAGGCGCGCACCGTGGGCGTGGGCATGCTCACCCGCGAGCAGGCCCTCGACCTCGGCGCCGCCGGGCCGACCCTGCGCGGCTCCGGCGTCGCCCAGGACATGCGCCAGCTCGGCTACGCCGCCTACAAGGACCTCGACTTCGAGCCCGTGGTCGAAACCGGCTGCGACTCCTACGCCCGCAGCACCGTGCGCTTCCGCGAAGTGCTGCAATCCATCGACCTCGTGCGCCAGGCCATCGCGCGCCTGCCCGAAGGCGACACCCGCGTTCCCGTCAAGGGCAACCCCGAGGGCGAGACCATCGTGCGCGTGGAGCAGCCGCGCGGCGAACTGCTGTACTACATCAAGGCCAACGGCACCAAGTTCCTCGACCGCTGCCGCATCCGCACGCCCACCTTCGCCAACGTGCCCCCGCTGCTGGCCATGGTCGGCGGCCTGGAACTGGCCGACGTGCCCGTCGTGGTCCTGTCCATCGACCCGTGCATCTCCTGCACGGAACGCTAAGGGAGGCCGCCATGCTGTTCATGACCCAGAACATCCTCAAGAACTTCGTGAAGCCCAAGGCCACCCGGGGCTACCCCTTCGTCGTGCGCGAACCCTTCGCCAACTTCCGGGGCGAACTCGTCAACGACATGGACAAGTGCATCTTCTGCAACATGTGCGCGAAGAAGTGCCCGTCCCAGTGCATCACCGTGGACCGCACCGCCGGAACATGGTTCTGCGACCCCTACGCCTGCGTCTATTGCTCCGTGTGCGTGGACAACTGCCCGGTCAACAGCCTGAGCATGAAGAACGACCACCGCAAGCCCGCAGCCACAAAGGAACCCCTGCTGCTCAAGGGCACCCCGCCCCAGCCCAAGAAAAAAGCCAAGGCCGCCACGCCCGACCCCGCGCCCGAGGCCGCCGCCGACGACGCCCCCCAAGGCGAATGACCCGACCCCAAAGGCCCTCCCCCGAGGGCCTTTTTCGTGCCCGCGCGTCGGGCGGAAGCCTGGGGACGGTGCGCGTAGCCTTCGGGTTGATGAGCCTCCGGCGGCTTAAGGGCTGCCGCCCTTAAGAATCCCATTCGGGGAGGGCCTGGCGGCGCGCCGCCAGGCCCTCCCAATGCGGGATTCTCAAGGGCCCGTGGCCCTTGAGCCGCCGGAGGCTCATCCGTCCCCGGGAGCACGCACCGTCCCCAGGCTTCCGCCCGACGCGCGGCGGTCACCTTGCCGCCATGGTGCCGTTGCAGTACATTGGGGGCAGACTCGCGCGAGGGGTGGAGTGCGGCCCGGGCCGGGGGATTGGCCGGGGAGCGCTTCGCGCGCGGGGAGGGGGCCTCATGGGCGCGCTTTTCGCTTTTGCCGCCGTGCTGCTGGCCATCGGCCTGGGTGCGGCCCTGATCCACGGGCGGCTGGCCGCCTTGCGGTTGCGGTATCTGGCGGCCCTGAAGCGTCTGGAGACGACTTTGCGTCGCCGCTACGATTTTGTAATGACCCTGACGGAGACCGCCTGGCGGCATTTGGCGCAGGACCAGCAGATCGGCGAAGCGCTGACGGAGCTGGCCCTGGCCCGCGAAGCCGCATCTTTGGCGACCCAGGGGGCGGCCCAGGGGGACGCCCTGACCCTGCGCGAACTGGCGCGGGCCGAGGAGCGCCTGGACATCCTGCTGGCCCGCCTGCGGGCGCTGGTCCAGCCTGCTCCCGGGCAAGCACCCCCGGCGAACCTGGGCGGCCTGTTCCTGGAGCTGGACGACGCCGCACACCATGTCGCCCTGGCCCGTCTGGCTTACAACGAGGCCGCGCGCGATTACAACGCCTACCGCGACAGCTTCCCCGCCCTGCTGCTTGCCGGTGCCTTCGGCTACGGGGAAGCGCCGCCCCTGGACTTCGGCGGCGCCCTTTTCCGCGCGCCCTCCGTTCCGGACTGCCCGACCTGCCGCCGCCGTTGAGGGCCCGGGTAGGCGCCCCGCCGCCGGGAGGAAATGGTCGGTCGACGGCGCGGTGCAAGGCGGGCGGGCAGGACTCGGGCCTGCCCGCCGCACGCCACCTGCTCGCGCTGCCGGGGCCTGCCGCTACGGGACCGCCCGATCCCAGACGTTCGAATCCTCGTAATTTTACTTTTTTGTCACCAAAGCCGACAAGGCCCCATTTTTCAGGGTGGCATATCACGCCAGATTAACAAATCTGACAAACATGACCACCTTCGTATGTTCCGTTTTTGTTAATTTTTGTGATATCTCGCAAGCCCCTCTGGCGTGAAAACTATTTAAATAATATAAATCAGCGTGTTGCAATCCTGGCCCGCTCCTTGCTCTTCGGGTGGTGCGCCTTGGCGCCAGACTCACCACAACCGTTGTTGCCTAGGAGGTTTCAGGAATGCTCACCCCCCGCTCCCTTTTGAAAAGGCCGCTCTCCGGGCTGTACTTCGCCCTGGGAGCCCTCGCCGTGGTCGCCTCGTCTCCCGTGTGCGCCCTGGCGCAGGACGCCCCCGAACTGCTGACCCAGGATAACGCCAACATCCTGTGGACCCTCGTGGCCGCCATCCTGGTCATGTTCATGCAGGCCGGGTTCGCCATGGTCGAGGCAGGCTTCACCCGCGCCAAGAACGCGGGCAACATCCTGATGAAGAACTTCGTGGACTTCGCCGCGGGTTCCATCGTCTATTTCCTCATCGGCTTCGGCTTCATGTTCGGCGACTCCATCGGCGGCTTCATCGGCGGCTCGGGCTTCGCCCTGGGCAGCGCCGACGCCACCACCGCCGACGGCATGTGGACCCTGACCTTCTGGTTCTTCCAGAGCGTCTTCGCCGCCACCGCCGCGACCATCGTTTCCGGCGGCATGGCCGAGCGCACCAAGTTCAGCACCTACATCCTGGCCAGCGTCCTGGTCACCGCCTGCATCTACCCCGTTTCCGGGCACTGGGCCTGGGGCGGCCTGTGGGGCAACGAGGGCGGCTGGCTCGAAGCCATGGGCTTCATCGACTTCGCCGGTTCCACCGTGGTCCACTCCGTGGGCGGCTGGGTGGCCCTGGCGGGCGCCATCGTCCTCGGCCCGCGCATCGGCAAGTACACCGCCGACGGCAAGGCCAACGCCATCCCCGGGCACAACATTCCCATCGCGGCCCTGGGCGTCTTCATCCTGTGGTTCGGCTGGTTCGGCTTCAACCCCGGCTCCACCACCGTGGCCGACGGCACCATCGGCTACATTGCGGTGAACACCTCCCTGGCCGCCTGCGCGGGCTTCCTGGGCGCCATGTTCACGAGCTGGATCAAGTACGGCAAGCCCGACGCCTCCATGGCCATGAACGGCGCCCTGGCGGGCCTGGTGGCCATCACCGCCGGCTGCTACGAATTGTCCCCCATCGGCTCCATCATCACCGGCCTGGGCGCAGGCGTCATCGTGGTCGTCTCCGTGGTCTTCATCGACCAGGTGCTCAAGATCGACGACCCGGTCGGCGCGGTTTCCGTTCACGGCGTGTGCGGGGCCTACGGCACCATCATGGCCGGTCTGCTGGCCTCCCCCGGCTACGGCGGCTCAACCGGCCTGCTCTACGGCGGCGACTTCTCCGTGCTGACCACCCAGCTCATCGGCGTGGGCGCCGTGTTCGTCTGGGCCTTCGGCATGGGCTGGATCATGTTCTCCGTCCTCAAGGCCGTCATGGGCATCCGCGTCAGCGAGGAAGAGGAGCTCAAGGGTCTGGACATTACCGAGCACGGCATGGAGGCCTATTCCGGCTTCCAGATCTTCTCCAACGAGTAGGGCGCGTCCCCGCCACTTAACCAAGCTTCATTCGGAGGAGCCATGAAACTCATCATCGCATACATCCGGCCCGAGAGGCTGACCGCGGTCAAGCAGGCCCTCTACGCCAAGGAAATATTCAGCATGACCGTGACCAACGTGCTCGGCTCGGGCCGCCAGAAGGGCTTCACCGAGACCTACCGCGGCGTGGTCATGGAGGTGAACCTGCTCAAGAAGATTCGCCTGGAGATCGGCGTCAACGATTCCTTCCTCGAAGCCGCCCTCAAGGCCGTCGAGTCCGGCGCCCGCACGGGCAAGGAAGGTGACGGCGTGGTCTTCGTGCTCGACATTGCGCGCTCCCTGCGCATCCGCACCGGGGAGTCGGACATCGCCGCCGTGGCGGCGACCCGTACCGCTCCCTAGGCCCCCACACACGTGCCCCGGGCCGGACCCCCCCATCCTCCGGCCCGGGGCGCACTCCTTCTCCGCCACGGGACGCGCCGCCGCTCATGCTGCCCCTCGAACTCGACTACCAGACCCTGGCCCGCGAAGACCGCATCCTGACGCTCTTCCAGCCCATGGTCTCCATCAAGGGCAAATGCGTGGTGGCCGTGGAGGCCCTCTCCCGGGGCGTCCTGCCCGACACGCGCGTCAGCGTTCCGCCCGATGTGCTCTTCCACGTCGCCACCACCTCCGCCCGGCGCCTGAACCTGGACCGCCTCTGCCGCCAGCTCGCCATGCGCCGCTTCGCCCCGGTCCACGCCCGGCGCAAGGACCTGCTCCTGTCCGTGAACCTGGACATGTCCCTGGTCAACAAGAACATCCTGGGCTCGGGCAAATTCCTGGAGGCCACCCGTCTGGCGGGCCTCAACCCGGGCAACGTGGTCATCGAGATCATCGAATCCAAGGTCCAGGACACCGACATCCTGACCCGCTTCATCGAAATCTACCGCGGCCACGGCTTCCTCATCGCCCTGGACGACATCGGCACCGGGCACTCCAACCTCGACCGCGTCTCGCAGATCAAGCCCGACATCATCAAGATCGACAAGGGCCTGATCCGCGACATCCACCGCGAATACCACCGCCTGGAAATCACCAAGGCCCTGGTGCGCCTGTCGCGCAACATCGGGGCCATGGTCGTGGCCGAGGGCGTAGAGCAGGAGGCCGAGGTCCTGGAGCTGATGGGCCTGGGCGTGGACATTTTCCAGGGTTTCTACTTCGCCCGCCCCGCGCCGTTGAACGACGAGCCCCCGCCCACCCCGCGCCGGGTGCCCTCCGTGGCCCGCAGCTTCCGACGCATGGTCATCGAAGCCATCAACGAAAAGAAGGCCCTGCACGAGACCTACGACCGCGCCCTGCGCGACATCATCGAGGTCCTGGGGTCGCGGGTGCCGCGCCAGTTCGATCCCGCCCTGGCCGAACTCGTGCATTCCCACGAGGACATCGAGTGCATGTACGTGCTCAACATGACCGGGCGCCAGATCAGCTCCACCATCTGCAACCCCTACGCCGTGAGCGAAGCCCGGCGCTTCATCTACCACCCCGCCCCGCGCGGGACGGACCACTCCCTCAAGGAATATTTCCTGCCGTTGTCCGCCGGGCTCGAAAAGTACACCACCGAGCCCTACATCTCCCTGGCCAGCGGCAACCTGTGCTCGACCATCTCGGTGCGCTTCGGCGACCGGGCGGGCCGGGCCTTCATCCTGTGCGTCGACATCAGCGTAAAACGGTGAGTCGATAGGCCGGGCCCGGGCCCGGGCGGTGCCGCGGGGGCGCCGTCCGGGTCCGCCCCGGCCGACCAAAACCAAGGCGCCCTCCGGCTCTGCTGCCGGAGGGCGCCTTGGCGCATGGCGCGCAGGCCTCAGCCCACGTAGTTCGGCAGGTTCAGGAACAGTTCGCGGGTGTAAGTGATCATCTTGTCCATGATCCACGGGAAGGCCGCGAGCAGAGCCACGAAAATGGCCAGGATCTTGGGGATGAAGGTCAGGGTCATCTCCTGAATCTGGGTGGCGGCCTGCAGGATGCTGATGGTCAGACCGACCACCAGCCCCACCCCGAGCATGGGCAGGGAAATGAGCAGGGTCATCTCAATGGCCTGACGGGCGAAGCCGACGACGAATTCCGGGGTCATGGGGCGTCTCCTGGCGCGGTCTTACGCCGCGAAGCTGTTGACCAGCGAGCCGGTCAGAAGGTTCCAGCCGTCAACCATCACGAAGAGCAGCAGCTTGAACGGCAGCGAGATCATCACCGGCGGCAGCATCATCATGCCCATGGCCAGCAGGATGGAGGAGACCACCATGTCCAGAATCAGGAAGGGGATGTAGATGAGAAAGCCGATCTGGAAGGCGGTCTTCAGCTCGCTGATGACGTAGGAGGCCACCAGCAGCGGGGTGGGCACCTCGTCCTTGCTCTGGGGCCGGTCGAGGCGCGCGATGGAGTAGAAAATGGACAGGTCCTTCTCGCGGGTGTGCTTGAACAGGAACTCGCGCAGGGGCACCTCGGCCTTGTGCAGGGCGTCCTGGAAGCCGATGTCCTCGTTCAGGTAGGGTTGCAGGGCCTCGTCGTTGATGCGCGTGCCCGTGGGCATCATGATCAGGATGGTCATGAAGATGGCCAGGGAGGCCAACACCTGGTTGGGCGGCACCTGGTTGGTGCCCATGGCCTGGCGCAGAAACGAGAAGACGATGATGATGCGCGTGAACGAGGTGGCCGTCAGCACGATGGACGGCGCCACGGAGAGCACCGTCAGCAGGAAGAGAATCTCCAGGGTGGTGGCGACCTTTTCCGGCTCGGTCTGCCCCGCGGCCAGGTTCAGTTGCAGGCTGGGCACGGTGGCGTCCTGGGCCAGGGCCGCCGCCAGGGGCAGCAGCGCGAAAAGCAGGAGGCTACAAGCCGCCGTCCTTGGCGCGAGCGTCCTCCAGGGCCTTGTCGAAATCCTTTCGATCAGTGTCATCGCCGGTGTCCATTTCGGTCAGCAGATTGATGGAGGCGTCGGTGACGCCAAGCACCATCCGCTTATTCAAGAAGCGGACCACGACGATGTTCTTCTTGGGCCCAAGGCTCATGGTGCCCTCGATGCGCAGGGCGCCGGTGCCGAAAACCCCAAGCCCCATGCGCTTGCCGAAGCGCTTGAGCACCCAGAAGCCGACGAAGATGAGCGCCAGAAGCAGGCACAGCACCCCAGCCACCTGGAACAGGGCCCCGGTCATGTCGCCGGCCTGGGGCAGGGTTTTGACACCCTCCCCGGCGTCGGGCAGGGCCCCGGAAAGGGCCCCGGCGGCGCCGGAGGCGCCGTCGGCGGCCTGCCCGGCCAGGTCCAGCGCCCGGGCCGTGGCGTTGGCCGTGGCATTGGCGGCGAGGGCCGTGGCGTTGGCCGCCTGTTCGGCGGCCCGGGCCAGGGGTGCCCACAAGGCTCCGGCGGCCGCGGCCAGGGCGGCAAGGCGCAGGTACGACATGGTTCTCCCGCTCAGGCGAGCTGCTTCACGCGCTCGATGGGGCTGATGATGTCCGTCAGGCGCACGCCGAACTTCTCGTTGATGACCACCGCCTCGCCGCGCGCCACGAGCTTGCCGTTGACGTAAATCTCCAGGGGCTCGCCCGCCAGCTTGTTCAGCTCGATGACCGAGCCCTGGCCCAGTTGCAGCAGCTCGTTGATGAGCAGCTTGGTACGCCCCAGTTCGGCGGACACGTCCAGGGGAATGTCCAGGATGAAGTCCAGGTCGCGCTTGGTGCCGTCGGGCCTGGGAGCCTTGGCCTCCTCGGTCAGGTCCTTGAAGCGCGCGTCGGTGCTCTGGGCGGCCAGCCCGGCCTGGCGCGACTCCTTGTCCATCTTGGCCTCTTCCTCGCTGGCCAGGGCCGCGGCCCATTCGGCGGCCAGGGCGTCATCGTCCTGCCCGCCCTCCGGGGATTTCATGGCCTTGGCGTCGGCGGCGGCGCCCAGGTCGCCGCTTTCTTCCAGGGCGGCAGCCCATTCGTCGGCCAGGGCGTCTTGATCGAGATCCTTTTCCATGCCGTCACCCCTTGGTGGTTGGGGTCGCTCCAGGTGCTTACTGGATGACCATCTCGGTGAAATAGACCCGAAGGACCGTGGAGCCGCCCACGATCTGGTTCAACCGGCTGACGATCTCGTCCTTGAGGGCCAGCTTGCTTTCCATGCTCGACAGGTCGGCGAAGGTCTTGCTCGACAAAAGCAGGTTCATGGCATCGCGGACCTTGGGTTCGTTCTTCTTGATCTTTTCCGCCGCGTCCTTGTCGCGCAGTTCCACGTCCATGGACAGCTTCAGGTAGCGTCGGCCCAGCGGATCGGCCAGGTTGACCAGGAAGGTCGGCAGGGTCACGAGCTCCGTGTTCTGCGGGTCGGCCTCGGCCTGGGCCTGGTCGGCGCTCTGGCCGTCGGCGGCCTGCTCGGCGGGTTTGGGGCCCATGCCGATCAGGCCCATGATCTGCTCGCGGAAAAAGAACCCCGCGCCGCCCAAAAGGGCCAGGATGACCACGGCGATGATGATCCACTTGAGCTTGCCGCCCTTCTTGCCGCCCTTGGGGGCTTCGAGTTGTTCGTCGGCCATGGTGCCTCCTTGATTGCGTCGCGGCCCCGGCTACTGGACGTAGGCGCCGAGCCAGGGCGTCGTCTTGAGCAGGATTTCGACCCTGCGGTTCTGGGCCCGGCCCGCCTCGGTGGCGTTGTCGGCGATGGGCCAAGCCGGGCCGTAGCCCGCCACGGAGAAGCGCTCCGGCGGCAACCCGTGGGACAGAAAATACTCCAACACCGACAAGGCCCGCTCGCCGGACAGGACGTAGTTGGCCTCGCCGTCGCCGCCCACGTCGTCGGTGTAGCCCGCCACGTTCACCGGCGCGGGCATGAACAGCAGCACCTCGACCACCGGCGCGAGCAGCCTGCGCGCCGTCTCGGTAAGCTGCGAGCCGCCCGGAGGGAACAGCAGCGCGTCGGTAAGCACCAGGGCCACGCCCTCGGGCCGGGCCAGCACTTGCAGGTTCTGCTCCAAAGTGCTGCGGCTGATCTCCGGGGGCAATTCGTCGTCGGGAAAGAGCAGGTCCTTGATGCGCTTTTGCTTCTCCAGCACTTCCCAGGGCTTGTCCAGAGCCTCGATGACCAGCTTGACCCGCTGGGGGATGCGGCCCGCGCTGCGGTTCGTCAGAAATCCGACATCATCCGCGAAGAAGGTGATCCGCGTCAGCACGCTGCGGTCCATGGACGACATACTGAGCAGCAGCACGAAAAACGTCAACAACAGGGTCACCAGGTCGCCGAAGGTGACCAGCCAGCCGTCTCCGGCGGGAGCGGGGCTGGATTTGCGCTTGCGGGCCATGGCCTAGGGCCCCCCGGGCGCGGCGGGCGCGGCGGGTGCCCCGCGATTCTCGAAGCGGAAGATGAAGTCCTTGTACTCGAAAACCCCGTCGGACCCGGGCTGGCGCAACAGGCCCATGTGGTCCTGCCACTGGACGTTGCGCTTGTCCATGATGATGTCCACCCGGCGGTTCTTGCGCCGCCCTTCGGCGGTAAGGTTCGTGTTGCGGGGATGGAAGCGCCCGAAGGCCTCCACGCGCAGCAGCTCCGGGTCCATGCCCGCCGCGGTCAAAAAGCGGTAGACCGTCATCACCCGCAGGAAGGACAGCCGCCAGGACATGTCCATGGTCTGGCCCAGGTCCTCCACGCGGAAGGACTCCTCCTCCTCGTCGCGCAGGGTCGAGGAGTGCCCGGCCAGCAGCAGCGGCACGCGCACCTGAAGGAACACCGGCAGGGCCGCCTCCAGAATCTGCCGCCCCCGGGGCCGCAGCGTCGCGCCTCCGGGCTCGAAAAGCACGTCGTCGGGGATGGAGAAGACCTGCACGAACTTGCTGGAGGCGAAATCCAGGTCGTCCCCGATGTCCTCCCAGACCATCTCGCGCAGGGGTTCGAGGTCGTTGATGCTGTCCATCTCCATGGGCCCGGGCTCCACGGAGGTCCGCCGGTCGCGCTGGGAGAGCACGTCGTGCCCCTGGCGGCCCACGCCGAAGGTGCCGATGATCGACCCCAGGACCACGAGCTTGCGCCGCTCGTCGAGCACCGCCATGCTCACCAGAAGGACGAAGAAGGTCAGCATGAGGGTCATCATGTCCGAAAAAGTGATCAGCCAGCCGGGCTGCCCCTGGGGTTTTTCCTGCTTCTCCTTGCGGGCCATGGGTCGCTCCGGGGTTAGACCGGCTCCTGCTTGCGCGTCTTGGGCGGCAGGAAGCTGGACAGCTTCTCCTCGATGATGCGCGGGTTCTCGCCCTTGGAGATGGACAGGATGCCCAGCAGGATCATCTCCTTGAGCAGCACCTCCTCCTTGCTCCTGGCCTTGAGCTTGCCCGCCATGGGGTTGAAGACCAGGTTGGCCAGCAGCGCGCCGTAGAACGTGGTGATCAGCGCCACGGCCATGGCCGGGCCGATGGTCGAGGGGTCGCTCATGGTCTGGAGCATCTGCACCAGGCCGATGACGGTGCCGATCATACCCATGGCCGGGGCGTAGGTGCCCAGGGTGATCAGCAGTTCGGCGCCGACTTCGTGGCGCTCCTCCAGGTATTGGATCTCGGTTTCAAGGACCTCCTGGATGGTCTGGGGCTCCAGGCCGTCCACGGTGAGCTGCAGGCCCTTGCGCAGATAGAAATCGTTGATCTCCTTGATGATCGGCTCCAGGGACAGGATGCCCTCGCGCCGGGCGCGGTTGGCGTAGTCCATGAACTTCTCGATGATCTCGGCGGGGCTCTCCAGGGAGGAGAAGAACGTGTGCCGGGTCACGGCGATGACCGTGAGCATCTTGGGCAGGGGGAAGGTGACCATGGTGGCGCCGATGGTGCCGCCGAAGACGATGAGCATGGACGGCACGTCGATGAAGATGAGCGGCGTGCCGCCGGTGATGATGGCCGCGGCCACCAGGCCGAAGGAGATGACCAGCCCGATTACGGTTGCGAGATCCATGAAGCCCTCTGGCCTGCCCGGCCCCTTGCGGTTTGCCTACTTTCGCGGTCGCGCGCCGAAAATGCGCGTGCCCACCCGGACCACCGTGGCCCCCTCCAGGATCGCCTGGCGGAAATCGTCCGTCATGCCCATGGACAAGATGGGCAGACTGCGGCCCAGGCGCCGCTCCAGGCCGTCGCGCAGGGCGCGCAGCCGGGCGAACAGCGGCCGCCGGGCCTCGGGGTCCAGATCAAAGGGCGGGAGGGCCATGAGCCCGGTCAGGCGCATGGTCTCCAGGCCGGCCAGCGCATCGGCCAGCCCGGGAAGTTCGGCTTCGGCAACACCTGCTTTCTGACTCTCCCGCGCCAGATTGACCTCTATGAGCACGTCCTGTACCGGGGCGCAGACTGCCGCGATGCGGTCATGCAATGTCCGGGCCAGCTTTTCGGAATCGATGGTGTGCACCAGCACGAACCGCCCCGGGAGGAACTTGGCCTTGTTGCTTTGCAGCCCGCCGGTGAAATGCCAGCGCAGGCCCAGATCGGCCAGTTCGTCCTGCTTGGCCAGGGCCTCCTGCACGTAATTCTCGCCGAAATCGCGCTGCCCGGCCAGGGCCGCCGCGCGCACGGCCGCCGCCGGGTGCCACTTGGACACCGCCACCAGGGTCACGTCCTCGGGGCGCCGCCCCGACTCGCGCGCCGCCGCGCCGATCTCCTCGCGCAGTTCACCCAGCCGCCGGGCGATGCCCGCTTGCATGTCGTCGTCGTACATTGTCGTTTCCTTGCGTCGGTCCTGGTGAGGCATCATCCCGACATCTCTCTTATCGCCCGAACTTCACCAGGGAATATCCGTAAACCCGCCATGAATTACCGGACTGCCTTTGTGAGGGTAATTATTATCCCTCTGGGCCGGTAATTATTATTCCAGTAATACACGCGGTTATATAATTTTTTTGCCTAGGAATTACCCTCCTTTTGCCCTTTCTTGATTAGAGCGCGCCCCGTCATGGTGCTCCGGCTTTTCATTCGCCACCGGGGCGCCCGGCAAACCAGCGGGCCCCTTTGGTCTTCCCGGAAACAAAAATCTCCTCGCGCAGCTTGAGAGTGCCCAAGAGTCCCTGGATATACTTGGGCGACTGTGCGGGCAGCACCTGCTGCAACTCGGCAAGCGTTGTCCCCCGGTCACGGCAGGCGCGCACATGCTTGAGCACCAGGGCAAGGTTCGTCTCCCGGTCCAGGCCGACCCGCCGCGTGTGTGCCCCCGGGCGCCCTTGCAGGATATAGTACTTCCTGGCCAGGATGAAACGCTTGCCCACACGCTCGACCACTCCCTTGCGGACCAGCCGGGCCGCAGCATCCCGAAAACCGGGAGGCATTTCCACATCCCTGCTGATATAATGCAAGGCCGCCATTTCCGTAGCCCCGAACTGCGCCGCATCGCGCTCGCCGACCTGTTCCAGAAACCGAAGCAGCGCTTCATCGACCACGGCGCCATAAAGCGAAAGCGCCACATGCTCTCCGTCCGTCCGCGAATAATCCGGCGGCAGCTTGCCGTCACGGATGGAGGAACGCCACATGCGGTCGATCCCCTGGCCGGAGCGCTCCACCAAGTCGCTCTTCTCCAGCGCTTCGGCAATCCGCCTGTTCCGCCACGACGATTTGAACATCAGGGTTTCCACCGTCAGGCCCTGGGGCAAGCCGCCGGGGCTGTCGATGTCGATCCGGTGGGGATACTGGCGCACGAACACCGATTCCGTCCTCTGGTAATCGCGGTGGCAAACGGCATTGAGCAGCCCTTCGCGGAAGACCTCTTCCCTGAAGGCCGGAATATCCCGGCGCACCAGCCCGACCTGGAAGGCCTGGGTTTCCACACGCAGGCGGACGGTCTCCCACAGCCGGTCCATGAACAACAGCAGGCCTTCGCGGAAGGCAATCCGCTGCTGATGATCTATGGACGCCTCCGAGGAGCGATATTCAAAAATCACTTCCGCATCGGGGAGAAGACGGGACAGGCTCCGGCTCTTGCCCAGCAGGACCAGCGCCGCATTGGTCACCCCGCCATCGACCAGCAGCTCCGCGCTTTCCAGAAGCTGTTCCATGGGCCACGAAGCCACCTCCGCGTCGGAGTCGTCGCCGACCCACAGCTCCCGGAACCGCTGAACCGCCTGCGGGTCGAGGTCATCGAGACCGGCTTCGGGGCAAATTCGGGCGGAGTAGTCACCGTCCGTCTCACGGAAAATGTCCCGCAGCCGCTCCGGCCCCATACCCACCAAGCTGCTCCCCCGGCGGCACCAGAACGCACTGTCGTAGCTCCTGACACTCCCGGCGGGACGCCCAGGGATGGACAAGACAAGGACGCGCCGTCCCTGCGGATCGCATTCCTCCCGAACCTGCACCTCAAACCGCAGCGCGTTGTAAATGGCGTTGCGCAGTTCGTCGAGGTCGCCAAAGGCGCGGGTGCCGACAATCTGGCGCGGCAGTCGGTCGGTGACGCCCAGGACAAGATGCCCCCCGCCCTCGTTGGCCAAGGCCACGCAGTACTTGAAAAGCTGATGCTTCTCGAAGCCGCGCTTGGCCTCCTTGAACTCGATCCGCTCAGATTCCCGGCAATCCAGCATCCGGGCCAGGGCAGGGCTGATTTCCGTCATGCGCTCTCCACTCCGGGGCCTCGTTCCCCTACTCCCCCAGCCCCAGGCCGCGCAGGAAGTGCGGGTCCTCGGTCCAGTCGCGGCGGACCTTGACCCACAACTCCAGGTGGACCTTGCCGCCCACCAGGGCCTTGAGTTCCTGGCGCGCGGCCTGGCCCACGGCCTTGAGGGTCAGCCCGCCCTTGCCGATGACCATGGCCTTGTGGCTGTCGCGCCCGACCCAGATCAGCCCGCCGATGCGCGTCAGGCCGTCGATCTCCTCCCACTGCTCGATTTCCACGGCCACGGAGTACGGCAGCTCCTGGCGCAGGGCCAGGAACAACTGCTCGCGGATGGCCTCGGCGGCCAGGAAACGCAGCGGCAGGGTGGAGAGCTGGTCTTCGGGGAACAGGGCCTCGCCCTCGGGCAGCACGGCGCGCACGGCGTCCAGCAGCTCGGGCACGCCCTGGCCCGCGGCGGCGGACACCGGAAACAGCTCCGCCCGGGGCCACAGCTCGCCCAGGGCCCGCAGCACGGGCAAAAGCGCCGCCTTGTCGCGTACCAGATCGGTCTTGTTCACGGCCACGAACAGCGGCTGGGCCAGGCGGCGCACGCCCTCCACCAGGGGCGCCAGTTCCTTGTCCAGCAGGGCCGGTTTCCTGGCGTACAGGTCCGCATCGGCCAGAACCACCACCGCGTCGGCCCGCTCCACGGCCTGCCAGGCCGCGAGGTTCAAAAAGCGGTTCATGCGGCCCTTCATGCGGTGCACGCCCGGGGTGTCGAGAAAGACGATCTGGGCCCGGGGCTCGGTGAGGATGCCGGTGATCTGGTTGCGCGTGGTCTGGGGCTTGGGGGTGACGATGGCCACCTTCTGCCCGAGCACGGTGTTCAGCAGGGTGGACTTGCCCGCGTTGGGCGGCCCGAGCAGGGCCACCGTTCCGAACCGGAAGGGGGTTTCGCTTGTGGTCATGGCTGGTTGCAGCTCCCTGGGGGCGGCCCGGCGCGCCCCCGCGCGGGGGCCGGGCCCGGGCCGGTTGACTCCGCGCGGCGATGATATACCCTATACACTTGCGCGCGGGATTGCGAAAGTCCATCAAATCATCTGGAAATGCAAGGCTTGCCTTGAGTCAGGCCTTCGGCTATCGGAACCCACATCTATGAGCAAAAGCCTGATCATCGTCGAGTCCCCGGCCAAGGTGAAGACCATCAAGAAGTTCCTGGGGCGCAATTACGCCGTGGAGGCCTCCGTGGGCCACGTGCGCGACCTGCCGCCCAAGGCCCTCGGCGTGGACGAGGACACCTTCGAGCCCGAGTACCGCATCATCGGCGGCAAGGAAAAGGTCGTGGAGCGGCTGACCAGCGCCGCCGCCAAGGCCGACAACGTCTACCTCGCGCCGGACCCCGACCGCGAGGGCGAGGCCATCGCCTGGCACGTGGCCGAGCTCATCAAGGACAAGAGCAAGGCCATAAGCCGCATCCAGTTCAACGAGATCACCGCCCGGGCCGTGCGCGAGGCCCTGGAGCACCCCCGCGAGCTGAACAAGGACCTGTTCAACTCCCAGCAGGCCCGGCGCGTGCTGGACCGGCTGGTGGGCTACAAGGTCTCGCCGCTGCTGTGGAAGAAGGTCAAGAGCGGCATCTCCGCCGGGCGCGTGCAATCCGTGGCCCTCAAGCTCATCGTGGACCGCGAGAAGGAGCGCCTGGCCTTCGTGCCCGAGGAATACTGGGTGCTGCGCGCCACCCTGGCCGGGCCCGAGCCGCCCGCCTTCGTGGCCGATCTGGCCAAGGTCGGCGGAAAGAAGGCCGAGGTCGGCAACGCCGAGGCCGCCCAGGCCGTGGAGGACGAAGCCCGCAAGGGGCCCTTCACGGTGGCCGAGGTCGCCCAGAAGGAGCGCACCCGCCAGCCCGCCCCGCCCTACATCACCTCCACCCTGCAACAGGACGCCAACCGCCGCCTGGGCTACTCGGCCAAGAAGACCATGGGCGCGGCCCAGCGCCTGTACGAAGGCGTGGAACTTGGCGGCGACCGGGGCCTGACGGCGCTCATCACCTACATGCGCACCGACTCGGTGCGCATCGCCGACGACGCCCGCGACGCGGCCCGCGAGTTCATCGTCGAGCGCTTCGGCGCCGAATTCTACCCGCCCAAGGCCCGGCATTTCAAAACCAAGGCCTCGGCTCAGGACGCCCACGAGGCCATCCGCCCCGTGGATGTGGCCATCACCCCCGAGGACGTGCAGGCCGCCCTGCCCGCCGAGCAGTTCCAGCTCTACAAGCTCATCTGGCGGCGCTTCGTGGCCTCGCAGATGGCCGCCGCCCGCTTCTGGGACACCACGGTGGACATCGCCGCCGGGCAGACCCTGTGGCGCGCCAAGGGCGAGCGGATGCTCTTTCCGGGCTTCCTCAAGGTGCTGGGCGGGCAGGACGACGAGCAGGGCCCGGACAACGAGCTGCCGCGCCTGGAGGCCGGGCAGGAGCTGACCCTGGCCGATTTCTCCAAGGAACAGAAGTTCACCCAGCCCCCGCCGCGCTACAACGAGGCCTCCCTGGTGCGCGAGCTGGAGGAGCGCGGCATCGGCCGCCCCTCGACCTACGCGGCGATCATCTCGACCATCCTGGGCCGCGAGTACGTGGAGCAGGTCAACAAGCGCTTCGCGCCGACGGACCTGGGCGTGGTGGTCAGCGACCTGCTGAGCGAGCATTTCCCCCAGCTCATGGACGTGGGCTTCACGGCGGGCATGGAAGAGGGCCTGGACAAGGTGGCCGACGGCCAGCAGGACTGGATCGGCCTGCTCAAGGACTTCACCGCCGACTTCTACCCCGCCCTGGATCAGGCCCGCAAGGACATGCGCCGGGTCAAGGCCGGGCTGGACACGGGCGTGACCTGCGAGATCTGCGGCAAACCCATGGTCATCAAGTTCGGCCGCGCGGGCACCTTCCTGGCCTGCACGGGCTACCCCGACTGCCGCAACACCAAGAACTTCACGCGCAACGAGGAAGGGCGCATCGAGATCGTGGAGGCCGCGCGGGTGGAGCCCGAGAAGGTCGGGCGCGCCTGCCCCGACTGCGGCGGCGATCTGGTGATCAAAAGCGCGCGCACGGGCAGCCGCTTCATCGCCTGCAACAACTACCCCGACTGCACCTACGCCGAGCCGTTCTCCACGGGCGTGCCCTGCCCGCAGTGCGGCAAGGGCGAGCTGGTGGAGAAGTCCTCGCGCCGGGGCAAGCTGTTCTTCTCGTGCAGCCGCTACCCCGAGTGCGACTACGCCCTGTGGAACAAGCCGGTGCAGATACCCTGCCCGGCATGCGGGTCGCCCATTCTCGAAGAGAAGACCACCAAGGCCCGCGGGCGGCACCTGGGTTGCCCCAACAAGGCCTGCCGCCACACCCAGGACCTGGACGAATAGCCCGCACCGGCGGGGGGCCCAGCACGCATGTCCAAGAAGTGGATCACGGCCAAGCTGCCCGAGTTCGTACGCGACGTGCTGCGCGATTTCTGCCTCGTCAGCCGCGAGCTGGAGTCGGGCTTCCGCCTGCTGGACCGCAGCGGCCACGTGGACTTCGTCCTGCTCTCCCACCTGCTGGGCCAGGAGATGAACAAGGGCCTTTTGTGGCACCTCAAGGACACCGCGCACGTGCTCTTCAAGCACGACGACCGCCCCGGGGCCCGGCGCCTGGGCCAGTTCCTGGACTGGAGCGTGGGCTACATCTTCCACGACGCCATGAAGCTGCGCGAGGACGCCTACCAGCAGCAGAACTACGCGCCCTGGTTCCGCAAGCTGCGCGACCAGGACCGCAACGGGCGCGGCGCGGGCATCGGCGACGACCTCTTCGGCGTGCTCGACCAGACCAACGAGAGCATCCAGCGCGAGGTCAACCGCATCCGTTTCCTGCTGTCCATCTGCCGACGGCTGTTTTGCGAATACCTGCCCCTGCACGCGGACAACGAACTGCTGGCGCGCTTCCTCTTCGCCCAGAACGACCTGGTGCGCGAGGTGTTCGGCGAGGGCTACGCCCGCCTCGTGGGCCGCATCTACGGCCCCCGACCCCAGCGCATGTACGTGCTGGCCGCGCGCAGCCTGCGCCGGGGCGGCTGGGCCGACGAGGCCGCCCGTGCCCTGGACCAGGCCGAAGCCCTGGCGCAGGACTGCATTGAGGTCCGTGAGGAACGCCAGCTCCTGGCCCCCCGGCCCCAGTAGCCGCCCCGCGCGGCGGCCCCGTTCTCCCGCCTTGCCCCCGGGAGCGTTCTGAGAGATGATGGCGTGGCGAGTGCCCCCGCTCCCCGCGCCCGCCCCCCCATGCCCCACGAGGAGGAACCGCCCCCATGCCCTTTTTGCATTTCAACCGCTGGAAAACGCAGTACTCCCTCCAGAATCTGGACAACCCCGAGCTGTACCGCGAGAATTTCCCCTACACCAAGATCGGTCGCGTCAACTTCGACGACAGCTTCCTGGTGCCGCGCCCGGCGGACCCGATGTTCATCACCGACACCACCTTCCGCGACGGCCAGCAGGCCCGCCCGCCCTACACCGTGAAGCAGATCGAAACCATCTTCGACATGCTCCACCGCCTGGGCGGCACCTCGGGGCTCATCCGCCAGAGCGAGTTCTTCCTTTATTCCGAGAAGGACCGCCGCGCCGTGGAACGCTGCATGGAGAAGGGCTACAAGTTCCCCGAGATCACCGGCTGGATCCGCGCCAACGCGGCGGACCTGAAGCTCGTGAAGGACATGGGCCTCAAGGAGACCGGGATGCTGACCTCGGTCTCGGACTACCACGTCTACCTGAAGCTCAAGAAGGACCGCCGCCAGGCCATGGAGGACTATCTGAAGATCGTCTCCACGGCCCTGGAGTGGGGCATCACCCCGCGCTGCCATTTCGAGGACGTGACCCGCGCCGACATCTACGGCTTCTGCATCCCCTTCGCGCGCAAGCTCATGGAGCTGTCCGAGGAAAGCGGCCTGCCGGTGAAGATCCGCCTGTGCGACACCCTGGGCTTCGGCGTGCCCTACCCCGGGGCGGCCCTGCCGCGCTCGGTGGCCAAGATCGTGCGCGCCTTCACCGACGAGGCCGGGGTGCCCGGGCCGTGGCTGGAATGGCACGGGCACAACGACTTCCACAAGGTGCTCGTCAACGCCTCCACGGCCTGGCTCTACGGCTGCTCCGGGGCCAACGGCACCCTGCTCGGCTTCGGCGAGCGCACGGGCAACGCGCCCATCGAGGCGCTGGTCATCGAATACATCTCGCTCACCGGCGAGGACGACGCGGCCCACCCCGAGGTCATCGCCGAAATCGCCGACTACTTCGCCCGCGAGCTGGACTACCGCATCCCGGACAACTACCCCTTCGTGGGCCGCGACTTCAACGCCACCAGCGCGGGCATCCACGTGGACGGGCTGATCAAGAACGAGGAAATCTACAACATCTTCGACACCGGGCGCATCCTGGGCCGCCCGGTGCCCATCATCATCACCGACAAGTCCGGCCGCGCGGGCGTGGCCTACTGGATCAACCAGAGCATGCAACTGCGCGGGGCCGACGCCATCGACAAGCGCCACCCCGCCGTGGGCAAGATCGCCGAGCGCATCAACGAGGCCTACGAAAAGGGCCGCACCACGTCCTTCTCCAACAAGGAGATGAAGATGCTGGTCAAGCGCTACCTGCCCGAGCTGTTCGTGTCCGAGTTCGACCACCTGAAGAAGGTCGCCCACCAACTGGCCGCCAAGATCATCACCAAGCTCTCCCAGGACTGCGAGATCAGGAGCCTGGACTCGGGCAAGGTCGAGCGCTGCATGGACGACTTCCTGGGCGACTACTCCTTCATCCAGTACATCTACCTCATCGACACCACGGGGCATCTGGTGGCCAGCTCCGTCTGCCATCCCGAGGACGAACCCAAGTACAAGACCTTCGACCACCAGACGGACTTCTCGACCCGCGACTGGTTCGTCGAGCCCATGCGCACGGGCAAGATGCACGTCACGGACTTCTACAAGTCGCACTTCACCGGCAAGTTGTGCCTGACCGTGGCCACCCCGGTGGACGACGAGGACCTGAACATCAAGGGCGTGCTCGGCGCGGACATCCGCTTCGAGGAACTGCTCAAGCGCCAGGACGACCTGGAGCTGGACGCCGAGGACGAGGACACCCTGCCGCCCCTGCCTCCGGACGACGACGGGGACGACGAATAGGGCCGGGCAGTCGGCCACCCTGCACCCGGGGCCGGTCGTCGCGACCGGCCCCGGCCGTTTTTCCCCCTCCACCGCCCTCTTCCCCTGGGCGGAATCTTCCGTTACCATACCGCTATGCGCGCCATCCGAGCCCGGGAGATCATCGTCCACCCCCGCCGTCCGCCCGTGGACGACGGGGCCGTGGTTTTCGACGCCGGGCGGGTGGTGGCCTCGGGCGCGGCGCACGACGTGCTGCGCGACTTTTCCGGGCCTGTGGAGGACCTGGGGCCCGTCACCGTGACCCCCGGGCTCATCAACGCCCACGTGCATCTGGAGCTGTCCCACGTGGCCGGGGGCACCGCGCGCGGCCAGGGCTTCACCGCCTGGCTGCGCAGCCTCATCGGCAACTCCCTGGGCAAACTCTCGCAACTGGCCCTGGACAAGGCCATCGCCCAGATGCGCGCCTGCGGCACCGTGGCCGTCATCGATGTCACCTCGCGCAACACGGCCCTGGTGGCCGAGGCGCTGGAAGCCGCGGACATCGGCGGGCTGCTGGCCGTGGAGTTCTTCGGCTTCGCCGACGCCGGAGCCCTGCGCTGGCCCGTGGACCTGGACGCCCTGTCCGCCACGGCCCGCGAACACGTGGCCGCAGCCGGGCACGCCCTGTACTCCACCCACCCCGAGACCCTGCGCGCGGCCAAGGCCTGGTGCGTCCGCCACGGGCGACCCTTCGTCATGCACCTGGCCGAGCATCCCGACGAAACCGAGCAACTGCTCACCGGCAAGGGCGAATTCGCCCGGCTGCTGCGCAAGGCGGGCGTGCTGCCCGAGGACTGGGCCGCCCCCGGCTGCCGCCCCGTGGCCTATGCCGACCGCCTGGGCCTGCTGGACAAGCAGACCATGGCCGTACATTGCGTGCAGCTCGACCAGGGCGACATCGCCACCCTGGCCGCCCGGGGCTGCGCGGTCTGCCTGTGCCCGCGCAGCAACGAGTACATCGCCGTGGGCCGCGCGCCCTGGCGGGCGCTGGACGAGGCCGGGGTGCCGCTGTGCCTGGGCACCGACGGCCTGTCGTCCAACCAGGACCTCAGCCTGTGGAACGAGGCCGCCGCCCTGCTGCGCGCGCCCGGCGGGCCGGGATTTTTCCAGGTTCTGGAGTGGATGACCCTGAACCCCGCGCGGCTGTTGGGCGCCGAGCACCTGTACGGAACACTTGAACCCGGCGCGGTTGCAGGGTACAGCATAGTTCCGGACGGAGCGATCCGTGCGGCGTAAACGGGGGGCCGGAGGCCTTTCCGACTCAAGACGCGCGAGCCGCCCGCCAGAGGCGGCATTTTTTTGGCCGTTGCCCGGGCACTCCGGGCAGGCCGCGCCCGGCACCGGGCCCCACGCCGCCCGCCCCGCGCCCGCCCCGGGCGCCCCACCTTCCAGCAGCGAGGACTGCCCATGCACTGGACCCACAAGGACTTGCTGGATGTCTGCGACCTCTCCACGGGAGACGTGGAGCGGATATTCGAGACGGCGGACTCCTTCATGGAGATCAACCGCCGCCCGGTGAAGAAGGTCCCGACCCTCAAGGGCAGAAGCGTGGTGCTCTTCTTCGCCGAGCCCAGCACGCGCACCAAGACCAGCTTCGACGTGGCCGCCAAGCGCCTCTCGGCGGACAGCTTTTCCCTGGCCAAGTCCGGCTCCAGCCTGAGCAAGGGCGAAAGCCTCAAGGACACGGCCTGGACCCTGCAGGCCATGAACCCCGACGCCATCGTCCTGCGCGACTCGCGCTCGGGCGCGGCGCGCTTCATCGCCGAGCGGCTGGACTGCTCGGTCATCAACGCGGGCGACGGCTGGCACGCCCACCCCACCCAGGCCCTGCTCGACGCCTTCACCCTGCGCCGGGCCTGGGGCGGCGAGTTCTCCGGGCGCACGGTGACCATCCTGGGCGACATCGCCCACAGCCGCGTGGCCCGCTCCAACGTCAACCTGCTGACCCGCCTGGGGGCCGAGGTCCGCGTCTGCGGCCCGCGCACGCTGCTGCCCCCGCGCCTGGACACCTGGCCGGTGACCGTCTGCCACGACCTGGAAAGCGGCGTGGACGGCGCCGACGCCGTGATGTGCCTGCGGCTGCAACTGGAGCGCCAGCAGGACGGCCTGCTGCCCAGCCTGCGCGAATACGCGCGCACCTGGGGCCTGTCGCGCCGCACCCTGCGCAAGGCCAAGGGCGGGGCCAAGGTGCTGCACCCCGGGCCCATCAACCGCGGCGTGGAAATCGCCTCGGACCTGGCCGACGACGCCGACAGCCTGATCCTGGATCAGGTCGCCTCGGGCGTGGCCGTGCGCATGGCCCTGTTGTTCCTGTTCCTGACCCGCAAAGATTGAGGGAGGCCCCCGTGTCCAATCCCGAATTCGTCGTCAAGGGCGCCCGCTGGCGGGGCGAGAGCGTGGACGTGCTTGTGGCCGAAGGCCGCATCCTGGAGCTGCGGCCCACGGGCAACTTCATGTACCCCGGCGCCCAGAAGATTCCCGCCGGGGGCGCGCTGCTGCTGCCCGCCTTCACCGACTGCCACGTGCACCTGCGCGAGCCCGGCTTCGAATACAAGGAAGACATCGCCTCCGGCCTGGGCGCCGCGGCCCAGGGCGGGTTCGCCAACATCATGTGCATGGCCAACACCCGCCCGGTGAACGACGAGGCCGCCGTGACGGAGATGATGCTCGACAAGGCGCGCCGGGCGTGGAAGAACGGCCCGCGCCTGTTCCCCGTGGCCGCCCTGACGCGCGGCCTTGCCGGGGCCGAGCTGGCCGAGCTGGCCGAGCTGCGCCGCGCGGGCTGCGTGGCGGCCTCCAACGACGGGCTGCCCGTGCGCAGCGCCGAAATGTTCCGCCGCGCCGTGGAATACGCCGCCGACGCGGGCATGATCGTCATCGACCACTGCGAGGACCCGGACATGGCCCCCGGCGCGGGGATCAACGAGGGCGAGGTCAGCTCGCGCCTGGGCCTCAAGGGCCAGCCCGCGGCCGCCGAGGCCATGCAGGTCGCCCGCGACATCCTGCTGGCCGAATACCTGGGCCTGCCCATCCACATCGCCCACGTCTCCTGCCGTCAGGCCGTGGAACTGCTGGCCTGGGCCAAGGGCCGGGGCGTGCCCGTCACCGCCGAAACCTGCCCGCACTACCTGCTGCTCACCGACGAGGCCGTGGAACACTACGACACCGCCGCCAAGGTCAGCCCGCCCCTGCGGACCATGGACGACGTGCTGGCCGTGCGCCAGGCCCTGCGCGAGGGCGTCATCGACATCCTGGTCACCGACCACGCGCCCCACGCGGCCCACGAAAAGGAAGTGCCCTTCGCCGAGGCGCCCAACGGCATCTCCGGGCTCGACACCGCCCTGCCCCTGACCATGCGCATGATCGACGAAGGCATCCTGGACATGGACACCGCCCTGCGCGCGTGGTGCCACCGCCCGGCGGAGATTTTCGGCCTGCCCGCCTGCGCCTTCGCGCGCGACGACCCGGCGGACTTCGTGCTCTACGACCCCGGCGCGCCCTGGGAGCTGACCCCCGCGCGCATGAACTCCAAGGGCAAGAACACGCCCTTCATGGGCCAGACCCTGCCCGGGCGCGTCAACGCCCTGTTCGTGGACGGGGTGCGAATCGTTTGACGGACGGCCATCCCTGTCATTATAGTGCACCTCCCCCGAAAAGACGCCGCCAAACCGGAGACGAGCATGAGCGACCCCTATAAAGACGCCATATCCATCTGCAAAACCATCATGCGCAACGGCTACGACGCCTACGTGGTCAACGCCAGGATGCAGCGGCTGGTGCAGGACAAGGACGGACGCATCGAACTGGACATCGCCACGGACATCGACTTCAAGGGGCTCGACCGCCTCTTCCCGACCATCGAACGCTCGGACTCGGCCCTGGCCTTCGCCAAACTGCACGAAGACGGCATCCTCTACCGCTTCTACCCCACGGACATCGAGGACGGCTCGCACCCCGAGGAATGCGTGGCCCGCGTCACGCCCCGGCTGCTGCAAAAGCTCCAGGAGCAGGGCGAGGTTTCGCCCAGCATGGCCTGCCCCTACATCCCCGAAACCGACGCCCACACCCAGGGCTTCGAGGACCTGGACGGCGGCGAGGTGAAATTCTCGGGCATCCCCGACGAAACCCTCAAGCGCGACTACCTGCGCGCCGTGCGCGCCATGCGCTTTGCCGCCAACTACCACCTGCCCATCGAGAACAACACCTGGATGGCCATCCTGCGCGGCGCGCGCCGCGTGCTCGACTACGTGTCCGTGTCGGACATCATGGACGAATGGCGCAAGGTCGAGGCCGAAAACATGGCCGACTTCGTGCGCCTGCTCTCCGATTCCATGATCCTGCACGGGCTGGTGCCCGAGGTGGCCGCCCTGTCGCGCGTCAGCCAGCGCCGCAGCGACACCGAATGGGAAACCGTCTTCGAGCGCACCCTGGCCGTCATGCGCCACTACCCCGAAGAGCTGCCCTTCGACTGGCTGGGCACCCTGTCCTGCCTGTTCCACGACGTGGGCAAGCTCTACACCGCCGAATACTTCGACGGCGAGTGGACCTTTTACCAGCACCACCGCGTGGGCGCCAAGGTCACGCGCAAGATACTGAACCGGCTGCGCTTCTCCCCCGGCGACATCGACCTCATCTGCCACCTGGTGCGCCACCACAGGCGCTTCAGCTACATGCTGACCGACCGGGGCATCCGCCGCTTCAAGGCCCTGGACGAATACCCCCGGCTCATGGAAATCGAACGGGCCAAGGTCAAGGCGCGCGGCGGCAACTACACGGAATTCAACCATAACATGAAAATGCTGGAGCGCACGGACACCCCCGAGGAAATGCTCGAACCGCTGCTGAACGGCAACGAGATCATGGACTTCGCCGGGCTCCAGCCCGGCCCGGCGGTGGGCGTCATCCGCGAGGCCCTGCTCAAGGCCCAGGTGGCCGGGGAGGTGACCTCCATCCCCGACGCCGTGGAATTCGTCATCCGCTACCAGGAGCGCGAGGCCCTGGCCTAGCACGACTCCGCGCGGGCCCGGTCCGCCGCCCCGGAGGCCCTGGCGGCTTCCGGGGCGGCGCGCGCCCCGGGCCCGGGAAACACCATGGTGAACCTCATCGAACTGACCCTGGCCGAACTGGGGGCCCTGCTCGCGGACCTCGGCCAGCCCGCCTACCGGGCCGAGCAGGTCTGGCAATGGCTGTGGCAGAAGCGCTGCCGCGACGTGGCCGAGATGACCAACCTCTCCAAGGAGCTGCGCACCGCCCTGGCCGACCGCGCAACGATCTCCTGGCCCGAGGTGGCCGAGGTCCAGGTCAGCGCCGACACCACGGTCAAACTGCTGCTGCGTCTGGCCGACGGCGCCCTGGTGGAGACCGTGCTCATCCCCGAGCGCACCCACGTGACCCAGTGCCTGTCGTCCCAGGTGGGCTGCCCCATGGCCTGCACCTTCTGCTCCACCGGGCAGATGGGCCTTGTGCGCAACATGACCATGGGCGAAATTTTGGCCCAGATTCTCGTGGCCCAGCAGTATCTGGCCGACCAGGGGCAGGATCCGGACGAACTGAAGAACCTCGTGTTCATGGGCATGGGCGAGCCCCTGCTGAACCTGGACGAACTGATGAAGAGCCTCGCCGCCCTGGGCCACGACAAGGGCCTCAACTTTTCCCCGCGCAGGATCACCGTGTCCACGTGCGGCGTGCCCAAGGGACTGGAGGTGCTCGGAGACAGCGGCCTGGCCATGCTCGCCGTCTCGTTGCATGCGCCGACCCAGGAACTGCGCGCGCGCCTCATGCCCCGAGCCGCGGCCCTGGCGCCCCTGGACGAACTCATGGCCGCCCTGGACCGCTACCCCCTGCGGCCCCGCCAGCGCATCACCTACGAGTACATCATGCTGCGCGGCGTCAACGATCAGCCCGAGCACGCGCGCCAGCTCGTGCGCCTGCTGGGCCAGCGCAAGGCCAAGGTCAACCTCATCGCCTTCAACGCGTCACCGGGGGCGCGGTACGACAGCCCGGAGCGCATGGACATCCTGGCCTTCGAAAAGATGCTGCACATCAAGGGCCTGACCGCGACCATCCGCGGCAGCAAGGGCCAGGACATCGCCGCCGCCTGCGGCCAGCTCAAGGCGGAACACGACCGCCGCACAACCCGTTGCGACAAGGACAACGCACAATGACCAGACCGGATTTCTCCCCTGATTTCAAAAAAATGAACGGGCTCGTGCCCGCCATCGCCCAGGACGCCGACACCGGCGAAGTGCTCATGCTGGCCTACATGAACCAGCAGGCCTGGGACCAGACCCTGGCCACCGGCGAGGCGCACTACTGGTCGCGCAGCCGCCAGGAACTGTGGCACAAGGGCGGCACCAGCGGCCACGTCCAGAAGGTCAAGGCCATCCGCCTGGACTGCGACGACGACACCGTGGTCCTGCTCATCGAACAGGTCGGCGGGGCGGCATGCCACAAGGGCTACCGTTCCTGCTTCTTTCGTGAACTGCGCGACGGTGACGTGAACACCTGCTCGCCCCTGGTCTTCGACCCCAAGGAGGTCTACAAATAATGGCCGCTCCCCAGAACAACGGCACCCTGATCAAATTCGGCATCCCCAAAGGCTCCCTGCAGGACGCCACCATCGCCCTGCTCGCCCGCGCGGGCTGGAAGATCAGCCAGCACCACCGCAACTACTTCCCCGAGATCAACGACCCCGAGCTGCGCTGCTCCATGTGCCGCGCCCAGGAGATGTCGCGCTACGTGGCCAGCGGCACCCTGGACCTGGGCCTGACCGGCAAGGACTGGGTCCTGGAAAACAATTCCGACGTGGTCGTCGTCTCCGACCTGATCTACTCCAAGGTCTCCAACCGCCCGGCGCGCTGGGTGCTGGCCGTGGCCGGCGACTCGCCCTACAAGCGCCCCGAGGACCTGGCGGGCAAGAAAATCGCCACCGAGTTGTGCAACTTCACCCGCAGCTACTTCGCCAGCGCGGGCATCCCCGTGGAGGTCGAATACTCCTGGGGCGCCACCGAGGCCAAGGTCGTCGAAGGGCTGGCCGACGCCATCGTCGAGGTCACCGAGACCGGCACGACCATCAAGGCCCACGGCCTGCGCATCATCGCCGAGCTGATGCAGACCAACACCCAGCTCATCGCCAACAAGGCCGCCTGGAACGACCCGGCCAAGCGCAGGAAGATCGAGCAGATCGACATGCTGCTGCACGGCGCCCTGGACGCCGAGTCCCTGGTGGGCCTGAAGATGAACGTGCCCAAGGACCGCATGAACGATATCCTCGACCACCTGCCCGCCGCCAACTCGCCCACCGTGGCCAACCTCATGGACGACGCCTGGCTGTCCGTGGAAATCGTCGTGGCCTCCTCCACCGTGCGCGACCTGATCCCCGCCCTGCGCGAAAAAGGCGCCGAGGCCATCATCGAATACGCCCTGAACAAGGTCATCTAAGGCGCACGGCCCGGGCGGGAAACCGGGAGAGGGGGGCTCGGAAGGAAGACCGGGAGAGGGGGGAGCGGGGGCCTTTTTCCAGCGCCAAAAGCCCCCCGCTCCCCCCTCTCCCGGACCCACTCCCCCCTCACCCCCAAAATGCGCTCTCGGGGGAAAGGGTCGGGCTGCTCCGGGCGACGGAAACACCACCGCCGGGCGCCCCGGGCAAACCGCCCGGAAGAATCCGCAGCAGCACCAAGCCGCCCACAACATCCGGGCCGGATTCCCTTGCGGGAGTCCGGCCCGGAGTTTTTCTCCGGCCTCGATCCGGGCGTCCCCATCCCCCGCCCTGCCCCGCCCCGGTCGGCTGCGGCGGCGAAGCGCCGCAGCCGATCGGGGCGGCGTGCGGGGTGCAGGGGCCGTTGGCCCCTGCCGGGGGTCCAGGGGGCGGCGCCCCCTGGCGGGCTCTCCTCGGGAAGGGGGCAGCGCCCCGGCGGGCCCTCCGCCCTCCGCCGAACCTTGGGCCTTGCGGGCGGGGGCGGGGGGCCGTATAGTCGCCGGGTCATGGATCTTTTCCGCGCGGATTTACACATCCACTCGCGGTTTTCGCGGGCCACGAGCAAGGCGCTTTCGCTGCGTCTGCTGGCCGCCTGGGCGCGCATCAAGGGCCTAGACGTGCTGGCCACGGGCGATTTCACGCATCCGGGCTGGCGGGCGGAGATCGGCGAGCAGCTTGCGCCCGACGATTCGGGCCTTCTGACGCTCAAGGACACCCGGCGGCTGGAGCGCGAAGTGCCGTTTCTGGACGGCTACCCCCTGCGCGGCCAGACGCGCTTCATGCTCGGCACGGAAATCAGCTCCATCTACAAGCGCGGCGGCAAGACGCGCAAGGTCCACAACCTGGTCTTCATGCCCACGCTGGACATGGCCGACGCCTTCACGCGCAAGCTGGCGCAGGTCGGCAACCTGGAAAGCGACGGGCGGCCGATCCTGGGCCTGGACTCGCACGACCTGCTGGAAATGGTGCTGGAGATGGGCCCGCAGGCGTTCCTGGTGCCCGCGCACATCTGGACGCCGTGGTTCTCGCTGTTCGGCTCCAAGAGCGGCTTCGACACGGTGGAGGAGTGCTACGGCGACCTGGCGGGCGAGATTTTCGCCATGGAGACGGGCCTGTCGTCGGACCCGGAAATGAACTGGATGTGGTCGGCCCTGGACCGCTACCGGATGATTTCCAACTCCGACGCGCATTCGGGGGAGAAGCTGGCCCGCGAGGCCAGCCTGTTCAGCGGCGAGGAGTCCTACGAAGGCATCTACCGGGCCCTGCGCGGCGAGGCGCTGGGCCACAAATTCCTGGGGACGTTGGAGTTTTTCCCGGAGGAAGGCAAATACCACCTGGACGGGCACCGGGCCTGCGGGGTGGTCATGGAGCCGCGCGAGACGGCCTCGCGCGGGGGCGTGTGCCCGGTGTGCGGCAAGCCGCTGACCGTGGGCGTGCTGCACCGGGTCACGGAGCTGGCCGACCGCGAGACGCCGATGCGCCCGCCGGACGCGCCGGGGTTCACGTCGCTGGTGCCCCTGGCGGAGGTGCTGGGCGAGGTGCTGGGCGCCGGGCCGGGCACCAAAAAGGTCCAGGCCTTCTACGGGCGGCTCATCGCGCGCTTCGGCTCCGAACTGGCGGTGTTGCAGGACGTGCCGGTGGAGGAACTGGCCCGCGTGTCCGCGCCGCTGGGCGAGGGCATCGGGCGCATGCGCCGGGGGCAGGTGTTCAAGCGCCCGGGGTTCGACGGCGAATACGGCGTCATCAGCGTGTTCTCGCCCCAGGAACAGGCCGAGCTGAAGCACGGCAAGGCGCTGTTCAAGCTGCCGGGGACGCGCGGCCCGGCGCCGCGCCCGGTGCCCAAGGCTCCGGCGGGGCCCGTGGCGGCAGCGGCCTCCGGCCCCGAGGAGACGGCTGCCGCCGCCCCCGCGCCCGCGGCGCCGCTGCCCCCGCTATCGCTGCTGCTGCGGGCCACGGCCCCGGGGCCGGATTACAACCCCGCCCAGCTCCGGGCCATGGAGGCCGGGCCCGGGCCGGTGCTGGTGCTTGCCGGGCCGGGCACGGGCAAGACGGCCACGCTCATGGGCCGCATCCGCCGCCTGCTGGACGGCGGAGAGACCCCGCGCCACATTCTGGCCCTGACCTTCACGCGCCGCGCGGCGGGCGAGCTGTCGCGCCGCCTGCTGGAGCTTCGCGGCGAGTCCCAGGCCCTGCCGCGCGCCGACACCATGCACGCCCTGGCCTACGAATGCTGGACGCAGAGCTACGGCGAGGCGCCGGTGGTGCTCACCGAAGACGGCGCCCGGCGCGTGTTCGCCGAAGCCAACCCGCAGCTCGACGCGCGCGAGATGCGCACCCTGTGGCGGCGGCTGAACCTGGACCGCGAGCGCATGACCGAGCCCGGGCCGGACCTGGCCGCGGCCGCCCACGCCTACGCCAAGACCAAGGAATCCTGGAACCTCGCGGACTACACGGACCTGCTGCATTTCTGGCTCGAACAGATCGAGGCCGACATCTGGCCCAACCCGTACACCCACGTGCTGGTGGACGAAGTGCAGGACCTTTCGGCGCTGCAACTGGCGCTGGTCAAGGCCCTGGCCTGCACCGGGGGCAAGGGCGTGTTCGCCATCGGCGACCCCAACCAGGGCATCTACGGCTTCCGCGGCGCGGCGGGCGACGCCCTGGAGCGCATGCGCGGCTGGTGGCCGGACCTGGAAGTCGTCGGCCTGGAGGACAACTACCGCTCGGCCCAGGCCGTGCTCGACGCCGCCGGAGCCCTGACGCCCGGCGCTCCGCGCCTGACGGCCCGCAACGACCGCCCCGCCGAGGTCCGCCTGTTCAGCGCACCCACGGCCACCCGCGAGGCGAGCTGGATCGGCGAGCACATCCGCACCCTGCTCGGTGCCACCAGCCACTCCCTGGCCGACGGCGGCGAGGCGGGCGCAGATCTCTCGCCCGGCGACATCGCCGTGCTGGTACGCGTCAAGGCCCTGGTTCCGGTGCTCAAATCGACCCTGACCCGCCTGGGGCTGCCCTGCTCGGTGCCCGAGGCCGAAGCCTTCTGGGTCGAGCCGCGCGTGGCGGCCATTCTCGACGCCGCCGGGCACACCTTCGGCATCATCCCGCCCGGCGCGGGCACCGTGGACGACGCCACCGGCTCCGCCAAGGCCGACGCGCGCCTGGAACTGCCCGAGCGCGTGCTCGTGCGCGGGCCCATGGCCCTGCAAGCCTACCTCCAGGGCAACGCGCCCTTCGACCGCATGTTCTGGCAGAGCCCGGAGTTCCTGCAACTCAAGCGCTCCTTCGCCGAACTCGGCGGCTGGCAGGCGCTGCTGAACTGGGTCCACCTGCAAAGCGAGCTGGACATGGTCCGCGACCGGGCCGAAAAGGTCCAGATCATGACCCTGCACGCGGCCAAGGGCCTGGAGTTCGAGGCCGTGTTCCTGCCCGCCCTGGAAGACGGGCTGCTGCCCCTTGCGGGCACCGGCTTCCTGCTGGGGCAGACCGAAACCAGCCTCGACGACGCCCAGCTCGCCGAGGAGCGCCGCCTGCTCTACGTGGGCCTGACCCGCGCCAAATCGCGGCTCTACCTGAGCCACAGCGCAGCCCGCACCTTGCACGGCCGCGAGCTGCGCCTGCCGCCCTCGCGCTTCCTGGCCGAACTGCCCCCGGACGCCCTGGCCCGCACCCGCCTCGTAGGCCGCACCGTGCAGCAGGCGCACCAGTTGGGGCTGCTGGGCGAGTAGGCGCGGCGCGCATGCGGTAAAGAAATGCCGGGAGAGGGGGGAGCAGGGGGGCTTTTCCAGCGCCAAAGCCCCCCTGCTCCCCCCTCTCCCGGACCCTCTCCCCCTCATCCCCCAAATGCGCTCTCGTGGGGAGCGGCCGGACCGGCACGGCCATGCGCAAGCGCGGGTGCGGGTGCGGTTCCCAAGTGGTTTGGGCACGGACTGTCCGACGCGAGGCTCCGGCCCTGTGCCAGGAAGGGGCCGAAGTGCCTGCGTATGGTGGGGCCGGAGGTCGTCCGGCCCTGAACGAGTGGAGGACGGGCCGGGTTGGGGCAGGGGCCGTTTTTTTTGGGGGATGATTTTGGAGGAAAGCGTGTGGGATGAAGGGCAAAGGCAAGCGTTCCGGCAGGCCGGGGAGCGGCTGACGCGGGCCGGGCGGCCCTGGGCCGCGCCGTCCTTCGTCGTGCCGGGCACGGCGGGGGAGAACTGCCGCTTCCTGGCCGGGCTGGCCCCGGAGGTCGGACTGCTGTTTTTCGAGGCCCGGGCCTGCATGGAGTACGGCACGCGGGACCTGCCCCCGGAGCTGGCGGAGCTGGACCTGCGGTACCACGTGCACCTGCCCCTGGACCTGCCCTGGGAGCGCGGGGTCGCGGCGGTGTGGGCCGTGATCCGCGCGCTGGTGGACAAGGCCGCGTTCCTGAAGCCCTGGGGCTACGTGCTGCACCCGCCGGACACGGCACGGGAGCTGGAAGCCCTGGCCAGCTTGTGGGCCGGGCATGGCCTGGACCCGGCGGCCCTGCTGCTGGAAAACGTGCGCGGCAACGATCTGGGCGCGCTGCTCGCGCCCTCGGCGGCCCTGGGCCTGTCCCTGTGCCTGGACTTGGGCCACCTCATGGCTTACAACCAGCCTATGCCCACCCTGGCGCGCGACTGGGCACGGGTGCGCATGCTGCACCTCTGCGCGCCGGGCCCGGGCGGGCGGCACAGGCCGCTGGACGGGCTGGACGACGCAGGGCGCGCGCTGCTCGCGCGGCTTGTGGCCGAAGCCGGGCCAGACGCGGTGCTGATGCTCGAAATCTTCGACGCGCCCGGGCTGTTCGCCTCGGCGGCGCTGCTGGCGGACTGGATGAAGCAATGGAACGCGGCCCCCTGACCCTGATCCTCGGCGGCGAAAAATCGGGCAAGTCGGACTACGCCCTGCGGCTTTTGGCGCGCGCGCCGGGGCCGGGGCTGTTCGTGGCCACGGGCCGCGCCCTGGACGCGGGCTTCCGCGCGCAGATCCAGGCTCACCGCGCCGGGCGCGGGCCGGAAATCCCCGTGCGCGAGGTCGGCACCGACCTGCCCGAGGCCCTGGCCCAGGCCGCCGGGCGCTGCGGCGCCGTGCTGGTGGACAGCCTGGACTTCTGGCTCTTCGCCTGCCGCGCCGCAGGGGACGAACCCGCGCGCGTGGCCGCCCTGCTGGCCGCCCTGGACGCCATGGGGCCCACGGAGGTCATCGTGGTGTCCTGCGAAATCGGCCTGGGGCCCGTGGCGCCCACGGCCGGGGTCCGGGCCTTCGTGCGCGCCCTGGGGGCCCTGAACCGACAACTGGCGCAGCGCAGCGCCCGGGCCGTGCTCGTGGTGGCCGGGCGCGCCCTGACCCTGCCCGAGGACTAGAGGACTAGACGTGGCCTACTTCCGCACCCTGCCCAGGATCGAAGACCTGCTGGCCCTGTTCAAAAAACAGGACCGCTGGCTCATCGCCATCAACGCCGACCCCGACGCCCTGGCCTCGGCCATGGCCCTCAAGCGGATCATGGTCCACCGCGTGCAGGACGTGGGCATCGCCCACGTCAACGAAATCTCCCGGCCCGACAACCTGGAAATGATCGCCAGCCTGCGCATCCCCACCCGGCGCATGAACCCCAACTACACGGCCCAGTTCGACCGCTTCGCCCTGGTGGACTCCCAGCCCCATCATCATGAGGACTTCCGGAAGCTGCGCTTCTCCATCGTCATCGACCACCACCCCCGCCACGACGAACACCCCGTGGAGGCCGATTTCGTCCACATCCAGCCCGACTACGGCTCCAACTCGACCCTGCTTACGGAATACCTCTACAACCTGGACATCCGGCCCGGAAAATTCCTGGCCACGGCCCTGCAATACGGCATCAAGACCGACACCTCCTCCTTCGAGCGCGCCTTCTGCGAGGCCGACCTGCGGGCCTTCCAGTACCTGAACAAATTCGCGGACTCCCTGCTGCTGCGCAAGATCTACCGCTCGGAGTTCCAGCTCGAATGGCTGCGCTATTTCTGCCAGGCCTATTTCAAGATGCGCGTCATGGGCGACGGGCTGTTCGCCTTCCTGGACCACGTGGAGAGCCCGGACATCCTGGTCCTGCTGGCGGACCTGTTCCTGCGCGTGCAGGGCCGCTCGTGGACGGCCATCTCGGGCATCGTGGACGACAAGGCCGTGGTCATCTTCCGCGGCGACGGCCTGCGCCGCGACATGGGCAAATTCGCCCAGCGCTGCTTTGCCGACGTGGGGTCCGCCGGAGGCCGCGTCAACGCCGCGCGGGCCGAGATTCCCGTTTCCGCCGCCCAGGACGAACCCTCGGTGGAGGCCTTCGTCTGGAAGCGCCTGCACACCAAGCGCAAGCGCCCCGCAAAGGCCGCCCCGGCACCCGCCCCGACCCCGGCGCCCGACGCCCCCGCCCGGAACCAGTAACCCGCCCTGGAGCCCCCATGTCCCTCAAGGAACGCCTTGGGCTGGAGCAGGACCCCGTCTTCCTCGTGGACGGGCACGCCTTCCTCTACCGCTTCTTCTACGCCAACCCGGGCATCTCGCGCGCCGACGGCTTCCCCACCAACGCGGTGTTCATGTTCGTGCGCATGCTCTTCGGGCTGCTGCGCACCGAATCCGTGCGCTACGCGGGGTTCTTTTTCGACGGCAAGGGCCCGACCTTCCGCCACGAGCTGTTCACGGCCTACAAGGCCCAGCGTCCGCCCATGCCCGACGACCTGCGCGTGCAGGTGGACCACGTGCTGCGCGCCATCGGCCTCATGGGCTTCAAGACCATCACCAGCCAGGGCGTGGAGGCCGACGACTGCATCGCCGCCCTGGCCGCGCGCCTGGGTGCCCGGCGCCCCGTGGTCATCGTCGGGGCCGACAAGGACCTGCGCCAGTGCCTGACCCCGCGCGTGGTCATGTGGGACCCCGGGGCCAGGAAGGACAGCGTGCTGACCCTGGAGGCCTTCCAGGCCGACACGGGCCTGACCCCGGCCCAGTGGCCCGACTTCCAGGCGCTCATCGGCGACAGCGCCGACAACATCCCCGGCGTGCCCAAGGTCGGGCCCAAGACGGCGCTGCGCCTGATGCAGGACCACCCGACCCTGGAGGCCCTGCGCGAGGCCGTGACCTCGGGCGCGGGCGAGTTCACCCCCGCCCTGCGCCAGCGTCTGGCCGAGCACATGGACGAGGCCTTCCTCTACCGCAAGCTGACCACCCTGGACACCACGGCCTGCCCGGAGCTGGACCTGGACGACCTGGCCTGCGCCGCGCCCGACGCCACGGGCATGGCCGATTTCCTGGCCGAGTTCGAGCTGCGCTCCCTGGGCCGCGAGCTGCCCGCCGTGCTGGCCCTGGCGGCCAAGGCCGCGCCCGGGGCGTCCGGGGCGCCGGGCGCCCCCAAAGCCAGGGCCAAGGCCGCACCCGAAGCGGGCCAGCAACAGGGCACCCTGTTCGACATGGCCCCGGCCCGGCCCCAGGCCGAGGCCGACATCCAGGAGGCCAACGCCCCCACGGCCCTGCCCGACGCCGCCGGGCAGGTGGCCGGGCTGTTGCCCGAGCCCGGCGCCGCCCCGGGCGACGACACCTTCCTGGTCGGCCTGGGCGGCGAGGAACTGCGCACCCCCGGGCCCGTGGCGGCCCTGGCCGCGCACCTGACCCCGGCCCGCGCCGTGGCCACGCCCGACGTAAAGGCCCTGCTGACCCGCGACCCGGCCTGGGCAGCCCTGCCCGAAGACCGCTGGTTCGACCTCGGGCTGGCCGCCTACCTGCTTTCCCCCGAGGACCGCAACTACTCCTGGGAGCGTCTGACCGGGCGCCTGGCTCCGGAGCTGCTGCCCGCGCCCGCAGCCGGGCAGGCCTGCACCGCCGCCGCCCTGGCCCGGGCCCTGGAGGGCCGCCTCGCCGCCGCCGGGCTCGACGCGCTCATGCGCGACGTGGAAACCCCGCTCATCGGCGTGCTGGCGCGCATGGAGCGCCGGGGCGTGCTGGTGGACAAGGCGGCCCTGGCGGCCTTCCTGGCCGAGGTCAGCACCGAGCTGGACGCCCTGGAGGCGCGCATCAAGGAGCGCGCGGGCGTGGATTTCAACCTGCGCTCCAGCCAGCAGATGGCCGATGTGCTCTTCACCCGCCTGGGCCTCAAGCCGCGCGGCAAGACCCCCGGCGGCCTGCCCTCCACCTCCTTCGACGTGCTCGAAAAGCTGCGCCACGAGCATCCCGTGGTGGCCGACATCCAGGCCTGGCGCAAGCTGGAGAAGATGCGCTCCACCTACCTGGAGCCCCTGCCCAGGGCCGCCGGGCCCGACGGGCGCATCCGCACCACCTTCAACCAGTTGGCCACGGCCACGGGCCGCCTGTCCAGTTCCAGCCCCAATTTGCAGAACATCCCCATCCGGGGCGACATGGGCCGCAGGATGCGCGCCTGCTTCGTGGCCCCGGCCGGGCGCCTGCTGGTGGCGGCGGACTATTCGCAGGTCGAACTGCGCGTGCTGGCCCACCTGTCCCAGGAGCCCGCCCTGCTGGAGGCCTTCCGCCACGGCCAGGACATCCACGCCCGCACGGCGGCCATCCTCTTCGACACCGAGCCCGCCCGCGTGACCCCCGACCAGCGCCGCAACGCCAAGACCATCAACTTCGGGCTGATCTACGGCATGGGCCCGCAAAAGCTCTCGGGCGAGCTGGAAATCCCCCTCTCCGAGGCCAAGGCCTTCATCGAGCGCTACTTCGAGCGCCTGCCCGGCCTGCGCGACTTCTATCAGGCCGTGGAGGACGACGCCCGCAACCACGGCTTCGTGACCACCATGGCCGGGCGCCGCCGCCTGCTGCCGCACATCGACACCCAGAACCAGCAGGACCGTGCCCTGGCCCGGCGTCAGGCCATCAACACCCGCGTCCAGGGCTCGGCGGCGGACATCATCAAGCTCGCCATGCTCGCCGTGGACCGTGACCCCGAACTGGCCGCCCTGGACGCGCGCCTGTTGCTCCAGGTCCACGACGAGCTGCTCCTGGAATGCCCCGAGGCCAATGCCGCCGCCGCAGGCCGGCGCATGGCGGACATCATGAGCGGCGTCATGCCCCTGGACGTGCCCCTGGCAGTGGACTGGGGCCAGGGCCCCACCTGGGCCGAGGCCCACTAGCAACCGGGGGGCCGCCCCCCCGCCCCCGGCAGGGCCGAAGGCTCCCGGCGTCCGTCGCGTTTCCTGCGATGAAGCCGCAGGTGCGGTTTTCCGCGCGCGCCCGCCCCGCGGAGAAAACCGCGGGGCCGCCCGTTGACAGCCTCCCCGCGCGGTATTAGTTCCCTCCTCAACTGTTGATTGGTAAACAAACGGAGGGCCCATGGACCATCACGCGCGCAGAATGACCTCGGGGGGCTATCGCATCGGCATGATGAGCCGCCTGCAAGGGGCGTTGCTGGAACGGCGCCTGCGCAGCTATGGCGTGGCCGCCGGGCAGTTGCCCTACCTCATGGAAGCCCTGTGCAAACCGGGGCAGACCCAGGACGAGATGGCCGCCCGCGTGGGCGTGAGCCGCGCGGCCACGGCCCGGGCCCTGCGCACCCTGGAGCAGGACGGGCTGGTCACCCGCGCCGAAAACCCCGACAACCGCCGCCAGAAGCTCGTCTCCCCCACCGAACGCGCCCGGGCACTGGAAGTGCCCCTGCGCGCCGTGCTCGACGGGCACAACCAGATGCTGTTCAAGGATTTCTCCCCGCAGGAGCGGACCCTGGCCCTGGGCCTCATGGACCGCATCGTGCAGAACCTCAAGACCTCTCTGGACAACTGGGACAATTCGTGAAGACTCCCCTCGCCCCGGACCAGCGCGCGGGGCTGTTCACCATAACGGTCACGCAGTTCGTGCTGGTGTTCATGCTTTCGTCGGTGGCCGTGGCCGTGCCCGCCCTGGGCCGCGAGTTCGGCGCCAAGGCCTCGGAGCTGGGCCTTGTGGAATCGGGCTACATCGCCGCCGTGTCCATGCTGCTGTTCCCCGTCACCCGGCTGGCCGACATGGTCGGACGCGGCGCGGTGTTCCTCTCCGGCATCGTCGTGTTCACCGTGGTCAGCCTGCTCCTGCCGCTGACCACGAGCATCGGCGCCTTCATCGTCCTGCGCGTGTTCCAGGGCGCGGGCGGGGCCATGATGGTCACCACCGGACTGGTCATCCTGGCCGAGCTGTTCCCGGCCCAGGGCCGGGGCCGGGCCCTGGGCATCTCCTCGGCGGGCGTCTACCTGGGCATGTCCGGCGGGCCCATGATCGGCGGGCTGATCACCACCCACCTGGGCTGGCGCTGGATCTTCTACATCTGCGCCGTGCCCTGCGTGGCCTGCGCCGTGCTGGCCCTGCGCCATCTGCCCGTGCGCCCCAAGGTCACGCGCGGGCTGCGCTTCGACTGGGGCGGCGCCGTGCTCATGGGCCTGGGCATGATGCTGCTGACCCAGGGCGGCACGCACTTCGACACCGCCTTGGGCAAAACCATGCTCGGCGCGGCCCTGCTGGCCCTGGCGGCCTTCGTGGTCTGGGAGGCCCGGGCCGACGCGCCCCTGCTCGACCTGCGCCTGTTCGCGGGCAACAAGCCCTTCGCCTTCGCCAGCGCCGTGCAGTTCATCAACTACGCCGCCGTGTTCGGCATCACCTTCCTCATGAGCCTGTATCTGCAGATCGCGCGCGGCATGACCGCCGGGGACGCGGGCCTCGTGCTCATGGCCCAGCCGCTGACCCAGGCCGTACTCTCGCCCCTGTCCGGCACCGTGGTCGACCGCGTGCCCCCGCACCGCGTGGCCACCATGGGCATGGGCCTCGGCAGCCTGGCCATGGCCATGGCCGCCCTGCTGGGGCCCGGCTCGCCCCTGCCCGTGGTCGTCGGCATCCTGCTCCTGTGCGGCGCGGGCATGGCCATCTTCGCCACGGCCAACGTCAGCGTCATCATGGGCAGCGTCGCGCCCACGCATTACGGCGTGGCCTCGGCCATGACCGCCGCCATGCGCACCACGGGCATGACCTTCTGCCTCGTGGTGGCCAGCATCGCCCTGTCCGTCGCCCTGGGGCCGCACCCGGCCACGGCGGAAAACGCCCCGCAATTCCTGGGCGCCATGCGCGTCGTGCTTCTGGGCTTCGCCGCTCTGGGCGCCGTGGGCACGGTGCTCAGCCTGTATGCGCCCATGCGCCGCCCCGACGCGCCCTGACGGACCCGGGCGCCCCGGGGAGCGCGAGGGAGATTGAAGGTTTGCGGGATACGCGGTACACCTTCCCCGCAACCCGTGCGCAACCCCGAACCCGCCGCAAAGGACCGCCGCCCATGACGCCCAAGACGCGACTGCTGACCCCCGGGCCCACGCCCCTGCCCGAAACCGTGCGCCTGACCCTGGCCATGGACATGGTCCACCACCGCAAGCCCGGCTTCACGGCCCTGCTCGGCGAAGTCCAGGCCGACCTGCGCTGGCTCTTCGGCACGGCCCAGCCCGTCATCGCCATGGGCTGCTCGGGCACCGGGGCCATGACCGCCGCCGTGGGCAATCTCTTCGCCCCCGGCGAGCAGGTGCTGGTCGTCGAGGGCGGCAAGTTCGGCGAGCGCTGGACGGAAATCGCCGGGGCCCACGGCCTGGACGCGGTGATCCTCTCCGTGCCCTGGGGCCGGGCGGTGACCGTGGAGCACATCCAAAAGGCCCTGGCCCAGCACCCGGACATCAAGGGCATCCTGGTCCAGGCCTCGGAAACCTCCACCGGCGTGCTGCACCCCGTGCGCGAGCTGGCCGCCTTCACCCGCGAGCGCGACCTGATGCTCGTGGTCGACGGCATCTCCGCCGTGGGCATCTCGCCCTGCCCCATGGACGAATGGGGCATCGACTGCCTGCTCACGGGCTCGCAAAAGGGCCTGATGCTGCCCCCGGGGCTGGCCTTCGTGGCCCTGTCGGCCCGGGCCTGGGAGCGCGTGGAGCGCGTGAACCCGCGCCACTACTATTTCAACCTGCGCGGCGAGCGCGACAAGATCACCGGCTCCAGCCAGACCCTGTTCACCCCGCCCATCAACCTGCTCATGGGCCTGCACACCTGCCTGGGCATGTTCCGCGAAACGACCCTGGAGGGCGTGTTCCGCCACCAGTGGGCGCTGACGCGGATGGCCCGCGCCGGGGCCGATGGCCTGGGCCTGGAACTGCTGGCCAAGGACCACTACACCTGGGGCCTGACCAGCATCCTGCTGCCCGCCGGAGTGGACGGCGCACGCCTGCTCCAGGCCGCCGCCGAGCGCTACGGGGTGGTCATGGCCGGGGGCCAGGGGCAGCTCAAGGGCCGCATGGTCCGCATGGGCCACATGGGCCACGTGGATTTCGGCGACGTGCTGGCCGGGCTGGCGGCCCTTGCGGGCTCCCTGGCCCTCACGGGCGGGCACAGCGGCTCGCGCGACTTCCTGGAGCGGGCCATGGCCGCCTACGAGCAGGCCCTCGTGGACGGGCCGCCCGCCTGCTAGGCCACCCGCACGGCAATGGACAGCGCCAACAAGACACAGGAGGAAAAGGCCATGAGCAACGAACAGCCTGACGGCCGGCGCCCCGACCACGGCGACGGGCCGAGCAACGAGCAGCAACGCGCGGCCGAGCGCGCGGCCGACGCCGCCGCCGCCCACACCCCCCTGCCCGAGGTGACCTTCTCCACCTTCGTCATGTCCCTGGCGTCGTCGGCGCTGGTGCACCTGGGCGAGGTGCCCGAGCCGGAATCGGGCCGGACCATGGCCAACCTGCCGGTGGCCAAGCACACCATCGACATCCTGGCCATGCTCCAGGAAAAAACCGGCAACTGCCTTGCGCCCGACGAGCGCAGGCTGCTGGAAGGCCTGCTCTACGAACTGCGCATGCAATACGTCATGAAGATGAAGTGAGGCTCTGGCGATGACGATCTTCAAGGCCGGTCTGGTAGGCGTCACCGGCTACACCGGCATGGAACTGGCGCGCCTGCTGTGCGGCCACGGCGGCCTGGAACTGGTGCGCGCCACCTCGCGCTCCGACGCCGGGCGGACCCTGGCCCAGCTCTTTCCCGGGCTGGCGGGGCTGCCCGTGGGCGGGCTCACGGTCAGCGAGCCCGACGTGGACGACCTGGCCCGGGCCTGCGAGCTGGTGTTCCTGGCCGTGCCCCATGGCACGGCCATGGACATGGCCGCCGCCCTGGTCGAACGCGGGGTGCGCGTGGTGGACCTGTCCGCCGACTTCCGCATCAAGGACCCGGCGACCTACGCCCAGTGGTACGGCCTGGAGCACCGCCACCCCGGGCTCATCGCCGACGCCGTGTTCGGCCTGCCCGAGCTGTACGCCCCGGCCATCCGCACGGCCCGGCTGGTGGCCAACCCCGGCTGCTACCCGACCTCGGCCATCCTCGGCCTGCACCCGGCCCTGAGCCGGGGGCTGATGGAGCCCGACGGGCTGGTCATCGACTCCAAGTCGGGCGCCACCGGCGCCGGACGCAAGGCCGCCACGGGCTCGCTGTTCTGCGAGGTGTCCGACACCTTCCGGGCCTACAACCTCGGCCGCCACCGCCATACCCCCGAAATCGAGCAGGAGCTGTCGCGCGTGGCGGGCCGGGACATTCTCGTGTCCTTCAACACGCATCTTCTGCCCATCAACCGGGGCATCCTGTCCACCTGCTACGCGCGCCTGGCCCGCCCGGCGAGCCTGGCCGAGGTCCATGCCGCCTACGAGGCGGCCTACGCCGACGCGCCGTGGGTGCGCGTGCTGCCCCAGGGCGCCCTGCCCGAGACCAAAAACGTGCGCGGCACCATGTTCTGCGACATCGGTCTGGTGGTGGACCCGCGCACCGACCGGCTCATCGTGGTTTCGTGCATCGACAACCTCTGCCGGGGCGCCTCGGGTCAGGCCCTGGCCAACGCCAACCTCATGCTCGGCCTGGACGTGGCCGAAGGCCTGCGTCTGGCGCCGCTGGTGCCCTGACCCCTCCGCCCGGGCAAGCCCCGCGCAAACCGCCCAAGGCCGCCGGAACCCCTGGTTTCGGCGGCCTTGCGCGTTCGCCCGCCCCCAAAAAGCAAACCCCTTGCCCTTGCAAGCAAAATCATGGCATAGTGGCGATACTGTGGACTGCCGCCACAGCGTTCATCGTCACCTCAACCTCGTTTTGCACCGGAAAAAGCATGACTGACGCTTTTCAGACCGCTTCCGAGGCCGTCTTCGTGGCCCGGCAGCCCATCTTCAGCCCCAAGATGAGCGTCTGGGGCTATGAACTGCTCTTTCGCGCCACGGGCGACGCGCGCTCGGCCCAGGTGGCCGATGCGGACATGGCCACGGCCAAGGTCATCGCCGACGGCTTCCTGCTGGCGGCCCAGGGCCTGCTCCCCGGCCAGCGGACCCTGGTCAACTTCCCGCGCACGCTGCTGCTGGAACAGTTCGCCTTCGCCCTGCCTGCGGACATCGCCGTGGTGGAAATACTGGAGGACGTGACCCCCGACGAGGCCGTGCTGGCCGCCGTGCGCGAGATCAAGGCCGCGGGCTACACCCTGGCCATGGACGACTTCACCGGCGAGGCCGCCCTGGAACCCTTCCTGCCCCTGGTGGACATCATCAAGGTGGACGTGCTGGGCGTTCTCGGCCCCGACGGCCTGGAAGGCGCCCAGCGCCTGCGCGACGTGGTCGGGCGCCTGAAGCCCTACGGCTGCCGCCTGCTGGCCGAAAAGGTCGAGGACAACGCCGTGTTCTCCCTGTGCCGCGAGCTGGGCTTCACCCTGTTCCAGGGCTATTTCTTCGCCCGGCCCGAAATCATCCCCGGGCGCAAGATCGCCTCGGGCGAACTGACCAAGCTCCAGCTCCTCCAGGAGCTGGGCACGCCGGATTTCGACGTGAAGCGCCTGGCGGACATCATCCAGCGCGACCCCTCCCTGACCTACCGGCTGTTCCGCTACATCAACTCCGCCGGCATGGGCGTGCGCCAGAAGGTCGAGTCCGTGACCCGGGCCATCGCCCTGCTGGGCCAGCGCCAGCTCGCCCAGTGGCTGCGGGTGGTGATCATGTCCGACCTGGCTCCCGGCAACAAGGGCCGCGAGGTGACCTTCCTGTCGGTCCACCGGGGGCGCTTCCTGGAGCTCATGGCCGAAAACTGTCCGGCCGCCTATTCCCCGGAAACGCATTTCCTCATCGGCCTGTTCTCCCTGCTGGACGCCATGCTCGGCATGCCCATGGAACAGATCCTGGCAACCCTGCCCCTGGACGACGACATCAAGGCCGCCCTGGCCGACAAGGGCAACGCCAAGTACCGCTTCTGCATCGACCTGGCCCGGGCCTACGAGCGCCAGGACTGGCCCGTGGTGGACACGATGCTGGCCGTGCCGGGGCTGCCCCCGGAACAGGCCGACGTGCTCTACACCCAGGCCATGGAATGGACCCAGGCCATCCTGACCCCCCACGCCCAGGAACAGGACGGCTAGCGCCACCCGGCCCCGGCCGACCCTCCCACCCACCTCCGGCACGGCCCCGGGCGATCAGCCCGGGGCCGTGTGCGGCGGCCCGCCCCCCGACCCATGCCCCGCCCCGGAGCACCCTTTCTCCGGGCCGCCCCTCTGTGCGCGCGAAATAGCACAAGCTGAAATATGATAACACTTTCCTCTTGACCTTCTTCTTTTAGTTCTACTATCCACATCTTTGTTTCCGAATCATACACCTGAATTTCCCGTTTCAATATTCAGCGGGCGCTTGAATCGCATACCGTTTTCCGGTGTCACCGGGAGCGGCAACGGTGCAAGGGCGCTCGTGCCGCCCGCGCTTTTGCCGTTAACGGGGGCGGAAAACCCGGCACCAGGAGGCTGGCCAATGCGTAGCACGTTATCCATTTCCTTCCGCGTTCCATGCCTGTTCCCCGGAGTGTGCGCGGCACTCCTGCTTCTGGCGGCGGCTCCGGCTTTTGCTGCGGAAAACACCATCCGCCTCGACGAAATGGTCGTGAACGCCACGCGCATCATCGCCCCGACCATGCAAAGCGGCGACACCGTGTTCACCGGCACGCAGATCACTGCGGACGGCATCGGAATGCAGGGCGCCAAGGCCCAGACCAGCATCTACAACGCCCTGCAGATCCTGCCCGGGGTCAGCGTGGAGAGCGTGGACAGCCTGGGCCTGAGCCCCGAGCAGACCTCCATGCGCATGCGCGGCATCCGGGGCTCCATGGGCGCCATGAGCGTGGAGGGCGTGTCCAACTGGGGCGGCAACCCCATGGGCCCGCGCGAGTATCTCTACGACACGGAAAACTTCGAGAGCGTGACCCTCTACAAGGGCGCCGTGCCCACCGACATCGGCACCGGCGTGGGTGCGCGCGGCGGGGCCATCGAGCTGCGGCCCAAATGGCCCAAGGAGGAGCCCGGCCTGGAGTTCGAACAGGGCGTCGGCTCCAACGCCTACACCCGCACCTTCCTGCGCCTGGACAGCGGCCAGGTGACCGACTCGGGCACGGCGCTGTCCGGCTCCTTCTCCTACACCGAGGCCGACAAGTGGAAAGGCCCGGGCCAGAGCGGCCCGCGCACCAACGTGAACATGATGCTGCGCCAGCCCACCACGGGCAGCGACGACATCAAGATATTCTTCAACTCCAACTACGTCGAAAGCGACATGTACCGCTCCCTGAGCTATGCAGAGACAGAGTCGCTCTCGGACTATTACGACAAGGACTTCAACGACGAACGGACTGGAAATGCGGCAGACGACATCTACTACTATAAAAACAACCGTGGCATCTACGGCAACAACGACCTCATGGCCATCATCACCGCGAGCGTCGACGATACCTGGGGCTTCCGGTTCAAGCCGTTCTATTCCAAGGAGAACACGACCATCTACGAGGGTAATTCTGCCAACAACCGCCTGCAGCAGCGCAACCGCGACACCGAGCGCTTCGGCATGACCTCGGAGATGGAAAACCACTTCGGCGAGGTGACCACCGTCCTCGGCTACCTGTACGAGGCCGTGGACATGCGCATCGTCACCAAGAACTACAACCCGAGCACCGAGCAGTTCCTGGGCTACGGCATCTACACCACGAACCTGGACAAGGGTCACCTGCACACCCCGTTCCTGAAGGTCGGCGGCGACCACGGCGCCTTCAAGTGGCAGACGGGGCTCAAGTACTTCTACTACATCGACCCCGCCACCCGGGGCTACGTTTCGGCCACCGGCTCGCCCAACACCCTGGTCCACAAGCCGGACTTCGACCGCGAAACCAAGGAATACGACGCCCTGTTGCCGTCCCTGGCCCTGTCCTACGCCGTGAACGACACGGTGGAGCCCTTCCTCAGCTACGGGCGGACCCAGATCCGCCCCTACTCCTACGTGCCGCTGATCAACCTCTACAGCCAGAAAAATGCGGACTTCGTGGCCGCGGGCGTGACCCTGGACGACCTGTTCGAGACCCGCGACATGGAGACCACCGATACCGTGGAACTGGGCACGCGCCTGAGCCTGGGCCCGGCCGAGATCACCCCGTCGGTCTTCTTCTCCAAAAGCGACAACCTGCTGGTCACCGTCCACGACAGCCGCATCGGCACCTCGGGTGTGGACTACCAGCAGAACGCGGGCGAAGCCACGGGCTACGGCGCCGAGATCGAGGCCAACTTCCACCTGAGCGAGAACTTCACCTGGTTCCTGAGCCCGTCGTACACCGTGCTGACCTACGACGACGACCTGACCTACCAGGGCACGACCCTGGACAGCAAAGGCAACCAGGTGGTGGACACCCCGCGCTGGATGGCCAAGACCGGCTTCATCTTCCGCCACGGCGGGTTTGAAATCTCGCCCATGCTGCGCCTGATGGGCGAGCGTTACGGCGACCTGGAGCACGAGGAGAAGGTGGACGGCCACGCCGTGGTGGACCTCAGCGCCTCCTACACCTTCGACCAGGTGGACTGGGCCAAGCGCGTGCGCCTGAGCCTGGACCTCTACAACCTGCTGGACGCCGAGTACGTCTCGACCATCGATTCCAGCGACGACACCCGCGCCGGAAGCACCAGCTACCTGGTGGGCGGCCCATTCACGGCCCTGCTGCGCCTGGGCGTGGAATTCTAGGCACCCGGGTCCGCCGCTTTCGCCGCTTCCGCTGTCGGCACGGCACACACACCCCGCCCCCTCCGGCCCCGGCCGGAGGGGGCCTTTCTGTCCCGCGCGCCGCACGCCGCTTCCGGTGGAGCGTTTCTTGCTTCGCACCCCGGGCGGGAAATTTTTTCCCTCGACCCACAGCCATCGGGAGGAAGCATGCGCATCGACGAAAGCACCCGGAGCCCCTGGACGACGGCGGCCGCCGCCCGGGAACAGGAACCCCAGGACTACGCCGCCGCCGCCGGGCAGGCCGCCGAGACCGCCGACACCTGGACCGGAGACGAAGCCTTTTCGGCCTCGCGCGCCGCCGCACGGCTGGCCGAAGAAGCCGCCGCGTCGGCCCTGGCCGCCACGGTGGACCCGGCCCCGGTGGGCGGCTTGAGCTGGCTCGCCGAGCAGGGCGCGGCGCTCTTCGAGCAGGGCCGCCCCGTGCTGGGCATGAAGGACGGTCTGCCCATCGTGGCCGCAACCGAGGAGGAGCACGCCCAGGGCGTGGCCTACCTCAAGGAGCAGTTCGCCAAACGCGGGCAGGACACCGAAAACATCGAATGGATCACCATCCGCGTCCCCGTGTCCGACGGGGCCATGGGCCCGCAGGTGGGCTGGTTCCAGACCACGGCGGCCATGCTGGACACGAGCAACCTCAAGGTCCTCGGCCCGACCGAGCTGCCGGAAAACATCGCCAGCGCCCTGCGCTCCCTGGGCCGGAACTGATCCGGCCTCCCCTTGGCGCCGAGCCCCTCGCAGGCCACGAAAAAGGGGACCGCCCACAGGCGGTCCCCTTCTTTGCGCGCCGGGGCTCCGGCGCTAGCCCTTGCAGTTGGCCTTGAGGGCCTCGGCCATGTCCGTGGCTTCCCAGGTGAACTCGGGACGCTCGCGGCCGAAGTGGCCGTAGCACGCCGTGGACTTGTAGATGGGCCGACGCAGGTCGAGCTTCTTTTCGATGTAGTAGGGCCGCAGGTCGAAGGTCTGCTGCACGGCGTCGGTCAGGGCCTCGTCGCTGATCTGGCTGGTGCCGAGGCTGGACACGAGCACGGAAACCGGCTCGGCCACGCCGATGACGTAGGCGATCTGGACCTGGCACTTGGGGGCCAGCCCGGAGGCGACCACGTTCTTGGCGATGTAGCGGCCCATGTAGGCGCCGGAGCGGTCGACCTTGGACGGGTCCTTGCCGGAGAAGGCGCCGCCGCCGTGGGCGCCCATGCCGCCGTAGGTGTCCTGGATGATCTTGCGCCCGGTCAGGCCGCAGTCGCCCATGGGGCCGCCGATGACGAAGCGCCCGGTGGTGTTGATGAAGATGCGGGTCTTCTTGCGGTCCACGAACTCGCCGGGCAGGGTCTTGTAGATGACCTCCTCGCGGATGGCGTCCACCAGGTCCTGATAGGCGATGTTCTCGTCGTGCTGGGCGGCGATGACCACGGTGTCGATGAACTTGGGCTGGCCGTCCTCGTAGGTGAAGCTGACCTCGGTCTTGCCGTCGGGCCGCAGGAAGTCGAGGATGCCTTCCTTGCGCACGTAGGTCAGGCGGCGCGAGAGCTTGTGGGCCCAGAAGATCGGCGCGGGCATGAGGGTCGGGGTCTCGTCGCAGGCAAAGCCGAACATCATGCCCTGGTCGCCCGCGCCCTGCTCCTCGGGGGCCTTGCGGTCCACGCCCTGGGCGATGTCCGGCGACTGCTTGTCGATGGTGGACATGACGGCGCAGGTGTCGGCGTCGAAGCCCATGGCCGAACTGGTGTAGCCGATCTCGCGGATGGTTTCGCGCACGATGGCGGGCAGGTCGGCGTAGCCCTTGGTGGTGATCTCGCCGGCGATCATGGCCAGCCCGGTGGTGACCAGGGTCTCGCAGGCCACGCGGGACTCGGGGTCCTGGGCCAGCAGCGCGTCGAGCACGGCGTCGGAAATCTGGTCGGCGACCTTGTCGGGGTGGCCCTCGGTCACGGATTCGGACGTGAAGTGGAAACGGCCTTTGTTGCTGATCATGCGGTCTTTCCTCCTGAGTCGTTTCCCCGCCGGGTCGTGCCGCCGGGGGTGTGTTGCGGTTCTCCGGCGCGGGCGGAGCCCGGCCGGGCGGGGGTTACGGGTGCAGCAGCTCGTTGTCGATGAGCCGGGCGCGGCCCAGGCGCACGGCCACGGCGGCCAGGGCCGGGCCCTCCAGGGTCGCCACGGGCTGCACGTTTTCGGGGTCCACTATCTCGATATAGTCCACCTCGCCCGCGGGCACGTGCTCGGCGTAGTGCGCGGCGATGGCGGCCTTGAGGGCGGCGGCGTCGCGCTGCCCGGCCCGGGCCAGGGCCCCGGCGTGCAGCAGCCCGGCGTGCAGCTCCGGAGCCTGGGCCCGCTCGGCGGGGCCGAGGTAGACGTTGCGCGAACTGAGCGCCAGGCCGTCGGCCTCGCGCACGATGGGGCGGCCCTCGATGCGGCAGGGCAGGTGCAGGTCGCGGGCCATGCGCTTGAGCACGGCCAGTTGCTGCCAGTCCTTCCGGCCGAAGACCGCCACGTGGGGCAGGGCCAGGTGCAGCAGGATGCTGACCACCGTGGCCACGCCCCGGAAATGCACCGGGCGGCTCGCGCCGCACAGGTGGCGCGCCAGGGGCGGCACCTCGACCCAGGTGCAGTGGTCCGGCGCATAGATCGCCCCGGGATCGGGCATGAACACCGCCCGGGCCCCGCAGGCCTCGGCCAGGGCCACGTCGCGTTCGGGGTCGCGCGGGTAGGCTTCCAGGTCCTCCCCGGGGCCGAACTGGGTGGGGTTCACGAACACGCTGACGTACACCGTGTCGGCATTGGCCGCCGCCCAGCGGATGAGGCTGGCGTGGCCCTCGTGCAAAAAGCCCATGGTCGGCACCAGGGCCGTGACCCGACCCCGAGCGCGCTCGGCCAGGGCCTGGTCCTGGAACAGTTTCGGATCGCTGATGATCTCCATAAACCCTTGCATCCTCCCGGGCACGGCCCGAAAAAAAAGCCCCTCCGCAAGGGGGAGGGGCTGATGCGTTGCGCGTCACTCTCATGGTCCCTTGCGGGCCTGGCGTTAGCACCTTGCTCTCCGCTGACGGAGCAGGTTGCCGGGCGGTCGACGGGCCAGATCCCTCGCGCCTCTCTGCATGATATGTCAGGTGCGGGCGCCTTAGCTCCCGCGTGAACACAAGGTGTATCAAAACCCCGGGCCCGAGGCAAGCACTTTGTGAAAAACGCGGGGAACTCCACGCCGGAGGCTGCCTGCCCGGTGTATCCCACACGCCCGGCAGCGCCTGCGGCCCCGGGTCAGGCCGAGCCGCGCAGCAGCCCGGGGCCCAGCTCGGGGGCCGCGCCCGCCCGGGTTTCCGTGCGGGTCTGGGCGTGGGTCGAAGCGGCAGGGGTGCCCTCCTCGCTCGGCGCGGGCACCACGGGCGCGGCCTCGACCACGTCCAGCAGGGCCGAGCGCTCCAGGTTGGCGACCTCGACGCGGGCGGACGGGCCCAGGTCCTCCAATGCGGCGGGGTGGACCAGCCGCGAGTCCAGCCCCGGGGCGCGGATGGCCCCGGCCTCAGTCGCAAGCGCCGGGGCCAAGCCGTCGTCCACCCCGCCCAGCAGGGCGTCCACGCCTTCGGGGTCGCGGGCCAGGGCCGCCAGGAAGGCCGGACGGTCCAGGGTCCAGGCGCCGTCCGCGCCGTCGCGGGCGATGCCCACGGTCGCCAGCTCCGCGGCCCGGGCATCCAGGGGCCCGGCGGTGCGGGCCGCCAGCCCGGATTCCAGCAGGTCGGCGTGGTCGTCCAGGAAAGATTCGAGATCGTTGGCGGCGTCCAGCAGGGTACGCACCCCGGCGGCGCGTTCCAGCCCGGCGCTGCCCGAGGCCAGGGCCCCGCCGCCGGACTCCACGGCCCGGGCCGCGCGCTCCAGGCCCGTCAGCCGCAGGTCCATCCCGGCCTGGACAAGGGCCCCGAGACGGTCCCGCCGGGCGCGGCGTTCAGCGCCCTGGTAGCGCCACAGGGTCCGCGCGCGGAAGGCGTCGAACTCCAGGGCCAGGACCGTCCGGTCCAGGCCCTGGGCGTTCAGCCCACCCGGGGTGCCCAGGGAGCCGTTCGTCGAGGTGTCGAGTGCGATGCCGGTCATGAGTCCGCCACGCTGTGCTTGCGCCGGAGCGCGTTCAGGGCCAGGGCGGGTCGTAGTGCACGCGGGTCAGGCACAGGCCCCGGGCCGGAGCCGTAGCAAAGGCCACGGCCCGCTCGCGCCCGGCGATGATGGCCGCCACGTCGTCCGGGGCGAACCGCTCCTGCCCGACGGCCACCAGCAGCCCGATCATGTTGCGCACCATCTGCTTCAAAAAGCCGTCGGCGCAAAAGCGCCAGTCCGTTTCGCCCGGAAAGGCTCCCGGTGCGCGAAGCACGGAGGCCACGGTGCGCTCGGTGCTCTTCACGGGGGTGCCCGTGTTCTGGAAGCAGCGGAAGTCGCGCTGGCCGATCATGTGCCGCGCGGCGGCGTCCATGGCCGCCTCGTCCAGGGGCCCCGTGGCCCAGACGAAGTTGCGCCGTTGTGGAATATGGTATCGGCCTTCGGGCCATAAACTGTAGGTGTAGGTCTTGCCCAGGGCGCTGAAGCGGGCGTGGAAGCCCTCGTCCACCACCTCGGCGGCCAGCACGGACACGTCGGCGGGCAACCGCGCGCCCAGGGCCCGGACCCAGGACACCCCCGCGCGGGACTCGGGCACGTCGCAATGGGCCACCTGCCCCAGGGCGTGGACCCCCGAATCCGTGCGCCCGGCGCCATGCACGCGCACGGGCCGGGCGCAAATGTCGCACAGGGCCTGTTCCAGAACCTGCTGCACCGTGCGCTGGGAGCGGCCCTGCTGGATCTGCCAGCCGCAAAAGGCCGTGCCGTCGTAGGCCAGGGTCAGCTTGAGGCGAGGCACCGCTCCGCTCCGGCCTACTGGAAGGGAATCTGCAACCGCGTGAGCTGCTCGGCCAGCCGCGCGGCCTTCTCGGCGTTGACGAAGGTCAGGATCTCGCCCGCCTGACGCCCGCGCAGACCGGCGAGAATCTTCACCGCCTGGGCCTCGTCCATGGTTTCCAGCACCGTGGCGGCCTGCTTGGCCTTCATGTTGGCGAACACGTCTATGAGGTGGCGATCCTTCTTGTCCTTCACGGCCTGGGCCTCGTCGAGCATCTGCTGCATCTGGGCCCGGCGTTCTTCCAGGGCGGCCATGTCCTGGGCGATCTTCTGCTCCAGGGCCTTGAGTTCGCGCTCGCGGCGGTCCAGTTCCTCCTGGCGACGGGCCAGGCCCTGGCGGTCGCCCCCTTCACCCGCTGCGGCGTCGGCAGCCGGAGCGGCCTGGGGGGCCGCGGCCGGAGCGGGGGTGGGAGCCTGGGGCTGGGCAGGGGTCGGCGCCGGGGTCTGGGCCTGCGCCTGGGCCACGGCGACAACGGCCCCGCCGCCCCGGGCGGGCGCCATGATCTGCAACCCCAGCACGCCGAGCAGCACCAGCTTGACCAGCGCCAGGGCCATAAGCAGCTTGAGCAGCCTACACGGCTTCATGGCCGTAACGAAGCGTCGCCATCTCATCGGTTTCCCTCTGTTCCTTCTGGTTCTCGCGGGTGCGGAACTCGCGCTCCTTGCCCGCGCGCAGCCGTTCCAGGAGCTTCTTTTCCCGGGCGCGGGCCACGAGGTCCTGCCGGGCCTGGGTCAACTCGCGGCCGCGCTGCATGAGCACGCGCTCAGCCAGGGCCAGATCCTCTTCCAGGCGCACCCGGTAGCGCCGCCACAGCCACAGGTCGTTCTCGGTGACCTGCTCCCCCTCATACAACGAGGCCATATGCCGTTCCAGCCCGTGGCGCAAGTCGCCCACCGCCGCCTGCTGGGCGCGGTGAGCCGCCAGGGCCCGGGCCACGGCCATGCGCGCCTGGTCTTCCTGCTGGCGGCGGTAGTCGAGCACGCGCTCAAGGGAGAAACGAAAGCCTTTGGCCACACTGCCTCCGCTGAACAGGGGGTTGCGCCAAGATTCCGGCACGGGCCGGGCCCGCCCCGCAGGGGAAGCAAGAACCGGGCCGGACCCCGCCCCGTCCCGCCGGGCCACTCCCTCCGCCTAGCGCTCCCCGCCGGACCGACGCTCCGTTCCGGGCGTACCCTCCATGTCCGCCAGCAGAATGTTCATGGCGTTGACCGAGATGATGATCTCGCGCAGGGACTGGACCAGGGAAATCATGAGCAGGACCATGCTCAGGCCGAAGAGCGCGTGCCCGGTCACGGTCCAGCCGCTGAACAGGGTGAACATGCACAGCACGCAGGTGAACAGGCTGAACACGCCGAAGCCCTGCATGCTGCGGATGAGATAGAGCCGGGTGCGCAGGGCGTCGATCTGGCGGCGGTGCGAGTCGCCGCCCTCGGTGCAGTAGCGGTCGTGCAGCTCGCGGATGCGCGTGGTGATGGTCAGAAAGCGGTTCGTGTAGGCCAAGAGCAGCAGCGAGATGGCCGGGAACAGCAGGGCCGGAGTGGTCACGGTGATGTCCAGCAAGGGGATGTCTCCTGGGGCGGGGCAAAGGCCCCCGGCGCGGCGCAGTGCCTCGCCGGGGGCCTGGATGAATCCCGCCCGTGCCCGGTTGCGCCGGGCGGCGGTTAAAGGATGGGCAGGTAGCGCTTGATCTCGAACTCGGAGACGTGGGTCCGGTAGGCGTCCCACTCCTTGAGCTTGTTCTCCACGAGGTTGGCGTGGACGTGCTCGCCCAGGCATTCCTTCATCAGCGCCGAGCCCTTGAGGGCCATGGCCGCCTCGTACAGCGACCCGGGCAGGGCCTCGATACCGTGGGTGTCGAAGTCCTTTTCGGTGAAGGCGAAGATGTTCTTCTCCACGGCGGGGGTCAGCTCGTAGCCCTCCTCGATGCCCTTGAGCCCGGCGGCGAGCATCACGGCGAAGCACAGGTACGGGTTGGCCGCCGGGTCGGGGCAGCGCAGTTCGATGCGCGTGGCGGCTTCCTTGCCCGGCTTGTACATGGGCACGCGGATCAGCGCCGAGCGGTTGCGCTGGGCCCAGGCAATGTACACCGGAGCCTCGTAGCCGGGCACGAGGCGCTTGTAGGAGTTGACCCACTGGTTGGTGACGCAGACGAACTCCCGGGCATGGCGCAACAGGCCCGCGATGTACGACTTGCACTCCGCCGAAAGGGTGTGCGGGTCCTTGGGGTCGAAGAAGGCGTTGCGCCCGTTCTTGAACAATGACTGATGCACGTGCATGCCCGAGCCGTTCTGGCCGAAGACGGGCTTGGGCATGAAGGTCGCGTAGGCGCCGTGCTTGCGGGCGATTTCCTTGACCACGACCTTATAGGTGGTCGCCACGTCGGCCATGGCCAGCCCCTCGGCGTAGCGCAGGTCGATCTCGTGCTGCGAGGGGGCGACCTCGTGGTGCGAGTACTCCACCTGGATGCCCATGCGCTCCAGGGCGAAGATGATGTCGCGGCGGATGTCGTTGCCCAGGTCCAGAGGCGGGGCGTCAAAATAGCCGCCCGCGTCCAGGGCCTGGGGGCACTGGGAGTTGGCGAAGACGAAAAACTCCAACTCCGGGCCCACATAGTAGGTGTAGCCCTTCTCGGCGGCCTTGGCGAGCATGCGCTTGAGCACGTAGCGCGAGTCACCCTCATAGGGCGTGAGGTCGGGGTTCTTCACGTCGCAGAACATGCGCGCCACGGGCCGCTCCGAGGGCCGCCACGACACGAGCTGGAAGGTCGTCGGGTCGGGGATGGCCACCATGTCCGACTCCTCAATGCGCGTGAAGCCGAGGATGGAGGAGCCGTCGAAGCCCATGCCCTCCTCGAAGGAGGCCTCAAGCTCGTTGGGCGTGATCTGGAAGGATTTGAGAGTTCCCAGGATGTCGATGAACCAGAACTGGATGAAGCTCACATTGTGGTCGCGGACGGCCTTGAGCACGTCGTCCGCATTCTTGCAATTGAAAACGGGCGATGCTTCCATGATCCTTATTCCTCCGTGCTGATGGTGGACAAAGATGGCATCCGGCGCCGGGGGCGCGGCCAGCACCTTTAAAAGCGGTGCCAGCCGGGCGATACACCGGCGCGGCGGCGAGTTGCCGTGCCCCGGGGCGCGGCCCGGGCCGGGCGGGCTCCACAAAAACGCACACGCGCCCGCCTGGAACGCAGGGGACTTTGCAAAATTGTGAAACAGACTCTGGCAGAGGGTCCGGCCCCCGCATTGCCAACCCTACCCCCCGGGCGCGGCCGCTGTAAAGCGCCCGCGAAGCCGCGCCAGCCGCGCGCCCCCACGCCCTACGGCCGCACCCCGGTGACCACGAACAACGGATCCGATTCCAGCACCTCGGCGATGCGCGGGTCGTCCTGCGGGCGCGGCCAGTTGCGCCAGGACGCCGTGCGGCAGCCTCCGAAGCCCGCCGCCCGCATGCGCTCCAGCACGAGCCCCATGCGCTCGAAGTCGTGCAATTCGGCCCACAGGGCCGTGACCTTCCCGGGCAGGAAATGATTGGAAAACGCCACCGCCAGCGCCCCTCCGGGCCGCAGCACGCGCAGCGCCCCGGCCAGCACGGCTTCCGGAGCCGCCAGAGACTCGAACCCCAGGCGGCACAGCACCAGATCGAAGCTTTCGTCGGGCAGGGGCAGGCGCGGGTCCGCGTTCAGGTCGTGCTCCACGTGCCGGGCCGGACGCGCGCCGACTTCCAGGTCCGCCCGGCCCAGGCCCAGTCTCGTAACATGGACACCCCGGGCGTCCACATCCGGCGGCAGGCAGGCCGTGACGCCCGCCATAATATCCAGCACCCGGCAGCCCGGCGCGGCCAGGGCGGCGTACGCTCCCTCCAGGTGCCCGCGCGCCGTGGCGTCGAGATGCACCTCCGACCGGGGCCCGGCGGAGAACGCCGCGTCGTCCCCCGCGTCCGCGCGCTCCAGCGCATAGGGCGGGTCGAAGGCCGTGGGGCGACCTCCGGCCCGGGCCTGCATCCCCGGCCCGTCCTGGCAAATCTCCTCCACCCAGTCGGGCAGTCGCCCGCGCACGGCCCCCCGGCGCGGATACACGCGCTCCACCCGCGCGGCCACCTCCAGCTCCGCCCCGGCCAGGGGGTGGTTGAAGTCCACCGTCATGGCCGAACCCGCCACCTCCAGCACCCGGAAGGCCGGGCGCGCGTCGGCGCTGCGGATGCCCGGGTGCGCCGAAAGCAGCGAGTAGGGGTAGAACCGCCCCGCCTGCGGCTCCACCAGCCGCCCGCGCAGCCGCAGGCGCTTGAACAGGTCGCGCGGGATGGCCGCCACCTTGCGTGGACGCAGCCCCGGCACCAGCTTGCCCGGAGGAAAGCGCGCGCTCCAGGTGGCCCCGGCCCCGACGCCCGCCAGGGCCTCCGCCAGCCCCGGGGGCAGGATGTCGCGCTGGAGCGCCACCTTGCGCGCCAGGAAATGCTCCTCATGATCGGCCTCGGCGCTCGTCCAGCGCACGGTGAAGCGGACCTCGGCCAGATGGGCCGGGGTCAGCACGGGAGCGGGGTCGGTCATGCGTTCATTCTCCTTATCGTTCGGGTTGCGGCCCGCCCGGGGCGCGTATCGGCTCCGCTGGCAGGCCATGGGCGGCGGACAACCACCCAAAGCGCCGGGGCCGGGCCCACCATAGCCGCTGCCCACCCGGACGCACAAGGCCCGCGCGGCCCGCGGGGTTTGCCAACCGCCCGGCGATGGGCTAGATTGCGCCCCATCGCTCCCCGCGCGGTTCCCCGGCCCCCGGCGCTCTCGGCTTTCCCGGCTCCCCGGGCACCGCGCCTCTTCCGGTCGGCCCCGGCCGCCCCCTGCGGGCTCCGGACCGCGCCACCCGACGCAGCACCCCGGCCCCGGCCGGAACAAGGAGGACGCCTTGAGGATTCTCATCGTTGGTTCCGGCGGCCGCGAGCACGCCCTGGCCTGGAAGCTGGCCCAAAGCCCGCTGGTCACCCGGCTCTTTGTGGCCCCCGGCAACGGCGGCACCGCCCGCGTGGCCGAAAACGTGCCCATCGGCGACGCCGACCTGCCCGCCCTGGTGGCCTTCGCCCGGCACAAGCAGATCGACCTCGTGGTCGCCGGGCCGGAGTTGCCCCTGGTCCTCGGCCTGGCCGACACCCTGGCCCAGGAGGGCATCCCCTGCTTCGGGCCCAACGCCTTCGCCGCCCAGCTCGAAGGCTCCAAGGCCTTCGCCAAAACCGTCATGCGCGCCTCGGGCGTGCCTACCGCCGACTTCATGGTCTTCGACGAGTACGATCAGGCCCGGGCCCATATCCTTGAGCGGCCCATGCCCTGCGTGGTCAAGGCCGACGGGCTGGCTGCGGGCAAGGGCGTCGTGGTCTGCAAAACCCGCGAACAGGCCCTGGAAACCCTCGACGAGATGATGATCCGCGAGGTCTTCGGCGCCGCGGGCGAACGCGTGGTCGTCGAAGACGCCCTCACGGGCGAGGAGGCCTCTTTCCTGGCCTTTTGCGACGGCACCTCCTTCGCCCTCATGCCCTCCTCGCAGGACCACAAGGCCGCCCTCGACGGCGACCAGGGCCCCAACACCGGCGGCATGGGCGCCTACAGCCCCGCCCCCGTGCTGCCCGAAGCCGACTGGGAGCCCATGGCCGAACTGGTCATTCGGCCCATCCTCGACCATCTGGCCGCCTCGGGCCACCCCTTCAAGGGCATCCTCTACGCCGGGCTCATGTTCACCCCCGACGGCCCGCGCGTGCTCGAATACAACGTGCGCTTCGGCGACCCCGAATGCCAGCCGCTGCTCATGCGCCTGGACAGCGACCTGCTGGACATCATGCTCGCCTGCACCCGGGGCACCCTGGCCGAAACCCCCGTGCGCTGGAAGCCGCAAAGCGCCCTGTGCGTGGTCATGGCCGCCGGGGGCTACCCCAAAAGCTACCCCAAGGGCATGGAAATCACCGGCATCGACCGCGCCGAGGCCGAAACGGGCGTCACCGTCTTCCACGCGGGCACCCGCGCCGAAGACGGGCGCACCCTGTGCTCCGGCGGCCGCGTGCTCGGCGTCACCGCCCTGGGCGACACCCTGGCCCAGGCCCGAGACGCGGCCTACCGGGGCGTGGAGCTGATCCACTTCGACCCCTGCCACTACCGCCGCGACATCGGCGACAAGGGGCTGGGGCACAAGTAGGACGGGGGAGGGGAGGAACCCTTTTTCTCCTCAAGAAAAAGGGTTCCTCCCCTCCCCCGGACCCCCTCCCCTCTTCCGAAAAAGACCTTTTTCCTTGGGGCTGGAGGTGTTTTTCCGGGGGGGGCGGAAACTCCTGAGGGCGGGAGAGCCTTGCGCGGGGGCCGCGCAGGCATGGCAGTGGAAAAATTCTGAAGCGTGAGGAGAAGAATATGACCCGTGTCGCCATCTTCATGGGCAGCATTTCCGACGAACCCATGATCCGGCCTTGCGCCGACGTGCTGGACAGCCTGGGCATCGACTACGAATTCACCGTCACCAGCGCGCACCGCACCCCCGAGCGCACCGCCGCCCTGGTTGCCGAGCTGGAAGCCGGGGGCTGCCAGGTCTTCATCTGCGCGGCGGGCATGGCCGCCCACCTGGCCGGGGCCGTGGCCGCCAAAACCGTGCGGCCCGTGCTGGGTATCCCCGTCACCGCCTCGGCCCTGGGCGGCATGGACGCCCTGCTGGCCACCGTCATGATGCCCCCCGGCTTCCCCGTGGGCACCGTGGCCCTGGACAAGGCCGGGGCCCGCAACGCCGCATGGCTCGCCGCCCAGATCCTCGCCCTGGCGGACAAGGACCTGGAAGCCAGGCTGTACGCCGCCCGCGAGGGCTTTAAAGCCTCCGTGGACAAGGCGGCTGCCGAACTGGCGGCCAAAAAGTAAGGGCACAGGGGTCAGCCGACAGGGCGAAAAAACCCGCCCGGGCGCAGGAAAGCTGCGCCCGGGCGGGTTCTTTTGGCATCCATGGATGCCGGACGGGGCCAGAGGCCCCTCAGGCGCCGGGCAACTCGCGCTCCACGGCCAGGAAACGTGCCACGGCCTCGCTGGCCGGACCCTCATGGGGGCAGCTCACGCTGACCCCGGCCCCGCGCAGGGCCAGGGCCGCCTTGGGGCCCACGTTGCCTCCCAGCACCGCCCGCGCCCCGGCCTCGATGAGCATCCGGGCCACAAGCTGGCCGCTGCCCTGGCTCAGATCGCGGTGCGGGTTGGCCTCGGCGCGCACGAACGCGCCGCCCGCGTCGAAGAACAGAAAATAGTCCGCCCGGCCGATAACCGGCTCCACAAGGCTCCCGGGCGCCGCTCCGGCGGCGGCCACGACGATCAGTTCCGCCATGGGTTCCTCCCTGCCGCCCCGGGGCGGCGCTGGCTGTGGCGAACCGTACGCGCCCCGGGCCCCGGTGGCCCGGGCACGCGCGCGGCCACGTGCCGCTCGCCCCGAGCATACCCGAAGCGTGCGGCCAGGGCCAGCCCGCGCCCCGTGTTCCCCTGGGTCAGTCGTCGCTCCGTTCGTCGAGCACGCGCTTGGTCTTGCCGAAGGAGCGCGGCAGGGAGCCGAAATCCACGATCTCCACACTGGCCCGGGCCATGAGCTGGTGGTGCAGGGCCTCGGCCACGGCTTTGGCCAGCCCGGCGTCGTCCCCGCCCTGGGCCCCGCGCCCGCGCTCAATCCTGATGCGCATGGAATCACGCCCGCCTGTGCGCGTCAGCAGAATCTGGTACTCGCTGCCCGCCTCGGGGAACTTTTCCAGCACGGCGGCGATCTGCCCGGGGTAGATGTTCACGCCCCGGAAGATGATCATGTCGTCCGAGCGGCCCAGGATCTTGTCGTGGCGCGGCATGGTCGCCCCACAGGCGCACTGCCCGGGGATGAGCCGCGTCAGGTCGTGGGTCCGGTAGCGGATGAGCGGCGCGCCCTCCTTACACAGGGTGGTCACCACCATCTCCCCGGTCTGCCCCGGGGCCACGGGTTGCAGGGTCGCCGGGTCCAGAATCTCCAGGATGTACAGGTCCGCCCAGTAGTGGATGCCTTCATGGGCCGTGCATTCGAGCCCCGCGCCCGGGCCGTACAGCTCGGTCATGCCCGAAATGTCGAAGCTGTGTTCCAGCCCCAGCAGGGCCTCGAAACGCGCACGCATTTTGGGCGTATGCGCCTCGGAGCCGAAGATGCATTTCCGAAGCCCGAGCTTGTCGCGCAGGCCGTGCTTTTCGACCTCCTCGCCCAGCAGCAGGGCCATGGACGCCGTGGAGCACAGGCAGGTGGCGCCCATGTCCGTCAGCAATTGCATCTGGATTTCCAGGTTGCCCGGGCCCACGGGCAGGGCCGTGGCCCCGAAGTGCTCGCAACCGAGCTGGAAGCCCGCCCCGGCGGTCCACAGCCCGTAGCCCACGGCGATCTGCACCCGGTCCAGCGGGGTCAGTTCGGCCATCTCGAAGCAGCGGGCCATCATGGTTTTCCACGTATCCACATCGTGCTGGGTGTAGACCATGACCTTGCGCTTGCCCGTGGTGCCGCTGGAGGCGTGAATGCGCACCAACTGCTCTTCGGGCACGCAGCGCAGGGGCATGGGGTAGCCCGCGCGCAGGTCGTCCACGTCGGTAAAGGGCAGGCGGGTCAGGTCGTCCAGGGTGCGCACGTCCCCCGGGGCCAGGCCCGCAGCGTCGAACTTGGCGCGGTAGGCCGGGCTGTTGGCGTAGGCATGCTCCACGGTCCACCTCAGGCCTTTGAGCTGGATCTCGCGGAACTCTTCCTCGGACAGGCGGGGGATGAAACGGGGTTCGCGCTGCATGGGGCGTTCTCCTGGGCTGCGGGCCGGGGCGTCCGGCTTGTGGCCGGGCGGGAAATCCAGTACCCACATGGATTGACGAAGCGGGAAAGACCATGCCCGAAAACCCGGGCGCATTCAACAGCAAGGCAGCGCGCATGGATGAGACCCTTGTCTTCCGCATCCTGGCCACGGTGCTCGGCCTGATCCTCGGCAGCTTCTACAATGTCTGCATCCACCGGGGGCTCACAGGCGAGTCCATCGCCAATCCGCCGCGCTCCAAGTGCCCCAAGTGCGGGCATTTCCTGTCCTGGTGGGAGAACATCCCCCTGCTGTCGTGGCTCCTGCTGCGCGGGCGCTGCCGCAGTTGCCGCAAGCCCATTTCCGCGCGCTATCCGCTGGTGGAGGCCCTGTCGGGCGCCCTGGCCCTGGCCCTGGCCGTGAAGTTCGGCCCGGGCATGAAATTCGCCGTGTATCTGGCCTTCTCCGGGCTGCTTACGGTCCTGGCGTTCATCGATCTGGCGAGCTTCATGCTGCCCCTGTGGCCGATGATCATCGGCGCGGTGCTGGCCGTGATCTGCGCGCCGCTGTTCCTGGACATTCCGCTCATGGACGCCCTGCTGGCGGCGGGCCTGGGCGCGGGCACGTTCTGGCTGGTGCGCTGGGGCTACCGCAGGCTGCGCGGCATCGAAGGCCTGGGCGAGGGCGACATCTGGCTCATGCTGCTGCTCGGCCCGCTCACGGGCGTGCGCCACCTGCCCTTCGTGATCCTGGCCAGCGGCATTTCGCTCATCGCCTTCAACCTGCCCATGCTCCTTGGCGGCGACAAGGGCGGCGAGGGCCACCCCATGCGCACGCCCATTCCCTACGGACCCTTCCTGTGCCTGGGGGCCATGCTGGCCATTCTCGTTGGCGACGAGGTGCTGGGCTGGTACCTGGGCGTGCTGCGCTGAGCCGACCGGCACAGCGATTCCATTCGTGCCGCAACATTCCTGGAGGACGACGATGAGGCATCCGGCCCTGCTGGCCTGCGCAATGATCGCCACCCTGCTGCTCGCCGCCTGCGGCAAGCAGCACGTCGACACCGGCCCCGACCTGGGCTCCCGTCCCGGGCCCTCGGGCGCGCCGTCCGGCGCGCCGGGCCCGGCGCCCAAGGGCACCTTCAAGCCCTACACCATCGCCGGGCGGACCTACTATCCCCTGTCCACGGCCGACGGCTACCGCGAAACGGGCCTGGCCTCATGGTACGGCCCGACCTTCCACGGCAAGAAGACCGCCAACGGAGAGGTTTACGACATGCACGCCATGACGGCGGCGCACAAGATTTTGCCCATGAACACCTACGTGCGCATCACCCGGCAGGACAACGGCCGCCAGGTGACGCTGCGCGTCAACGACCGCGGGCCCTTCGTGGGCGACCGCATCGTGGACCTCTCGCGCGCCGGGGCCGAGCAGCTCGACATGCTCGGCCCCGGAACGGCGCGGGTGACGCTGGAGGTGGTGGGCGTGGCAGGGCAGACGGGCCCGAGTCTGGCCCAGGCCCTGGAGGCCGAGGTCTTCTACGTGCAGGTGGGCTCGTTTCGCGTGCGCGAAAACGCCGACCGGCTGCTCAGGCAGTTGCGGGCGGGCGGCTACCCCAAGAGCAGGGTGCAGCAGGCCGAAATTGCCGGGGCCACGTACTGGCGGGTGCAGGCGGGCGCGTTCCAGGGCATGGCCCGCGCCACGCGGGCCCATGCCGAGTTGACCCCGCGCTTCCCGTCGAGCTTCCTTATTGCGGATTGAGCTCGGCGCGGAACTTGCGCGACAGCCGGAAGACCACGACCTTGCGCGGCGGCAGGGTGATGGACTGGTTGGTCTGCGGGTTGCGGCCCTTGCGGGCGCGCTTGTCGTAGGCCTCGAACTTGCCGAACCCGCTGACGAGCAGCGCATGGTCCTTTTTCACGGACTGCTTCATGATCTCCAGCAGGGATTCGACCTGGGCCTTGACCTCGGCCCGGTTGCGGTCGGACTTTTCGTAGATGCTGTCGACAATGTCGGCCTTGGTGAGCGTCTTGCCCATGGGGGACCTCCTGATGCGTTGCCCGGTTGCGGTGGGCCACGTGCCCGGCGGGCGACGCCAATCCTCTTGGCGCCGTCGGGGCTCCGTCAAAAAGCCCGCCGCCAGCCCCCTTCCGGGCGGCACCTCCGCCCCGCGCACCTCGCGCGGGCCGGATGGCGGGCCGTGTCCATGAATTATTATCTAAGCTTTCTTTTTTTATCAAGGAATTAAAAATGGACGTGCCTTTTCGCGCAAGCCGCCCCCCCGAGGGCGCCGCAAGGCCCGCCACGCCTGGAATCAGGGCCTTCGCGCACCCCGAGCCGCCCCGGCAGCGCGCGCGTATCCATCCGGTGTTCCTGCCCTTCCTCGGATGCCCGGGCCGCTGCGTCTACTGCGCCCAGCCCGCCGCCACGGGCACGGCCCCGGCCACCCTGGCCGAGCACCTGCACGCCCTGGAAGCGGCCCTGGAAGCCGCCGAGCGCTCCGGCGCGGCGCCCATGGAACTGGGCTTCTACGGCGGCACGTTCACGGCCCTGCCCGAACCCTGGCCCCGGCGCTTCCTGGCCGTGGCCGCGCGCCACCGCGCCTCGGGCCTCGTGACCCGCGTGCGCTGCTCCACCCGGCCCGACGCCGTGAGCCCCGCGCTGCTGGCCCGCCTGGGAGGGCCGGAAGGGCTCGACATGGTCGAACTGGGCGTGCAGACCTTCCACGGCCCGGCCCTGGCGGCCTCGGGCCGGGGCTACGGCCCCGAGGCCGCCCACGCCGCCTGCCGCGCCGTGGCCGACGCCGGGCTGGCCCTGGGCGTGCAACTGCTGCCCGGGCTGCCCGGCCACGACCCCGCGCACCTGGTCCCCGACGTGCGCGCGGCGCTGGAGCATCGCCCCGAGGCCGTGCGCCTGTATCCCTGCGTGGTGTTGCGCGGCACGGCCCTGGCCGGGGCCCTGGCCCGGGGCGAGTATGCCCCCTGGCCCCTGGAGGCCACGGTCGGCGCCCTGGCCGACGCCCTGCTGGCCCTGTGGGCCCGGGGCGTTCCGGCCATCCGCACCGGCCTGGCCCCGGAGGCGGGCCTGGGCGAGCATATCCTGGCCGGGCCCTGGCACCCGGCCCTGGGCCAGCTCGCGCGCTCCCTGGCCCTGTTCCGCTTCGTCCGGAGCCAGGTGCGGGCCATGGCCGCGCCGCCCGCGGCCCTTGTGGCGCCCCGGCGCTGGCGCAGCGACGTGACCGGCCACCGGGGCGCCCTGCGCCCGCGCTACGCCGCCCTGGGCCTGACCCTGGCCTTCGAGGACCGGGCCGACTTCCTGCTGGCCTGACCCCCGCCGCACACCGGCCCGGGGCCCGGGACGGGCCTCAGCCGCGCCGCCTCGGCCCGCGCTGCTGCACCTCCTTGACGAGCCGCCCGAAGGCCTTGTCCCTCCTGCGCTTGTCCAGGGCGCTCAGTTCCTGGAACTCCGCCTCCTTCCTGAGCTTCAGGTAGCTCGCGTAGCGCTCCCCGCACAGTGCGCCGCTTTCCAGGGCGGCCCGGACGGCACAGCCCGGCTCGTGTTCGTGGCGGCAGTCCGCATAACGGCAGCGCTCCGCAAGGGCGGCGATCTCGTCGAAGCCCGTGGCGACCTCTTCACCGGCGCCCGCCATGCCCAGTTCGCGCATTCCGGGCGTGTCCACGAGCATGGCGCCCTGGGCGAGCACGACGAGCTGGCGGCGGGTGGTGGTGTGCGTGCCTTCCCCCGTGGCGCTGACGGCTCCGGTCCCGAAGGTTTCCCGGCCCAGGAGGCGGTTGACGAGGGTCGTTTTGCCCACGCCCGAGGAGCCGAGCAGGCAGTAGGTCCCGCTCGGGGCCAGGGCCCGCCGGAAGTCGTCGAACCCGGCCCCGGTCAGCGCGCTGAGGGCGATGACCCGGGCCCGGGTGGCGGCCTCCACGAGCGCGCGCTTGCGCGCAAGCTCCCGCGGGCCGGTCAGGTCGGTCTTGGCGAGCACGACCACCGGCTCCACCCCTCCCTGCACCGCCATGACCAGATAGCGGTCCAGCCGCGCCGGGTTGAAGTCGACGTGGCAGGACTGGACGATGAAGGCCGCATCGATGTTGGCGGCGATCATCTGCACCTGCGTGCCTCCGCCGGGGGCCTTGCGCCGCAGAAGCGTCCTGCGCGGAAAGACCCGGTGGACCAGGGCCGCCTCGCCGCCGTTGTGGAAACTGGCCGTAACCCAGTCCCCGACGCAGGGCAGGTCGGCGGGGCCCTCGGCCAGGAAGGCCAGCCGCCCCGAAAGCTCCGCGGGGATTTCCCCCGACCCGTTCCGGATCAGGCAGGCGCCGCGGTCGACCGCCACCACGCGCGCGAAGCCGCAGCCATCCAGGCCCGATTCGTCCGCGCGGGCCTGGAACCAGTCGTCGAAGCCGAGGGCCCGCAGCGGGCTGAAGTCCATGTCCGTTCTCCTTCGATGCAGGCGGCGACAACGGCGGCGGTGCGGCCGGAGCCGCGCGCTACATCCGCTGCCCGCACAGTTGCACCAACGAGAAATGCTTCCCTCCCTCGGCCTGCATCATGGACACGTCGCGCCGGGCGTAGGGGTGGGGGCTTTCCAGCCAGTCGGCCCAGGCCCGGCGCAGGCAGTCCATCTCGCGACAGGGGCCCAGGCGCAGGCCCGGGGCCTGCTCCCACAGCGCCCGCCACCAGGGCAGGGAGTGGAACTGCCCGTCCATCTCCTGCACCCAGTAAGGCTGCAACTCCGGGGGCACCTCAAGCCCGGACACCCCGACCCAGGGCTTACGGGCCGGGGGCAGTTCGCGCAGCAGCCCGGGCACGGCCACGGCAACCTCACCGCCCGGGCGCACCAGGGGCAGAAGCTTCGGCAGCATGGTCTCGTCGGCGCCGAAGTACTGGTAGGAATCCACCGAGAAAAGCACGTCGAAATAGCCCTCGGCAAAGGGCAGCGTCCCGGTGGCGTCCACATGCAGGGGGATGATCCGCGCCTCCAGGCCCAGGGCCGCGAAGCGCCGGAAGTTGTCCGTGGGGGGAATCCACAGATCGGCGGCGAACACCGTGACGCCGAACTTCTCGGCCAGCAGGATGGAGGAGATGCCCATGCCGCAGCCCAGGTCGAGCACGCGCATGCCCGGGCGCAGGGTCAGGAAGGAGGCCATCTCCTCGGCAACGCGCATGGCGTTGGGCCCCATCATGTTCTCCAGCAGAAAAGCCTTGTCGTAGCCGTCGGTGAACGGGGTGGGAATGGTCACGGTCGTCGTGTCCTCTTGTGTCGTGTTCCGGTCGTGTCCCGGTGGGGTTCGTTTGCCCCCTCATACCCCAGGCCCCGGCCGCGGGCACTCCACTTCTCGTTTGGCAAAGGAAAAGGCGCCCCGAAGAGTTCGGGGCGCCTTGGCGTCAACGGCCTTTCATGCCGGAGAGGATCTTGTAGACGGCCTTGGCGGACAGGCAGTAGTCCCGGGCCAGGTCGGCGACGGAACACCCCGCGCGGCGTCGCGCGGCGATCTCGTCGTTCCTGGCGCGGGTGCGCTGCCTGCTCTGGGTCGCCTCGCCCCACCGCTTCCTGTTTTCCTGCCTGCGGGGGATGTACAGCGCCTCGCCGTCGATATACTCCTGTATCGCCCGCAGCAGATGCCGGGGCAACACGTCGCTTGCCTTTCTGTAGCCCATCATGCTCCCTCCTAATGGTATTTTAGGATCGAGCAAGGGCTCTTGCCGCAAAACCTAGCGTGTCGTGCAACAGCCCTTGCTATGCATGACGCACGGAATCCAATGAAGAAAACATCCACTATCCTCTGTTGAATGTGCCTGTCTGCCTCGCGTGTATCCGCCCCGGGGGGCGCTGTCAATCGCCCGGGCCGTGCTTCGGGCTTGCGCGCGCCCGGAGGCGGCGCTAGAAGAAACCGTCGCCCCCCGCGCAACCAGCCGCAAGGAGCCCGCCCGTGGAAACCGGAACCGTCCTCTACGCCTTCGCCCTGACCCTCTTCGCCGGGCTGGCCACCGGCATCGGCGCCGCCGTGGCCTTCTTCGCCCGCCAGACGAACACCAAGGTCCTGTCCGTGGCCCTGGGCTTCTCCGCCGGGGTCATGCTCTACGTGTCCTTCGTGGAAATCTTCGCCAAGGCCAGGGACGCCCTGACCGCCGCCCTGGGCGACGCCACCGGCACCTGGGCCACCGTGGGCGCATTCTTCGGCGGCATGGCCCTCATCGCCCTCATCGACCGCCTCGTGCCCGACTACGAAAACCCCCACGAGCTGCACTCCATCGAGGAAATGGACGCCGGGCTGCGCAACCTGCCGCGCAACGAGGCCCACGATTTCGGCAAGCTCAAACGCACGGGCACGCTGGCCGCCGTGGCCATCGCCATCCACAACTTCCCCGAGGGCCTGGCCACCTTCACGGCCGCCCTGTCCGACCCGGCCCTGGGCCTGGCCATCGGCGTGGCCATCGCCATCCACAACATTCCCGAGGGCATCGCCGTGTCCGTGCCGCTGTTCTACGCCACGGGCGACCGCAAGAAGTCCTTCCTGCTGGCCTTCCTTTCGGGCGTGTCCGAGCCCGTGGGCGCCGCCGTGGGCTTTTTGCTGCTCATGCCCTTCTTCACGCCGACCCTCTTCGGCTGCCTCTTCGCCGCCGTGGGCGGGATCATGGTCTTCATCTCCCTGGACCAGCTCCTGCCCGCCGCCGAGGAATACGGCGAGCACCACCACTGCATCCTGGGCGCCGTGCTGGGCATGGGCGTCATGGCCCTGTCCCTGCTGCTGTTCCTGTAGCAGGCCGCACCGCGGCGCAAAAGAGCCGGGCCGTGCGGAATGCTCCGCGCGGCCCGGCCCTTTTGCGGCCCAGAAGGCGCCCGCCTCCTAGAACCCCGACTGGCGGTAGACCTTGCCCCGACGGTCGATGAGCTGCACGTAGCGGTAGCCGCCCTTGAGCTGGGCCTCCTCGAAAAGCTGGATTCCCCGGGCGTGGCAGCGGTCGCACGCGCGCTGGGGTATCTCCACGCCCACGGACAGCGGATGCGCCGTGGACCACGACTCGATGCGCACCACCCCCGGGCAGTCGCAGCAGAGCAGCACCGACTCCACCTGCGACTCGCTGATGCCGTCGGTGTCATAATAAATGTCCTTGTGGCGCACGCGGAAGCCGTCGCACTCCTCGCCCTGCATGCGCTCGCGCGGCGGGTTGAAATACAGCCCGCGCACGTCGTCGCACAGCCGCTTGATGTAGTCCGTGACCTTTTGCGGCTGGCGCAGGCGCTCGGGGTCGAAGCCCGGCTCCACCACGCCCCGGTAGTCCAGCCCGGCCATGGCCAGACACAACCCCAGGTTCACGTACGGCAGCGCGCCCTGGATGGCGTAGCCGCCTTCCAGCACGGCGATGTCCGGGTTCAGCCGCTCGCTGAGCATGGCGTAGCCCCGGGCCGAGAAGTTCATGTTCGTGATGGGGTCCGAGAAATGGTTGTCCTGCCCGGCTGAGTTGATGACCAGATCGGGCTTGAAGTCCTCCAGCAGCGGCAGCACCACGTGGTCGATGACGTGCAGGAAGCCCTCGTCGGAGGTCAGGGGCGGCAGGGGCACGTTGATGGTCTTGCCGTAGGCCCCGGGTCCGCCCAGTTCCAGCGGGAAGCCCGTGCCCGGATACAGGGTCCGCCCGTCCTGGTGCAGCGAGATGAACAGCGTGTCCGGGTCGTGCCAGTAGATGTCCTGAGTGCCGTCGCCGTGGTGGCAGTCCGTGTCCACGATGGCCACCCGCCGGGGGCCGTAGGTCTCGCGGATCCACTCGAGCATCACGGCCTCGATGTTCATGTTGCAGAAGCCCCGGCTGCCGTGGACGAACTTCATGGCGTGGTGCCCCGGGGGCCGCACCAGGGCGAAGGCCTTCTCCTCCTCGCGCTCCATGACCAGCCGCGCCGCCTTGATGGCCCCGCCCGCCGAGATCAGGTGCGACTGCGTGGCCACGCCGGCCACGTCCGGCAGGCAGAAATGGACCCGCTCCACGTCCTCCAGCGTGGCCACCTCCGGGCGGTGCTCCGTCACGCCGTCGATGTCGAACAGGCCCTCCTCCAGCAACTGGTCCCGCGTGTAGAGCAACCGCTCCTCCCGCTCGGGATGCGTGGGGCTGATGGACCAGTCGAAAGCCGGAAAAAAGACGATCCCCAGACGGTTCTTGGCCTCAAGCATAACCATGTCCCTCCCGCGCCGCGTGTCGGGCCAACCCCACGCCAATCCCCGCCCGATGTCAACCGCCCCGGCGGTGGATGGCGGCCAGCGGGTGGTGAACGGCCGGGGATGGACGCCTTCAGGGCCGCCTCCGCCCGAAAACGACGGGCCGACACGCCCGTGCGCCGGGTACGGCGCCGTCAGCGTTCGGCCCACAGGGCGCGGGAGCCCTTGACGGCCAGGCGGCACAGGGGGCGGCCCTGAAAATACAGCACGGCAAAGGGCGCGCGCGGCGCGGGCAGGGCCTGCCCGGCCAGCAGGCGGGCGACGGCGTCCACGGAATCGGCGTGAACGGCGCAGCCGGGATCGGCGGGCAGCAGGGCGCGCAGGCGCGGGTTGGGCCGGAACCGGTCGCCCCGGTCGCCCCGGTCGCCGTGGAAACGGCCCAGGGGCAGCCCCTGCCAGGGCAGGCCGGGCGGCAGCAAGGCCGAAGCCCGGCGATGGACGAGGAACAGCGCGTCGCCGAAGCGGCGGAGTTCGCCGGGAGGCAGCCCGGAGAAGTCGGCCCCGGCTTCGGCGCAGGCGGCGGCTTCGGCGGCGCCCAGGAGTGTTCCCCTGGCCGCCGGGGTTCCGGAAACGGACGCCGGGGCTCCGGGCGACGGCCCGGGGCGGCGCAGGCGGGCGAGGTAAAAGCCCTGGGCGCCCGAGGCGTCGCCATCCACGGGCAGCACACCGTCCAGCCCGGGCAGGGCGGGCGGACGGACGACGAAGCCCGGCGGCGGAGCCAGGGGGTCGAGTTCCAGGCCCAGGCGGTCCATGGCCCAGGCGGTCTGGGCCTCGTTCTCGGCGGGGCTTGTGGTGCAGGTGGAATACAGCAGCGCGCCGCCGGGAGCCAGCAGGGCCGCCGCGCGGGCCAGCAGTTCGCGTTGCAGGCGCTCCAGGGGCTCGGCGCGCGCGCCCTGCCAGCGCCGGGCCTCGGGATGCTTGTCCAGTGTGCCCAGGCCGGAGCAGGGCGGGTCGAGCAGGATAAACGGCCAGGAACCGTCCTCCAGGGGGATGGCCTGCCCGGGGAAGGAGCAGGTGCCGCAGGCCAGGGCGTTGGTGCGCTCCAGCGTCCGGCGCAGGGTTTCCAGGCGCGCGCCGTTCGGCTCGTTGCCCAGGACGAAGCCCCCCGGGCCCACAAGCCGGGCCAGCAGCCCGGTCTTGCTGCCGGGGCTGGCGCACAGATCGAGGACGGCGGCGCCGGGTGGCGGCGCCAGCAGCAGGGGCGGCAGCATGGACGACTTGTCCTGCACATGGATGAGCCCGAAGAAGTTGGCCACGCTGGAACCCAGGGGCCGGGGCTCGGCGGTCAGCCGGGCGGCCAGGGGCCAGAAGGGCTCGGGCTCGAAGGCGTAGCCCTGGCCGGCGAGCAGGGCCCGGGCCAGGGGCAGGTCGGCCCCGGGGCAGGCGAAACGGAAGGTGCGCCCCGCGGGCGGGCTGGGTGCGGTCATGTGTCCTCACTGGCGGGCGCCGGGGTGGCGGCGCGGGTGGCTCGGGGCCGCGAAGGCGGCGCCGGGGCAGGATAGCCCGGCGCGGCGCGCGGCACAATGCCCGGGGCGGCCCATGAACCTTTTGCGTCCGGGAAAAGAAGGTGCTACAGGGAGGTTTCCCAAGCGCCCGCCGCGGCGCCTCCCCCGCCTTTCGGGGCGGGCCGGAACAGCAACCTCACCCGGGCCCCGGCCCGGACAAGACCTTTCCCAAGGAGCGCACAGATGGGTTCTCTCCGCATGCTGGCGACCTGCGTCCTGGCCCTGACCCTCCTGCTGCCCGGCCTGGCCGGGGCCCAGGAGCCCGCCAAGACCTTCGCCGTTCTGCCGTTCACCATCAACGGCCCCGACAAGTACCAGTATCTCGCCCGGGGCATTCAGGACATGCTCGTCTCGCGCCTGAGCTGGCCGAACAAGCTCGTGGCCCTGGACAAGGACAAGCTCGCGGGCGCCGCCGCCCCCACCAGCGAGGCCGAGGCCTCGGCCCTGCTGCCCTCCCTGGGCGCGGACTACGTGGTCTGGGGCAGCGTGACCATGCTCGGCGAGCAGTGCAGCATCGACGTGCGCACCACCAGCGCCGAGGGCACCAGCCCCGAAAGCGCCCAGGCCGAGTTGAGCGGCCTGATCCCCGCCCTGGAAGGCATCGCCAAGGGCATCAACGCCGGCGTGTTCCAGCGCGAGGAGCCCCAGGCCGCCCAGGCCGCGGCCAAGAAGCGCCCGCAGGTCCTGAACCCCGACCTCGTGGTCAACGAACGCGACGCCGCCGTTCAGGACTACTACATCAACCCCGAGTTCCGGTATCAGGGCTCCGAGGACACCCCGGGCCGCTGGCGCAGCCCCTCGCTGCCGTTCATCTCCGTGGGCATGGTCTGCGGCGACGCCGACGGCGACGGCAAGGTCGAGATGTTCTTCCTGAGCGAGACCAAGATTTACGTCTACCGCCTGGAAGGCGACTCGTTCACGCCCGTGGGCGAAATCGCCCCCGGCGGACGGACCGACATGCTCAACATCAACCTCATCGACCTGAACAACGACGGGCTCATGGAGATCGTCGTCTCCGGCTTCTTCCGCGAGGAGCCCAACTCCTTTATTTACAACTTCAAGGACGGCCACTTCGTGCCCGTGGCCGAGCGCGTCAAGCTGTTCTTCAACGTCGTCAGGATGCCGCCGACCTACCAGCCGATTCTGGTGGGCCAGCGCCCGGGCCGCAACAACGTGCTCAACGAGACCCCCGTGCACGAAGTGGTCAAGATGGACGGCGAGTACACCCTGGGCAAGCGCGTCTCCCTGCCGCCGTCGGCCAACGTCTTCAACTTCACCTACCTGCCCCAGGAAGGGAACGACTACAAACTGCTCATCATCGACGGCTCGGACCATATCAACGTCTACACGCCCCGCTTCGACCTGCTGGCCACCACCATGGAGCAGTACGGCGGCTCGGCCCTGGGCTTCGAAGTGCCCGACACCATGCCCGGCTTCGGCACCTACCGCGACCAGTTCGTGAACATCTACTACCTGCCGTTGCGCATGCTCGTGACCGACCTGAACCGCGACGGCCAGTTCGAGGTCCTGGTCAACAAGGACATCTCGGTGGCCGCCCAGTTCTTCCAGCGCTACCGCTTCTTCCCCAACGGCGAGATCCACTCCATGTTCTGGGACGGCGTGGGCCTCTCCCTGGCCTGGAAGACCCGGCGCATCAAGGGCACCGTCACCGACTACGGCCTGGCCGACATCAACAACGACGGAACCACCGACCTCTACGTGTGCCTGAACACCTACCCCGGCGCCTCGGGCATCGCCCAGCGCAAGACCGTGGTCTTCTCCTACTCCCTGGACCTGGACAGCACCGACGGCCCCGTGGACAGACAGGGCGAATAGACAGGATACCCCCCGCGGCGAGCCGCCGCGGCCACGAACCCGGCCCCGGCACCCCGGGGCCGCAACGCAGCCCAAAGGGAGATGCGCAGATGAAGGCTCACACCCGACAGGCCACGCCCGCCCGCAAGGCCGCCCGCTTCCTGGCCGCGGCGCTGCTGGCCGCCGCCTGCCTACTGCCCGGCGTGGCCCGGGCCCAGGCCCTTACGCTGTCCTACGCCAACTTCCCGCCCGCACCCACCTTTCCCTGCGTCCAGATGGAACGCTGGGCCGAGGAAGTGCGCGCCCGGACCCAGGGCAAGGTCGAAATCCAGACCTACCCCGGCTCCACCCTGCTCGGCGCCAAAAACATGTGGAGCGGCGTCATCCAGGGCCAGGCCGACATCGGCTGCATCTCCATGGCCTACCAGCCCGGCGTGTTCCCGATGATGAACGTCTTCGAGCAGCCCCTGGGCTTCTCCAGCGCCACCGCCGCCAGCCAGGCCCTGTGGGCGCTCTACGCCGCCCACAAGCCCGAGGAGTTCAGCCGAGTCAAGGTGCTGACCCTGTTCGCCAGCGCGCCGTCCAACATCATGTGCAAGGAGCCCGTCACCAGCCTCGACCAGTTGAAGGGCATGGAACTGCGCGGCTCGGGCGGCGCCTCCCAGGTGCTGGAGCTTTTGGGCGCCACCCCGGTGTCCATGCCCGCTTCCGACACCCCCGAGGCCCTGCAAAAGGGGCTCATCAAGGGCGTGCTCTCCTCCTTCGACTGGCTGAAGGATTTCAATTTCGCCGAGTACCTCAAGTACCAGACCGTGACCAACTTCGTGGTCTATCCCTTTGCCGTCATCATGAACCTGGACAAGTGGAACGCCCTGCCCGACGACGTGAAGGCCGTGTTCGACGGCCTGTCCGCCGAGCAGGCCGAGTGGACCGGCCGCTACCTCGACGCCCACGTTCAGGAGTCCCTCGACTGGTCGCGTGAAAAGTACGGCATCGAGGTCATCGAGCTGCCCCAGGCCGAACTGGACAAGGCCGAGGCCGCCCTGGCCGTGATGATCGACGCCTGGAAGAAATCCGCCGAGGCCAAGGGCGTCCCCGCCGACCAGATCCTGGCCGAAGTCAAGGCCCTGCGCCAGAAGTACGACAAGTAACCGCGCCCGCGCGGTCCCGGACGCCGGGGAGCCCGCCGCTCCCCGGCTCCCTTTTTGCCCACACCGACCCGACCCCTGCCCATGAAAGCCATCGCCCTGCTCGACGCCCTCTGCGAACGCCTCTCGCGCCTGCTGCTCGCCCTGGGCGGGCTGTTCCTCGTGGGCATGATCGCCCTGGCCTGCGCCAACATGTTCATGCGCGGCGCCATGAACGCGCCCCTGCGCGGAACCTACGAGATGATGGGCTTTCTGGGCGCCCTGGTCTGCGCCCTGGCCCTGGCGCCGACCCAGCTTCGCGGCGGGCACATCGCCCTGACCATGTTCCAGGGCATGCTCCCGCGCCGCGCCGAACGACTCGTGGACGCCTTCTCGCATCTCGCCTGCGGGCTGTTCTTCCTGCTGGCCGCCTGGCGCACCGCCCTCTTCGGCTTCTCGCTCATCGAGTTCGGCGAGCTCTCCGAAGACCTGCACATCATCTACCACCCCTTCGTCTTCGCCGTGGCCCTGGGCTGCGCCACCCTGGCCCTGACCCTGCTGCGCGACCTGCTCCACGCCCTGGCCGGCGAAAGGAAACGCCCATGAGCCTCGCCACCGTCGGCATCCTGGGCGTCGCGGCCCTCATGGCCATGCTCTTCTTCCTGCGCATGCCCGTGGGCTTCGCCATGGCCATCGTCGGCTTCCTCGGCTTCGCCCACGTCATCAACATGAACGCCGCCCTGGGCATGCTCGGCACCGAGTTCTGGGGCGTCTTCTCCTCCTACGGGCTGACCGTCATCCCGCTGTTCATCTTCATGGGTCAGATCTGCTTCCACTGCGGGGTCAACAAGCGCCTGTACAACACGGCCTACACCTGGACCGGGCAGGTGCGCGGCGGGCTGGCCATGTCCACCATCCTGGCCTGCGCCGGGTTCTCGGCCATCTCCGGCTCCAACACCGCCACGGCCGCGACCATGAGCACCGTGGCCCTGCCGGAAATGAAGAAATACGGCTACAACCCGATCCTTTCCACCGGCGCCGTGGCCGTGGGCTCCACCCTCGGCGTGGTCATCCCGCCCTCGGTGGTGCTGATCATCATCGGCCTGCAAACCGGCCAGTCCATCGCCAAGCTGTTCTGGGCCGGGCTCGTGCCCGGCGTGCTGCTGACCGTCCTGTTCCTGGCCACCGTCTGGCTCGTGTGCCTGCGCCACCCCTCCTGGGCCCCCGCCGGGCCCGCCACCTCCTGGGGCCAGAAGCTGCGCTCCCTGCCCGGGTCCGTGGAAATGCTGGTACTCTTCGCCCTGGTCATGGGCGGGCTCTTCGCCGGGCTGTTCACCCCCAGCGAGGCCGGGGCCGCCGGATCGGCCATCGCCCTGGGCATCAGCCTCCTCGGCCGCCAGTTGACCTGGAAGCGCTTCACCGCCGCCTGCGCCGACACCCTGCGCGTGTCCTGCATGATCTTCATGATCGTCGCCGGGGCCGTGCTTTTCGGGCGCTTCCTGGCCGTCACCCGCCTGCCCTTCGAGACCGCCCAGTGGGTCGCCGGGCTGGATATCCCCCACTGGGTCGTCATCTGCATCATCTGCGGCATCTACGTCATCGGCGGCGCCGTCATGGACGCCCTGGCCCTGCTGCTCATCACCATCCCCATCTTCTTCCCCGTGGCCGAAGCCATGGGCTACGACCCGACCTGGTTCGCCGTGGTCATCACCGTGGTCACCACCATGGGCGCCGTGACCCCGCCCGTGGGCGTGTCGGCCTTCATCGTCTCCAGCATGGCCACCGGCGTGCCCACCTCCAGCATCTTCCGGGGCATCAGCTACTTCCTGGCCGCCTACGCCGTATGCGTGGCCCTGCTCATGCTCTGGCCCGGCCTGGCCCTGTTCCTTCCGGGTCTCATCCGCTAGACTGCGCCCCATGCCCCCCGACAAGGCCGACACCACCCAGCGCAGCGGCGTCCGGCACCTGGAGGTCAGCCCCGAGGAAGACGGCCAGAAGCTGCTGCAATTCCTCTCCCGCAGGCTCGGCCCCGACGTGCCCGGCTCCCTGCTCATGCGCCTGATCCGCAGCGGCCAGGTGCGCGTGGACTCCGCGCGCAAGAAGCCCTTCGACCGCCTGCATGCGGGCCAACGCGTGCGCCTGCCCCCCCTGCGCGTTGCCGACCCCGCGCCCGTTGCCCCCGATGCCCCCGCCCTGGCCGTCCTCGCCCGGGGCCCGGGCTGGATCGCCGTGGCCAAGCCCGCCGGGCTGCCCTCGCAACCCGGCACGGGGCACACCGACGCCGCCAGCACCCGCCTGGCGGCCATGTTCCCCGCAGCCACCTTCACCCCCACCCCGGCCCACCGCCTGGACCGCGACACCTCGGGCATCCTGCTCGCCGGAACCTCCTACCAGGGCCTGCGCGGCCTCCAGCGGGCCTTTGCCGACCACTCCCTGCGCAAGTTCTATCTGGCCCGCGTCCACGGCCGCCTGACCCCGGGCCAGACCCTGGTCCTGAGCGACACCCTGGCCAAAACCGGAGGAGAACAACGTCAGCGCGTCAGCCCCACTCCGGCGGATGCCGGGGGCAAGCCCGCCCTGGCCCTGGCCCGCTGCCTGGAGTCCGGCCCCGAAACCGCACTCCTGGAACTCGACCTGCGCACCGGGCGCACCCACCAATTGCGCGTCCAGCTCGCCAGCCGGGGTCTGCCCATCGTGGGCGACCGCAAATACGGCCGACCCGACGCCGCGCCGCGCATGATGCTCCATGCCTGGAAGATCATCCTTCCCGACGGCGCCACGGTTTGCCTGGAGCCCGACTGGTAGGGCGGGCGAAGTCCCCGCTCCGGCATCCGTTTTTTGGAAAGCCCTTCCGAATTGCCCCCGGAACAGACAACCGGGCCGGATTCCCGTGGTTGGGAATCCGGCCCGGTTCTTTGTTTCGGCCTTGGCGCAGCCGCCGGGGCTCTGCGCCCCGCTCCCGCGGGACGGAGCGCGCGGTCCGTTTGCTACTCGGACAGGATCGGCTCCTGGGCTTCGGTAAGCAGGAAGGAGCCGTCGAGGATCCACTGCTTGAGCTTGTCGGCGATTTCCAGGGACATGGTATAGCTGGTCATGGGCACGGTCTTGACCTTTTGCCCGTTGAGCTCGATCTCGCCGGACTTGAGTTCGGCGAAGGTGGCGTGCTTGAGGATGCGCGGCATGCAGTTGGGGTAGTCGTAGCCGTAGTCGCGCACGGGCATCTGGATGTCGCTGTCGGCGACGCCGGTGAACCAGGCCATTTCCTCGTTGAGGATCGGGATGGGGATGCCCACGCCCACGGAGAGGGAGCAGCCGTAGCCGACCATGGAGACGCCGCGCAGGTAGCGCGCGTCCATGCCCTTGAGGTCGCCCTTGAGCATGAGGGTGCCGGCGGGGGTCAGGGGGATGCCGCGTTCGTTGCGCTGGGGGTTGGTAACGTGCTGGGTGCCCGCGCCGAGCACGTAGCCGATGCCGCCGCCGAGGAAGATGCGCGTGCCCAGGCCGATGGTCTTGAGGAACGGATCGTTGAACAACGGCGAGAGCTGGCCCGCGGTGGCGTAGTTGGCGTTGCGCGCGTTGGGCTTGAGCGGGCCCATGTAGGTGTAGATGAGCCTGCTGGTCAGGTTCACGGCGCAATTGTAGTTCTGGTAGCAGTTGCGCGGGTTGAGCAGGTGCGCGTAGGGCAGGTCGGCCAGGGTCACGTCCTTGTCGATGTCGCGGCGCGGGTAGCAGTCCGTGCCGTAGCCGTTGGCCTTCAGATGCACGGCCTTGCCGCGCACGAGGTCTTCGATGACGTGGCCGCCGCCGTACTTGAACTGGCCGGGGTAGACCTTGTTCAGGGGGTCGTCCACCGTGGGTTCGGTGGCGCCGAGGTAGGAGTCCACGGCGGCGAGGCCGCCATAGCAGGGCACGCCGCCCAGCCAGACGTTGGAGCACTTGATGGTCGGCGGGTTCTTCTGGCCGATGTTGAAGAGCAGACCGGAGGAGCACATGGGCGAGAAAGTGCCGGTGGTGACGACGTCCACTTCCTTGGCGGCTTTTTCCCTGCCGCTTTTTCTGACGACCTCGATCATCTCTTCGGCGTTGAGCACGACGGCCTTGCCGGAGCGGATGCGCGCGTTGATCTCGGCGATGGTCTTGTTCACCTTGAAGCTGCCCATGACTGTCTCCTGTGGTCTGTTTTCCCGGGCCGGAGCCCCGGGGCCGTCCATGCTGGCCGAAAACATGGGTGAAGGCAACGGCTTTTTTCCACACCCCGGCGGGGTGGTGGCTGTGGCCGAAGGGCGGCAAAGCGCTTGGCTTGCGGGGCCTTTTGGGGTATAAATCACCAGTTGTCTGGCGCCGGTTTTGGCCTTTTTCAACACGCTGGTTTTCCAGCATCTTCGCTCACCTGAACGCGGACCCGGAGCCGAGTGGCCGGGCATGGAATCCATGAGTTCCCAACTAAAGGAAACACTGCGCCAGCATTTGCAGAAGGCCTATTCCGGGCAGGAGCTCACGCGCTGGTTCGACCCGTTGCGCCTGGAGATCAGCGAGCCGGACAAACGCCTGGACATCGGCTTTCCGCACGCCTTTTTCGCCCAGTGGTTCCAGGGGGCGGTGCAGGAACGTTTCGAGCAGGAACTGCACACGTTCTTCGGGCCCGGATACGTGTTGCACTACCAGAGCGCGGCTCCGGCGGCCGAGGCGGCCGAGGCCCGCATGGCCGGGGCCAAGTCCATCGACTTCCCTTTCGGCCACCAGTTCACCTTCGACAGCTTCCTGACCAACAAGAAGAACTTCTTCCCGCTGACCACGGCCCGCGAGGTCGCCAAACAGAACGACATCATCTTCAACCCGTTCATCGTCAGCGGCGAGGCGGGCTCGGGCAAGACACACCTCATCAAGGCCATCGCCAACGAGATCAGCAAGAAATTCAGCCCTGAAAGCGTGTTTTTCGGCACGGTGGAAGACCTCTACAACCTCTACAACGGCGACTTCGACAACGACCGCTTCAAGGCCCGCGGCCACGTCTACAAATACCGCTTCCTGTTCATCGACGAATTCCAGCTTATTAAAAAATACAAGGGCTTCCAGACTGAACTTATCAATCTTTTCAATTATTTCTACGACAACAAGAAACAGATGATCTTCTGCTGCTCCGACAAGCTGCCGTCCTACGAATTCCTGGACCCCAAGCTGAAGAGCCGCCTGGAGTGGGGACTCATCGTCAACCTCAAGCGGCCGGACCTGGACATCCGCGTGCGCTATATCGAACAGTATTGCCGCCTGAAGCGCATCAACCTGACCCGCGAGCAGGTTCTCAGCCTGGCCCAGCGCTTCACGGACCTGCGCTTCCTGCAGGGAATTCTCCTTAAATTTTACGCTTATAAGGAGTTTGTGAACAAGACGTTCACCGACCGGGATTTCGAGCAGATCCTCTCGCAGACGGCGGGCACCGCGCGCAAGCAGATCCGCCCCGAGGTCATCATCGAAACCGTGGCCGAGCATTTCGAGGTCGACCGCAAGGACCTGACCGGCAACCGCCGCCACAACCGCGTGGTTCGCGCACGGCAGTTGGCCATGTTCCTATGCCGCGAACTCATCGGCAGCTCCTACCCGGCCCTGGGGCGGCTGTTCGGTGGGCGCGACCACTCCACCGCCCTGTACGCAATCAAGAAAGTCAAAAAAATGCAGGATGATAACGCGGAAATGAAAAACATAGTGACACTGCTCAAACGCAAGTGCCTCTCCCGGGGCTAGGCCGCCGGGGCCGTGTGCGCAAGGCCGGACCAGGCGCCCGGGAGCGAACAACGAGATTCCATAAAAAAGTTATTTGAACCAAATGGTTGCCAGAGAAAGGAACACGGGTGACAGCCCTACTTCCACAACCAGTTTTCATTCATAATCAAGAAGAGCAGAAGAGCAAGGAGAGCGCGATGTACCTCAAGGTCTTCAGGGACGACATCATCGAGGGGCTCCAGAAGTCAGCCGCCATCATCCCCGCCAAGACCGGGGCGGCCGTGCTGCGCACCATCTGGCTCAAGGTGGAGAACGATACCCTGCGCATCATGTCCACCGACTCCAATCTCGAATTCTGTGGCTGGTACAACGCCGAGATCGTGGAACAAGGGCTGGTGGGCGTTCAGGGCCGTTCGTTCTATGATCTGATCCGCAAGCTGCCCCCCGGGCAGATCACCCTGCGCGTGGACCAGGACGCCCAGCAATTGTCCATCCAGCAGAACAGCCGCAAGTACAAGCTGCCGACCAACGAGGCGAGCTGGTTCACCGACTTCTCGGAGTTCCCCGAGGCCGGGTCGGTGTTCTGGTCCGGCGATTTCCTCCAGGAGCTCATCGACCGCACCGCCTATTGCATCAGCGAGGAGGACACCATGGAGGCCATCGCCTGCATGAACCTGACCCCCTCCAAGACCACCGATCACATCGAGGCCTGCGGCCTGAACGGCCACCAGTTCGCCATGACCCGCTTCCTGCAGGACGACCTGCGCGCCCTGTTGCCCGAAGGCGGGGTGCTCATTCAGCGCAAGTTCCTGGCCGAACTGAAGAAGTGGCTCTCCGCCGATGAAATCGAAATGAACATCGACAACAAGCGGCTGTTCTTCCGCACGGCGGACAAGAAGGAGCAGTTCAGCCTGCCGCTGTCGTTCTACCAGTACCCGGACTACAACGCCTTCCTGTCCAAGATCCGCGAGGACGGCGTGTGCCAGCTCACGGTGGACCGCCTGGAGATGGTCGACACCCTGGAGCGCATCATGATCTTCAACACCGACAACAACCGCTGCACCTACTTCCAGTTCGCGGGCAACGAGCTGACCCTGTACAGCCAGGGCCAGGACGTGGGCACCGCGTCGGAATCCCTGGAAGTGGAGTTCTCCGGCGACCTGAAGAAGATCGCCTTCCCCACGCGCAACCTCATCGAAATCCTGAATCATTTTCAGTCCGAAAAGGTCACCTTCCGCCTGACCGGGGCCGAGGGCCCCTGCGGCGTCATCGGCGCCGACGATTCCGACTACCAGGTCATCATCATGCCGATGAAGATCGTCGAGGAGACCTACTACAGCGAAGAGGACGGCAACTAGCCCTGGCCGCCAGAGCATACCAACGAGGTAGACACACTCAATGACCCAGAACGGAACCAAGAACAGCTATACCGCCGACAGCATCACGGTGCTGGAGGGCCTTTCCGCCGTGCGCAAACGCCCGGCCATGTATATCGGCTCCACCGACATCCGCGGCCTGCACCACCTGGTCTACGAAGTGGTGGACAACGCCATCGACGAGGCCATGGCCGGCTACTGCGACAAGATCGTGGTCAACCTGCACCTGGACAACTCCGTCACCGTCATGGACAACGGCCGCGGCATCCCCGTGGACATGCACCCCAAGGAGCACCGTCCCGCCGTCGAAGTCGTCATGACCGTGCTGCACGCGGGCGGCAAGTTCGACAACGAGTCCTACAAGGTTTCCGGCGGCCTGCACGGCGTGGGCGTGTCCGTGGTCAACGCCCTGTCCGAATACCTGGAGGTCACCGTTCAGCGCGACGGCCGCAAGTACTATCAGAAGTACGAACGCGGCGTGCCCGTGACCCAGCTCAAGGACATCGATTCCTCCATGGATACCGGGACCATCGTCCGCTTCCGGCCCGACGAGGAAATCTTCGAGGTCAACCAGTTCGTCTACGACATCCTGCGCAAACGCTTCCAGGAGCTGGCCTACCTCAACTCCGGCCTGGAGATCGACTTCCGCGACGAGCGCACCCAGCGCCGCGAAAGCTTCAAGTACGAAGGCGGTATCGTCCAGTTCGTCAAGGACCTGAACACCGGCTCCGGGCTCGTCCACGAGATGATATCCGCCTCCGGCGAGCAGGACAGCGTGACCATCGACTTCGCCCTGCAATACAACCAGACCTACAAGGAAAACGTCCTCACCTTCGCCAACAACATTCGCACCAAGGAAGGCGGCACGCACCTTGTCGGCTTCAAGACGGCGCTGACCCGCGCCATCAACAACTACATCGAAAAATCCGACCTGCCCAAGAAGCTCAAGACCAAGCTCACGGGCGACGACGTGCGCGAAGGGCTCACCTCCGTGGTCAGCGTCAAGCTGCCCCGCCCGCAGTTCGAAGGGCAGACCAAGACCAAACTCGGCAACTCCGAGATCGCCGGTCTGGTGTCCACCATCGTCTACGATAGGCTGAACACCTTCTTTGCCGAAAACCCCAAGGACGTGAAAAGCATCGTCGAGAAGGTCGTGGACGCCGCCCGCGCCCGCGAGGCCGCGCGCAAGGCCAAGGACCTCGTGCGCCGCAAGGGCGCCCTGTCCGACAACGCCCTGCCCGGCAAGCTCGCCGACTGCCAGACCAAGCGCCCCGAGGAATCCGAGCTGTTCATCGTCGAGGGCGACTCCGCAGGCGGTTCGGCCAAGCAGGGCCGCGACCCGCGCATCCAGGCCATCCTGCCCCTGCGCGGCAAGATTCTGAACGTCGAGAAGACCCGCTTCGACAAGATGCTGGGCAACAAGGAAATCAAGGCCCTCATCACCGCCATGGGCGCCGGCGTGGGCGAAGAGGACACCGACTACGAACGCCTGCGCTACCACAAGATCATCATCATGACCGACGCCGACGTGGACGGCGCGCACATCCGCACCCTGCTGCTGACCTTCTTCTTCCGCCAGTACCCGGGGCTCATCGAGCGCGGCAACCTCTACATCGCCCAGCCGCCCCTGTTCCGAATCCACAAGGGCAAATGGGAGCAGTACATCTCCGACGAAGACGAGTTCGTGGGCTACCTGCTGGGCCGCGTGGCCGGCGACATGGAAATCAAGGCCGAAAACGGCGCGACCTTCCGCAGCGAAACCCTCGTGGACCTCGTCGACAAGATAGGCACCATCCAGGACAAGACCCGCGAGGCTGAAAACGTGGCCATCTCCAAGGCGCTGTTCAAGGCCATCATCGGCTTCCAGACCCGGCTGACGCCGACCTCCCTGACCAACGGCGAATGGATCGACTTCGAAAAATACATCGTCGCCCAGGGCTGGGACCTGGAGCTGGAAGTCTCCGACGACGACGTGGAAACCCGGCGCTACGTGGTCTTCGACGACCGCAAGGGCCACCGCACGCGCATCGGCGTGGAGTTCTTCAATTCCAAGCTCTATCGCCATGCTCATGAAACCCTGACCGCCATCGCCACGGCCTGCGGCGGCCAGCGCTTCACCCTCGTCAAAAAGGACGAAAGCCTGGAACTCGGCGACATCTTCGCCCTGCAGAGCGCCGTACTCGAGGAAGCCAACAAGGGCATCGGCATCCAGCGCTACAAAGGCCTGGGCGAAATGAACCCCGAGCAGCTCTGGGAAACGACCATGAACCCCGAAAAACGCACCCTGCTCAAGGTTACCGTCGAAGACGCCGCCGAGGCCGACGACCTGTTCTCCGACCTCATGGGCGACCAGGTGGAGCCGCGCCGCGAGTTCATCGAGCGCAACGCCCTCATGGTTGGCGATCTGGACATCTAAGGCGGGAGTTGCCGGGGCGCTGCCCCGGACCCCGGCCGGGGGGCTCCGCCCCCCGGCACCCTCCGCCAGGGGCCGTCGGCCCCTGGACCCCGCACGCCGCCCCGCAACCGCGAGGCGGTTTCGGCGAGGCCGGCAAGACTTCGGGCCGGATTTCCAGATGGAAATCCGGCCCGGATGTTTTCGGGGGGATGTTTTCCCAGGGGAAGCGGCGCAAATTGTTCGTAACGCCCCTGGTCAGTCCCGGAAACCGCTTTCACGATGTTTCGTGGCAACGGCGTCCGCCAGCCTGTCGAGGGCTTCGAGGGTCTCCTTTTTGGGCAGCCCTTTGCACAGCACCGGCTCCAGCACCTCGACCTTGAGGTTCGGGATCATCCCGGCCAGGGTCTCGACTGTTTTGCCGCCCCACCCGTAGGAGCCGATGACGGAGAGATACTGCGCCTTGGGTCGCAGGGCGTTGGCCAGGAAGGCGGCATATGCTGCCAGGGGGTGCGGTCCGGCCAGAACGGTGGGCGCGCCGATGATGATGGAACCGGCATCCACCAGGGCCATGGCCAGCTTGCCGATATCGGTCACCGCCAGATTGAAGAGTTCGACCTGCACTCCCCTTTCGGCCAGCGCCGCGGTCAGATGATCGACCATGCGCCCCGTGCTGCCGTGCATGGACACGTACGGCAGGGCCGCGAGATTGCGCGGCGGAGCCGAAACCCACTCGCGGTAGGCCTTCATGATCCATTCCGGGTCGGCGTATATCTGCCCGTGGCTCGGCGCCACCATGGCGATATCGTATTCCGCGAGTTTGTCCAGATTCTTGGCGAGAATGCTCCGGAAAGGCATCATGATCTCGGCAAAGTACCGTTTGGCGGCCTCATGCACGCGGCACTGATCCGTGACGAAAAGGTCGCTGCTCGCGATATGCGATCCCAGGAAGTCGCAACTGAAGAGTATCCTGTCCTCGACCAGATAGGTGGACATGGTCTCCGGCCAGTGCGCCCAGGGCGTATGAATGAATTTGAGGGTCTTGTCGCCCAGGGACAGGGTCTCCCCGTCAGCCACGACCACAAATACGTCTTCGGGAATGTGCAGCAGGTCCATGAGCATGGGCTTGGCCTTGGCGGTGACCAGGACCTTGGCTTCGGGGAAACGTTCCAGCACTTGGGGGATGGAGCCCGAATGGTCCTGCTCCGCATGCTGGGACACGACATAGTCGATGCGTTCGATGCCATCCAGGGATGCCATGAGCGTCTGGGCAAACTCCGGATCGACGGCGTCAAGAAGAACAGTCTTTTCGCGACCATGAACCAGATAGGCGTTGTATGAGGTTCCGTCCGGCAGCGGGACAAGCGAATCGAACAGTCTTCTGTCCCAATGCACTGCTCCGACCCAAGACACTGACGCGGCAACTTTTCTCATTGTTCACTCCGTTGACGAATTTTCCCGCCCCAAACGGCAGATGTGTGTTTCCCGTTTCCTCGCTTCATGAAAAGTTTTGTCGGCTGTACCTTGCTGCCATGAATAAGCGATATTTATTGTTGTGGATTGAATCCATTTTCAACCGGCCGCTCTGCGCGTCCAGGCACGATGGCTCCTGCAGCCGCCAGCGCGGCCGATGCTGCCGGGCTGGAGCATGCGCTCGACGATGGGCATGGGCGTGTCGGTCCGGGAGTTGGGATACTCACCGCGCGGCATTGCGATGCGACCCCGCAAGGGTGGTCGCCGCGCATGCAGGGAGGGCTCGATGAGCCGGACCTGCTGCCGCCAGCCTGTTTTTCCAAGAGGACACGGGGTCAGCCTACAGCGAAACGCGGCGCTTAGCCAGGGCAGGGTCTTCTTTTCTTCTGCTCTCGTCGGATGCCTGGGCGGGCAGGCGGAGGAGGCTGCGGCGTCTTCCCGTGTCGTTTGCGCGTCGTTGCGCCGCGGGGCGGGTTCGCCGGGGGCCGGGTGCCGCACACGGCAGCCGGAAACGCCCTGTCTCCGTCTTTCCCCCGGGAACGGATTTTTGGGGAGGGAAGAATCTGGGCCCGGGAGAAGGGGAAGCGGGGGTCTTTCGGGGCCGGGAAAAGGCCCCCGCTCCCCCTGCTCCCGGTTTTATTTGCTCTCGCCGGGTGCCTGGGCGGGCAGGCGGATGAGGAAGGTCGTGCCTTTGCCGGGCTCGCTGGAGACGGTGATGGTGCCGCCGAGTTTCTGGATGATGCCGTGGCAGATGGACAGGCCCAGGCCGGTGCCCTTGCCGGGCAGTTTCGTGGTGAAGAAGGGGTCGAAGATTTTCTCGATGTTCTCCCTGGGGATGCCGATGCCGGTATCGGCGACGGAAAAGGCCACGCCGCCGTCGTCGGCACCGCTTTTCTCGGTGTGCACGGTGATGGTGCCGCCGTGAGGGATGGCGTCGATGGCGTTGTTGACGAGGTTGAGGAGCACCTGGCGCAGTTGCGAGGGCTCGCTGTGGATGATCGGCAGGTTCGCTTCGAGGTCCTTGACGATCTGGATGTTGTCGAGGCTCGCGTCGCGTTCGCGCATGCCGACCACGTCGTCCACGAGGGAGTTCATGTCCACGTCGCGGATGGTGGCGTCCATCTTGCGGGCGAAGCTCAGAAGCTTGTGGGTTATTTCCTTGCAGCGCCCGGCCTGGACGACGATTTCGCGCAGCGAATCGCGGATTTCGGACATTTCGGCCAGTTGGCTCAGGGCTTCGCGTTTGAGCAGGTCCTGTATCCATCCGGCCTCCTCGCCGATGATGGCCAGGGGGTTGTTGATCTCGTGGGCGATGCCCGCGGAGAGTTGGCCGATGGCGGCGAGCTTCTGGGACTGGATCATCTGGTCGTCGAAGGTGCGTTTTTCGGCGTCCAGGCGCTCCAGGCGACGCAAGAGGGAGCGCAGGGCCCAGAGGGCGCCCAGGCCGATGGCCACCAGCCCCAGGGCGAAAGCCAGGCCGAGGGTGCGCAGCTTGTCGGCCCAGGCCTGCCGGGCCTCACGGGCTTCCTGCTGCACGACCAGGGCCCAGCCGGGCTTGGCCTTGAGCGGGGTTGCGGCCAGGAGCAGCTCTTCGCCCTGGCGGGTGAGGCTGGTGACGCCCTGGCCGGAGTCGGCCACGGCCTGGGCCACGGCGGGGTCCACGGCCTGGAGCATGTTGCCGTAGGTCGCGGAGCGTGTTTGCAGGGCGCCGCCCGGGCCGAGGAGGAAGACTTCGCCGGTGCGCCCGAAGCGTTCGCCGTCGAGCAGCGTGCTGAACTGGAAGGCGTTGACCGAGGCGCGCAGGACCCAGGTCCGGCCGCCGGTTTCGCGGCGCACGGCGATGGCGAAGTGCGGGGAGTTGCGGTAGCCGAGGAACACGTCGCTGATGACCTGGCCTTTGGTCATGACTTCGCGGAACCAGGGTTCGTTGGCGTAGTCGCGGTCCTGGAGGTCGTGAGGGCCGGAGTAGGCCAGATGGCGGCCGTTCCGGTCGAGCACGCCCAGGTCCTCGAACAGGTGCAGGGCGTTGCGGTTGACCGTGCCCAGGGTCGAATCCAGGGCGCCGGGGCGCAGCAGGTCGTCCAGGGGGGTCATGTCGGCGGTGAGCGCCACGGTGCGGGCCAGATCGGCCAGGGAGAGATCCATGCGCGTGGAGTAGTTGCGCGAGAGCAGGCGGAAGGACTCGGCCGAGCGGGCCTGCATTTCGCGGTCCATGTCGCGCAGGGCGAAGGCGAAGGCGACCAGCCCCACGAGCATGGCGGGCAGGGTGGCGTAGAGCAGCACGGAGAGCAGGAAGAGCTTTCTTTTGCGGTTCAGGACGCGTTCGGACATGGGCGGACCTCCTGCGCGGGGCGGCGGCCCGGCGCGGCGGTTGCGAAGGGGCCGTGCAGCGCACGCGGCCCGGGCGGGGTCGGGGGGGAGAGGGGTGGGCGCCTTGCGCTGCGCCGCGCCCCGGGGGCCGGAGGGAAGCCAATATCCGTCATGCGGACTCCGCGGCGTTCCGGCCGGGGGCGGTCGGCGCCGGGAAGGGTCAGCCCAGGAGGCCGTACATCAGGCTGGCCAGTCCGTTCAGCGCGGCCAGGGCGCCGATGCAGGCGGGCCAGAACCACCATTTCTTCATGAACGGCGGGTTCCAGGCGTTTCTGCCCCGGGGCAGGTGATGCAGGGCCCGGATGGGCTTCGGGGCGGAGCGCGCGGTTTCGCCGTCGTGGGGGGTCGTGCTCACGGCACCCTCCGTGTTCTGGTCTAGCGGGCCGGGCCGGGCTTGTCCATGGCCTTTGCGGCCCGGTTTTTCCGGCGGCCGGGAAGCCGTCCCGGCCGCCGGGGTACGTCTAGAAGCGGATGCTTTTTTCCAGCCGGTCGAGCTGGGCCCGTTCCTCGGCCTGACGCAGGCGTTCCTCGCGCTGGCGTTTGAGGTCCACGGCCTGGCGCAGCTTTTCCAGCAGGCTTTCGAACTCGTGGGGCTTCATCAGGTAGTCGAAGGCGCCCAGGCGCATGCCTTCGATGGCGCTGGGCACGTCGGCGTCGCCGGTGAGCAGGATGACTTCCACGCCGATGTGCTTCTTGCGGATTTCGGCCAGGGTCTCGATGCCCGAGAGCCCGGGCATGCGGATGTCCAGGACCACGGCGTCGCAGGGATGTTTGGCCAGCAGGTCCAGGGCGTCCAGGCCGCTGCCCGCGGTCCGGACCTCGAAGCCGCTTTCGGCCAGGCGCTTGCCCAGGGTGGTGCGGAAGCGTTCCTCGTCGTCCACCAGCAGCAGGTTCGGTTTGTCTTGGCTCATGGCGTTCTCCTTGCGTTGGCTCCTGCGGGCCCGCGGGCCCGCAGGGCGTTGCGCGCTTGCATGTGGTGGCGGGCGCATCGCTTGCCCGCGCGGGGTCAATAGAACCCTATAAGCGGCCAATAGAGCATAACCCCGATGACGGCAACCAGCAGCAGGGCCAGGCACCAGGGCACGGCGACCTTGATGAAGTCCATCTGGCTGAAGTAGCCGGTGCTGTATGCGATGATGGTCGGCGGGCAGCCGATGACCAGCATGATGAAGGACGTGGTGATGGGCGCCAGCAGGGCCACGGCCTTGGGCGACATGGCCAGCATCTCGGCCATGGGCAGGGTCACGGGCAGGGTCAGGGCCACGGCGGCGGAGTTGCTCATCACGCTGGAGAGCATGGAGCCGAACAGGCCCATGCCGTAGTAGACCACGAAGGCGCTCTGGCCGTCGAGCAGGGGCAGCAGGGTTTCGGCGAGGTACTGCCCGGCGCCGGTGTTCAGCATGGCCGCGCCCAGGGACACGCCCGCGCCGAACACGATCCACGACTCCCAGGGGAACTTGTCGCAGATGGTCTTGAAGGAGATGAACTTGGGCCCGCAGAAGCCCGCCAGGGCCAGGGCGGCCACGACGCTGACGTGCCAGCCCGTGAGGTCCGAGCAGGTCCACAGCACGAAGGTGGCCACGAAGATGATGGTCACACCCAGTTCCTTGCCGCGCATGGGCGGCAGCTTGTCCATCTTCACCGAGGCGGGCAGTTCCTTCTCCTTGGGTCGGAAGATGAGATAGACGATGGCCCAGGTGACCACGGCCACGGGAAGGGTCAGCGGGAACTGGATGAGCAGGTATTCCATGAAGCCGATCTTCACGGCGCCCTGGGTGAAGCTTTGCAGCACCTCCACGGCCAGGGGGTTGCGGCCGCCGCCGAGCAGCGTGCCGAAACCGCCAGCGGAGGACGCCAGGGGGATGAGGATAATGAAGAACTTCGCCAGATTGCTCGATTTGCCCGGGGTCAGGCCCATGGCTCGCAGCACCGGGACCATGGCGAAGATCATGATGACCGTCACCGTGGCGTCGTGGAAGATGGTCGCCAGCATGGTGCAGCCCATGGCCATGAAGAAGCTCAGGCGTTTGACCCCGGTACCGGCGACCTTGAAGATGTAGTACATCAGGCGGTTGGCCAGGCCGACTTCGTTGAGCACCACGCCGAACATGATGATCATGAGCACGAACATGACCGCCGGGCTGGCGAAGGGCGCCCAGGCGGCGCCGGGCTTCTCGATGCCGAAGAGGATGAGCCCGGCGGCGGCGCACAGGGCCGTGACGCCGATGGGAATGGCCTCGCTGACCCACAGGACGATGATCGCCGCCACCAGGGCCAGGAGTTTGTGTCCGGCGTCGGGCAGGTTGGCGGGGGTGGGCAGCAGGTAGATGCCCAGGCCCACGGCCAGGGCGAAGAGGATTTTGGCGAGGATGAGTTTTCCGGGCTGCTCGGGGCCGGGCGGGTCGTGGTCGTCCAGCAGCAGCTCGGCGTCCCTGTCTTCACGGTAGTCGGGCCGGTAGTCGGGGTGTTCGTCGTGCTCGCGGGTCGCGGTCATGGGGAACCTCCGGTCATGGTCTCAGGGTGTCGGGGCGCATGGCCTGGGGCCGGGAGCCTCTAGGAAACGCAGATCTCTTTGATCCTGCGCGCGATCTCCCGGTAAACATCGGAGAAGCGCAGCAGACCCGCGAGCTTCTGGCCGTCCATGACGAAGAGCGAGTCGTGGCGGAAGAGCACGAAACGGTGGAAGGCGGCGTTGAGGGTCTGGTCGAGCCCGATGCGCTGCGAGGGCTCCGGGGCGCGCAGAAAGTCCCGGATGTGCAGGGTCTGGGCCTTGGCGCAGAGGTCGTTCAGAGGCGAGGACCACAGCAGGGCGAGGTCCTTCATGGACTCGATGACGTAGGCGCTGTCCACGAAGCCGCTGGCGTGGGGGTCCACGATTTTGTCGTAGTCGGGCTCCAGGCCGCGCACCACGTCGATGGGCGAGAGTTTTCCGGCAATTTTCCCGCTTGCGCCGCGCACCAGCAGGATGCGCTGTTCGCATTTGCCGCTGGCGTAGTCCCGCTGGGCCTTTTCCAGGGCCAGAACGGCCTGGGCAAAGGTGGCCGAGTCGTCGATTTGCGGGAATTTTGCGCTGGGGACCACGAATTCCTTGATCGAATCGTGCATCTTTTCGCTCCTTTCCGGGAACGGCCCGGGGGCGGTTCCGGTTGGGGGTGAAGGGGCCTGCCCGCCCCGCTCTGGGTTCCTTCGTTGTCGCTTCAGGTTTTGCGCGGCCCGGGGCCGCGCGGATGAACCGGATTGTAATCCGGATGGCGCGACGGACACCGACCGAATGGGCGCATCGCGCCGCGCAACCGTGTGCCCGCGTGCGGAGGCCGTCCGGGCGGGGGTCGCGCGCGCCGCAGGGCTGTGCCTGGCGGCGGTATGGTGTTGTCTGCGTTTGGCCGGAAAAGGGCGGCTGTAGAAGCGCCCGGCCCGGGCCTGAAATTCCGCTTTTAAGGGGAAGGCCCCTTCTCTGTGCGCTTTTTCTCACATATGTTGCGAGAGCGCGTCAACAGAAAACGGAAAAATCATGCAAAAAACGGCTTGCATCTTTGCACATTGCGTAATTTCTGGATGCCTCGACAGGAAACGCCAAGGCCCGGCCATGCAGAACATGGCCGGGTTTCATGGCGTTGCAATCATGCTTCAGTTTGTATCAGCCGATGATTCAGCTCATTCGGTTTCGTTTCGTCGCTTTTCCCCTGGCCTCCTAGAGGCGGAGGTTTCTGGACAGCCTGTCGCGCTCGGCGCGCTCCTCGGCCTGGCGCAGGCGCTCTTCGCGCTGGCGCTTGAGGGCCACGGCCTGGCGCAGCTTTTCCTGGAGGCTTTCAAAGTCGTGGGGCTTCATCAGGTAGTCGAAGGCGCCCAGACGCATGCCTTCGATGGCGCTGGGCACGTCGGCGTCGCCGGTGAGCAGAATGACTTCGACGCCGATGTGGCTCTTGCGGATCTCGGCCAGGGTCTCGATGCCCGAGAGCCCGGGCATGCGGATGTCGAGCAGCACCGCGTCGCAGGGGCTCTTGGCCAGCAGGTCCAGGGCGTCCCTGCCGTTGCCCGCGGTCTGGACCTCGAAGCCGTTTTCGGCCAGGCGCTTGCCAAGGGTGGTGCGGAAGCGCTCCTCGTCGTCCACCAGCAGCAGTCTCGGCTTGATGTCGCTCATGTGCGTTCCTCTTGGTTTTCCCGTCGGCCGGCCGGGGCCGGCCGACGGGAGTTGGGGTTCGGTTATGCGCTTGCCGTTCGCGTCAGCTCAAGCCGAGCAGCGGCCAGTAGAACAGGGCGCCCAGCACGCAGATGGTCAGCAGCAGCAGGCACCAGGGCACGGCGACCTTGACGAACTCCACCTGGTTGAAATAGCCGGTGCTGTAGGCGATGATGGTGGGGGGGCAGCCGATGACGAGCATGATGAACGAGGTGGACATGGGCGAGAGAAGGCCCACGGTCTCCACGCTCATGTTCATCATCTCGGCCATGGGCAGGGTGATGGGCAGGCTCAGGGCCACGGCGGCCGAGTTGCTCATCATGCTGGAGAGCATGGAGCCGAACAGGCCCATGCCGTAGTAGGTCACGAAGGAGCTCTGGCCCTGGAGCAGGGGCAGGAGCATCTCGGCCAGGAACTTGCCCAGGCCGCTGGCGAGCATGGCCGCGCCCAGGGACACGCCCGAACCGAACACGATCCACGACTCCCAGGGGAACTTGTCGCAGATGGTCTTGAAGGACACCCAGCCCGGCGTGCAGAAGCCCGCCAGGGCCATGGCGGCGACGACGCTCACGTGCCAGCCGGTCAGGTCGCCGGCGAACCACAGCGCGAAGGCGCACACGAAGATGGAGAGCACGCCGACCTCGGCGGAACTCATCTTGGGCATGGACTCGATCTTCACCGAAGCGGGCAGTTCCTTCTCCTTGGGCCGGAAGATGGCGTAGACGATGGCCCAGGTGGCGACGGCGGTCAGGATGCAGATCGGGAACTCGATGATGGCGTACTTGAGGAAGCCGATCTTGACGGCCACGCCGGTGGTCTCGAGGATGAACCGCTGGGTGATGTCCACGGCCAGGGGGCAGCGGCCGCCGCCGAGCAGCGTGCCGAAGCCGCCGGCCGAGGCGGCCAGGGGGATGAGGATGACGAAGAACTTGCTCAGGTTGTTGCTCTTGTTGGGAGTGATGCCCATGCTCTTGAACAGCGGCAGGATGGCGAAGAGCATGATGATTGTGATGGTCGCATCGTGGAAGATCGACGACAGCAGCGTGCTGCTGAAGGCGATGAAGAAGCTCAGGCGCTTCACGTTGGTTCCCGCGAAGCGCAGGATCCAGAACAGCAGGCGCTTGGCCAGGCCGACCTCGTTGAGCACCACGCCGAACATGATGATCATCATCACGAACATGACCGCCTGGTTGGCGTATGGCGCCCAGGCCGCGCTGCTCTTGGTCACCTTGAAGACGATCATCAGCGCCGTGGCCAGAAGCGCGGTGATGCCGATGGGAATGGCTTCGGACACCCACAGGAAGACGATGGGCACCAGGATGGCGGCCAGGCGGTGGCCTTCCACGGGCAGGTTGTCGGGCCGGGGCAGCGCGATGATCAGCATGCCCAGGCCGAGGGCGACGAGCAGCTTGATGATGATGGCCTTGGGGGATTGCGTGGGGCCCTGGGGCTCCTGCTCTTCCACCGCCAGTTCGTCCGGGGTTCTGTAGTCCGGGTTGGGCGCTTGGGTCGCGGTGTTGCTCATATCAAAATCTCCTTTCTGGTTCCTTGCTGGGGGCGGCGGCGGACGTGCCGGTGCCGCGTCGGTTTCAAGGCCCGGGCGGCCTACACGCCGCAGACGGTTTTGATTCTGTGCGCGATCTCCCGGTACACGTCGGAGAAGCGCAGCATGCCCACGAGCTTCTGGTGATCGGTGACGAACAGCGAGTCGTGGCGGAAGAGCACGAAGCGGTGGAAGGCGACGTTCAGGGTTTCACCGGCTTCGATGATCTGCGAGGGGCCGGGCTTGCGGATGAAGTCCTTGACCTTGATGCTCTTGGCGGTGTTGCACAGGTCGTCCAGCGGGGTGGACCAGAGCAGGGCCTGGCTTTTCATGGCGTCGATGACGTAGGCGCTGCTGACGAAGCTGCTGGCCTGGGCATCCACCAGGGAATCGAAGTCGGGCTCCAGCCCGCGCACCACGTCGAGGGGCGAGAGCTTGCCGACGATCTTGTTCGCGTCGTCGGCGACCAGCATGATGCGCTGCTCCCGCTTGCCGCTGGCGAATTCCTCCTGGGCCTTGTCCAAGGCCATCACGGCCTCGGCGAAGGTGGCCGAATCCGAAATCCTGGGGAACTTCTCGACGGGGACGGTATAGTCTTTCACGAGACCGTTCATGCCTGTTCTCCCTTGGGTTGAGCCTCACGTGCCCTCAGGCTGTGGGCCGGGTTGGCGATGTCCGTTTCCTTGCCGTTGCTGCACTTTTCCGGTTCGGGTCCATCACGCAGAAAGCAGGCTCTGTGCCGAAAATCCTTGCGCGATGTGCCGTGCATATAAAAGGTGCTGAATTTAATTGCGATAATATTGATATTCTGTTCACAATCCTCGCTTGTCTCTGCGCTTTTCCTTGTTTATTGCGCGTTTTTGCGCTGTGGGGCGGGTTTGCCGGGATGCGGAGCGGTGGCGCGCTGCGCGATGGCTGCGGCCTGCGCGCTCGGGGCTGTCGGCAAAAGAGCCCGGTGGCCAAGCTTCGCACGGGGCCTGCCCGGGGCGCGGGCAGGCGGCTCCGGGCGATCGCGCAAGGCGAGGCCGGGAGCCGCGCGTCGCAGGCCGCCGCCGTTCGCCGCCGCATGTGCCTTCGGGGGGGAACTTTCGGGGGAAAGCGGCTTGCGTGGGCGTATGGGCTGAGGTAAGCGTAAGACTCGCTCCCGCGTCGCCGGATGGCGGACGGCCCGAACCGATGGGTTCGGGCCGTCCGGCACCGCGGCGCCGGGACGCGCAGCGCTTCTCTTCCTGCCGGTGCGCGCCGGCAGCGTCGCCCAGGGCCCACCGGGCGCGGCCGCGCGGCCGCCCCGGGACGAGCACACACGACACAAGGAGGACCAGCGATGTTGTTCAAGAAGATTCTGGTGGGCGTGGACGGGTCGCGGCACGCGGACAAGGCGGCGCAGTACGCCAAGGGCGTGGCCAGGACCCAGGGCGCGGAGCTGGTGCTGCTCGCCTGCCCGGGGCATATCCCCGGGCTTGTGGGCGGCGCGGCCCGCGAGCAGCTCGCCCGCGACCTGGAGGCCGAGGGCCGCCGGGTCGTCGAAGGCTACAAGAACCTCTGCGCGGGAACCGAGGTGCGCTACGCCATGGAAGTGCGCCTGGGCGACCCCGCCAACGCCATCGTGCGCTACGCCGAGGAAAACGGCGTGGACCTCATCGTCATGGGCAGCCGGGGCCTGACGGAAATAGAAGGCCTGCTCCTGGGCAGCGTGACGCACCACGTGCTGCACCGCTGCAAGGTTCCGGTGCTCATCGTCCGCTGATTACCGTGCACAGGCGCGAGGGCCGGGCGACCCCTCGCGCAACGGAGGAATTCACGCGCCGGACGCCGTATCCGGCGCGCCATGACGGGGGCTTGGAGCCCCCGTCGCGTCGAGTCCCGTGTCGCCAGGGCCAAGCGGCGCCGTCCGCTTCGGCAGCCCTTTGCGGAAGGGCTACCCCAACAAACCGGAGGAAAAGAACGTGTCCCATTCCCTTGGCAAGCTTTGCGTCTTTCTGCTCATGCCGCTGGCCGCGTGCCTGCTGCTGCCCCAGGCGGGGCTGGCGGCGGGCGGCGACCTGCACCACCTGGCCGAGACCATCGGCACGGAGCTGGGGGTGCCCTGGGTCATCCCCTTTGTCTGCATGCTGTTGTCCATCGCCATCTTCCCCCTGGCGGCACCGCATTTCTGGCACCACCACTTCGGCAAGATCGCGGCCTTCTGGGCCCTGGCCTTCCTGGTGCCCTTCGCCCTGGTTTACGGCTTCAGCCTGGCCCTGTACGAGGTCGTCCACGTCCTGCTTCTGGAATACATCCCCTTCATCGTGCTGCTCTTCGCCCTGTTCACCGTTGCGGGCGGCGTGCGCCTGACCGGGCAACTCGTGGGCAAGCCCGTGGTCAACACCGGGGTGCTCCTGGTCGGCACGGTGCTGGCGAGCTGGATGGGCACCACCGGCGCGGCCATGCTGCTCATCCGCCCGCTGCTGCGCGCCAACGCCCACCGCAAATTCAAGGTCCACACCGTGGTCTTCTTCATCTTCCTGGTGGCCAACATCGGCGGCTCCCTGACCCCCCTGGGCGACCCGCCGCTGTTCCTGGGCTTCCTCAAGGGCGTGGACTTCTTCTGGACCACCACGCACATGTTCCTGCCCATGGTCTTCCTGGCCGCGGTGCTGCTGGGCATCTACTTCGTGGTCGACACCATGCTCTTCGGCAAGGAAGGCCGCCCGGCCATGCCCGACGCGGGTCCCGGGGCCGAGCGGCTCGGCCTGGACGGCAAGATCAACCTGCTCTTCCTGGCGGGCATCATCGGCGGCGTGCTCATGAGCGGCATGTGGAACCCCGGGGTGGAGTTCGACGTCTACGGCACCCACGTGGCCCTGCAGAACGTGCTGCGCGACCTGCTGCTGGTCGGCATGGCCCTGCTGTCCCTCAAGTTCACCACCGCCGAGAACCGCCGCAAGAACGACTTCGACTGGTTCCCCATCGTCGAGGTGGGCAAGCTGTTCATCGGCATCTTCCTGTCCATGATTCCGGCCATCGCCATCCTCAAGGCCGGAACCAGGGGCGCCCTGGCCGGGGTCATCAACATGGTCTCCGGCCCCGGCGGCGAACCCGTGGACGCCATGTACTTCTGGCTCACGGGCGTGCTTTCCAGCTTCCTGGACAACGCGCCGACCTATCTGGTGTTCTTCAACACCGCGGGCGGCGACGCCGGGGAGCTGATGACCACCATGGCCTCCACCCTGCTGGCCATCTCCTGCGGCGCGGTGTTCATGGGCGCCAACACCTATATCGGCAACGCGCCGAACTTCATGGTCCGCTCCATCGCCGAAACAAGCGGCGTGAAGATGCCCAGCTTCTTCGGCTACATGGCCTGGAGCGTGGGCATTCTCGTGCCGCTGTTCGTGCTCGTGCAGTTGCTGTTCATCTAGGCCGCCCGTCCGGGCGCGCCCGCAAGGCGTCAGGGGCCGCTCCCTTCGGGGGCGGCCTTTTTCGCGCCCGGGGGCCTGGGCGCGGGTGGAAAAGGGCCCGGGCCGGACCCGAAGCCCCGGGCGCGCTCCGGCGCGGGCGGCGCGCCCCGCAAAGGCCGCGCCCCGCCGCTTTGCTGGCGTCTGGACAAAATCGCTCCGCTCAAGCACCATTGGAGGCGTGGCCGCGCCCCCGCCCCGGCGGGCGCGGGCTGATGGCGGGACCAAACGACGCGAGTGCGGGAGGGACCTGTGCAGGACGTGGACGTTCTGGTCGTCGACGACGAACTGAAGATTTTGGAAATGTATGGCAAGCGCCTGGGCTGGCGGGGCATTCCCGTGCGGCTGGCTGGCGGGGCCGACGAGGCCCTGGCCGCCGTGGAGGAGCGCGAGCCCGACGTGGTGATCCTGGACGTGCGCATGCCCGGGCGCGACGGGCTGGAGGTGCTGGCCGAACTGCGCCGGCGCCACCCACGGGTGCAGGTCATCATGCTCACCGGCCACGCCAGCGTGGAATCCGCCAGGAAGGGCATGGAGCTTGGGGCTTTCGACTACCTCATCAAGCCCGTGGCCCTGGAGGATCTGCTGCTCAAAATAAACGAGGCCGCCAAGGCGGCCAGGGGCTAGACCCGGCGCCGCGCGCCCCGTCGCGCCGCCGCGGCAAACACCGTGGCGCGTGGTTTTGCGCGCCATGCGGCCGCGCCCCGCACCCGGCGGACGGGAAATCGGCCCGGGGCCGTTTCCGGATGCTGCGCCCGGCCGGGAAATGGGGTATGGAAACCGACGGACGGGCCGCAGCCCACGGCCCCACCCCGCACCCCGGAACAGAACGGAACACGCAACGCCATGGGCAGGCGGGGCCCGGCGCCCGTCCCGGCGCCACCCCGGCACACAGGCCATAACAGCGAGGAAGCTTCGTGGACAACCCGACCATCAGCATCGAAAAGGAAATCCAGAAATCCTACCTGGAATATTCGCTTTCCGTGATCATCGGCCGCGCCATCCCCGACGTGCGCGACGGCCTCAAGCCCGTGCACCGGCGCATCCTGTTCGCCCAGTACGAGTTGGGCAACACCTACACGCGGCCCTACAAGAAATCCGCCCGCGTGGTCGGCGACGTGATCGGCAAATACCATCCCCACGGCGACTCGGCGGTCTACGACGCCCTGGTGCGCATGGCCCAGAGCTTCTCCATGCGCGACCCGCTGGTGGACGGCCAGGGCAACTTCGGCTCCATCGACGGCGACGCCGCGGCGGCCATGCGTTACACCGAGGCGCGCATGTCGCGCCTGGCGGGCGAGTTCCTGGCCGACATCGACAAGAAGACGGTCGATTTCCGGCCCAACTACGACAGCTCCCTGCAGGAGCCCGTGGTCCTGCCGACCAAGGTGCCCAACCTGCTGCTCAACGGCTCCTCGGGCATCGCCGTGGGCATGGCCACCAACATCCCGCCGCACAACCTCGGCGAACTGGTGGACGCCCTGCTGGAGCAGTTGGAGAACCCCTCCTGCTCGGTGGACGACCTGTTGCGCCACGTCAAGGGGCCGGACTTCCCCACCGGGGGCTCGGTCTACGCCGGGCAGGGCCTGCTCGACGCCTACCGCACCGGACGCGGCACGGTGAAGATCCGCGGCAAGGTCGAGGTCGAAAAGCGCAAGCGCGAGATGGAAGCCATCGTCATCACCGAGATTCCCTACGCGCTGAACAAATCCTCCCTGGTGGAGAAGATCGCCCAGCTCGTGCAGGACAAGCGCATCGACGGCGTGTCCGACCTGCGCGACGAGTCCGACCGCAAGGGCATCCGCATCGTGCTCGATCTCAAGAAGGGCGCCATCCCCGAGATCATCATCAATTCGCTGTACAAGTACACGCCGCTGGAAACCTCCTTCGGCTACAACATGATGGCCGTCGTGAACAACCGGCCTCAGCTCCTGAACATCAAGGACATCCTGCGCCACTTCCTGGAACACAGGATCGAGGTCATCATCCGCCGCACGCGCTTCGACCTGGAAAAGTCCGAAGCCCGGGCGCATATCCTCGAAGGCCTGCGCATCGCCCTGGACAACATCGACGAGGTGGTGGCCATCATCCGGGGCTCCAAGACGCCCCAGGACGCCAAGGACGCCCTGCGCGAGCGCTTCGGCCTGTCCGACCCGCAAAGCCAGGCCATCCTGGACATGCGCCTGCAACGGCTGACCGGCCTGGAGCACGAAAAGCTCATCGAGGAATACACCGAGCTGCTCAAGACCATCGAGTACCTGAAGAGCATCCTGGAGCACGACGGCGTGCTGCGCGGGGTCATCCACGACGAGTTGGTGAGGCTCAAGGAGACCTTCGCCACCCCGCGCCAGACCGAGATCGTCCACGACGACCTGTGCGGCATCGATGTCGAGGATCTCATCCCCGACAAGGACGTGGTCATCACCCTGTCGCAGCGCGGCTACATCAAGCGCACCAACCTGGAGCACTACGCCCAGCAGAAGCGCGGCGGCAAGGGCGTCTTCGGCGTGCACACCTCCGACGGCGACTTCATTCTCAACTTCCTGACGACCTCCAACCACCAGCACCTGATCCTGTTCACCAACAACGGGCGCATGTACCGCATGAAGGTGCACCAGATTCCCGAGGGCAGCCGCACGGCCAAGGGCGTGCACATCAACAACCTGCTGCCCCTGGGCCGCGACGAGTTCGTCACCTGCGCCCTGGCCCTGCGCGACTTCACGCCCGATCGCTACTTCCTGTTCGTGACGCGCAAGGGCATGGTCAAGCGCACCGAGGTCGAGCAGTACGCCAACTGCCGCTCCACGGGCATCATCGCCGTGAACATCCGCGACGACGACGAACTGATGCGCGTCATCGAAATCGGCAAGGACAACGAGGTCGTTTTGGTCACGGCGGGGGGCTTCTCCATCCGCTTCTCCTGCCAGGACGTGCGGCCCATGGGCCGGGGCACGGCGGGGGTCAAGGGCATCGCCCTGCGCGGCGGCGACCGCGTTGTGGCCGTGGTCGTGGCCGATGCCCAGGAAACCCGCGACATCCTGTGCGTGTCCGGCGGGGGCTACGGCAAGCGCACGGCGTACGACCTCTACCGGCTCCAGTCGCGCGGCGGCAAGGGCATCATCACCATGCGCACCACGCCCAAGACCGGGCAGCTCCTGGGCGCGGTGATGGTCGAACCCAGCGACGAGATCATCCTCATGACCTCCGAGAACAAGGTCATCCGCATTCCCGTGAACGGCATCCGCAAGGTCGGCCGCGCCACCCAGGGCGTGCGGCTGGTGTCCATGGCCGAGGGCGCCCAGGTGGCCGACTTCGACCTGGTGCGCGAGAACCAGCTCGACGGCGACGTGCCGGTGGCCGGAGCCCTGCCGGAGCCCGAGGCGGACGATCTGTCCGACCTGCCCGACCTGCCTGAAATGGACGCCCTGCCCGACGGCGCGGACGAGGCCGACGGCCTCGACGAGCCCGATGATCTCGATGCGCCCGATGTCGAAGATTAGCTCCGGCGGCGCGCTGCTGCTTTGTCTGGCCCTGTGGGCCTGCTCTTCCGGCCTGGGCGAGGCGCCCCTCGCCCAGGCCGACCGGGAGTACGCCGAGGGCAACTTCCTCAAGGCCGAAAGCCTCTACGAAAGCTACCTCCAGGCCAACCCCCAGGGCGACGCGCGCTGGGAGGCCTGGCGGCAACTGGTGCGCATCAGCGTCAGCGTCACCGGCAACGACAAGAAGGCCGCGCGGCTGCTTGAGGCCATGCAGCTTGAGTACACCGACGACTCCCGGCGCTTCGTGGACCTCTCCTGGCAACTGGCCGAGGCCTACACCCGCCTGCACGACTGGGACAAGGCCAGTGAAACCTGGCAGGCCCTGCTGGACCAGGGCGACCTGACCCGGGCCCAGATGGCCGACATCCACTGGAACCTGGGCAAGATCCATCAGTACCAGGGCCGCTACGGCATGGCCAAGGACGCCATGCTCGCCTGCCTGGAGCAGGCCGACGAGCGGGAACCCCACGCCCGCTGCATGTACGAGCTGGCCCAGGCCTTCAACCTGCTCCAGAACCGCGCCCAGGCCAAAGCCTGGCTGGAGCGTCTGCTGGCCCTGCCCGGGCTGGATCCCGAGTTGCGCGCCCTGGGCACCTACATGCTGTGCGAAATCCTCGAAGCCGAGGGCCAGAAGGCCCGGGCCCGCGAGTTGCTGGAATCCATCCGCGACACCTACCCCAATCCCCTGGTCATCGACACCCGCCTGCGCCAGTTGGCCAACTAAGCCCGCCCGCGTCCGCTCCGATCTCACCGCGTTTTCGCCCCGCCGCCCCGTGGCCGGTTGCCCGCTCCACCCGCCTCATATCGGTAATATCTATTAGGGATATATGCGGGGGCCGGAACTATCGATTTGCGACCCTGGCGCCGCTGTTCTACAGAATGTCCGATGGACAAGGGCCCGGCCCCGGGAGGCCGGTGTGGGTATCGTCAACAAGGAGGGGGGAATGAAAAACTTCTTTGCGTCCAGAGCGGGCATCATTGCCGTGGGGCTGGCCATCGGCATCCTGGCCCCGCTGCTGCAATTCTGGGGCAACCCGGGGAACATGGGCGTGTGCGTGGCCTGCTTCGAGCGCGACATGGCCGGGGCCCTGGGCCTGCACCGCGCCGCCGTGGTCCAGTACATGCGCCCCGAGATCATCGGTTTCGTGCTCGGCTCCCTGGGCGCGGCGCTGCTGTTTCGCGACTTCCGGCCCCGGGGCGGCTCCTCGCCCATCGTGCGTTTCGTGCTCGGCGCTTTCGCCATGATCGGGGCCCTGGTCTTTCTGGGCTGCCCGTGGCGGGCCATCCTGCGCCTGGCGGGCGGCGACCTGAGCGCCGTTTTCGGGCTTGCGGGCCTGATCTGCGGCATCTGGGTCGGCACGCTGTTTTTCCGCGGCGGCTACTCTCTGGGCCGCAGCCAGCAGGCCCGGCCCGCCGCCGGGTTGGTCATGCCCCTGCTCATGGCCGGGGCCCTGGCGCTCATGCTGCTGTTCCCCCAGGTGCCCGAGGAGCCCCAGAGCGGAGTGCTGTTCTACAGCGTCAAGGGCCCGGGGGCCATGCACGCGCCCCTGGCGATCTCCCTGGTGGTGGGCCTGTTCGTGGGGTTCGTGGCCCAGCGCAGCCGGTTTTGCACCATGGGCGCCTTCCGCGACGTGATCCTGTTCCGCCAGGGGCACCTGCTGTCCGGCGTGCTGGCGCTGTTCGTGGCCGCCGCGGTGGTCAACGCCCTGCTGGGCCAGGTGACCATCGGCTTCGAGGGCCAGCCCGTGGCCCACACCCAGCAGGTCTGGAACTTCGCGGGCATGTTGCTGGCCGGGCTGTGCTTCGCCCTGGCGGGCGGCTGCCCCGGGCGCCAGCTCTTCCTGTCCGGCGAGGGCGACGGCGACGCCGCCGTGTTCGTGCTGGGCATGATCGTCGGCGCGGCCTTCGCCCACAACTTCGGGCTGGCCAGCTCCCCGGCGGGCGTGGGCCCGCACGGCGTGGCCGCCGTGGTCGTCGGGCTGGCGGTGTGCGTGTACTTCGGGCTGACCTTGCGGGCCAAGGCGTAGGAGGATCGAGATCATGAGCGATATCGTGGACGCGCGCGGGCTGTCCTGCCCGCAGCCGGTTTTGGACACCCTGGCGGCCATGGCCGCCAAGGGCTCGGGGCGCCTGGAAGTGCTGGTGGACACCGAGGCTTCCAAGGAAAACGTGGCCCGGGCCGCTCAAGCCAAGGGGTGGAGCGTGGACTCCATTACCGAGGAGGCCGGGGAGTACCGCCTGGCCATCGCCAAGGGATGATTCGCGGGCTGCTGCGCCGCCTGGGCGCCGCGGGGGCGGGCCCGGCGCCCGCCCCCGGCGCCCCGCCCGGCCCCCAGGCTCCGCCCCCCGAAGGCGCCGACCGGGGCCTTGCGGTCTTCGAGAACACCAGCGAGGTCATCCGCGCCGAGCGGGCCCTCAAGGACGCGGGCGTCCTGGTGGCGGTCATGGGCCCGCCGCCGGGCATCCGCCGGGGCTGCGATCTGGTGGTCACCTTCCCGCTGGTGGAGGAGTTGCGCGTGCGGCGCCTGTTGGCCGACGCCGGGCTGGCTCCCCTGGACGTGCTGCCTGTGAGCGGCCCGCTGCTGGCCCCGGTGGACATCTTCCAGGTCAAGGATTTCGGTACGCATCTCATGGTCCGCGCCGCGAACATGAAGCTGACGGTGGACAAGGCCACGGGCGTGCTGGTCAACGTGTCCGGCGGCGGCTGCCCGGACGTGCCCTACCTCGCGGCGCTGCTTGTCGGCCGCCGCCTGGGCGAGGGCCCTGCCCCGCGCGAGATCGGCCACACCCTGTGCGGCTACGCCCTGGGGCTGGCCTACGAGGAGTTGCAGCGGCGATGCTTGCCGTCGTAGGCACCCTGCCCGACCCGGCGGCGCCCGTGTTCGAGGGCCCGGCGCGGTGGGCGGGCGGCGCCCTGGCCGTGGCCGGGCGGCCCGTGCCCACGGACCGGGGCACCCCGGCCCTTTTGGCCGCGGCCTGCGCGGCCTGCGCCGTGCTCGGCCTGCCGGAACCCCACGCCTTCCTGGCCGGGGACGAAGGCCTGGGCCACGGCAGCCGCGCGCTCTACGCCCATCTGGTGGACGTGCTGCCCGGGCGGACCTACTCCACCCTGGCCTTCCACTACCTCATGCCCGACACCATGTGGCACGACAAGGTGCTCTTCGCCGTGCAGGCCATGGCCCGCCGCCCCCGGCTGGTGGCCGACGCGGGCTTCATGTACGCCGCCAAGATGAGCGGGCAGGCCCCGGCCTACGACCTGTTCACCCCCGACGCCGGGGAACTGGCCTTTCTGGCCGACGAGGCCGCGCCGCACCCCTTCTACACCCGGGGCTTCCTGCTGCACGAGGAGGGCGCCGCCCCGGAGCATGCCCGCCGGGCCTATGCCGGGGGCAACGCGGCGACCTGTCTGCTGATCAAGGGTGCGGTCGATCTGGTGGCCGATGCCGGAGGGGTGCTGTTCCGCGTGGACGGGCCGAGCGAGGAGGCCATGGAGGCCATGGGCGGCACCGGGGACACCGTGACCGGGCTGGCCGCCGCCCTGGTGGAGAGCGGGCGGCCCGTGCCCGAGGCGGCGCGGCTGGCCGCGCGGGCCAATCGGCTGGCCGGGCGGATGGCTCGGCCCAATCCCGGCTCGGCCATCGCCGAGCTTGTGCCGCACATCGCGCCCGCCCTGGAGGCCGCCCTGGCCGAGGCGCCCGGGGAGGCCGGGCCGTGAGCGCCCCGCGCTTCGCCCCGGGCATGACCCTGCTGGACGCCGTATGCGCCAGCCGGGCCGCCGAGGCCGTGCTGCGCGCCCGGGGCGAGGCCGTGGGCGTGTGCCTGCTGTGCCGGGAACTGTTTGAGACGCTGGAGGCCGTGGCCGCGCGTCACGGCTTCGACCTCGCGGACCTGCTGGCCGAATTGGAAGCCGCCGCCGGTGCGGCCGATACCGCCCCGCCTTCCGGCTCCGGCCCGGCTGGGACCTGAGCCGCCCGCCTCTGCCCCGCCCTGCTAGAGGGCGCCCAGCACCACGGCCATGGCCTTGAAGCGGAACTGGACGAGATCGCCCGGGGCCAGGGGCGCGTCCTCCAGGGCGCCCGCGCTGATCAGCGCGCACAGCCGCGCGCCGTCGGCGGCCTCGCCGGTGATTTCGGCCACCACGGCGGTGGCGCGCACGCCGGTGACCACGGCGCCCACGGTGTTGCGCGCGCAGCCCCGGGCCCCGTCGGCCTGGACGACCTCCACCAGCGGCGCCTTGACCGTGGCCATGACCGGCACCCCGGGCTCCAGGCCCAGGTTGCGCACGCTTTCCACGGTGATCACCGAATACAGCGGCATGCCGGAATAGCTGCGCAGGGCGATTTCGGCCAGCACGCCGTCACGCGTCACGCTCTCCACGCGGCAGGGGAAGCTGTTGCGCGCACTGGTGCGCAGGGGCTGGTCGTCGGGGGCCAGGCGGCGCACGATGTGCCGCGCGTCTTCGCTGGAATAAGCCTGATACACGGCGGACAGGTCCGCCGAGGACTGGCCGAGGGTGTCGCGGACCACGGCCAGGGGCACTCCGCTACGCAGCAGCTCCACCGCGCGCGAGGCGCGCAGCACGCGCGGGGAGCACAGCTCGCGGGGCAGCCCGCAGGCCTCGGCCCGGGCGTAGAGCACCCGGCGCACGTAGCCGTGGTCCTGGTCGAAAATCCGTCCGGTCAGCCCGGTGGCCATGGGGCCGTCCAGAAAGGCGGCCAGCTCGCGGCACAGCAGGTGCGGCAGGGGCACCTTGCGCCGGGCCGCGCCCGTGCCCAGGGTGGCGCTGGCGTCGTCCAGGTCCAGTTCGCCCGCGTCGTCCAGGCGGGTGGCCTCGCCCAGGCGCGCCCCGGTGTAACGCAGCAGCAGGAAGAGCAGGCGCATGCGTTCGCGGGCCTGCCGGGCCTGGGCCCCGCGCGCGGCCTCCACCCAGGCCCGGAAGGACGCCTCCAGGCGCGCGAGTTGGGCTTCGTCCAGGTGGCGGACTCCGGCAGGCACGGTGAAGATGCTGTTGAGGTCCAGGCGTCCCGGAGCGGAACCTGTTGTATTGGCAGTATTTTTTTCCGTCATTCGCGGCTCCTGGCGTGACTGGGTGCGGGCGTTGCGGTCACGCATTTCCCTGCGAGCGTGACCGCGTTGCCGTGGTTCGGTCCCCGAACGTATAGGTACCATGTCAGCGTTCCTCCGGACCATGGTGGAAATCCGCAACAACCGCAACCATCGGAGTGTCTTTGCCATGAAACGTATCGCCCCGCTTCTCGTCGTCATGCTGCTGCTCGCGGCCCCCGCCATGGCGGCGGACCTGCTGCTGGCCCAGGCGGCCAACTTCACCCCGGCCATGCAGGAGATCATTCCGCTCTTCGAAAAGGCCACCGGCCTCAAGGCCGAAGCCACCTATACCTCCACCGGCAAGCTCTACGGCCAGATCGTCAACGGCGCGCCCTTCGACATGCTGCTGGCCGCCGACGAGAAAACCCCGGCCAAGCTCCAGGCCGAGGGCCGCGCCGAGGCGCCTTTCGTTTACGCCACGGGCCGCGTGGTGCTGTGGACCCTCAAGAAGGAACTGTGCGCCATGCCCTGGCCCGAGGCCGTGAAGGCCTCCGCCAAGGTCGCCATCGCCAACGTGGAGACCGCGCCCTACGGCACCTCGTCCATGAAGGCCATGCAGGCCGTGGGTATCTGGGACGCGGTGCAGCCCGCCCTGGTCTTCGGCCAGAACATCAGCCAGCCCTTCCAGTTCGCCTCCACGGGCGCTGCGGACGTGGGCTTCTGCGCCCTGTCGTCCACCTTCACCCCCGAGGGGGGGAAGGGCTGCTTCCTCGAGGTGCCCGAGGCGCCCAAGGTCGTCCAGGCCGCCTGCATCCTCAAGAGCGCCCCGAACCCCGAGGCCGCCCGCAAGTTCGTCGAGTTCCTGAACACGCCGGAAGTGGCGGCCATCAAGGCGAAGTACGGTTACGAATAGATGCTTGAGCCGCTCGTTCTCTCGGCCAAGCTGGCCCTGATCACGACGTTGCTCATTCCGTTGGCGGCGGCGCCGTTGGCCTATGTCCTGGCCTTCCGACGCTTCCCCGGCAAGAGCCTGCTGGACGCCCTGGTGTCCCTGCCCATGGTGCTGCCGCCAACGGTTCTGGGCTTCGCCCTGCTGCTGGTCATGAGCCCGCAAAGCCCCCTGGGCGCCGCCTGGGAGTCGCTCACCGGGCACCGCCTGGTGTTCAGTTTCACGGGTATCCTCCTGGCCTCGCTGGTCTACAACCTGCCCTTCGCCGTCCAGCCCCTGCGCACGGCCTTCGAGAAGCTCGATCCGCGCCTGCTGGAGGCCTGCGCCGTGCTGGGCATGTCGCCCATTGCCGCGTTTTTCCGCGTGGTGCTGCCGTGCAGCCTGCCCGGGCTGGCGGCGGCCTCGGTGCTGGTCTTCGCCCACAGCCTGGGCGAATTCGGCGTCATCCTCATGGTCGGCGGGAGCATTCCCGGCAGCACGCGGGTGGCGGCCATCGCCATCTACGAGGCCGTGGAGGCCCTGCGCTACGACGACGCCTTCAAGCTCTGCCTGGCCCTGGTGCCCATGAGCTTCGTCGCCCTTTTGGCCATCAACCGCATGAACAGGGGGCGCTAGCCATGCCGCTGACCATGAACGTGCGCAAGCGCCTGCCGCACTTCGAGTTGCGCGCCGAGCTGCGCTGCGAGCCCGGCTCGCTGACGGCCCTGGTGGGCCCCTCGGGCGCGGGCAAGACCACCCTCATGCGCATCGCCGCCGGGCTGGAGCAGCCCGACCAGGGCCGCGTGGCCCTGGGGTCCACCGTGTGGGTGGACACGGGCGCCGGGATTTTCGTGCTCCCGCGCCACCGGGGGCTGGGCTTCGTGTTCCAGGATTATCCGCTGTTCCCGCATCTCACGGTGCGCGCCAACGTGGCCATCGCGGCGCGGCGCAAGGGGCGCGTGGACGAACTGCTGGAGATGTTCGGCATCGCCCGGCTGGCGGGCAAGCGCCCCGGGGCCATTTCCGGCGGCGAGCGCCAGCGGGCGGCCTTCTGCCAGGCCCTGGCCCGCGACCCGGTGCTGCTGCTGCTCGACGAGCCCTTCTCGGCTCTGGACGCCGCCACCCGCCGGGCCCTGCGTCAGGAACTCGTGGCCCTCAAGACCGAACTGGCCGTGCCCATCCTGCACGTGACCCACGACCTGGAGGAGGCCCGGGAACTGGGCGATACCATCGTGGCCGTGGAGGAAGGTTGCGTGTCCGCCGACTGGCTGGCGCGCAACTCCCCGGCCCCGGCGCCGGGCGCGGTCCAAAACACCGCAGCTGCCTGCAAGGCTCCGCCGACGCAGTAGCCGGGCGGCCCGGGCCGCGGGTGTCGCCGTTTTCGCTGCGACACCGTGGCGGGCCCCGTCGCCCGGGGGGCGGCCCTGGGGGCGCACCGAAAGCCCAAACAGAAAGACGGCCCGCTCCGGCGGGCCGTCTTTCCGTTTTCGCCGCTGCGCGCGGCCTCCGGCGGGGCCGGGTTATTTCTTCTTGAAGTCGCGCAGCATCTTCACCGCGCAGTACTCGCCGCACATGGCGCATTCCTCGCGGTCGGCGTGGTCCTGGCGGCGGTGGCGGACCATGGGCGGGTCCAGGGCCAGATCGGCCATGGCCTTCCAGTCCAGGTCGGCCCGGGCGCGCGAGATGGCCAGATCGCGGCGCACGGCCAGGGGGCGGCCCAGGGCGTTCTCCGCGCTCTGGGCGGCGATGCGCGAGGCCAGCACGCCCTGGCGCACGTCTTCGCCGTCGGGCAGGGTCAGGTGCTCGGCCGGGGTCAGGTAGCACAGGAAGTCCGCCCCGAAGTAGGCGGCCATGGCCCCGCCGATGGCCCCGGCGATGTGGTCGTAGCCCGGGGAGCTGTCGGTGGTCAGCGGGCCGAGGACGTAGAGCGGCGCGCCGTGGCACAGGCGCTTGATGCCCTGGATCTGGGCCTGCACCTGGTGCATGGGCACGTGCCCGGGGCCCTCGATCATCACCTGCACCCCGCGCTCCCAGGCGCGGCGGGTCAGTTCGGCCAGGACCACGACCTCCTCCCACTGCGCGGGGTCGCCCGCGTCGCAGCCCGCGCCCGGGCGCATGCCGTCGCCCAGGGACAGGGTCACGTTGTGGCGCACGGCAATGTCCAGCAGCTTGTCGTAGTGCGTGAGCAGCGGGTTTTCCTGGTTGTTGGTCTTCATCCAGCGCACGGTGATGGACCCGCCGCGCGACACCACGCCCAGCACGCGCCCGGCTTCCTCGACCAGGGCCGCGGCCCGGCGGGTCACGCCGCAATGCACGGTCATGAAGTCCACACCCTGCTCGGCCTGACGCTCGATTTCCTCCAGCAGCTCCTGGGCGCTGAAGTTCGCGGGGTCTTCCTTGGCGCGGATGTACTTCTGCACGCAGCCGTAGAGCGGCACCGTGCCCAGGGGCAGGGGGCTTGCGGCCAGCATTTCGGCGCGGATGGCGTCCAGGTCGCCGCCGGTGGACAGGTCCATGACCGTGTGCGCGCCGCTGGCCTCGGCGATCCTGAGTTTCAGGATTTCCTTGTCCGGGGCTTCCACGAAGGGCGAGGTGCCGATGTTGGCGTTGACCTTCACCGTGGCCGGCTGGCCGACCAGGGTCGGCAGGACTCCGGCGTGCCTCGGGTTGGCCAGCAGGACCATGGTGCCGTCGGCAATGGCCTTGCGGATGAGGTCGGGTTCCAGGGCCTCGCGCTGGGCCAGCGCGGGCAGATGCTCGTCCAGAAGCCGGGAGAGAGTGGGATTGTTTGGCATGGCCTCGAAATTATGTTGCGGGTTGGCGCGGGCCTCGGGAATAGGCCCGCCAGAGCAGGAAGACCCCGTAGAGCGCCAGGGGCAGGGACAGGAGCTGGCCCATGGTCAGCCCGCCCGTCAGGAAGCCCAGATGGGCGTCCGGCTCGCGGAAGAATTCCACCACGAAACGAAACGTCCCGTATCCGGCGGCAAAGAGCCCCGACACGGCCCCTTCGGGGCGCTTGCGCGCGGAGAACCACCAGCACAGGGCGAAAAGCACGACGCCCTCGAGGGCGAATTCATAAAGCTGGGACGGGTGGCGCGGATAGGGCCCGGCCTCCCAGCCCGGGAAGATCATGGCCCAGGGCGCGTCGCTCACGCGGCCCCACAGCTCGCCGTTGATGAAATTGCCGATGCGCCCGGCCCCCAGGCCCAGGGGCACCAGCGGGGCGATGAAGTCCGATACGGCGAAGAAGGACTTGCCCGCGCGCCGGGCAAAGAGCCAGAAGCAGACGAGCACCCCCAGCAGCCCGCCGTGGAAGGACATGCCGCCCTCCCACAGGCGCACGATGCGCACGGGGTCGGCCAGATAGCCCATGGGCTCGTAGAACAGCACGTAGCCCAGCCGCCCGCCGAGGATGACCCCGAGCATGAGCAGGGCCACGAGGTCGTCCACCTGGGTGGCGGCCCAGCCCGACCCGGGGCGCGAGGCGCGCCAGCGCCCGAGCCCCCAGCCGCCCAGAAAGCCGATCATGTACATGAGCCCGTACCAGCGCACGGCCAGCGGGCCGACGGATACGGCTACAGGATCGAAATGGGGGAAGGTCAGGGCGAGCATGGTGTTTCCGGTACTTCGGGGGTCTGGGCGGCACTCCGGGCGAAACGGCGGGCGGCGCGCCGGGGCTAGGCGTCCTGGGCCATCCAGCGGCCCACGTCCGCCGCTTCCTCTTTCCAGCCCGAGGAGAAACGCAGGGCCAGAAACTCCGCGAACACCGCGTCCAGGAAGGCCAGTCCGCGCTCCAGGAGGTACATCTTTTCCAGAAAGGCCGAGTCGGGGTCTTCACCCTCCTCGCGCTTGGTTTCCACCTTGGGGGTTTTGAAGGACGACAGGCTCATGTCCTCGGCCTTGAGGGTCGCGGACCATTGTTCGGCGTCGGCCTCGATGCGCACCAGCGCCTTGGAGACCTTCTTGCCCATGGCCAGCCCGGTCTTGGCCTCGCGCAGTTCGCTCAGGAGCCCGCTGACCGAGGTCGTCTCCTTGGCGTCGCCCTCTCCGCCGGTGACGGACACGCGCTGCTCCATGAACAGGGCGAAGGGTTCGTTCGCGTCGGTCTTGAAGCGCCCGGCCTGGGATTCGCTCTTGTACCACAGCCAGGTCAGGAACTCCTGGCCCAGCACGATGTCCGTGGCTTCTCCGAGATATGCGTGATCCATGAGGGGGGTCTCCGGCTTAGACGAAAACGGTGGGTTCGAGGTCGTCCAGGACGCTTGCGCGCTCCTCGCCCATGCGGGCCAGGGCCTGGTAGTACGGGGTCATGGGCTCCAGGTGCAGGTCGAAGGTCATGGTGAACATGTCTTCGAACAGCGCGCGCAGCTTGCTCTGGATGGAGGCCAGATAGACCACGCCGCTGGTCACGTTCCAGACCACGTCGAACTGGGCGGGGATGGGCAGGGTCCGGGCCATGAGCCGCAGCTTGGTCTGCTCCTTGAGTTCGTTCTTGCGGTCGCGCGAGACGTAGGCCTTGCCCTTGGTCTGCTCCATGCGCTCCATCTCGTCCGCCAGGGCCAGGGCCAGATGCTTCTTGAATACCGCCGGAGGGATGCGCCGGGTGTCCAGGCGCAGGCCCATGGTGATGAACTCGCCCTTCTGGGGCGGGGCGCTACGCCAGTCGGCGTCGAGCATGTCGTCGAAGGCCACCCAGCCGAAAGAGCGTTCGTCGGCGGTGTGGTCGATGTCCTTGAATGCGTTGCGGCGCAGCCTGTCGGCGATTTCGGGCCACAGGGTGTCCGGGATTTCCTCGATGATGCGGTAGCGCGTGAAGCTTGCGCTGGCGGAAAGAAAGCCCACGGTGGATTCTCCTTGGTTCTTCCGGGCGGGGGGGACGGGGCGGCCCGGGGGAGGGTGCGACCCTTGGGGGGTCCGGTTCCTTCCTTACCCTGCGCCGGGCCCGCGGGCAAGCCCCCCGGCGGGGCCTTGGGGCGGACACGGCCGGGGCGCGTTGCCGTGCCCCGCGATTTGCCGTAGCCTGCGGGAAAAACCCGCGCTGGGCCCGGCTCCCTCCGGGTCCAAGGAGGCGCCATGCCCCGCTACAACGGAATCAACCACTTGGCCATGGTCACCGGCGACATGGACGCCACGGTACGCTTCTGGCGCGACCTGCTGGGCATGCGCCTGGTGGCGGGCCTGGGCCGCCCGGGCTATCGCCATTATTTTTTCCAGATCGACGGGCGGGACATGATCGCCTTTTTCGAGTGGCCCGGGGTGGAGCCCCTGGCCATGAAGGACCACGGCTTTCCCGTGCGCGGTCCGGTGGGGTTCGACCACGTGTCCATCGGCGTGGCCGGGGAGGAGGACCTATGGGCGGTGCGCGGGCGTCTGGAGGCGGCGGGCTGCGAGCCCTCGCCGGTCATCGACCATGGGTTCATCCACTCGGTCTATTGCTTCGACCCGAACATGATCCCCATCGAATTCTCCTGGGCCGTGCCGGGGGCGGACCCGCGCGCGCATCCGGCCATGGCCGACCTGGCCCCGGGCGGCCCGGCCCTGGAGGGCCCGGAGCCCCGGCCCGGGCACTGGCCCCCGCCCGTGCCCCAGCCCGCAGCCGAGCGCGAGGTCTACCCCGGCGAGGGCCGCGAAGTGCTCGACCCCGCCCGCGACGCCTGGAAGCGCTGAAGGCCGATCTCTTGAGAGATGTGAAGACTTGGCGTCGGTAGGGGCAATGCTTGAAGTGGGGTTATCAGTGCAGGGCACGGTGGGAGAGGGGATGAGGTCCGGCAGGTCTTCGTTTCGTTGACCCGTGCCAGCTTTTCCGGCAGTCTTTTGCTTTCGATGGAAACCCTAGCATCTGGAAGGTATAATGCCGCGATTGACGTCCGTTGAGATTTGTTCGGGAGCTGGGGGCCAAGCACTGGGCCTTGAACAAGCGGGATTTGCTCATGCGGCTCTCGTGGAAATTGACTCCGCAGCCTGTGACACTCTGAAGCAGAATCGCCCAAACTGGAACGTGGTTCCAGATGGTGACGTGTGCCATTTTGATGGTCGCCCATTTAAGGGAGTCGATCTTTTGGCTGGCGGAGTACCTTGCCCTCCGTTCTCGCGGGCAGGCAGACAACTTGGTGCCGACGACGAACGTGACATGTTCCCTCAGGCAATCCGTCTTGTGGACGAGTGCCGCCCAAAGGCCGTAATGTTCGAGAACGTCCGGGGTCTCTTGGACGCCGTATTCGAAGACTACCGCACCAAGGTGGAGAAGCAGCTCAAGAAGCTGGGCTACAAGCCCGGCTGGAAGCTCTTAAACGCATCAGACCACGGGGTGTCGCAACTCCGCCCCCGCGTTGTCTTCGTGGCCCTCCGCAGGGAGTTGGCCGATCACTTCGAGTGGCCGAATCCGCTCCAGGCCGTGCCGCCGACTGTGGGGGAGTTACTCTACGACCTCATGCAAGCGAACGGCTGGCTTGGTGCTGACCGCTGGCGGGAGCAAGCCAACGGCATCGCCCCCACTCTCGTGGGAGGCTCCAAAAAACATGGAGGCGCCGACCTGGGCCCAACCCGGGCCAAGCGAGCCTGGGCTTCGCTGGGAGTCGATGGGCATGGTGTCTGGGACGAGGCTCCACCCCGTGACTTCGTGGGGGCGCCGCGTCTGACAACGCGCATGGCGGCCCGCATTCAGGGGTTTCCCGATGAGTGGATTTTCGTTGGACGCAAGACCCCGGTCTACCGCCAGATAGGCAACGCTTTCCCCCCCCCGGTTGCAGCCGCCGTTGGCAGGCAAATAATCGCGGCGCTAACGGCGCGGCGCATCTTTAAGGTGGCATCATGAGTCTTTCAGCTCACTTTGCAGAGGCTAGGCAGGCATTCCACACGGCTCTGCTGGCAAGTATTCTTACCATTGATGGGAGGGGTATTGTCAGCAACGCTGATGGCAGTAGCAAGCCAAGCAGGAATATTGCCAATGGTATTGCGGAACAGCTTGCTACGGCGACAAAAGGAGAACGTTGCGCAGGGCAGACCTCGGGGAACAAGTTCGAGGGCATCTGCGCCGAGTTCGTGAAGGCCACATTCCTGACCCTGGGACATTTACGCCCAGGCAACTGGGACGTTCGTCAGGTCACAGGCCGGAACAGGCTCGAAATTGCCGCGTATGAGCAGTACGCACATCTCGTTGCCCTCGACGAGGCAGCCAAAAGTAGCCCTGAGCTTGCTGCCGCACTTGGCAGTGACTATACCATCACCCCGGACATTGTCGTTACGCGCCAGCTTGAGGAAGATGCCGCCATCAACACGCCGTCGGTGCTTATAGACGACAAGGTGACCACACTCGCCAGTCTGCGCAAAAGCAACGGAGGCAAGCCGCTTCTCCATGCCAGCATCTCCTGTAAGTGGACAATCAGGAGTGATCGGGCACAGAACGCGAGATCCGAGGCGTTGAATCTTGTTCGCAACCGTAAAGGGCGTTTACCCCATGTTGTCGTGGTCACCGCAGAGCCGACCCCCAGCCGCCTCGCGTCCATTGCCCTCGGCACAGGCGATATTGATTGTGTCTACCATTTCGCCTTGTACGAATTGCAAAAAACTGTTGAAGCGCTCGGGATGGAGGATGCCGCCGAGATGTTGGCCATTATGGTCAACGGCAAACGCTTGAAGGACATCTCGGATTTGCCCCTGGACCTCGCTGTGTAGCTCCTTCCTCCGCTGTACCCCTTCTCCGTTCTGTCGAGGATTGCCCGCTCCCGGAGCCCCCTGCCCCGGGTGCGTCCGCGCCCTTCCCTTTCCGCCGCCCGCGCCGTATCCTCGGGGGCGTGACGGACATCATGGACATGACAGGCCTGACCGGCGTGACGGACCCGATGGACCCGGCAGCCTCGACGGGCCTGCCGGGCAGGGCGGACATCCGCGAATACATCGCGGCCCTCAAGGCGTCGCAGCGCCTGGGGCATCTGGTGGCGCACCACGAGGTGCTGCCCCCGGGCCCGGCCCGCGAGGCCGCCTGTCGCAGGCCCTGGCCGGTGACGGTGGAACGCCTGCTGGCCGGGCGGGGCATCCCCGCGCTCTATGAGCACCAGGCCCGGGCCATGGACCTGCTGCGCGCCGGGCGCAACGTGGTGGTCGCCACGCCCACGGCCAGCGGCAAGACCCTGATCTACACCCTGCCCGTGCTGGAACAGCAGCTCATGAACCCCGACAGCCGGGCGCTGTACCTCTTCCCCCTGAAGGCCCTGGCCCAGGACCAGTTGCGCTCCTTCGAGGCAATGGTCGCCCCCTGGCCCGAGGACACCCGGCCCCGGGCGGCCATCTACGACGGCGACACCTCGGACTGGTTCCGGCGCAAGATCCGCGACACTCCGCCCGGGGTGCTGCTGACCAACCCCGAGATGCTGCATCTGGCACTGCTGGCCCACCACGAGAAGTGGGCGGCCTTCTTCGCCGGGCTGACCCACGTTGTGGTGGACGAGGTGCATACCTACCGGGGGGTCATGGGCTCGCACATGGCCCAGGTCTTCCGGCGGCTTTCACGCGTGTGCCGTCGTTACGGCTCGGCCCCGAGCTTCGCCTTCCTCTCGGCCACGGTGGGCAACCCCGGCGAATTGGCCCGCCAGCTTTCTGGCCGGGAGGTCACCGAGGTCACCGAAAGCGGCGCACCCCGGGGCGGGCGGCATTTCCTGTTCCTGAACCCGGCCCTGACCATGGCCGACAGCCCGGCCCAGGTGGCCATCCTGCTGCTCAAGGCGGCCCTGGCGCGCGGGCTGCGGACCATCGTCTACACCCAGTCGCGGCGCATGACCGAACTCATCGCCCTGTGGGCCGCCGAGCGCTCGGGGCAATACCGCGGGCGCATCAGTGCCTACCGCGCGGGCTTTCTGCCCGAGGAGCGCCGCGACATCGAGGCGCGCATGGCCTCGGGGGAGCTGCTGGCCGTCATCTCCACCAGCGCCCTGGAGCTGGGCATCGACATCGGCAGCCTGGACCTGTGCATCCTGGTCGGCTACCCGGGCACGGTGATGCAGACCCTGCAACGCGGGGGCCGCGTGGGCCGGGCGCAGCAGGAGTCCGCCGTGGCGCTCATCGCCGGGGAGGACCAGTTGGACCAGTATTTCATGCGCAACCCGCGCGACTTCTTCGCCCGACCCCCCGAGCGCGCCGTGCTCAACCCGGCCAACCCGCGCATCGTGGAGCGCCATCTGGTCTGCGCGGCGGCGGAGATGCCCCTGGTTCCGGGCGAGCCCTGGCTGGCCGAGCCCGGGGTGGCGCCCGTGCTGGACGCCATGCTGGCCGACGGGCGGCTCCTGGCCAGCTCCGACGGCGCGGAAATCCACTCCCCGCGCCGCCGCCCGCACCATAACGTGGACCTGCGCGGCGCCGGAGGCCAGTTGCGCATCATCGCCGTCGGCGGCGCCGGGGGCGAGCGCAGCGTGGGCCAGGTGGACGAGCACCGGGCCTGCAAGGAGACGCACCCCGGCGCGGTCTACCTGCACCTGGGGCAGACTTACGTGGTCCAGGAGCTGGACCTGCCCGGGCGTACCGTGACCGTTGCCCCCGCGCGGGTGGACCACCACACCCGCGTGCGCGTGGACAAATCCACGCGCATCCTGTCCGTGGACGGGGTGCGCACGGCGTGGGGCATGCGCGTGTTCCGGGGCCGCCTGCGCGTCACCGAGCGCATCACGGGCTACGAGCGGCGCAGGAACAAGGGCGGCGCCCTGCTGACCGTCGTGCCCCTGGACCTGCCGCCCATGAGCTTCGAGACCGAGGGCCTGTGGCTGGAAATCCCGCGCGAGGCCCAGCACCGCGCCGAGGACGGTTTCATGCACTTCATGGGCGGCATCCACGCCATGGAACACGCGGCCATCGGCATCCTGCCGCTGCTGGTCATGACCGACCGCAACGACCTGGGCGGCATTTCCACGCCCTTCCACCCCCAGGTGGGCGGGGCGGCGGTGTTCGTGTACGACGGGCTGCCCGGCGGGGTGGGGCTTTCCTGGCAGGCCTTCGAGCAGGCCGGGGAACTGCTGGAACGGACCCTGGACGTGGTGGCCTCGTGCCCCTGCGAAACGGGCTGCCCTTCGTGCGTGCATTCGCCCAAATGCGGCTCGGGCAACCGGCCCATCGACAAGGGCGCGGCGCGCTTCCTGCTGGAGGCCATCCGCGACACACCGGCTCCGGCGCTGGACGTGGACGCGGCCCTGGCCGAGGCCCGGGCGGCCCTGGACCCCGAGGCGCCCGCGCCCCCGTTCACGTTCGAGGCCGCGGACGGCCCCCGGGAGCCCGCTTTCACTCCGCAAGCCGCACAACAAACGGCGCCGCAGCCCCGGCGCCAGGAGGAGCCCATGACCGACCGGCAGACCTCTCCCCCGCCCGCCCCCGAAGGCGCGGGCCACTTCGGCGTGTTCGACCTGGAAACCCGGCGCTCCGCCGCCGAGGTCGGCGGCTGGCACCGCGCCGGGCGCATGGGCGTGTCCTGCGCCTGCCTGTACGACTCGCGCACGGGCCAGACCCGGGCCTACGTGCAGGAGGAGTTGGGCGAGCTGGTGGCCGCCCTGGCCGCCCTGCCCCTGGTGGTGGGCTTCAACGTCAAGCGCTTCGACTACGCCGTGCTGCGCGGGCAGGTGGATTTCGACCCGGCGGCCCTGAACACCTGCGACATGCTGGAGCACGTCTACAACCGCCTGGGCTACCGTTTGTCCCTGGACCATCTGGCCCAGGCCACCCTGGGCGCGCGGAAGTCCGCCGACGGGCTCCAGGCCCTGGAGTGGTGGAAGCAGGGCCGCCTGGACGACATCGTGGCCTACTGCACCCAGGACGTGGCCGTGACCCGCGATCTGTTCCTGTTCGGCCGCGAGCACGGGCACGTGCTGTTCACCAACAAGGCCAAACAGACCGTGCGCCTGCCCGTGAGCTGGTAGCGGGCGGGCCCGGCGCGGCGCCGACGGGAAACCCGGGCCGCCCGTGCAGGCGCACCCTGCCGCGCGCTTTGGGTTTTCCGGCAGGCAGGCGCCGGAGGGCTCAGACCGGGTTCTTGCTCAGCAGGTACAGGGGCGTCAGGGGTTTTTCGGCGGTGAAGTCGGCGCGCATGGCGCCGTAGGCGCCCACGCCCAGGGGATAGACCGGGCGGTTGATTACGTTCCAGGGCGCTCCGGGCTTCCAGGTCCACACCGGGCCGGGCAGCACCGAGCCGCACTGCCACTGCTTGGGCCCCAGGGTGCCCAGTACCAGACGGCGCATCTCCAGGCAGGAGAACCAGCGGGCTTCGATGGTCGCCCCCGGGCCGCGCCAGGGCCAGGCGAGGCCGTGGCTGTAGTGGTAGAACGAAAAGCGGTTCAGGAAGGAGACCAGCACCCCGTAGCGCGCCACGCGCCGGGCCTCGCGCAGGGCCAGCACCGGGTCTTCGCAGAATTCCAGCACCGTGAGCAGGGTCACGTAGTCGAACTCGTCGTCGGTGAAGGGCAGGTGCTCGGCGCGGCCGACGTGGTAGGCGCCGTGGGGCCCCAGCCTGCGCCGGGCGGCCCCGAGCATGTCCGGCGAACTGTCCAGTCCGGTCACGTCGAAGCCCGACTCCCAGAACAGCTTCATGAACACGCCCGGGCCGCAGCCCACGTCCAGCAGGGTGTGCCCGCGCCGGGGCCAGGCGGAAACCAGGCGCTCCAGCAGCGCGCGCTCCCGGCCCAGGGCGAAGGCGCCCGTGGGCGTCTCGAACCACGCCTCGTAGCGGTCCACCGCTTCGCCGTCCCAGCGCGCCATGCGTTTGTCCTTGTCCGTTGGTGGCGGGGTGCTTTCGGGGCGCCCCTGGGGCCTTGCCCGTCGCCGTTGTGCCCCCGGACGCGACGGCCCGGGGGGCGATTGCGGCCAGTATGGGCCGGAAACGCGCGCGAGGTCAACCGGGGCGGGGCGGAGCGGGGCGGCGCGGGCCCTTTGCGGGAAAGCGGGTCGCATCCGGCCCGCGAGGCGGGCGGCGCCCCGGGCGGCCTGCAGATGGGCCGCCCGGGGGCGGGGGAGGCTATTCGTCCTTGTAGCGCGCGCCCTGGGCCGCGCTTTGCACCAGGCGGCTGTAGCGCCGCAGCAGCGGCGAGGCGATTTCGCGCGCCGGGGGCACGTGGGCCTTGCGGCGGGCTTCCAGTTCGGCGGGCTCCACCAGCAGGTTCAGGGTCCGGCCCGGGATGTCGATCTCGATCAGGTCGCCCTCGCGGACCAGGGCCATGGGCCCGCCGTCGGCGGCCTCGGGCGAGACGTGGCCGATGGCCGCGCCGCGCGTGCCGCCCGAGAAGCGGCCGTCGGTGATGAGCGCCACGGATTCGCCGAGGCCCATGCCCGCGATGTTGGCCGTGGGCGAGAGCATTTCGCGCATGCCCGGGCCGCCGCGCGGGCCCTCGTAGCGGATGATGATCACGTCGCCGGGGTGGATGGCCCCGCCGAGGATGGCCTCGCTGGCCAGGGCCTCGGAGTCGAAGACCCGGGCCGGGCCCGTGCGGCGCATCATCTCGGGGGCCACGGCCGACTGCTTGACCACCGCGCCGTCGGGCGCCAGGGAGCCGTGCAGCACGGCGATGCCCCCGCGCGGGGAATAGGGCTTGTCGATGGGCCGGATGACCTCGGGGTCGCGCACCACGGCGGACAGGTCGCGCAGGTTTTCGCCCAGGCTCTGGCCGGTGACGGTCATGGCGTCCAGGTGCAGCAGGTCGCGCTTGGCCAGCTCGCTCATCACGGCGGGGATGCCCCCGGCGCGGTGGAGCTGGTCGATATGGTGCGGGCCCGCCGGGGAGAGCTTGCACAGGTTGGGCGTGCGCGAGCTGACCTCGTCGAAGATGTCCAGGGTCAGGGCCAGCCCGGCCTCGCCGAAGATGGCCGGGAGGTGCAGCACGGTGTTGGTCGAGCAGCCCAGGGCCATGTCCAGCGTCACGGCGTTGGCCACGCTCTTTTCGGTCACGATGTCGCGCGGGCGCAGGCCTTTTTCCAGCAGGTCCATGACGCGCATCCCGGCGGTCTTGGCCAGGCGCACGCGCTCGGCGGTGACGGCGGGGATGGTGCCGTTGCCGGGCAGGGCCAGACCGATGGTCTCGGCCAGGCAGTTCATGGAGTTGGCCGTGAACATGCCCGAGCAGGAGCCGCAACCCGGGCAGGCGCACTGCTCCAGGGCGTCCAGTTCGTCGGCGCTGATTTCCCCGCGCTTGGCGCGGCCCACGCTCTCGAACACGGTGATCAGGTCCGAATTGCCGCTGCCGGCCAGCATGGGCCCGCCGGAGACGACCACGGCGGGGATGTTCAGCCGCAGGGCGGCCATGAGCATGGCCGGGACGACCTTGTCGCAGTTGGGGATGAGCACCAGCGCGTCGAAAGGATGGGCGCTGGCCATGATCTCGATGGAGTCGGCGATGATTTCGCGCGAGGGCAGGGAGAAGTGCATGCCCTCGTGGTTCATGGCCAGCCCGTCGCATACGCCGATGACCGGGAACTCCAGGGGCGTGCCGCCCGCCATGCGCACGCCCTCTTTCACGGCCTTGGCGATGGTGTCCAGGTGGATGTGCCCGGGCACGATTTCGTTGGCCGAGTTGCACACGCCGACGATGGGTCGGCGCATTTCCTCACGGGTCAGGCCCAGGGCGTAGAGCAGCGAACGGTGGGGGGCTTTTTCCAGCCCGTGGGTCATTTGCTTGCTTCGCATGATTCGCTTCCTTGTTGAACAATCGATTATGGTGGCCCAGCCTAGAAGCCTTTGCCGGGCAGGGCAAGCCTTTTCGGCGCCGCGAGCCGGGCATGGCCGCGGCGCTGCCTGTTGTCATAGCCTCCCGGGCGCGCCTTGTCAGCACTGGGGTGCCCGGTTTCGCGGGCGGACGGGCCGGGCTTCGGCGCGGCCCGCCGCGAGGCGCGCGCGCTTTGACTTTTGGGCGGGTATGGTCTAACTCCTAGCGGCTTGGCCCTGGGTTTCCAGGTTTTTTTGCACCGCATAGCCCGGCGGCGCCCGCAATGCGCCCCGGCACGAGCCCCGAAATGAGCAAAATCCAGAAAATCAAAGGCGTGGCGGACATGTATCCGCCCGAGAGCACGACCTTCGCCCACCTGGAAGAAACCGCGCGCAAGGTCTTTTCGCGCTACGGCTACCAGGAGGTCCGTCTGCCGCTCATGGAGCCGACCCAGCTTTTCTCGCGCTCCATCGGCGAGGAGACCGACGTGGTCCAGAAGGAGATGTATACCTTCCCCGACCGCAAGGGCCGCTCCCTGACCCTGCGCCCCGAGGCCACGGCGGGCATGATGCGCGCCTACATCGAGAACGGGCTCTATTCCCCGGGCTCGGTGCACAAGATGTTCACCTTCGGGCCCATGTTCCGCTACGAACGGCCCCAGAAGGGCCGCATGCGCCAGTTCCACCAGCTCGACGTGGAGATGGTCGGGGCCACCGAGCCCCAGGCCGACGCCGAACTGGTGCTCATGCTCTCGACCTACCTGCGCACCCTGGGCATGCGCCAGCTCACCTTCGAGATCAACTCCCTGGGCTGCCGCACCTGCCGCCCCCGGCACCGCGCGGCGCTGGACGCCTTCTTCGCCGCCCTGCCCGGGTTCGACGAACTGTGCGACGACTGCAAGCGCCGTGCGGCCAGCAACCCGCTGCGCGTGCTCGACTGCAAGGTGCCCCGCTGCCGGGAGCTGACCGCGAACGCCCCCGTCATCGAAGAGCATCTCTGCGCGGACTGCGCCGGGGCTTACGCCGAGGTCCAGGCCATCCTGGCCGCGGCCGGGGTGGAGTACGTCAAGAACCCCCGGCTGGTGCGCGGGCTCGACTACTATGTGGGCCTGACCTTCGAGGTCACCTCCACGGACATCGGCGCCCAGACCGCCGTGGCCGGTGGCGGGCGCTACGACGGGCTCGTGGCCCAGCTCGGCGGGCCCGACGTGGCCGCCACGGGTTTTGCCATCGGCATGGAGCGCCTGGCGCTGCTGGTGCCGCCCGTGGGCCAGCCCGCCCCGGACTTTTTCATCGCCGTGCTCGACCCGGCGGCCCCCAGCCCGGCCCTGGCCCTGGCCCAGGAGCTGCGCGAGGCCGGGCTCATCGGCGAGACGGGCTTCGCCTCGGGCAGCATGAAGAGCCGCATGCGCGCGGCGGACCGCTCCGGGGCGCGCTGGTGCCTGCTGCTGGGCGGGCAGGAGCTGGCCGACGGCGGCGTGACCCTGCGCGACATGCACAGCGGCGAGCAGCGCACCCTGCCCCGGGCCGAGGCCGTGGCCCTGCTCGCGGGCCGCGGGTAGCCGGACATTTTTCGCCCGCCGCCCGCACCCCGGGCGGGGGGACGCACACCGAGAGGACGCATCATGGAAGAGACTTACGACGTTCAGCGCGAACACCAGAAATACATCACGCCCCTGGACGGCTGGCAGCGCACGCACACGTGCAGCGAGCTGACCGCCGCCGACGTGGGCGCCGGCGTCTGCCTCATGGGCTGGGCCCAGTACCGCCGCGACCACGGCGGGCTGATCTTCATCGACCTGCGCGACCGCCAGGGCCTGACCCAGGTGGTCTTCTCGCCCGAGCACAGCCCCGCCGCCCACGCCGACGCGCACATCCTGCGCACGGAATACGTGCTGGCCGTGCGCGGGCAGGTGCGCCCCCGGCCCGAGGGCATGACCAACCCGGGCCTCGCCACCGGGCAGATCGAGGTGGTGGTCGATGAGTGGAAGCTGCTGAACACCTCGCGCACCACGCCCTTCGCCATCGAGGACCGCGTGGACGCCGCCGAGACCCTGCGCCTGCAATACCGCTACCTCGACCTGCGCCGCCCCAAGCTGGCGCGCAACTTCCAGCTCCGCCACCGCGCGGTGCAGAGCGTGCGCCGCTATCTGGACGAGCAGGGCTTCCTGGAAATCGAGACGCCCATCCTGACCAAGAGCACCCCCGAGGGCGCGCGGGACTTCCTGGTGCCCAGCCGTCTGGCCGAGGGCAAGTTCTACGCCCTGCCCCAGTCGCCGCAGATTTTCAAGCAGTTGCTCATGGTCGCGGGCATGGAGCGCTACTATCAGGTGGTGCGCTGCTTCCGCGACGAGGACCTGCGCGCCGACCGCCAGCCCGAGTTCACCCAGATCGACTGCGAAATGAGCTTCGTGGACCAGGAGCAGGTCATGGCCATGGCCGAGGGCATGATTCGCCGCCTGTTCGCCGAAACGCTGGATGTGACCCTGCCCGAGCCCTTCCCGCGCATGACCTGGCACGAGGCCATGCGCGACTATGGCCTGGACAAGCCCGACACGCGCTTCGACCTGAAGCTCAAGGACGTGACCGACGTGGTGCGCGGCGGCGGGTTCAAGCTGTTCGCCTCGGCCGAACTGGTCAAGGGCCTGCGCGTGCCGGGCGGGGTGGACCTCTCGCGCAAGGAGATCGACGACCTCACCGAGTTCGTCAAAATCTACGGCGCCCAGGGGCTGGCCTGGATCAAGCTCAAGCCCGGCGGCGAGTGGCAGTCGCCCATCGCCAAGTTCCTTTCCGACGCCGAGCGCCAGGGCATCGCCGGGCGCCTCGAGGCCCGGGAGGGCGACATCCTCTTCTTCCAGGCCGGGCCCGCCGTGATGGTCAACACCGCCCTGGGCCAGTTGCGCAACGAGCTGGGCCGCCGCCTGGGGCTCATCGATGCCGCCGTTTTCAACCCCCTGTGGGTGACGGACTTCCCCCTGCTGGAATGGAGCCCCGAGGACAAGCGCTGGATGGCCCTGCACCATCCCTTCACCGCCCCGGCCCCCGGCCATGCGGAACTGCTGACCTCGGACCCCGGCGCCGTGCTGTCCCGGGCTTACGACATGGTGCTGAACGGCTCTGAAATCGGCGGCGGCTCCATCCGCATCCACGATCAGGCCACCCAGCAGGCCATGTTCGCCGCCCTGGGCATGGACGAGGAAACCGCCCGCTCCCGGTTCGGCTTCCTGCTCCAGGCTCTGGAGTTCGGCGCCCCGCCCCACGGCGGCATTGCCTTCGGGCTGGACCGACTTATCATGATCCTGTCGGGGTCCGCGTCCATCCGCGACGTGATCGCCTTCCCCAAGACCCAGAAGGCCACCTGCCTCATGACCGACGCCCCCGACACGGTGGACAACAAGCAACTGCGCGAGCTGCACATCCGCGTGCGCGAGACGGCCAAGGACTAGCACCGGCCGCCCCCGCGCGGAGCGCGGGCCACGCGTGGGAGACAGAGTGAGGACATGACACGACCCCTGGTTTACTACCCGGACCCCGTCCTGGCCCGGCGGGCCGAGGAGATCGCGGAGATCACGCCCGAACTGCGCGCCCTGGCCGACGACATGGCCCTGACCATGTATGCCAACGAGGGCATCGGCCTTGCCGCCCCGCAGGTGGGCGAGGGCGTGCGGCTTGTGGTGGTGGACGTTTCCGGCCCCCAGCTCCGTGAGGACCTGCGCGTGCTGGTCAACCCCGTGATCACCGCCCGCAGCGAGGAGACGGTGGAGTCCGAAGAGGGCTGCCTGTCGGTGCGCAACTACCGCGCCAACGTGGAGCGCGCGGCCCAGGTCACCGTGCGGGCCACGACCCTGGACGGCCAGGACCTGACCATCGAGGCCGACGAGTTGCTGGCCATCTGCCTGCAACACGAAATCGACCACCTGGACGGCACCCTGTTCATCGACCACATCAGCCGCCTCAAGCGCTCGCTGTACGACAAGAAGGTCCGCAAATGGGCGAAGCAGCAGGACAAGGCCCCCTCCGAGTAGTCTTCATGGGCACGCCGGAGTTCGCCCGGCGCGCCCTGGAGGCCCTGACGGGATGGGACGGCTGCGAGGTCGTGGCCGTCTATTGCCAGCCCGACCGGCCCAGCGGCCGGGGTCAGGCCGTGCGCCACGGCGAGGTCAAGGCCTTCGCCCTTTCGCACGGCCTGCCCGTGTTCCAGCCCGTGAACTTCCGCGAGCAGGCCACGGTGGACGAACTGGCGGCCCTGGCGCCCGAGGTGCTGGTGGTCGCCGCCTACGGGCTCATCCTGCCCCAGCGCGTGCTGGACATCCCGCCCCTGGGCGCCCTGAACATCCACGCATCGCTCCTGCCCAAATACCGCGGCGCCGCGCCCATCCAGCGCGCCATCCTGGACGGCGAGGCCGTCACGGGCATCACCATCATGCGCATGGATGCGGGCATGGACACCGGAGACATCCTCCTGGCCCGCTCGCTGGGCATCGACATCGACGAGACGGCCAGCGAGGTCCACGACCAGTTGGCCGACCTGGGCGGACGGCTGATCGTGGACGCCCTGGGCCGCCTGCGCGCCGGGCGGCTGGTGCGCATCCCTCAGGACACCGCCCTGGCCACCTACGCTCCCAAGCTCGAAAAGGACGAAGGCCGCCTCGACTTTTCGCGCCCGGCCCGCGAGGTCCACAACCGCGCCCGGGCCATGCATCCCTGGCCGGGCGCCTTTTGCCACTGGACCGGCCCGCGCGGGGGCGAACCCCTGCGGCTGGTGCTGACCCCGGGGTGCGTCGGCCCCGAGCTGGCCGAACCCCGGCCCGCCCCCGGCACCATCCTCGGCCTGCGCGAGGGCCTTTTGGCCTTCGCCTGTGCGGATTGCGAATACCTGGTGCCCTCCCTCAAGCCCGCCGGGAAGAAGCTGCAAAGCGCCGAGGAATTCGCCCGGGGCTACCTGCCCGGGGCCGCGCGGTTGGCCTAGGATGCATCTGTTTCGGCATCCGGTGGTTGACACGCTGCCCCACTGCTGGTGCAATATCTCCCTGCAAAAGGGCCTGCAGAAGGGCCCACGGAAGACTCGGCAAAACGGCTTGGGCGCGGGTGTCCGCGATTTGTATTCCACGGCGTATTACGAAACGGTTTGTCCATGACCGGAACCGACCCTTCCCTCGCCGCTTTCGACCGCGACGACCAGAGCGCGGGCGCCGCGCGCAAGCGGCTGTTCATCGGGCTGATCACCGGCGCCTCGGTGCTCGTTTCGCTGCTGCTGGTGGGGTTGTGGGTCGTGCCCTTCGTGGGGCTGGCGGCCATCCATCCCGCCGCGCCGTGGGTTTTCGGGCTGCTGGTGGCGGCGGCCATCGCCGTGGTCGGCTGGGCCAGCCTGGGGCTGGTGCTCAATATCCTGCTCGGTCGCAGCCTGCCCTTTTCGCGCCGCCTGCGCGGGCTGACCATCAAGCTCTTTCTGCCGCTCATGGTCCTGCTCGGCCGGGCCTTGCGCATCTCCAAAGAGCGCGTGCGCTCGTCGTTCATCAAGGTCAACAACGAGCTGGTGCAGCACGAGGCCGGGCGCTACGCCCCCGAGGACGTTCTGCTGCTCATGCCCCACTGCATCCAGAACTCGCGCTGCGACGTGCGCCTGACCTACGACATCGACAACTGCAAGCGCTGCGGCAAATGCCCCATCCGCGACTTGCTGGCCCTGACCGAGCACTACGGCGTGCATCTGGCCATCGCCACCGGCGGCACCATCGCCCGGCGCATCGTGGTCCAGCTCCGGCCCCGGCTCATCGTCGCCGTGGCCTGCGAGCGCGACCTGTCCAGCGGCATTCAGGATACCTATCCCCTGCCCGTGTTCGGCGTGCTCAACGAACGCCCCCACGGCCCCTGCCTGGACACCGGCGTGTCCCTGGAGCTGGTCGAGCGCGCCCTGCAACGCTTCCTGGCCGATCCGCCCGCCCCGCGCACCCTGCCCATGGCCAGCCGCCCCGGCGTGGGCAAGGGCCCCGGCCCCCAGGCCCGCCCCGGCGCGGGCGAAGGCGCCTGAGCCTTGGCGCCTTCCGCCCCCCGCTCCGGCCCGCGCCGCTCCCGGCCCCGTGCCGTTGCCCCTGCCCTGCCCCCGGCGCGCCGGGCCGCCCTGCTGGCTCTGGAACGCTGCCTGCGCGGGCAGGACATCCAGGCCGCCCTGGACGGCGCCCTGGCCGAGGTTTTCGCCCCGGGCAAGGACGCACGTCCCGGCAACCCCGCCGCAGCCCTGGACGCCGCCCTGGCCACGGAACTGGCCTACGGCACCCTGCGCCGCAAGCCGACCCTGGATTTCATCCTGGCCACCCTGCTGCGCGACCCGGGCGCCCTGCCCGCGCCCATGCGCCTGCTCCTCGCCGTGGCGGCCTATGAAATTCTTTTCCTGGACAAAATCCCGGCCTATGCCTCCACCCACTGGGCCACCGAGCAGGTCAAGACGGCCATCAATCCCCGGCTGGGCAAGGTCTGCAACGCCGTGCTGCGCCGCGTGGCCGACCTCGGGCCCGGCTGGCGGGACGAGGCCTTCCTGCGCCAGCCGCCCCTGGCCCACGAGGCCGCGCCCCGCAAGGCCGGGCAGGCCGATGGGCCCCTCTTCCTGGCCCGGCGTTTCGGTGTGCCCCGCTGGATGGCCGCGCTGTGGCTGGACACCCGGGGCCCGGACCACACCCGGGCCCTGCTCGCCGCCACCTGCGAGGCTCCGCCCCTGGGCCTGCGCCTGCGGCCCCAGGTGCCCGGCGCCATGGAGCGCCACGCCCAGCTCGCCGCCCTGCCCTCCTGCGTGGGCGCGACCGCCACGGGCGTGGCCCTGGCCGCCCCGCCGCCCGACCTCGCCGAGCTGCTTGCCGACGGCCTGGCCGTGCGCCAGAGCCTCGCCGGGCAGGCCGCCCTCGAAGCCCTGGGTGCCGCCTCCTGGCCCCGCCCCGTGTGGGACGCCTGTTGCGGCCGGGGCGGCAAGTCCCTGCTGCTCGCCGACGCCGCCCCGGGCACGGTTCTGGCCAGCGATCCGAGCGCCCGCCGCCTTGCGGGCCTCAACGCCGAACGCCGCCGCCTGGGCGTGCCCGACGTCGCGCCCTTCCGGGCCCGGGCCGAGGCCTTCAGCCCCCGCCACCCCCTGCGTGCCATCCTCCTGGACGCACCCTGCTCCGGCCTGGGCGTCCTCAGCCGCCGCCCCGACACGCTCCTGCGCCGCACCCCGCAGGACGTGGCCGACTTCGCCCGGGTTCAGGCCCGGCTGCTGCGTCATGCCGCCACCTGCCTTGCCCCCGGCGGCCTGCTGGCCTACGTCACCTGCACCCTCACTCCCGCCGAAAACGAAGGCCAAGTGGACGCCTTCCTGACCGACCACCCCCGTTTCCACCTGAAGGCCATTCATACCACCCCCCATGACTCGCCCCTGGGCGAATTCTTTTTCGCCAGTCTGCTCGAATACCTGGGCTGAGTGAGCCCCTGCACTGCTGTGTTTTTCCGGGGGCTCCGCCCCCGGCCCCCGCGAGGGGTCGGGGACCCCTCGACCCCGCACGCCGTCCCGGAATGGCGCGGCGAAGTGTCGCCGCATCATTCCGGGACGGGGCGCGATGGGCGTGGTGAAGGCAGGAAGTCTTGCGGTTGGGGACGGGAGAACGGTTTGGGAAATTGCTTGTCGGCTTTGATGGGGCCTGGGTTGCGAGGGGGGACGAGGAGATCCAGTGTGCGAGCTGAATTGGGGGAGGAGGCCGACAGGGCTCGGGGCGGCGTCGGCTGGGGCACTGGCGTCGGCGCTGCGGCTCGGGGCGGGAGCGCGGAAACGGCTTGACAGTTTGTGCGCCTTTTCCTTTCCGGGCCCTTCTAGCCTGCCTTCAGCCCCAGACGGTCCAGGATGCGGCGGCGGTAGCCGGGCAGGGAATCCAGGAGGAGTTCGAGGCGCCCGCTGCGGTCCAGGCGGGTGGTCAGGGCGTGCAGGCGGCTGTAGGGTTCCAGGGGCGTGTCTGCGTCGGGGCTGTGCTCAAGGCGGGCGATGGCCGCGCGGGCGGCGGCTGGCGAGGTCGTGGTCGTGCCCGGGGTCAGGTGCCCGGAGTTTTTGAGGATTTTATAGGCCATGCGCAGTTCGGGTGGCAGGTGGGAGTCGTCTTCCAGAGGCAGAGGCTGCCCTTTGCCGGGCAGGTGGTCGAAGGCGCCCTCCTCGTAGGCGGCTTGGATTCTGTTTTCGGCCACCAGAGCGATGGCGCCGAGAATATCGGTGGAAGGCGGCATGGTCGTTTTTTGCTTATGAGCCCTTGTGGTGTCTTGGTTGCCAGATGTCCACCCGGGTCATTCCCCAGGGCCGAACCAGCGCTCGATTGGGATGGCGCCTTCGGCGCGCAGGTTGTGCTCCACCTGTTCCAGGGTCGCCGCCGCGGTGCCGACCTCGCCGACGACGATGCCTGCGGCGACGTTGGCCACGGCGCAGGCCTGGGCGAGGTCCAGTCCGGCTGCGGTGCCCAGGGCCAGCGCGGCGATAACCGTATCGCCCGCGCCGGTCACGTCGAACACCTTGCGCGCGGCCGTGGGGATGTGCAGCACGGAATCGGGGCTCTCGAAGAGGGCCATGCCTTCGGCGCCCAGGGTGACGAGCAGGTTGGCGCAGCCGAGCTTGCGGAAGATGCGCGCCCCGGCCCGCAGGACGGAGGTGCGGTCGTCCACGGCCAGCCCCGCGCCTTCGGCGGCTTCCTTGGTGTTGGGGGTCAGGATGTCCACGCCCTTGTAAAGGTCGAAATTGCGGACCTTGGGGTCCACGTAGACCTTGGGCCGGGCGGGCAGTCCGGCCAGCAGGGCGTGCAGGCGGTCCATGAACCGCGCGGTGACGAGGCCCTTGCCGTAGTCGGACACGACGATGACGCCGCAGGCGGGCGCCTCGGCGCGCAGGGCTTCGAACACGCGGTCTTCGGTCTCCTGGGTCAGTTCGTGGGTGCGCTCGTAGTCCACACGCACGACCTGCTGGTTCTGGGCCACGATGCGCGTCTTGCGGATGGTCGGCCGTCCGGAGTCGGGCACGGTGTGCGCGGCGACGCCGCTGTCGTGCAGCAGGCAGGCCATGAGCTTGCCGTCGGCATCGTCACCGCAGACGCCCACCACCACGGCCTGCCCGCCGAGGCTGACCACGTTGCGGGCCACGTTGCCCGCGCCGCCCAGCAAATGGCGTTCCTCGCGCACGTGGACCACGGGCACCGGCGCCTCGGGCGAGATGCGCCCCACGGAGCCGATGACGTAATGGTCCAGAACCAGATCGCCCACGATGAGCACGCGCGCGCCGCGCAGGCGGGGCAGGTTGGCCAGCAGTTCACCCTTGTCGAGCATGGGGCTCCCTTGGCGCCGGTCTGGGCGCCGCGTTGCCGGGGTTATTCGTCGGCGTCCGCGCGGGTGGTGGCGGATTCGACCAGCGGCACGCCGATGGTCCGCAGGATGCCGTTCAACTCGTCGAGGCTGGAGTAGTGCAGCACGAGTTGGCCTTTGTCCAGCCCGCCGCGCAGGGCCACGGGCACGGCCATGACGGCCTCGATGTCTTCCATGGCTTCGCGCAGGGCCTCGGGCAGGGCCGAGGCGGCGCCTTTGCGCGCCCGGGCCGGGCCGGAGGCGGCGGGACGGGCGCTGCCTTCCTCGCCGGGCAGAACGCCGGTGCGCTTCCAGTAGGCGGCCATGGCCTCGGCCTCGCGCACGGACAGGGCGCGCTCGACGATGCGCTGGCGCATGGCCTCCTGGTCGTCGGAGCCGGTAAGCACCAGCAGGGCCCGGCCGTGCCCGGCGGTCATGGCTCCGGTGCGGATGTCGCGCTGGATGGCGTCGGGGAGTTGGGTCAGGCGCAGCATGTTGGCAATGGCCGGGCGGCTCTTGCCGACCTTTTCGGCCATTTGTTCCTGGGTCAGGCCGAATTCCTCCTGGAGGCGTTGCAGGCCCAGGGCCTCTTCGATGGGATTGAGGTCCTCGCGCTGGAGGTTTTCGATGAGCGCGATGGCCAGGCTTTCCTCGTCGGTCATGGTGCGTACGATAGCGGGCAGCTCGGCCAGCTCGGCGAGCTGCGAGGCGCGCCAGCGGCGTTCGCCGGCCACCAGCTCGTAGAGGTGGTCCGGGTCGTCCACAGGGCGGATCAGGATGGGTTGGAGCACACCGTTGGTGCGGATGGACTCGGCCAGTTCCGCCAGGGCGGCCTCGTCGAAGTCGCGCCGGGGTTGTTTGGGGTTGGGGCGAATTCTGCCCGCCGGAACCTGGACGATTTCCGGGGCGCCAAGGCCCTCGCCGAAACCCTGCAACAGGGCGTCCAGTCCTCGACCCAATCCGCGCTTGGCCGACATGTCTACTCTCCTTGACAATCGTTCACATTCAACTACGTAGTTCGCAGCCGCCCGGCTCGCCGGGCCACCCCACCAGGAGGAATCCCGTGTCCGAACGCCCGTATGCCATTTTGCACGACGACCAGGGCCAGCCCTTTGGCGTCTTCATTTCCGCCGCCTTGTGGGCCGAGGTCCAGGCCGAGATTCTGCCCGTGCTCCAGCGCGCCGCCGGGCAGCCGGACGAGCAGCCCGAGGAGGCCTTCCCCGAGCCCATGAAGGACTGGGACGACCTGCTCGCCTACTGGGACCTGCCCTACCCGCTGGACCGCGCCGTGACCTGCGGCCACTGCGGCGCCCAGAGCGCCGACTGGCAGGCTGACGAGCCGCGCCTGTTCCGCCTCAAGGCCTGCAACATCGGCGGGCTGGTCAGCTTCGAGTGCCAAGCGTGCCGCGCCCGGGTCACCAAGCGCCATTTCAAGGACGGCGTCAAGGTCCAGACCGCTCCCTTCGCAAAATAGCGGCGGCGGAGCGGTTCGCCGTGCCGTGCCGTGCCTGCCGCAGTTTTGCGGCGTCGTGCGCCCGGACCCGGTGGGCCGCGTGGCGCCGTCCGGGCCGTCGACCGCGCCCGGGGGCGGGCTTCGCGGAGCCAGTGGGGCCGGGATCGGGCATTGCTGTCAGGGCGTTACGCCCCTCTGGCCGCTCTGGTCCTGAACAGTTGCTCCTCTCTCACTACGCGCTGTGCCTTGCCTGCACGGACCGCTTCTTCCGGCTGACTGCTCCGGGGCCCTTCGCGGTGCCCGGATGCGGCGTTGCGTCAGGCCGGGCCGCAGGCTCACGGTTGCCTGAGGCGTTCCGTTTGGCCGCGCTCTTCAGGGCGTTGCCCTGGGTACCCGGTCGTTCCCCGGTCGAGCCCGCGGCGAGGTTGGTCGAAGCCGTTGCGCTTGCGCTCTCACGCTGTTTTTCGCCTTTCGGGATTCCGCCCTGCCCTGCTGCGTGTGAAGGCTGCAAGCCGCTCCGCATTCTTCTAGTGCGCCTGTCTGCCGACCACTTCCTGCGCCAGTTGCAGGTACGCCATGGCACCCTTGGAGTGGATGTCGTAGCTGATGACCGGCTTGCCGAAGCTCGGCGCTTCGGACAGGCGCACGTTACGCGGCACGATGGTCTGCAACAGGTAGTCCGGGAACGTCTTGCGGATTTCGTTCTTGACCTGGTGCGAGAGGCGGTTGCGCAGGTCGTACATGGTCAGCAGCACACCGAGCAGACGGATGTCCGGGTTCAGGCGTTTGCGCACGAGGCTGTAGGTCTGCACCAGCTTGGCGATGCCCTCCAGGGCGAAATATTCGCATTGCAGCGGAATGAGCACCTCGCGCGCGGCGCACAGGGCGTTCAGGGTAATCAGCCCCAAGGACGGTGGGCAGTCGAGGATGATAAAATCGTAGTCGTCGGCCAGCGGCTCCACGACCTGCCGCAGGAAATATTCGCGGCGCGGCTGGTTCACGAGGTCCAACTCGGCGGCAACGAGATCCTGGTGCGCCGGAAGGACGGAGAGGAATGGGATGCTCGTCTTGTAGATGGCGCTGCGGGCCTGGGCCGGATCGCCGAGCACGGTGTAGAGGTTTTCTTTGACCTGCTCGGGGTAGACACCAAAGCCGCTGGAGGCGTTGGCCTGCGGGTCGCAGTCCACCACGAGGACGTTTTTTTCCATGACGGCCAAGCTGGCGGCGAGGTTCACCGCCGTGGTTGTCTTGCCCACGCCACCTTTCTGATTGGCTACGACGATGATACGCGACACGGTGGACCTCTCCTGGCCGGAGTGTTTCATGTGAAACATGGAGGCCGGTTCGACGGTGCTTACCGGCTTGTCGGCGCGCTGCCCGTCTTCTGCGCCCTGTGCGGGCGGCCCGGGCGGGTGACAAGGCCGGTTCTGCTGTCGTCTGCCTCGGCGCGACCCGCTCATGTGGGAGGTTCGTTCGGGCGGCGTTCCGACGGCACGGTGACTTGGATCGTCCGTGCCACTTCCGCGAAGGCCTCCCCCTTCGAGGTCAGTCGCGCCCTGCGGTCTGCTGCGCCTGGGCCGATTTGCTGTGCGCAGAAAGGCACAGAGCGCCTGGAGCCTGGGCGACTGTCGGCGCCCAGGCTCCAGAGCGGGACTCAAACCTTGTAGTAATCCCGGTACCAAGCGATGAACTGTTTGATGCCGTATTCGATGCTCGTGGCCGGCTTGAAGCCCACGTCGGCGATGAGGTCGTCCACATCGGCGTAGGTGGCCGGAACGTCGCCGGGCTGCATGTCCATGTAATTCCTGACGGCGGTCATGCCCAGTTCCTTCTCGACGGTTTCGATGAAGGTGCCCAGCTCGACCCAGTTGTTGTTGCCGATGTTGTAGATTTTGTAGGGCGCGCAGGAGGAGCTGGGGTCTGGCGTGGCGCCGGTCCAGGTCGGGTTTGGGGTCGCTGTGTGCTTGATGACCCGGACCACGCCTTCGATGATGTCGTCGATATAGGTGAAGTCGCGGCGCATCTTGCCGTGGTTGAAGACGTTGATGGGCTTGCCCTCGAGAATGGCCTTGGTGAACAGGAACAGGGCCATGTCGGGGCGGCCCCAGGGGCCGTAGACCGTGAAAAAGCGCAGGCCCGTGCAGGGCAGTTTGTAGAGATAGGCGTAGGAGTGGGCCATCAGCTCGTTGCTCTTCTTGGTGGCGGCGTAGAGGCTGATGGGGTGGTCCACGTTATGATGCACCGAGAAGGGCATGGTCGTGTTCAGCCCGTAGACGGAGCTGGACGAGGCGAACACGCAATGCTCGACTTTCGTATGGCGGCAGCCTTCGAGAATGTTCAGGAAGCCGGTGGAGTTGGAATCGATGTACGACCGCGGGTTGATGATGCTGTAGCGCACGCCAGCCTGGGCCGCCAGGTTCATGACGTGGGTGAAGCCCTCTTTGCGGAACAGGGCTTCCATGGGCTCGGCGTCCTGGAGGTTGATGTTGGCGTGGGTGAAGGCCTTGTGGTCCAGCAGTTGGGCCAGCCGGGCTTTTTTGAGGTCCACGCTGTAGTAGTCGTTCAGGTTGTCCAGCCCGACCACGGTGTGGCCCTCGCCAAGCAGCCGCAGGCTGAGATGGTAGCCGATGAAACCAGCCGCACCGGTGACAAGAATTTTCATACGTCCAGTCCTGGATTGAGTGAAGGTCGGGGCGGCACTCCGCCCCGGCCAGGTTACGCGTCTTCTGATGTTTCACGGGAAACAGGGGCGGCCTGGGGGGCTCCCTGCCGCACGCCACTCTTCCAGTGGAACTGGAAAAAATCAAGAGGAATGGGCAGGACCGTGGAGGCCTTGGCTTCGGAGGTCATCTCGCGCATAGTCTGTAAGTACCTGAGTTGCATGGCTTCCGGATGCTTGCTGATGATGGCGGCAGCCTCGGAAAGTTTTGTCGCGGCCTGATACTCGCCCTCGGCGTTGATGACCTTGGCGCGTCGTTCGCGCTCGGCTTCGGCCTGTTTGGCCATGGCACGTTGCATTTCCTGGGGCAGGTCCACGTACTTCAGCTCCACGGTGCTGACCTTGATGCCCCAAGGATCGGTCTGCTGATCCAGGATTTCCTGGATCTGGAGGTTGATCTTGTCGCGGTGGGCCAGGATGTCGTCCAGTTCCACCCCGCCGCAGACGCTACGCAAGGTGGTCTGCGCCAGTTGCGAGGTGGCGAACATATAGTCCTCGATCTCCACGATGGCCCGTACGGGATCGACCACCCGGAAGTAGACCACGGCATTGACTTTGATGCTCACGTTGTCGCGGGTGATGACATCCTGGCTGGGCACGTCCAGGGTCACGATGCGCAGGCTGACCTTGGTCATGCGGTCGATGACCGGGATAAGGATGATGAGCCCCGGGCCTTTGGCCTGGATGATGCGCCCAAGGCGGAAGATGACACCGCGCTCGTACTCGTTGAGCACACGCAGAGCGGCGCCGAGAAACAGGACGATGATGACCAGTGCCGGGAGCCAGGTGAAGAACATGGCAGCCTCGCTGTTGTTAGATGGTTGTATTTGATCGTCTGGTGTTCCGCCGTGCCGCGTGCGGCTTCGCCTGTGCCTGCGGGCTTTGCTGCCCTGCTCCCCTTCGGTGCGCGGCAAGAGTCCGTTGGTTTGCCTGTGGCCGGCACCTCCTCGGGAAGGCGCCCGGTGCAGCCGCAAGCGTCACGGCGGTCCCGCCGCGTCGGTCGCCCGCGTTCCGTGGGAGGGTCGCCTGGGGCAGGCTATTGGGAGGGGCTGCTCTCCCGGGCGTCCTGGTTTTCCGGGGCCACGGTCAGGGTCAGGCCCCGGGCCGCCACGACCCTGACCCGATCGCCCACGGCCAGGGCCTGCTCCCCGGAAGACACGGCCTTCCATGATTCACCGCGCACGAATACCTGCCCTTCCTGCCTATCCCATTTTGTAATACGCCCGGTCAGACCGATCATCGCATCCAGGCCGTGCATGCCACGCCGCCGCTGAGCGCGGGTAATGAGCACCAGGCACAGGCTCATGATGGCCGCAACGGCGGTGACGGTGACGATGATCGTCGCCAGGGGCACCCCTTCCAGCCCCGGCGTGGGCGTGATGAGGATAAGCGACCCCAGGAACAGGGCCACCAGCCCGGCGATGGACAACATACCGAAACTGGTGACGAAAATTTCCAGGACGAACAGGACCACGGCGAAAAGAATGAGCAGGATGCCCGCGGTGCTTGTCGGCAGGATGGACAATGCGTACAGCGCCAGCAAAAGGCTCAGCCCGCCGAGGACGCCGGGCAGAATGGCTCCGGGCGTGGTGAATTCGAAAAACAGCCCTGCAATACCGCCGAGCAGCAGCAGGTAGGCGATCTGCGGGTCGAGCAGCCAGGAGAGCATCCGGTGGCGCAGCCCGGGGTCGTAGCTGTCCAGGCGGACGCCCTGCGGGTCGAAGCGCAGCGTGCCCCCGGGTGCGGGGATGCCGCGCACGGCCAATTGCGCCAGCATGTCCCGGGGTGAATCGGCGAGCATCTCCACCACGCCGGTCATCACGGCCTCTTGGGCCGTGACGCTCACCGCCGCGTCCACGGCGTCCTGGTACCACGCGGAGTTGCGTCCGCGCGATTCCGCCAGCCCGCGCACGTAGCTCATGAGGTCGTTCTTGATCTTTTCGGCCATGGTCGGGTCCACATCCTTGCCGCCCATCTCCACCGGACTGGCCGCGCCGATGGTCGTTTGCGGGCTCATGGCCGCCACATGCGCCGCCGCCACCAGGAAAACCCCCGCCGACGTGGCCCGGGCGCCATTCGGGCCGACCCACAGCAGCACGGGAATTCGTGCCCCGAGGATGGAGCTGACCATGGCGCGCATGGAGGTCACCAGGCCGCCCGGGGTGTCCAGCTCCAGCAGCAGGGCCTGGTAGCCGCCCTCCTCCGCCCGGGCCAGAGCGTGGCTCAGCAGTTGTTCCGTGGCCGGGGTGATGGGCCCGCGCACCGCGGCATGCAGCACCGGGAACGCCGCGAGGCGCTCGGCCGTGTCTGGCGCGGTTGCCGCCGGAGGCGCCGGGGATGCGCCGGGCGCAGCGGGTGCGGGGACGGCCGTCAGGGCCGCACCGGCGTGAGAAAACAGGGCCACGGCGAGCAATACCGCAGCCAGGAGAAGCCGGTGCCCCGGCCCGCCACGGGCGCGACGCCAGGGCGTGTTCCACGGGAAACAGCGGGCCCGCGGGCCTGAAGATGGAGTATCCATGGCTGTTGCATAGCAGAGAAAAAGCTTGCACGGCAAGGTGAAACGGACCCGCCCCGTCCGGCTTCGCCCTGGAGTGCTCCCGGCGTCCAGGCGTTTCGGGCGGGGCGTTCGACGTGATGGCCGACGATGCGGCGATTCTCCCGGTGTCCGGCGCGTTTGAACAGGCGGTCGGATTTTCAACCGGCGGGGAGCGCCGATCCCGCGAGTTGTGCCCGCCGGGCCTGTCGGCTCCCCGCCCTTCGCGGCGCTTCGGCACGGTTCCCGGATCGCGCGAGGCGCAGGAGCCGGTACGCGAAGGGCCTGGAGGCGGCGGCCGCGTGCCGCGCGTCGCCGCAGGCGCACCCTCCGGCGCCGCCCGGGCGCGCCTGCCGTGGCCGCCGCCTATTTCCGGCCCAGCAGTTCGCTTATCAGGGTGCGGGCGGCGGGCAGGTCGAAGGTCTTGCCGGTCCAGAGGCGGAACTGCTCGCTGCCCTGATGCAGGAACATCTCCATGCCGCCGATGATCCGGGCGGCCATGGCGCAGGCCCGGGCCAGGAACACGGTCTGGCGGGGATTGTAGACCAGATCGTAGGCGATCTGCCCCGGGGTGAAGAGCGCGGTGGCGGGCCAGGGCGACTGGCCCTGGTCCACGCCGCGCATGCCCAGGGGGGTGGTGTTGACCACGAGTTCGGCGCGCGGCGCGCTGGCGCGCTGCTCCCAGGGGGTGGCCTGGGCGCCGAATGCGGCGGCCAGGGCCTGGGCCTTGGGCAGGGAGCGCGCGGTGACGAGAACGCGGGGCACGCCCAGCTCGGCCAGCCCGGCGAGCACGGCCCGGGCCGCGCCCCCGGCGCCGAGCACGAGGGCGGACTCCGGCGCGGCGTTCAGGGCCCGCAGCGGCGCCAGGAATCCGGGCACGTCCGTGTTGTCGCCCAGCAGGCGCCCGCCGTCGCGGTACACGGTGTTCACGGCCCCGGCGCGCCGGGCACGCGGGGAAATGTCGTCCAGGAACTCCATGACCGCGACCTTATGCGGGATGGTCACGGACAGCCCGGTCCAAAAACCGTCGCGCATTCCGTCCATGAAGGCGGGCAGACCGGCAGGTTCCAGGGGGCAGGCCCGGTACTCCCCGGGCAGGCCCGCGCGGGCCAGGGCCCAGTTGTGCAGGGCCGGGCTCAGGGTGTGGCCCAGGGGATGGCCGATGATGCCGTACTGCGGGGTGGCGGTCTTCGGGGTCATGATTGCTCCGTTCCGAGGAGGTGGCAGATCCATGAGCGCATGTCGGGAAAGGCCCGGGAGGCGTGGAATTGCTGGGAAAGGGCCATTCTCGGACCACTAGCACGGGGTCGCGGGCCCTGTCCACCCCGGGCGGGCGGCGGGGCGGCGGACGCAGGCGGAACAAAAAAGGCGGCGGACCCGGAGGTCCGCCGCCCGAAAGGCCGGTGCCGCGTGCGGGTCAGGCCTTGGCGGCGATATCCGCCCCGGCCTGGATGGCCTCGGCGTTCTTGGGGATGAGCTTGGCGTAGCGCGAGGAGATGACGCTGGGCAGGGCGTCCTGCACGGCGGCGATGGGCATGACGCCCGTGGCCTGTACATAGGCGCCCAGGGCGACCATGTTGGCCATGCGCGTGTTGCCCAGGCCGTCGGCCACCGCGTTGCAGGGCACGAATACGCTGCGCACGCGCTTCGTCTCGGCCAGGGCCGGGTCGATGAGCGAGGAGTTGACGATCTGCACGCCGCCGTCCTCCAGCCGGGGCTGGAATTTGTCCAGGGACGGGCGGTTCATGAGGATGAGCGACTTGGGCGTGCGGATGATGGGCGAGCCGATGTCCTCGGAGGAGACGACCACGGTGCAGTTGGCCGTGCCGCCGCGCATCTCGGGCCCGTAGACCGGGATATAGGTCACGTTCAGGCCCTGGTGCATGCCCGCGTAGGCCAGCAGGTTGCCGATGAGCATCACGCCCTGGCCGCCGAAGCCGGCCATGATAACGTCCTGGTAGAGCATCTACTTGTCCTCCCCGCCGCCGGTGCGGTCCACGATGTTGCCCAGGGGGAAGTAGGGGATCAGTTCCTCGGTCACGCGCTTGTTGGCGTCCACCGGGCTCATCTTCCAGTTGGTCGGGCAGGTGGCCAGGAACTCCACGAAGCTGAAGCCCAGGCCCTGTTCCTGGCACTCGAAGGCCTTGCGCACGGCTTTCTTGGCCCGGGCGATGTTCTTGATGGTGTTCACGGCCACGCGTTCGCAGAAGACCACGCCGCCGAGCATGCCGATGATCTCGGCCATCTTGATGGGCAGGCCTTCGCGCTCGGCGCAGCGCCCGCCGGGGCAGGTGGTGGTGGCCTGGCCGATCATGGTCGTGGGCGCCATCTGGCCGCCGGTCATGCCGTAGACGGTGTTGTTGACGAAGATCACGGTGATGCGCTCGCCGCGGTTGGCGGCGTGCATGATCTCGGCCATGCCGATGGAGGCCAGGTCGCCGTCGCCCTGATAGGTGAACACGGTCTTGTCCGGCCGGGCGCGCTTGACGCCGGTGGCCACCGCCGGGGCGCGGCCGTGGGGCGACTCCACGGCGTCCACGTTCAGGTAGTTGTACAGGAACACGGAGCAGCCGATGGAGCCCACGGCGATGGTCTTCCCGGCCAGGTCCATCTCGTCGATGACCTCGGCCACGATGCGGTGGGCGGTGCCGTGCTGGCAGCCGGGGCAATAGTGGGTCGGCCGGTCGATGATCACGTCCGGCGTCTTGAAGACGAGTTTTTCAGCGGCTTGCATGGCTAGCCCTCCAGGCTCTTGAGGATCGGCCCTTCCAGATCGTCGGGGTTGGGCAGCTCTCCGGGCATGACGCCGAAGAAGTCCGAATCGGCCTTGGTGCGAATGGCCAGGCGCACGTCGTCGACCATCTGCCCGCAGTTGTGCTCGATGGTCAGGAAGCGCTTGCCCTGGTCCGCCAGGGCCGCGAGGGTCGCGTCGGGGAAGGGGTACAGCGTGATGGGCCGCAAGAGGCCGACCTTGAGCCCCCGGGCGCGCAGCTTGCGCACGGTCGACTTGGCGATGCGCCCGATGGAGCCGTAGGCGCAGACGATCAGTTCGGCGTCCGCGGTCTGGAACTCCTCGCAGCGCACCTCGGCGCGCATGGCGGCGTACTTGGCCATGAGATGGCGGTTCTGCCCGGCCAGGGCGCCCTCGTCCAGGAACAGCGACTTGATGAGCCGCTTGTCGCGCCCCGCGTTGCCGTCCAGGTGCCACGAGGCCGAGGCGTCGTCGTATTCCACGCTGTCGCGGCGGGCGATGGGCTCCTTCATCTGGCCCAGGATGGCGTCGCCCAGGATGAGCACCGGGTTGCGGTACTTGAAGGCCAGGGCGAAGGCCTCGATGGTCAGGTCGTAGGCTTCCTGGCAGGTGGCCGGAGCCAGGACCAGCAGGCGGTAGTCGCCGTGGCCGCCGCCGCGCGTGGACTGGTAGTAGTCGCCCTGGGCCGGGCCGATGTCGCCCAGGCCCGGGCCGCCGCGGTTCATGTTCACCACCACGGCGGGCAGCTCGCTGCCGGCCATGTAGGAGATGGCCTCCTGCTTGAGGGACATGCCGGGGCTGGACGAGGAGGTCATGCAGCGCACGCCCGTGGACGCGGCGCCGAGAAGCATGTTGGCCGCGGCGACCTCGCTCTCGGCCTGCACGAACTCGCCCCCGGCCTCGGGCAGCGCCTTGGACAGGAACTCGGGGATGTCGTTCTGCGGGGTGATGGGATAGCCGAAGAAGCAGCGGCAGCCCGCGTCCAGCGCGCCCTGGGCAATGGCTTCGTTGCCCTTGATGAAGACTCTTTCAGGAGCCATGGTTCACTCCTTTGCGGCTTTGGCTGTCTTGTACACGGTAATGCACATGTCGGGACACATCCTGGCGCACGAGGCGCATCCCGTGCACGAGTCCATGTCCTTGACCTCGATCACCTTGTAGCCCTGGGCGTTGAAGCGCTCGGACTGCACGATGATCTCCACGGGACAGACCGTGGTGCACAGCAGGCACCCCTTGCAGCGGTCTTCCCGGACCTCGATTCGTGACATCGTGGAGACTCCTTTGAAGGTGGCCTTGGCCCCGCGCCGTTCCGCCGACGGGGGCTCTAGAGAATGAGCATTGCGTCTCCGTAGGAGAAAAAGCGCAAGCCGTTGTCCAGGGCATGCCGGTAGGCCCGCAGGATGGGGCCCCGCCCGGCGAGAGCCGAAACCATAATAAGCAGCGAGGACTCTGGCAAATGGAAATTGGTCAGCAGATGGTCCACCGTCGTGAACGCATATCCCGGGGTGATGTAGATGTCCGTCCAGCCCGTATAGGGCGCGATGGAGCCCGTGGCGCGGTGGGCGCCCTCCAGGGCGCGCACCGACGTGGTGCCCACGGCCACCACGGGGCGGCCCTCGCGCCGGGCCCGGGCCACGGCCGCGGCTGTTTCCTGTGAAACCTCGACGTACTCGCGGTGCATGACGTGCTCGCGGATATCCGCGCAGCGCACGGGGCTGAAGGTGCCGTAGCCCACGTAGAGCGTGACCTCGGCCCAGCCGACGCCCCGCGCGGCCAGGGCCGCGCGCACCTCGGGGGTGAAGTGCAGCCCGGCCGTGGGCGCGGCCACGGAGCCGAGCTTGGTTTCGGCGGCGTAGACCGTCTGGTAGCGTTTGGCGTCCTCGGGGGTGTCGGGGCGGCGGATGTAGGGCGGCAGGGGGTAGTGCCCCAGGCGCAGGAACAGCCCGGCCAGATCGCCGCGCCAGCGCAGACGCACCCGGGCCCGGCCGAACTCGCCGCGCTCCAGCACGTCCAGCGCGAAATGCTCGTCGAAGCGCACGATCTCGCCCGGGCGCGGGCCCTTGGAGGCCCGCAGCAGCCCTTCGGCCTGGGCCGCGAAGCCTCCCCGCCCGTCCTCGCGGGCGGCCTCCAGGAGCAGGGGCAGCGGCGTGAGCAGCAGGAACTCCACCCGCCCGCCCGAGGGCTTGTGCCCGAACACGCGCGCCGGGAGCACCCGCGAGTTGTTGGCCACCAGCAGCGCCCCCTCGGGCACACGCCCGACGATGGACGCGAAGGTGTCGATGGCCATGGCTCCGGAGGCACGGTCGAGCACCAGCAGGCGCGAGGCGTCGCGCCGGGGGCTGGGCGCCTGGGCGATGCGCTCCTCGGGCAGGTCGTAGGTGTAGGAACTGAGGCGGAAATCCTCGGGAATATCGTCGTGCATGCGGGTGGACATAGGCTCCGGTTTGCCGGGCCGCCGGGCGCGCGGAGGCGGTCGCCGCCGCCGGTCGCGGGGGGGCCGGGTTGCGTTGAACTTTGCGCGGGTCTCGGGTAGGGTGTCTGCGCCGGTGCCGTGGCGCACCGTCCTGCGCGGCCGCCGGGCGCGCGGCCGCCCCCCCCCGGACCCCCAAAGGAGGAGACATGCATAGGATACTTCTGACCGTCCTGGCAATCATCGCCCTGCTGGGCGCCACCGGCTGCCAGTCCGTACTCAGCGACCACAGCGAGGGCAAATCCCAGACCGCCAGCCGCCCCGCCCCGACCACCAACCCCGTGGGCTCCTACCAGGAGTTCGACGATGTGCTCATCCCCAACGAGCTGAGCCTGCAGGGCAAGTCCTCCTTCGTCTTCGAGACCCCGCAGTTCAAGACCGGCATCGTGGTCTACAAGGGCCGGGTGGACGCCGTGTCCCTGGCGAACTTCTTCGAGAAGGAGCTGCCCAAGGACAACTGGCGCCTGCGCAGCAAGATGAAGTACAACCGGACCATCATGGTCTTCGAGAAGCCCGACCGCGACTGCGTGATCAACATCCTCGACGACACCTTCAGCACCACGCTGGAGATCATGATCGCCCCGCGCATGGACGCCGCGGCCAGCAGCTCGCAGCCCGCCTTCGGCGCCCCGGCCCCCACCCAGACCTCGCCCTTCGAGGAGACGCTGCCCCAGTAACCGGGACGGCACGGACACGCCATGCAGTCGCATCTCGCATTCACGGGCTACCTGGGCCGCCGTCTGCACCTGGGCGTATGCGGCAGCGTGGCGGCCTACAAGGCCTTGGAACTTCTGCGCCTGCTTACGGGCACGGGGCTCGGCGTCGGCGCCACGCTGACGGCCAGCGCCGAGCGTTTCGTCTCGCGCCTGGGCTTCGAGGCGCTGGGTGCCGCCCCGGTCTACGGGCCCATGTTCGACCCCGCCCAGGGGCCCTTTGCCCACCTGGAGCCCGGCCAGAGCGCCGACGCCATGCTCGTCGCCCCGGCCACGGCCAACACCCTGGCCCGGCTGGCCCACGGGCTGGCCGACGACCAGTTGTCCTGCCAGGCCCTGGCCTTCCCGGGGCCGCTGGTGATCGCCCCGGCCATGAACCCCCGGCTGTGGAACGCCCCGGCCACCCGCGCCAACTGCGACCTGCTCCGGGAGCGCGGCGCGGTCTTCGCCGGGCCCGCCTGCGGCGAAATGGCCTGCGGCGAGGAGGGCCGGGGGCGCTTCGCACCCCTGGAGGAAATCTTCGCCCTGGCCCTGCGCGCGGTCACGAAGCAGGATCTCGCGGGCATCGACGTGCTGCTGACCCTGGGGCCGACCCGCGAGTATTTCGACTGCGTGCGCTACTGGAGCAACCCCAGCACCGGGACCATGGGCGCGGCCCTGGCCGTGGCGGCGTGGCTGCGCGGGGCGCGGGTGCGTGCCGTGTGCGGGCCGGTCGGCCTGTGGCTGCCGCCCGGCATCGAGCGTGTGGACGTGACCTCGGCCCTGGAAATGCATCAGGCGGCCATGGATCTCTTTCCCGTCGCGCACTGGGCCTGCTGCACCGCCGCCGTTGCCGATTTCCGCCCCGAGCCGTTCGGCCCGGGCAAGTTCAAAAAGGAATCCGGCGGGCTGGCCGTGGCCTTCGCGCCGAATCCGGACATCCTGGCAGCCATGGGCCGCGCGCGCACGAAGGGCCAGCGCCTGTGCGGCTTCGCCGCCGAGGCCGCCGATGCGCAGGCCATGGAGGCCCAGGCCCGGGGCAAGCTCCAGCGCAAGAATCTGGACCTGATCATCGCCAACGACGTGACCGCGCCCGGCTGCGGCTTTGCCGCGCCGACCAACGGCGTTCTGGCCCTGGACGCCCAGGGCCGGACCGAGCGCTGGCCCGTGCTGCCCAAGACCGAGGTGGCCTGGAGGATTTGGGATTGGATGCTCGCGCTCTCGTCCTGAGCGAGGACCTGCGCATCTGGCACGACCTGGGCCTGCATCACGTTCTGTGCACGCAGGACGTTGCCGCCCTGCGCCCCGCGCCAGCCGCGTTCGCCACGCCAGGGCCCGCCCGGCCCGTCCAGGCTCCGGCCCCTGCGGCGCGCTCCGCGTCCGGCGGGCCTCCTCCCCGTCCGCGCGCGGCCGGTGCCCCCGAAGCCCCGCGCGGCGCCGGGGCCGCCAAGCCGCAGCCCCCGCGCGGCGCCCAGGCCCCTGAAGCCGCCGTCCCTCCCCCACCCCCTTCGGCGGTCCCGGGCGGTCCCCTGGCCGTCTTCCCCTGGGAGCAGTTCCGCCCCAAGCTCGCCGCGCCCAGCCGTACCGTCTGGACCTATTGGGAGCTTGCCGTCGATTTCGGCCCCCGGCCCGACCCGGCGCGCCGCGAACTGTTCCGCAATATCATCAAGGCCCTGCACTGGCCGCCCAACAGCGTGGCCTTCTGGCCTCTTTCCTTCGAGCACCAGGGCCAGCTTCTGGCCAACAAGGGCTCCTTCCTGCGCGGCGTGGGCGAAACCGGGGCGGGCACCATCGTCTGCTTCGGCCCGCGCGCGTTCGAGGTGCTCTTCCCCCGCCAGCGCTACGCCCCCGGCACCCACCGCCTGGACGCGCGCACCGTCCTGGCCCTGCCCGGCCCGGAGGAGCTGCTCGGCGGCGACGCCCAGGCCAAGCGCCTGGCCTGGGACACCCTGCGCGCCCTGCGCTTCTGAGGCCGGGCGGTCGGCACCCGGCCTGCGCGCGCCGGGGGCGTCACGGTGCAATGTCCTCGCCGTCACGGCGCCTGTCGGCGCGTTGCCCGATCCCGGTCTTTTCGCCCATCCTCATGCGATTTTTCCTCCTTCGCCCTCCCCGCCTTCCTTTCGCCCCGCTCCTGGTTGCGGGCGCGGCGGGGGTGCGGCATACTCGGGCGGGCTGACCGCCGCGCCAGGGGCAGCCGAAAGGAAGGGGCAAATGTGCCCGATAGATTTTGTGGTTTGTCGAATTGACAGGGGTTGAATTTTCTGTTTAGAAAATTCTCGGCGATCGATTTTTTCAGGAGCCTTTTGCGATGGCCAGGGACGAAAAGTTCACTTTGGAGCGGCAGGACCGCAGATTGCTGGCCGTGCTGGCCGAGGATGGCCAGCTTTCGGCGGGCAAGGTGTCCGAGCGGCTGGGGGTCACGAGCCCCACGGTGCGCTCGCGGATGAAGAACCTTATGGCGGCGGGCGTGCTGCGCGTCGCCGGGCTGGTGGACCCGTTCCGCATCAAGGGGCTGGAGGTCGCCTTCGTGGGCATCACGGTGGAGACGCACAGCAAGATGGACGACATGCTCCAGAAGGTGTCGGCCCTGGACAAGGTGAACTGGGCGGCCGTGGTCACGGGGCGCTACGACATCATGGTCGAAGTCCTGCTGCCCGAAGGCACCGACGATCTCTACACGTTCATCAACGATGAGCTTTCGGCCATCGGCGGGGTGGCGGCCAGCGAGTCCTTCATGGTCATGAAGGCCAAGCGCAAGTGGGTGCCCCTGCCCCGGGCGGTGCGCCGAAGGTTTTTCGGGCAGGACTAGACCGGGCCTGCACGGCCACCGCGCGGCGCGGCGGCAAACCACAATCCTTTCTGCGAGGTGGATCCCATGATCATTGGTGTTCCCAAAGAAATCAAGACGTTGGAGAACCGGGTCTCCATGACTCCGGGCGGCGTGGAAACCCTGGTCCGGCGCGGGCACACCGTGCTGGTGGAAGCAGGCGCGGGCCTGGGCAGCGGCCTGGCCGACGCCGAGTACGAGGCGGCCGGCGCCTCCCTGGTTTCCCGCGAGGCGGCCTGGGGCGCGCAGATGGTCGTGAAGGTCAAGGAGCCGGTGGCCGAGGAGTACGGCTTCTTGCGCAACGACCTGCTGCTGTTCACCTACCTGCACCTGGCCGCCGAGGAGAAGCTGACCAAGGCCCTGCTGGACGCGGGCACGACCTCCATCGCCTACGAGACCGTGCAGTTGCCTGACGGCTCCCTGCCGTTGCTGACGCCCATGTCCGAAGTGGCCGGGCGCATGGCCGCGCAGGTCGGCGCGCACTACCTGGAGAAATCCCAGGGCGGGCGCGGCATTCTGCTGGGCGGCGTGCCCGGCGTGACCCCCGGCTCCGTGGTCATCCTCGGTGCGGGCGTGGTCGGCGCCAACGCGGCCAAGATGGCCCTGGGCCTGGGCGCCCAGGTCACGGTCATCGACATCAACCACAAGCGCCTGACCTACATGGACGACGTGTTCGGCGGGCGGCTGGTCACCGTGTCCTCCACCGAGCCGAACATCCGCAAGGCCGTGCAGTTCGCCGACCTGCTCATCGGCTGCGTGCTCATCCCCGGCGCCAAGGCGCCCAAGCTGGTCACCGCCGACATGATCAAGACCATGAAGGACGGCTCGGTCGTCGTGGACGTGGCCATCGACCAAGGCGGCTGCATCGAGACCATCAAGCCCACCACCCACAAGGACCCGACCTATCTCGTGGGCAACGTGGTCCACTACGGCGTGACCAACATGCCCGGCGCGGTGCCGCGTACCTCGACCTTCGCCCTGGCCAACCAGACCCTGCCCTACGCCATCAAGCTGGCCGACAAGGGCTTCGACGCCCTGCGCGCCGACAATGCCCTGCTGCTGGGCCTGAACACCCACAAGGGCACCCTGACCTGCCCCGCCGTGGGCGAAGCCTTCGGCATCGACGCAATCACCCCGGCTCAGGCGCTGTAGTCCCCCCCCCTCTTACAGGGCCAAAGCCACAGGCCCCCCGGCATCTGCCGGGGGGCTCTTTTTGTGCATGAAAGGGATCGCGAGGAACGATGTCGCATGTTTCCTTTTTGTATTACAAAATGTATGTATTTTGAAAACATATTCTTTCTTGACGTGTTGACGTGCATTCTTCGGCGGATCGATCCGCAGACAGGCGGGCGTCCTCGCGCGTCCTTCGGCCGTCCCGCGCGCCGTCCGGTTCGTTTGCCCGCAGGGCCCGCCCGAAATGCCATTCGCGTGGCTTTTGTCACACCGCCGTAACCTGGGTATGCCATGCAACGCGGTGTCCCTACCGCCACCCTTCCCCGCGAGGTCCCATGCCGCGTCGCGTTTTCCTATCCGTTCCGCGCCTGCTGGCGGCCGTCATGGCGTTGCTGTTTTTCACCGTGGGCGCCCGGGCCGTCGTCGAGGCGCCGCTGCGGCTGGTCTATGCCGAAACCAGCACCGCCGGGCAGGCTTCCAAAGAATACCTGCTTGAGCCCGGCCCCGGCGGCGGCTGGCGCATCAGCTTGCACGAGCGGGGCGTGAACCGGGTCATCGTCTGCGACGCGGACCTGGGCACCGTGCGCGAGGAATACCACGACCCAGCCAGCGGCGACGCGCTGGCCATGGAGCGCCGGGGCGACGCCCTGCGCCTGACGGGCACCCTGGGGGGCCGCGCGGTGGACCGCTCCTTCCCCCTGGAGGCGCCCTGGTACGGCTCGGTGCTCCTGCTGCGGGCTTTCGTGCTCTCGGGCGAGCCCGAGGTGCTCTTCCACGTCAGCAAGCCCGAAGACGAGCAGGTGGTGCTGCTGAAGGCCATCCGCCAGGGCGTCGAGGTTATCGACGTGGGCGGCGCGGCGGTGCGGGCCGTGCGCGTGAAGTACACGGTGCCCGGGGTGCGCGGGCTGTTCTGGAGCTCGCTCTACTGGTACCGCGCCAGCGACGGGCTGCTGGTCAGGACCGAGGAGACGCGCGGGGGCCCGGGCACGCCCACGGTCCATGCCGAGCTGCTGGCGGCCACGGGCCTCGACGGCGCGCCCCTGACCGCGTGGCGCTAGCCGGGAGACGGCCCGCCCACGCAAGCCCCCTGCCCCGCCCGCGCGGCAAAGCGAAAGCCCGGGCGACGGAATCCTCCGTCGCCCGGGCTTTCGCGTGCCGTCCGGCCCGAGGGCTACTGGTAGAGCTTCAGGCTGTCCCCGGGGTAGATGCGCGGGGAGGACAGGTTGTTCCAGGTCAGGATGGAGTCGGTGCTGACCCCGAAGCGCTTGGCGATGGAATACAGGGTGTCGCCGGACTGGACCTTGTAGGAGATCGCGGACTTGGCCCGCGCGGCTTCCTTGCGCGACTGCTTGGCGGCCAGCAGGCCCTGGTCGGGGATGTACAGGCGCTGGCCGACCTTGAGGGTGGTCCTGGTGGTGATGCCGTTGGCGGCGGCGAGGTTCGCGGGGGTGGTGTTGTATTTCTTGGCCACGGCCCACAGCGAGTCGCCGGGCTGGATCACGTAGTTGGAGCGCGACTGGGCCAGTTGGCGCACGGATTTCTTGCCCGTGGAGCCTTTTTCGGCGCTGGGGCCCTGCTTCTTCATCCGCTCGGCGGTCATGCCCGCCTCGCCCTTGCCGGGCACCTTGAGCACCTGGCCCGGGCGGATGAGATTCGAGTTCACGCTGTTGTAGTTCTTGAGCACGGAGACGGGCACGCCGAAGCGGTTGGAGATGCGGTACCAGGAGTCGCCGCTTTTGACCTTGTAGAAGGTGTAGTAGCCGCCGAACTCCTTGAAGCTCTTGCCCGAGGCCCAGGCCACGGCCTGGGGCACCAGCGCCTCGTCGGGCAGGTAGACGGTGGAATGCTTGTCGGGGTGGCTGCCCGCTTCGAGGAAGGCCGGGTTGTGGACCTTGAACTCATCCCAGGACATGCCCAGGTGCTTGGCCAGGGCGCGCAGGTCGGTCTTGGGCGGGATCTGCACCGAGGCCACGGTGTCCGGTCCGGTCCAGTCGGGCTTCTCGAAACCCAGGGCCTCGAGGTTGCGCACGATCTTGATGACGGCCATGAGCTTGGGCACGTAGTGGCGGGTTTCCTGGGGCAGGTAGTAGAGCCGCCGCCCGGCCTTGGTGCGGTCCTGCTTCATCTGCGACAGTTCGAAAAAGTCGGTGCAGCCGCTGCGCGCGATGGCCTTGGCCACGCGGCCCTCGCCCGCGTTGTAGGCCGCCAGGGCCAGATACCAGTCGCCGAAGTCGCCGTAGAGCTTGGTCAGGTAGTCGGCGGCGGCGTGGGTGGCCTTGTAGGGGTCGTTGCGCTCGTCCAGCCACCAGCCCACGTGCAGGCCGTACTTCTTGCCCGTGAAGGGCATGAACTGCCACAGGCCCTGGGCCCCGGCGCGGGAGCGCACGGCGGTGTTGTAGCCGCTTTCCACGAAGGGCAGGTAGACCAGCTCGTGGGGCAGCCCGCGCTCGGCGAACACGCGGCGCACGTAAGGCAGATAGCGCTCCGAGCGCTTGAGCCAGGCCTCGAAATGCTTGCGGCCCTTGTGGGTGAAATAGGTGAAATAGGCCCGGACCTCTTCGGTGTCGCGCTCGTCCAGTTCGAAGGCGGTGTCCGCGTCGCTTTCCAGGGCTTGGCGCTCCTGGAGGGTCAGTTCGGTGCCGTCGGGTTCGTCGAGGGCCTGGTCGTCGGCGAGGGGGTCGAGTCTGCCATCCGGGGAAAGTTCGGCGGCGGTGCCGTCGTCCTGGGCGTCTTCCCGGGTGGCGGCGTTTCCCGCGGGCGGGGCGGAGAGGTCCGCGTCCGCCACCGGTTTCTTCACGGCGCATCCGGGCAGGGCCGCCAGGAGCAGCACCGCGAACAGTACGGGCGCGATTGCGCGGACCAGGGGTTTGTGCATACGCTTTGCTTTCCGTTCTCTTGAGGTTGGCCGGGTGAAAACGGGCAGTCCCGGAAAGATTCTAGAAAAGGTCTAAAGAATTTTGACGCCCGTCAAGAAAATTATGGACAACGACCCGCCTCCATGGGCAGGGTCTGCCTTGGTCAACCGCCTCGTCCACAAAGGAAAAGAGCATGAAAACTATCCAGGAACCGGGCCAGGACAGCGTCGTCCCCGGCCGCAAGCCCGTCTTGGAACTTCTGGATGCCGCACCCGGGAGGGTGGATACCGTCTTTCTCCAGAAGGGGGCCCGCGGTCCTGAAATTTCACAAATCGTGGAAATTTGCAAGCATGCCCGGGTGCGCTTCCGGTTGGTGGAGCGCAGCGAGCTGGAGCGTCTGTTTTCGGGCAACACCCAGGGCGTGGCGGCCCGGGTGCGCGAGGCGGACTATGCGGACTTCACGACGTTGCTGCGCGCGGGGCGCGAGGCGCCCCTGCCCGTGCTCCTGGCGCTGGACCAGGTGCAGGACCCCGGCAACGTCGGCGCCCTGGCGCGCACGCTTTACGCCCTGGGCGGGGTCGGGCTGGTCGTGCCCCGGGACCGTACGGCCTTCCTGGGCGGGGCGGCGGCCAAGGCCAGCGCCGGCGCCCTGGCCCGGCTGCCCGTGGCCCGCGAGGTCAACCTCGCCCGTGCCCTGGACCAGGCTCTGGACCAGGGCTGGGAGGTCTGCGCCACGGTGGCCGGGCCCGAAGCCGTGTCCCTGTACGACGCGCCTCTGCGGACCCCGGCGGTGCTCGTGCTCGGCAACGAGGAAAAGGGCGTGCGCCCCGGCGTGCTCAAGCGCGCCACCCTGCGCGTGACCATCCCCATGGCCCGGCCCTTCGATTCCCTGAACGTGGCCCAGGCCGGGGCCATGGTCCTGGGCGAGTTCGCCCGCAGGCGCCTGGGGCAGGGCCGGAAGGATTGAAGCCCGGTGCAGGCCCCGCCGGGGCACCGGAATAAATGGCTTAACCACACGCTCTGATAACCTGTCTCGCCCGAGGGTCTTCCCGGCCCTCGGGCGTTGCCGTTTCGGTCGCATCTGGCCGCGTTCGGCCCCGGCGCAGGCGCGAACGCGTGTTGCCGCGCCCGGCGCCCCGGGGTAGAATAGGGCAGACCCTGAACGAACGAGGAGGGCCCGATGCACCCTGGCCGCGACGCGAGACGGACCCTGGCCGCCCTGGTGACCCTGGCGGCGCTGCTCCCGGCGCTGGCGGGCTGCGCCCGGGTTCCCCAGCTCCCGCCCGGCGAGATGCCGCGTACGGCGCTCTGGACCTGCGACCCCGGCCCGGCGGAGCTGACCACCACCTTCGACGACGACGGCGGCATGGTCATGGAGGGGCCGGGCGGCGCCACGGCGTTTCGCGTGGCCATCTCGGCCTCGGGCGCGCGCTACGTGGCCCCGGGGCGCCAGTTCTGGATCAAGGGCTCCCAGGCATACTACGATGCGGCCGGTGCCGAGGCCCTGTGCCGCGAGGACCCCCGCCGCTCCTGGCGCGAGGACGCCCGGCGGCGCGGGGCCACGTTGCGCGCGACGGGCAACGAACCGGGCTGGACCCTGGAGATCGGCCCCGAGCGGCTGTATCTGGCGGACGATTACGGCCGGACGCGGCTCGCCTTCCCCGCCGCCGCCCCCGAGGTGCGGGGGGGCGGCGCCGAGCGCGTCTGGCGCGCCCGGGCCGCGGGGCACAGCCTGGAGGTGCGCGTCCTGGCCGGGCCCTGCGTGGACGACATGAGCGGCGAGGCCTTCGACTTTACCGTGGAGTTGACCCTGGACGGCACCCCGCGGCGCGGCTGCGCCGAGGCGGTGCGGTGAGGCGCCTGGCGGCCCGGGGGTGGCCGTTTTTCGTCCTTGGGGCCCTGGCCGCGCTGTTGCTGGCCCTGGTGCTGCGGCCGCAGTGGTTCGGCCCGGACCGGCACATCGAGGACGGCGCCCTGCTCGACCGGCGCCTGGGCCCCCTGGCCCGGCCCTGGACGGGCGACCTGCCGGACATCCGCGCCGGGCGGCGCTTCCTGCGCGTGCTGGTCAGCTACGCGCACCCCGAGTTCTACGTGGACGGCGGCGACCTGCGCGGCCTGGAATACGAAATGATGCGCGCCTTCGAGGAGCACCTCAACGCGGGGGCGGCCCGGGCGGCCCGGGCGCAGGACAAGCTGGCCCTGGTCTTCGTGCCCGGGGAGCGCGGGGAGCTGCTGGCCGCCCTGGGCGGCGGGCTGGGCGACGTGGTGGCCGCCGGGCTGATCGTGCCCGGGGAGCCCGAGCCGGGATTGGCCTACTCCCGGCCCTACATGACCGGGGTCGCCCTGGTGGTGGTCGAGGGGCCGGGCGCCGCGCCCCTGGCGGGGCTGGACGATTTGGCCGGGCGGACGGTGTACGTGGAGGCGGGCGGCCCGGGGCACGACGCCGTGGCCGACCTGGGCCGGGCCCTGGAGGCCCGGGGGCTGGCCGGAGTGCGTGTGCGCCGCGCCGAGGACTACATGCGCGCGGGCGACGTGCTGGAACTGGTCCAGGCCGGGGTGTGGCCCCGGGCGGTGGTCGAGCTGCATCTGGCGCGGGTCTGGGCCGAGGCCCTGCCCGGGCTGCGCGTGCGCGAGGATCTGGCCGTGCGCGACGGCCTGGCCCTGGGCTGGGCCGTGCGCGCGGGCAGCCCGGAGCTGCTGCGCGCCCTGGACGCCTTCGCGGCCACGGTGCGCCAGGGGTCCTTCCTGGGCAATGTGCTCCAGCGCCGCTACCTGGCCCCCGAGGCCCTGCCCGGCGCGCCGCCCGGGCAGGAGGATATGGGCCGCCTGCGCGAAATGGAGCCGTACCTGCGTGGCGCCGCCGAGCGCTACGGGTTCGACTGGCTGCGCCTGGCCGCCCTGGCCTACCAGGAATCGCGCCTGGACCAGGGCAAGGTCAGCCCGGCGGGGGCCGTGGGCGTGATGCAGCTTTTGCCCGCCACGGCCCGGGCCGCCGGGGACGGGGCGGACATCGCCACCCCCGAGGGCAACATTCTCGCCGGGGCGGCCTATCTGGCCCACCTGCGCGACGAGGTCTTCGCCCAGGCCGGGCTCGAGCCCGCCGCGCGCATGAATTTCGCCCTGGCGGCCTACAACGCGGGGCCCACGCGCATCCAGCAACTGCGCCGCGAGGCCCCGGACCACGGCCTGGACCCCGACCGCTGGTTCGGCGCCGTGGAGCATCTGGCCGCCCGGAGCATCGGCCGCGAGACGGTCGAATACGTCCTGGGCGTGAACAAGAATTATTTCATCCTGGCCGGGTTGGCCGGATACATGGCCCGCCAGGAGGAGCGCCGCTAGGCCGGGCTTTACAAGCGCGCTGTTTGCGGCTAGACAGACTCTTTTGGCCCGTTTCGCCAAACACCCATCTTTTCGGAGGTACGCATAATGGCCCACAAGAAGCACGAGCGCAAGAAAGAGCTGGACCGCCGCCGCAAGCGCAGGAAGGAAGCCCGCAAGGAGCGCATCCGCGAAGCCAAGGCCGGCGCGGGCAGATAGGGTATTCCCGGCCCGAGCCGGGACGGCCCGCCCGGGGCGCAGGGCGGGCCGCCGCCGCGCAAGCCGCGGCCCACATGGACCCGCGCCAGTTGACAGCCTTGTGCGACATGCTTATCCGACAGCCCGGAAAACTTGCCGCAGAAGGGGTGATATCAATGCCTATCTACGAGTACCGCTGCAACGAATGCGAACAGATTTTCGAGGAGTGGCAGCGCGACCACGCCGAGCACACCGTGCCCTGCCCGGTGTGCGGCTGTGAATCCCAGCGCATCATCTCCAACACGTCCTTCGTGCTCAAAGGCACGGGCTGGTACGTGACCGACTACGCCAACGGCCGCTCCAGCCACGGCAGCGCCAAGGCCGACACCGAGGGCGGCAACGGCAACGGCGCGGCGGCGAAGGCGGACGCGCCGGGAGTGGCGGACAAGCCCGCCAAGACCGCCAAGGCCGACAGCGCCCCCGCCTCGCCCCCCAAGGCGCAGGCCAAAGTCGCCAAGTCGGATGGAGCAGCCGCGCAGCCGTAGCGGCAACAGGCAGCCACGGCTGCCTTTTTTTTGGACACCGGCCCCCCCGGTCCACCCCAACCGCAGCCCTGGATACAATCCCCATGATCGACCGCTACACCCGCCCCGAAATGGGCAGCCTGTGGACCCTGGAAAACCGTTTCCGGGTCTGGCTGGAAGTGGAACTGGCCGTCTGCGAGGCCTGGACACGCCTGGGCGTCATCCCCGCCGCCGAAATGGCCGAGATCCGCGCCAAGGCCGATTTCGACCTGCCGCGCATCCTGGAGATCGAGGAGCGCACCCGCCACGACGTGATCGCCTTCCTCACGGCGGTGGAGGAGAAGGTCGGCCCCGCCGCGCGCTTCATCCACCTGGGATGCACGTCCTCGGACATCGTGGACACCGCCAACGGCGTGCTGCTCGACCGCGCCGCGCGCATCATCGCCCGCAGCCTGGACGAACTGCTGGAAACGCTCAAGGAAATGGCCCACCGCCACAAGGGCCTGCTGTGCATGGGCCGCACCCACGGCATCCACGCCGAGCCCACCAGCTACGGCCTGAAGCTGGCCGGGTTCTACGCCGAGATGAGCCGCCACAAGGAGCGCTTCGCCGCCGCCCGGCAGGGCGTGCGCGTGGGCAAGATTTCCGGCGCCGTGGGCACCTACGCCCACCTGAACCCCGAGGTCGAGCGCCTGGCCTGCGAAATCCTGGGCCTGGAGGTGGACCCCATCTCGACCCAGATCATCCAGCGCGACCGCCACGCGGCCTTCTTCACCGCCCTGGCCGTGCTGGCCGGAGGCGTGGAGCGGCTGTGCGTCGAGCTGCGCCACCTGCAGCGCACCGAGGTGCTGGAGGTGGAGGAAGGCTTCGCCGAGGGCCAGAAGGGCTCCAGCGCCATGCCCCACAAGCGCAACCCCATCTCCGCCGAGAATCTGACGGGCCTGTCGCGCCTGTTGCGCACCAATGCCGTGGCGGCCATGGAGAACCAGGCCCTGTGGCACGAGCGCGACATCAGCCACAGCTCCGTGGAGCGCGTGATCATGCCCGACAGCACCATCCTGGCCGACTACGTGCTTTCGCGGCTGAATGGCGTCCTGCGGCGGTTGCGGGTCATCCCGGCCAACATCGAGCGCAACCTCAAGGGCTCCTGCGGGCTGTTCTACTCCCAGCGGGTGCTCATGGCCCTGCTGGAGGAAACCGACCTCGGCCGCCAGCAGGCCTACGAGATGGTTCAGCGCGTGGCCATGCGCTGCTGGGAGCAGGGGCTGCAATTCCCCGAGCAGGCCCGGGCCGACGCGGACATCGCACGGCTGCTGCCCGCAGGGAAACTGGACGAGGTCTTCGACTCCGGGTATTACCTGCGACACGAGGACATGATCTTCAACCGCGTCTTCGGGAGCTGAAATGCAGGACCTGCGCCGCGACCTGGCCCGGCTGCTCAAGGGAAAATCCTACCGGGAAGGCGACTTCACCCTGACCTCGGGCCGTAAGAGCGACTACTACTTCGACTGCAAACAGACGGCCCTGCACCCCGAGGGAGCCTGGCTGCTGGGGCGGTTGTTTCTTGAACTTCTGCAGGACTATGCTATCAAAGGCGTAGGGGGCATGACCCTGGGCGCGGACCCGTTGGTCAGCGCCGTGACGGTGGTCTCGCATATCGAGGGCCGGCCCCTGCCCGGGTTCATCGTGCGCAAGCAGCCCAAGGGCCACGGCACCAACCAGTACCTTGAAGGCATGGCCAACTTCGCCCCCGGCGACAAGGTCGTGCTGCTGGAGGACGTGGTGACCACCGGCGGGACGCTGCTCACGGCCCTGGAGCGCGTGCGCGCCGAGGGGCTGGACGTGGTCGGCGTGCTGTGCGTGCTCGACCGCGAGGAAGGCGGGCGCGACAACCTGGCCCGGGCCGGGTATAAGTTGACCTCCATCTTCACCAGGAGTGAATTGCTCCATGCGGCGGCCCAGTAGCATCCTTTTCGTTCTGGCCCTGGCCCTGGCCCTGGCGGCCCCGGGCTGCCAGAGCACCCCGCGCGAGGCGGCCACCCTGCTGTGGCCGGACATGACCGACCCCTATGTGCAGACCACCCGGCGCTGGACGCGTTCGGGTGCGGCCTACGACGGGGTGAACCTGGCGTTCTCCGCCGCGGCGACCCTCAAGTCCGCCGACTGGCGCAGAGCCTTTGCCGACAAGTACGCCGAGTTGTACGGCCAGACCGGCGACGAAGCCGCCCGGACCCTGGCCGACCAGCACGCCGCCGCCGGGCGGGGGCTGGAAATCGTTCTGGCCCTGGCCGCGCCCGCCGGCGGCGCAGACAAGCTCTCCCTGCGGGGCGAACGCTTCAAGGTGTTTGCCCTTTCCGGAGAAAACACGTTATACCCCCAGGAAATCAGGCCCATGGAGAGGGACTTCTGGCCGCAGGAAAAGCTGGCCGCGTTCTTCCCGTACGCCACGCCCTGGCGCAGCTTCTACACGCTGCGCTTCCAGGACGTGCCTCCCGGGCCCTTGGCGCTGATCATTGCCGGCCCCGCCGGGCGTGTCGAACTCACCTGGGCGACATTCAAGTAGGAGCGTTGTGAGAAGGGTCCGAATCCTCGCTGCTCTGTGCGCCTGCCTGTTCTGGGCGGGCCCGGCCATCGGTCAGGGGTGGAAGGCGAACATCGTCGATCACTCCAGCCTGCCACCCAAGTTCGTGGTGGTGGACAAGGCGGCCCAGAAACTGCACCTCTACGGGCGGCAAAGCCCGTTGGCGGAGCTCTTGAGCTTTCCCTGCACCACGGGGCAGGGCAGCGGAGACAAGCAGTCCATGGGCGACCTGCGCACCCCCGAGGGCGTGTACTTCGTCGATGAGCGCATGGCCCGGCCCCTGGACTGGACGCTCTACGGCAACCTGGCCTACCCGCTGAACTACCCGAACCCGGTGGACCGCCTCAAGGGCAAGACCGGGTACGGCATCTGGATCCACGGCCGGGGCAAGAACCTCGTTCCGCGCGACACGCGCGGCTGCGTGGCCATGAATACTCCGGACCTCAAGGCCCTTGGCCAGACCATGCCCCCCGGTACCCCGGTGGTCATCTCCAGCGAGATGGAGATCCGCCGCACGGACGCGGACCCCGCCGCCACGCGCGACATGGAAGAGGCCGTGGCCCTTGTGGAGAAATGGGCCCGGGCCTGGGAGACGGGTTCCGAGGACTTTTTCGGATTCTACGACCCCAAGTCCTACACCGAGGAGGGCGAGGGCGACTTTTCGCGCTTCGTGGCCCAGAAGCGCAGCCTGTTCGAGCGCTATCCGTGGATTCGCGTCATGGCCCACGATGTGCGCGCCCTGGCCGGGCCGGACTACGTGGTCACCTATTTCCGGCAGTACTACCGCTCCCCGGTCCTGGTGTCCGAGGGCATCAGCCGCCTGTATTGGATGCGCGGGCCCAAGGGCGCGCTGCGCATCGTGGGCCGCGAATGGGAGCGCACCGGCGTGACCCTGGACGACGCCTTCCTGGCCCGCTCCAAGGCCGAGATCGCCCCGATCCTCGACAAGTGGCGCAAGGCCTGGGAACGCGCGGACGTGAAGGGCTACATGAACTGCTTCGCGCCCGGCGCCGTCCAGGGCGACCGCGTGGGGGAACAGGCCATCCGCGAGCACAAGGAACAGATCTGGCCCGTGGCCCCGCCCCGGCGCGTGGTCTTCGGTTCCCAGCGCTACGCCCTGGTGCCCGAGGGCGTGGAAGTGACCTTCGGGCAGACCTACGCGGCCCAGAACGGCTACGAGGACAAGGGGACCAAGACCCTGCTCATGGTGCCCAAAGGCGCCGGATGGAAGATTCTTCGTGAAGACTGGAGGCCCCTGTAGATGAGCTCCAAGGCCAAGTACAACGTCCTGATGATGCGCGACAACACGCCCGTGCGCCGCTATCGGGTTTCCCCGCTCTGGCTCAAGCTGGCGCTGTATTTCCTGCTGGTGCTGCTGGCCGTCGCCGGCGCGGGCGGGTACTTCGGCCTGACCTTCTGGAAGGAGAACCGGGTCCTGCGCGAGGACCAGGCCGCCTCCCAGCGTGAATTGCGCGAATTGCACATCGAGCTGGAGCGGTTGAAGAACATCGAGCAGATTCTCAAGTCGAACGCGGCCAAGGAACCCTCGGACCAGGCCACCCCCGACACCGCCAAGACGCCCCCGGCCCCGCCCCAGCCCCCGGTGGACCTTTCGCGTATCTTCACCCGCACCGACATGCAGCAGGTGCGCGTGGACAACATGCAGGCGCGCATCAACGGCGAACGGCATATCCAGGTGGTCTTCAATCTGAACAACCTCCAGACCGAGGACGCCATCGCGGGCAGCGCCTCCCTGGCCGTGGTCACCAACGACGGCAAGGACAAGCAGCCCCAGCTCAACCAGAGCGACCTGGTCTTCCAGATCCAGCGCTTCAAGCAGATTGCCACCTCCTTCGGGCTGCCCGCCGGGCTGACCCGGGGCGAGGTCTTCGGCCTGCGCCTGGTCATCAAGAACAACGAAGGGCAGGTCATCTTCAGTGATATCTATCCCCTGGCGCGGATTCTGTCTTAGCCTGCTGGCGGCCCTGGCGCTGGCGACATCGGCCGGGCCCGCGCGGGCGACCGGCCTGCCCGAGCGGTTCACGCTGTTCGCGGGCACCCAGTATCCCCTGGAAGTCTACCACCTGCGAGGCGCCGAGCCCGGGCCCACGGTCATGGTCCAGGGCGGCATTCAGGGCGACGAGGTCTCCGGCTATCTGGCCGCGCAGATTCTTACCCGGGCCAAGGTCCGCAAGGGCGGGCTCATCGTCATCCCCCGGGCCAACGTGCCCACGGTGCTGGCCAAGAAACGCCAGATCAACGTGGACCTCAACCGCCGCTTCGACCAGGACTACAACGACTTCTTCGAGGACCGGCTGGCCCGGGCCATCCGCTTTCTGCTGCGCCGTTCCGACGCCTTCATCCACCTGCACGAGGGCTCGGGCTTCTACCATCCGACCTACGTGGACGGACTGCGCAACCCCGGGCGCTACGGGCAATCCATCATCATCGACACGCCGTTGTACGCCGGACGCATCAATCTGGCCCAGGTGGCCACCTCGGTGCTCGACCAGCTCAACACCTCCATCGTCCCGGCCTGGCAGTTCCGGCTGTTCAACACCGACACGTTCTCCACGCGCACTACGCACCCCGAGCAGCGCAAATCGCTGACCTACCACGCCCTGTCCGAGGCGGGCATCCCGGCCCTGGCCATCGAGGTCAGCAAGAACATCAGCCAACTCGGCTGGAAGGTCCGCCAGCAGGTGCGCGCCACCTGCCTGACCCTGGCCCAGTACGGCGTGCTCGTGGACGAGCCACAGTTCAGCGAGGCGGAGGTCGAGCGCGCGGGAGCGCTGTCGGTGGTGGTCAACGGTCAGCACCTGGGCCTGAACGGCGAGAGCGTCGTGGCCCTGGGCCCGGGCAGCCGCATCGAGGCCCGCGCCGAACGCGGCGGATCGCCCTGCGAAGCCGTGCCCGCCGTGGTCGCCCCCGACCGGCCCGAGCAGAACCTCGTCGGCGCGCCGCGTCTGGCCCTGACCCCCATCCCCCGGCTGGACGTGCTGGCCGACGGCGCGCGCGTGGGCAGCGTACGCGTGGACTGGCAGGAAGGCCGGGGCCCCCGGGCCACGGGCGGCGTGCTTTTCGCCTGCTGGATCAACGGGGAACTGCGCTTTGCGCCGGAAGGCGGCACCCTGGACGCCCTGGAGGGCGATCAACTGGTGCTGGACGGCGTCTGGGGCACCACGAGCCCGGAAACGGAAATCCTGAACCTCAAGGGCTACGTCAGCCAGCCCTGGGGCAACGACGGCCAGGACGCCGGGCAGGAAATCATCCTCGACACGGGCACCTTCATCGGCCGCTACCTGGAAAAATCCGGGGGCGGCGGCATGCTCTGCCGGGTGGTCCGCGAAACGCCCGGCATGCGGCGCTCGGAGTTCGCCCTGCGCGTCCTGCCCCGGGAAATCCACGCCCTGCGCCTGGAAGGGCCGTCGGGCGAGATCGTGGTCCCCTGGCTGGCCGGAAGCAGCGCGACCCTGCCGCTGGGCCGCTACCGCCTGCTCGATGTCTGGAGCAACGGCCCGCGCGAAAAAATCCTGGCCACCACCAGCGATAACCTGGCCCCGTGGGGCAGCGGGTTCGAGCTGGGCCCCGGAGAAAGCCTGCACCTGACCATGCGCCAGGCCACCACCTTCATGCCCCTGGGCAGCATGACCCTGACCGCCGGAACCCTGTAGCCGCCCGGCGCCTCGCCTGGTGCGGGGGCGGAAGCCTGGGGACGGGGCGCGTCTCCTTCGGGTTGATGAGCCTCCGGCGGCTTAAGGGCTGTCGCCCTTAAGAATCCCATTCAGGGGGCGTGGCGGCGCGCCGCCGCGCCCTCCCAATGCGGGATTCTCAAGGGGCGTGCCCCTTGAGCCGCCGGAGGCTGATCAATCCCCGGAAGTATGCACCGTCCCCAGGTTTCCGCCCCGCGCCGGGTGAGGAGCCCGGGGCCTAACGCGGTGCCAGGGGCAGGGGCGGGCCGAGGTCGATGCCCTGGGTGGTGACCACGCCCCGGTGGGCCCAGATTTCCACGCCCGCGTCCACGGCCTGCCAGAACAGGGCGGCGTAGTCGGGGTCGACGTAGTCCGCCGGGCCGAAGCAGGCGCCGTCGGCGCGCTGCACCAGGCAGAACAGGGCGACGCGCACGCCTTGGGCCGCCAGGGCCATCAGTTCGCGCATGTGTTTTTGTCCGCGTGTGGTGGGTGCGTCGGGAAAGGCCGCCACTCCGTCCTCGACCAGGGTCACGTTCTTGGCTTCCACGTAGAGGGTGCCTGCCGGGCCGTCCAGGCGCGCGTCCAGGCGCGATTCGCCGACCACGGCCTCGGGGCGCAGGCTGGTGTAGCCCCGGGTGGCCGCGAGGCGTCCGGCCAGGTGTGCCGCGCGCAGCAGGCGGTTGGGCGTCAGGGTGTTCACGCCCACGCGGATGCCGTGGAGGTCGATGGTCTCCAGGGTCCATTTGAGCTTGCGCGCGGCGCCGGGGGCCGGGGAGAGCAGGGTGGGCGCGCCGGGGCGCAGCAGCCCGAGCATGGAGCCGGAGTTGTTGGTGTGCGCCCAGACGGCGGCGCCTTCCGGGCCCCGGGTTTCCACGCTGAAGCGCTTGACCCGGCGCACGAAGGCCGCCTCGATGCAGCCGGGCGGGAAGGGCAGCAGGGGGCCGCTCACGCCGGGGGCGGCCCGCCGGGGTCCAGGGTCTCCGGCAGTTGCACGTGGAACACCGTGCCCTGGCCCGGCTCGGAGCTGAAGTCCACCTCGCCGCGCAGGCAGTTTTCCGTGAGCAGCCGCACGCCGTAGGTGCCCAGGCCGCGCCCGGGGCCCTTGGTGGAGAAGAAGCGCTGGAAGACCTGGCCCTGGACCTCGGCGGGCATCACCGACTCGTTGCTCACGAAAAAGCGGACCCCGGCGCCTCGGGATTCGTGACCCAGCGTCACCGTGCCGCCCCGGGGCGAGGCCTCCACGGCGTTCTTGAGCAGGTTTTCGAGCACGCGCAGCAGGATGCCCTTGTCGGTGCGCAGGCGGGCATTCGGGCCCGGCGCGCAGGCCAGGCGCACTCCGGCGGCCTGGGCCTGGGGCGTGAACAGCCGCGCCAGGGTCGAGCAGAGCGCTGCGGGGTCCACGTCCTCGGGGTGCAGTTCCAGTTCGGCCCTTTCCGCGTCCAGGAGCATGCGGTAGGAGCGGATTTCGTGCTCCAGGTGCCCGGCGCGTTCGAGAACCATGCCCGCCAGCTCGTGCTGGTCGCCGCGCAGCTCGTCGTGCAGCATCCCGGCGGCGCCGACCACGCCGTTCAGCGCATTGAGGGCATCGTGCAGGAACAGGCTTTCCATGATCTTGCTGGTGTGCCGGTCGCGCACGTCCTGGAGGTAGAGCAGGAAGAAGGGGCGCCCGCCGAAGTCCATGGCCACGGCGCGGGTGGCGATGGTCACGGCTGCCAGCCGGCCGTCCCGGCGGCGCAGCACGCGGCCTTCGTCCTCGGCCATCGTACCCGCCGCCGCCCCGCGCAGGGTCCGGAGCACGCCGCACTGCCCGCAGGCCCAGGTCGCGCCGCAGCCGTCGGCGGCCTCGGCGGCGTGCACGCAGCCGAACAGCTCGCCGGGGCGCAGGCCCAGCGCCTGGACCATGGGCAGGGGCGCGCCCCGCTTCCCGGCGTATTCCAGCAGGGCGGCGTTGGCGTGGAGCACCTGGCGCCGCGAGTCGAGCAGCAGGACCATGGCCGGAACGGTTTCCAGCAGGGTCATGTCGCAATGGGCCTCGAGGTGGGCCCGCAGGCGCAGGAGCTCGTCGCCGGGCGTGCGCGCGGAAAACGGGGACAGCGGCAGGGGTGCGGGCTGGAACATGACGACCGGGCCGGTTGAGGTGGCTGGCGGAAACGGTACGGCAAAGCGGGGGGGAACTCAATAGTTCCCGCGGCCCCGCCCGGCGGCCATTTACCTTCGGCGGGAATTGCCCTAAGAGGGACGCATCGGACGGCGGGCGGGCAATGCGCGCCCCGGGCCGCGTTCACCCATCCCCACCCTTTTCGAGAGCGGACATGCAGATCGCCAAGAAACTCCAGCAAGTGAAGCCGTCGGCAACCCTGGCCATCTCGGCCAAGGCCATGGACCTGCGCGCCCAGGGCCGCAGCATCGTCAGCCTCTCCGTGGGCGAGCCGGACTTCGGCACCCCGGCGCATATCCGCGAGGCCGCCAAGGCCGCCCTGGACGAGGGCTTCACCCGCTACACCCAGGTGCCCGGCATCCCCGAGCTGCGCGAGGCCGTGGCCGGCTATTTCAACTCCTATTACGGCACCGCCGCCGCCATGGAGCACACCATGGTCAGCAACGGCGGCAAGCAGGCGCTGTTCAACGTCATGCAGGCCATGCTCGACCCCGGGGACGAGGTGCTCATCCCCGGGCCCTACTGGGTGAGCTACCCGGCCATGGTCCAACTGGCCGGGGCCGAGCCCGTGGTGGTGCCCGCCGGGGCGGAAGAGGGCTTCAAGATCACCCCCGGGGCCCTGGACGCCGCCTGGACCCCGCGCACGCGCATGCTGCTGCTCAACTCGCCTTCCAACCCCACGGGCGTGCACTACACCGCCGCCGAGCTGACGGCCCTGGCCGAGTGGGCCGTGGGCCGCGATGTGTTCATTCTGGCCGACGAAATCTACGACCGGCTGGTCTACGCCCCGGCCCGGCCCGTGAGCCTGGCGCCCTTCTGGGAGCGCCACCCCGAGCATGTGGCCGTGGTCAACGGCCTGTCCAAGAGCTTCGCCATGACCGGCTGGCGCGTGGGCTTCGTCCTGGCCCACCCGGACCTCATCAAGGCCATGACCAAGATTCAGGGCCAGAGCACGTCCAACATCTGCTCCATCGCCCAAAAGGCCGCCGTGGCCGCCCTCACCGGGCCCACGGATTTCATGAACACCATGTGCGAAGCCTTTGCGCGCCGCCGCGAGCTGGCCCATTCCATGGTGTCGTCCTGGCCCGGGGTGGTCTGCCCGCGGCCCGACGGGGCGTTCTACGTGTTCCCCGACGTGAGCGCGCTGTATACCCGGCGCATGCCCGACTCCACGGCCATGTGCACCGTGCTGCTGGAGGAGGCCGGGGTTGCCGCCGTGCCCGGCGCGGCCTTCGGCGACGACCGCTGCGTGCGTTTCTCCTACGCCGTGGACGACAGGACCCTGGTCGAGGCTCTGGACAAGGTCGCCGGGGTCATCGTGCCCTAGGCCGCCGGGAGGCCAGCGCAGCCCATGAAACCCCTCTCGCCTTTCGCGCCCTTCGCGCCGGATGCCGCCCGCCCCTTCAAGCTGGCGCGCTTCCTTTCGTGGGGCTCGCTGGTGCTCATCATGGCCACCAGCATCCTGATGTCGGCGGTGCTGGCCAATTCCGCGCGCGAAACGCTGCTGGCCAAGCAGCGCGAGTTCGCCCTGCTGCTGGCCGAGAACCTGAATCACCAGATCTTCCAGCGCTACACCGTGCCCACCCTGCTGCGTTTCGGGCGCATCGAGTTGCAGCAGGACGAGCAGTACCAGCAGCTCGACATGGTCATCCGCGAGACCATCCACGGCCAGCATGTCATGGAGCTGCGCATCTACGACCTGGACGGGGTCGTGTCCTATTCCACCAACGCCACCCAGGCCGGGGCGAGGGACCTGGCCAGCGGCGCGGTGAAGCGGGCCACCCAGGCCTTCGCCCACAACTTCGAGATCGTGACCAACGTTTCGCCCTGGTGGGCCATGCTGCGCTTCGACCTGGAACCCGAGAGCGTGGTCATGCGCACGGTCTATCCCCTGAAGACCGAACGCAGCCTGTATCCCGGCGGGCCCAGCGGCCAGCCCATGGGCATCCTGGAATTCTCCCAGGACATTACCGACGACTACCGCGCGGCCATCAATTTCCAGTGGGTCATCATCGCCATCTCCTTCACCTCGTCGTTTTTCCTGTTTCTGCTGCTTTTGCTGTTCATCCGCCGGGCCGACGCCATGAACCTGCAACGCATGGAGCGCACCCAGAAGCTGGAGCGCGAGCTGCTCCAGGCCGAGCGGCTGGCCAGCATGGGCCGCGTGGTGGCGGGCATCGCCCACGAGATCCGCAACCCGCTGGGCATCATCCAGTCCAGCGCCGAGATGCTGCTCAAGAAGGCCCGGGCCGAGAACAGCCCCCGGGTGACCCTGCTCCAGGTCATGTTCGACGAGATCCGCCGCCTGTCGCAGACGGTCACCGACTTCCTGGATTACGCCCGGCCCAAGAAGCCCCGCCGCGAGGACGTGGACCTGGCGCTGCTGCTGGACCAGGCCTGCACTTTCCTGGAGCACGAGTTCACCGGCAAGGGCGTGACCCTGGCCCGCGACTACCCCGAGGCCCTGCGCGTCACCGGCGACAAGGACCTGCTCTACCGCGCCATGTACAACATCATGGTCAACGCCATGCAGGCCATGGAGGGCGGCGGCGTGCTGACCATCCGGGGCGGCGTCGAGGACGGCGCGGTGGCCCTGCGCTTCATGGACACGGGGCCGGGCTTCAGCCAGGAGGTGGCCGCCCGGCTGGCGGACCCGTTCTTCACCACCAAGGACAGCGGCACCGGCCTGGGTCTGGCCATCGTGGCCAACATTCTGACCAGCCACGGGGCGGGGCTCGACTTCGCCAATGCCCCGGGGGGCGGCGCGCAGGTCACCATCACCTTCCCCGCCGACGAGGAGGCAGCCCATGCCGAGCAACATCCTGGTTCTTGACGACGAGCGCAACTACCTGCTCATCCTCGACGCCCTGCTGACCGACGCCGGGTATTCCGTCACCGCGCTGCACGACCCCGAACTGGGTCTGGCCTACCTTGAGGAGTCCGAGGTGGACGTGGTCGTCACGGACATGAAAATGCCCAAGCTCACGGGGCAGGACGTGCTGGAGCACGTCCACGCCAACTACCCGCACATCCCGGTGCTGATCATGACCGCCTTCGGCAGCATCGAGTCCGCCGTGGAGGCCATGCGCCTGGGCGCCTTCGACTACGTGACCAAGCCGTTCTCCAACGAGCAGTTGCTGCTGTCCCTGTCCAAGGCCGTGGAAATGGCCCGCATGCGCCGCCAGTACCGCCTGCTGCGCGAGAATTTGGAGGACCGCTACGGCCTGCACAACATCATCGGCCGCTCCAAAGCCATGCGCTCGGTGCTGGAGATGGTCGACAAGGCGGCGCCCAGCCGCTCCACGGTGCTCATCCAGGGCGAGTCGGGCACGGGCAAGGAGCTGGTGGCCCGGGCCATCCATTTCGCCTCGCCGCGCAAGGACGCCCCCTTCGTGTCCGTGAACTGCATGGCCCTGAACCCCGGGGTGCTGGAGTCCGAACTGTTCGGCCACGAGAAGGGCTCCTTCACCGGGGCCGTGGCCAGCCGCCGGGGCCGCTTCGAGTTGGCCTCGGGGGGCACCCTGTTCCTGGACGAGATCGGCGAACTGGGCCCGGACCTCCAGGTCAAGCTGCTGCGCGTGCTCCAGGAGCGGCGCTTCGAGCGCGTGGGCGGCACCAAGGAGATCGAGGTCGACATCCGCATCGTGGCGGCGACCAATGTGGACCTGCGCGCCGCCGTGGACCGGGGCGACTTCCGCGAGGACCTGTTCTACCGCCTGAACGTGGTGGCCATCCAGATGCCGCCCCTGCGCGAGCGCCGCGAGGACATTCCCATGCTCGCGGCCCACTTCCTGGAAAAGTACGTGCGCGAGAACCAGAGCCGCGTCACCGGCTTCTCCCCCGAGGCCCTGGACTACCTGAACGCCTACGACTGGCCGGGCAACGTCCGCCAGCTCCAGAACGTCATCGAGCGCTGCACCGTGCTCGCGGCGGGCACGACCATCGGCGTGGACGACCTGCCCCCCGAAGTGCGCGACGAGGACGCGCAGTTCAAGTCCGCGGTGGACCTGCTGCCCGCGCGGCTGAACCTGGCCGACACCCTGGAGAAGATCGAGGCCGCCCTGCTGCGCCGCGCCCTGGCGCGCAACGACTTCGTCAAGGTCAAGGCCGCCGAGGCCCTGGGCATCTCCAAGTCCCTGTTGCAGTACAAGCTCAAGAAATACGACCTGTAGGGACACTCTGCGCGCATTGGCCGTTGCTGGCGGGTCCGGGCTTGTGATAGGCTGACGGATACCGTCCGTTGTCACCGGCCGCCGGGGCCGGGAGCCCGGCGGCCACCACGGGAACGCGCATGGACAACACCCTGCTCCCGCATCTGCTGCGCACGGAATACGATCTCGCCCGGCCCGTGCCTCCGGGCACGGTCTTCGGCACCCTGGCGCCCGAGGAGGAGATGCGCGCCGCCGAGGGGCTGGGCGAATTGCCCTATCCGCCCGTGTCCACCCATCACGAGGGCCTGGCCTTCGATGCCGCCCGGGGCGAGCTGCGCGCCAAGGTCTGGGGCAAGGTCTTCCTTGCCGAAGACGGCATCCGCTTCGCGCCGACCTGGAACATCTCCGAAGACCGCATGCTCCTGACCCTGGAGGTCGACGCCCAGGATTGCCTGGGCCAGGAGGTCACGGAAGAGCGCCTGCGCGAGAGCCTGCCGCCGCTGCTGGCGAATCTCGACCTGGACCCCCAGCCCCTGCGCGAGGCCCTGGAGCAGTCGCGCAAGGCCGGGGGGTTCGTGTTCGTGGCCTTGCTGCGAGGCCTGTTCCCCGAGCCCGGCATCGACGGGCGCCTGAACCTGCTGCTGCGCCAGGAGCAGCGCGTGGGCACCCTGCGCGAGGACGGCTCCATGGACTACCGCGAGCGCGGCGGCCTGCGCTTCGTGAACCAGGGCGACGCGCTGGCCGAGCTGCATCCGCCCGTGCCGGGCACCCCGGGGTTCGACATTCTGGGCGAGGCCGTGCCGCCCCGCGAGCCCAGGGAGGCCAAGGTCCGCATCGGCAAGAACGTGGAGGCCGCCCAGGGCAGGGACGGCGTGACCCTGTTCACCGCCGCCATCAAGGGTATCTTCCATTTCCGCAACGACACTCTGGAAGTCTCCGAACTGCTGGAGATCAACGGCGACGTGGATCTGGCCACTGGCAACATCCGCGCCCGCCAGGGCGGGGTGCACGTCAAGGGCGCCGTGCGTAGCGGCTGCGTCATCGAGGCCCAGGGCGACGTGATCGTCGAGGGGCTCATCGAGGATGCGGACATCACGGCGGGCGGGCTGGTGGTCTCGGGCGGGGTGCTCATGAGCGGGCGCAACCGCATCGTCGCCGCAGGAAACGTGGCCGCCAAGTTTTTCCAGAATGCCGAGGTCCAGGCCGGGGGCGATGTCGTCGCGCAACTGGAAATCACCCACAGCAAGATCGTCGCCGGCGGCGACGTGAGCGTGGTCGGCGCCCGGGGCATCATCCGCGGCGGGCACATCATCAGCGGCGGCAACATCACGGCCCATATCCTCGGCAACGAGGCCCGCGGCGCGACCATCGTGGAAATCCGCCCGGCCAACCGCGAGGAACAGGAGCTTATCGACCAGCGCGCCGGGCTGACCGAGGAACTGGAGCGCATGGACACGGCCCTGGGCTCCGAGGAGCCCATGACGGCGCTCATGGCCGCCCCGGAGGAGGACCGGCGCATCCTGGTCGAACTGATCAAGGCCCGGGGTCGGCTTCAGGGCGAAATCCGGGCTCTGGACGTGCAGATCCTGGAGGCGCGCCACGTTTTGCGCGAGCGGCTGGCCGCGCTGCGCGTGCAGGCCCTGCGGCGGGTCTTCAGCGGGGTGGAGGTGGTCATCATGGGCAAGCGCCTGAGCGTGACCGCCGACATGGAGGCCTCGCGCTTCCGACGCGACGCCGACTCGCGCAAGATCATCATCGACTAGGTGCCGGGAGCAGCCAGACCATGAGCCAAGCCATCCTCCTGTTCATCGACCACGACCCCGCCGCCTCGGCGCCCCTGGCCCAGGGCCTGCCCGAGGGCGTGCGCCTGGCCCACTGCACGGGGTACGATCAGGCCCGGCGCCTGCTGCAAGGCAAGCACGGGGTGGCCGTGGTGGTGCTGGAACTCGGCCTGGACGGCGCCGACGCCTTCGCCCTGCTTGAGGAGATGCAGCAGCATTCCCCGAGCACCGTCCGCATGGTGCTCACGGCCAGCGGCGTCCTGGCCGACGCCGTGGCGGCCATCAACCGCGGCCGCGTCTGGCGCTACGTGGCCCGGCCCTGCCCGCTCAAGGAGCTTGCGGGCCATCTGGCCGAGGCCCTGCGCGCCCACGCCGCCGACGTGCAGGAGCGCAAGGGCGCGCGCCAGCGCCTGCTGGGCGGGGTCAAGATCCTGGTGGACATCATGGAATTGGTCACTCCCGAGGCACTGGACTATTCGCGGCGCATCCGCGAGCGCGTGCTGGCCACGGGGCGGCTGCTCGGCGTGCAGCCCATGTCGCGCCTGGAGCTGGCCGTGACCCTCTCCCACGTGGGCTGCCTGGCCCTGCCCGGGGAGATCGTGACCAAGATGAACACCGGCCAGCCCCTGAGCCCCGAGGAGCAGCAGATTTTCGGCATGCATCCGAGCATCGCCGCCAACCTGCTGAACAACATCGACACCCTGGTGCCCGTGGCGCGCATCATCCGCCACCAGAGCGCCCCCCTGCATGACGGCCAGCCCCTCGAGTCGCGCATCATCAAAATCGCCCTGGACGTGGACCGGCTGGAAAACCGGGGCGCCGACGCGGTGAAGATTCTGGAATCCATGCGCGGCAAGGCCAAGGCCTACGACCAGACCGTGGTGGACGCCATGCTGCGCGTGACGCGCAAGGCCGAGCCCGTGCCCGTGCGCAAGGTGGGGCTGGCCGAACTGCGCGAGGGCATGGTCATGGCCGAGGATCTGGTGAACGCCGAGGGCGTGAAGCTCCTGCTGCGCGGGCAGCGCCTCAGCGCGGCTTCCCTGGCGCGGCTGGCGGCCTTCCCCAAGGCTTTGGGCCTGCGCGAGCCGATCCTGGTTCTGGCGCCCAAGGGGCAGGACAAGGGCGCCGCGCGCGCCTGAGGCCTGCGGCCGCGACGCACAAGGGCCCGGCCTCCCAGGAGGCCGGGCCCTTTGCGTGCGAAATGCTTATCAGCCTTTACCGGCCGTGGGTTGACAGGAACATGGCCGCCTCGTCGCGGCCCATGAAACGCTCCAGGGTCTTGGCCGGGGTGTGCGCCAGGTCCACGAGCATCAGCCCGTCGATGGCGTCGCCGAAGTCGGGGTCGCGGTTGAAGGTCAGCACCGTGCCGCCGAGCTTGAGATACTGGCGCAGCAGCACGGGGATGCCCTTGCCGTCGGCCTCGATGTCGCTGATGGCCGAGGCCAGGTCCTCGATGTCGGGGCAGACGGTGTTGATGGTCGCAAAGCCCAGGCCGCCGGGGCGCCGGGCGCGCAGGCGCGGGGGCGTCCGGGGGCGGATGAGCTTGTGCAGCCCGCCCTCGGGGGCGTGGTTGGCGCGCAGGAAGCGCATCATCAGCAGCTTGGAGTAGGGGTGGTAGTCGTTGGAGATGGACACCGGGCCGAAGAGCAGGCGGTAGCGCCGCTCGCGGCAGACAAACGCGGCGATGCCCTTCCACAGCAGCAGCAGCGGATTGTAGTTCTTGCGGTACCCGGCGACCACGAAGGCCCGGCCCAGCTCCAGGGCCGGGCTGATGCGCTCCAGGAAGCGCTGGTCGTAGTCGAACAGGGAATGGGTGTACAGCCCGGCGGGCCCGTAGCCCCCGGCGATGACATCGGCCCGGCCCAGGCGGTAGGCGCCGACGATCTCCCGTTCGGCGCGGTTCCAGAGCACGAGGTGGTGGTAGTAGTCGTCGTAACGGTCCAGGTCGCGGGCGCGGCCCGTGCCCTCGCCCACCTCGCGGAAGGCGATTTCGCGCAGGCGTCCCAGCTCGGGCAGCACCGTGGGCAGGTAGCGGCCCTGGGCGCAGACGATGACGTAGTCGCCCTGCTCCAGCAGCACGTTGGGCGCGGGCTGGGCGGCGATCTCCCGGGCCAGGGCCGCGCGGTCGCAGGGCGGGGCCACGGGCTCCATGGCCGGAGCGGGCAGGGCCCTGGGCAGGGGCGGGGCCGCCGGGCGCGGGGCCAGGGCGCGCAGGGCGCCCGCGGGCCCCTGGTCGCGGCGGCAGCGGTGGCCGAGCACGTAGGTCCGCAGGCGCAGGTACTGGGTCAGTTGTTCATCGGAGGCGAAGCGGGCCATCTTCTGGGCAGGCACCGGGCGGCCCACGCCCAGGCGCACGGTCCGGCTGCGCTTGTTGAGCAGCTCGCGCGGGAGCATGGCCGTGCGCAGGCGCGGGTGGATCAGGCCCATGAGGTGGAACAGCGGGCCGTTGGCGCCGTCGAAGTACACGGGCACGGCCGGGGCGCCGGAAATACGGATGATGCGGCCCACGGTGGGGCTCCAGTCGGGGTCGGTCACGGCGCGCTTGCGCAGTTGCAGCGAGGCGACCTCGCCCGCCGGGAACACGGCCAGCAGCCCGCCGCCGCGCGCCCAGCGGATGGCCTCCTTGAGGGGCCCGACGTTGCGCCGGGCGGCCTGGCGGGAGCCGAAGGGGTCCACGGCGATGAGGTGCCCGCGCAGTTCGGGCACCAGGGAGAGCAGCGAGTTGGCCATGATCTTCACGTCGGGCCGCACGCGCAGCAGCGCCTGGAGCAGCACCACGCCCTCGATGGCCCCGAAGGGATGGTTGGCCACCACCACCGCCGGGCCCGTGGCCGGGATGCGCGCCAGGTCGGCCTCGGGCACGTCCACGGCGACGCCCAGCAGGTCGAGCACACGGCCGGGGAAGCCCTCGGCCTCGCGCCCGCCGATGCGCGCGTACAGCGAGTTGAGGGTCGGCAGGCAGAGCACCTTTTCCAGCGGCTTGCCGACCAGCGCCTTGAAGGGCTGGTTCAGGGGCAGATCCAAAGCGAAGGGAGCCAGGGCCTGGGCGTGCTGCATGGATGTTCTCCTGGTGGATGGTTGCGGCCCGGGAGCGGGCGCAGGGGCGCCCATCCCGCCGCCAAGGGTTGGGGCACGCTAGCGGGCCCGCGTGGTGCCCGTGTGGCGGGCAGGTTTCTTTTTGGCGACGGAGGCCGAAGGGGCGCCCGGGGCCGCGGCGAAGCGGACGCCGGGCCCCGGCCGGGGCTAGGACAGGGCGGTTTCGGCGTAGGCCGCCCACTGGGCCAGGAAGGCCTTGTCCAGGGAGCGGTGGCGCACGGACTCGCGCGCGGCGCGGCCCATGGCGGGCAGGCGCGCGGGGTCGTCGGCCAGGGTGGTCAGGGCGCGCAGGAAGTGGCGCGGGTCGCCGCCGGGCACCACCAGCCCCGTGCGCCCGGGCTGCACATGGTCCTGCGGGCCGCCCTGGTCGGTGACCACCACGGGCAACCCCGAGGCCAGGGCCTCCAGCACGGCCGTGCCGCAGGTGTCGCGTACCGAGGGGAAGACGAACACGTCGGAGGAGGCATAGGCAGTGGCCAGTTCCTCGCCGTAGAGCGGGCCGGTGAAGGTCGCGGGGTAGCCCGTCAGTTCGGCGCGCATTTCCTCCAGGTACGGCCCGCCGCCGACCACCACCAGGTGCGCCCCGCCGCGCCGGGCGCACAGCTCGCGGAAGACTCCGGCCAGCATGGGCAGGTTCTTCTCGCGGCTCACGCGGCCCACGAAGAGCAGCTTCAGGGCTTCGTCGGCCACGCCGAAGCCCTTGCGCAGAAAGCCGTTGCGCCGCTCGGGGCGGAACAGGGCCACGTCCACCCCCCGGGGCGCCACGCGGATGCGCGCGCGGTCCACCCCGCGGGCGGCCAGCCCGGCGGCCACCTGGGCCGAGGGCGCGTCCACCATGTCGCACTGGCCCATGAACCACGACAGGTAGCGCCAAGCGCCTTCCTCCATGGCCGCGTCGCCCGTGAGGGCGCCCGCGTAGGCCGGGAAGTCGGTGTGGTAGGTGGCGTGCAGGGGCAGGCCGAGCACGCGGGCCACGGCCAGCCCGGCCAGCCCCACGGGGCCCGGGGTGGCGGCGTGGATGTGCGTCGCGCCGTGCCGGTAGCACCAGTCGATCATCTTGAGCAGCGGCGGATAGTTGAGCACCAGGCCCGGGTAGTCGGGCAGCTCGAAGGAGCCGATGGGCGCGAAGTTGCACAGCCCGGGGGCGGCTTCGCCCTCGGCCTGCGGGCGGCAGGTGACCACCGTCAGCGCCCGGCCGTGGGCCCGGGCGGAGTCGAGCTGCCGGGCCAGGCTGGCCGAGGTGCCGTTCAACTCGCCGAAGGTGTCGGTGAAATGGGCCACCAGCAGCGGGGCCGACGGCGTCTCGCGGCCCTTGCGCGCGGCGAATCGCTCGCGCACCGTGCGGCAGAAGCGGCGGTCCTTGGTGAACAGCGAGTAGGCCACCACGTAGGGCGCCAGCAGGGTGTACGAGGCGCCCGCCGAGCCCAGGGCCTTGAACACGTCGAAGAGGTTGCCGTCGGCCACGCTGCGCAGGATGGTGTCCGCAAAATGGGTCAGCACCTTTTCCGAGGCGCGGTCCACGAATTCGAACCAGGCCCGTTCGGCCTCCCAGGGCTTGTCGCGCCCGCCCTGGAGCCCGGCGGTCAGGGCCGGGTTGGCGCTGATGAGGTCCAGGACCTCCTTTTGGACCACATGGGGCAGGGCCGTGGGCCGCGAGCGGCGCAGGGAGGCCGCGCGCAGCCCGCCCACCAGGCTGTGCCATCGGGCCACCAGCCCGTTGCCGGGGGCGGGCTCCTCCAGGGTCAGGGCGCGGTCCACATGGCGCAGCACCAGGTCGCGCGAAAGGAAGCGCGCCAGCCCCAAGCGGTCGCGGTAGAACTGGTAGGCGATGGAATAGAGATTGTGGGCCATGGTGGCCGGGGTGGCCGCCACCTGCACGGGCCGGGCCGCCCCGGCCTCCACCCCCGCCAGGAAGCCCGCCACGTCGGCCGGGTCGCTCACGTCGAGGACCATGGTGTGGCTGCGGGCGATGTTCAGCCCGGAGTGGTCGTCGCTGCCGCTGGTCAGGTTCTTGCGCCAGGGCTCGGCCATGCGCGGGGCCAGGCCGTGGCGTTCGGCCAGGTAGTCCATGTCGTCCGGGGTCAGCCCGGCCAGGATGGCGCGCAGCACCTCGTTCTGCGACTGGTCGCGCGAGCCGTTCAGCTCGAAGTTGCGGAACAGCAGCAGCATTTTTTCGAAGCTGTCCGGCGTCAGGCGCAGGTTCATGTCGAACATGGGGTGGGCCAGGGCGTGGGGCACGGCCTGGGCCAGCAGGTAGTCCACCAGCTCGTACACGTTGTCGCGCACGCGGGTGATGTCGTCGTGCTGGGCCTCGGTGAGGTTCCAGGCCAGCACGTGCAGCTTGCAGCCGTTGTCGGGCAGGTAGGTGGTGATCTCCTCGCTCAGGAAGGTGCCGGGCAGGTGGGCGATGTCCAGGCTGCCGCCCAGGGTGTTGTGGTCGGTGACGGTCACCAGGTCCATGCCCCGGCGCCGGGCGGTTTCGTAGAGCCGCAGGGGCTCGGTGTAGCTCTCGGCGGCGCCGATCTTGCGCAACACCCATTCCGACGGGCGCTTGGAGTGTTTGGAGTGGACGTGCAGATCGGCGCGCAGAAAGGGCCTGTCCATGGCGGCAACCTCCGACGGGGTTGGCGCCCGCCCGTGCGGGCGCGTTGGCCTGGGGATACATCCGGCCCGTTGCCGTGGCGTGACGGTCGTGTGCCGACTTGGCGCCAGGCCGGGCGTGCTCCGGGCCTTGGCCGCCGCGGCGCTCCCCGGCGGTGGTGACAAGCGTCGCCCGAGGCATTACAAGGAGGGTTCGACGTTTCCAAACAGGCCCAACAAGGATCCCCAATGCCCAAGAGCAAGCCCCTGCCCGCGTCCCGGCTGCGCGCCCGGTTCGCGCCCGAGCGCATTCCCTATGCCGACAGCACGAGGATTCCGCCCTCCAGCCGCGTGCGTCCGCCCCAGCCCCGGGCCCTGCAGGCCCTGGAAATGGGCCTGACCGTGGACGACCCGGGCTTCAACGTTTTCGTGGCCGGCGAGCCCAACCTGGGCCGCACCTACATGGCCATGGATTTCCTGCGCCCGCGCGCGGCGAAAATGCCCGAGCCCGGCGACCTGATCTACGTGCACAACTTTCTGGACCCCGACCGGCCCCGGCTGCTGCGTCTGCCCGCCGGGGGGGGCAAGACTCTGAAGAAGGAGCTTTCCAAGGCCCTGACCGCCTTGCGCAAGGACATTCCCGAGGCTCTGGAGAAGGAGGCCTTCATCAAGAAGCGCGAGACCCTGGTGCGCAGCTTCCAGGACAAGCGCGAAACCCTGCTGCGCGAGATGGAATCCACCGCCACCCGCGAGGGTTTCGACCTGGACGTGGACGAGCAGGGCGGCATGACCCTGTACCCCCTGGTGGAGGGCAAGGTCGTCTCCGAGCAGGACTACGACCGCCTGGACCCCGAGCTGCGCAAGGCCCTCAAGAAGCGCGGCGACGCCATCATGAGCGAGATGGGCCGCAACCTGCGACGCATGGGCAGGGAGGAGAGCGACTTCCGCGAGGACCAGCGGACTCTGGAGCGCACCGCGGTCAAGGAGGCCCTGGAGCGCCACCTGCGGCCCCTGCGCAGGAAATATGCGCGCAACAAGGACCTTGCCGCGCAGCTCAAGGCCATGTGGGACGACATCCTGGAGAGCATGGACCAGTTCCTGCCCCAGGAGACCGGGCCCCAGCCCGCCAGCGGCCCCCTGGCGGGCCTGGAGGCCGCCGCCGCCGAGGATTTCTTCACCCGCTACGACGTGAACCGCTTCGTGGACAACTGCGCCGCCAAGGGCGCGCCCATCGTCTTCGAGGACCACCCCACCCCGGCCAACCTCCTGGGCTCCATCGAGCGCGAGGCCGAGATGGGCGCCCTGTACACCGACTTCACGCTTATCAAGGCCGGAGCCCTGCACCGGGCCAACGGCGGCTTCCTGGTGCTGCGCATCGAGGACCTCTCCCAGAACCCCGACGCCTGGGAGGGCCTGCTGCGCGCCCTGCGCTCGGGCAAGTCGCGCATGGAGGACCACGGCGGCACCGAGGATCACGCCCGGGCCCGGACCATCCAGCCCGAGCCCGTGCCCCTGGAGGTGCGCGTCATCCTGGTCGGCACCGACGAGGCCTACGAGGCCCTGCTGGGCATCGACGACCGCTTCCCCAAGCTCTTCAAGCTCAAGGCCCACATGCAGGACACCGTGCCGCGCGACGCCTCCTCCGTGCGCCACTACCTGCACAGCCTGGGGCGGATCATCGACGAGGCCCGCCTGCCGCCCTTCGATCGCACGGCCCTGGCGGCCATGATCGACCACGCCTCGCACATGGCCGAGGACCAGCAGAAACTCTCCCTGCAACTGCCCGCGGCGCGCGAGGTGATGATCGAGGCCGCCGCCCTGGCCCGCCGGGCGCGGCGCAAGCGCGTGGAGGGCACGGACATCGCCGCCGCCCTGGGCAACCGCAAGTTCCGCGCCAACCTCTACGAGGAGGAGTTCCTGGCCGACTACGACCGCGAACTGATCAAGGTCTCCACCTCGGGCGCAGCCACGGGCCGGGTCAACGGCCTGTCCGTGACCATGTACGGCGACCATGAATTCGGCCTGCCGCACCAGATCGCCTGCACCGTGGGCGTGGGCCACGGCGGCATCATCGACCTGGAGCGCGAGGCCGAGTTGGGCGGGCCCATCCACACCAAGGCCATGATGATTCTCAAGAGCTACCTGCTGGGGCTCTTCGCCCAGGACAAGCCCCTGGTTCTCACGGGCAGCCTGTGCTTCGAGCAGTCCTACGCGGGCATCGAGGGCGACTCGGCCTCGGGCGCGGAGCTGGCGGCCTTGCTCTCGGCCCTGGGCGGGGTGCCCATCGACCTGTCCCTGGCGTTCACCGGCGCGGTGAGCCAGTCGGGCGAGATCATGGCCGTGGGCGGCGTGACGCCCAAGATCGAGGGTTTCTTTAAGGTCTGCTCGCGGCGCGGGCTCACGGGCCGCCAGGGCGTGATTATCCCCCGCGACAACGTGACCCATCTCATGCTCGGCGACGAGGTGGCCGAGGCCGTGGAGCAGGGCCGTTTCCACGTCCACTCCGTGACGAGCATCGAGCAGGCCATGGAACTGCTCACGGGCCTGCCCGCCGGGCGCCGCGTCCGGGGCGGGGCCTTCCCCGAGGGCAGCCTCTACCGTCGGGTGGACGAACGGCTGGGCGAACTGGCCCGGCTGGCCAAGGCCTTCGCCAAGAACTAGCGGCCCTCGCCGGGCAAGGGCTGAGGCCCGCAAGGCAAACCGCCGGAGCCGCGCATGGATGCGCGCGGTTCCGGCGGCTTCGTGTTTTCAGGGCCCGGGCGGTAAGCAATGCAGGGCAAGGCCCGGCAGGCTGCATCTGCTTTCGGGGAAGGGGAGAGGAAACCCCGGGAACCCAGGAATGACGCTGGCCGATAAGCAATCCGCCGCGCCAGGGGCACCCGGGCCGGGCTATTCCGCCAGGCCGTCGGGGTCGCAGGTCACGTCGGCCCAACCCGGGAAGGCCCGGGCCACGATGGCCGCCACCAGGGGCCGCAGGCTGGTCCGCTCGCGGGCGGTGACGGGGATGCCCTGGGGATAGGCGTTTTGCAGCGTCAGGGCCTGATCCGGGTCCAGGGTTTCCCATTTGTTCAGCGCTAGCAGGCGCGGCAGCTCGTGCAGGTCCATCTCGCGCAGGATGTCCTCCACGGCGCGGATATGCGCGTCCAGCTCGGGGTGCCCGGCGTCGGCCACGTGGATGAGCAGGTCGGCGGATTCCAGCTCCTCCAGGGTGGCCCGGAAGGCTTCGCGCAGTTCGGCGGGCAGGTGGCGGATGAAGCCCACGGTGTCGGTGAGGATCAACTCGTGGTCCTGGGGAAAGCGCAGGCGCCGGGAGGTGGGGTCCAGGGTGGCGAAGAGCTTGTCCTGGGCCAGCACGTCGGAGCGGGTCAGGGTGTTCAGCAGGGTGGATTTGCCCGCGTTGGTGTAGCCGACCAGGGCCACCACGGGCAGCCCGGCCTGGGCGCGGCGGGCGCGGGTGGCGCCCCGGCGGCGGCGCAGGTCGGCCAGCTCCTTCTTGATGCGCGTGATGCGCTCGCGCACCCGGCGGCGGTCGATTTCCAGCTTGGTTTCGCCGGGGCCGCGCCCGCCGATGCCGCCCATGAGCCGCGACAGGGCCCGGTTCTTCCCCGCCAGCCGGGGCAGGGTGTACTGAAGCTGGGCCATTTCCACCTGGAGGCGGCCCGAGCGCGTGGCGGCGTGCTGGGCGAAGATGTCCAGGATGAGCTGGGTGCGGTCCAGGATCTTGCGCTCGGTGATTTCGGCCAGGTTGCGCATCTGGGCCGGGGTCAGCTCCTGGTCGAAGACCACGATGCCCGCGTCGGCCTGCAGCGCCTGGACCTCCAGGTCCGCCAGCTTGCCCTTGCCCATGATGGTCCTGGGGTTGGCCTCGCGTACGCGCTGGACCATGGTCCCCGCCGTGGTCAGCCCGGCGGTGGCCGCCAGGGCCGTCAGCTCCTGAAGATGGACCTCCTGCACGGGCCGGGGCTCGGTGGAAACGCTGACCAGGATGGCCCGGGTGTCGTCGCCCGTGGCCGTGCCGTCGGCGGACAGGGCGCTGCCCGAGCGGGCCAGTTCATCTTCAATGGCCTCCACCTGGGCCGTGAAGTCCACGTCCAGGCGGTGCAGGGGCATGGGGCCAAGGACGGTGTAAGGCTCGGCTCCGGGCCCGGGCGGGTTCAGGTGGGCGCAGGTCACGTCTCCGGGCTGGCCGTGGGGCCCCACGGCCAGGACGAGCAGCCCGTCCAGGCGCAGGAAGACCATGTCCATCAGGTCTTCCTGGGACAGGGGCTCCCCGGCCAGATGGGTGTGCATCAGGCGCAGCCCGCGCAGGCGCCCGGCCCCGCGCCGCGAGCGGGACAGCTCGGGGATGTACAGGCCCTGGGCGTCGCCGACCAGGACCATCTCGGGCCGCCCCTGGCGGTCGACCAGCAGGCCGATCTGGCGGCCGGTGGCCGCACTGAGCATGGCCAGCTCGCGGGCCTGGTCCGGCCCCAGGCCGCCCACGGCGGGGTAGCGTCGGTCGGCCAGACGGGACAGGCTCTTGAGCTGGCTGGGCTTCAGGCCCTGGGTGTTACCCTGAACTTTCTGGGATATGGCGGTGTCTCCATGCCCGGGGGGCCGGGCGGCCCGCCCCGCGCGGGGGCGGGGTGCGGCCTCAGGCGTCCCTGCTGCCCAGGTATCCGGCGATCATGGCGTCGTATTCGCTGGTGCGGGCAAAGGTCTCGCAGGCCAGATCGCGGCGCAGGGGCAGGGGCGCGGCCATGTCGTTGGCGCGCAGGGCGTCCATGACGCGCTCGTAGTGCATTGCGCCGGGCACGACCAGCACGCTGTGGAAATTCTTGGCCGAGGCGCGCAGCATGCACGGCCCGCCGATGTCGATCTGCTCCACGGCGTCCTTGAGGCCCAGGCCCTGGGCGGCGGCGTGGGCGAAGTCGTACAGGTTCACGCAGACCAGGTCGAAGGGCGCGAGGTGCAGCCCGGCCAGGGTCCGCATGTGCTCGGGGTCGTCCTTGTCGGCCAGGATGCCGGCGTGGATGTGCGGGTGCAGGGTCTTGACCCGGCCGCCGAGAATCTCGGGAAAGCCCGTGACCTCGGACACCGAAGCCACGTCCAGGCCCGCGTCCAGCAGCTTGCGGCGGGTGCCGCCGGTGGAAAACAGGGCCACGCCCCCCTGGGCGAGGAAGGATGCGAAGTCCACGAGTCCGGTCTTGTCGGTCACGCTCAGGATGGCGCGCCGGATGGGCAGCAGGTCCATGCACACACCTCTCTTTTCAGCCGAGGTGTGCCAAAAAACCCGTGCTCTGGCAAGAAGTCAGGCGCCCCCGGCCCCCGCGCGGCGCGAGGGTCCTGGCACCCCAGCCCCGGCAGCTCTCGTCGGGGCTGGGGAACCAGGCTGGGGAGGGGAGATTATCGTGTCATCGTGGCGTGCCGAGCCCGGGGGGAGGGAGCCCTGGTCCGGTCCGGCCGCGCCGCGTCATGACCTGATCTGGTCCAGGAGTTCACGGGCCGCGGCGTTCTCCGGGTCGTGCTCCAGGATGCGGTCGAGCTGCTCCCGGGCCTCGTCGGCCTTGTCCAGGCAGACCAGGCAGCCCGCCAGGGAGTAGCGCACGTCATGCTTGAGGGGGTCGATGGAGAGGTAGTTCTCCATGTGCGGAACCACTTCCTCAAGCCGACCGAGGACGTGCCCGAGCTGGACCAGCATGTAGATGGCCACCATGTTCTCGGGGTTCAGGCCCAGGGCCTTGGAAAAATTGTCGAAGGCGGCGTCCTGGCGGTTCGTTTCCATCTCCACCAGGGCCATGCCCGCCAGGGCCTTGTCGCCCGGCTCGATGGACGCGGCCTTGGAGTAGAGCACGTGAGCCTTGTCCAGCTCGCCCTTCTGCACGGCGATGGTCGCCAGGCCGAGGTACGGGTCGGGGTGGATGCCGTTGGAGCTGGCGGCCTTGGTGTAGTACTGCTCGGCCTTCTCCAGGTCACCCATGAAGAGATAGCACTCCCCGAGTTCCTTGTTGATTTCGTAGTCCAGATGGTTGCTCATGACTTCCCCTCCACAGTGGGAAATTCCGGTAAACCGTGCCGTCCGCATTGCCCATGCAATGCTCGGGCCAGTGTTGCATTCCCAGCCCGCAGGCTCCCCGCCTCCGGGCGTCCATCCTCAAGCAAACGGCGTGCCAGAATGAACGGCAAGGGGCTTTTGTGTGGTCCCGGCCTGTCTGTCTCGCTCCATCAAAGGAACGCGCGAGGCTGCCCGTCGCCCGGCCCTGGGCCCCGGCCCGGGGCCGGAAAACCGACGGCGCGGGCCCCGCGCCGGGGGCGCCCCGCAGGCGGCGCACTGCGGCGAGGCTGTTTTGCCCGCCGTTTTTTTCTTGTCCTGCGGGCCTCTTGCGGCCTTGCCCTTCCGGCGGGCGGCAAAAAATGCCCGCTTGGCACAGCCGTTGCTCAATAGCGGGTGCCAGTCGCCCGGCCGGGCCCCGCAGCGGGGCGGCCCCGGAGCCCATGCGGACCCGGGGCGGGCCGGAAACACACGGAGGACGGGCATGAAAAGCTTATTCGACACCAACATCCACCTGACGGGCAAGGTGCTGGACCTGCGGCTCCAGCGTCAAAATGTCGTCATGAGCAACCTGGCCAACATCACCACGCCGAACTACAAGGCCAGGCGCCTGGAATTCGAGGCCGACCTCCAGGCCGCCCTGAACCGCGACGCGCGCGGCAAGATCACCCGCACCGACGAGGGGCACATGCCTTCGACCTTCGCGGCCGACGGCTTCCGGGGCGATCTCGTCAAGGGCTTCAAGCACCGCATCATCCACGGCGAAGACAACGTGGACCTGGACAAGGAGATGGCGGTGATGGCCAAGAACACCCTGATGTACAACGCGTTGGGCACCGTGATGCAAAAGCAGTTCGAGGGCCTGACCACCGTGATATCGGAAGGAGCCAAGTAAATGGACTTCATGACCGCACTCGACATCGGCGCATCGGGCCTGTCCGCCGAGCGGACGCATCTGAACATCATTTCCATGAACCTGGCCAACGCCAAGACCACGCGCACCGCCGAGGGCGGCGCCTACCGCCGCCGCACGGTGGTCAAGGCGGCCACCGACGTGGACTCGCCCTTTGCCAAGGCCATGCAGGACGCCCAGACCCGCGAGCTCAAGGGCGTGCGCGTGCTGGGCATCGCCCGCGACGAGCGCCCCGGCAAGCGCGTCTACGAGCCCGGCCACCCCGATGCGGACCAGGAAGGCTACGTGACCTACCCCGACATCAACGTCGTCGAGGAAATGACCAACATGCTCACGGCCACCCGGTCCTACGAGGCCAACGTCAGTTCCATCCAGTCCGTCAAGAGCATGTGGAACAAGGCCCTGGAAATCGGCCGCTAGCCCCAGCCTGACCAAGGAGACCCGCCATGGCCATTCGCAACATCGCCATGAACGCCTACCAGAGCGCCCAGATGACCCAGGTGGGCGGTGGCGCGCGCCGCGCCGGTTCCCTGAGCTCCGAGCAGTCGGCGTTCCTCAACGAGTTGACCGCCCAGAGCCAGAAGGCCTCCCAGGCCGAGCAGGCCCGCCTGGGCCAGAAGGCCTCGTTCGCCAACACGGTGCGCGAGTCCCTGACCAAGGTGAACGACCTGCAAAGCGAGAAATCCACCATGGTCGAGGAGTTCGCCTCGGGTGAGCGCCAGAACGTCCATGAGCTGATGATCAGCCTGCAAAAGGCGGGCGTGGCCATGCGCATGACCTCCGCCGTGCGCAACAAGGTCCTGGAAGCCTACAAGGAACTGTCGCGGATGCAGTTCTAGCCGCTGACGCCGCCAACCACCTGACACCCTCGGAGAAAGCAGCATGTCCCCCGCCGTGACGGACCTCCTCGGCAAGACCAGGGCCCTGTGGGCCAAGACCAATCTCTCCCAGCGCATCCTCATCGGCGGGCTTTCCGCCGCCGTGGTGCTGACGTTCTTCCTGCTCATCTACTGGCTGAACCGCCCGGACATGAAGGTGCTCTACTCGCGGCTGTACCCCGAGGACGCCGCCACCGTGGTCGGCCTGCTCCAGCAGGAAAAGGTCGCCTATACCCTGGAAGACAACGGCGCCACCATCCTCGTGCCCGCCGACAAGGTCTACGACCTGCGCCTGAAGATCGCGGGCGAGGGCAAGCTGCACGGCCAGGGCCTGGGTTTCGAGATTTTCGACGAGGTCAAGGTCGGCCAGACCGATTTCGTCCAGCACATCAACTACCAGCGCGCCCTGCAGGGCGAGCTGGCGCGCACCATCTCCGAGTTCCCCCAGGTGGAGCGCGCCCGGGTGCATCTGGTCATTCCGCACAAGAGCCTGTTCATCGAGGAGCAGGCCGCGCCTTCGGCCTCCGTGGTGCTCAAGATCAAGCAGGGCGAAAAGCTCGACGCCGCCAAGATCAAGGGCATCGTCAATCTCGTGGCGCTCTCCGTTGAAGGCATGTCGCCGGACAACATCACCGTGTCCGACACCGGCGGCGGCATCCTTTTCTCGCCCAAGGCCCTGGAGGAGCAGGGCGGCCTGAGCACCACGCAGATGGAAAAGAAGCTGAACATGGAGCAGAATCTGGAGCTGCGCATCGAGCAGATGCTCTCGCCGCTCTACGGCCCCGGCCGGGTCATCGCCAAGGTCAACGCCGACCTGGACTTCAGCCAGAAGACCATCCGCAGCGAGGAGTACGACCCCGACAGCCAGGTGGCCCGCTCGGACCAGCGCAGCGAGGAGACCCAGACCAGCCAGGCCAACGTGGAGGGCGGCACCCCCGAACCCAACTTCCGTGGCGACGGCCCGGCCGGGGCGCTCTCGCAACTCGACTCCAACCGCGAAACGCGGACCCTCAACTACGAAATCAACAAGGTCGAGAAGCATATCGTGGTGCCCATGGGCGAACTGAGCCGCTTGAGTGTGGCGGTCCTCGTCGATGGCACGTATACTGAGCAGGCGCCGGCGGACGGCCAGGGCGACCCCACCCAGGTCTTCACCCCGCGCAGCGTCGAGGAACTGCAGCGCATCCGCCAGCTTGTGGCGGGCGCCGTGGGCCTGGACGAGCAGCGCGGCGACGTGCTGGAGGTGTCCAGCATGTCCTTCGGCGGGCCGGACCAGGAAATCCAGCCGAACATGAGCGAGCTGATCCTGGAGTACGTGCACCGCCTGGGCAAGCCGTTCCTCAACGGGCTTCTGGTCTTCCTCTTCCTGGTGCTGGTGGTGCGCCCCGTGATCATGGCCCTCATCCGGCCCAAGACCGAGGTCGAGGGCGTGGAGGGCCTGGCCGGGCTGCCCGAAGGCCAGGGCCGCATCGCCATCACCGACGGCGAGGACGAGGACGCCCTGGACGCCCTGCGCAAGATCGACGACATCCGCGCCCACGCCATGCAACTGTGTGAACAGAACATGGACGGCGCCATGGCCATCATCAAGACCTGGCTCAAGCAGGAGGCCACAGCCTGATGCCACCCATCGCAGGCCCGCACAAGACGGCGATTCTGCTCCTCGCCATGGGCGAGAAGTTTACCGCCGACGTGTTCAAGCGCCTCGACCGCTCGGAGATCGCCATGATCTCCAAGGCCATGGTCGAGATGGAAACCATCCCCAAGGAGCAGGTGGAGGAGGTGCTGCGCGAGTTCCACCACCAGCTCCTGGTCAATGCCGAAATGCTCATGGGCGGGCCCGAGCAGGTCAAGAAGCTGCTCATGAAGAACCTCGACTCCGAGACCGCCAAGTACATCCTGGACCTGTTGGACCTGGACTCCGGCCCCGCGCCTTTCCGCGAGCTGGAAAACGTCAGCCCGCGCATCCTGTCCCAGATCCTGCGCAACGAGCACCCGCAGACCCTGGCGCTCATCCTGGGCCACCTGCACCCCGAGCAGGCCGCCGAGCTGCTCCAGCAGCTCCCCGCCGGGGTGCGCCCCGAAATCCTCATGCGCCTGGCGCGCCTGGAGGCCGTGGCCGAGGAGATGCTCATGGAAGTGGACAAGGTGCTGCAAAGCCAGCTCATCGCCATGGGCGGCAAGGAAGGCAAGAAGGTCGGCGGCGTGCAGGCCGTGGCCGAGATTCTCAACGCAGTGGACCGCGCCACCGAGGAGGAGGTCCTCTCCGAGATCGAGGAGGAATCCTCCCAGATGGCCGAAGACATCCGCAACCTCATGTTCGTGTTCGAGGACATCAAGGCCCTGGACGACCGCGCCATCCGCGAGCTGCTGAAGGAAGTGTCCAACGAGGACCTGACCAAGGCCCTCAAGGGCGGCACCGAGGACCTTCAGGAGAAGTTCTTCAAGAACCTCTCGGAGCGCGCCTCGGCCATGATCCGCGAGGACCTGGAAATCATGGGCCCCGTGCGCCTGTCCGAAGTGGAGTCCGCACAGCAGAATATCGTCAAGATCGTGCGCCGCCTGGAAGCCGAGGGCCGGATCATGATCGGACGCGGAGGCGGCGATGTCTTTGTCTAGCAAGCCGCGCGGGCAGGAAACCGCGCGCCCCTCCGGGCGCGTCATCCTCGGCCCCCAGGCCCACGGCCTGGGCGAGATGAGCGTGGCCGACCTGCAAGGCGAACGCCGCCAGGGCTGGACCGACAAGGACATCGAGGAGTACCGCCGCCGCGTGCGCGAACGCGCCGAGGCCACTGCCCGCGACATCATCGCCGCCGCCGTGGCCGAAGGGCGCACCCTGCGCGAGCAGGCCGTGGCCGAAGGCCTGGCCGAGGGCCGCGGGCAGGCCCGGGCCGAAGCCGAGGCCGCCGTCCAGGCCCAGGCCGAGGCCCTGGCCCGGACCCTGACCGCCGCCCAGCGCGTCGGCCGCGACCTGTGGGCCGGATACCGCCGGGACGTGCTCGACCTGCTGCACCTGATGCTTCAGCGTCTGCTGCGCGTCGAAATGGATGAACGCCGCGCCACGATCCTCGGCGCCCTGCTGGATCAGGCCCTGGACGCCATCGACTCGCGCCGCGCGCTCACCGTGCGCGTACACCCGCAGGATCAGGCCCTGACGCAGGACCTGCTCGAACGGGCCAAGGCCCGCCATCCGGGCCTGGAGCGCTGGGCCGTGCGCCCCGACGCCACCCTGGACCAGGGCGGCGTCATCCTCGAATCCGACCGCGGTATGGTCGACAACTCCCTGGCCAGCCGCATGGCCCTGGTGGAGCCCATCCTCGACCAACTGCTTTCCACCCCCGTGGGCCCCGAGGTGGACGCCGCCCGGCAGCAGGCCGAGCAGGCGCCCGAATCCGGCCCCGGAGACCCCGCGTGAGCCTCAACCCGCGCGGATGCATGAACATCCTGCGCGACCTGGACCCCTGCCGCACCTACGGCAAGGTCTGCAAGGTCGTGGGCCTCATCGCCGAGGGCGAGGGCATCAAGGCGCCCCTGGGCTCGGTGTGCGAACTGCTGCCCGAAGGCCGCGACGACGGCGGCATCTACGCCGAGGTCGTGGGCTTCCGCGACGGCGCCTGCCTGCTCATGCCCTACGGCGAAATGCGCGGCGTCCGCCCCGGTTCGCTCATCAAGAACACCGCCACTCCGCCCCTGTTCCCCGTCGGCCCCGCCCTGCTCGGCCGCACCGTGGACGCCTTCGGCGCGCCCCTGGACGACGCCGGGCCCGTGGCCGCCTCGGATTACTACCCCCTCTACGCCGAGCCCCTGAACCCCCTGCGCCGCCCGCGCATCGTCGAGCCCCTCGACGTGGGCGTGCGCGCCATCAACGGGCTGCTGACCCTGGGCAAAGGCCAGCGCGTGGGCATCATGGCCGGGTCCGGCGTGGGCAAGTCCACCCTCATGGGCATGATGGCCCGCTACACCGCAGCCGACGTGAACGTCATCGCCCTGGTGGGCGAGCGCGGCCGCGAGGTGCTCGAATTCATCGAAAAGGACCTCGGCCCCGAAGGGCTGGCCCGCTCCGTCCTCGTCGTCGCCACCTCGGACAACAGCCCCCTGGTGCGCATGCGCGCCGCCCACGCAGCCAGCTCCGTGGCCGAATATTTCCGCGACCAGGGCGCCGACGTGCTGCTGATGATGGACTCCGTGACCCGCTTCGCCATGGCCGCCCGCGAAGTGGGCCTCGCCGCCGGTGAGCCGCCCGCCACGCGCGGCTATACGCCCTCGGTCTTCGCCCAGTTGCCCAAGCTCCTGGAACGCGCCGGGCGCGCCGGGGCAGGCACCATCACCGGCATCTACACCGTGCTGGTGGATGGCGACGACTTCAACGAACCCGTGGCCGACGCCGCCCGCTCCATCCTCGACGGGCATATCGTCCTGACCCGCGAACTGGCCGACCAGGGCCACTACCCGGCCATCGACGTGCTCAAGAGCATCAGCCGGTTGCGCGCCGACGTGACCCCGGAGGACCAGCAGTCCCTCGGGCGCGGCTTCATCCGCCATCTGGCCACCTACGCCCGCGTGGAAGACATGGTCAACATCGGCGCCTACGCCCAGGGCTCAAACGCCGACATCGACGCCGCCATCCGCATGCACGGCCCCGCCCGCGACTATCTGCAACAGGCCGTCTCCAAGGGCTGCACCCTGGCCGAAAGCTGGGCCGCCCTGGCCGAAACCATGCAACCCCCGCCGCCTCCTCCGCCCCCGCCAGGGCGCGGCCGCTGACGCTGGCGCGCCGCCGGGGCGCTGCCCCGGACCCCGCCAGGGGGCGCCGCCCCCTGGACCCCCGCAAGGGGTCGGGGACCCCTTGACCCCACACGTCGGCCCGGTCCGTGCGGCAAAGAGCCGCGCGGACCGGGCCGGGGGTTTTGGGCGGGTCGAGGGGAAAAGGACGAAGGCGAAGGAGACGAGAACGGAGGGATGTCGGCGACGACAGACGACAAGGGGTTCCCAGGGCCGCAAGATCTGTTTGGCCCTGCCTTTTCGCCTCGTGGGGAACAGTCAAGGCCGGGCCTGCCATCGTCTGTCCGGTCCGGAACGTCCCTTCCGTTGCTTTGTGGCGTCTTGCCCGGATCGGGCAACGCACCGTCTTTTTCGGTCCGCACGGATCGCAGTTGCCCGGATTGCGCACGTTCAGGGCTGCAAGGCATGTCCCGTCTCACCGGAGCACGTCGTCTCCGGCCCGCGTTTCTGCCCCTCGCCGACTTCATACCCTCCCGAAAGAAGAAGGTCTTTTTAGGGGAAAGGGGTGGGGGTGCGGGGGAGGGGAAAACCCCCTTTTTCTCCTCAAGAAAAAGGGGGTTTTCCCCTCCCCCGCCAGCGCTGGCCGCCCCCCCCCGCGCCCCCCTGCGTACGCCGCAAAAAAAGGCGGCCCCGTGGGGGCCGCCTTGGTTTTGTCTAGACGTTGAAGTTATCGTCTTCGTCTTCGCCGTCGAGGTCTTCGTCGAAGTCCTCGGGGTCCGGCGGGGCGACGTTGCCGTTGGGTTCGGCCGCCTCGGCGGCCTCGGCCGTTTCAGCGGGTTTCTTTTTCTTGCGGCGACGGCGGCGGCGTTTCTTGGGCGCGGGGGCGTCGCCGTCCTGCGCGGCGGGAGCGCTGGCGGCCGGAGCGACTTCGGCGGGGGCATCGGAGCCATCCCCGTCGTCAGCGGGGGGCGCGGCGGGAGTTGCGGCGGGGGCGGGCTTCGGCGCCCGGGCCCTGGGGGCCTGCTCGCGCGCCGGAGGCTTGGGCGGGGCGCCTTGCAGCTCGGTGCGATAGGTTTCGTCGAGCAGCATGGCCACGAGGTCGATGCCGCCTTCGCCCTCGGCCAGGGTCCTGGCCAGGAGCTTGAAGCGCTCGATGCGTTCGCGTTCGACGTTGTCGAGTTTCCTCAGCCGGCTTTCGAGCAGGGCGGTCATGCGCTGGGCGATGGCCTTCTGCACGTCCTCGTCGGTGGGCAGCAACCTGGCCTCCAGGGATATCTTGTACATCTTGCCGATGCGGTGCAGGGCCAACTTTTCCATCACGTCCACCAGGGAGACGACCTCGCCCGAGGCACCCGCGCGGCCGGTGCGCCCGGCGCGGTGGATGTAGACCTCGTGGTCTTCGGGCGGCTCGTAGAGGAAGACGTGGGACAGGTCGGGGATGTCGATGCCGCGCGCGGCCACGTCGGTAGCCACCAGGAAGCGCAGCTTGCCGTGCCGGATGCGGTCGAGCACCTGTTCGCGCTTGGCCTGGGTCAGGTCGCCGGAGAGTTCGTCGGCGTCGTAGCCGAAGCGCTGGAGCACCGCCGTGACGTAGTGCACGTTCTGCTTGGTATTGCAGAAGATGAACGCCGAGGCGGGGTTTTCCATCTCGATGATCCGCACCAGGGCCCGGTCCTTCTCCATGGGCTTGCACTCGTAGTACAGATGCGGCGTTTCGGCCACATGGACCCGCTTGTGCGACAGGGACAGGAGTTGCGGACGCTCCATGAACTCCCCGGCCAGACGCATGACGTGCGGCGGGTAGGTCGCCGAGGTCATGAACATGTTGACCTTGCGGGCGGGCAGGTAGCGCTGCACCTCGCGCATGTCGGGGTAGAAGCCGATGGAGAGCATGCGGTCGGCCTCGTCGAAGACGAGGATTTCCAGCCCTTGCAGGGACAGGGAGCCGCGCAGCAGGTGGTCGAGCACGCGGCCGGGGGTGCCGACCACGAGGTGGGCGCCCTGGCGCAGGGCGTCGAGCTGCGGGCCGTAGCCCGCGCCGCCGTAGACGGCGGCCACGCGCATCCCCGAGGTTCCGGCCAGGGCTTCGGCCTCGCGGGCGACCTGCTGGGCCAGTTCGCGCGTGGGCACGAGCACCAAAGCCTGGCACTGGTCGCGCCCGGTGTCCACGCGGTCGAGGATCGGCAGCGCGAAAGAGCCGGTCTTGCCGCTGCCGGTGCGCGACTGGATCATGAGGTCGCGCCCGGCCATGAGATAGGGCATGGCCAGGGCCTGCACGGGCATGAGCTTGTCCCACCCGGCGCGGGCGCAGGCCTCTTGCAGGGCCTGAGGCAAGGATTCCAGGGTGGCCTCGGGCAGCACGTCCTCGGGGGCGATGACCTCGTCGGGGGTCATGGAGGCGAACTCTTCGGTGGCTGAAAGCCTGGGGGCGGGCCGGGCCGGGGCCTCGGGCTGCGGCGCCGGGCGGGGCGCGGCCGGGGGCCGGGCGGAGCTTGGCGCCTTGGGGGCGGCGGGGGCGGGCCGGGGGGCTCGGGGCGGGGCCTCCGCCTCGGGGCGGGCCTCGCCGGAACGACCGGAGCGACCCCGTGAAGAGCGCTTGCGCCGGGCGGCGGGTTGGGGTTGAGATGGCTGGTCGGCGGCGTCATCCGCGTCGGCGGTATCCTGCGCGCCGGGGTCGTCCTGCGGGGCCTCGTCCTCGGGGCCGTCGTCCTCGTCGGGGTCGGCCAGCATGGCCTTCCACGAGGCGGGGCCGCTGACGGGCCCGCTGGCCGGTCCGGCCGGGGGCGCCTTGCGGGCCGCTACGGCCGGAGCCTCCAGTTCCTCGGCCTCGGGCTGGCCGGAACGAGGCTCCAGGTCCGCGTCGTCGGACCCGCGCCGCGGTTTCCTGCGCGGCGATTTGCTGGAGCCCCGCGCCCGGGGGCTCAGTCCGAAAATGCTTCCGTCATCCGTCATAGGCAATGTACCTCTGCATATGGTCTTGGTTTCCCTCCCCCCTTCCTGCCATGGTTTCCCCTGTTTGACCAGCGTCCGTATGGGCCGGGCCCCGCTTTGCCGTGCGCCGCAGAAGAGGCGGGCGGGTCCGGGTTCCCGTTTTTGTCGCCGCCCGGGGTGACGCGGGGCCCGCCGTGCGTTATATTGTGGCCATGGCCCGCCCCATCCGGCGGGTGGGCCGCAACACGCAAGCAAGGAGATACTCCAATGGCAGACAGAACCGGCGTCATCACCATGGGCGGTAATCCGCTGACTCTGACCGGCAACCCCGTGCAGGTGGGCCGGGCGGCGCCCGACTTCACGGCCCTGGACACGAACCTGGCCCCGCGCACCCTGTCCGAATTCAAGGGCAAGGTGGTCATCCTGTCCGTTGTGCCGTCCCTGGACACCCCGACCTGCGACCTGCAAACCCGCCGCTTCAACGCCGAGGCCGCCGGGCTGTCCGCAGACGTGGCCATTCTCACCGTAAGCATGGACCTGCCCTTTGCCCAGAAGCGCTGGTGCGGCGCTGCGGGCGTGGAGCAACTGACCACCCTGTCCGACCACCGCGAGGCCTCCGTGGGCCTGGGCTACGGCCTGCTCATCAAGGAGCTGCGCCTGCTGGCCCGCGCGGTGCTGGTCATCGACCGCAAGGGCGTGGTGGTCTACGAGCAGATCGTGCCCGAGGTGGCCGATGAGCCCGACTACGCCGCGGCCCTGGCGGCGGCCAAGGCCGCCCTGTAGGGCCCGGTCCCGAGGCATCCGGCGCGGCGGCTCCCCCTGGGGGCCGCCGCTTTTTTACGGCCTGGGGCACGGGGAAGGGCGACGCCGTGTTTCAATCGCGCTGCCACATGCGTTGACAAATCGTGTACGATTTGTAATCGCAGGGTCGAGGAGGAGCCGCCATGCCCCGCAAAGTCCGTTCCGTCCGGGTTCCCGAGGCCCTGGCCTCCCTGGACCTCTCCGCCGTGATCCACGAGTGCGAGCGCCACCTGCGCGACCTGGAGTCGGCCACGCTCCTGCGCCTGGAGGGCAACAAGGAGGCCGCCGACGCGCTCATCAAGTCGCGCCAGGCCGACCTGGGCCGCAAGATCGGCATGAAGATCTGGGAAGCACGCGTGGCCTACGGCAAAAAGGACAGGCTCCCGGGCGAGGAATAGCCCCCGGGCGGAGCCGGGTCGCGGCCCAAGGGAAAGACGGTCGGCCCGCCCGGCGCCCCGGCGGGGACTCGGGGCGCGGCCGCGCGAAGGCGGAGGGCGCCGCAGCCCGGCGGACGCCCCCTTCCGCCCATGTCTCAGCGGGTGTCGGCCTGCAACCTGTCCAGCGCCTCCCGCAGTTCCTGGGCCATGGCCGAGAGTTCCCGCACGGCGGCGAAGGCCTGCTGCATGCCCGTGGCCGTCTCGTCGGCGATCTCGTTGATGGCGTCCACGGAGGTGTTGATTTCCGCCGCGGAGGCCGACTGCTCCTCGGCCGCCGTGGCGATGCCGGTGATCAGCGCGGAGTTGGCGTTGGCCAGCTCCAGGATTTCCTGCAACGCGGCGCCCGAGGTTCCGGCCAGTTCCGTGGCCTTGTCCGCGTCGGCGGCGGCCTCGCCCACGCGCTCGACGTTGCGGGCCGTGGAGTCCTGGATGCGCCGGATGGTCGTACCGACCTCCTTGGTGGCGCCCATGGTCTTCTCGGCCAGCTTGCGCACCTCGTCGGCGACAACGGCGAACCCGCGCCCGGCGTCGCCCGCCCGCGCGGCCTCGATGGCGGCGTTCAGCGCCAGCAGGTTCGTCTGGTCGGCGATGTCGGTGATGACGTTCATCACGTTGCCGATGGCGTCGGCCTGGCTGCCCAGTTCCTGCATCGTGTTCTTCAGTTCGTGGGAGATGGCGTTGACCTGGCCGATGGCGGCGACGACCTCGCCGACCAGTTCCGCGCCGTGGGTGGCCTTGCCCCGCGTGGCCTCGGCCTGGACCGAGGCCTCCGAGGCGTTGCGCGCGACTTCGGCCACGGTGGAGTTCATCTGCTCCATGGCGGCGGCGGTGGACAGCACGCGCGCATGCTGCACGGCCGTGCCCTGGCTGGCGCGCTCCACCTGGGCCGCAAGCTGCCCGGCGGCCGTGGCCACGCGGTCGGAAATGCCGTGGGCGCGGTCGGCAACTTCGGCGATGGTCCGCTGGGTGCTCTTGATGGCCGTCAGGTCCGTGACGGTTTGCAGCAGGGACACCATCCTGCCCTGGGCGTTTTTCAGCGGCACCACGCTGTAGCTGATGTCCATCGCCTTGCCGCCGAGGGTGGCCCGGGTTTCGGCGCTGGCCGGGGCCCCGGTCTGAATGGCCCTGCGCAGGGCGCAGCCGGGCTTGCCGTCGTCCTCGCGGGAAAAAATCTCCCCGCAGGCCCGGCCCGTGCAACCGGTTCCGGCCAAATCCTGAACAAAGGCGTTCATGAAGCATATCCGCCCGGAGGGATCGAGCATGATCACCGGCGAGGGCATGTTGTCGATGAGCGTGCGGAAGCGGCCCAGGACGGCATTGGTGCCCTGGATGAGGGTGGCGAAGTCGCCGGAGAACCGGCCTGCGTCGCCCTGGGCGTCGAGGCGGCCGTCCTCGATCTCCTTTTCCAGGGCCGCATAGGCGCCCACGATGTCCTTGAGCGTCCGGGGGATGGCGCCCAGGGCCCGGGCCATGGTGCCCAATTCGTCGGAGCGCCCGCTGTCCAGGGTGCCCTCCAGGTCGCCCGCCGCGATGCGCCCGGCGAAGTCCACGCTTCTGTTGATGGCGCGCACCACGGGGCGGACGATGACGAACACCAGCAGCGCGCCCAGAAGGGACGAGAGAATCGCCATGGTCACCGAGCTTTCCATGATGGCGGCCAGCCCGGAGAACACGTCGTCCTTCTCCGCGCGGACCACGAGGGTCATCCCGGCCAGGGGTTCCTTGACGTAATAGAGCACCACGGGCTCGCCGTCGTTGCCCATGGTTTCGATCATGCCGCCCTCGGTCTTGCGCACCAGTTCGCGATAGACCGGGGAGGTCGGCAGGTTCTTGTTGAAAAGCCAGTCCTTGTTGCGGGCGGCGATGACCTGGCCCTCGGTATCCAGCACGTAGGCGAAGCCCTTGTCGCCCACGCGGATGGGGTCGATGGAGGTTTCGAAATAGTGCTCCAGGGAGATGGCCCCGGTCACCGCGCCGAGAACGCGCGAGCCGTCGCGTACCGGGGCGGAGGCCACGAATCGCGTGGTGCCGGTGTGCTCGCCGAAAAAGGGCGGCGACAGGGCGGCCTCGCCGGCCAGGGCCTTCGCGACGTAGCCCCGGTCGCCGATGTTGATCCGGCCCGTCAGCGTGGGGTCCGAGCTGGCGATGACGAGGCCGCCGGGAGCCACGACGTTGATGGTCGCGAAGTCCGGGTACGAGGCCAGCAGGTCGTGCAGCAGGCGGCCGACATGCTCGCGGGCATTCGGGTCGTCCGGGCGCGTGGCGAGCAGGGCGCGGACTTCGTCCATGGCGGCGGTGCGCTGCACGTTGAGCCGGGAATTGCGGATCAGCTCCGAAGTGGCGCGCATGGCCGCCTCGGCCTCGCCCTGCATTTTACCCCGCAGCGCCGTGCGCAGGTTTGCGGCCGCCTCCCGGTAAGACAGAAAGGAACTCAGGCCCATCATGACCACGATCAGGCCGATGATGGGCAGCAGGATTTTTCCTTGCAGCTTCATGGATGTCCTCTTTTCGGCAGTGGAGGCCCCCTCCGGCGCGGGCGGCGCGGCGTCCGCAGCCAGGGGGGCCGTTCACGACAAAAAAACGCCGACGCCGCAAAAAAAGCGGCAGGAGCGTTGTCCCGTTTCCCTGGGTGGAAACCCGACGGCCCAAGGCCCGCCGGACTGGCGATCCATCAGGAAGGATGGGCAAAGGCCCTGGGGCTGAACCAGATTGCGACCATAGCTCGCGGGCCCTGGCGGGTAAAGACCCCAATAAAAAATAGGGGTACTCCTTTTGCAACGCAAGCGGGAGGCGCAGGCCCCCAAAGGCCGCCGGGGAAACGGCGATCCAAAAGACACGTGCGTCAAGGCTCGGGGAAAGGGCCGCGCCCGGGCCCGGCAGGGCCGGACGCGGGACGGGGAAAAGGAAAGCCCGCCGCACGCCGGGCAGCCGGGGCTGCGGACGAATCGCCGGGCTAGAGCCGGGAGAGCACGTGCTCTTCCAGGGCCCGTTCGATGCCCATGGGGTTGTAGATGCGGGTGTGGTCGATGGCGGGCGGGGTTTCCCGGGCCGGGTCGATGGTCTCCAGGTCGTCCAGGCGCACCAGACGGGCCAGGCCGGAGTCCACCATGTCCATGAGCAGCGGGAATTCCGTTTCCAGAATCCAGGTCTGCTTGCCGTAGGGCAGCAGGTCGAAAATCAGGGTGGTCATGGTCCCGGCCACGATGTTGATGCGGCCCATGAGTTCGTCGGTGATCCGCTCCACGGGCACGAGCCGGGCGGCATAGTCGCCCAGGTCGTAGGAATCGAGCTGCTTGGCCCGGTCCTCGTCGGGGCGGTACTTGAAATGCACGGTGTAGCCCAGGTCGATCATGCGCTTGATGTATTCGCCGATGCGCTTGGTGTTGCCCCAGATTTCATAGGGCACGAGCACGTTGCGCGGGTGGAAGTCCGCACTGTCCACACGCTTGTAGGAATAGGTCGTCTTGTTGGCGCCCATGAGGAAATACCCCGGCGGATAGACCTTGCTCCAGCGGCGGACGACCTCCTCCCAGTACGCGCCCCAGAGCACGTCCCGGTCGTACCACTGATAGCCGTCTTCGGGCTCCCAGCCTTCCAGGACGTAGCCCTGCTGATAGCGCCCGGCCATGCCGAACTGGTAACCCAGGGAGGGGATGCCCAGGGTCTTGCAGGCGAACAGCAGCGGGTAGACGTGGTTGCGGTCGTCCACGCCGAAGAACAGCCGGGGCCGCAGGCGCTCCAGGTTCTCCAGATGCCGGGTGTATTCGGCGACCATCCGCCCGGCCATGCGCTGGAGCCGGGCCACGTGCGCGTCCACCAGCAGGCGCGTCACCGGGGGCAGGTGCGCGGTGTCGTAGCGGTGGGTGAAAATCTCCGGCGCGGGCAGGTCGCGGTAGAGGAAATAGACCGGCTGGTCCAGGCGGTGGCGGCGGCGCAACAGGTCCTTGGACGGCGAGAACACGCTGGCGAAACGCACGCCCCGGGCCTGGAAGAACTCCGCGAACTCCCGGGTGCGGAAATCGTCCGGCCCGTAGCGGAAAAAGAGCATGTCCAATCCGCCCGCGGCGGCCAGCTCGCGGTTGTGCCGGGGCAGGACGTGGCGGTAGCGCCAGCGGTTGCGCAGGCTGGGGGCCTTGGGCCCCCGCAGCAGCTCCCACAGGCGCACCAGGTTGTATTTGTTCACGAACAAGGGCCGCGCCCCGCTTTCCAGCAGGCGGCGGATCAACGGTTCGTATTGCACCATGCGATACGAAAAGCGCCACCACATGTGGTTCACCAGCCCGGAGAGCCAGTTGAAGCCCTGGTGGTGGAAATTTTCCTTGAGGCAGCGTCCGTTTTCGGCGCGCAGCGCATAGAGCGACAGCAGGAGCTGACGGGCTTTTTCCAGGTCGCAGTCGGGCACGTAGGTCTCGTTCAGCCCCACGCCGCGCAGGCGCACCAGCCCCGAGAGCTCCTCCTTGACCAGCACCGGGCCCATGCTAGCCCTCCCCGCCCGCGGGCCCGTCGGCGGCCGGGCCGCAAGGCTCGTTCACAGGGTAGCCCTGGGCGCGCATGGTCCGGCCGAAAGCGGCCTCGATGGCCCGGGCGCAGGCCTCGGGCAGCTCCTTGCGCCATTTGCCCGGCGTGGCGCTGCGCATGAAGGGCTTGTCGCTCCGGGTGGCCCGGGTGGTCACCCACTGGTCGCCCTGGGTCTGCTCCAGCGTGCGCATGCGCTCGAAAGACGAGCGGGCCACGGCCCGTTCCACCAGGGCCGGGTCGGGGTCCAGCCCCAGGAAGGCCGCGATGCGCGCCGCGCCGGGCAGCGGGTCGGCCCGCAGATCCTCGTAGCGCAGCAGCAGGAAATCCGGGTCGCCCAGGCGGGCCCCGGTCCAGCCGCCCACGTGGGCGCTCCAGGGGCCGAATTCGTCCAGGCGCCCGGCGATGAAGGCCTGCGTGAAGGCCTCCATGGGCGTGCCCTCGGCGATGGAGCCGGTCTTGATCTTGTAGTGGTAGTACGACACGGCCACGTCGCGCGGGTCGCGCACGGCGTAGAGCACCCGGCGGTAGCGCACGTCCAGGGCGCTGTGGCTCTTGAGCGCGCGCGGGCGCGGCGCCGCCAGCAGGGCGGCCTCGGTGTTCTTGTGCAGGTCGGGCACCAGGCGCTCGATGTTGGTGAAGTCCGCCCCGGGTTCAGGATGCAGCAGGTTGGCCACCAGAAAGCGCAGCCAGGTGTTGCCCGACTTGGGGTAGGAGACCACCAGCAGGTCGTCGGTCAGGATGGTGGCGTACTGGTGCGGCAACCGGCCTTGCAGCACCAGCCGCAGGCCCAGGCGCAGGCGTTTGCTGCACTTCATTCGTGCTCCGGCGCGCCGCCCGGCAGACGCTTTTGCACCGAATGCACCAGCTTTTGCCAGGCCGTCTTCTTGGGCGGCTCTTCGCACTGGCCGCACACGGGGTGCCCGGCGCGGTCGGTGCGCAGCCGGGCCAGCAGCTCCCGGCGGCCAGGGCCGTCGTGGATCTGCGTGTAGCGCTGGGTGGTCAGGTTGCCGAGCACGGCGGCCCGGGGATGCACGCAGCAGGGCACCACGGTGCCGTCGGCGTCCACGTACAGGGTATGGCGCTGCACGTATTCGCAGGGCCCGGCGGGGATGTTCCGCGCGGCCTCCCAGGGCTCCTGGCTGGACTGGGGCATCTTGAGCCAGCCCCGGAACTCCGGCTCCCAGCCCAGGGGCGTGAGCACGTCGAGCCAACGCTGGCGGCCCTCCGGGCTGGTGCAGATGGTCCTGGTGATCAGCCGCAGGCCCGGGGCGTGGCGGTCGCGCAGGCGCGAGGCGGTTTCCAGAAAGGTCAGCAGGCGGTCCCATTTCCCGGGCGGGCGCAGGCGCTCGTATTCCCCGGGGGTGCCGTCGCCGTCGCAGCTTACGGCCAGCCGCCCCAGGGCGCCGACCTTCAGGGCCTCTTCCAGGGCGACGAAATCGTGGTGCTGGGCATTGGTGGACAATTCCAGCAGCCCAAGCTCGAAGGGCGCCTTGCGCACCGCCTCCATGATGCCGGGCAGGTCGTCGTGCAGCAGGGGCTCGCCGAAGTTGAACAGCCGCATGAGCCGCACGCGCGCCACGTCCACGTTGGCCAGACAGGCGGCGAACACGTCCACGGGCACGCGCTGGATGCGCGGCTTGATGACGGAATTGGGACAGCCGACGCAACGGAGCTGGCAGCCGTGAACGATGTCGAAACCGAACTTCCTGATCTGCAAGGCGGTACTCCAGGGGTTCATGCCGCTTCGCCGGGCAACGGCCCGGGGCCGGAGCGCGCGGCGCACGCCGCCGCCCAAAAGGAAAAGGGGCCCGGGAATGACCCGAACCCCTTGGTTTTTCGTGGTGGAGCTGGACAGAATTGAACTGACGGCCTCTTGAATGCCATTCAAGCGCTCTCCCAACTGAGCTACAGCCCCACGTGGGCCGGAACGCGTCCGGGAGGTCGAAAGTATCGATTCCGGCCAAATTGTCAAGACCGCAGGGCGGCCGGGGCGGAAAATCCCCCCGGGCCCCGCGCGGCGCGGCCTTTCCTATTTGAGGATCGTGCCGCAGAATTCCCGGGAGAACTCGCTCATGCTCATGGCGCCCTTCTTGTTCGCCCCGTCCTCGCAGCCGCGCTTGCACATGCCGACGCTGAGCGCGGCCGAGAAGCCCGTCAGGCCCTCCTCGCCCATGAGCCGGGGCCCCAGGGCCTCGACCACGTACTGGCAGCCCTCCAGATCCATCTGTTTCCCGCCGTCGTAGCAGGCTTGATAGATCTGGTACACGTCCTTGCAGGTGGCCTGCTTGTCGGCGGCGGCCCCGGGCAGGGCCCAGGCCAGCAGCAGCGCGGCGATCACGGCAATGCGCATGGTGCGTCCCTCGTTGGTGTTGCGGGTTGGCGTCGTCCCCTGATGGCAGCGCCACCTTAGCAGAAGCGCCCCCGGCGCGTCACCGGGAATCCGCGCCCCCGCCCTTGGGCCAACTGGCCTCGTCCAGCAGGAACATCAGGTTCTTGTACGGCAGGCCCGCGTGCAGCGACAGGCCGATTTCGCAGGTGCGCGAGGTGGAGTAGCCCACAGTGCAGCCGCGCACCTGTTCGCCCAGCCCGGCCAGGGCCGCGGCGTTCAGCTCCGGATGGCTGAAGCCCCTGTCCCCCGCGAAGCCGCAGCAGAACACGTCCTCGGGCACGACCACCTCGCGGGCGCACTTGCGCGCCAGGGCCTCCATGGGCCCGGCCAGGCCCATCTTGCGCGAACTGCACGTCACGTGCAGGGCCACGCGCCGATTCACGGGCGTGAACTCCAGGCGTTCGGCCAGGTATTTGGCGGCGAACTCCACGGGCTCCAGCAGCTCCAGGCCCTTGATGTGCTCACGCATGCGCGCCAGGCAGGGGCTGGTGTCGCACAGGACGGGCAGAGCCCCGTTGCCGCTGGCCGCGCGCAGGGCGCATTCCAGCTCGCGCAGCTTGGCCTCGGCCTGGGCCGGGAAGCCCTTGGTCTCCCACGGCTGACCGCAGCACAGCCGGGCCATGCCCTCGGGGTGGACCACCGTGCAGCGCGCCTTGGCCAGCACGGACAGGGTCCGGTCGCGCAGGGCGCTCTTGTCCGGGTCGTGCTTTTCGGGGCCCATGTGCCGCGCCACGCAACTGGGGAAGTAGACGACCTTGAAGTCGCCGTCCTCCAGGGCCGTGCCCCGGGGCCGCGCGGCCGCGCGGGGCATGGAGACGTTCCAGCGCGGGAAGCGCCTGCCGGGCTTGCCGGAATACTTGTGCAGCGCGCCGGACACCGCATCCATGGCCCGGTCGCCCAGGATGTCGTGGGCCGCGCCCGCAACGCGCAGGGCCACGCCCAGGGCGGCGGTGGTCAGGGGCATCTGGGCCGCCGTGGCCGAAGCCATGACCAGGGCCGCCTTGCCGTGGCCCATGGAACGGTAGTGCTTGATGAACTTGCCGGTGTCGATGGTGACCGGGCAGCGCTGGGAGCACAGGCCGTCGGCCGCGCAGGTGCCTTCGCCATCGTAGCCGTAGCGCTTTTCGAAGGCCGCCAGCTCTTCGGCGCCGGGCTGGCCGGCCTGTTTGCGCCGGGCGATCTCGCGGTAGGCCACGATGCGCTGGCGCGGGGTCAGGGTCAGGTTGCGCGAGGGGCAGACGGGTTCGCAGAAGCCGCACTCGATGCAGCGGTCGATGCCTTCGTCGGCGGCGGGCAGGGGCTTCAGGTTCTTGAGATGCGCCTGGGGGTCGTCGTTGAGGATGACCCCGGGGTTGAGCAGGCCGCGCGGGTCGAACAGGGTCTTGATTTCGCGCATCAGGGCGAAGGCCGCCGCGCCCCACTCCAGCTCCACGAAGTGGGCCATGTTGCGCCCGGTGCCGTGCTCGGCCTTGAGGGAGCCCTTGTACTTGTCGGCGACCATGTGCGTCACGTCGTCCATGAACGCGGCGTAGCGGTCGATCTCCGACTGCACGTTGAAATCCTGGGTGAACACGAAGTGCAGGTTGCCCTCCAGGGCGTGGCCGAAGATGATCGCCTTGTCGTAGCCGTGCTTGGCGAACAGGGCCTGCAGGTCCAGGGTGGCGTCGGCCAGGGACTCGATGGGGAAGGCCACGTCCTCGATGATGACCGTGGTGCCCGCCTCGCGCACGGCGCCCACGGCGGGGAACAGGCCCTTGCGCACGTTCCACAGTACGCCGAAGGCCGCCGGGTCGGCGGTGAATTCGTGCTCCGTCAGGCTCGGGATGTGCGCGATGGTCTTGCGCACGGTGGCGATGTGCTTGTCCAGTTCCTTTTTCGTGGCGCCGCGTACTTCCACCAGCAGGGCCGCCGCCCCGGGGCCCAGCTCGGCCAGGCCCTCGGGCATGCCGGGCTTGCCCTGCACCGAGGCGATGGACGCGCGGTCCATGATCTCGGCGGCGGACACCGCCCCGCGCAGGGCCGCCGCCGCCTCGCAGGCCGAGCGGATGTCCGGGAAGCGCATCAGGGCCGAGGCCTTGTGCGGGTGCTCCACCACCGTGCGGTAGACCACCCGCGAAATGAAGGCCAGCGTGCCCTCGGAGCCCACCAGCAGATGCTGGAGGATGTCGAAGGGGTCCTCGAAATCGACTAGGGCGTTCAGGCTGTAGCCCGTGGTGTTCTTGATCTTGAACTTGCGGCGGATGAGCGCGGCCAGGTCCTCGTTGGCCAGCACGCGGGCGCGCAGGGCGGCCAGCCCGTCGAGCAGGGCCTTGTGGTCGGCGGCGAAGGCGCGGCGGCTTTCGGGGTCGCCGGTGTCCAGGGCCGTGCCGTCGGCCAGCACGAGGCGCATGGAGTCCAGGGTCTTGTAGGAGTTCTCGGCCACGCCGCAGCACATGCCCGAGGCGTTGTTGGCCACGATGCCGCCGATCTTGCAGGTGTCGATGCTCGCGGGGTCGGGGCCGATCTTGCGGCCATGGGGCGCGAGGATGCGATTGGCGTGGCTGCCGATGATGCCCGGCTCCAGGGCGATGCGCGCGGCGTCGTCCAGAATCTCCCAGTGCCGCCAGCTATCGCCCAGGCGCACGAGAATGGAATCGCTCACGGCCTGGCCGGACAGGCTGGTGCCCGCCGCGCGGAAAGTCACGGGCACGTTGTGGCGCGCGGCGATTTCCAGGATGCGCACCACCTCGGCCTCGCTCGTGGCATCGACCACGATTTTGGGGATCAGGCGGTAGAAGCTGGCGTCGGTGCCGTAGGCCAGGGTGCGCAACGGGTCGGTATGAAGACGTTCCGTGGCGATGAACGTCTGGAATTCCTTGAGAATGCTATCGTACGGAACGGGAAGTGTCGGCTGCATGGGGCGGCTCCTTTGCGGTTGGCGTCGGCCCGGCCTTGAAGCCGGGTTCTTCCCCATAGCACGAAATCCGACTGAGGAACAAGCAATTGCCCGGCGGCCCCGTTGGTTGCGCTTCGCAGGTGAAGCGCGGCCCGCACCAGACGGCGGAGAACACCGCACCCGCCCCGGGACACTCCCGGGCTGGCGCAGGCGCGAATTGCTTATCAGCCAGCGTCAGCCGTGGATTTCCAGGAAAGCGACCGCCCGGGTTTCGGCATAGGTCGCCGCGCTGCGGGCGGCAGAGAATCCCACGTGGCCTCCGGTGGCGGGAGTCTCCAGGTGCAGCACGGCGCTGTCCCGGGCCAGGGCGCGCGGGTAGCACTCCGGGCCCAGGAAGGGGTCGTCGGCGGCATTGAGCACCAGCAGCGGCAGGCCCACACCCTCCAGCACGCGCGCGGCGCCGTTGCGGGCGTAATAGTCCGCGGCATCGGCAAAGCCGTTCAGCGGCGCGGTGTAGGCGTCGTCGAACTGGCGGAAGGTGCGCAGGGCGTCCAGCCCGGCCCCCTGGGGGCAGCCGGACAGCAGCCCGGGCCGCGCGGAGGCCTTGGCGCGCATCTTCTCCTTGAGGCTGCGCATGAGGTAGGCCTGATAGAGCCGCGCGGCGCCACGCTCCAGGGCGCGCACCGAGGCCGCCAGATCCAGCGGCGCGGACACCCCCACCCCGGCGCACACCTGGGGCGGCACACGCTCCGGGGCCTCGCCCAGGTACTTGGCCACCTGGTTGCCGCCCATGCTGAAGCCCACCAGGGCGGCGCGGGCGTAGCCCCCGGCGGCCAGGGCCCGGGTCAGGGCCGCATGCACGTCGCCGGTCTCCCCGCTGTGGTAGGTGCGCGCGAGGCGGTTGGGCTCGCCCGAGCAACCCCGGTGGTTCATGGCGCACACGTCCCAGCCCGCGCCGTTCAGGGCCCGGACCATGCCGCAGACGTATTTGCGCCGCGAGTGGCCCTCCAGGCCGTGGATGACCAGGGCCACCCGCGCGGCGCGGGCGCCCCCGGGCCCGGCGGCCAGACTCCAGTCCAGGTCGATGAAGTCGCCGTCGGGCAGTTCCAGACGCTCGCGGCGGTAGGCCACGGGCACGGGCGGACGCAACAGGAAGGGGTACAGGGTCTGAACGTGGCCGCCGCGCAGGCAGGCGGGCGGGCGAAAGGCCGGGGAAACCAGGGGCACGGGCAGTCTCCTTCGTTTGAGCCGCCCAGGCTACCCCCGTCCGCCCCGGGCCGCAACCGCCGCGCGGACGCGCGCGGCGCGGAGCCGGCCCCGGCCCCGGCCCGCCGGGCCGTCTTCCCGTCCGCCGGTGCCCGGCTCCGGGGCCGGGGGCCGCTCCCCCCGGCGACCCGGCCCTTGCCTCGGGGCGGCCATTGCGGCTACATGGCGAAAATGAGCGCCATCACCACCTCGGTCTTCGACCTTTTCAACATCGGCCCCGGCCCGTCCAGCTCGCACACCATCGGCCCCATGCGCGCGGCCTGCGACTTCCTGGAGCGCGTGCGCGCCCTGCCCGGGGCGGTTCTGGCCCGGGCCGACGGCCTGCGCTGCCACCTCTACGGCTCGCTGTCGGCCACGGGCGACGGCCACGGCACGGACAAGGCCGTGCTGGCCGGGCTGCTGGGCTACAGCCCCGAAACCGTGCCCCAGGCCCTGCTGGACGAACTGCTGGAACACCCGGCCCGACGCCACCCGCTGCCCGTGGACGGCGCACGGCTGGACCTGGGGCCGGATACGGTGGTCTTCGATGCCGTGGAACATGCCTTCCCCTGCAACAATACGCTGGTGCTGCGGCTGCTGGCAGGCGGCGAAACCCTGCTGGAGATGGAGTACCACTCCGTGGGCGGCGGGTTCATCCAGTGGCGCGGCTGGCAGGAGCCGGACCTGGGCCAGCCGCCGTACCCCTACGCGACCATGGCCGAACTGCGTGCCCAGCTCGCGCGCACGGGGCTGGCCCTGCACGAGCTGATCCTGGCCAACGAGAAGGCGCTCTACCGCCGCAGCACCCGCGAAATCGAGGAGCAGCTCGACCGCGTGATGCGGCACATGGAAAACGCCGTGCGCCGGGGCTGCGAAACCGAAGGCGTGCTGCCGGGCTGCATCGGCCTGCGGCGCAAGGCGCCGATCCTGGTCCGCCGCGCGGGCGAGTCGCACCACAGCTCCGACCGCTTCCTGATGCTCATCAACGCCTACGCCATGGCCGCCGCCGAAGAGAACGCCGCCGGGCACGTGGTGGTCACGGCGCCGACCTCGGGCTCCTCGGGGGTCATCCCCAGCCTGCTCTACGTGCTGCACAACCACATGAAGCTGCCGCGCGAGGCCGTGCGCCAAGGCCTGCTGGCCGCCGCCGCCGTGGGTTTCCTGGTCAAGCGCAACGCCTCCCTGGCCGGGGCCGAGGTCGGCTGCCAGGGCGAAATCGGCACGGCCTCGGCCATGGCCGCCGCCATGCTGGCCTACGCCAAGGGCCACGCGCTCCAGGTGGCCGAAAACGCGGCGGAAATCGCCCTGGAACACCACCTGGGCCTGACCTGCGACCCCGTGGGCGGCTATGTGCAGATTCCCTGCATCGAGCGCAACGCCATGGGCGCGGTCAAAGCCTACAACGCCTACCTCATGGCCACCCTGGGCGACCCCGCCACCCAGGTCATCGACCTGGACAAGGCCATCTGGACCATGAACCAGACCGGGCGCGACATGCACTGCAAATACAAGGAAACCGCCTTGGGCGGTTTGGCGCTACATATGCCGAGGTGTTAGGCGTATCAAGGGCTGATAAGCAACGGAAAGAATTGAACCCGAATACATTTGGCGAGGGACAAAACAGGGTAAAGGCTGCCTCCGGAAGCGTAGGGCGAAGACCGGCGCGCCGTCTTCTTCGCTCACTCCTCCCCGCCCCCGATACGCCCCCGGCCCTGCTTCACGGCGCCGCGGCGCTTCTTGGCTTCCAGGCGGCGCTGGCGCGAGGCCTTGGTGGGGCGGGTGGGGCGGCGGGGTTTGGGGCGGGCCAGGGCCGCGCGCAGCAGGGCCGCCAGCCGCTCCACGGCCAGGTCCTTGTTCGCCGCCTGGGAGCGCGTGTCCTGCACGCTGACGCGCAGGACGCCCTCGCGGGTCAGCCGCGAAGCCAGGCGCTCCAGCAGCCGCGCCCGCGCCGCCTCGGGCAGGCAGGCCGCCCCGGCCACGTCGAAGCTCACGGTCACGCAGGTGCTGACCTTGTTCACGTGCTGGCCGCCGGGCCCGGAGCTGCGCGTGGCGGAGAACTCCAGGTCACTGTCGGGAATAACTATTGAATCCAGAATCACAGGCATATACTAGAAGTCCGTGCCCGGGCGCTTGCGGCCAGGGAAAAAAGGCTTATCTGACGAGTGAAAAATTCCTCCCCAAAAGCCGCCCCTGGGGAGAGGCAAGGCGAAAGCCCGGGTTCACGCGCCGACGGACACGCGCCAGAGGCTGGAACCTCCGGGCCACGCGGCGGACACTCTTCGGGGACGGCCCGATACTCCACCCGGCCAGGGTGCCAGACGCGGCGCCCGGCGTAAAGCGACAGGAGAACGCATGAAAATCGCCATTCCCAGCAAGGAGCAGGACGGCGCCCACGTGGTGGACGCCCACTTCGGCCACTGCCAGTTCTTCACCATCCTGACCGTGGATGACGAAACCCGCGAAATCATGGTCGAAGAGCACCTCGTGCCCCCGCCGACCTGCGGCTGCAAATCCAACCTGGCCACGACCCTGGCCCAGGACGGCGTGACCGTCCTGCTGGCGGGCAACATGGGCCAGGGCGCGGTGGACACCCTGGGGCGCGCGGGCATCAAGGCCCTGCGCGGCTACGAGGGCCAGGTGCGCCACGTGGCCGAAGGCTGGCTGGCCGGGGAAACCGTGCCCGCCTCGCCCATCTGCGACCACCACGGGCACGACGACGGCGCCTGCGGGCACCACCACTGATCCTTCGCCACCTTCATTCGCAGGCCGCCTGAAAGCCGCCGGACGCACCCCCTGCCCCCCACGCCCAACGGCGCCGGGCCCCGGCGGGAGCGCGTACGGCGGTTTCCGGGCGGTCCGCCAAACGGCGCCATGCGCCATGGGAGCCTTCGTGACCGAAACGACCATTTGCCCCTGCGGATCGGGGCTGCCCTTCGAGGCCTGCTGCGGGCCGATCATCTCCGGCGCCGCCCCGGCGCCCACCGCCGAGGCCCTGATGCGCTCGCGCTACAGCGCCTACGCCACCGGTGCCATCGAACACGTCCGCCAAACCCTGTGCGCGGCCCAGCGCGGCGACTTCGACCACGAGGCCTCCGCGGCCTGGTCGCGCAACTCCGACTGGCTGGGCCTGGAAATCCACGCCACCGAGGCGGGCGGCGAGGCCGACCAGCGGGGCATGGTGGAGTTTACCGCGTCCTTCGCCCTGGACGGCGTGCCCCAGCAGCACCGCGAAAAGGCCGAATTCCAGCGCGAAGACGGCGCCTGGGTCTACATGGACGGGCAGGTGCGCGGCAACCCCACCGTGCGGCGCGAGGCACCCAAGACGGGCCGCAACGACCCCTGCCCCTGCGGCAGCGGCAAGAAATTCAAGAAATGTTGCGGGCGCTAGGCCCCGGCGCCCGAGGCCGCGCGTGAGCGCGGGCCCGCGCCCCCGCACGCCCCAGGCCACACGCCCAGGCCCGGACGCCGTACCGGGCCCGGCATCGCGCCTGGATGCAGCCTCCGGCAAGGACACGGGGCTGCCCGGGCCACGGGCCGAGCCCCCGGACATGGCTCGGAACATGGTCCCGGACATGGCTCCGGACATGGCCCCGGACAATACCCCGGGCACGCGGCCGGGCACCGCCCCGGCCCTGCCGCCCTATACCGTGCGCGAGAGCCCGCGCGCCCGGCGGGTGACGCTGCGCATCTCCCCGCGCGTGGGGTTCGAGGTGGTCGTGCCCCGGGGGTTCGACCACACGCGTATCCCGGCCATTGTCCAGGACCGGGCCCAATGGGCCGCGCGGCACCTGGAACGCATGGCCGCCCAGGGCTGGAGCCCCCACGCGGCCCCGGCCCCGCCCGCGGCCCTGCCCCTGCGCGCCGTGGGCCGCGACGTGGCGCTGCGCACGGCCCACGACCCACGCAAACCCCCGACCCTGCGCCAGCTCGGGCCCGACGCCCTGCTCCTGGCGGGCGACACGGCCGACGGGCCCGCCTGCCGGGCCCTGGTGCGCGCCTGGCTCAAGGCCCGGACCCGCGAAGCCCTCGGGCCCCGGCTGCGCGAGCTGTCCGCCGCCCTGGGCCTGCCCTGCGCGGGCCTGCGCGTGCGCGCGCAGAAAACGCGCTGGGGCAGTTGCTCGGCCTCGGGCATCATCAGCCTCAACTGCACTCTGCTCTTCCTGCCGCCGGAGCTGGCCGATTACGTGTTGTATCACGAATTGTGTCACATTCGGTATCTCAACCACTCCCAGGACTACTGGAACCTGCTGGAATCGCTGCTGCCCGGAGCCCGCGCCCTGGACGCGGCCCTCAGCTCCCCGGCCTTCGTGCCCGCCTGGCTGCGGCTCTAGCGTCGCGCCCTCAGGGCGCCGCCCGTCAGGACGGGACGAAAAATTTTCCCCTCCGCCAAAAGCAAGAAAACAGGCCCCCGTCCTCGGAACGCAACGGAGGGGCGTCCGTGCCGCCCCGGGCCACACGCCCGCCCGGGCCGGGATCACGCCACCGCCACCCCAACCCGGGGCACCGGACGAGGGCGGGCGGCCCGGGCCGGGCCGCCTGCCGGGAAACCAAAGGCCGAGGGCGTTCAGAACAGGTGCGCCTCAAGAAAAAAATCCAGGCTACCCCCACCGTTGCACAGGCAAGGGCAGCCCGGATTTTCCCGTTGAAGCGGCAGGCCGCCGTTTGGGAACGGCCCGCTAAGGCTTGGGCAGCGCCGAGGCAATGGCCTCGGCAAGGGTGATCGTGGGCCGCCCGGTCAACCGGGACAGACCCGCCCCGGCATCGAACAGCGCCCCCCGCGCCGCGCCCGCGTCCGAATCCGCAAGGATTTCCGCCAGCCCGGCGGGCAGCCCGGCCCCGACCAGCGCCGCGCCGTACTCCGCCTGCGCCATGTCGGTATACCGCACGGCCCTGCCGGACTGCCGCGCCAGCTCGGCCGCGTATTCCGCCAGGGTGAAGGCCGTGTCGCCCGCAAGCTCGTGGACCGTGTTCGCGGCCGCCCCCCCGGTCAGTGCGGCCACCGCCGCCTCGGCGTAGTCGACGCGGGCCGCGCACGATATCCTCCCGGCCCCGGCGCAGCCGATGAGCGCGCCGTGCTCCAGCGCGGAGGGGATGAACCCGGCGTAGTTCTCGACGTACCAGCCGTTGCGCAGCAAGACGTAAGGCACGCCGGAGGCCTTGATCCGCTCCTCCGTGGCCTTGTGCTCGACGGCCAGGGCCAGGGGCGAGGTATCGGCGTGCAGGATGCTCGTATAGGCCAGCAGCCCGACCCCTTCCCGCCGGGCGGCGTCGATGACCGCCGCGTGCTGCGCCACGCGTCGGCCGACCTCGCTGGAGGAGACGAGCAGCAGCGCATCCACCCCGCGCAGGGCCGGGCCCAGTGTTTCCGGGCGCGAATAGTCGGCCTGGCGCAGGGTCACGCCAAGGGCCGCAAGATCGGCCGCCTTTTCCGGCGACCGCACAAGGCCCACGATTTCGGCAGCGGGCACCCTGGCCGCCAGACCCTTGACCACCAGACGCCCCAGTTGACCACTCGCACCGGTTACGGCAAGCATCGCGCTCCTCCCGTGTTGCGGTTTTCTTCCAAGAGGTGCAGGATACCCCAGGCGCTCACTTTTCGTAAGTACGCACCTTGGAGTAAGTGCAAAATGCCCCGACAGCCCACCACCCCCGGGCAGGCCCGGACGCTTTCCGCGCGGATTGCGCGCGGCGACGTGCTGTGCGGGAAATGCCCCTCACGCGCCATCCTCAGGCACGTCACGAGCCAGTGGGGGGTGCTCGTTTTCCTCGTCCTGCTGCGCGGCACGCACCGCTTCAGCGAAATCCGCAGGCGTATCGGCGGGGTCAGCGAAAAAATGCTGGCGCAGACCTTAAGGACGCTGGAGCGCGACGGGTTCGTGGAGCGCCACGCACACCCGGTCGTGCCGCCGCATGTGGACTACGACCTCACGCCCCTGGGGCGGGAGGCGGGCGAGCACGTCCGGACCCTGGTCGATTGGATCGAGGGTAACCTCGGGGCGATTGCGGGCGCGTCCGGCGCGGCGCCGGACGAAGCGGAGCACGAAGCGGACGGGGCCGACGGCCAGCCGCCCGCTCCGGCGGCCGGGCCTGCGGCGTAGCTCCCCCCGGCCGCTGTTCAGCCCGGCCATCCCCGAAGAAGAGGCCCTGCCGGCGCCTCAGGCCGGGGGCGCGTCGGCGGGATCCCGGTCCCCGGTGGTCAGGCGGCAGCAGCCATCCTTGTCCATGAAGCAGACCTCCACCGTAATGGGCCCGTAGAGCGTGGCGAAGCTCAGGGCCAGCACCGGGCCGTCGCAGCAATGGCGGATGCGGTGCCCCCGGCCGGTAATCACCGAGGGCGTGCCCGCGCGCAGGATGCGCCCCGATGCCGCCAGCCCCTGGCGGGCCTTGCCCGAAATCATGTTCGTCAGTTCGCCCACGGCGTCGATGACCGTGTCGTCGAGGTCCGTCAGCCGTTCGGCCAGCATGTTGCCGACCACGGCCAGGGCGCAGCGCGCGCTGAAGGTCACGGAGATGGTGCCCGTGCATTCCCCGGTCAGGCCGATGATGCCCGAAATGTCGCCGCTGGCCACGGCGCAGGCCTTGAGGCTCGGCTTGCCCGGCGTGGCGCGGACCTGGGCCATGGTGCCCAGCACCTCGACGACGGCGCTCAGGAACGGGTTGACGATGGTCACGTCGATGCGGCTCATGGAAGGCCCCCTCACCGGATCGGGCGGCGACGCGGGCCGAAACCAGCGGGAAACCCCGCGCGGTGCGGCATGCGGCAACCCGGCTGTCTGCTGCCAGACCCGTGGCTTTCCGTCCCTGCCTCACGGCAGGTTTGGCTTTTTCTGCTCCTTTTGCTCTAGGGTGCCCCCTCCCGGGGCGTCAAGGAATTTCGCCGCGCGGCACGGGGGTTTCCGTGCGCCATCGCCCTGCGGCCGCGGCCCCGCGCGGCCACCCCGCGCCCCCAGTCGGCCGGGCCCGGATTTTTCCGCACTCCGGGCGGTTTTCCGGCGCGGGAATTGATGATACCACCGCCCCATGCAGACCATACGACTCAAGAAGGGCCGGGAGAAATCCCTGCTCCGCCGCCATCCCTGGATCTTCTCCGGCGCCGTGGACAGCGTGGACGGCTCCCCCCGCCCGGGGGACACCGTGGACGTGCTCGCCGCCGACGGCCGCTGGCTGGCCAGCGCCGGGTATTCCCCGAACTCGCAGATCATGGCCCGCGTCTGGAGCTTCACGCGCGGGGAGGCCGCGGGGCCGGAGTTCTTCCTGGCCCGGGTGCGCGCCGCCGTGGGCGCCCGGGCGGCTCTGGCCCCGGCCGTGCCGCCGCGCGCCTGCCGCCTGATCCATGCCGAATCCGACGGGCTGCCTGGCGTGGTGGCCGACCGCTACGACGACTGGATTTCCTGCGAGTTCCTGACCATGCCCGCCGAACGCCACAAACGCGACATCGCCCTGGCGCTCCTGGAGGCCACCGGCGCCCGGGGCGTGTGGGAACGCTCGGACTCCGACGTGCGCGCCAAGGAGGGCCTCGTGCCCCTGGCCGGGCACCTGGCGGGCGACGAGCCGCCCGACCCCGTCGTCATAGAGGAAGGCCCGGCCCGCCTGCTGGTGGACATCCGCACCGGCCACAAGACCGGCTACTACCTGGACCAGCGCGACAACCGCCGCGCGGTCATGGACCTGTGCGCCGGGCGCGACGTGCTCAACTGCTTCAGCTACACCGGCGGGTTCGGCGTCATGGCCCTGCTCGGCGGCGCCGCGCGCTGCACCAACATCGACACCTCGGCCCCGGCCCTGGACATCGCCCGGGCCAACATGGACCTCAATGCCCTGCCCCGCGAGCGCGCCGAGTTCCTGACCGACGACGTGTTCGCCGCCCTGCGCCGCCTGCGCGACCAGGGCCGCACCTTCGGGGCCGTCGTCCTCGACCCGCCGCGCTTTGTGGACTCGCGGGCCAATATCCAGCGCGGCTGCCGGGGCTACAAGGACATCAACCTCCTGGCCCTGCGCCTGCTCGAACCCGGCGGCCTGCTGTTCACCTTCTCCTGCTCCGGGCTCATGGACGAAGACCTCTTCCAGAAGGTCGTGGCCGGTGCGGCGTTGGACTCGGGCCGCGACGCGCGCATCGTGCGCCGCTTCGCCCAGGCTCCGGACCATCCCGTGGCCCTCAACTTCCCCGAGGGGCAATACCTGAAGGGATTCCTGGTCCAGGTGGTGTAGCCGGGCCGCGCCCGGGCGGCGCGGAACCGTCCGGGCAGGGCGCAAGGCGGCGCGGCACGCCTCTTGTTCCTCTGCCGGTCTGCCCAGCGCTCCGGGGGCGGGAGGCTCCGGCCTCCCGCCCCCCGGCGTTGCGGAGCCCGGAGCGGGCCCGTGCGGCTATGCGTCCTGGTGTTTGCGGCTGCCCGCGTAAAGGTCGTAGAGCAGCAGGCGGCATTCGATGGGTCCGTTCCTCAGCGGCAGGCGGGCGCGGGTGCGCAGGCCGACGTGCGCGGCCAGGCGCGAGTTGCCCGTGAACACGGCGCCCACGTAGCCCTGGCAACGCTGTTTGAAAAAGTCGCCCAGGGCGGCGTGCAGCGGCTTCAGCTCCTCCTCGTCGCCCAGGCGCATGCCGTACTCCGGGTTGACGATGAGCAGGTTGACGGCCCGGCGCAGGGGCTCGGGCACGACGGTTTCCCGGAAATCGCAGGTGTCCAGCTCCACCAGGGCGTCCAGCCCGGCGGCGGCGGCGTTGTGGCGGGCGGCGGCCAGGGCCTGGGGGTCGTGGTCGGTGGCGATGATGCGGCCCCGGGCGGTGGGGCGCGAGCGGGCGCGGGCCTCGTCGCGCAGGGCCTGCCAGCGGGCGGGGTCGAAGGTCGGCAGGTGCCGGAAGGCGAAATCCTCGCGCAGCAGGCCCGGGGCGGTGTCCGTGGCCATCAGGGCGGCCTCCAGGGCCAGGGTGCCGCTGCCGCACATGGGATTCACCAGATGCCCGCGCCCGGCGTACCCGGCTCCCAGCAGGCAGGCGGCGGCCAGGGTTTCGCGCATGGGCGCGCTGTGGGGCATGGTCCGGTAGCCGCGGTTGGACAGGGGCTCGCCGCTGGTGTCCAGGCTGAGGGACACGCTGCGGCCCTGCCAGTGCAGGGAGAGCACGGTGCCGCGCCGGTCGGGCCCGGAATCGGGGCGCCGCCCGCGAACGGCGGCGATGCGGTCCACCACGGCGTCCTTGACGCGCTGGTTGGCGAAGCGCGCGTCGCGGATGGTCGGGTTGTCCACGCTGGAAACCACGGTCAGGTAGCCGTCGGCGGGCATGGCCTCCTCCCAGGGCAGGGCGGTGATCGCCTCGTAGAGCTGGTCGGCGTTCTCGGCCTTGGTGCGCAGCACCTCCCACAGCACGCGGTGGGCCGTGCGCAGGTGCAGGTTCAGGCGCAGGCAGTCGTCCAGGCTGGCGCGCAGGGCCACCCCCAGAGGGCGAACGGCCTCGGGGCGCAGGCCCAGGGCGCGGATTTCGCGCTCCAGCATGGGCTCCACGCCCCCGGCGCAGGTGACGAAAACGAAACTCTTGCGGTGCATGTCGAACACGGGGGCTCCGGGGTGCGGGTGTGCGGGGCGGGCGTGCCCTGGGGCGGTGCATAGCCCGGCGGCGCGCCGGGGGCAAGGGCGGGCGTTGCGGCTTGACCTGCCCGAAGATTTGCGGTCATCATGTTCTGTGCATCGTTGCGCCCCGGCAGCCTCGGCCCCGGGGCCCGGCTCATCCGGGGTCGGCAGCGACGCGCCCGCACCTCCAGCACCCCAACCCAGCAAGGACCGGCCATGATCGGAACCATGCGGCGGCTTGGCCGCCTGTTCGACCCCAAGAGTGCCAAATCCCTGATTCTCGCCCTGGACCACGGCGCCAGCGAGGGCATGATCCCGGGGCTGACGGAGTTCCCGGCGCTGCTTGCGGGCAGCGCGCAGCTCCCGGTGCAGGGCGTGGTGCTCAACAAGGGCCTGGCCCGGGCCAGCGTCCCGGCCATCGACCTGAACAAGCGCATCGTCATCCAGCTTTCGGCGGGCACCAGGCACGGCGTGCCGACCTACAACCAGAGCCTGGTCTGCTCCCTGTCCGAGGCCCTGCGCCTGGGGGCCGACGCGGTGTCGGTGCACGTGAACATCGGCAACGACCTGGAAGACCGCATGCTCTCGGATTTCGGCCTGGTCACCGACGAGGCCCACGGGCTGGGCATTCCGGTAATGGCCGTGATCTACGCGCGCGGCGGGCAGATCGTCAACGAGCTGGACCCCGCGCTCATCGGCCATTGCATCCGCCTGGGCGGCGAGCTGGGGGCGGACATGGTCTGCGTGCCCTATTCCGGCGACGCCGAGCGCTTCGCCCTGGCCGTGGCGGCCTGCCCGGTGCCGGTGCTGCTGGCGGGCGGAGCCGGGCAGTCGAGCTGGGAGGCCTTCAAGCGCACGGTGGCCGACGGGCTGGCCGCCGGGGCGGCGGGCGCGGTCATCGGGCGCGGCATCTTCCAGCACAAGGACCCCCTGGGCGCCCTGGCCGAGGTCTGCACCCTGGTCCATGGCGACCCGAACCCCGAAACGACCTGATTCGCAAAGGGCGCACCATGAGCACGCAACAGACCATCGACGTGGAGTATCGGGGCGGCATGTCCGTGGCGGCGCTGATCGAGGGCCGGGCCATCGTGACCGACCAGCCCGTGAAGGACGGCGGGCAGGACGCGGCGCCCTCGCCCTTCGACCTGTTCCTGGCCGCCCTGGCCACCTGCGCGGGGCTCTACGCCCAGCGCTTCTGCGAAAGCCGCTCCCTGTCCACCGAAGGTCTGGGCCTGCGCGTGACCTGCACCTACGCCGACAAGGGCTTCCACGTGGAGGCCATGGACTTCGCCCTGACCTTGCCCGAGGGCTTCCCCGAGAAATACCGCGACGCACTGCTGCGCGCGGTGGACCTGTGCACGGTGAAGAAGCACATCGTCACGCCGCCGCGGTTCTCGGTGCGCATCGCCGAATAGACCGGGCGGGAAAACAGGCCCGGAGCCGGACCCCGCGCACGCCCCCGAATCACGGCGCGCGCGGGGTCCGTGCGTTTCGGCCCGGTCCGGGCGCCGGAATGCGCATGGTGGTGGCGCGGCGCCGCCGTCTTGTGCTAGGCTGGGGCCGCGCGCCCGCCCCGGGCGCAAGGAGGGCATGGCCATGGATCAGGGACGCATCCGCCTGGGCATCGCACGCTGCCTGCTGGGCGACCCCGTGCGCTACGACGGCACGCACAAGCTCGACCGCACCCTGCGCGACGGCCTGGGCCGGTTCGTGGACTGGGTGCCCGTCTGCCCGGAGGTCGAATGCGGCCTGCCCGTGCCGCGCGAGGCCGTGCGCCTGGTGGGCGACCCGGCGGCGCCCCGGCTGGTGGGCCGGACCTCGGGCACGGACGTGACCGAGCGGATGCGCGCCTGGGGTCGGGGGCGCCTGGAGGCCCTGGCGCACGACGACCTGTGCGGCTACGTGTTCCGCTACGGCTCGCCTTCCAGCGGCATGAGCCGGGTCAAGGTCTACCCCGAGGGCGGCGGCCCCGCGCGGCGCGACGGCACGGGCCTGTGGGCGGGCATGGTCATGGCCCGCTTCCCCGACCTGCCTTTCGAGGACGACGGCCGCCTGCGCGACCCGGCCATCCGCGAAAATTTCATCACCCGCGTGTTCACGCTCATGCGCTGGCGCGAGGCCATGGCCGATGGCCCCTCGCCCCGGGCCCTGGTGGACTTCCACACCCGCCACAAGCTGCTGCTCATGGCCCACAGCGTGGAGCTGTACCGCGCGCTGGGGCGGCTGGTGGCCGGAGCCGGGGGGCCGGAGGCCGAAACCCTGCCCGGGCGCTATTTCCCGCTGCTGCAAAAGGCCCTGGGCTATCTGCCGACCACGCGCAAGCACACCAACGTGCTCGCCCACGTGCAGGGCTACTTCAAGCGCGTGCTCAGTGCCGACGAACGCCAGGAACTGACCGGGCTGGTGGAGAGCTATCACGCCGGGCTGGTGCCGCTGGTGGTGCCCGTGACGCTGCTCAACCACTACGTGCGCAAATACGGTCAGGCCTATCTGGCCGGGCAGGTCTACCTGAACCCGTATCCGGCGGAACTGATGCTGAGGAATCATGTCTGACCCGGGGGGCGCCCCCGGGCCCGATCCGGCAACGCCCCCCGGGCTGGCGGACGACGCGGCGCGCGGCGGGGCCACCGTCGCCGTGCTGGGCGCCACGGGCTACGTGGGCGGGCGGCTGGTGCCCGTGCTGCTGGCGGCGGGCTGGCGGGTGCGCGCCGTGGGCCGCTCGGCGGGCAAGCTGCGCTGCCGGGCCTTCGCCGGACACCCGCGCTGCGAGCTGGCCGAGGCCGACGCGCTGGACCCGCAGGCCCTGGAACGCGCCCTGGCGGGCTGCCGGGCGGTTTACTACCTGGTCCACTCCATGGAAACCGAGGCCGGGGACTATGCGGAGAAGGACCGCCGCGCCGCCCGGGCAACGGCCCGCGCGGCGGCCGCCGCCGGGGTGGAGCGGATCATCTACCTCGGCGGGCTGGTGCCCGACGACCCGCACCTGAGCCGCCACCTGCGCTCGCGGGCCGAGGTCGGGGCCATCCTGGGCGCGGGGGCCGTGCCCGCCACGGTGCTGCGCGCGGGCATCATCATCGGCTCGGGCAGCGCGTCCTTCGAGATCCTGCGCTACGTGGTGGACCGCCTGCCCGTGATGCTCGCCCCGCGCTGGGTGCGCACCGAATCGCAGCCCATCGCCATCCGCGACGTGCTCTTCTACCTTGCGGGCTGCCTGGAGCACCCCGAAACCGCGGGCCGGACCTTCGACATCGGCGGGCCCTACATCGAGACCTACGAGCGGCTGTTCCGCATGTATCAGCAGGAGGCCGGGCTGCCCCGGCGGATCATCGTGCCCCTGCCGCTGCTCACGCCCCGGCTGTCGTCCCTGTGGCTGGGGCTGGTGTCGCCCATCCCCACGGCCCTGGCGCGGCCCCTGGTGCTCGGCCTGCGCAACCGGGTCGTCTGCCGCGAGCACGCCATCCGCGAAATCATGCCCCGCGAGCTGACCGACTGCCGTACGGCCATCCGCCTGGCCCTGGAGCGCGTCCAGCACAGCGGCGTGGACACGAGTTGGTCCGACGCGGGGAGCCTGCGCACGCCGGAGTGGGCCGCCCCGGGCGACGCGCCCTATGCGGGCGGCACCGTGTTCCGCAGCGCTTACGGCATCCGGCTGGCGGGTTGCCCCGAGGAGCTCTGGGACGGCGTGACGGCCATCGGCGGCGACCAGGGCTGGTACGGCCACGACCTGCTCTGGGGCCTGCGCGGATTCCTGGACAAGCTGGTGGGCGGCGTGGGCCTGCGGCGCGGGCGCAGGCACCCCACGCGTCTGGCCGTGGGCGACGCGGTGGACTTCTGGCGCGTGCTCGACGTGCAGCCCCCCGAGCGGCTGGTGCTGCTGGCGGAAATGAAGCTGCCCGGCGAGGCGCTGCTGGAATTCAGCCTGGAGCAACTGCCCTGCGGCGATACGGACCTGACCCTGACCGCGCGCTTCCTGCCGCGCGGGGTGGGCGGGCTGCTCTACTGGTGGGCCGTGTATCCCTTCCACGCCCTGGTGTTCAAGGCCATGGCCCGGGCCATGGCCGCGCGCACGCCCTGCGCCGTGCTCCAGGGCCCCCGGGCCCTGCCGGGGCTGCCCCCGGCCTGCCATGTGCCCGATCAGGAAGCGGGGTGTCCGGCCCTGGAGCGCGGGCTGTGCCGCGCCCGGCGCCCCGGGCCGCCTCCGGGCGGGGCGTCCTGCCCGCTGCCCGGAGAAGGCCCGAAGCCCCCTGCGCCGGGGGTGACCCGGCCCGAACCATAACCCCCGGGCCGCCGCCCGGAAACGGAGCCCCCATGCCCGTCAACCCCAGGCGTGTGCATACCCTGCGGGCCGCCCCCGACGGCGGCGGCCCGGTGCTCTACTGGATGAGCCGCGAACAGCGCGTCCACGACAACTGGGGGCTGCTCCACGCCCGCGAACTGGCCGGGGCCCGGCGGCCCCTGGTGGCGGCCTTCTGTCTTGTGCCGCAGTTCGCCGGGGCGGCCCTGCGCCAATACGATTTCATGCTCCGGGGCCTGGAGGAGACCGCCCGGACCCTGCGCGGCCTGGGCATCCCCCTGGTGCTGCTGGAGGGCGACCCGGGGCGCGAGGTTCCCGCCCTGGCGGCCCGGCTGCGGGCCGGGGCGGTGGTCACGGATTTCGACCCCCTGCGCATCAAGCGCGACTGGCAGGCCCGCGCGGCCCAGGCCCTGGACGCGCTTTTCCTGGAAGTTGACGGACACAATATCGTTCCGTGTCGCATTGCGTCATACAAAAAGGAATACGCCGCCCGGACCATCCGCCCGCGCATCCACAAGCTGCTTCCGGAATTCCTGGAAGAATTTCCGACTCTTGCACCGCAGGAGGCCCCCGTGCCGGACCTGCCCGCGCCGGACTTGGCCCGGGCGCGCCAGGCGCTGCGCGCCGACCCCGGGGTGCCGCCCGTGGCCGTGCCCGCCGGTGAAGCCGCCGCCCGCGCGGCCCTTGCCGCCTTCGCCTCCGGCGCCCTGGCGCGCTACGCCGCCCGGCGCAACGACCCCAACGCGGACGCCGTTTCGGGCCTGTCGCCCTACCTGCACTTCGGGCAGCTCGCACCCCAGCGCGCGGCCCTGCACGTCGCCGCCACCGGCGGCGGCGAGAACCAGGCCGCCTTCCTGGAAGAACTGGTGGTCCGCCGCGAACTGTCCGACAACTTCTGCCTGCACAGCCCGGACTACGACACCCTGGCCGCCGCGCCCGACTGGGCCCGCCGGACCCTGGACGAACACCGCGACGACCCGCGCGCCCATCTCTACGCCCCCGGGGCCTTCGAGGCCGCCGCCACCCACGACCCGCTGTGGAACGCCGCCCAGAACCAGATGCGCGCCAGCGGCGGCATGCACGGCTACCTGCGCATGTACTGGGCCAAGAAGATTCTGGAATGGTCGCCCGACCCGGAAAGCGCCCTGGCCACGGCCATCGCCCTCAACGACCGCTACCAGCTCGACGGCCGCGACCCCAACGGATACACGGGCATCCTGTGGTCCGTGGCCGGATTGCACGACCGCCCCTGGGGCCGCCGCCCCGTCACCGGGACCATCCGCGCCATGACCGACTCCGGCTGCCGCCGCAAATTCGACGTGGCCGCCTACATCCGGCGCTGGGGCGGCTGAAGCTGGCCCCCCAGGGAAGGCACGGAAAAATCCGCCGCCGCGCGCGGGGCGTCCGCGCAATCATAAACACCATCCCCGCCCCTTGCCGCCCGCCGTTTCGCACAAGAGGGCCCACAGTTCCCGCGGCCCTTGTCCGGCCCTGCGCCCCCGAAAGGCCCGAAAGAGGGCGCTCTGTCCGGAATGGGGGCCGCCCACAGGCCGGAGCAGGGCCCGGACGAGCAGGGAACCGCCATGCGCCCAAATGGCTCCCCGGGCTGGACAGACCCTCCCCCGGGATGTATGCAGGCCCGGCCAACCGCCCGCCAAGGCGCACGGCAGTAGTCAAAATCCATAATCGAGGGTTTCTTCATGTCGCAACGCGAACAATGGGGCTCGCGCCTGGGCTTCATCCTCGCCGCCGTGGGCTCGGCCATCGGCCTGGGCAACATCTGGCGCTTCCCCTACATGGCCTATGAAAACGGCGGCGGCGCCTTCCTGGTGCCCTATCTCTTCGCCATGCTCACGGCGGGCATCCCGTTCATGATCCTGGAGTTCACCCTGGGCCACCGCTTCCGGGGCTCGGCGCCCAAGGCCTTCGCCAGCATCTCGCGGCGCTGGGAATGGCTGGGCTGGGCGCAGGTCATGGTCGCCGCCGTCATCGCCGTCTACTACGTGGCCGTCATCGGCTGGACCATCAGCTACACCGGCTTCGCCCTGACCGGCGCCTGGGGCGACGACCCCAAGGGCTTCTTCTTCGGCGAATTCCTGGGCCTGAGCTCCGGCGCCCTGGAGCTGGGCAGCCTGCGCCCGACCATCTTCGGCGCCGTGACCCTGGCCTGGGGCATCACCTGGCTGGCCTGCGTGACGGGCGTGCGCGCGGGCATCGAACGCGCGGGCAAGGTGCTCATGCCCGTCCTGTTCCTGCTCGTGCTGGTCTTCACCCTGCGGGTCGTCTGGCTCGACGGCGCCGTGGACGGCGTGAACTGGCTGTTCTCCCCCGACTTCTCGCGCCTGACGGACTACCGGGTCTGGGTCGCGGCCTACGGGCAGATATTCTTCACCCTCTCGGTGGGCTTCGCCATCATGATCGCCTATTCCAGCTACCTGCCCGCCCGCTCGGACATCAACAACAACGCCTTCATGACCGTGTTCATCAACTGCGGCTTTTCCATGCTCGCGGGCGTGATGATCTTCTCGGTGCTGGGCTACATGGCCGCCCGCCAGGGCGTGCCCCTGGCCGAGGTCGCGGGCGGCGGCGTGGGCCTGGCCTTCGTGACCATCCCCACGGCCATCAACCTCATGCCCATGCCCGTGTTCTTCGGCACGCTGTTCTTCCTGTCCCTGACCATGGCCGGGGTCAGCTCGCACATCTCCATCGTCGAGGCCTGCATCAGCGCGTTCATGGACAAATTCGGCTGGAGCCGGAAGACCACCGCGTCCACCCTGTGCGCCGCCGGGCTGGCGATCTCCACGATCTTCTGCATGGGCGGCGGGCTCTACGTGCTCGACATCGCCGACCACTTCGCCAACAACCTGGGCATCCTCGGCGTGGCCCTGGCCGAAATCTTCCTGCTCACGTGGCTGTGCCGCCTGGAAGTCATGCGCGAGCACGCCAACTCCGTGTCCGAGTTCGCCGTGGGCGCGTGGTGGTCCATCTGCCTGCGCTACCTCTCGGCGGGCATCCTGGCCCTGCTGGTGACCCTGAACCTGTACGGCGACCTGACCACGCCCTACAGCGGCTACGGCAACGCCGAGCTGCTGGCCTACGGCTGGGCCGTCATCACGGCCTGCATCCTGTTCGGCCTGGCCCTGCGCGCCGCCCCCGGGCGCCCCGGCTTCGCCGTGAAACACGACGAATCCCTGTGGAGGGAACCATGAGCGCCAGCGCCATCATCATGCTGTGCATCGGCTTCGGCCTCACCTGGGGCGGCGCGGCCCTGTGCCTGCGCCTGGCCCTGAGCTCCCGGGGCTGATTCGCAACAGGCGTTGCGCGGGCTCCCGGAAGCGGCTATTCTCCGCCCGGGGGCCCGCGCCCGCGCAATCCCGGCCCCGCCCAATGGAGCCACCATGACCCGGATGCACACCATCTCCGCCCTGACCAGGAACCGCCCCGGCGTCCTGGCCGACATGGCCCAGGCCATCCGCAAGTACAACGTCAACATCAGAAGCCTCTCCGCCGGGGAGACCGAGGACCCCGAGGTCTCGCGCCTGACCATCGGCCTGGACGGCTCCGAGGACGACATCGCGCGCATCACCGCCGAGATGCAGCGGATGGACTACATCATCGGCGTGGACGACCTGCGCCGCCGCGACTTCGTGGACCGCGAGCTGGTGCTGATCAAAATCGCCATGGAACCCGCCGCCACCACGCAGATCATGCAGATCTTCGAGGTCTTCCGCGCCAACGTCGTCGGCATGGGCCAGACGAGCATCACCGCCGAAATGAGCGGCGACAGCGGCAAGGTCGATGCCTTCATCGGCATGCTCAAGCCCCACGGCATCAAGAGCCTGTGCCGCTCGGGCATGATCGCCCTCAAGCGCGGCGACGAGTAGGGCCGCCCATGCCCGCCACGCCGCCCGCCCCCGTGGCCAGCCTCCAGGCCCTGCTGCGCGAAGCCCTGCCCCCGGGCCCGCCGCCGCGCGTGGCCATCGCCCGCTCGGCCAACGGCTTCGTTCTCGCCGCCGCCGTGGAGGCCTGGCAGGCCGGGCTGGCCGAGCCCGTGCTCATCGGCGACATGGCCGCCACCGCCCGGGTGGCCGCCGAGCGCGGCCTGGACATCAGCCCCTTCGAGCAGATCGAAACCCCCGACGACGAGGCCGCCGTGCGCCAGGCCGTGGCCCTCTTCCGCCAGGGCCGCGCCGCCCTGATCATGAAAGGCCTGGTGCCCACGGCCACCCTGCTGCGCGCCGTGCTGGACAAGGAGCACGGCGCCGCGCCCTCGGGCATCCTCTCCCACGTGACGCTCTTCGAGGCCCCGCCCTCGGGCCGCCTGATGCTGCTGACCGACCCGGCCGTGAACATCCGCCCCAACCTCCAGCGCAAGGTCGAAATCGTGCGCAACGCCGTGGCCGTGGCCCGGCGCCTGGGCATCGCCCGGCCCCGGGTGGCCATGCTCGCCGCCACCGAGAAGGTCAACTTCCCGGCCATGCCCGCCACCCTCGACGCCGACCTGCTGGCCAAGATGGGCGCCCAGGGCGAGTTCGGCGACGCGCGCGTGGCCGGGCCCATGGCCCTGGACGTGGCCCTCTCGCCCCAGGCCGCGGCGCTCAAGAACGTGGTGAACGACGTGGCCGGGCACGCCGACATCCTCGTCACCCCGGACATAGAGAGCGGCAACGTGCTCTACAAGAGCCTGAACACCCTGCTCGGCCTGGACATGGCCGGGGTCGTGGTCGGCAGCCGGGTGCCCGTGGTCGTGCCCTCGCGCGGCGACTCGCCGCGAACCAAACTCCTGTCCATCGCCCTGGCCGCATTCCTGGCCCGCGAGAACCCCGCGTGACCCGCCGCATCCTGACCATCAACCCCGGCTCCACCACCACCAAGGTCGTCCTGCTCGACGGCGATACCGCCCTGCTGGACCGCGAGCTGGAACATCCGCGCGCCGAACTGCGCGGGCTGCCCAGCGTCTGGGCCCAACTGCCCCTGCGCCGCCGCGCCGTCCGCACCGCCCTGGACGACGCCCGCCACCTGCTGGACGGACTGCACGCCGTGGTCGGGCGCGGCGGGCTGCTGGCCCCCCTGCCCGGCGGCACCTACGCCATCGGCCCGGCCATGCTCGACGACCTGCGCGCCGCGCGCTACGGCGAACACGCCTGCAACCTCGGCGCGCCCCTGGCCCGCGAACTGGCCGACGAACTGGGCCTGCCCGCCTTCGTGGTCGATACCGTGGTCACCGACGAACTGCTGCCCGAGGCCCGGCCCACCGGCCTGCCCCAAATCCGCCGCCGCAGCACCTTCCACGCCCTGTCCCAACGCGGCGCCGCCCGCGAGGCCGCCGCGCGCCGCGGGCTGGACTACGAGCAGGCCAAGCTCCTGGTCGCCCACCTCGGCGGCGGCATCAGCATCGGCGCCCACCTGCGCGGCCGCGTGGTGGACGTGACCAACGCCCTGGACGGCGAAGGCCCCTTCTCCCCCGAACGCACCGGCACCCTGCCCGTGCTCGAAGTCCTGCGGCTGCTGGAATCCGGCAGCCACGACATTCCCACCCTGCGCCAGGCCGTGCTCCGCCGGGGCGGACTCTTCGCCCTGCTGGGCACCAACGACTTCCGCGAGGTCCAGGCCCGGGCCGAGGCAGGCGACGACGACGCCCGGGGCGCCGTGACCGCCCTGGCCTACAACGTGGCCAAACACGCCGCCGGTCTGCTGCCCGCCCTGACCACCACCGACGACCCCACGCCGCCGGACCTCGTGGTCCTCACCGGCGGGCTGGCCCGCAGCCCCCTGCTCACCGCCGAACTCACCCGCCGCCTCGCGCCCGTCGCCCCCGTGGAAATTGTCCTCGGCCTGACCGAAGCCCTGGTCATGGCCCGGGGCGCCGCCGCCGCTCTGGACGGGCTGCGCGAGGGCCGCCACTACCAGGGCGAAAGCCCGGCCTAGGCGGGGGAGGGGAAAACCCCCTTTTTCTTGAGGAGAAAAAGGGGGTTTTCCCCTCCCCCGCACCCCCACCCCTTTCCCCTAAAAAGACCTTCTTCTTTCGGGAGGGTATGAAGTCGGCGAGGGGCAGAAACGCGGGCCGGAGACGACGTGCTCCGGTGAGACGGGACATGCCTTGCAGCCCTGAACGTGCGCAATCCGGGCAACTGCGATCCGTGCGGACCGAAAAAGACGGTGCGTTGCCCGATCCGGGCAAGACGCCACAAAGCAACGGAAGGGACGTTCCGGACCGGACAGACGATGGCAGGCCCGGCCTTGACTGTTCCCCACGAGGCGAAAAGGCAGGGCCAAACAGATCTTGCGGCCCTGGGAACCCCTTGTCGTCTGTCGTCGCCGACATCCCTCCGTTCTCGTCTCCTTCGCCTTCGTCCTTTTCCCCTCGACCCGCCCAAAACCCCCGGCCCGGTCCGCGCGGCTCTTTGCCGCACGGACCGGGCCGGCGTGTGGGGTCAAGGGGTCCCCGACCCCTTGCGGGGGTCCGGGGGGCGGCGCCCCCTGGCGGGGTCCGGGGCAGCGCCCCGGCTGCGCGCCGGCGTCAGCGGCCGGGTGCGGCGCAGAGGAAGGGCGAAGGTCTCCAACCCCGTCCATATCGATAGGTGACGATTTTTTATTATGCTGTAATACAACAAATAATCGGCCGACGATTAGTCGTCGGCGAATTGCTGGCGCAGGGTGCGCAGCAGGGTGATGAGGGCGTCGGCGTCCTGGGGTTGGCCGTCGATGCGCATGGCCTGGACGAGGGCCACGCGGTTGCCGCGCGGGGTCGTGGTTTCGTGGAAGTCGAGGGAGTGGGCCGGGGAGGTCCCCAGGTCCAGGCGCCAGCCGCCCGGCCCGCCGGACCAGGCCACGTCGGCGGGGTCCAGCCCGAGGCTGCGGGCCACGAGCCGGGCGAAGCCGCGCACGGTGAGATGCCCGCCTGCCCCGGCCACGCCGAGGAATTCACCCTTGGCCGAGCGCACGGTGAGCGGCAGGTCGAGGACGGGCGTGCCAGGCGCGGAGGGTGGCGTCGACCCGGCCCCGGGCGAAGCGGCGCGGCTGGGGGCTTGGGCTTTGGGAGCGGGTGAGGGGGGCGGCGGGGGGCTGGCGGATTGGCGGCTTGCCTGCGGGTCGGCCCCGGCTTCGGGCGGCAAAGGGTGCAGGGCGTAGCGTTCGCTTTCGCCGGAGGCGTTGCGGATGCGTACGATGCGGGCATCGCGGGGTGGGAGGGTGGCCAACTGGCGGCCCAGGGCCTGGGTTGCGGCCGTCAGGCTCTGGAGGGTGGCGTTGGCGGCGTCCACGTCGTGGCGCAGGGCAGCCAGTTCCGGGCCTTGGGGGGGCAGGGTGGCGGTGTCCCGGGGTGCGCCCGGGGGGAGTGCGGAGGTGGCCCCGGAGCGGTTGCGCAGGCTGTCTTCCAGGCGGTCGAGGCGCTGGGAGGCTTCGGCCTGGGCGCGGGTCAGGCGGACGATGGTCCGCGCCAAGTCCTGGACGGTGCGTTGCAGATCGGCGCTGATGACCGGCGTTTCGGGCAGGGGGTGGCGCCAGCTCCAGGGGAAGCGCAGGCGCAGCCGTTCGCGGAGCTGCTCCACGGACAGGCCGTCCATGAACCCCTGGCGGATGGCCAGACAGGCTTCGCGCGACTGCGGGGCGAAGCGCAGGGGTTTGCCCTGGCGCAGCACCGGGAAGCACCCCGGAAACTTGGCCCGGTAGCCCTTGATGGTGGTGACCGAAACTCCGGCTGCCTGGGCCAGTTCCTGGTGCGTCAGGCCGGAATCGTCACCCATCGTCGGCTTATTTTTCCCAGTTTTTATCATATGATAAAAGACAATATAAACTATCGTCACCAAAAGGTCAAGCCGTTGGTTCCCCGGTGGGAGCGCGTGCATGGAGCGTGCGTTGCGGGCTCTTGCCTGGGATGGTGTGGCCTCTGGTACCTGGGGGGAGCCGGAGGGGCGCCCGGGTTGGAGCCCGGAGCGAAGGGCGGAGCGGGTTTCGGGGAAGCCTGGGACTGGGGGGCGAATTTGTCCGGTGGCGACGGGGCGGAAGGCCCCCGGCGACGGGAGGCACCGCGCCGGGGGCCGGGGCCGGACCTTGCGCCCCGGGCCGGGCCCTGGCACAAGGGAGCCCATGCAGGCGCACTACTGGACGGGATTTTTGGCCGGGGCCGTGCTGGGCGCGACGGCGGGGCTGTCGCCCGGGCCGCTGCTGACCCTGGTCATCCGCGAGACGCTGTGTGGTGGCGTTGCCGCGGGCGCGCGCGTGGCGGCGTCGCCGTTGCTGACGGATTTGCCGATCATCGCCCTGTGCGTGGCGGCCTTGGGCGCGGCCTCGCGGGTGGAGCCCCTGCTCGGGGCCGTGGCTCTGGGCGGGAGCGCTTTCCTGCTGCACATGGCCCGCGAAACGTGGCGCAGCGGCCCGCCGGACCTGGACGCGCCGCCCGGGCCGTCGCGCTCCCTGGCCCGGGGCGTGGTCACCAATCTGCTCAGTCCGCATCCGTATCTGTTCTGGATGGCCGTGGGCGGGCCGATGCTGGTGCGCTCCTGGGCCGAGGACCATGGCGCGCCCTTCGTGTTCCTGGCCGGGTTTTATGTGCTGCTGGTGGGTTCCAAGCTGGGGGTGGCCGTGCTGGTGGGCCGTTCGCGCGCGGCGCTCACGGGCGGAGCGTACCGCGTGGTGCTGCGCGCGCTGGCCGTGGCGCTGGTGGTTTTCGCGGCGCTTTTGCTGCGCGACGGCTGGCGGCTGCTGGCCCCGGGGGCCGCGTAGGCGGCGCCCGGAGCCCCCGGCGAGGAATCGGCGCCGCCCTCATTGCGTAACGGTTGAAAAAACCCTATGAAATCGACATGCCGAAACCGAGTATCCTCATTGTCGATGACAGCGCGGTGATTCGCAAGGCGCTGTCCAAGACCCTGGACACCCTCGGCGCGCGGGTGACCCAGGCGGTGGACGGCGCCGACGGACTGGCCAAGGCCAGGGCCGGGCGCTACGACCTGGTCATTTCCGACGTGGACATGCCGAACATGACCGGTTTCGAGCTGTGCGAGCAGATCAAGCAGGACCAGGACATCCGCAGCACCCCGGTGCTGATTCTCAGTTCCCGCGACAAGGACGAGGACATCGAGCGCGGCTTCCGCGTGGGCGCCGACGGCTACCTGACCAAATCCGGCGGGCAGGACGAGTTCCTGACCAGCGTGCGCGAGTTCCTGGACCGTCAGGACATCATCCGCAACCGCAAGGTGCTGGTGGTGGACGACTCGGCCTACGTGCGCGCCGCCGTGGGCGAAGCCCTGGAAAAAAGCGGCTTCCACGTGGCCCAGGCCGAGAACGGCCGTCAGGCGCTGGACCGGCTCCTGGCGGGCGAGGTGCCCGACCTGGTCGTCAGCGACCTGGACATGCCGGTCATGGACGGCGTGCAGCTCTGCAAGGCCCTGCGCGCCGACGGCGGCCTGAAGAACATCCCCCTGCTGATCATGAGTTCCACCGACGACCGGGCGGTGATCCGGCGCATGTTCCAGCTCGGCGCGGCGGCGTATCTCATCAAGCCGTTCAACATGGAGCAGATGGTCCACACCGCGGAGAAGCTGCTGTCGGACCATTTCCGCAACCTGCTGCTGGAAAAGGAGCGCCTGCGCCAGGAGCACGCGCTCATGCTCGGCTCCATCACCAGCCTGATTCAGGCTCTGGAGGCGCGCGACGTGTATACGCGCGGCCATTCCGAGGCCGTGGCCGAGATCGCCGTGGGCATGGGCCGGGTCATGGGCTTCGCGCCCGACGAACTGGAAATGCTCGAAATCGCCGCCCGCCTGCACGACCTGGGCAAGATCGGCATCCCCGACGCCATCCTGCTCAAGCCCGGCAAGCTCACGGTGAAGGAATACGAAACCATCAAGGCCCACCCGACCATCGGCGCCGAGATTCTGCGGCCCATTCCGTCCATGGCGCCGCTCATCCCCGCCGTGCTCTCGCACCACGAGCGCATCGACGGCACGGGCTACCCCCACGGCCTCAAGGGCAAGGACATCCCGCTGTGGGCGCGCATCATCGCCGTGGGCGATATCTACCACGCCCTGACCTCCAACCGCCCCTACCGCGACCCCATGCCCGAGGAGCGCGTGTTGGAGATCATCAACGACGCCAAGGTCGGCCACCTGTGCCCCGACTGCGTGGCGGCGTTCCTGAAATTCCTGGAGGCCTGAGGCGGCAGCCCCGGCCCGTGCGGGCAACGCGGCAGGATGGGCTCCGACCGGCAGGTCGGAGCCCATCCTGCTTTTGCGGACAATGGCCGCGCGCCCGAGGCGCTTTCCGGGTGCGCCGGGCGCTCCCGGTCCGCGCGGAGAGGGGCGCCCCGGGCGGACGGTTTTCCTCCCTGATGCGGGGCTTCGCCCGGGAGGGCGGGGCTCCAGCGCCACCCGCAGGTGGCGGATTTCTTCGTCCCCTCCCTGCCTCCAGGGTGCCGGAGCCAGCGCGGGACGTGCCCGACGGAAGGCCTCCGGCGGCGGTCGGCGGTGCACGGCTTACTCCGCCGCGTTACAGCACGCAGGAGGCCTGCCCCCCGGCAGGGGCCGCTGGCTTCACCTCTGGCCCCGCCGGAGGGGTCGGCTGAAGGCGCTCTTGCAATGGCTGACGAAGCGGGGCAGGCCGGGAGCCGATTTTACAATCGGGCCCGGCGGGGGGATACTCGGCCCGCTGCCGGTACGGACACAGGCGGCGCTGCGTTCAATTTGAAATATTGATTTCATCGCACAGTTCAAATTGAAATGTTTGGGGTTCCGCTTTCGCCGTCCTCCGCCCCGGTCCAGCCGCCAACCCACCATGAATATTATGAATATGACTCTGCTGCTTGCGCCGCCCAAGGTTGGCAAGCCCCTTGCTATGATCGCCTCAGCATACCCAATGCTGGAGGAGAACATGAAAGTTATTATCGTCATGAGCGCCCACGACAATGTGGGCAACGCGGTCGAGGATATCGCCAGGGGCGATGAGGTCGCCTACGATGTGGAGGGCGTACGCCACACGTTCACCGCGGTAGGTGATGTCCCCTTCGGTTTCAAGGTTGCGATCAAGCCCATCCCGGCCGGTGGCGACATCGTCAAGTACAAGGAAGTGATCGGCCGGGCGGCCGTGACCATCCAGGCCGGTGAATGCGTTCACATCCACAACGTCGAGGGCAAGCGCGGCCGCGGCGACATTGAGGGGAGCAAGGCATGAAATTCCAGGGATACGTCCGCGCGGATGGTCTGGTAGGCATCCGCAACCACACGCTCATCATGGCCAATGGACGCGGGGCCGCCAACCTGGCCGTGCTCCTGTCCAAGCTGGTGGCCGGGTCCAGGTTCTACGTTCAGCCCAACGAGAACGGCCGCGACGCCGAAGACCGCGGCACCATCGCCCGGACCCTCGTCGGCTTGGCCAAGAACCCCAACGTGGGCGCCGTGCTCATCGTCGGCAACAAAAAGAACAGCGGTTACCCCGAGTTCAGCTACGAAGCCATCGTGGGCGAGATCGAGAAGTGCGGCAAGCCCATGGACACCTTGTTCCTGGACTCCTGCGGCGGCTTCCAGCAGGCTGTGGGCCTGGGCCTGCGCAAGGCCCGCCTCCTGGCCCAGCGGGCCAGCGAGTGCGTGCGCAGCGAAGTGGGCCTGGGGCAGTTGCACATGGCCGTGAAGTGCGGCTATTCCGACGCCACCTCGGGCATGTCCGGCAACCCCGTGGTCGGGCATTTGTTCGATCGTCTGGTCGACGCTGGCGGCACGGCCATGTTTGCGGAGACCACCGAGGTCATCGGCGCCGAGCACATTGTGGCCAAGCGTTTTCCGGATCCGGCCGAACGCCGGAAGTTCCTCGATGCCGTGGCCCGCGTCGAGGAGGAAGCCCGCTCCACCGGCGAGGACATCCGCACCATCAACCCCATCCCCGCCAACATCCAGGCCGGCCTGACCACCCTGGAGGAAAAGTCTCTCGGGGCCATCGCCAAGTCCGGCACCAAGCCCATCCAGGGTTGCCTGAAGTACGGCGAGATCCCCACCGGGCGCGGCCTCTACTACATGGACTCGTGGATGTCCTCCACGGCCCTGTTCCTGGGCTTTGCCGCGGCGGGGTCGGTGCTCAACATCTTCCAGGTGGGTGGCGGCTGGTTCCCCAACGACGCCATGATGCCCACCCACAACACCGGGCTTGTCACCCCGACCCTGTACATGACCGGCAACCCGCGCATGTACGAAAAGGGTGCCCAGGAGATGGACTTCAGCTCGGGCACCGTCATCAGCGAACACGAGCCCATCGCCCAGGCCGGGGAGCGGTTGCTGACCGAGGTGCTGCGGTTCGCCTCCGGCCGGGTGACCAAGGGGGAGACCCTGGACATCTACGACAACGTGGAGATGTACCTCAGGGGACCTGGCCTCTAGGAAACAACAGCCAAACAACACTGCGGTAAGGAGGGTGTCATGCGTAAAGGTATTCTGTTCATTGTGCTGGCAGCTTTGTGTCTGGCCACCACGGCTTGGGCCGGGGATTTCCCCGAGAAGCCGATCCAGGTGGTCGTTCCGTGGAAGCCGGGGGGCGGCAGCGACATTTCGGCCCGCATCATCGGCGACCACATGAAGGATCTTCTGCCCGAACCGCTGGTCGTCTCCAACATCGACGGCGCGGCCGGCCTCAATGGCGCGCTTCAGGTCCACAAGGCCCGTCCGGACGGCTACACCCTGCTTTGGGAGCACCCCGGCAACCTGGCCGTGGCGCCCATGGTCACCAAGGCCGAGTTCTCCTGGGAGGATTTCGAGCCCGTCTGCATCGCGGCCAAGGGCGACACCGCCCTCATCGTGCGCAAGGACAGCCCCTGGAAGACCCCGGCCGAGGCCTTCGCGGCCATCAAGGCCGAGCCCGGCAAATACCGTTGGGTTCTGGCCCTGAATGCGGTCTCCCACTTCACCTTCCTGAACATCAGCCACAGCGTGGGCGGGCTCAAGCCCATGTTCATCCCGGCCACGGGCGACAAGGGCCGCATCGTCAGCCTGCTGGGCAGCAACGGCGACATCACCACCGTCGGCTACGCCGCCGTGGAGCCTTACCTGAAGTCCGGCGATCTGCGCATCCTGGCCATGGTCAACGACGAGCGCTCCGTCTTTGCTCCGGACGTTCCGACCCTGAAGGAGCTGGGCGTGGACGCCTCCTACGACTTCGTCTACTCCGTGTTCGCACCCAAGGGCACGCCGGCCGAAGCCATCAAGACCCTGTCCGAGGCCTTCGAGAAGGCGCTGGCGGATCCCTCCACGGTCAATGCGCTCAAGGAACAGAGCATCATCCCGTTCTATCGTGACGCGGCCGGCATGCGCGCCTCCTGGGAAAAGGAAAGCACGCTCTATCACAAGCTGGCCCAGGAAAACGGCCTCCTCAAGTAGCTTCAATCCCCCTTGCGGACCGTCGCCCCCGGGGCGGCGGTCCGCCCTGCCGGAGCAGGGAGAGCGGGGCTGGTTCGAACCGGGGCGCGGCGGAAATACGTGCCCGAACGGAGGGAGGTTTCAATGAAAGTCAAGACCGGCGACTGCGTCATGTCCCTGTGCCTGCTGGCGGGCAGCGCGGCCCTGTACCAGCAGAGCACCAAGATCGACACGGCCATGGTCTACGCCCTGGGGCCAGTCTTCTTCCCCAGGATTCTCATCGGCGCGCTGGCCGTGCTGTCCCTGATTCTGCTCTTCCAGAGCTTGAACCTCAAAAGCCGGAAGCCTGACTGCGTTGCGAAGGCGGCCGTCGGTGTCGACGTTCTGATCCTGCGCTGGAGCCTGGTCGGGGTCGTGGTGCTCTACCTGCTGGTGTTGCCCCTGCTCGGCTATCTGGCCGCGACCATCCCGTTCCTTTTCGTGGGCATGTGTCTCCTCGGCCCCTGCAAGGGCAGGGATTTGCTGACCTACGGCGTGGTTTCCACGGGCATCACCCTCGGTCTGCAGTACATTTTCGCCTCGTTGCTCAAGTTGTTTCTGCCATAGGGGGCCAACATGCTCGATTTCAGCCAGATCGGTGACATTTTCACGACCTTCAATCTGATGCTCATGCTCCTGGGCGTGTTCGGCGGCCTGGTGGTCGGCGCCATGCCCGGGCTGACCAGCACCATGGCCGTGGCCCTGCTCGTGCCCATCACCTTCGGCATGAACGTGGAGCAGGGGCTGGTCATGCTCGTGGCCGTGTACATCGGATCCATCTCCGGAGGCCTGGTTTCAGCGGCCCTGCTGAACATTCCCGGCACGCCGTCCTCGGTGGCCACGACCTTCGACGCCTTCCCCATGGCCCACCGGGGAGAAGCCGGCAAAGCCCTGGCCTACGGCGTCTTCGCCTCCTTCCTGGGCGGCCTGGTGTCCTTCTTCGCCCTGGCCCTCATCGCGCCGATCCTCGGAACCTTCGCCCTGCGCTTCGGGCCGTACGAGTACTTCGCGCTGGTGGTCTTCACCCTGAGCTGCATCATCTCCATCTCGGGCAACTCCCTGACGAAGGGGCTCATCGCGGCCTGCATCGGCATGCTCATGGCCATGGTGGGCCTGAGCGAGACGGACAGCGTGTCCCGGTTCACCTTCGGCGTCTCTTCGTTGCAGTCCGGCTTTTCCATGATGCCGGTGCTCATCGGCATGTACGCCATCTCCCAGGTGCTGCGGGACGTGGGGGAAATAAAGAAGCCCTTCAACATCCTCAACGCCAACTTCACGGTGCGCGAGTTCTGCCGCGTGATGGCCGCGTTCCGTCATTCGGTGAAGAACACCCTGCGTTCCTCGCTCATCGGTGTCGGCATCGGCATCCTGCCCGGCGTCGGGCCCGGCCTGTCGAACATCGTGGCCTACTCCCAGGCCAAATCCGCGTCTCCCGATCCGGACAGCTTCGGCAAGGGCAACCCCGACGGGATCATCGCCTCGGAATCGGCCAACAACGCGGCCACGGGCGGCGCCATGATCCCCCTCCTGACCCTGGGCATCCCCGGCGACGCCACGACCATGATGATGCTCGGCGCATTCATGATTCACGGTGTGCAACCCGGGCCGCTGCTCATGCGCGACCACAGCCACCTCGTGCTCATCATCCTCTGCGCCTACTTCATCAGCAACCTCTTCATGCTTCTGCTCCAGGTCTACTTCATTCGCGTGCTCATCAAGGCCCTGATGATCCCCCGCTACATCCTGTACCCCATCATCCTGGGGCTGTGCGTCATCGGCTCCTACGCCCTGAACAGCAGCATGTCGGATGTCTGGATTTTCTTCGCCACGGGCATGGTCGGCTACGCCTTCTCACGCCTGGGATTCCCGCTCCTGCCCCTGGTTCTGGGGCTTATGCTCGGCGGCATGGCCGAAAGCCAGTTGCGGGTGAGCATCGTCATGGGCGGCAACAGCCTTGCGGGCTATCTGGACCGTCCCATTGCCCTGTTCTTCCTGGCCGTCTCCGTTCTGTCCGTGGTTTGGTCCCTGTACAGCAAGCGTCGGGCCCGCCTGCGCCAGGCGTGCATCCCCGAACCGCTGCCCAGCGAGAGCATGTAGCACCGAGCGATTCGAGGATATCCGCCATGAAATCCCTTACGCCTCTCTTCCCCGAGTTGCCTCTTCCCGGTCTGCCGGAGCAGGCTGTCCCTGAGTTCGTCGGCGTCACGGTCCGGCAACCGGAGTTCTCCGCGCTGGAAGACATTGACGGAGCCCTGGACCGGGCCCTGGCGTCCGCCGACGGCCTGGGCAGCCTGCCCAAAGGGGCCAGAATCGCCGTCGCGGTAGGCAGCCGGGGTATCGCCCGGTTGCCCCAGGTCGTCCTTGGTCTGGTCCGCCGCCTCAAGGATTCGGGTCTGGCGCCGTTCATCGTGCCGTCCATGGGCAGCCACGGCGGCGGAACGGCCGAGGGCCAGGTTCAGGTTTTGGCCCACCTCGGAATCAGCGAGGAGACCATGGGCGTCCCCGTGCTCTCCAGCATGGAGACCGTGGATCTGGGCGAGGTCGAACCCAACGTGCATGCGCACGTCGACCGCAACGCCTTCGAGGCCGACGGCATCGTGGTCGTGGCCCGGGTCAAGACCCATACCAACTTCGAATCCGACATCGAAAGCGGGTTGTGCAAGATGGTTTCCGTGGGCCTGGGCAAGGCCACGGGTGCCCGCAACGTGCACATCTACGGCCGCCGCGGCCTGGTGGAGCTCATGCCGCGCATCGCGGCCCGCTCCCTGGAGAAGGCGAAGTTCCTGCTGGGCGTGGCCGTGGTCGAAAACAGCCACAAGCAGTTGGCCGTGCTCGAAGGCGTGCGCCCGGAGGACTTCTTCGCAGCCGACCGCCGGTTGCTGGCCTTGTCCAAGTCCCATGCCCCGGCCCTGCCCTGGCCCCAGATCGACCTCCTGGTGGTCGAATACCTGGGCAAGGACATCAGCGGCACGGGTATGGACCTCAAGGTCATCGGCCGGGAGGGCTTTCGCGGCGACCCGCTGCGCCCGCCCTACATCAACGGCATCGTGACCCTGCGCCTGACCCAGGCCACCGACGGCAACGGAATAGGCCTGGGCAACGCCGACTTCACCACCAGGGACACGGCCAACAGGCTGGACATCAGGGCCATGTACATCAACGGCATGACCTCGGCCTGCATGACCCGGGTGCGTATCCCGGCGGTGCTGCCCACGGAACGTCTGGCCATCCAGGCCGGGTTGCGGGTCTGCTGGCAGCCGGACCTGGATTTGGTGCGGGGTTGTGTCATCAAGTCCACCTCGGCGCTGGACCGTATGCTGGTCACAAAGCCCTTGCTGCGCGATCTGCTGGACAAGGGCTCCGTTTCCGACATCTGGAAGGACGCCGGACCGCTCGAATTCGCGGCGGACGGTGCCCTTATCAGCGGCCTGTAAGCCCGGCGCCCACGGCGCCCCGGCTCCCGGAAAATCCGTCACTCCGGCCCAACTGCGGGCAGAGCCCGCAGTTGGGCCGGACTGTTCCCCCGACACTTTGGAGAGTCGCTGCTGCGCCCTGTGGCGCCGCGACAGGAGACCTCGTCATGCCGCTGTCTCAGAACCGCCTGGATCGCCAGGGTCTGTGGATCTTCCTGCTGCTTTGCGTCGTGTATCTCTTCGTGCCCTTCCACCGCGTGAGCCCGGCGGTCATGGCCGTGGACATCATGCACGACATGGGCCTCGGAGCCCCGGCCATGGGGCTTCTGGCCTCGGTGTTCTTCTTCACCTACGGGGCCATGCAGTTGCCCAGCGGGCTTCTGGCCGACTCCCTGGGGCCACGCAAGACCCTGCCCCTGTTCTTTTCCCTGGCCGGATTCGGAGCCCTGCTGTTCGGCATGGCCGACACGGTCCTCGGCCTCGTCATCGGCCGGGCCCTCATGGGTTTCGGGGTTTCGGTGATCTTCATCTGCGGCATCAAGCTCATCAGCCGCTGGTTCCCGCCCATGGCCTTCGCCCGCATGAGCGGCATCTACCTGGGGGTCGGCGGCCTCGGGCTGATTCTCGGCTCGGGCCCCACGGCCGCGCTCTGCGCCCTGACGGGGTGGCGCATGGGGCTCATGCTCAGTGGCGGGGTCGGCCTCATCCTGTGCGTGGCCCTTTGGATATGGGTTCGGGATACGCCTGAGGAATTGGGGCTCGGCTCCCCCCTGGGGCCCTCCGCCGCGGGCGGAACCGCCCCCCGCGCCGGGGTGGGCGAGCTGTGGCGGATGGTCCGCCGCATCTGCTCCCACCGCGGCTTCTGGCTCATCGCCCTGTGGTTCTTCTGCCAGTTCAGCATCCATATGAGCTTCGGCGGGCTGTGGGGCGGGCCTTACCTTATGGACGTGCACGGCCTGAGCCGCACCGGCGCGGGCAACGTGCTGAACATGATGGGCCTGGGCATGCTGGCCGGAGGGCCGCTGACGGGCTGGCTCTCGGACTCGGTGTTCCGGGGCCGCCGTCCGGTCATGCTCCTGAACTCGCTGTGCCTGGGGCTCCTGTTCCTCGTCCTGGCCCTCTGGGGCCGGGAGCTGCCCCTTTGGGCACTCTACGCCTGGTTCTTCGGCCTGGCGGCCTTCGGCATGGGCTCGCTGTCCGTGGGCTTCGCCTCGGTGCGGGACCTCTTCGGCGACCAGGCCACGGGCACGGGCGGCGGCCTCCTGAACACCTTCCCGTCCTTCGGCGTGGTCCTGTTCCAGCCGCTCACGGGGTGGATATTGGAGAACCAGGGCCGGACCCCGGCGGGCGGCTTCAGCCCCGAGGCCTATTCCCTGGCCTGCGCGCTGTATGTCGGGGTGGCCCTGGTCGGGCTCGCCGGGGCCGCGCTGGCCCGGGAGCCCATGCGCCGGGAGGCGTGAGCGCTCACTGCCGTGGGGAGTTGCGACCCAGCCGCCGCCAGAGGGTGGAGGTGCTGATGCCCAGCCGTTTGGCCGTTTCGGCCCGGCTGCCGCCGCACTCGTCCAGAGTCTGGTAGATGAGCCGCATCTCCTCACGGCGCAGGAGAGGCTCCGCATCCGGGCGGGAGTCTTCCGCCGCGACCTGCCCCTGAAGGGGCTCGAGGTTCTTGAGGATATCCTCGCGGGTGACCTCGCGGCCCCAGCAGTCGACCATGATGCGTTCGAGAATGCTTTTCATCTCCCGGATGTTCCCCGGGAAGGAATACGCGCGCAAGACCTCCCAGGCCTCTGCCCCCAGCTCCGGGGGCGGGCCGCCGAGGCGGTAGCCGATCTCCTGGCTGTAGTGCCGGATGAGGGCATCCAGGCATTCGCCGCGTTCGCGCAACGGCGGCAGGGTCAGCCGCAGGACGTTGATGCGGAAGTAGAGGTCCTGGCGGAAGCGGCCTTCGGCCGCAAGTTGCGGCAGGTTCTTGTTGGTGGCGCAGAGCACCCGGACATCCACGGGGATGAGCCGGTCGCCGCCCAGGCGCATGATCATGCGTTCTTCCAGGACTCGCAGCAGCTTGACCTGCATGGGCACGACCATCTCCGCGATCTCGTCCAGGAAGATCGTGCCCCCGTCGGCCATCTCGAAGAGCCCCTTGCGGCCGCCCTTGCGGGCCCCGGTGAAAGCCCCGTCGGTGTAGCCGAAGAGTTCGCTTTCGAGGAGGTTCTCGGGCAGAGCCGAGCAGTTCACGGCCACGAAGGGGCCGTGCCGACGGCGGCTGGCGTTGTGCAGGCTCTGGGCGATGAGCTCTTTTCCGGTGCCGCACTCTCCCAGGATGAGGATCGTGGAGTCGGCTGCGGCGTAGTTCCCGGCCCGGGTGATGAGATCACGCATGGCCGATCCGGCATGGATGATGTCGTCGAAGCGGTGCTGGGCCACCAGCCCCTTCTGAAAGATGTCGCGGCGGCGTTCGGAGTTGCCCTGGCGCTCCGGTTCCAGGAGCACCACGGCCCCGAAATTCTGCCCTTCGCGGGCGACCGGGTGCACCCGGCAGAGATATTCCAGCCCTTCTTTCTTGCCCTGGACCACGCCGCTCCAGGTTCCCCCACCGCGCACGGCATCCAGGATTTCGCCCGGCCGCAGGCGGTACGCCTCGCCCTCCCTGACGAACAGCGCGTTCTCCACGTCGGGGTCCAGATGGACGAGCTGGTTGGCGTGCAGCAGACTTCCCTGGCCGTCCAGCACCAGGACGCCTTCGCGGGTGGAGTCGATGAAGACCTGCTGGCGCAGCCGCCATTCGTTCTCACGCCGCACCACGCCGGACAGCTTGGCCGCCTCTTCCAGGGTCGCCAGCAGGGCGGAGTCCGGCGTGCGCAGGCCGAAACCGAGGATGCCGAAGGATTCGGCCAGGGCCGTGGACTGGGGATTGCCGACCATGACCGCGTAGCCCTGGTCCCGAATCTCGGCCACCACCCCCGGGATGTCCTTGGTGGAGGCCAGCTTGAAGATGCCGAGCTCCACGGAGAGGATGGGGGCGGCCACCTGCGCGGCCTTGAATATTTCGCCGAAGCCGACCACCGCTATGCGCGAGCTGTATTTCCGGGCCTGATCGATGAGCGGGATGATGTCGTGGACCGTGATGGGAATGTCGGCCACCGGCACGTTGATGGCCGCGCGGATGAGCTGGGTGGTCTCGCCGCGGCTGATCAGGACCTTGGCCCCCTGGGCCACGGCCTCGCGGGCCACGTCCACGGCTTCGTCCACCAGCCCCTTGTGCAGGGAGAAGTCGATGACCGTTTCCTGGCGGATTTTCTCGAACTGGGCCATGAGCCCCACGTCCGGGGCGATGACTGCGATTTCACTGATCATTCCGGCTCCGATTCGGACCAGGGTCTATCGTGCGGGCCGCGCCTCCGGGTTCAGGCAATTCTCCGGCAGGCGGCCGTCCAGGGCCGCGAAGATCTTCCCCGCGCAACTCTCGCCCATCCCCACGCGCGCCTCAAGCGTGCCGGTGCCGTTGTGCGGGCAGAGCAGCACCCTGGGGGAGGCCTTGAGCCGGGTCTCGACCTCGGGCTCCCGCTCGAAGACATCGAGCCCGGCCCCGGCGATCTGCCCGGCGTCCAGTGCGTCGGCCAGGGCCGTCTCGTTCACCACCGGCCCGCGCGCCGTGTTCACGAGCACGGCCGAGGGCCGCATGAGGGCCAGCTCCGGCGCGTCGATGAAGTGGCGCGTCTTTTCGGTCAGGGGCACGTGCAGGCTCACGAAGTCCGCGGTGCGCAGCAGTTCTTCCTTGGAGACGCAACGCGCTCCCGTGGCCTGCTCGAAGGCCTCGTTGCGCGTGCGCGAGACATAGAGCAGGCGCATGGCGAAACCCTTGGCGCGCAGGGCCATGGCCGTGGCGATGCGGCCGCAGCCCACGAGCCCGAGCGTTTTGCCGTGGACCCGCGCGCCCGTGAAGAGCGTGGGGCCCCAGCCCTCGGTGTGCCCGGCGCGCACGAAGGCGTCGCTTTCCCGCAGCCGCCGCGCCACGCCGAGCAGCAGGGCGAAGGCCAGGTCGGCCGTATCCTCGGTGACGAAACCCGGGTTGTGGGTCACCCAGATGCCGTGTCTGGTGGCGGCGGCCACGTCCACGTGGTCGTAGCCCACGCCGTAGCAGGCGATGATGCGGCAGGAGGGCGTCATGGCCGCGATGGCTTCGGCGTCGAGTTTGAGATAGCTGGCCAGGATGGCGTCCCGGCCGCGCACTGCCGCGAGGAGTTCCTCCCGGGGCACGCCTCCGGCGGGAGCCACCTCCACCCGGCAGCGGGTGCGCAGCAAGGCCAGGGCCTCGTCGAGAAGCCTGCGCGTGACGTAGACGTTGCCCTTGCTCTCCTGCCTCACCATATGTCCTCCTGTCCTTGCGCTCCGGGAATGCCCGTGCCCGCCCCAGGGCGGGTGTTCCACCCGATGCCGGAAAGAGGCGCCGAGCGCCCTTTTTCCGGCAAGCGCACGCTTCCGTGCGGCGGTCCCGATAATGCGCTCGCCCTCGCGGAATGGCAAGGTGCGGCATCCCTTCCGGGCGCGCCGCCGCCGGGTGATTGGCGGAGCCCTTGCCCGCCGTGAGGATGGCGGAAAAGAAAAAGGGTTCCAGCGGTTGGCTGGAACCCTTTGGTTCTCTGGTGCCGAAGGGGAGACTCGAACTCCCACGACCGTGAGGTCACCACCCCCTCAAGATGGCGTGTCTACCAGTTCCACCACTTCGGCGTGTGGGCGCTTTGTGTGGCACAGGGCCTGGGGAAATGCAAGCCCTTTCTCCGGCCCGGGGCGGGCTTGGGGGCAGGGGGATGGGGCGGTGCCGGGGCCGTATGTCCCTTCGTCGGGGCGGCTTCGGGCGACCCTTTCCGCAGGCCGGGCCTGCCTGACCCGGCACCGGGTTTCGGCTCGCCCCGGCTCGCCCCGCCCCGCCCGTTTCCCTGTCCGCTTTCCTTTGGTCCGTCGCCATGCTACCAATGCGGCATCATCAATATCCACCAGCGTATACGGAGGTTCCCCATGCCCGCCATGCCCCGGCTCCCCCGTGTTCCGGCTCCGGCCCGCGTCCTGGTTCTCTGCCTGATCCTGGCGCTGCTCGCCGGGTGCTCCCTGTCCGGGCGCTGCCCCGGGCCCCAGGCCGTCGTCAGCCTGCCTTTCAACGCCACTCCCGACTTCAGCACGAACCCCTTCTGGGACGGCACCACCGGCGGCGACTACGGCACCGGCCTGGCCCTGGCCGACATCAACGGCGACAAATACCCGGACCTCATCGTCGCCAGCGGCAACGACAAGGCCCTGCAACAGGTGCAGGTCTACTACAACGACGGGCACGGCAATTTCCCCGCCGACCCCGACTGGCATTCCACCGACACCGTGGACGGCCTCTACGGCGAGCACAACGCCCTGGTGGCCGTGGGCGACATCGACGGCGACGGGTACAACGACGTGGCCGTGTCCATCTTCCTCGGCCAGCGCAACGAGTACGACAAGGGCGGCGCCAAGGTCTATTTCAACCGCGGCGGCACCCTGGAGACCACGGCCTCCTGGCGCGTGACCGGGTTCCCCTCCTTCGGGCTGGACCTTGCCGACGCCAACGGCGACGGCCTGCTCGATCTGGCCGTGGCCTGCGGCGAGCCCATCCCTTCCGACGAGGTCTGGGCCACCCAGCCCTGCGACAGCGCTGCCGCCACCGCCCGGCACCGCCCGGCGCCCGGCGCCGTCTCCCTGGGCGCCACGGCCAACCCCGACCCGCCCTATGAGGTCCAGAACCGCATCTACTACAACACCGGCTCCGGCCTGAGCACCACCCCCGGCTGGCTCACCGACGACGCCTTCGTGGCCATGGGCTGCGCCTTTGCCGACGTGAACACCGACGGCTTCATGGACATCGTGTTCGATTCCGCCCCCGTGCGGGCCTACCTGGGCCGCAACGACGGCAGCATCGACACCAGCCCGGGCTGGACGAGCAACGACGTGAACTACTACGGCAACGGCATGGATTTCGCCCGGACCATGCACTCCACCGCCTCCGCCCGCCCCGACGACGTGGCCACCCTGGCCATCTCGGCCAACAACTACATCGGCAACGGGCGCGGCGGCTTCTCCCTGTACCGTTTCCTCGATCCCTACATCATCCAGTACGCCCCGCGCACGAGCTGGCCCGACTGGCAGTCCGACCAGGGCGGCTGGGGCTCGGCCATCCATCTGGTGGACCTGAACCTGGACGGCAACCTGGACATCCTGACCCACCGCTGGAACGACCCCGGGCGCAACGACCTGGACGGCACGCTGCTCTACTACCAGGGCAACGACGCCACCGCCTCCACCACTCCGGACTGGGCCACCACCGCCACCTCCGTCATCGAGGCCATCCAGACCGCCGACCTGGACCTCGGCGCCCTGGCCACCGGGCAGGACAGCTTCACCATCGACTCCGCCTACGTCGCGCGCTACTGGAAGCCCGGGCAGGACCATATGCGCGTGCTCTACATCCAGCAGCAGAACCCCGTGACCATCTATGCCGTCACCGTCAACGGCAACGCCCTGGGCCAGGGCGGCTTCCTCACCGTGCCGGGCCGCAACTGGGTGGCCTTCACCCAGCCGATCCTCGCCGGAGACACCATTCAGATCAGCTACGTCTATTCGCCCCGGCCCGACATCGTGTACACCAACTGGAACTGCAACAAGGGCAACTACATCTACTACAACCTCCAGTAGGGTCTTGCCGGGCCGCCGGGCCCGGCCCGGCCGGACGAGCCTCCGCAGGAGCCCGGCCCGCGAGGGTCGGGCTCTTGCCCGGCGGGCGCAATTGCTGTACGCCATGGGCACACCCCAACCCGGAGACCGCCCATGCTGACCATCGGATGGATCGCCTTCTCCTACCTGCTCGGCGCCGTGCCCTTCGGCCTGCTCGTGGGCAAGGTGCTCTGCGGTGTGGACCCGCGCACCGCAGGCAGCCGCAACACCGGCGCGACCAACATCGCCCGGCTGTGCGGCTTCAAATACGGCGTGCTCGCCCTGGCGCTGGACGTGGGCAAGGGCCTGGCCCCCGTGGCCCTGGCGCGGACATTCACCGACGCGCCCCTGTTCCTGGCCCTGGCGGCCGGAGCGGCCATCCTCGGGCACTGCTATTCCGTGTTCCTGCACGGCAAGGGCGGCAAGGCCGTGGCGACGACCATCGGCGGCTTCGTGGCCCTGGCCTTCTGGCCGACGCTCATCTCCTGCGCCCTGTGCGTGGCGGTCATCGCCCGCTCGGGTTACGTGTCCCTCGGTTCGCTGACCCTGGCGGCCGCCCTGCCCGTGTGCATGCTCCTGGCCGGGCACCTGACCTATGCCGCCGTGGGTGTGGCCGTCATGGCCCTCATCTTCTGGCGCCACCGCGAGAACATCCAGCGGCTGGCCCGGGGCGAGGAAAAGCCCTGGCGCAAGAAGGACGCCCAGGGCGAAGACGCCGCGGACTGAGCCCCGGCCCTGCTTTTTTGCCCCAGGCTTCGCCCCGGGGGGCGCGGCGTCCTCCTCCGCTGCCCCCCGGGGCGGAGCCGTTCCCGGCCGTCGCCAGGGGCGGGGGAGTGACGCTCCGGCCTTGACAGGCGCCCGGGCCGGGCGTACTTCCTGCTCAACGTTTGGCGAAAAAGGAAAACGATGCAACCTTTCCCCAAGGAAACCTATGCCCGGCGAGCCGCCGTGCTGAAAGCCCTGGGCCATCCAGCCCGGCTGTTCATGGTCGATGCCCTGGCCCAGCAGGAGCGTTGCGTGAACGAGTTGACGCGGATGGTCGGGCTGGACGTGTCCACCGTGTCCAAGCACCTGCTGGTGCTTAAGGACGCGGGCATCGTGCGCGACGAGCGGCGCGGTAAGCAGGTTTTCTACTCCCTGCGCATCCCCTGCGTGACCAACTTCTTCGCCTGCGTGGAATCCGTGCTGCAAGGTTGAGTCTTTTTTCAGGCCGTTCATTTGGCGATTTCGCCAATTGTTGGGAGTCCGTCCATGTTCTGGAAATCCGAGTGGAAGGCCCTGGTGGCCATCAGCGCCGTGTTCCTGGCCTGTTTTTACCTGCCGGTGGGCCAGCCGCGTTTCGACAACGCCGTGGTCGAAGCCCTGGCGCTGGTGAAATGGTACGCCCGCGAGCACGTCCTGCTGTGCCTGATCCCGGCATTCTTCATTGCCGGGGCCATCGCGGTCTTCGTCAGCCAGGGCTCGGTCATGAAGTACCTCGGGCCCAGGGCCAACAAGGCCGTGGCCTACGCCGTGGCCTCCACCTCGGGCACCATCCTGGCCGTGTGCTCCTGCACCATCCTGCCGCTGTTCGCGGGCATCTATCGCATGGGCGCGGGCCTGGGGCCGGCCACGGCCTTCCTCTACTCCGGCCCGGCCATCAACGTGTTGGCCATCGTGCTCACCGCGCGCGTCCTGGGCCCGCAGATGGGCGCCGCCCGGGCCGTGGGCGCCGTCGGGTTCAGCGTCGTCATCGGGCTGGCCATGCATTTCATCTACCGCAACGAGGAAAAGCAAAAGGCCCTGCTCATGGCTGCCATGCCCGAGGCCGGAGCGCCGCGCCCTCTGTGGCAGACCGGCGTCTACTTCGCCACCATGGTCGGCGTGCTGGTTTTCGCCAACTGGGGCTCCACCGACCAGCCCCAGGGCCTGTGGCACGCCATTTATACCGCCAAATGGACCATCACCGCGCTTTTCGCGACGGGTCTCGGGGCCTGCCTGGTGGCATGGTTCGGGCTGGCTCTCTGGAAGGCGCTGGGCGTCGCCGCCGTCTGCGCGGCCCTGGGGCTGGCCTTCCCCCAGGAGCCGTCCCTCGCCTTCGTGGCCGGGGTGGGCGGGCTGACGATCCTGACCAGCACCCGCCAGGACGAGTTGGGCCAGTGGTTCGGGTCGAGCTGGGGTTTTGCCAGGCAGATCCTGCCCCTGCTGCTTTTCGGCGTGTTGGTGGCCGGGGTGCTGTTGGGGCGGCCCGGGGGCGAGGGGCTGCTGCCTTCGGAGTGGGTGGCCCGGGCCGTGGGGGGCAACTCCCTGGCGGCGAATTTTTTCGCCGCTTTCGCGGGAGCGTTCATGTATTTCGCCACGCTGACCGAGGTGCCCATCCTCCAGGGCCTCATGGGCAACGGCATGGGCAACGGCCCGGCCCTGGCCCTGTTGCTCGCGGGTCCGGCGCTCAGCCTGCCCAACATGCTGGTCATCCGCAGCGTCATGGGCACGCAGAAGACTGTGGTTTTCGTTTCCCTGGTGGTGGTCATGGCCACGGCCAGCGGCATGGTCTACGGAACCCTTTTCCCCTAAGGAGCAGACGATGCGAGAGATCAAGGTCCTGGGCCCCGGGTGCCCCAAGTGCGAACAACTCAAAAAAAACGCCGAGCAGGCCGTGGTCCTGGCGGGCGTGCCCTGCAACGTCGAGAAGATCACGGACATGCTGCGCATCTCCGAGTACGGCATCATGCTGACCCCGGCCCTGGTCGTGGACGGCGAGGTCAAGGCCGTGGGCAAGGTCCTTCCCCCGGAACAAATAGTCGAATTTCTGAAATAGCCATCCTGGGAGTCGCCCCATGGGCACCGACTGTTCCTGTGCGTGCGCTGTGGCGCCGACGTTGATCTTCGCCTGCCCGGGTGCGGCGGACGCGGGCGGGGAGACCGTGCCGGGAGCCTGCTTCGCGGCCCGGTCCATCGGGGGCTGATCCCTCCGGCGCGCGACGGCGGTCCCGGGCTGTGCCCCGGCAATGCAAAGCCCCCTCCCGGCGCGCCGGGAGGGGGCTTGTCGTCGTTTTGCCCGGGGGGCGGCTACTGGGTGCGCACGCTGCGCGTGCCGTTGGTCTGCACGGCGTAGCGCAGGACGTTGCGGAACAGGCCGCCGCCCAGGTCGGTGGAGCTGTCGATGACGAACTTGCCGTAGTTGCCCTCGGTGGTTTTGAAGGCATAGACCTGCCCGGTCATAACGCCGTCGCCGAACATCGAGCCGTAGCCGCTGTCGGGTGCCTCGTCCAGGGCATCGAAGCTGCCGCCCACGGCCTGGAAGGTCGCCGAGTTCTCGCTCCACAGGATGTTGCCTTCGATTTTCAGGTCCGCCGTGGCGGTGGTCGCGCCGCCGGACATCTGGGCGCCGGTCTCGAAATCGATGGCCCGGCCGGGGAACGTATTGGCGTCCATGGTCGCCGACTGCGCAGTGATGGCCGAGCCGCCGCCCCCGACGCCGCCGTCGTCCTCCACGTCGCCCGCGCCGGGCTGCACGGGGGTCCGCTCGTCGCGCGCGGTGCGGATCGCGTCCACCACGGCCATGGGCAGGCCGCTGGCCTCGGCGATTTCCGGCGACAGGGTGGCATAGAGCAGGTTGCCGCGCATGTTGCGCAGCTTCATGGCCCCGTCTTCAGGCACGAAGGTCATGGTCGTGCGGCCGGTGGTGGTCTGCTGCTGGCCGGTGGTGCGCGGGATCTGCTTCTTGTCCCACTTGGTTTCGACCGTGGCGTAGCCCTTGCTGACGTTGACGCGGTTCACGTAGATGCGCAGCTCGATGGCGCTGAACATGTCGAAATCGAAGCGCACGCCCTCTTCGAGGAACACGCGGTTGCCCAGGTAGTCGCGCGAGATGACGCGGGCGAAGGCCGCCGCGTCCTGGGCCTCGTAGGCCTCGGCCATGTTCTTGATGGCCGCCAGGACCAGCTCCGTGTAGTCCACGTTCTCGTAGACCACGGGCCCGCCGGGCAGGAGCTTCAGGTCCACGTCCTCGCGGGTGCCGCCGCGCTTGAGGCGCAGCACGAAGTCGTAGCGCTGGCCCGCCGCGGGCAGGAACTCGAAGCTCAGGTCGCGCGCGACGCGCGTTTCGTCCCAGGTGCGCCCGCCGTCGATGGACAGCAGCATGCCCTCCACGCCCTCGACCTCCGAGAGGGTGGCGTCCACGCGGATATGGCCGTTCTCCAGTTCGTCGCGGGTCACGGTCACGCCGCTCTGGTAGGGCTCGATGCGCCGGGAGTTCACGCGCACGTCCGTCGCGTAGTACATGGACTGGGCGGCGAGATCCTGGGCGGTCTCCATGGCGGCCTGATCCTCGGCGGCCTGCCGGGCCTGCTGCTCGGCCAGGGCCGCGGCCTGGGCCTTGGCGGTGCGTTCCTGCTCTAGGTGCACCGCGCGCATGGTCACCACTTCGTCCAGTTTCTCTAGCAGCGTGCCGTATTTCTCGCCCACAGGGCTAGTGCGCAGGGCCTCGGGCTCCAGCTTGAAGGTGCCGTCCACGGTGAACCAGCCCGTGCCCGTCTTTTTCACGGCCATGGGCAGGGCGGCTGCCACGGCCTCCAGGCCGGCGGCCCATTTGTCGCCGTCGGTGTGGGGGATGTCTTCGGCCAGGGCCAGGGCCCCGGTCACGTCCTTGGGGTAGATCACGGTGCCGCCGTAGAGGATGTTGTCCTCGTCCACGGGGGTGGCGGCGGTCATCTTGGCCGTTTCCGCGGCCCAGGCCACCGTGCCGGGAAGGTACTTGGACACGAAATCCCACTGCGGGTAGCCTTGCAGCCGTTTCAGCCAGTCCTGGCCGTAGCGGCGCAGTTCGGTGTCGTTCATGTAGTGCGGGTAGGGTTCCGTGGCCAGGGCCTCGCCTCCGGGGCCGGATATGGCAAAGGGCACCATGCGGCCCTCGCTGTCCGTGCGCAGCATTTGCCCGGGGCCCTGCAGGTCGCGCAGGAACTCCTCCATCTCCTGCTGCTTTGCGCGCAGGAAACCGAGGTCCTGCTCCAGGTTGGCGTTGTTGGTCCGCACCCGTCTGGCGTAGTCCGCCAGGTTGGCGCGCCAGGTGCCGATGGCCGAGCGCGCCCGGCTCAGGGTGGCCTCCAGGAATTTTTCACGCTCCTCGAAGCGGGTGGCGGTTTCCTTGCCGAGCAGGGCCTCGATGGAGCGCATGTCCTGTTCGGTGAAGATCTGGTCGCGTTCGTTGCTGCGCTTTTCGAGCTTGTCCTTGAGCCAGGGGATGAACAGTTCGGCCTGGTCGATCTGCGCGCGCTGCGCGTCCAGGGCGGCATCGGAAACCAACTGCGACGAAAGCGCCGAGGCGGCCATGCGCAGCCGGTACACGGCCTCTTTCGGGTCCATGCCGGAGTCGTCGCCGAAGGTCCCCACGGCGGTGTGCCGCTCCAGGGGGTAGCCCGGCACGGGGCGCTCCCAGAACTTGTCCGGATAGTCGCGCACCGGGGTTTCGATGGCGGCCATGAAGCGGTTGTAGCGCTCCGCGCGCCCGCTCCAGAAGGCCGTGAGTTCATAGAATCCCCGCAGCTTTTCGTTCAGCTCGCTGGACAGGGCGTCCACGGTCGCGAGGTCGTTGGCCTGCCATTTCCGCATGTCCCCTTCGACGGCGGAGCGCTGGCTGTTGTCGGGCTGCCCTTTGCGCACTGTTTCCAGGGCCTCGGCGTAGAACGCGTTGATCTCGGCGCGCAGTTCCGCCCCGGCCTGCTCGTACAGCGTGCGTGCCAGGGCCGAATCGCCCACGTTGCAGGCCTCGAGCACCTGGGCTTCGACCTCGGCCATCCGGCCTGTGGCGTTTTCGATGGGGTAGCGCTTGATGTAGGGTTTGACCTCCTGGTAGTCCGGCAGGTTCTGGTCGTACAGGCTTCCCCAGGGGCGGCCCGCGCCGTCCGTCGCGCTGGATTCGCGCGCCAGCTTGGCGTTGTGGGCCCGGGCCTCCGCGTCCATCTTCGCCAGTTTCTTTTCGTATTCGGTGAGTTCCTGGGCGTGGATGACCGGCGCGTCCGCCTGGAGGCCGCTGACGAGCACCGACCAGCGCCCGCTCTCGGCTTCCAGTTCGGCATGCAGGTCGAGGGCGTCGGCGCGGTAGGCCCCGGCGGCGGCCTTGTTCAATTCCCCGATCATCCGTGTCCCCGTCTGCTGGTAGGCGGGCAGGTTGACGAGCGCGGGCTTGTTCATGGCGCTGGAAATTCTGGAATATTCGCTGCGGGATTGCGCAAGCAACTCGCGGTACCTGGGCAGTTCCTCGCGGGCCTGTTTTTCGGCGGTGTAGAGTTGCAGCAGCCGGGGCAGGTCGTTGCCCGTGAAGGCCTTCATTTTGGCCACGAAGTCCGCGAACTTGGCGTTTTCCTGGCGCAGGCGGGTCTCCTGGTAGCGGACCATGGCCTGCTTGTTCACATCGGCCAGCAGGGTGCGGATCCAGCCCCGGGCCACGTTGCGCAGGTCGCCGGTCAGGGCCAGGGTCTCCTCGTCCTGGGCGCTGGCCGTGCCCAGGGAGCCGAGGTACGAGGCCCAGCTCTGCTCGGGCCACTCCTCGCCCAGGTGGGTGGTCACGTAGCTTTTGACCAGGGCGCGCACCGCGTCGTTGGTCACCACGTAGTCGTTGAAGAAATAGTCCACGGTGTCGGCGGTGATGTTGATCTGGGCCGGAGCGTCGGCCGTGATCTCGCCGATGATCCGCCGGTCGCGCTCCACGGTGCCGTAGAGGGCCTCGATGTCGCGCGCGGCGCCTGTGGACTGCACGAGCTGGTGCGATTCGTAGGCCGCCTTGGCCGCCGCCCACACGGCGGAGACCGCCGGGTTGCCCAGCTTGTCCACGGCGGCGTCGGCGGCCTGGATGGCGGCCTGATCGTAGTTGCCCGCCCCGAGCTCGGTGGCCACGTTCTGGACCAGATCCACAAGTCCGGTCAGTTCGGAGACCTTGTCGTACACCGGGCCGTAGTCCGCAAGGCCCTTCAGGGCCTCCAGGCCGCCGAGCTTGGTCAGCAGCCAGTCCGAGGCTTCGTCCTTGACCACGCTCTTCGCGGCCTCGGCCATGTTTTTGCTCTCGGCGGCGGCCTGGGTGAACGACAGGCCGAGCCCGGCGACCTTGTCCGCCGTTTCGGCGGCGAGGGCCGGTGCGGCGGCCAGGGCGGCGCCCAGGGTCAGGGCCAGCAGCAGGGCCGGGAACAGGCGCGCGGCGCCCTCGGGGCAACGAAATCTGGTCATATACGGCGTTCCTCTCGCGTCAGAACGGGTTGTCGCCACCCATGCGGGTCAGCAGCCAGCCGTCGGCCCCGGGGGCGAACACGAATTCCGTGCGCCCCCGGGCCATGGTCTGGCCGCCGGATGTCTGGGCTTTTTTGAGCCAGGAGAACGAAACGGCCATGGCGCCGCCGCCAGCGGGCAGCACCCGGTCGATGAACGTCTCGTACTGCACGGCCTGCTCGGCGTTGCGCGCGCGGTCCGTCCGGTCCAGGAAGGCCGGGCGCAGGGGTGCGAAATCCGGGGCCACCACGGCGGCGAAGGCGGCCATGGCGCCCTGGGAGTAGGCATCCAGCACCCGGGCCACGGCGGCCTGGGCCTCGTCGCGCGCCAACGGGGCCGCAGGGGCGCCGGGCCCGCCCTGGGCGGCGCAGCCCGGCAGGGCCGCCAGCAGCACCAGGGTCAGGGTCAGGGCCAGCACCGGCGCAACCGCCCGGGACACGGGAAAGGCAACGGCTGTTTTCGGCATCAGAAGTTGCTCACGAAGCGCAGCACGTAGCGGGCCTCGGAGTAGTCCTCGCCCGTGGTGTCGTATTCGTAGTCGTTGTGTTCGCCGCGCAGGCTGACGACCGTGCTGCGCTGCTTGTCCAGCCGGTAGGCGAACTCCAAAAACCGGGTGTTGATCTGATAATCCCGCGCCGAGCCCGTGTTGGCGGCGTCCTGCAGGTTGTAACCGAAGGTCATGGTCAGCGGCTCGGCCAGTTCGTAGCGGCCGTTGAGGCTCAGGCCGTGCTGCATGTCCTGGCCCTCGGTGCCGTGGTCGTCGCGGATGTTGCCCACGTATCCGGCGGCCAGATACAGGCGGCGGCTCCACAAGGTGAAATCGCGGCCCATGTTGGCACCGTAGCGCCAGGAGTCCTCGTCGTCCACGCCCACGGGCCGGGCCGTGAAGTGGCGCATCTCGGCAAAGGCGCCCAGGGTCGCGTCCCACAGGCGGGTGTTGGCGGCCAGACCGGCGGTGACGGTGGTCGAGTCGGCAGTGTTGGCGCCGTCGTTGGAATCCTTGCGCTGGTGGTTCAGGTAGGGCCGCAGGGAAAGGTTGCGGTAGTCCTCGAAAGGCCGGGTGGACAGGGAGAGGTATTTTTCGTCGTAGCGGGTGCGGTAGGGCCGGTCGCTGCCGGGCAGGTCGTCCCAGTACCAGTTCTGAGAAACGGTCAGGGTATTGTCGGGATTCAGGCGCCAGTCGGCGCTGACCATGTGCTGTTCCTTGTCGCTGGAGGCCGAGCCGACCAGGGTCCGGTAGTCGGGGTCCACCCGGTAGGCCAGATAGCGCAGGTCCCAGACGTTCTTGTAGCGGTAGCCGGGCATGACCCGCCAGGCCGTGCCGTACAGGCGGCGGTCGTCCGTGTCCTCGTCCTCGATGTAGCCGCTGCGCGCACCCTCGAAGACCACGAAGGCGCCGTTGCGCAGGCGCAGTTCGCCGTCCAGCCCGGCCACGTTGTTGTCCTGGTCCGTGGCGGAGGGGTCGCGTTTGAGCGAGGCGGAGTCGTCGTCCACGGACACGCCCTGCGCACCCAGGCGCAGCAGGGTCACGGCCGGATTGTCCTCCAGGGGCGTCACGTCGATCTTGGCGCCGTAGACGTTGCGCTGGTAGAGCCCCCGGCCGGATTCGTTGGTCCGCGCGATGACGGCCTTGGTGCGCAACGGGTCGCCGGGGGCCAGCTCGGCGTTGAGGCCCTCCAGGCTGGAGCCCATGACGAACTGGCTGAAGTCGGAGTAGAAATTGCCGAACTCCACGAGGTTGTCGTCGTTGAACACGCTCAGGTTCAATTGCTTGAGCACCACGGCGTTGCGTTCCTCCATGCGCTCGTTGTCCGTCTTGCGCAGGTTGGCCTCGCCCTGGAACTGGTAGTCCGCGAACAGGCGCTCGAAGGCCCGCAGGTCGAGCTCCATCAGGTGGTCCTTGTTGTCGTCGCGGTAGAACGACCGGGCCTGATTGCCGCGCACGGAGGTGTATTCGCCCTGCACGGCCACCCGGCCGGTGATCATGCCCGAGCGGTCCGGGCCATACTGGCCGTAGGAGCCGAAATCGAACAGGTCGTGCAGGCGCTGCCCGGCGGTGAAGTCCGGCACGACCTTGGGCGCGTCGCCGCCGTCCGCACTGTTGCCCAGGAAGATGATTTCCGCAGCCCCTGCGGGCCGCACCAGGGCAAGCAGGACCAGGGCCAGGGCGACAATCGTCCGCGTCCATGCGCCGTGTGCTGTCTGCATAAACAATCCATGCGGTTTTCTTGTTGGCGGTGCGGCTTTTGCCCTGGCGAACCGTTGTGCCGCCTCCGGTTGCAACACGGCCCTTCCAATGTGCGAAAGGGCCGCGTTCCCGGTTGCGTCATGGTGCGCAGGGTTCTGTCAAGAAGCCTGAAGAAAGATATTGTGTTCCACAATCCCGGTAAAGACGATTTTAAAAGAAAAATAGCCGTTCCGCCTTTTTTGTTTATGTCAGAAGATGTGGTGGCACCCTGTGAAAAGCGCGGAGTGTTTGCGGCACAACGGATTTTTCTGTCTCTTCCACAGATTTCCGTGCATCGGGAAAAGTTATCCAGAGCAGGATCGCGCCATGCCGACTGCGTTGACCTGTTGTGACGCATCATATTTGAAGTGCTGGATGCAGGTGGCGCAAACTGTCAATGTCTTTCGGCGCGATGTATGTTTTGGAATGCATCGCCGTATCGCGGCGCGATGCGGGGCATGTCGCCGCTTCCGTCCCGCGTGGCTTTCGGCCTTCGGCAGCTCTTTGCCGCGCACGGCAGGACGGAGCGTGGCATGCCCGCAAAGGAAACTGCGGCGACGGCAACGCGGGGCGGCGGGAAGTGTGTCGGCGTTCCTGCCCCGTTTTGCGGGGTGGAAATCTTCCGGGGGTGTCGTCCCTTTGGAAACGCCGCCGGAGCGGGCCGCCCCGGCGGGCCCCGAGGCGGCCGTGCCCCCTTGAGCCCCTGGCGGGCCTGGCATATACGGGAAACAAGGGAAAACCGAACGCGGCGCGCCACGCGGGTGCCGCAGCCCGCCCCAGCACCGCCCCGCCGACGCGGGCCAACTCCGGAGGCGCCATGCAGCAACAGTCCCCCTCGCCGCAGGATACGGAGCAGCGCGCGGCCCTGCTCGCCCTGCTGTACGACATGATCCTCATCCGCACCTTCGAGGAGCGCGTGAGCAGCCTGGCCCGCGAACAGGGCCGCCTGCCGGGCATGCAGATCACCTGCATCGGCCAGGAGGCCGTGGCCGTGGGCGTGGTGCGGGCCCTGCGGCCCGTGGACGTGGTCGTGACCAACCACCGCAGCCACGGGCACATGCTTGCCCGGGGCTCGGATCCCGCCGCGCTCATGGCCGAGATCATGGGCAGGGCGGACGGCCTGAACCGGGGCAAATCCGGCACCCTGCACATGGCCGACCCCAAAAACAACGTGCTCATGACCTCGACGGTGGTCGGCGCCGGGCCGCCCCTGGCCGTGGGCGCGGCCTTTGCCCAGCGCTACCGCCGGGGGCCCGGGGTGACCTGCGTCTTTTTCGGCGACGGCGCGGCGGCCGAAGGCAGCGTGCACGAGGCCATGAACCTCGCCGCCGTCTGGAAGCTGCCCGTTCTGTTCGTGTGCGAGTCGAACTGCTGGGCCGGGGCCCAAGCTCATCAGGAGCATTGCCCCATCGGCGAGATCGCCGCCCGGGCCGGATCGTACGGCATGCCCGGCGAGGTCGTGAACGGCAACGACGTGGAGCGCGTGCTCGAAACTGCCCTGGGGCTCTTGGAGCATTGCCGCTCCGGCCAGGGGCCCGCGCTGCTGGAATGCCTGACCTACCGCATGCACGGCCATGGCGAGCACGACCCGCAACACTACGTTGACAAGGCCGAACTGGCGGCCTGGGCCGGGAGGGACCCCATCGCGCGGCTGGCCGGGGCCCTGGGCCTTGCGGACGAAGCCTCCGGCGGCGGCGAAGCGGGGGGCGGACTGCGCGCCTTGCGCCAGCGCGCCGCCGAGGCGGTGGACCGGGCCGTGGCCTTTGCCGACGCCAGCCCCTACCCGTCGCCCGAGGAGGCCCTGGAACACGTGTACGTCAACCCCATCGGACCCGGCGCGCCCGGCAGCCAGGAGGGATGAACCATGCCCGTCAAGAGCACCGGACAAGCCGTGGCCGAAGCCCTGGCCCTGGCCATGGACCTGGACGAGGGCGTCTTCCTCGCGGGCGAGGGCATCGGCACCTCCATCCACGTGAATCCGCACCTGCCGACCTACGGACTGCTGGAGCGCTTCGGCCCGCGTCGGGTGCGCGATACGCCCGTGAGCGAGGCGGCCATCGCCGGGCTGGCCGTGGGCGCCAGTTGCATGGGCCTGCGGCCCGTGGTCGAAGTCATGTTCTTTCCTTTCATTACCCTGGCCTCGGACATGCTCGTGAACCACGCGGCCAAACTGCGCTACCTGAGCGGCGGGCTGTCCAGTTTTCCGCTCACGGTGCGCGTCAAATCCGGCACGTTCTCCGCCGGGTGCCAGCATTCGCACTACCTGGAGGCCTGGCTGGCCCACGTTCCGGGGCTCAAGGTCGTCTGCCCCTCCAACCCGGCCGACGCCAAGGGCCTGCTGCTCTCGGCCATCTTCGACCCCGACCCGGTGGTGGTCATCGAGGAGATGCCGCTGTACTGGACGATTCACGGCGAGGTGCCCGCGGGCGACCACCGCGTGCCCCTGGGCCGGGCGGCAGTGGCCCGCCCGGGCGCCGACGCCACCCTGGCGACCTACGGCGGCGCGGTGCACGTGGCCCTGAAGGCCGCCGAGACCCTGGCCGCCGAGGGCATCGAACTGGAAGTCGTCGACCTGCGCAGCCTGCTGCCCCTGGATGCGGCCACGGTGGCCGAATCCGTGCGCCGGACCGGGCGTTTCGTGGCTCTGCACGACGCCACGCGCTTTTGCGGCTACGGCGCGGAGCTGGTGGCCACGGTCACCGAGACCTGCTTCGACCGGCTCAAGGCCGCCCCAAGACGCATCGCCGCGCCGGACATCCCCGTGCCCTTCACCCCGCCCCAGGAGGCCTTCTATAAGCCGTCGGCCGACGAAGTGGTCCGCACTGTGCGCGCCCTGGTGCGCACGCCGTAGCCGGGCGGCGGGGCGCCGCGGCCCGGAACGGGAGCGGACACGCGCGGCCATCGACACCTCGGGGCCCCGGCAAGCCTTGTGCCGGGGCTCCTGCGTTTTCATTTTCTTGCCGCTTTCCACCGCTCCCGGCCCTCCGATCGGGCGGCCCAGAGAGAACGTTTTGTGCGGTTGATGTCTCATTAATGATACTCAAAGACGCCATATGGTCTTTTTATGGAACGCGACTGGACAGCGGGCCCTGAATCTGCCATCCTGCTTCAGGAACGGGGCGCCCAGGCCGCCCCCCTCACTCCGGAAACCCGCCACGGAGGTCCCCCATGCCCAAGCCCGCCACGCGGACCCATTCGCGCCATGCCCGGGAAGCTGCCGAGATGCTCGGCCTGATGATCCGCAATGCGCGCGTGGAGCGCGGGCAGACCGCCACGGAGATCGCCGAGCGCGCGGGGGTGTCGCGCGGTCTGGTGCACCGGGTCGAGCGCGGCGACATGGGCTGCTCCATCGGGGCGGTGTTCGAGATCGCGGCCATCGTCGGCGTGCATCTGTTCGACGCGGACCCCGCGACCCTGGGCAGGCACCTGGCGCTCACGCGCGACAAGCTGGCTCTGCTGCCCAAGGCCGTACGCCAGAACCCCAAGGCGGTGAAGGATGACTTCTAGCCCCCCCGCTCGCGACGAGGCCTACGTCTGGGTCTGGCTGCCCGGGGCGACCGCGCCGGTGGTGGCGGGTCGCATCTTCCGCGACGGTCCGCGCCTGGCCTTCAACTACGGCCGCAGCTACCTGGAGCGCCCGGACGCCATCGCCCTCTACGAGCCCGAGCTGCCGCTGCGGCGCGGGGCCCTGGTGCCCGCACCGGGGCTGGCCATGGCCGGGTGCCTGCGCGACGCCTCCCCCGACGCCTGGGGGCGGCGGGTCATCGTCAATCGCCTCCTGGGTCTGAAGGATCGCGGCGCGGATACCGCCGTCCTCGATGAACTGACCTACCTGCTGGAATCCGGCTCCGACCGCATCGGGGCCCTGGATTTTCAGGCTTCGGCCACGCATTACGCACCGCGTGCCGCGCGCGAGGCGACCCTGGAGGAATTGCTGACCACGGCGCACAAGGTCGAGGCCGGGCTGCCCCTGCACCCGGACCTGGATCAGGCCCTGTTCCACGGCAGCTCCATCGGCGGCGCGCGGCCCAAGGGCCTGTTGGAGGACGGCGAGCGGAAGCTCATCGCCAAGTTCTCGTCGTCGGGCGACACCTACGGCGTGGTCAAGGCGGAGTTCGCGGCCATGCGCCTGGCGGCCCTGGCGGGGCTGGACGTGGCGCCCGTGCGGCTGGCCCGTGCGGCGGGCAGGGACGTGCTGCTCATCGAGCGTTTCGACCGCCGCAAGGCGGAGGGCGGCTGGCAGCGCCGGGCCGTGGTTTCGGCGCTGACGCTCTTCGGGCTGGACGAAATGCTGGCCCGCTACGCGAGCTATTCCGAGCTGGCGGAAATCATCCGCCGCCGTTTCCGGGCGCCCCGGGAGACCCTGCGCGAGCTGTTCGGTCGGCTGGTCTTCAACGTGCTGTGCGGCAACACCGACGACCACGCCCGCAACCACGCCGCCTTTTGGGACGGCACGCACCTGACCCTGACCCCGGCCTACGACATCTGCCCCCAGAATCGTACCGGCAACGAGGCCAGCCAGGCCATGGAGATCGTCGGCGGCAAGCGCCTGGGCACCCTGGCCAACTGCCTGGAGGCCGCGCCGCACTTCCTGCTCGACGCCCAGGCCGCCACGCGGATCATTGCGGAGCAGATCAGGACCATTCGCGGCGCCTGGGACGCCGTGTGCGCCGAGGCCGCCCTCGACCCTGTGGACCGGACCCTGCTGGGCGGGCGCATTTTTCTCAATCCGTTCATCTTCGAGGGCGCTCCGGAGAGCCTGCGCGAGGCCGTCGGCTAGGGCGCCGCCCGGCCCGTGCGCAATCGTCCGGCTGCAACGCGAGCGGGGCCCCGGCATCCTGTGCCGGGGCCCCGCCCGTCTTTCGTCTGTGCGGCCCTTGCGGGCGCGCGTTGCGCTATTGCCCGGGAGTTTCGCCCCGGTCCGGCGCCGAGGGCGGCGGGTCGTTGCGATACATGGCTAACCCCAGCCGCCGGAGGTCGGCATCAACGCGCCGGATGTACTCCACTCCCAGCTTGGGGTTGTAGATGCCCCGTGCGAGGTCTTCGTATCGCCGGGCCTCAAGTATCTCGCGTTGCTCGGCCATGGATGCGGCATAGGATGCATTGTAGCGCACGGCCTTGGCGACGGAGGCTCCTTCCAGTACCAGCCAGATGCAAAGAAACGCGGCCAGCGCGCCCTTTTTCAGGCGGCTGGAGCGCAGCCGCAGGATGTGAACCCCGGCGATCCAGGCCAACCCGGTCAGACCGATGCGCATGCCGTGCACGTAGCGCGGTGCCGTGGCCGGGCCGACGCCCGTTCCGGAGCGGCCGATGAGCAGTACCAGGGCAAAGGCGAAGCTGCAAAGGATGAGGAAGACCGGCAGGCTGCTGCCGGTCTTGCTCCGCAGGGACGCCCGGATGGCGGCGGCGTAGAGCAGGATGATGGCCGCACCGAGGGCGGGCAGCCCGTAGTCCCTTATGCCCGGTATGCAAAGCGATGCGCCGAAGAGTTCGAGCGTATACAACACCCGCTCTCCCGGGTTGGAGAGCAATTCGATAAAATCGTATGGGGTCGAGGTGGGCCAGAGGATTCTGGTATAGAGAATCTGCAGTCCGCCAGCCAGAAGACACAGCGGTATGGCGCCACAGGCATAGCGAAGCAGTTTTCCGCGCAACCCTGGGCGGAGCAGCCATTGCAGCCCGAGCAGGGCGAGCAGGGCGAACAGGGCGATAAAGGAGGATGTGGTTTCCCCGACGACCAGGGCACCCAGGCAGAGCAGGGAAAACAGGGCATGGCGCGGCCGTCCGTCCTCGGCCAGGAACTTATCCAGGAAGAAGACGGTTGCGGCGGCAAGCAGCAAAAGCAGGCCGAACAGGACAGCCAACAACGAAAAATGCCACAACGTGTTTTGCGTTTGGCTGTAGATCGTGAATAGTACAGGCAAAAGAAGCAGCGGAAGCATGCGCCTGTCGTCGATGTCCCTGCGTATGGCAAAGAGGACGACACAGGAATAGATGAAGACGAAGAACATGCCGACCATGAATTCGACGGGCATGTTCAGCTTGAGGAAAACGGCATTGAGCAGAAAGAGCGTTTTGTAGAAAAGGATGCTTACGTTGTAGTGCGGGGCGAACAGGTCCGCGACCCGGAACGTTCCCGCGTAATAGTCCAGCGCCAGGGGCGCCATGCGCCACTGATCCCGTAGCAATATCTCCGGATAGGGATTCAGGAGCAGGCAGTACAGGGGCGCGGCGACAAGCAGCCCCAGGCAGACGGCAAAAGGCCAGTTCAGGATATCGTTGCGCATGGTCTTCATGTCGGGTTTCCCTTGCAGTCGGTTCGTGCGGCCGGGGGCAGACCAGTGACAAGAGCATCCGTGGTGCCGGAACGCCGGGCGGCAGTGCCGCGTTTCGGATTTTTAAAGGATCATTTCAAGAGGTTGCGGATACGGGACAGCACCCGGGCCAGCGGCGTGGTCCCGGGTTTCTCCGGCCCCGGAGTCGCCGTCCGCCCTCCCGCCTCTTCGGAAAAGTGGGCAACCCCGCTGACCGTGACCGAAAGCCGCCTGCTGTCCTGCGAAAGGTTCAGTTCCGCAGGCACGAAGCTCGCCCCGGAGCGTAGGCGGACGAGCACCCGTTGCTCGTCGGGGCGCACCCGCAGGCGCAGTTTCTTGCGGTCGCCGCTCTTTTCGAAGGAAATATGCAATTCCTGGTCATATGTCCGGACCGTGAGCACAAAGGGGAACGGGCTATAGTGCCGGGAGTCGCCACACCGTAGGACAAGCTCGACGGCATGCACGTCCGGCCCGGAAGGTCGCTGGACGATGGCGCCCTGTTCGGACATCCAGCGCCAGCCCTTTTCGTTGGAATGGAAGCCCAGCCAGACAAGCCGCTCTGCGGATTCTTCCGCCCGTTTTTCCCGTTCGGCGGCCAGGAGCCGCGCGGAGTGGAGCATATCCTCCTCGGCCTCCTCGGGAAGGTCTCCCAGAAAACCCGGGCGGATGGCCGGAACGGAGTAGGGCTTGCCGCGCAGGGCCTGGTACTGCCGTTCGTACCGTTCCCAGGGGGAGTCCCCTGCGGGGGCCGCGCCCGTGGAACTGGAATCGTGGACCTGATGGAAGGTCGCCTCGCCAAGTAGGAGAACGGGTTTCAGGGCGGGAAGCTCCAGCGCCCTGGCCAGCAGGTCGTGGTTGGCCAGGCCCCCGCCGGGCAGGTCGAACGCCGTGTCGAAGCCCCCGAGGCGTTCAAAAACATCCCTGTGCAGGAACAGACAATTGCTTTCGGGCATCGGCGCGAACAGGCCGTTACGGGCGGACTGGGCCGGGACGGAATGGCGGAACAGCAGGTATCCGTCGTATTCCCAGCCGCTCGCGGCGAGCAGTGCGTCTTCCGCACGGGTGTCGTAGCCCCTGGCCCGGGATTCCTGCTGGGGAGCCGGGCCGCAGTGGCGCCCGGTCGTCAGGGCTAGGGCATTTGCGGAATAGGCCTCGAAGGCATCCAGGGCCTTGCGCAGAATCCCCGGGGAGAGAATCCGGGCGCCATCGATGTGCAGCCCGACAATCTCGCCCCGGCTCTGGCGTGCGGCAAAATTCATGGCCCCGCAGGGCGAGGGTTGCGGGTCCGGGCAGGCTAGGGCGCGGAAGTTCGGCCCGAAGGCCGCCACCTCCCCGGCCGACAGGGGCAGCCGGGATCCGTTGTCCACGACGATGACTTCGTATTCGTCGCCCGTCACCCCCCGCTGGTAGCCGGGGGTCAGCGACTCCAGGGTTCTCGGCAGCTCCCGGCGCATGTTGAAGGCCGCGACGACCACGCTGATTCGCGGGCGCGGACCGGCCGGGGCGGACAAGCCCGCCGCGCGCCGCAGCACCTCGTAGAGCGCCAGGGATTCGGCATCGACTGCCACCGTGGCTCCGTCCTTGTGATGGCGCAACGCGTCGGAAAAGAAGTCGCCGCCGTCCGTGCCGTTCGCACTTGGCGCGCAGTCTATCGCCGCCATGGCTGCCCGTACGTTGGCGAGGTATTCCGCAGCGCCCTGGTCGAAGCAGACGAGGGGGAAACGTTCCCGGCGCCAGAGCGCCAGGAGGCGACGGTTGTATCGCCTCCAAAGGGACAGCCCTGTCTGGAGACTGAATCCATTGCGTTTTTGCAGCGACATGGCCACGGCCGCAGGATGCCGGAAGGTACCGAGGCACCGGGCTTCGGGCAGGGCTTCGAGCCACCCGGCAAGGGTGAAGAGCGTGCGCGGATCCTTGAATCCCCATGTGGAACCGGTTGCAAGCTGGCCGATCAGTTCGTCGCGCCTCCGGCGTAGCATCTCCGGCCAGTGTACGAGGTCCGGGGGGGCGTCCCAACTGCCGTTGTTGTATTCCAGCAGGGCGTTGTTCAAGTCGACGACGGCCTGATTCTCGATGTTGCCCTTGGTGTTGTGTGGATTGCTCGTCTGGGCGTTATGGAAATCGATCCCGGCATGACGCAGGATGCCGGCCAGGCAGCTCGTTCCGCTGCGATGCATGCCCAGGATGATGACGGGAGAAGACATGATTCCTACCTGTGCGTGTGCCCGGGGAGGGGTTGCGCTTTTTGCCGCATTCAAGCCCGCGACGCTGGGCAGAGACTATTTGCGGGCGGGCGCCGGGGATGCGTTGCCGGGCACCACGCCGTTTCTGTACATCCCAAGCCCCAATCTCCTGAAATCCTTGTCGACCTGCTCCACCAGATGAATCCCTCGCACGGGGGAGATTTTGGCAACCCGTTCATAGCGCTGCGCCAGCAGCATTCTTTTCTGCCTTTCCAGGAAGGGGTACCATGCGGCGTTATATATCTTCATCTGGTACATGTTGGCGCCTTCAAAACCCATAAGCAGGAAGAGGCAGGCGGCAGCAAGGCATTTGCGCAGCAGAGGGCGCGGCAGGCGGAGCACGGCAGAGCCTGCGATCCAGGCCAGACCGGCAAGGCCGACGCGCGAGGCATGGACGTAGCGCGTTGCGAAGGGGGAACTGAAATCCGTGCCGGAGCGGCCAATAATAAGGGCCAAGGCGAATGCGAAGCTGAAAAGGATGAGGAACAGCGGCAGGCTGCTGTCGCCGTTTTCCCTGTGGCGGACAAACGAGATAATGGCAAAGAAGTAGAGCCCTATGAGGGTTGCCCCAGAGGCAAAGACTACCCACTTGGGGAGGCTCTCTATCGTCTTATATATGTAGAGCGAAGCCCCGAATAGATTGATTACGTAACTCAAGCGTTGAGTGAAGTTGCTTATGGGCGCCATAAACGCGTATTCATGTGGGGATTTCAACATCGAAAAGGAATAGAATATCTGCAACGCTATGGCAACGGTGTAGAGCAAAACAATTGCGATAGAATAAATGAATATTTTTTTGCGCAATGATTTTGTGGTTATCCAGTGTATGGCAAGCAGAAATATGATGGCCGTCAGGGTGATAAGCGAGGCGGTCGTCTCGCCCAGTACGAGAAGCGCAATGCAAAGCAGAGAGAGAAAGGCATGGCGCGGCATACCGCCATCCCTTATGAATTTATCAAAAAAGGTGATGGCAAGGACAGAAAGCAGGAGCAGCATTCCGAACGAAACCATGATCAGGGAAGAGTGCCAGAGCATGGATTGTGCCTGACTGTACATGATTACCAGGACCATTGCCAGCATCAGGATCGTGTGTTTCGAGTTGTTTCCCGCTTGCCGGACAGAGAAAAAGAAGACGCATGTGTACAGAAAGAACAGGAACAACCCCAGGAGGAATTCAGCGGGCATGTTCAACTTGAGAACGATGCCGTTGAGCAGGAACAGGGCCTTGTAGAACACGATGCTTACATCGTAGTGTGGAATGAAGATGTCCGTCAGACGGAGGTTCCCCGTATGGTAGTCCACGACCAGCGGCGCCATGCGCCACTGGTCGCGCATCAGAATATCCGGGTAGGGATTCGCGTACAGGCAGAGCAGCGGCGCCGCGGCGAGCAGCGCCGGGCAGGCAAGGTGGGGCCAACCCGGAAAGGGTTTTCCGGTCATCCTCATATCAGGCCATGGGGGCACACAGCTCGCGCAGGCGGGCGGCCACCGTGTCGACCTCTTTCTGGCCCATCCCGATCCAGAACGGCAGGCTGATGGTCCGGTCGCCGAAGGTTTCGGCACGGGGGAAGTCGCCCCGGCCGTGGCCCAGCTCGCGCTCAAGGTAGCGCAGCAGGTGGATGGCCCGGTAGTTTACGGCCACTCCGATGCCGCCGCTGGACAGCGCGTTGAGCACCTGGTCGCGCCGGGCGGCGTCCACGAGCACGGTGAACAGGTGGAACGCACTCCTGGAGCCCTCGGGAATGGCCGTGACCTCGACCCCGGGCACGTCCTGCAGGGCGGCGGCGTAGCGTGCGTGCAGTTCGGCCCGGCGTTGCCAGCGCTCGTCGATCCTGGGCAACTGCGGCAGCAGGATGGAGGCGTGGATGTTGTCCATATTGTACTTCCAGCCGCATTCGAGCATGTCCCAGTGGCGGTAGGCGCCGTGGTAGCGGTCGGCGGCCTCCTTGCTCATGCCGTGCTGGCGCAGCAGGCGCACGCGGGCGGCCAGGGCCGGGTCCTGACAGGACAGGGCGCCGCCCTCGCCGCTGGTCAGGTTCTTGGTGGCGTAGAAACTGAAGCAGGCGGCCTCGGAAAGGGCCCCGGGGCGCACGCCGTCGCGCTCGCCCTCCACGCAGTGTGCGCAGTCCTCGATGATCTTCAGGCCGTGGGCGTCGGCAATGGCCCGCAGGCGGCGCATGTCGCACATGCTGCCGTAGAGGTGCACCGGCATGATGGCCTTGGTGGCCGGGGTGATGGCGGCGAGCACGGCCTCGGGGTCCAGCAGGCCGGTGTCGGGCTCCACGTCCACCAGCACGGGGCGCGCCCCGGTGTGCAGGATGGAGGTGGCCGTGGCGATGAAGGTCATGGGCGTGGTGATGACCTCGTCGCCGGGGCCGATGTCCAGGGCCAGCAGGGCCAGGTGCAGGGCCGCCGTGCAGGAGTTGAGGGCCACGGTGCAGGGCAGGCCCGTGTACTCCGAGAAGCCCTCCTCGAAGGCGGCGACCTGGCCGCCCGTGGTCAGGAACAGCCCCCGCAGGCACTCCTGGACGCTGCGCTGTTCTTCCTCGCCCAGGTTGTGGCGGTAGAATTCGATCTTCGTGGACTGGTCGGCCATGTTCGTCTCCGGCGGGCCGTGCGCGCTAGCGCTCTTGCCGCCCGTGTTGCTGGCATTCCATGATGATGTGGGTGTAGGGCAGGCGCAAAAGGTCGTGGCGCACGGTGTGCGCCACCTCGGCGAAGGCCGTGCGCGCCAGGGCCACGGAGTCCCCGGCCGTGCGCGGGTTGCGGCCCCGGTCCATGGCGATGAGCAGCCGGGCCACGGGGTGCTGCCCCGGCACGAGGCAGGAATCCACGGTCAGGCAGCGCCCGCCGGGCCTAAGGGCCTGGGCGGCCAGGGCGAAGAAGCGTTCCGCGGGCTTCTGGTCCAGGTGGTGCAGGAAGCCCATGCCCAGCACGAGGTCGTAATCCCGGAAGGCCTCGGCGGCGGCGTCCTCCATGGCGCAGCACTGGAACGTCGCCCGGTGCCCGTATTTCTGCCGCCCCGAGGTCACGTATTTTTCGTTGATGTCCACGCCGTGGTATTGCACGTCCCGGGGCAGGAAATCCAGCAATCCCGCCGGGCCGCATCCGATGTCCAGGATGCGCATGCCGGGGACGGGGCGGATGAATTCGCTGACGAACAGCCGCGTGGCCCGCTGGCCGCCGAGGATGTCCCGGAAGCATTCGTAGACCTTGGAGCGGGAAAGGATGCCCCGGATTCCTGTCGTTACCTGCGCCATGGCGTGGCTCTCATGGTTTTGTTCCCGTGGCCAGAAGCGAGCTGCCGAAGGGCAGCCGCACCACGCGGGAAAGTGCGTGCTCCGCCCGCATGAGCCCGGCGAACAGCCGGTTCAGCAGGGGGGAAATCTTCAAGCTGTCCTTGCCGAGCCGGGCGGAGCCTTTTCGCAGCGTGAGCTTGCGCTGAATGAAGAGCGGCACCGCCGGAATGCACATGAAATAGGCGATGGTCCCGACGGTGAACCCGGCGGCGTCCAGCTCCCGGAGCAGGTCGCCCCGGTCATAGCGCTTCTCGTGCATGCTCTGCACGTCGTAGTCGGACCACAGGCTTTGCAGCGCGGGCACGGTGACCACGACGCGCCCGCCGGGGCGCAGGAACTCCCGGGCCCGGGCCAGGGCGGCCACGGGGTCCTTCAGGTGCTCGATCACATCGCCGAGGACCACGGCGTCGAAGGCGCCCTGGGCCGCCGCGGGCACCGCGTCGCGGGTCAGGTCGAAAACCAGGGCGGGCATGCCCGGGGGCAGATAGCGCAGGAATTCCTGGTCGCGGTCCGAGGCGGTCACGTCGAAGCCGCAGGCGCGCAGGTGCGCCCCGACCACGGCGCCGCCGCAGCCGAGCTCGAGCACCCGGGCCGTGCCCCCGCCCACGGCCCGGCGCAACGCCTGCTCGATGACCCTGTTGCGGTGGCGGAACCAGAAGTGGTCGCGGCCTTCGTGCAGGGTGCGGATGCCGTCTTCCGGGAATCCGGCCATGGCTCAGCCCCCCTTGCTGGAGATGAACACGCCCAGCACGATGATGCAGACGCCGATCAGCCTGTGCCACGAAAAGGGCTCGTGCAGGACCACGAAGGACAGGACCGTGACGAGCACGAAATTCAGGCTGAGAAAGGGAATCGCGTAACTCAACTCGAAGCGGGCCAGGGCCAGGAGCCAGAACACGCAACAGAAGAATACGCTCAGGATGCAGCTCCAGCCCCAGGCGGTGAGGAAGAAGAAGTGCAGGTAGAACCCGAGCAGGCTGTTGCCCGCCATGTCCGCGGCGCCGACCCTGTTCAGGCAGAATTTCATGGCGACGTTGCTGTACGCCGCCAGGGCCAGGGCCAGGGTGATGTAGAGATAGCCGATCAATGGGCCTCCTCTTTGCCCGAGCCGGTGAGCACGCAGACGTGCTTCATCCACTCGATTTCCTGCCACCAGGGCTCGTTGTTCGCATACCAGTCGATGGTTTCGCGCAGGCCGTCGATGAAGGGTCGGCCCTGGCCGCAGCCCAGGATCTCCTGGGACTTCCGGGTGGAGGAGATGTGCTTGGCCACCTGGCCCAGGCGGTCGCCGATGTGCACGATGGGGTGGTCGGGCTTGCCCATCACGTCGAGGACCATGTGCGCGATGTCCAGGATGCTGACGCACTCGCCGGAGCCGATGTTGAAGACCTCGCCGCGCACCTTTTCCAGGGGCGCCAGGATGGCCGCCTCGATGCGCTCGCAGGTGTCCTCCACGTAGAGCCAGTCGCGGATGGCGCTGCCGCTGCCGTGGATGGTCAGCGGTTCGCCCTTGATGGCCGAGGTGATGAAGCGGGGGATGACCTTCTCCAGGTGCTGGAAGGGGCCGTACTGGTTGAACGGGCGCAGGATGACCGAGGGGATGCCGTAGGTCAGGTAGTAGGAGTGGACCAGCCGGTCCGCGCCCGCCTTGGCCGCGGCGTAGGGGCTGCTCGGGTTGAGCGGGTGCTCCTCGTCCATGGGCTCGCTGTGGGCCGTGCCGTAGACCTCGGAGGTCGAGATGTGGATGAAGCGCTCGACCTTGTCGCGGTGCTTGAGCACGGCGTTGGCGATGGTGTGGGTGCCGAGCACGTCGGTTTCGAAGAATTTGCGGCTCTCGAAGATCGAGCGGGTGACGTGGGTTTCCGCCGCGAAGTGGACGATGACGTCCGCCTGCTCGGCCAGCATGTTGACGATTTCGATGGAAGTCACGCTGCCGAGAAAGAAGGCGAACCGCGCCTTGTCGTTGTAGATATGCTCGGGGATGTTCTTGAGGCGCCCCGCGTAGGTCAGGATGTCCAGGACCACGATCTTGTAGTCCGGGTGCCGGTCGTACCAGAAGCGGATGAAATTCGAGCCGATGAAACCGGCGCCGCCCGTGATGAGGATCGTCTTCACCGTTCTTCCTCCTTGGTGAATGAATAAATTCCCACAGGAAATTCTTGGAGTTTTTTTTCTATTTGCGCGTGGTACTTCGGGTTCGCCGCCAGGATGACGGCGTCGGCCCCGCCGCCCGCCAGCCAGCCGGGAGCCACCACGTCTATGCCGTGCTTCCGCGTGCCCACGCGGGTCGGGTCCTCGTCGATGCAGGCCACCGGGTCGCGGTCGCCCAGGGAAGTGAAGGCCAGCAGCAGCGTGGCCACCTCGCTGGCGCCGAACAGGGCCACCCGTCGCCCGGGGTTGGCGGCCAGCCATGCGTCCACGGCGGCGAAGCGGCGCGTCCAGGTGTCGCGGTTGCGGGTCACGGCGTGGGTGTCCCGTTGCGGCGCCTGTTCCCGGGGCTGGGCCTTGCGGCAGACGAACAGGCCGATGCCGTGGTTGATGGGGTGCTCCCCCTCGACCACGACGGGCTCCAGCCCGTGACGGGCCAGAAGGGCGCGGCACTGCTCCAGGGTGAAATGCCAGACATGCTCGGCAAAAAAGAGGTCGTAGCCCGGATAGTCCTGGATCGGCAGGGTGAAAAGCACCCGGCCCTGGTCGCTGAGGGCGTCGCGGATGGCGCCGAGGAACGCGCCGAGGGTTTCGGCGTGTTCCAGCACGTTGATGGCCACGATCACGTCGGCCCGGGGCAGCGGGCTCTTGCCGGGCACCAGCCCCCGGGAGACTTCGAGCCCCTTGTCCCGGGCCAGGCGGCAGGCGTGGTGGCTGCCGTCCAGCCCGAGGACGCGGCAACCGGGGCAGGCGGCGGCAAAGCGCGTCAGCACGTTGCCTTCGCCGCAGCCGATTTCCAGCAGCGTTCGGGCGCCCGCAGGCAGGTGGGGCGCCAGCCAGTCGAAGAAGACCTGGGACCGGGGGACGGGCCCCGAGGCGGTATAGAAGCGGTGCTCCTCGCGGCCCTGCGTGTTCAGGATGTACTCGTCGCCATAGAGGTGGTCGAGGTCCGCGTCGGAAAGAACCCGGGCGTTGGCCGTGACGCCGCAGTCCGCGCAGCGGATCTTGTGCAGGTCGCCGGGGACGATCCGCTGGTCGCCGGTCATGATCCGGCCGGTGCGGACGTGCAGCAGTTCCTCCCAGCGGGAGCCTCCGCAGGCGGGGCAGACGCGGCTGTCGTCAAAGGGCATGCAGGGCCTCCGGGACGGGGCTGGAAAGCAGGATGTCGCGCGCGGCCGGGCCGCAGTTCAGCAGCAGGTCCAGCGCCGAGAGGTGCGAAACGAACTCCCCGCCCCAGCGCTGGGGGTAGGGGGTGTGCTGGTAGTCCTGGAAGATGACCGTCACGCCGTGGGCGGCGAAAAGGTCCAAGTCGATGAAGCTCTGGGCGGCCTTGCCGTCGTAGAGCAGGTCCGCGCCATGATGCTTGCAGATGGCGATGATCTTCAGATTCTTGTCCTCGGGTTTGTCCGGGATGTCCGAGGATTTGAACTGCGGGGTGGCGATGCCCAGGTGGCGGCGCAGCGCGTCGGTCAGGGCGTAGTTCAGCTCCACGAGGCCCGGCCCGCAGGCGAGGATGATCTCGCGGATTTCCGGGAAGACGGTCGGGAAGAACGGAGCCTTGGCGTACCAGCCCGAAATCTGCTGGATCAGCTTCTCGCGCCATTGCGGCACGTCGCCGGTGCGGATTTCGTTGACCAGGGTGACCCCGTAGTCGTGCTTGCCCACGGGCACGGTGACCGTCTGGACGCCGCCGGGGCTCTTGAGCCGGTTGCGGTTGCGCCAGTCCTTGCGGGTGTATTGGACATCATCGAAATGCACGAAGACGTCGGCCCGGGCCATTTGCTCGAAATAGCCCAGCCAGGGCAGGAAGCTGGGCTGGATGATGGCGATGCGTTTCATGAGGTTTCCAGTGCCGCGCGAAGGATTCCGGCCGCGGCTTCGATGTCGCGGGCATCCATGTTCCGGTCCACGAAGACGTTCAGGCACCGCTCGCCGAATTGCCGGGCGCCGGGGCATGCCGCCGGAGAGCGGCGGCCGTCGAACAGCCCGGGCACGGGCGGAAACCATTTGCTGGCCGGAACGCCGTGCTCGCGCAGCCGCTCCAGCAGCGTGTCCCGGACGGGGGCCGGAACCAGCACCGTATAGCGCCAATGGGCCTCGCCCGCAACGCGCGGTTTGTGTTCCAGGGGCGCGAAGCCCAGGGCCCGGCGCCACAATTCGGCCTTTTCCCTGCGGGCCGCCAGATTTTCACCCAGGGTCGCCACGCCCCTGGCGATGGCCGCGCGCAGGTCCGCGTCGGGCCGAAAGAGCAGGAAGGGCAGATAGGCGTCGTAGAGCGCGCGGTACACCGCCGGGGTGCCGGTGCCCGGGTTCTGGCGCAGGGCGCGCAGCACGGCCTGGAAGGCCGCATCCGCGCGGCGGTGCTCCGGGCCGAGGAGCGGCAGGCCGTCCAGGATGCCCCGGGCCTTGTCGCGCAGGCCGGAATCGCGCACGGCCAGGGCGCCGCCGAGGCCGACCTCGACGATCTTGGCATGCCCGAAGCTGAAGATGGCCGCGTCGCCGAAGGTGCCCACGGGGCGGTCGTTCCAGGTGGCGCCCAGGGCGTTGCAGGCGTCCTCCACGAGGAAGACGCCGCTCTCGCGGGCCCAGGCCGCGATGGGGCCGATGTCCAGCGGGCTGCCGAAATTGTGCGTGGCCAGACAGACCGGAACCCCGGAGCCGTGCGCCGCGCGGATGGTTTCCAGGGTCGCGTTGCCGCTGACGGGGTCCACGTCGTGGTAGACCGGAGTGAACCCGGCGTGGAGCACCGCCGGGATGACGATTTCGCAGATGTTCGCCGGCAGGGAGATGCGCCGGTCCTCGCCGCCGACGGCCCGCAGCAGGGCCCACAGCGCCGTGGTGCCGCGCCCGGTGTACAGGGCGGAGGCGGGCAGGGCGGGCTCAGTCGTCATGGACGCAGTTCAGGGTCTGACGGAAGTCGAGATTCCGGTTCAGGGTTTCGATCTTGTAGGTGATGACGCCCAGCACGAGGAATTGCAGCCCCGCCACGGCCAGGGCGGTGGTGAAGACCAGCAGGTTCGTGGACAGGGGCTCCTGGCGGATGATGCCGGAAAGAATGAGCCAGGCGATGCCCAGCCCGCCCGCGCTCAGGCTCGCGGCGCCGGTGAACAGCAGGCCGATGAGCGTGCGCCGCCCCGAGGAATAGCGCAGCAGGGCCAGCAGCAGCACCTCGAAGAGCTGCACCAGGTTGTAGCTGCTGCGGCGGTGGACATTGGGATGGTTCGCCACCGGGACCTGGCGGTACTTGATGCGCATGTAGCTGAGCAGCATGGAAAAGTTCTGGGCCAGCACGTCGTTCTTGCAGGCCCGGCGCAGGGTGTCGCGCTTGATGAGCAGGAAGGTGGTGGCCGGGTCCGCCAGCCGGGAGCCCGCAACGCGGTTGATGAGCCAGGTCACGCCCCGGGAGGCCAGGGAGCGCAGCAGGCCGGTGGAGCGCGTCTGGCGCGCTCCGCCGATGACATCCCAGGCCGCGTCGGCCTGACCGGCGGCAAAGAGGGTCCGCATGTCCTCGGGGTGGATCTGCAGGTCCGAGTCCAGCAGGAAGACCTGCTCGCCGCGGGCCTGGCGCAGGCCGAGCAGGGTCGCGGCCTGCTGGCCCACGTTCCGGCTCAGGTTGATGACCCGCAGCTCCGGGTGCCGGGCTTCCAGTTCGTGCAGCAGCGCGGCGGTGGAGTCCGTGCTGCAATCGTTGACCAGGATCATCTCGAACGTGTCGCTCAGGCTCGCCAGAACGGCGGCCGCGCGGTCCACGAATTCGGTGATGACCCGCTCCTCGTTGTAGACGGGGCTGACCAGGGAAAGATGCATGTCCGTCTCCTGCGTCTTAGAGATCGACGTAGAGTTCTTCCATATACCGCAGGACGAGGCGCTCCCGGACCTGCGGCGCCGGGACGGGGCCCAGCCCGAGAGCGTCGGTCAGCCACATGTCCACGTCGTTGAAGCCGCAGTTGGCCCGGATGCCCGTGGTGCCGGAAAAGCGGGCGTTGATTTCCAGAACCAGGGGCCCGCGCGGGCCGATGCGGAACTGGATGTTGTTGGAGCCTTCAAGGCGCGTTCTGGAGATCACGTCGCGGCAGAAGGCTTCCAGCTCGGGCCGCCCGGTGAGGCTCCGGGCCCGGTTGGTCATGCCGAATTTCAGGGAGCGGTGCATGATGATGACGTGGATCTGGCCGTCGGCGGCGCGGTAGGTGCCCGCCGTGTATTCCTCGTCGTCGGGCAGGACGCATTCCTGGAGGATGGGCGCGGGCACGGCGGGCAGGTGGGTGCGCAACTCCCCGCGCGAACCGATGCGCAGGATGTGCCGCGAGCCGCCGCCGACCCGGGGCTTGAGCATCAGGGGAAAGCCCAGTTCGCGCACGGCCCGCTCCACGTCCTCTTCCACGTCGCCGCGGAAGGTCGCCGGGGCGGGGATGCCGTGCTCCTGGTACCACTGGTGGGCGGTCCATTTGTCGTTGAAGCGCCGCAGCTCTTCCAGGGGGCTGACCAGGATATGGCAGCCCAGGCGCTGGCGGAAGGCTTCGCGGTGGGCGGCCAGCAGTTCGAACTCGGCGTCCGCCGTGGGGATGATGGCGTCAATGCCCTGGGCTTCGACCAGAGCCGTCAGGGCGCGCAGGTAGGTTTCGGGGTCGCGGGCCGCCGGAACGGTGTGGAACGCGTCGCACCAGTGGCGGCCGACGACCTCCCGGGCCATGTCGCAGCCGTGCAGGCGCAGGGGATGGCGCACCAGGCGGCAGGCCTTGATGACCGCGAAGGCCAGCTCCGAGCCCACGGCGGTGACGAGGAGATTGATTGTCTTCATGGGGCGTCGTTCCCGCGTTGGGCCAGAAGCGCGGCGTAGGCGCCGCCGATTTCGTCCAGGGTGTGGGCGTCGCTGCCGATGGTCACCCGCGCGTCCTCGCGGATGCAGATGTCGAGCAGGCGCGATATCGGGCGATGGTAGCGGGTGTTGAGTTCGACCGCAAGGCCGTTGCGCGTGGCCTCGCGGACCACCTCGACCAGCAGTTCCTCCGGAAAAGGGGCGCAGTACAGGCCGCATGTGCCCCCGATATGCGCGATGGCGTCGATGCCGGGAGTGTTCGCCAGGGCCATGAGCGTTTTCCATTCCAGTTCGATGCATTCCTCGGGGGCGAGGTCGCGGGTGCGGCGGTCGCCCAGGCCCGGATAGCGGTGCGCCGTGCCGAGAAGGAAATCCGCCTCGGCGCGCATGGCGTCCGTCAGTTCCAGCCCGCCGTGGTAGTCGACGGCCGGGGCCTCCAGGCCCAGGAAGACCTCCATGGCGCCCTCGTGGGCCCGGGCCGCCGCGCGGACCTCGGCGGCGTAGCGGCGGAACCAGTCCCGGCCTTTGGCCTTCCAGGGCTCGGTGTGCTCGGTGAAGATGATCCGCGTCAGGCCCAGCGCCCGGGCCCGGGCGGCGCATTCGGCCACCCCCGCCGCGCCGTCGGAAAACGTGGTGTGCATGTGGCACTCCCAGGCGGGCAGGCGTTCCAGCAGCTCTCGCGCGGGCAGGGTGAACGCGGTGGCGCGGCTAGGAGACATCGCCCCAGTCCTCCACCGAGCCCAGGCGCGGAACCCGGGCGCCCAGCCCGACGTGGGCGCCGGTGCCGACCCGGGCGCCGTTGCCGATGATCGCCCCGGCCCCGACCAGCGCGAAGGCGCCGACCCGGACATCCTGGTTCACGTTCACATGGCTGAGCAGGCAGGCCGCTTCGAGGATCTCCGAGCCCGCCAGCACCGAGGAGAGCGGCCCGAGGATCACGCCGTCGGCCAGGCGCGCGGAGGGCGAGACCACGCAGGAGGGATCGACGAGAACCGGGAAGGGGCAGCCCAGCGCCGTAAAGCGCCCGAACAGCTCCCGGCGGGCCCGGGGCGCGCCCACGCCCAGGGCCAGGGCCGTGCCCGGCGGCACGTCGTCCATGCGCCCGAGCACCGGCGCGCCGTTGCCGTGCGTCAACTCCGGATAGCGGTCGTCGTACTGCCCGACGACCTCGAAGCGGGCGCTGCGGGCGGCGATGTCCATGATGAACGCGGCCAGGGTGCCCGCGCCGAGGATGGCGATGCGCATGGGCTCACTCCTTCCGGCATTTGAGGAAGTAGTGCCAGCACAGGGCCTTGAAGGGCCCGATGCGCCGCATGGTCTGTTCGACCTTGAGGTAGAGCCTGTCCAGGGGGCGGATGAGGGCCTCGGGCAGGAAGGTGATCCGCCGGATGTCCGTGGTGTAGATGCCGCTGAACGGCGGGCAGAAGGTCAGGCCCAGGCTGGCCCCGGGGCGGAAGCCGTGGCGCCGCGCCAGGGAGCGGATTTCCCAGGGCAGGAAGAAGTGAATCTTTCCGCCGGGGTACAGGCCCAGGAGGCGCATGACCAGGAAAGCCAGCCGCCAGTGCAGGGCCAGGCGGTTGGGCACGTCCAGGTAGAGGGTTCCGCCGGGCTTGAGCACGCGGTGGAATTCGCGCAGGGCCTGCTCGCGGTCGGCCTCGGGCAGGTGGTCCAGCACCGCCAGGCAGAACACCACGTCGAAGCTCGCGTCTGCATAGGGCAGGCCGGTGACCGAGCCGCGATACAGCTCTTCGGCCTGAAGGCCCTGGCGCGCCAAGCGTTCCCGGGTGGCGACGACCATCTCTTCGGAGTAGTCGAAGGCCCAGACCGAGGCCTTGTCCGCCAGGGCGAAGGCCACGTATTCGCCGTGGCCGCAGCCCGCGTCGAGAATCTTCTTTCCGGCGATGTCGGTGAAGAACTCCCGCCAATGGGTTTCACGCGCCAAACGAAGGATCCCCCACCCGGGGGCGTTTTTCTTTTCGGCTATGGACTTGCCGTAGGCATCCCAGTTCTTGTCGTATTCCGTCACGCCGAGACTCCGCTGCTCCACCGTTTCATGACTGAGATGTGGCCCTTGTGGCTCGACGAGACCCCGCCGGCGCGCAACGGCTGCGACCCGACCCCGGATTGCGGCGCAACACTGCCAGCACGGCTGCAAGGCTGTCAAGCCTGGGCTGCGCGTTCCGTCGCAGGCGCACACAGACCACAGCAATCCGGGGACCGAGCGTAACCGGATCGGCACGTGGCGCCGTGGCGGTCCATTCGCCTCCGCCTCTGAAACATATGCCCGGGATTTCATCGCGCCGCATGCTGGCGTTCCGCTACAGACTGAGCGGCGCGCGGAGCATTCCACGGTGCTTGCAATGCAGACGATACTCCTTGGCATGCAACGGTTTCCGGCGCGGATTCCTCCCGGTGGCCGTGCCGTTCAGGGACCGGAGGTTCCGCCCTGCCCTCAAGCCCGCACGCCCCGGTTGCGGAGTTTCCCCATTCGCAGGTCCGAAAACGCGAAAAGGGCCCCGGCTGTGCAGCCGGAGCCCTAATCACCTTGATGGTGCCGAAGGGGAGAGTCGAACTCCCACGGGGGAACCCCCACTAGACCCTGAACCTAGCGTGTCTACCAATTCCACCACTTCGGCATCAGGAAGGCCGCTTATAAACCCAGGCTCGAAGGTCTTGCAAGCCTTTTTTGAGATTTTTTTAAAGTAAAGAATTCCGGCATGTTGTGGCGGAGGCCCGGGAACCCTCCCGCCCGGCTTGAACCACGGGCCCTTTTGAGGTAGCACTACGGCCTCGCCGCATCCCACACGGACCACCAAGGAACCACAGATGATCGTCGTCCGCGACCTGGAAGACATCCGCGACACCCTGCGCGGCTCCTGCCTGACCATCGGCAACTTCGACGGGGTTCACAAAGGCCACCAGAAGCTCCTGGCCCGCACGCGCATCCGCGCCGAGGCCCAGGGCCTGGAGTCCGTGGCCGTGACCTTCGACCCGCATCCCCTGCGCGTGCTGGCCGGAGGCAACACCCCGCCGTTCATTACCCTCACCGAGCAGAAGGTGGAGCTTATCGAGCGCCAGGGCGTGAACATCTGCGTGCTGCTGCGCTTCACCCGCGAGATGGCCGCCCTGGAGCCCGAGGCGTTCGTGCGCCGCTATCTGCTGGACGGGCTGAACATGAAATACATGGTCATCGGCTACGACTACGCCTTCGGCAAGGGCCGCCGGGGCAACTACGAGCTGCTGGCCGCCCTGGGCGGGGAGCACGGCTTCCAGGTCGAGCGCGTCAATCCTTATATGTACGGGGGGGCCGTGGTCAGTTCCACGCGCATCCGCGACCTGGTCCGCGCCGGGCGCGTGTGGGAGGCCCAGCCGCTGCTCGGCCGCTTCTACACCGTGCGCGGCACGGTGGAGCACGGCCAGGGGCGCGGCGGGCGGCTGCTCGGCTTCCCCACGGCCAACCTGCGCCTTGTGGACGAATTGTACCCCGCGGGCGGAGTCTACGCCTGCTGGGCGACCCACAATCTCGTGACCCGCCCGGCCGTGGCCAACATCGGCACCAACCCGACCTTCGGCGAGCAGGCCCTGTCCGTGGAGGTGCACATCCTGGACTTCGACCAGGACCTCTACGGCGACGACCTGCGCGTGCAGTTCGTGCAGCGGCTGCGCTCGGAGCGCAAATTCGACGGCCCCCGGGAACTGGTGGCCCAGATCACCCGCGACTGCGACCTGGCCCGGACCATTCTGGCCAGCTCCCAGGCCCAGCCCTGAGGCCGACGCCATGCGCCTGCGCGAGTACCTGAACGCCATCATCCGCAGCGCCTCCATGCGCTGGATGGGCCTGGCCGTCATCGTCGGCCTGGTGTCGGGGCTGTGCGCCGTGGGGTTCTTCACCGCCGTGGAGTATGGGCAGCACCTGCTGCTGCACGGCCTGGCCGGGCAACCCATGCCCGCCCCGGCGGGCGAGAGCCTCTTCCACATGCCCGCCGGGCCGCCGCGGCCCTGGCTCATTCCGCTGCTGACCACCGCCGTGGGCCTGGGCACGGGCTGGCTGGTGGCGCGCTTCATCCCCGAGACCATCGGCGGCGGCACCGACGGCACCGACGCCATGATCGACTCCTTCCACAACAAGGAAGGGCGCATCCGGCCCCTGGCCGCGCTCATCAAGGGCACCACGGCCATTTTGACCATCGTCACCGGCGGCAGCGCGGGCCGCGAGGGGCCCATCTCCCAGGTCGGCGCGGCCGTGGGCTCGTGGCTGGCCACCAGCCTGCGCCTGTCGGCCAAGGAGCGGCGCATCCTGCTGCTGGCCGGGGCCGCCGGGGGCCTGGGGGCCATTTTCCGCGCGCCCCTGGGCGGTGCGCTCACCGCAGTGGAGGTCATCTACCGCGAGGACTTCGAGGCCGAGGCCGTGCTGCCCTCGGTGGTCTCCTCGGTGGTCGCCTACTCGCTGTTCACCTTCTTTTTCGGCACGGACCCCATCTTCGGCATTCCCGAGTTCCGTTTCCACAACGTGGCCGAACTGCCTTTCTACGTGGCCCTGGCCTTTTTCTGCTCCTTCACCGGCTGGGTCTACATCCGCACCTTCGAGTTCGTGAAGTTCCGCATCTTCACGCCCCTGGCCTCGCGCGCGGGGGTCATCCTGGCCATGGGCCTGGGCGGCGCGGCCATGGGCCTTTTGGGCATGATCTTCCCCGAATTGCTGGCGGGCGGTTACGGCTGGCTGGAGCTGGCCATCAAGGGCGAACTGGCCGTGGGCGTCATGGCGGGAATCCTGCTGGGCAAGATCGTGGCCACCTCGGTGACCATCGGTTCGGGCATGTCCGGGGGCATGTTCGCCCCGGCGCTGTTCGTGGGCGGCATGTCCGGCGGGGTGGTCGGCGCCCTGGCCAACCGTTTTTTCCCCGACATCGTGACCCAGCCCGGGGGCTACGTGCTGGTGGGCATGGCGGCCTTCTTCGCCGGGGTGGCCAACGCGCCCATCGGGCCGCTGATCATGGTCTGCGAGCTGACCCAGGGTTACGGGCTGCTGGCGCCGCTGATGCTGGCCAGCGCCCTGTGCATCCTGCTGGGCAAGAGCACCTCGCTCTACGAGCATCAGGTGGAGAACAAGTTCGAGTCCCCGGCGCACCTGGGCGACATGACCATCAACGTCCTGGAGTCCCTGCGGGTGGAGGACTACTTCGTGCCCGGGCGGGTCAGCACCCTGGAGGAGGGCACGACCCTCAAGGCCATCACCGACATCATGGCCAACTCCAACGAGCTGTATTTCCCGGTGCGCGGGGCGGACGACACCCTCACGGGCATCCTCGGGGTCAAGGACATCCGCAAGGTCATCTTCGAGACGGCGCTGTTCGATCTGGTCGTCGCCAGCGAAATCGCCGGGCCCCCGGCCACCCTGCTGCCTTCGGACAACCTCTACGCCGCGCTGCTGCGCTTCGTGGACACGGGCTACGGCCAGATCCCCGTGGTCCGGCCGAACGACCCCACGTGCATTCTGGGGCTGCTCAACCGCGAAGACGTGTTCCAGGCCTACCGCGCCGCCGTGGCCGCCCTGCACGGCGAGGAAGCGGCGGCCTAGCCCCCGGCGCCGCGCGCGCCGCCCTCCCCTACGACACCCGCCCGCCCGGCCGGATCAGCCCGCCCGCCGGGCGCTGCCCGCGCGGCCCACGATGCCGGGCCGCACCTGGCATTTGACGCGGATGGTCCGGCCCACGGTGCGCGAGTCCTCGACCATGTTGAACGCGCCGGATTCGGTGATCTCCGGCTCGGCGCCCTCCAGGTCCGCCCCCAGGGCGCGGAGGTGCCCGGCCAGGGCCCGGCGCACGTCGGCCTCGGCCTCGGCCAGGGCATAGCTGCGCGGCACGGCGCGGTCCACGTCCAGGGCCGGGATGAGCATCCGGCCCTTTTGCGTGTCGGCGAACAGTTCGGCCTCCAGGGTGGTGCGCGTCAGCGCCGCGCCGATGGCGTTGGCCACGGCGTGGTGCTCGGGCAGGCGCACGTCCAGCCCCGAGGCCCGGGCCAGCAGCGGCGCCAGGGCCTGGGCCGGGCCGCCCATGACGTAATGGCGCACCGGGCGGACCTGCCGCCCGCCCAGCAGCTCGCGGATGGTGTACACGGGTTTGGTGTTGATCTCGTCCACCAGGTCGCGCGCGGCGGTCAGGATGGCGGCCACGGCCGCGTCAACGGCCTGGCGGGCCAGTTCGTCGGCGGTCAGGCCCCGGGCCGCGCCCAGCTCGGCCAGCCCCCGGCGCGAGGCCTCCACGTCGCCGAAGGCGCAGGCCCCGGTGACGTTCAGGGCGTCGGTCAGTGCCGGGCCGCAGGGCTGGTGCCCTTTCCCTCCGGCCCGTCCGGCCTGTGCGCATGTCGCCAGGGCCGGGCCGCGCCGGTCGGGCCCCACGGTGACCCCCGAGGGCCCCAGGCGCAGGGCCGAGTCGCCGCCCACGCCGATGGAGCGGACCTTGAGGGCGCCGACCAGGGTCGGATACGAGCCCACGGTCATGCCGTGCTCCTCGATGACCGGGGAGCCGTCGGCGAACACGGCGATATCCGTGGTCGTGCCGCCCACGTCGAGGATCACGCAGTCGTCGCGGATGTCGCACAGGGCGATCATGCCCATGACGCTGGCCGCCGGGCCGGACAGGATGGACTGCACCGGCAGGGCGCGCGACAGCTCCAGGGGCATGGTGCCGCCGTCGGCCTTGAGCACGTTGATTTCCGCCGCCTCCAGGCCGAAGTCGGCCACGCTCTCCTGCACGGCCCAGGCGAAGTCGTTGTACAGCCGCCAGACGGCGCTGTTGAAATAGGCCGTGGCCAGGCGCCGGGGGAAATTGAGCACGCCGGACAGGGTGTGGCCCTGAGTCACGTGGTCGGCCCCGGCGTCCTGCCCCGGGCCTGTGGTCAGCGCCTCGGCCATGGTCTGCTCGTGGGCCGGGTTGCGCGTGGAGAATTTGCCCACCGTGGCGAACACGCGCACCCCGGCCCTGCGCATGGCGGCCACGGCGATGCTCAGGGCCACGTGGTCCAGGGGGGAGACCTCGGTGCCGCGATGATCCACCGAGCCGCCCAGTACGTGAAAGTGGCCGCCCGTGCGGTGGTTTTCGGGGTCGATGCCCGGCCCGGCGGCCACCAGCACGCCGACTTCCTCGGTCTTGCCTTCGACGATGGCGTTGGTGGACAGGGTGGTGGACAGGTTCACCCGGCGCACGGCCCCGGGGGCCACCCCGGGCAGCACGGCGGCCAGGGCCGCGCGTACGGAGTGCAGGAGGTTGTCGTGGTCCGTGGGCACCTTGGCCTCGGCCACGACGCGGCCCTGGTCCAGCACCACGGCGTCCGTGTGCGTTCCTCCGACATCGATTCCAAGCAGCATGGCCCTCTCCCGCGCGTGCGCCGACACGGCCCGGGCGGGCGCCCGGGCCGTCATGGGCCATAGTGCATACCAAGACGCGGCCCAAGTCAAACCCCTTTCCGGCCAGCGGTCGCGGGGCGGCGGCGAACGGCCCTTCGGGGTCGGACGCACCGCGCCGGGCCAAGCGGAGCCGGATCAGGCCAAGCGGGGACGGGGGCCGGGAGAACGCGGGAGCCGGGAGGCGGAATCAGGCCGCGGGAGTGGAATGCAGGGTCAGGACGGCGACCTCGGGCGGGCAGTTCACGCGCACGGGCACGGTGACGCCGATGCCGGTCGAGGTGAACACCTGGCGCTCGGTGCCCTCCACGCGGCGCAGGCCCCGGGGATACCGGTGGGCCAGCAGGGGCAGGATGGGCGCGCCCAGGAAGGGCAGGCGCACCTGCCCGCCGTGGCTGTGCCCGGAGATCTGCAGGGGCAGCATGTGGCCCGAGGTCTGGGCCAGGAAGTCGGCGTAGTCCGGCTCGTGGACGAGCACGAAGGCCATCTCGTCCTCGGGCACGCTGCGCAGGGCGCGGTAGTGGTCGGCCAGGCCCTCGGTGGCCGAGTCCAGGCCCACAAGGCGCATGGTGGCCGCGCCGTAGGCGACGCTGCGCGACTCGTTGACCAGCAGGTCCACCCCCGCGCGGCCCAGGGGCACGGCGCTCTTGCGCAGGTCCAGATGGTGGTCGTGGTTGCCCGGGCAGGCGAAGACGCCCAGGTTGGCGATGAGGTCCGACAGGGCGTCGGCGCAGGCCTCGGCCTGGGCCGGGGTGTCCTGGAAGAAGTCGCCGGGCAGGACGACCATGTCCGGATGCAGGGAGTTCATGATGCCCACGGCGTCGGACACGAATTCCGGGGACACGAAGTCGCCCACATGGAAGTCGGACATGACGCCCACGCGCAGGCCCTCCAGGGAATGCGGCAGCCCCGGGACGGGCACCACCATGGAGTTGACCACGATGCGGCTGGGAGCCACCAGGGCGGCATACTGCGCGCCGACCCCCGCGACGCAGGCGCACCCGGCCAGCCCCAGGAATTTCCTGCGGGTCATGCGCGGGGAGAACGGCTCGGCGTCGATGTCGTAGGGGGTCATGATGCGTTCACTTCCTTGAGGAAAGGGCGTGTCCTGTCTGGCTTCCGGGTTTTGGGGAACTGGGGCGGCGCGGACGGCGGGGCGCCTAGGCGCCGTGGAGCCCGGCTCGGGCCGGGCGTGGCAGGCGCCGCCGGGCGGCGGGCTCCTGCGGGCCGCGTGCGGGCGTGTCGCCAGGCCGCCCCCCTGCGTGGGAGACGGGCTGGCAGGGCCCGGGCTGCGGCAAGATATGCGACGGATGCTCGATGTCCATGTGCAATTCTCCACACCGACGACGGCAAGCGAGATATGAGCCCGATTTCCGGCGTCGTCAATGGGAGTGCAAAGAATTATTTGGACCGTAGCACCTGTTTCGGGCGCGGGCAATGCCCCCCGGCCTTTACCATACCCGGCGACCTCTGATATCGTATGTTCATTGCGGCCTCCCGCCCGCGCCCGGGGCCTCGTTGTGCCCCTCCCGGCCGGGCGCGCCACACAGGTCAGACTCCACGCACAGGACCCTCAGGATATGGACAAGACGCCGCTTCAGGCTCCGGCCGCCCCTCCGGCCTCCGACCGCGAGGCCTTGCTCGAACGTCTGCTGGCCGCCGCCCGGGACCAGGCCGCCGCCGCGCGGCGCTACCAGTTCATCGCCGACTCCTCGCGCGATTTCATGACCCTGGTGGCCCGGGACTATCGCTACGAGGCGGCCAACGCGAGCTATCTGGCCGCCGTGGGCCTGCGCCCCGGGGAGCTGGCCAGGCGCTCCGTGGCCGACATGTGGGGCGAGGAGGTCTTCCTGCTGCACATCCGGCCCAGCCTGGATGCGGCCTTCGCGGGCCAGACCGTGAGCTACGAGGCCTGGTTCGACTTCCCCCGTCTGGGCCGGGGTTTCTGGAAGGTCATCTTCGCGCCCTACCGCGACGAGTCCGGCGCGGTGACCCACGTTTCGGTGGTTTCCCACGACCTGACCGAGCGCCGCCTGGCCGAGGAGGCCCTGCGCCAGTCGGAAAGCAAATACGAATCCATCGTCGAGAGCCTGCCCGACATCGTCTACCGCCTGGACGGCGAAGGGCGCATCGTGTTCATCAACGGCGCCGTGCGCCGCTACGGCTACGAGCCCACCGAACTCACGGGCACGCCCCTGCTCGACCTGGTGCACCCCGACGACCGCGAGCGCGCCGGCCGCCGGGTCAACGAACGCCGCACCGGCCAGCGCCGTACCATGAACCTGGAACTGCGCCTGCTGACCCGCACGGGCGGCGCCGTGGACCTCGAAATCCGCACCGTGCCCCCGGTGCTGTCCTTCCTGGCCGAGGGCGTCTACTCCTCCCCCGTGCCGGGGCCGGAGAGCTTCGCGGGCACCCAGGGCCTGGCCCGCGACATCACCGAGCGCAAGCGCATGGAGGAACTGGCCGGTGAGCGCACCGCCCTGTACCGGGTCATCTTCGAACACTCGGCCTCGGGCATGCTGGCCATCGCCCGCGACGGGACCATCGAACGCATCAACCGCAAGCTGAGCGCCATCGTCGGCTGGACCGAGCGGGACGTGACGGGCAGGCCGTTCATCGATTTCGTCGCGCCCCACAGCCGCGAGGCCGTGCTGGCCAGCCGCGCCCGGCGCCTGGGCGGCGCCCGGGAGCCGGAGGAGTACGAACTGGACGTGATCCACCGCGACGGGCATCCGGTTTCGGTGCTCATCCAGGTCGGGCTGCTGCCCGAGTCGGGCACGGCCATCGTCTCGGTCATGGACATCACCGAGCGCAAGAAGACCGAGGAGGCCCTGCGCCGCGCCAAGGAGGACGCCGAGCGCGCCAGCCGCATCAAGAACGAGTTCCTGGCCAATATGAGCCACGAGGTGCGCACGCCGCTGAACGGCATCCTGGGCATGGCCGAGTTGACCCTGCTCACGGAACTGACCGGCGAGCAGCGCGAGAACCTGGAGATGATCCGCGAGTCGGGCCGCAACCTGCTGGCCATCCTCAACGACCTGCTGGACATCTCGCGCATCGAGGCCGGGCGCATGCGCCTGGAGGCCGACCGCTTCAGCATGCGCGACGTGCTGCGCTCGGTGGAGAGCACCTACCGCCCCCAGGCCGAGGCCAAGGGCCTGACCCTGGATATCGACATGGCGGGCTGCGCCGGGGGCGACCTGCTGGGCGACGGCGGGCGCATCCGCCAGGTGCTCTCCAACCTGGTGGGCAACGCCCTGAAGTTTACCCCCGCCGGAACCGTCGGCGTCGCAAGCTGGCTGCTGGGCTCGGCGCCCGACATGCCGCCCGGCCTTCCTGCGGACCTGCCCCCGGGGCTGCCTGCGGACCTGCCTGCGGGCTCCTCCCGCAGCACGCCCCTGCGTCTGCTGTTCCGCGTGCGCGATACCGGCGTGGGCATTCCGCCCGAACTGGTGGACATGCTTTTCGAGCCCTTCACCCAGGCCGACGGCTCCTTCACCCGGCGCTATTCCGGCACCGGGCTGGGCCTGGGCATCGTGCGCCGTCTGGTGCGGCTCATGGGCGGGGTCATCGCCGTGGATTCCACGCCCGGCCAGGGCACCACCGTCTGGTTCACCGTTCCCCTGCGCCAAGCCGCGCCCGTGCAGTCCGAGAGCGCCACCGCCCCCCGGCCTCCGGCCCGGGTCCGGGGCCCGTTGCGCGTGCTTGTGGCCGAGGACAACGCGGTCAACCGCGTCTACGCCGAGCGCCTGGTGCGCGAGCTGGGCCATGTGGCCGTGGCCGTGGAGGACGGGCGGGCCGCCCTGCGGGCCCTGGCCGACGGCGGCTTCGACCTCGTGCTCATGGACGTGCAGATGCCCGGCACGGACGGCGTGCAGGCCACGCGCAGCATCCGCGCGGGCGAGGTGCCGGGGCTGGACCCGGCCCTGCCGGTCATCGCCATGACCGCCCACGCCATGAAGGGCGACCGCGAACGCTTCCTGGCCGCGGGCATGGACGATTACGTATCCAAGCCCGTGGCCCCGGAGGAACTGGAGGCGGCCCTGGCCCGCGCCGTGCGCTGAGGCCCGCCTTGTGCCGCCCCGGCACGGCTGCTACCCTGGGCTCAGGAGGCCAGCCATGCAGCCCGAATCCAACGCTCTCGCTTCGCTCCACGACGACATCGCCCGCCTGGGCGCGGCCCTGTGCGCCAGCGGGCGCCTGCTGGCCACGGCGGAATCCTGCACCGGCGGGCTGCTGGCCAGCACGCTGACCGACGTGCCCGGCAGTTCGGGCTGGTTTCAGGGCGCGGTGGTGGCTTATGCCAACGCGGTCAAAAGCGGGGTGCTGGGCGTGCCCGAAGCATTGCTGGCGGCCCATGGCGCCGTGAGCGAACCCGTGGTCCTGGCCATGGCCCGGGGCGCGGCGCGGGCGCTGGGCGCGCAGTGCGCGGTGGCCGTGTCGGGCATCGCCGGGCCCGGGGGCGGCAGCGTGGAAAAGCCCGTGGGCACGGTGTGGATGGCCTTTTTCGTGGACGGCGCCCTGAGCGCGCGGTGCTGGCGTTTCGACGGCCCGCGCCATGCGGTCAAGGCCGCCACCGTGCGCGCCGCCGTGGCCGGGCTGCTGGAGCTGCTGGCCCCGGCCGGGCCCGGGACGGAACCGGAAACGGACGGGGCATGAGTGCCCTGCGGCTGTTTCTGGGCCTGGGTCTGCCCGGGGCGTGGCACGAGCGGCTGGCCGGGCTGGAAGCCGCCCTGCGACCGGGCCTGCGCTCGCGCACGGTCTGGCCGCGCCCGGGCAACGGGCATGTGACTTTGCGGTTTTTGGACGCGGTGGAGGAGGACCGGGTGGCGGCCCTGGGCCGGGCCTTGGGCGGGCTGGCTTTCGCGCCCTTTGCCCTGGGCCTTGCCGGAGCAGGGCGCTTTCCGCCCCGGGGGGCGGCACGGGTGCTGTGGGTCGGCGTGGAGCCGGGCGCGGCGGAACTGGCGGCCCTGGCGGCGGGCATCGACGCGGCCCTGGCGCCCCTGGGCTTCGGGCCCCGGGAGCGGCCCTACAGGCCGCATCTGACCCTGTGCCGGGTCAAGGCCGACGGCGGCGACGCGTGGGATGCGGTGCTGGAAAAGATTGCGCGGGTGTCCTGGCCCGTCCACGGCGTGGATGCGTTCACGCTGTGGCGGAGCGTCCCTGGTCCTGACGGGCCAAAATACACCGCGCTCGCCGGATTCGGGGCCACGTCCGTGTGGCGGCCGTCCGGCGGCGCCGGCGCCGGGGGCGGCGCCGGTTTCGGGGCTACGCCAGGTAGTCCCCGCGGTTGAACTTGATGCGCTCGGTTACGGCCAGGATTTCCATCTCGTCCACCACTTCCTGGAGGCCCGGGGCTTCGGAGCCCAGGCCGGGGTAGCGGTCCTTGATGGCGGCCACGCCCTGCTCGATGTTTTCCAGCACTCCGTTGGCCTGGCGCAGGTTCAGGCTGGCGGAAGGCTCCTGGAGTTGGGCGGCGTACTCTTCCCATTCGTTCATGAGGGTGTCCAGGCTGTCCATGACGCTTTGCCCCGAATCAGAGTTCTCGCCGGTTCCGGCGGCCGCCTGGGCCGCGAGGACCATGGTGGACAGGCCCGCACCCGGAGGCGGGGCCACGGACTGCGCCGCGCCCTGCTCCTCGGCCTTGCCGACCTCCCTGGCGAGCAGGTCTCCGAACCCGGCGTCCGCCTCGGCGGCACGCCTGGCCCGGGCCTGTTCCTGTTCGGTGGCCCTGATCGAATCAGGATGGATCTTCATGATGCACTCCTATCCTGCGGTTTCCCGGAGCAAAGCAAGAAGTCTGCCAACTTTTCAGAACGCCCAACATGCTGGAATCAAAAGCTTTGCCCTTTGCGGAGGCGGCAGGATTTTCCCGGTGCCCGCGCGCCGGACCGCCAGGCCGGGGCAGGTGGCCCCGGTGGGGGCTTGGCCCGACCATGCCCGATACTACGCAAGAAAAAAACCCTTGTCTAATGGCGGGGCAGGCGCTAGAGCTTGAATGTAATGCCTTTACAACGTTCCGGTTTTGCCTTCGGCGTGCCGGAACCAACACCCGGGTCGCCCCGGGCAGACAAACGGAGGAAACCATGCCGGACATCAAGAAGATCCTGTGCGCGGTGGACTTCTCCGACTCCAGCCGCATCGTCGCCGAATACGCCGCCTCCCTGGCCGGCAAGCTGGGTGCCGAGGTGGTCGTGCTCTACGTCGCCCCCTCGCTGACCCAGTACGTGGGCTTCCATGTCCCGCCGTCCAGCATCGAGAGCTTCGTGGGCGGCATCGTCGATGGCGCCGAGCAGACCATGGAGAAGTTCATCGCCGAGCACTTCCAGGGCATCTCGGCCGCGGGCAAGGTCACCACGGGCTACGCCGCCGAGGAGATCCTCACCGTGGCCCAGGACAACGGGGTGGACATGATCGTCATGGGCACCCACGGCCGCAAGGGCATCGACCGCATCCTTTTCGGCTCCGTGGCCGAGAAGGTCGTCAAGAGCGCGCCCATTCCCGTGTTCACCGTCCGCCCCGAATAGCGCGGCGGCCCCTGCCGGAACCCTTCCCGCCCGGACCGCGCCAGCGGCCCGGGCGGAACCGTCTGGCGGGCCCGCCCGCCTGGAAAACCGTTGCGCCCGGCCCGGGGATGGGTCACCATCGGCCCAGCCCATCGCACAGGAGCCTCCATGCACGTTCCCCAGCGCCAAACCCGCATCGCCGACCTGCTGCGGCGCCTTGCCGCCGCGCCGCCCCAGGTGCTGCTGCTCGAAGGCGGCGACGCCGCCGAGCGCGAGGCCCTGGGCCTGTTCTGGGCCGCGCTGCTCAACTGCGCCGGGCCCGAGGCGCCCTGCGGCGCCTGTCGCTCCTGCGTGCAGGTCCGCGACCGGGTGCACCCGGATCTGGTGCTCTTCGACGGCGGGCAGGACAAGATCAAAATCGAGGACGTGCGCGAGTTGCGGCCCCTCTTGGGGCAGGCCCCGCGCGGCGACGGCACGCGGGTGGTGATTTTCCACGAGGCCCAGGAGCTGACGCCCCAGGCGGCCAACGCTCTGCTCAAGTCCCTGGAGGAGCCGAGCCGCAGTACGGTCTTCGCGCTGCTCGCGCCTCAGCGCGAGTGGCTGCTGCCGACCCTGGTTTCGCGGAGCTGGACTTTGACCCTGGCCTGGCCCGGGGAGCCCGGGGCGGACCCGGCCCTGGGCGAATGGCTGGACGCGCTCATGGAATTCTGGCGCACGGGGCGGGGCTGGTTCCGGCGCACGGGGGTCAAGGGCGCGGTGGACAAGCATCTGGCCATGGCCCTGGTCCTGGCCCTGCAACGCGAGGTGGTCCACACCCTGCGCGGGCAGCCCCAGGGCCCCGTGGCCCAGGGGTTGCTCAAGCTCACCCCCGGGCGGCTGAAGCGCCTGGACCTCGCCCTGGCCCACGCCCAGGACGCCCTGTCCCTGCCCACGCCGGTGAATCCGGCCCTGGTCCTCGACTGGCTGGCCACTCACGTGCACAAGGCCCTGCGCGCCCCGGCCTGAGCCGGGCCGCGCGGCGTCTATCCGTTGTCGGCCACGATCTCCAGCAGGTAGCGCCCGTAGTGCGTCTTGGCCAGGGGCGCGGCCAGGGCCTCGAGCTGGGCCAGCTTGATGTAGCCCATGCGCCAGGCGATTTCCTCCACGCAGGCGACGATCACGCCCTGGCGCTCCTGCACGGCCTGCACGAAATTGCCGGCCTGGAGCAGGGACTCGTGGGTGCCCGTGTCCAGCCAGGCCAGGCCGCGCCCGAAGAATTCGGCCTTGAGGTCGCCCCGGCGCAGGTAGACGTTGTTCACGTCGGTGATTTCCAGCTCCCCGCGCGGCGAGGGCTTGAGCCCCCGGGCGATCTCGACCACGTCGTTGTCGTAGAAGTACAGCCCCGTCACCGCGTAGCGCGACCGGGGCCGGGCGGGTTTTTCCTCGATGCTGACCACGTTGTGCAGCGCGTCGAACTCCACCACGCCGTAGCGCTCGGGGTCGCGGACCTTGTAGCCGAAAATGATGCCGCCCTTCTCCAGCCGGGCGCAGGCCTGCAACGTCACCGACAGCCCGTGGCCGTAAAAGATGTTGTCCCCCAGCACGAGGCAGACCGTGTCGCCGCCGATGAACTCCTCGCCGAGCACGAAGGCCTGGGCCAGGCCGTCGGGGCTGGGCTGGACCTTGTATTCCAGGCGCAGGCCCAGGTTCGCGCCGTCGCCCAGAAGTTCGCGGAAGCGCGGCAGGTCCTGGGGCGTGGAAATGACCAGGATGTCGCGGATGCCCGCCAGCATGAGCACCGACAGCGGGTAGTAGATCATGGGCTTGTCGTAGATGGGCAGAAGCTGCTTGCTCACCGTGAGCGTCAGCGGATACAGCCGCGTGCCCGAGCCGCCCGCAAGGATGATGCCTTTCATGAAGACCTCGTGCGTGGTGCGTTGTTTTACTTCGCCTGCGTCTTGGGATAGGGGTTTTCGTGCGCTCCCCCGCGGGCGGCGCGCCCCGGGGCGCTCGCTCCCCGCGCGCAAGACCGCTTCCCGTGCGGAAGCTATCCCATTTTCCGACAATGGCAAACCCCCGGCGCCCCGGCGCCACAGGCGGAGACCCCATGCGACCGCAACTGCAATTCCCCCTGGTGTTCGTGGCCCTGCTGGGTTTCGTGGGCGCCCTGGTGCTCCTGTTCATCCTCGTCCAGGTCGGGCTGGTGACCCTGGCCTTCGCCAAGCTGGGCCTGACGCCCGGCCAGGGCTTCGCCCTGCTTTTCGCCACCCTGCTGGGCAGCGGCGTGAACATCCCCGTGGCCGAAACGGGCCATGTGGTCAAGCGCCCGGTGCTGCGCGCCTTTCCCGGCTTCGGGCCCTTCGGCGTGAGCACCGAGGCCGAACTCGTGCCCCAGGTCGTGGCCGTGAACCTCGGCGGCTGCATCATTCCCTGCCTGCTGTGCCTGTACCTCGTCAGCCGCATGGGCTCCTCCGCCGGGTTGCTGCTGGCGACCGGCGCGGTCACCGCCCTGTGCTACGCCCTGGCCCGGCCCATCCCCGGGCGGGGCATCGGCATCCCCGTGCTGTTGCCGCCCCTGGCCACGGCCCTGGCCGCCCTGATCCTCGCCCCGGCGGACCAGACCGCCCCCGTGGCCTACGTCGCGGGCACCCTGGGCACCCTGCTCGGCGCGGACCTGCTGCACCTGGCCACCCCGCGCACCCGCCGCGTCCTCGACGCCGCCGTGCTCTCCATCGGCGGCGCGGGCACCTTCGACGGCATCTTCATCACCGGCATCGTGGCCGTACTGCTGGCCTGAGTCCCCAAAGGAGCCCCGCCATGGACGAGACCTTCGCCCCCGTCGCCCTCACCGCGCCCGCGGCCCTGACCCTGGCCTCCGGCCAGATCGTCCTGGCCGCCCCAGCCGCCGCCGGGCTGCCCGGGCTGCACTGCGCCGCCGCCACCTGCGCCCTGCCGACGGGCACCCGCCTGACCATCGCCCCCCAGGGCCACGGCTTCGTGGTCGAGGCGCGCCTGGAGCTGCCCGGCCCGGACATGGCCCCAACCCCCGCCCTGGCCCTGCGCTCCACCGCCGCCCTGACGCTGGCCCCCGGCGCCCTGCCCTGCACCGCCGCACGCCCCGGGCTGGCCCTGGCCGTCGTCATCCTTTCCGACAAGGGCGCCGCAGGCCTGCGCGAAGACAAATGCGCACCCATTATTCTTGCGCGTGCCGCCGCCGTTCTGCCCCTGGGCCACGTCCGGACCTGGATTATCCCCGACGACCCCGCGCGCCTGCGCGCCCTGCTGACCGACCTCTGCCTGACCCAGGGCTTCGACCTCGTGCTGACCAGCGGCGGCACCGGCGTGGGCCCGCGCGACACCACCCCCGAGGCCACCCTCGCGGTCATCGACCGCCGCCTGCCCGGCTACGAGCGCGCCATGACCGCCGCCTCCCTGGCCGTCACGCCCCACGGCGCCATCTCCCGCGCCGTGGCCGGAACCCTGGGCCGCAGCCTGATCGTCAACATGCCCGGCTCGCCCAAGGCCGTGGCCGAAAACCTCGACCCGCTGCTGCCGACCATCGTCCACACCCTGAAGAAGCTCCAGGGCGACCCCACCGACTGCGCCCAGGCCTGAGCCCCGGGCCGCAGTGCCGGGCCCCGTTCGCCAGCCCCGCAGGCCTTGAGCCCGCGCAAGGCCACGAAAGCGCGGCGGGGCGAAGGCGCGCGCCTCCCCAGGAGGCTGCCGTCCGGGCTTGACAAAACCGCCTATGCGCATATGATGCATGCATGGATGACTTCGCCGCCGTTCTCAAGGCCCTGTCGGATGGGACCCGCCTGCGCATCCTGAATCTGCTCGGCACGGGCGAATTGTGCGTGTGCGACCTTATGGCCGTGCTGGGCATGCCCCAGTCCAAGGTGTCGCGGCACCTGGCCTACTTGCGCGGGGCGGGCTGGGTCGTGGGGCGGCGTAGCGGCAAGTGGATGCACTACCGGCTGCGCGGCGGCGGGCCGGGAGCGGAGCGGGACGACACGCGCGGCGCCCTGCTCGACGCCCTGCGCGAACACCCGCAGGCCACGGGCGATCTGGAACGTCTGAACGCGCACCTGCGCGCCAAACAGGGCCGATCCTGCCGGTAGGCCCCGGCAACGGAGCAACGCCATGACCGACACCGGCGCCAAGCGGCTGTCCTTTCTGGATCGGTTTTTGACCCTGTGGATATTCCTGGCCATGGCGGTGGGGGTGCTGGGCGGCTACCTGCTGCCCGGCGTCAAGGACGTGGTCAATTCCTTCCAGGTGGGCACCACCAACGTGCCCATTGCCGTGGGCCTGATCCTGATGATGTATCCGCCCCTGGCCAAGGTCCGCTACGAGGAACTGGGCCAGGTGTTCCGCAACGGCAGGGTGCTGGCCCTGTCGCTGGTCCAGAACTGGGTCATCGGGCCGCTGCTCATGTTCGGGCTGGCCCTGGCCTTTCTCTCCGGGTACCACGAGTACATGGTCGGACTGATCCTCATCGGCCTGGCGCGCTGCATCGCCATGGTCATCGTCTGGAACGACCTGGCCCGGGGCGACACGGAGTACTGCGCGGGACTGGTGGCGTTCAACTCCGTGTTCCAGGTGTTGTTCTTCCCGCTCTACGCGTGGTTCTTCATTTCGGTGCTGCCCGGGTTTTTCGGGGTCCGGGGCGCGGTGGTGGACATCACCATGGCCCAGATCGCCGAGAGCGTGTTCATCTATCTGGGTATTCCCTTCCTGGCCGGGATGCTCTCGCGCTTTGCGGGGCTACGCCTCAAGGGCCGCCTGTGGTACGAGAAGACGTTCATCCCCGCCGTGAGCCCGCTGGCGCTGGTGTTCCTGCTGTTCACCATCCTGGTCATGTTCTCGCTCAAGGGCGAGTACATCGTGCAACTGCCGCTGGACGTGCTGCGCGTGGCCGTGCCCCTGTGCATCTATTTCCTGGCGATGTTCCTGGTCTCGTTCTGGCTGTCGCTCAAGGTCCGGGCGACCTACGAGCAGGCCACGACCCTGTCGTTCACCGCCGCGTCCAACAATTTCGAGCTGGCCATCGCCGTGGCCATTGCCGTGTTCGGCATCGATTCCGGGCAGGCGTTCGCGGCGGTCATCGGGCCGCTGGTGGAGGTTCCGGTGCTCATCGCCCTGGTGGGCGTGGCCCTGCGCTTCAGGGCCCGGTTTTTCCCCTACGCCGTGAATACCCCGCGCGGGGTGTGCCACGTGAGCTGCAAGCCCGCCGCCTAGGGGCGGCACCCGGAGGCGGCCATGATGCGGATACTTTTCCTGTGTACGGGCAACTCCTGCCGCAGCCAGATGGCCGAGGGCTGGGCCCGGCACCTGCGGGCGGGGGAAATCGAGGCCTATTCGGCCGGAATCGAGCGCCATGGGCTGAATCCCCTGGCGGTGCGGGTCATGGCCGAGGCGGGAGTGGATATCTCGGGGCAGGTGTCCAAGACAGTGGACGAGTTGCCCGCAGTGGAGTTCGACGTGGTGGTGACCCTGTGCGGCCACGCCAAGGAGACCTGCCCGTACTTTCCGGGGCGGGCCCGGCGGGTGCATGCGGGCTTCGACGACCCCCCGGCCCTGGCACGCGGCGCGGCCGACCCCGAGGCGGCCCTGGCTCCCTACCGGCGCGTGCGCGACGAGATTCGCGCCTTCGTGGCCGGGTTGCCCGCCAGTCTGGGCCGCTCCTGATCCGTTCCTGCTGCGGACGGCAAAGCGGAGAGGGACGGCCATGGCCGTCCCTCTCCGTTTTTTTCGTCTTTGGCTCCGCAGCGGAGGCTGCGGCCCCGCAGGCGCGGCCTACAGCAGGCTGATGAGCATGCGCGTGCCGACCAGGAAGAGCAGCAGGGCGAAGACGCGCTTGAGCCTGTCCACAGGCAGGCTGTGGGCCAGACGCACGCCCAGGGGCGCGGTGAACATGCTCACGGCGACGATGCCCACCAGGGCCGGGAAGTAGACGTAGCCCAGGGAATACTCGGGCAGCCCGGGGGTGCCCAGGCCGTTGACGATGTAGCCCACGGTGCCCGCGATGGCGATGGGGAAGCCGATGGCGGCCGAGGTGCCGATGGCCATGTGCACCGGGACGTTGCCCCAGATCATGAACGGCACCGAAAGGGTGCCCCCGCCGATGCCCACGAGGCTCGACACCACGCCGATGACCGCGCCGACGCAGAACAGGCCGATTTTGCCGGGCAGGGTGCGCGAGGGCTTGGGTTTCTTGCCGGTGAACATCTGGAAGGACACGTAGTAGAGGAAGACGACGAAGAAGCCCTTGAGGAACGAGGAGGACAGGTTGGCGGCGATGATCGAGCCGCCGTAGGTGCCCACCAGGATGCCCAGGACCACGCCGCGCACGATGCTCCAGTCCACGGCCTTGCGGCGGTGGTGGGCCATGAAGCTGGAGACGGAGGTGAAGATGATGCTGGCCATGGAGGTGCCCAGGGCGAGGTGCATGATGGTTTCGGGGTTGAAACCCTGGAGGTTGAAGCAGAAGACGAGCATGGGCACGATGACGAGCCCGCCGCCGACGCCCAGAAGTCCGGCCAGGACTCCGGCCACGGCGCCCACGGCGCAGTAGAGGGCGATGGTGGTCAACATGAGGGGTGCTCCTTGGGAAAGAGTTCGGATTGCACGGCGTCCAGGTGCTCTTCCATGGCGCGGCGCGCCGCCGCCGCGTCCTTGCGCTCCAGGGCGGAGATGATGCGCAGGTGGAAGGTCGGGGAGTCCGCCTTGCGGCGGGTGGTGCGCAGGTGCCGCTGGCGGGTTTCCGCCAGGGTGTCGTTGAGGGTTTCGAGCATGGCCAGCAGGGCCTGGTTGCCGGTGATGCGGGCCAGGGCGAGGTGGAAGGCGGCGTCGATGCCCGTGTCGTCGCCGCCTTCGAGGAGGGCGCGCTGCTGGTCGCAGATGAGGATCTTCAGGGCGTCGATGTCCTTGCGGGTGGCGCGTTGGGCGGCCAGGGCGGCCACGCCGGGCTCCACCACGCGGCGCAGTTCGAGAATGTCGCGCAGGCGGTGGCGCTGGGCGTCCAGGGCCTGGGCGAGCTGCCCGGGCCGACTGGCGCAGACGTAGGTGCCGTCGCCGTGGCGGCTTTCCAGCAGGCCTTTTTCGGCCAGGGTGCGCACGGCCTCGCGCACGCAGCCGCGCGATACCTGGAAGGTTTCGGCCAGGGCGCGCTCGGGCGGCAGGCGGTCGCCCTCGCGCAGCTCTCCGGCCTCCAGCATGGCGTGCAGCCTGCGGGCGACCTCCTGATAGCGCGGCGGGGCGGATTTTCCGGCGGACATCGGTCCTACCAATCTCCTCTGAAATAAATTGGTCCTACCAATACGCCCGGCGGCGGCTATAGTCAAGCCTGTTATGCTGCGGGTACGCAATAAAAAACCGGGGCGGGCAATGTGCCCGGCCCGGTGGTGGCGTGTTTCCTGCGCCGCCCGCAAAGGGCAGTCCGCTTTTTGCTGCGGCCTCCCGTTTCGCCGGGGGCCCGCTATTCGTTCTTTTTCAGCGAGCGAGCCCAGCGCAGCACCTCGGCCACGGGGCGCACGAGGTCGCCGGGGATGTAGGCGTGCTCCTGGGCGTCGGCGTAGAGGCTGCGCGCCAGGGGCACGTTGCGCATGATGGGGATGTTCTCTTCCTTGGCGGCGGCGATCATGCGCTGGGCGGTGGGGCCCTCGCCCTTGGCCAGGACGATGGGCAGGGGCGTTTCGCCCTCCTCGTAGTAGATGGCGATGGCCAGATGGGTCGGGTTGGTGATCAGCACGGTGGCCTTGCGCGTGCTCTGGGCCGCGCCGCTGCTGAGCATCTCCTGGTGCAGGCGTTTGCGCATGGCCTTGACCTCGGCGTTGCCTTCCATCTCCTTGTACTCCCGTTTGACCTCGTCCTTGCTCATCATGAGCTGCTTGTTGTGCTGCCAGCGCTGGAACAGGTAGTCCAGGGCGGCGATGACGACCATGACGGCGACCACGGCCACGGCGATGTCCCACAGCAGGGCGCCGATGGCGGAGTAGGCGCCGCCAAGGCCCACGCGGGGGATGGCCTGCAGGGGCACCAGGGAGTTCTTGACCGCGACCCAGACCGCCACGCTGATGGCCACGACCTTGATGCAGCTCTTGAGGAACTCCACCAGGCCCTTGATGGAAAAGACCTTCTTGAACCACTGCTTCGGGCTCAGGTTTTCGAGCTTGGGGATGAGCGCCTTGGGCGTGATGAGCACGCCGACCTGGGCCAGGTTGCAGACCAGCCCCAGGGCCATGACCAGGACGACCACGGGCAGCACGATGCGCGCGATGTCCAGCAGCACGGCGAGCATGGTCGGGTAGAATATCTCGTCGAAGGGGCTGTTCATGACCTTGAGGGGAATGTGGAACAGGTCCACCAGGGTGGAATAGAAATAGTCCCACAGGCCGAAGAGCACGCCGAAGAGGGCGGCCGTGGTGGCCATGGCCGGGATTTCCTGGCTCTTGGCGACCTGGCCTTCCTCGCGCGCGTCGCGCAGGCGTTTCGATGTCGGTTGCTCGGTCTTTTCGCTCATGGCCGCCCTCGGGTCAGAGTCCCGTTCCCGGCAGCAGCCCGGCGAAGGGCTGGCCGAAGGTCTTGTCCAGGGTCATGTGCAGGGTCGGAATGTGAGCCATCAGTTCGAGCAGGATGTAGCACAGCGGGAAGAAGTAGAGGAACAGCAGCACGGCGGTGATGGCGCTCTTCACGCCCATGGAGAGCACGAAGACGTTAAGCTGCTGGGCGAAGCGGTTGATGAGCCCCAGGCAGAAGTCGCTCAGGAAGCAGACGATGACCAGCGGCGCGGCCAGCAGCACCACGTAGAGGAACAGCGTGCCGAACTGCCGGGCGAACAGCAGGGGGAAGGAAAGGTCCGTTGGCCAGGGCAGCAGCTCGCCCACGGGCCACAGCACGTAGGTGCTGAAGAGCATGCCCAGAAAGGCCACGAAGCCGCCGCCGGTGTAGAACAGGAAGACCATGGTCTGGAACAGCAGCGAGCCCGTGGGGGAGGTCTGGTCCTGGGACATGGGGTCGCTCATCTGGGCCGACGAGCCGCCGCGCTGGTTGTCGATGAAAAAGCCCGCCGACTCCACGGCCCAGAACATGATGCTGACCAGATAGCCCAGGGCCAGGCCGATGAAGATTTCCTTGGCCATGAGGGCGATGATGAACAGGGTGGTTTCGTCGGGGGTGCGCGTGGCGCCGATCTGCTCGAAGGTCGGCAGCAGGGGGAAGAGGAACGCGGACAGGGGCAGGGCCAGGGTCATGCGCAGGGCGCCGGTGACCACGCCGCCGCCCAGGAAGGGCACCACGGTGAACAGGGCGACGATGCGCGGCAGGCCCAGGGTGATGGCCGTGAGCAGGTTTTCCATGCCCACTTCGCGCAGGAAGGCGTCCAGCCCGTTCATGGCGCCCCGGTCAGCGGATGATGGAGTTGAAGTTGGTGAAGATCTCGTCGCCGTAGGCCAGCAGCTCGCCGCCGAACCATCCGGCCATGACCAGGATGGTCAGGGCCACGGCGATGAGCTTGACGCCGAAGCTCAGGGTCTGCTCCTGGAGCTGGGTCACGGCCTGGATGAGGCTCAGGAGCAGCCCGACGATGGAGCCGACCACGATGGGCGGCAGGGAGAGCATCAGCACGAGGTACAGCGCCCGGGATGTGTAGTTCAGTGCGGCCTGGTCCATGGGCTCCTCCTAGAAGCGGATGCGGCCAATGGGATGCACGGAGACCTCGGGGGTCAGCTCCTGGTAGGAGACCACGGCGAGGTCGTAATAGTCCTTCTCGATGAGCTTGCGCAGGTAGCGGCGGATGTCCATGGACGCCAGGACCACGGGGAGCTGCTTGCGCTTGCTGTAGTCGCCCGCGGCCTTGCCCAGGCCGGCGATGATCTTCTTGGCCTTTTCGGGGTCCAGGGCCAGGAAGGCGCCCGCCGAGGTCTGGCGGATGGACTTGCGGATTTCCTCCTCCACGGTGGGGTCGAGCAGGATGACCGCCAGCAGGTTGGTTCCGCCGGTGTATTTGTAGCTGATCTGGCGGCGCAGGGCGGCGCGTACGTACTCGGTGAGCTGCACGATGTCCTTTTCCTTGGGCGCCCATTCCACGATGGCCTCGAAGATGGCCCGCAGGTTGCGGATGGAGACGCTTTCCTGCACCAGCCGCTGGAGGACCTCGCCGGTCTTCTGCACGGGCAGCAGGCGGGCGGCCTCGCGCACCAGCTCGGGGTACTGCTCCTCCATCTTGTCCATGAGGTACTTGGTTTCCTGGAGGCCGAGGAACTCCGAGGCGTTGCGCGCGAGCACCACCGAGGCGTGGTAGGTCAGCACGCGCGAATGGGCCATGGTCGAGAACCCGGCCTGCTCCAGCTTGGGCACGGCGGATTCGGGCACCCACACCGAAGGCACGTCGGGCAGGAAGTCGTCGGTGCGCTCCACGTCCACGCCGAGCATCTGCAGGGTCTTTTCGCTTTCGCGGGCGATGACCTTGCCGGGCACGAGGCGGCCCTGGGTCACGGGAATTTCGTGCAGCAGCAGGGTGTAGGAGTACGATGGCATGGTTTCGCTGGGCCGGATGGTGATGCCCGGGAAGGGCACGCCCAGGTCGTAGTAGAGCACCCGGCGCAGGGTGATGATCTCGTCGTTCAGGTCCTCGAAGCGCAGGGACCCGCCCAGGTCGGCGGCCACGTCGAGCAGCAGGGGCACGGTGGGCGCGAATTCGTCGCGCACCTGGCGCTGCTTGCGCTTGCGCGGGGCCACGGTGGGCGCCAGGGTCTTTTGCAGCTCCTGGCCCTGGTCGATGGCCACGGGCATGGAGCCCATGCGCCCGAGCACGAAGCCCACGCCGCTGATGATCAGCGCCAGGGTCATCATCTGCGGCTTGGGGAAGCCGGGGATGAGCGAGGCCAGGAAGAGCAGCCCGCCCGCGATGAGCAGGGCCTTGGGCTGGTCGAAGATCTGTTCGCCCATCTGGCTGCCCAGGTGCTCGGCGTCGTCGCCGGAGGTGCGGGTGATCAGGATGCCCGCGCCGATGGAGATGAGCAGCGAGGGAATCTGGGACACCAGACCGTCGCCGATGGTCAGCACGCCGTACTTCTGCAGGGCGTCCCCGGCCTTCATGCCCATCTGGGTGATGCCGATGGTGATGCCGCCCAGGATGTTGACCACGGTGATGATCATGCCCGCGATGCTGTCGCCCTTGACGAACTTCATGGCGCCGTCCATGGCGCCGTACATCTGGCTTTCCTGGGCCAGGCGGTCGCGCCTGCGCTGGGCCTCGCCCTGGTCGATGGCGCCCGCGCGCAGGTCGGCGTCGATGCTCATCTGCTTGCCGGGCATGGCGTCCAGCGAGAAGCGCGCGCCGACCTCGGCCACGCGCTCCGAGCCCTTGGCGATGACCAGGAACTGGACGATGGTGATGATCAGAAAGACCACGGCGCCGACCACGAAGTTGCCCTCGACCACGAAGGTGCCGAAGGTTTCGATGATCTGGCCCGCGTCGCCCTGGAGCAGGATGAGCCGGGTGGTGGTGATGTTCAGGGCCAGGCGGAAGAGGGTGGTGAACAGCAGGACCGTGGGGAAGACCGAGAAGTCCAGGGCCGTGCCGACGTACATGGCCATCATGAGCACGATGAAGGAGATGCCGATGTTGAGGGACAGCAGGCTGTCCACCAGCGGGGTCGGCATGGGGATGATCATCAGCCCGATGATGGCCACCAGGAAGGCGGCCAGGGTCAGGTCGTTGTTGCGGGTGATGAAGTCCACCGCGCGCTGGGCCGTCCGGGCGAAGCTCATTGTTGTGCCCCCACGAGGTAGAAGTATTCGTCCAGGGCGGCCCGGCTTTCGCTTTCGCGGCCCAGGTGCCACAGGGCCTTGGCCTTGAGCAGCAGCAGGGGCGCGTCGGCGGTGCCGGCCATGGGCCCTCCGGTGTAGGGCCCCAGCAGGAACAGGGCCCGCTCGTACTGCTCCTCCAGCAGGGCGATGCCCGCCAGGAACTTGCCCGTGCGGTCCTCGGCGGGGCAGGCCCGGGCCATGGCCTCGAGGATGGTCCTGGCCCGGGCGGTGTCGCCCAGGCGGACGTAGAGGTACACGAGCATGAACAGGGCATCGCGCTGGGCGCGGGTCAGCATGGCCTAGCCTCCCAACACCAGCGAGCAGTACATGCGCAGCAGGTCGTTGTCGTCGGTGAATTCCCTGAGCATGGCGTCCAGGGCCGGGTCGCCGGTGGCGGCGTGGAGCTTTTCCAGGCCTTCCTGCACCTCGCGCGGGAAGCGTTCGGGCGAGGCGGTGTCCGGGTCCTCGGGGGTGACGCGCAGGTAGTCGTCGAGCATGCTTTCCAGGTTGTCGCCGTCGTAGATGCCCAGATCCTCGCGGGCCTTGGCGGCGCGCAGGGCGGGGCTCACGCGGTTGCGCGACTTGAGGGACAGCGGCTCCTGGCGCGGGGAGCCCACGCCGGTGATGCCCACCGAGGGTGCGAACAGGGATATCTTGCCAGACATGCGGGTGCTACGCTCCGGTCTTGTCCAGGGTTTCAAGGAGATAGGGCACGACCTGGGCCAGGTGCCCGGCGGCGATCTGGTGCTTTTCCAGCCGCGCGCAGACCACGAGCACGTCGTCGCGCAGCAGGCCCACGCGCAGGCCGTGGCGCGGCTGGGCGCTCTCGTGGCACAGGGCCAGCCCCCGGGTCAGGGCCTCGGGCACGTGCCCGGCCGACCGCCGCGCCATGCTGACCAGCAGCGCGTCGTCGTGGCGCTCCAGGAACAGGGAGCCCCGGTCGCCCACGTTCAGGGTACACAGGCCGTTGGCGTCCAGGTCCAGCCCGCCGAGGCCGAGCTGCCTGCCCAGGTCGTCCACCGCCTTGCGAATGTGCATGGGCTAGTCCTCGTAAAGTTGCGCCTCGGCGGCGATGGCCTCGTCCAGGGCCATCTGGACGGCGTCGATGATGCCCAGCCGTCCGCCTTCGTCGCGGAAAAGGTTCACGGGCAGGGCCCGGGCCGTCTGCTGGAGGTCCTGGAAGAAGAGGATGCGCTGTTCCAGGTCGTCCACACCCAGCCGGGAGGCCAGGTTCTCCATGTCGAAGGCGCCGACGAAGGGCGTGTCGCGCAGGGCCAGCATCTCCTTGAGCAGCCCGGTGGAGGAGAGCTGGGGCCGGATGCCGTGGGCGGATTGCAGGCGGTCCAGCAGGCCCTTGCAGCTTCCGTGCAGCCCGCGCAGCAGGCGCACGGCCTCCAGGTCCTTGGCGACGCTTTCCAGCAGGGCCTTGTCCGTCTGCGAGGTGGTGGCCGAGAGGGTGTCGCCCAGGGTCTTGGTCAGAAAATCCATGGCCTCGTCGATGTGCGCGTCGCCGAAGTCGGTGACGATGCGCTCGAAGATTTCCACGGGCGAGGCGGCGTCGAGCACGGCCCCGGCGTAGAGGTCCTTGAGGGCGTCGGGCGAGCCCAGGTCGCCGAATTCCAGGGCCCGGACCCCGGCGGCCAGCCGGGTCTGCACCTGCATGCCGAACTCGTCCTCGAGCTGGGCCTGGGCCTCGGCGAAGACCTCCTCCATGCCCAGTTCCTTCCCGGCGGAGAACAGGGCCGTGGCCATGTCGCCGGGGTCGGAGAAGAACTGCCTGGCCGTGGCCAGGGCGGTGCGCGGGTCGAGGTTGGCGGAGCCGCGCAGGGCGGAGATGAAGGCGTCCAGTTGCTGGCGTTTGCCCTGCTTGTCCATCAGTTCCAGATATTTCTGGATCTGCTCCACGCGCTCGGTGCTGGGGGTCAGGGGCTTCAGCTTGCGGGCCTCCAGGCGCGTTTCCTCGCGCTCGGACTTGGCGAACCCGGCCTCCTCGGCGGCGTTGGCCACCAGCGACATGGCGTCGGCCTTGGACACGGCCTGGCCCATGAGCGAGCCCTTGGGCGCGTCCTGGGCGACGCCGGGGGCGTCCTGGCGGATGAGTCCGGCTATCTGGCTGATGTCCATGGTTCTTCCTCCCGAGTCCCGTGCCGCGCGGCTACATGTAGCTGAGCAGCAGGCCCTGGCAGATCTTGAGCCACCCGTCCAGGGTCACGAACAGGAGCAGCTTGAAGGGCAGCGAAATGGTCATGGGCGAGACCATCATCATGCCCATGGCCAGCAGGATGTTGGAAATGATCAGGTCGATGGCCACGAAGGGCAGGTAGAGCAGAAAGCCGATCTGGAAGGCCTTGGTCAGCTCGGAGATGGTGAAGGACGGGACGAGGATCAGGAAGTTGTCCTCGCGGATGTTCTCCTGCTGGTCCGCCGGCCAGACCTGGCGCGCCGTGCGCACGAACAGGGTGCGGATGCGCTTTTCGGTGTTGCGGAACAGGAACGACTGCATGGGCCCCGAGGCGTTGCCCACCACCTCCATGAGCTGCCCGGGCGAGGCGTTGGGCGGCAGGGTCTGGGCCATGAGCAGGTCGCGCGTCTGCAGGGCCGTGGGGGCCATGATGAACACGCTGAGCACGATGGCCAGCCCGTTGAGGGCCGCCGCGGGGGGAATCTGCTGCACGCCCAGGGCGTTGCGCACCAGCGAGATGACCACCACGATCTTCACGTAGGAGGTGATCATCATGATCGCAAACGGCGCGATGCCGATGGTGACCATGATGAAGATCAGCGTGACCGGATTGAATTGCTCCATGAGGGCGTCCTAGGACGAGTGTCCGTCCAGCTCGGTGAGTTGCACGCCCAGGGTTTCGCCCACGCTGACGATGCGCCCGGTGCCCAGCCTGCGGCCGTTGCCCAGGATGGTCACCGGCACCTCGGGGCCCAGGACTTTGGGCAGGGGCAGGGTCAGCCCCGGGCCCAGGGCCTGGATCTCGTCCACGGTCATGCGCATCCGGCCGATCTCGAAGACCACCTCGATGCCGATGGCTCCCAGGCCGCCCTTGGGGGCTTCGGCCGCCTTTTCCGCCGTCTTGTCCGTTTCGCTCATGCTCGACTCGCTTTGCTTGACGATGGTCCAGGGCCGGTCGTCGCCGTCCGGCCAGGGCGCGCGCACCCGCAGGGGCGCGGCGAAAAGATGGACGCAGCCCGAGGCCGGATGCCAGCGCTCGGGCAGGAGCACGTCGCCGGGGGCCAGGGTGCGCAGTTCGGCCAGGGTCAGGGTCATGCTCCCGGCCTCGATGGACAGCTCCACGGGCAGGTCGCTCAGGGGGCGCGCGGCCCGGGGCCGGGCGGCCAGGGCCTGCTCCACGGCGGCGAGGGCCGGTTCGTCCAGGGGCACGAGCACCCAGCCGCGCACTTCGCGGCCCTCGGGGCCGCTGGCCGTGAACTCCAGGCAGCAGGCCGGGCTCCGGGGCGCCTCGTCGGGCGCGCACAGCCGCGCGGGCTGCCCGGCCAGGGCTTCCAGGCGGGCCAGCAGCCCGCCCAGGCGCGCCTCGGCCACGCCCCACAGCACGGCCTCGGGCAAGGCCTCGCGGTCGATGTCGTCGGGCAGGCCCAGGGCGTCGAGCAGGGCCTGGGTGCGGCCCAGGGCCAGGCGCCAGACGACATCGCCCGCGCGTGCGGCCAGGGCGGGGGCCGCGCCGGGCTCGCCCGGGCGCAGTGCCGGCGCCACCCGCCACGGCGCACCGCCGATATCCAGGTCGAACCCGCCCGGGTGCCCGGCCAGGGCGTTCAGCAGGCGGCACTCGCGCGCGGACAGCGCGGGCGGCACATAGGCGACGGCTTCAGCCACGTTCTTTCTCCTGTCCTCTTATGCCTTGCGTACGAAAACGATTTCCAGCAGCACCCGGCCCTCGCAGGCGCCCTGGAGGCGGCGGCCCAGGGCGTCCTTGGCCTCCAGAAGCACGGCGTGGGAGGCCGCGTCGCCGGTGAGCACGCGCACCTCGATGCCCTCGGGCGTGCGCCGCAGGTGGACCTGCGTGTCGGCCAGCACGCTCTGGCGCAGGTAGATGCGCACTTCCTCGTCGTCGGAAAATTCCTGGTCCGTGACCAGCACCCGTTCGGCCACGAGGTCGGCCAGTTCCTCGGCTCCGGCCTCGTCGCGGGGGTCTTCGCTCCCCGCGCCCCCGGCGTCGGCGTCCGTCGCATCCGGCGTTGCCGTGGCGCCCGGCGCGCCCTGGGCCGCCGCGCGGCCCTGCAGGGAGAACAGGCTCGAAAGTCCGGGCTGCTCCACCGGCCCGGCCATGGCCGCGCGCATGGCGTGCACGTCGGCGGGCGCGGCCGTGGCGCCGGGGCCCTGGGGCCCCGCCTGGGGCGGGGCGCCGTCCACGGGCTTCACGCCGTCGCTCACGCCGCCTCCAGGCCGCCCAGGCCCGGGCGCGGGCCGGGGATGAAGTCCTCAAGCTCGATCTCTTCCTTGCGCTCGGCCTCCTTGCTGGCCAGCACCTGCCAGCGCGAGCGGTGCTCCTCGATCTTGAGGGTCGCCCGCTGGGCTTCCAGCAGCCGGGCCCTGGCCGCGGCCATGGCGCCCTCGCAGTCCTCCACGTGCTTGCGGGCGCGCAGGATGCGCTCCAGGAAGGCGGCCTCGCGACCGCGGATTTCGCACAGCCCGCGCTTGAATTCGTCCACGTCCTCCAGGGTCATGTCGCGGCCCATGATCTCGTCGTAGCGCCGCTCCTCCTCCTCCGCCAGCCAGACCAGGAACTCCTCGTGCAGGCGTTTGGCCTCGCGCAGGTCGCGCCGGGCTTCGGCCAGCCGGGCCTCGGCGGCGGAGAGCGCGGCCAGGGCCTTGTCCTGACGCAGGGTGCGCACGCGCAGCAGCACGGCCAGAGGGTAGTTCACCGGGCCACCTCCGCCAGGGCCGCCACGGTCTGCTCGAAGGTGCTGGTCTCGCCCATGCCCTGGCGCAGGAAGCGGTTCACGGAGTCGATGCGCGCCAGGGCGTCGTCGGCTTCCTTGTCCGAGCCTTTCTCGTATTCGCCGATCTGGACCAGGATTTCCAGCTCGCTGTATTTGGCCAGCACCTTGCGGACCTTCTGGGCCGCGGCCTTGTGCTCCTTGGAAATGATCGAATTCATCACGCGGCTGACGCTGGCCTGCACGTCGATGGCCGGGTAGTGGTTGGCGGCGGCCAGCTTGCGCGAGAGCACGATGTGCCCGTCGAGGATGGAGCGCGTTTCGTCGGCGATGGGCTCGGTCATGTCGTCGCCTTCCACCAGCACGGTGTACAGCGCGGTGATGGACCCCCGGTCGGAGTTGCCCGCGCGCTCCATGAGCTTGGGCAGGCTGGAGAACACCGAGGGCGGGAAGCCGCGCCGCGTGGGCGGCTCTCCAGCGGCCAGGCCGATTTCGCGCAGGGCGCGGCCGAAGCGGGTCACCGAGTCCATGAGCATGAGCACGCGCTTGCCCTGGGCGCGGAAATATTCGGCGATGGCCGTGGCCGAGTAGGCCGCCTTGAGCCGCTCCATGGACGAGCGGTCGGAGGTCGAGACGACGACCACGGCGCGCTTGCGGCCCTCGGGGCCGAGATCGTGCTCCAGGAACTCGCGCACCTCGCGGCCGCGCTCGCCGATGAGTGCCAGCACGCACACGTCGGCGTCGGTGCCCTTGATGATGCACGACAGCAGCGTGCTTTTGCCGCCGCCCGCCGCCGCGAAGATGCCCATGCGCTGGCCCTCGCCGCAGGTGAGCATGCCGTCGAGCACTCGCAGGCCCAGGGAGATGGGCTTGTCGATGATCCGGCGCTCCATGGGGTTCGGCGGGTCGGCGTATACGGGGTAGAACGCCCGGGGCCGCAGGGGCGGGCCGCCGTCGATGGGCTCGCCCAGGCCGTTGAGCACGCGGCCCAGCAGGTCGTCGCCCACGGGCACGGAGTGGATTTCTCCGGTGGGAAAGACCTCCGTGGCCGGGGAGATGCCCTGGAGTTCGCCCAGGGGCGTGAGCAGGGCCACCTGCTTGCTGAAGCCGACCACCTCGGCCTTGAGCTCCCAGTCCTCCCACGGGTTGCGCAGCACGCACAGCTCGCCGACCTTGACCCCGGGCACCGTGGCCCGGATGATGGTGCCCACCACCTGCTCCACGCGCCCGCGGACCTCCACGGTGTTCGCGTCGGCCAGGGCCTTTTCCAGCAGGGTGGTGATGTAGTCGAAGGTGGACATGGGCCCCTACCGCGCGATGCGCTTTTCCATGACCCGCTTGAGGGCCGCGAGTTGTGTCTCCACCCCGGCGTCCACGACGCCCATCTCGCTTTCCACAAGGCAGTCGTTTTTCTTCAGCCGCGAGTCGGCCACCACGTCCAGCAGGCGGATGCCCGCGAAGTGGCGCAACAGTTCGGAGGTCGACGCCTCCACCGCCGGGGCCTGCTCGGGGCACACGCGCACCACCACGCGCCGCTCGTTGCGCGCGATGGCCAGCCCGCTTTTGACGACCCGCAGGATGAGATCCTTGTCGTTCATCTCGCCCACGATGCGCTCCAGGGCGTCGGTGACGATGCGCACCACGGAGTGCTCCAATTTCTCGAAGAAATCCAGGGATTGGGCGGCGACTTCGAAAATTTTCTCGGCGTGCTCCAGGCGGCCTTCCTCCAGGCCCTTTTCATAGCCCTGGGCCTTCTGGGCCTCGAAGACCTCGTGGGCCTCGGCGGTGATGCGCTCGTAGAGCGTGCGGGCCTCTTCCAGCAGCGCATTGGCCTCGACCATGCGCGCGTAGTCCCCGGCCTTGACGATCTTCGTGCCCGGAGCGGGCTCGAAGGCCTGTTTTTTCAAAAGAAACACGGCGCCCACGACGGTGCGACCTCCTTGGTCAGCAACTTTTTCAGGCCGAACCACGTCAGCCGCTCCACGGCCCGGTCGCCCGGGGTCTGGGCGGCGGCGTCCATGAGCCCCGGAAAGCGCCGCGCGGCCAGCTCGCGCAGGGCCTGGGGCCAGCGCCCGGCGCACGCGGCCAGGGCCTCGCGCCCGTGCAGGCGCACCCGCTCGGGCAGTGGCCGTTCGCCGTGGCGGGCCAGGAAATGGCCGCGCACCTCGCCGAGGTGGAAGGCCCCCCGGCCCAGGGCGTAGTCCAGGATGCCGGGACCCAGGGCCGCCGTCAGGGCCTGACGCTCGGCGCGCAGCACCACCGCGGCCAGGGCCCGGGCGTTCACCGCCGCGCCGAAATGCATGGCCAGGGCCTCCAGGGTCGGCGGGTCGAGCAGGGCCAGCCGCCGCGACTCCTCCTCGAAGGCCCAGAAGCGCCGGGCCGGGTCGGCCAGACGCGCCAGGGCGGCCCGACCCCGGGGGCAGGTCCGCAGGATTTCGGCCACGCCGGGGGCCAGGGCCTCCGGCCCGGGTTCGGCGGCGTTGAAACGCCAAATCGCCCCGAGCAGCTCGGGGCGCGTGGCGGCCAGCTCGCGGTAGAAGCCCCGCCCGGCGTCGCCGCCCGGGCTGCGGCCCGCGTCAGCCATTGTCGTCCTCTGTGCCGACGGCCTGGGCGGCCTTGCGCTGCCTGTAGCGCTCCAGGCCCCAGCAGCCGCCGAAGCCCGCCAGGATGCCCGCCCCGAGCACCGTCAGCACCCACAGAATGAAATTGCCCGCCGCGTAGGGCGCGATGTCCACGCCCATGACCCGGCGGTATTCCGGGGGCGGGGGCATGATGATCGTCTCCGCCGCCGGGTAGAGGAACACCGAGGCGTTGTCGTACTTCAGGTTGGGCACCGCGTTGGCCATGAGCTGACGGATGTGCGGCACGTACTGCTCCACCGAGGAGCCGGGCATGAAGCGGATGAAGGCCGCCGCCGCCGCCGGGGTCACGGCCTCGGTCACGGGGTCCTGCTCCTGGAGCACCACATGGACCCGTGAATCGAGCACCCCGTCGATCTTGGAGCAGGTGTCGGCCAGTTCCTGGGCCAGGGCGAAACTCAGGCGGGCCGATTCCTCCAGGGGCGAGGACATCATGCCCTCCTTGGGGAACATGCTGCCCAGGGTGTCGTAGTGCATCTGGGGCAGGCCCTGGCGGCGCAGGATCTCCAGGGCGTTGACCACCTGGGCCTCGTCCACGCGCACGGTGAACAGGCCTTTGCCCTCGGACTGCTTCTCGGCCAGGATGCCGCGTTTGAGCAGCGCCGCGAGCACCTCGTTGGCCTCGCGTTCGGCCAGACCCTGATAGAGCGGCTGCATGCAGCCGCCCAGGGTCAGCACCAGCAGCACCAGGGCGAGGAAGCGCACGAGGCGTCGTGTTGCGGAAATCTGTTTCACGTCTGGGGTCCTGCACAGGGGAGTGGCCCGGGCCCGGGCCGCTCCCGTTGGGGGTGCGTCGTTATTCGGCGGACTTGACCAGCGTGCTCAGGCCCTGGTTCATGGCCGACACCGCCGAGGTGTTCCGCTGGGCCTCGAAGGAGGCCATGCAGGCCGCCACCTGGATGCGGAACAGGTCCGCATGGCCCAGGTCGGCCTGGGTCAGCAGGCTGGCGATGGTCGGGTCCGCCCCGGGGGGAACGGGCCCGGCTGCGGACGACGCCTCGGGCGCCCCGGCCGGCCGGGCCGCCGTGGCCTGCTCCGGCCCCTGGGGGCCGCCCACGGGCGCCCCGCGCATGGCCGCCTGGAAGTCGGCTACCGCCGCAGGATCCGGCGGCGCCAGGGGCGTTGCGGGCGCCAGGGCCTGCCCCGCGTCCGGGGCCTGGGCCAGTCTGGCTGCCGTCTGGGCAATGGCGCTGATGTCCATGAGCCGCCTCCCGCGTGCCTAGAGCACGTCCTTGAGCATGGCCTCGGCCAGGGCCACGGCCTGGGGGTCTTCCCCGTCGCGGACCACGGTTTCCAAGGTCTTGCGCGCCTCGCCGTCCTCGCCCGCGAGGTGGTAGACCACCCCGAGATGGGCCAGGGCGAACTCGTTGCCCGGGTCGGCGGCGAGCACCTCGCCCAGGCACTGGTGGGCCTTGTCGAAGTCGTTGACCACGTAATGGTTCACCGCCCGGCAGATCTTGACCTCCGGGCTGTCGGGCCAGACCTGTTCCAGGCCGTCCAGAATGGCCCGGGCCTCGCCGGGGAAGCCGCCGGACGACGCCGCGAAGGCGATGTCCAGCAGGCGCTTGCATTCAACAGGAGAGAGCATGTCGCCTCCTTGATGGGTTGCGCGGCCCGGGGGCGGCGGTCGCGCGCCCCCGGGTCGTGATTCCTTGCCGCCGGGTCGGCGTCATCAGCCGCCGGCGCGCTGGGCCAGGGTCTTGGCCGTGTCGGTCAGGCCCTTGGTCACGGAGGAGGTGGCCTCCACCATGGCGTTGTAGTTGCCCATGTCGAACTGAAGCTGGAGCATCTTCATGGGGTCGAGGTCGCCGTCCTTGAGGGCGGCCTGGATGCTCGTCTTGAGGGTGGTGGCCCGCGACGAGAGCTGGTCGGTCATCTGGCCGAAAGACTCGCTGATGGTCATGTTCGTGGTGATAGCCATGGTAGCCTCCTGTGATTGTTGCCGGGTTTGCCTAGTTGTTGAAACGTTCCCACATGCGGTCCACCGCCGTGCGCGCGGCTTCCACCGACCGGCCCAGGGCGCCGAGCAGGGCGGCCTGGGCCGGGGCCACGCCCGCGTCCAGGGTCCGCTTCAGGCCCGCCTGCATCCGGACCAGCTCCTCCTGCAGATGCGCGCGCCCCTGTCCGGCGGGGTCGTTGCGCAGCAGGTCCTGCGTGAAGTCCTTGAGTGCGTCGCTCATTGATCCCTCCTCTCGAAGAGCCGGGTGACGACCTTGCCGTCGCGTTCCACCACGAGCTTCTCGGCTGTGATTTCCCGGATGATGAAGCCGCCGGGGAGTCGGCCGCCGGTGAAGTATTTCTGCCCGTCCTTCATGGAGATGAACGGCACCGGCTCAAGGGTCACGCCCACGATGGTCAATCCGCCCAGGATGTCTTCGGGGGCCTCGTCCTTGTCTTGCATATCAGCAAAGCCCATGCCAGTGCCGAACTGCCTGTAATCACTGGCAGCATTGCCGCCTGCCTGGGGGGCGGCGCCAGCGGCGCTGCCGGGGGTGCCAACTTCGGTGGCATCCGGGGCGTCGTCGGGGGCCTGGATCAGGGCGCCGTCGGCGGCGCGGGCCGGGCGGCCGTCGGCTCCGGTCATGAGCCTGGGCGCCACGGGACGACCTTCCTCGTCGCGCAGCATACGCCCTTGTTCGTCCATGCGCGGGGCGACCACCAGGGGCGCGCCCGTCTCGTCGCGGATGACGCGGCTTTGGGCATCGCGTGCCACCACCGTGGGCACCATGGCTCCGCTTTCGTCGTGGACCACGCGGCCCGCCTCGTCGCGCAGGGGGCCCAGCAGCACGGGCTGGCCCGCCTCGTCGCGGATGACGCGGTCCTCGGCGTCGCGGGCCACGGTGGGGAAGACCGGGGTGCCCTGGCCGTCGCGCAGCACCTCGCCTTCGCCGTCGCGCAGGGCCTGGACGACCATGGGCTGCTTGTCGGCGCCCTGCACGGGCGTGCCGTCGGGCTCCAGGATCACCGCGGCCGGGCCTTCGCGGAACATGTCGTCGCGCCCGGGCACGAGCTGGCCCTTGGAGTTGCGCAGGATGTCGCCTCCGCGCTCCAGCAGCGGGCGGCCCGCCTCGTCGCGGACCACGCGGTCCTGCTCGTCGCGCGCGGCGGTGATGCGCGTGTCGGGAATCATGGCTTCGTGGCCGACCAGGGGCTGGCCCTGGGCGTCGCGCAGAATTTCTCCGGGAGCGCCTGGGGCGCCCGGAGCGCCGGGCGCGCCCGGGGTGCCGGGAGGACCGGGGGCACCCGGGGTGCCCGGAGCACCAGGGGCGCCGGGAGCACCAGGTGCGCCGGGGGCTCCGGGGGGCCCGGGCACGGGTTCGGCCGCGCGGGCCAGCAGCGGGCGGCCCGCCTCGTCGCGCAGCACCTGGCCCGCTTCGTCGCGGGCGACCACCACGGGAGTGCCGTCGGCCAGGGCCTCGGGCGCGGGCACCGGGCGCCCGGCGCTGTCGCGCAGCACGCGGCCGTCGCGCTCCAGCAGCGGGCGGCCCGCCTCGTCGCGCACCGGCTCGCCCGTTTCGTCGCGCAGCACGGTCATGGGCGTTTCCGGCGCCGGAGTCGCGGGGTTGGTCATGGCCGGGTGGCCGGTGATGGGCCGGCCCTCGTCGTCGCGCAGGATCCGGCCCTCGCGTTCCAGCAGGGGCAGTTTGGCGTCGTCGCGGACCACCTGGTCCTTTTCGTCGCGCAGCATGTCGATGGACGAATGGTCCGGCTCGGTGGGCACCAGGGCCACGGTGCCGCCCAGAGCGTTGTCCAGCACCGGGGCCTTGGAAAGATCGATGGTTCCTGCCTCGGGGGCCTGCTCCCCGGGCGCCAGCGGGGCCACGGGGGTCACGCGGGCCACCGAGGCCCCCGGCGCCGCCCGCAGGGCCGGAGCCGTGGACAGGCCCTTGGAGGCGCGCAACTCCTGGGCGTCGCGGAACAGTTGGGCCAGGGCCGGATCGGGCGCGAAGGCCGAGCGCATGCTGCCGCTGATGCTGCGGTTCCATTCCGCCGAGAAGCCCGGGGCCGTCAGGGTGTCCCAGAAGGCGACGGGCGAATTCAGGGCGTCGCAGACTTCCTTTTTGGCCAGCTCCAGGCGCTCGCGCTGCTCGAAGTCCAGTTCCCCTTCCACCTCGACCACGCCCGGATGCAGGCGCACCACCACCAGCTCGTCCAACTCGTGGCGGATGAGCGCGTCGCGGAACAGCGGCCAGACCTGGGCGGCGTAGACCATGGACGAGCGGACCTGCCCGATGTTGCGGATGTCCTCGGCAATCCAGACCTTGGCCGCGCCCTCGATGAGCTTGTCGCGGAAATAGCCGGTGAGCAGGATGTCCCGGTCCTCCAGGGCCACGGTGGGGAACAGGCCGCGCACGGCCAGGGCCACGCGCACGCCCTGGGCGCGCTCCTCGCGGACCTGCACGTCGATGAACACCGGGAAATCCATGCCTCCGGCCAGTTCCCACAGGGTCTTGCGGTCGCCCGTGGCGGGCACCTCGCCCTGGATGGTCACGCCGATGCTGGTTTGGGTCACGTGCAGGTATTCGTAGCCCTTGTCCTTGAGAACGCTGGTCATTTGGCGGGCCAGGTGGGTGTCCGGCCCGCCGGAGAAGGTCACGGTCAGATACAGCAGGGCCAGCAGGCCGACGACCAGCAGCGCCAGCCGCCGCGCCCGGGGGCTGGGGCCGGTTTCCTTCGGGGCTTCGGCGGGCGCCTCGGCGGCGGGGCCGCCCTCGGCGGGGCGGGCGCCCGTGGCGTCCAGAAAGGCCGCCGGGCCGATGTCGCCCCAGGGCTGGCCCTGCACCTGCCAGGCCATGCAGGTCGTGCCGAGCATGACGGCCTGGGCCGGGCCCCAGGGCATTTCGCCCTGGAAGGGCCGGGGGCCCTCGTCGCCCGGGGTGTCGGGCTGGGCGGCGGGGGCGGCGTCCCGGGGCGCTTCGGCCTGGGGCGGCTCCTGGGCCTGGGGCGCGGGTTCGGCCTCGGGGTGCAGCAGCAGCACCGGGGCGTCCAGGGTGCGCAGGGTCAGGGCGGGCGGGGCGCCCGCCTCGCCCGCCGCGGCGGGCACCATAAGCAGCGCGTGCTGCGTGGCCACGGTGCTGTCGTGCAGGATGATGTCGCAGCTTTCCCCGCTGCCCAGCACGGTGTCGCCGGGTCGCAGGGGAATTTCCGCGCCCATGTGCGGGCCGGAGAAGAACTTCAGCAGCAGGACGGGGGTGGTGGCGGCGCTCACTGCGACAGCCCCCAGCCGCTGGCGGACGCCGGTGCGGTGTCCGTGCCCGGCTCCTTGGTGCGCACGGCGCAGCCGCCGGGCTTGGGCGCGCTGGCCGCCGTTCCGGGGGTGGCGAACTCGGGCGAGGCCGGATCGACGGAGAAGCCCAGTTCGTTCACTTCCTTGGGGACGTTGGAGGCCTCGTCCAGGGTCAGCAGGCGCGGCGAGATGAGGATCAGCCGTTCCATGCGCTGGGTGACCTTGGTCTTGGATTTGAACAGCACGCCCAGGGCGGGCAGGTCCATGAGCACGGGCACGCCGGTTTCGTCGTCCTTGAGCTGCTCGTAGAAGTAGCCGCCGATGAGCAGGCTCTGGCCCTCGCTGACGATGCCCTGGGTGCGGATGGTGGTCTTCTTGACCACGGCGGGGATGTCGCTGTCCGTGGAGCCGGTGCTCGGGTCGGCGCCGTCCTCCACGGTGATGGCCATTTTGATCTGCGCGGGTTTGTCGTCGTACTCGATGATGTGCGGGGTCACGTCGAGGACCGTGCCCGAGGAGACCTCGCGCAGGTCGACCACCTCGGTGCCCACCACGCGGATGTAGAAGGTGGTGCTGGCCTCCAGGCGCGCGCTGGTGTTGTCGATGGTCAGCACCGAGGGGCGGCCGAGCACGCGGCCCTTGCCGTTGGATTCCAGGGCGTTGACCTGGGCCATGAAATAGTCGGACCCGAAGCTGTAGACCGTGGAGAGGGTCAGCCCGTCGCCGATGAGGGCGTTGGGCAGGTCTCCGGGCAGGGGCACCTCGCTGGTGTTGTCGGACACGCTGCTCAGGCCGCTGCCCACGCCGGTGGAGGTGTACGGCCCGCCGTGCCCCGATCCGCCCCATTTCACGCCCAGGGAGCTGGAATAATCCACGTCCACGTCCACGATGGCGGCGTGCAGCTCTACCAGTTGCAGAGGCTTGTCCAGCTCGGCGATGGTTTTTTCATAGTATTCCATGCGGTAGGCCGAGTCGCGCACGATGACGGCGTTGCTGCGCGAGTCGGCCAGGATGCGCGGGGCAAGCTCGGCCACGGGGGCGCCGGGCAGGGCCCGGGCCTGGGTGTTCAGGGGCGAGGCCACGCGGCGGTCCAGCTCCATCTGCTCCTTGGCGCGGCGGCGCAGGTCTTCGAGAATCTTGGCGGCCTCGCCGTCTTGCAGGCGCAGGAGCTGCTGCTCCTCGGGCAGGGGCGGGATGGTCTCGCGCACGGCGGCCCCGGCGCCCGAGCCCAGGGCGAGCTGCGAGTCGGACGCGCGCTGGTCCATGACCATCTCGGAAAGGATGGTGGCCACCCCGGGGATGACCTTCTTGTTGTCGCCGGAGCCCAGCTCCGTGTCGTCGGCCCAGGCGTGCTTGAGGAAGAACACGCGCACAACCTGGTCGTTGCGGAAGGCGGCCTCGTAGGCGGCGATGGCCGCGGCCACGCCCTCGGTGTATTCCGCCGGGCCCGAGAAGGCCAGGACGCGGTCGTCGTCGTCGGCCACGCAGGGCAGTTGGGGCGAGAGCAGCCCGGCGCGGGTCAGGATGTCGCGCATGCGCGTGGGCGTGCTGGCCGTGAGGTAGACCATGCGCCGCTCCAGGTCGCGGCGCACGTAGAAGTGCAGCACGTCGTCCATGAGGTACCACTCGACCCCGAAGGCCGAGTAGGCCGCCGCCAGGAACTCGTCGGGCGACATGTCGTCGAACATGCCGCTGATTTCGCCCTTGACGTTGGGGGTGAAGGCGGCGCGCAGGCCCTGGGTCCGCGCGAAGGTTTCCAGCACGTCCACCAGGGGCGCCTGCTCGGCATAGTGGCTGAAGTGGACCTTGAAGATGGAACTGATGGGCAGGGTGTAGCGGTCGGCGACGCTCTTGGCGAACGATGGTTGCCCGCTGCCGGGACCGGCGGCCCATGCGGCGGCGGCCCCCCCTGCGGCGGCCCACAGTGCGCAACACAGGGCGGCCAGCGCCAGGCCCTGCCGCGAAAGGGAAAAAAGTCGTGTACTCAACGCCCAAGGCCCCCGGGATATAAGTATATCAGGCACTCTTGCACAGGTCGGCCCAGAAGTCCAATTCGTCCAGAAAACGTTGCAGGGCCAGATGCATTTCCGATGCGCGCATGATGCCCAGCAGATGCCGGGCATCGTAGCACAGGGTGCCCCGGCGCGTGTCCAGGGAGACCACGCCCGTGTCCGTGGCGGCGCGGGCCAGGGCCGCCAGGCCCACCTTGCGCAGCAGGGCGTCGCCGCCCGACCCCGGCGCCAGGCGCCCCAGGTCGGCGGACAGCAGCAGCGTGCGGCCGTCGGGGGAACTGGCGTCCACCCGCGAGCCGCCGTCGAGCCGGAAATGGTAATGGCCCCGGGCATCCGGGGCCGGGGCGTGCCAGCCTGCCGTGCGGCACACCGTCTCGATCCATTGTTCGAGCATGGCGTCATCCGGGCGGGAAGGTTGCGCCGCGACCAGGGCCCGCCCCGTGCCCCCGGTCGCCGCAGGCCGCTCTCCGCTAGGCCATGGTCATCATCAGCATTTCGTGGGGCGACGAGGTTTCGCCGTCGCCGTCCGCCGAGTCGGTCAGCACCTCGCGCATGGCCGCGAAGATGGCGTCCAGGGTCGCCAGGTCCAGGCCCTTGGCCAGGCGCAGCAGGGCCACCAGCTCGGAAACCAGCGCCTGGAAGTGCTCCGTTTCGGAATTGGACAGCGGGTCGTCGGGCAGGGTGGGCTCGCCGTCTGTCGGCGTGGTTCCCTCCTGCACCGCCTGGGTCGTCGCGCCTTGCATTGCCTGGATGAGCGGCCCGGCTCCGAAGTAGGCGGCGATTCCCAACACCCCGGAGAGTATCGCCGAGAGGATGGCGAAGTTTTCCGCTGTGCGCTCGGCCTTGCCCTGGGTCATGCCCAGGCCTTCGAGGATGTCGGCCAGGGCCTGGGAGACGCCGCCGTCGGTGGCCGCCTCGATCACTGCCAGCGTGGCGACGGCCAGTGTCACCGCCATGGCCAGGACGGTCAGGGCCGGCCCGAGGAGGGGCGCCAGCAGGGCGATCGCGCAGACCGCCACGGCGGTGTTGATCACGGCCGCGGCGGCAAAGATCCAGCGCTCCGCCGCCGTGCGCTTCACGTCGGGCGAGGCGTCCTCGGTGCCTCCGGTGTACGAGGTCGGCTCCGTGCTGCTGGCGTAGAGCTTCTCCATCTCCTCGCGGTAGCGCTCCATGTCCGATTCCAGGGCCTTGAGGTCCGCCTCGGAACTCAGGCGTTCGATCTCCTTGAGCAGGTGCTGCATGATGAACATCAGGTAGGCCCGGCTGCCCGTGTCCACGGTGTCGGCGCCGTAGTCGTCCAGCACGGCCAGCAACTGGGCCGGGTTCAGTTCGCTGGCCCGGGAGAACTCGTCCCACTCCTTGCGGATTTCCGCCGCCAGTTCGGTCGAGAGGGTCACGGAGAACTGCGTCTGCAGGGCCGTGAGCACCTCGTCCATGGTCGCGTCGGGGTTGCAGGAGATGTACTCCGTGGCCGCCGCGTGCAGCTCGGACAGGCTCTGGCCGGGAAAGGCCTTTTGCAGCGCCTGCTCCACGTCGGTCCACTCGCCCTGGTTGTCCTCGTAGCGGCCGATGAGCTGGCTGGTGTCGATCCCCAGAAGTGACATCCGTTCTCCTCGCGTCCCCGCGATCCTTCCCTACACGTTGGAGAGCTTGGACATGGTCTGGTACTGCTGCTGGAGCAGGCTGTTGTAGATTTCCATGAAGGTCTTGATCAGGTCGCGGGCCAGGTCTTCCAGCTTCTGGGCCGTCTCCTTGCGGACCTGGGCCACCTGGGACTTGCCCTCGATCTCGGCGATGTTGGCCTGGATCATGGAAGTGGCGAACTGGCTGGCGGTGTCGAAGAGCTTGGCCGAACCCGCGACCACCTGGCTCCAGAGCATGGCTTTGCTGGAATCCTTGAAGCCCATGCCCGCCAGGCCGCCGACGATGCTGATGGCCGCGCTGGTCAGGCCCATGGCGAGCTGGGTCCAGGCCATGGCGCGCATTTCTGCGGCCTTTTCCTTGGCCAGGGCCATGATCTGGTCGCGCTGGGCAAAGCCCTCCATGAGCTGGGAGGCCGATTCCTCGCCCATGATCTCGATCATCAGCATGAGCAGCATGGCCATGATGTCGCGCATGCTCTCGATGGTCGGGGCGTCGGGTTCGGGGGTTTTCATGACCTCCAGCAGGCTGGCCGCGTCGAGGGACGTGCTGGCGGCGAACTGCTCCCACTCGGTGCGCAGGGCGGCCACCTGGTCGGTGGCCAGGGAGGGGTTCAACTGGGTGACCACGGCTTCGAGCACCTCGCCCGGGGTGGCCGAGGGGTGGGCCTCGATGTAGCTCGTGATGGCCGCGCTCAGGGTCGTGGTGTCGACGCCCGGCAGCAGTTCCGTGAGCGTCTGCTCCACGTCCTGCCATTCCTTCTCGTCGCCCGCCATGAGGTCGGCCCCGAGGGCGGTGGATATGCCGGTGATGGTGATGCTCATGATGCCTCCTGGGTGGGTGCGCGCCCGTGGGCCGCGCGGTACGGGGGCCGCTGCCTAGGCCAGCTCGGGGCTGCTGGCCTTCATCAACAGGTCCATCAGGTTCTGGGTCGATTCGGTGATGATGTCGCGCATGGCGGTGAAGATGGCGTCCAGAAGCGCCTCGGCCACCTGCTGGGAGGTCTTGAGGATCTGGAGCAGCTTCTCCATCAGCGCCTTGAGTTCCAGCAGTTCGGCCTGCTGCATGGTGTACTGGAAGTCCACGATGGCCTTGGCGCCCGTGGCCACGCCCACGCCCGCCTGCATCACGCAGTTGGCGATGTTCATGATCTTGACCAGCTTTTCCATGGTCGTGATGGCGGTGTTGGCCGTGTTGGCCGCGGTGGTGGCCGCCGAGGTGGCCGAACTGGTCGTGTTGGCCACCGTGCTGGCGGTGTTGGCGGCGGTGCCCGCGGCGCTGGCGCCCGATGCGGCGAAGCCCGCGCCCAGGGAGCAGATGGCTCCGATGATGGCCAGGGTGATCTCCAGGCCGATGCCGATCCAGCGGGCCACGTCCTTGGGCACGCCGCAGGCCTCGAGAAGCATGGCCGTCAGGCCCGCAAGGGAGTATTTGCCGTCCGATGCCGCACCTGCCACGGCGGACACGGCCAGGGTGCAGGCGATGGCCGCCGCCGCGATGGCCAGGCCCGCCGCCGCGCCGCCCGAAACCACGGTGACCACCGCCGCCACGGCCACGGCGATGATCGCGCCGATGACCGCCGCCACGGCGCCCAGCCATTTGAGCAGGCCGCCCGAGGGCTTGGAGTTCATCTTCTCCACCTGCTCGTTGTAGTCCTCCTTGGCCAGCTCGTAGCGCGCGCGGTCGGCCTGCTGCGATGCCTCGATGCCCTCGGAGGTCAGCTTCTCGATCTCCTGTTGCAGGTATTGCATGAGAAAGAGCAGATAGGCCTGGGTGTTCGTGTTCACCGAGTCGGCGTCGTAGTCGTCGAGCACGGCCAGCAGTTCCGCCGGGTTCAGGGTGCTGACGTTGGAGAACTCGTCCCATTCCTTGCGGATTTCCGCCGCCAGTTCCGTGGAGATGCTGACGGCGAACTGCGTTTGCAGGGCGGTCAGCAGGTCGTCCATGGTGGCGTCGGGGTTCTGGGCCACGTAGATGGTAGCCGCCGCATGAATCTCGGCCATCGTCTTGCTGGGGAACGCCTGCTGGAGCAGTTGCTCCACGTCGTTCCACTCGCCTTCGTTGGTCTGGTACCGGGAGATCAGTTGACTGGTGTCGATGCCCAACAGGGACATGGCGTCCTCCTTGGCGCCCCCGCTCGCTGCGGCGGGGGTTCGTGTCGAAAGTCTCTGGCCGTTAATCCTGGTTCTTGCGTGATTCCAAGAGCTTGAGCATGGAGCCCGCCTGCCTGCCGTAGGCGGCCAGGGTCGGCGAAAGCCCCGGAGCCTCGCCCGCGGCCCGGGCGGCCTCGAAGGCGCCGCGGGCCTGCTCGGGCAGCCCCATGGACATGAGGCAGACGCCCGAACGGAAGGGCGACACGGGGTCGCCGGGCGTCAGGCCCATGACCACGGCGTAGCCGCGCACGGCGTCGGCCCACTTGCCCTGGGCCTCGCAGGCCCCGGCCAGGCCGAGCCAGCCCCGGGGGTCGGAGGAGGAGAACAGGACCATGGCCTGGAACAGGGATTCGGCCTGGGCGTAGTCTTCCACGCTGTAGGCCGAGTGGGCCATGGCGTAGAGGCCTTCCATGGCCTTCGGGGGCAGCAGCGGGGCCTGGGGCGAGCCGCCGGCGGCCGTGATCTCCTTGGCCATGGCGTCGCGCATGGCGGTGAGCTTGGCTATCGCTTCGGGAGTGTACAGATCGTTCATCGCGTTGCTCGGAGGTTCGGGTTTGGCGGAGGTCAGGATTTTTCGTTTTCGTCCAGCATGCGCAGCATGGAGGCGGCGCGCTGGGCGTAAGGCAGCTTCTTGGGATTGTTCTGCATGGCCTTCAGGGTCGAGGCGGCGGCGTCGAAGGCGTCGCGCGCGGCCCAGGGCTTGTTCAGTTCCATGAGGCAGACCCCGGCCCGGTAGGCCGCCACGGGGTCGCCGGGGGTCAGGGCCATGGCCATGCCGTAGCCCAGGGCGGCCTGCTCCCATTTGCGCTGGGCCTCGCAGGCGCCGCCGTAGCCCAGCCAGCCGCGCGGGTCCTGCGCGCCGTAGAGGGCCATGCCCAGAAAGACGTTCTCGGCCTGGATGTAGTCCTCCACGGCGTAGGCCGCGCGGGCCTGGGCGTAGAGCGCCTCCAGGCCCTCGGCGGGCATGGAGATGAGGTCGCGCACGTGCCCCTTGGCCTCCAGTTCGGCCATGATCTTGGCGCGCAGGGCGGGCCACTGTTCGTCCAGGTACTCTTTGTCGAAAGACATGCGGGTTCCCCCTTGCTCAGATCGTTTTGGCCAGGGTGCCGAATATGTCGGTGTTCTTCTTCACGCAGTCCACGGCCATTTGCTGGGAGCTGTCGCAGTCCTTGGCGGCCTGGTCGAACTCGGCCCCGGCCATCTTCATGTCCGTGGAGGCGATGTTCTTTTCGCTGTCCAGGCCGTCGCGCAGGCTCTGCCACTGGTCCTCGTCGTGCTTCTTGTCGCCGCCCTTGGTGGAGTAGCCGATGTTGTTTTTGTCGCAGAATGCGACCATGCCGGACGACATGCTGGTGGCCTTGTCCTGGTCGTCCGCGTCGCGCTGCTTTTCGGCGGCTTCCTGGGCGTATTTGTTGACTTCCTTATAGTAGTCGGTGGTGTCTTCGTAATTCTCGTAGGCCTTTTCCATCTTGGCCTGGCCCTGCCCGGCGGCGGCCACGCACAAGACGGCGAAGGACACCATGGGGTTGTCGCCCATCATGGCCTTGAGCTTGGCCGTGGCCGCCGTGCTCAGGCTGGCCTCGCCGCTGCTGTTCACGGAGGTGCCGTTGCGGGCGATGGACAGGACGGAGAGCAGATCGGTCATTGTCGGTCTCCTAAAGCTTGACGATCATGCGCTTCTTGCGCTTGGCCGCCTCGGGCGCCGGGGTTTCGGCTTCGTGGCCTTCGGCCTCGGCGCGCCGGGTTTCGTCCATGGCCTTGCGCATCATGTCGTAGGCCTCGGGGTGGAGCAGGTTCTCGCGCAGGGCCAGGGCGATCTCCTCCTCGGTGAGGCCCACGGCGTCCAGCAGGGCCTGGTAGCGCTGGCGGCTTTTGTGCATGGCCCCGCGGCGGCGGCGCAGCTCGGTGTCGGCCTCTTCGGCCTCCCGGCGCAGGGCGTCCAGGGTCTGGTTCAGGTCTTCGCGCATGGATCGTGTCCTCGCCCGCTAGTGGGCCTCGGGTTGGGTCGGGTTCAGGCCGAAGAACATGTCCCAGCCGGTGAGCTGCACCTGCGGGGCGTCGGTGCCCAGGCCGGAGAGGGAGAAGTCCAGCCGCCCGACCTTGCCGAATTCCAGGCCCGGCGGGTCCGAATGCCGGGAGGCGCCCTTCTGCTGCACGTAGTCCAGGTGCACGTCGATGCCGCCGCCGGGCTTGGTGGTCAGCTTGAACTCGGCGACGGTGGACAGGGTGGCGCCCTCGTGGGTCATGTAGGCGAACGCCAGCGGCTGGGTGGGCGGGTAGTCGCGCATGGTGGTGTCCACCAGTCCGGGCACGTTCTGGAAGGTCATCTGGGCCACCTGCCGGGCCGGGCCCTCGCCGCCCACGGCGTCGATGAAGGCGTCCAGGCGGCGGTTCCGCTCGTCCTCGGGCAGGTTGGTGCCGCCGCCGCCGTGGACCTGGCCGTCCACCGTGAGGGGCCTGCGGAAGAAGTCCTCGATGAAATCGCGGTTGAGGCCCCGGTAGCCCGGCAGGCGGTCCTTGGTCAGTTCGGTGGTCAGGCCCTGGCGGATGGTTTCGGTCATCACGGGTTTGTCCACGGCGCCGTCGAGCAGGCGGGCGGTCCGGGCGCCCACGGTAACCGTGCCCTCGGTGCTGTTTTCGCGCAGGGTGTCCACGCTCAGGGTGGTCACCCGCTGGGGCGGGCAGGAGCTGTAGAGGGCGTCCCAATTGTCCAGGCGCAGCACCGGGTCGTCGGTGCCGAAGCCCTGGATGGTGATGTCCAGGGAGTGCTGCTCGCCCATGTCGTGGTCGCCATTGCCCACGCGCTGCTCGGAGTGCTCGGCATGCAGTTTCATGGTGTCGCCGTCGATGGTCACCGAGAAGCGCATGCCCGAGGGCGCGCCCGTGGCCGGGTCGGTCCCGTGGAGGGGCGCGCCGCCGTGGCCCATGAAGGCCTGGACCAGCGGGCTCATGGCCGGGTCCTCCGCCAGGGCGGACATCAGGCGGCCCAGGGTTCCCTGGCCGACCAGCCGGGCGACCTGCTGGGCCTTTTCCGGCCCGCCGCAGGCGTCGACGAAGGCCTGGAGCTGCCCGTCGAGCACGCCCGGGCCCGCGTTGTCGTCACCGGTGAAGAACTGGCCGTTGACGGTGACGCCGTTGCGGATGAAGTCGGGGATGAAGCGCTGGGGCAGGCCCTTGGCGCCCAGGGCGCCGTCGGTGCGCAGGTCTTCGCTCAGGGTGCGCACCAGGGTCCGGCCGATGGTCTGGGTGTCGGGCTGGCCCTGTTGCAGGGCTTGCGCGCCCCTGCCCAGGGTCACGACGCCGCCGCCGATCTGCGGGCGGATTTCGGACAGGGGCCGCATGCCGAGCATCTGGCCGGACAGTTCGGTGCGCCGGGTTTCCTGGGCGCGCACGGTGTCCGTGCCGCCGCGCACGGCGAAGTCCTTGCCCAGGCTGTCGAGCATCCCGGTGACCTGCCGGGTCTGTTCCGGGGTGGCCTCGCCGGGGCCCTGGTCTTCCATGCCCAGGCTCTGGGCCAGGAGCAGCAGGGCGTTGACGGCCTTGGTGGTCGTGCTGGCCACGGAGGCGAGATCCCGCTGGCCGAGGTCTCCGGGCAGGGTTTCGCCGCCCGAGGCGATAACGTCGGCCATCGCGCCCACGAGCCCCCGGCACTGCGGCGACTGCAACGCCTCGACGAGTTGCTGGCGCTGGCCCTGGGTCAGGGAGGCCGTGGCCTCGGTCAGGGCCTGGGAGAGCGCGTCCACGCCGTCGTCCACGTCGCCGGTGCCGTCGAGCATGGCGCTGGCGCGCACGATCTGCTCAACGAAGGTGTTGATTTTGTCCGGGGTGGTCGGGCCCGAGAGCAGGCCGCCCACGGCCTCGCGGATCTGGCTCTTGACGTTGGCGCCCGGAGCCGTCCCGCCCAGTTCGTCCAGGTTCAGGACGATCTCGTCGCCGATGCGCACGTCCAGGTGGTCGTAGCGCGCGGCGATGGTGTCGCGCAGATCCTTGACCGCCGCGCGTTCGCCTTCGGTCAGGGTGTCCTGGGCCAGCACGGCGTCGAGGTTGGCGACCATGGTCCGCAGGCCCTGGCTCTTGGAGGTGGGGTCGCCCGCGCGCAGCAGGTCGGCCAGGTCGTTCTTGCCCGCCCGGGCCAGGGTGTCGATGAGCCCGGTGTACTGGCGCGACAGGCCGGTGGGGATGCGCTCCTTGCGCGAGTCGGGCGCGTTGGGGAACAGCCGTCCGCCCGAGAGGCCGCGCAGCACGGTGCGGAAAAAGCCCATGGCGTGGCCCAGGGTCTGCTGGAGGTCGCGCAGGAAGCGCATCGGCCGGTCGGCCGGGCCGCCGGGGTCGCGGCGCACGGAGCCGGAGCTCAGGCGGCAGCCGTGGTCCTCCATCTTGAGGAACAGGCGGTCGCTGCCGGGCAGGCCCTCGGTGCCCGCGTTCATGGCGCCGTAGAGCACGGTGGCCTTGCCGTAGGGCAGGCTCGGGCCGTCGAGCATGTCGATGCCGCGATGCCCGCCGCCGGGAACGCTCTGGAAACCGTCGATGTGCGAGGACGGCCGCTGGTAGACCTCGGGGCTGGAGTCCAGGAAATCGCGCAGGCGGTGCCCGGGGTCCTCGATGCTGAAGGCGCCCTCGCTGAAGGTCGCGCCCTTTTCCTGGGCCTTGGCCATGAGGAAGGTCGTCAGGTCGCGGATGTTCTCCGCCGTGGCCGGGCCGTGGACGGAGCCGTTGCGGATGCCGTCCCACAGCCGGAAGCCGCGTTCCAGGCGGTCCTGAAGCATGCGCGGCATGTCGCGCACGGCCTGATCGCGCTGGCCCCTGGGCAGGGCCGAAATCTCGTGCTCGACCATCTTGCCGTCCACCTGGACGAGGTGGCCGTCGGGCGGCATGCTCAGGCCGACGCTTTTGGGCATGAGCGAACGCGGGGGCGCCGTGCTCTCCCACTGGTCCAGGGCCTGGGTCAGGGCCTGCTGGGTGGTGCCGACCATCGGGCCCAGGCTGCCCAGGGGCACCTGCCCGGTGACCTGGCGACCCTGCTGCTGGAGGGCGCCGATCTGGCCGGGATTGACGCCGCCCTGGACGACGGTTCCGGGCTGGATGCCCTGGTCCAGGCCCTGGGTGGGCCCGGTGCCGATGAGCGGGACGTGGAGCGTGGTTTCAAAGCCCATGGCAATTTCCCCTTGGCGCGTGGCGGCGCCGCTGCGGTCAGATGCGGATCATGCCCTGGGCGGGCGCGTCCTGGGCCTGGGCGGCGGGGCCGCTTGCGGCGGCCTTGATCTTGGCCCGCCAGTAGCGCGCCGCGCCGATGAGGGCGGCAAGGGGCTCCTCGATCCACGCGGGCTCGTCCACGGGCAGCGGGAAATGCTGGTGCAGGGCGACCAGATTCTCCTGGGCGTCGATGCCCAGGGTGCCGCCGCCGGTGTAGGCGCCCATGTAGTTGCCGCACAGCATTTCATGCATCAGGCCGGCGTCGGTTTCATGCACGCGGCCCAGGTAGAGGGTGACCACCAGTTCGTGGTCGGCTTCCACCAGGCAGAACAGGCAGGCGATGTCGCCGTCCACGGTCATGGCGGCCACGCCGTTGGCGTCGAAGGCCAAGCCCTGGCCGCCCACGGCGGCGTTCACGTAGTCCAGGATGGCCTGGGCGTTTTTGGCGATGTCCATGTGCGGGCTCCTTGGAGGTTGCCCCGGGTGCGCCCGGGGTGCAGCATTGTTGCGGACACGGTGCCTTAAGCAAGGGGGGTGCCAAGGCGGGCTTTTCTGTTTTCTTTATTTATTTCAGGATGATGAAAGTAAAGCTCTCGGGGCTGGTTGTGGCCGGTGTTGGCACCGGCGCCAGAATTGTTGGCGCCCGTTATGCTTCCGCGTCCTCCGCGCCGTGGCGCAGCAGCTTCTTGCGCAGGCCCTCGCGGGTGATGCCCAGCAGCTCGGCGGCGCGGGTCTTGTTGCCTTCGGCGCGCTCCAGAGCCTTGTGGATCAGGCGGCGTTCGTTGTCGTCCAGGCGCAGGCTGGCCGGGCCGTCGCCGGGGCCGCGCCCCAGGCCGCGCACCCGGGGCGAGAGGTCGCTCTCCTCCACCTGGGGGCCGAAGGTCAGCACGGCGGCGCGCTCCATCTCGTTGCGCAGTTCGCGCACGTTGCCAGGCCAGTCGTAGTGCAGCAGGGCCTGCTCGGCGCCGGGGCCCAGGGGTTTGTCGGTGTGCTCGGCCAGAAAGCGTCGGGCCAGGATGAGGATGTCCTCCCCGCGCTCGGCCAGGGGCGGCAGGTTCAGGACCACGGAGTGGACGCGGTAGAACAGGTCCTCGCGGAAATTGCCGTCGGCCACGGCGCGTTCCAGGTCGCGGTTGGTGGCGCAGACGATGCGCACGTCCACGGGCACGGGTTTGGAGCCGCCCACGGGCACGACCTCGCGCGCTTCGAGCACGCGCAGGAACTTGGCCTGGTGGGCCAGGCTCATGTCGGCGATTTCGTCCAGGAACAGGGTGCCGCCGTGGGCCTGGCGCAGCAGGCCCTCGCGCTTGTGGACCCCGGTGGCCACGCCGCTTTCGATGCCGAAGACCTCGCTCTCGAAGAGGGATTCGGGCACGGCGGAGCAGTTCAGGGCCACGAAGGGCCCGCTGCTGCGCGGGGAATTGTAGTGCAGGATCTTGGCGAAGACTTCCTTGCCCGCGCCCGTGGGCCCGAGGATGAGCACGTTGATGGAGTGGCGGGCGATGGAGATGGCCATGTCCATGGCCTTTTGCATGGGCGGGCACTGGCCCACGAACTGGGCGGGCTCGTAGGCCCCGCACAGCGAGCGCACCAGGGTGTTGCGCTCCTCGCCCAGGCGGCGGTAGGCGCGTTCCAGTTCGCGGTTCTGGCGGCGGAGTTGTTCGAGGAGTTCCTCGCGGTGCAGGTCGCGGGCCTCGACCTTGACGAGCATGAGCCCGAAGGCCTCGGCCAGTGTGGCCACGGGAGCGGGCACTTCGTCGGTCCTGGTCAGGGCGAACAGGCGTTCGGCCTGGGCGGTTTCGCCCCAGGCCAGACGCTCGCAGACATCGACCATGACGCCGAAGGCCTCCTGCGCCGAAGCCGACAGGACCGTCGCCGCGCCGGATTTCCCGGCGCCCTTGCTGGAATGTTCTTCCATGCCCCCTCACGCGTGCGCCATTGGGCCATGGGCCGACGTGTTCTGTCCTCGGCTTTCCGGCACAAGCCGACGATCCAGATGCCCAGACAGGCATATATTTTGGATAATATACCTTCATTCCGAGCGGTTGTCACGGTCAAGATTGCCGGAGGGCGGCAAGGATTCCGCCTTGCGCCCCAGGGGTGGGCGGGCATCGGAGTCCTGGGGCCGTGCGCCGGGGCCGCGCCGTGGTTCCTGGTCGGCGCCGGAAAGGGCGGCCGCGGGCGGCTTTTCCGGCGGGCATGCGTCGGGCGGCGCAAGGCGCCGCAGGGCGCGGGCGGTAAAGCCCGGCCGGCGGGGGAACGCTCCCGGTTCGCCCCCCGCCGTGCCGGGCGAGGCGCCAGGCTCAGTTCTGCATCGCGTTGATGATGCTCTTGAGTTCCTGGGCCAGACGCGCGAGGTCGGAAACGGCCTGGGCCGACTGGTTCATGGCCTCGGCCGTCTCGCGGGCGATGTTGTTGATCTCCTCGGTGGTGCGGCTGATCTCGTCGCTGGCGGCGGACTGCTCCTCGCTGGCCGTGGCGATGCCGCGCACCTGGTCGGCGGTCTGCTCGACCATGCGCACGATTTCACGCAGGGCCTCGCCGGAGCGGCCCGCGGTGTGCGTGCTCGCGGTGATGGCCTCGGTGGTGGATTCCGTGCCGCGGATGTTCTTGCGCGCGCTGTCCTGCACGGCGCGGATGTAGGCGCCGACCTCGTTGGTGGCGTTCATGGTCTTCTCGGCCAGCTTGCGCACCTCGTCGGCGACCACGGCGAAGCCCCGGCCCGCGTCGCCCGCCCGCGCGGCCTCGATGGCGGCGTTCAGCGCCAGCAGGTTGGTCTGGTCGGCGATGTCGGCGATGACGTTCATGATCTGGCCGATGCCTTCGGCCTGCTTGCCGAGCTCGGTCATGTCGGCCTTGAGCTCCTCGGCCCGGGCGTTGACCTGGGTGATGGTCGTCACCACCTCGTCCACCAGGGACTCGCCCTCGCGGGCCTTGGAGTTGGCCTGGTCGGCCAGTTCGGCGGCGGTGCTGGCGCTCTTGGCCACCTCGATGACCGTGGCGTTCATCTCCTCCATGGCCGTGGCGGCTTCGCCGGTGCGGTTGCGCTGCTCCTCGGAGCCCCGGCTGGACTGCTCGATCTGGGCCGACAGCTCCTCGGCGGCCGAGGCCACCTGGTCGGAGACGGTGTTGGCCGCCGAGGCGGCCTGGGCGATCTTTTCGTTCTGGGCCTCGATGCGCGCCTGCTGCTCGCGGATTTCCGTCAGCTCGAACCAGACGGCCAGCACGCCCAGCAGGTTGCCGTCCAGGTCGTTGATGGGCGTGCTGGTCACGTCGAAGATCTTCCGCACGCCCTTGAAGGTGGTGTAGGGCACCTCTTCGTCCAGGGCGCGCTTCTCGCGCAGCGCACGCAGCGAGAGGGTCTCGCGGGTGTCGTTGTCGTAGAAGAAACGGCCCGAGGTCTGGCCCAGGTGGGCCCGGGGGTCGCCCTCGCGGTCCAGGGCGCGCATCATGTGCGTGTTGACGAAGGTCGCCTTGTTGTCCATGTCGAACACGGCGCAGGGCAGCACGAAGCCGTCCAGCACGCCCTGGGAGAAGCCGAGCTTCTGCTTGAGCTCCAGGACCATGGCCCCGATGTTGGTGGCCAGGCTTTTCATCTCGAAGTGGTAGCCCGTGCCCAGGTCGGCGCCGAAGTCGCCGGCGGCGATGGCGGCGGTGAAACCCTCGATGCGCCGCAGGGGGCGCACCAGCAGGCGGCTGACGACCACGCCGATGAGCAGCACCAGGGCCAGCACGGCGCCTCCGCCGATGCCCAGCAGCACGTTGCGCTGCAGGGTGGCCGTGGCGGTCAGCTCCGCGACGTAGGCGCTCATGCAGACCATCCACCCGGTTTCAGGGTCCGTGTCCACCACCATGTACTTCCCTTCGCCGTTCCAGTCGTAGAAGAAGTCGCCCTGTTTGGTTTGCAGGGCCTCGCGCACGAAGCTCTCGCCCGACTGCGGCTTGAGCAGGAGGTCTTTGTTCACGGCGTGGGCGATGATCCGGCCTTCGGAGTCGAGCATGAAGCCGTAGCCGCGCTCGCCGAAGCGCGGGGGATCGATGAAAGTCGCGCTGAAGTCCTCCCAGCGGGGCATCAGGCAGACGCCGCCCAGGGTCTGGCCCTGCTCGGAGCGCACGGCCTTGGCCACGGAGAAGACCAGGGTCTTGGCACCCTTGTTTTCCACCTCGAGGAGTTGCCGGGGCACGAAGAGGTCCTGCCCGGAGAGGATGGCCCGCACGTAGTCGCGCTCGGCCCTGCTCTTGCCCGCGAGGTCCTCGCCGTCCGCCGACAGCCCGGCCACGATCCTGCCCGTGCCGTCGAAGACCAGCACGCCCCAGAGGCTCTTGGCCTCGTTCAGGTAGCGGCGCAGTTCCTCCCCCACGTGGGTCATGTCCCCGTCCAGAGCCTCGCGCACCACGCGGCGCTCGGCCAGGGTCGTGGCCATGCCCGTGACGTTGCCCATGTACATGTCCAGGGCGGACAGGGCCGTGCCGGTGGCCTGGGTCATGGCTTGGCGTTGCTGGTTCAGGGCCAGGGAATAGGTGGACTGCGTGACGTAGAGGATGATGCCCGTCACGGCCAGGATCACGGCCACAGCCACTGCCGCGATGAGAACGGTACCCAGATTTTTTTTGAACATGCCGCCCCCGGAAGATGAATTGCAGATGGTGGTCTGTATACGCTTTCGCTTTTTATGCGGGACCGAATTTTTTTTAAAGCGTACACGAATCCGCCGAGTGGAATCCTGTGTCGGGACCACTGGTCAGGAGAACAGAGCATGGCGACTTTCGGGGACAGCGTCTTTCGTGAAAGCGAAAAATCTGCAACGCAGACGAAAAGGAAGGGGCTTAATTGAAACAAAACAGAGAAATGTTTTGGCGCGGCTTGTTCAAGGGAAGCTTTTGCGGATGGTTTCGAAGGGGGGTTCGCCGAAACGTTTGCGGTAGCAAAGAGTGAAATGACTTTGGGAGCCGAAGCCGCAGTTCAGGGCCACGGCCAGGACGGTGGTGCCCGGAGCGGCCTGGGCCAGCATGTGCCGGGCGCGGATCAGGCGGCATTCGCGCAGGAAGTGCGAGGGCGAGTAGCCCCGGTGGCGCCGGAAGGCGAGCTGGATGGAGCGGGTGCCCATGCCGACGACCCGGGCCAGGTCGTCCATGCGCAGGGGTTTGTCCGCATTGGCCTCCAGGTACTCCTCGGCGATGCGCACCACCTTCGGCACATTGGGCTGGCGGTCGGTGTCCAGCAGGCCCAGGTGGTTGTGGGGCAGGCAGGTCAGGGCGGCGGTGAGCAGCAGGTCGCCATAGCGCGCGGCCAGCAAGCGCTGGGTCAGGGCGACGGGTTCGCGGTCGAAGAGGTCCACCAGGTTCAGGAGCAGGGCGGCCAGGTGGCGCGGCCCCGGGGCGGCCAGGTCCACCACGGGCAGGAAGCTCAGGGGCGCCCTAGGCGGCGCGCCGAGCATGCGGGTCAGGGCGTCCTCCAGGGCGTGGCGGCGGATGCACAGGCGCAGGGCCTTGTGGCCCCGGGTCTGGCTGATGGTCACGGGGTGGGGAAAGTTCAGCATGGCCCCGCTGGTGTGCGGAGCGCAGACAAAGCGCATGTCCCGGTCCTGGATGGTCAGGTTGCCCTCCAGGGGCAGGTGCAGGATGGGCATGTGCCACAAGGGGCCCGCGCACAGGACGAACCCCGTGTTTATCTCCCCATAATGAATGGCGGCGCAGTCAAGGTCGATGCAATTATATACTGCGTGGAGATGTGCCCTTTTCTCCACTTCGGCACTTATTCCACCGTATATACGCAAAAGAACGTCATGGATGGTCTCAATATCGTTCGTATCGATTTCGTTGAATGAAGAGAGCGGCCTTTGTTGCATGACGCTTCTTTTATCACGCTATTTGGTGGATTTCATCTGCAATGTATGTACGCGAGCATGCAACCAGTAATGTCATGTACGGAGGCTCGGGCTCCTCGGAGGGGCTTTCTGCCAGAGGGAACAGAGGGGAATCAATGTTGGAGTTTTTCTAGGGGCAAAAGAGGGTCCATGTCTCGCCGTATAGCGAAAAGGATGCGTCGAATACGAATGGTCTATCTGAATATACGGGAAAAATTTCGCCGCCCGGGCCAATGGTACCCGGGCGGCGAGGATGCCACGCGCGGCGGCGCGGCGAAAGGCGGGAGTTCCGGCGGGAAAGCCGGGGCGGGAATCAGGACCGCACGGCGCGCAGCAGGCGCTGGGCGGCCAGGGCCGGGGCGATGTGCCGCCGGGCGGCCTCGGAAGTCTCCAGGCTGCCCGACTGGTCCATGGGCGCGCTGTCCACGGCCTGGGCCAGGGCGGCCTCGAAGGCGTCGCGCAACATGGCGAAGGCCTGTTCGACCTCGGGGTAGGCGTTGTCCGCGCGCCAGGGCAGCTTCAGGGCCTCGCTGGCTTCGCCGGTCTTGTGCGAGGGGGTCATGAGCAGGTGGAATTCCGCGGGTCGCCAATCGCCGCGCTCGTTCTGCCCGGGCCAGCAGTGGGCCCAGCCCGCGTCGGGCGGCTTGGGGATGGGGCTTTGGATGCGCACGGCGGGCAGGGCCAGGCCGCGTTCATACTCCGTAAGCGTCAGGGTGTAGTGCAGCACGGGACGGAAATTACCGCGTTTCTTGGTGATCTTCCAGGTCATGTTCATTGGGCGGCCTCCATGAGCAGCACCTCGCCGAAGGGCGGCGGCGTGTGCCCCGCGTTGGGCGTGACCCACAGCACGGGGTAGTCCGGCTCCTCCGGGAAGCGCGCGCATTCCAGGTCGGTGAAGTAGATCAGGCAGCAGGGCCGGGCCCCGTCGTCGCGCAGGCGTTCGAAGGGCGGGCGGAAGTCCGTGCCGCCGCCGCCGCGCGCCGCGAACTCCAGGGGCAGGTCGGCGCGGCCCAGGCGCTCCTGGCGGGTCAGGGCCGCGTCGCAGGTCAGCAGGGTCAGGGTGGTGTCGAACTCCTCCAGCACGGCGCCGAGTTCGGCGGCGAAGGCGTCCAGCTCGGCCTGGAGGATGCTGCCCGACACGTCCACGGCCACGGCCAGCCCGTCCAGCTCGCGGCTGTCCAGCCCGGGCAGGTAGAGCCCGGCGTGCAGCAGGCGCCGGTTGGGTCGCACCCAGGAAAAGTCGCTGCGCGCCGTGCCGTCCAGGAAGCGGCGCAGCAGCTCGCGCCAGCCCAGGGTCCGGCCCCGGGCCTCGCCCAGCAGCCGCTCCAGCCCGCCGGGCAGTTCGCCGCACTGGCGGGCCTTGTGCAGGGCCTGGGCCAGGGCCGTGCGCCACGACTCGCGCTCGCGCTCCATGGCGTCGCCGCCGTCGGCCTCGCCGGGGGGCGGCCCGGGGGCGTCGCGCACCTCGCCGCTCATGCCCGGGTCGCCGCCCTGGCCGGGGTCGGCGGGGTCCGGGCCGCCTTGGCCGCCTCCGGCGGCCTGGGGGCCGTTTTCGGCCGGGTCGGGCGTCTGGTCCGCGCCGCCTCCGCCCTGGCCCGCGCCCCGGCTCTGCCGCCCGGGCGAGCCCGCACCGTCGGGGTCGGCCGGGGTCGGCGCGGCCTGGGCCTTGCCGCCCAGGGCTCCGGCCTTGGTCTGGTCGTGGCGCGCGGCCAGGGCGGCGTAGATGGCGTCGGCGCCCCGGCCGTGGTGGGCCGGGTCGTCCAGGAAGCCCGGGGGCAGGGTCAGCCCGGCCTCCAGCAGCACGGGGTTGATGGCGTAGTCGCAGGCCGCGTTCCACAGCCCGGGCTCGCGCAGGCCCCGGTGCAGGTGGTGCCCGCAGGCCAGGTGCAGCACCTCGTGGCAGAGCAGGCCCTTGGCCATGTCCGGAGTCAGGGCGCGCACGTAGGCCGGATTGTAGCCCAGCACGCGCCCGTCGGACCATGCCGAGGCGCAGCCCGGGTCTTCGCGCAGGTCCAGCCGCAGGGCGAGGTGGGCGAAAAAGGGGTGGTCCATGACCAGCTCGGCGCGGGCCTTGACCAGCCGCTGGCGGGCCTGGGCGTCCACGGGGCTACACCAGCACGTCGCTGTTGGCGCAGGCCCAGCCGCGGAAGGCCTCGGTCTCCACCACCGAGGGCCGCACGGCGGCGGCGTCGCGCATGAGCAGCACGCCGAATTCCACCGGCAGCCGCGAGGCCAGCACGGCCAGCCCGGGCATGGTTTCGTCGCTGGCCTTGCGGGCCACGGATTCGCACATGGCGCAGATCACGGCGGGATCGTCGGGCAGGTGGACGCCCTCGGGGTCGGCCAGCAGGGCGTCGGCGTCGGGCATGCGCTCACAGATGTCCAGGAACCCCAGCAGCTCGGCGGCGGCGCCGGGGCCCACGGCGCCGCGCAGCAGGCCGGGGGCGGCGCCTGGGCCCGGGGCCGCCGCGAGGATGCGCGAGGCAAAGGCCCAGGAACGCGGCGAGGGGAAGGCCTTGTCCTCGGCGCGGGGGTCGAAGGCGTGCAGCAGCCTGGGCCGGAAGCGCAGAAAGGCCCGCACGCGCGCGTCGATGCCCTCGGCCTCGGCCCAGGCCAGCCAGTCGTCCAGGTCGGGCTCGAAGTCCAGGTGGACCATGCGGTTGGCCAGGGCCGAGGGCATGCGGTGGGTCACGGCGCGGTCGGACTCGCGGTTGCCCGCGGCCAGCACCGTCCAGCCCTCGGGCAGTTGGTATTCGCCCAGGCGGCGGTCGAGGATGAGCTGGTAGCAGGCGGCCTGCACCAGCGGCGGGGCGGCGTTGAGTTCATCCAGGAACAGGATGCCCCGGCCCCGGCGCGGCAGGAAGGCGGGCGGACACCAGACCGTGGCCCCCGCGTCGTCGAAGCGCGGGATGCCGCGCAGGTCCACGGGGTCCAGGAGCACGGCGCGCACGTCGGTCAGCTCCAGGCCGTGGGCGGCGGCGACCTGGGCCACCACCTGGCTTTTGCCCACCCCGGGCGGCCCCCACAGGAACGCGGGCTGGCGGATGGCCAGCAGGGTCTGCAACGCCTGGGCTATGGCGGATGGTTTCATGGCTGTGGGACCTCCGGAATCGTTTGGGGCACCATAGTGATATTGAAATTCAAAGTCAATAAAGGCCATGGCGGACGCGGCACCCTGACGGTCCCGCGCAGGGCGGGGCCGGGGGGAAAGGGGTGCGTGCGGGGGCGGCGGGCCGGGGGGGGGCGCGGGGAGGGGGAATGGCCGTCGCGCGCCGTCTTCCGGGCTCCGGCGGGCATCGGCCCGCAGTGGATCCGGCACGTTGTTTTTTCACCCCGGGCGGGGTAGAATTGATTGCCACCCGCTCCGCGGCGCAGGAGCGGCCACTTCTTCCTCCGGAGGCCCGCGCCAGCATGCACGCCCAGCCCCGCCGCCGTCCCGCCGTGTTCCCGCGCAGGTCCATCTCGCGCGACCTGACGGTGTCGCTGGCCCTGGGCATGCTGCTGGCGGCCCTGGTCCTGGCGCTGTACATCTACAACTGGCAGGCCCGGGATTCGCTGCGGGCCCTGGAAGCCCAGGCCGACGAGGCCGCGGCCAAGGCCGCCGAGGTGCTCTCCCTGCCCCTGTGGAACCTGGACATCGCCGGGGTGCGCCTCATCGGCCAGGCCTTCGCCCAGAACGAGGCCGTGGAGGCCGTGCGCATCGTGGACACCCAGGGCCGCGTGCTCTTCGAGCAGGCCAAGGGCCACGGCGGGGCCACCGTGATCAGTTCGCGCGAAGTGCGCCACAACGGCCTGGGCATCGGCCGCGCCGAAATCTCCTACAGCCTGGGCGCGCACACCCGGGGCATGGACGCCCTGCTGCGCGGCCTGCTCGCGGGCCTGCTGGTGACCATGTGCGTGGTGCTGGCGGGCACGGGGGTTTTGCTGCGCGTCTATCTGCGCAAGCCGTTGGAACGTCTGGTCCAGGGGGCGCGGCGGGTGGCCCGGGGCGACTACCGGGGCGCGCCGGAGGTGGAGCACGCCGAGCTGGAGGAGATCGCCGCGCACTTCGGGGCCATGAGCGAGGCCGTGGCCCAGCGCGAGGCCGAGCTGCACCGCGTGAACCTGGAATTGCGCCACGCCGAGCGGAAATACCATTCCATCTTCGAGAACGCCATCGAGGGCGTTTTCCAGACCACCGAGGACGGGCTGTGCCTGAGCGCGAACCCCTCCCTGGCGCGCATCCTCGGCTATGCCTCGCCCGAGGCGATGCTGGCCAGCCCCGGGGCCGTCCTGACCTGGCGCGACCCCGAGGACCGCTTGGCCCTGCTGGCCCAGTTGCGCGCCCAGGGCCGGGTTGCGGCCTTGGAGGTCCAGATGCTGCGCCGCGACGGCTCGCCCCTCTGGGCCAGCCTTTCGGCCCAGCTCATCCGCGACGCCGAGGGCCGCGTCAGCCATATCGAAGGCTCGCTGGTGGACATCACCCTGCGCAAGAAGATGGAGGACGAACTGCGCCATCAGGCCCTGCACGATCCGCTGACCGGGCTGGCCAACCGCGTTTTGTGCATGGACCGCATCTGGCGCGCCATGGAGCGCGGCAAGCGCCGCGAGCAGTACCTGTTCTGCGTGCTGTTCGTGGACCTGGACCGCTTCAAGGTCATCAACGACTGCCTGGGCCACCGCTTCGGCGACCGGCTGCTCATGGAGGTCGCCCGCCGCCTGCGCGAGTGCGTGCGCGACCTGGACACCGTGTCGCGCTTCGGCGGCGACGAGTTCATCGTGCTGCTGGAAGAGCTGGAGTCGCTGCGCACGGCCATGCGCGTGGTCAAGCGCATCCGCCAGAGCCTGCGCATGCCCTTTGCCTGCGACGGCCACGAGGTGCGCGTCTCGGCCAGCATCGGCATCGCCTTCGGCCCCGGCGGCGGCCAGGGCGCCGAGGACCTCATCCAGCGCGCCAACGTGGCCATGCACCGCTCCAAGGAGTCCGGCCGCGACCGCTTCAAGGTTTTCACCCCCGGGATGCTCGACCGGGCCGCCCTGCGCCTGACCCTGGAAAACGACATGGAACGCGCCATGCGCGAGGGCGAACTGTTCCTGGAATACCAGCCCATCGTCAGCCTGAACGGCGCGGCGCGGCTCTACGCCCTGGAGGCCCTGGTGCGCTGGCGCCACCCCGAGCGCGGGCTGCTGCCCCCGGGCGATTTCATCCCCGTGGCCGAGGACTCGGGGCAGATCGCCGCCCTGGGGCTGTGGGTGCTGCGCGAGGCCTGCCGGACCTTCGCCCTGTGGCGCCAGACCGTGCCGGGCGGGCGCGAGGTGCTGCTGTCCGTCAACGTGTCGGGCCGCCAGTTCGCCCAGGCCGACCTGGTCTCGCGCGTGCTCGACGTGCTGGACGAAACCGGCCTGCCGCCGGACCGCCTGAAGCTGGAAATCACCGAGACGGCCATCATGCAGAACGCCGAGATGGCCATCGACAAGCTCTCGGCCCTGCGCGCGCGCGGCGTGCGCATCAGCGTGGACGACTTCGGCACGGGCTATTCGTCCATGAGCTACCTGCAGCGTCTGCCCCTGGACACCCTGAAGATCGACCTGTCCTTCGTGCGCGGCATGGAGGAGTCCATGGAGAACCGCGAAATCGTGCGGGCGATCATCAACCTGGCCCATTCCCTGGGGCTGGAGGTCATCGCCGAGGGCGTGGAGCGCCAGTGGCACCAGCAGGCCCTGGAGGAACTGCGCTGCGAGTACTTCCAGGGCTACTATTATTCCCGGCCCCTGGACGCCGAAGGCGCCGCCGGGTTCGCCTGCGGCCTGCCCCGGCGCTTCCCCGGGGGCGGCGCCCCGTCCTGCCCCTCCTGAGCTAGTCCAAAAAACGTCGGATCAGCCGCGTGTATTCCGGCTCGTTGCGCACGGCGTCCAGCGCCCGCTGGAAGCGCGCCACCAGCGCGTCGGGCGTGTCGCGGTGAAAGGCGTAGCAGATGTCCGTCTCGCGCAGAACCATGACCGGGGCATAGGCCCCGGGGTCGCGGCCCAGGCGCTCCAGCAGGCGGCGCATGCCGCGCTCCTCGTAGGCCACCAGATCCAGGCGGCCCGCGTCGAGCTTGCGCAGGTTCAACTCCATGTCGGCCACGGCTTCGATGCGCACCGGACGGCCCAGCGCGCGCAGGGCGGCCTCGGCCACGTCGCCGCGCACCGTGCCGACGACCAGCGACCCCAGGTCGCCCGAGGACAGGGTGTGCGCCTTGTCCGCCGCGCGGGAGAACAGGACGAAGCGCACCGTGTCGATGGGGCAGGCCCACTTGAACAGCCCTTCGCGCTCCGGGGTGCGGGCCATGCCGAAGACCGCCGTGCCCGGCCGCTCCAGGGCCGCCGCGTACACCCGCGCCCAGGGCTGGACCAGGATGGGCTGCGCGGGCATGCCCATGCGCTCCCAGACCAGACGCAGCAGTTCCACGGACAGGCCGTGTACCGCGTCGCCTTCCCTGTAGTTGTAAGGATAATACTGCTCGGTGAGATAAACGAGCCTTTCGGCTTCATCGGGCCCTTCAGCCTGTTGCGCCCGCGCCTGGGGCAGCGACACCGCAAGCGCGCAGGCCAGCAACAGCGCGCAGGTCGACGGCAAGACGCGAGGCGGATGGAACATGGGGCCTCCTTCCCGGAGCGTGGCGACAATCTATCAACAGTACCACAGTGATTTCAGAAAGGAAAGCGATCCACAGGCGGTGTTTCGCATTGCACCCGCAAGGATGTGCGGACCCGACGGCACCCGGCGCCGGGCCCCGGGGAAACGCGGCGGTTCGCCGGGCCCGGCAGGCCGGTCGCGCCCCGGCCCGGGCGGGCCCGCGCGCGGGCGAGCGCTTTGTTCTTGCCCAGGGCGCGGGGGTCTGCTATCCGGTGGTTTCGGCTGGATTATCGATTGGTCGCCCGGGCGGACCGCCGCCCCGGGCGGGTGCGGTCACGTTATTTCCTAAAGAAGGAGTGAGGTCATGGGTAGGAAACTCGTTGCGTTTGCCGCCGCCGTGCTGGTCAGCCTCATGCTGGCCGGCGGCGCCGTGGCGTCGGACAAGGTGTTCGTCAACGGCATCGACTTCGGCTTCCCGCCGTTCGGTTTCGTGGACAAGGACGGCAAACCCGCCGGTTTCGACGTGGAAGCCGTGAACTGGATCGCCGCCAAGATGGGCTTCAAGGTCACCCACCAGCCCACCGACTGGGACGGCATCATCCCCGCCCTGAACGCGGGCAAGATCGACTTCATCGCCTCGGGCATGAGCGCCACCGCCGAGCGCGCCAAGATCGTCAACTTCACCATCCCCTACTACTCCGTGACCCAGGTGCTCGTCGTGCGCGCGGACGAAACCCGCACCCTGGACGAGATGCTCACCTCCGGCGCCAAGCTCGGCGTCCAGCGCGGCACCGTCACCGCCGGGCTGCTCGAGGAGCTGTCCAAGAAGGACGGCTACAAGTTCGAGCTGGTGCAGTACGACTCCACCGACCTCTCCATGCAGGACCTGCCCCTCAAGCGCATCGACGGCTCGGGCATGGACAGCTCCATCGCCTATGAAGTCATGAAGGGCACCGACTACAAGGTCGGCGGCACCTTCGACGCCGCCCCCGAGGACTACGCCTACGCCGTGCGCAAGGACGACGCCGAGCTGCTGAAGACCCTCAACGAGGGCCTCAAGCTGCTCATGGCCGACCCCTACTGGGAAGAGCTGAAGGCCAAGTGGGAAGTCCACTAGCCCCGGCCTGACCGGAGCCATTTGACCGCCCGGACGGGTTCGGGTATCCCGAACCCGTCCGGGCGGTTCGCATTGTCCGGCTCCCCCCTCAAGGCGGCACAATGAATTTCGAGAAAGCCTTTCGCGCCATCATCGACTCCCTGCCCTACATGCTGGGCGGGGTCTGGGTCACCGTGGGCCTCATCGTCGGGGCCCTGGCCGTGGGCTTCGCCCTGGGCGTGCCCCTGGCGGTGTTCCAGGTCTACGGCCGGACCCTGGCCCGGCGGCTGGTCGGTCTCTACGTCTGGTTCTTTCGCGGCGTGCCCATCCTGGTGCTCATTTTCCTCTTCTATTTCGGCATCCTGCCCCACCTGGGGCTGGACAGCGCCTTCTGGGCCGGGATCGTCGTCCTGGGGCTGACCAGCGCGGCCTACCAGTCGCAGATATTCCGGGGGGCCATCCAGTCCCTGCCCGCCGGTCAGCTCAAGGCCGCCCGCGCCCTGGGCATGCGCGACCGCCAAGCCATCGTCGGCATCATCCTGCCCCAGGCCCTGCGCCTGTCCATCCCCGGCTGGTCCAACGAGTTTTCCATCCTGCTCAAGGATTCGGCCCTGGTCATGGCCATCAGCGTCCAGGAAATCATGGCCCGCACCCGTTCCGTGGCCGGGCGGACCCACGAGCCCGTGGCCATGGCCCTGTTCGCCGGGGTGCTCTTCTTCATCCTGACCTGGATCGGGCTGCGCCTGCTGCGCGGCCTGGAACGCCGCGTGCGCATCAAGGGTTATTCACAGGAAGGTTCCATGTCATGAGCAGCGTCACGAGCCCGAATCCGGAAATCCTGCGTGTGGAGAAGCTCAACAAGAGCTTCGGCACCAACCACGTGCTGCGGGACGCCACCCTGACCCTGCGCAAGGGCGAGCTCAAGGTGCTCATCGGCCCCTCGGGCGGCGGCAAGTCCACCCTGCTGCAATGCATGAATTTCCTGATCCCGCCCGACTCCGGGCGCATCTGGCTCGACGGGACGGAGATCCTCGGCCACAAGAAGCGCGAACTGTACGCCTACCGCCAGCAGGTGGGCATGATTTTTCAGGATTTCAATCTGTTCGACCACCTGAGCGCCCTGGGCAACGTGCGCATCGCCCTGATCAAGGTCCGCGGCATGTCGCGCAAGGACGCCACCGACCGCGCCATGGCCGAACTGGACCGCGTGGGCCTGGCGGCCAAGGCCGGGCTGTATCCGGCCCAGCTTTCCGGCGGGCAGAAGCAGCGCGTGTCCATCGCCCGGGCCCTGGCCATGGACCCCAAGGTCCTGCTGCTCGACGAACCCACCAGCGCGCTGGACCCCGAGCTCATCGGCGAGGTGCTGGCCGTGGTCAAGGACCTCGCCACCGCCGGGATGACCATGATCATGGCCACGCACCAGATCACCTTCTCCGCCGCCCTGGCCTCGGAGTTCGTGTTCATGGAGCAGGGCGCCATCATCGAGCACGACTCGCCCGCCGCCCTGCTGGCCCCCGGCGCCTGCACCCGCACCAAGGCCTTCTGCGCCAAGATCAACGAGCTTACGGGGGAGCCCGTCTAGCCATGTTTGAGGACTACTGGCTTTTCGCCTCCGAGCGGGTCATGCCCGGGCTGAACGCGGCGCTGCTGACCAGCGCCCGGCTCATCGTGCCCTCGGCCCTGTACGGCGCCCTGCTCGGCATCGTCACCGGCGTGCTGCGCGTCTACGGGCCGCGCCCCGTGCGCCGCGTGGCCGACGCCTACGTCTCCCTGTTCCGGGGCACGCCCCTGGTGGTGCAGCTTTACTTCTGGTATTTCGCCCTGCCGTACATCCGCGTCGGCGGCTTCGCCATCGTCCTGGACGCCATGCAGGCCTCCATCCTCGGTTTCGCCTTGTGCAGCGCGGCCTACCAGTCGGAGTACATCCGCGGCGGGCTGCTCTCCATCCGCGCCGGGCAGATCAAGGCCGCCCGGGCCCTGGGCATGAACCCGATGCAGACCGTGCTGCACGTCGTGCTGCCCCAGGCCGTGCGCCGCGCCCTGCCCGGCTGCGGCAACGAGGTCGTCTACCTCATCAAGTACTCCTCCCTGGCGTCCATCATCACCGTCAACGAACTCACCGGCACCGCGCGCAGCATCGCCAAGTCCACCTTCCGGCCCATCGAGGCCTACGCCACCGTGGCCGTGTACTACCTGCTGTTGGTGACTCTGGCCGTGTGGCTGCTGCGCTGGCTGGAAGACCGTATGAGCATCCCCGGCTTCGAGCGCCCGCGCGACTAGCGCCCGGCCCGCCGGGCCGACCCCACGAGGCCGCGCCATGACCGCCCCCGCCCCCTACGTTCCCCTGACTGCCGAGACCATTGAGCGGCTGCGGGCCGCCCTGGGCCCGGACGCCGTGTCCACCGACGCCGACACCCTGGACGCCGCCTCGCGCGACGCCTCCACCGAGGTCCACCGTCCCGAGGCCGTGGTCCGCGCCGTCTCGGCCCGGCAGGTGGCCGACCTGCTGCGGCTGGCCGCCGGGTTGCGCTTCGCCGTGACCCCGCGCGGCGCGGGCACCGGGCTGGCCGCCGGGGCCCTGGCCGTGCACGGCGGCGTGGTGCTCGATCTTTCGGGCATGAACCGCATCCTTGCCGTGGACCCCGCCAACCTCCTGGCCGTGGTCGAGCCCGGGGTCGTCGTGGCCGAGCTGCGCCGCGCCGCCGCAGAACAGGGCATGTTCTACCCGCCGGACCCCGCCAGCCTGGACACCGCCACCCTGGGCGGCACCGCCGCCACCAACGCGGGCGGCCCGGCCTGCGTCAAATACGGCGTCACCCGCCACTACGTCCTGGGCCTGGAGGTCGTGCTGCCCTCGGGGGAGATCGTCACCGCCGGGGTCGCCACCCGCAAGGGCGTGGTCGGCTATGATCTGGCCCAGCTCCTGGTGGGCTCCGAAGGCACTCTGGGCGTCATCACCCGCCTGTGGCTGCGGCTGGTGCCCCTGCCCGAGGCCACCCGCGCCCGGGTGGCCGTTTTCCCCTCCCTGGGCGCGGCCATGAACACCGTGGCCGCCGTCATGGCCGCCGGGGTCACCCCCAGCGCCGTGGAGTTCCTGGACAGCCGGTGCCTGGCCCTGGTGGGCGACATGCTGCCCCTGAACCCGCCGCCGCCCCCGGGCGCGGCCCTGCTGCTGCTCGAAACCGACGGTTCGGCCGAGGCCGCCGGGCAGGACATGGAGCGCGTGGCCGCCGTGTGCGCCGCCCAGGGCGCCCTGCACCAGATTCCCGCCCCCGACGAGGAGCGCCGCGCCGCGCTGTGGAACGTCCGTCGCCAGGTTTCCCTGCGTATTCACGACGCCGCCCCCATTTATGTGCCCGAAGACGTGGTGCTGCCCCTGGCGCGCATCGCGGCCTTCGTCGAGGTGCTGCCCGGCCTGGAGCAGCGCCACGGGTTGACCATCTACGCCTTCGGCCATGCGGGCGACGGCAACATCCACATCAACATTTCGGCCCCCCTGGGCGTGGAAGACGCCGTGGAGGCCTGCATCACCGAGCTGCTGCGCCTCGTGGTCGCCATGGGCGGCACCATGAGCGGCGAGCACGGCATCGGCCGGGCCAAGCAGCGCTTCCTGCCCCTGGAACTGCCCCCGGCCTCCATGGCCCTGCAACGCGCCCTCAAGGACACCTTCGACCCCGGGCTGATCCTCAACCCCGGCAAGGTGTTCGCGTAGCGACGCGGGCGCGGGGAGTGCGCGAAGAGGCGGGAGGAGGCCCCTCTCCTTTTTCGGCGCGAAACGGGTCTTCCCCGTCTCCGCCGGACAGCAACGTCAACCGCAAGCGAGGTCATGATCATGGGTATGTCGTTCAGCCGCCGGGTGGGGCGGATTCGCATTTCGGAGACCAAGCTGATGCCGATGATCGCCGCCGAGGTCGGCGGGTGCGTGTCCCTGGGGCAGGGGGTGCCGTCCTTTGCCACGCCGGAGCACGTGACGGACGCGGTCTGCCGGGCGCTGCGCGAGGACCACGCGGCGGGCAAGTATTCGCTGCAACCGGGCATGCCCGCCCTGCGCGAGGCGGTGGCCGAGCTGCTCACGCGTGAAAAGGGCCTGCGCGTGGACCCGCGCGCCGAGGTCGCCATCACCGTGGGCGCCATGGAAGCGCTTTTGTGCGCAGTGCTCTCGCTGGTGGAGGAGGGCGACGAGGTGCTCATGCCCTCGCCCGCCTATGCCTCGCACGTGGAGCAGGTGCTGCTCGCGGGCGGGGTGCCGGTTCCGGTGCCCGCCGGGCCGGGCTGGGGGCTGGACGTGGCGGCCCTGGAGGCGGCGGTGACGCCGCGCACCCGGGCGATCCTGTTCAGCAACCCGTGCAACCCCACGGGGGCGGTTTTCGGGGAACGGGAGTTGCGCGGCCTGGCCGCCGTGGCCGTGCGGCATAATTTATACGTGATAACGGATGAAACCTACGACGCTTTGGTGTACGATGGGCCGATGCCGCCGAGCGTGGCCGCGCTGCCGGAGCTGGCCGGGCGCTGCGTGCTGGTGAACAGCTTTTCCAAGCGCTTTGCCCTGACGGGCTGGCGGGTGGGCTATGCCTGGGCCGACGCGCCGATCATGGCCCAGATGCTCAAGGTCCACGACTGCACGGCCATCTGCGCGCCCACGGTGGCCCAGCATGCGGCCCTGGCGTCGCTTCTGGGCCCGCAGGAGGTGTTCACGGCCATGCGCGAGGCGCTGGCGGCGCGCCGCGAGCTGGCCTGCGCCCGGCTGGACGCGCTGTCCGGGGCCGTGGAGTACGTGCGCCCGGCCGGGGCGTTCTACGTCATGGCCCGGATGCTCCGGACCGGCGAGCCCTCGCGGCAGGTGGCCGAGCGGCTTATCCGCGAGGCGCGGGTGATTACCATCCCGGGCTCGACCTTCGGGCTCGGCGGCGAGGGGCATCTGCGCCTGTCCTACGGGGCGGCGGAGCCGGAACTCGAGGAAGCTTTTGACCGTTTTTCACGTTGGGTGCTGGCCTAGATCCGGGCTCCGGGACTCACGACGCAAGGGGAGGACTGCCGTGCTCAGGATACTGATCGTGGACGACAGCGATTCGTTGCGTTTTCTGCTCAAGGCCTTTTTCAAGGGCGTGGGCGCCTGCGACGAGGCGGCGGACGGCGCCCAGGCCGTGGACAGGGTCCGGGCGAGCCTGGGCGGGGCGGGCTACGACGTGGTGTTCATGGACATCATGATGCCCGGAATGGACGGTCTGGAGGCCACGCGGCGCATCCGCGACCTCCTGGACGACGAGAACGTGGCCTACGAGGACCGGCCCCGGATCATCATGCTGACCTGCGTGAGCGATTCGGAATACATGGTGAAGGCCCAATACGAGTGCGGCGCCGACGCCTACGTGACCAAGCCTTTCGACCGGGCCATCCTCTTCGAGATGCTGGGCAACATGGGGCTTATGAGCACCCCGCTGGACGGCGAACCGTGATGCGCGAGCTTCTGGACCGGCATCCCGGAGTGCAGTTGCGCCAGCTCGGGGTCAGCGAGGCGGTGCTTTCCCAGCGGCCCCTGGCCGTGGCCACGGTGCTCGGCTCGTGCGTGGCGGTGACGTTCCATTGCCCGGCCACGGGGTGGGGCGCGGTGTTCCACGCGCTGATGCCCCTGTCGGGCGAGGATGTGGCGGCGAGCCGGGAATTCAAGTTCGTGGACGATTCCATCCGCCGCCTGACGCGGGCCCTTCTGCGCCAGGGGGTGCGCCGGTCGAACCTGGTGTGCAAGGTTTTCGGCGGGGCCAACGCCATGTTTGCCGAGCAGTTCGGGGTCGGGCGGCGCAACGTACTGGCGGCCTTCGAGACCCTGGCCGACGAACGGCTGCGCGTGGTCGCCTCGGACGTGGGCGGAGACAGGGGCCGCAAGCTGCTTTTCCTGACGCACACGGGCGAGGTCTTCGTCAAGCGCCTGAACGCCCAATGCCTTGCGGGCTAGCCGCGCGCAGGGCCTCCAGCACTCCTTCCAGCTCTTCCATGTTCACCGGCTTGGCCACGTAGGCGCACATGCCCGCCGCCAGGAAGCGGTCGCGGTCGCCCTCCATGGCGTGGGCGGTCATGGCCACCACGGGCAGGCCGGGGCGCAGCGCGTGGATGCGCGCAGTGGCCTCCAGGCCGTCCATCTCGGGCATCTGGATGTCCATGAGCACGCAGTCGAAGTCGCGCGCGCGCACGGCCTCCACGGCCTGGATCCCGGTGCGCGCGGTGTGCACGGTGTGGCCCTGCTTTTCGAGCAGCCGCTTGGCGGCCATGAGGTTCACGGCTTCGTCCTCGGTCAGCAGCAGGATCAGGGGCCGGGGCCGGGGTGCCTGGGCGGTTGCGGGCGCGGCGTCGGCCTGTTCGCCGGGCAGGTCGAAGGGCAGGCAGAAGTGCACGGCGGTGCCTTCGCCCGGGGCGCTGGCGATGGACAGGGTGCCGCCCAGCAGCGCCACCAGGCGCCTGACGATGCCCAGGCCCAGGCCGGTGCCCTTGTAGCGGCGGGTGTAGGCGCTGTCCACCTGGGTGAAGGCCTCGAAGATGGTGGACAGGTGCTCCTCGGGGATGCCGATGCCCGTGTCGTGCACGACGAACAGCAGCCGGGGGCGCCCGTGGGCGGAAGGCATGGCCGCGATTTCCAGGGCCACTTCGCCCTCGGGGCAGAACTTCACGGCGTTGCCGATCACGTTGAACAGGATCTGGCGCAGCCGGGCCTCGTCGCCCACCAGCACGGCGGGGGTGCCGGGGGCGGGGCGCACGGCCAGGGCGATGCCCTTGTCCTTGGCCTCGGGGCGGAAGTTGTCCATGACCAGGGTCACCGCGCGCAGGAGGTCGAAGGGTTCGTGGACCACGTCCAGGAACCCGGCGTCCAGGCGGGTGAAGTCGAGCACGTCGTTGATGACCGTGAGCAGGCTGCGACCCGTGGCCAGGGCGGTTTCCAGGTAGTCGCGCTGCTCGTCGTCCAGCTCGGTGGTCAGGGCCAGTTGGAGCATGCCGAAGATGCCGTTGAGCGGCGTGCGCAGTTCGTGGCTCATGTTGGCCAGGAACACGCCCTTGGAGCGTGCGGCGCGTTCGGCCTCCTCCTTGGCCTGGCGCAGGGCCTGCTCGGCGGCGCGTTCCTCGGTCACGTCGCGGGTCACGCCCTGGACGCGGGCCACGGTGCCGTCCGGGCCCAGGGCGGGCCGGGCCACGGCGTGGACCAGCCGGACCTCGCCGTCGGTGCGCACGATGCGGAATTCGTTTTCCAGCGTGCTGTTGGCGCGCACGGCCTCTTCCAGTTCCCGGTGGATGCGCTCGCGGTCCTCGGGGTGGACGATGGTGCGCAGGAAAACTTCGGGGCTGGGGGGCGGGGCTCCGGGGTCCAGGCCGTAGGTGGCGTATTCCGAGGCCGTCCAGGTCAGGACGCCTGAAGCCACGTCCAGTTCCCAGCCGCCCATGCCGCCCAGGCGCAGGGTTTCCTCCAGCAGGGTGCGGCTGTCGCGCAGGGCCGCGTCGGCCTGGCGCTGGGCGGTGATGTCGCGCCCGGAGCCCACGGTGCCGATGAGCGTGCCCTGGTCGTCGAACAGCGGCGACTTGACCACCTCCAGGCAGAGATAGGCGCCGCGCACGAGCCCCTCCTCCACGGAGCGGGTCGGCTGGCGGGCGGCCAGCACGGCCCGGTCGCTTTCCATGCAGCCCGGGCCGAAGGTGCAGGCCCGGCCCAGGGTCCGGTTGCGGACGGCGAAGTATTCGTCCGTGCGGCCCAACACCTCTTCGTCGTCGCAGCAGAGCAGCTTTTCGCGGAAGGCCCTGTTGGCGAAGATGAAGCGGCCTTCCAGGTCCTTGGCCCAGAGCAGGTCGGCCATGTTGTCGGCCATGGCCTCCACCAGGCGGCGGAAGTCCGTCAGGGCGGCCTGGGCCCGCAGGCGGGCGGAAATGTCCTGGAACATGACCATGTGGTGGCCCCGGTCGTCCACGGCGCGGACGTGGGACTCCACGGGCAGGGGCGGTGCGTTCTTGCGGTTGTATTCGCGCTGGTGGGAGATGGGGCGCCCGGTCTGGTGAGCCTTGTGGGCGACATCTTCCGGGGAAATGGTCGCCGTGCTGGCCGGGGTCAGGATGTCCCGAGCATGCATGCCCTGCATTTCGTCGCGGCCGTAGCCGAGCATTTCGCAAGCCAGGGAGTTGGCCTCGCGCACGACGCAGTCGGGGCCGACGAGGAAGATGCCCGCGGCCGAGTTCTCGAACAGGCTGCGGTACAGGGCTTCGTTTTCGCGCAGGGCGTCCGAGGCGTGGACCTGGGCCGTCACGTCCTGGAACATGACGGCCACGTGCCGGGGAGCGGTCTGGAAGGCGTGGATGTCGAAGAACATCGTCCGGCCCTCGGCGTGCTGTTCGTAGCGCGCAAGGCTCCAGGCGCCGCCGTCGCGGGCCAGGCGGATGTAGTGCTCCACGAGAATGCTGCCGACGGCGTAGGGAAAGGCCTGGTGCACCGGCAGGCCCACAAGCCGGGAGTTGTCGCGGTTCATGATGCGGCTGGACGCGGGGTTGGCGGCCAGCAGGACCAGGGTGTCGTCGGGCTCCAGGCGCAGCAGGTAGATGCCCAGGGGCGACCCGGCGAACAGGGCCTGGAAGCGGCCTTCGCTTTCGTGCAGGGCGGTGAGGGCCCGTTTGCGCTCGGTGATGTCCAACCCCACGCAATTCACGCCGATGATCCGCCCCTGGCCGTTGCGCACGGGCACGTTGGTCCAGCCCACGTCGAGGGTGCGGCCGTTGCGGGTCAGCAGCGCGGCCTCGTAGACGACGTACTCCCAGGCGTTTTCGCCGGTCATGGTCCGCTGGAAGGCGTCGCGCGCGGCGTCCTGGTTCTGGGGGGCGATGCAGGCGGACAGCCAGTCGCGGCCCAGGATGTCCGCGCCGGGCCGGCCGGTCAGGGTCAGGAGACAGTTGTTGGCGAAGATCAGCCGACCCCGGGCGTCCAGGGATGCGCCGATGAGCTGGACCTGTTCGAGCACCCGCCGGAAGCGGGACTCCGAGGGGTCCACGGTGCGTTCGCCGGGCAGGTCGCGCCAGGTGCACAGGATCAGGGTCGGGTCGGTGTCGGTTCCCGGCTCCATCCGGGCGTCCAGCATCACGGGCAGCAGCCTGCCGTCCTTGTGGCGCAGGGCAGTTTTCAGGCCGCGCGTCGTTCCGGTCAGGGTCCGGGCCAGGGCTTCGAGGCGCCGCGCAAGGCTGGGGCCGTTCTCCCGGGCCAGGAAATCGGTCACGGGGCGCCCCTGGGCCTCGGCGGGCGCCCAGCCCAGGGCCTGGGCTCCGGCGGCGTTGATTTCCATGACCCGCCCCGTGGTGTCCAGGACCATGCAGGGCAGGGGCGCCCCATGGAACAGGCGGCGGAAGCGGCTTTCGCTGGCGCCCAGCCGGTCCAGCTCCTCGCGCAGCCGGGCCGCCTCGTGACGCAGGGCGGTCAGTTCGTCGTGCAGGATTTCGTGGGGCGTGTGCCGTTCACCCATGGTCGTCCTTGTCCGTGGAGTGGGGGGTCGATTTTCAGTCGTCTTACAGGAAAGGGCGAAGAAGATGAAGGGGAGAAGAAAGGCTTTGCCGCAAGTCCGTTCCCCAAGGGTGGCGCGCCGGAAATGCCCGGGCGCACCGGCCTGCGCGGCCCCGGCTCTCCGGTCATTTCTTCGGCCCCTCTGGACCTTTCGTCCGCGCCTGGGGGAATGCGCACCGGTCGAGGCGATGCCGCCCGGGGCGGCATCCCGGCTGCGCCTGTAAGAGGCAATGCGCGGATACCGTCCGGATACGCACGCCGGAGCTTCGGGCCCGCCCCCTCCCGCATGGCCCCGGGGGCGCACGGTCCTCTGTGCGGAAAACGAGACTGAGTGTTCACTCGGCTTTTTGCGACCCCCTGGGGGAGTTGACCGCCCATAACAGCTTAACGTGCTGATGTTCAAAGAGATAATTTTTGCACAAAGTCTATTGACACAGGTCTGTCACCCCGGGTAAAGGAAAGGGAAAGAGACTGAGTGAGTACTCAGTTGTATGGGGAGCGACGATGACCAAGAAAGAGAAGATCCTCTTCGCGGCGCTGCGCCTTTTCGCCAACAAGGGCTTCGCCGACACGAGCACCGCCGAGCTGGCCAAGGCCACCGGCGTGGCCGAGAGCACCATCTTCTACCACTTCGGGAGCAAGGAAGACCTGCTGCTGGAGGTGCTGCGCGAGGTGCGCCGCGAGGTGCTGCGCCACTTCGAGGAGCACGAGCGCGTGCAGGCCTACGCCAGCGGGCTGGAAAAGGTCGAGGGCCTGCTCGGGTTCTACCTCTATCTTTCCGGCGTCATGGAGGATGCCTTCCTGCTCCTGCACCGCCACTACCCCTACATGCTGGCCCGCGAGAACGAGATCTGCCGCGAGCAGCTCGAAGCCATCTACAACTGCTTCATCGAGCTGTTCGAGCAGGCCGTGGCCCTGGGCCGGGCCGATGGTTCCGTGGCCGAGGTCCGCGAGCGCAAGGTGGCCATGATCCTGTTCACCATGGTGGACGGCCTGGCGCGGTTCAAGACCTACAACCTCTACGACGCGGGCGCGCTGTTCGACGAGATGGTCGCCTCGGCGCGCAAGATCCTGACCCAATCCCTTTCATCAAGGACGGACGTGTGATGCTCACCAGAATTTTTCCCTTCCTCGACTGGTTCCGGGGGTACGGGGCCGAGAAATTCAAGCTCGACGCCGTGGCCGGCGTCACCGTGGCCCTGGTGCTCATCCCCCAGAGCATGGCCTATGCCCAGTTGGCCGGATTGCCGCCCTACTACGGGCTGTACGCCTCCTTCCTGCCGCCCATGCTGGCCTCGTTGTTCGGCTCCAGCCGCCAGCTCGCCACCGGCCCGGTGGCCGTGGTTTCGCTCATGACCGCCGCGAGCCTGGAGCCCCTGGCCACCGCGGGCAGCGAGGGCTACATCGCCTACGCCGTGCTCCTGGCGCTGCTGGTCGGCGTGTTCCAGCTCGCCCTGGGCGTGCTGCGCCTGGGGCTGGTGGTCAACTTCCTGTCCCACCCGGTGGTCAACGGCTTCACCAACGCCGCGGCCCTGATCATCGCCTCCAGCCAGTTGTCCAAGATGTTCGGCGTGACCGTGGACAGCGCCGAGCACCACTACGAGACGATCATCCGCGTGGTCCAGGCCGCCGTGCACTACACCCACTGGCCCACACTGGCCCTGGGCGCCCTGGCCTTCGGGGTCATGTTCTTCCTGCGGCGGCTCAACCCGAGGATTCCCAACGTCCTGGTGGCCGTGGCGCTGACTACGGTCATCTCCTGGGTCGTGGGCTTCCAGCATGACGCCAGGGTGCCCCTGGACGCCGTGCGCAGCCCCGAGGCCCACCAGGCCGTGGAGACCTTCAACGAGGCCACCGTGCGCATCGCCGACCTTTCGGCCCGGCGCGCGGAGCTGTCCCTGGCCCTGGGCCAGGCCCGCGAGGCCCACGACTTCGACGCCGCCAACGACGCCGAACACGACCTGCTCAAGACCAACCACGACATCGAACTGGCCCGCGAGGTGGCCCACGAGCAGCGCGAGGCGCTGCGGGCCATGCTCTTCGCCGGCGTGGGCGAGGGCGACGCCCTGGAGCTTTTCCCCCTGGGCGAGGTGCCCGCCGGGGCCCGGGACGACGGCCGCACCTGGCGGCTCAAGGTCGGCAACAAGCCCCTGGACGTGGCCGGGCTGACGGCCATGGGCGGCGGCGCCGTGGTCGGCTCCATCCCCAAGGGCCTGCCCGCCCTGGCCGTGCCGAAGTTCGACCTGGGCATCGTGGCCCACCTGCTGTCCTACGCGGCGATCATCTCCCTGCTGGGCTTCATGGAAGCCATCTCCATCGCCAAGGCCATGGCCGCCAAGACCGGCCAGCGCCTGGACCCCAACCAGGAACTCATCGGCCAGGGGCTGGCCAACATCCTGGGCGCCCTGACCCGCAGCTACCCGACCTCGGGCTCGTTTTCGCGCTCGGCGGTGAACCTTCAGGCGGGCGCCGTCACCGGCCTGTCCAGCGTGTTCACCAGCGTCATGGTCGTGCTGGTGCTGCTGTTCTTCACCCCGCTGCTTTACCACCTGCCCCAGTCCGTGCTGGCGGCGGTGATCATGATGGCCGTCATCGGGCTCATCAACGCCTCGGGTTTCATCCACGCCTGGAAGGCCCAGCGCTACGACGGGATCATCTCGGTGATCTCCTTCGTGGCCACCCTGGCCTTCGCCCCGCACCTGGACAAGGGCATCATGGTCGGCGTGGTCCTGTCCCTGGGCGTGTTCCTGTACAAGAGCATGCGGCCCCGGGTCAGCTCCCTGGCCATGGCCGAGGACGCCGCCCTGCGCTGCGCCAAGGAATACTCGCTCATGGAATGCGCCTACGTGGACGTGGTCCGCTTCGACGGGCCGCTGTTCTTCGCCAACGCGAGCTTCCTGGAAGACCAGATCACCGAGCGCATGGCCCTGAAGCCGGACCTGCGCCATATCGTGCTCGTGGCCAGCGGCATCAACGACATGGACGCCTCGGGCGAGGAGACGCTGTCGCTGCTCATCGCCCGCTGCCGCCAGGGGGGGGTGGACGTGTCCCTGTCCGGCGTCAACGAGGCGGTGATGGAGGTGCTGCGGCGCACGCACCTTTTGGAGAAAATCGGCCAGGATCACCTTTTCGCCTCCACCGAGGGCGCCCTGCGCGCCGTGCACCAGAGCGCGCACGTCGGGGCCGACGAGAAGCGCTGCCCCCTGACCACCGTGTGCTACAACATCTAAGGAGACCCCAATGTCCGTCATCAGCATCATGAGCGGCACGTTCTGCGGCAAGGATGAGGTGGTCGAGAGCCTGCGGACCTCCACGGGCTACACGGTGGTCGGCGACGCGGCCATCATCGACAGCGCCCAGGCCCTGTCGGGCCTCTCGCGCGACAAGATCGCCCGGGCGCTCACGGCCCGGACCTCGGTCTTCAACAAGTTCAACCGCGAAAAGGAGCGCGCCGTGGCCTGGCTGCGGCTGGCCACGGCCCGGGCCCTGCAGGACGACGACCTGCTTCTGGACGGCTTTGCCGGCCTGCTGGTGCCCGGCGCCGTGACCCACGCCCTGCGCGTGTGCCTCATCGCCGACATCCGCCACCGCCTGGACGCCGCCCTGGCCCTGGGCGTGGTCGAGAAGGACGCCCTGCGGACCATCCGCCAGTCCGACGAGGACTGCGCCGCCTGGGTGGACGCCGTGTTCCAGAACAAGGACCCCTGGAGCGCCGGGCTGTACGACATTCTCATCCCCATGAACGACGTGGACCCCGCCGGGGCCGCCGGGCTGATCCTGGAGAACCTGGCCAAGGACGCCGTGCGCACCACCGACGCCTCGCGCCGGGCCGCGGAGGACTTCGCCCTGGCCGCGCGCGTGGGCGTGCATCTGGTGGGCGAGGGCCACGACGTGGCCGTGGACGCCAAGGGCGGCACGGTCATCCTGACCATCAACAAGAACGTCATGCTCCTGTCGCGCCTGGAAGAGGAACTGCGCGCCGAGGCCGCGCGCGTGCCGGGGGTCGGAGCAGTGGAGGTCCGCGTGGGCAGCGGGTTCTACCAGACCGACATCTACCGCAAGGTGGACTTCGAGATGCCGTCCAAGGTCCTGCTGGTGGACGACGAGCGCGAGTTCGTGCAGACCTTGTCCGAGCGGCTGTCCCTGCGCGACGTGGGCTCGCATGTGGTCTACGACGGCGAGTCGGCGCTGAACATGGTCGGCACCGACGAACCCGAGGTCATGATCCTGGACCTCAAGATGCCCGGCATCGACGGCATCGAAGTGCTGCGCCGCGTCAAGCGCGAGAGCCCCGGCATCGAGGTCATCATCCTCACCGGCCACGGCTCTGCCCAGGACCGCGACACCTGCATGAGCCTGGGGGCCTTTGCCTACCTGCAAAAGCCCGTGGACATCGAGGTGCTGAGCCGCACGCTGCACGAGGCCCACGAGAAGATCCGCAACCGGGCCCGCTAGGGCCCGCCCCGGAGCAGGAACGGCCATGCCGCTTCGTGACTTCATCGCACCGCGCTTCTGGCTGCACCCCCGGGATTCGGCCCCCGAGCGCAGCCTGTTCAACTACCGCCGCGCCTGGGCACTGGCCATCGTGCTCACGGGGCTCACGGCCCTGGTGCCGCTCACGGCCATGACGCTCATCGACTACCAGGTGACGCGCAGCGCCGTGGAGGCCGAGGTCCGGCTGCGCACCTCGCGCATCGTGTCCAACGCGCGGCGGGCGGTGTCCTTCTACCTGGAGGAGCGCGCCAGCGTGCTGTCCTTCGTGCTCCAGGACCGCAGCCCCGAGTCCCTGCACGACCCCAAGGTTCTGGGCGAACTGCTGCACAACCTCAAGCGCAGCCACGGCGGGTTCGTGGACCTGGGGCTCATCGACGCGAGCGGCGTGCAGCAGGCCTACGTCGGCCCCTACAACCTGCTGGGGCGCGACTACAGCGACCAGAAGTGGTTCGACCATGTGGCCGCCGAAGGCAGCTACGTGAGCGACGTGTTCCTGGGCTTCCGCAACGTGCCGCACCTGGTGGTGGCCGTGCGCCAGGTTCTGCCGGACGGCGGGTTCTTCGTGCTGCGCGCCACCCTGGACACCGACCGGTTCAACAACCTGGCCGGGCTGGACCTGCTGACGGGCGGCGATTCGTTCATCATCAACGCCGAGGGCGTGCTCCAGACGCCCTCGCGCCATCACGGCGCCGTGCTCGACGCCGTGGACCTGCCCGTGCCGCCCTACTCGGAGTATACCGAGATCATGGACCACGGCGAGGGCGACCGCGAGCAGACCATCGGCTACGCCTACGTGCCCAACTCCCCGTTCATTCTGATGGTGGTCAAGTCGCGTGACGAACTGATGGCTTCGTGGTACGACAACCGCTTCCAGATGGTCTGGCTGTTGGTGGCCAGCATCATGGTCATCCTGCTGGTGGTCACGGCGGTGGCGACCTTCCTGGTCAACCTCGTGTTCCAGGCCGACCGCAACCGCTTCGTGGCCCTGCACCACGCCGAGCACGCCAACAAGATGGCCTCCATCGGGCGGCTGGCCGCGGGCGTGGCCCACGAGATCAACAATCCCCTGGCGGTCATCGGCGAGAAGGCCGGGTTGCTCAAGGACCTGCTGACCTACCGCCGCGACGACCTCGACCCCGCCCGACTGCTGGGCCTGGCCGACGAAATCGCCCGCTCGGTGGAACGCTGCGGCAATATCACCAAACATCTGCTGGGCTTCGCGCGGCACATCAACGTCCGCGTGGAGCGCATCAACATGGGCGAGGTCATCGAGGAGGTGCTTTCCTTCCTGCGCAAGGAGGCCGAGTACCGCAGCGTGGACATCGCCGTGGACGTGGCCCCGGGGCTGCCGGAGTTCGAGTGCGACCGGGGCAAGTTGCAGCAGATCCTGCTGAACCTGGTGAACAACGCCTTCCAGGCCGTGGCGGACAACGGGCACGTGGGCATCGCCGCCGACAGCCCCGACCCCGGACGCCTGCGCATCCTGGTGCGCGACGACGGTTGCGGCATCCGCTCCGAGGATCAGAAGCGCATCTTCGAGCCCTTCTACTCCACCAAGCGCGGCACCGGGGGCACGGGCCTGGGCCTGTCCATCACCTACGGGCTGGTGCGCAAGCTCGGCGGGAACATCGAGGTCCAAAGCGAGATCGGCCGGGGCACGACCTTCACCATTACCCTGCCCGCCCGCTGCGGGCAGGAGGAAGAGGCATCATGCGAGTATTGCTAGTGGACGACGAGCACGAGCTGGTCTGCGCCCTGGCCGAGCGCCTGGGCTTCCGGGGCGTGCGGGCCGACTATGCCGTGTCCGCCGAACAGGCCCTGGAGCTGGCGCGGGCCACGGCCTACGACATCGCCGTGCTGGACGTGAAGATGCCCGGCATGGGCGGCCTGGAGCTGCACCAGAAGCTGCGCGAACTGCAACCGGACCTGCGCGCCGTGTTCCTCACCGGCCACGGCTCGGAGCTGGACTTCGCCGCCGGGGCCGCCCGGGGCGAGGCCTATCTGGTCAAGCCCGTGGGCATCGAGGTGCTGATGGAAACCTTCGCGCGCATCGTCGGGGCCGCGAACGGCCCGGGAGGGCAAAAGCCGTGAGCGCGGATCTGGATTGGCGGACCCTGGGGCCCACGGGACTCGAATACTTCGGGCGCATGTGCGCCGGGGTGTCCCACGAGTTGAAGAATTCCCTGGCCATGATCAACGAGAATGCGGGGCTGATGCAGGACCTGGCGGCCCTGGCCCAGCGCGGCCAGCCCCTGGACCCCGCGCGCCTGGCCCAGGGCATGGAGCGCATCGCCCGCCACGTGCAGGGCGCCAACGCCGTGCTGGGCGCCCTGAATTGTTTCGCCCATCTGCCCGACGTGCCCCGGCGGCCGGTGGAGCTGCGCGGCGAGGTGGCCCTGGCCCTGGCCCTGCACCGCCGTCAGGCCTCCCAGGCCCAGGTGGAGCTGGCCCTGGCCCCGGGCGGGGAGGTGTCCCTGTCCTCGCGGCCCTTCCTGCTGGCCCAGGCCCTGGATTTGTGCCTGCGCGCGGCCCTGGCCGCCGGGCCCGGGCGGGTGGAACTGGCCGTGGAGCAGGCGCCCGGCGGCGCGGTCGTGTCGTTTTCCGGAGCCGGAGCGCCCCTGGCCGCACCCGAGGGCCCCGAGGCGGGCGCCCTGCTGGCGGCCCTGGGCGCGCGCTGCACCGGGCAGGACGGCGCCTTGCGTCTGACACTGGCCCATTTGCCCGCAACATTTTGAGACTACATCCCAAAGGAGAGGCGCCATGAACAAGAAGGTGCTGCTTGTCGACGACGAGAAGGAATTCCTGGACGTTTTGTCCGAGCGCATGCAGGGCCGGGGGCTGGACGTGACCGCGTCCTCCGACCCCGGGCAGGCCCTGGAACTGGCCCGCACGGCCCCGGTGGACGTGATCGTCCTGGATCTCAAGATGCCCGGCATGGACGGCATCGAGTTCCTGCGGGCCATCAAGCAGGACCGTCCGGAGTTGCAGGTCATCCTGCTCACGGGCCATGCCTCGGTGGACAAGGGCATTCAGGCCGTGCGCCTGGGCGCCCTGGACGTACTGGAAAAGCCGGCCAATTTCGGCACGCTCATGGAGCGTATCGAACGGGCCAGCGCCAAGAAGCTGGTGCTGCTGGAGAAGCAGGACCAGGAGAAGATCCAGGAGATCATCACCCAGCGCGGCTGGTAGGCCGCCCCGGGAGAGGCCCTTTCGGCGGGGGCCCCGGCGCTGCCGGGGCCCCCGCTTGCGTCCGGTGCCCTGGGGGCCTGCCGGGCGCATTTCCCAGGTGACAGGATGCCCCGGGCGACTTACTTTGGACTCAAAGCCCCCGCGCCCGGACACGGGCCCGGGCTGCGCGGCGGGCGTCACCCCCCCCAGAGACGGAGGGAAGCATGAGAGAGATCAAGCGGATACTGTGCGCCGTGGACTTCTCGGACGCCACCGCCAAGGTGGCGGGCTGGGCGGCGGCCTTCGGGCGGCGGATCGGCGCCGAAGTGCTGCTGGTGCACGTGGTGCCCGACATGGGCCGCTACAGCGATTTCCAGGTTTCGGCGGGTTACATCACGGGCTTCGAGCGCGAGATCATCAACGGCGCCCGGGTGAACATGGAGGACTGCCTGAACTCCCTGGAAGGCCAGGAGGTCCAGGGCATGGTCATCATGGGCGATCCGGCGCGGGAGATTCTGACGGCCGTGGCCGAGCACAAGGCCGACATCGTGGTGGTCGGCACCCACGGCAACAAGGGCCTGGAGAGCATCGTCTTCGGCTCGGTGGCCGACCAGATCATCAAGACCTGCCCGGTCCCGGTGATCTCCGTGCGGCCTTACGCCAAGGCCTGATTCTCGACGGGCGGCGCGGTGACCCCCGGCGGCGCCGCGCTGTCGGCTTGTGCCCCCGGCGGCGTGCCCCGCGCCGTCGTGCGGCTCCCTCCCGCCGGGGGCACCGGCTCCCGGCGCCATGGCGGCGCCCAGACGGCGCACGGGCCGGGAGTGGCCGCGTCCCCGGTTCCCCCTTTTCCGCTGGAGAGTGCGCCCATGATCCTGTCCCCGAGCATTACCATCCCGGGCCTTGTGCGCATCAAGGGCGGCGCTTTGGAGCGCCTGGGGCTGTACCTGCGCCGGGGCGGGCATTTGCGGGTGGTGGTGGCGGCCAGCGCCGGGCTTCCGGCGGCCGTGGAGGCCGTCGCCCGGGAGGGGCTGGCCCGCGAGGGCGTGGAAATTCTCCAGTGGCTGGAAATCGCGGACAACGATTTCGAGGGCGTGGCGGGGCTGTTCGCCCGACTGCCCGGTGCGGCCCAGGCCCTGGTGGGCCTGGGCGGCGGCAAGGCCCTGGACGCGGCCAAATACCTCGCCTTCCTGGCCCGGCGCCCCTATTTCGCCGTGCCCACGGCGCTCAGCCACGACGGCTTTTGCAGCCCGCAGGCCAGCCTGACCATCGCCGGACGGCGGCGCTCCCTGGCCGCCGCGCTGCCCCACGGGATTGTGGTCGACGTGCAGGTCTGCCTGGGCGCGCCGCGCATCCTGTGGCTCTCCGGGGTGGGTGATCTGGTGTCCAAGCTGTCGGCGGTGTTCGACTGGAAGCTGGCCTTCCACCACCGGGGCGAGCCCGTGGAGGATCTGGCGGCGCTGCTTTCCGACGCCACGGTGCGCCAGTTCCTGGACAACCCGGCCTTCACGGTCCAGGGCCTGACCCATCTGGCCACCGCGCTGATGCTCAACGGCATCGCCATGGAAATTTGCGGTTCGTCGCGGCCCACCAGCGGCAGCGAGCATCTCATCTCCCACGCCCTGGACGCCCTCTGCGCCCGCCCGCGCCTGCATGGCCTGCAAGTCGGCCTGGCGACCTACGTCACCTGCCGCCTGCAAGGCCAGCAGGCCGACACCGTGGACCGGCTGTTCCAGGCCACCGGCTTCTGGGACGCCATCCGCGCCGACCCCTTCGTGCGCGAGGAGTGGCTGGCCGCCCTGGCCGCCGCCCCGGGCGTCAAGGACGACTTCTTCACCGTCCTGTCCACCCGCGACTGCCTGCCGGAATTCCAGGCCATGCTCGACCACGATCCGTGTCTTGCGGGGTGCTTCGTGTAGCTGCAATGAGCCGCCGGGCGGAGCCCGGCGCGGCCTCCCGGGGCGCCTTCAGGCAGGGGGCATCCTGACGGCTTGCGGAAATCCTTGCCGTCCGGGTGCCGTCCTGAAACGGAAAAAGGGTTGCGATTCGCATCGCAACCCTTTGAATTTTCTGGCGTCCCCAAGGGGATTTGAACCCCTGTTGCCGGCGTGAAAGGCCGGTGTCCTGGACCAGGCTAGACGATGGGGACAGGTGTTGGCTGGCTGGCGGACTAGGACTCGAACCTAGACTACTGGAGCCAGAATCCAGCGTCCTGCCAATTAGACGATCCGCCAGCGTTGGGAAGATGGGATTTACAGACTCGGACCGGGCCTGTCAACCCCGCTGGAAATCATTTTTTCCGCGCCTAGGCGTTGGCGTGGGCCAGCCGCCGGGTGCGCTTCTTCAGCGTGTTGATCTTGCGGCGCAGGATCTCGCGCTCCTTGCGGTTGGAGCTTTCGCCCTTCTTGGCGCGCAGGGCGCGGATGCTCTGCTTGATGGCGTGGATCTGGTCCTTGTAGGGCGTGCCCTCGACCACCTCGTCCTCAATGCCCAGGATTTCCTTGATGGCGGGCAGCAGCTCCTCCTTGGTCATGCCGGAGGCGCCGGTGATCATGGGAATCTTTTCCATGCACAGCTCGCGCAGTTCCTTCTGGGTCATCTTGTCCAGGGGCTTCTTGAGCGCAAGGCTTTCCAGGGTGAGTTCGTCGCTCATATGATCTCGTCCTCCTTGGGGGGTGTCGTCGTATCCGGCGCATCGGGCTCGAAGGAGCGCAGGTACGCCGCGTAGCACCTCGCCACCGGCGAGGCGGGGTCGAGCCGTCCGGCCAGGTCGCCCAGCCGTCCGGGTCGCCCCGGGCGCGGCAGCGCGCTTGGCTCGGGCGGCGCGATGCTGTCCAGCGAAACGTGGTCTCCTAACAGGTTCACCCGAACCTTGTCAAAGAAATTCATGCCCAGGAAGGCGTTGGCCTGCTCCAGCAGCGCCGGGGCGTACATGGTCAGCTCCTGGGCGACCATGTGATCCTCGGTGCCGAGCAGCAGCGTCGTGCCCCGGCGCCCCACGGGCCGGGCCAGGGCGGCAATGTCCGGCCCGACCACCTCCGGCCAGTGGCGCCACAGGCGCGAGAGGTGGTAGTGCGTCCCGTCGGGGTCGCTGCGGGACAGGAAGCGGTTGAACAGCGTGGCGAGTCGTTTCATGGCGGCACCAGGGGCACCGGAGCACATCCGCGCGCGGAACGCAAGCCCCGGCCCGCACCCGGGATGGTCCCCCTTGCATTCGTGCCGCCCAGGTTCTATCGTCGGACAATGAAAAACCGGTTTTTCCCCCTGCTGCTGGCCGTGGCGCTGCTGGCCTGCCACGCCGCGCCCGCCCCGGCCCGGCCGCTCCGCGAGGCGACCGTACTCTACTTCGAGCGCCCGCCGTACTACTTCACGAGCCAGGGCCAGCCCGGGGGCTTCCTGCTGGCCATCGCCCGCAACGCCTTCTCGGCCGCCGGGCTGGAGGTCGGCTACGAGTCCGCCCCGCCCAAGCGGATCATGGCCCGCATGCGCGAGGGCGGGAGGTTGTGCTCGGTGGGGTGGTTCAAGGTGCCCGAGCGCGAGGATTTCGCCCTGTTCTCCGTGCCCATCTACCGGGGCCAGCCGCTGGTGCTGGTGGCCGCGTGGCGCGACCGGGCGCGCCTGGAGGGCAAGGCGACCCTTGAGGAGGTTTTCGCCGAGCCCGGGCTGGTCTGGGGCGTTCCGGGCGGCTATGCCTACGGCGCGGTGATCGACGGGCTGCGCGCGCGCCTCGCGCCCCAGGTGGCCGATGCCCCGACGGCCCTGGACCAGATGCTGGCCATGCTCGCCGTCGGGCGCTTCGACTACCTGCTGCTGGCCCCCGAGGAATTGCCCCTGCTGGATCCCTCCGGCGAGATCGGCGAGGACCGGGAGCGGCCATGGCCCGGGCAAAACGGCGCGGAACGGCATGGGGACTTTCTCGTGCTGCCCCTGGCCGATCTGCCGGACGGCCCCGCCCGTCACATCATGTGCACCCCCGACGTGGGCCGGGAGTTCATGGAGCGCCTGGACCGGGGCATACTGTCCACGGTGGGCCCGCTGCGGCCCTGAGGGCTCCCCGGACCGGATATGCGGCAATGCAAGGCCGCCCCGGCTCTACAGGCCGGGGCGGCCTTTCCTTTTGCCCTTTCCCCTCGCTGCCCGCCGCTACGGTTCGGCCCTCTTCGCGCGACCCCGTCTTACACGTGTTACGGAAACATATTTTATACCCCAGCTTGTTTTACTTCGTCCATCGTATATCGTGCAAGGGTCGGAAAACCTCAATCCGGAGGAAAGACCATGAGGAGGTTTGACGGATTCCTGGTCGCGCTGGCGTTGTGCCTGGCGCTGCCCGCAGTGCTCTTGGCCTATGATGTGCCTGAAAAGATCCAAATCCAGCGGCCGGAGAAAAATGCGGCCCTGGCGCAATGGGTCGGACCGCAGGTGGAGTTCCCCCACGGTTTCCACGCGGTCTACAACGCCTGCCGCAAATGCCATCACAAGGAGTCGGACAAGGATCTGGGCAAGTTCCTGAGCTGCACCCAGTGCCACAGCAAGGACGACCCCAACGACAACACGGGGTTTTACCTGGCCTGGCACAACGACAGCACCCACAGTTGCCTGGGCTGCCACCGCAAGATCCGCCAGGGCGATACGGGTCAGATGCCGCCCCTGTCCTGCACCAACGGCTGCCACAAGAAGCAGTAAGGAGGCTCCCATGAGTTCAAGCGCACGCATCGCCGCCATGTTGATGGACCGCGAGCGGGGGGCCGGAGGCTTCTCGCGGCGGGAGTTTCTGAAATTCTGCGGGCTGGTCGCCGTGGCCATGGGCATGGAGGCGTCCATGGCTCCCGCCGTGGCCCGGGCCCTGGAAAGCAAGCGCCGGCCCTCGGTGATCTACATGCACGGCGCGGAATGCACGGGCTGCACCGAAGCCCTGCTGCGCGCCGCGGACCCCTTCGTGGACGTGCTGATCATGGAGGTCATCTCCATGGACTACTGCGAGACCATCATGGCCGCCGCCGGGGAGGCCTCGCACAAGGCCCTGGAAACGGCCATGAAGAATCCCGACGGCTACGTCTGCGCCATCGAGGGCGCCATCCCCACCCGCGACGGCGGGCTGTACGGCCAGGTGGGCGGGGAGACCATGCTCTCGCTGTTCTCGCGCGTGGCCGCCGGGGCCAAGGCCGTCATCGCCATGGGCACCTGCGCCAGCTTCGGCGGCATCCAGGCCGCCGCGCCCAACCCCTCGGGGGCCAAGGGCGTGGGCGAGGCCCTGGCCGCCGTGGGCGTCGCGCCCATCAACATCGCGGGCTGCCCGCCCAACCCCATCAACTTCATCGGCACGGTGGTCCACCTGCTGACCAAGGGCATGCCCGACCTGGACAGCTCGCGGCGGCCCAAAATGTTCTACGGCCGCACGGTCCACGACATGTGCGAGCGCCGCAAGCACTTCGACAAGGGCGAGTTCGCCCCGAGCTTCTCGTCGGACGAGGCCCGCGAGGGCTGGTGCCTGCACAAGCTCGGCTGCCGCGGGCCCTGGACCTACAACAACTGCCCCACGGCGCTGTTCAACCAGACCAACTGGCCCGTGCGCGCTGGCGGCCCGTGCATCGGATGCAGCGAGCCTGACTTCTGGGACCAGTTGGCCCCGTTCTCCACCGACATCCGCGAGAAGAAGCGCGCATAAGGAGGCCCAGCCATGGCAACGCCGACCAAGAAATTCACCGGCCCCATCACCGTCGATCCCGTGACGCGCATCGAGGGGCACCTGAAGATCCGCGTGGACGTGCAGGACGGGGTCATCTCCAAGGCCTTTTCCAGCACCCAGCTTTTTCGGGGCCTGGAGCAGATCGTTCAGGGCCGCCCGCCCCAGGATGTCCACAACTACGTGCAGCGCGCCTGCGGCGTCTGCACCACCACCCATTCGCTGACCAGCATCCGCGCCGTGGAGGACGCCATCGGCCTGACTCCGCCCCCGGCCGCCCAGCTCATTCGCCACCTCATCCTGGCCTCGCTCATCGTCCATGACCATCTGGTCCACTTCTACCACCTGCACTCCCTGGACTTCTTCGACATGGCCGACGCCTTGAAGGCCGACCCCGTGGCGGCCGCCAAGCTCCAGGCCGAACTGGCGGGCAAGGAAACCGACCCAGGGGAGTACTTCATCGCCCAGACGCGGCTGCGCAAGTTCGTGGAGGGCGGCCAGCTCGGCTGGCTGACCAACGCCTACTTCCTGGGCGGCCACCCGGCCTACCGCCTCTCCCCCGAGGAGAACATGGTCATGGCCGTGAACTACCTGACGGCCCTGCGCGTCCAGCTCAAGCTGGCCCGGGGCATGGCCGTGTTCTGCGGCAAGAACCCGCATTCCCAGACCATGCAGGTCGGCGGGGTGACCTGTTACGACAGCCTGCGCCCCGAGCGGCTGGCCGAGTTCCGCGCGCTCTACGAGGAGTGCCGCGAGTTCATCAACACCCACTTCAAGGGCGACCTCTTCCTGCTCGGGCGGCGCTACCCCGAAGTGGCCCGCTACGGCGCCGTGTCCAACTACTTCGCCTTCGACGAATTCCCCGACCCCGAGACGGGCAAGAACTTCTTCTTCCCCTCGGGCGTGTTGTGGAACCGCGACTTCAAGCGGGTCGAAAACCTGGATACCGACGAGATCAAGGAGCATGTGAGCCATAGCTGGTATGAGCCGGGGCCGGAGCGCCACCCTTACGAGGGCGTTACCGCGCCGAGCTACACGGGCTACGACGAGGACGGGAAGTATTCCTGGTCCAAGGCGCCGCGCTACAAGGGCGAGGCCATGGAATGCGGCCCCCTGGCCCGGCGGGCCCTGGCCTACGCCCGAGGCGAGAAGGACACCGTGCAGCGCCTGGACGAATGGCTCGCCGCCTCCAAGCTCAAGCCCGAGAACCTGTTCTCGACCCTGGGCCGCACGGCCTGCCGCATGGTGGAAAGCGTGCAACTGGTGAACCGGATGCAGGGCTGGCTGGACGACCTGGAGGCCCGGACCAGGGCGGGCAAGGTCGAGATTTACAAGGAATGGACCATGCCCGACAAGGCCCGGGGCGTGGGCTTTTGCGCCGTGACCCGGGGCGCCCTGTCGCACTGGATCAACATCGAGGGCGGCACCACGGCCAACTATCAGATGGTCGTGCCCAGCACGTGGAACCTGGGCCCGCGCTGCGCGGCGGGCAAGGCCTCGCCCGTGGAGGAATCCCTGACGGGCAACCCGGTGGAAGATTCCGAGCGCCCGGTGGAAATCCTGCGCACGGTGCATTCCTTCGACCCGTGCATCGCCTGTTCGGTCCACGTCCTGCGGCCCGGCGGCGGGGAGCGGGTGTTCAAGGTGCTTTAACCCCGGCGGAACACCGCTGGCCGCTCAAAAACAAAAGCCCCGGCGCGCGCCGGGGCTTTTTATGATCCGGGCGCGGCCCGGGGCTAGTAGCGGTAGTGGTCCGGCTTGTAGGGCCCGGCCAGGGGCACGCCGATGTACTCGGCCTGCTCGGGGGTCAGGGTTTCCAGGGTCACGCCCAGGCGCTCCAGGTGCAGCCGGGCGACTTCCTCGTCCAGGTGCTTGGGCAGGGTCATGACGCAGGGCTCGTAGCTGTTCCTCGCCAGGTCGAGCTGGGCCAGCACCTGGTTGGTGAAGCTGTTGGACATGACGAACGAGGGGTGGCCCGTGGCGCAGCCCAGGTTCACCAGCCGCCCCTCGGCCAGGACGATGATCGAACGGCCCGAGGGCAGCAGCCATTTGTCCACCTGGGGCTTGATCTCCGTGCGTCGGCAGGCCGGGTTGTTCTCCAGGGCGGACATTTCGATCTCGGAGTCGAAGTGTCCGATGTTGCAGAGAATGGCCTCGTCCTTCATGCGCAGCATGTGCTCGCCGGTGATGACGTGGTAGTTGCCCGTGGCGGTGACGAAGATGTCGCCCTCTTCCAGGGCGCGCTCCATGGTCGTGACCTCGTAGCCCTCCATGGCCGCCTGGAGCGCGCAGATGGGGTCGATTTCCGTGACCAGCACCCGGGCGCCGAAGCCGTGCATGGACTGGGCGCAGCCCTTGCCCACGTCGCCATAGCCCGCCACCACGACCACCTTGCCCGCGATCATGATGTCCGTCGCGCGCTTGATGCCGTCGGCCAGGGACTCGCGGCAGCCGTACAGGTTGTCGAACTTGGATTTGGTCACCGAGTCGTTGACGTTGATGGCCGGGAAAAGCAGCGTTCCGCGCTGCTGCATCTGGTAGAGCCGGTGCACGCCCGTGGTCGTCTCCTCGGACACGCCGCGAATCTTCTTCGCGATGGCCGTCCACTTGCCGGGAGCGGCCTCGAGGCTGGCGGCGATGCGCGCCAGCACGATGCGGAATTCCTTGTTGTCCGTAGCCTGGCGGGCCACCTCGGGGTTCTTTTCGGCCTCCACGCCCTTGTGTACCAGCAGCGTCGCGTCGCCGCCGTCGTCGACGATGAGGTCCGGGCCGGAGCCGTCGGGCCAGGTCAGGGCCTGCTCGGTGCACCACCAGTAGTCTTCCAGGGTTTCGCCCTTCCAGGCGAAGACCTTGGCCAGCCCGGCCTTGACCACGGCCGCCGCAGCATGGTCCTGGGTGGAGAAGATGTTGCACGACGCCCAGCGCAGGTCCGCGCCCAGGGCGTGCAGGGTCTTGATGAGCATGGCCGTCTGGATGGTCATGTGCAGCGAGCCCATGATCTTCATGCCGCGCAGGGGCTTCTCGTCGCCGTACTTGGCGATGAGCTGCATGAGCCCGGGCATCTCGCGCTCGGAAAGCTGCATTTCCTTCAGGCCGAAGTCGGCCTGCTCCATGTCTTTGACCTTGTATTCCAGGGCCGGGTCCACGGGTTTGACTTGAGCGGTCATCGTTGTTCCTCCAGGGAAGGTTTCCGCGCCCCGTACAGCCGCAGGGTCAGGCCCGAGGGCAGGGGGTAGCGGGCGGTTTCGTCGGTATGCAGTCCCGCGGCGGCAAGCCAGCCTTGCACGCGCGCGGGGTCGAAGCCGAGCCAGTTGTCGCCGTAACGCTCGCGCATGGTTTCGTCGTCGTGAGGCTCGAAATCCACGAGGACGAACCGCCCGCCCGGCGCCAGCACGCGGTATGCCTCCGCCAGCCCCAGGCGCGGCACGGGCAGGTGATGCAGCGCAAGGCTCATCACCGCGAAATCCGCTTCGCCGTCGCCCAGGGGCAGGTGCTCCAGGTCGCCGATGCGCAGGCTGACCCCGGGGGCCTCGCCGTCGGCCGCCGCACCGAAGGCCCGCCGCGCCCGGGTGAGCATCTCGGGCGAACTGTCCACCCCGATGACCCGCCCGGCCCGGGGGCGCATGGCCCGCAGCAGGGCGCCCGTGCCGCAGCCCAGGTCCGCCGCCGTGGCCGTGCCCTCGGGCAGGCGCGCCAGAATCTCCCCGGCCAGGTCCAACCCGCCCAGGGACTGGTCGCGCAACTCGTCCCAGGCTCCGGCATGGGCGGCGAAGAAGGCGGCGGTGCGCTCGGCCCGCCGGGCCACGGCCTGCCCGGCGGCGCGTACGTCGGCCTCCAGGGCCGGATGCTCCAGGAACGGCGCCAGGGCGTCGAGCAGCGCGCGGCCCGGGCCCGCCTCCGGGGCGGCGTAATGCACCCGCTGGCCGTCGCGCCGCGACACCAGCAGCCCGGCCCCGGCCAGGATTTTCAAATGGCGCGAAATGCGCGACTGCCCCAGGCCCAGGACCAGCACGATCTCGCCCACGGTCAGCTCATGCTCGCATAACACGCGCAGCAGCCTGAGGCGAGTCTCGTCGGCCAACGCTTTGGCCTGTTCCAGCAAGGGCAGGGTCGTCATGGTGTTTTTCCGTATATTGAGATAAGTTGATATATGAGGCGGCGCGGGTTGTCAACCGGGGAATACGCCTGCGGCGCGCGGCCTCCGGCGGGCAGGGCGGCGCCCTGCACCCGCCGGGGGTCGGGGCCGCTGGACTCCGCACGCCATCCCGGCCTCGCTCGGCAAAGAGCCGCGCGGGGCCGGGATGGGGGAGGAGTGGGGCGGAAAGGGGGAAGAAAAATTGGGGGTGGGGCTTTCCGGGGCTGGTCCGGTGGGGGGCGCCCCGGTTCGGCTTTTCCGAGCCGTCGGTGCCGTTGCGCCCGGAGGGGCGGTGGCCTAGAGTGTCGGCTGCAAAGCCTGCCACAACCCAGGAGACGACGATGATCGAGCGCAAGCCGGAGCGGCGGATAACGGACCCCGAGGAGATGGCCTATGTGTTGCGCAAGGCCCAGATCCTGCGGCTGGGCATGGTCGGGCCCGACGGGCCCTACGTGGTGCCCATGAACTACGGCATCGGCGAGGGCTGCCTGTACCTGCACTCCTCGTGCAAGGGCCGCAAGGCCGAAACGCTGCGGGCGGACCCCCGGGTCTGCTTCGAGCTGGAAACGGACGTGGCGCTCATCGAGGACGACAAGCCCTGCGGCTTCAGCATGAAGTTCAAGAGCATCGTGGGCTTCGGGCGGGTGGTCGTGCTGGAGACCGAGGCCGAGAAGCGCGCGGGGCTGCGGGCGATCATGGCCCACTACACCGAAGGCGAGTATCCGGACGAGGCCTTCCCGGACAAGGTGCTGGCCAAGACGTGCGTGATGCGCCTGGACATCGCGTCCATGACCGGCGCGCGTCACGGCTGGAACGGCTGACCGGGGCTACAGCGGCCAGAAGACCAGGATCAGCGGCACGGCCGCCAGCGGCACGAGCACGGACAGCGGCAGCCCCAGGCGCCAGTAGTCGCCGAAGCGGTAGCCGCCCGGGCCCATGACCAGGGTGTTGGACTGGTGCCCGATGGGCGTGAGGAAGGGCGTGGAGCAGCCCACGCACACGGCCATGAGGAACGGGTCCATGGGCGCGCCGAAGCCCGCCGCCACGCGCAGGGCGATGGGCGCCATGATCAGCGCCGCCGCGGCGTTGTTGATGACGTTGGACAGGATCATGGTGCCTACCAGCAGCACGGTCAGGGCCAGGACCGGGCCGCCCGCGCCGGTGGCGGCCATCAGGGCGTCGGCCACGGTGGCGGCGCCGCCGGAGGTCTCCAGGGCCTCGCCCACGGGGAACATGGCGCCCAGAAGCACGATGACCGGCCACTCGATGCTCTCGTAGGCCTCGCGCAGGCTGAGGACGCGGGCCAGCACCATGCCCGCCGCCGCGGCCGTGAGGCTGATGTGCACCGGGGCCAGGCCGAAGGTCGCGGCGGCGACGCCCGCCACGAACAGGCCCATGGCCCAGGGGCCGCCCGAGGGGCGCGTCAGGCGCAGTTCGCGCTCGGCCAGGGGGAACAGCCCCAGGGCGGGCAGCGCCGGGGCCATGTCCTGCGCCATGCCCTGGAGCAGGAGCACGTCGCCGGGGCGCAGGCGCACGTCGCGCAGGCGGCTGCGCATGGGTCGGCCCTGGCGCGAGACGGCCAGCAGGTTCGCGCCGTGGCGGTGACGCAGGGCCATGTCGCGCACGGTGCGGCCGACCATGCGCGAGTTCACGCCGACGACGGCTTCCATCAGCTCCATGCGCGAGGTGTCGCGGAATATCTCGCAGGCCTGGTCCTTGCGCCGGGGCACCGGGCCGGTCTGGTCGTCCTCCTGGAACAGCCGGGTGCAGATGCCCTTGCTGGCGCGCAGCTCCAGGCGCGCGGTCGCCAGCAGGCGCTCCAGGTCCGCCGGGGAGGCCTCGACGAGCAGCACGTCGCCCTCGGCCAGGAACTCGCGGTCCACCGGCGCGCCCAGCACGCGGTCGCCGCGCACCAGCCCCGCCACCAGCACGTCCACCTCCGGCAGGTGTTCCACCTCGCGCACCCGGGCGCCGACCAGGGGCGACCCGGCAACCACGCGGACCTCGGTCAGGTAGGCGTCGATGTGAAAGAGGTCGTCGCGGCCTTCGCTCTCGCGGCGCGGGATGAGCCGCCAGCCGCCCAGGGCGATGAAGGCCAGCCCGGCCAGGGCCGTGCCCGCGCCCACGGGCAGGAAGTCGAACATCTGGAAGCCCTGGCCCGTGGCCTCCTGGCGGAAGGCCGAGAGGATCAGGTTCGGCGGGGTGCCGATGAGGGTGGTCAGCCCGCCGAGCAGCGAGCCGAAGGCCAGAGGCATGAGGAAGCGCGAGGGCTGGCGGTTGTGGGCCCGGGCCAGACGCACGGCCACGGGCATGAGCAGGGCCAGGGCGCCGACGTTGTTCATGAACCCGGAGGCCACGAGCACCAGGGCCATGAGGGCCGCGAGCTGGGCCGTGAAGCTGGAGCCCAGGAATTCGAGCCTGCGCGCCAGGGCGTCCACGACGCCCGCCTTGGCCAGCCCCCGGCTGACCACCAGCACGGCCGCCACGGTGACCACCGCCGGGTGGCCGAAGCCCGCGAAGGCCGCGCCTGCCGGGGCCACCCCGGCCAGAACCACGGCCAGCAGCGCCAGCAGCGCCACCATGTCGTAGCGCAGGCCGCCGTGGATGAAGAGCGCCAGGGCCACGGCCAGGGTGCCGAACACGAAGGTCTGCTCGAACATGACCCTCCTCCTCGGCCCCAGTATAGCAGATTATTCGCGCAGGGCCACCATGCTGGCCAGGGCGCCCACCAGGGCCATGCCGCCCAGCAGCGCCAGGCAGTGGGCCAGGGGCAGGAAGTGGAACTCCAGGCTCAGGGGCGGGGTGGCGGCCAAGTCGGCCAGGGCGAGATGGGCCAGGGCCAGCAGGCCCAGGGCCAGCGCCCCGCCCGCGAGGCCCTGGACGGCTCCGCCGACGAGCAGCGGCAGTTGGATGTACCAGCGCCCGGCGCCCACAAGGCGCAGGATGTCCACCTCGTCGCGCCGCCCGGCCAGGGACAGGCGCAGGGTGTTGCCGACCATGAGCGCCGCCGTCAGGCCCAGAAGGACGATCAACGGCCAGAGCACGGTGTGGGCGAAGCGCTGCCAGGAGCGGGCGAGGTCCACCTGCAGGGCGCTGTAGTGGATGTCGGCCACGCCGGAGAGGCCCTGCAGGGCGCCCAGGGTCTGCTGCACGAAGGCGGCGGGGTCGGCCTGGGGCGCGTGGAGGGTGACCACGGCGGTGGGCGGCAGGGCGCCCCCGGTCAGGCCGCGGATGGCCTTGGCGTCGCCGCCCAGGGCCAGGCCCAGCTCGTCCAGGGCCTGGGCCGGGGTGTAGGTGGCCTTGCCCTGGAAGCCGGGCAGGGCGTCCAGCCGGGCCCATTGTTCGAGCAGCACGGCCTCGGGGGTTTCCGGCGCCCAGTAGACCTGGAAGACGAATTCGCCCCCGGCGGTGAGCAGGGCCTGGTTGAGGTTCACCACCAGCAGCAGGAACAGCCCGGCCAGGAAGGCCGCAAGGGTCACGGCGCCCAGGGTCAGGGCCTGGGCCAGGGGGTTGCGCCCCAGGTCGGCCACCCCGCGCAGCGCAAGGCGGATCAGGCGGGCGATCATCGCCGCCTCCCGGGTGCCGGGCAGGCCGGGCCGCGCCGGGGCGGCTCTTCGGCGTCGCGGGGGCCGACCTCCAGGTCGGCGTCGCGCCAGTTGGCGGCGGTGACGCGCCCGTCGGTCAGTTCCAGCAGCCGCGCGCCGGGCACGGCGGCCACCACGTCGCGGTTGTGGGTGGCCAGGATGATGGTCGTGCCGAAGGTGTTGAACTGCTTGAAGACTTCCATGAGGTGCAGGGCCAGGGCGCGGTCGAGGTTGCCCGTGGGCTCGTCGGCCAGCAGAAGCTGGGGGTTGACCACGATGGCCCGGGCGATGGCCACGCGCTGCTGCTCGCCGCCGGACAGCCACGAGCAGGGGCACAGGGCCTTGTCGTCCAGCCCCAGGCTGCGCAGCACGGCGCTTACGCGCTTGCGGATGGTCGCCCGGGGCACGGCGCGCACCTCGAGGGGCAGGGCCACGTTGTCGGCCACGGTGCGCCCCTGCAGGATGCGGAAATCCTGGAAGACTACGCTCACCTGGCGGCGCAGCAGGGGCACCTGGCTCGAGGTCAGGCCCTTGAGCTGGAACCCGGCGACCTCGGCGGCCCCGCGTTCCAGGGGCAGGGCACCGTGCAGCAGGCGCAGCAGGGTCGTCTTTCCCGCCCCCGAAGGGCCGGACAGGAAAAGGAACCCGCCCTTGTCCAGGGCGAAGGTCACGTTGCGCAGGGCCCAGTGCGCGCCGAAGTTGTGCGACACGTGCTGGACCCGGACCATGGGTTCGGGGGTGGTGTCCATGCCGGGCCAGGGTAGCGCGTTTGCCCGGCCAGGGCAATGGCGGCCGGGGCGGGTTGCGGGCCTAGGGCCGGGGGGCGGAAAAGGCCAGGAAATCCTTGCGGGCCAGTTCCTGGGCCTGGACGCGCACGGCGTCGGCCTCGTCGTAGTTGTCCAGGAGCATGGCCACCAGGGCCGGGTCCAGGGCGCGGCGCCCGGCCATGGCCCCGAGGACCCCGGCGGCCTGGGGCCGGGTCATGCCCGCGCGGTAGGGCCGGTCCTCGGTAAGTGCGGTGAACACGTCGGCCACGGCCAGCACGCGCGCGCCGGTGTCCAGGGCCCCGGCGTCCAGGCCGTGGGGGTAGCCGCAGCCGTCCAGGCGCTCATGGTGCCGCGCGGCCCATATTCCGGCGGGCTCCAGCCCGGGGATGCGCGTCAGGATGGCGTCGGAATGGGCGGCGTGCAGCTTGATGGCCGTGAATTCCTCGTCGGTCAGGGGGTCTTTTTTCTCCAGCAGGCGCCGGGGCACGGCGAGCTTGCCGATGTCGTGCAGGTTGCCCGCCACATAGAGCATTTCGGCTTCGGCGGAGCCCATGCCCGCCAGGGCGCCCAGGGTGCGGCAGGTCGCGGCCACGCCGCGCGAATGCGTGGCCGTGAAGCGGCTGCGGAAGTCGATGACCTGGGCCACCAGCCCGGAGAAATCGACCAGGGCCGGGGCGTCGAGCAGGATGTCGCGCGGGGCGGCCATGGCTCGCAGGACCTCGCGCAGGTGCTGCGCGGGCCGGGCGGCCTCCTCGGCCAGGGGCGTGGTGCACAGCAGGTCGGCCAGGGCTTCCACGGCCCGGGGGTCGAACATGCCGCCCGCGCCGTGCTCCAGGCGGCGGCGCAGGGCGCCGGGCTCCGGGCAGGCCGGGCCCGCGTGGCGCAGCAGGATGTCCAGGCGGTCGGCGATGTGCACCAGTCCGGCCAGGCGCAGGGTGTGCGGGTCGGCGTCGGCCAGCCCGGCTTCGTCGAAGCGCTGGTGGTGCCAGCGGACCACGCCCGCCACCCCGGCGAAGGGCGCGAAGCGGTGCAGCAGCGCGCTGCCGATGGCGGCGTGTTCCACGCTGTCGGTTTCGAAGGCCAGGGTTTCCAGCCGGGTTTGCAGGGAGAAGGCGCCCACGTCGTGCAGCAGCCCGGCAAAGACCACCCGGGCCGTGTCGGCCCCGGGCAGGCCCGCGTGCCGGGCCAGGCTCCCGGCCAGGAAGCCGACGCGCAGGTGGTGGTCCACCACCTGGGGGCTGATGAGGTCCAGGGCGGCGGACAGGCCGCCCACCAGTTCGAACAGGGACACCCGGCCGGGTGCGACGGCGGCCGCGCGGCAGGCGCATTCGGAGGAGTGTGTGGGGTACGTCATGGGCATTGCGGCTGTGGGTAGGGCGTGTCGGAGTGTGGGAGGCGCCAGGGCGGAAGTATATTATACCGAAGAGGAAGGAGTAAAGACGTGCAGGGGAAAAATCGTGCCGCCGCAGCGCCGGGCGGGCGCAGGGCCCGCCCGGCGCTGGCAAACCGGCGTCAGGCCGGGGCGCTGATCTCCCCGGCGCGCAGCATGCGCTCGATCTGGGCCACGTCTTTGTCGCCGCGGCCCGAGAGATTGACCAGGACGATGGCCTCGGCGGGCAGGGTCGGCGCCAGGCGCATGGCCTGGGCCAGGGCGTGGGCCGATTCCAGGGCCGGAATGATGCCCTCGGTGCGCGACAGGGCGAAGAAGGCCTCCACGGCGTCGGCGTCGCTGGCGGTGACGTACTCGGCGCGGCCGATGTCCTTCAGGTGGCTGTGCTCGGGGCCCACGCTGGGGTAGTCCAGCCCGGCGGAGATGGAATAGACCGGGGCGGGCTCGCCGTGCTCGTCCTGGAGCACGTAGGAGCGGAAGCCGTGCAGCACGCCGGGGGTGCCCAGGGTCAGGGTCGCGGCGTGGTCGCCGGGGGTCAGCCCGCGCCCCGAGGGTTCCACGCCCTGGATGGCCACTCCGGCGTCGTCCAGGAAGGCCGAGAACAGGCCGATGGCGTTGGAGCCGCCGCCCACGCAGGCGATGACCGTGTGCGGCAGGCGGCCTTCCAGCTCGAGAATCTGCTCGCGGGCCTCGCGGCCGATGACGGACTGGAACTGGCGGACCATCAGCGGGTAGGGGTGCGGCCCCACGGCGGAACCCAGCAGGTAGTAAGTGTTTTCGGCGTCCTGCACCCAGGCGGCCAGGGCTTCGTCCACGGCTTCCTTGAGGGTCCGCTGGCCGCTCATGGCGGGAACCACGCGCGCGCCCATCATCTCCATGCGGAAGACGTTCAGCTTCTGGCGCTCGATGTCCTCGGCGCCCATGTGGATGGTGCACTCCATGCCCATGAGCGCGGCGGTGGCGGCGGTGGCCACGCCGTGCTGGCCCGCGCCGGTCTCGGCGATGATGCGCTTCTTGCCCATACGTTTGGCGAGCAGGATCTGGCCGACGGTGTTGTTGACCTTGTGGGCGCCCAGGTGGTTCAGGTCCTCGCGCTTCAGGTAGATTTTGGCCCCGCCCAGGCGGCGGGTCAGGTTGGCGCAGAAGTACAGCGGCGAGGGGCGGCCCGTGAAGTGGCGCTGATAGTACTCGTATTCGCGGATGAACTCGGGGTCGTCGCGGTAGCGCTCGAAGGCCCGGGTCAGCTCCTCCATGACGGGAACGAGCGCCGGGGGCAGGAAGCTGCCGCCGTGGTCGCCGAAAAAGCCCTTGGCGTCGGGGGTCGTGGTCATGGTCATGCTCCTTTGCGGGGCCGCCACCGGCGGCGGAGCAAAGAAAAACCGCGGCCGGTGGGTCTGCCGCGGTCGATGGGTGTGATTTGGTTGTCTTTTGTCCGTTGATCCAAACGCAACACGCGCGGCTCTGTTACCAGAGCCACCACCACTGGCCCGAAAGGGCGGTCTGGCTGGCGGTGTTGCGCATGGAGCAGTGCCATAGCGGGCGGGGGCGGGGTTGTCAAGAGTGCCCGGGATGGCGCGCGGGGTGCGGCTCCCGGGCTGCCGCTGCGGCGCAGGTCGCGGCCGGGCCCGGGTTGCGGCCGCGGCGGCCGGGGGCTATACCCCGGAGCAGGAGGATGCCATGGTCATCTGCTTTTTCGGTGATTCCCTGACCCTGGGCACGGGCGACGCGGCCTGCCTGGGCTGGGCCGGGCGCGTCTGCGTGCAGGCCCTGACCCGGGGCCGGGCCCTGACGTACTACAATCTGGGTGTGCGGCGCCACTCCAGCGCCGACATCCTGGCCCGCTGGCGCGAGGAGAGCGGTCGCCGCGCCCTGCCCGGGGCCGCCACGCGGCTGGTGTTCTCCTTCGGCGTGGCCGACGCCGTGGAGCGCGACGGGCGCCGCAACCTGCCCCTGGCGGAGACGGTCGCCAACGCCGACACCCTGCTCGGCGAGGCCCTGGAGGCCCACGAGGTGCTCGTGGTCGGCCCGCCGCCCGTGGCCTCGGGCGAACTGACGGCGCGCATCCGCGAGATCAACCGCGAGCTGGGCACGGTCTGCGCCCGCAGGGGCGTGGGCTACTTCGACATGTTCGGGCGGCTGGTGTCTTCGGGCGCCTATCTGGCCGACGTGGCCGCCAACGACGGCATACACCCCGCCAGCGCGGGCTACGCCGAAATGGCCGCCCATGTGGCCGACTGGCCCGCCTGGCAGGAGTGGGTGATGGTGTAGGGGGCGCTGGGACCGTGCGGAGATCGCGGTGGTTTCCGGTGTTTCCCTTGCGGTCCCGGCGGGAGGCGGGGCACCGGGTCGTGTGAAGATCGTGGCTGGCGTGGGGGTGCGCACCGCATCTTCACAGGGGCGTAAGGAAAATTTCAGGCTGTTTTTTGCCTTGCGCGGGCCGGAAGGAAAAGTCCGGCCCGTTTTTTTGCCTTGGCCTGTGGATTTGAAATCGGAGTGCGGCAGCGGCGCGGGAGACGCGTCTCCGTTTGCTGCCGCCAAAGCCGACCCGGCAGCGTTGCGGGTGCGCGCTGCAATCGGGCTGGAGCAGCGCCAGGGTGCGCCTCGGGGTGGCGGACAGGGGGGGCCGGGGGGGGTGCCGCGTACTGGCCCGTAAAGACAACCCCGAACCCGCGCGCCAATGCGCCCTGGCCTCCGGGCCGGACGGCGGGCGGCGGCTCCGGGGAGCGGCCGCGGAGGCGGAAAGGTTCTGTCCCGCCTGTACGGTGTCGGTCTGCCTGCGGCCGGGGCGCCAGGTCGGCGGAGGAGCCCCGGGCGATCACCCGCCCGGCGGACCGCCGCGCAGGCCCCCGGATGCCGGACCTGCGGGCCTAGTACTCGCCGTTCTTCCAGGACTGCTTGATGTAGAACAGGCAGCAGCCCACCAGGAAGAGGCCGAGAATGAAGAACAGGAAGTCCATGTCGCGCTCCTTGGTTGGTTGAGGAAAATTTCACTTACACCGGAACGCGCATCATTTCAACCATCCAGCCGGGTGGGGGGGCGGGATTTCGCGCTGCTTTTCTCTTCGCGTCCCGGCTGTCCGGTCCGGTTGCGGACAGCGGGGTGCCCGACCCAGAGGCTCCGGCCGGGCGCGGCTTCGTGCCTGTCCGTCCGGCAGCCCGGGCTTCCCTCGCTTTCGGATTCTGCGTCGCGCAGTTTTCCCGACAGGTCCGGCGGCTCTTTCAGGCGGCGGGCGCCGTTCAGACCGCCCCGCCCCGTTCCAGCAGCGCCGCGCATTCGATGTGCGGGCTGTGCGGAAAGAGGTCCACGGGCCGGGCTTCCGTCAGGGCGTAGCCGCCCTCGGCCAGCAACGCGGCGTCGCGGGCCAGGGTCGCGGGGTTGCAGGACACGTAGACCATCCGGCGCGGCCCCAGGGCCGCCAGGGCCGCCACGGCCTGCGGGGTCATGCCTGCGCGCGGCGGGTCCACGAAGGCCACGTCGGGCACATGGTCCAGCCCGGCCAGCAGCGCGGCGGCGTCTCCGGCCAGGAAGGTGCAGTTTTCCAGGCCGTTGCGTGCGGCGTTGCCCTGGGCGTCCGCCACTGCCGGGGCGTGGATTTCGATGCCCGTGATGCGCGCGGCGCGCCCGGCGGCGGCCAGGGCCAGACCGCCCACCCCGCAGTAGAGGTCGAGCACGGCCTCGGCGCCCGTGAGCCCGGCCAGTTCCAGCGCCGCGCCGTAAAGCACTTCGGCCCCGGGCGTGTTGGTCTGGAAGAACGCGTCGGGCGAGATGCGGAAGGTCAGCCCCAGCAGGCGTTCCTCCAGCCACGGCTGGCCGTGGGCCGCCACCTGGCGCTCGCCCTGGGCCACGGCGGTGTTGTTCGTGCGCACGGAATGTACAGCCCCGGCCAGGGTCGGAAAGGCCGCCAGCAGGTCTTCGCACAGGGCGCGCGCGGCGCCGCCGTCGGGCCCCGGCCCGGTGATGACATGGGCCAGCAGCCGCCCCGTGGCCTCGGAGCGGCGCAGCACCAGGAAGCGCCAGACCCCGCGCCGGGAGCGCGCGTCGTAGGCCGGAACGCCCACCTGGCGGCAGAAATCCCGTGCGTGGCGCAGCACGTCCATGCACGGCTCGGCCAGCAGGGCGCAGTGCTCCACGTTGACCAGCGCCGCCGAGGCCCGGCGGTGCAGCCCCAGGGCCAAGCGCTCCCCGGCGCCGGAGAAGGCGAACTCCATCTTGTTGCGGAACTGGCGCACGGCGGGCGAGGGCAGGGCCGGGCGCACCGTGCAGTGGCGCGCGCCGCCCAGGCGGGCCAGGGCGTCGGCCACGTGCCCGGTCTTGCAGCGCAACTGCTCGGGGTAGTCCAGGTCCTGGAACAGGCAGCCGCCGCATTTGCCGAAATGCGGGCAGAAGGGCTCCACGGCGTGGGGCCCGGGGTCGAGCACGCGCACGGCCTGGGCCTGGGCAAAGCGCTTGCCCGGCTTGGTCACGCGGGCCAGCACGCGGCTGCCGGGCAGGGCGCCGTCCACGAAAACCACGAAGCCGTCCACCCGGGCCAGGCCCTGGCCGCCGAAGGCCATCTTGTCCACGGTCAATTCCAGTTCCGCGTCTTTGTGAAATTTTTCGCTCATCGGCTGTTTTCCGGGGCCGCAGCCCTTGACATTTTCATGGTTTCAGACAATTTGGGGATTCCAACGCCAACGAAGGAGCCATGCCATGAGCGTCGTTTTCGAACTCGCCAAGAACATGCTGCACAGCAGCCCCCAGGGCTACCTGGGCGTGTCCCTGATCTTCATTTACATGGCGGTCATCGTCGGCACGGCCCTGTACCGCATCAAGCAGCACGGCGGCCACTAATCCGTCCGGGTCCGCCGGTGTACCTCACTGGCGGCGGCGGTCAAGGAAAAAGTCCCCATTTCGTCCGGATGCGGAGCCAACGCGCGGGTGCGTCCCGTCGCGTTGGCTTTTTTGCGTTTTGCGCCGGGGCGCCCGGATGTCCGTACCACCTGGGGCGGGCGTCGTCGGTGCGCATCTGGTGCGGCATCTCGCTCGACGGTTGCGCGTCGGGGCCTCGTCGCGTCGCGGGGTCGTGATCCGTGCGGTATTTCTCTTCCGGTTTCCGGCCTTTTCCCGCCCGGGGGCAGGTTTGAATTGATTCTCTCGATAGATTGAATCGATGAAAACAATTCATCCTCTTGCCTGCTGAAATATAATCTCCTCCTCTACCAGTTGGTTACGTGTTTATCCTCCTCGGCGGAGGCCAGGCGGCACATCTGGCACCCGGGCCCGGGACGGCGGTGCTAGGTCTGCGGCCTGCCCCGGCGGGCCCGGCCCGATCGCGTGCGGCGCAACCAGCCAAGGAGGAATCACAGTGACAGTGGAATCGCAAGTCATCAAGGCCCGCTACGAGGGCAACGGCGTGGGCCGCGAGTTCCCCACGCAGTTCGCCTTTCTGGAGGACGCCCACGTGCGGGCCGTGCTGCGCAGCCCGGCCCCGGGCGCCCCGGCGGAGGTGCAGGACACCCTGTTGGAACTGGGGCGGGACTATACCCTGCGCGGCGCGGGGGAGTCCGGCGGCGGCACCCTGGAGATGCTCACGGCTCCGGCAGCGGGCCAGACCCTGACCCTGTACAGCGACGTGCCCCTGACCCAGGAGCGCGCCTGGAACAACATGGATGTCATCGACACCACGGAGATCGAAAAGGCCCACGACAAGCTGACGCGCATCGCCCTGCAACTCAAGGAGGAGTTGGGCCGCTGCGTGAAGTACGCCGTGGCGGACCCTGAGGCCATGCAGGCCATGGGCCCCGCCGCTCTGCTGGCCGCCCGCGACGTGGCTCTGGCCGCGCGCGACGGCGCCCTGGCCAGCGAAGGGGCGGCCCTCGGCGCCGCCCGCCGTGCCGAAGACGCCGCGGTGCTCACGGCGGCGGCCACCCTGCGTGCCGAGACGGTCGCCGGGCAGGCTCAGGGCGACGCCGCGCGCAGCGAGGCCGCCAGGCTGCTGGCCGAGGAGCACGCGACCCTGGCCTTTGCCGCCGCCGCTCCCGCCTGGGACGCCGCCGCGGCCTACGACTACCCCACCGTGGTCGCCTGGCGCGACGGGCATTCCTATCGCGCCGTGGCGCCCAGCCTGGGCCAGGAGCCGCCGGATTCCCCGGCCTGGGTGCGCGTCACCGTGGGGCGGGGCTTCCTGTTCGAGCAGGATCTGGACGGCGACATCATTCCCGCCCTTTAGCCGGGCACAGGAGGATTCATGACCACCGCGACCATCTGCCCCCGCGCCCACGGCGAAGGCGGCCTCGGCAGGCCGCAACGCCAGTGGGGCGCCCTGTGGGCCTGCGCCTTCAACGGCAAGGACCTGACCCAGGCCTCCCCATTGACCACGGCCGACCTGGGCACCGCCCCCGGCAACGTGGTGCAGCTCGACGCATCGGGCCGCCTGCCCGCCCTGGACGGCGGCCAGCTTACCGGCCTCAGCGCAGACCAGATTTCCGGGCTGTCCGGAGTTCCCACGGGCGCCGTCCTGCCCTGGCCCGCCGCCGCCCTGCCCGCCGGGTTTGCCCGCTGCAACGGGGCCGAGGTGGACCGCGCGGTCTGGGGGAACCTGTTCGCCGTCATCGGAACCACCTACGGCGCGGGCGACGGCAGCACGACCTTCAACCTGCCGGACTTCCGGGGCGTCACGTTGCGCGGCCTGGACCGTGCGCGCGGCCTGGGCGGCCCGACGAGCTTTGGCGTGTATCAGGCCGACGCCTTCCAGGGGCACTGGCACGGTGCGAACGCTTCTTCCGGGGGCGCGACCAACTCCACCAACAACGGATTTTATCACATGACCGCCGGAGGAGCCATGGGCGGTGCCATCCTGAGCAATTTCATCAACGCTGGTTACGGCGCACCCCGGGTGGATACGGAAACCCGGGGTAAGGCCTACGGCATCGACTGGATTATCAAGGCATAGGAGAAGCGCATGGAAACCTATCATTACCACCCGGCAACGGGCGAATATCTCGGCAGCGGCGTGGCCGACCCGAACCCGCTGGAACCCGGCAAATGGCTCATTCCGGCCCATGCCACCACCGTGGCCCCGCCCGCCAGCCCCACGGGGCACGTCGCCGTCTGGCCCGGAGACGCCTGGACCCTGGCGGAGGACCATCGGGGCCGCCAGGGCTGGGTGGACGGCCAGCCCGCCGTCGTCACCGCCCTCGGCCCCCTGCCCGGCGGCTGGAGCGACACGGCCCCCGAGCCGACCCCCGGGGAACTGGCTGCCGTCGCGCGGGCCGAGCGTGATGCACTGCTGGCCGCCTGCGACTGGACGCAACTGCCCGACGCGCCGCTCACCGACGCCCAGCGTGCAACCTGGGCCGCCTACCGCCAGGCCCTGCGCGACGTGCCCCAGCAGCCGGGCTTCCCGGGGGCGGCGGGCTGGCCCGCCGCGCCCCTGGGCTGAGGCGGCGCGCATTCTTTCCCCCCGCCGGGGCGTCGTTCCCGATGCCCCTTCCCGTCCCGCCCCTTCCGTCCTTCCTTCGGGTTGACTCCCGTCCCGGGCCCGGCGATCTGCGCCGGGCCCGGGCCCCTTCCCCCCGGGGCCGTCCCCTGGTAGACAGGGGCCTGCCATGTCCGTCACCCTCGTCGTAGCCGAGAAGCCCTCCGTGGGCCGCGAGATCGCCAAGGTCCTGGGCTTGCCGGGGCGCGGCTCGGGCAGTATTTCCGGCCCGGGCTACGTGGTCACCTGGGCCGTGGGCCATCTCATCGGCATCGCCGAACCCGGCGACCAGGACGCCGCCTGGGCCGGGCGCTGGCACATGCGCATGCTGCCTATGATCCCCGCGCGCTTCCGGCTGGCCGTGCTGCCCGAGTCGGCCCGGCAGTACGAGATCGTTCGCGGGCTCATGCTGCGCGAGGACGTGACGGCGATCATCAACGCCACCGACGCCGGGCGCGAGGGCGAACTGATCTTCCGGCGCATCGCCATGCTCGCCGGGTGCGACAAGCCCGTACGCCGCCTGTGGGCCAGCGACATGACCGAGCAGGGCCTGAAAAAGGCCCTGGCGGGCACCGAGCCCGCCGAGCGCAAGCGCAACCTGGGGCTGGCGGCCTTTGCCCGCGCCGAGGCCGACTGGCTGGTGGGCATGAACTACTCGCGGCTGTTCACCCTGAAGGACGGCTCGCTGATCACCGTGGGCCGCGTGCAGACCCCGGTGCTCAAGCTGCTGGTGGACCGCCGCCGCGAGATCGAGCACTTCACCCCGCGCGATTACTGGACCGTGGAGGCCACCCTGGCCCACGGCGGGGAAAGCTTCGCCGCCACTTGGCACGCCCCGCCGGACTATAAGGAAACGCGCATCGACCGGCGCGACGCTGCCGAGGCCGTGGTGGAGGGCTGCGCCGGGCGCGAGGGCACGGTGCTCGCGGTGGAGAGCGCCGCGCGCCAGCAGAAGCCGCCCCTGCCTTTCGACCTGACCACCCTCCAGCGCGAGGCCAACGCGCGCCTGGGCCTTTCGGCCAAGGATACCCTGGCCGTCGCCCAGGCGCTTTACGAGCGGCGCAAGCTGATCACCTATCCGCGTACCGACTCCCGGCACCTGACCCGCGAGCTGTTCGCCGAGATACTGGAGCCCCTGCGCGCGGTGTATGCCCATTTCCCCGCCGAGGCCCAGGCCGCCGCCGAGGCCGTGAAGGCCGGGGGGCGGCGCTTCGAATGCGTGAACGACGCCAAGGTCACCGACCACCACGCCATCATTCCCACCGCCGCCCGGGCCAAACGCGAGGCCCTGTCCGCCGACGAGTGGAACATCTACGAGATGATCTGCCGCCGCTTCTGCGCGGCGTTCATGGCCCCGGCCAAATTCGCGGCCTCCACCGTGTGGGTCGAGGTGGCCGGGCAGCGTTTCAAGGCCACGGGCAAGGTGTTCAAGGACCTGGGCTGGCTGACCGCCGAGCCCTGGCGCGCGGCGGCGGACAACCCCCTGCCCCGGCTGCGCAAGGGGCAGGCCGTGGCCGCCCGGGCCCTGGAAGCCAAGGCCCACCAGACCAAACCCCCGGCGCATTTCACCGACGCCACCCTGCTCGGCGCCATGGAAACGGCGGGCAAGCTGGTGGAGGACGGCGAGTTGCGTGAGGCCATGAAGGAACGCGGCCTGGGCACCCCGGCCACCCGGGCCCAGATCATTGAAACCCTGGTCGGGCGCAAGTACGTGGCCCGCGACGGCAAGAAGCTCGTGGCCACCGACGCGGGCCGCCACGCGGTGGAGCTGGTGGAGGGCCACCTGCCGCAGATGGTCTCCCCGGAATTGACCGGGGAGTGGGAAAAGCGCTTGGCGGATATCGAGCAGGGCCGCGACACCTATCCGGCCTTCATGCAGGACATCCGCGAGGCCGTGCGCCAGGGCGTGGACGCCGTGCGCGACGCGCCCCTGGTGCCCCACGCCCAGCTTTTCGGCACCGGGCTGGACCAGGACGGTTTTCCCCTGGACGCCGCCCCGGGCCCGCCTCGGAGCGCGGCACCCGCGCGGGCGGCGTCGTTCGCGCCGTCGGCAGCGGGCGCGGTCCCGTCCGGGGTTTCCGGGGCGCCCCGGCCCGCCGCCGCCGCGCCTGCGGCGATGGACCGCGACGGCCTCCCTTTGGAGGAAGCGGCTCGCCCGGCCGATGGGCCCGCCGAGCCGCTGGGGCCCTGCCCGCTGTGCGGGCGCGACGTGGTCGAGCGCGCCGGGGCCTTCGAGTGCGTGGCGCGGGCCACGGGCGAATGCGAGTTCGCCATCCCCCGGCGGCTGTTCGGCGGCGAGGTCCGCGCGGCCCTGGTGCGCGACCTGCTCGCCAAGGGCCGCACCTTCCGGCGCACGCGCTTCGTTTCGCGCGCGGGCAAGCCCTTCAATGCGAACCTGCGCCTGACCGGCGGACGGGTGGAGCTGGATTTCAACGATTGACCGCAGTGCCGGAGGGCGGACGGGCCGCCCGGGGTCAGCGCGTGTCCTGACGGTTCAGGATGCGCACCTGCCCGCCGGGCAGCACGCGCACGGTGTAGTCGCGCGTGGGCAGGAGCACGCCCGGGTCGTGCCGGGCCTCGGGGATGGTCGGCGGATGGTCGCAGGTCGCGCCCTCGGGCAGGCGGTAGACCGCGAGCTTGCCGATGGCCCGCAGGGGCGGGGCCTGGAAGGTCTGGGCTTGGCCGGGGGCGCAGGTCAGGCTGGACCGCCCGGGGCCGCTGGCGTCCCACAGGTCGAAGGTCACGCAGTAGCTGGCGTCGGGGGAATCGTTGCGCAGGGTCAGGCTGCCGCAGGACGCGGGTGGAGCCGGAAACAGGACCACCAGCGCGGCGGCCAGGAGGGGCAGGACGGTTGTGCGGAGCATGGCGCGTGTTCCGTCGCCTGGCTGGCGACGCGGTATCGCCATGCTATAGCCCGACCCATTCCCTCGTGAAATAGGGGAATTCCTGTATTCTCGCCGGGCGGGGGGCGGGATGCGGCCCCGCGCCCGGACGGGGCCGGCCCTGCCCTGGCGGCATCGTGGCGCCGCGGCTTTCTAGGCCTCCTGGATGCGCCGGACCAGTTCGTGCAGCCTGCGGGCCTGCTCCTCGAGCCCGCTGATGATGCGCGCGCTGTCGGCCATTTCCTCCAGGGTGTCCCGGGCGATGGCGCTCACGTCCTCCACGGCGCGGCTGATTTCCTCGCCGGAGGCGGCCTGCTCCTCGCTGGCGGCGGCAATGGCCTGCACCTGGCGCGCCGTGCCCTCGATGAGGGCCACGATCTCGCGCAGGGCCTGGCCGGAATGGCGCGCCAGGTCCGTGCTCTCGCCCACGGCCGCGAAGGCCTCGCGCGTGGCCCGGGCGCTCTCGGCGGTGCCTTTCTGGATGCCGTCCACGGCGGCGGTGACCTCGCGGGTGGCGCTCATGGTCTTCTCGGCCAGCTTGCGCACCTCGTCGGCGACAACGGCGAAGCCCCGGCCCGCGTCGCCCGCCCGGGCGGCCTCGATGGCGGCGTTCAGCGCCAGCAGGTTGGTCTGATCGGCGATGTCCTCGATGACGGTGATGACGTGGCCGATGTTCCCGGCGCGCTGCCCCAGCTCGTGCATGTCGGCGTCCAGGGTCCGCGTGCGTTCGCGGACCTGCTCGATGGACGCGATGACCCGGCCCACGGCGGTGTCGCCTTCCAGGGCCTTGGCCCGGGCGGCGTCCGCGCCCTGGGCGGCGGCGCCCGCGTTTTTGGCCACATCGCCGGTGGTGGCGCTCATCTGCTGCATGCTGGCCGCCGTGACCATGGTCCGTTCGTTCTGGCGCCGGGCGCCGTCCTCGGCCTCGCGCACCTGGCGCAGCAGCTCCGTGGCCGCCTCGGAAACCCCGGCGGCGATGTCTCCGGCGTCGCGGGCCGTGCGCGTCATGCGTTCGCCCTGTTCCAGGGCGGCGCGCTCCTGCTCGCGGATGGGCGTCAGGTCGAAATACAGGGAAAACACGCCGAGCAGGGCGCCGTCCAGGTCGTAGACCGGCGTGGCGCTGACGCTCACGGTCACCGTCCGGCCCCCGGCGGCGGGCAGCTCCACTTCGCGTTCCAGGCGCGCCTGCTCGCGCAGCGCCGCCAGGGACGTGGTTTCGCGCTCCGACTCGCCGTGGAAGAATTCACTGACGCATATGTCCAGATACTCGTCCGGCCTGCCCGGCTTGCCCAAAAGGCGCAGCAGCCGCTCGTTGGCAAAGGTGATGCGTCCCTCGCGGTCGAGCACCAGGCAGGGCAGGGCCACCCCGGCCAGCACGCCCTGGGCGAAGCCGAGCTTCTTCTTGACCTCGGTGAACATGGCCCGCACGCCGTCGGCCAGGGTGGCCATCTCGGCCCGGAAGCGCCCGCGCAGCGCGGCGCCGAAGTCGCCCTGACCCACGCGGTCCAGGAACCGGCCCACGGCTTCCAGGGGCCGCAGGATTTCCACGCGCACGAACCACAGCGACCCCGCCCCGGCCAGCAGGGAGATGGCCAGCCCCGCCGCCACCGCCGCCCAGCGCAGGGTGCGTACCGCCGCGAAGGCTTCGCCCGTGCCCATTTCGGCCACAACGGCCCAGCCCAGGCCCCCGGCGCCGAGGGGCGCGAAGGCCGAGAGCACCGGGCGGCCCTGGTAGCCGTCGATAATCCGTGTGTCCGCCGTGCCCGCCAGGGCCTCGCGCACGGCTTCGGTGTCCACGCGGCCCCGGTCCGGCGCGGCGAAGCTGGCGGCCACGCTGCGGCCCTCGGGGTCCAGGCGCGAGGCCGAGCGCATCAGTCCGTCGGGCCCCACGAGGTAGGTTTCGCCGCTGGCGCCCATGCCTTCGCGCCCGGCGGCCATGACGGCGCCTAGGGCCTCCAGGGGCAGGCGCAATACCGCTGCGCCCTGGATTTCGCCGATGTGCGAGCGCACGGGCGCGGCCACGAACATGGCCGGGTGGCCGTCCAGGGCCGGGTAGGGCGCGGCGTCCACCAGCACGGTCCGCCCGGCCATGGCTCCGGCCCAGGCCCGGGCCAGGTTCGAGTCCGCCAGCAGGGCGCCCTGCTTCACGTCCTCGCCCAGGTCGCGCCCCCGGGCGTGGCTGTAGAGCACGCGCCCGTCGTCGGCGATGAGCAGCGCGTCCTCGAAGCCGAGCACCTCCACGAAGGGCGCGAACGCGCCGCCCACGTAGTCCAGCAGGTCCACGAAGGCCGGGTCGGCCACGTCCATGCGCACCCCGGCTTTGGCCGCGCCCCAGGCATGGTCGCGCAGCATGCCCAGGGCGTTGTAGACCTCCTTGACCCCCGCGTAGATGGCGGCCTCGTGCTCGTAGCGCGCGAGCAGGGCCTCCAGTTCGTGCAGCCGCGCGTCGCGCACCGAGGTCAATTGCTGGCGCGAGGCGTCGTCCAGGGCCCGGGCGGCCATGTGTACGCTGAACAGGCCGACCGTGGCCACGGGCACCAGGCACAGAAGCAGGCTGAAGGCCATGAGTTTCATCTTCAGGGTCATGGGGGCTCCTTTGGGGGGCGATGGCGGCCTTGCGACCTCGTCCTGCGTAGCCTCCGGGTGGCGGATTCCCGGTGAAGATGCGGTGACGATTGCGTGACGGCGCTGGCGGACAAGGCTTTTTCGTCGCCGTTTCGCCACGCCCTGCGCCCCGGGGGCCGCTTGCGGGCGTTGACTTGAGGCCCAAAGAGTTCATACTCCCGGGCCTTGGAGCGCCAATGACACACGTGCATCTTTTCATTCCCTGCCTCGTGGAGCAGTTCATGCCCGAGGCCGGCGAGGCCGCCGCGCGCGTGCTGGCCCGCGCGGGCGCCCGGGTGGATTGCCCCCGGGGCCAGACCTGCTGCGGCCAGCCGCTGTACAAGTCCGGCCACGGCGACCAGGCCCGGGCCCTGGCCTTGCGCTTTTTGCGCCTGTTCGCGGGTGCCGAGGCCGTGGTCGCACCCTCGGGCTCGTGCGTGCACATGGTCCGCACGGTCTACCCGGCTCTTCTGGCCGACGACCCCGCCGCCCATGCCGAGGCCCTGGCCCTGGGAGCGCGGACCTTCGAGCTGACCGAGTTCCTCGTCCGCCGCCTGGGCGTCACGGACCTGGGCGCGCGCTTTTCCGGCCGCGTGGCCTATCACGATTCCTGTCAGGTGGGGCGGGCTCTGGGCGTGCGCGCCGAGCCGCTGGCCCTGCTGCGCGCCGTGGAGGGCCTGACCCTGGCCGAGGCGGCCGACGCCGACCAGTGCTGCGGCTTCGGCGGGCCTTTTGCCGTGCAGTTCGAGGCCGTGTCCGCCGCACTGCTGGACGACAAGCTCGCCGCGCTCATGGCCGCCGGGCCCACGGCCATCACCGCCGCCGAGCCGAGTTGCCTGCTGCACCTGCGCGGCGGCCTGCAAAAGCGCGGAGTCGATCTGCCCGCCCTGCACATCGCCCAGATTCTGGCCTCGGAGGCGCCATGACCGCCCATACGCCGCAAACACCCTTTCGCGCCGCCGCCGCTGCCGCCCTGGCGGACCAGCGCCTGCGCGCCACGCTGAAGAGCGCCGTGGCCGTGTTTCGCGGCAACCGCGCCCGGGGGCTGGCCCTGCTGCCAGAGGCCGAGTTCGAGGCCCTGCGCGACCGCGCCGCCGAGGTCCGCCGCCGCTGCCTGCGCTCCCTGCCCGTGCTCCTGGAGCGCCTGGAGCACAACGTCGTCGCCATGGGCGGGCACGTCCACTGGGCGCGCACCGGCGCCGAGGCCAACGGAATCGTGGCGGATATCGCCGCCGCCGAGGGCGTGCGGCTGGTCGTCAAGGGCAAGTCCATGGTCACCGAGGAGACGGGCCTGAACGCCGCCCTGGCCGCCCGGGGCGTGGAGGCCGTGGAGACCGACCTGGGCGAATGGATCGTCCAGCTCGCGGGCGAGAAGCCCTCGCACATCGTGGCCCCGGCCATGCACAAGAACCGCCGCGAGGTCTCCGAGCTGTTCCACGAGCACCTGGACGAGCCCCTGTCCGACGACATCCCCGAACTGACCCTCATGGCCCGCCGGGCCCTGCGCGCGCGCTTCCTGGCGGCGGACATGGGCATCACCGGCGCCAACATGGCCGTGGCCGAAACCGGCAGCGTCGTCCTCGTGGAGAACGAGGGCAACATCCGCATGAGCACCACCCTGCCGCGCGTCCACGTGGCGGTGATGAGCATCGAGAAGGTCGTGGCCACCCTGGACGACATGGCCGCCCTGCTGGCCGTTCTGCCGCGCAGTTGCACCGGGCAGACCCTGTCGTCGTACACCTCGGTCATTTCCGGCCCGCGCCGCCCCGGCGAGGCCGACGGCGCCCGCGCCTTCCATCTCGTGCTGCTGGACAACGGGCGCTCGGGCCTCATGGCCGACGCCGCCATGCGCGACGTGTTGGCCTGCGTGCGCTGCGGCGCGTGCATCAACGTCTGCCCGGTCTACGCCCACGTGGGCGGGCACAGCTACGGCTCGGCCTACTGCGGGCCCATGGGCTCGCTGCTGGCGCCGCTGCTGGCCCGCGCGCAGGGGGCGCCCGAGGCCGCGACCCTGGCCGAGCTGCCTTTTGCCTGCACCACCTGCGGCGCCTGCGCCTCGGTCTGCCCCGTGCGTATCGACCACCCGACCCTGTTGCTGGAGCTGCGCCGCCGCGCCGCCGCCAGCCCGGACACCGCCACCCTGGCGCCCCTGGGCGCCCGCGCCGCCGCCGCCTTCGCCCGGTTGGCCTCGCGCCCCGGCCTGTGGCGCGCCGCCGCCGCCGCCGCCCGCACGCTGGACCCCGAGCTGCGCCTGGCCCGGTGCATGCCCGGCGTGGGCACGGCCATCACCCTGTGGGCCCGCAGCCGCCGCCCCCCGCGCCTGCGTGCGCCGTTCTCGGCCCGCTGGGGCACCCTGCGCCGCTCCCTGGAGGACTCCAATGGCTGACGCCCGCAGCGAAACCCTCATGGCCCTGCGCGTGGCCCTCACAGATTGCCCCGACCCGGGCCCCGCGCCCCGTACCCAGGCCGCCGCGGCCTTCGGCCCCGACGCTCCCGAGGCCCTGGCCGCCGCCTGCGCCCGCTGCGGCATCCGTCTGCTGCCCGTGGCCGACTGGGCCGCCGCCCGCGCAGCCGTGGCCGACCTGCTGCGCGAACTGGGCGTGCGCAGCGCGACTTTCTGGAACCACCCCGACCTCGCGCCCCTGGGCCTGCCCGCCCTGTGCGCCACCCGGGGCGTGGAAATCATCCCCGCCCGCGAGGATGCCATCCGCGACCTGGCCCGCGCCGACATCGGCATCACCTCCGCCCTGGGGCTGCTGGCCGAGTCCGGCTCCATCCTCGTGGCCGCCGGGGCCGACACCCCGCGCAGCACCTCCCTGTTGCCCGAAACGCATCTCGCCGTGGTGCCTCCGGGGCGTACCGTGCCCGGCATCGCCAACCTCGCGCCCCTGCTGCGCTCCCTGGCCGACGCCCAAGGCCGTCCGCCTTCGGCCCTGCACGCCATCACCGGCCCCAGCTCCACCGGCGACATCGAAATGGTCGTGGTCAAAGGTGTCCACGGCCCCGTGCGCGTGGTGGTCGTGGCCGTGGCCGGGGAGTAGCGGCCGCCTGACACCGGACGCGGCAGGATGCCGGGAAGAAAGGCGGCGAAAGAGGGGGGCGGGGGCGACTTTTTCCGGCGCCGAAAGTCTCCCCCGCCCCCTCTTTCGCGCGCTCCCCCCCTCTCCCCTCCAAAATCCGCCCTCACGGGCGGGTTTCGGGTTTGCGAGGGGCAGGGCGGAGCCAGGAAGGACTCCTGCGGGGAAAGCAGAGGGGCAGGCAGCAGAAAGAGGGGAGGGACTGGTCGCGGGGGCTGGTGCGGGGTGGAGAGATAGAGCGTTTTTGGGGGTTGATGCAGCCCCGGGGCAGGCTGGCCGGACGGAAAACGGCCTCCCTCGCGTGGCGGGGGAGGCCGTTTTTGTGTTGGATGCCGGTGCGGCCTAGTAGGCTTCCTCGTAGTCCAGGTGCTCGTCGGTGATCTTGTGCGAGAAGGTCCGGTAGACCCAGAACTGGTAGGCGATGACGATGGGCACCATGACCAGGGCCACGCCGAGCATGATCTTCAGCGTCAGCGGGCTGGAGGCCGCGTTGTAGATGGTCATGGACCAGCCGGGGTTCAGGCTGGAGGGCAGCAGCGCCGGGAACAGCCCGACCACGCCGAACAGCGTCACGCCCACGATGAACACCGCGCTGCCGACCCAGGCGCGGACCATCTTGCCCGCGCCCAGGGCCGGGCGGATGCCCACCAGGCCGGCCACCGTGCCGGCCAGGATGGCCAGCAGCAGCGGGTTTTCCAGGTAGTTGTTGAACAGCATGGTGTCCACGGCGGTGTAGGCCAGGAAGAGCACCGTGCCGACCACGGCGATGGGCCAGGTCTTGATGGCCGTGGCCCGGGCGCGGTCATGCAGGGCGCCCTGGCTCCTGATGGCCAGCCAGATGGCCCCGTGCTGCACGAACAGGACCACGAAGACCACCCCGCCCAGCAGGCCGTAGGGGTTCAGCAGTTGCAGCAGGCCTTCCTGGTTCACGCCCTGGGCGTCGATGGGGATGCCCCGGAAGATGTTGGCGAAGGCCACGCCGAGCAGCAGCGCCGGGGCGAAGGAGCCCACGAAGTGGCAGGCGTCCCACACCTTGCGCCAGGCCTCGGAGTCCACCTTGGAGCGGAACTCGAAGGACACCCCGCGCAGGATCAGCGCGAAGAGCAGCAGGAACAGCGCCGCGTACATGCCCGAGAACAGCACGGCGTACGCTCCCGGGAAGGCCGCGAAGGTCACGCCGCCCGCCGTGATCAGCCACACTTCGTTGCCGTCCCAGAAGGGTCCGGCGGCGTTGTAGATGGTCCGGCGCTCGGCCTCGTTTTTGGCGATGAAGGGCAGCAGCGTCCCCATGCCCAGGTCGAAGCCGTCGAGCATGAAGTAGATGGCCCACAGCAAGCCCCACAACAGGAACCATATGGTTTCGAGAATCATGGTCGCATCCCTCGTTGGTTGCGGTTGATCCGGTTGCCTCGATTACGCGGGGCGGGGCCTCACGCGGGCCCCTTGCGGGCGTACTTGAAGAGCAGGAAGATATCCACCGCGCCCAGCAGCAGGTACATGAGCGTCAGCGCCACCAGCGACATCGCCACCTGCGAGGCCGCGATGGGCGAGACGCCCTCGGAGGTGCGCATCAGTCCGTAGACGATCCACGGCTGGCGCCCGACCTCGGCCACGATCCACCCGGCCTGGTGCGCCAGATAGGGCAGGGGGATGGCGTAGACCAGCGCCTTGAGCAGCCAGGGCACCTGCGCCAGCCGGTTGCGGAACAGCCAGCCCAGGGCCGCAAGGCCGATGAACAGCGTGCCCAGCCCGACCATGGCCCGGAAGGCCAGGAAGGTCAGGGCCACCGGCGGCCGGTCCTGCGCGGGCACGTCGTTCAGGCCCATGACCACGGCGTTCGGGTCGTTGTAGGCCAGGAAGGAGAGCAGCCCGGGCACCGGCAGGGCCTCCACGAGGTTGCCCTCGCCGCCGAAGTTGGGGATCTGCAGCAGGTACATGGGCGCGTTGGCCTGGGTCTCCCAGTGGGACTCCATGGCCGCGAGCTTCACGGGCTGCACCGCGGCCACCCCGTTGCCGTGCATGTGGCCCTGAAGGGCGGTGAGCACCGAGAAGATCAGCGCGGCCCACATGCCCACGCGGAAGGACTTGGTGAAGAAGTCCACGTTGCTGCGGCGCAGCAGGTGCCAGGCCGAGATGCCCATGATGAAGAACCCGCCCAGGGTCAGCGCGCCGGGGATCACGTGCAGGAACTGGTTCCACCCGAAGGGGTTGGTGATAACGTCGAAGAAGTCCGCCAGTTCCGCGCGGCCGTTGCGCAGCACGTAGCCCACCGGGTTCTGCATGAAGCCGTTGGCCAGCAGAATCCACAGGGCCGAGGTGTTGGCGGCGATGGCCACGATCCAGATGCAGGCCGCGTGCAGTTTGGGCGAGAGCTTTTCCCAGCCGAAGACCCACACGGCGATGAAGGTCGACTCCAGGAAGAAGGCCACCGTGGCCTCGATGGCCAGCAGCGAGCCGAAAATGTCGCCCACGTAGGCCGAATAGCGCGACCAGTTGGTGCCGAACTGGAACTCCAGCGTGATGCCCGTGACCACGCCCAGGGCGAAGTTGATGAGGAACAGCTTGCCCCAGAATTTGGCCATGCGCTTGTACGTCTCGTCGCCGCTGGTGACGTATTTGGTCTCCATGATGGCCACGAGGATGACGAGCCCCAGGGTCAGCGGCACGAAGATGAAGTGGAACATCGTCGCCGCCGCGAACTGGAGCCTGGAGAGAAGCAGTGCGTCCATGGGACACCTCCGCCGGAAAAAAGTTGCGGGACTTATCTGGCCGGGCACGGGGGGAGCGCGCGGCTCCCCCCGGCGCGGATTACAGTTTTGCTTTCAGGGCCCGGCCCACGGCCCGGCCCAACTCCACGCACTGGTCGAGCACCGCCCGGTCGGGCACGTGCTTGACCTTCACCGCCGGGTCCACCACCTCGAAGCTCATGTCCGTGAGCCACTGGGTGATGATCTTCACGCATTCGCCGCTCCAGCCGAAGGAGCCGAAGGCCGCGCCGACCTTGTTCTGCGGGCGCAGGCCCTTCATGAAGGTCAGCATGTCGGCCACCAGGGGCAGGATGCCGTTGTTGTGCGTGGGCGAGCCCACCACCACGGCCCCGGCCTGGAAGACCTCGGTCATCACCTCGCTGTGGTGGAAGCTCTTGAGGTGCATCACGCGCACCGACACGCCCTCGTCCATCAGCCCGTCGGCCACGGCGCGGGCCATGCGCTCGGTGGAGTGCCACATGGTGTCGAAGACGACCACGGCGCGGTTGGCGGGCTTTTGGGCCGCGAAGTCCGCGTAGGTCTTCAGCGCGAAGTCCACCATCTCCCTGCCGCGGAAGATCAGCCCGTGGTCCGGGGCGATCATGTCGATGTCCAGGCCCATTTCGGCCACGGTGGCCAGGGTCTTTTCGACCACCGGCGAGTACGGCGTGATGATGTTGGCGTAGTATTCGGTCATCCGCCGTTTGAGGTGGGCGCGGTCGATCTCGTCGGCAAAGCGCTCGGAGGAGGCGATGTTCTGGCCGAAGGCATCGTTGGCGATGAGCAGGCGCTCCTCGGGGATGTAGGAGAGCATGGAATCGGGCCAATGCAGCATCCGGGTTTCCAGGAAGTGCACCGTGCGCTTGCCGATGCTCAGGGTGGAACCGGATTTCATGGCCTCCACGGGCCAGCCCGTGGTGTCGAAGTGGGCCTCCATGGCCCGCTGGCCCATGGGCGAGCAGAACACCTTCTCGGGCTTGCAGGCCGCGATGAGCTCGGGCAGGCAGCCGCTGTGGTCGGGCTCCAGGTGGTTGGCCACGATGTAGTCGATCTTGCAGGGGTCGACGACCTGGGACAGGCAGTCCAGGAACTCGTCCTTGAAGGGCGCCTTCACGGTGTCGAACAGGGTGATTTTTTCGTCGATGACGAGGTAGGCGTTGTACGTGGTGCCGAAGCGGGCCAGGGAATAGCCGTGGAAGTCGATGTCGTTCCAATCGACCGCTCCGACCCAGTAGACGCCTTCCTTGATTTGTACGGGTCGCATGGGTGTTTCGCCTTTATCTGTCGGCGCCGCGCGGGCGCCTTCGTTTGCACGTAAAGGGCGGCGGAGCCAAGGGCTCCGCCGCCTGCCGGTTGTCTATTCCTTCTCGAACTGGTCCTTGGGTGCGCCGCACACGGGGCAGACCCACCCGGCGGGCAGGTCGTCGAAGCTGGTGCCCGCGGGGACGTTGGAGTCGGGGTCGCCCTCGGCGGGGTCGTAGACATAGCCACAGATGGTGCAGACGTATTTATCCATCGGCTTTTTCTCGTTTCGTTGGCTTGGGGTTGCGGGCTAGGCCTCGGCCTTCCACAGGCCGTGCAGGTTGCAGTACTCGCGCGCAGCGACCTTGGTGGCCTTGGTGCAGAAGGTCGCCACCGGCTCCTGGCCGGGGGCCAACTGCTTGCGCATGACCACGCCGTCGGCGATGAGTTCGATCCACTCGATCCAGTGCTTCTCCTCCATGGGATGCAGCACGCTGCCGACGCTGACCTTGTAGCCGTCGGCGGTCTTCTCGATGACCGGAACGTGCTTTTCCTTGGCCGCATCGACGGTATTTTCCTTGAACAGCTTCATGGGCTCGCCACAGCAGACCAGATCGCCGCCGCCGGCATGAACGACCTCGACGATGTTGCCGCACACGTTGCATTTGTAGATTTCGAGCAGTTGAGGCATGGGATTCCTCCTTGGTTCTGCACCGCAGCATGTCGCGGTGCACGGGTAACGCTATTAGTTCCTATTAGCCATGTCTACCAGTTTTTGAACAAAAGTTCAAAAAAGGATTGCGGATGCGCGCAGGCCGGGCACTCGTGGGGCGCGTCCGTGCCCTCGTGAACGTAGCCGCAGTTCATGCAGCGCCAGGCCGCCTTGGCCGGGCGGGTGAACACGCGGTTCTTCTCGATGTTTTCGATGAAGGCCCGGTAGCGCTCCTCGTGGAAGGCCTCGGCCTTGGCGATGGCGCGCATGGTCGCGCCCACGACGCCGAAGCCTTCCTCGTCGGCGATGCGCGCGAAGTCGGGGTACATCTGCTCCCACTCGTGGTGCTCGCCCTCGGCGGAGGCATAGAGGTTTTCCAGGGTCGTGCCCATCCTGCCCGCCGGGTAGGCGGCGGTGATCTCGGCGTCGCCGCCTTCCAGGAATTTGAACAGCCGCTTGGCATGCTCCTTCTCCTGGAGCGCGGTTTCCAGGAACACCCGCTCGATCTGCACGTAGCCGTCCTTCTTGGCGATGGACGCGAAGTAGTCGTAGCGGTTGCGGGCCTGGGATTCGCCGGCGAAGGCAATCAGGATGTTTTTCTCCGTGCGGGAGCCTTTGAGGGATTTCATGACGCAGGACCTCCTTGGGGTCGTGACCGCCCGGCGAGGCGGCAGGTTAGCGGGGGGAAAGGGAAAAAGATACCATCAGGACAAACCTATAGCCCCTTCGGGTCAGGGTGGCAACCGGCGGAGGGGGCCTGCACGGCGCCGCCGTCGAGCAGGCATTGCAGGTCGGCCACGCCGTAGGGCAACTCGCTGTCGAAGGCCACGCCGAATTCCTGCCCGGTCTGCCAGCGGACAATCCCCCGGCGCCGGGCGTCGGCCACGGCCACGCCGGGGAAGCGCGTGTCGACCTCCAGGGCCTGGCCCCGGGCCGGGGCGGCCCAGCCGCCCAGCGGGCGCAGCCGGGCGCCGCCCGCGCTGATGTCCACGATGACGGCCTCGTGCACCGTGCCGTCCACCAGCAGGGCGCAGATGTAGGACAGGCCGTAGGCCTTGAAGGTGATGCGCGGGTGGCGCCTGCGGTCCTCGTGGGCGCCGCCGGGATCGTCGTTCCAGAGTATATCGGTCATTGCTCGGGCCTCCAAAAAAATGGGTGGGGACACTTTCCAGTGTCCCCACCATAGCCCTTGCGGGCACTTTGCGGCAAGGGGTTCGGAATTATTCCTTGAATTTCTCCACCAGGGCCGAGAGTTTGCTCGCCATGGCCGCGACCTCCTGGATGGAGTCGTTGGCCTGGGCGATGCGCTGGCTGATGCCCTGGGACAGCTCGTTGATGCCGGTGACGTTCAGGTTGATCTCCTCGCTGGTGGAGGACTGCTGCTCGGCGGCGGTGGCGATGGAGCGGACCATGTCGGCGATGGCGTCGGACTCGCTGACGATCTGCCCCAGCACGCGCCCGGCGTTTTCGGCCATGGTCCCGGTGTGCCCGGCGCGCTCGCGGGTGTTGCCCATTTCGCTCACGGCCTCGCGCGTGCTTTGCTGGATGGCCGAGATGGCCGCGTCCACCTCGCGGGTGGCGGTCATGGTTTTTTCGGCGAGTTTGCGCACCTCGTCGGCGACCACGGCGAAGCCGCGCCCGGCGTCGCCCGCGCGGGCGGCCTCGATGGCGGCGTTCAGCGCCAGCAGGTTGGTCTGGTCCGCGATGTCGTTGATGACGGTGATGACCTGGCCGATGTTCTCGGCCTTGGCGGACAGGTCGCCCAGGCTGTGGGCCAGGGCCTCGATGGTTTCGGCCATGGCCCGGGTTTCCTGCACCGTGCGCCCGACCTCGGTGCCGCCCTCCTTGGCCACGGAGCTGGCGTTGTCCGACGCGTCGGAGACCTTGCCCGCGTTTTGGGCCACCTCCAGCACCGTGGCGTTCATTTCCTCCATGGCCGTGGCCACCTGGGCCGTCTGCCCGGCGGTGCGCTCCATGCCCTGGGTCACCTCGCGCATCTGCCCGGTGAGGTGCCCGGCGGCCTCGGAAAGCTGGGTGGCCACCTGGGTCACCTCGTTGGCCACCTGGAGCAGGTTTTCGCGCTGGGCGCGGATGCGCGCCTTGTCGCGCTCCTCCTGGGTCAGGTCGATCATCATGCCGATGGCCCCGACGATGGCGCCGTGGGCGTCGCGCAGGGCCGAGATCTCGTAGTGCAGGGGGAAGGTCACGCCGTCGGCGCGGTCGTACTGCATCTGCCCGCTGCGGCTGCGGCCCGAGGCGATGACTTCGGCGGTCACGTCCCCGCCGCCGGCCGTGGGCAGCAACTGGGCCAGGGCGCGGCCCTCGACCTCTTCCCTGGTCTTGCCCAGGATGTTGCGCATGGGCGCGTTGACGTAGGTGAGGCGCCCGCCGTTGTCGGTGACGAACAGCGGGATGATGATGCCCTGGAGCACGCCCCGGTTGTATTCGAGCTGGTCCTGCACGGTGCGGACCATGGCCTTGAGGTTCTCGGCCAGGCTGGCCAGCTCGTCGCGCCCGCGCACCTCGAACTCGGCGGAATAGTCCCCGCCGCGGATGCGGTCGCTGATCTGGGCGATGGTCACGATCTTGCGGATGACGATGCGCCGGATGAACAGGCCGAGCATGGCCAGCAGGAACAGCGCCCCGCCCGCCGAGATCAGCGCCGAGATGCGCTCGGAGGACCTGACCTGCTCCATCTGGTGCGAAACGTTCTGGAACAGGACCATGGAGCCCAGGATGGGCTGGGACGCGCCGTGGCAATGGTGGCAGGTCTTCTCGTTGGGAATGGTGTCCACGGCCACGAAATAGGGGGTGCCGTCCAGTTCCAGGGTCGAGCCGGTGTGGGTCATGCTGCGCAGGCTGCCCTGAAGCATGGCCGCCAGGACCGGGTCGTCGTACAGGGCGGTCAGGTCCTTGCGCAGGTCGTCGGGGTGGGTGGAGTAGGTCACGTTGCCCCGGAAGTTGGTCAGGTAGACGGTCACGTCCGGATAGTTGGCGGCGACCTTGTTCAACTGGGCCTCGGTGCCCTTGTTGTCGCCCACGCGCATGGGCTCGGCGATGGCGCTGAGCAGGATGGACGAGGTCTTGACGGCGGAGTGGTCGATGAGCTCGTTGGTGGCGCCCCGGTGCAGCGAGGAGACGGTGAGGTTCAGAATCACGAAGGTCAGCACCGTGACCAGCGAGACCGGTATGATGATTTTCGCGCCGAGGGAGGCTCGAAGCAGATTCATGGAAACCCCCTTTGGCTTGCTAGTGGGCGCCGCCGTAGAGCAGCGGCTTGAAGTTGAAGGCGCCGACCCGCTCCTCGTTGTGGCAGGTGGTGCAGTCGTTCATGGTCAGCTTGCGCTTGATGAGCTCCGGGTCGCCGCCCTGGTCGGCGTGCTCCGAGCCCGGGCCGTGGCAGACCTCGCAGCCCGCGTGACCCAGGTCGGGGGTCTGTTCGAAGCTGACGAAACCGCCCGGCTGCCCGTACCCTGTGGTGTGGCAGCCGTAGCACTCCCGCACCTCCTGCGGAGTCAGGTCCGAGGCCATAATCTTGATACTGTGGTCGGAGTGGGACTTCTTGGCGTATTTGGTAAAATTCTCGTACTGCTCCTGGTGGCATTCGCCACACACGGCAGACCCCACGTAGGTGGCCTGGACCTGTTGGGCCCCCACGCCCCAGGCAAGCCACAGCACGGCAACCCCCGCGCACCCGGCCGACACAAGAAACCGATTTTTCATGGTTTCCTCCCCCTTTGTTGGGCCTACCACCCTATTGCCTCATCCGTCATCTTTGTCAAACCCCAAAAACGCCCGGGCTGGGCCGCTTTTAGGGCTTCTGCGGGTAAGGTTGCGTATTCAATCGGCAAAAACCCCAACAACCTTTTGGGGTCTTGCGCGTTTTTTTTGCCCCGCTGCCAAGGTGACGCCGGAGTGGCGCCGATGTGGCGCCGGAAAACAGCGGGAAGCGGCGGGAAACGGGCCTTCCGGGGTGTCGGCATGGCGTGGCGGGCATCGCGCTGGGGCGGGCGCCGGGCGCGACCCGGGGGAGGAGGGGGACAAAGCCCCTGGAGAAGGGGCGCGGGCGGTTTCGGGGGGCTCCGGGAGGCTCAGGATTCCTGTGGGGGCCGCCGGGCAGGCCCGGAGAAGGAATTGCGGAGCCCGCCGACGGACGGAGGCCTTGGGGTCGCAAAAGCACGGGGCCTGGCGGGAGATGCTCCCGCCCGGCCCCCAAAGCGGCGCGCGGACAGCGCTACTTGGCGTAGCCCACGGCGCGGCGCTCGCGGATCAGCGTCACGCGGATCTGGCCCGGGTAGGTCAGGTTCTCCTCGATGCGCTTGGCGATGTCCTTGCACAGGATGTGCGTCTGGTCGTCGTCCACCTTGTCGGAATCGACCATGACGCGGATTTCGCGCCCGGCCTGGATGGCGTAGGCCTTGGACACGCCCTCGAAGCCGGTGGCGATGCCCTCCAGCTCCTCCAGGCGCTTGACGTAGTTTTCCAGCAGCTCCTTGCGCGCGCCGGGCCGGGCGCCGGACAGGCTGTCCGCCGCCTGGACCAGCACCGCCAGCGGCGTGGTCGGCTGGGTGTCCTCGTGGTGGGCGGCGATGGCGTGCACGATGTCCTTGCTCTCGCCGTACTTCTTGGCCAGGTCCGCGCCGATCAGGGCGTGGGGGCCCTCGACCTCGTGGTCCACGGCCTTGCCGATGTCGTGCAGCAGGCCCGCGCGCTTGGCCTTCTTCACGTCCAGGTTCAGCTCGGCGGCCATGATGCCGCACAGGGAGGCCACCTCCAGGGAGTGCTGGAGCACGTTCTGGGAGAAGCTCGTGCGGTACTGGAGCTGGCCCAGCAGGCGGATGAGGTCGGGATGGATGCCGTGCACGCCCACGTCGAAGGTCGCCTGTTCGCCGATCTCGCGCAGCTTCACGTCCATCTCCTGTTCCACCTTCTTGACCACGTCCTCGATGCGCGCGGGGTGGATGCGGCCGTCGGAGATGAGCCGCTCCAGGGAGAGCTTGGCGATCTGGCGGCGCAGGGGCGAGAAGGCCGAGAGCACCACCGTCTCGGGGGTGTCGTCGATGATGAGGTCCACGCCGGTGGCGGCCTCCAGGGCGCGGATGTTGCGGCCCTCGCGGCCGATGATGCGGCCCTTCATGTCCTCGCTGGGCAGGGTCACGGTGGCCACCGTGTTTTCGCCCACGAAGTCGCCCGCGTAGCGCTGCACCGCCGAGGCCAGGATCTCCTTGGCCTTGCGGTCGGCGGTTTCGGACGCTTCCACCTCGATCTGGCGGATCATCCGCGCGGCGTCGTGGCGCGTCTGGGACTCGATCTCATCCAGCAGGCGGCGTCTGGCCTCCTCGGCGGTGAGTCCCGAAATTTCCTCGAGCTTGCGGTGCTGCTCCTCGGTCTGGCCGTCGAGCAGGGCCTCCTTTTCCGCAAGCTGGCGTTCCTGGCGCGAGAGGCGCTTTTCCAGGGCCACCAGTTCCGAATCCTTCTGGTTCAGCTTCTCGACCTTGTTTTCCAGGCGTTCCTCGCGCTCCTGGGCCTTGGCCTCGCGGCGGCCCAGCTCGCGTTCGCGGTCCTTGAACTCGGCCTGCATCTCGCGCTTGAGCCCGAGGATTTCGTCCTGGGCCTGGAGCATGTATTCCTTGCGCTCGGCCTGGGCATCCTTACGGGCCTCGTCGAGGATGCGTTCGGCGAGGTCCTTGGCCCCTTCCAGGCGCTTGGACGCGATGTACTGGTGCAGCAGGTAGCCGCTGCCCGCGCCCGCAACCGCCCCGGCCAGGGCGGTGAAAATGATTTCGACGCTCATGGCGCTCTCCTTTATTGGCGACGGGCTGCCGCGAACCCGTTCATGATGTGGCCCGGCCCCGACGCAAACGGGGCCCGCCTGCGGCGGTCTTTATAAAACGGGAGGCGCTGTCGGAGAAGGGCCCGGAGCCCGAAGGGCACCCGGGAGGGCTGTCGCGCCGCCGGAGGCGGCGGCCGGAAGGAAAGGCGGGGCGTGGCGCGGGTTGTGGTTCGCGTTCGGGGCCAATACGGGTTGAGGTTGCCGGGCCGTTATATGTGGGTCCCCGGGATGCCGTGTCGTTCGGGCGTCTTGAACCTTGCTTGCGCAAGGTGGGTGCCGCTGTATCCGCCGTCAGGCTTCCCGCAAGCGGGTCTGCGCACGGGCGAACCGTCAAGTGGCTCCCTGTTGTGTCGTATCGGCTCAGAGACGGGCCGAACGATCACGAACGCCCCAGGGAAATATCAAACGCCTGCCTGTGAATCTTCCGCCTTGTCTATCCGCTCCGCAAGGCCGCCCAGCCGTTTTTCCAGCTCTGCGAGCCTCTTGGAGTTCTGCAACAGATCGTCCGCCAGCCCGAGGGCCAGGAACGTGAGCAGCTTCTCCTTGCTCAACCGCCTGCCGTGTTGCGTCAATTCCCTATATCGCTCCTCAAGCAGCTCCTTGGCCGCCTGGACGCGTTCATGATCCGCCTGGGCCTTGAAGGAAACCTCAAGTTCCAGAACGGAGAGTGTGTAACTTGGCATGACAAGCTCCCGCACTTACGCGGTCTCGTCCTGCAACTTCTGCAAGAGCCCGTCGATGCGGGCCAGGACCTCCTCCTTGGAGGCGCGTTCGCGTTCCAGGTCCTCGCGCAGGCGGCGGTTTTCGGCCATAAGCTCTTCCTGGCCGCGTTGCGCTTCCTCCCGCAAACGGGCGTTGTCCTCCTTGAGGGTGGCCAGCCGCGTGAGCAGCGACTCGATCTTGCCTTCCAGACGACTCAGCATTTCCATACCCCAGAATTATCCTGTTCGCCTTTCGAAATCAATCCCGTTTCCTGCGCGGCAGTTCGCGTTGCTGCGAACGCTCCAGGGCCAGCCTGTCGTCGCCGACATCCTTGGTGATCACCGACCCGGCGCCGACCAGGGCCCGGTCGCCGATGCGCACCGGGGCCACCAGGGCCGTGTTGCTGCCGATGAAGGCGTCCCGGCCGATGACCGTCCGGTGCTTGTTTTTGCCGTCGTAGTTGCAGGTGATGGTGCCCGCGCCGATGTTGGCCCCGGCGCCGACCTCGGCGTCGCCCAGATAGGTCAGGTGTCCGGCCTTGGCTCCCGGGCCCAGGCGGGCCTTTTTCATTTCCACGAAGTTGCCCACGCGCGCGCCCTGCTCGGTCACGGCCTGGGGCCGCAGCCGGGCGAAGGGGCCGATCTGGCAGTCCGGCCCGACGCTGGCGCCCTCGATGTGGCAGAAGGGCCGCACCAGGGCCCCGGGGCCGATTTCGGCGTCCTTGATCCAGCAGTGGGAGCCCACGCTGGCCCCGGCGGCCACGCGGGTGGCGCCGTACAGCTCGCAGGGGCCGCTGATCTCGCAACCCGGCTCCAGGACGACGCGCGGGCCGACGACGGCGCCGCCGGGCTGGTGGACCGTGACCCCCGACTCCAGCAGGCCGTCCACGATGCGCGCGCGCAGCAGTTCCTCGGCCCGGGCCAGCTCGGCGGGGCTGTTGACGCCCAGAAGCTGCGGGTCGTTTCCGGCGCGCACGCCGAGCACGGCCAGCCCGTCGGCCGCGGCCAGGGCCACCAGATCGGTGATGTAGAATTCGCCGCTGGCGTTGCCGTTGTCCAGGCGCTCCAGCAGCGGGGCCACGGCGGCCACGTCCAGCACGTAGATGCCGGAATTGATCTCGCCGCTCTCGGGGCCGTGGCTTTCGGGGTCGTAGTCCCTGGCCTCGACGATGGCCGTCACCGCGCCGCGTTCGTCGCGGGCCACGCGGCCGAAGGCCCCGGGATCGGGCAGGTCCACGGTGAGGAAGGCCAGGGCCGGGCCCTGGGCCCGGAAGGCATCTAGCAGGGCCTCCAGGGCCGAGCGCGAAACCAGGGGCGTGTCGCCGTTGACCACCAGGAGCGTGTCCACCCCCGTGTCGCCCAGGGCGGGCCAGGCCGTTTGCAGGGCGTGGCCCGTGCCGAGCTGGCGTTCCTGGAGCACGAAGCCCGGGGTCCGCCCGGGGAAGGCCGCGCGCATCCGGTCCTCGCCGTGGCCGACCACGGTCCACACGGCGGCCTCGGGCACCAGGCCTTCCAGGGCCTGATAGACGTACCAGAGCATGGGCTCGCCCAGCAGGGAATGCAGCACCTTGGGGCGCTCGGAGCGCATCCGCGTGCCCTTGCCCGCTGCCAGAATCAGTGCGCCGGTGTGTGCCATCCCGCCTTGTCCTCCAGTCCTTGGGCACGGGTGCCCGTGGTGCGCAAAAGGTACAAGGGCGTCTATCGCGGGCGGGGTGCTTTGTCCAGCGCGGGGCCGGGGCGGCCTTGCCCGGGGCCGGGGCGCCGGAGGCCCGGCGCGAAAAAAAGCAGGCCGCCCGAAGGGGCGGCCTGCCGAGGGGTAGAGTCGATGCCTGGCGGGATTACATCTCGCAGGTCCCGGCATCCTTGGCGCGGCTGCGGCAGCTCACGCGGGCCATGGCGCGGGCCAGGGCCGCCTGGACGCGGGCGTGGTCGATGTTCTCCTGCTGTTTGGCCATCCGCTGCTCGGCGCGTTCGCGGGCCTTGCGGGCGCGTTCCACGTCGATTTCGGTGGCCTTTTCGGCGACTTCGGCCAGGATGGTCACCTTGTCGCTGGAGACCTCGGCGAAGCCGCCGGCGACGAAGACGAAGAACGTCCTGCCGCCGACCTTGTAGTAGAGGTTGCCCACCTGGAGGGCCGACAGGAAGGGGATGTGGCCCGGCAGGATGCCGAACTCACCCTCGTATCCCGGGGCGCCGACGTACTCCACAGGCTCGCTCAGCACGAGCCTGTCGGGGGTCACGATCTCAAGTTGCAGTTGGGCCATTGTGAGCCTCCCGGACGATTAAGCTGCGGACTTCTTGGCCTTCTCGATGGCCATGTCGATGTTGCCGACCATGTAGAAGTCGTTCTCGCCAAGATCGTCGTGCTTGCCTTCGAGGATCTCGCGGAAGCCGCGGATGGTGTCCTCAAGGGTGACGTACTGGCCGGGGTGGCCGGTGAACACTTCCGCAACGTGGAAGGGCTGGGACAGGAACCGCTGGATGCGCCGGGCGCGGTGCACGACGAGCTTGTCCTCGTCGGACAGTTCGTCCATGCCCAGGATGGCGATGATGTCCTGCAGGTCCTTGTACTTCTGGAGCACCTGCTGCACTTCGCGCGCGGTGTTGTAGTGGTCCGTGCCCAGGACGTTGGGGTCCAGGATGCGCGAGGTCGAGTCCAGCGGGTCCACCGCGGGGTAGATGCCCAGCTCGGCGATCTGGCGCGAGAGCACCAGGGTGCCGTCCAGGTGCGAGAAGGTCGTGGCCGGCGCGGGGTCGGTCAGGTCGTCCGCAGGCACGTACACGGCCTGGACGGACGTGATGGAGCCCTTGGTGGTCGAGGTGATGCGCTCCTGCAGGCCGCCGAGGTCGGTGCCCAGGGTGGGCTGGTAGCCCACCGCCGAAGGCATGCGGCCGAGCAGGGCGGACACTTCCGAGCCCGCCTGGGTGAAGCGGAAGATGTTGTCGACGAACAGCAGCACGTCCTGGCCTTCCTCGTCGCGGAAGTATTCCGCGCAGGTCAGGGCGGTCAGGGCGACGCGGGCGCGGGCTCCCGGAGGCTCGTTCATCTGGCCGTAGATGAGCGCGGCCTTCTCCAGAACGCCGGCATCCTTCATTTCGTGGTAGAGGTCGTTGCCCTCGCGGGTGCGCTCGCCGACACCGGCGAACACGGAGATGCCGCCGTGCTGCTTGGCGATGTTGTTGATCATCTCCATGAGGATAACGGTCTTGCCCACGCCGGCGCCGCCGAACAGGCCCATCTTGCCGCCCTTGGGGAAGGGGATGAGCAGGTCCACGACCTTGATGCCGGTTTCCAGCAGCTCGATCTTGGTGGACTGTTCGGTGAACTCGGGGGCCGGGCGGTGGATGGGCAGCATCTTGTCGGAGCCGATGGGGCCCAGCTCGTCCACGGGGCGACCCACGACGTTCATGATCCGGCCCAGGGAGGCGGTACCGGCGGGCACCAGGATGGGCTTGCCGGTGTTGCGCACCTCCATGCCGCGAACCAGGCCCTCGGTGGCGTCCATGGCGATGCAGCGGCACAGGTTGTTGCCCAGGTGCTGCGCCACCTCGACCACCAGCTCGGGGGCGTCGGTGTTGTTCGGGTTGGAGATCTCGAGGGCGGTCAGGATGTTGGGCAGCTGACCGGCCGGGAACTCGACGTCCACGACGGCGCCGATGACCTGGACCAATTTGCCATTTTGAGCAGTCATTGATTTCTACCCCTTATTAGCCTTTCAGCGCCTCAGCGCCGCCGACTATGTCCATGAGTTCCGTGGTGATGGCCGCCTGACGGGTCTTGTTGAAGACCAGGGTCAGGGCGCCGACCATGTCGTCACAGGCCTTGGTCGCGTTGTCCATGGCGCTCATGCGGGCCGCGTGCTCCGAGGCGGACGTGTCGAGCATGCCGCGATAGAGCTGGACCTTGATGAAGCGCGGGAGCAACTCCGCGAGCAGACCCTCGACGCCGGGCTCGTATATGTACTCGCTGCTGGCGGCCTCCGGGGCGGATTCCTCCTCGGCGGCCTCCTTGGCGATGGGCAGGATGGGCAGGACGATGGGCTCCTGCTTGGCCATGCTCACGAACTCGCCGTACACCAGGGTCACCTCGTCGAGATCGCCCGCCAAGTAGGCACGGATGACCTCCATGCCGACCTCGTTGGCCAGGGTGAAGTCGAAGTTGTTCAACTCCCCGACCTTCTGCATCGCGATCTCGTAGGACTCCATCTTGCGGATGGCGTCGCGGCCCTTCTTGCCGACGCAGTAGAACTTGACTTCCTTGCCCTCGGCCTTCTTGGCGGCGGCGGTTTTGACGGCGGCCTTGATCAGGTTGCCGTTGAAGCTGCCGCACAGGCCGCGGTCGGAAGTGACCAGGACAATGGCCGAGGTCTTGATTTCCTCGCGCACGGCCAACAGGGGATGGGCATCCCCGTCGGCGCGTCCGGCCAGATCGCCAAGCATTTCATAGAACTTGTCCGCGTAGGGCCGGAACCGCTCGATGCGGCTCTGGGCGCTGCGCAGTTTCGCCGAGGCCACCATATTCATGGCCTTGGTGATCTGCTTGGTCTTCTTGACGCCGACGATTTTTAACTGAACATCCTTCAGCGAAGGCATGGTTCATCCTCCTTCGCGGTGGGTTAGGCCTGGAAGGTCTTCTTGAACTCGTCGATGGCGGCCCGCAGGCGTGCCTCGACGTCCGCGTCGATCACGGCCTTTTCCTTGATGTCCTTGAGCACGTCGGCCTTGGCGTTGCGCATGAATTCGAAGAACTCGGCCTCGAAGCGGCGGACGTTCTCGATGGCCACGTCGTCCATGTAGCCGCGGGTGGCGGCGAACATGGAGGCAACCTGCTCCTGAACCGGCTGGGGCTTGTACTGGGGCTGCTTGAGCAGCTCCACCAGCCGCGCGCCGCGGTCCAGCTTGGCCTTGGTGGCCTTGTCCAGGTCGGAGCCGAACTGGGCGAAGGCGGCCAGCTCGCGGTACTGGGCCATATCCAGACGCATGGTGCCCGCGACCTGCTTCATGGCCTTGATCTGGGCCGCGCCGCCCACGCGCGAGACGGACAGGCCCACGTTGATGGCGGGGCGCACGCCGGCGTTGAACAGGTTGGGCTCCAGGTAGACCTGGCCGTCGGTGATGGAGATAACGTTGGTCGGGATGTACGCCGACACGTCGCCGGCCTGGGTCTCGATGATGGGCAGGGCGGTCAGGGAACCGGCGCCCAGGGAGTCGTTGACCTTGGCCGCGCGCTCCAGCAGGCGGGAGTGCAGGTAGAACACGTCGCCGGGGAAGGCTTCGCGTCCCGGAGGACGGCGGAGCAGCAGCGACATCTGGCGGTACGCGGTGGCCTGCTTGGACAGGTCGTCGTAGATGATCAGCGCGTGCTTGCCGTTGTCGCGGTAGTACTCGCCGATGGTCGCGCCGGTGTACGCGGAGATGAACTGCAGCGGCGCGGGCTCGGAGGCCGTGGCGGAGATGATGGTGGTGTACTCCAGGGCGCCGTGCTTCTTGAGCACGTCGGCCACCAGGGCAACCGAGGCCTTCTTCTGGCCGATGGCGACGTAGATGCAGTGAACGTCGGAGTCCTTCTGGGCCAGGATGGCGTCGATGCACACGGCGGTCTTGCCGGTCTGGCGGTCGCCGATGATCAACTCGCGCTGGCCGCGGCCGATGGGCGTCATGGCGTCGATGGCCTTCAGGCCCGTGTACATGGGCTGGTGCACCGACTTACGCGCGATGATGCCGGGGGCCTTGAGCTCCACGGGGCGCATTTCCTTGGCGTCGATGGGCCCCAGGCCGTCGATGGGCTGGCCCAGGGGGTTGATGACGCGGCCCATGACCGCGTCGCCGACGGGCACGGAGAAGATCTTGCCGGTCCGCTTGACCGGGTCGCCTTCCTTGATGCCGGTGTCGTCGCCCAGCAGGGCCACGCCGACGTTGTCCTCTTCGAGGTTGAGGGCCATGCCCATCAGGCCGCCGGGGAACTCCAGGAGCTCCATGGCCATGACGTTCTCGACGCCGTGGACGCGGGCGATGCCGTCACCGACGTAGAGCACCGTACCGGTCTCGGACATCTCCACCTTGGATTCGTAATTTTGGATCGAATCCTCAATGATTTTGCTAATTTCTTCAGCTTTGATCTGCATCGCCTACTCACCCCTTTTGATCTGTTCTTTCATTGCGTTCAACTGAGCACGCAAGCTCGCGTCCAGGACCTTGTCCCCTACCTTGAGCACGACTCCGCCCAGAATGCCCGCATCGGCGGAGAAATCGAGAACCAACTCCTTGCCCAACTGGGCCGCGAGCTGTTTCTTCACGGCTTCCTGCCTGGCGTCCGGCAGTTCCACGGCGGTGACCAGCTCGCCGCGCACCACGCCCTTGGCCTGGTCGAGCAGCACCGCGTAGTACGCCTCGATCTCGGGCAACCAGGCCAGGCGCTTCTTGTCGGCCAGCAGGAAGCAGAAGTTCTTGATGGTCTGGCAGGGCTTCAGGAGGTCCAGGATCCTGCCAGTGATGGCCTTTTTCTCCTCGATGCTGAAGATCGGGTTGCGGAACAGCTTGAGCAGCTCCGGGTCACCGGCCAGCACCTCGGCGAAAGCGGCCAAATCCTTGCCGTACGCCTCCAGTTCGGCGTCGCCACGGCCCTGGCCGATGGCAAACAGCGCCTTGGCGTATCTGCGTGCAACGATGTCAGCCGTCAATTGAGCACCACCTTTGTTAAGGAGTCGTTGATGAGCTTGTCGTGATCCGCGGCGGAGAGCTTGCTGGCCAGCGCCTTTTCGGCGGCGGCGGCCACGAGGTCGGCCACTTCGGCGCGCACGTTCTTCAGGGCGGCCTTGCGCTCGTTGGCGGCGGTCAGGCGGGCCTGCTCCTCAATGCGCGCGGCGGCCTTGTGGGCGCTTTCGATGATTCCGGCCTTGAGGGACTCGCCCTGGGCCACGCAGTCGGCCAGGATCTTCTCGCGCTCGGCGTTGATGCCCGCGATGCTGCGTTCCACTTCGGCCAGCTTCTGTTCGGCGTCCTTCTTGCGGGCTTCCAGATCGGAGAGCTGGGTCTCGATCTGCTTGCGCCGGCCGCCGAAAGCCTCGGCAATCTTCTTGCCGGCAAACTTGTAGATGATGCCGACGAAGATGATGAAGTTCACGACGCGCAGGGCGGTCGTGAGCGCGCTTTCGTGGACCATGCCCTCGGACGCCAGGGCGGCCGGGGCCAGGACCAGCACGAACAGCGCTGCGGGGAAGAGACGTTTCAGGACTGTCAACGCGAAACCCTCCTTTCCAACCAGATGGTGACCGAAAAAAAACCGCAGGCGGAGCCCGGGAGGCTCCGCCGTGGGTGCGCTAGCCAAGCACCTTGGCGACGACCTTGTCCGCCAGGGCGCCGATGCGGCCTTCCAACCCGGACTTGGCGGCCTGCACTTCGGACTCCACGGCCGTACGCTCGGCCTTGAGAGTCTCGGCGGCCTGCTGCCCGGCGGCGGAGAGGATGTCCTTCTCCTGCTCGGTGCCCAGGGCCTTGAGCGCGGTGCGCTTGTCCGCCCCGGCCATGCGGGCCTCGTCCAGGGCCTTGCGGTAGTTGGCGAGCTTGGCTTCGGCTTCGGCGGCGAACTTTTCGGTGTCGCCCAGCAGTCCGCCCATCACGGCCTTGCGCTTCCGGATGATCTCGCGGATGGGCGCGACCAGCAGGAAGTTGAGCACAAAGAGCGTGATGACGAAGTTCACGAACTGCACGAAGAAAGTGTAATTAAGATCAATCATACTCGCCCTCGCGAAGGTTGTGAATTATTGAGCAAAGTCAAACGGGCTTTAGCTGGTTTTCAGCCTTCTGTCAAAGCTTTTTTCCCGGGAAACGGGGCGTTGACTCAGGTGGGCAACCAGCCGGAAACGCTAGGAACCTCAGCGGAAAAGTCCGGTTTTCGCCGCTGGAGGCTCCGGCTTGTTACTATTTGCACTATCCCCCTGGCCCGGGGCCGGAGCGGTGCCCGGAAGGGGGGCGGCGGTCTTTTTCGTGCCCTTGCCGCCCATGGTCAGTTGGCCCTCCAGCACGGCGCCCTCCTCGATGACTAGCACCGGGGTGTTCAGGCTGCCGACCACGTTGGCCGTCTTGTGCAGGATGACCTTGTCCTTGGCGTTGATTTCGCCCTGGAGCCTGCCGCTGATGATGAGCTGGCCCACGTTGACCGTGCCGTCCACGTTGGCGTCCTTGCCGATGACCAGGGTGCCCTGGGAGGCCACCTCGCCCTTGAACGTGCCGTCGATGCGCACCGAGCCCTGGAAGTCGAGCCGACCCTGGTAGGTGGTGCCGGTGCCGAGGAAGGCGTTGATCTCGTCGCGTGCCATGAGTTGCTCCTTTCGCGCCCGGGCCGGGAGGGGGAAGCCGGGCCGGGGCGCGTCTTGTCCGCCCTGGGTATGGCCTGGTCGCGCCGGGCCCTACGACCGCTTGAACACGAAGCGGCGCATGGACACGTTGACGACCACGCCGATGAGACACAGGTTCACGACCATTGCGCTGCCGCCGTAGCTGATGAACGGCAGCGGGATGCCGACCACGGGCATGAGTCCGAGAACCATGCCCATGTTGATGAGTATCTGCCAGAAGAAATAAAAGAACACTCCGGCCGCGAGATAGCTGCCGAAACGATCTTTTGCCACGCTGGCCGTGACGAAGATTTGATACAGAAACAGGCTGAAAAGTGAAAGCAAAATTATGGCGCCGATGAACCCCCACTCCTCGCCGAACACGGCGATGGCGAAGTCGGTGTGCTTTTCGGGCAGAAAGCGCAACTGGCTCTGGGTGCCCGCCAGGTAGCCCTTGCCCCAGATCTGCCCCGAGCCGATGGCGATCTGCGACTGGTTGATGTGGTAGCCCGAGCCCAGGGGGTCGGTGGAGGGGTCCAGGAAGGTCAGGATCCGCCGTTTCTGGTAGTCGTGCAGGAAGAACCACGACAGGGGCAGCAGCAGCGGCCCGAGGAGCAGCAGCGGCCGCAGCACGTTCTTGCGCAGCCCGCGATACAGGATCATCCCGCCCAGCAGCAGCAGCACGGACAGGCCGGAGCCCAGGTCGGGCTGGATGACGATCAGCCCGGCGGGCACGAGGCCCACCAGCAGCACCAGCAGCAGTTCGCCCCAGCCCATGGGCCGCGACCCGCGCGAGAGCAGCTTGGCCCCGATGAGCAGCATGCTGATCTTGGCGACTTCGCTGGGCTGGAGGTTGAAGAACCCCAGGTCCAGCCAGCGCTTGGCGCCGTAAATGGTCTTGCCGAACAGCGGCACGCACAACAGCAGCAGCACGGAGACCACGAACAGCGGCCAGGCCAGGGTTTTCAGGTGGCGGTAGTCCAGGAACAGGAAGGCGACCATGCCGCCCAGGCCCATGAGCCCCCAGATGAGCTGCTTCTTGTAGAAGGCGCCCATGGCCTGCCCGGTTTCGATGCGAAAGCCGCTGGCCGAGTAGAGGTTGACGACGCCCACGGCGAACAGCAGCGCCACCAGCCCCAGAAGCGGCCAGTTGATGTGGTAGAGCATGCGCCGGTCCATGGGGCTCATCGCGTGGCCTCCCCGAACAGGTAGTCGTACACCGAGGCCAGGATGGGGCCGGCCACGGAGCCTCCGTGCCCGCCGTGCTCGACCATGCACACCGCCACGTAGCGCTGGCCGTCCTTTTCCCCGAAGGAGGCCACCCAGGCGTGGTCGCGTTCCTCGTAGGCCATTTCCTCGGTGGTTTCGCGCTTGTCGCCTTCCTTGAGGCGCAGCTTGACCACCTGGGCCGTGCCGGTCTTGCCGCCCATGACCGCATCGCGGCGTTGCAGGCGCCGGGCCGTGCCCGATTTCACGGTTTCGACCATGGCGTCCACGATGAGCTGGCGCGTGGCGTCGCTCATGGGCAGGCGGCTTTGGGCCTCGGGCTCCTGGTCGGCCAGCAGCAGCGGCTTGTAGAGCGTGCCGCCGTTGACCAGGGCGCCCACGAAGCGCGTGACCTGGAGCGGGGTGACCAGGGTGAAGCCCTGGCCGATGGACATGTTGTAGTTGTCGCCGCCCACCCAGGGCTCGCCGAAGCGCCGCCGCTTCCAGTCCGGCGTGGGCACCAGCCCGCCCTTTTCGTGGGGCAGCTCGATGCCCGTGCGCTCGCCGAAGCCGCAGGCCATGGCGAAGGGTGCCATCTTGTCCACCCGCAACCGCTCGCCCATGCTGTAGAAATACACGTCGCAGGACTGAACCTGGGCCTGCTGATAGTTCACGGCGCCGTGGCCCTGCTTGCGCCAGCAGCGAAAGATGCGCTTGCCCAGCATGACCTGCCCGCCGCAATAGACCGTTTCGCGCGGGTTGATGCCCGCCTCCAGCCCGGCGGCGCCCACCACGAGCTTGAACACCGACCCCGGAGGGAACATGCTCTGGATGACCCGGTTCTGCAGCGGGTGGCGCGGGTGGTCGCGCAGGGCCGTCCACTGCTCGGTGGACAGCCCGGTGACGAACATGTTGGCGTCGAAGGAGGGCGTGCTGACGAAGGCCAGGAGACGCCCGGTGTCGGGGTCCAGAACCACGACGGCCCCGGCGTGCCCGGCCATTTGCTCGGTGCAGCGGCGTTGCAGGCCCAGGTCGATGGACAGGCTGATGTCCTCGCCGGCCCCGGGCTCGGCGATGATCATCTGGTTCAGCCGCCGCCCGGTGGCGTCGACCTCCACCTGGTTCAGGCCCTTGACCCCGCGCAGCCGGTTTTCGAGCACCAGCTCCAACCCGCCCTTGCCCACGTTGTCGCCCAGGGCCAGCCCGGAGTCCTTTTCCAGTTCCTCTTCGTTGGCCTCGGCCACATAGCCCAGCACGTGGGCCAGCAGGTCGCCCTGCGGGTAGCGCCGCTTGGGGCGGACCACGATCTCCAGCCCCGGCCAGAACAGGGTGTTGGCCTCGATGCGCGCCACGAGGTCGAAGGACAGGTCGGGCACCAGGATCAGGTGCTCGAAGGGCTTGACCCGGCGGCGCCCCTTCTCGAAGCGTTCGCGCAACTCGGCCTCGGGGGTGCCCGTCCATTGGGCGATCTGGGCCAGGGTGGCGTCCAGGTCCTTCACGTCCTCGCGCACCAGGCCCAGGGCGTAGGCGGGCTCGTTCACGGCCACCAGTTCGCCGTTTCTGTCGCGCACCAGCCCGCGCGGGGCGAAGGTCGCCTCCTGGCGTAACTGGTTGTCGCGGGCCTTGGCCGCGAAGTATTCGCCCTTGTAGACCTGCAGGTACCAAAAGCGCAGGGCGAAGATGCAGAACAGGCCCCAGATGCAGGCCTGGAGCAGGATGAGCCCCGTTGCGGGCGGAATCTGCCCTTCGGGCTCAAGCTGCGACGACACTGCGCACCTGCCGTACGTAGAGGGTATACAGCGCGGCCCAGCCCACGGGGAAGGCCATGGCCTGCTGCACGCTGTCCCAGACCAGATGTTGCGGGTCCAGGGTCAGGCCCTGGAGTACGGCCATGCCGCTCAAAAGCGCGAAGTGCCACCCGCCCATGAACACGCCGATGAAAAAGACGAAAAGCACGTTGCGCGACTCGAACAGCCAGCGCCCGAGGACGAAGAAGCCCACCAGCCCCGCATACCACAGGATCATGGTTCCGAAGGGGGCGCTGCCCATGCCTTCCTGGAGCAGGATCCAGCACGGCAGCAGCCACAGAAGCTGGCGGGCCTTGCGCTCCTGCAGCAGGACGACCACGGCCGGGCCGAAGGCGTCCAGCCCCGGCAGGGCCCGCTGGAGCCAGACCGCGGCCACCGTGTAGGCCAGCCACCACAGGAAGGTGTGCATGGGCGGCCCCTATTGCGCCCCGGGCGCCGGGGCGGTCTGGGCCGGGGCGCCGGGCGCTTCGGGGGCCGCGGGCGCGGCCAGGGCCTCGGGTGCGGCACCGGGCTGCCCTGCCTCGGGCATGAGCAGCAGCACCTCTTCGAGGTCGCGCAGGTCCACCAGCGGCTCGGCCAGCACGGTCAGGAACAGGGAAATCTCCGAGCGCTCCACGGCGATGACCCGGGCCACGGGCAGGCCCTTGGGGTGGATCTGGGCCAGCCCGGAGGTGATCAGAATTTCGCCCACGTCCACCGGGGCGTTGAGGGGCACGTAGCGCATTTCCAGCGGCCTGCCGGGGCCCTGGCCGGTGAGCACGCCCGTGGTGCGGTTGGTTCGCCCCAGCACGGGCACCTTGCTGTTGTGGTCGGTAACGAGCAGCACGGTGGAAACGCTCAGCCCCGAGCGCAGCACGCGGCCCACGAGGCCTTCGGGCGTGGCCACCGGCGTGTTCACCGCCGCGCCGCCCATGGTGCCCTTGTCGATGGTGATGCTTTCGAGCACGGCGTTGGGGCCCATGCGCTGGGCGATGACCCGCGCGCCGATGCCGTCCCAGTCCTGGGGCGGCGCGAAGGACAGCAGTTGCCGCAGGCGCTCCACCTCGGCGGCCTGCTCGCGGGCGCGCGCCAGCTCGAGGGTCAGCGCGTCCAGGCGCGCGCGCAGGGCGTCGCCCTCCTGGCGCAGTTCCACGAGGTAGATGTAGCGCTTCCACAGCGCGGCGCTCTGGTCCGCGACCCATTGGCCCGGCTTGATGACCAGGCCGACGAACTCCAGCCCGGAACGGCTGGCCACATCGTCCAGAACGCCGGTGCGGGCGTTCCACGCATACAGGCTGAGGTACAGGAACAGCGCGAGGAGGATGATGGCGACGACGCCCTTTTTGGAGCCCATCCTAGTCTATGGTGACCTCCTTGAGCACGTCCAGGTTGTCCAGGGCCTTGCCGGACCCGAGAACCACCGTGGACAGGGGGTCGTCGACGACGGTGATGGGCAGGCCGGTTTCCTCGCGCAGGAGCTGGTCCAGTCCCTTGAGCAGGGCGCCGCCGCCGGTGAGCACGATGCCGCGGTCCACGATGTCGGCGGCCAACTCGGGCGGGGTCTGCTCCAGGGCGATGCGGCAGGCCTGGACGATGGCGTCCACCTGTTCGGAGATGGCCTTGCGCACCTCTTCGGAGGTGATGGTGATGTTCTGCGGAATGCCCGACACCAGGTCGCGGCCCTTGACGGACATTTCCGTCTCGTTCTCCGAGGGGTAGGCGCTGCCGGCCTGGATCTTGATGGACTCCGCCGTGGATTCGCCGATGAGCATGTTGTACTTGCGCTTGACGTGCTGCATGATGGCTTCATCCATCTTGTCGCCGCCGACGCGCACGGACTTGGAGTACACCACGCCCGACAGGGAGATGACCGCCACCTCGGTGGTGCCGCCGCCGATGTCCACCACCATGTTGGAGGTGGGTTCGGTTATGGGCAGGTTGGCGCCGATGGCCGCGGCCATGGGCTCCTCGATGAGGTAGACCTCGCGCGCGCCCGCGCTCTCGGCGCTTTCCTTCACGGCGCGCTTTTCCACCTGGGTGATGCCCGTGGGCACGCAGATGATGATCCGCGGGCGGACGAGGCGGCGCGAGTTGTGTACCTTCATGATGAAGTACTTGAGCATTTCCTGGGTCACGTCGAAGTCGGCGATGACGCCGTCCTTCATGGGCCGGATGGCCATGATGTTCGCGGGCGTGCGCCCGAGCATCTGCTTGGCCTCGTTGCCCACGGCCAGCACCTTGCGCCCGCCGCGGTTGTCCTGCTTCACGGCAACGACGCTGGGCTCGCGCAGCACGATGCCCTGGCCCTTGACGTAGACGCAGGTGTTGGCCGTCCCCAGGTCTATGGCGAGGTCGTTGGAAAAGAATCCAAGAACCGTGTCGATAATTCTGGACATGGAAACTCTCTTGGGTCAACCCGGTGGTGCGGCGCGGAGGGGAAAAAGCCGGGCCTGACACCCGGAAGCGATGCGCCGCCGTTCAAAGGGCTTGATATACAAACCCCTTCCATCAAGCAAGGTTTCGCAGGAATTTCCTAAAACCCCCGTGAAATCAGGTGCTCAGGTACTACGCACTCTCCGCCTATTTTCGCCAGCGCTTCGGCTGCCGGGTCGGCAAGGTTCCGCTGGACGCGGGATTCTCGTGCCCCAACCGCGACGGCACCCTGTCCGTGGGCGGCTGCGCCTTCTGCAACGAGCGCGGCTCGGGCACGGGCCGCCACGCCGCCGGGGCCGGGCTGCGCGCCCAGTGGGACGCCTGGCTCGCCGGGCCCTCCCGGCGCGCGCCCCGGCTGCGCCTGGGCTATTTGCAGGCGTTTACCAACACCCACGGCCCGGCCGCGCATGTGCGCGCCGTATTGGAGCGGGCCGCGGCCCTGCCGGGGCTGGCGGGCCTGTGCGTGGGCACCCGGCCCGACTGCCTGGACGACGAAAAGGCGCGCATCCTGGCCGGGCTGCCCGTGGGCGAGCTGTGGCTGGACCTGGGCCTGCAATCGGCGCGCGACGCCACCCTGGAGCGCGTGAACCGGGGCCACACCGTGGCCGACTTCGCCCGGGCCGTGGAGCTGTGCCACCGCCACGGCATCAAGGTCTGCGCGCATCTCATGGCCGGGCTGCCCGGCGAGGAGCCCCTGGCCCTGCTGGAGGGCGTGGCCCTGCTGAACGCCCTGCCCGTGGCCGGGGTCAAGCTGCACAACCTGCTCGTCTGCCGGGGGGCGCCCCTGGCGGCGGCGTGGCGGCGCGGGGAGTTGCGGCCCCTGGAGCGCGAGGCCTACGTGGCCGCGGTGGTCCGGGCCCTGGCGGCACTGCGCCCCGACGTGGTTATACACCGTTTGGTGGCGGACCCGGCCCCCGGGGAGTTGCTGGCTCCGGCCTGGGCCGCGCACAAGGCCGAGACCCTGGCCGCCCTGGCCGCCGCCTTGGACGCGGCGGACCTGTGGCAGGGGAAAGCCCTGGACCCCGGCGCCCCGGTTCCGCTATGGTTCGACCCGGGCGCGAGCCCACCCCCCTCCCTGGCTTCCCGGACCGCAACGCCGGACGCCACGCCCCGGGCGTGACGGCAAGGAGTTCCGCCCATGCGCATCGCCGACAAGACCGAACTGCTGGTGGCCTGGCCCCTGGGCCTGGAACTGTCGTGGCACAACGGCGTGCTGCTGGGCTCGCGCGTTCGCCACGCCCGGGGGCTGGTGCCCACGGGGCTGACGGCGGCGGGGCGCAGCCTGCTGGCGGCTCTGGAACGCTACGTGGAAGGCGAGGCCGTGCGCTGGCCCCGGGTGCCCATGGACATGCACGGCCTGCCGGACTTCACCCGGCAGGTGCTGCTGGCCCTGCGCGACCAGGTGCCCCACGGCGCGACCACGACCTACGGCGAACTGGCGGCCCTGGCGGGCAGCCCCGGCGCGGCCCGGGCCGTGGGCCAGATCATGGCCCGCAATCCCTGGCCGCTGCTGGTGCCCTGCCACCGCGTGCTCGGCGTGGGCGGCGCGCTCACGGGGTTCTCCGCCGAGGGTGGGCTGGACCTGAAGCGCCTGCTGCTCGAAATCGAAGGCGCGGCCCTGTCCGTCACCAACCGGGACTGACTCCGGCCGGGCCGGTGCCCCGCCCGGCTACTTCGCGCCGCCCGTGCGCAGGGCCTCGCGGGCCGGGGCGCCGATGTCGCGCGTGTCCGGAGCCTCGGGCACCTCCTGAGCCTCGGCGCGGGCGCGCTCCCATAGGCCCAGGTCGGCGTAATATTCCAGCACCCCGCGCAGCCGGGCGATCTCCGCCCGGGCTCCGGCCAGTTCGCGGCAGACCCCCGGCACCCACTCCAGCAGCAGCCGCCCGGCCTCCACCTCGCCCTCGGCCTCCTCGTCGATGAGCAGGGTCATCAGCGTCTCGGCGTCGGCCTCCATGGCCTCCAGCTCCGCGTCCGTCAGCGTCGGGAATTCGTCCATGGCGTCCTCCATGCATTCTTCCGTGACCGGCTCCATGACTGCCTCCATAATCGGCTCCATAGGTGGTTCCCTACAACAGCAGGCCCAGCAGCACCCCGGCGAACACCGCCACGCCGACCACGCCGTTGAGCGTGAAGAACGCGAGGTTCACCCGGCGCATGTCGTCGGGCCGGAAGAGCATGTGCTCGAAGACCAGGATGGCCGACACCAGGGCCCACACGACCCACCAGCCCCAGCCCAGCCCGGCCAGGGCCCCGGCCAGCCCGAGGAAGACGGCCGTGTTCGCGTGGCACATCCACGACACGGCCAGGGCCGTGGGCAGGCCCGCGTCGGCGGGCAGCGAGTGCAGCCCCTCGGCGCGGTCGAAGTCCACGTCCTGGCAGGCGTACAGGATGTCGAAGCCCGCCACCCAGAAGGTCACCCCGAAGAACAGCAGCCAGGCCGTCACCGTGAAGCGCGGCTCCACGCCCAGCCATGCCGCCACCGGCGCCAGCCCCAGGGTCGCCCCCAGGACGAAGTGGCACAGCGGGGTGAAGCGCTTGGTGTAGCTGTACGCCGCGCCCAGGCCCAGGGCCACCGGGGAGAGCAGCAGGCACAGCCGGTTCAGCCCCGCGCAGGCCGCCACGAACACCAGCGCCATGCCCAGCGCCACGGCCAGGGCCTGACGCACGGTCACCGCGCCGGTGACCAGCTCGCGGCCCCGGGTGCGCGGGTTGCGGGCGTCGAAGCGCAGGTCCGCCAGCCGGTTCACGGTCATGGCGAAGGAACGCATGGCGACCATGGCCACGGTGATCAGCACCAGGGGCCGGAGCCCCGGCCAGCCGCCCGCCGCCAGGACCATGCCGCAGTAGGCGAAGGGCAGGGCGAACACCGAGTGCTCGATCTTGACCATGCGCAACAGGGCCGGGACGTTCATGACGCCTCCGTGGCGCGCGGATGGGCCGTTTGCCATGAAGCCCCGCCGCGCGCGGGAATGAGGGTTCTTCTAGAACGAATCTTGAAAAACTCAAGGCCCGGAGCGGAGCCTGCGGGCGCCGTCCCGGGCCCCGGGCCGCTACTTCAGGGTCACCAGACCCCAGTGCTTCTTGCCCTTGCGCACCAGCAGCACTTCGCCGTGCAGGAAGTCCTGCGCACCGGGGGTGAACATCTGGTCGGCCACCGGCTGCATGTTCACGCGCACGGCCCCGGCTTCCACGTCCTTGCGCGCCGCGCCCTTGGACTTGCACAGGCCCAGGTCCACGAGGATCTGGAGCAGCGGCGGCAACTCCGCCGCCGCATAGGCCGCCTGCGGGGCCGAGCCCAGCGCCGCGCGCAGGGTCGGGGCGTCGGCCCCGGCGGGGTCGCCCGCGCCGAACAGCACCTCCACGGCGGTCTCGATCTTGGCCAGCTCGTCCGCGCCGTGGACCATGGCCGTCATCTCGGCGGCCAGGGCCCGCTGGGCCTCGCGCAACTGCGGCGCCTCGGCCACCCGCGCGGCCAGGGCCGCGATCTCCTCCTGGCCCTTGAACGTGAACACCTTGAGCAGCTTGACCACGTCGCGGTCGTCCACGTTGACCCAGTACTGGTAGAAATCCCAGGGCGAGGTCAGGCTCGGGTCCAGGTAGATGGCGCCCTTCTCGGACTTGCCGAACTTGGCGCCGCTGGCCGTGGTCAGCAGCGGGAAGGTCAACGCGTAGGCTTGGCCCCCGGCCTTCTTGCGCACCAGCTCCGTGCCCGCCGTGATGTTGCCCCACTGGTCCGACCCGCCGATCTGCAACCGGCAGTCGTGGGCGCGGTACAGGAATTCGAAATCCATGGCCTGGAGAATCTGGTAGCTGAACTCCGTGAACGAGATGCCCACCTCGTCGCGCTCGATGCGCTGGCGCACCGACTCCTTGGCCATCATCGCGTTCACCGTGAAATGTTTGCCGATGTCGCGCAGGAACTCGACCACGGTCAGGCCGCTGGTCCAGTCGTAGTTGTTGACCACCCGCGTGTCCTTGCCGAACAGGGCGTGGACCTGGGTGCGGATGTTCCCGATGTTGGCCTCGATGGCTTCATAGGCCAGCAACTGGCGCTCCTGGTCCTTGCCCGAGGGGTCGCCGATGCGCCCCGTGGCGCCGCCCATGAGCACGATGGGGTCATGCCCCGCGCGCTTGAAGCGCAGCAGCGCCAGCAGCGGGACCATGTTGCCGATATGCAGGCTCCTGGCCGTGGGGTCGAAGCCGCAATACAACGTGCGGCCGGGAGTCTCGAAATGCTTGCGCAGGCCGTCCTCGTCGGACACCTGGAAAATCAGGCCACGCCACTTGAGTTCGTCGATGATGTTCATTGTTCGTCCTTTGTGTCGTTACTGCCGGAGCGCTGCTCCGGGCCTCGCCGGGGCGCTGCCCCGGACCCCGCCAGGGGGCGCCGCCCCCTGGACCTCCGCCAGGGGCCAACGGCCCCTGGACCCCGCTCGCCGTTCCCGCCCCGCGCGGCGAAGCGCCGCGCGGGGCGGGAACGGGGGCCGTGGGGAGCCTCCGGTGCTTTCCGGTCGCTCGCCCTCGTTCCCGTCCGCAGCCGGACCGTTTACCCCCAGAGAAAAAGGTCTTTTGGGGGGGAGGGGTGGGGGTGCGGGGGAGGGGAGGGCCCCCTTTTCTCCTCAAGAAAAGGGGGCCCTCCCCTCCCCCGCCCTGCCTCCCCCGGCCCGGGGCGCAGCCGCGCCCGGCGGCCCGGCGCCCTACTGGGCGCCGGGGCCGTCGGTGCCGAAGGGGGCCTTCCAGGCGGCGGCCAGGGCCTCCACGGGTTCGGCGAGCACGGGGCGGTCGCCCTGGGTGATGGTCAGGGTGTCGCCGCCCACGGTGCCGATGCGCGCGCAGTGCTGCCCGGCGAAGAGGGCCTCGAAGGCGGCGGCGTTTTCGGGGCGCACGCTGACCAGCAGCCGCGAGTTGGATTCGGAGTAGAGCAGGTCGGTGTCCTGCATGTCGTCCGGGCAGGCGGGTGCCTTGGCCAGATCGATGGCCGCGCCGATGCGCCCGCCGATGCACATTTCGGCCACGGCCACGCCCAGGCCGCCGTCGGACAGGTCGTGGGCGGCGCTGACGAGCCCCTGGCCCATGGCCGCGTGCAGGGTGCGGTAGCGGGTGCGCGCGGCCACGGCGTCCACCTGGGGCACGTCGGAGAACGGGGCCTTGTAAAGCTCGGAGAGTTCCGAGCCGCCCAGTTCGGGGCGTGTCAGGCCCAGCAGGTAGATGTGGTCGCCCCGGGTCTTGAAGTCCGAGGTGGTGCAGCGGTTCACGTCGCCGACGATGCCCAGCACGGAGTAGAGCACCGTGGGCGGGATGGAGATCTTTTGCCCGCCGCCGGTGTAGTCGTTTTTCATGGAGTCCTTGCCGGAGATGCAGGGCACCCCGAAGGCCTGGCAGAAGTGGGCCAGGGCCTGGTTGGCGCGCACGAGCTGGGCCAGCTTGTAGTGCCCGTCGGGGGTCTTGTCGCTCTGCACGGGGTCGCACCAGCAGAAGTTGTCGCACCCGGCCATGCGGTCGGGGTCCGCCCCGGTGGCCACGGCGTTGCGGATGGCCTCGTCGATGGCCGAGGCCATCATCCAGTAGGTGTCCAGGCGCGAGAACTTGGGGCAGATGCCGTGGGAGAGCACGATGCCCCGGCTGGAGCCCAGCACGGGGCGCAGGGCGCCGGCGTCGGAGGGGCCGTCGGCCCGGGCGCCGGTGAGCGGCTTGACCGCGCTGCCGCCCTGGACCTCGTGGTCGTACTGGCGCACCACGTATTCCTTGGAGCAGATGTTCAGGCGGCCGAGCATGGTCCGCAGCAGCTTGCCGTGGTCGGCGATGAACAGGGGCATGTAGGGTTCGTCGATGACGGGGCGCTCCCACACGGCGCTGAGTTCCATCTGCGGCACGCCGTCGTGCAGGAAGTCCATGGGCAGGTAGGCCACGGGGCGTTCGCCGTAGGTGACGTGGAAGTAGCCCGAGTCGGTGAATTCACCCAGGTGGGTGGCCTCCACGTCCATTTCCCCGGCCAGGGCCAGGAAGGCGGCGAGCTTGTCCTGGGGCACGGCCAGGGTCATGCGCTCCTGGGCTTCGGAGAGCAGGATTTCCCACGGGCGCAGGCCGTCGTACTTCAGCGGCGCGCGCGACACGTCCATGCGGCAGCCGCCGCTCATGCCGGCCATTTCGCCCACGGAGGACGACAGGCCGCCCGCGCCGTTGTCGGTGATGGCGTTGTACAGGCCCATGTCCCGCGCGCGCATGAGGAAGTCGTACATCTTGCGCTGGGTGATGGGGTCGCCGATCTGCACGGCGGTGGCCGGGGAGCCCTCGTGGAGTTCCTCGGAGGAGAAGGTCGCGCCGTGGATGCCGTCCTTGCCGATGCGTCCGCCGGTCATGACGATGGCGTCGCCGGGTTCGACGGTTTTCTCATGGCTGGGGCGCCCGGCCACGGTGGCGGGCATGAGGCCCACGGTGCCGCAGAAGACCAGGGGTTTGCCCAGGTACTGGTCGTGGAAGACGATGGAGCCGTTGACCGTGGGGATGCCGGACTTGTTGCCGCCGTGCTCCACGCCCTCGCGCACGCCTTCGAGAACGCGACGCGGGTGCAGCAGGCGCGGGGGCAGTTCGTTCTTCCAGAAGGGCGAGGCGAAGCAGAACACGTCGGTGTTGCAGACGAGGTTGGCGCCCATGCCGGTGCCCATGGGGTCGCGGTTCACGCCGACGATGCCGGTGAGGGCTCCGCCGTAGGGGTCCAGGGCCGAGGGGCTGTTGTGCGTTTCGACCTTGATGCACACGGCGTGGTCGTCGTCGAAGCGGATGACGCCCGCGTTGTCCTTGAACACGGACAGGCACAGGTCGTCCTTGCCGCGCGCGGCGCGGATGGCCGAGGTGCTGCCCGCGATGTAGGTCTTGAACAGGCTGTCCACGGTGGTCCGGGCGCCGGTTTCGCGGTTGTCGTAGTCGATTCTGGCGTTGAAAATCTTGTGCTTGCAGTGCTCGGACCATGTCTGGGCCAGGGCTTCGAGCTCGGCGTCGGTGGGCATGGCGGGCAGGCCCTGGGCGGCGCGGGCGGCGGCCACGACCGGGTCGCGGTAGTGGTCGCGGATGGTGCGCATCTCCACCAGGGACAGGGCCAGGGTGTTTTCGCGCGAGAAGGCCATGAGCGCGTCGTCGTCCATGGCGTCGAGGTCCACGGTGTTGACCTCGTCGTGGGCCTCGCCGGTGACGCGGGCGGCCCGGGCCTCGAAGCCCGGGGCCTGGGCCCACTGGGCGGCGCTCTTGTACTCGTAGCGCTGGATCAGCTCGTTGGCCAGGTAGCCGCCGGCCATGCGCCGCACGTCGTCCTCGTCCAGGTCGCCCGAAAGCAGGTACTGGGTGGAGGTGTACACGGCGATATCGGCGGCCTGGGCCTTGGTCAGACCCAGGACGAGGGCCACGGCCTCGCGGGCGGTGCGGCCTTCGTTGTCGGTGACGCCGGGGCGCAGGCCGACCTCGATGGCCCAGTCGAAGCCTTCGGCCAGGGGCGTGCGGGAGACGGTGTGCAGCACGGGGTCGTGCAGGGCACCGGCTTCGAGGACCTTGGCCACCCCGGCCTCGTCCACGCCCTGGATGGTGAAGACCTTGATGATCCGGCACTGCGAGACGGGCATCCCCAGGGCGGCGCGCAGGCCGCGCGCGGTGCGCAGGCCGACGCTGTCGGTGACGTGGGGGCGCGGGGCCAGTTCGATGCGGCAAAGCATTGCGGCGACTCCTGTAACGGCGAAATGGGCACGCCCGGGGCGGGCGGGCCATGGAACGGCAAACGGCGCCGTGGCGCCGGGGGGACTGTACGCGAGTCCCGGAAAAAAGCAAAACCCCGTGGCGGGCCCGCGGCGGGCGGGGCTCCGGGCTTGGGGGCGCGGCTGCCGGGCCCGGGCGGGCGCTTTCGGAGCCGGGCTTCGGGCGGCGGCCCCGGCGGAGCCTTGGGCGGCGCTTCCGCCGGGCGCCCCGGCCTACGGCTCCCCGGCCTCGACGATGGCGTTGCCGCCCCGGGCCTTGGCCCGGTAGCAGGCGCGGTCGGCGCGGCGGACCAGATCGTCGGGGGCTTCGCCTTCCAGCAGGGAGGCGACCCCGATGCTGACCCCGAGCTCGGGCCCGAAGCGGGCGACGACGGCGTCGCGCAGGCGCCCGGCCAGCACGCGCAGCCCCTCGGGGGTGGAGTTGGTGGCGATGATGGCGAACTCGTCGCCGCCGTAGCGGCAGGGCAGGTCGGTGCCTTTGCGCACGGTGTCGCGCACGATGGCCGCCACGCCCTTGAGCACTTCGTCGCCCGCCTGGTGGCCCCGGGTGTCGTTGATGTCCTTGAAGCCGTCGAGGTCGAAGAAGACCATGCCCACGGGGCTGCCGGTGCGAGCGGCGCGCCGGGCCTCGCGGTCCAGGAAGGCGTGGAACTGGAAGCGGTTGAACAGCTCGGTCAGGCTGTCGAACAGGGCTTGGCGCTTGAGGCGTTCCTCCAGGCGACGCACGGAGGTCAGGTCGCGCCCGACCACCAGGAATGCCGGGCTGCCGATCCTGGTTCCGCGCAGGCGCGAGATCATCAGCTCCAGGGACTTGAACGTGCCGTCGCGCAGTTGGAGGATGACCTCCACCGAGGGCGCCTCGTCGTCCAGCAGGGCCGGGCCCCAGGCGCCGGTGAAGGAGCCCACGGGCTTGGCCACGGCGAACAGGTTGCGCCCGGCCAGGCGGTCGGAGTAGCGCGGGGTGGCGAAGGTGATGTTGCCCGTCGCGTCCACGGTCATGACCATGTCCTGCATGGACTCCACGAGCTGTTCCATGAACGCGCCCTGCTTGAGGGCCTGGGCCTCCAGGGCCGAGACCTCGGTCACGTCCTCGGCGATGAAGAGCACCGAGGAGCGCCCGGCGCGGGGTTCCTTGTGCGCCGAGAAGTAGAGGCAGCGCGGGGCATCGCCGGGCTTGGCCGGATCCACGCAGTAGATCTTGGAGAAGGTCGGGCGCTCGGGGTTGCCCAGGAACAGGCGCCACTCCGTGTCCACCCCCGGGGCATCCAGCAGGGACATGCAGTCCATGATGTCGCGGCCCTGGGGGCTCTCGGGGCTGCCCAGGAAAGCATACAGGGCGGGGTTGAGTTCCAGGACGCGGCCTTCCTCGTCCAGGCGGCCCACGCCCACGGGCAGGGCGTCCAGGGTGTCGGCCTTGGCCTCCAGCACGGCGTGGCGCAGGCAATACTGCTCATAGGCCCGGGACAGGAAACGCAGGAAGAGGGTCATGTCCTGCTCGGCGTCCTTGCCCAGGGCTCCGGCCGCGCTGGTCTTCAGGCGCAGTTCGCCCCATTTCTCGCCCGAGGAGAGCAGCAGCAGGCGGCGCTTGGTGTAGCGCCAGGGCAGGGCGTCGTCGCGCAGGGCGTGCCCGGCTTCCTCCAGGGCGCCGTCCTTGGACAGCAGCAGGTCCCAGCCGTCGTCGCGCGGGGCGCGCAGGGCCAGATCCCAGTCGGTGAGGCCGAAGTTCCAGCGCAGGTGGCGTCCGGCGATGCGCGCCACCGAGGGCGTGCCGCCGGTGGCCACGGTGATTTCCATGGTCTGGAAGTGGTAGTTCTGCATGGCCTGGATGGAGTGCTCGTAAAGCCGCGTGGCCGGAGCGGCCTCCTCCAGGTCCAGGATGGCGAGCATGGAGCGGTATTTCTGGATGCACACCGCGCGCATCTCCTCCACCTCGGTGGTGGAGGCGCCCAGGCGCTCGCGCAGCAGCATCTCGAACTGCACCAGCAGGATGGGGTCGCGGTCGCAGCCGGTGGCCAGCTCGGACCACTGGGTGGCCAGGGTCACGGCCTGGGCCAGGGGCGCCAGCGAGTCCACGCCCTCGGTGTCGTGGTGGTGGGCGATGCAGCCGCAGCCGAGGTCGGGCACGCCCCATTCGTCCAGGGCGCGCAGGGTGAGCTGCGGGTGGGTCAGGCCCCAGGCGCGGGTTTCGGCGTCCATCTGCCCCGGGCGCAGGCAGGTCAGCACCTCGGCGTCGTCGCCGTAGGGCAGCATGTCCGGCGCCGTGCGGGCCACCAGCAGCAGCGAGAGGTCCTTGAGCAGGGCGCAGAGGTAGGCCAGGTCGGCCTCGCCCGGGCACAGGCGCTCGGCCAGCAGTTCGGCGGCGATGGCCGACCAGACCACCAGCCGCCAGTTGGCGAAGTTGGCTTCGTTCCGGTCGCCCACCAGCCCCTTGCCCGCAAAGGACACGGACAGGGCGATCTTGAGGATTTCCTTGGTGCCCAGCACCACGGCCGCCCGCTCCAGGGTGGTGACCTTCTGGGTCAGGGCGTAGAAGGGCGAGTTGACCAGGGTCAGGGCGGCGGCGGAGAGTACCGGATCCAGCCCGATGACCCGGGCGATGTCCTCGAAGTCCGGGTTGGGTTTGACCAGCTCGCGCATGAGTTGCGCCGTGACCGGCGGAAAAACCTGTTCGAGCCCCTGGCGCACCGAGGCGAGAAGGCGTTCCGTTCCGCTGCTCATGGGCGGCTCCCGGGAGTGTTTATTTGTTTCTGGACAACACCAGATCCAGCATGTCGGCCATCAGGTCGCGTTCCGGGCTGGCCGGGAAGGCTTCCAGGGCCTGGGCGGCCAGGGTCGCGTAGCCGCGCGCGGCGTCGCGCGTGGCCTCGGCGCAGCCCGAGGCGGCCACCCGGTCGGCGATGGCGCGGGCGGCCTCGGCGTCCAGGTCGTCTTGCGCGATGCGGGTTTCCAGTTTCTGGCGGGCGTCCGGGGGCAGGGTGCGCAGGTAGAGGATGAGCGGCAGGGTCATCTTGCCCTCGCGCAGGTCGCCGCCCGAGGGCTTGCCCGTGATTTCCGAGGGGCTCACGTAGTCCAGGGCGTCGTCCACAAGCTGGAAGGCGATGCCCAGGTTCAGGCCGTAGTCGTGGGCGGCGCGCTCGGTGGCCGCGCCGCATCCGGCCAGGATGGCCCCGCACTCGCACGCGCCCTGGAACAGGTAGGCCGTCTTGCCGGTGATGATTTCGTAGTAGCGCTCCTCGCTCATGGCCGTGTTGCGCACGTTGGCGATTTCCATGACCTCGCCGGTGACGGTGCGCAGGATGGCCTCGGAGAGCACGGCATTCAGGCGCGGAATGTCGTAGTCGGCCACCAGGCGGTTGGCCAGGGCCAGGAGCACGTCGCCCGCCAGGATGGTGCCGGTGCGGCCGAACTCCACGTGGGTGGCGGCGCGGCCCCGGCGCATGACGGCGGCGTCGAGGATGTCGTCGTGCAGCAGGGTCGCCGAGTGCAGCAACTCCAGGGAGCAGGCCATGGGATAGGGATCGGCCGTGCAGCCCAGGGCCCGGGCGGCGACCAGGGCCAAAAGCGGCCGCAGGCGCTTGCCTCCGGCCCCGAGCACATGTTCGGCGGCGGGGCGGACCACGGGGTCCAGGCGCGCGGTCTGGGCCTCCAGGAAGGCGTTGATGCGCGGCAGCTCGTTGTGCAGGTAGTGGGTGATGGAGTTCATGTGATGGGTATTATCCATGGGTTTGACGTGGATGGCAAGCGCTTCCGGACGGTTGGCCCGCTGCGGGGCCGGGCGCGGCGGGCCCTGCCGGCCCGTTCGCGCGGACGAGGGCACGCAGGGCGTCCAGGGCCGCGCGGCCCGTGGCGCCCATGTCCAGGCTCAGGTCGTCCACGTAAGCGGCGATGTGCGCCTCCAGGGTGGCGTCGTCCAGCTCGCGGGCCAGGGCGCGCACCAGGGGCCAGACGGCCTCGCGCCGCTCCCGCGCCAGGGTCAGGCTGGCGCGGATGGCCTCGGCCACGCCCCGGCGCCGGGCCTCGGGCAGGTCGCGCCGGGCGGCGATGACGCCCAGGGGCAGGGGCGTGCCCCCGCCGTGCCCGGCCCACCATGCGCCGAGGTCCAGGCGCAGGGTCAGCCCGTAGCGTTCGGGCACCAGGGCGGTTTCGTGGATCAGCAGCCCGGCGTCGGCCCCGCCCCGGGCCACTGCGGGGGCGATGTGGTCGAAGCGCATGGGCAGCGCGGTGAACCCGGGCCCCAGGGCCGCGCGCAAGACGGCGAAGGCCGTGGTGTCCAGCCCGGGCACGGCCACGGTGCGCGGGGCCTCGGGGCCGTCCGGCCGGGCCACGAGCTTGGGCCCGGCTCCGGTGCCGTACGCCCCGCCGCAGGGCAGGATCTCGTAGCGGTCCTCCAGGGCCAGGGCGGCGGCGGCCGAGAGCTTGACCACGTCGAAGCGCCCGGCGGCGGCGGACTGGTTGAGCTGCTGCACGTCGGCCCAGTGGAAGCACGCGTCGGCGCGGGGCTCCGGGCCGGGCCCCGGCGACAGGCCGAGCACCCAGGCCGCGAAGATGAACGTGTCGTTGGGGCAGGGGGAAACGGCCACGGACAGGGGGGCCGGAGCGGCGGCGGTGTCGGTCATGTTCATGTCGGCTGTGGTTGCGGTGGTCATGAAAGGTCTCCGGGCCCGGCGCACAGGGCGGCCAGGGCCGGGCCCAGGGCGGCCAGGGCCCCGGGCAGGTTCCAGGCGTCGGCCCGGCGGGTGCCCACGGCGTTGGATACGCTGCGGACCTCCAGGAAAGGCAGCCCGGCTTCGCGGCAGGCCAGGGCCAGGGCGTAGCCCTCCATGTTTTCGAGCAGCGCGCCGTGGGCCGCGCGCAGGGCGTCCGCCGTGGCGGCGTCGGCGCTGGCGGCGGCCACGGTCAGCGCCGCCGCCCGGGGCCACGCGGCGGGCAGGGCCAGCCCCAGGGCGCTGGCGGCGGCGTCGGGGGCCAGGTCCAGGCTCGGGCCGATGGGCCCCTCGGGCGCGCGGCCCACGGGGAAGCCCAGGGCGGCGGCGTCCACCCCGGCCCGGGTGCGCAGGCCGTATTCCGGCCAGGTTTCCCGCGCGGCCACGGCCACGGCGCCCAGGGGCAGGGCGGCGGTGTCGAAGCTGCCCGCCACGCCGAGGTTGACCACCCCGGCCACGGCCCCGGGGCCCAGGGCGCCCAGCAGGCGCCCCAGGCGCAGGGCCGCGCCCACGGGGCCGACCCCCGTGACCAGCGCCACGGCGGCCGGGGCCCGGCGCCCGGGCAGGGCCACGGGGGCCGTGGCGCCCGGCTCCAGGCCGGAGGGCGCCCCGGGCAGGGCGGCGCAGAGTTCCTTGGCGGTGGCCAGGGCCAGAACGAGCATGTCAGTCCTTGCGCAGGGTGAGCAGGACGCGCCCCGAGGGCAGCACGCGGCGCGCGACGATGCGCGCGCCACGGTGGCGGGCGATGGCGTCCACCTTGAACACGCCCTCGCCCGTTGTCTCCGCCGTGAGCCCTCCGCCGGAGGGCAGCCGCGCAAGGAGCAGGGACACCTCGCGCAGCCCGCTTCAGCAGTCCCGCCAGCAGTTCACCGGGGCGGGGGCGTCGTCGTGTTGCGCATCGTCCATGGCGGTTCCTACAGCCGCCAGAGGTCGAAGCCCGCCTCCAGCAGGGTCCGGCGGTCGAAAAAGCATTTGAGGTCCAGCAGCAGCGGGGCCTGCCCGGGGGCGAACATGGCGGTCATGGCCGCCGCGTCCAGGGCGCGGTAGGCCCGGTGCGGCACGGCCAGAACCAGGGCGTCCAGCCCGGTGAAGGCCTCCAGGGGCGTCAGTTCCAGGCCGTATTCATGGCGGGCCTCGGCGGGGTCGGCCATGGGGTCGTTGACCAGACAGGCCACGCCGTATTCCTCCAGGGCGTGGATCACGTCCACCACCTTGGTGTTGCGCAGGTCGGGCACGTTTTCCTTGAAGGTCAGGCCCAGGACGCCGACCCTCGCGCCCTTGACCAGCCGTTCGCGGGCGATGATGCGCTTGACGGCGGTTTCGGCCACGAAGCGGGCCATGCCGTCGTTGGTGCCGCGTCCGGCCAGGATGACCTGGGGGTGGAAGCCGATGGCCTCGGCCTTGAAGGTCAGGTAGTAGGGGTCCACGCCGATGCAGTGCCCGCCCACCAGCCCGGGCCGGAAGGGCAGGAAGTTCCACTTGGTTCCCGCGGCTTCCAGGACCTCCAGGGTGTCGATGCCCATGCGGTCGAAGATCAGGGCCAGCTCGTTCATCAGGGCGATGTTCAGGTCGCGCTGGGTGTTTTCGATGACCTTGGCGGCCTCGGCCACGCGGATGCTCGTCACGCGGTGGACCCCGGCCTTGACCACCGAGCCGTACACCGCGCAGAGCAGGTCGGCGGTGGGGTCGTCCATGCCCGCCACGACCTTGACGATGGTCTCCAGGGTGTGGACCTTGTCGCCGGGGTTGATGCGCTCGGGGGAGTAGCCCACGAAGAAGTCGCGCCCGCAGGTCAGGCCCGAGCGCTCTTCGAGGATGGGCACGCAGACTTCTTCGGTCAGCCCCGGGTAGACGGTGGACTCGTAGGCCACCACCGTGCCGGGGGCGAGGTTGGCGCCCACGGTGGCGCTGGCTCCGCGCACGGGGCCGAGGTCCGGGCTGCGGTAGGCGTCGATGGGCGTGGGCACGGCGACGATGATCAGCCCGGCGCGGCGCAGGCTGGCCGGGTCGCAACTGTATTCGATGGCCGCCCCGGCCAGGGCGCCGGGGGCCACCTCGCCGGTGCGGTCGTGCCCGGCGCGCAGCTCCTCCACGCGCCCGGCGCTGATGTCGAAGCCGATGACGGCGAAATGCCGCGACAGGGCCACGGCCAGGGGCAGGCCCACGTAACCCAGGCCGACTACGGCCACGGGCTTGGCGCGGGAGGAAAGTTCGTCGAAGGTCGTCATGTGCGGAATCGTCTCCTGCTGGGTTCCGGCGGGGGGCTTCCCGCCGGGGTCTGGACACGCTCCCCGGGCCGGGGTAGGACGTGCCCATGCAATTCGATTGGTCCGTTTTCGTCTGCGCCGTGGGGCTGGCCTTTGTGTTCGAGGGGCTGGTTTACGTGGCCGGGGCGTCGCGGATGCCCGCCCTGCTGCGCCTGCTCTCCGAGCGCACCCCCGCCGAACTGCGGGCCATGGGCGGCGTCGCCGTGGCCCTGGGGCTGGCCCTGGTGTATCTCGCGCGCCGTCTCGTCTAGGCTAGGGCGTCTTTTTCTTCCCCTTTGCCGGGGCCTTCGGGGCCTTGGTTTCCGCAGCGGTCCTGGGCTTGGCCTTGGGCTTTGCCGGGGCCTTGGGTCCGGCCTTGCCCGCGGTGTCCGTTTTGGGCTTGGGCGCGGGCTTGGCCTTGGGTTTGGCCGGGGCCTTGGCTTCGGGCGCGGTCGCCTTGGCCTTGGGCTTCGGTTCGGCTTCGGGTGCGGTTTCGGCCTTGGCCGGAGCCGCCTTTTTGGACTTCGCGGCCTTGGGCCTTGCCGCCCCGGCCGTGGCCGCCGGGGCCTTGGCCCTGGTTTTGGGCGTGGGCGCCTGGGCGGCCAGGGCTTCCAGGGCGCCCAGCCCGGCCTGGACGTTGGCGGCGGCGCGCAGGGCGGCGTTCCCGGCGGCCGGGGCGGAAATTTCAGGCGCTGAGGTTTCGGGGACGGGGGCCTGGGCGGGCCCGGCGGGAGCCTTGGCCCTGGAGGCGCCGACAACGAAGGTGCCGCCCGGGCTCGCGGGCTTCTCGGCCACATGGATGGTGACGATGCCGCCGGACAGGGGCGAGTGGGCAACGCCGGTGAAGCCCGCCGCGCGCAATTCGTCGGCCAGGCCCTCGGCGCTGGGGAAGGCCCGGATGGTGTCGGCCAGATAGCGGTAGGCCGTGGCGTCGCCGGAAATCACGCGGCCCGCCAGGGGCAGCAGGCGGTCGAGATAGAAATTGTACACACCCTTCCAGATGGGGCGGCTGGCCGAGCCGAACTCCAGGATGCACAGCCGCCCGCCCGGGGCGAGCACGCGCAGCATTTCGGCGTAGGCCGCCTGACGGGGCAGGATGTTGCGGATGCCGAAGGCGATGGTCACGGCGTCCACGCAGGCGTCGGGCAGGGGCAGGGCCCGGCCGTCGGCCTGCACGGGCTGGACGCCGCGGCGGTGGCCGCCGAGCTTGGCCGCGCCGCGCCGCAACATGGGCAGGGCGAAGTCCATGGCCAGCACGGAGCAGCCCGGGTGTTGGCGGCGCAGCTCCAGGGCCACGTCCATGGTTCCGGCGGCCAGATCCAGGAAGCGGCCCGTGACCAGGGGCCGCACGGTGCGCACCATGCGCCGCCGCCAGACCACGTCCAGCCCCAGGCTCAGGAAATGGTTGAGGAAGTCGTAGCGGCCCGCAATGCGCCCGAACATGGTGCGGACGCGTCCGGCGTGGGCGGAATGCTCGGCGGTGCTCATGGCGGTTCTCAGGCCTTGCCGTCGCCGGAGGCGGCGTCCCGTTCGCCGGGGGCCGCGTCGGTGATGGTCCGCAGGATTTCGTTATAGATGGCCGGGAAGATTTCGGAAAAATTGCTGGGGGAGACTCGTCCGGTCTCGATGAACTTGACCGTGATCTCCTTGGCTACCTGCAGGGCCTGCTTGCTGTCCTTGTCCACCATGGCCTCCGGGAACGCTCAGGGGAAAACAAAAACCCGCCCGGGGGGAAACGGCCCAGACCACCGAGTCGGGCGTCCGGGCGGGAAAAGAGGAGGAACCGTGAAGCCCACCCTCGTTTTTCCGGCCTTGTAGCATGGCCCCCGGCGCGAGTCGAGTGCGCCCGGGCCAGGAAAAAGGGCCCGCGCCATCCGGCTGCGGGCCCGAAAAAGACTTGTGCGCCAAGGCGCCGGGCGGAGCGTCAGCCCCCCGAGCCCTGGAGCAGGGCCGCGATCTCTTCGCGGATCACGCGGGCGGCGGCCGCGGCGGCCTGGCGTTCGACTTCCGCCTCCAGCTCGGCCAGCAGGGCGGCCTTGATTTCCTCGGTCAGCCCGGCCCTGATCTCGGCCACCAACTCTTCCCTGAGCCCGGCGGGCAGCTCCGGCGCGGGGGCGGGATGCCGGTCCAGCGCTTCCTGAATCCGGGCCTCGATGCGCGCCTCGATGCGCGCGTCCAGGTCCGTGTCCATTCTGGCTTCCAGGCGGTCGGTGCGCGCCAGCAGCCTCTCCAGGGCCTCCTGGGGCAGCACGGCGGGCGGGCCCTCGGCGAGGCGCGCGGCGGGTGCGGCGGCCCGGGGAGCCGGGGCGGGCTCCGGCGCCGGTTCGGGCTCGGCGGGCGCTTCGGCTGCGGGCGCGGCCTCGGGCGCATCGTCCGTGTCCAGGTTGTCCAGGCCGAGGCCGTCCAGGTCGGCGATGGCCTTGTCCAGGTCGTCCAGGCCTTCCAGGTCGTCCAGCCCGCTCAGGTCGTCCAGCGCGGCGGGCTCGTTTTGGGGTGCTGCGGGCGCGGGTTTTGCGGGCGCGGGGGCCTCGTCCCGCGCGTCGGGCCCGAAGGCCGGGGCGGCCTTGGCGGGTGCGGCTTGCGCGGCGGGTTTCCTGGCGGGCGCCGGGGCGCCGCCGTCCAGTTCGTTCAGCAGGTCGTCCAGGCTGGAGAGGTCCAGGTCGCCTTCCCCGTCGTCGCCGAGTCCGTCGCCGCCCAAGTCGTCCAGGTCGCTCAGGCTGTCGTCCAGGCCGCCCAGGTTGTCGTCCAGGCTGTCGCCCGCGCCGGGGTCGTCGCCCAGCCCGGAAAGGGCCGCCTCCAGGTCGCCCAGTCCGTCCAGGTCGTCCAGATCGTCGGATTTGCCGCCGCCGCCCTTGCCCGGGTCGGCTTGCGGCGCGTCTCCCGCGATCGAGGAGCCCAGGGAATCCAGTTCCTTTTCCAGGTCGCCCAGGTCCAGGTCGTCGTCGTCGGCATCTTGAGCCCCGGAGCCGCCGTCCTTGTCGTCGGCGAACAGCTCCTCGAGCTCCTGCTCGAAACTGAGGTCGTCATCGGCTTCGGCCCCGCCCGCATCGACGAGGTCGCCTTTCCTGATGATGTCGGTCAGTTCAAGGATGTCTTCCGTGTCGGCGTCGCCCGGTACCATCGCGGACCTCTCGGGGTTGCGTCCCATTGAGCAATGGGGGCCGCGTGCGCGGCCCCCTCTCCGGTGCCAGGCCTACTCGGCGTGGCAGGCGGAACCCTTGCAGCTGGTCAGCTTCTTCTTCAGGTCCTTGTCGGCGCCAGCCTTGTCGGCGTGGCAGGACACACAGGTGGGGTGCGCGGCCTTCTTGTTGTGCATGGCCAGGTAGTACGAGTTGACGGACTTGTCCTTCTTGTCCATCACGTCGTGGCAACCGGCCGAAGCGCAGGACTGAATGGCCCCGGCGCCGTCCCAGGTGTGGTGGCACGCCTTGCAGTCGTTGGCGGTGTGGGTGCTGTGGTTGAACACCACGGGCTTCTCCGTCTTGGCCATCTTCAGGCCGTCGGCGGGCGCGTCGGCGGCGTTCACGGCGGGCAGAGCGGCGAAGCACATGACCGCAGCACTCATGAGACCCATGGAAACGAACTTCTTCATCGCGGTTTCACCTCCTCAAGTGATTGACACAGTATTCACACAGTGGGAGCCCTAGTGTACGTGGCTTGCCATGTCAAGGCAAGCCCCGCCGAAAAACGGGGACGTGGGCGGCGCGCATGCCGCTTGTGCGTCCCGGTTCCGGCGCCGGCCCAGGGGCCGCCCTTTGCCAAGCAAGATGCGCGCCAGCGCCTGGGCCGCGCGGGCTCAGGCCCCGGCCTCCCCCTCGCCCCCGGGGCCGTATTTGTCCATGTAGCCGCGCGGGGTGATCATGCGCCCGCCGTGGGCCCGGGTGCACGAGTTGCCCACGATGACGATGGACACCATGTCCGCCGCGCCGGGGTCGAACTCGCAAAGCGGCGCCACCAGGGCCGTCTGGCCCGGGCGGCAGGCCTGGCGCACGAGGCCCACGGGCGTTTCGGGGCCGCGGTGGCGGGCGATGATCTCCAGGGCCCGGGGCAGTTGCCAGTCGCGGCGGCGCGAGCGCGGGTTGTAGAGCACGACGACGAAATCCGCCGCCGCCGCATGGTCCAGGCGGGCCTCGATGCGCTCCCAGGGCGTGAGCAGATCCGACAGGCTGACGACGGCGAAGTCGTGGGTCAGCGGCGCGCCGAGCACCGCCGCCGCCGCCGCCAGGGCCGGGATGCCCGGCACGACCTCGGCGCGCACCTCGTCCAGCAGCCCGGCCTGCTCGAGCATCTCGAAGACCAGCCCGGCCATGCCGTAGACCCCGGCGTCTCCGCCGGAGACCACCGCCACCTCGCGGCCCTGGCGGGCCAGGTCGATGGCCGCGCGCACGCGGTCGAGTTCCTGGCGCATGCCGGTGACCACCACCTCCTTGCCCTCCAGCAGCGCCGGATGCACGAGGTCCATATACGTCTTGTAGCCGACCACGGCGTGGGCCCGGGTCAGGGCCGCCCAGGCCCGGGGGGAAAGGTGCGTGTCGTCGCCGGGCCCCAGCCCGACGACCGTTACCCGGCCAGGGCGACGGCCACCGTCACCTTGCCGCATTTGGTCTTCTGCACCAGCAGTTCCTTCGTCCCTGCCAGTCTCATGGCCGCTGCCTCGCATACGCCGGGTACTCCTGTTTCGCGTTCCACCCGCGCCGAGGGGTTCGGCACGGGGATGTCCTTGAGGTCGCCCGTTTCATAGAACAGGATGGCCTTGCCCAGGCGCGCGGCGGCCTCGAGCAGCCCGGCCTCGTCGCGCTTGAGGCCGATGCTGGCCAGCCCGAGCACGGCCAGGGGCGACAGCCCGGCTCCGGCCAGGGTCCGCTCCACGGCGGCCACGACCTCGCCCGCAGTCACGCCCCGGCGGCAGCCCACGCCCACGGCCAGACACGGCGGATGCAGCACCAGCTCCTGCTCCCCGGGCGCGGCCGCGCGTTCGGTGACGCGCACCCCGGGCAGCCCCGGGCGCCACGCCCCGGGCTCCGGCAGGTGTACGAAATGCCCGGGCCAGGGCTCTTCGCCCCCTTCCGCCCCGCCCCCGGCGCGCAGGCCCAGGCGGTCGTCCGGGTCGAGCACCTGCACGGGGTCGCCCGCCAGCAGGGCGATGTTCACGGCCTTGACCGCGCCGAGGTTGGCGATGGCCAGCCCGCGCTCGGCGGCCAGCACGTCCAGGGACGGCAGGTCTTCGCTGTCCGTGGCGGTGGTGACCACGGCCGTGCCCGCCGTGATGGCCGCCACCTCGCGGGCCAGGGCGTTGGCCCCGCCCAGGTGCCCGGACACGAGGCTCACGGCGAAGCGCCCGCGCTGGTCCAGGGCGACCACCGCCGGGTCTTCACCCTTGCCGCGCAGGTGCGCCGCCACGGCGCGGACCACGATGCCCGCCGCCGCCACGAACACGTGGCGGCGGTAGGCCCCGAACACCGTGCCCACGAAGGGCACCAGGGCGTCGAAGGCCGTGGCGCCGGGGTAGTCCGGCTCCAGGCGGCGGGTCACGAACAAGTCGGCCTCCAGAGCCCGGGCCAGGGCGCGGCCCAGGCGCGCCCCGGCGGGCGTCAGGGCGTAGACCGCCGTGGAAGGGCCCTGCGGGGGCGGCGCCATGTTCCCCCCGCCTCCGCCATGCGGCTCGAACATCGGCCCGGCCTACAGCTCAGCCGCTCGGGCGGCGCTCAGGTAGCGGTCGTAGTCCTCCTCGGTGTGTGCGAAGGAGGTGAATGCGCATTCATAGGCCGAGGGCGCGAGGTTCACGCCGCCCCGGCGCATCTGGGTGTAGAAGCGCGCGTAGCGCCCGGCGTCCGCCGCGCTGGCCGAGGCGAAGTCCGTCACCGGACCCTCGGAGAAGAACAGGGTGAAAAGGGACGCGATGTGGTTGATGGCGTGGGGCACGCCCTTCTCGGTCATGATGCCCCCCAGCTCGGCCACCAGGGCGGCGGTGCGCGCCTCCAGGGCCGCGTAGTCCGCCCGGGCCAGCAGGTTCAGGGTCGCCAGCCCGGCGGCCATGGCCACCGGATTGCCCGACAGCGTGCCCGCCTGGTAGACCCCGCCGCACGGCGCCACGTGCTCCATGATCTCGCGCCGCCCGCCGTAGGCGCCCACGGGGTAGCCGCCGCCGATGATCTTGCCCATGGTCGTCAGGTCCGGCGTGATGCCGAAGCGCTGCTGGGCTCCGCCCAGGGCCACGCGGAAGCCGGTGATCACCTCGTCGAAAATGAGCAGCGCGCCGTGTGCGCGGGTCAGTTCACGCAGGCCCTCCAGGAAGCCCGGCGCGGGAAGCACCAGCCCCATGTTGCCCGCCACGGGCTCCACGATTACCGCCGCGATGTCCGCTCCGCGTTCGGCGAACAGGGCGCGCACGGCCTCCAGGTCGTTGTACGGCGCAAGCAGCGTGTGGGCCACCACCTGCGCGGGCACGCCCGGGGTGCCGGGGATGGACAGGGTGGCCACCCCCGAGCCCGCCGCCGCCAGAAAGCTGTCGGCGTGGCCGTGGTAGCAGCCCGTGAACTTGACCACCAGGGTGCGGCCCGTGTAGCCGCGCGCCAGACGCAGGGCGCTCATGGTCGCCTCGGTGCCCGAGCTGACCATGCGCACCATCTCCACGCCGGGCACGGCGTCCACCACCGCCTGGGCCATGGCCACTTCCTGCGGGCAGGGCGCGCCGAAGCTGGCGCCCCGCGCCGCGGCCCCGGCCGCCGCGCGGGTGACCTCGGGGTGTGCGTAGCCCAGCAGCATCGGCCCCCAGCTCATGACCATATCGACCAGTTCGTCGCCGTCCACCGTCCGCAGCCGGGCGCCCGCCGCGCTCTCGATGAACAGCGGGTCCGCACCCACGCTGCGGCAGGCGCGCACCGGGCTGTTGACCCCGCCGGGGATCAGTTGCTGGGCCTTGGCAAACAATTCGTCGGATCGCATGTCGGGTCTCCTGTGGCTGTGGTGCGTGGTGCGTCGCTCGGGGAAGCCTGGAGAGGGGGCGGGGGGAGAACCCCTTTTGCCGCCGGGAAAAGGGGTTCTCCCCCCGGCCCCTCTCCAAGACCCTTTCCCCCACCCTTCTTTTCCCAAAATCCGCTCTTTGGGGCAGGGTGGGGCCGTGGGCGGCTAGAAATATTTCATGGAGGTCTTCTTCAACTCGCGGACGGATTCGAGGACGGCGTAGTCCGTCAGGCCCGTGGCGGCGCTGAGTTCGGCGACCACGCGGGCGTGGTCGCCGGGGGTCTGGCCGTGGATCATGGTGTAGAGCTGGTAGGTCCACTCGGGGGTGGTCCGCCGGATGTAGCAGTGCGAGATTTCCGGGCGGGCGGCCATGACCTCGCCCACGGCCTCGGCGTCGGTACCTTCGGGCAGGCGCCAGGCGACCATGGCGTTGTGGGCGTAGCCGGCCTTCTGGTGGCGCAGGGTGGCCCCGAAGCGGCGGATGGCGCCGGACTCCTTGAGCCGGGCCACCAGTTCGAGCACCTGCTCCTCGGTGGCGCCCGCTTCACGGGCGATGTCGGCAAAGGGCGTGGCGCTGTCGGGCAAGTTGCCCTGCACGCGGCGCAGGATGGCTTTTTCGGTGTCGGTGAACTGTATGGCCATGGCGTTTCCTCGGCGCTGTTCCTGGGAGTGTTGTGTCTCTTTGCCTTGCGGGCGTTTTCGCGAAAAGCCCTTCCCCGCGGGAGCGCATTTGGGGGATGAGGGGGGGAGGGTCCGGCAGAGGGGGGAGCAGGGGGTCTTTGGCGCCGGAAAAGGCTCCCTGCTCCCCCCTCCGCCGGTCTGCCTCGCGCGGCCCGCACCAGCCCTGATAGCGGACCCGGGGCCCGGATGCAAGGTTGCGTGGTGGGCGCAGGGTTTGATATTGCTTGCGGGCGCCGTCGGCGCAAGGAGAGTTCATGCGCATAGCGGTCATCGGCGCGGGAGCCTGGGGCACGGCGCTGGCCCACGTGAGTGCCGGGTGCGGACACCAGACGCGGCTTTGGGTGCGCTCGCCCGAGGTTCTGGAGTCGTTTGCCCGGGGGCAGGGCAACGCGGTCTATCTGCCCGGGGTCGAATTGGACCCGCGCATCGCGGCCACGGACGATCCGGCCTGGGCGGTGGACGGGGCGGAGCTTCTGGTCTGGGCGGTGCCCAGCCAGTTCCTGCGCGCGTCGCTGCGCGCGTTTCGGGTCCATCTGCCTGCGCGCCCGGTGGTGGTTTGCGCCAGCAAGGGCATCGAGCTGGAAACCCTGGCGCCCATGTCGCGGGTGGTGGCCGAGGAACTGGCAGGGCTCGACCCCCGGTACGCCATGCTCTCGGGGCCGTCGTTCGCGCGCGAGGTGCTGCGCGGGGTGCCCACGGCGGTGGCCCTGGGCTGCGAGGACGCGGCCCTGGGCCGCGAGGTGCGCCAGGCGCTCAGTTCCGCGCGTTTTCGCGTCTACACCAACCCGGACTGCCGGGGCGTGGAACTGGGCGGGGCGCTCAAGAACGTCATCGCCATTGCCGTGGGTTGCGCCGACGGGCTGGAGTTCGGCCACAACGCGCGCGCGGCGATCATCACCCGGGGCCTGGCGGAGATGGCCCGGCTGGGCGTGGCGCTGGGCGCGCGGGCCGAGACCTTCCAGGGGCTCGCTGGCCTGGGCGACCTGGTGCTGACCTGCACGGGCGATTTGTCGCGCAACCGGCAGGTGGGCCTGGCTCTGGGCCGGGGCCGGCGCCTGACGGACATCCTGGCCGCCACGCGCACGGTGGCCGAGGGTGTGAAGACCACGGGCAGCGTGTACCGGCTGGCCCGTGAGCTGGGCGTGCCCATGCCCATCACCGAGCAACTCCACAAGGTGCTCTACGAGGACAAGGACCCGGGCCGCGCCGTCGCCGACCTGATGACCCGGGATCTCAAGGACGAATAGCCGGGCGGGGCCTGCCGCCTTCTCCCTTTTGCACCGCGCCGCCGGGTTCGCCGGGGCGCGGCTCCCCCTTTTGACGGAAGTGTTCCATGCCCAATCTGGTGTTGATTATTCTGTTGGCGGCCTTTCCGGCCCTGTCCACGGACATGTACCTGCCCGCGCTGCCCGCGTTGCAGACGTTGTGGTCCATTTCGCCGGTCCAGGCCAATCTGTCCCTGACGGCCTTTTTCATCTGCTTCAGCTTCTTTCTGCTGGTTCACGGCCCCTTGTCGGACCGGGTGGGCCGCAGGCCGGTACTGCTGTGGGGGGTGCTCCTGTATATCGCGGGCAGCTACGCCTGCGCGGCGGCGGATTCCATCACCGTCCTGGTGGCGGCGCGGGTGCTTCAGGCCATGGGCGCGGCGGCGGCGGCGTTCCTGGCCCTGGCGCTGACCAAGGACCTGTACGAGGGCCTGGAGCGCCAGCGCATCCTGGCCATCATCGGGGTCATCGTGCCCCTGTGCCCGATGCTGGCACCGCTTCTGGGCGGTTGGATGCTTGAGGTCCTCTCGTGGCGCTGGATATTCCTGTGCCAGGGCACGTGCGCCCTGGCGGCGCTGTATGGCGGGCTGCGCCTGCGCGAGCCGGAATTCGAGCGGACCCGGGGCGGGCTGGGCGCCGTGCTGGGGCGCTATCTGGTGCTGCTGTCCAACCGGCGTTACGTGGTCTACACCCTGGCCTTCTCGGTGACGGCGGCCGGGCAGTTCGCCTTCATCGGCGGCTCGGCGGACCTGTACATCGGGGATTTCGGCCTGAGCGAGCGGGCCTTCGGCCTGGCTTTCGGGTTCAACGCCCTGGGGGTCATGGCCGGGGCGGCGGTCTGCTCGCGGCTGTGCGTGGGCATCGAGTCGCAGCGCATCCTGCGCTTTTCGCTGCTGGGCATCCTGGCGGGCGCGGCGGGCATCCTGCTCGGCGGCGCGGCCACCCCGGTGGCCTTCGCAGTGCCCATGTTCGTCATGTCGTTCTTCCTGGGCATGAGCCGCCCGCTGGCGAACCACATGACCCTGGAGCAGGTGAGCACCGACGTGGGCGCGGCCTCGGCGGTGATGACCTTCACCATGTTCCTGGTGGCCGGGCTGGCCATGCAGGCGGTGTCCCTGGAACTGGTGCCCCGCCCGGTGCTCATCGGCACCCTGGGCGTGGCCGGGTCCATGGTGCCCATGGTCACCCTGGCCCTGCTCGGCCGCCGGGGCCGCAAGGCATAAAGGCGCGCGGCGGGGCCCCGCCCGAAAACGGACGGGGTTTGCGTCTCACGGATGCGCAACAAACGGGGTTGTGTCTCACGAAACGCATTTCGTGAGACACAACCCCGCTTGCGTGGCCCGGGCGGGGCGCGAAAGCGCTACGCGGGCAGGAACTGGGCCCAGAGCTGGCGGGTGCGCGGGCCGTCCCATTCGCAGAAGTAGAGGCCCTGCCAGGTGCCCAGGCGCACGCGGCCGCCGGAGACGATGCACGGCAGGGCCGGGCCGAAGAGGCTGGTCTTGACGTGGGCGTCGGAGTTGCCCTCGGCGTGGCGGTAGTCGCCCTCGCGCGGCACCAGGGCGTTCATGGTCGCGGTCACGTCGCGGGCCACGTCGGGGTCGGCGGCCTCGTTGACCGTCAGCGCCCCGGTGGTGTGCGGGCACCACAGCAGCAGCGCGCCCTCGGCCCAGCCCCGCTGGCGGACCAGTTCCTGGACCTGGGCGGTGATGTCCACCATCTGGGTGCGGGCGTTGGTGACGATGGTGAGCTGGTCCATGGCGGGCTCCTTATTCGGGCCGCTCGGCGGCGACGATGAACACGGGGTTGTGGGCCTCCAGGCGCGTGCCGCCCGCCAGCCCGCCGGACTGCGCGGCGGACACCAGGGTCACCTCGCAGGGCCAGCCGCGCCGGGCGAAGAAGGCTTCGGCCAGCGCCAGGGACTCGAGCAGCACCACGTTGGCCACCAGCCGCCCGCCCGGGCGCAGCCGCGCGCAGGCGGCTTCCAGCAGGGCCGTGCCGCCCAGCAGCCCGCCGCCCACGAAAATCCGGTCCGGGTCGGGCAGTTCGTCCAGGCAGGCCGGGGCCGTGCCGTGCAGCACCTCGACTAGGAAGGCCCCGGTACGCAGCACATTGGCACGGATCATGCCCACGCGGTCGGCGTTTTTTTCCACGGCATGGACCCGCCCGCGCCAGCACAGGGCCGAGGCCTCGATGCCCACCGCGCCGCAGCCCGCGCCCAGGTCCCAGACCACGGACTCCGGGCGCAGGCGCAGGGCCGCCAGGGCCGCCGCGCGTACGGGTGCTTTGGTGATCAGGTTGCCCTCGCGGCAGTAGCCTTCGTCGGGCAGGCCCAGGCCCAGGGGCAGCTCCGGCGTGCCCACGCGCTCCAGGAGCACCAGGTTGCGTTTGGAAAAGCTCGTGCGCCCGGCTTCTTCCAGGCTGAAGCGCCGCACGCGTTCGGACTCGCTCTCCAGGTCTTCCAGCACCCACATCAAAAAGAGGGGGCCGCATTTGTCCAGGATGCTCTGGGCGATGGCCGAGGGCACGCTGCGCCCGTCGGTGAACACGGCCACCCAGTCGCGCGTATGCAGCGCCGAGAACAGCGGGCCGTAGTCGTCGCGCCCGTGCAGGGACACGGCGGCCACGTCCTGCCAGGGGATTTTGACCTTGGCTGCGGCGGCCTGCAACGTGCTCACGCCGGGGTAGATGCGCAGGATCTCCGGGCCCAGGCGGTCGATGAGCGTGGCCCCGATGCCGTAGAACAGCGGGTCGCCGTCGGCCAGGACCACCACCATCCGCCCGTCGGCGTGGGCGTCGGCAAGGTGCTCGATCACCGCGTCCAGGGGGCTGGTCACGGGCAGTTTTTCAGCGGGGTGGTCCTCGAAGTGGTCCAGGATGTCCCGCCCCGCGCAGAGCAGCTCGGCGTGTTCGATGAGGCCCTGGGAGTGCTCGGGCAGGTTGTCGGGGTCCTGACCCAGGCCGACGACGTGGATGGTCATGGTCCGCTTTCTCCTTGGATTGCGCAGAGCAGGCCGCCGTCGAAAGCGTAGACCCGCAGGGCGATGGCCGGAATGGGCCGGGCCGGGCCCCCGGCGTGGCGCCGGGCGGCGGCCAGGGCCCGCGCGGCCACCTGGGCGATGATAGCATCCTTTGCCGGATCGGCCAAAACCATTTCCAGCACATGGCGCGCGGTGACCGCGCGGCGCACGGCGGCCACCGCCCCGGGCGCGAGCCCGGCCCCGGCGCACCAGCGCGCCAGTGCGTCGAAGTCCAGCGCCGCCGTGTGGGCGTGGGTGTACTCGTGGCCCTGGGCCATCTTGACCAGCTTGCCGAAATAGCAGCCCACGGTGACGCGGGCGAAGCCGCGCTCTGCCGCGCCGGACAGGGCCAGGGCGAAGAAATCCGCGAACTGCACGAAGGCCAGGGGCGGCAGCCCGGGCAGGTCGGCCCGCAGCAGGGCCTCGGTGCGCCCGCCCGTGGCCAGGGCCGCGTGGTCCAGCCCCTGGGCCCGGGCCACGTCCAGCCCCTGGAGCACCGTCGCCGCCCAGGACTCGTGGCTGAACGGCCGGACCGTGCCGCGCGTGCCCAGGATGGACACCCCGCCGACGATGCCCAGGCGGGCGTTCATGGTTTTTGCGGCGATTTCCTCGCCGTCCGGCACCTCCACCGTCACCCGGGCCGCGCCCCGGAAGCGGGCCGCGTCCAGGGCCTCGGCCACGGCGCGACGGATCTGCGCGCGCGGGGCGGGGTTGATGGCCGGTTCCCCGGGCGGCACGGGCAGGCCCGGCAGGGTCACGCGGCCCACCCCGCGCCCGCCCAGAAGCTCCACCGCCCCGGGCCGCCCGTCCGGGTCCAGGGTCACCACGGCCTCCACGGCCCGGCCGTGGGTGGCGTCGGGGTCGTCGCCGCCGTCCTTGATGACGCGGGCGCGGGCGCCGCCGCCCTCGGGCAGCACGGCGGCCACGGGCACCATGAGCCGCCCGCCCGGGGGCAGGGGCGTGTCCATCCGCGCGGGGGCCGCCCCGGTGGCCAGCCACAGGGCCGCGGCCTTGGCGGCGGCCGCCGCCGCCGTGCCGGTGGTGAAGCCCTCGCGCAGCGGGCGGGTCACGGCGCGCCCTCCCAGGCCCGGCAGGCCGCCACCAGGGCCGGGGCCACGTCGGGGTTCGAGGCGAAATGGGCGTGGATGTACGTGCCCAGGGCGTTGCCCACGGCGAAGCCCTCGGCCTGGTCCGTCCAGCCTTCGCGGGCGCGCACGCGGTAGAGCAGGCGCGGCGGGTCGGCGTCGTCCGCGGCCGCGCCCTCCGGCGGGCCCGCGAGGTGCGAATAATGGAACTCGTGGCCGCGCAGCATGGTCCAGGCCGGGCCGAGGATGCCTGCCTCGCGCGTGACCACCTCGCGGTAGCCCAGGGCGCTGCGCCGCGTGGCCATGGCCGCGTGCAGCGGGAAGACGCCGCACATGGCATGCCGCGCGCCCGAGGCGTCGGCGAGGCTGCGCATGAGGTACATGAACCCGCCGCACTCGGCGTAGACCGGCGCGCCCGCCGCCGCCAGGGCGCGCACGGCCCGGCGCATGGATTCGCCCGCCGCCAGACGCGCGGCGTGCAGCTCGGGGTAGCCGCCGCCGAGGTACAGCCCGCGCAGCCCCGGGGGCAACCCGGCGTCGGCCAGGGGCGAGAAGGGCACGAGTTGCGCCCCGGCGGCCTCCAGCAGGCGCAGGTTCTCGGCGTAATAGAAGCAGAAGGCCGCGTCGCGGGCCACGCCGATGCGCACCCGGGAGGGGCGGGGGGAAGCGGGCGCCGGGGCGGCGCCGGGCACGGGGGTGGAACCGGAAGAGGGCGTGGGGGCGTTGTCTGTTCCACCGGGGTCGCCCGGGGTGCCCGGATGGTCCGGCCCGCCTTGGTCGGGCGGAGCGTTTCCGGCGCCCGTGGCGCTCCGGGGTGCCCCGCCGTCGTCGCGGTGGGGCGTCGCCCCGATGCCCGGGGCGGGCGGCGCCGGGAGTTCCAGTTCCGCCGCCAGGGCCAGCACGCGGCCCACGTTGCATCCGGCCAGCATCCAGTCCGCCAGCCGGGCCACGGCCCCGTGGTCCAGGCCGTGGTCCTGCGCCGTGACCAGCCCCAGGTGCCGCGAGGGCAGGGCCAGGGCCTCGTCGCGGCCCAGCAGCCCGAGCACGGGCACCTGCGGCAGGGCCGTGGCCATGGCCTGCTCCAGAAGTTCGCGGTGCCGCGCCGAGCCCACGCGGTTGAAAAGCACCCCGGCCAGCCGCAGCTCCGGGTCGAATCCCGCGAATCCCGCCACCACCGCCGCCGCGCTGCGGGCCATGCTGCGCGCGTCCACCACCAGCAGCACCGGCGCGTTCAGCCACTTGGCGAGTTGCGCCGTGGAGCCGTCCTCCCCCGCGCCGTCGGCGCCGTCGAACAGGCCCATGACGCCTTCGACCACGGCCGCGTCCGCCCCCGCCGCGTGGCGGGCGAAAACCTCGCGCACCCCGGCTTCGCCCATCATCCAGCCGTCCAGGTTCTGCCCGGCCCGGCCCGTGACCAGCTCGTGGTATCCGGGATCGATGAAATCCGGCCCGGCCTTGAACGGCTGCACCGTCAGCCCCCGGCGGCGGAGGGCCGCCATCAGCGCCAGGGCGGCCGTGGTCTTGCCGCACCCGCTGTGCGTTCCGGCGACGACGATGGTTCGGGGCATGGGCGTGCGGGGTTGGGGGTTGATACGGGGCGAGGGGAAAGGGCCTCACGCCCCGGCCCTGTGCCCTCTCCGGCATGTGTCCGCGAGGGCCTGGGCCGGGTCATGGTCGGGCAAACGGGGCGAAAGTGCAAGGGCGGGGTGGGAAGCGCGGCTCCGCGACCTTGCCAGCCCCGGCCCGGGGCGGTAAGACCGGGGCGTGGACGAACGCGAGAGCATACGGGAGCTGCGGCGCATTCCGGGCGTGGGGCCGCGCATGGCGGAGGATTTGCTGCGCCTGGGCTACGGGCGCGTGGCCGAACTGGCCGGGGCGGACCCGCAGGAGATGTACGAGCGGCTCATGGCCCTGGAAGGATGCCATGTGGACCGTTGCGTGCTCTACGTGTTCCGCTGCGCGCGGTATTTCGCGCGCACCGAGGGCCGGGCCCGCGACCCGGAGCTTTTGAAATGGTGGAACTGGAAGGACGGGCGGTGAGCGGATATTTCGAGGACGCGGGGCGGCGGGTGCTGGCCGGGCAGGCCCTGGGGCGGGACGAGGCCATGGAGCTGGGGCGGCGCGTGGGCGCGCTTCCGGCGCAGGGCGGCGAGGCGGCCCGGGCGCTGCTGGACGCGGCCCGGCAGGTCAAGGAGCGCCACTTCGGCCCGCGCATCGGGCTGTGCTCCATCGTCAACGCCCGCTCGGGCTCCTGCTCCGAGAACTGCGCCTTCTGCGCCCAGTCGGCGCATCACCACGCCCGCCGGCGCGGCGCCTGCCGCGAGTATCCGTTCATCGGCCTGGAGGCCATCGTCCAGGCCGCCCGGGCGGCCCGCGAGGCCGGAGCCACGCGTTTCGGCATCGTCACCAGCGGCAAGGCCCTGGGCGGTGCCGATTTCCAGGAGCTGCTGCGCGCCGTGGCCGCCGTGCGCGGGCTGGGGCTGTTCGCCGACGCCTCGGTGGGCATCCTGCCCCGGCGGAGCCTGGAAGCCCTGCGCGACGCCGGGCTCGGGGCCTACCACCACAACCTGGAAACCGCGCGCAGCTTCTTCGGGCGCATCTGCACCACCCACGCCTACGACGACGACGTGGACACCGTGCGCCACGCCGTGGACCTGGGGCTGTATGTCTGTTCCGGCGGGCTGTTCGGCCTGGGCGAGGGTTGGGAGCACCGTGTGGAGTTGGCCCTGGAACTGCGCGCCCTGGGCGTGCCCTCCGTGCCGGTGAATTTCCTGACGCCCATCCCGGGCACGCCCCTGGAGGGCCGGGCCCTGCTGCCCGCCGACGAGGCCCTGCGCATCGTGGCCCTGCTGCGGCTCCTGCTGCCCGACCGGCATATCCGCATCTGCGGCGGGCGGCCCGCCGTGCTGGGCGCGCGCAAGGCCGAACTGCTGACCTGCGGGGCCAGCGGCATCATGGTCGGCGACTACCTGACCACCCCCGGCGAATCCGTGGCCGCGGACCTTGCGGACCTGGAACGCCTGGGGCTCGTGCCGGAACCCGCGCCTCCTGCATCCTGAGCGTCGTCTCCCCCTGGTTCTCCGGCGGCTCCGTTCTCCTTGCAAGGCCCCTGTGGGGGTTGACTCCCGGCCCGGCGCGGCCTACTTGAGGAATCCCCGCGAGGGGCAACGTACCACAGGAGAATCCCCATGTCCGACCTGATGATCAGCGCCGTGGCCGACGTGGCCGAGGTGATGAAATTCGAGAACTGGCTGCGCTTCTACTTCGTCAAGGAAGAGGAGGGCGAGGCCGTGCGCATCGAGATTCCCGCCGAGATCATGGAGCACCTTAAGAAGACCCAGGAGCACCTGGCCGGGCTGGCCGAACAGTACAACGGCGAGCTGGTGGACTACCAGAAATCCTGCACCGACACCTGCGCGCACGTGGCCCTGGTCTACGACGGCAACAAGTATCCCCCCGGCACGGTGACCAGCGTGTGGGACACCAAGGCCCTGAAGCTCGAAATGTATCTCTTCGGCCTGTGGATGCAGGGCCACGAGGCCCAGCTCGACGAGGAGTTCATGGACTTCCCGGCCTGGATGTCCGGCTTCGAGCAGTGGAAGAACACCGCCGAGGTCCAGGACTACCTGGACCGCCTGACCGACGTGGGCCAGCGCGCGAACCAGTAGGCCTTTCCTGCCGTCTTTGTTTCCACCCCGGGGCGGGGCTTCGGCTCCGCCCTTCTTTCCCGCATTTTCCTCTTCTCCCTCCCTGTGCGCCTCCTCCGGTTGACAAGCGCCGGGCTTTGGCGTTTGTTTTCAAGTTTGCGCAACAGCAAGGAGGCACAGGGGCATGGACGACATCCGCAGGGTGCGGCCCGAGGTCGAGGGTTTCGAGGCGTACACGCCGGGGCTGACCATCGACGAGATCAAGGCCCGCTACGGCCTGGATTCGGTGATCAAGATGGCCTCCAACGAGAATCCGCTGGGCACCTCGCCGGTCGTCCGGCAGGTGCTGTGCGACAAAGCGGGCCTGGCCTTCCGCTATGCCCAGGCGGGCACGCCCCGGCTGGCGGCGGCCATCGGCGCGCATCACGGCCTGCCCGCCGGGCGGGTGGTGGTCGGCAACGGCTCCGACGAGATCATCGACCTGCTCGTCCGCGTCAAGGCCCGCCCGGGGCATGACAACATCATCGCCTTCAAGCCGTGCTTCGCCATGTACAAGATCCAGGCCCGGCTGTGCGGGGTGGAGTTCCGCCAGGCGCCCCTGGGCCCGGGCTTCAGCTTCGACCCCGACGCCCTGCTGGCCCTGGCGGACGACGACACGGCCATCTGTTTCGTGACCACGCCGGACAATCCCTCGGGCTACGCCCCGCCGGTGGCCATGCTTGAGCGGCTGGCCCGCGAGCTGCCGCCGCAGTGCCTGCTGGTGCTCGACGAGGCCTATATGGATTTCGTGGAGTGCGAACGCGAGCATTCCCTGCTGCCCCGGCTGGAGGAATTCCCCAACGTGGCTGTGCTGCGCACCTTCTCCAAGCTGTACGGTCTGGCCGGGCTGCGCCTGGGCTACGGGCTGCTGCCCGAGTGGCTTGCAGACTACTGCCTGCGGGTCAAGCCGCCGTTTTCGGTGAATATCCTGGCCGAGGAGGCCGGGCTGGCGGCCCTGCGGGACGGGGATTTCATCCGCGCCACGCGCGAGGCCGTGCTTCGGGGCCGGGAGTATCTGGCCCGCGAGCTGGGCGCCCTGGGCTGCCGGGTCTGGCCGTCCCAGGCCAACTTCTTCATCATGGACCTGCCCGGGGGCGCGGCGCTGGACGCCGGGGGCGTCTTCGAGGCGCTGCTCGCGCGCGGCATCATCCTGCGACCCCTGGCCAGCTACGGCATGGCGGCGTCCCTGCGCGTGAGCGTGGGCAACGCGCAGGAGAACGCGGCCCTGGTGCGTGCCCTGGCCGAGGTGCTGGCATGAGCGCGCCGCGCGTGGTGACCCTGGACGGCCCGGCGGGCGTGGGCAAGACGACCCTGGCCCGGCGCGTGGCCGAGGCCCTGGGGCTGGCCTATCTGGATACGGGGGCCATGTACCGCGCCACGGCCCTGGCCCTGGGCCCCGGAGCCCGCGACCTGCCCGAGGCCGCACTGCGCGCGCGGCTGGCCGGGCTGGATTTCAGCCTGACGGGCAGCGGCGCGGCCTCGATGCTGCACCTGAACGGGCGGCCCGTGGGCGACGAAATCCGCACCGAGCAGGTGGGCATGCTGGCCTCGGACGTGGCGACGCTGCCGGTGGTGCGCGAGTTCCTGATGGCGGCCCAGCGCGCCGTGGGCCGGGCCACGGCCCTGGTCGCCGAGGGCCGCGACATGGGCACGGTGGTCTTCCCCGAGGCGGCGCACAAGGTGTTCCTGGACGCGGCGCCCGAAGTCCGCGCCCGGCGGCGCTGCGAGCAGCTCCGGGCCATGGGCGCCCCGGCGGACCTGGCCCTCGTCACCGAGCAGATCCGCGCCCGCGACCATCAGGACCGCAACCGCGCCGTGGCCCCCCTGCGCCCCGCGCCCGACGCCGTGGTCATCGACACCGGCGCCCTGGACATCGACGGCGTGTTCGCGGCCATTCTGGCCGCCCTGGGCCGGGCCTGAATCCGGGCTGAATCCGGGCCCGAACCTGAATCCGAGCCAGGGTTGCCTCCCGGGCCGTTCCCCGGGGGGCTGTTCCCGGAGAAAGGGCTCGCCGCTCCGGCTCCCGGTGCGGTTTTTCCACGAAAAGTGCGGACGTTTCAGGCGCTCCGCGGCGCGCCCCTTGACGCGGCGCGGCGCGGGCACTATCCTTTTCTGCAAATGATTTTCAAACTCAGCCAGGCGCTCCCGGCCCCGGGGGCGCCTCTGCGAGGACGACAATGAACAATTTCGCCGATCTGGCCCTGGTGCTGGTCATTGTGGCCGTTGCGGGGGTATACCTGTATCGCCGCCTGAAAAAGCAGAAGCAGGGCGGCGGGTGCGGCTGCGGCTGCGACGGCTGCGGCGATTCCTGTCCGAGCGGCGGCCAGCCGGAAGGTCGGCCCCTGGAAGACCACCGCCGCCGCGACTAGCCCCGCACAGGGCCGCAAGGGAGGTTCCATGAGCGACGACAAGCCCTCCACGAAGCGCCTGATGGCGCCCGTGGAAGGGATGCACTGCGCGGCGTGCTCCGCGCGCATCGAGCGCGTGGTGGGTGCCATGGACGGCGTGCGCGAGGTCAGCGTCAACCTGGCCAGCGAGACCATGGACCTGGCCTACGACCCCGAGGCCCTGAGCCCCGAGGCCGTGGCCCGGCGCGTGGCCGACCTGGGCTTCACCGTGACCATGCCCCCCGTGCCCGCCGGGAGCTCCGAAGGCCCGGACGACTCGCCCGGCGAGGAGGTTCTGGACGTGGCCATCGGCGGCATGCACTGCGCGGCGTGCTCCGCGCGCATCGAGCGCGTGGTCGGCGCCATGGACGGCGTGCTCGCCGCCGAGGTCAGCCTCGCGGGGGAGACGGGCCGTTTCCGCTTCGAGCCCGACCGGGTGTCGCGCCGCGACATCCGCGCCAAGATCCGCGAGCTGGGCTTCGAGTCGCGCGTCGTGACCCCCGGGGCCGGGCCGGACCTGTTCGAGGAGCGCCGCCGCGAGGCCCTGGCCCGGCTGGAGGCCGCCCGGCGGCGCCTGATCCCGGCCTTTGCCTTTGCCGCGCCGCTGCTGGTGCTCTCCATGGGCCACATGGCCGGGCTGCCCCTGCCCGCGTGGCTCGACCCCATGCACAACCCCCTGGGCTTCGCCCTGGCCCAACTGGCCCTGACCCTGCCGGTGGTCTGGTCCGGTCGCCATTTCTACCTGCGCGGGCTGCCGAACCTCTGGCGCCGCCAGCCGGACATGGACTCCCTGGTGGCCGTGGGCACCGGCGCGGCCCTGCTGCACAGCCTGTGGGCCACCCTGCTGGTGGCCCTGGGGGTGGACCCGCAGGTCCACGCCATGGATCTCTATTACGAGTCCGCGGCGGTGCTCATCGCCATGATCTCCCTGGGCAAGTATTTCGAGGCCCGCTCGCGGCTGCGCACGTCCGACGCCATCCGCGCGCTGATGCGCCTTGCGCCGGACACGGCGACCCTGGTCGGCCCGGACGGCGAACACACCACCGTGGCCCTGGACGAGGTGGAACCCGGAGACGTGGTGCTGGTGCGCCCCGGGGAGCGCGTGCCCGTGGACGGCGAGGTGACGGCGGGCGGCAGCGCGGTGGACGAGTCCATGCTCACCGGCGAGCCCCTGCCCGTGACCAAGAACCCCGGCGACGCCGTGACCGGCGGCACCATGAACACCACCGGCGCGCTGACCGTGCGCGCCGCCCGCGTCGGCCAGGATACCGTGCTGGCGCGCATCATCCGGCTGGTGCAGCAGGCCCAGGGCTCCAAGGCGCCCATCTCCGGGCTGGCCGACCGCATCAGCTTCCATTTCGTGCCCGCCGTCATCGCCGTGGCCATCGTCTCCGGGCTGGCCTGGCTGGCGGGCACGGGCGACACCGCCCTGGCCCTGCGCATCTTCATCGCCGTGCTGGTCATCGCCTGCCCCTGTGCCATGGGGCTGGCCACGCCCATGTCCATCATGGTCGGCACCGGGCGCGGCGCGCAGCTCGGCGTGCTGGTCAAGAGCGGCGCGGCGTTGCAGACGGCCGAGTCCGTACGCGCCGTGGTTTTCGACAAGACCGGCACCCTGACCCACGGCCACCCGGTGCTTACGGACCTGACGGTCCTGCCCGGCGGGGCCCACGGCGAGGAGCGCCTGCTGGCCCTGGCCGCCGGGGTGGAGCGCACCTCGGAGCATCCCCTGGCCCAGGCCGTTGTCCATGCCGCCCAGGAGCGCGGGCTGACCCTGCCCGAGCCCGGGGCCTTCCGGGCCCTGGCCGGGCGCGGCGTGGCCGCCACGGTGGACGGCCACGCCCTGCTGCTGGGCAACGCCGCGCTGATGGACGAGCACGACGTGGCCGGGCGCGATGCGCCCGCCGCCGTGCGTGCCGCCGAAGATCTCTCCGCCCAGGGCAAGACCGCCCTGTATCTGGCGCTCGACGGGCGGTTGGCAGCGCTTTTAGCCGTGGCCGACACCCTGCGGCCCGAGGCGCCCGCCGTGGTGGCGCGCCTGCGGGCCCTGGGGCTGCGCGTGGTCATGCTCACGGGCGACAACGGCGTCACGGCCCGGGCCGTGGCCGCCCAGGCGGGCATCGACGAGGTGCTGGCCCAGGTCCGCCCCGAGGACAAGGAAGCCCGCGTGCGCGAAATCCAGGCCCAGGGGCTGCCCGTGGCCATGGTCGGCGACGGCATCAACGACGCCCCGGCCCTGGCGCGGGCCGACCTGGGCGTGGCCATGGGCTCGGGCATCGACGTGGCCGTGGAATCCGGCGACGTGGTGCTCATGCACGCCGACCTGTACGGCGTGCTCACGGCCCTGGAGCTCGCCCGGGCCACCATGGGCAACATCCGCCAGAACCTCTTCTGGGCCTTTGCCTTCAACACCCTGGGCATCCCCGTGGCCGCCGGGGTGCTGCACCTCTTCGGCGGCCCGACCCTGAACCCCATGCTCGCGGGCACGGCCATGGCCCTGTCGTCGGTGACGGTGGTCAGCAACGCCTTGCGCCTGCGCCTGTTCCGGCCCTCGGCGCATTGAGGCCCGGGCGCCCCGGGCGCTTTGAAAAACGGGCGGGGCCCGGCGCGACGTGGTGCAAACACCACGTCGCGCCGGGCCCCGGTCCGTTGGAGGCGCTTTGCCCCGCGTCAGTCGATGCTTTGCGGCAGCAGGGCGGCTTCGCCGTCGCCGTTGCCGCCCGCCGGGCGCTGGATGACCCGCGTGCCGGGGGGCACGTCGTGCAGCAGCCAGACGTTGCCGCCGATGACCGAGCCCTTGCCGATGGTCACCCGGCCCAGGATGGTCGCCCCGGAGTAGATGATGACCTCGTCCTCCACGATGGGGTGGCGCGCGATGCCCTTGATGAGCGTGCCGTCCTCGCCCTTGGGGAAGCTTTTGGCGCCCAGGGTCACGCCCTGGTACAGCCGCACCCCGCGTCCGATGATGCACGTCTCGCCGATGACCACGCCGGTGCCGTGGTCGATGAAGAAGCCCTCGCCGATTTCCGCGCCGGGGTGGATGTCGATGCCCGTGCGCGAGTGGGCCATCTCGGTGATGATGCGCGGGATGAGGTCCACGCCCAGGTGGTACAGCTCGTGGGCGATGCGGTAGTGGGTCACGGCCAGGATGGAGGGGTAGCAGAAGATGGTTTCCCCCGGGCTCTTGGCCGCCGGGTCGCCCGCATAGGCGGCCATCACGTCCGTGGACAGCAGGCGGCGCACCTCGGGCAGCCGGGCGATGAATTGCGAGGCCACCGCGCGCGAGCGGGTGTCGCAGTCGGCGCAGTCGGCGGCCTCCAGGGCGCAGGTGAAGCAGCGCCCGCGCATGATCTGCTCGGCCAGCAGGCGGTGGACCTTGTCCAGGTTGGCGCCGACGTGGAAGCGCATGGTGGCGGCGTCCACATCGGAGTAGCCGTAGTAGCCGGGGAACAGCACCGCCTGCAGGCGGCCCACGATCTCCTCCAGCACGGCCGTCGAGGGCATGGGCACGTGGCGTTCGTGGCTGTGGTGCACCACTTCGTAGGAGCGTGGGTCGCACAGGGCGTCGATGACTTGATCGAATTTGGGGTCGGATTGCTGCATGGGTCCTGACAGGGGCGAAAGGTTGGCGGGCGGGCGGCGGGCGCTCAGGGCGCGGCCGGCGCCTGGAACAGGGAGGTGGACAGGTAGCGTTCGGCGGTGTCGGGGATGACGCAGACCACCAGCCGCCCGGCGTTTTCGGGCCGCGCGGCCACCTGCACGGCGGCGTGGGCCGCCGCCCCGGCGGAGATGCCGCAGGCGATGCCCTCCTCGCGCATGAGCCGCCGGGCCATGGTCAGGGCGGCGTCGGTGCCCACGGGCATGATTTCGTCGAACAGCGCCGTGTCGGCATTGCCGGGCACGAACCCGGCGCCGATGCCCTGGATGCCGTGGGGCCCCGGGGCCCCGCCGGAGAGCACGGGCGAATCCGCGGGCTCCACGGCCACGGCGCGCAGCCCGGGCTTTCTGGCCTTGAGAGCCCGGGCCACGCCCGTCAGGGTGCCCCCGGTGCCCACCCCGGCCACCAGCACGTCCAGCCTGCCGTCGGTGTCGTCCCAGAGTTCCACGGCGGTGGTGGCCTCGTGGGTGGCGGGGTTGGCCGGGTTGTCGAACTGCGAGGGCATGAAGGCCCCGGGCGTGGCCGCCAGGATGGCCCGGGCCTCTTCGATGGCCCCGGTCATGCCTTTGGCCGCCGGGGTCAGCACCAGTTCGGCCCCGAAGCCCGCGAGCAGCGCCCGGCGCTCCAGGCTCATGCTCTCGGGCATGGTCAGCACGAGCTTGTAGCCGCGCACGGCGCAGACCAGGGCCAGGCCGATGCCCGTGTTGCCGCTGGTGGGTTCGACCACCACGGCCCCGGGGGCCAGGTGCCCGGCGGCCTCGGCGGCCTCGATCATGCCCAGGGCGATGCGGTCCTTCACTGAGGAGCCGGGGTTGAAGAACTCCAGCTTGGCCGCCACCGTGGCGGGCAGCCTGGCGGCCACCCGGTTCAGGCGCACCAGGGGCGTGCGGCCCACGAGGCGGGTCATGTCTTCGGCGATGCGCATCAGCAGTGTCCTCCTTCCCCGCCGTCGGTCCCGCAGGAGCAGGAGCAGGCGCAGGCCCCGCCGTCGGGCGCGTCCGCGCCTTCGCGGAAGGGCGACATGACCCGCAGCCGGGCCACGATGCCCGGCATCTCGCGCAGCACGGTGTCCACCTCGGCCTCGGTGTTGTAGCGCGACAGGGAGAAGCGGATGGAGCCGTGGGCGAAGGTGAACGGCACGCCCAGGGCCCGCAGCACGTGGGAGGGCTCCAGGCTGCCCGAGGTGCAGGCCGAGCCCGAGCTGGCGCAGATGCCGAATTCGTCCATCAGCAGCAGGATCGCCTCGCCCTCGATGTACTTGAAGGAGATGTTGGTGGTGTTGGGCAGGCGGCGGTCCGGGTGGCCGTTGCGCCGCGCGTCGGGGATGGACTCCAGCAGGCCGCGTTCCAGGCGGTCGCGCAGGGCGCGCACGCGGGTGTCCTCCTCGGCGATGTTCGCGGTGGCCATTTCCACGGCCTTGCCCAGGGCCACGATGGAGGCCATGTTCTCCGTGCCCGCGCGGCGGCCGCGCTCCTGGTGCCCGCCGAGGATGAAGGGCCGCAGCGGCGCGCCCCGGCGCACGTAGAGCGCGCCCACGCCCTTGGGCGCGTGCAGCTTGTGGCCCGACAGGGCCAGGTAGTCCACGCCCAGGGTGGAGAGGTCGATGGGCAGCTTGCCCACGGCCTGCACGGCGTCGGTGTGCAGCAGCACTCCGCGTTCCTTGCAAATGGCCGCGATGTCCGCGATGGGGTAGATGGTGCCCGTCTCGTTGTTGGCGAACATGACCGAGACCAGGGCCGTGTCGTCGCGCAGGGAGCGGCGCAGTTCGTCCAGGTCCAGCAGGCCCTGGGAGTCCACGCCCAGCCAGGTCACGTCGTAGCCGCGTTTTTCCAGGTGCTGGGCGACGTTGAGCACGGCGGGGTGCTCCACCCGGGTGGTCACGATGTGCTTCTTGCCCGGGTTGGCCGTCACGGCGCTGTGCAGGGCGGTGTTGTCCGACTCCGTGCCGCAGGAGGTGAAGACGATCTCCTCGGGCGAGCAGCCCAGCCCGGCGGCCACGCGCTCGCGGGCCAGGGCCAGCAGGGCGCCCACCTGCCCGCCGAAGCGGTGCATGCTCGACGGGTTGCCGTAGAGGTCCGTCAGCAGGGGCAGCATTTCCTCAAGCACTTCGGGGGCCACGCGGGTGGTGGCGTTGTTGTCGAAATACAGCGGCTTGGCGTGCTGGTCCACCTCAGACCCCCTTGACCCGGATGGCCGGGTCCACCTGCTCGCGCAGGGTCTTCTGCACGAAATCCGTGAGCGTCAACTGGCTGGAGGGGCAGCTTGCGCAGGCCCCGCGCAGGGAAACCACCACGTCCGTGCCGTCCACGTCCACCAGCTCGATGTTCCCGCCGTCCTTTTTGAGGCTCGGGGCCACCACGTCGTCGATGACCTGCATGACCTTCTGCATCCGCTGGAGGTTGGTCAGGGGCCTGGCGGCCGGAGCGGGCGCCGGGGCCTGGCCCAGCACCTCGGCCAGGATCTCCTCCAGCCGGGGCACGCAGTCGCCGCAGCCGCCGCCGGCCTTGGTGTAGTTGGTGATCTCCTCCACCGTGCGTAGCCCGTTTTCCGTGATGGCCCGGCGGATGGTCTCGTCGGTGACGCCGAAGCAGCGGCAGACCAGCTCGCCCTCGGCGTGGGCCTCGGGGGCGGCCTCGCCGCGCCAGTTCTTCAGCGCGGCGGCCAGGGCCTCTTCGCCCATGACCGAGCAGTGCATCTTTTCCTTGGGCAGCCCGCCCAGGTAGGCGGCGATGTCCTTGTTGGTCAGGGCCTCGGCCTCGGCCACGGTCTTGCCCTTGAGGATTTCGGTCAGCGCCGAGGACGAGGCGATGGCGCTGGCGCAGCCGAAGGTCTGGAAGGTGGCGTTTTCGATGACGCCCTGGTCGTTGATTTTGAGGAAAAGCTTGAGGGCGTCGCCGCAGGCCAGGCTGCCGACCTCGCCCACCGCGTCGGGGTTCTCCATCGCCCCCGCGTTGCGCGGGTTCAGGAAGTGCTCCTTGACCTTATCCGTGTAGTCCCACATGGGAACCTCCTTGTTTGCCTGCCTTGCCCGGCGGGCTGCCGTTCGCGGGCGTCCGGCGTCCCGAATTCCTATCGCTGCGGTCCACTATAAGACGCATGGGCCGCCCTGCAAAGGCCCCGGGGCCGTTTTTTTCCCGCCCGGGCGCGGACCACGCCAGCCTAGCACAACGGCCGCCGCGAGGCGAGGGGCGGCGGGGGGCGAAAGGCACCGGCTCTGGGCGCGTGCGGCGCCCTTGCGGGCGGGGCTAGGTTTTTTGTCGGCCCAGGGCGGCGCGCAGCAGGGCTTCGGCCTCGGCGCGGGGCAGGGGGCGGGAGAACAGGTAGCCCTGGGCGTGGGCGCAGCCGAGCTGGCGCAGGGTCGTCAACTGGGCGTGGGTGTCCACGCCCTCGGCCACGGCGGCGATGCCGAGGTTCTCGGCCAGGGCGAGGATGGAATGGACGATGACGCGCGCCTCGCCGTCGGTGTCGCAGCGCGAGACGAAGCTGCGGTCGATCTTGAGCATGTCGATGGGGAACTGGCGCAGGTAGGACAGGGAGGAATAGCCGGTGCCGAAGTCGTCCATGGCCAGGGTCACGCCGTGGGCCTTCAACTGGCGCAGCATGTCGATGGCGGCGCTGGCGTGGTCCATGAGCACGCTTTCGCTGGTTTCCAGGCGCAGGTTGGCCGGGCGGATGCCCGTGCGGCGCAGCAGGGCCTCCACCCGGGCGCTCAGGCCGGGCTGCATGAACTGCTTGGCCGAGAGGTTCACGGCCACGGCCACCGGCGCCTCGGGCCCGAAGAGGGACTCCCAGGCGCGGATGGTGGCCCCGGCCTGCTCCAGCACCCAGTCGCCCAAGGGGAAGATGAGCCCGGTGTCCTCGGCGACGTGGATGAACTCCGCCGGGGCCAGCAGGCCGCGCTCGGGGTGGGCCCAGCGCACCAGGGCCTCGAAGCCCGCGAGCGCGCCGGTGGCCACGTCGTGCATGGGCTGGAAGAGCAGGGTGAAGTCGTTGTTGCGCACCGAGCGGGCGAGGTCGGTTTCCAGGCGCAGTTGACGCACGGCCTGCTCGTGCATGCGGCGGTTGAAGACCTTGAAGCGCGACTTGCCCGCGGCCTTGGCGTGGTACATGGCCGTGTCCGCGTCGCGCAGGATGAGGTCGGCCTGGGTGTAGTGCTCGGTGAGCAGCACGATGCCGATGCTGGCCGAGGTGTGCACGTCGTAGCCGCCGAGGCTGGCCGGGGTGCGCACGGCGCCCAGGATGCGCTTGGCGATGGCGACCACCTCGCGCGGGTGATGGAAGTCTTCCAGGAGCACGGCGAACTCGTCGCCGCCGAAGCGGGCCACGGTGTCCATGGCGCGCACGGCGGCTTCGAGCTGGCGGGCGACGTGCTTGAGCAGTTCGTCGCCGATGCCGTGGCCCAGGCTGTCGTTGATGATCTTGAAGCGGTCGAGGTCCATGTAGAGCACGCAGAACAGGTAGCCGGGGTTGCGCCGGGCGCGCTCCATGGCCAGACGCAGGTGGTCCAGGAACAGGGTCCGGTTGGGCAGGCCGGTCAGCGGGTCGTGGAAGGCCTGATGCATGAGGCGCGATTCGGTTTCCTTGCGCTCGGTGATGTCTTGCAGAAAGCCTTCGTAGCCGAGGGTGGCGCCCGTATCGTCGCGCACGGGGCGGGCATTGCGCGAAACCCAGATCACCCGGCCGTCGCGGCGCCGGGCCTGGGATTCGAACCCGCGCACGTCGCCCCCGGCGCGCAGCCGGGCCAGGAACTCGGCCTCGCGCCCGGCGGCGACCTCCAGGGCCTGCGGGTCGTCGGCCATGGCCGCCAGGAATTCGGCCGGGTCGGGATAACCGAAGATACGCGCCAGGGTCGGGTTGGCCTCCACGCAGCGGCCCTCGGGGTCGAGCTGGAAGATGCCTTCGATGGCGTTTTCGAAGATGCCCCGGTATTTGGCCTCGGCCAGCCGCAGGGCGGCCTCGGCGGCGCGGCGCTCGGCGATTTCGGCGCTGAGTTTTTCGTTGGCGCGCCACAGGTCCTCGGTGCGGTCGCGCACGCGTTCTTCCAGGGCGTCGTGGGCCGCGCGCAGCTCCCGCTCGGCCTGTTTGCGGGCGGTCACGTCGCGCAGAATGCCCACCACGTGGCGGGCGCCGCCCAGTTCCAGGACGGCCAGGGAGATTTCCGCCGGGAAAGGCTCGCCGCCCACCCGGGGCACCAGGATTTCCGCCCGGGCACGTTCGCGGCGGGCGAGGCCGTCGTGGAATATGCCTTCGGGGTCCGTGCCGAGCAGAATGGTGGCCGGAACGCCTGGCAGCGCGGCGACATCGCGCCCGAGCATCGCCGCCAGGGCCGGGTTGGCCTGGACGAGCCGCCCGTCCGGCCCGGCCAGGAACAGGCCGTCGGCCATGTTGCGCAGGATGGCCGAGACGGTGGCCAGGGCGTCGCGGCTTTCGGCGGTCGCGTCGCCCATGCGCCGCTCCAGGTCGGCGATGACCACGGCCAGCTCCTGGGCCGTGGTGCGGAAGGCGTCGGCCACCTCGCCGACCTCGTCGCCCAGGGGCGGGATGTCCGGCGGGTCGGAGAAGTCGTGCTTGCGCACGCGCCGGGCATAGGCCGCCAGGGCCGTCAGCGGGCGGGAGATGTTGTCGGTATAGGAATAGGCCGCCGCCACGCAGAGCACGAAGACGCCGAAGGTCAGGATGTGCAGGTTGATGATGGCGGTGCGGATGACGCCGTCGATGATGCGCCGGTCCATGCCGATGTGCACGGTGCCCGCCTCGCCCGCCAGTACGGGGTAGCTCACGTGGATCACCGGGCCCAGGCCGGGGATGTCCATGTTCTGGATTTCCGGGCTGCGCAAGCGCCCGCCGGTGCGCACCCGCAGGTCCCACAGGGCGGAGACGACGGCCTCGGGCACCCGGGGCACGAAGGTGTGGGCCAGCACTTCGCCCCGGCGCGAGGCCACCAGGGCGTAGCGCACGCCCTCGATGCCCAGGTACTGGTCGATGCCGGACTGGATGGCCGCCGCGTCGTCGGTGAGCAGCAGGTCCACGCTGGAGCTGGCGACGGACCCGGCGATGGCCAGGCCCTTGGTCTCGAACTCGCGGGTCATGCGCTCGCGCAGGATGTAGGACGAGTACAGCGACGTGACGGCGGCGATGAGCCCGAAGGCCAGGATCATGAAGCCCAGGGTGCGCTTGAACAGCCGGGAGAGGATCATTTGCGCCACCGCGTGAAGTCGCGCAGCGGGACCAGACGGCCCTGCCGCACGGTGACGAAATGGACCCGGGACAGGGCCTGGTTGCCGTCCGGCCCGAAGCCCACGGGCTCGCCCACGCCCAGGTCGAACCCGGCCAGGGCGCGCAGGGCCCCCGGCAGCATGCGCGGGTGCGGGTCCGGCCCCATGCGCCGCAGGGCCTCGACGAAGAGCCGCGCGCCGAGGTAGCCCTCGAAGGCGGCCAGGCTGTAGTGCAGGGGCACGTAGTCCTCGCCCACCAGCGCGGCGGGCGGCGGCGGCGCGAAGCGGTCCATGGCCCGGTGGAAGGCCGCCCCGGCGGGCAGGCCGGGGTCGTCGTGGCTGGGCACGGCCTGGGAAAGCACGAGATTTTCGGTATAGTCGCGCCCGGCGGCCGTGCCCGCGCGCAGCAGCAGGTCCGTCAGGTGCTCGGCCCCGGCGAAGGAGAGCACGGCCACGGGCACGTCGAGCCCCGCGTCGCGCGCCCGGCGGATGAAGGCCGCGCAGGATTCGGAGGACCCCACGGCCACCACGGCGTCGGGACGCCCGGCGGCCAGGATGTCCACCTGCGGGCCCATGTCCGCGTCGGGGCCCGCGTCGCGCGCATGGCTGGCTTCGGCGACGATGACCAGGTCGAAGCGGGCCAGGGCCTTGCGCACGCCGTCCCAGCCCGCGCGGCCGTAGGCGTCGGCCTGGTGCAGCACGGCGATGCGCGTGCGCCCCTGGCGCACGAAGTTGTGGACCAGACCCTGGGCCTCCTGGGCGTAGGAGGCGCGCAGGTTGAACACCCAGCGGTCGTAGGGCGGCTGGCGCAGGGGCTCGGCCCCGGTGAGGGGGAAAAGCAGGTAGAGGTCCCGGCGCTGGTAGCGGCGCAGCAGGGGCAGCACGCGGGTGGCCGTGGGCGTGCCCACCTGGCCGAAGAGCGCGAACACGTCGCCCTGCTCGGCGAAGGTGATGGTGTTCTCGATGGCCGGTTCGGGGCTGTAGCGGTCGTCCAGGGCGCGGATGGCGACGGTCCGGCCGTGGACGCCCCCGGCGGCGCTGACCTCGGCGAAGCAGGCCTGGGCCCCGCGGTACATTTCGATGCCCAGGCCCCGGGTCGGCCCGCTGAAGGCCGCCGACATGCCCAGCACGATTTCCCCCCCGCCCCTGGCCGGAGCGCAGGGGCAGAAGGTGAGCAGCAACAGGGCTGCGGCGAAAAAGCGGTGCAGGGCAGTCATGCACGCTCCGGTGCGTGAAGATGTGCGGTCCTTATAGCAAAGACACGCAATCTTCACAAACGATATGCGCATGTTCCAGGCCGGGAGGCCGGGGCGCGGCTCGCCTTCCGGGGGCGGGTGTGGTAGGTGCGCCGGAGTGCGGTAGTGGAGTGGGAGCGTGCCCCGGCGCGGCGGCCCTGCGGCGGCGGGCGGCGGATGCGGACGCATGGTGCGGAGGCGGCATGAACAGACGCGATTTTTTGCGGACCCTGACCCTGGCCGGGGCGGGAATCCTGGCGGCACCCGGAGCCTGGGCGCTGACCCCGCCCCCGGGCCGGGCGCGCTGGCGGATGCTCCTGGGCTGGCCCGCGGAGCTGGAATTGTACGCCGCCGGAGCCTTCCGCTTCGCCCGGCAGGTGTCGCTGCTCTCCGAAAGCCGTCTGGCCCTGGACGTGACCACGGCCCCCGGGGGCGCGACCCAGGCCGAGACGGCCGCGCGGCTTTTGGCCGGGGAGGCCGACTGCGCCCACCTGGACGCCTGGGCCCTGGCCGGGCATGCCCCGGCCCTGGAATGGTTCTCCGGGGTGCCCTTCGGCCTGGACAGCCGGGGTCTGGATGTCTGGCTGCGGCACATGGGCGGGCAGGCCCTGCTGCGCGAGGCCCTGGCGCCCCTGGGGCTCCACGGCTGGCCCATGGGCGACGCCGGGCCGGGGGTCTTCGCCTGGGCGCGGCGGCCCGTGGCCCAGGCCGCCGGGGCGGACGGGCTGACCGGGCTGGCCGTGGCGGCCCGGGGGCTGGCGGGCGACGTGCTGGCCGGAGCCGGGGCCCTTGTGCGTCCGGAGCCCGCGGGCGGCGGGGCGGCTCTGGCCCGCGCCCTGGAAAGCGGCGCCCTGGACGCCGCCGCCTGGCACGGCGCGCACCACGAGACCCTTGCCGGGCTGCCCGACGTGGCGCCCCACGGCCTGGGCCCGGGCTGGCAGGCCCCGGGGCGGCGGATGCTGCTGGTGGTGCGCCGCGCGCCCTACGAGGCGTTGCCCGCCGTGGTGCGCAAGATTTTCGACGCCGTGGCCGCGCAGATGGACCACGAACTGACCGTGGCCGTGGCGGCGGCCAACGCCCGGGCCCTGGCGGCGCAGGCCGCGCGCGGGCGCACGGTGGCGCCCCTGGCCCCGGCGTTGCTGGCGCGGCTGCGCGCCCTGGCCGCCGACGCCGCCGCCGGGCGCGCCGGGGCCGACCCCCTGGCCGCGCGCGTGCGTGCCGGGCACGACGCGGCCCAGGCGGCCCTGGCCGCCCTGGGCCCGCCCCTTGCCCTTTGAACCCCCGGGCCACAAGGAGAACAGGATGACCGGACAGGACCAAGGACCGCTGATGGTCGTGCTCGACGGGCACGTGCTCAACCCCGGCGACAACCCCTGGGACGCCGTGGCGGCCCTGGGCAGGCTCACGGTGCACGAGCGCACCGCTCCCGGCGAGGTGCGCGCCCGGGCCGCCGGGGCCCGGGTGGTCATGACCAACAAGACGCCCCTGCGCGCGGCGGACATCGAGGCCCTGCCCGACCTGCGGCTCATCGCCGTGCTGGCCACGGGCTACGACGTGGTGGACGTGCGCGCCGCCGCCGCCCGGGGCGTGACCGTGTGCAACGTGCCGGGCTACGGCACTCCGGCGGTGGCCCAGTTCGTGTTCGCCCTGGTGCTGGAGTGCTGCCACCGCGTGGGCGATCACGCCGCCAGCGTGCGCGCCGGGCGCTGGGCCGCCGGGCCGGACTGGTGCTACTGGCTGACCCCGCAGATGGAACTGGCCGGGCGGACCATGGGCGTGGTCGGCTACGGCGGCATCGGCGCGCGCGTGGCCGAGCTGGCCCACGCCTTCGGCATGAACGTGCTGGTCCACGCGCCGCGGCCCAAGCCCGCGCCGGGCTGGGAGCCCTTCGCCTTTGTGGAGCTGGAGGAACTGTTCACGCGCAGCGACGTGATCAGCCTGCATTGCCCCCTGACGGCGGACAACGCGGGTTTCGTGAACGCCGCCCTCCTGGAGCGGATGCGCCCGGGGGCCATCCTGGTCAACACCGCGCGCGGGGCGCTGGTGGACGAGGCCGCCCTGGCCCGGGCCCTGGCCCACGGCCCCCTGGGCGCCGCGGCCCTGGACGTGATGGGCGTGGAACCCCCGGCGGCGGGCCACCCGCTGCTGGGCCTGGACAACTGTATCCTGACCCCGCACATGGCCTGGGCCAGCCTGGAGGCCCGCCAGCGGCTCATGGCCCAGGTGGCGGAAAACATCCGGGCCTTCCTGGCCGGGAGCCCGGTGAACGTGGTCGGCGGCTAAAAGCCCAGGCGGCGCAGTTCGGCCCGGGCGGCGTGGAACTCGGGCAGCTCCGTGCGCCGCGTGGCCTCGGCCTGCTGGAGCCAGCGCACGGCCTGCACGGGCTCGCCGCGCGCCAGCAGCACCTGCCCGGCCAGGAACCCCGCCTGACACAGCCGCGCCGGATCGTTCCCGGCGCGGTTTTCCAGTTCCTGCACCGCCAGTTCGCCGCGCACGAGCAGCAGCAGGGGCGCGGGCCACTCGGCGCGGTCGGCCGGGGCCGCCGGGGCCGGGGCCGGGCGCCCGGCGCGCAGCCGGGCCATGTATTGCCACAGGGCGGGCAGGGGCGCGCCCGGGCGGGCGGCCAGGGCCGCGCCCAGGTCGTCGTCGGCCCCGGCGAAATCCCCGGCCAGGAAGCGGGCCTGCCCGCGCAGCAGCAGGATTTCGGCCCGCCGGGCCGCCCCCGGGGCCGGGGTGGCCGCGAGCAGGGCCGTGCAGTCGGCCGCCGCGTCCCCGGGCGCACCCGAGAGCAGCCGGGCCCGGGCCCGGCCCAGCAGGGCCTCGCGGTCGGCGGGGTCGGCCTCGAGGGCGGCGGAGAAGGCCTCGGCGGCCACGGCGTGGTCGTGGTGGGCCAGGGCGAGGCGGGCGCGGCGGGCTTCCAGGCCGGGCAGGTCCGGGGCCAGGGTCCGGGCGCGGTTCAGGTCCTCCATGGCTCCGGCGTCGTCGCCCAGGGCTTCGCGGGCCACGGCGCGGTTGAGCAGGGCCGGGGCGAAATCCGGCACCAGCCGCAGGGCGCGGTCCAGGTCTTCCAGGGCCTGGGCGTGGCGTCCGGCCAGGCTGCGCAGGGCTCCCCGGTTGTTGCGCGCGTCGGGCAGGTCGGGGTCGATGCGCAGGGCCTCGGAGTAGGCCGCCTCGGCCTCGGCGGGCCGCCCCAGGCGCTCCAGGGCCAGGGCGCGGTTGTAGTGCGGCACGGCATTGCCCGGTACGGCGCGGACCACGCGCTCGAAGTCTTCCAGGGCTCCGGCGGCGTCGTCCCCGGTCAGGCGCAGCACGCCCCGGGCCAGCCGGGGCCGGGGGTCGTCGGGGTCCAGTTCCAGGGCGGCGTCGTAGTCCTCCCGGGCGGGTCCGGCCAGCCCCATGGCCTGACGCGCGCGCCCGCGCAGGAAGTGGGCCGCCGGGTCCGGCCCGGCGTGGGCCAGCAGCACGGTCAGCTCCCGCGCGGCCCGGGGCGCGTCGCCCAGCTCCAGGGCCGTGCGCGCCAGGTTGAAGCGCGCCAGGGCGTAGTCCGGGCGCAGGTCCAGGGCGCGGTCGAAGTCGGCCAGGGCTGCCGGAAGGTCGCCCATCTCCAGAAAGGCCGCGCCCCGGTTGTGGAAGGCCTCGGGGTAGTGCGGAGCCAGGGCCACCGCTTCGGAATAGTCGGCCAGGGCCCCGGGCAGGTCGCCCAGAAGCTGGCGCGCGGCGCCCCGGATCTTGAAGGTCACCGCGCGGTTTTCCTCGCCCGCGAGGCCACCCTCCAGGGCCTGGGTCGCCAGGTCCAGGGCCGCCTGGGCGTCCCCGGCCTCCAGGGCCTGCTGGGCGCGCCGCGCCGTGTCCAGAACCTGGGGTGCCTGGGGCGGCGCGGCGGCGTCTCCGGCGCGGGCCGTGCGGGCGGAGGGGGCGGCGGCCAGCAGGGTGGCCAGGAGCAGGGCGGCTGCGAGGCGAAACAGGGGCATGCGGTGCATCCGGGGTTGAACAGGGTGGCGCAGGGGTGGTAGTTTGTCCGCTGTAGCACCAAAACGCAAGGATGCGCCCTCGCCCCGGGCGGCGGGCGCATGGAGGAAGACATGAGCGGAAACGATACGACCAGGGGGGCGACCTCCACGGCAAAGCCCACGGACGCCCCCGGGGCGGACTCCAAGGAGAGCCCCGAGGCCGGGGCCGCCGCCGGAACTGCCGCCGGGGCCGGGGACTGGTACCTGCCCGAGGACAGCCGCGCGCACCTGCGCGAACTGTTCGCGCGGATGCGCGACGAGGTGGTTCTCGAAGCCTACACCAAGGAGGGGGAGAACGAGCCGTACAACGAGGCCATGACCCTGTTCCTGCGCGACCTGGAGCGCCTGGGCGGGCGGATCGTGGTCCGCCTCTACGACGTGGACTCCGAACAGGCCGCCGCGCGCGGGGTCACGCGCTCGCCCACGCTGCTGGTGGCGCCCGACCGCTACGCCATCCGCTACACCGGGGCGCCCCTGGGCGAGGAGGCCCGGGTGCTCATCGAGACGATCATGCTGGCCTCGGCCGGAAGCAGCGGGCTGTCGGAGATTTCACGGCGCGTGCTGGCCGAACTGACCGAGCCCCGCGCGGTGCGCGTGTTCATCAGCCCCACCTGCCCCTATTGCCCCGGGCAGGTGACCAATGCCTTTCGCGCCGCCCTGGAGCGGCCCGGGCTGGTCGGCGCCGAATGCGTGGAAACCGGGGAAAACCAGGACCTGGCCGCGCGCTACGAGGCCTCGGCCCTGCCGCTGACGGTCATCGACGAGACCTTCCGCCAGAAAGGGCTCATGCCCGAGGAGCGTTTCGTCATCGAGCTGCTGGCCCGGGAGACCGTGGAGGAGCTGTTCACCCGGCTGGACACCGAGGGGCCCGAGGCCGTGGGCGGCGTGGTGGGCGAACTGCTGCGCCAGGCCCGTGACGGCGAGGCCGCAGGGGAACCCGGCGCCCCGCAGGCCGAGGAGTACGACGTGATCGTGGCCGGGGCCGGGCCCGCCGGGCTGACCGCCGCCATCTATACCGAACGCAGCGGCCTGAAGACGCTGGTCCTCGAAAAGGGCGCCATCGGCGGGCAGGTGCTGCTGACCCCCGAGGTCGAGAACTACCCGGGCTTCAAGCACGTGGGCGGCATCCGGCTCATGGAGATGATCGCCGAGCAGGCCCGGACCTATTGCACCGTGCGCGAGGGCGAACCCGTGGAGGAGGTCAAGATCGGGCGCGCCGTGGAGGTGCTGACCCCGCGCGGGCGCTACCGGGCCAAGGCCCTGGTGCTGGCCACGGGGGCCAGCGCCAAGCGCCTGGGCGTGCCCGGCGAGACGCAGCTCTTCGGCCGGGGGGTCAGCGTGTGCGCCTCGTGCGACGGCTGGGCCTACAAGGGCCGCGAGGTCATCATGGTCGGCGGCGGCAACACCGCCCTCACCGAGGCCCTGCACCTGAAGAACATGGGCGTGGGCGTGACCATCGTCCACCGGCGCGACGCCTTCCGCGCCGAACGCCACCTGCAAAACGGCGTGGACAAGGCCGGTATCCCCGTGATCTGGAACGCCGAGGTCGAGGCCTTCGTGCCCGGGCCCGAGGGGCTGGCCGCCGTGCGCCTGCGCGACACGGCCGACGGCGGCGTGCGCGAGCTGAAGGTGGACGGCGCGTTTCTGGCCATCGGCTGGAACCCCAACACCGCCCTGGCCCAGCAGCTCGGCGTGCGCCTGGACGACTACGGCAGCATCGAGGTCGACCGGGGCATGCGCACCAACATCCCGCGCGTGTACGCCTGCGGCGATGTCATCGGCGGGGTGCAGCAGATCGCCACCGCCGTGGGCGAGGGCGCCACGGCGGCCCTGGCCGTGTTCGAGGACATCACCAACCCCTACTGGCTGCGGCCCGAGGAAGAGGCCAAGGTCTAGCGTGGACCACCAGGGCACCATCATCCGCCCGCCCAACGAGGCGGGCAGCATCCTGTTGCAGGTCGCCGTGGGCTGCGCCCACGGCGCCTGCACCTTCTGCGGGGCCTACCACGGCCACCCCTACCGCCCCAAGGACGCGGCCACCGTCGCCGCCGACGTGGACCACGCCGCGCGGCATTGCCGGGACCAGCGCCGGGTTTTCCTGTGCGGGGGCGACGCCCTGGCCCTGCCCGCCGCGCGGCTGCTGGAGGTGCTGGCCCTGGTGCGCGCGCGGCTGCCGTGGGTCACCCGCGCGGGGGCCTACGCCAGCGCGCGCTCCCTGGCCGCGCGCTCCGGCGCCGAGTTGCGCGCCCTGCGCGAGGCCGGGCTGGCCACGGTGTACATGGGCCTGGAGTCGGGCGACGACGCCGTGCTGGCCCGGGTGCGCAAGGGGGCGGACAGCGCCTTCATCGTCGCCCAGGGCCGCCGGGCCCGCGCCGCCGGGCTGCGCCTGAACGTCACGGTGCTGCTCGGCCTGGCCGGGGAGGCCGGTTCCCAGGCCCACGCCCGGGCCACGGGCGCGGCGCTCACGGCCATGGAGCCCGAATACATCGGCGCCCTGACCCTGATGCTCGTGCCGGGCACGCCGCTGCACGCCGACGCGGCCGCCGGGCGCTTCGCGCTGCCCGGGCCCCCGGCCATGCTGGCCGAGCTGCGGACGCTGCTGGAGCACACCTGCCCGCCGCGCGGGCTGCTGCTGGCCGACCATGCCTCCAACTACCTGCCTTTGCGCGTGCGCCTGCCCGGCGGCAAGGCCGAGGCCCTGGCGCGCATCGACGCGGCCCTGGCCGGGCGCGTGCCCCTGCGTCGTCGGCGCGGGCTGTAGCCTGCCCGGCTCGGTTCCTTAAAAGCGCCATTTTTTTCTGAATCGGGGCTCATCCGGGCAAGAGTTTTCAAAATGGAAGGTTGCCCCGGATGAATTTTGCGAAATCCGCAATTTCGGCCATTGCCCAAAGCCGATAGATGATGTATGACCGGAGCGTCATTATCATCCCGCCGGGCGTCTGCCCGCCGGAACGGCCGGGGCCCGGGGCGCCCGGCCAGGAGGACTCCCATGACCGAAGGCAACACCGTGATCCACCGCCGCGTGCTGCGCGACGAGGTGGCCGACTATCTCATCGACGCCATCCTGAGCGGCTCGTTCCGCCCGGGCGAGAAGATCGTGGAGACGCGCATCTCCAAGGAACTCCAGGTCAGCCAGGGCGCGGTGCGCGAGGCCATCCGCGACCTCATCGCCCAGGGTTTCCTGGAAACCGAGCCCTACAAGGGCACCCGGGTGCGCGAGTTCACCCCCGGGGAGCTGGGCGACTACTACGCCGTGCGCATCGCCCTGGAAAAACGGGCCGTCAAATGGGCCCGCGAGCGCCAGGCCTCGGGCGAGCTGGACCTGACCGAACTGCGCGACATCGCCGCGCGGATGCACCAGTGCGCCGACTCCGGGGACACCAAGAACCTGCGCAAGCTGGACATCGACTTCCACAAGGCCCTGGTGCGCGCCTCGGGCAACGCCTTCCTGCTGCGCGCCTGGGAGTCGCTGGGCAACTACTACTGGGCCTGCCTGGGCATCCACTACGGCGCCAAGGGCATCCACCCCGAGCGCCAGGCCTCGCTGCACGACGACCTCATCGCCGTGCTGGAGAGCCAGGACATGGCCGCCGTGGGCAGCGCCATCGAAGAGCACTTCGCGGACATTCGCAAGCTCTTCGGCCAATAGGGCGAGGGAGCGACCGGCCATTCGCGCGCCGGGGGCCGCCCTCCCCACCGGGAGGGCGGCCCCCGCGTTTTGCGTGACCGTCTTCCGGGCCTCGGGGGCCCCGGGGGTTTACGGCTTGTCCTTCTTCCGGGGCTTCCTCGCGCCCTTGCGCGGGGCCGGGGCGCCGTTGTCCTCGGGCCTGTTCCACTCGCGCAGGGTCCGGCCCAGCTCGCGCAGCCGGGCGTCGGCCAGGGCGAAGACCGAACCCTTGGTCCAGCCGGCCTTGGTGCGCGCGCCCGCCGGAGTGCCCGTGAGCAGCCCGATGCCCTCCTCCACCGTTTCCACGGCGTGGATGTGGAACGTGCCGTCCCGCACGGCCTGGACGACCTCGGGCCGCAGCATGAGGTCCTTGACGTTGGCCTTGGGGATCATCACGCCCTGGCGGCCCGTGAGCCCGGCGTGCCTGCAGCACAGGTAGAAGCCCTCGATCTTTTCGTTGACCCCGCCGATGGGCTGGATTTCGCCCTTCTGGTTCACCGAGCCGGTGACGGCGATGTCCTGGCGCAGGGGCAGCCCCGAGAGGCTGGAGAGCAGGGCGTACAGCTCCGTGGACGAGGCCGAGTCGCCGTCGATGCCGCCGTAGGACTGCTCGAAGGCGATGCTGGCCGCCAGGGTCAGGGGCTTGTCCTGGGCGAAGCGCTCGCGCAGGTAGCCCGCCAGGATGAGCATGCCCTTGTTGTGCGTCGGGCCGGACATGTCGGCCTCGCGTTCGATGTTGATGATGCCCTCCTTGCCCAGGGCCGTGGCGGCGGTGATGCGCGAGGGCTTGCCGAAGGCGTAGTCGCCCATGGAATAGACGGCCAGCCCGTTGACCTGGCCGACCCTGGCCCCGTCCACGTCCACGAACAGGCTGCCGCGGTCGATCATCTCCTGGATGCGCTCCTCCATCTGGTTGGAGCGCCGGACGCGCGCGTCCACGGCGGCGAGCACGTGGGCGCCCTCCACGGCCTTCGCCCCGGCGTGCCGGGCCTGGAAGTCGGCCTCGGCCAGCAGGTCGGCCAGGGCCGGGAAGGCCGTGGTCATCTTTTCCTGGCGCCCGGCCATGCGCACGGCCTCCTCGGCCACGGCGGCCACGCCCGAGGCCGCGAAGGCCAGCAGCCCCTGCTTGTCCACCTCGGCGCGCACGAAGCGGGCCAACTGGTCCAGGGCCCGGTCCGTGCGGTCCATGGTCGATTCGTAGTCCGCGCGGACCTTGAAAATCTTGGGCACGTCGGGGTCGTAGTGGCGCAGCAGGGAGTAGATGCGCGCGTCGCCGAGCACCACGACCTTCACGTCCATGGCGATGGGCTCGGGCTTGAGGCCCGTGGACGAGATGAAATAGTACGGGTCGTAGGTCTCGATCTCGATGGTCTCGGTCTTGAGGGAGCGCTTGAGGGTCTGCCAGACCCCGGGCTCCATGATGGCGTCCAGCAGGTTGATGACCAGGTAGCCGCCGTTGGCCTTGACGAATGACCCGGCCTTGATCTTGGTGAAGTCCGTGCGCCAGGTGCCCATGCGGTCGGCCAGGCGCTCGATGCTGCCGAAGAGGTTGCGGTACGTCGGGTAGGATTCGACGACCACCGGCGGGCCCGTGCGCTCGGCGTTGTCCACCAGCAGGTTCACGGAATAGGGGTGCAGGATGGCCTCGGGGCTGGGCGCCATGGGCATGAAGGGCATGCCCTGGGGCGCCTGGGGCCCGCCGCCGAGCATCCGGATGTCGTCCAGGTTCTTGCCCATGTGCTCCAGCACGGACTCCAGGTAGGCCTGGACCTTGGGGTCGGGATACTCCTCGAAAAGCGGCTCCAGGTGCTCGCGGGCCAGGGTGGTGAACATCAGGCGGTCCACCTCCTCGTGCTTGGCGGCCACCTCCTTGTGCAGCTCGCGGACCTTCTGGACGATGGCGTCCAGCTCCTCCTTGAGTTCCAGGCGCCGGTCGCGCAGGCGTTCGAACTCCTCGCGGGGGAAGCGCCCGGCCTCGACCAACTCCTCCAGGTCCACCATGCGCTTGGGCTCGCCGTCGACCAGGGGCACGAGGTCCGGCCGCTGGATGGGGCCCATCTGCATGCGCACCACCACGAGCCCGGTGTCCTTCACCTTGTCTTCGATGGACTTGTAGAATTCGCGGACCTGGCGCTCGTGGGCCTCGGCGATGGCGTTCTTGCGGGCGATGTACTCCTCGCTCTCGAAGAGCTGGGGCGCCTCGCGGCGCACGTCGTCCAGGAACTTGCGCATGCCTTCCTTGAAGCGGGCGCCCCGGCCCGCCGCGAAGCGCAGCAGCACCGGCTGCTCGGGCCGGTCGAAGTTGTTCACGTAGCACAGGTCGTCGGGCACGCCGTCCTTGGCCGCCAGTTCGGCCAGCAGCCGGCGCACCGTGGCCAGACGCCCGCTGCCGGGCCGGCCGGTGACGAAAATGTTGTAGCCCTTCTTGACCATGCCCATGCCGAAGCGGAAGGCTTCCACGCCGCGCTCCTGGCCGATGATCTCGTCCAGGGGCTCCAGGTCGTCGGTGGAGGCAAAGGGCAGGGCCTCGGGGTCCAGGCGCCAGCGGAGTTGCTCCACGGGCACTTCCAGGGTCTTGTTTCGCGTGCGGGCCATGGGGTCCTCCTGGCGCTTAGGGCATGGAAGGGGGCAGCCCGCAGTCCCGGCCGGGGCGGCGGGGAATGCGGATTTCGATGACGCCGTCGCGGTACTGGGCCGCCACGTCCCGGGCGGCCACCGCGCAGGGCAGGTAGAGTTCCTTGCGGAAGGATTCGGCGCGCAGGCCGCCTTCGGTGCGCGTCACGCGGCGGGCGGTGATGGTCACCCGGCGGTGGGCCACGGCCACGCCGATGTCCTGCGGGTCCAGCCCCGGGGCCGCCACGCGCACGACCAGTTCGTCGCCGGTTTCGTCCACCGTGAGCCCGGCCTCGCCGAAGGGCCGGGCCGGGGGCAGGCCGAAGTCCGCGCACAGCGCTTCAAAGCGGCGGTCCATGTCGCGCTTCATCTTCGAGATCTGGGTTTCGCCCCAGAGCCTGAGATCGGCCATGACGTGCGTGCCTCCTGTGAGGATGCGGCCTCGGCGCGGGCGGGCCCGGCGCCGTGCCGGGGAATCTAGTCTTCACTGTAAGTCTTTTGCGGGGCATTTCAAGCCCCGCGCCGCGAAGCCCCGCCCCGCGCGGAACTTTGGGTGCTTTCCAATAGAATCCAATGTGTGTACATTCCTGGCGTTTCCCCGCTCATCCGGCCCGCCGCGCGGCGGGCCCAGGCCCCGGGAGGGCACCGGCAGCATGTCCATCAAGACCAAGATCGCCCTGATGATCCTCGCCATCCTGGCCGCCGTGGCCGGGGCGGTGGGCTTCTTTTCCAAACGCGACGTGGAGCGGGCCGTGTTCGTGGCCGAGCAGCGCGCCGCGCGCAACGTGCTGCATCTGGTGGACCTGGACGTGCAGGGCCGCCACAAGAGCCTGCTCATGGAGCGCCTGGCCACGGTCCGGGCCCTGAAGACCCAGCTCACCAGCCTGAACGCCGTGGTCCTCTCGGGGGTGGATCGCTTCCGCGAGCTGGCCCGCGCCGGGCGCATCTCCGAAAAGCAGGCCCGGGCCCAGGCCCTGGAGTGGATCGCCTCCCTGGCTCCGGGCCAGGGGCAATACCTTTTCGTCTACGACGCCCGGGGCCGCGCCCTGGCCTACCCCGAAAAGGAGATGGTCGGGGCCGACCTGTCGGTGTTCACCGACGTGAAAGGCCGCAAGGTCACGGCCTCGATGCGCGAGGAGGCCCGCCGCCAGGGCTCCGCCAGCACCACCTACTATTGGAAGCGCATCGGCGGCACCGACGAGGTGCGCAACTTCGGCCTGTTCACCTCCTACCCCGCGTGGGATTGGATGCTCGGCGCCGCGGTGGACATCGAGGACATCGAGCGCGCCGAGCAGCGCAAGCTCGACCAGATCGTGGGCATCCTGTCAGAAAACCTGGACAAGGTGACCATCGCCCACAGCGGTTTCGTGGCCGTGCTTTCCGGCGACGGCCGGGCGCTCATCCGCCCCGAGGCCGTGGCGCCGGACTTCGCCCTGGCCGTGAACCAGCTTACGGGCAGACGGCTGTTCGACGACATCGTGGCCCAGGCCGCCAGCGGCGCCGAGGGGCCGCTGTATTTCCTGCCCGAGGGCGGCGCGGGCGACGGCCAGCGCGAGTCCTTCGTGCGCTACAACAAGGCCCTGGACTGGTACATCGTGACCACGGCCTACGCGGCCGAGTTGCAGGCTCCGGCGCGCCACCTGCTTTCGCAACTGGCAGGTGTCGTCGCCGTGGTCCTGCTGCTGGGGCTGGCCGCCGGGCTGCTCGTCACGGCGCGCATCGCCCGGCCCCTGGAGCGGCTGGCGGGCTACGCCCGCGACCTGCACCGCCAGGACTTCCTGGCCGAGGCGCCCGAGGCCTCGCCCCTGGCCGGGCTGGCCCGGGGCCGGGGCGACGAGGTCGGCCGTCTGGCCGGGGCCTTCGAGTTCATGGAGCGCTCCCTGCGCGGGCGCATCCGCGAGCTGATGGACGCCACCGCCGCGCGCGAGCGCATCGAAAGCGAGCTCAACGTGGCCCACGACATCCAGATGGGCCTTCTGCCCAAGATCTTCCCGCCCTATCCCGAGCGCGAGGAGTTCGACCTCTACGCCGTGCTCGAACCGGCCAAGGAGGTCGGCGGCGACCTCTACGACTTCTTCTTCATCGACGAGGACCACCTCTGCCTGACCCTGGGCGACGTGTCCGACAAGGGCGTGCCCGCCGCGCTGTTCATGACCATCGCCATGACCCTCATCCGCTCCGAGGCCAAGAAGACCATGGACCCCGAGCGGATCATGGCCGCGGTGAACGACGCGCTCTCGCGCGACAACCCGCGCTCCATGTTCGTGACCCTCTTCCTGGGCGTGCTCGACATGCGCACCGGCGAGCTGGCCTACGCCAACGGCGGGCATAACCCGCCCATCCTCATGGACGCCTCCGGTGTCCGCTATCTCAAGGACATCAGCGGCCCCATGGTCGGCGCCATGGAGGACATGCCCTACCGGCCCCTGGCCCTGCGCCTGAACCCCGGCGACCGGTTCTTCGTCTACACCGACGGGGTTACCGAGGCCATGAACGCCGCGCGCGAGCTGTATTCCGACGAACGCCTGCTGGAAACCGTGGCCGCCACGGGCGACCCCGCGCCCGCAGCCCTGGTGGAGGCCGTGCGGGCCTCGGTGCGCGAACACGTGCGCGACGAGCCGCCCTCGGACGACATCACCATGCTTTGCCTGCGCTACAAGGGCCCCCGGGGCTGAGGAGACCGTATGGGCATCGTCAGGAACGGGGACCGGGTCATCCTCGACGGCTGCGACGTGGCCGACTGGGACGCCATGCGCGAGGCCTACCTGCGCCGGGTGGACCGCTACGGCACCGACCACCGCGCCTTTTTCTACACCGACGAGGGCCTCTACCTTCGCCGCCTGGAGCGCGCCGGGCAGGTGCTGGCCCCGCTGCTGGCCCCGGAGCACAGCGTGCTCGACGTGGGCTGCGGCGACGGCAAGCTGCTGGAGCACCTGCCGCCCTGCCGCTACACCGGGCTGGACCTGGTGCCCGAATTCGTGGCCCACGCCGCCGGGCGCTTTCCGGACCGCGACTTCCACGTGGCCAACATCATGGAATGGACCGCCCCGTGCGACTGGGTCCTGCTCATCGGCACCAGCGGCACCACGCCCTGCCTGGAGCGGATGATCGAACACTGCTGGGGGCTGTGCCGCGTGGGCATGGTCCTGGACGTGCTCGACGCCCGGCGCGACCCCGGCGGCGACCGCAACTCCTGCCACGCCGCCGACGTGCTCGACTTCTACCTGGAGCGGGGGGCCGCGCGGGTCTGCGTCGAGCCGACCTCCGATCCCTGGACTTTCTTTGTGGCCCGAAAAGCAGTATGATCCGCCACCCCGCAGCACCGCGGGGAACGCCATCGCCACGGGAGCCTTGCCAATGAAGCTGATTTCCCGGCGCCTGCTTGCCGCCGCCCATGTCTTCGTCGTCGCCGCCGTCGTCGCCGTGGTCACCCTGGGCGCCGTCGCCAGCCCGGCCGCCGAGGCGCCCACCGCGCCCTCCACCCACAACGGCAAGAAATGGCGCATCGCCTACTACGAGGGCGGCGAATACATCGACTACCAGAAGAACTTCGTCGCCATGCTCCACGGCCTGCGCGACCTGGGCTGGCTTGCTTTCGACGAAGTGCCGCCCCAGCAGGGCGAGGGCGTCAAGGACCTCTGGAAATGGCTCGGCACCCTGGACAGCCCGTATCTCGAATTCGTGCCCGACGCCTGCTACAGCGCCAACTGGGACGACGCCGCCCGCGAGGCCACCCGCGCCGCCCTGCTGGGGCGCCTGGCGACCGGGAAGGACATCGACCTCGTTTTCGCCCTGGGCACCTGGGCCGGGCAGGACCTCGCCGTGGACGGCAACACCGTGCCCTGCGTGGTCATGGCCACGGCCAACCCCCAGAAGGCCGGAATCATCAAGAGCGCCGAGGACTCCGGGCGCGACAACATCCACGCGCGCATCGCCCCCGAGCGCTTCCTGCAGCAGATTCGCGTCTTCCACGACGTGGTCGGCTTCAAAAAGCTCGGCGTGGCCTACGAGGACACTCCCGCCGGGCGGACCTACGCCGCCATGGACGCCCTGGAGGCCCTGGCTCCCGAGCTGGGCTACGAGATCATCGGCTGCCACACCAAGAGCGACATCGCCGACAAGGCCCAGGCCGAGGCCAGCGCCATCGCCTGCTTCCGCGAGCTGTCCACCAGGGCCGACGCCATCTACGTCACCGTGCAGGGCGGCGTCAGCGAGCGCAGCCTGCCCGAGGTGGTCAAGATCGCCCTGGACGCGCGCATTCCGACCTTCTCCCAAAACGGCTCCGACGAGGTCCGCCAGGGGTTGCTCATGAGCATCTCCCTGGCCGGATACAAGTACGTCGGCCAGTTCTACGCGCGGACCATGGCCCAGATCCTGAACGGCGCCAAGCCCCGCGCCCTGCCCCAGATATTCGAGGATCCGCCCAAGATCGCCATCAACCTCAAGACGGCCGAGATCATCCAGTTCGACCCGCCCGTGGACATGCTCCTGGCGGCGGACGAGGTGTTCGAGCAGATCGAGCCCGCGCGCTAGGGCGCACGGGCCGCGCCGTTCGAGGGAAACAGGCCGGAATGCAGCGGATCATCATCGACTCCCAGAGCAACGGGCTGCTGCGCGGCTCGGCCCTGGAGCAGCGCTACGACCAGCGCGGCGGCCTGTGCCAGGTCGGCGCCGGTCACCTCGTGCTGACCACCGACCCCGTGGACCGGGATTTCCTGGACTACTGGCAGCGCCTGGGCTTTTCCTTGCCCCGGCTCATGGCCGTGGGCCCCTTCCACCCGGGGCGGACCCTCTCCGAGCTCATTCTGGCCGACGCCGCCGCCTGCGAGGCCATCCGGCGGATGGCCGCCGACGGCCCCGCGCGCCTGGAGTTCTTCTGCATCGAGGAAACCGAGCGCGCCCTGGCCCGGGCGCTGGACGTGCCCGCCTACTGCAACTTCGACCTCGCGCGCGCTTACGCGAGCAAGCTGGCCTTCAAGGCCCTGTGCGCCGAGCTCGGCCTGGCCACCGCCCCCTGGTTCCACGATCCCGACCCCAAGGCCCTGGTCCGCCGGGGCGCCGCGCTCATGGCCCAGGGCCGCCGCGTGCTGGTCAAGACGGAAACGGGCATGGGCGGCGTGGGCTGCGGCGGCATGGCCGCCCCCGCCGATTCCCATGCCCTGGAGCGCGCCGTGCGCCTGCTGGCCCTGCGCGGCGGCGCCCTGTTTCTCGAAACGCGCCTGGAGCCGTTGAGCGCCGAACTTTCCGTGCACTGGGAAATCACCGCCGACGGCCAGGTCGCCGAAGTCTCCGTTTTCGATTCCATCAACGTCGACAACTCCTATCGCGGCACCGCCCATCCCCCGGAAAATGCACCCGGCCTGGCCGAGGCCGCCCGGCGCACCGTGCTCGAAACCTTGGGCCCGCACCTCGCGGCCCGGGGCGCCCTGGGCTTCTTCTGCTGCGACATCCTCGCCGACCAGGACGGCACCCTCCACTGGAACGACTTCAACCCCCGCAAAGGCGCCAGCATCTACGTGCGCGACATGGTCCGCCGCCTGCGCGCCGCCCGCCTGGGCGACCGGCCCGTGCACTACTGGCACGAAGGCCTGCGCCTGCGCCGGGGCCTCACGGTGGCCCAGGTCCTCGACCTGCTCCACGGCCTGCTCGAACCCGGCCCCGAGCCTTTCCTCGTGCTCTCCAACCCCGGCATCACCACCTTCGCCCGCGCCGACCTCACCGCCATCTCCGCCACCTCCCGCGCCCAGGCCCGCCACCTCCTGAACGCCGCCCGCGCCCGGCTGGACGCCGCCTAGGGGCGCCGGGGCGCACCCCGCCCGCAGTACGCGGCCCGCGAACGGGCTGTGCCGGTTTCCTGGCGGAACGCAGGGAATCCGGGGGCGCTGGCGGCGGCTCCTGCCGCAGCCCCCGGTTTTGCTGGCAAAAACATCGCCAGCGATTCTTGGCGCTTGGAATGAAAAAGAGAATTTCTGGCGTCCGGGGCCTTAAGTTTCCGCCATAATGCCCGATAAGACTGGCAACAAGAAGGGCGAATCCACCCTGCGGCATTCGCCCCCCTGCGTGAACGAGGACGGCCATGGCGCGCATCATCGACATCACACCGCGATCCCGGGACATCCAGCCCGTGCTGATGCTTTTGACATCGCACCGGCTCGACTGTTTCCTGCTGTGCGTCAAGTGCCTGGAGCTCTACACCGACCTGTCGCGCTTCAAGAAGATTTACGTGGTGGCCAACGCCGTGAGCGACGAGCACGCGGTGATCATCAAGGCCTTTCAGAAGCGCCACCCCGGGGTCATCGACGTGCACGTCACCCCGCGCGGGCTTATTCCCGCCGTGGTGTCCATGCAGAACTTCATCATGGCCCGGCACAGCCAGGATGTGATCGTCCGCCTGTCGGAAGACGTGTTCGTCACGCCCAACTGGCTGGACCACCTGCTGGCGGCCTTCAAGCTGCACCGGGGCGACGAGGCCGTGCCCCTGGCCTCGTGCGTCACGCCCGTGAGCCGCACGGGCCGCCAGGTCATGGACCGCGCCCTGCGCGCGCACTTCCCCGGGGAGCGCGCACGCCTGCCGCACCTGCCCATGGAAACCAACGCCGTCTACCACCGCTTCGTGTGGGAGAAGATCCTGCACCACGGGCTGGTGGAGAAGTACCTGGACCTGGAGCGGCCCCGGCACGTCTACCTGGGGCACATCAGCGTGGACTGCGTGATGTTCGACGGGCGGCTCATGGACGCGGTGGTGCCCATTCCCATGCGCGTGCCCGCCGGGGTCGGGCGGGTGGACGAGTTCCACATCAACGGCCACCTGCGCACCACGGGCCGCCGGGCCGTGGTGGCCACCGACGCGGTGGTGCACCATTTCAGCCACTCCGGGCCCGAGGCCTTCCTGCGCCGCCACGTGAGCCTGGACGACATCTGGTGGTACATGACGTTTTTGCAGGACAGCCCCGCATACCGCGTGCCCAAGGCCTTTGCGGCGCGTCGCGCCGCCGGTGCCGCGCCGCCCCGGCCCGCCCCGGGCGTCACGCCCAAGCCGGAGCTGCTGCGCCTCATGGAGGAGCGCGAGATGCGGGTGCTCAAATAGTCTCGTGATAACCAGAGACAGGCGGACCGCCGGGGGGAGGGGAGACTCTTCCTGAAGGCCGCCACCCGGAGCGATCCGGGACGGGTAAGCGCCGGGGCCGCGGGCATGGGGTTCGCGGCCCTCCGCTTTTGTGCGCGGCGGGCGTGACGGTGCGCCGGGCACCGGCGGGGCGCCCGCGCTGCGGGCCCGGGGTGCGGGGTCAGCCCTGGTCCACGGCGACCTTGAAGATGATTTTGTGGATCGGCCCGACGGAGATCATGGGCATGTGCGCGTCGTGGGGGAAGAGGATGGCGAACTGCCCGGCGCGGGTGTCCAGCCAGGCGTCGGGGGCGTCGGCGAAAAAGCCCACGTCGCGCCCGGGGTCGAAGGCGCCCTCGGGCCGGACGCAATCCCGCCGGGGCTTCCAGCCCATGCGGTCCACGCCCTTCAGGATGCACTGCACGTCGATGTAGCGGTCGTGGACCTCCAGCAGGGCCCCGGCCCGGTCACGGCCCGCCCCGCGGGCCACCACGGCGAAGACGCGCTCCCCGTCCACCTCGTGGCGCCCTTCGGGCAGGTCGGCCGCGTCCGGCCGCTCCAGGAAGGCGAAGGCCCGGGTCAGCCCGGGGTTCAGGGCCGCGTAGTGCCCGGCCATGGCGAATGCGTCCTGGATCATCGAAGTTCCCCGTGCGGTGTGCGTTGCCCGGGCCGCGCCCGGCAGGGAGTTCCTGTACCGCCGCCGAGCGGCAAAAGCAATCGGCCCCGGCCGCGGGGGCGGCTCAGGCCGGGGGCTGGGAGCCCAGGGGCGCGCGCCGGTCGCGGACCACGGAGTTGCCCACCGTGCCCTTGGCGAACTTCTTGATCTCCGCCGCGCGGTGGGACAGCTCCTCCTGGGACACGGGGTGCTCGAAGGTCGCGTCGAGGATGCCCATGGACGCCGAAACCAGGGGAAAGCGCGCGGGCTGGCCGTCGCGGCCCTTGGCCTCGATGTAGCCGCAGCGGCGGTCCTCCTCGTTGTAGAACTCGGGGATGCGTTCCTCGAACTGGCGGGCGATGTCGTCGCACACGGCGCGGATGGTCGTCGGGTCGCCGATGACCAGGAAATCGTCGCCGCCGATGTGGCCGATGAAGTCCGAGGGCCGCCCGTGGGCGGCCACGGCGGTGCGGATGATCTGGGCCGTGGCCACGATGACCCGGTCGCCGCTCTTGAAGCCGTACACGTCGTTGTAGGCCTTGAAGTTGTCCAGGTCGAGATACATGATCCCCGAGGAAATTTTCTGGCGGTTGCGCTTTTCGAGTTCCTGCTCGATGGTCACGTTGCCGGGCAGGCCCGTCAGCGGGTTGGAGCCCTTGGCCAGCTCGATCTGCACGCGCATCAGCGTGTCGAGCATCTTCTGCACCGAAACCGTGCCCAGCAGGCGGCGGCGCTCCACGACCACGATGTCGTCGTAGATCTTGTCGTTGGCGCGCTGCATGGCCGCTCCGGCCACCTCCTCGATGGCCTGCTCGGCGTCCACCACCAGGGGGGCGGTGTCCATGAGCGTGTCCACGGGGCGGTTGTAGTAGAGCGAGACGCCGTACTTGGTGCCCAGGCGGCGGTCGAGGTTGTAGTTCATGAGCAGGCCGACGGGCCGGTCGCCGCGCACGACCACGATGCTGCTCATGGGCGGCTTGCCTTCCAGGGCGGCCTTGACCGCGCTGATGGCCGTGCCCGACGGCACGGAGATGGTCGCCTGGGTGATCTCGCGCGACTTCAGGCGGCAGTTCAACTCGCCGCTTTCGATGCCGCGCACGTCGATCTTGCTGGGCACCTCCACCTGGGGCGTTTCCAGGGCCGCCGCGGGCCGGGCGAACAGGTGGCCCTGCCCGGCGTAGACGCCCATGCTGACCAGGGAGCTGAATTCCGTTTCCGTTTCCACACCCTCGGCCAGCAGCTTGCCGCCGACCTTCTGGGCCAGCAGGACCAGGGTCTCGATCATCGTCCGCTTGATGGGGTTGGACTCGATGCCCCGGATGAGCGAGCCGTCGGCCTTGATGAAATCGGGGCGCACCTGGGAGAGGAAGTGCAGGTTGGTGGTGCCCGCGCCCACGTCGTCCACGGCGATGAGCAGCCCGGCGGCGCGGCACAGTTCCAACTTGCGTTGCAGGGCGTCCTGGTCGGCCACCAGGTTGCGTTCGGAAAATTCGAGCACCACGTCGGACGGCGCCACCCCGGCGCCCTCGGCCAGGGCGCGGATTTCCGCGAAGAAGGCTTCGGCGTCGTGCAGCGACTGGGTGTGCACGTTGAGGAACAGCCGCCCCCGGAACCCGGCGGGCACGGCGTCCAGGGCGCGGCACAGGCACAGCCGTTCCAGGGCCAGGCTTTCGCCGACCTCGGCGGCGAAGCCGAACAGCGTGCGCGCCTCGGCCATGAGCCCCTGGCCGCCGCCCCGGGCCAGGGCCTCCCAGCCCAGGACCCCGCCGGTGGAAAAATCGACCACCGGCTGGAACAGGATGCGGATGTCGCCCCGGGCGAGCATGTCCATGAACTCGCGGTGCATGGCGAAGCGCTCGGAATCGGGCTTGCTTTCGGCCACGCGCCGGGCCTGGAGCAGCGCCCGGAACAGGGTCTTGTCCAGGTCCTCGCCGGGGCGCGGCTCCAGCAGGGCCAGGCCGATGCGCAGGGTCGGCGGGTGCTCCAGATAGCGCGCGCTCTGCGCGCTCAGGGACTCCTGCACGCGGAAGCGGAAGCCCGCGTAGGCGTCGAACAGGTCGCAGCGTCCGGCGGGGTCGGTGCGGAAGAAGATGGCGTAGCCGCCGATGCCGGTCTTCTCCACCCCGATGATGCCGCAGTTGGGGAAGAACTCGGCGAAGCCGCCCATGGCCTTGTCCAGCAGCACGCCGAGCAGGGCCAGGCCCAGGTCCTCGCCGAACCCGGCGGCCAGGGCCTCGAAGTCCACGCAGTCCAGGGTCACCAGGCCCACGCTGCCCTCGCGCACGTCGCGCGCCAGGGCCCGGAAGTTTTCCATGGACATGAACCCGCAGGCCGACGGCGCGCGACGGGCGCGCAACTCCGGGTTCACGTGCAGCATCCCCGACATGATCAACGAACCGCTTTGGTCCACAGAGCGCATGTGCTCCCCCCCGGCCGCTCCGTGCGTGCGGCCTTCTGGAGCGGGCATAGCAAAGGCCCGGTGCGCCTGTCGTTACGGCGGGGGTGACATTATGGTGACAACCCGGGGAAAACGCTGCCGAAAGGCCGGGGCCGGGCAAAAACGGGCGGGCATGAAAAAGCCCCGGACCGGGGTCCGGGGCATGGCGGCTGGAGCCCACGAGCAGGATTGAACTGCTGACCTCGTCCTTACCAAGGACGCGCTCTACCGACTGAGCTACGTGGGCGCTGCGGGCCCCCAGGCGGGGCACCCGGCTTCTTAATCCCGCATCATGGCGCCGGTCAAGGAAAAAGCAGGCCCGCAAATCCGGCCGCGGGCCGGGGCGCGGGCGCCCGGAGCCCGCGCGCTCAGGCCGGGCCGTTCACCCTGCGTCCGGCCCGGGAGGGCCCGCCGTTGCCGCCGCTGCCGCCCCGGGTGGCGGGCAGCCCGTGGGCCCCGGCCCGCAGGCCCAGGAAGAACCGCCGCGCGTTCTGGCCCAGGGTGCGGATGCGGTAGCCACCCTCCTGGACCACCAGCACCGGCAGGCCCAAGGCGCCGGTGGCCCGGCCGTTGGCTTCGAAGTCCCCCGGGGTCAGGGCCCAGGTGCCCGTGGGGTCGCCCTTGGCCGTGTCGAGCCCCAGGCTGACCACCAGCACCCCCGGCGCGAAGCGGCGGATGCGTTCCAGGGCCTTGTCCAGCGCCCGGGCAAAGGCCGCGCCGTCGGCGTCCTCGGGCAGGGGCAGGTTCAGGTTGCAGCCCCGGCCCCGGCCTTCGCCCGTTTCTCCGGCAAAGCCGCTGAAGTACGGGTAGGCGAAGGACGGGTGCCCGTGGATGGACACGGTGAGCACGTCGTCGCGGGCGTAGAAGATGTCCTGAGTGCCGTTGCCGTGGTGGTAGTCGATGTCCAGCACGGCAACGCGGCCGTGGGCGGCCAGATGGTGCGCGGCGATGGCGGCGGAGTTGAAGTAGCAGAACCCGCCGAAGGCCCGGCGTTCGGCGTGGTGCCCCGGGGGGCGCACCAGGGCGTAGGCCAGGCGCTGGCCGTCGAGCACGGCGTCGGCGGCGGTCAGCGCGCAGTCCACCGCGCCCCGGGCCGCGCGGTAGGCGTTGGCGTTCAGCGGGGTGAAGGTGTCGATGCAGTAATACCCGGCGCGTACGGGTAGTTCTTTGGGCGGGCGGGCCTGGTTCCGGATGGGAAAGACGTAGGGATAGATGGACTTGCCCGGGGGCAGCGTGGCCGTGGCGGCCTTGAAGTAGCGGACCATGCCCGCGTCGTGTACGGCCAGGATGGCCCGCTCGGGGTAGCGGCGCGCCGCCGTGGGCAGGAAGAGCCCCGTGGGCTCCAGGGCGTCCAGCAGCGAGCGCACCCGCGCCGGGGATTCCACGTAGCCCCGCTCGTGGACGTGGTGGATGTCGTGCTCGCGGTTGACCGTGAGCACGATGCACGGCGAGGCGCCCGGCACCGGCCCGGCGGCCTCGGCCCGCGCATAGCGCGGCGGGCGCAGGCGCACGGGGTCGTCCATGAAGGACGCCACCACGGCGTTCACATATCCCGGGGGGCAGCGGTCGGCGTATTTGCGCTCCAGGATGGCCCGCACGATTTCGCGCGTGGGCCCCAGGGGCGGCGTGGCGGGCTGCCCCAGCCCGTCGAAGATCAGCACCGGCGGGCTGTCGTCCGTGGGCGTCAGGGGTGTTTCGTAGGCCGTGTTCACGATGGGCCGTGCGCCGAAGCCCTCGTAGAAGCGCAGACGCGCCGCGTTCTGGCGCAGCAGCGATGCGTCGCGGCAGATGGCCGGATCGTCGCTGGGGCATTCGAAAAAGATGCCCCGGTCGCCGAGCAGCGCCGCCTCCTCGCGCACCCGGCCGTACAGCGAGCCGCCGATGCCCCGGCTGGTGCGCCCCGGCAGGGCGCCGATGTAGTCCAGGTAGCAGAACGAAAGGTCCGGCGCGTGCAGCAGCAGGGCGAATCCGCGCACGTCGAACTTCTGCTCGGCCACGAAGAGGATGGTCTTGAAGCGGTAGCCCAGCGGATCGCGCAGTTTGGCCGGAATGTTTTCATATTCCCCCGGGGGGGCGTCGCGGAACTGGGCCCGCAGAATTTCCTGCACCCGGGCCACGGCTTGGCGGTCGCGCGGCAACGTGTCGTCGAAGATGCGTCGGATGCGGAACATGGCTCCTCCCGGCCCCGGCCTGTATCTTTCTACCTCCGTCACGGAGTGAGGGCAATCCCGCAATGGACCGGCCGGGAAAGGCAATACTCTTTTTCTTTCTTCCCATTGTAAAAAGAAGCCACCTGGAATAATATGAACTGCCGCAATTGTGCAGACCGGGTTCTCTGCCGTAAAAAGGAGGCGTCATGTCCGCTTTGGGAAACATTCGTATCGGAAACAAATTGCTGATTATCCTGACAATAAATATTCTGTTGCTGATTGCCATCGGTACCGTGGCCGCCATCAGTGCCAGGAACATCAACGAGCGCCTGCAAGACATCTACAACCGCGATCTGCTGGGCGTGGTGTTCCTGCTGGAGGCAGACCGCGATCTGCATCAGGCGCTCATTGCCGAGCGGTCCATGCTGTTGGCCGAGCCGGGCACCCCGGCCTTCCAGGCCCAGCTCAAGGACTACGCCGACAACAAGCAGCAGGCCGACGACCGGGTGGGCAAGTTCGCCGCCCTGACCGACGACCGCGGGCAGCAGGCCGAGGTCGAGGCTTACCGCTCCGGGCGCCGGGCCTGGGACGAAGCCTCCGAGCCCATCGTCCGCGACCGCCAGGGCGGAACTCCGGGTGCGGACCTGGCCGCCCGCTCCCTTGGGCAGGCCAAGGAGCGCTTCGATGCCATGCGCGAGAGCATCAACACCCTGACGGAAGCCCTGGAAAAACAGGCCGAGACGGCCCAGGGGGATGCCGCGTCCGCCTACGGCACCCTGCTCATGGTCATCGTGGGCCTGACCCTGGCCAGCGCCCTGCTCGGCGCGGGCTGCACCCTGCTGGTCACGCGCAATATCACCGTGCCCATGGCCCGGCTGGTGGACTTCACCGCACGGCTGGCCGCGGGCGATTTTTCCTCGCGTCTGGGCCTGCGCCGCAAGGACGAGGTCGGCGCCCTGGGCGCCGCCTTCGACGACATGAGCACGACCCTGCAACGCAACATGGACGAAATCGCGGCCAAGTCCCGCGAGGCCGAGGACAAGGCCCGGGCCGCCGAGGCCGCCACCCGCGAGGCCGAGCAGGCCCGTCAGGCCGCCGAGAACGCCAAGCGCGAAGGCATGCTCCAGGCCGCGGGCGAGCTGGAGCAGATCGTGGCCCAGGTGGCCTCGGCCTCGGAGCAACTCAACGCCCAGATTCAGGAATCGCGCCGGGGCTCCGAAACCCAGCGCGAACGCACCGCCGAGGCCGCCACGGCCATGGAGGAGATGAACGCCACCGTCCTTGAGGTCGCCAACAACGCGGGCAGCGCCGCCGAGAACGCCGATACCGCCAAGCGCCGCGCCGAACAGGGCGGGGCCGTGGTCACCCGCGTGGTGGACTCCATCGCCCAGCTCAACCGGGAAACCGAGAAACTGCGCGGCGAAATGGGCGACCTGGGCCGTCAGGCCGAAGCCATCGGCCAGGTCATGACCGTCATCCGCGACATCGCCGACCAGACCAACCTGCTGGCGCTGAACGCCGCCATCGAGGCCGCCCGCGCGGGCGACGCCGGGCGCGGCTTCGCCGTGGTTGCCGACGAGGTGCGCAAGCTGGCCGAAAAGACCATGAACGCCACCCAGGAGGTGGGGCAGGCCATCGGCGCCATCCAGGACAGCACCAAGAAGAGCATCAAGTCCATGGAGGAGACCGCCGGGGTCGTGGGCGACAGCACGAGGCTGGCGGGCGAGGCCGGGCAGTCCCTGTCCGAAATCATCGCCATCATCGAAAACACCGCCGACCAGGTCCGGGCCATCGCCACCGCGAGCGAAGAGCAATCCGCCGCCAGCGAGGAGATCAACCGCGGCACCGAGGAGATCAACCGCATCTCCTCCGAAACCGCCGAGGCCATGCAGCAGTCCGCCCTGGCCATGCAGGACATGGCCCGCCTCTCCGACCAGTTGCGCAACCTCATCGATGAGCTGAAGTCCGCCTAGGCCGCGCCCCGGCAGTGCCGGGCGGGCGGAAGACGCTGCGCCGTCGGCCGGGCGGTGAAAGCAACCGGGCCGGGTTCCCGCTTGGGAACCCGGCCCGGTTTTTTAGCGGGGTCCGGTTTCGGGGCATGAGCCTTCCCGGGGCAGCGCCTATCCGCGCGCGATCAGCCCCATGAGGGCGTAGGCCAGCCGGGCGGCGGTGAAGTCGGGGCCGTGCTGGCCGGGGGCGGGGGCCAGCTCGGTCACGTCGCAGCCCACCAGGGTCCGGCCCCGGGCGATGTCGTCCAGCAGCCACATGGCCTGGTGCCAGAACAGGCCGCCGGGCACGGGGGTACCGGTGCTGGGCATGAGCGCGGGGTCCAGGCCGTCCACGTCGAAGGTGACGTAGATGCGCGCGGGAAAGTCCGGCGGCAGGACGGAGGCCCGGGGCGGGGCCAGGGGCAGGTCCGGCCCGTCGATGCGCCCGACGGCCAGGGCCTCGCGCAGGTCGTGCTCGTCGCGGCACAGGGCGCGCACGCCGATCTGGAACAGGGGCAGGCCCAGGTCCAGGGCGCGGCGCATGACGCAGGCGTGGCTCAGGCGCGAGCCCTGGTAGGCGTCGCGCAGGTCGGCGTGGGCGTCGAACTGGACCACCCCGAAGGGTTCGGCGGGCCCCAGGGCCCGGTGCAGGGCGGCCAAGGCGCCCAGGGTCACGGTGTGCTCCCCGCCCAGCAGCACGGGCACGGCGCCCGCCTCCAGGGTTTCGGTCACGGCGGCTTCAATGCGCGTCAGTACGGCTTCCGCGGGGCCGGAGCAGTCCACGGCCGGGCGGGTGTGGATGCCCGCGTCGGCGGGCACGCCCTGGCCGTCCCACAGTTCGAGCTGGTTGGAGGCCGCGAGGATGGCCGCCGGGCCGCGGGCCGTGCCGCCGCCGTAGGACACGCTGGCCTCGAAGGGCGCGGGGATGACGTGGATGCGGCTGCCCCGGGCGGCGGGGCGGCCGATTTCCTCTTCCAGAAAGCCGGGCGTGACGGGGGCGGGCATGGGCGCTCCTTGGCGCTGCGGGTGCGGGTCAGGACAGGCGGTTCCTGAAGTCCTGGTAGCCGAAGCGGCGCACGGTCTCGAAAGCGTCGCGCTCCGGGTCGTAGAGCACGATGGACGGCAGGCGCACGCCGTTGAAGGTGGTGTTCTTGACCATGGTGTAATGGGCCATGTCGGTGAAGACGAGGCGCTGCCCGGGGGCCGGGAGCGCGTCGAAGCTGTAGTCCCCGGCCATGTCGCCCGCGAGGCAGGACGGCCCGCCCAGGCCGACGGTGTGGGCCTTTTCCCCGGGCAGGCCCGCGCCGACGACGTGGGGCCGGTAGGGCCCTTCGAGCACGTCGGGCATGTGGCAGGGCACGGCGGTGTCCATGATGGCCACGGGCCGCGTGCCGCCGGGCACCACGTCGAGCACGGTGGTCACCAGATAGCCCGCATTGAGGGCCACGGCCTCGCCCGGCTCCAGGTACACGCGCAGCCCCCGGCGGGCGCGGAAGTCGCGCACCAGCTCCACCAGCCGTTCGCGGTCGTAGTCCGCGCGGGTGATGTGGTGTCCGCCGCCGAAGTTCACGTAGTCCAGGCCCGGGAGCAGCTCGCCGAAACGGCGCTCGAAGGCGGCCAGGGTCCGCTCCAGGGGCCCGACGTTCTGCTCGCACAGGGTGTGGAAGTGCAGGCCCGCGAGACCGCGCACGTCGTCCGGGCCGATGTCGGCCCGGCGGGCGCCCAGGCGCGAGCCCGGGCCGCAGGGGTCGTAGAGCGGGTTGGCGCCCTCGGAGTGTTCGGGGTTCACGCGCAGGCCGAAGTGCAGGCTCCGGCCCAGGCGCGCGGCTTCGGCCCGGGCCACGGGCTCCAGGGCCCGGCGCTGGGCCGGGGAGTTGAAGACCAGATGGTCCGCCGTGCCCGCCAGGTCGAGCACGTCGGCCCGGGAGAAGGCCGCGGCAAAGGCGTGGACCTCGCCGCCGAACTCCTCGCGGCCCAGGCGCGCCTCGTGGGGCGAGCTGGCGCAGACCCCGCCGAGCACCCCGCGCAGCAGGGGAAAGACCCGGAACAGGGCGAAGGCCTTGAGGGCCAGCAGAACGGTCGCCCCCGAGCGGGCCTGCACGTCGGCCAGCACGGCCAGGTTGTCGGCCAGCAGGCCCAGGTCCACCACATAGGCGGGGGTGTCGGGCACGCGGGCGGGGTCGAAGCGGACCTGGGTGCGGCCGTCCACGCCTAAAGCTCCCTGACCACCCAGGGCAGGCCGTGGGCCCCGAGGGCCTCCATGAACGGGTCGGGGTCGAGCTGCTCCATGTTGAACACGCCCGCGCCCGTCCAGGCGCCGCCGAGCATCATCTTGGCGCCGACCATGGCCGGAACGCCCGTGGTGTAGCTGATGGCCTGGGAGCCGACCTCGCGGTAGGCCTCCTCGTGGTCGCAGATGTTGTAGATGTAGACCGTCTTTTCGCGCCCGTCCTTCACGCCGCGCATGAGGCAGCCGATGCAGGTGCGGCCCTTGGTCAGCGGGCCCAGGGAGCCGGGGTCGGGCAGCACGGCCTTGAGGAACTGGAGGGGCACGATCTTGCTGCCCTGGTATTCCACGGCGTCGATGCGCGTCATGCCGATGTTTTCCAGCACCTTCAGGTGGTTCAGGTAGTTGTCGGAGAAGGTCATCCAGAAGCGCGCCCGGCGCAGGCCGCGCAGGTTGGTCACCAGGGATTCCAGCTCCTCGTGGTACATGAGGAAGCACTTCTTCGGGCCGATGCCCTCGGGAAAGTCGTAGGTCATGGACCAGGACAGCGGGTCGGTCTCCACCCATTCGCCGCGCTCCCAGTAGCGCCCCCGGGCGGTGACCTCGCGGATGTTGATCTCGGGGTTGAAGTTGGTGGCGAAGGGCTGGCCGTGGTCGCCCGCGTTGCAGTCGATGATGTCCAGCACGTGGATCTCGTCGAACAGGTGCTTCTGGGCGTAGGCACAGAAGACGTTGGTCACGCCGGGGTCGAAGCCCGAGCCGAGCAGGGCCATGAGCCCGGCCGCGCGGAAGCGCTCCTGGTAGGCCCACTGCCATTTGTATTCGAATTTGGCCTCGTCCGGGGGCTCGTAGTTGGCGGTGTCCAGGTAGTGGGTGCCCGTTTCCAGGCAGGCGTCCATGATGTGCAGGTCCTGGTAGGGCAGGGCCACGTTGAGCACCAGGTCGGGCCCGAAGCTTTTGATGAGCGCCACCAGTTCGGGCACGTCGTCGGCGTCCACCCGCGCGGTGCGGATGGGCCGGGGCAGCTTCGCGGCGATGGCGTCGCACTTGGCCTTGGTGCGGCTGGCGAGCATGATTTCGCCGAAGACCTCGGGCACCTGGGCGCACTTGTGCGCCACCACCTGGCCGACGCCGCCGGCGCCGATGATGAGAACCTTCTTCATGGGAGTCCTCCCGGGGGTCGAGGTTAACGGTAGAGGTAGGTGTAGCCCCGCATGCAGCGCTCGTAGGCTTTCATGATGTAGTAGCGCTCCTGGGGGGTGATGTTGCCGTCGCGCACGCCCTGCTCGGCCATGAGGCGGAAGCTCTCCACCACGTGCTTGGGGTCGTATTCCACGTAGGAGAGCACGTCGGACACGCTGTCGCCTTCCAGCTCGCGCACGATGTCGAAGGTGCCGTCGGGGTTGATGCGCACGGAGACGACGTTGGTGTCGCCGAACAGGTTGTGCAGGTCGCCCAGGGTCTCCTGGTAGGCGCCGACGAGAAAGGCACCCAGGTAGTAGGGCCGGTCGTCTTCCAGGGCGTGCAGTTCCAGCACGCGTTTGACGCCCCGGGTATCGATGAAGCGGTCGATCTTGCCGTCGCAGTCGCAGGTGATGTCGGCCAGGAAGGCCTGCTCCGTGGGCTGCTCGTTCAGCCGGTGCACGGGCATGATGGGGAAGAGGTGGTCGATGGCCCAGGCGTCGGGCAGGGACTGGAACACGCTCATGTTGCAATAATAGATGCTGGCCAGGGACACGGCGATGTCCTCCATCCAGCGCGGCGGGTTCTTCACGTCTTCCAGCTTGTCCGCGATGTTGCGCATGATGGCCCAGAAGATGGTTTCGCCCATGGCCCGCTCGCGCAGGGAGCAGCGGCCCAGGCGGAACATCTGGCGCACCTCGTCGCGGTAGTAGATGGCGTCGTTGTAGCACTCCTGGACGTTTTTCACCGTGAGGGAGCGGTGGGTCTCCCAGAGGTTGTGCACGGGCTCGGGGTAGTCCTCGGGCACGGCGGCGGGCACGGGGCGGCTCTCCAGGCGGCTTTCGTCGAGCACGTCGAAAAGCAGCACGGAGTAGTAGGCCACCGTGGCCCGGCCGGATTCGGTGACGATGTGCGGATGGGGCATGTCGCGCTCGTCCATCTCGCTCATCACCGTTTCCACGATGTCGGCGCAGTATTCGTCCAGGGTATAGTTGCGGCTGCTCTCGAAGTTGGTGTGCGAGCCGTCGTAGTCCACGGCCAGGCCGCCGCCCAGGTCCAGGTAGCCCATGGCGCAGCCCTCGCCGACCAGTTCGGCGTACATGCGGCAGGCCTCGTGCACGGCGGTGCGGATGTCGCGGATGTTCGGAATCTGCGAGCCGAGGTGGAAGTGCAGCAGGCGCAGGCAGTCGAGCATGTCCTCGGCGCGCAGGATGTCCACCACGTCGACCACCTCGGCGGTGGACAGGCCGAAGATGGACAGATCGCCGGCGGACTCGGCCCAGTGCCCGCCCACCTGGGCGCTGACCTTGGTGCGCACGCCCATCTTGGGCCGCACGCCCAGGGCCTTGGAGCGCTCCAGGATGAGCTGCACCTCCCCGGGCATTTCCATGACCAGGAAGCAGTTGAAGCCCATCTTGGTGGCGTACAGGGCCAGGTCCACGAAGTCGCTGTCCTTGTAGCCGTTGCAGACCAGGCAGGCCTCGCGGTCCGAAAGGTAGGCCAGGGCGGCGATGAGCTCGGCCTTGGAGCCGACCTCCAGCCCGTGGTGGTAGCGCGAGCCGAACTGGGCGATCTCCTCCACCACCTGCTGCTGCTGGTTGACCTTGACCGGGAACACGCCGCGGTATTCGCCCCGGTAGCCCAGGGCGGCGATGGCCGTGCGGAAGGTCTCGTGGAGCAGGGAAATCTGCGAGTCGAGAATGTTCTCCACGCGCAGCAGCACGGGCAGTTCCAGCCCGCGTTCCTTGAGGCCGTCGATGATCTGCGGCACACTGACGCGCACGCCGTTGCCCGGCGCGGGCACCAGCACGAGGTCGCCGTTTTCGGCCACGTCGAAATAGCCGCCGCTCCAATTGCGGATGCCGTAGAGTTCGGCGGACCGTTCGGCGGTCCACTTCTCCAGGGGGCGCTTGGTCATGGGGGAGTCCCCTCCTCGCCGTCCGCGCGGGACGCGGACCTGAACTTGCCGGGCCCCGGAGGACCCTGGAAAGGGCTGCGCGGCGAGAGGGATCGAGGATCTTGGGCAACGCGCAGCCGAGGGGTTTACCTAGATGCCATCGCTTGCGGCGTCAATGAAAAATTTGGGCCGCCCCGCGAGCCCGTCGCGGTGGAGGAGGGTGGAATGCGGCGGGCAGGCCGGGCAGCGGGCGGCCGCGCTCGGCGCGCCGCCCGTCGCCGGTGCCTTATTTCCCGGTGTGCAGCAGGCCCTTGGCGGCCAGGGTCGTCTCGGAGCGCGTGCACAGGGTGAACAGCACGGTGATGGCCAGATAGCCCATGCCGAAGTAGGTCACGGCGTCGGGCATGCCGAAGGTCAGCAGCAGCCAGCCGAAGAGCATGGGCCCGACGATCTGGCCGGTGCGGCCCACGGAGTTGAACAGGCTCATGGCCGTGCCCTCGCCCAGTTCGTGGCTGGCCCGCAGCTTGAGCACGAAGGCCCGCGAGGCGTCGAGGCTGCCCGACACGCCCAGCAGCAGGGCCGTCAGCGCCGTGGCCTCCAGCCCGCCGAAGAAATAGTAGGTCGTGAACCCCAGGCAGCCGGTGGCCCCGGAGAGGAAGATCAGGAACTTCTGGTTGCCGGCGCGGTCCAGGAACTTGGCCAGATAGGGCGCCACGTAGATCAGGCACACGCCGTAGAGCATGTACACGCGGCCGATGTCGGACTGCGACTGGCCGAGGTCGGCCAGATAGATGGGGCTGAAGTAGTACATGAAGCCCACGAAGGCCAGGGAGGCCGGGATGGAGCTGAGCGCCACCAGCCCGAACACGTCGCGGTTGGTCAGAAAGCGCAGGGCGCGCGCGGGGGTCAGGTGGCCCTTGGCCGGGCCGCCGGAGGTCAGGGCGCAGAAGGTCGGGCGGGCCATGGTCCGGCGCAGGAAGGTCAGGGCGTAGGCCCCGGCGCAGACGAGGATGACCGTTCCGGCCAGCAGGACGGGCCGGAAGCCCACGCGCTCGGCCATCATGGCCCCGGCGGCGCCGCCGCAGATGCTGCCCGCGAAAACGCCCGCCCAGAGCTGGGCCATGCCCTGGGCCTTGCTGCCCCGGTCGGTCTGGCGGACGATGAAGCCCTGGGCGGCCATGATGAAGGCGCCGTAGCCCAGGCCGACCAGCCCGCGCGAGGCGATGAAGTGCAGCGCGTCGGGCGCCAGGGCCGACCAGACCGTGCCGCCCAGGGCCGCCCCCAGGCCGAGCCAGAAGGGTTCGTGCCAGCCCCGGCGGTCGATCCACGGCCCGGTGGCCAGGAGGGCCACGCCCACGAAAAGCATCTCCACGGAAATGGGCAGGCCGAGGACCATCTCGTGCGACAGGCCCAGCTCGGGGATGGGCAGGGTCTTCATGTACAGCGGCAAAAAGGAGATGCACATGTCGATGCCCAGCAGGAACAGGAACGCCGCCGGGCGGATGGCCCCGAAGGGCACCTCCGCCCCGGGCACGGGGCAGGCCGGGCCGGGGGTCTGGCCCGCGGGCGGGCCGCCCGCGCCGCCCGTGCCGTTGGTTCTGGCGTACTGGTCCTTGATGAACAGGTTGGCCAGGATGAGCATTTCCACGAAAAACAGGATGGAGATGACCAGCACGGTGGCCGAGTCCTTGAATATCTCGGTCAGCTTCCGGAGCATGGTCTGGCGCGAGACGTTGGCCACCAGGGTGGCGTGCGGTTCGCCCTCGCGCATGAGCGGCACGCGGGCGCGGTAGCGCGGATCGTGGCGGCCCTCCAGGGGCCCGGGGTCCAGCCCCGGGCCGGGGGCGGCCCCGGTGCGGTAGTCGAAGGCGCCCTGGTGGCTGGCCACGAAGGCCGGGCGGCCCTGGGCGTCGTAGACGGCGATGTCGCGCAGCTCCGGCGAGGCGGCGATGATGTCGCCAAGAAGCTGGTCCAGCCCGCTCAGGGTTTCCAGGCGCAGGCCCTTGGCGAAGAAGAACTCCACGTCCTCCTTGAGCAGGGCCATCAGGGTTTCGGCCTTGGTCTGGTTGATGGCCAGGAATTCGTCGCGGAAGGCGCGCAGGTTCATGCCCGCGAAGACGATCTGCGCCGAGCCGACCACCAGGAAAAGCAGCACGGAGATGCGCCGCCCGGGCAGCCCGGAGGTCAGCGGCGCGGCGTGGGTCACCAGGTTCAGGGCCAGGATGAGCAGGGCCATGCCGCAGACCATGACCCCGGCGAAGACCTTGAGGTTGTGGTCGAAGAAGGGGGCGAGCAGGCGCTCCACCTGGTCGTCGCCGAAGCTGATGACCGTGTGGGCGGCCACGCCCTTGGCGTCGGTGATGGGCAGGGCGATGGAAAACTGGCCCAGGTGTTTGACGAAGCTCGGGGGCGCGCCCTTGTCGCCGCCCAAGGGCGCGAGCAGGGCGCGCAGGTCGGTCGGCAGGGTTTCGCCGCCCAGGTCGCGGTTGGTGGAGTGGAGAATCCGGCCGTCGGGCAGGACGATGGAGATGACGATGTCGTCCTCGCGCAGCATCTTGCGCTGGTAGCCCGCCGGAGTGTGGCGCAGGACCACGTTCTTGAATATCTGGGCCCGGGTGTCGTCGAGCACGCGCTCGATGCCGGTGAACTTGTCCAGGCGCTTGCCGAACTTCAGGGCGCGGTCCAGGCCGCGTTGCAGATCCAGCGCGACCACGCGGTATTCGGAAATGATGGCCTCGGTGTAGACCTTTTCCATGGACGCGGTGGTCAGCATGATGCTGAAGCCCAGGGACAGCAGCAGGAGCAGGAAGGCGCACAGGGCGATCTTGAGTTTCATGCGTGGCGTCCGGTCGGGAAGGTTGGCGTTGCGGGAGGCCACGGCACACTAGCGCGCCGTGGGCCGTGATGCAACGGCCAAGGGCGGGGTCTCAGCGCAGCACTTCGCGCAGGGTGGCGTTGGTCGTGCCGACCCGTTCGGCCAGCAGGGCGACCACGAAGCGGTGGACGGCCGAGGCCAGGTCCGGGCGCTTGTGCTGGAGCAGGGGCATGGCCCGGGCGGGCAGGCGGAACAGCACGCAGTCCTCGGCGGTGGTCACGGTGGCCGTGCGCGGGGCGGCGGTGTACAGGCCCATCTCGCCGAACACGGCGCCCGGGCCCAGCTTGCGCAGGCGCATGTGCCGACCCTCCTCCAGGGCCATCTCCACGTTCACCGTGCCGCTTTCGATGAAGTACATGGCGTCGGGCGCGTCGCCCTGGCGGAACACGACCTTCCCCCGGGGCAGCGCCACCCGCGCGAGCACCTTCATCAGCAGCGGGATGAGCCCCGGCTCGGGGAACACCGGGGCCAGCAGCTCGGGCAGGGGCCGCTGCTCCTGGTGCAGTTCACCCGCGTCGTCCAGGATGTGGTCCTCGGTCCACTCCAGGGCGTAGTCCAGGGAGGTCGCGGTGATGGAGCCGCCGTCCTCGTCGGAGAGCACGCAGCCCGCCCGGGAGAGCTGCGCCTCCACTTCCAGGGGCACGTTGGTGAACACCAGCCGGAACCCGCCGGACTTGGCGATCTGCTTCATGCGGATGAAGGAGATGGCCACGGATGAATCCAGCCCGCTGGTGTAGGTGAAATCGAGCAGCACGAAACGCAGGGGCTCGCGCTCCTGGTCGTGCAGTCGCGCGGTGATTCTCTCGATCAGCCGGTTGGTCGTGCCCAGGAAGATGAACCCTTGCAGGGTCAGCATGTGGATCTGGTCGCCCTTGCGGCGCAGCACGGCCTGCTGGGCCGGGGTGCGGTCTGTGCTGCTGTGGTAGCTGGCGCCCGACATTTCCAGGCGCACCACGCTCACCGAGCCGTAGCGCACGGCGGTGACCAGCATGGCCAGGGCCGCGCCGATGGCCAGCCCCGGCAGCAGCCCCAGGGACACCGTCAGCAGGAAGACCAGCAGCAGCAGGGCGTAGTCGCCCCTGTGGGTGAAGCGGGTGCGCGTTTCCACCAGCCAGCGCCAAAGCAGCGAGATGCCCAGCGCCGCCAGCAGCCCTGCCGGAACGAAGCGCGGCAGCAGCGGCAGCCATTGCCCGGAAAACACCAGCGCCACGGCGCAGACCGCCGTGCCGACCAGCCCCGCCAGCACCCCCGAAGCCCCGGCCCCCCGATTGCCCAGGCTGCGGTCCAGGGACAGGGTGCCCGGTATGCCGCCCGCCAGGGCGCACAGGATGTTGCCCACCCCCAGCACGCGGAATTCGCCGTCCAGGTCCACCGGCCGCCCGGTGATGACCTCCATCTCGGAAATGCGGATCATGGCCGAACAGGCCACCAGCCCGCCCAGGGCCAGGACGTAACCCGCGCAGTCGGCAATGACCAGCCAGTCGATGCGTTCCAGGAACGCCATGTCCTGGATGGAGGCCCAGGGCGCCTGGGCGGGCAGGGCCTCGAACAGCCAGCCCATGGCCCGGGCCTGCTCCAGGTCGATGCCCTGCCAGCGCAGGTAGCCGTGGCAGGCGCCGATGGCCGCCGCCAGCAGCACGGCCAGGGCGTAGGAGTTGCGCACCCAGCGCATGACCACGAAGACCGCCAGCCCCAGCCCCAGGGCCGGAGCCCAGCGCAGGCACAGGTCGGCCTCGAAATAGCGGACCACGATGTCGCCCAGGCACACGCTGCGGCCCAGGGCCGCCCCGAAGGCCTGCACCACCAGCATCAACCCCACCGCCGCCAGCACGCCGCCCACCGCCTGGATGGGCACATAGCGCACGCGGTCGCTGCTGCGCGACAGGCCCGCCGCCAGCAGCAGCACGCCCGTGAACAGCCCGCAGACCGCAAAGGCCCCCAGGGCCGTGGCCAGCACCGCTTCGCCCGGCGCCCCGGCCATGCGCTGCTGCACGTATCCGGCCAGCAGGAAGAGCACCACGCCGGTCATGGTTTCCGGCCCGGCGGCGGCAAAGGCGATGCGGCTGGTCAGCGCCACGGCCAGGCCCATCGCCACGGCGCTCACCAGCGCCATGCTCACCGCATGCGGGAAATGCCCGAGCAGCCCCTCGTGGGAAAAAATCAGCAGCCCCACCGCCAGGGAGAACAACACCGCCAGCGCGCCCGCCGCGAGCCCTCCGGCCACGTTGCGCACCGCGCCGCCCTCCACCAGCCGGGGCCGCAGGTCCGCGTCCAGCGCCCGCGACAGCTCGGCCTCGGTGATGGCCGCGTGCGTCCGCTCCGGCCCCCGCTCCTGCGGTTCGGGCCCGATCACGTCTTCCAGGTGCAGGTCGACGGCGTCGGGCACCACCAGCGACACCGCGCCGCATTGCGGGCAGCGTACCCTGCGGTCCGCGAATCTGTCCGGAAGCGTTTTGTCCAGCCCGCAGGAAGGACATTTGAAGACCGCCACTGCTCTCTCCCGAGGTCCCGATTTCATGGGACTGTACACGCCTTGCCCCGAGGCTGGCAACCGTCCCGGTGGATTCATCGGTCGTTCCAGGGATTTGTATAGGTCGGGTTTCTCCCGCCGCCTTACGGCGTCCGGGGGGAGAAAATCGATCCGCCCCTTGACCTTCCCTGAAAATGTTGTACTTTGACTCCTGTCAGGAACAATTCCTGATAATGAAAACGCAATGCAAAAGGAGCGAATCATGACCAAGACCGAAAAGAACCTGCTGGAAGCCTTTGCCGGCGAGTCCCAGGCCAACCGCAAATACCTCGCCTTCGCCGAGAAGGCCGACAAGGAAGGCTTCCCCCAGGCCGCGCGCCTGTTCCGCGCCGCCGCCGCCGCCGAGACCGTCCACGCCCACGCCCACCTGCGCGCCCTGGGCGGTATCCGCTCCACCGCCGAGAACCTCAAGGAGGCCATCGAGGGCGAAACCCACGAGTTCAAGGAAATGTATCCGCCCATGATCGAGGACGCCAAGGCCGAAGGCCACAAGGCCGCCCTGCGTTCCTTCGAGTTCGCCAACGTCGTCGAGGCCGTGCACGCCAAGCTCTACCGCAAAGCCCTGGAGACGCTGGAGAACCCCGAGCCCGCCGAGTACTACGTCTGCTCCGTGTGCGGCCACACTGTCGAAAACGAGGCCCCGGATTCCTGCCCCGTCTGCAAAGCCGCCAAGAAGGCGTTCTTCAAGGTGGAGTAATCGTCCGGCTGGCGGTTGCCGGGGCGCTGCCCCGGACCCCGGCCGGGGGGCGCCGTCTCCCGGCATCCCCCGCAAGGGGGCAACGACCCCTTGACCCCGTACGCCGCCCCGCAACCGCGCGGCAAAGCCCACGCGGTTGCGGGGCGGGGGCCGGGCCGGGCGTTGGGGCGGCTTCAGGAGAGGCCGGAGAGCGTTGACGCCCGCAAGCGGCCCCGCCGGACCCAAAAAACAACCGGGCCGGATTCCCTGAGTGGGAATCCGGCCCGGTTGTTTTTTGGGAGGGGGCGGCTTTGGTCGGGGTGCCCTGTCGTTTGTCCCCCGCCGACCCTTCGTGGCGGCCGCGGCCGTTTTGCCTAGCCGCCGAGGTAGGCCTTCTTGACCTCGGGGTCGCTCATGAGGGTGTCCGACGGGCCGTGGGCGACGATCTCGCCGGTGTCGATGACGTAGCCCCGGTGGGCGAACTTGAGGGCCAGGCGCGCGTTCTGCTCCACGAGCAGGATGGTCAGGCCTTCCTCGTTGAGTTGTTTCAGGGTGCGGAACATCTCGTACATGAGCAGGGGGGCCAGGCCCATGGAGGGTTCGTCCAGGAGCAGGACCTTGCAGCCGCTCATGATGGCGCGGCCCACGGCGAGCATCTGCTGTTCGCCGCCGGACAGGGATTCCGAGCGCTGCTTGCGGCGCTCGGCCAGCCGGGGGAAGAGGTCGAAGATGCGCTCCAGGTCGCGGTGCAGGTTGTCGGTGTCCTTGCGGGCGTAGGTCGCCAGAGTCAGGTTTTCCATGACCGAGAGGTTGCCGAAGATGTGGCGGCCTTCGGGGGTCAGGGCGACGTGCAGGTCGGACACGACCTTGTGCGGCGGCGTGCTCAGGATGGACTGGCCCTTGAAGAGGATGTCGCCGGAGGTGACCTTGGGGGCCTCGGGCGGGGGCAGGCGCATGATGGCGTGCAGGGTGGTGGATTTGCCCGCGCCGTTGGAGCCGATGAGGGTCACGATTTCGCCCTCGTCCACGGAGAAGGAGATGCCGTGCAGGGCCTCGATGTTGCCGTACTTGACGTAGAGGTTTTGGATTTCGAGCAGCATCAGATGTTCTCGTCTCCCAGGTAGGCCTTGATGACCTTGGGGTTGGTCTGGATGTCCTCGGGGCCGCCCTCGGCGATGGTCGCGCCGAAGTCGATGACCTTGATTTCCGAGCACAGGGTCATGACGACCTTCATCTGGTGTTCGATCATCCAGATGGTGATGTCGAACTCGCGGTGAATCCACTGCACGAGTTTGATCAGGCCTTCCACGTCGGCGGAGTTCAGCCCCGCGGCGGGCTCGTCCAGCAGCAGCAGCTTGGGCTGGATGGACATGGCCCGGGCGATTTCCACGCGGCGTTGCAGGCCGTAGGGCAGGTTCCGGGGCCGGTCGTCGGCGCAGGCGCGCAGGTCCATGGCGTCGAGCAGCTCGAAGGCGATCCTGTCGATTTCGCGTTCGCGGCGGGTGTGGTTTTTGGTGCGCGCGAAGCAGTCCCACAGGCTGTAGCCCATGCGGTAGTGCTGGGCGATGCGGATGTTGTCCAGCACGGTCATGTCGTGCCACAGCCGGATGTTCTGGAAGGTCCGCGCGACGCCCAGGGCGGTGACCTTGTGGGGCTTCAGGCCCCGGGTGTTCCGGCCGTCGAAGGTGATGGTGCCTTCGGTGGGCTGGTAGAACCCGGAGGTCAGGTTGAAGATGGTGGTCTTGCCTGCGCCGTTGGGGCCGATGAGGCCGACCAGCGAGCCCTTCTCGATGGAGATGTTGAAGTCGGACACGGCCTGGAGGCCGCCGAACTTCTGGGTCAGTCCTTGTATTTCCAGCAGAGCCATGGGTCCGGTCTCCGGGTCGCGGTTACTTGAAGGTGTAGAACCTGCGCAGGCGCGGGAACACGTCGGAAAGTTCCTTGTTGCCCAGGATGCCTTCGGGCCTGAACTGCATGAGCAGGATCAGCACGAGCGGGATGATGACCCACTTCCAGACCTGGGATATCTCGTAACTGTCGGGCAGCAGGCCGATGGTGTGCATGATGCCGTCCAGGGCGGGGATGCCGAAGCGCAGGGCCTCGATGAGCAGGGTGAACAGCACGGCGGCCAGCACCGCGCCGGACATGGAGCCCATGCCGCCCAGATAGACCATGACCATGCACTCGGTGGACTTGAGGATGTTGAAGCTTTGCGGGTTCACGTAGCCGTAGGCGTGGGCGAACAGCCCGCCCGCGATGCCCGCCACGCCCGAGGAGAGCATGAAGGCGATGAGCTTCATCTTGTTCGTGTTCACGCTCATGATCTCGGCGGCCACCTCGTCCTGGCAGATGGCGATGATGCCCTTGCCGTAGGTCGAGGCCACGAAGCGGCGCAGAATCCAGACCGAGAAGGCCGTGCCCAGCAGAACCCAGATGAGCATCCAGGGGATGTCGATGGTGTCCTGCATGGAGTTCATGACGCGCTTCATGCCCGAGAAGCCGCGCGGCCCGCCGATGATATCGATGTTCTCGATGGCGGAGATGACCATGTAGTTCACGGCCAGGGTGATGATGGCCAGGTAGTCGCCGCGGGTCTTGAACGAGGGCAGGGCGACGATGAGGCCCACCAGGGCGGCGGCCACCCCGCCGATGAGTATGGCCGCGGGGAAGAACCACATGGCCAGGGAGGGGTCGAGCAGGGGCGGGCCGAACACGCGGTCCTTGGTGAAGAAGATGACCGTGATGACCGAGGAGACATAGGCGCCGACGCACATGAACCCCGCGTGGCCGCAGGAGAACTCGCCCATGTAGCCGTTGACCAGGTTCAGGCTGGTGGCCAGGATGATGTTCATGCCCATGAGCATGATGACGCTTTGGATGTAGAGGTCCATGTGTCCGCTTTGGGCCAGGAACACGAGAACCAGGGCGCCGACGGCCAGAAGGGCGTTGAAGGTGTATTTCTGCATGGTTGAGCCGTCTCTTGGTTAGATCTTCGTGGTCTTGGCGACGCCGAACAGGCCCGTGGGTTTCCACCACAGGATGAGCAGCAGCACGGAAAAGGCCATCAGGTCGCGCAGGGTGGAGGGGAACACGGCCACCACGCCGATCTCGATGAATCCGAGCAGGAATCCGCCCAGGAACGCCCCGCGGATGTCGCCGATGCCGCCGACCACGGCGGCGATGAAGGCCTTCCAGCCGATGAGCGCGCCCATGTAGGGCTCGAGGATCGGGTAGGACATGGCGAACATGAAGCCGGCCAGCCCCGCGAAGCCGGAGCCCAGGACGAAGGTGAACACGATGATGGTGTTCACGGGAATGCCCATGAGCGGGATGGCGAACTTGTCGTAGGAGATGCCGCGCATGGCCATGCCGATCTTGGTCTTGGTGACGATGAAGTGCAGGAACAGGAACACGGCGATGGCCGTGAAAATGACCGCGACCTTCAGGTTCGTCACCGAGATGTCGCCCAGGGTCCAGATGGTCTTGTCGATGAGTTCGGGAAATTTCTTGCGGCTTGCGCCGAGCAGGGCCAGGTTGCCGTTTTCCAGCACCAGCCCGCACATGAGCGCGGTGATGACCACGTAGAGCCGGTGGGCGCCCTTGTTGCGCAGGGGGCGGTAGGCGATGCGCTCCAGCGTGACGCCCACGCACGAGGTGAGCAGCATGGTCAGCGGGATGGAGAGCATGAGCACGACCATGCCGGACAGGGCGCCCGGGGAGACGACCCCGTATTCGCCCAGGAAGAACGTGGCGACGAAGAAGGCGATGTACGCGCCGACCATGAAGATGTCGCCATGGGCGAAGTTGATGAGCAGCAGCACGCCGTAGACCAGCGTGTAGCCCACGGCGATGAGGGCGTAGAAGCTGCCGAACTGGAGCGCGTTGATGATGTTCTGGATCAGGATTTCCACGGCGGAAAGCTCCTCCTTGGCCGCCTTGGGCGGGCGCGGCGCGCGGCCCGGGCGCGGCGGGGGGTCGGATGAACGAGGCGGCGGAGACCGTTTGGCCTCCGCCGCCGTTGCGTCCTTTGCGTCAGGCGGTGCCTACGGGCAGACCTGCTCGGTGAACACGAACTCGCCTGCGTCGCTGATCTTGACCACGACGGCGCACTTGATGGGGTCACCCTGCTCGTCGAACTTCATCGAGCCGGTGATGCCATCGAAGGAGGGAATGGCGGCCATGGCCTCGCGGATGGCGGCGCGCTGCTTGCGGACATCGGATTCCACCTTGCCGGCGTTCTGGATGGCGAGCAGCACGATGTTGGTGGCGTCCCAGGTCAGGGCGGCCACGTCGTCGGGGGTCTCGTTGTACTTGGCCTTGTAGCGGTCGATGAAGACCTTGGTGGCGCCCTTGGCGCCGGCGGCCGCGTAGTGGGTGGAGAAGTACTGGCCCTTGCAGTCGTCGCCGCACAGGGTCATCAGCTCGGCCGAACCCCAGGCGTCGGCGCCCATGACGGGGCCGGTCCAGCCCAGGTCGTGGGCCTGCTTGAGGATCAGGGCCACCTGGTTGTAGTTGTCGGGCAGGAAGATGAAGTCGGGCTTGGCGGCGATGATCTTGGTCAACTGGGCGGAGAAGTCCTGGTCCTTGGTGCCGTGGGACTCGAAAGCCAGGACGGTGCCGGCGCCATGCTTCTTTTCGAAGTCGGCCTTGAATATCTCGGCCAGACCCTTGGAGTAGTCGTTGGAGATGTCGAAGAGCACCGCGGCGGACTTGGCGCCGAAGGTCTTGGTGGCGAAGTCGACGGCCACGGGGCCCTGGAAAGGATCCAGGAACGCGGCGCGGAAGACCCAGGGGCGGTCCAGGGTGGCGTCGGGGTTGGTGGACCAGGGGGAGATCATCGGGGTCTGGTTGTCGTCGCAGGTGCCGCCCGCGGGCACGGCCTGCTTGGACGAGTTCGGGCCGACGATGGCCACGACCTGGTCGCGCTCGATGAGCTTGAGCGCCACGTTGACGGCGGACTCGGCCTTGGACTCGTTGTCCTCGTAGATGAACTCGAGCATGTACTTCTGGCCGCCGACCTCCAGGCCGCCCGCGGAGTTGATGTCCTCCTTGAGCATTTCGGCGGCGTTCTTGGACGACTCGCCGACCTTGGGGATGTCGCCGGTCAGGGGCAGGTTGAAGCCGAGTTTGATGGTCTCGGCGGCCAGGGCCACCGAAGACATCAGGAACACCGATGCCAGGGCCAGGGAAAGGGCTTTACGCATGAAATCCTCCTCTCGTGGAAAACGGGTTCGCAACTGACGATGGATTCAGATACATGAACTCCGGGCAAATAGGAAGAATCAAGCGTGGACAAAAATGCCAAAATCCGCCCCGGGCGCGGGATTTCGGAACCAGGAGGCCCTGTTTTCGGGAAAAGGGCCCAGGAATGGCGCGGGTTTTCGATTTACAAAAATGTGAAGCATGTTTTTTTCTCTTTGCGAAATCGAGTCGGCCATAAATGCCCGTTGCCCCGCTTGGGTGCCTTCGGGGGCGCAGGGTCGGATGCTTCCGCCCGCTGTTGTGCTCGCCGGGGTTTTACGGTAGCTCATAAGGCCCGCCCGCAAGGGCGCAGCCGCAGGAACAGGGAGGGACGCCATGTCCGGTGAGACCCGCAGGATCGTGCTGGAACACTCGGCCGCCGGGTGCGAGTTGAGGGAGAAATTCTTCCGCGACGAGGTGGACAAGGTCGTGGAGGTGGCCCGGGTCATGGCCGTGTGTCTGGCCCGTGGCGGCAAGGTGCTTTTCGCGGGTAACGGCGGCTCGGCCGCCGACGCCCAGCACCTGGCGGCGGAGTTCGTCAACCGCTTCCTGCTGGAGCGGCCGCCGCTGCCCGCCGTGGCCTTGACCACCGACACATCCATACTTACTGCAATCGGCAACGACTACGGCTTCGAGCAGGTGTTCGAGAAGCAGGTCCTGGCCCTGGGGGCGCGCGGCGACGTGCTGTGCGCCATCTCCACCTCGGGCAACAGCGCCAACCTCGTCCACGCCCTGCGCGCCGCGCGCGAAAAGGGCGTGGTCACCGTCGGGCTCACGGGCCAGGGCGGCGGGGAAATGGCGCCCTATTGCGACCACCTGCTCATGGTCCCCGGGCGGCACACCCCGCTGGTGCAGGAGGTGCAGATCGCCGCGGGGCACATGCTGTGCAGGCTGGTGGATTATTACCTCTTCGAGGCGGTCATGGAACTGACCCCGTACCTCGAAGGCGACTAGCATCCCACGGAGGGCGCGATGCCGATTTACGAATACAAGTGCGAGAAGTGCGGCAAGGAGTTCGAGGAACTGGTGCTCGGCTCCGGCGAGACCGTGAAATGCCCGGCCTGCGGGTCGGAGCGCACGGGGCGGCTCATGTCCTGCTGCCGCCACAAGTCCGCGGGCGGCGCCGGGCTGGGCCAGGCCTCGGCCCCCTCGTCGGGCGGCGGCTGTGCGGGCTGTTCCGGCGGCAGTTGCTCCACCTGCCACTAGGCCCCCAACCGCGCGGCCTTCGGGCGCGCATCATATCTCTTTAAGGATAAGGACCGGATGCACAAGGTAACCATCGCCACCCGGGGCAGCAGGCTCGCCCTGTGGCAGGCGAACCACATCAAGGACCGCATCGAGGCCCACCACCCGGGCACGGCGGTGGAACTGCTGCTGATCAAGACCACCGGCGACAAGATCCTGGACGTGCCCCTGTCCAAGGTCGGCGGCAAGGGGCTGTTCGTCAAGGAAATCGAGGAAGCCCTGCTGGACGGTCGGGCCGATCTGGCCGTGCACAGCATGAAGGACGTGCCCGTGGCGCTGCCTGAGGAGTTGGTCATCGGCGTGATCCCCGAGCGTGCGGAGAACACCGATACGTTGCTGTCCATGCGCTTCGGCGGGCTGGACGCCCTGCCCCGGGGCGCCGTGGTCGGCACCAGCAGCCTGCGCCGCGCGGCGCAGTTGCGCAGCCTGCGGCCCGATCTGGAAATCCGCGACCTGCGCGGCAATGTGGACACCCGGCTGCGAAAGCTGGAGGAAGGCCGGTTCGACGCCATCGTCATGGCCACCGCCGGGCTGCGCCGCCTGGGGCTGTCCGTTCCGGAAATGGCGCTCCTGGCGCCGCCGCTGTTCCTGCCCGCCGTGGCCCAGGGCGCGCTGGGGCTCGAATTCCGTGAAGACGGGCCCATGGGCGAGTTCCTGGATTTCCTGGATCACGAGGAATCGGCCATCACCGTCAGCGCCGAGCGCGGATTCCTCACCGGGCTGGACGGCGGCTGCCAGGTGCCCATCGCGGCCTGGGCCGAGTTGCGCGAGGACGGCGAGCGGGTCCGGCTTTACGGGCTGCTGGCCGAGGTGGACGGCTCGGCGGTCATCCGCCGCGAGGCGGAGGGCGACGCCGAGGACGCCTTCGAGCTGGGGCTGGCCCTGGCCGACGACGTGCTGGACGAGGGCGGGCGCGAGATCCTGGCCCGCGTGTACGGCGCCTGATCGGGCTTCGCGCCGCGCGGGCGGCCGGGGCGAATCCGGCGGCGCAGGATGCGCGGGACGCGCGAGGCGAGCCTGCGCCCGGCGGAGGATGCCATGAGTGAGGACGAGCGGCGGCGAGCCTGGGCGGCGCTGTGGAGCATGGGGCTGCTGGCGGCCCTGTGGGCCGGGGCGGCGCTTGCCGCCGAGCCTGCGCCCGGGCAGCCCGCGCCCCAGGCCGGGCAGCGGCTGGTGCAGTGCGTGGTGGTCGATTGGGCGGCCCCCGGCGACGGCCCCCGGCTGGACGTGGGCGTGCGCGTGTTCGGCAAGCCGGTGGCGCAGGCCACCCTGGACCTGGAACAGACCACCCTGGATTTTGCCTTCGAGGACGGGCCGATTGTCGCGCGCGGGGTGCTCGTGGCGGGCTTCGACCCCTGGAAGGGCACCGGCACCCTGACCCTGGAGCGCCTGGAATACGCCTGCGACCTGAGCGGCGCGGCCACGGTCCGCAGTCGGGCCATGGCGGATTTCCTGTTCCTGTCGCGCTATGAATGAACGGGCGGCGGCCCGCGGGGGCCGCAGGGGGGCTTGCCGGGTTGTGCCCGGGGTGCCCAAGGCAGCGGAGACTAAGGGGGCTGCCGCCTGCGGCCGCCGGATGCCCACGGCCCGGGGCGTCGGCCCATGCGGTCAACTCCCTGAAAAGCGACGGCCCCGAACCATGCGCATGGTTCGGGGCCGTCGCTTTTCAGTCGCCCGGACGGGTCGTCAGGTCAGGGAGCCGGTGTTGTAGAAGGCGCTTCCCCCGCTGGGGGCGGCGGGCATGCTCTGGCCGCCTTGCTTTTTCATGAGTTCCATGAGCTGGGCCTGGAGGGCGGCGATCTCGGCTTCCTTCACGGCGGCCTTGGAGCGCTTCTCCTCCAAGGTCCCCTCGCTCTGGTTGATCTCGTCCAGCTCCTTGCGTAGGGCTTCGATGCGCTTCTTGATCTCCTGAATCTGACGGGTGACGCTGTTGGCGCTGTCGTCGTCCTGCTCGTCGGCGGAACCGGCCGCGCCGGTGGCGCCGTTCAGGGCCTTGGCGAAGGGGTTCCCCTGGCGGCTCAGGCGCCGGGCCGCCTCGGAGAGCTCGACGACGTAGTCGGCCATGGTGTCGGGGCGCTCCGCGGCCTGGGCTCCGCCCTGCACTTCGGTCCGGGCGTCGCCCTGAGGCGCAGCCTCCTCCGCGGCCTTGCGGGGCTGGGTGAACAGTTCCTGGCGCTGTGCGTCTGCGGCGATGCTTCCCGTGAGTTCCGTACTCATTGTCATGCCCCCTGTCCTGTTATCGGCACTTCCCGCGCAAACTTGATCCCCGCGCACAAATTTCACGGCCCCGGGATTTTTCCGTTGACATTTCACCACGCCCAAGGCAGTTTGTCGTTCCCAAAGCGTGGGGCTGTAGCTCAGTTGGGAGAGCGCTTGAATGGCATTCAAGAGGCCGTCAGTTCAATTCTGTCCAGCTCCACCACGATAGTCCAAGGGTTCCGCATTGCTGCGGAACCCTTTTTCGTTGTTCTCCGGCGGGGGAGGGGCCCGGTCGCCACTCCGCCGGGGCGGCGGTGCCGGGCGGCTGCCCGTTTTGGCGGGCATCCGTTCCGGCCGTGGCTTCACTGCGCCGCGAATATTCCCAGATGGGTCGGGCCGAGCCCCGTCGAAAGGATGCGCCGGAACCCCGTGTCCGCCGCCAGCCGCTCCAGTTCGTCCTCGGACAGGCGCTGTTCCAGGGGCGGGCCGAAGTCCATGGGTTCCTTTTTGATCTCCACCACGGCCAGCCGTCCTGCCGGGGCGAGCAGGCGGTGGGCTTCGCGCAGCACCCGGCCCCGTTTCTCGTGCCCCAGGCTGTGCAGCACCGTGCAGAGGAGGCAGAGGTCGAAGCTCCCCGTCCGCAAGGGCAGCTCCCCGGTGATGTCCGCCGCAAGCGTCTCCAGATGCGTCAGGCCCTCGGCCGCGGCCCGGGTGGAGACGTGGCGCACCAGTTCCGCGGACCGGTCCACGGCCAGAACGCGCCCCTGCGCCCCCACGAGGCGGGCCGCGCGCAGCGCGTAATCGCCCGGGCCGCAGCCCAGGTCCAGGAACGCCTGCCCGTTTTCCAGCCCCAGGGCCCCGAACAATTTTTCCGAATCATGCATGCCGTAGCTGCTGCGTCCGGGCGCCTTGCCCGGGCCTGTGTGCCCGCAATGCGTGTGCAAGTTCATGGCTCCTCCGTTTACAGGTAGTAGAGAAAAGATTCGAGTCTGGCCCTGTCGCTTTCGTTCCGCGTGCCGTCGAACACCAGATGCAGCACGGGCCGTCCGCCATCCCGCGCCGCGCCCCGGTGCAGGATGTCCAGGGAGATGCCCGTGTTTTCGTACATGGAGGACACGGCGAGCACCCCGTCCGCGCCCTGGGCCGGGAGCCGCATCCTGGCCGCGCGCCAGCGCCCGAAAGCCCCGTCATAGAAGCCCAGTGCGGTGTCGGCCTCGCGGCGCAGCTCCTCGGCATCACCCCCAAAGGGGCTGCGCGGCCCGAGGGCCCGGGAGACCTCCGCCATGGCGGCCGCCAGTTCGTCGAGCAGGGCGGCGACTCCGGCGGGGCGCCCCGGGTCGCCGTGCGTCGCATGGTCGCGCCACAACATCCACAAAGCCTCCGCCAAAGGCGCCCTCAGTACGCTGTGCCCCTGTTCCTCCATGTGCGCGAACAGCCCGTCGTTGAGCATGTCGTTGTACAGCACGAGCGGTTCGCCCACGGCGAAGACCGCCTTGCCCCCGGTGCCCGCGCCCCCGGGCCGGGCCGCGGCCCGGGCCAGGTTCACGAGGTCCTCCAGGCGGGGAGCCCCGCTGCGCGCCAGATCCAGCGCGGTGTCCAGCGCCCCGGCGCGCCGGGCGGGCGGGGTGGCCAGCACGATGTCTCCGGCCAGCAGGCAATGGAACAGGCCGCGCACGGTTTCTTCAGGCAGCGCGGGCAGGTCCTCCAGGAAAGGGGCCAGGAGAACCACGTCCCCGAAGCCCTCTTCGTCCAGCTTGGCGCGCATGAAGCGTGCGTACTGGCCGTCCACCTCGGCGCCCTCGTTCTGGGGCACGAGCACCGCCCCGGCTCCGCCTGCGGCGTTTTCCAGGGTCGCCAGAATGTCGCCCAGCAGAGCGGCCATGGAAAAGTACTCGTTGGCGGTGGTGTGCCGCCTGCCCCGGGCCAGGGTGCTCCCGCTGGAGGGAGCCAGGGGCAGAACGTTGCCTCCCCGGGCCCCCAGCGCCGCGCAGGCCAGTTCCGTATAGGGGAACAGGCGCGGCACGTAGAGCACACCCCGCCCGTCCCAGGAACCCAGGCTTGCGAGTATTCCCGGTGCGGGGTCGCGGGGCAGCTCCGCCACGTTGGTGATCCGCTTCCCGGCCCGTGGCGGTGTCTTTTCCAGGCTGTTCACGAAGGCCTCGACCCGGGTCATGACGCCCACCCCCGAGGAATGTTCGTCCACCTCGATGGCCAGGTACGGCTTGGGGCCCATGATTTCCCGGACGTAGTGCGAGAGCACCGTGTCCGGGCCGCATCCGTGGTGGGTCAGGAGCACGGCGTACAGGTCCGGATGGTGGCGCGCCGCCCGGGCGGCGAAAAGCATGTGTTGGCCGAAGGGCCAGTACATGTTCGGATGCCGCGTGAAAATGTCGTTGTCAGGCAGGTCGTGGAAGGGCAGGACCTCGTGGCCCATTTCCCGCAGCCGGTCCGGCACGCCCATGTGCAGCATCTGGTCCGCCACCCCGTAGATCTTGGAGATCATGACGAAGGTCTTCCCGCCCGGCTTGATTCCGGCCAGGGTGCCCGCGGCCCGGGCCTCCATCTCGTGCTCGAAGGTTTTGTAGGACCGCATGGCCTGCCCCAGGGCCGCCATGGTTTCCTCGTCGCCGCGGCCCAGGGCGCGACCCATGCCCAGGAAGCCGTTCCGCATGAACTCCGGCCCCATGCCGAAGGCGATGGTCGGCGCCAGCAGGCCGATCCCCCGGGCCTTGAGGTTCATGGCCTGGCTGACGATCCTGAAGGCCACCTGCATGTAGGCGCAGCCGTAGTCCCTGCGGGCCTTGGAGCCGGGATGGAACACGGTGTGGAGGTCCGGAAAAAAGATATGATCCACGCCCCTGGCCGCCAGCTCGGCCACGTGGCCGTTGATCAGCTTCACCGGATAGCAGGTCTCGTCCAGGGAGTATTCCTGGGCCAGGCGCACGGTCTCCTCACTGCTGGGTGCGGACAGCAGCACGTTGCAGCCCAGGGCGGAAAAGAACGGCGCGAACATGGGGAACATGCCGTAGGTGAACAGGGCGCGCGGGATGCCCACGGTGGGCTTCGCCGGATCAGGGACAGGGTCGTGCCCCCTGAACATGCATGCCGCCACATCCCTGCTGAAGCCGGACTCGACCCGCACCGCGGGACCGGCGGCCGCGCCGCCTTCCCGGGCCGGAGCGTCCTGCCCGGCGAGGGCCTCGAAGCCCTTGAAGGCCGTGGCCCGGCCCGTGGCGGCAATGTCTTCGCGGGCCAGGATGGCCGCGCCCCAGGCCCCGGTGACGCTGAAAAAGGGCGGCACCGACACCGCCTTCCCGGTCAGGGCGCGCAGGGCGTTGACCACGCCCTGATTGTGCCCCAGCCCGCCCTGGAACAGGATGTTCCTGCCGATGCGCCTGCGGCCCACCACGCGGTTCAGGTAGTTCCTGATGATGGAATAGCATAGCCCCGCCGCCAGATCGTCCAGACGCGCGCCCGCGCCGAGGCGGGTGGAGACCCCGGCCTCCATGAATACCGTGCAGCGTTCGCCCAGGTTTACGGGATTTTCGGCGGCCAGGGCCAGGGGGCCGAAGTCCTCCAGGGGCACTCCGAGCTTCTTGGCCTGCTCTTCGATGAAGGAGCCCGTGCCTGCGGCGCAGACCTTGTTCATCTGGAAATCCGTGACCACGCCGTTTTCCAGGGCGATGAATTTGGAGTCCTGTCCGCCGATCTCGAAGACCGTGTCCACTGTGGGATCCACGGCCAGGGCCGCCCGGGCCTGGGCCGTGATTTCGTCGCGCACCAGGTCCGCGCCCACCAGCCGCCCGATCATGTGGCGGCCCGAGCCCGTGGTGGCGGCTCCGGCCACGCGCACCGTGCCGCCGACCTCCTCGCGCAGCTCGGCCAGGCCCTTGCGCACGGCGGCCACGGGGTCTCCGGATGTGCGCAGATAGCGGAAGGCCAGAATCCGGTCCCGGTCGTCGCTGAGCACCAGGTTGGTGCTGGTGGAGCCTACGTCGATGCCCAGCCAGCAGTCCGTGGAGCCGTTTTCCCCGTCGGGCGCCGAAAGGTTGTGCCTGCCGGAGGCGTCGTCGGTGCCGAAATCCGCCAGCGGCGCCAGGGTCAGGCCCGCTTCGTCGCTTCCGGTCGGGGCAGGACCGGCCATGTCCATGCGCAGGAGGGTGTCCATGTCCGCCCGCAGGGCCTGTTTCGCTGCCAGCGCCGCCGCGCCCACGGCCCCCGCGCAGGCGGAATGTTCGTGGACCTGGATGTCCGGGGTTTCCAGAATGTCGCGCAGGGCCGTGACGATGGCCTCGTTGCGGGACACGCCGCCCACGAACAGCAGGGGCCGGACCAGGGGCAGCTTGCGCATGACCGCCCCCCGGTAGTTGCGGCACGTGGCGTAGGCCAGGCCGCGCAGGATGTCGGGAACGGGCACGCCCTCCTGCTGGTGGTGGGTGATGTCCGTCTTGGCGAACACGCTACAGCGTCCGGCGATGCGGGGGGTGCTCCCGGCGCGGTCGGCGAGCGTGGAGTAGTCCTCCATGGCCAGCCCCAGCCGGGACACCTGTTCCTCCAGAAAGGCCCCCGTTCCCGAGGCGCAATTGGAATTGAAGGAGACCCGGACCCGGCTCTTGTCTTGGGGCGAGAACTCCGTGAGATACTTGGCCGTCTGGGCCCCGATCTCGATCACCCCGCGCGCCTGCGGAGCCAGGAGCAGGGCCCCTTCGACCAGGGCGGCGACCTCGTTGACGCGGCTCACGGCCCTTGTGCGGGCCAGCAGTTCCGCGCCGTTGCCCACCGCCGCGGCCGTGGCGATGTTCCGGGCCAGCCCGGCCCGGGCGCAGTCCTCCAGCAAGGCGCGCAGCGTCTGGCCGGGCTGGCCCCGGTGCGCGCGGTAGCGGCCGAGGCGCACCCGGCCGTGTTGGTCCACCAGGGCGATCTTCACCGCGCAATAGCCTATGTCGATGCCGAGACTGAGCATGTCGCAATCCTCCGGGCCTGATGCCCGCGGCGATGGTTAAGAGTCTAAACCATTAGTTCAAAAAAATCCCCTACCCCAGGATATCCCGCATGCGTTCGTGCATCACGGCCTCCACCTCGGCCAGAACCTGGTCCACGGTCTCCACCTGCTCCTCGCTGTAGTTCCCCAAGCGGTCCTGAAGGGAATGGATATGGCGCTCGTGAAAGTCCTTGTGGGCCGCAAAGGCGTCCCAGCCGGACGGCGTCAGAAAAACCAGTATTTCCTTGTTGTTGTCCGTGGCGGGGCGTTTCACGGCAAAGCCTTTTCCGGCCAGCTTGCCCACCATCTGGGATGCCGCGCTCTTGGTCACCCCCAGGGCGTCGCCCACGTCCTTGACGTTGGCGCCCTCGTTTTCGCCGATGGCCTGCAGGCAGTGCACTTCGCTGGTGGACAGCGCGACACCCCCGCCCAGGGGCACGGGGTGTTCCTCGATCCGCATGTGGGCCATGATGATGCGGCGCAGCCTGCGCACGACCCGATCCAGGGATGCCTGTTTGCTCATGCGGACTTGGTAAACCTGCTTAACCAATCATGTCAAGGACTTTCAGCGTATCTCCCGGTGTCAATCTTGCCAGTTGAATCAAGGAGATACGAGATTCGTATTGACAGGGGGCGCGGCGGGGGCTAGAGCCGGTTGAAAGAAATTGGATTTCATTCTCAACGGAAGGTCCGTGATGCTCCCAGCCGTCCTCCCCTCGCCTCCGAGGTCCAGGCCACGCGCCGATGCCGCGTGCCCCGGGTCCAGGCTGCGCCGGTTCCAAGACAGCGCGATCCTTTCGCGGTGGAGGGAGCGGGAGGTGCGGGAGGGGGTCTTCGTCAGCCTGCTGGACGCCACCCCGGACAGCGACGCGGCCTTCGCCTACGACAAGCGCAGCGCCTTGGTGGAATTCGGTTTCTTTCTGGAGGGCGCGCTGCGAAACGCCGTGCGCGCAAGTCCGCTGGGGTCCATGACCATGGACAACTCGGCCGGGCTCGGGGGCATGGCCTTTCTGCGCGAGATGTCGGGAACCGCCCATTTCGCGGCAGGCCAGCGCGTGCGCCTGCTGCACATCCATGTGGCCCCGGCGGCCCTGGCCGGGCTGCTGCGTGGCGATATGGCGCGCGCCCACCCGGAGTTGCGGCGGTTCTCCGCATGCCGGGAAGAGGATTTCTGCCGCCAGATGCGCCTCTCCCCCCAGGTGCTGACCGCCGCCAACGAACTCTTTCTGGCGCTGCAAAGCGGCTTGCCCGGAGTCCTGTACCTGGAGGGCAAGACTCTCGAACTTCTGGGCTTGCAGGCTCTGGGGCCGGACCGGGGCGGAGCCGCCGTGGCCCTCGGCCCGGGCGACAGGAAGACGTTGTACGCCATCCGCGACCAGTTGCAGAGCGAGTGCGCCGCCCCGCCGCATCTCGGCGACCTGGCCCGGCAATACGGCATGGGCGTCGCCAAGCTTCAAAGCGGTTTCAAGGACATGTTCGGGGCGTCCGTCCACGGCTATCTCAAGGAGCAGCGTCTGCAAAAGGCGCGTCTGCTTTTCGAGACGGGAGACATGAACGTCAGCGAGGTGGCATGGTCCATAGGATACATAAATATCAGCCACTTCAGCGCGGCGTACAAAAAACGGTTCGGAATCCTTCCCAAAAAGCACCTCAAGTCCATTCGCATGAACGGCACGCCGCTCGCGCTCTAAGCTGCGGATGCAGCGGCCGCGTGAGAGGGGCGCAACGCTCCGGCACCTTGCGTTTTCCGCACGCGGCGCATTTTTTGCGCCCCCGGGGCGGCGCGTCACTATACGAAAGAGCAAAACATCATGTTTTCAGGGCAGAATCGGAGCCCCTTTCTGCCCTAGCCTCTCCTTGAACGGCACTGCGCCTCCCATCGCGAACCGCCGACGGGGTCCGCGTTCCGGAGCGAACCTTCAGCGCATCGAGGAGAGGAGACATGAAACGAAGCCCATTGAAAAAGATAGCACTTCTGGCCCTGGGCGCGATCTGCTGCGCCTTGCCCGTCCAGGCCGGGGACGAGGCGCAGCAGCCCCCCTGCCAGCTCGAACCCGTGGTGGTCAGCGCCCAGAAGCGCACCGAGGACGCCCAGGACGTTCCCATGAGCATGACCGTGCTGGAGGATACGGACATCGAGGACATGGGCATCCAGGACACGACCGGCCTGGCCGAGCATGTGCCGGGCCTGGAGTTCAACGATTTCGGCAGCCGCAGGCACGGCCTCATGTTCCTGCGCGGCATCAAGAGCATCCCCACGGGCGAGCCCTCCACGGGCTATTTCGTGGACGGGGTGAGTTATTCCAAGTCCTACATGTTCAATTTCCCGCTTTTCGACGTGCAGCACGTCGAGGTGCTCCGGGGGCCCCAGGGCACGCTGTACGGGCGCAACACCCTGGGCGGGGTCATCAACGTCGCTACCCGCCAGCCCGGAAACACCCCCGCGGCCGGTCTGGAGGCGGAGTACGGCTCCTACGACCTGGGCACCCTGCGCGGCAGCGTCTCCGGCCCCATCGTCGAGGACACGCTCTATCTGGGGCTTTACGGCCTGAGCTCGGTGCGCGACGGGTTCATGGAAAACGACGTGGACGCCGACGGCGAGGACGGACGCCACCAGGACGGCAAGGCCGGGCGCATGCGCCTGCGCTACACGCCCACCGGGGACCTGGACGTGAACCTGACCCTGGACGGCCAGCGCCACGACGACGGGGCTTACTCGGCCAGGCGTACCGCGCGCAATGCCCTGGTCAAGGCCGGGACTTTTGCCGCCGACGAGGCGGGTCATTATTCCCACGACTTCGAGGGCTCGCAGGACAACGACTGCTTCGGCGCAGCCCTGGACACCGAATATTCGGCCCCCTGGGGCACCCTGCGCTCCATCACCGGATTCCGCGACTACGACAGCGACGAGCGCATCGACGCGGACTTCAGCCCCCTGGACACCATGCGCAAGCGCTACCGGCAGACGGATCAGGACCTGTCCCAGGAGTTCCGCCTGGCGTCGCCCGAGGGGAACGGCCCCGTGTCCTGGCTGGCCGGAACCTATCTTTTCCACCTGCACAGCCGCACCGACATCTCCAACCTTTTCGGCGCGAATTCGGCGGCCCCGGGCCGGGTGGTGCGCTTCGACACCCACCGGACCAACAAGGGCGGCGCCCTGTTCGGGCAACTGGCCTATGCGCTTTTAGAAAACCTGGATCTGACCGTGGGCCTGCGCGGGGAATACGAGCAGGCGGGCACGGTCTCGGAGCAGTTCAACACTCCCGCAGGCGGCGCCACGACCAGGGTGGACCAGGTCGACCAGGCCCAGGACTTCAACGCCCTGCTGCCCAAGTTCGCCCTCTCCTGGGACATGGACGAGGACCACACCCTTTACACCACGGCGGCCCGGGCCCACCGCAGCGGCGGCTGCAACGACGCATCGGCCCCGGCGGGCAGCGAGGCCTTCGACGAGGAATACAGTTGGCAATACGAGGTCGGGCTGAAGTCCTTCCTGCTCGACAAGCGCCTGATGCTCAACACGGCGGCCTTCTACACCACCATCGAGGACGAACAGCTCCCGCTGTTCGACGCCGCGACCATGCAGTCCTACACGGCCAACGCGGGCCGCTCCCACCGCCAGGGGCTGGAGGCGGAGGCCCGGTTCAAGGTGACCGGCGAGCTGGAACTGAGCGCCAGCTACGCCTGGATCCAGGCCGAATTCGACTCCTACAGCGACGCCGTGACCGGCGTGGACTACGCGGGCAACAGGGTCTTTTGCGTGCCCGAGCACTCCTACAGCCTCGGAGCCGAATACCGCCGCCCCCTGTGGTCCGGCTGGCGGTTGTTCGGCCGCATGGATCTGAACGGCACGGGTGCGCGCTTCTTCGACGACGCCAACGAGGTCGAGGCCGGGGCGTACGAACTGGTCAACCTGCGCGTGGGCCTGGAGGGCGAGGATTTGGACGTGTATTTCTGGATCAGGAACGCCCTGGACAAGGAATACGTGCTCTTCGAGAACACCAGCGCCGGCATCGCCGAGGACGGCCCCCCCCGGACCCTGGGCGTGTCCATTCGGTATCGCTTCTAGCCAGGCGAAGAACCGACCGAAACAGTAAACAGCCCGGCCGGGCAATCTCCCGGAGTCGTCCATGACACCTCCCGCCCCCGCATCCTCCGCCCCCGGCAACACGGCCCTGAAGCTGACCCTGTTGGCCAGCATGTACCTCTGCCAGGCCATTCCCCTGGGGTACGTCTTCGGCAGCCTGCCCGTGATCATGCGCCAGCAGCACATGAGCCTGAAAAGCATCGGCTTGCTCTTCGTGCTGCACCTGCCCTGGGCGCTCAAATTCCTGCACGCCTCCTGGGTGGACCGCACCTGGCTCCCGGCCCTGGGCAGGAGGCGGACCTGGATATTCCCCCTGCAATGGCTGGGCGCCTGCCTGCTCCTGCTGGCGGGGGGCTTCCCCCCGGAGACGCGCTTCCCCGCCATGTTCGCCACCCTGTTGGGTCTGAACGTGGTCATGGCCACCAACGATATCGCGGTGGACGGCTACGCCACGGACATGCTGGCCCCCCATGAGCGGGCCTGGGGCAACACCGTGCAGGCTTCGGCCCGGTACGTGGGCATGATGCTCGGCGGCGGGCTGATGCTGTTCCTGCATTCCACCATGGGGTGGGCCTTTCTCTGCCGGACGCTGGCGGCTGCGGTTCTCGTCCTGAGCCTGCCCGTGGTCCTGCACCGCGAGATCGCGCCGCGCCGGTCCGGGCAGGGGACGGACATCACCCGGGGCGGCGCCCTGGCCTTCCTGCGCCAGGGCGAGGTGCTGCGCCTGCTTGTGGTCCTCGTGGCGCCCACGGCCTTCGCCTTTTCCTGTTTCCAGATGCGCCCGCCCCTGCTGGTGGACCTGGGCCTGGACTCCAGGACCATGGGTGAACTGCTCATGCGCTATGCCTATCCTGCGGGGCTCGCGGGCACGGTGGCCAGCGGCTGGCTGCTGCATCGCCTGGGGCCGCGCGTGTTTTTGCGGGCCTTCGGCGCGGTCGTCGTGGCCGCGGCGCTGTACGCCGCCGCCTGCGCCCGCGCCGGGCGCATCGAGCCGCTGCACGCGGCCCTGCTCCTCGGGCTGGACAACATGCTCATGGGCGGGGTGACGGTCTGGGGCTATACCCTGATGATGCATGCCTGTGCCGGGACCCATTCCGGCACGGGCTTCGCCGTGCTCAGCAGCCTGTTCATCCTCGTGCCCCTGGCCCTGGCCCCGGCCTGCGGCGCCCTGGGGGACGCGCTGGGCCTCGGCACGCTGTACATAGGTTTTGCAGTGCTTTGCCTGGCCGGTCTTGCGGCTGCCGAGTCGGTCCTGCGCAGGGGCCCCGCGGCCGCCCTCCCTGTACCGCCCCCGCCCCGGAAAGCGGAGGCCTGGCGGCCCTGACCGGCTCCGGGTTCTCCCCGCAAGGGGGCGCTTGTCCTTTTGGTTTGACATTACGGTTTAGGTGCTTTACCAAAATGGCGGGCCGATTTTTTTGGGGCGCATAGTTTAGTTGCTTAACCATATGGATGGAAAACGATGTCGAAGAAACAGTATGTTCTGTGGGGCATCCTCGGCGCGGTACCGCTTGTTCTGGCTCTGGCCTTCGGCCTGCCCGGACCCGACGGCAAGGCCGGCGACAGGGTGGTGGTGGCGCGGCCGATTCCCACGGCTCCGGCCAGGCCGTTGGTCGAGGACCAGGCCAGGTCCTTCCCGGGCAAGGTCCGCGCGGCCAGGCGGGTGGACCTCGCCTTTCCCGTGACCGGCGTCCTGGCACGGCTCGACGCCCAGGAGGGCGACCGCGTGCGCAAGGGCGACCTGCTGGCCCGCCTGGACCGGCGGGACTTCGGGCACCAGGTGGACGCGGCCAGGGCCAAATGCGACCTCGCCGGGCGCAGGCTGGAGCGGATGCGCGACCTGCTGGCCGGGGCGGCGGTCACGGAGGACGACTTCGAGGAGGCCTCCACCGCTTACGAGGTCGCCCTGGCCGATCTGCGCATCAAGGAAAAGGCCTTGGCCGACACCGTTCTCGAAGCTCCTTTCGACGGCGTCGTCGTGAGCAGGGGGGTGGAGAACTACGAGCACGTCAACGCTCAGCAGACCGTCATGTCCCTGCAGGACACGTCCCTGGTGGAGGTGGTCATTCAGATTCCCGAACGCCTCTTCGCCCATGGCGGGCCCAAGGGGCTGAAGAATCCCCGGGTCCGTTTCGATGCCGACGAAACGCATTGGTTCGACGCCGCCGTCCGCGAGTACAACGCCGAGTCCGACAAGGTGACCCGTTCCTACGATGTGGTGGTGGTCCTGCGGCCGCCAGGCGGCATCCAGATCTACCCGGGCATGACCGCCACGGTGGAAGCCCGCGTGGGCACGGAATCCTCCGCCGGTCCGGGCGGTCCGGCGGTGCTCGTCCCTGTGGAGGCCGTATGGCGCGGCCCCGGGGACAGGGCCTTCGTCTGGTGCATCGACCCCGACGGCGGCTCTCCGCGCAGGGTACAGGTGCGGATCGAATCGCTGCACGGGGGCGAGGCCGTCGTGCGCGGAGCGGTCGAGCCGGGCGTCCTTCTGGCCGTGGCGGGCCTGCACGCCCTGAGCGAGGGCATCAAGGCCCGCCCCATGAAGCGCGGCAAGGACGGGCTGGACGGATGAATCCGGCAGACTACGCGATCCGCAACAAGGTTGTGACCTGCTTCCTGCTGCTCATGGTGGCGGTCGGGGGTGCCCTGGCCTACGGCAAGCTGGGGCGGCTGGAGGACCCCGAGTTCACCATCAAGCAGGCCGTGATCCAGACCGCCTATCCCGGGGCCGACGCCGAGCAGGTGGAACTGGAGGTCACGAAACCTCTGGAAACGGCCATCCAGCAACTCAAACAACTCAAGGAGGTCCGCTCCATTTCCCGCGCCGGGCTGTCCATCGTGTTCGCCGAGATTCAGGAACGCTACGACAAACACGGGCTGCCCCAGGTCTGGGACGAGCTGCGCAGAAAGGTGGAGCAGGCCGAGCGGGGGCTTCCTCCCGGTTGCGGGCGCCCCGCGGTCAACGACGACTTCGGCGACGTGTACGGCCTGGTCTTTGCGCTGACCGGAGAGGGGTACCCGCTGCACGACCTGGGCGAAATCGCCGAGGATCTGCGCCGCGAGCTCCTGCTCTGCCGGGACGTGGGCCGCATCGACTTCTGGGGGCTGCCCACCGAGGCCGTCTACGTGGAGATGGACCGCGCCAAGCTCGTGCAGTTGGGCATCGCTCCCACGGCGGTCATTCAGGCCATCAGCCACCAGAACGCGATCACGGAATCGGGCAAGGTCGAGGTCGGGCCGGAGGACATACGTCTACGGGTGACAGGCGATTACGGCGACGTGGACAAACTGGCCGAAGCCCTCATCCGGGTGGGTGCGGACGGGCGCATGATCCGCCTGGGCGACGTTGCCGTCGTCGCCCGGGAGCTCGTCGAGCCTCAGGGCGAGATCATGCTCTGGAACGGTCGCCCGGCCGTGGGCATGGGCATATCCACCATATCGGGGGGCGATGTCATCGCCATGGGCGAGGCCGTCGACCAGCGGCTCAGGTCGCTGGAGGCGCGGATCCCCCTAGGCGTGGAAGCCCATTTCATTGCCAACCAGTCCCGGACCGTGCGCGAGGCCGTGCAGGGTTTCGTCTTCAATCTCGTCGCGGCCGTGGCCATCGTGGTGGCGCTGCTCATGGTCTTCATGGGGCTCCGGGAAGGGCTGATCATCGGCGCGGTGCTGCTGTTGACCATCCTGGCCACGTTCATTTGCATGTACGCCATGGGCATCTCCCTGCAGCGCATTTCCCTCGGCGCCCTGGTCATCGCCCTCGGCATGCTGGTGGACAACGCCATCGTGGTGGCCGAGGGCATCGCCATGAAAACCCGCCGGGGCATGGCGCCGGACCATGCCGCCCGGGCCACCGTCCAGGAATCCCAGTGGCCGCTCCTCGGGGCCACGGGCATCGCCATCCTGGCTTTCGCGGCCATCACCCTGTCGAAGGACATGACCGGCGAATGGCTGAAGAGTCTGTTCCAGGTCATCTGCCTTTCCCTGGGCCTGAGCTGGGTCCTGGCCATCGTCGTGACGCCGTTTTTCTGCGTGGCCTTCGCCCCCCGGGAACACCGGCACCGGGCCAGCCGCCGCGGCGCGGCCTTCTTCGCCTGGTACAGGCGCTTCGCCGCGGCATGCATCGACCGCCGCTGGGTCACCCTGTCCGCGGTGGCGGCCATGCTCATGGCCGCCATGTGGGGAGGGCGGTTCGTCAAGCAGGACTTCATGCCGGACATGAATCGCCCGCAGATCACCGTGGATGTCTGGATGCCCGAAGGCACCAGCATCGACGAAACCGCCGGGGAGGTGAACGCTATCGGCGCCTACGTCCGTTCCCTGGAAGGCGTGCGCGACGTGGCCGCTTTCGTGGGGCGGGGGCCGTTGCGCTTCCTGCTGACATTCGAGCCGGAAATGCCCGCCGCCTGCTACGGCCAGCTTCTGGTGGACCTGGACGACTTCACCCGCATCCCCGGCCTGCGCACGAAACTGACCGGCTACCTGGAGGAGCGCCACAGCCGGGCCGTGACCAGCGTGGACGCCTTCAAGCTCGGCCCGGGAGGCGGGGCCGTGGTTGCCCGGCTCAGCGGGCCGGACGCCGACGTGCTCTACGCCCTGGGCGAACGGGTCAAGGCGGTGATGGCGGCCGACGACAACACGCGCAGCATACGCACGGACTGGGGCCGGAAGGTCAAGATCCAGTGCGTCGAGTTCGCCGAGGCGCGGGCCCGCGAAATCGGCGTCACGCGCCCGGAGCTGGCCCAGGCCCTTGCCGCGAATTTTCCGGGCATCAGCGCGGGTACGTATCGCCAGGGCGACGACCTGTTGCCGATCATGTTGCGGCCTCCCCATGCGCAGCGGCACGGCATCGAAAACGTCGCGGACGTGCATGTCTGGAGCGAGGCGCGCCAGCATTGGGTGCCCATGGGCCAGGTCACCTCCGGGCTGGACGTGGGATGGGAGATTCCCGTGGTCCAGAGACTCAACCGCCTGCGGGTGCTGCGCGTGTTCTGCAAGCAGCGCACGGGCACCACCGACGCGCTCTTCCGCCGCCTGCGCCCGTCCGTCGAGGCCCTGGAACTTCCGCAGGGCTATACCCTCGAATGGGGCGGGGAGCACGAGGAGCAGGTGGAGGCGAACACGAAGCTCATGGCCAACGTGCCCATAGCCTTCGCCCTGATGCTTCTCATCAGCATCATGCTCTTCAATACGCTGCGGCATACGCTGATCATTTTCCTCGGCCTGCCGCTGACCATAATCGGTGTGACAGGGGCCATGCTTCTGGCCGGAACGCCTTTCGGCTTCATGGCCATGCTCGGATTCCTGAGCCTCTCAGGAATGCTTATAAAAAATGAAATCGTGCTTCTGGACCAGATCAACATCGAATTGGCCGAGGGCAAGCCGCCGCATCTGGCGGTGCTGGATTCGGCGGTCGACAGGGTCCGCCCCGTGAGCATGGCCGCCTTCACCACGGTCCTGGGCATGACGCCCCTGCTGTGGGACGCCTTCTTCGCCCCCATGGCCGTGACGATCATGGGCGGCCTGACCTTTGCCACGGCGCTGACCCTGGTGGTGGTTCCCGTGCTCTATTGCGTCTTCTTCAACGTCAAACGGCCAGGACGGCTGACCGGCCGCATCTCGGCGGACGGGCGGCCATGAAACAGCGCGAATCGCGGGCGGGGGAGACGAAGCGGAAGGAAAAGGGAACCAGGGAGCGCGTCCTGGGTGCGGCCCTGGACGTGTTCGCCGAGAAGGGGTTCCGGCAGGGAACCGTGCGGGAGATATGCTCCCGCGCCGGGGTCAATTCCGCGGCGGTGAACTACCACTTCCAAAGCAAGGAGGGCCTGTACCGGTTCATGATCGAGGACTGGCACCGGGGAAACAGGGCCCGTTTTCCCCTGGACGGCGGCTCGCCGGGCGGGGGCGCATCGGCGCGCCGGGGGCTCATGGCATTCTACGTGGCGGCCCTGAAACGGTTCTTTTGGGGCGGCGGACGGCTGGAGACGGCGTACAAACGAGCCAGGGTGATGGCGTGGGGGATGGTCTCGCCCCCGCCGTGCGGCCCGGGGCTCGACCCGCCGGAAATCAAGGAGCTGGAAAGCCGCGCCAGGTGCATTGCCGCCGACCTGCTGGGCCCGGCGCCCCTCTGGGCGGCGCTGGCCTGTGCGGACAGTTGCCTCGGCCAGTTGTTCGCGTCTTTCCTGAGCTCCGTCCGGGATCAAAAAACGTTTCAGGCGTTTCGCGACCCGGCCCTGCTCGAACAGACCGCCGCGCACATGGCGGCCTTCGCCCTGGCCGGGATCAGGGGCGCCGGGCCGACGGCCGGAAGCGTGAACGAGCCAGTGTCGTCCCGGGAGGTGGGCAAGCATCCTCCTGCGCCGGGCTCCGATGGGTGCGGCAACGCCGCGCCGTTGCCCGGCGCGCGTGGCCAAGGGGAAGCGGGGGTGACGGCTTCGCGGTGAAAAACCGCCACGGCCCCAGCCGTTCGCCGGGTGCAGGCGGGGGGCGCATCCGCGCTTCCGCCGCGACACTTCGAGCGGCTCCGGGGGGCCCGGGGCGCTTGCCCGGTGACCGGCCGGGTCGGCCGGGATTCCCGTGCCGACAACGCGCCGGGCCGCATTTCCCGGTTACCGGCCGGCCGGGCCGGGCGTCGTAGTCATATGGTGCCCTCGGCTGCCGCCCCGCGTGGGGACTCTCTCGGGTCGTTCGGGGCCATCCTCGCCCTGGCCTGGCCCCAGGTGCTGACCATGGCCGCCCAGTTCCTGGTCGCGGCCACGGACGTGGTCGTCGCCGGGCATATCGGGCCGGAGGTCCAGGCCTGCCTGGGGCTCGTTTCCGTGTCCGTCTTCTTTTTCCTCGTGGCCGGCACGGCCATGGCCAGCGGGGCCGTGGCGGTCCTGTCCCAGTCCCTGGGGGCCGGGCGGCGGCGCCGGGTCGGGCGCTACGTCGGGCTCCTGCTCCTGCTGGCCGTGGGCTGCGGGGGGCTGTCCGCCTTGGCCTTCGGGCTGTTTCGGGGCGCCTTGCTGGCCGTGCTCCAGGTGCCGGAAGCCGCCGTGCCCGTGGCCGGGCGCTTTCTGGGCGTCTATCTGTACGCCCTGCCGTTCTACTATCTGCTCCTGGTCAGCAACGCGATCTTCCAGAGCTTCCGCCGGGTCCGGGTTCCGCTGTGGTCCATGGCTCTCGTCGCGGCGGCCAACGCCGTGCTCGACTGCGGGTTGGGCCTGGGGCTGTGGGGCCTGCCGCGCTGGGGTGCCCAGGGCCTGGCCTGGGCCAGTGTCGTCTCGGTGGGCGCGGGCGCGGCGCTGAACCTGTGGCACCTGTGGCGCAGGGGTCTGCTGCGGCGGGCCGCACTGCCTCCATGGGCCTGGATGCGCCGGGCCTGGCAGCCGCTGGCGCGCTATGCCTGGCCTGCGGGCATGGCCCAGATTCTCTGGCAGGGCAGCCATCTGGTCCTGTTCACCATCCTGGCCGCCCTGCCCGGGGATGGCGTGACCGCGCTGGCCGCCTTTGCCGCCGGGATGCGCATCGAGGCCCTGCTGTTCCTGCCCGCCTACGCCCTGAGCCTGACCGCCTCCATCCTGGTCGGCCGCGCCCTGGGGGCCGGGCGGCCCGCCCTGGCCCTGGCCGTGGCCCGGCGCATCCTGGGGTTGGGCTGCGCGGTGCTCGGCCTGGGGGCGCTGCTGGTCTGGGCCCTGCGCGGGCCCATTCTGGCCCTGGCCACGCCCGACCCCGCCGTGCGCGCCGCCGCCGGGGTCTACCTGGGCTACGCCCTGTGGGCCGTTCCGTTCGCCGTGGCGGCGAACATTCTCGGCGGGGTGATGACCGGCGCGGGCGCCACGCGCTATGCCATGGCCGCCCAGGGGCTGGCCGGGTGGCTGGTCAAGCTGCCCCTGGCCTGGCTGCTGGGCCACACGGTTCACGCGGGCGCTCCGGGCGTGTGGGCCGCGCTGCTCGGGGCCCACGGCTGCCATTTTCTGCTGCTGCTCTTCGCCCTGCTGCGGCTGGACTGGCGCGGCCACGCCCTGCGGCCCGCCGCCCGGCGGGCGGGAGGCGGGGTTCCCTGTCCGGGCGCATGCCCTGCCCCGCATCCTGATTCCCGCCCGGACGCATCTCCTGCCTCCCTCCCGGGTTCCCGCCCGGGCTCATGAAAAAGCGCCGCCACGTCGGGTTTGACTTTTTTTCCGGATGCCTCTATTCGAGATTGAAAATCATTTTCATATTTACGCACTCTGATTCTGCCGACGGCCGCCGTGAGCGAAAAAAGCGAACAACACCCCGAGGCGCTTTGCCTGGATTGCAGCGCCTCCATCGAGGAACTGTACCTGGGGCAGTACAAGCCCCTGGTGCGCTACGTGCGCACGCAGTTCCGCTCCGCCCCGGACCAGGCCGAGGAGATCGCCCAGCATGCCTTCGAGAACATCGCCGCCCGGGGCAACCTCGGGACCATCGGTAATCTCAAGGCCTTCTTGTGGCGCACGGTGCGCAACCTGGCCATCTCCGATCTGCGCGGCAGCCGCGTGGCCGCGCGGCACCAGGCCGAGGTCGCCCGGGTGCAGGGCGGGGAGGAGGGTTACGCCCTGACCCCCGAACGCGTCTTGGAAGCAAGGGAGCAGATGGATATCGTCCAGAGCGTGTTGCGCGCCATGCCGGAGCAGCGGCGCCGGGCCTTCATCCTGACGCGGGTGGAGGGATTGAGCCACGGCGATGCGGCCCGGCGGCTGGGCATCTCGCGGCCCGCCGTGAGCAAGCACGTGGCCCGGGCCATGGACGACCTCTATGCCGCGTTGCATACCTGACCGCGATATGGGATGAAACAGCCGTGCCCCGGACAACCGACCCCCTCATGAAGACCGCCTTCCTGTGGCGCGCCACCATGGCCGACGCCGAGGTCGCTCCTGCGGACAGGGAGCGCTTCGAGGCTTGGCTGCGGGCCGACGCGGCCCATGCCCGGGCCTACGAGCGGGCCCGGCGCTTCTGGGACGAGATGGGCGACCTGGACCCCGCCGCCCTGGATCCGGCCTTCTTCAAACCTTCCCCAGGCGAGCGGCTGCGCCGGGCCCCGGCCCCGCGCGGCGGCCTCGGCGCGCGGCGTCTGGCGCCTCTGGCCGGGGGGCTGGCGGCGGCGTGCCTGGTGCTGCTGCTGGCCGTGCAGCTCATTCCCGGTGTCGGCCCCGCCGGGCCCGAAACCTACACCGCCGCCGTGGGCCGGACGCGCGGCGTGGACCTCGCCGACGGCAGCCGCATCACCCTCGGCGCGGACACCTCGGTGGAGGTCCGCTTCACCCCGGAGCTGCGTCTGGTGCGCATGGGCCCCGGCGAGGCCTATTTCGAGGTCGCCAGGGACGCGGACCGGCCTTTCGAGGTCGTCGGCGGCGGAACGCGCATCGTCGTCCACGGCACGGCCTTCAACGTCCGGCGCAGCGCGCGGGAGACCCAGGTCGCCGTGCGCGAGGGCGTGGTCAGCGTGCACGTGGACGAGGCGCCGCAGGCGGCGGCTCCGGTCGGGGCACCCGCCGCCCAGGCGGCCCCGGCCGCGACCCTGGCCGCCGGGGAGCGGCTCACCGTCCGCGCGGACGGCGACGCGACCCGCGACGCGAGCCTTCAGCCCGAAGCCGTGGGCGCCTGGCGCGAAAACCTGCTGGTCTACATCGACGCCCCCCTGGCCGAGATCGCCGCCGACATCAACCGCTACCGGCACCGCAAGGTCAGGATCGCCGAGCAGGACGTGGCCGAACTGCGGGTCACGGCGACCTTCGACAGCGGCGACATCGACGGCCTGCTTCAGACGCTGACCGAAGTCTTCCCCGTGCGGCTGGACGCCACGGCGCAGGAGATCGTCCTGCGCCGCGTGCGGTAGCCGTTTTTCACTTTTTTCCCTTCTTTTTTCCTCGTCCGGGTTGCCGCCCGGTTGCGCCGCGCGTCTTGTTCGTAAGGTCCGCCATGTGGCGGCACCGCGAATCCATGTCGAGGAGGACACACACGTGGAGAGTTTGAGCAGGATGACGACCCGATACACAACGCGGACGGCGGCCCTTGCCATGGCCTTCGTCCTGACGGCGGCCCTGGCCCTGGCCCAGGAGGGCGGCAAACCCGTGCGCATCGACCTGCCCGCGCAGCCCCTTGAGGAATCCCTGACCATGGCGGGGCAGACCTTCGGCCTGACCGTGGTCGCCCCCGGGGAACTGCTGCGCGACAGGATGGCCCCCGCCGTTTCCGGCGAACTGACGGCCGACGAGGCCGTGCGCATGCTTCTGGAAGGCTCCGGCCTTGAGGCCGGTTATTCGTCCAACGGCTCGCTGGTGGTGCGCGAAAAGGGCGCCGACGGGGCCGACGACACCCGGGGCGGCCTGCAACTCGAACCCATGGTCATCACGGGCGAGCGCACCGCGCGCACGCTGTACGAGACGGCGGCCTCGGCCACGGCCTTCACCGGCGAGGACATCGACAACTCCCCGGGCTTCCGCGAGGTGGACGACATCCTGCAATTCATCCCCAACGTGGACCTGGGCGGCAACAGCAACGAGGGCCCGACCATCCGCGGCGTCAAGGCCGGCGGTCCGCTTTCGGGCGTCTATGCCTTCTTCGGCGGGTCGCGTCCGCGCGCGACCATCACCGTGGACGGGCGGCCTGTGAGTTACGACGAGTTCATCTTCGGTGCCACGTCCATCTGGGACGTAGAGCGGGTGGAAGTCTTCCGCGGCCCGCAGACCACCTCCCAGGGCGTGAACTCCATTGCGGGCGCCATCCACGTGGTCACCGCCGACCCGACCTTCGAGCCCCACGGCAAGGTCCAGGCCGAAGTCGGCGACTACCGGGCGGGCCGTTTTTCGGCCTCGGTGTCCGGCCCGGTGGTGGGCGACGAGCTGGCCATCCTGCTCTCCACCGACCTGCGCCGTCGCGACAGCTTCATCGACATCCAGCCCACCCAGGACTACGGCCCGGACCCCAACACCATCCTGAGCGAAGTCCTGCGCGGCAAGTTGCTGTGGGAGCCGACGAGCGCCCCTGAATTGAAAATGAAACTCACCCTCAGCAGCACCAAGAACGAAGGGCCCCAGGCGGAATACGTCAGGGAGCCTTACGAGGACCTCAAGGCCATTTCCGTGAACATGCCCTCGCGGCGGCTCGTGACCAACACGGGCACCCACGACGTGAGCTACGCCTTCTCCGACAACCTGGAGCTGTCCAACCGCCTGTCGTACTCGAACATGGACAGCGTGCGCTATGTGGACGTGGACCGCAACGGCCGGGCGGAGATCGACCGCGACGACCTGGTCAACGAAACCACCCTGCACTGGAAAAGCCCGGAGAACGGCCTGTCCGGCCTGCTGGCGACTTTCTACCAGCACACCGCCAGCGATGAGTTCCTGAATTACGTCCTGAGCGGCGTGGGCACCTTCGACGACGAACAGGACAGCCTGGGCCTGTACACGGAGATGACCTACGACATCACCGACCGCCTCGACCTGACCGTGGGCCTGCGCTACCAGAGCGACAGCCAGGAGCGCCGGGGCACCACGACGGGCGGCACGCTCTACAACGTGGACCTCGACTTCGACAAGACCTACGAGGCCTGGCTGCCCAAGTTCGTCCTGGGCTACGACGTGACCGACGACTTCCGCGTCGGCGGCCTGGTGTCGCGCGGCTTCAACCCCGGCGGCGTCACGCTGATCTGGACCTCGGGCGTCACCAACCGCTTCGACGAGGAAACCGTCTGGAACTACGAGCTGTTCACCCGCTCCAAGCTCCTGGACAACCGCCTGCTGCTGAACACCAACCTGTTCTACGCCAAGTATTCCGACTACCAGATGAACTATCTGGCCGGCATGATGGGCACCACCGAGGTCTACGGCATCGCCAACGCCGACGACGCCGAGAGCTACGGCCTGGAGGTCAGCGCCGAATACCTGGTCACCGAGGCTCTGCACGTGACCGCCGGGCTCGGCCTGCTGCACACCGAGATCAAGAAGTTCGAGGACGCGGGCGGCATCGACGCCGAAGGCGCGGCGTTCATGCGTTCCCCGGATCTGACCCTCTCCCTGGGCGCCGACTACGAGATCATGCAGGGCCTGAAGATCGGCGGCCGCGCGCGCTACGTCGGCGAATACAAGAGCGAGGACACCAACGACGGCATCTCCGCAGGCGACTACACGGTGTTCGACCTCCAGAGCAGCTACGAGTTCGACGGCTTCACCGTGTACGCCTTCGTCAACAACGTGTTCGACGAGGGCTACAGGATCAGCGAGCTGGCCTCCGGCCGGGCCATCATCGGCAATCCGCGCGAATTCGGCGTGGGCATCAAGTACGCGTTCTAGGGCCGGGCGGACGCATGCGACAAACAAGCAACAACGCGCGTGCGTCGCGGGCCGGATGGTCCGCGGCGCGCGTCGCCACCATCGTCCACAGGGCCGCCGGTCTGTGGTTCCTGATGCTGCTGACCGTGGTCATGGTCACCGGCACCCTGGCCGTGTACGGCCCGGAACTGGACCGGCTGGTATTCCCCGCCCTGCGCGCGGCGCCTCCGGGCCCGCAGGCCGTGCGGGTCAACCCCGGCGCGCTGTACGACTCCCTGCTGCGCGCCTATCCCGGCATGGGCATCACCCACATCGAGACCGCCGTGCACGAGCCCGGCGCGGCGGCCACGACCCATGTCGTCCTGCCGGGCGGCGCCAAGCGCACCGTGGCCCTGGACCCGTATACCGGGCAGGTTCTGGGCGAGGTGCCCGAGGTGACCGTGCGCTTCGTGCTTTCGCGGGCCCACGCCGTCCTGTTCCAGGGGTTGTTCGGGTTCTACGTGGTCAACTTCTCCGGCGTGCTGCTGCTGCTGGCGACCATCTCGGGCCTGATCGCCTACCGGAAGTTCTGGCGCGGGTTCTTCAGGCTGCCCCGGCTGCGGGGCGGGGCGCGCGTCGTGCTCGGCGGGCTGCACCGTTTCATCGGCCTGTGGACCCTGGCCTTCCTGCTCATCATCGGGCTGACGGGAACCTGGTACTTCTACAACTTCCCCCTGGCCCAGTTCGACCTGGTGCCCGACGTGGTGGACAGCCAGCCCGTGCCGCCCAGGCTCTCCGAGGCCGACCTCGACGCCCTGGGCCCGCAGACGCCCCGGCGCGCCAGCGGCGTGGCGGTGGTCGACGCGGTACGCGCGGCCTATCCGGACATGACCATCCTCGGGATCATGCCGCCGCTGAACCTGAACATGCCCTTCGTGATCTACGGCGACCGGGGCGAATACCTCCAGGGCCGCACCCCCAACGCCGTGTACGTGCACCCGTTCACGGCGGAGATCATGGGCGCGGACCTGGCGGCGGATGCGCCGGTGACGCGCTTTCTCTTCGAGGCCATGAGCCAGTTGCACCACGGCGAGCTGGTGCCGCACTCCTGGGGCTCTTTCCCCAAGGCGGTCATGAAGTTCCTGTGGTTCCTGTGTGGCACGGGGGCCAGTTTCCTGGTCGTGTCCGGCCTGCTCATCCACCTGCGCCGCCTGCGCGCCGCCGCGCCCTCCGGGGTCGGGCGGCGAATCTGGAACTGGGTCAAGCCCTGGGGCGGACCCATGGGCGTCTTCAAGTACGTCAACGTCCTGATCGTGGTGGCCCTGCTGGCGGGCATGGCGCGCTTTGGGGCCGCCGGGGGCCGCCCGGGGACGGCGGCTGGCCCGGCGCCCGTGGAGCTTGCCGCGCGGCTCGTAGGCGATTTCGAGGTCGCGCCGCTGGTCATGGCCGCGCCCCGCAGGACCGGCGCCTCCGGCGCCCCGGCGGGCACGGCCCTGCAACCCGGGGCGCGGGTCATGGTCTTCCCGCGCATCGCCGACGGGCGCTTCGACGAGGCCCGGGCCATCCTGGTGGGCGTCGGCGGTGCGCCGGGCTCCCGGGCCCGGGGCGTGCAGGCCAAGGGAATGGCCGACACGGCCTTCGCCCCCCTGGCCCTGCCCAAGGACCTGGCCGGGGCCGAACTGTGGGTCGAAATCCGAACCTGGGACGGCACCGTCCAACGGGCGCACTGGCCCCTGAATGCGCCGGATGCCGCCCCCGGTCCCGCCGCCACCGTCAACCCCATGGAGGACGCATCATGAGGACGAGCATCATCGCCCTGGCGCTGCTGACGCTGCTGTGGGCCGCCCCGGCCCGGGCGCACAGCCTCTTCTTTTCCCTGGTCGAGGACGGGGAAAATACCATCGAACTGGCGGGAGCCTTCTCCGACGGCACCCTGGCCATGGGCATTCCGGTGAAGATTTACGGCAAGGAAGGTGGCGCACTGCTCTGGCAGGGCCGCACGGACGAGTTCGGCCTGTGCCTGTTCGAGCGCCCCGGCGAGCCCTACGAGGTGGAGCTGGACGCCGGACCGGGGCACCGGGTCCGGGAGGACGGCATCTAGCCCTCGCCCTGTCCGGGCGCGCGCTTCGCACCGTGGCCGCGCCAAGCTTCGGAGCCCCCGGGGCTCTGGAAGATCGCAAGAGCTTCCAGGGCCCCGGGGGCTTCCTGTTTGCCTGGCGGCCCGTTCCGCCGGGGTTTGCCCCTGCCCGGGGTCCGGAAGGGGGCCCCGCTGGTGGTGGCGCCGGAATGCACGACTTCAGGTGCGCCGTGAACCGTCTGCGTCTTTTTGGTTTGCGCGAAAGCGGCGCGCCGCGAGAGGGTGAAGCCCACCGTTGCGGCGCGCAACGCGCACTTCAGAAAGGCGTGGGCGTGATATTTGAAGACTGTTTGAATAGGAAATATGCATTGTGGAAAAGAAAATTTTATTCGGTTTTGTCTATATAACAAATTCACTTGGTCCATGTCGGCGCCGCCTTGGAGCAGAAAACACTATAGCGCTCAATGGCTTTTATAACTATTTTCCTGTTTCAGTCGCCTTGCCGCTTCGCAGCACATGAACCATCGTTCGCAACGAAAAGGAATCTATTCCAAGTGATTTTTTATCGTTCATGAAATAAAGATGGTAAATAGGCAGCGAATTTTAATTTGTCTGCTTTTTAATGCGGTTTCATATTGTGGCTATAAGTATTTCATTTGCTCTTGTTTATCATACTAGAATGATAAACATAATGGCTATATATAGGGATTGCTGACCGATTTTTTGGTCCAGCGACTTTGTCTTTTGTATGCAGTATGCCTCAAAATATCCGGTTTGGTCGGTCTATCTGATTTGCCGTATACGGAACTGTGTGTCGCTTAATGGGGGCGATGGTTTTTTCCCTTTTTGCGGGAGCTTTTAGGAAACCGCTTGGTTTCTATGCGCTGCGAGGTGCGAATCTGTGTACTGCCTATGAATAATTATAAAAGGATTAAAAAGTAGGTTTAAGTTTTGCACAGCGTGCATCTCGTCGTGCTGTCATGATGCGATATAGACTTCAAGCTGTTGATAACAGAGTTAACATGGGTCTCTGCGCATGCTATCCGGATAATGCGGCAATAATAGGTCGGCATGCTATTGTTGGCGTACAGTGGTCAGATTCCGTTGATGATTGCTTTTGCGCCTTCCCCTGCATGGGGAGCATGGATTGTCGCGGCTGATTCGATTGCAGCATCGTACGCAATGCGCGTGTGCAGGATTCTGAAGCCTGTTGATATGGTGATGCATGTGAACGCCGTGTCTTTTCCATGGTCGCAGCGCACACAGGAATGGCCTTCTCCTGCTGCGCCGTTTGCGGGCCGCTGACGGCAACGCGATTGCGGAAAGGCATATCTCTGGTGGCTTCAAAAAGTCGCCACATGAGCGAAACAGGCCACAGCGCAAGGGGACGGCAACCCCATGGCCGGACAGACAGCGTTTTGCGGCGTTGTCGCACGGGATGCCTTCGCGAAAAACACCCTCGAAGCCAATGGAGGCGCGTTCATGCAGTGGTTCATCAAAATGCGGGTCATGAGCAAGTTGTTGTTATCGTTTGGTATTGTCTTGCTGATCATGGTCGGGTTGGGCTGGTTCTCCACGTTCCAGCTTGCCGAGGTCAACGACAAATCCACGGAGATTTCCGGCAACTGGCTCCCCAGCACGCGCATAACCTCTCAGCTCAACACGCTCAGTTCGGATTTCCGCATCGTGGAATTCGAGCACATCCTGTCCATCGACACCGTGGCCATGGCCGATTGCGAACAGCGCATGGATGCACTCCTCGCCGAGATGCAAAGCCAGCGCGAGGCCTACGAGAAGTTGATCAGCTCCGACGAGGAGCGGCGGGCCTACCAGGTGTTCGATCAGAGCTGGCAGAAATACATGAAGGAGCACGAGCGTCTTCTGGGCCTGTCGCGCGAGAACAGGACCGAGGAGGCCACCGACCTGATCCGCAGCGATTCGCGCCAGGAGTTCGACACGGCCAGCGCCGCGCTGCTTCATCTCGTGACCATGAACAACGAGGGGGCCGACCGGGCCAGCTCCGAAGGCGACGCCATCTATGACGCGGCGCGGATGATCATCATCGTCTGCAACGTCGTGGCAGTGGTTCTCGGCGCGCTGCTGGCCTTCCTGGTGGCCCGGGTCATCACCCGCCAACTGGGCACCGAGCCCATGATCATCGCCGACATCGCCGGAAAGATCGCCGAGGGCGACCTGACCATGCAGTTCCGTGACGACATCCGCTACATCGGCGTCTACGCCGACATCAAGCGTATGAGCGAACAATTGCGCGACGTTGTGGCCGAGGTCCAGTCGGCGGCGGAAAACGTGGCCTCGGGCAGCGAGGAGCTGTCGGCTTCGTCCGAGAGCCTCTCCCAGGGCGCAACGGAGCAGGCCGCCAGCGTGGAGGAGATCTCCTCGTCCATGGAGCAGATGGCCGCGAACATTCGCCAGAACGCCGAAAACGCCAAGCAGACCCAGATGATCGCCGTCCAGGCCGCCCGTGACGCCCAGGAGGGCGGGCAGGCCGTGTCCCAGGCGGTGAACGCCATGAAGCACATTGCCGAGAAGATTTCCATCATCGAGGAAATCGCGCGGCAGACCAACCTGCTGGCGCTCAACGCCGCCATCGAGGCCGCCCGCGCCGGCGAGCACGGCAAGGGCTTCGCCGTGGTGGCCGCCGAGGTGCGCAAGCTGGCCGAACGCAGCGGCACCGCCGCCGCCGAGATCAGCGAACTGTCCGGCTCCAGCGTCGAGATCGCCGAGAACGCGGGCGTCATGCTGACCAAGATGGTGCCCGACATCCAGAAGACCGCCGACCTGATCCAGGAGATCGCCGCCGCCAGCAACGAGCAGAACGCGGGGGCCGACCAGATCAGCAAGGCCGTGCTGCAACTGGACCAGGTGGTGCAGCAGAACGCCTCGGCCTCGGAGGAGATGGCCTCCACGTCCGAGGAACTGTCCAGCCAGGCCGAGCAACTCATGTCCACCATGGGCTTCTTCCGCATCAACGACACGGCGGGCGCGGGAACCTTGCGCGCCAAGGCGGGCAAGGCCGCCCGGGCCAAGGTCATCGCCGTGACCCACCCGGCGCACCCGACCCCGGCCCGGCCCAAGGCGCTGCCCAAGGCGGGTGGCGTGAATCTGGACATGGCCGCGCACGACGACAGCGATGACGCCTTCGAGCGTTTCTAAACGGGAGGCATCATGGCTGACATTCTCCAGGCGGAACTGGACCAGCACCTGACGTTCACCCTGGGCGACGAACTGTTCGCCCTGGGCATTTCGTCGGTGCGCGAAATCCTGGACGACAAGAACATCACGCGCATCCCGCGCACCCCCGAGTTCATGCGCGGGGTCATCAACCTGCGCGGCCACGCCGTGCCCGTGGTGGACCTGCGCCTCAAGTTCGGCATGAGCAAGACGCAACTCGGCGTGAACACCTGCATCATCATCACCGAGGTCAAAAGCGGCGGGGAAATCGTGGAACTGGGCGCCCTGGCCGATTCGGTGCAGGAGGTGGTGGATCTCGCCCCGGACCAGATCGGGCCGCCCCCGCGCATGGGTGCGGTGGTGGACGTGGCTTTCATCAAGGGCATCGCCCACCTGGGCGAGCAGTTCCTCATCGTGCTCGATGTGGACCGCGTCTTCTCCTCGACGGACCTCGCCGACGTGGTCGCCGTGGGGGTGGAGGCTCCGCCGGTCGCTCAGGCCGGAGCGGTCCGGGCCCACGCCTAGGCTGCGTCGCGTTCCGCAATCCGGGAAACCAGGGGGCCCAGGCTGTCAGCCTGGGCCCCTTTCATTGCTTGCTGACCGGGGCGTTACTCCGGCAAGCCGCCTTCCAGGCGGTTCCTGCCTGCGGCCTTGGCCGCGTAGAGGCTGGCGTCGGCGGCGTCGATCATGTCCGTTGCGCTTCGCAGGTGGGGTGCGTAGCCCGCCAAACCGGCGCTGATGGTGACGACGCCGTGGGGATTGCCGCCATGTTCGATGCCCGCGTCGCGCACGCTGCGCACAATGCGCGCGGCGCACTGGTGGGCCGCGACGGCGTCCGCGCCGTTCAGGATGACCGCGATCTCCTCGCCGCCGTAGCGGTAGGCGCGGTCCTCCCCGCGGATGCCCTGGGCCACGATCCGGGCCACGGTGCGCAGGGCCTCGTCGCCCGCCGTGTGCCCGTGGGTGTCGTTGAAGTCCTTGAACAGGTCGATGTCGATGAGCAGCAGGAAGAAGGACCCGTCGCCGCGCTGGCTCTGGTCGAACACGGCGGCGAGGTCGCGGTCGAAGGAACGGCGGTTGTGGATGCCGGTCAGACCGTCCAGCAGGCTCAGTTCCCGCAGCCGGGCGTTGGCCGCCTCCAGTTCCAGGGTCCGGCTGGCGATCAGCTCCTGCAGGTTCGTCTGCACGTGGTTCACCTTGCGGCACATGTCCAGGAACATTCCGGCAAGCTGGCCGATCTCGTTTCTTTGCTCCAGGGGCAGGGCCCGGGGCGAGGTGATGATCGTTTCGTATTCGCCGTCGGCCACGAGGGCGGTGGCGCGTTGCAGCTTTTCCAGGGGGCCCTTCACGTGCCGGGCGATGACGACATACACCGTGACGGCATAAGCCACGAAGAGCAGGAAACCGAAGAGCAGGACGATACGCGAGGCCTGATGCGCCTCCTGGGCGATCCTGTGCTTGGGGTGCTCCGTCACGAGCCACCACTGCGGCCCGGAGAGGGTCGCGGCGATGAGATAATTGCCGCCCTCGGCGTCTTCGACCACGCTGATGCCGCCCTCGTCGGGTTCGGCCCGGGCCAGCGTGCGGTACATGCGGCTCAGGTCGGGGTTGGCGAGCTTTTCCAGGGAGAGTTGGCCCTGGCGCTTGAGTTCGTTTTTCAGCTCGCCCGGGTGGGCGATGAGGTAGCCGCTGCGGCTCAGGATGAAGGAATACGTTCCGGCCTGGGAGTCGCGTTCCAGACGGTTCACGATGGAATCCAGGTGCACGTCGAGGCTGGGGTTCACCAGGTGGCGGCCCTCGTGATCCACGGGCAGTTCGTAGGTGATGGTCCACAGGTCCACGGTTTCGTCGTAGTAGAGCCCCGTCCAGACCGGGACCCGCCCGGGGTTTTCGGATTGCAGGGTGGCCTTGATGGTGCCCAGTTCGTTCATGGGCAGATCGGGCCGGGCCTGGAGGCCCCAGGGGGCCTCGGGCGAAAAGATGGTGATGGCGTTTTCGGGGTAGCTGGCATGCAGCGCGCCCGTGGCGGCCCAGGCCGGGCCGTAGCGGTTGACCAGGGTGTAGGCGATGAGCAGGCGGCGTTTGAAGTCGTGGTCGTCCACGGGCTGGTTGTTGCCGATGAAGCTTGTGACGCCCCAGGACCGCCCCAGGGGCTTCCCGATGGACTCGTTGAAGAATTTTTCCTTCATGCGCGTGGCGCCGCGGCCATCGACGAAATACATGCTCCAGAAGTCGTCGTCGGAGAAGTCGATGTCCGAGAGGTAGAGCCGCATGAATTCGTCGCGGAAAAGGTCGAGGCTCGCGGCGGCGTCGAGAAACACGCGCTCTTCGAGCTGCTTGCGCTCGAACATGTATTCGCGCAGGGAGGCGAGCGTCTTTTCCTTGCTCTGGCTGTAGACCAGCAGATAGCAGGTCACCGTCGCGGCGGTGATGGCCATGACTCCCAGCAGCAGAACCCGCATGAGGATCTGCCTGCTCAGGCGTTGGGAGGGGGAGGGGGCGGCGATGGTCACGGATGGCTCCTGGCCCCGGTCAGGGGGAGAACGTCCCGGCGTCTCCACGGGCAACGCGGCTGGGTATGGCGTTGGCCTGTGTTGCGTTGATCCGGGCGGGCCCGCGCGGGGTGCCCAGATGAAAAACGGTAAGGGAATTCGCGGAGCGAGGCAAGAAGCAACGAAATCTTCACCTTGTTGTCCCTCCTGACGGCGGAACTCGACAAGGTCCGCCGCCAGGGCTATGCCGTTGATGACCGCGAGTTCAAGGCGCGCATGCCCTGCGTGCCCTCGCCGGTCTTCATCCATAACAAGGCGTGGCGACCATCACCCTGTCGGGGTTGCAGATCGACCCCCAGGCCGTGGTCGGCGTCGCCGAACGGGTCATGCGCACCGCCCGCATCATTTCCGCCGAACTGGCCCGGAGCTGAAACGTGGCGCCGTGCGCGGGAGAACGATCATGAATGACGGGACGAACCGAAACTCCGGCCCGGCCCTGGCGCCTGCCGCCCTGGTGAGCGTCCTGCGCGAGTGCTTCCACGGCGCGGGCGAGGCCGGGGCTTTCCTGGACCCCGGGCAGGGCGGGCTGGTGGCGCTGCTGGCGGGGCTGACCGCCGCCGAGGCCTCCACGCCCGTGGCGGGCACTTCCGTGGCCCGCCACGCCCTGCACGTGGCCTTCAGCCTCGACGTGTTCGCCGAGTGGATCGGCGGGGTGCGCGACGTGGAATACGACTGGGCCCGGAGCTGGGCCCAGGGCGAGGTGGACGAGAACCAGTGGCGCGCGCTGCGGGCACGGCTGGCCCAGGGCTTCGAGGCCCTGGAGGCGGCGGTGGCCCGCCACGCGGCCCGCGACGCCCAGGCCGCCTGGGGCGCCGCCGGGGCCCTGGCCCACACGGCCTATCACCTGGGCATGATCCAAATCAAGGTGGACGAACTGCGCGCCCGGGGCCGCTGAGGTGCGGGCCCCCTGGCGGCAGGCGGAAGCCTTTCGGAAAAGCAAGGAGTCGAAACATGAACACCCCTGAACATCCGGGCGTCATGGACGCCATCGCCAAGCGCCACAGCGTGCGCGCCTTTACCGGCGAGGCGGTGAGCGCGCAGGAACTGGAAGCCCTGTTCCAGGCCGCGCGGCTGGCGCCTTCCAGCCTCAATTCCCAGCCCTGGCGCTACAAGGCCGTGCGGGATTCGGCCCTGCTCCAGTGGTTCGGGAGCAGGGAGGTTTCGCGGACCCAGAGCTGGCTGGCCGGGGCCGGGGCCATCATCGTCTGCTGCGCCGACCTGGCGGGCTACGTGCGCGATTCCCAGGCCAGCGCCTTTTTCTACCGCGACAAGGGCCTGATCCGGGGCGACACCATGGACGGCATCGACGCCTACGTGCGCCGCGAGGCCGAGGCCATGGAGGCGGCCCGCTTCGGCGCGGCGGCCATGAACGTGGGCATCGCCAACGCCTTCATCATGCTGCGCGCCGTGGAACTGGGCCTGGGGACCTGCTGGGTGGGCATGTTCGACGAGGCACGCATCAAGGAACGCCTGGGCCTGGGCGCGGACCTGCGCATCGTCGGCCTGCTGGCCGTGGGCCACCCCGCGCCGGGCGCGCCCGGCGCGCACGTGCGCAAGCCGCTGGAAGACATCGTGCTGTAGTCGGCGGGCTCGCGGGCGGGGCGCAGCGCCCCGCCCGCGAGCCCTGCCGCGTCCGCTTCGGGAGTCCGGCTTTCCTTGCGCCCCGGCCCGCCCCGGGCGGGGGCGCAAGGCCCGGGCGCGCGGGTTCACCGCCCTGGGGGCTTCTTTTCCCGCGTCTGCTCTTCGCCCGGGCTGCCGCACCGGGGCGCAGAGCCCCGCCCGCATCCGGCCGCCGCGCCCCCGGCGTCGTGAATGTGGACGGCCTCCCCCTGGTTCCGTCCGCGGCAGGGCTGCCGCGCCCGTGCCCCTCGCCCGCGTCTTTGGTCCATGCTGGTTTTGCTTTGCCGCCTGTCGCCTCCCGGTGCCGGGGTCTTGTGTTTGCGACTTGCCGTCCGGCATCCTGCGTTCCCTCGGACTATGATTTCGCCCCGGGGAGGGCCGCCCCGCACCTGGGTTTCGCCCGGCAAGCCGCGCCATCCGTGCCTTTGTGAGAAAAATGCGGGGAAAGCGAAAACAGTGCTTGATTTTGAAAATGAAATTCAATATCAAAACAACCAGTGCATGACACACGGGCGCCAGGGGGGCGCCCGCAAACGGATACAGCGAGGAAATGACCATGCCAAGCGCGCTTGTCGTCTACGGTTCCACCACCGGAAACACCGAGATCACGGCGGAATACATCGCCAAGACCCTGGCCGCCAAGGGCTTCGACGCCGAGGTGGTCAACGCCGCCAACACCAAAGCCGAGGCTCTGGGCGGCGCGTACGACATCGTCCTGTTGGGCTCTTCCACCTGGGGCGACGACGACATCGAACTGCAGGACGACTTCATCCCGATCTACGATTCCCTGGAGAAATCCGGCCTGGGCGGCAGGAAGACCGCCGTGTTCGGCTGCGGCGATTCCTCGTACACCCATTTCTGCGGCGCCGTGGACGCAATCGAGGAAAAGCTGCGGGCCATGGGCGCCAACGTCGTGGTCGATTCCCTGAAGATCGACGGCGACCCCGACCGCGACGACATCGCCGCCTGGGCCGAGAAGGTGGCCGGGCGGATTTAGACACACTGTTCCATCCGCCGTTCCGGCGTCGCCCTTCCCTTCGGACTTCCCGCCGTGCCCGGGGGAGGGGCGCGCCGGGCCGCAGCGGGGCCTTCGGGCCCGCAGCGCGGCAGGCGAGTGGTCGGCGCACGGGCCGTGCAACGCGGCTCGGCGCTTCCGGCGCCGCCCCTCCCCACGGGGGCGGCAACCCGGCCCCGGGTGGGTTCCGCCGGGCATAGCCCGCCACCCGGGGCCGGGGCCATCGCCGGATGGCTCTTGTTCACACGTGGCACGGGCGCAGGGCGCGCATCCCTGCGCACGGCGCCGACCGGGCAACGCGCCCGCGCCTGCGGCGACAGGCACGGACCGCACCGCCCGACGCGCGGGGCAGGGGCAGGGGTCGCCCCGGCACCATCGTCCGACCTCCACGATGGCGCCGATCCGACCCCGTTTCCAGGCCTGCGGCTTGCGCCGCGGCCCCGGCCCTCCGCCGTTCTGGGGGCCCGGCATGGTGCCGGGCCCCTTTTCTTTTGCCCCGCTAGGGCATCCACTCCACGATGCCGCTGGCCGGATTGGCCGTACGCCAGCGCGCGAATTCCGCCCAGCCGCGCACCCCGTCGCGCAGCACGGCCTGATAGATCTCGATGCCCATGACCTTCCCGCCTTCGGGCACGGCGGCCTTGATCTCCAGGATGGCCCGGCGCGTTTCCGGCGTCAGCCGTGCGGAGATGCGCTCGGCCACGCGCTCGAAGTAGCCGTCCCAGGGCGAGCCCTTGGGCATGTGGATCATGTCGATCTGCCACTCGTCGCCCACCGCGTCGCGGGCCCAGGCGTGCCATTCCAGGCAGCGGTCTTCGGCGTCCAGCAGGTTGGCGAACTGCACGCGCGACACCCCGGGCGCTGCGGCGATGCGCGCCATGGCCGCATAGCTGTCTTCGATGCGCAACGGGTCGGAATAGATGTGGAAGTCGATGTCGCGGTGTCGCACCAGCAGCCCGGTGCGCAGGGAGCCCACGAGGTTCACTGTGGCGCCGACGCTTTCCCAGGCGGCGACCACGCCCGTTGTGCGCAGCACTTCGCGGGCCCGGGCCTGGTCGGCCTCGGCCCGGGCCAGGATGTCGTCCATGATGCCTCCCTTCGGTTTGGGCCTCGCCCGGAGCGGGCGGGCGCGAGGCCGCAGTAGCAGGGCGGGGGCGCGCAGGCAAGGCACGGCGTGAACGGCGGCACGCGCGTGTCGGGCCTGCCCCGGCGGGATGCCGCGCGGCACTGTTCCCCCCCCCGGGGCGCCGCGTCGCGGTGCGGCACGGTCCCGCCCGGTCCGCCTCCGGGCGGAGAAGGAAACCGAAAAGTGCTTGACAGTGTTCCGTGAATCATTCATTCGTATGAATAAAGAGGCGGGAGTCGGGTGACGGAACGGGGAGGGCGCCCTGGAAACGTCGCCTGGGCGGCAAACGATCAGCGCCGCGCGGCCGGGAAAGCCCGGGAAGGGCCCGGTGCCCGGAGAATCCGGAGAACCCAGGGAATCCAGGGGTTCCCCGGGTGGCCCGGGATGCTCCGGCGCCCCGGCGGACGAAGCGCTGGCAGGACTTCTGCATGGAACAGGACATGGACGAGCACATGGACAAGGATATGACGGCGTCCGGCCCCCGGGGCGCGGCTCCGGCGGCCCGGGCCGGAACGCGCGAGCGGCTCATCGGGGCCGGGGTGCGCCTGTTCGGCCTGCACGGCTTCGAGGCCACCAGCACCCGCGCGCTGGCCACCGAGGCCGGAGCCAACCTCGGGGCCATCCCTTATCATTTCGGCGGCAAGGAGGGCCTCTACCACGCCGTGGCGGGGCATATCGTGGACGTGATGCTGGCCCAGGTCGGGCCCAGCATGGCCGGGGCCCTGGCCGTGTGTCAGGACCCCGCCGCCCGGCGCGAGGACGTGCTCGCGGCCCTGCGGACCACCGTGCGCGGCATGGTGCGCATCATGCTCGCCACCCCCGAGGCGCGCAGCTTCAGCCAGATCGTGCTCCAGGAGCAGATTGCGCCGACCTCGGCCTTTCCGATTTTCTACGAACGGTTTCTCAAGCGGGTCCACGGCATGTGGTGCGTGCTCCTGGCGCGGCTCACGGGGCTGGACCCCGAGTCCACGGAGTTGACCCTGCGCGCCTTCGCCACCATGGGCCAGCTCGTCATCTTTCGCATGGCCATGGCCTCGGCCCTGCGGCGCCTGGACTGCGACCGCCTGGACGACGCGCACCTGGAGTGCATCGCGCGCATCGTCTGCGACCAGGTGGAGGCCATGACCGAATCCTGTTCCCCCGTCTGCACGGAGGCAACGTCATGAAACGGCGGATCATTCTCCCGGTGCTGGTGCTGGCCGCCAGCGCCGCCGCGTGGTGGTTTCTGGCCGGGCGGGAGCCCGGCGGCAACGGAGCCCTGCGGCTGTACGGCAATGTGGACATCCGCGAGGTGGAGCTGGCGCCGCGCGTGCCGGGGCTGCTGGCCGAGGTGCGCGTGGACGAGGGCGACCCCGTGCGCACCGGGGACGTGCTGGCCGTGCTCGACGACACGCCCTACCGCAACGCCCTGGCCCGGGCCGAGGCCGAGCGCGACGCCGCCCGGGCCAACCTGGCCAAGCAGCACGCCGGCTACCGCAGCGAGGAGGTGGCCCAGGCCCGGGCGCGGGTGGCCCAGGTGGAGGCTCAGGCCGACAACGCCGCGCGCGTCGCCCTGCGCCGCCAGGAGCTGTACCGCGACGGCGCCATCGCCGCCCAGGACTACGAGGACGCCGTGGCCGAACGCGACGCCCTGGCCGCCGAGCTGGAGGCCGCGCGCAAGGCGCTGCGCCTCCAGGTCACGGGCTACCGCGCCGAGGACGTGCAGGCCGCCGAAGCCAACCTGCGCGCCGCCGAGGCCGCCGTGGCCGCCGCCGCGACGGATCTTGCCGACACGGTGCTTTCGGCGCCCTCGGCGGGCACGGTGCTCTCGCGGGTGCGCGAGCCCGGGGCGATGATCGCCGCCGGGTCCACGGTGCTGGTCGTTTCGCTGGACCATCCGGTCTGGGTGCGGGCCTATGTGCCCGAGGCCCGGCTCGGGCTGGTTCACCCCGGGCTGGCCGTGGAGGTGACCACCGACTCGCGCCCCGACGCGCCCTACGCGGGCCGGGTGGGTTTCATCTCCCCGGTGGCCGAGTTCACGCCCAAGAGCGTGGAGACCGAGGCCCTGCGCACGGATCTGGTCTATCGTCTGCGCATCGTCGTCGAGGACGCCGACGACGGCCTGCGCCAGGGCATGCCCGTCACCGTGACCCTGCCTTCGGGCGGCGCGGACGCTCCCGCCGCCCCGGCGGCCCCGGACGCCCCGGACGCCCGCCCATGAGCGCGGCCCCGGCTCCCCCGGCCCCCCTGGTGGAGGTCGCCGGGCTGGTCAAGACCTTTGCCCCGGCCGGGCCCCCGGCCCTGGACGGCGTGAGCGCGCACGTGGCTCCGGGCGTGGTCACCGGGCTGGTGGGCCCCGACGGCGCGGGCAAGACCACGCTCATTCGCATCCTGGCCGGGCTGCTGGGTCGCGACGGCGGCGAGGTGCGCGTGCTGGGCCGCGACCCCGGGCGCGAGGCCGAGGCCATCCACGGCCGCCTGGGCTACATGCCTCAGAAATTCGGGCTCTACGAGGACCTCACCGTGGGCGAGAACCTGCGGCTGTACGCCGACGTGCGCGGCCTGCCCGGAGCCGAGCGGGGCGCCGTGTTCGCCCGGCTGCTGGGCTTCACGGGCCTGGAAGCCTTCACCGCGCGCCTCGCCGGGCGTCTGTCGGGCGGCATGAAGCAGAAGCTCGGCCTGGCCTGCGCCATGATCCGCCGCCCGGAACTGCTTCTGCTCGACGAACCCAGCGTGGGCGTGGACCCCATCTCGCGCCGCGAGCTGTGGCGCATGGTCCGCGAGTTGGCCGGGCAGGGCATCGGCGTGGTCTGGAGCACGTCGTACCTCGACGAGGCCGAGGCCTGTGACCGGGTGCTGCTGCTGTCCCAGGGGCGGCAGTTGTTCTTCGGCCCCCCCCGCGAACTGACGGCGCGGGTCGCCGGGCGGTCCTTCGCCCTGCGCGGGATTCAGGAGGGCCGCCGGGCCGTGCTGCGCCGGGCCCTGGGCCAGCCCGGGGTGGCCGACGGGGTCATCCAGGGCCGCGCGGTGCGCCTTGTGCTGGCCGAGGGCGCCGCGCCGCCCGACGTGGACGCCCTGCGCGCCGGGCCCGGGGCGGGCCTGGAGCCAGTGCCTCCGCGCTTCGAGGACGCTTTCGTGGACGTGCTCGGCGGCGGGCCCGGGGGCGTGTCGCCCCTGGCCGAGGCCATGCGCCCCCGCGAGGCCGCCCCGGGCAGCGCCGTGGAGGCCCGCGAACTGACCAAGCGCTTCGGCGCCTTCACCGCCGCCAGCGGAGTGTCCTTCGCCATCCGGCGCGGCGAGGTCTTCGGGCTGCTGGGCCCCAACGGCGCGGGCAAGTCGACCATCTTCAAGATGATGTGCGGGCTGCTGCGGCCCACCTCGGGCCAGGCCCTGGTGGACGGCCTGAGCCTGGAAAAGGCCAGCGGCAAGGCCCGCGCGCGCATCGGCTACATGGCCCAGAAGTTTTCGCTCTACGGCACCCTGTCCGTGCGCCAGAACCTGGAATTCTTCGCCGGGGTCTACGGCCTGGGGCGCGAGGCGCGCCGCCGGGCCGTGGCGGGCATGGTCGAGACCTTCGCCCTGGAGCCGTACCTGGGCGCCTCGGCCGACGCGCTGCCCCTGGGCTTCAAGCAGCGCCTGGCCCTGGCCTGCGCGGTGATGCACGAGCCGCCCGTGCTGTTCCTGGACGAACCGACCTCGGGGGTGGACCCCATCACCCGCCGCGAGTTCTGGACGCACATCAACGGCATGGTCGAGCGCGGGGTCACGGTGATGGTCACCACCCATTTCATGGACGAGGCCGAGTACTGCGACCGCATCGTGCTGGTCTATCGCGGGCGGATCATCGCCTCGGGCTCGCCCGACGACCTCAAGGACGGCGTGCGCGGGCCCGGACTGCCCGACCCGTCCATGGAAGACGCCTTCGTGACCCTGGTCGGACGCGACGAGGCCGGGCGGGAGGCCGCGTGAGGGCCGCCCTGCGCCGGATGTGGGCCATCGCCCGCAAGGAGGGATTGCAGATCGTGCGCGACCCCTCGTCCATCCTCATCGGCTTCATCCTGCCCGTGTTCCTGACGCTTCTGTCCGGCTATGCCACCAATCTGGACCTGGAGGGCGTGCCTCTGGGCGTGGTGCTCGAGGATTCCTCGCCCGAGGCGCGCTCCCTGGCCGGGGCCTTTTCGGCCTCGCGCTCCTTTGCCGTGCGCCTGGGCCGCGACCGCCGCGAGATGCAGGGCGCGCTGACCACCGGCGGGCTGCGCGGGGTGGTGGTCATTCCGCGCACGTTCGCCCGCGATCTGGCCCGGGCCGACACCCAGGCGCCGTTTCAGATCCTGGTGGACGGCGCGGAGCCCAACACGGCCACCTTCGTGCGCAACTACGCCCAGGGCGTGTGGCTGACCTGGATGGCCCTGCGCGCCCGGGAGGCCGGAACGGACTTCGCCCCGCCCGTGGCCCTGGCGCCGCGCACCTGGTTCAACCAGGACCTGCAAAGCCTGAACAGCCTGCTGCCCGGGGGCATCGCCATCAACCTGACCCTCATCGGCGCGTTGCTCACGGCCCTGGTCGTCGCCCGCGAATGGGAGCGCGGGACCATGGAGGCCATGCTGGCCACGCCGGTGACGGGCCTGGAAATGCTCGTGGGCAAACTGGCGCCCTATTTCCTGCTGGGCATGGCCGCCCTGGGCATCTGCCTGGGCCTGACCCTGGGCGTGTTCGGCGTGCCCTTCCGGGGTTCCCTGGGCGCCCTGGCCGCTGTCTCGGCGGTGTTCCTGATTTCGGCCCTGGGCCTGGGGCTGTTCATCTCCACCGTGGCCCGCAGCCAGTTCGTGGCCGCCCAGGTGGCCATCCTCTCGGCCTTTCTGCCCGCCTATTTCCTGTCGGGCTACGTGTTCGAGATCGCCGGGATGCCCTGGCCCATCCGCCTGCTGACCCACGCCATCGCCGCGCGCTACTTCGTTTCGGCCCTGAAGACGCTCTTTTTGGTGGGCGACGCCTGGAGCCAGCTTCTGCCCAACATGGGCGGCATGGCGGCCATCGCCGCCGTGCTCCTGGGCCTGACCCTGTGGCGCTCGGCGCAAAGGATCGACTGATGTCCGGACGCGTGTGGGCCCTGGTCGTCAAGGAGCTGCTGGCCGTATTGCGCGACCGCAAGAGCCGCGCGGTGCTCATCGTGCCGCCGCTCATGCAGTTGGCCCTGTTCTCCTTCGCCGCCACACTGGACGTGAAGGCCGTGGACCTCGCCGTACTGGACCAGGACGGCGGGGCGGCGGCGGTGGAACTGGCCCAGCGCTTCACCGCCGCGCCGTACTTCGCCAGCGTGCGCCATCTGGCGGGCATGGCCCAGGTGGCGCCGGAGCTGGAAAACGAACGGGCCATGGCCGTGCTGGTGCTGGCCCAGGGCTTTTCGCGCGACGTGGCCGCCGGGCGCCCGGCCACGGCCCAGGTCCTGCTCGACGGGCGGCGCTCCAACACCTCGCAGATCGTCCAGGGCTACATCCAGGCCGTGGTGGACGGCTACAACGCCGATCTGGCCGCGCGGCGCGGCCAGGTCGGGCCTCCGGCGCGGCTGGTGGTCCGCGCGTGGTTCAACCCCAACCTCGACTACCTGTGGTTCACCGTGCCCAATCTCATCGGCATGTTGACCATGGTGGTGGGGCTCATCATCACCGCGCTCTCCGTGGCCCGCGAGCGCGAACTGGGCACCTTCGACCAGATTCTGGTCACGCCGCTGTCCCCGCGCGAGATTCTGGCGGGCAAGACCATCCCGGCCATGTTCCTGGGCATGACCGAAGGCCTGCTCATCGTGGCCGCGGCCATCCTGCTGTTCGACATCCCCTTCCGGGGGTCCTTCGCGGTGCTTCTGCTGGCACAGTTCCTGTTCCTGCTCTCGGTGGTCGGCGTGGGGTTGTTCATCTCCTCGTTGTGCATGACCCAGCAGCAGGCCATCCTTGGCACCTTCAGCTTCATGATTCCCGCCATGCTCCTGTCGGGCTTCGCCACGCCCATCGAGACCATGCCCGCGTTCCTGCAACTGGTTTCCCAGGTCAACCCGCTGCGCTATTTCCTGGTGGCCGTGCGCGGGGTGCTGCTCAAGGGCATGTCGCCGGGCATGGTCCTGGAGGTCGTCTGGCCCCTGGTGCCCATCGCCGTGGTCACCCTGAGCCTGGCCTCGTGGTTTTTCCGGCGGCGCCTGGGCTAGGCCGGGGGGCGCGGCGACCCGGAGCCCCCGCCGGGCGGCCCGTCCCGGGTGCGCGAAAATCTGTTGCGCGCGGGGGGCGCGTTGCCCTAAATGCCTTTCTGGAACACTGCCTCCGTGGGTGTGCCCGGCCAGGCTCCGGCTCCGTCCGGACGGCCGATCCTCTCCCGGCAGGGTGCCCATGGGTTCACGGTCCAGGCGGTTCATGCGTGGCGGCAAGGCGGCGGTGCGGCGCCCGGCGGGTGCGCACCCGGGGCAGGGCGTTGTGCCCCCAGTGGTCCCCCCGACCCGGGGCGACGGGCTGACCCCGGCCCAGGAGGCCCTGTCGCGACGCCTGCGCCGGGGCTGCGCCCAGGCCCTGGCCGGGGCCGTGGATTCCGGGCCCGGCGTGCGCGGCCTGTGCGAGGCCGTGCAGCAGGCCTATGCCGCCCTGGACGACGTACTGCTCGGGCTGGACTTCGATCCGCCCGTGGCCTGTGCCCGGGGCTGCCTGCACTGCTGTTTCAACCAGGTGTCCCTGACCCCGCCCGAGGCCCTGTACCTGGGCATCCACGTGCTGGAACGTTTTTCGTCCGAGGAACGCGCGGCCGCCGCCGGGCGCGTGGCCGGGCTGCTGGACGTGATCCGTGGCCGCACCCGCCGCGAGCTGGGCGACATCCGCCACCTGACGCCCTGCGCCTTCCTGCGCGACGGGGCCTGCGCCGTGCATGCGGCACGGCCCCTGGCCTGCCGGGGTTGGAACTCCGTGGACGTTGACGCCTGTCGCCTGAGCGTGGAACTGCGCGACCCCCTGGCGCCCATCCCCAGCTACGCCCTGCAACGCGAATTGGCCGGGGCCGTGCAGGAAGGCCTGCTCGAAGGCTCCGCCGCCCTGGGCCTGGAAGCCGGGTATCTGGTCATGACCCGCGCCGTGGCCCTGATGGACGCGCGCGGCGTGCTGGCCTGCGCCGAGGACTGGCTGGCGAGCCGCCCCTTCCTGGCCGCGGCCCCGCGCTGAGGCCCCGCACGGCCCTTTTGCCCCGGGGCCGGACGTGCTAAGGGCAGAGGCATCCTTCATCCTTCAGCCCGGGAGCCCGCCATGCTCGACCTGCGCGTGGATGCCGACAAATGCATCCGGTGCGGCGAATGCGCCGCCGATTGCCCCTACCTGTGCATCGCGCTGGACGGCGGGACGGGCGACGGCCTGCCCGCCGCCGTGCCCGGGCGCGAGATCCAGTGCATCGACTGCGGGCACTGCCTGGCCGTGTGCCCCACGGGCGCGCTGTCCGTCATGGGGCAGGACCCGGCCCGCAGCCGCCCCCTGGCCGGGGCCCTGCCCGACCCCGAAGCCCTGGAAACCCTGGTCATGGGGCGGCGCAGCGTGCGTCGCTACACCGCCGAGCCCGTGGCCCCCGAGATGCTGGAGCGGCTGCTGCGCGCCGTGGGCCACGCGCCCACGGGCGTGAACAACCGCGCCCTGCAACTGACCGTGGTGGACGGCCCGCAGCAGGTGGCCCTGCTGCGCGGGCACTGCCTGGAGGCCATCGCCCGGGCCGCCCGGAACGGGAGCCTGCCTCCGCGCCTGGAATTTTTCACCGGCTTCGTGGACCTGTGGGAGCGCAAGGGGGTCGACGTGCTGCTGCGCAACGCGCCGCATCTGCTCATCGCCACCAGCCCCGCCGCCGGGCCCACCCCCGAGGTGGACTGCCACATCGCCCTGGCGACCTTCGACCTGCTGGCCACGGGCCTGGGCCTGGGCACGCTGTGGAACGGGCTCGTCCATCTGGCGCTCACGGTCATCGCCCCGGAGCTGCGTCCGGCCCTGGGCATCCCGGCGGACCACGGCCCCGGGTACTGCATGACCTTCGGCCACCCCGCCGTGCGCTACGCGCGCACCGTGCAGCGCAGCGCGCCCCGGGTCCATCGCGCGGTCCTGGGGTAGTGCGGCCCTGAAGGAGCGCTGGCCCGCAGTGGCGCGCCGCGCGCCGCAATGCCATGAACGACAAGGGACGGCCCCCCCGCATGGGGTGGCCGTCCCTCGACGTTGTACGGTGCGGCGCGGGGTCGGCTAGGAGGCCAGGATGTCCGCCCCGGCGTCGGCCACGCTGGCGCAGCCGGTCAGGACCATGGCCGAGGCCAGCTCGGACTTGATCTGGCGGATGTACTGCGCGGCTCCGTCCTTGAGGCCGCCCATGACGGCCACGCTGAACGGGCGGCCGATCATCACGGCGTCGGCGCCCAGGGCCAGCATCTTGAGCACGTCGCCGCCCGAGCGGATGCCGCCGTCGGCCAGCACGGCCATGCGTCCGGCCACGAAGGCCGCGATTTCGGCCAGCACGGCGGCCGAGCCCTGGGCATGCTCCAGCACGCGCCCGCCGTGGTTGGAGACGACGATGGCGTCCACCCCGGCCTCCAGGGCCAGCCGGGCGTCCTCCACGGTCATCACGCCCTTGAGCACGAATCTGCCGGGCACCTTTTCGACGATCTTGGCCAGCTTCTCCGGCGTTTTGGGCGAGACGGGGCGGCCCATCTTGGCCAGGGTCACGAGCCCTGCGGCGTCGATGTCCATGCCGAAGACCGTGGCGCCGGTGGCCGCGGCCTTGGCCAGCTTGGCGTCGAACTCAGCGTCCTCCCAGGGCTTGATGAAGGGGATGCCCCGGCCGTTGACCTTCCTGATGGCCGCGAAGGCGGCCTCGTGGATGAAGTCGGGCACGCCGTCGCCGGTACAGCCCACGATGCCCTCCTGGGCGCAGGCTTCGAGCTTGGCCGCGATGTAGTCGGCCTCCTCGACCTTGCCGCCCATGTTGAAAGACACGCCGCCGATGGGCGCGGCCAGGACGGGGATGTCCAGGTCCAGCCCCAGGACGGTGGTGCGCGTGTCGGGCGCCGTGGCGCCGTGAACCAGGCGCATGCGCAGCTTGTGGGCCGCCAGGGCGGCGATGTTTTCCTTGAAGGCCGCGCCCGACCCCAGGCCGCCCATGCCGGGCACCTCGCCCGCGCAGACCCGCCCGTCGCACACGGGGCAGACCCGGCAGAAGCCTTTCATCAGTTCACGCGCCTTGTCGCGGACTTCCTTCATGATCGTCTCCTTGTCTATTGAAGAGGGTTCAGCCTCATACCAGCCGGAAAGAAGGGGCGCCGGGGTCAGCCCGCGGCGGACCCTGCGGCCAGGGCAGCGCACTGGTCGTGGCGGAAGCAGTCCGTCGTGTGGTCGTTGACCAGCCCGGCGGCCTGCATGTGGGCATAGACCGTGGTCGGCCCCAGGAACTTGAAGCCCCGGGATTTCAGATCCTTCGCCAGGGCCTGGGCGGCCGGGGTCGTGGCCGGAGGCGGGTTGTCCGCGCTCCAGGCGCCCTGCACGGGCCGCCCGTCCACGAAGCGCCAGACGTAGGCGTCGAAGGAGCCGAAGGCGGCCTGGAGGTCCAGGAAGCGGCCCGCGTTGTGCACGGCGGCGTCGATCTTGGCCCGGTTGCGGATGATGCGTTCGTCGGCCAGCAGGGCGGCCCTGCGCGCGGCGTCGAAGCGGGCCACGGCCCGGGGGTCGAAACCCGCGAAGGCCGCGCGGTAGCCCTCGCGGCGGCGCAGGACGGTCAGCCAGGACAGCCCGGCCTGGGCGCTTTCCAGGCACAGGAACTCGAAGTGGCGCTGGTCGTCGTGCAGGGGCACGCCCCACTCGTGGTCGTGGTAGGCCGTCATCTCGGCGGGGCCGTGGGCCCAGGGGCAGCGGGCGGGCATGGAAATCTCCTCGGCGGGGCAGGGGTTCCGCCCCGGCAGCGTACAGGGGGGCTGCGGCGTTGTCCAGACGCCGGTGCGCTTTGGTTGACCAAAGGGCCCGGGCGGTGGAAGATGCGCGCTCCGGTGTCCGGCCCGCCGGGCTGGTCCGGAGGAGGATATGTGAAGCAATTCCTGCGCTCGTCGCTGGGCAGAAGCATCATGCTCATGGCGTTGGGGTCCGTGGCCCTGGCGGTGCTGGTCATGTCGCTGCTGTCCATGCGCGCGCTTTACCGCCTGGGCGATTTTTCCGTGAGCGTCAGCGCGCGCAACGTGGAAGCCCAGGCCCAGCGGGCGCTGTTCGCCCTGGTGCGCGAGCGGGCCCTGCGCCACGAGGCCCTCTTTCGCGGCGCCGCCGCCACGACCAGGACCCTGGCCGAGCGCGGGGCCTACCACCTGGAGCGCGCGGCGCTGTTCGGCGCTCAAGGCGCCTGGGGCCGGGAGCGCTTCACCTTCCGGCCCGACAAGGGCCTTTTCGCCAATCCGCCCGAGGCCCTGGTTTCCTCGGTCTACTGGGGCGCGGACACCCTGGACCCCGAGGTCAGGCTGCGCATCAACGCCCTGTCGCACTTGGACAAATCCCTGGCATCGGCCATGCTGACCACCCCCGGCGCCGCCGCCGCGTGGTTCATGCTCGACGACGCGGTGATCCGCTATTTCCCCAACGTGCATCTGGCGGACCGCATGGCCCCGCGCTGGGAGTACGACTACCGCCAGGACCCCTGCTTCCTGCTGGCCGTGCCGCGCACCAACCCCTCGGGCGCCACGCGCTGGAGCGACGTGTACCAGGACACCGTGGGCCGTGGGCTGGTGGTCACCGTGGCCACGCCTTTCTACACCTCCGACGGCCGCTTCCAGGGCGTCGCGGGCCTGGACTTCTCCCTGGACAGCGTGGTGCGCGAAGTGCTTCAGGACCGCTTCGGCGGCGCGCCCGGGGCCGATGGCGGCGCCTCCGCCGCCACGCGGGGCTTCGGCATCCTGCTGGGCCGCGACGGCGCGGCCATCGCCCTGCCCCTGGAGCGCGCGGCGGACCTGGGCCTTGACCCGCCCGGGCCGGACACGCTCGCGCGCGGCCAGGCCCTGAACTGCCGGCTGGCGGATTCCGGAGAACCCGACGTGCGTGCCCTGGCCCAGGCCATGGTGGCTGGCGACAAGGGCGCGCGCCGGGTGACCCTGGGCGGGCGGGTCCATCTGGCGGCGTTCCATCCCCTGAGCGCGCCCGGCTGGAGCCTTGCGGTCCTGGTGCCCCTGGACGAGGTGCTGGCCCCGGTCAGCGACACCCGCCGGGCCCTGGGCCAGGAGGTGCGCGCCCTGGCCGTGGGGCTGCCGTTCTCCGCCGTGGCTGCGGCCCTGGTGGCCGTTTTACTGATGATGTGGTTTTTGGGCAGCCGGTTGCTGCGCCCGGTGCGCGCCCTGCTGGAGGCCACCCAGGCCGTGTCGCGCGGGGACCTGAGGCACGTGGTGCGCATGCCCTGCGACGACGAATTCGGCGAGCTGGGCCGGGCCTTCAACGCCATGACCGCCGAGTTGCGGCGCAACCAGGAGCACCTGCGCGAGGCTCAGGAGAAGTACCGCAGCATTTTCGAGAGCGCCGTGGAGGGCATCTACCAGAGCACCCCCGAGGGGATATTTCTCAATGTCAACCAGGCCATGGCCCGGCTGCTGGGTTACGACGCGCCCGAGGACCTGATGCGCGCCGTGCGCGACATCCCCACGCGCATCTACGTGGACCCCGAGGACCGCGCGCGGTTCTTCGGGCGCCTGCGGGCCGAGGGCGAGGTGCTCCAGTTCGAGACGCGTCTGCGCCGCAAGGACGGCGGCATCATCTGGGCCCGGCTGGGCGCGCGGGCCGTGTTCGGCCCCGGGGGCGAGTTCGTCCTGGTCAACGGCGTGCTGGAGGATTTCACCGACGTGAAGGACGCCCGCGAGCGCGTCCGCCATCTGTCCCAGGAGCTGATGCGCACCCAGGAGCGCGAGCGCGGGCGCATCGCCCGCGACCTGCACGACGGAGTGGCCCAGACCCTGTCGTCGCTCAAGATCGCGGCGGGCGTGCTCTTCGACGGCCACCCCGACGCCTCGCCCGAGCTGCGCCGCCGGGCCGCCGAGTTCTCGGCGCGGCTTCAGGAGTGCATCACCGCCGTGCGCGACATGGCCTACGACCTGCGGCCCTCGGGCCTGGACGAGTTGGGGCTGGTGCGCACCCTGGAGCAGTACTGCCGCGAGTTCACCGAGCGCACGGGCATCCGGGCCCAGTTCATGGCCGCGGGCATGGACGGTCTGATCCTGGCCCCCGAGGCGGAGATCAACCTCTACCGCCTGGCCCAGGAGGCGTTGCACAACGTGGAGAAGCACTCCGGGGCCGACCGGGCCGAGGTGCGGCTGGTGAGCTCGCACCCCCGGGTCATCCTGAGCGTTACCGACAACGGCCGGGGCTTCGACCCGACGGCCCAGCCCGAGGGCGGGCACCGGCGCATGGGCCTGCGCAGCATGGAGGAGCGCGCCCGGCTGCTGGGCGGCTGGCTGGACGTGGCGGCCCAACCCGGGCGCGGCGTGCGCATCAAGGTCCAGGTGCCCGTGGGCGCCGGGCGGCCTCAGGGCTGAGGGGCCGCCGGGGCGCGGGCGGCCATTTCGGTGGCCATGGCGCCGACCACGGCGATGCCCCGGGCCAGATCCTGGTTCCAGGCCCCGCCGGTGGACAGGCGGATGAAGTTGCGGAAGCGGTCCAGGGTCGAGAAGATGGACCCCGGGGCGATGCCGATGCCGCTTTCCCGCGCGCGGTAGAACAGCTCCACCCCGTCCACCTGGGGCGGCAGTTCCAGCCAGAGCACGGCCCCGCCCTCGGGGCGCGTGGCCCGGGTCTGCTCGGGAAAGTGCATGCCGATGTGGTGCAGCATGGTGTCGCGCTGGGCCTCCATGGCCTTGCGCAGGCCGCGCAGGTGGCGGTCGTACAGCCCGCGCCGCAGGTAGGCCGCCACGGCCATCTGCGTGGGCGCCGGGTTGCAGACGTTGGTGGTGGCCTTGATTTCCAGGGCCTTGGTCAGGGCCCGGCCCGGAATCATCCAGCCCAGGCGGTAGCCGGGGCAGATGGTTTTGGAGAACGACGAGCACAGGATGACCCCGCCCGCGCGGTCGTAATGCTTGAGGGGCGCGGGCCGGGCGGGGCCGAAGTGCAGGTCGCCGGACACGTCGTCCTCGATGAGCGGCACGGCGCGCCGGGCCAGCATGGCCACCACCTCGGCCTTGGCCGCCTCGGGCATGAGCGCGCCGTCGGGGTTGTTGAAATTGGCCGACAGGATGCAGGCCGCGATCTCGAAGCGGTCCAGCGCCGCGCGGATGGCGGCGGGATCGATGCCGCCCTCGGCCCGCGAGGGCACCTCCACCACCCGCAGGCGCAGGTTCTCCAGCAATTGCAGGAAGCAGAAATAGGTCGGCGACTGCACGAGCACCGTGTCCCCCGGGCGGGTCACGGTGCGCAGGGCGATGTACAGCGCCTCCATGGCCCCCTGGGTCACCAGCACCTCGTCGGGCCCGCAGGCCACGCCCGCCTCCAGGCCGAGAACGGCCAGTTGGCGGCGCAGGTCCGGGTGGCCGGGGATGGGGCTGTATTCCAGGGCCGCCTCGGGCTCCTGGCGCACGGCCTCGGCCATGAGCCGGGCCATCTGGCGCGCGGGCAGCAGCTCGCTGGCCGGGCAGATGATGCCCAGTTGCGTGAGCCGCGAGTCGCCCACGGATTCGAGCACCGTGCCGATGAGCGCGCCCCGGGTCACGGCGCGCGGGCCGCTGGGTGCGGGGCCCGCCCCGGGCGGGCGCAGGCGCCGCCGGGCCCGGCGCACATAGAACCCCGAGCGCGGGCGCGACTCCACCAGCCCCTTGGCCTCCAGCTCCAGGTAGGCCTGGCTGATGGTCGAGATGCTGGCGTGCATCCGCGCGGCCAGGGTGCGCAGGGAGGGCAGCCTGCTGCCCGGGGGCAGGGCGCCGGTCTCGATGAGTTCGCGCACGTGGCGCTCCACGGTCTGGTAGCGGAAGCCGTCGCTTCCCGCGCGGGGGGGCATGGGCAGGCTCCAATCTGTTATGGTCGTTTTTTTCGTCAACTGTATCTGTTCTGGTAACAGAACCCGTGCTGGAATCAAGCCCGTTGCGGCGCACTTCGCCCGCCGCCCCCGCCGGGGCGGGGGCAACCCGGAAGGCGGACCGCGCGGGAGGCTGCGGAGGATGAACGTGCGGATGCCGACCATGGACGGGGCGCGCTGGGCGCCCGAGGCCCTGACCGGGGCCCTGCGCCAGGTGGCGCCCATCGTGCTGGGCTACCTGCCCGTGGGCTTCGCCTACGGGGTGCTGGCCCTGAAGACGGGGCTCTCGCCGCTGAACACGGTGCTCATGTCCGTGCTGGTCTTCGCGGGGTCGGCCCAGCTCATCGCCGTGGGCCTGCTGGCCGCCGGGGCCTCGCCGCTGTCCGTGGCGGCCACGACCTTCGTGGTCAACCTGCGCCACCTGCTCATGGCCGCGTCCCTGGCGCCGCACCTGCGCGGCTGGTCCGCGCCCCGGCTGGCCTGGTTCGGCTTCCAGCTTACCGACGAGACCTTCGCCCTGCACAGCCTGCGGTTCATGCAGGGCCCGCCCCGGGTGGGCGAAACGCTGTGGATCAACGCCGTGGCCCAGGGCGCCTGGGTGGCGGGAACGATCCTCGGCGTCGCGGCCAGTACGGCGGTGGCCGACGTGCGGCCCCTGGGGCTCGACTACGCCCTGCCGGCCATGTTCATCGCCCTGGTGGTCGGCCAGGTGCGCGGCGCGATACACGTGCTGGCCGGTCTGGCGGCGGCGGGGCTGGCCCTGTGGCTGCATGCCGCCGGGGCCGGGCCGTGGAGCGTGATCCTGGCCACCCTGGGCGCGGCCGCTCTGGCCACGGGAGTGTCGGCATGGACCAGACGCTGATTTTTCTGACCATCCTGGGCATGGCCGCGGCCACCTATCCGCCCCGGGCCCTGCCCCTGCTGGCCCTGGCCTCGCGCGAGCTGCACCCCGGGCTGCGTCGCTTCCTGGGCTTCGTGCCCACGGCGGTGCTCTCGGCCATGCTGGCCCAGGGCATCCTGCTCGACGACGGCACCCTGCACGTCGGGCCGGACAACATCTTTCTGCTGGCCGCCGTTCCGGCCTTTGCCACGGCCATCCTCACCCGCAGCTTCTTCGGCACCGTCGCCGTGGGCATGGGTGTGGTGGCGGGCTGCCGGTACTTCGGCCTGTAGGAGCCTCCCCGGTTGCGGGATGCGGCGGTGGGACGGGAGGCCCGCCGCCGCTACTTTTTTGCCCCCTGCCGGGCCGCCGCCGTCCGGGCGCGGCCCGGGGGCCCACCCCTGGCTGGTGTTTTTTCTGGTTTCTTTTTTCTTCATAAAAATCAAAGGGGAGAGTCGCGCAGCCGCGCGCGGGTTTCCTTCGTCCGCATTGCGGGGTACCGGGAAATCCCGGGATACCCCTTCAGCGCTATGGTGAATTGACTTTTTTCTCCTGCTTGCGCAATAATGCACATTCCGGCAATGGCCCCCGTCCGGGTGGGGCGGCGGGAATGGAGGCAGAGATGAACTGGCGGGATTTGCGGCTGGGCGGAAAATTCGCCGTGGGCTTCGGCCTGGTGCTGGCGCTCCTGGCCGGGGTGGGGACCTGGGCCATCGTCGGCATCGGCGGTATCGTCGGCAACGCGGGGGAGGTCATCGGCGGCAACCGGCTGCGCGGCGACTTCACCCAGCGCGTGGTGGACCACCTGGTCTGGGCCGAACAGGTGGCGGCCTACCTCACCGACGAAACGGTCACCGAGCTGGCCGTGCAGCTCGACCCCACCCAGTGCGCCTTCGGCAAATGGTATTACGGGGACGGGCGCAAGGACGCCGAGCGGCTCGTGCCGCAGATCGCGCCGCTCATGGCCGAAATCGAGGCGCCGCACCGCGAGCTGCACGAGTCCGCAGGACGCATCCGCGAGAGTTTCGTCAAGGTGGACCAGGGCCTGGGGGCCTTCCTGCGCGAGAAGAAGACCGACCACGTGGCCTGGATGAACGCCGTGCTGCGCGTGTTTTCCGACCCGGCGGCCACCCGTGCCGACGTGCAGGAGGACGCCGCCCTGTGCGACCTGGGCAAGTGGCTGGGCTCCCCGGAACTGGCCCGGGCCATGGCCGCCGATTCCGGGCTGCGCGCCCATGTGGAGCCCATCCTCGAACCCCATCGCGCCCTGCACCAGTCCGTCACGCGCATCAACGCCCTGCTGGCCCAGGGCCAGCGCGCCCAGGCCAGTGCGTTCTTCGCCGCCACCACCACGGCCCACGCCCAGGCCACCCTGGCGGCCCTGGACGAGCTCATCGCCTGGCACGACGGCCTGCTGGCCCGGCGCCAGCAGGCCCTGGGCATCTACGCGGGCCAGACCAAGCCCAGCCTGCACAAGGTCCAGGAACTGCTGGACAAGACCCAGCAGACCGTGCGCGAGCACATCATGACCGACGAGCAGATGCTGAACGCCGCCGACGGCACGCGCCGCGCGGTGATCATCCTCATGGCCGTGGCCTTCCCCCTGGGCGTCGTGCTGGCCGTGGTCATCGCCCGGGGTATCATCGGGCCCGTGGGCAAGGGCATGGCCATGGCCGGGGCCTTTGCCGAAGGCGACCTGACCGCCGACGTGGACGTGCACAGCCGCGACGAGATCGGGCGGCTGGCCCAGTCCATGCGCGACATGGGCCGGAAGCTGCGGGCCATCGTGGCCGAGGTCCAGGGCGCCACGGACAACGTCAGTTCCGGCTCCCAGGAGTTGTCGGCCTCGTCGGAGAGCCTGTCCCAGGGGGCCACGGAGCAGGCCGCGAGCGTGGAGGAGGTCTCCTCGTCCATGGAGCAGATGACGGCCAACATCCGCCAGAACGCCGAGAACGCCAGGCAGACCGGCAAGATGGCCGAGCAGGCCGCCACGGACACCGCCCGGGGCGGCGAAGCCGTGGCCCACACCGTGCGGGCCATGAAGGACATCGCCGACAAGATTTCCATCATCGAGGAGATCGCGCGCCAGACCAACCTGCTGGCGCTGAACGCCGCCATCGAGGCCGCCCGCGCGGGCGAGCACGGCAAGGGCTTCGCCGTGGTCGCCGCCGAGGTCCGCAAGCTGGCCGAGCGCAGCGGGTCCGCCGCCGCCGAAATCAGCGAGCTGTCTTCGGGCAGCGTGCGCGTGGCCGAGGAGGCCGGGCAGATGCTCGAACGCATCGTGCCCGACATCCGCCGCACCGCCGACCTGGTGCAGGAGATCGCCGCCGCCTGCGCCGAGCAGGACTCCGGGGCCGCGCAGATCAACAAGGCCATCCAGCAGCTCGATCAGGTCGTCCAGCAGAACGCCTCGGCCTCCGAGGAGATGGCCTCGACCTCCGAGGAGTTGTCGAGCCAGGCCGAGCAGTTGCGCATGACCATGAGCTTTTTCAATATCGGGACCGGCGGACCCACGGCCCCGGGCCGCAAGGCCGTGGCCGGGCCCGGGCCGCGCAAGGCCCTGCCCGCGTCCGGCTCCGGCAAGGCGCCCCGCGAGGGCGTGCGCATCGCCCTGGATTCCGGCCCGGGCGACGACGGGTTCGAGCGCTTCTAGCCGCGTGCACCGGGGTGGGCGGAGCGCCGGTTTCGTCGCGCGCCCCGGCCCGGCAGGCGTTTCGCGCCGGAACGGGCCCGGGGTTTGCCCCCGGAGGGTGGGTAGGGTAGTATCACCCCCGGTGGGCCCCGGCCGGGATGGTCCCGGCCTCCGGGCCCGCCCTGGCGAGGGGCCATGATCGCAGTCGGGCTCATGGGCGGACTGGGCAACCAGATGTTCCAGTATGCCGCCGGGCGCGCGCTTGCCGCGCGCACCGGGGGCGAACTGGTCTTCGACCTGTCGGCCCTGGAGGCCGACCCCGCCGGGCGCACCTACGCTCTGGGGCCGTACCCCGTGCGCGGGCGCGCGGCCGCCCCGGGGGAGTTGGCCCATTTCCCGCCGCGCGCCCACCGCGCGGGCGGATGGCGCGGGCGGGCCGGAGCGCTGGCGGCGCGGCTGCGCGCGGCCCTGGCCCCGCGCGGGGGCGGCCCCGTGCGCTTTCGTGAGCCGTATTTTCACTATGCTCCCGCGTTTGCGGCCCTGGCGGGCGACGTGTACCTGGACGGCTACTGGCAGTCCGCACGCTATTTCGCGCCCGTGGCCGAGGCCGTGCGCGCCGAGTTGACCCTGCCCGGCCTGGGCCCCCGGGCGGCGGAGCTGGCCGCGCGCATCGCCGCCGGGCCCTCCGTGGGCCTGCACGTTCGCCGGGGCGACTACGTGCGCGACCCGCGCATCGCGCGAACCCACGGCGCCCTGCCGCCGGACTATCACCGCCGCGCCGTCGCCCTGGCCGCCGAGGGCCTGGGCGTCCCCGAGTTTTTCGTTTTCACCGACGACCCCGACTGGGTGGCCGCCGAACTGGACCTGGGCGTGCCCTTCACCCTGGCGCGCGGGCTTTCGGCCCACGAGGATCTGCGCCTGCTCTCCCTGTGCCGCGCGCGGGCCATCGCCAATTCGTCCTTCAGTTGGTGGGCGGCCTGGCTGGGCGGGCCGGGGCGCGTGGTGGCCCCGGCGCGCTGGTTCGGCCCCGAGCGCATGCGCACCCGGCGCCTGGACGACCTCTTCCCCCCGGGCTGGGTGCTGGCATGAGCGGCGCGCCCCGGGCCACGGTGCTCACCGCCGTGTACAACGGCGCGCCCTGGCTGGCGCAGTCTCTGGACAGCGTGCTGACCCAGGAGTTCACGGACTTCGAGCTTGTGGTCGTGGACGACGCCAGCAGCGACGAGAGCCCGGCCATCCTCGCCGCCGTGGCCGACCCGCGCCTGCGCGTGCTGCGCAATCCGCGCAACCTGGGCCTGACCGCGAGCCTGAACCGGGGCCTGGAACTGGCCCGGGGCGATGTGATCCTGCGCCACGATGCCGACGACCTGTCCCTGCCCGGGCGCTTCGCGCGGCAGATGGCCCTGCTGGACGCCCGGCCCGAGGTCGGCGTGTGCGGCGGGTTCGCAACCATGGTGGACGGGCAGGGCCGCCCCCTGGACATCTACCGCGTCCCTGCGGACCACGGACCCATCGCCTGGGCCGTGGGCTTCGGCCATGCCTTCGCCCATCCCGCCGTGGCCGTGCGCACCGGGCTGCTGCGCGCCGCCAGCGGCTACGACCCGCACTGGCCCGTGGCTCAGGACCAGGAGTTGTGGACGCGCCTGGTCTGGACCACACGCATGGTCAACATCCCCGAGCCGCTGGTGGCCTACCGTCAGCATGCGGGCATGGCTTCGCGGGCGCGCGGGGCCGAGCAACGCGACGGCGACCTGCGGGCGCGCGGCCAGTTTCTGGAGCGCCTGCTGGGCCGCGAGGTGCCGCCGGAATTGCTGCGCTGGAACAGCGTGCCGCCCCTGCCCGGAGCCCCGGGGCGTCCGGCGGGAGCCGATGCCCGGGAGCTTGCGGGTTTCGCGCGGGTCGTGCTGGAGGCCCTGGGCGCGGTGCGCCGCCGGTTCTGCGCCACGCGGGCCGAGGCCGGGGCCGTCGGGCGGCTGGCCGGGCGCAAGCTGCACGCCCTGTCCGCCGGGGCCGCCGGAGCGGGCGCGTCGCTGCTGGCCGCGCGGCTGTTGGCCCGGGCCGTGACCCTGGACCCGTCGCTGCTGGCCCCCGCCGAGCTGGCCCGGGCCGGGCGCGCGGCCCTGCGCGCGGTGGGCGCCCGGAGCGCCCGGAGTGGAGGACGGCCGTGAAAATCCTGCACGTGGCGCCGCACCTGTCCGGCGGGGGGCTCGAAGTCTATCTGCACGAGGCCGTCCGCCGTCTGGCGGCCCTGGGCCACGAGGCGGCGGTGCTTCACGGCCGCCCCGGCGACGCCCTGCCCGCCGACGTTGCGGCCCGGACGTACCCGGCCGCCGGGGTGACGGAAGCGGACTGCCCGGACCTGCCCGGGGCCCTGGCCCTGGCCCGCCGGGCCCTGGATGCCGAGGCGCCGGACGTGATCCTGATCCACGGCGCCACGCAGCACCGGCTGGTGCGCCTTTTGGCCGGGGCCGCGCCGCTGGTGCGCTTTGTCCACGACGCCCATTGCGTCTGCCCCGGGGGCGGCAAGACCCTGCGCCGGGGCACGGCCTCGGGCGGGCCCGAGCCCTGCCCGTACCCCCTGGGCTGGGCCTGCCTGGGCCGGGCCTGGACCCGCCGCTGCACGGCGCGCGACCCGCGCGTGGCCCTGCCTCTGCTGGCCCACCTGCGGGCGAATCTGGCCCTGTATCGCCAGCGGGCGGCCATGGCCTGCCCCAGCGCCTTCATCCGCGCGCTGCTCGCGGGCAACGGCTTCGATCCCGCCCGGGTCGCCGTGCTGCCGCACTTCACCACGCCGCCCGCCCAGGCGCCCTCCGCCCCTGGGGCCCACGGGCCCGTGGTGCTCTACGCCGGGCGCGTACACTGGGGCAAGGGGCCGGGGGTGCTGCTGCGGGCCCTGGCCCTGCTGCCGCCCGAGGTCAGCCTGGACCTCGCCGGGGATGGGCCGGACCTGGCCGCAGTCAAGGATTTGGCGCGCGCTTTGGATCTGGAAGGCCGGGTGCGCTTCCACGGCTGGCTGGAACGCCCGGCCCTGGAGGCGCTGTACGCCCGGGCGGCGGTGGTGGCCGTGCCGTCGCTGGTGCCCGAGGCCTTCTGCGTGGCGGGCATCGAGGCCATGGCCCACGGGCGGCCCGTGGTGGGCGCGGCCTCCGGGGCCATCGGCGAATGGCTGGAGCACGGGATCACGGGCTGGCTGGTGCCGCCGGGGGACGCGGCGGCTCTGGCTGCCCGGCTGCGGGAAATTCTTTTCAGCACGGAACTTGCAAAGAAAATGGGCGCAGCGGGGCGTGAGCGTGCGGAGCGCGACTTCACCCCCGGCGCGCACGTTTCCGGGTTGGTCCAGCTATTGGAGCGGACGGCCCGGGGCGGCTGATCCGCCCGCAACCGGCAGCGGGGCCTCCCGCACGGCAACCGGGGCGACCGAAAAGGATTTTTGGACAGCCCGAATCATGCGTATCCTCGTTCTCACGCCCACATTCCTGCCTGCCGTCGGCGGGGCGGAGCTGCTGCTGCTGCACGTCTTCCGGCGGCTGGCCGGGCGGCACGACATCCTGCTGCTGACGCCGCACCTGGCCCCGGCGCTGCTGGCGGCCCACGGCAACGCCGCATACGACGCCCTGGTGAACTTCGAGGTCCGGCGCTACGCCGACCGCGTGAGCCTGATGCGCATCCCCGGGCACCGGGCCTCGCGCGGGCTCATTCCGCCGTTCTCCCTGTCCGCCGTGGGGGCCGTGCGCCGTGCGGCGCGCGAGTTCCGGCCCGACGTGCTCAACGTGCACTACTGCATGCCCACGGGGCTGGCGGCCTGGGCCGCCCAGCGCCTGCTGGGGCTGCCCACGGTGCTGAGCCTCGTGGGCCGCGACGTGCCCGGGCCGGGGGTGCCGCCCCTGTGGGGCGCCTGGCACCGGCTGGTGGGCCGGGCCTGCGCCGGGCGGACCCACGTCACCGAGTTCTGCCGCCGCGCGGTCTATGGGCCTCGGGCCGGGGTCGAGGCCGGGATCGTCATCGCCAACGGCGTGGACGAGGCCCCGCCCAGTCCGCCGGGGGCCGTGGCGGCCCTGCGCGCGGAGCTGGGCATTCCCGAGGGCGGGCTGATGATCTTCGCCCTGCAACGGCTGGACGCCCTCAAGCGCGTGGACGTGCTGCTGCGGGCCATGCCCCGGGTGCTGCGCGAGCACCCCGGGGCGGTGCTCGTCGTCGGCGGTACGGGGCCCGACGCGGGCGCCCTGCGCGCCCTGGCCCGTCAGTCGGGCCTGGAGGCCGCCGTGCGCTTCACGGGTTTCCTGCCCGCCGAGGCCGTGCCCGTGTACATGGACGCCGCCGATCTCTTCGCCTTCCATTCGACCTACGAGACCTTCGGCATCGTGCTGGCCGAGGCCATGATCCGGGGCCGGGCCGTGGTGTCCGTGGCCGACCCGGCCATCGCCGAGGTGGTGGACCACGGGCGCACCGGGCTGCTGGCGCCCATCGGCGACCCCGAGGCCATGGCCCGAGCCCTGTGCGACCTGCTGGCCGACCCCGGGCAGCGCGCGGCCATGGGCGCCGCCGGGCGGGCCAAGGCCGTGGCGCTTTACCGCTGGGACGCCCTGGCCGGGCAGTACGAAACGGCCCTGGCCCGGGCGGCGGGTGGGGCCGCCCCGGTGGGCGCGCGATGAGGCCGGGCCGCGCTCCGGGCCTGCCCCTGGGCGTGGCCTTCCTGTTCGGCCACGATTTTTTCATGGGCGGCGGCGAACGCAGCACCGCCGAGCTTATCCGCAGCCTGGACCCGGAACTGGTGCGGCCCCTGGCGCTGCTGCCCGGGCCCGGGGAACTGTACGACCACTTCCGGGCCGCCGGGGTGGACGCGGAACTGGCGGCCCTGCCCGGGCTGCGTGCGCCGTGGTCCGCCGCACCGTGGCGGGCCGTGGGCGCCCTGGCGCGGCTGCTGCGCCGCCGGGGGGTGGCCGTGGTCCATGCCGGAACGCCCCGGGCCGCGCTGTACGCCGGGCTGGCCGGGCGGCTGGCCGGGGTTCCGGCCATTTGGCACGTGCGCAGCGCACTGCCCGACCTGCCGTGGTACGACGCGCTCCTGGCGCGGCTGGCCTCGCGGGTCCTCTGCGTGTCCACGGCGGTGCGCGAGGCACGGGTGCGGCCCCTGGGCGCCTGGGCCCTGGCGCGGGCAGCGGTCATTCACAACGCCGTGGACACCGGGCTGCTGCGCCCCGACCCTCAGGGCCGCGCGGCCCTGCGCGCGGAGCTCGGCGTGGGGCCCGGCGAGGTGCTTTTCGGGCTGGTGGGCAACCTCGTGGCCGGCAAGGGCCAGGACGTGTGCCTGGCCGCCCTGGGCCGGGCCGTGCGGGCCGCGCCGGAGTTGCCCCTGCGGCTGCTGCTGGCCGGGCGCGAGGGCGCCGAGCCGCGGTTCGCGGCCCGGGTGCATGCCCTGGCCGACGCTCCGGAGCTGGCCGGGCGGGTGCTCTTCCGGCCGTTTCATCCCGAGGTCCGCGCCCTGTATTCCGCCCTGGACGCCCTGGTCCTGCCCACGCATAGCGAAGGCTTCAGCCGCGCGCTCATCGAGGCCATGAGCATGGGCCTGCCCGTGATCGCCTCGGACCTGCCCGCCGTGCGCGAGGCCGTGCCCGGGCCGGAGCATGCCCTGCTGGCCCCTCCGGGGGACGACGCGGCCCTGGCCGCGCACCTGCTGACCCTGGGCCGCGACGCGGGCCTGCGCGCACGCCTGGGCGCGGCGTGTCGCGCCCGGGCCGAAACCTGCTTCGGCCTGGAGGCCCATGCCCGGGCGGTGGAGGGCGAGTATTTTCGCCTGCTGGCCGGGCGCCGGGGCGGGGTGCGCCGGGCGGCCAAGGCGGCCTGGCTGACCGGGCGGGGGCTTCTGCTGCGCGCGGCGCCGCGCGGGCGGCGGCCCCTGGGGCCCGGGCCGGTGCTGCTGCTGGCCCCGCCACGCCTGGGCGACGCGGCCCTGGCCCTGGAGGTTCCCGCGCTGCTGGCGGGCGCCGGGCGGCGGGTGGAGGTTCTTGGCCGGGGCCCGGCCCTGGCCGTGCTGGCCCTGTCGCCCCATGTGGCCGCCGTCCACGAACACGGGCCCGGCGGCGCCGGGCTGCTGCGCGCCGCGCGCGGGCTGCGCGGGGCGGGCTTCGGCGCCGTGCTGGACCTGAACCTGGACTGGCGGCTGGCCACGCCCCTGGCTGCGCGGGCCGTGGGCGCGCCCTGCGTCGGCTGCGACGTGGCCGGGCGGGCGCCGCTCTACGACCTGGCATTGCCCGGGCCGGACGACGAACCCATTGGCGACGTGTACGCGCGGCTGGCCCGCACCCTGGCCGGGCAGCAGGCTCCCGCGCCCGGCGGGCCGCTTCTGGCCGTGCCCGGGGCGGCGCGGGAGGCCGTGACCCGGCGGCTGGCGGCGGCGGGCATCGGCCCGGGCGAACCGCTGGTGGTGCTGCACCCCGGGGCCACGCATTCCACCCAGCGCTGGGGCGCGGCGGCCTTCGCGGCCCTGGCCGCCGGGTTGGCGGCGCGGGGCGCCGCGCGGGTGATCCTGACGGGCGGGCCCGGCGACGCGGCCCTGGTGGCCGCCGTGCTGCGGGGCGTGCATGAGGCCGGAAGCCCGTCGCCCGCCCCGCCGTCCGTTTTGGCGGCTGTGGACCTTGCCTTGCCCGAACTGGCCGCGCTGCTGGCGTGGGCCGCCGTGTTCGTGGGCAACAATTCGGGGCCGCTGCATCTGGCGGCGGCCCTGGGGCGGCCCACGGTGTCGGTCATGGGCCCCACGGTGGCCGCGCGCTGGACGCCCCGGGGCCCCGGGCACGCGGTGCTGCGCGCCCCGGGTCTGGGCTGCCTGGGCTGCGCCCGGGCGGCCTGCCCCCTGGTGCGCCCCCCGGGCCGGGCTCTGTGCATGGAGCGCGTGGCCCCGCAGGCGGTGCAGGATGCGACCCTGGCGGCTCTGGCCGCCGCGCGGGGCGGGGAGGGCGGCCATGGCGCGTAACGCGCGCGCGCCGGGCGCGGCGTTGCCTTCCGGCCCGGTGCTGGCCGTGCTGGTGGCGGGCATCGGCGACTTGGTGCTCGGCCGCGACGCCCTGCGCGCCTTGCGCGCCGGATTCCCCGGGCGGGCTCTGCACCTGCTGGCCAACGCCCAGGCCCTGCCCCTGGCCCGGGCCATGGGCGTGGCCGACGGGCTGCACGGATTTCCCATCCGCGAACTGCGCGGCGGCCCCGGGGCCCTGGGGCTGGCCGTGCGCGTCGTGGCCGGGCTGCGGCGCCTGGGCCCGGCCCTGGCCGTGAATCTTTACCCGCCCGCCTCGCGGGCGGGGGCGCTGCGGATGGGCCTCCTGCTGCGGGCCACGGGCGCGCCCGCGCGCGTGGGTGTCGCGGCGCTGGGCCTGGGCCTGTGGCTGACCCGGGGCGTGGTTCCGGCGGAGCTGGCCGGGCTGCATGCCGCCCGGGTCATGGAGCGCGTGGCCCTGGCCGCCGGGGGCGCACGCCCCGCCGGGCCCGCCGGGCCCATGGACCTGGCCCTGCCCGGCGGCAGCGGTTACGACGCCCTTCTGGCCGGGCCCGGGCCCCTGGTGGGCCTGAACCCCGGCGCGGACCAGCCCGGCAAGCGCTGGGCTCCGCAGGCCCTGGCCGCCGTGGCCGACGCTCTGGCCGGGGCCTGCGGGGCGCGGACGGTCATCCTGGGCGGGCCGGGCGAGGAGGGCGCGGGCCGGGCCGTGGCCGGGGCCATGCGCACGGCGGCCGTGCCGCTGACCGGGCGGCTGACCCTGGCCGAGTTGGGCCACGTCCTTGCGCGGCTGGACCTGCTGGTCACCGCCGATTCCGGGCCGATGCACATGGCTGCTGCGGCGGGAGTGCCGCTGGTGGCCGTGTTTCGTGGGTCGGACCCCGCGCGTTTCGGGCCCCTGGGGCCGCCGGAACGCTGCCGCGTGCTGGCTTGCGGCCCGGGCGGAGACGTGCCCGTTGCGGCCGTCGTCGCCTCCTGCCGGGAGATTCTGCTTGCGGGAAGGGGCGAATGAGGCGAAAATTCGTGCAGTGGCCGTATTTTTGGCACTTTTGTTGCTTAAGTATCACGGGAAGCCGCCGATGAGAAAACGAGTGCTGCACGTCCACACCCTGCCCGTGGTCAGCGGCTCGGGGTTGAACACCTTCCTGTCCATGCGCGGGCTGGACCCGGCGCGCTGGGAGGCCGTGCTGGCCTGCGCCCCGGGCGGGCGCCTGGAAGACCTGGTGCGCGGCGCGGGTCTGGGTTTCGTGCCCGTGCCGGACCTCGTGCAGCCCGTGAACCCCGTGCGCGACGTGCGCGCGGTGCTGGCCCTGGCGGCCCACCTGCGCCGCGAGCGCTACGACGTGGTGCACACCCACAACTCCAAGGCCGGGTTCGTGGGGCGGCTGGCGGCGCGGCTGGCCGGGTTCTCCCCGGTGGTGCACACGGTGCACGGCTTTGCCTTCCACGACAGCGAGCCCGCCCACCGGCGGGCGCTGTTCCGGGCCCTGGAGCGCCGCGCGGCGCGCTGGTGCGCGCGGATGATTTTCATCTCCCGGCCCCTGGTGGACTGGGCCGCGCGCGAGGGCATCGCCTGCCCGGGCGGGTGCGTGGTCATCCCCAGCGGCATCGAGCCGGAGCGCTTCCGGCCCGTGGGTCCGGATGAACGCGCGGCCCTGCGCGCGCGCTGGGGCATCGCCCCCGGGGCGCCCGTGGCGGGCATCGTGGCCAAGCTCTGGGAGGGCAAGGGCCACGACGTGCTGCTGGAAGCCTTTGCCGCCGTGCGCCGCAGCCTGCCCGGGGCGGTGCTGATGATCGTCGGCGAGGGGCACCTGCGGGCCGGGCTGGAAGCCCGGGCCGAGGCTCTGGGCCTGGGCCGGGCGGTGGTGTTCACGGGATTTCTGGACGACGTGGCTTCGGCCGTTGGAGCCATGGACGTATCGGTGCTGCCCTCGCTGTTCGAGGGCTTGGGCCGGGTGCTGCTGGAGGCCATGGCCATGGGCCTGCCGGTGGTGGCTTCGCGGGTCGGGGGCATCCCCGACGCGGTGGCCGACGGCCGGACGGGACTGCTGGTGCCCCCCGGCGACGCGCAGGCCCTGGCCGGGGCCCTGCTGGCCGTGCTGGGCGACCCGGAGCGCGCGGCGCGCATGGGCGAGGCCGGGCGGGCCCGGGTGGGCGAGCGCTTCGAGGCCCGGGCCATGGCCGCATCCATCGAGCGGGAATATTTGGCCCTGCTCGGGGAGGAGCAATGACGAACCTGACGGCGACGACGACCCTGACGTGGAAGAAGGCCTTCCTCATGGCGGCCCTGGCGCTCCAGGCGCTGCCCATGGTCCGCGCGTTCTATTTCGAGGCCGGGATGCGCTGGCAGTACATCCTGCTGTTTTCGTTCCTGGTGGCCTACATGGTTTCGCCGCTGTGCGCGGGGCTGGCCCGGCGGCTCAACGTCATGGACCGGCCCGACCTGCGCAAGATCCACGACCGCGCCACGCCGCTGTTCGGCGGGGTGGCCGTGTTCGTGGCCCTGAACGCGGCCCTGCTCATGAACGGGGTGCTCCTGCCGGGCATGGGCGTGCTCATGGCCGCCGGGGCGGTCATCTTCGTCACCGGGCTGGTGGACGACGTGTGCGGCCTGTCGCCGCGCACGCGGCTGCTCATCCAGCTCGGGGCCTCGCTGCTGGTCATGACCTGGGGCGGGCTGCACCTGACCGTGGCCGTGGGCGAGGCCTGGAGCCTGTGGATCAACGTGCCCCTGACCCTGCTCTGGCTGGTCGGGCTGACCAACGCCATGAACTTTTTCGACGGCATCGACGGCCTGGCCGCCGGGCTGTCGATCATCACCTCCCTGTTCCTGGGCATTCTGGCCTTCAAGACCAACCAGCCCGCCCTGGGCTGGCTGGCCGTGGCCATCGCGGGCTCCTGCCTGGGCTTCATGCCCTACAACTTCCTGCTGGGCCGCTCGGCGGTACTCTTCCTGGGCGACGCGGGCAGCACCTACCTGGGCTTCATGCTCGCGGGGCTGGCCGTGCTCGGCGAATGGTCCACCACCAGCCATTTCGTGTCCCTCACCGCGCCGGTGCTCATCTTCGGGGTGCTGATTTTCGACATGGTCTACATCACCCTGTCGCGGATCAAGAACCGCCGGATGCGCAACGTGTTCGCCCCGCTGGCCACCCCGGGGCGCGACCACCTGCACCACCGGCTGCTGGTCATGGGCTTCGCACGCAAGGAGGCGGCCTTCGCCATCTTCACCATCGCCGTGTGCCTGGGCGTCAGCGCGCTGATCATCATGGACGGCCAGCCCGAGGACGCCCTGCTCGGGCTGCTTCAGGCCGGGCTGCTCCTGGCGGTCATCGTGGCGCTGATGTGGAAGGGCCGCGTGGTCAGCGGCGGAAACCGCCCGCGCCCCGGCGTGCGGAATTCGCCGCAGTACGACCTGTGGCACGCGCCCATGCGCCCGCTGGATGTGGACGCCGCCGTCCAGGGCGCGCGCAGGTCCTGGGAGCGCACCCACTAAGGCCGGGCAGGATTTGCCGCCCTCTGCGGGCGGCGGAATGAAAAAGGCAGCGATGCCGGGAGGCTGGCCCCGGCGGCGCGCCCCCTCGGAGGGCTGGCCTGGACATTGCAACGCCCCCGCGGGCCGGAACCGGGCGCCGCGCCCGGCATGGCCGACCACGCCCGAGCATGCAGACAAGGACGGCACGCATGAACAGCCTGGAATTCTTCGGCCTGCGCAGCAAGCCCTTCGAGGGCAACACCAACGTGCGCTTCTTCTACATGAGCCAGGGCCATGGCGAGGCCCTGGCGCGCCTGCGCTACCTGGTGCGCGACCGCAACATGGGCATCGGCGTGCTGACCGGCGAGATCGGCAGCGGCAAGACCATCACCCGTTGCGTGCTGGAGCGCATGCTGGGCGTGTCGTCCTTCACCACCGTCAGCCTGGAGAGCGCCAACCTGCCCTTCGGGCACCTGCTGGCGGAGTTCGTGCGCCAGCTCTCGGGCGCGCCCCTGGATCTGGCGGGGCTGACCAAGTACGAACTGCTCTTCCGTTTCAAGAAGCTGGTCTGGGACAAGGTGGCCAGCAAGGGCGGGCATCTGGTGGTCTTCCTGGACGAAGCCCAGCAGATGGCCCCGCGGACCCTGGACGAACTCAAGAACCTGACCAACCTGTCCAGCGGCGGCGACAATTACCTGACCCTGATTCTCGTCGGCCAGCCCGAATTCCGCGACATCCTGAACGACCTGCCCCAGCTCGACCAGCGCGTGAGCCTGCGCTTCCACCTCAATTTCCTGGCCCGCGACGAGATGGGCAGCTACATCGCCCATCGCCTGCACATGGCCGGATTGCCCGAGGGCACCACGCTTTTCGACGAGGAGGCCTGCGAGCTCATCTACCGCGAGACCCAGGGCATCCCCCGGCTGGTGAACCGGATCTGCAAGCTGTCCCTGGATCAGGCATATTCGTTGCAAATGAAGACCATCGACGCCGGCCTTGTGGCGGGCATCATCGAGGACGTACACCTGCAAAAGGGCGAGGACGGCACCTCGCGCGGCAGGAAATGGTATTGCGCCGTCGGGACTGACGGCGCGCGACCGGCCTAGGGGCGCGCGGCGCCCGGGGCGGATTCCCTCGCAACAGGACGTGCGAGCAGGGGAACATGGAAAATCATTTCAGCATCTTCGACCTGGAGCGCAGGAAGCAGGAGCTGGCCCGGGAGCGCGGCTCCCGGGGTGGCGTCGCCCCCGTGGGCGAGCCGGACCTGCCGCCCCAGGAACGCAGCCCCCGGGCCGAGGACCATCGGCCCGCATCCCAGCTCCTGGACACCCTGGAACAGGCCCTGGAGGCCGTGCTCCTGGCCCTGCGCGAAGGCCGCGAGCCCGTCGCCGCGCCCCTGGTCGAAGCCATGGCCCGGATCGTGGCGGCGGATCAGCCCGACCGGTTCTATGAGCATGCGGCCCTGCATTGCACCGGCTCCGGCCATGCCGAGCGCGCGGTGTTCACCGCCCTGGCGGCCATGAAGATCGGCGCGGGCCTGGGCTTCGACCGCAGGCGCCTGTTGCATCTGGGCCTGACGGGCCTTTTGCACGACATCGGCCTGGCCCGTCTGCCCGGGCGGCTGGCCCAGGCCCATGGCGGCGCCCTGAGCCCGCAGGACAAGGCCAAGCTGCGCACCCTGCCCCAGGTCAGCGCCCAGATCGTGGAGCGCCTGGGGCCGGAGCTGGCGCCCGTGGCCGAGGCCGTGGCCCAGGTCTGCGAGCGGGTGGACGGCAGCGGGCACCCGATGGGCCTGCGCGACAAGCAGATCGCCGAGCCCGCCGCCATCGTCGGGCTGGTGGCGCACATCGTCGCCCTGCGCGAACCCCTGGCCCAGGCCAACCCCTACATCCAGCCCGGGGCCATCCGCCAGGTGGTCGGCACCGGGAAGGAGCGCTTCCCGCGCCGGGTGCTCAAGGAATTCCTGGACCAGATCTCGCTTTTCCCGGTCAACACCCTGGTGCGGCTGAACAACGACTCCATCGGCCGCGTGGTGGCCACCTACCGCAGCCAGCCCATGCGCCCGGGCATCGAGCTGCTCTACGACGGCCTGGGCAAGCGCAAGGACGCGCCCAAGCGCATCGATCTGCCGAATTTCCCCCTGCTGCATGTGGTCGGCGAGGTGGACGCCGCGCAACTCGCCGGGGCCGGGCAGGAGGCGCCATGAGCCGCGCGCTGCCGCTGGCGCTGCTGCTGGCCCTTGCGGCCCTGCTGGGCGGTTGTGCCGCGACCACGGCCAGCAAGGGCACGCCCGTGGCCGAGGTCGAGAGCCTGCGCGTGGAGCGCCGGGCCCAGGCCGAGCGCTCCCTGGCCGAGCGCGAGGAGCTGGAGCGCATGAGCGCCGCCACCGAGAACAGCGTGTTCAAGATCGTGGACGGCCTGCCGGAATACCGCATCGGCCCTCTGGACGTGCTGGAAATCGCCTCGCGCTTCGGCGAGGAGGTCCGCACGGCCGAGGTGGTGGTCAACAACCGCGGGCTCATTTCCTATTCCTTCGTGGACGACCTGCCCGTGGCCGGGCTGACGGCCAGTGAAACCGACGAACTGCTGACCCACCGCCTGGAGGAATACCTGCGCAACCCGCGCATCGACGTGCTCGTCAAGGAGCACCGCAGCAAGAAGGCCTCGCTGCTCGGCGAGGTCGCCTCCCTGCGCCAGACCAACACCAACGTGGCCCTGCCCAGCGGCAAGGTCGTCCTCTCGGGGCGCACCACGCTGGTGGAGCTCATTTCGCGCGCCAGCGGCTACACCCAGGACGCCGACCTGCGCAACGTGCGCCTCATCCGCCGGGGCCGCTCCTACGACATCAACGTCTTCGACATCATCGAGCAGGGCAAGGACTGGATGAACGTGGTCATCGACGACGGCGACGTGGTGGACATCCCCGAGCTGCCCGAGGGCGGGCGCAAGGTGTTCGTCATGGGCGAGGTCAACTCCCAGGGCGTGTACGACGTGAAGAAGGCCGACACCCTGCTGGCGGCCCTGGCCGCGGCGGGCATGCCCACGCGCTCCGGCCACGAGGAGAGCACCCTGGTGGTGCGGGCCGACCCCGCCGGGGGCTCGCCCCTGGTCATGAGCGTGGACGTGTCGCGCCTGCTCAAGCACGGCGACCTGTCCCAGAACATCGCCCTGCGCGAGGGCGACCTGGTCTACGTCCCGCGCGAGGTCGTCGGCGACATCAACGAGTGGATCGTCAACCACACCCCGCTGCTGGATTTCGTCATCGAGTACCCCCGCGACATGCAGGACGTGTACTTCTATCGCGACTACCTGAAGCTGGACACCAAAAAACCGTAGGCCGCCGTGGAACAATACGATGTGAATCTGCGCGAATACTGGCGCATCTTCCGCAAGCGCAAGATCACCGTGCTGCTGGCCACGGCCCTGCTCGGAGCGGCCAGTGCGGCCTTTGCCGTGTTCCTGGGGCCCGCGCCGCTGTACGAGTCCATTTGCAGCGTGCAGTTCTCACGCGAGCAGCCCGTGGAGGGCGTCTACGAGCAGACCGTCTCCTGGGGCGCGGAAACGAGCCTGCAAGCCCAGATTTCGCTCATGACCAGCTATCAGGTCATGCAGGAGGTCGCCGAGCGCCTGGGGCTCATCCCCGCCGGGCTGACCGAGGCCGACCTCCAGCGCAGCCCCGGCCACGCCCAGGTCATCGACGCCCTGCGCAAGCGCGTGGTGGTCCGCCGCGAGCCGGGCACCAATATCATCAACATCGCCGCAACGGACCCCGACCCCGGCATGGCCCAGCGCACGGCGGACACCGTGGCCCAGGCCTATCAGGACTTCTACCTGCGCGACCAGGGCCAGCGCCAGCAGCGCGCTCTGGCCTATCTGGCCGAGGAACTGGAGCGCACCCGCGCCGAGCTGGCCAGCGCCGAGGACGAGTTCAACACCTTCACCCGCGAGCACCAGCTCGTGTCCATCGACCTGCAGGGCGAGGCGCTGCTCACGCGCATGCGCGAGCTGCAAAACGGATTGCAGGAGGCCGAAACCGCCGGCGCCGAGCTGGGCGAGCTGCTGGTACGCCTGGGGCGCTTCGTGGACTCGCCCACGGGCTACGGCGGCGACCTCTATTCGCCCTACGCCAACACCGAATACGAAGCCGTGCGCGCCCGGCTGGTGGAAGACCTGCTGCGCCGCGACAGCCTGCTGGAGGACTACACCCCGAGCCACCCCACGGTGGTGGCCGTGAACCGGCACATCGTGGAGACGGCGCGCAAGATGGCCGTGGTCGCCCAGGCCCAGCGCGCCAGCCTGGGCAACCAGACCCAGCGCCAGGAGGAGGCCCGCCGCGAGGTCGAGGACAAGATCAACGTGCTCATGGAGCGCCGCCTGACCTACGAGCGCCACAAGCGCCGCGTGGAATCCTACAACGCCAAGGTGGCCATGCTGGAGGAAAAGAACCGCGAGGCCGCCCTGCGTCAGGCCGAGCGGCCCGACGAGGTGCGCGTGGTCAAGCCCGCGTTCCTGCCGTCCTCGCCGGTCAACCCGCCCAAGGTCGAGGCCATCTCGGCCATCGGCGTGTTCGTGGGGCTCGTCCTGGGCATGATCGCCGCCCTGGTGCGCGAGGCCTTCGACACCTCCGTGGGCGCCACGGGCGAGGTGGAGGAGACCGTGGGCGCCAAGGTGGTCGGCGTCATCCCCGACGAGGGCATCCGCGAGATCCGCGAGATGCTGCGCGAGGGGCGCATGCGCGCCGACGGCTCGCCCCTGCGCCAGACCATGCACCTGGTCTCGCACTTCGTGCCCAAGTCCATGGTCGCCGAGAGCTTCCGCGCCCTGCGCATCAACGTGCAGTTCCTGGGCAAGGAGCGCGGCATCAAGACCCTGGCCGTGACCAGCGCCACCCCCCAGGAGGGCAAGACCGTGGTTTCGGCCAACCTGGCCGTGAGCATGGCCCAGGCGGGCAAGCGCGTGCTCCTCGTGGGCGCGGACCTGCGCAAGCCCATGGTCTCCGAGGCCTTCGGGGTGGACCTCAGCCCGGGCCTGACGGACATCCTGCTGGGCAACTATTTCTGGCGCGACGCCATCAAGACCATCACCGACCTCATGCTCGGCGACATGGGCATCGACGACGTGATGGCCAACCCCGGGCTGGACAACCTGCACCTCATCACCGCGGGCACGACCTACGCCAACCCGTCGGAGCTCATCGAGTCCAAGCTGCTGGGCGAGTTCCTGGCCGAGGTGCGCCGCGAGTACGACGTGGTGGTGCTGGACACGGCGCCCATTCTCTCCACGGCGGACCTTTCGGTGCTGGGCACCCTGGTGGACGGCGTGCTGCTGGTCTACCGCGTGGGCGGGGTGTCGCGCGAGCTGCTGCGCCGCGCGGCGGGGGAGCTGGTGCGCGTGCATTCCAATCTGCTGGGCGTGGTGCTCAACGGCATGAAGGCCGGAGCCACGGCGGACTTCGAGGATTTCAAGGCCTTCAAGTACTACTAGGCGCGGCCCCGGGCCATGGCCCGGAACGGACGCGCGCGGGCCGGAGGGCCGGGCATGGCGCAGGAATTCACGGGACCGGGGCGCTTGGGCCCCTCGCCGCTGCGGCTGGCCTTGCCGCTGCTCGTCCTGCTGCCGCTGATCCTGGCCTTCGGCTGGCTGTTGCCGCACCTTTCGCCCACCCGGGCCCTGGCCTTCGGCGGCGGCGTGGCCCTGTTCGCGGTGTGCCTGTTCAGCACGCGCGCGGCCCTGCTGATCATCGTCTTTTCCATGCTCCTGGGGCCGGAGTTCAACGTCGGCGGGCTGTCGGCCCAGGGCACCCTGGGCCGGGGCGTGACCTTGCGGATCAACGATTTCGTCCTGGTGGTGGTCGGCTTCGGCTGGCTGGCGCGCATGGCCATCGACAAGCGCCTGGGCCTGTTCCTCAAAACGCCCCTCAACGTGCCCATCGCCCTGTACACGCTCGTCTGCGTGCTCAGTTCCGCCCTGGGCACGGCCATGGACCGCGTGGCCATCAAGTCCACCTTCTTCTACATTCTCAAATACTTCGAGTACATGTTCGTCTACTTCATGGTCGTGAACCACCTGCGCACCCGGCGCGACCTGGAGCTGTTCCTGTGGGCCATGCTGGTCACCTGCGTCATCGCCTCGCTGACGGGCATCGCCCAGATTCCCGGCGGCGGGCGCATCACCGCGCCCTTCGAGGGCGACCAGGGCGAGCCGAACACCTTCGGCGGCTATCTGGTGTTCATGATCGCCGTGGTTTCGGGGCTCATTGCCCATGCGCGCTCCCGGCGGCGGCGCCTGGGGCTGGGGCTGGTGGTGCTGCTGGCCCTGGTGCCCCTGCTGCACACGGGTTCGCGCGGATCGTACCTCGGGCTGGTGGGCGCGGTGGGCATGCTCGTGCTGCTCACGCGGCACAAGGCCCTGGCCCTGGGCGCGGCGGGGCTGGGGCTCGTGACCGTGCTGCTGCTGGCGCCGGACATCGCGCGCCAGCGCGTGGAGTTCACCTTCGAGCAGGGCCGCTCCCGGGCCGACGTGGAGGAAGTCATGGGCGTGAAGCTCGACACGTCCTCGTCGGAGCGTATCAAGAGCTGGAAGGACGTGGCCGTGGACGTGCTGGAACACCCCATCCTGGGCTACGGGGTCACGGGCTACAAGTTCATCGACGGCCAGTACTTCCGCGTCGTCATCGAAACGGGGCTGGTCGGGCTGGCGCTGTTCGCCTTTCTGATGCTGCGGGCCTGGATCGTGGCCCGGGGGGTGTTCGTCCACGCGCGCGACGAGCTGGAACGCGGGCTGTGCATGGGCTTTCTGGCGGGGTTTGCCGGGCTGCTGGTCCATGCCCTGTCGGCCAACACGTTCATCATCGGCCGGATCATGGAACCCTTCTGGTTCATTCTGGGCATGGTGGTCATGATCCCCCGGCTGGTGGACGACCAGGGCCGCCGCCTGTGGGCCGGGGAGCCGGAGCCGGGGGCCGGGGGACCGGGCCACGGAGCGCCCCCCGGCGGCGGAGTGCCCGCCAGCGGAGCGCCCGGCGCGGCGCCGCCCTGGCCTTGAAAGCAAACGCGCCCCGGGCCGAGGCCCGGGGCGCGTTTGCTTTCGGGCTGGCCGGAGGGCGTGCGCTGCCTACGGCGCGGCGGCTTGCAGCACGCGCAGCAGCCGGGCCGCGCCGGAGGCCGGGGCGTGGCTGCGCTCCAGGGCCAGCCCGCGGGGCGAGGCTCCGGGGCCGTAGAGCGCGGCGTTGGCCTCGGTGTCGGGGAAGATGCCCGTGCCGTCCAGGGCCACCCCGGCGAACAGGCCGTCCACCTGGGAGAAATAGGCCGCCCCGCCGTCGTAGGTCATGGACGAGGCCTGGCGCTCCAGGCCCTGGCCCGGGGCGGCGGCGAGCATTTCGGCGTCCAGGGTGAAGCCGTTGCGCAGCACGCCTTCAAGGCTCGGTTCGTCCAGCAGCACCAGGGCGAAGGCCGTTTCGGACACTCCGGCCTGGAAGCCCGCGCTGCCTCCGGCCAGCCGCACCAGGGCCGGGGCGCTCCAGCCGCCCTGGGCGTCGCGGCCCAGGACCACGGCGTCGCCCCCGGCGCCGCCGAAAATGAACCCCGCCTTGATGAACCGGGGGGCGACCAGCACGCCCCGGCTGTGGGCCAGGGCCTGACGCAGGGCCGGGCCCTGGGGCCCTTGCAGCAGCACGTCCAGGGTGCCCGCCGCCAGGTCCAGGGTCCGCTGGGCGCGCACGGCGGCCCCGGGCGAGGGTGCGTCGGCGGTGTTCGTGTCGCCGGAGCCGCCCAGGGTGGCGCAGGCCGTCAGGGCCAGGGCGGCGAGCAGGCCCGCCAGCAGACGGGCGGGGCGCAGGGCGGGAAAAATGATGCGCGGCATGACGGTGTTCCTCGCGGGTTGCGGTGGGTGCGCCGGTATCAGCGGGCGATCAGGGCCACGTCCAGGCTGACCATGTCGTGGATCAGGTGTTTTCCCAGGCGGCGGAAGAGTTTGCCCGAGCCGTAGTCCAGGCCCCAGCGGGTGCGGTCCAGGTCGAAGTGGGCCTTGAGGCTGACCCCGCCCTCCACCGGCGCGAGGATCAGCGGCAGGGCCAGGGGCTCGATGCGCCCGCGCAGCAGCAGTTCGCCGCGCACGTGGTAGTTGGTTGTCCCGGGGGCGGCTCCGTCCAGGAACTCCGACTGGACCACCGTGAATTCCGCCCGGGGATGGCGCCCGGCGAAGAGGAAATCGTCGGACAGCAGGTGGCGCACCAGCAGCGCCCGCAGGCCGGGGTCCGCCAGGTCGTCGTCGGCCAGGGAGTCCAGCGGCATGCCGAACCCGCCGCCGACCTTGCCGTCGACCACGCGGATGGCGCCCTGGTCCACGGCCAGGGTGCCGGTGTGCCGGGCGGTGGCGCTGCGCCCGGTCCAGACCACGAGGCTTTCGGCGGGCACCACGGTCCACGAGCCGTCGGGCGGCAGGGCGTCGTGGTCGGCGGGCAGCGCTCCGTGGCCCTCCACGGGCAGGCCCAGGCGCAGCCAGTCGGCAATGCCCCCGGCCAGCACGTAGACCCGGGCGCAGCCCAGGCGCACGAGCTTGGCGGCGGCGGCCGCCGCGTCGCGGGTCTGGCCGTCCTCGCCGTAGACCACCACGGGAACGTCCGCCCCCGGGGCGGCTCCGGCGGCGGCGGCCAGATCGGGAAAGTCCACCTGGAAGACGCAGGCCGAACACGCCCCGGGCAGGCGGCGCGCGGCATGAACCTCGGGCGGCAGCACGTCGAGCAGGAGCATGGGCCGCCCCTCGTCCCGCCATTGTTGGAGTTCCTGGGCGGCGATGCGGGTATAATTGGTGTCCTGCATGGGTGACCTCCGGGGGGCGGCTGGCGTGGATTCGCCGTGGGGCGGGCGCTTGGGGCTTGCTTTCGCGCGGGGCCAGTGTAAGCATTCCCCCGGCGTTTGACCAGCGCCGCAGGGGAGGAACGGGCGCATGAAGCTGTGCGTGCTTGTGGACAATCAGGCTGTTATCGACAGCTATCTGCTGGCCGAACCGGCCCTGGCCCTGCTCGTGGAGCACAAGGGCGCGCGGGTGCTTTTCGACGCCGGGTATTCCGACGTGCTCACGCGCAACGCCCGGGCCCTGGGCGAGGATCTGGGCCGCCTGGACTGGGTGGCCCTGTCCCACGGGCACCAGGACCACACCTGGGGCCTGCACGCCCTCATCCGCGCCCAGGGCGACGCCGCCGCGCGCACGGGGCGCGTGCCCCGGCCCCGGCTGGTGGCCCATCCCGGAGTGTTCGACTCGCGCTGGGCCGACGGCCTGCCCGAGATCGGCGCCCTGCTTACCTGGGACAAGGCCGCCCGGCACTTCGAGCCCGTGCCCGAGGCCGGGCCGCGCGAGCTGGCGCCCGGGCTGATTTTCCTGGGCGAGGTGCCCCGGGTGGTGGACTTCGAGCCGCCCGTGGCCCTGGGCCTGCGCGAGGACGGCAGCCCCGACCTCGTGCCCGACGACACGGCCCTGGCCTGCGTCACGCGCCGGGGGCTGGTGGTGCTTACGGGCTGCGCCCACGCCGGGGTCTGCAACACGGTGCTGCACGCCCAGGCGGTCACGGGGCGGCGCAAGGTCCGCGCCGTGGTCGGCGGCATGCACCTGCTGGCCGCGCCCGCCGCGCGCCTGGAGGCCACGGCGCGTTTTCTGGGCGCCCTGGAGCTGGAGGCCCTGTACCCCTGCCACTGTACGGACCTGCCCGCCAAAATGGCCCTGGCCCGGCACTGCCCGGTGCGCGAGGCGGGCGTGGGCACGCGCCTGGAGTTTTCTTGACTGAAATGCTTCGGCCTACGGATTTTCAAAAGGTGACACAAGGCGGGAAACAGGCTAGGGTGGAGCGAACGGATATTCACCATCAATCCTTCCCCGGAAAAGGGGGGCAGGCAGGAGAGCGCCATGTGCCAGAATTGCGGGTGCGGCCCCAAGAAGCCGAGCAAGTACGAGCAGCTCATGCACGAGCACGACCACGAGCATGACCACGAGCACGACCACGAGCACGATCATGCCCACAGCCACGGGCACCCCCACGCCCACGCCCATGCCCACGAGCACACCCACGGCGGCGAGGCGCACAGCCACGAGCACGCGCACGAGCACGACCATGAGCATGAGCACCATCACCACCACGACCACGATTCCGGCCACGACCACGAGCACGGTCATCACCACGGCCACGGCGACGACCACTGCCATGGGCACCACCATGACCACGACCACGATCACGACGCGGACCACGCCCACGAGGGCTCGGACCACGACCACAAGCACTAGCCCGCGCCCGGCGCGGGCCGGAGCCCCCCGAGGCGCGCGGCGCCCCGGGGGGCTTTTGCGTCGGCCCTTGCCCGGGGCGCCGGGTTGATGTAACCCCCTTCGGGGCGCCGCCGCGCGCGGCGCCCGACGCACCAACCCGAGGCCCCCGGAGGGACACGTGGACGAACTGGAACGCATCGAGAAGCGCACCCACTGCGAGCGCTGCGGCCATTGCTGCGACAAGGGCGGCCCCGCCCTGCACCGCGAGGACCTGGCGCTTTTCGAGCGCGGGGTGCTGGATTACGCCCAGGTGTTCACCCTGCGCCGGGGCGAGCTGGTGGAGGAGTCCGTGGAGGGCGGCCTGCTGCCTCTGGACGCCGAGCTGATCAAGATCCGCGGCCAGGGCAACCACTGGACCTGCCTGTTCTACGACGACGACGGCAAGCAGTGCTCCATCTACGCCGACCGGCCCGCCGAGTGCCGGGCCTTCAACTGCTGGGCGCCCGACGAATTGAAGGCCATGTACCGCACCGGGCGCATCGGCAGGGCCGATCTGGTGCCCGCGGGCAGCGCCCTGCGCGAGATCATCGACGAGCACGAGGCGCGCTGCTCCTGCCTGCGCGTGCAGGAGCTGGCCCTGGCCTTTCTGGGCGGCGACGCCGCGGCCGGGCGGGAGCTGGTGGAAACCATCACCTACGACGCGGCTTTCCGCGCGGCCTTTGCCGAGCGCGCCGGGGTCGGCGAGGAGGAGATGAACTTCCTCTTCGGCCGCCCGCTGCATGTGGCCGTGGGCCAGTACGGCCTGGAGGTCGGCCGCGAGAACGACCGCTATTTCGTGCGCAAGGCTGCGGAGTGACGCCCGGAACGTGATGGCCGGGGCGTCGGGCCCGCCATGCGCCAGGGGGCGTCCGCACACCGTGCGGGCGCCCCCTGTGCCTTTCCGGGCCAAAGGATGCTCAGGGCGCGGGTGGCGGGCCGCCTTCGCCGGTCACCAGCCGTTGGTACCACGCCCAGCACAGGCAGGTCATGGGAATGGCGACGAGCAGCCCGAGCATGCCCAGCAGCTTGCCCCACACCGACAGCGACAGCAGGATGAACGCGGGCGAAAGCCCCGTGGCGTCGCCCATGATGCGCGGCACGAGCACCGCGTCCTGGATGAGCTGGACCACGGCGAACACGGCCACGATGAGCAGCATGACCGTCCACAGGTTCGTGCCCGTTTCCAGGGCATGGACCGCGCCCAGGAAGAACGCGGGCACGAAGCCCGCGATTTGCAGGTAGGGCACCATGTTCAGCAGGCCGATGAACAGCCCGAGCAGAATGCCCAGGGGCAGGCCGATGAGGCCGAAGCCCACGGCGAACAGCACGCCCACCAGCGCGGCCACCAGGGCCTGGGCCCGGAAGTAGCGGCCCATGGCGAGGCGGAAATCCCCGGCCAGCTCCGTGACCCAGCCCCGGTGCCGGGGCGGCAGGGCCCGGGTCCAGCCTGCGCGCAGGCGCTCGTAGTCCAGCAGCAGAAAGACCACGTAGAGCAGCACCACCACCAGCCCGGCCAGGGCCCCGGCCACGCCCGCCGCCCCGCGCAGCACGCCCCAGACCCCGGGCAGCACCTTGTCGGCCACGGCCTTGCCCAGGGCCAGGGCGTCGCCCCCGCCGAACAGGGCCTGCACGTCCGGGCGGGCGGCCAGTTCGCGCAGGGTCTGCCACACGTCGGCGGGCAGGCGCTCGGCGGCGCGGGCGGCCAACTCCGAGTTCTGCACCACCTCGCGCAGCAGCGCGCCCATGTGGCGCACCTCGGCGCCCACCAGCGGCGCCACGGCCAGCACCGCCAGCCCGAGGCCGAGGGCCGTCAGCACCAGCGCCGCGAACACCGCCGGGGCTCGGCGCTTGAACATGCGCTCCAGGCGCAGCACCAGCGGATGCATGAGATACGCCGCCAGCAGCGCCGCCGCAAAGGGCGCCAATACATCGGAAAGATAGGCCGCCAGCCACACCAGCGCCGCCAGCACCCCGGCCCCCAGGGCCAGGCGCACCACGCGGTCGAAGGTGTAGGGGGTCTGCTCGTGGATCATGGCGCGGCCCTCCTGCTCCGGTCAGTTGCCCGGAGCCTCGGTGATGGTCGTGGCGAACAGTTCGTCCATGGTGTCCAGCAGCGGGGCGAAGAGTCCGCCGAAGTCCATGTGTGCGCCGAAGAGTGCGAGCCGCTGGCCCGTGAGCACGTCTTCGGGGATGGCGTTGCTGGTGCCCGACATGGTCATGGCCAGCCGCTCGGCCAGCAGGTAGCCCGCCAGCCCATGGCGGAACTGCTCCAGCCGCTCGCGGAATTCAGCCTGGCCCGCCAGCCACAGCCGCGCGGCCCCGGGCCCGGGTTCCAGGTTCTGCACCTGGCTGACCAGCGAATACAGCGCGTTCAGCGCGCCGCCCGGGATGCCCCGGCGCCAGCCGAACAGCCAGGCGTTGCGCCGGAAGAACAGCCATTGGTCCTGCCCCTGGCCGATGCTGGCCTCCAGGCCCGCCTTGGCCGCCGCCAGGGCAGCGCCGCCCGCCTCGTCGGGCCAGCGCCGGGTCAGGGTGCCCAGGTCCCAGGCCGGGGTCGGCCCGCCGTGGGCGGGTTCCAGCCCCGTCAGTTCGCGCACCAGATGCGCCAGCCAGGCGTTGGCCTGGGGCGAGGCCGGGGTTTCCAGGTGCGAGTAGCTGAGCACGTAGCGCCCGGCGCCGAAGCGGCCCTCCACGAGGCAGGGCTGCCCGCTCATGTAATGCGGCCAGATGGCCAGCCCGTATTGGGCCTCCAGGTCTTCCAGCGGCCCCCGGGGGATGCTCGACAGGGGCAGGTCCGCCGTCCAGAAGTCCGGCCCGGGCCCGGCGTAGGCCGCCAGCACGCGCACGTCGTCGCGCGGCTCGTACTCGAAGCGCGCGGGCCACCATACGGGCAGCAGCGGCGCCGGGCCGATGCCCGGCGGCACCAGCGCGTTGCCCTGGGCCGGGCGCACGTGGATGTGCCCGGAGTTGGTGTGCTGGATGCGGTCGGAAAACGCCCGGCGCTTCCAGGGGCACAGGCCCAGGCCGTCGCGGCCCGTGAGCCCCAGGCCCGCGCCGCCGCAAAAGCCCAAGTACACTCCGCCGCCGTGCACGTAGTCCCGCACGGCCCGGGCGCCCTCGGGCCCCAGGGCCGCGAACTTGCGCCGCGCCGTGCCCCCGGGCACGACCAGCGCCGCCGGAGGGTTGCGGGAAAGCGCGCCCTGGGCTATCTCCCTTGCGCGCAACAGGCGGTGCGGCAGGCCCAGCGCGCGCAGCGCGCGCCAGACCAGCAGCCCCCAGATGTGCGACTCGTCCCAGTAGATGTGGATGCTTGACATTGCTCCCGTGCTCATTAGGCTGTTGGTCCGCCCCGCGCCGGGCCCGGCGCGCGTGCATTCATAGTTCCCTAAGGAAATTTCCGCGCAAAGTGAAGGAGAGGAACGCCCCATGGCCGTAAAGACCCTGCCCAAAGGATACGAGCCCGCCGAGGTCGAGGCCAGGTGGCGCGAGCACTGGATCGGGAACAAGACCTTCACTCCCGACCCCGCCGCCCCCGGCGAAGCCTACTCCATCGTCATCCCTCCGCCCAACGTCACCGGGCAGTTGCACATCGGCCACGCCCTGAACCTGACCATCCAGGACATCCTGTGCCGCCATGCCCGCCAGAAGGGCAAAAACGTGCTTTGGGTGCCCGGCATGGACCACGCGGGCATCGCCACCCAGAACGTCGTCGAGCGCCGCCTCGCCACCCAGGGCCTGACCCGCGAGGACCTGGGCCGCGAGGAGTTCGTGCGCCGCGTGTGGGAGTGGAAGGAGGAATACGGCGGCAAGATCCTGAACCAGATCCGCCGCATGGGCGCCTCGGTGGACTGGACCCGCGAGCGTTTCACCATGGACGAGGGCCTGTCGCGCGCCGTGCGCGAGGTCTTCGTCGAGCTTTACGAGCAGGGCCTCATCTACAAGGGCAACTACATCGTCAACTGGTGCAACCGCTGCCACACCGCCCTGGCCGACGACGAGGTCGAGCACGCCCCGCACAAGGGCCACCTCTACCACGTGCGCTACCCCCTGGCCGACGGTTCGGGCGATCTGGTCATCGCCACCACCCGCCCCGAAACCATGCTCGCCGACACCGCCGTGGCCGTGCATCCCGAGGACGAACGCTACACCGCCCACATCGGCAAGTACGCCGTGCTGCCCGTGGTCGGCCGCAAGCTCGTCGTCATCGGCGACAAGTACGTGGAGCGCGAATTCGGCACCGGCTGCCTCAAGGTCACCCCGGCCCACGACATGAACGACTGGGAACTGGGCCGCCGCCACGGGCTGGAAGTCATCTCCGTGTTCGACGACACCGGCCGCGTCTGCGGCGACGTGCCCGAGGGCTACGCGGGGCTGACCATCGCCCAGGCCCGCGAGAAGATCGTCGCCGACCTGCGCGCCAGCGGCCACCTCGTGGAAATCGTCGAGCACGAGCACAACGTGGGCGAGTGCTACCGCTGCAAGAACGTGGTCGAGCCCCACGTCTCCACCCAGTGGTTCGTGGCCGTCAAGCCCCTGGCCGAAAAGGCCCGCGCCGCCGTGGCCGACGGCGCCACGCGCATCTACCCCTCCTCCTGGGACAAGACCTATTTCCACTGGCTGGACAACATCCGCGACTGGTGCATCTCGCGCCAGCTCTGGTGGGGCCACCGCATCCCGGCCTGGACCTGCGACGCCTGCGGCGAACTCATCGTCGCCAAGACCGACCCCACGGCCTGCCCCAAGTGCGGCGCCAGCGCCCTGACCCGCGACGAGGACGTGCTCGACACCTGGTTCTCCTCGGCCCTGTGGCCCTTCTCCACCATGGGCTGGCCCGACAAGACCCCCGAACTCGCGCGCTACTACCCGACCTCCTGTCTGGTCACCGCCTTCGACATTCTCTTCTTCTGGGTCGCGCGGATGATGATGATGGGCCTGCATTTCATGGACAAGGTGCCCTTCACGGACGTGTACATCCACGCCCTGGTGCGCGACGCCGAGGGCAAGAAGATGTCCAAGTCCACGGGCAACGTCATCGACCCGCTGGAAATGTGCGACCGCTACGGCACGGACAGCCTGCGCTTCACCCTGGCCGCCTTCGCCGCCATGGGCCGCGACATCCGCCTGAGCGAGGAGCGCATCGAGGGCTACCGCCACTTCATGAACAAGATGTGGAACGCCGCGCGCTTCGCTCTCATGTACCTGCCCGACGAGGCCCCGGCTGCCGACCCCGCCGCCACCATCGCCGGCGCGGCCCTGCCCCACCGTTGGATCATGGACCGCCTGGAGCGCGTGAAGACCGAAGTGGACACCGCCATCGGCGAATACCGCTTCAACGACGCGGCCCAGGCCGTGTACCGCTTCACCTGGAACGAATTCTGCGACTGGTACCTGGAACTCATCAAGGGCGACCTGAACGGCGAGGACGCCGCCGCGCGCGACACGGCCCACGCCGTGCTGCACACCGTGCTGCGCGAAGTCCTGACCCTGGCCCACCCGATCATTCCCTTCATCACCCAGGAGATCTACCAGACCCTGCCGGGCATGGAGGGCCATGACCTGGCCACCGAGCTGTTCCCGCCCGCGCGGCCCGCCTGCCGCGACGAGGCCGTGGGCCAGCAGATGGACCTGCTCCAGGGCGTCATCACCAGCGTGCGCACCATCCGCGCCGAGCTGAACATCAAGCCCTCGCTGGACCTGGAATGCATCGTGCGCCCCGCCGACGCGGCCGCCGCCGCGGTGCTGACCGAAAACGCCGCCCTGGTGCGCTCCCTGGCGCGCCTGGGCACCCTGACCGTGGACCCCGGCGCAACCCCGCCCAAGGCCTCGGCCTCCGCCGTGGTCGCGGGCTCGGAACTCTTCGTGCCCCTGACCGGCGCCGTGGACTTCGACGCCGAACTCGCGCGCCTGGACAAGGACATCGCCAAGATCGACAAGGTGCTCACCGGCGTGGAGAAGAAGCTCGCCAACCCCGGCTTCGTCAACAACGCCCCCGCCGACGTGGTGGACAAGGAACGCGCCAAGGCCCAGGCCATGCGCGACGACATGACCAAGCTCGCCGACCTGCGCGCCCGCCTGCGCGAGGCGCTGGGCTAGCGGGCTGGCGGGACAAGGCGAGGCGGGGGAGGGGGGAACCCCTTTTCTTGAGGAGAAAAGGGGTTCCCCCCTCCCCCGCGCCCCCTCCCCCTTCCTCAAAAGACCTTTTTCTTTGGGGGAGATGGGGCGGTGTTGGGGCCCGAGGTCCTGCGGCAGGGCGGACGCGGAGCGGTCTTTGGGGCGCCGGGGTGCGGTGCCAGGGTGAACGCCCGGCTTTGGCGGCCCGCCGTGTGATTTTTCCGGGGAGCAGCGCCTCCCCCAGGTTTCATCAACAATCCTGGCCGTCTCCAGAAGCCCCATGAGAAAGGGTTTCGGGAGGGGGGATGGGGTCCGGGGAAGGGAGCGCTCTTCTCCCCAACGGGCTCCCTCCGTTCCGGCCGCCGGAGGCAACACGCATATGGCTGACGTTTACCTCATCGGAGCGGGCCCGGGCGACCCGGGGCTGCTCACCGTCCGGGGCCGGGAGCTGATCGAGACCTGCGACGTGCTGGTCTACGACTATCTGGCCAACGCCGAATTCCTGGACTACGCCAAGCCCGGCGCCGAGATCGTCTACGTGGGCAAGAAGGGCGGCGACCATACCCTGCCCCAGGACAAGATCAACGAACTGCTGGTGGCCAAGGCGCGCGAGGGCAAGACCATCGCGCGGCTCAAGGGCGGCGACCCCTACGTGTTCGGGCGCGGCGGCGAGGAGGCCGAGGAGTTGGTGGCCGCCGGGCTGACCTTCGAGGTCGTGCCCGGGATCACTGCGGGCGTGGCGGCGGCGGCCTATGCGGGCATCCCCGTGACCCACCGCGACCACACCACCAGCGTCTGCTTCATCACCGGTCATGAAGACCCCACCAAGGAGGCCAGCGGCCACAATTGGGAGGTCTACGCCAAAAGCACCTCGACCCTGGTTTTCTACATGGGCGTGGGCAATCTGCCCATGATCGCCGAGCGGCTCATCGCCGGCGGGCGCGACCCCAAGACCCCGGCGGCCCTGGTCCGCTGGGGCACGCGCTGCACCCAGCGCTCCATGGTCGCCACCCTGGACACCGTGGCCGACGAGGCCGCGCGCCAGGGCTTCAAGGCCCCGAGCATCATCATCGTCGGCGGCGTCTGCGCCCTGCACGACACGTTGGGCTGGTTCGAGAAGCGCCCGCTGCTGGGCAAGGGCGTGGTGGTCACCCGCGCGCGCGAGCAGGCCAGCGGCTTTGCCGACCTGCTGCGCGACATGGGCGCCTGCGTGCACCAGTTCCCGACCATCCGCATCGACCCGCTGCCGGACTACGCCCCGGTGCGCGAGGCCGTGGCCGGGCTGGACGCATGGGACTGGCTGGTGTTCACCTCGGTCAACGGGGTGCGCTGGTTCTGGAAGATTCTGGAAGAGGAGGGCCGGGACGCCCGGGCCCTGGGCGGGCGCAAGGTCGCGGCCATCGGCCCGGCCACGGCCGACGCCCTGCGCGAGCGCGGCATCGTGGCCGACTTCGTGCCCGAAAAGTACGTGGCCGAGGGCGTCGTGGCGGGCCTGCGGGCCCTGGGCGTCGGTGCGGGCACGCGCGTGCTCATCCCGCGCGCCGAAGTCGCCCGCGAGGTGCTGCCCGAGGAACTGGCGGCGGCCGGGGCCGAGGTCCGCGTGCTGCCCGTGTATCGCACCGGGCTGAACGAGGACGGCCCCGAGGCCCTGACGGCCCGGCTCGAAGCCGGAGACATCCACTGCGTGACCTTCACCAGCTCCTCCACGGTGGAGAATTTCTTCGCCCTGGTGCCGCCCGAGGTGCTGCGTGCCCACCCCGGGGTCAGGCTGGCCTCCATCGGCCCCGTGACCTCGCGGACCCTGGCCCGGTTCGGCTTCACGGCGGACGTGGAGCCCGCCGACTACACCATCCCGGCGCTGGCGGCGGCGCTGGCCAAGGCCCTGTAGCCGGGGCGGGAGCGCAACGTGGCCCTCAAGCTGGCGGTGCTCGTTTCAGGCGGAGGCTCCAACCTCCAGTCCATCATCGACAAGAGCGAGGCCGGGGTGCTGGACGCCCGGGTGGTCCTGGTACTGTCCAACAAGCCCGGGGCGGGCGGCCTGGAGCGCGCCCGCAGGCACGCCATTCCTCACGCCGTGGTGGACCACACGGAGTTCCCCGAGCGCGAAGCCTTCGACGCGGCCATGGTCGCGCGCATCCGCGAGAGCGGGGCGGACCTCGTGGTCCTGGCGGGCTTCATGCGCATGCTGACCCCCGTGTTCCTGGACGCCTTCGCCGGGCGCATCGTGAACATCCACCCGGCGCTGCTGCCGAGCTTTCCGGGCTGTCACGGCCAGCGCGACGCGGCGGACTACGGCGTGAAGCTCGCGGGCTGCACTGTGCATTTCGTGGACGAAATCATGGACCACGGGCAGGTCATCATCCAGGCGGCGGTGCCCGCCATGCCCGGCGAGGGCGGCGACGCCCTGGGCGCGCGTATCCTGGAAATGGAGCACCGCGTCTACCCCCAGGCCATCCAGTGGCTGGCCGAAGGCCGGGTGCGCGTCGAGGGCCGCCACGTGCTGGTGGCCGACGCGGGCAGGCCCCTGGCCGCCCTGAACCGCCCGGCCCTGGTCAACCCGCCCCTGGAGCAGGGCTTCTAACGGGCCGCCCCGGGGCGGCGGCCCGCTGCGCCAGCGAAAATCCAGGCCCCGAGCCTGCGGAGTACGCTTCCCGGTTCTGCGGAGGCACACCGCGCGATCTGGACTTTTTCGCACCCCGCCTTCCTTCAGGACCGAACGACCAGGGGATTTCGATTTTTCGGCAGACAGGCAAGCGCTGCCGTTTCCCCCGGCTCTCTCCCGGGCCCGCGCCCGTGCGGCCCGGCTTCCCATTGCGCCGCGATTTCGGTATCCCCAAAAGATGCGGGCCTATTGGGGGGCCCGCAGGCGTCCCCGGAGCGCTGGTGAGCGTTCCCGGCATCCCGATTCCGCCCCCGGCGACTGCGCCGCAAGGAGGTTCCCCATGCCCGAGAATCCCTGCACCCCCGGTGCCTTCGGCCCGCACAGCGAGAGCCTGCGCTTCTGCCTCGCCCCGCAGGAGAAGGACGCCCTGCGCACCCTGGCCCGGCTGGCCATCGCCAACCGATTGTTCCCCGAGCAGGCCGTGGACCTGCCCGAGGCCCCGGGCGGAGTGCTCTCCCGACCCTGCGGCGCGTTCGTGACCCTCAAGGCCGGGGGGCACCTGCGCGGCTGCATCGGCAACGTGACCGGCGACGGACCACTGTGGGACACCGTGGCCGCCATGGCCCAGGCCGCCGCCTTCCAGGACCCGCGCTTCCCTCCTGTGGGCCCGGAGGAGTTCGAGGGGCTGGACCTTGAAATCTCCGTGCTCTCGCCCCTGACGCCCTGCCCGGACCCGACGCTGGTGGAGGTGGGCCGCCACGGGCTGCTTATCCACCACGCGGGCCGCTCGGGCCTGCTGCTGCCCCAGGTGCCCGTGGAGTGGGGCTGGGACCGCGAAACCTTCCTGGCCCAGACCTGCCGCAAGGCGGGCCTGCCCGCCGGCGCCTGGCGCGACCCCCAGGCCACGCTGTTCTGGTTCGAGGCCGTGGTCTTCTAGGCTCCGGGCGTCTCGTCCGCCGGGTGGAAGCCCGGGGATGGCGCGTGCTCCCTGGGCTGGATAAGCCTCCGGCGGCTTACGGGCTGTCGCCCTTAAAGCTCCCGTTCGGGGTGGGCGTGGCGGCGCGCCGCGGCGCCCATCCGAAGCGGGCTTCTCAAGGGGTGTGTCTCTTGAGCCGCCAGAGGCTTGAGCAGCCCGCAGGGCACGCGCAGCGCCCCCGGGCTTTTGCCGCTCTTTCCCCTCTCGCGGTCTCGTCTCTCCGCCAGCCGGTATTCCCTTCGCGGGGTTCCCCTCGGTGTTGGAGGGGATTTTATGAACATGTTTAAAAATATTTTCTGATTTTTCTTTTTCCACACATGCTCCTGCCCGTGCCCGGGCGCGCCTTCCGGCCCAGCTAGGCCCGCCCGTGTTTTTGCGGTTTCAACAGGCGGGTTGCGGCGCTGACGGCGCGGAAATGCTGCCCAAAATGAAGCGCCCCGCGCGAGGGCGTTTCATGCGGGGCGCCAGGGCGATGGGGCCGTCTTCGCGGCGGGCGCCCCCGGGGGGCGCGGAAGTCCTGTGAATAAGCGGGAAGGGCCGTGGGCCGGGGTTTGACAAGCCAACTGGTCCTGAGCATAGGGTGGAGCGGATCGCTGGACGTGACGCCTTGCGGGTCCGCGCCCGTGAGTGCCATCAGGCAACTTCAACCGCCCGAGGAGGAAACCCCATGTTCACCAAAGCCCAGTTCATCGAAGCCCTGAAGAACGAGCTGCCCGAGATTTTTGCCACCAAGGCGTCTGCCGAAAAGGCTTTCGACACCTTCTGCGCCATCATCTCCACCAAGCTCAACGACGGCGAGCGGCTGCGCCTGCCCGGCGTCGGCTCCTTCACCGTTTCCGAGCGCGCCGCCCGCACCGGCCGCAACCCCCAGACCGGCGCGGCCATCAAGATCCCGGCGCGCAAGGTCATCAAGTTCTCCGTGTCCAAGGGGCTCAAGGAAGATCTCTAGGACATTCGGGACGCTCCGAGGGCGGCCGCCGGTATTCCGGCGGCCCCTTCGCCCGGGGCGCTAGCCCCGGTTTCCGTCCGCCCCGTCCCCGCCCTCTCCCGGCTCCCCGGGCTCCAGCAGCCCGGCCCGGCCCGCCACCCAGCGCACCTGGCGGCACACGCCCATCAACATGTTGAATTCCGCACGACGCAAGGGCGTGCGCTGCACGAAGCGGCGCACGGGCAGCATCCAGTAGTCGGTGTTCTGGTCCTTGAGCACGCCGATGGCCAGCAGGGCCTCGCGCATGGCCGCGAAGAGCAGCTCCTGCTCGGCGTGGGTGGCCAGGTTGTGGGCGGCGGGCTCGCGCGGGTCGCCCCGGGGGGCGTCCTGGTCCGCCAGCAGGCATTCGTAGAGCAGGAGCAGCACGGCCTGGGCCAGGTTCAGCGAGCTGGCCTCGGCGGTGGGGATGGTCACGAGCTGACCGCAGACTTCGGTTTCCGTGTTGGTCAGGCCCCGGTCCTCGGGGCCGAAGAGCAGGGCCACGCGCGCGCCGCCCCGGCACTGGGCGACCGCGCGCCCCGCCGCCGCGCGCGGCGCCAGCAGCCCCTTGCGCCAGCCGCCCGTGCGCGCCGTGGTGCCGTACACATGGGCAAAGCCCGCCAGAGCCTCGTCCAGGTCCGCAACGACCCGCGCCGCGCGCAGCACCGGCTCGCCCTTGGCCGTGGCCATGGGCAGGGCGCGCTCCAGGTCCCAGTCGCGCGGGGCCACGAGCACCAGTTCGCCGCAGCCCATGTTCGCACAGGCCCGGGCCGCCGCGCCCACGTTCTGGGCGAACTTGGGCTGGAACAGGACAACCGCCAGGCCGTCGATCACCGCGCGCCCCCCGGCCTAGACGTTGAAGCGGAATTCCACGATGTCGCCGTCCTTGACCACGTAGGTCTTGCCCTCCAGGCGGTGCAGGCCCATTTCCTTGGCCCGCTTGAAGTCCCCGGCCTTCAGGAAGTCCTCCCAGCCCAGCACCTCGGCGCGGATGAAGCCCTTCTGGATGTCCGAATGGATGGCCCCGGCGGCCTCGGGCGCCGTGCTGCCGCCCCGGATGGCCCAGGCCCGGACCTCCTTGTCGCCCGCCGTGAGGAAGGTGATCAGCCCCAAAAGACGGTAGGTGCCCGCGATCACGCGGTCCAGCGCCGAGTCCGCGATGCCCAGGTCGTCCAGGAACATGCGCTTCTCCTCGGGGTCGGCGATCTCCGCCAGTTCGGCCTCCAGCCGCGCCGACACCGCCACGTGCACCACCCCCGGCCCGTCGGCGGGCGGCGTGAAGCCCGCAAGCTCCGCCTCGGGCAGGTTCCAGGCATAGACGATGGGCTTGGCCGTCAGGAATTTGTAGCCGCGCAACTCCTGCGCCCCGGCGACCTCGGCGTCTTCGCGCAGGGGCCGCTCGGCCTCCAGCAGCTCCTGGGCCCGCAACAGCAGGGCCTCCTCCTTGGCGTCCACAAGGTCCTTGTTCTTGCGCTTGTCCTGCGCCATGCGCTCCAGGCGCTTCTCGATCACCGCCAGGTCGGACACCAGGAAATCGGCCTCGATGCCCCCCAACTGGTGCCGGGGGTCCGCCAGGCCCGAAAAGGCGTCCAGCACCGCCAGCACGCAGTCGCAGGGCCGAATCTCCGAAAGCACGCGCTCGCCCAGGCCGTCGCCCTTGCCGCCGCCGCCCGGAATGTCCACGTACTCGATTTCGCTCAGGGTCGTCTTGCGCGGGTTGAACAGCTTTACCAGCGGCTCCAGCCGGGGCTCCGGCACCTTGACCATCGCCCGCGCATTGCCCACCGCCCCCGGCCCGGCCAGCGCCCCGAACAAACTCGTCTTCCCCGACCCCGCAAAACCAAATATCGCCGTCTTCATCGCTCGTGCTCCTTGCGCGTTTCGTTGGCGCCCCCATACCCTGTTTCACGCCGCCTGCCAACCAGCCCGGCGGAGGGTGGGAAGCCCGGGGGCGGTGCGTGCTCCCGGGGATGGATAAGCCTCCGGCGGCCCAAGGGCTGTCGCCCTTGGGTATCCCATTCGGGGTGGGCGTGGCGGCGCGCCGCCACGCCCACCCAATGCGGGATTCTCAAGGGCCCGTGGCCCTTGAGCCGCCGGAGGCTGGTCAACCCGCAGGAGACGCGCACCGCCCCCGGGCTTCCCGCCCCACCGGGCTGGCGGGGGTGGGGGGTGGTGTGGTAGGGACGGCGGTGGAGGACGCTATGGCAGGCAGTACGTTTGGGACGGTGTTCCGGTTGACGACGTTCGGGGAGTCGCACGGCGCGGGTTTGGGCGGCGTGGTGGACGGCTGCCCGGCGGGGGTGGCCCTGACGGCGGAGATGATCCAGCGCGAGGTGGATTTGCGGCGGCCCGGCCAGGGCGCGGCGTCCACGGCGCGGCGCGAGGCCGATCGGGTGGAGGTGTTGTCGGGTCTTTTCGAGGGCCGGACCACGGGCACGCCCATCGGTTTCGTGATCCGCAACGAGGACCAACGTTCGCGGGATTATTCGCGGATCAGCCATGTGTACCGGCCGGGGCATGCGGACGTGACGTATGACGCCAAGTACGGCTTCCGGGATTATCGCGGCGGCGGGCGCAGCTCGGCGCGCGAGACGGTGAGCCGGGTCGTGGGCGGCGCGGTGGCCGGGGCGTTGCTGTCCGGGCTGGGCGTGGAGGTCGCGGCGTATACCGTGGAGCTGGGCGGCGTGGCCGCCGAGGTGCGCGATCCGTGGGGCGCGCGGGCGCGCGAGTTCGGCGCGCCGTGCGACGAGGTCGTGCCGCTGTGGGCCGAGCGGGTGCAGGCGGCGCGCGCGGCGGGCGACAGCCTGGGCGGGGTGGTCGAGATTGCGGCCCGGGGGGTGCCCGCGGGCCTGGGCGAACCGGTGTTCGACAAGCTGGACGCGCGTCTGGCCTATGCGCTCATGGGCGTGGGCGCGGTGAAGGCGGTGGAGGTCGGCGCGGGCTGCGCGGCGGCCCGCGCCCAGGGCAGCGCCAACAACGACCCGCTGGTGCCGGGCGGCTTCGCGTCCAACAATGCGGGCGGCATCCTGGGCGGCATCTCCAGCGGGCAGGACATCGTGGTGCGCGCGCATGTGAAGCCCATTCCGTCCATCGCCCGCGAGCAGGACACGCTGACCGACCAGGGGCAGCCCACGCGGCTGCGCGTGGAGGGGCGGCACGACGTGGCGGCCATTGCGCGTATCAACCCGGTGCTGCGGGCCATGGTTCTTTTGACCCTTGCGGATATGTGGCTGCTTCAGAAACGCATGGGCTGAGGCGTTTTACGATATTTCAGTAAAATGCCGAAAAGCGTGCTCCGGGTGGGCCCGGGCCCACAGCGGGGCGCGCAACGCAAACGGGCAGGCACGGTAGACGTGCCTGCCCGTTTGCGTCGGGGCCCTGTCGGCGTGGCCGGGTCAGGGTTGGCGCTGGTTGCCGCCGTTGCGCCGGGGGTGGATGAGCACACGCTTGAGGGGGCCGTCGCCCTTGGAAGAGGTGACGATGCCCTCGTCGTGTTGCAGGGCCAGATGGACCAAGCGCCGGTGATAGGAAGACAGGGGCTTGGTGCTCTGGGTGCGGTTCTGGTTCTTGGCCTTGTCGGCGAGGTAGAGGGCCATGCGCTGGAGGTTGTCGTCCTGGCGCTGGCGGTAGTCCCCGGCGTCGAGGTGCACGCGGGCCGTGGTCGGCAGCTTGCGGGCCACGATGCGGTTGACGATGTATTGCAGGGCGGCGATGGTCTGGCCCTCGCGGCCGATGATCAGCCCGGAGTTCTCCTCGTCGCGGATGAGCACCTTCACCCGGCCCGGTTCGGCCTCGATTTCCAACTCTGTGGGGCCGATGATCGGGGTCAGCACGCTTTGCACCACCTCGCGGACCACGGCGGCCAGGGTTTCGGGGGCGGGCTCGTCGGCCGGGGCCACGCGCGGGGTGCGCCCGGCGGGTTGCTCCGGAAGGTCGTCCTCGTCGTCGAAGGCGTCGTCCAGGTCCGGCTCTTCGGGGCGGGCCGGGGGTGCGGCGGGCCGGGCCTGGGCGTGCGGAGCCTCGGGGCGCTGGGGCCGGGCGGGAGCAGGGCGCTGGACCGGGGCGGGCCGCTCCTCGGCGGGCCTGGATGCGGGCCGGGCCTGGGGCTCTGCGTGGTCGGCCGGGGCGGGTTCCTGCGGCTCGGGGCGCGCCGGTACGGGTGCCCCGGGCCTGGGCCCGCCCGCGGGGCGCGGAGCCTGGGCCCCGGGAGCGGCCGGGGTCGGGTCCGCAGGCCGGGGGCGCAGGCGGGCCTTGACCACGGCCTTTTTGCTCATCAGCCCGAAGATGCCGCTGGAGCCGCCGGAGACGATCTCGATTTCCAGCTTTTCGCGCGGAACGCCGAAGGCGGACAGGGCGTTTTCTATGGCTTCGTCCAGGGTTTTCCCTGTGAAATCCTTGAACCGTGTCATTCCTTCTCCTTTGGGAGGCCGGGCGCGGGGAGGGGCCGCGCGGTCCCGGCTGCGCAGGCCTAGGCCTTGCGCAGCAGCCACCACTGCTGGGCGATGGACAGGACGTTGTTCACCAGCCAGTAGACCACCAGTCCCGAAGGGAAGTTCAGGAACATGAAGGTGAAGATGACGGGCATGAAGAGCATGATCTTGGCCTGGGTCGGATCGCCCGGGGCCGGGGTCATCTTCTGTTGCAGGAACATGGTGGCGCCCATGACCAGCGGGGTGATGTAGAACGGGTCCTTGGCGGAGAGGTCGGCCAGCCAGACCATGTCGGTGAAGGGCAGGTGCGGGATGAAGGCCGCGTGGCGAAGCTCCACGGCGCCGATGAGCGCCTGATACAGCGCCAGGAACACGGGAATCTGCAGCAGCATGGGCAGGCAGCCGCCCGCCGGGTTGACCTTGTAGGTCTTGTACAGCCGCATCATCTCCTCGTTCATCTTCTGGCGGTCGTCCTTGTACTGTTCGCGGACTTTGGCCATCAGCGGCTGGATCTTCTTCATCTTGTTCATGGACTGGTAGCTTTTCTGCGACAGCGGCCAGAACGCGAGCTTGATGATGATGGTCAGGATGATGATGGCCACGCCCCAGTTGCCGACCACGGTGTGGATGTAGAGCAGGCCCTTCATGAGCGGGACGGAGATGATGTCGAAGAAGCCGTAGGTGACCAGGGAGTCCAGCCCGTGGGGCGCCTGGCTCAGGAACTTGGACATGACCGGGCCCAGGTAGTAGCTGACCTTCACGTCGCGGCTGGTGCCCGGGGCGACGCTCAGGCCGTCTTTGTCCACCACCATGCGGAAGAGATCGTCGGTGAACTTGCTCTTGAGGGTCAGGTCGCCGTCTTCGGGGGCCAGGGCCACGGTGAAATAGTTGCTCTGGATGGCGCCCCACTGCACGCCGTCGTCCCGGCGCAGGCCCTTGGCCAGATCCTCGCGGTCGGACTCGTCGTCCACGCCCTTGGCGTCCAGGAAGGAGACGCGGGTGGGGTTGTAGCGGTCGTCCTTGGCGGTGAGCGGCGCAACGCCGATGTTGAAGCCCAGGCGGCCGGAGATGGGCGCCGCCGTGGTGTTGGCCAGGGAGACGGTCTCCTCGATGAGGTAGGTGTCCGGCGCGAAGCGCAGCGTGCGCGTGATGTTCATGCCGCCGAAGGAGCCCTGGAAGGTCAGCTCGGCGCCGCCGTCGCCCACGGTCAGGGCCTCGGTGGCCGGGGCGGCCCACTGGCTGGACTCGGCGCGCCAGGTGCCCTGGTCCTGCCAGAGCAGGCCCAGGGGGCCGACGCCCACGGCGCGGGGGTCGATGAGATTCACGGGGTGCGCGTCGGCGGCGATGGATTCCAGATGCTTTTTCAGCTCGAAGGAGGTCAGGATGCCGCCGGCGGAGTTGAACACCGCGCGGTAGAGCGGGGTGTCGACGACCACGTCGCGCCCGGCGCTGGGGGCGAAGGCCGGGGCCGGGGCCGCCGGGGCGGGCTGGCCGGGGATGGCGGCGTCCACCTGTGCGGCGGCGTCGGGCTGGGCCGTGGCGGCCTGCTCCTGGGCGGGCTGGGGCAGCGGCTGCTGCTTGGGCTGGAAGAAGTAGCCCCAGCCGACGATCACGATGGTGCAGAGGACGACGGCCAGAAGCGTGCGTTTGGTGTTGTCGTTATCCATGGTGGCTTCCTGTCGCAAGGGGCGAGCGGCGTTGTTCGGGCGGGCGGCCCGGTGATTTCGGGGGGACGGGGTCGAGCCCGCCCTGGCACAGGGGGTGGCAGCGCGCAAGGCGCCGCAGGGTCAGCAGGGAGCCCCGCAGAGCGCCGTGCACGGTGATGGCTTCGACGGCGTACTCCGAGCACGTGGGCAGGAACCGGCACGTGGGCGGGAACAGAGGCGAGATGGCGCTGCGGTAGATGCGAATGAGCGCAATGAGTAGGGTGCGCATGCTCTTGGCCTCATCTCTCTGCCCGGGCGGGCCGGGGGGCCGCCCCGGGGGCCGGGGCCTGGCGGGCCTTGGCCACCAGCTCGGCGAGCTCGCGCTCCATGTCGCCCAGGGCCAGGGCTCCGGCGTCCACGTGACGCTTGGGAACGACGACGAAGTCCACGCCTGCGGGCAGGTCCTGCTGGTGCAGGCGGAAGAATTCGCGCAACAGCCGCTTGATGCGGTTGCGCGACACCGCCGGGCCCAGCTTCCGGCTTACGGCCACGCCCATGCGCCAGGGAGCGCCGGGCGTGGCGTCGTGAAGCGCGAAAAGAATGAAGCGCCTGGAGAAAAACTTTCTGCCCCGATCATAGCACGCAAGGAACTGGGAGCGGTGCAGCAGGCGGTGTCGGCGCGGGAAGGCTAGACCGCTAATCTTTTGCGCCCCTTGGCGCGGCGGCGGCGCAGCACGGCCCGGCCGTTCTTGGTGCGGGAGCGGACCAGGAAGCCGTGGGTCCTTTTGCGGCGCAGCTTGCTGGGCTGGTATGTTCTCTTGCTCATGGCGATTCTCCTTGGGGTAGTCGTAAACGCGAGTTCCTAACCCCTCGCCTCGGGCCTGTCAAGGTGTCAGGGCCTGAGGCAAGACGCTTCGGCGGGGTCGCGCGGCCCCGCGAGGCGCCCGCGCTGGCGGAAAAAGCGCGGGGCGCGCCGTGGCGCGCCCCGGACGGCTCCATCGCGGGCGGACTAAGTGCCCCAGGTGGCGGGGGAAGTCAAGCCCCGGGGCGCTGGGACGCGCGGCCGTGCCCGCCGAGCAGGCCCAGCACGCGCTCGCGCACCAGCAGGACCATGGCCCGGGCGGTACCTTCCAGGCCGTTTCCCGCCATGGGCAGAGGCAATTCCTCGAAGGCCGGGGTGGGCAACGCCGCTGCGTCCTCCCGCTCGGAGGGGGCGGGGCGGCGCTCCGCAACGGGCGCGTGGGCCTGGTGTCCCCCGCCGTCCAGGCCCGCGCCGTCGGCCAGGGCCGAGGCGAGGTCGTCGAGGCGGCGGCGCAGGCGCGCCAAGTCGGCGGGCTCCCCGGCGGGGGGGGCGTCGTTCAGGGCCTGCACATCCGGCCCGGGCCGCAGGGCCAGGGCTTCCAGGGCCACGGGTCTGCTGGCGCACGGCCCCAGGCCCTGGGCCAGGCGGCGCGTGGATGCGCCGAGCCGCCACAGGGCGGCCCCGAGGCGGCGGGGAGGGCGCGCCGTGGGCGCTGGCGGGTGCTCGTCGGCCTGGGGCATGGACAACCTCCGGGAGGTGGCGTGAAATCATTGCGGTGCAATGATATTTCCAGAACCTTCCATGGACGTTATCGGCACCTGCCCGGGGAAACTTGAGGGGCCGCCGGGCGGGAAAATGGCCTTGGCGCCCAAAAAGCTCCAGCCCGTGTCCGGCCGGTGCCCCGGCGCCTTTGGCGGCCTTGCCCGGGGCCGCCCGGCTGCGTCCGGCGTCGGCCCCCGTGCCCGTCTGCCGCTTCCGACGTTCTTGACCGGCGCGGCGGCCTTTGGCACTGCTGGAGCCAGGAGCCACCGCAACCCCCGGAGGACCCCATGGACAATCCCCTGGCCGCCTTTCACGAAGGACGCCTGCACCAGGCCAAGAAGGTTCTGGCGCGCAACGGGTTCGACGCCTACCTCGTGCCCGGGGCGGGCGCGGCCCGGGCGCTGGTGGAAAAGGACATTCTGGTCCGGCTCATGGACGAGGAGAACTGCCGATCGGCGGCCTTCGGCGGGTCCATGACCCTGATGGAGACGGGCATCTACGATGCGGTGAAGGCCACGCCGGGGCTGACGGTCCTGGACCCATTCGACCCGGGGCTGGCGCGTTTCGAATCCCTGCGCGTGCGCCGCGAGGCGCTTACCGCCGACATTTTTTTCACCGGCGCCAACGCCATCACCGCCGACGGCAGGCTGGTGAACCTCGACGCCTCGGGCAACCGCGTGGCGGCCCTGGCCTTCGGGCCGCGCTTCGTGGTGGTGGTGGCGGGGCGTAACAAGCTGGGCGGCACCCTGGACGAGGCCATGCGCCGCGTCAAGGAACTGGCCGCCCCGGTGAACGCCATGCGCCTGGAGCGCAAGACGCCCTGCACGCGCACCCTGCGCTGCGAGGATTGCGCGAGCCCCGAGCGCATTTGCAACACCTGGTCCATCACTGAACGCTGCTGGCCCAGGAACCGGATCAAGGTCATCCTCGTGGATCAGGAGCTGGGTTTCTAGACGCGGGCCGCCCCGGCCCCGCGCCGGGTCAACGCCGGGTCCAGACCTCGCCGCCCGGGGCGTCCAGGGCCTCCCCGCGTGAGACCCATGTGCCGCGCAGCGCCCCTCCTTCCACGCGCAGCACCGTCACGCCCAGGCTCCGGGCGTTCTCCCCTTCCAGAAAGGACAGCGCCAGCACCCCGGCCGCGGCGTCGTGCAGGCCCAGGCCCGCATAGCGCATCCCGTCGATTTCGGCCTCGAACAGGTAGGCCGCGCCCCGGCGCGTCAGCACGGCGGTGCCGTGATAGATGTCGCGGGTCACGGGGTCGGTGCCGACGACGTCGTAGCCGCCCGCGAGGTCCGGCCCCTGGGCCCGGGCCGGGACGGCCGCCCCCGCAAGGGCCACGGCCAGCAGCAGGGCCGCCAGGGCGGCGGCACGGTGGCGGTGCGCGGTCATGGGTGGTCCTCCTTCTTCAGTTCGCGCCGGGTGCGGATTCGCCCAGGCGCATCAGCGAATGGAAAAAGCTTTGCACGAACTTGCCCGAGACCACCTCGGGCAGGGTGAAGACCATGGGCGGCCCCTTGGGGAACTGCGAGGTGTAGGCGAAGAACAGGTTGGCGCTGATGCTTTTCATGGCCCCGGGCAGGTGGGTGGTCACCGCCGGGTGGGCCAGGCTTTCCGGGGCCAGGTCCGCCAGGCGGCAGGCCAGGGGGCGGCTGTCGAAGACCAGGCATTCGCCCAGTTCGGACAGCGGGCAGGGCACGTCGGCCTCGCGGTAGGACCGCCACAGGCTGGCCGTGCGCGTGGCGGGCTCCTGGGGGTCGTAGCCCAGGCGGCGCAGCACGCGCACGGCCTCCACCGCGCGCAGGACCATGGCCTCGCGGTCGGTGCGCGACAGGGTCATGGTCACGGCGTGGTTCAGGTACACGGCCTCGATGAGCGGCATGGTCACCAGGCTGCGGCAGCAGCGGTCGTGGTCGCGCCCGCACAGGGCCGAGGGCCGGGCCCCGTCGCCCAGCAGCACGTCCACGTCCTCCACGGCGCGTTCGTAGTCGGCGAAGAACGGGTACAGGTCCACTAGGTTGCGCGACTCCAGGCTGGGCTCGCGCACGGACAGCCGCCCGCTTTGCTTGCCGTAGCGGCGCACGAAGCGCCACTGCGAGAAGTTCTGCGGCTTGGCCCGCAGGGGCCGCAGGGCGCGCCCGGCCAGCTTGTGGCCCAGGCCCTTGCGCAGCAGGTAGGCGTTGAGCACCGTGCCCGTGCGCCCGATGCCGTGGCGGCAGTGGATGAGCACGCGCTTGCCCAGGTAGATGGCTTCGTCCAGCCACTCCAGGGCCTTTTCCAGGCCCTCCAGGTCCGGCGCGTGTTCGTCGGGGATGGGGAAGTAGTAGACCTCGAAGCCCTGGTCGGCTTCGATCCAGTGCAGGTCGCAGAACTCGTCGCACAGGTTCAGGATGCAGTCTATGCCCTGGGCGCGCAGGGCGGCCAGGGCTTCGTAGGACATGGGCGCGCCGCCCACGGCGAGGCTGTCGGTCACCCAGTCGATGGCGTAGCCGGACGCGGAGGCCATGGCGCCCTACAGGGATTCCAGGAACTGTTCCACCAATTCCTGGACCTGTTCGTCGCCGGTCAGCGCCATGTCCATGAGCCGCGTGCGGCCGAGCAGGGTGCCGACCATGGTCAGGGTCATCTCGACCTTGGGCGCCGGGGCGCGGTCCAGCCGGGCGTCGAGCATGTCGCCGGTGACCTTGACGCGGAAACCCGCGCTGGTCAGGACCTTCTTCACGAAGTCCAGGCGCAGCAGGCGCTGGCCCACGCCCGCGCCCCCGCCCTTGAAGCGGAAGTTCACGTAGTTGGCCTCGGGGTGCTCGCCGCACATGGCATCGACCACCGCGAAGTGGTAGCCGAAGCGCATGAGCAGGTGCATGTATTCCCGGGCCACCACTACGTAGCTGGACAGGACCTTGGATTTCAGACTGAACACGCCGCCGGACATCTGGTCGAAGCGTTCCCAGTCGAAGGCCAGCAGGCTGCCGTCCCACTGCACGTCGGGGTGGTTCAGGCCCTCCCACAGGGCGATGAGCGCGCCGCTGGCGAAGTGGCAGGGGTCCACGGTTTTTTCCTCCGCCGCCGCCGGAACCAGGCCTCCGCCCAGGTCGAGCACGTGCAGCACCACGGGCAGCGGCGTTTCCAGCAGCTTGGCCTGGGCCAGGCCGCGCCCGCCCTTGCCCACCAGCGAGAACATCTCGCCCACTCCGCGTTCGTGGCAGAAGCGCACGATGTCGTGGATGGTCCGGCAGCCGCTGGGGGCGAAGCTTTCGTCGCCCGGGTCGGTCAGGTTCAGGGGCGCGATGTGGCCCATGACCTCGGCCATGCGCCTGCGGAACGGCGTGTCGCGCTGGGGCCGGGGTCGCCGGGCGCGCTCGCGCAGGGCGGGCACCACGCCGTCGTAGACCAGCCCGTGGGTGGCGTCGACGGTGACGGTGCCGCCGTCGGGCAGCATGCGGGTGGCGAATTTGGCGTTGACCACCACGGGCAGGCCGAACTCGCGAGCCACGGAGGCGAAATGGCTGGCCTTGGAGCCCGTGTCCGTGACCACGGCGGCCAGGCGCTCCAGCACGCTGACGTAGGCCGGGGAGAGCGTGTCGGCCACCAGCACGCAGCCGTCGGCCACCTCGTCGAGGTCCGTCACGCGCAGGGGCTTGCACACCGGGCCCATGCCCACCCCCGGGCTGGCCGACACGCCGCGCAAAAGCGGCTCGTCGGGCAGCGGACCCTCGGGGGCCTCGGCGGCGGCGGGCGCCTCCAGGCCCAGGGGCCGGGCCTGGAGGATGTACAGCGTGCCGCTGTGGTCCATGCACCATTCGATGTCCTGCGGGGCGCCGAACAGCCGCTCCAGGCGCAGGCCGACCCGCGCCAGGGACAGGGCGTGGGCCTCGGGCAGGCAGGGGTTCTCGTCGGGCGTGTCGCCGCAGACCACCTGGGGCGCGCCGCCGCCGGAGGTGTGCGCCAGGACCTCGGGGTGCTCCGCCCGCGAAATGGTCAGGATCTCCGGCGAGGCGCTGCCGTCCACCAGGGCCCGGCCCATGCCCGGCACGGCGTAGACGGCCAGGGCTTCGCCCTCGGGGGCCGCGGGGTCGCGGGTGTAGACCACGCCGCTGGCCGCCGCGTCGATCATCTCGGTGACCAGCACGGCCATGGGCGTCTGGGAGTCGGGCAGGCCGTAGCGGATGCGGTAGGTCACGGCCTTGGCGCTGTACTTGCTGGCCAGGACCTTCTTGTAGGCCGGGGTGATGTCCGACAGCGACACGCCGAGCACGGACTCGTACTGCCCGGCGAAAGAGGCCTCGGAGTCCTCGCCGCGCGCGCTGGAGCGCAGGGCGAGCCGGACCCGACCGCCGCGCGCCCCGGCCAGGAGCATGGCCCGGTGGCGGTATTCCTGCTCCACCGCCGGGGGCACCTCGCCCGCCAGGATCAGGCGCTGGATCTCCTCGCAGATGTCGCCCACGAATCCCGGGGCGTCGAGGTTGACCTTGGCCAGCAGGGTGTCGATGCGCGGGCGCAGTTCGTTGTATTCCACGAAATAATGGAAGGCCCGGCAGGTGATGACGAAGCCCTCGGGCACGGGCAGTTCGGCCAGGGCCGAGACCTGGGCCAGGTTGTGGGCCTTGCCCCCGGCGCAGGCCGGGCGCCCCAGCGACTCTTCGTAGCTCATGGCGAAGGGCGGGGCGAACTCGAATTCCTGCGGCTCGCTGGCCATGGTCAGGTAGAAGGCGATCTTGTTGCGGTAGTCGGGCAGGTCCAGATAATTGCCCGGGCTCATGGCCAACAGCTCGCGGACCAGGAAGTCGGACTGCGAGAGCAGCTCGCGCACGAGCTGGTTGACGCGGGCCCAGTCCACGGGCGTGCCGCCGTAGTGGATGTCCTCCAACTCGGCGATGCGCTCCAGGCAGGCGCGGTCGATCTCAAGCAGGTTCTTGAACGACTCGTACTTGCGCCGCAGGACGGTGCCGGGCGCGAAGACCTGGTAGGTCCAGTGCTTGAACAGCTCCTTGAAGTCCATGGGACGCCGGGCTCCTTGCCTGGGGTGCTAGCCGCGAAGGACCTTTTCCACCTTGTCTTCCAGCTCGTCCTTGTCGATGGGCTTGACGCAGTAGTCCGCCGCGCCCAGGCGCTGACACTGGCGCGCGGTCTCGATGGTCGGGTAGCCGGTGAGCATGATGACCCGCGTGCCGGGCGAGGCCTTCTTCAGCTCCTCCAGCACCTCCACGCCGGTCATTTTTTTCAGCTTGATGTCCAGGATGGCCAGGTCCGGGGCGTGGGCCTTGGCGTGGGCCAGGGCCTCCTCCTCCTCGGTGAAGGCATCCACGCTGTGGCCCTTGCGCTCCAGGATGCGCTTGATGAGCACGCCTGCGTCCATCACGTCGTCGAGCACTATGATCGTGGCCATGTCATTCTCCTTGGGCTCCTTGAGATCCTTGCAGTCCGTTGGCGCCCTGGGGGGCGGCCGCGGTGGGCAGATCGCCCCGGAGCACGGCGACCTCCGGGCATTCCTCGTCGGGCAGGCCTTCCTTGGTCAGGGGCAGCTCGACGAAAAAGACCGTGCCGGGCCCGGGGGGCTTCGTCTCGTTCTTATCGCCCTCCGTTACCAGATACTCCAGGGGCGCGGGGCTGGTCACCGAAATCTTTCCGCCGTGGTCGGCCACGATGCCGAAGGACACGGACAGCCCGAGCCCCGTGCCCTCGCCCACGGGTTTGGTGGTGAAGAAGGGGTCGAAGACCTGGGGCAGGTCGCCTCCGGCGATGCCCGCGCCGGTGTCGGCCACGGTGACGACCACGCGGCGGCGGTGGCTGCACAGCTTGGTGCCCACCAGGATGTGGCCGTCGGAACCGATGGCGTCGAAGGCGTTGGACAGCAGGTTCATCCAGACCTGCTTGAGGCGCGCGGCGTCGCCCACGATGGGCGGCACCGTGGGGTCGAAGTCCGTTTCCACGACGACGCGCTCCTGGCGGAATATCTGGGACACAAGGTCCACCACGTCCTGGATGGAGGTGTTCAGGTCCATGGACTCCATGGCGCTTTCCGCGCTGCGCGAGAAGCCGAGCAGGTCGGCCACGATGCGGCGGCAGACCTTGGTCTGGCGCTCGATGGTCTTCAGGTCCTTGTGCAGTTGGCTTTCGGGGGCGGCGTCCTCCAGCAGAAGCTGGGCGTAGCCGAGGATGATGCCCAGCGGCGTGTTGATCTCGTGGGCCACGCCGCCGGCCATCTTGCCCAGGTCGTGCATCTTTTGGGAGTGGATGAGCCGCTCCTGGTACTGCTTGATGACGGTGATGTCGCGCGCGGTGAGCAGCAGGCCGATGATCTTCTCGCCGCTGCGCACGGGCACCTTGAGGATGTGGAACCAGCGCTTGTCGCCCTTGCGCCCGGTGAGGATCTGCTTGGACAGCGGCACCCCGCTCATGAGGATCTGGCGGTCCTCGTGGAAGTTCGAGTCGGCCTGGCCCTCGCTGAAGATGTCGAAGTCCGTGCTGCCGAGGATGTCCTTCTCGTTGCGGTGGAAATAGGTGCAGAAGGCCTTGTTCACCGCGATGTAGCGCAACTCCGCGTCCTGCAGGGACACCAGGTCGGGCGTCACGTCGAGGATGGTCTGCATGAGCTGGCGCTGGCGTTCGAGGTCGCTGTGGGTCTGCTTGAGCTCGTCGATGTAGGCGTTGAGCGTCAGGGCCATGATGTCGAAGGTTTCGGCCAGGGCCTGGATCTCGTCGCCCTGGTTCTCCAGGAAGACCTTGCAGGAGCGGCAGGTGCGCAGCTTTTCGGGCAGGGCCACGTCGGCGCAGTGCGGGCACAGGGTGCCCGCCAGATACCAGCAGCGGTGGCGGTCGTCGCGGTAGGCCGGGCAGTCCTGATTGGAGCAGTTCATGACCTCCCAGCAGTCGCGCGACAGGGGCGGGGCGGTCTGCACGTCGAGGTTGCCGCGCACGACCTCCTCGGCGCTTTCGCGCAGGATGTCCAGGCGGCGGGTGATGCCCCGGGCGAACAGGGTGGACAGCAGGATGGCCGCCACGGCCACGGCGGCGGTGATGCCGAAGATGGTGATCATCACCTGGCCCTTGGCGCTTTGCACGCGCACCTGGCTGATGCCCAGGCGCACGGTGCCGAAGCTGTCCGTGCCGATGATCACCGGCGCGGCGAAGTCGTAGATGCGCATGGAGCCCGCGTCCAGAAGCTGGACGTGCACGTCGCGGCCGCTGGCGGCGTTGGCCTCGCGCAGCTCCACGGGAAAATCGGCCTTGAAGGAGTGGACGACCACGTCGCCCTGGCGGTCCTGCACGAAGGCGTAGGCGATGTAGGGCGAGAGTCCGGCCACCTCGTCCACCAGGGTTTTCAGGCGCAGGAAGTCCTGCCCGAGCATGGGGTCCAGGGCGCGCAGGGCCAGGTTTTTGGCCATGCTGGTGCCCCGGTCGCGGTTCTCCTCGATGATGGCGTCCACGCTGACGCGCGAGACGCCGAAGGAGACCAGCACCCCGAAGAAGATGACGATGAGCGCCGTGCCCAGGTTGATCTTGTCCTGGAACTTCAGGCGATCGAGAAAGCGGGGCGCCCGGCTCACCGCACAAGCTCCTCGCCGACCATCTCGGCCAGGCGGCGCACGGGGTTGAAGTCCGTGTCCTGCGAGGGGATGATGGCCGTGAGTCCGGCGTTTTCAAGGATGGGCCGGTGGGTGGGCAGGGTGATGTCCAGGGCGATCATGGCGTCGCGAATCTTGCGCACGATTTCGGGGTCCAGGCCCTTGCGCGCGGCGTAGACCCAGCCCGGATACCAGCGCGACACGTCCAGCACGCGGATCTGCGACACGTCGATGGTGTTGGCCACGATGTCCAGGGTACCCTCGCGGATGGAGCCCACGCCGTATTTGCCGGAGTACACGCCGAGGACGACCTTCTCCTGCTTGCCGCCGGGGCCGGGGGCGAAGGCGATCTCGGCGAAGTCCTCCTTGTGGATGCCGTTTTCGATGAAATGGCCCAGGGGGTAGAGGTAGCCCCCGGCACTGGAGGGGTCCACGGCCAGCCAACGCTCGCCGCGTACGTCCTGAAGGGATTTGATGCGCGGGTTGTCGGCGCGGGTGATGATCTGGCCGCGGAAGTTGCGGCCCTCGGGCTCCACGGCGCGGGCAAAGGCCCAGGCTCCCTGGCGCTCGGCCATTTTGATGTAGATGAACGGGTTGGAGAAGGAGATGTCGATGAGCCCCTGCTCGACCATGTTCATGTGCTCGCCGAAGGTGTCGGGGAAGACCTGGCGCATGCGCAGCCCCGTGACCTCGGCCAGGTACTCCACCAGCAGGTGGTGGCGCTGGTAGGACGTGGCGTGGGAGTACTGCGGGGCGTAGGCGTAGGTGATCTCTTCCTGGCGCTGGTGGAAGGTGATGGGCTCGCGCTTGGTCAGGTCCACATGGCGCACGGGCTCGTTGTCGCCGCAGCTCATGAGCGGGACGGACAGCAAAAGCGCCAGCAGCACCACGGCGAGCAGGCCGGGCAGGTCCCGGGGCAGCTTGCGCAGCAGCGCGTTTTGCAGCGTTTTGCGTGGCGTCCTCGAAGTCATGCGGGAACTCATATCCCGAAAACTGCGCAATTGGTACCCCAAAACCGCGCGGGCCGGAGCGGTTCCGGGCGCGCGCGCGGCCGCCGTCCGCGCGGCCCGGGCGACGGCCGCGAGAAAAATGCGCCCCCGGGTGTTGACACCGGCCCCGGTTGTCTTATCACTCTCCCCGAGCCCGTTGCCGGTCGGCCCGACCCTCCGGCGGCGGGCGCTCGGATGCCATGGGCTGGCACTCCCGGTCCGGGAGTGCCAACGCCGCAACCAGACATTCCTTAACCCTTTGGAGGATAGTCATGAAGCTGAAACCGTTGAACGACCGCGTTCTGGTCAAGCGTCTGGAGAGCGAGGAAGTGACCGCCGGGGGCATCATCATCCCCGACACCGCCAAGGAAAAGCCCATCAAGGGCGAGATCGTCGCCGCCGGTCCCGGCAAGCGCGACGACGCGGGCAAGGCCGTGCCCATGTCCGTCAAGGCGGGCGACTTCGTGCTGTTCAACAAGTATGCCGGCACCGAGGTCAAGATCGACGGCGTGGAGCACCTCGTCATGCGCGAGGACGACATCCTGGCCATCATCGAGAAGTAACGGCCCCCTTTTTTCCCAGTTTGCATGAACAAGGAGCAACGACATGTCCGCTAAAGAGATCCTCTTCGACGCCAAGGCGCGCGAGAAACTGAAGAAGGGCGTTGACAAGCTGGCCAACGCCGTCAAGGTCACCCTGGGCCCCAAGGGCCGCAACGTGGTCATCGAGAAGTCCTTCGGCTCCCCGATCATCACCAAGGACGGCGTGACCGTGGCCAAGGAGATCGAGCTGGCCGACAAGTTCGAGAACATGGGCGCCCAGATGGTCAAGGAAGTCGCCTCCAAGACCTCCGACGTGGCCGGTGACGGCACCACCACGGCCACCATCCTGGCCCAGGCCATCTTCACCGAGGGCGTCAAGCTGGCCGCCGCGGGCCGCAACCCCATGGCCGTCAAGCGCGGCATCGACAAGGCCGTGCAGGGTCTGGTCGAGGAGTTGGGCAAGATCGCCAAGCCCACCCGCGACCAGAAGGAAATCGCCCAGGTCGGCACCATCTCCGCCAACAACGACGCCACCATCGGCAACATCATCGCCGAGGCCATGAACAAGGTCGGCAAGGAAGGCGTCATCACCGTGGAGGAGGCCAAGGGCCTGGAGACGACCCTGGACGTGGTCGAGGGCATGCAGTTCGACCGCGGCTACCTCTCCCCCTATTTCGTGACCGACCCCGAGAAGATGACCTGCGAGATGGAGGAGCCCCTGATTCTCATCCACGAGAAGAAGGTCTCCAACATGAAGGACCTGCTGCCCGTGCTGGAGCAGACCGCCAAGATGTCCCGCCCGCTGGTGATCATCGCCGAGGACGTGGACGGCGAGGCCCTGGCCACCCTGGTGGTCAACAAGCTGCGCGGCACGCTCCAGGTCTCCGCCGTCAAGGCCCCGGGCTTTGGCGAGCGCCGCAAGGAAATGCTCAAGGACATCGCCATCCTCACCGGCGGCCAGGTTGTTTCCGACGACCTGGGCATCAAGCTGGAGAACATGACCGTGGCCGACCTGGGCACCGCCAAGCGCGTGGTCATCGACAAGGAGAACACCACCATCGTTGACGGCGCCGGCAAGAGCGAGGACATCAAGGCCCGCGTGAAGCAGCTCCGCGCCCAGATCGACGAGACCACCTCGGACTACGACCGCGAGAAGCTCCAGGAGCGCCTGGCCAAGATCGTGGGCGGCGTGGCCGTCATCAACGTCGGCGCCGCCACCGAGACCGAGATGAAGGAGAAGAAGGCCCGCGTCGAGGACGCCCTGAACGCCACCCGCGCGGCCGTGGAAGAGGGCATCGTGCCCGGCGGCGGCGTGGCCCTGGTGCGCTGCGCCAAGGTGCTTGCCAAGATCAAGCCCGCCGACGACGACGAGCTGGCCGGCGTGAACATCATCGCCCGCGCCATCGAGGAGCCCCTGCGCATGATCTCCAACAACGCGGGCATGGAAGGCTCCGTGGTGGTGGAGAAGGTTCGCGGCGGCAAGGACGGCTACGGCTTCAACGCCGCCACCGGCGAGTACGAGGACCTGATCAAGGCCGGTGTCATCGACCCCAAGAAGGTCACCCGCACCGCCCTGCAGAACGCGGCCTCCGTGTCCGGCCTGCTGCTGACCACCGAGTGCGCCATCGCCGAGAAGCCCGAAGAGAAGCCCGCCGCCCCGGCCATGCCCGGCGGCATGGGCGGCATGGGCGGCATGTACTAAGCCTCCCGCGCCTCATGAGCATTCAAGGGCCGACCCTCACGGGTCGGCCCTTTTGTTTGCCCGCAGTGCGACGGAGGCCGGAGCGCCGCCCTTTTCCCCCGACCCTTCCCCCTCAGGGAACCAGACCTCAGGCCTTCGGCCCGGGAGTATGCGGCAAGACCCGCGCACTCCCGGGCCGGCGTGCGGGATCCAGGAGCCGTTGGCCCCTGCGGGGGGCGGGGGTGGAGCCTCCTGGCCGGTTCCCCTACAGGGAGGAGGCCGCGCCCGGTGGTTTCCGGCTGCCGCATGCCCGCCCCGGCTGTGGCGGGCCGGGGGCTTCTCGTGTAGGCTGCGCGGCATGCGAAATTCGGGCTTCGGACATGGCGGCGAGGTGCGCGCCCTGGCGGCGCGGGCGGGCTGCGCGGTGGCGGAACTGGCGGATTTTTCGGCCAGCATCAACCCGCTGGGCCCGCCGGACTGGCTGCGCGGTGAGGCCAGCGCGGCGCTCGCGGGGCTGCGGCACTATCCGGACCCGTATGCGGGGCCGCTGTGTGCGGCGGCTGCTGCGCGCTTCGGCTGCGCGCCGGGCGAGGTCGTGGCGGGCAACGGCTCCACGGAGCTGCTGTACGCCCTGCCCCGGGCCCTGGGCCTGACGCGGGCGCTGGTGCCCGCCCCGGCCTACGGCGACTACCGCCGGGCCTGCGAACTGGCCGGGCTGGCGGTGGACGCGCTGCCCCTGGACGCGGCGCGGGCGTTCGCGCCGGACCTGGAGCGCGCGGCGGCGTGGCTGCGCACGGCCGGGCCGGGGGCGGCGCTGTTTCTGGGCCAGCCCAACAACCCCACGGGCCGCACGGTGGACCCCGGCGCGGTGTGCGCCCTGGCGCGGGAGTTCCCGGCGGCCTGGGTGGTGGTGGACGAGGCGTTCGCGGATTTCGTGCCTGGGCTGGAGCGGCTGGCCGGGGCGCGGTCGGACAACGTGGTTGTGCTGTGGTCCATGACCAAATTCTACGGGCTGCCGGGGCTGCGGCTGGGGCTGGGCTTCGCGGCGCCGCAGGTCGCAGGGGCCTGGCGGGCCCGGGTGCCGCCGTGGTCGGTGAACGGATTGGCCCAGGCCGTGGGGCTGCGCGCGCTGGGCGACGCGGAGTACGCGGCGCGCACCGTGGCGGAGACGGCGCGGCTGCGGGCGGCCCTGGCCCAGGCGCTGGGGTCGCTGCCGGGGCTGACGGTGTTTCCGGGCGAGGCGAATTTTCTGCTCTGCCGCCTGGATGGCGCGCGTGCGGACGCGGCGGCCCTGGCCGGGCGGCTTTTGGAGCGCGCGCGGGTGGCCGTGCGCGTGTGCGCCAATTTCGAGGGCCTGGACGGGCGCTTTTTCCGGGTGGCCGTGCGCGGGGAGGAGGAGAACGAACGGCTGGCGCGCGCCCTGGGGCACGAGTTGGGCGCCCCGGCTCCGGCTCCGCTCCGGCGGCGCACGCCCGCGCTGATGGTCCAGGGCTGCTCGTCCAACGCGGGCAAGAGCGTGCTGGCTGCGGCGCTGTGCCGCATCCTGCTGCGCGAAGGCTACGACGTGGCGCCGTTCAAGGCCCAGAACATGTCGCTCAACTCGTTCGTCACGCGCGAGGGCGGCGAGATGGGCCGGGCGCAGGCGACCCAGGCCCAGGCCTGCCGCCTGGAGCCCGACGTGCGCATGAACCCGGTGCTGCTCAAACCCGTGAGCGACATGGGCTCGCAGGTCATCGTGCTGGGCCGCCCGGTGGGCACCATGCGCGTGGGCGAGTACGTGCGCTACAAGCCCGAGGCCTTTGCGCGGGCCAGGGCGGCCTACGACGCCCTGGCGGCGGAGCACGAGGTCATGGTGCTCGAAGGCGCGGGCAGCCCGGCGGAGATCAACCTGCGGGCCCACGACATGGTGAACATGGCCATGGCCGGGCACGCGCGGGCGCGGGTGCTCCTGGCGGGGGACATCGACCGCGGCGGGGTCTTCGCGGCGTTCACGGGCACCATGGACCTGCTGGCCGAGTGGGAGCGGGCCCTGGTGGCGGGCTTCGTCATCAACCGCTTCCGGGGCGACGAAAGCCTGCTGGCCCCGGCTCTGGAGGCCATTACGGCGCGCACGGGGGTGCCCTTCGCGGGGGTGGTGCCGTTCCTGCCCGACCTCGGGCTGCCCGAGGAGGACTCGGTGTCCTTCAAGAGCGGGGCACTGGACGGGCGCCCCGGGCCCGGGCGCGAGGTGGAGGTGGTCTGCGTGGACCTGCCGCACGTGTCCAACTTCACGGACCTGGACGCCCTGGCCGGGGAGCCGGACGTGCTTTTGCGCGTGGCGCGGCGGGCCGGGGAGCTGGGGCGGCCGCACGCTGTGATCCTGCCGGGCAGCCGCAACACCGTGGCCGACCTGGACTGGCTGCGGGCCTCGGGCCTGGGCGCGGAACTGGCGGAGCTGGCCGCCGGGGGGCGCACGGAGATCGTGGGCCTGTGCGGCGGATTGCAGATGCTGGGGCGCACGGTGGCCGACCCGCTGGGCCTGGAGGGCGGCGGCGAGCGCCCGGGGCTGGGCCTGCTCGGGGTGGATACGGAACTGGCGGGCGAGAAGACCCTGGTGCGCGCCCGGGCACGGCACGTGCCCACCGGGCAGGCGCTGGCGGGTTACGAGATCCACCACGGGCGCACGGCGGCGGCGCCGGGGGGCGGGGCCGCGGTCTGCGTGGAGCGCGCCGATGGAGAGGCCATCGGCTTCGCGGCGCCGGGCGGGCTGGTCTGGGGCAGCTACCTGCACGGACTGTTCGATGCCGACGCCTTCCGGCGCGCGTTCGTGGACGGCCTGCGGCGCCGGGCGGGGCTGGCGCCCGTGGGCCGGGTGATGGCGCCCTACGATGTGGAACCGGCCCTGGACCGGCTGGCGGACGTGGTCGCCGGGCGGCTGGGGCTGGCGACCATCCTGCGGGCGGCGGGACTGCGGGGGTAGCCGGAGCGGGCGAACCGCTCCTTCCGGGCGTCCAGGCGCGGGCGCCCGTCTTTGCGGCCTGTGCGTCTGGTCTTCCCTGGTCCGCGCAGGCGCGAAGCCTGCGCGGACCATCCGCGTTCACCTTTGCGGCAGGGTGCCTCGGCCGCGCGGGAACTGCACCCCGGGCGCTGGCGAAGAGAAGTCGCTCGTGGGGATCGTTTTGCCCGCGTGGGCGCCCACACCGGGCGTGGACGCCTGGCGCACGGTCGCCTTGCGGCTTCGGTCGCGCGGGCGTTGCGCATCTCTCCCCGCGATTCCCGGAAATCCGACGGCCTTGTGCCGGTTGTAACAAGAGGAAACCGGCCCCGGGTGGCGTCCGCGTCGTTCCCTGTGCGTCTGTTTTTCGGGGTGGTAACAATTGCGTGCGCAATCCTTTTTGCAGCCCGCGCCAGCGGGGGGTGTTCTGCATTGCGGAGCCAGACTGTTACTTTTTTCTCAAGCCTTCGATGGGCCGTAAAACCGGGTTCCGGGCATTGTAGTATCGTTTTTGAAACGGGCCGGATGCGGCATGATGCACTCGTCGTGCCCCGGAGCGCGGTGACGCATAAGAGGTCGGCACCAAGGGGCGTTACAGGCGGTGTAACCCTTCGCGTCCCGGGCCAGGAGAGGAAACTTGTGCAGGATGTTGCTCAAATACCTTTTCCGCTCTAGGGGATTGTGTCCTGCTGGAAAAAACATATTGCAAGGCGAAGAATCGTCGGCTATGGATTTCGCACACACCCATTATGGAGGAACAATAATGGACGACTACTTGAAAGAAGCACTCGAGATAGTGAAGGCCCAGGCCAGTGTGCGTACGATGACCGAGGAGGAAATCATCTCCATGGTCCAGAAGCTGGCCCACGGCATCGCCAACATCAGCGACGACGTGGTGGACGTGGACTGCGACTCCCCGGCGGTGGACCCCAAGAAGGCCATCCGCGAGAAGAGCATCGTCTGCCTGGAGTGCGGCAAGAGCTTCAAGGTGCTGACCAAGCGCCACCTGGCGACCCACGACCTGTCGCCCGCCGACTACAAGGACAAGTGGGGCTACCCCAAGAAGACCTCCCTGGTCTGCAAGAGCCTGGCCCGCGAGCGCCGCAAGAAGATGGGCGAAATGAAGCTCTGGGAGCGCCGCGGCAAAAAGAACTAGCCGTTTCCTGCGGCCCCGTACGGGGCTGCCCGGCCTGTATTGCGGGGGGGGTCCGATGCGTTCGGGCTCCCCCTCTGCATTTGAATGTCCGGCTGCTTCATGTGGAAGCTGCAAGGGCGCACACGGCCCTGAGGGCCTGCAACGCACGCAATGCGTGATGGTCGGCATGTCCGGATGCGCGATTCCCGTTGACGCCCGCCGTCGTGAAAGATAGCGTCCACAGCAATAATTCGTACACAGGTGCTGCCATGAGCCAACATCCGTTCTCCCTCGACGAGTCCGCGGGCTACGCCATCTACCGCACCGGCAAGGCCATGAAGTTCGAACTGCGGCGCAGCTTCCGCATGGCCGGCATCGACGTGACCTCCGAGCAGTGGGCGCTCTTGTGTCGCCTGTGGGAGCAGGAAGGGCGCTCCCAGAAGGAGCTGGCCGAATGTTCCTTCAAGGACACGGCCAACATCACGCGGATGATCGACGTGCTCGAAGGCAAGGGCATCGTGTTTCGTGAACGCGACGCCAACGACAGGCGGACCTACCGCATCTACCTGACCGACGAGGGGCGCAGGCTCAAGGAAAAGCTCATGCCCATCTTCGCCAAGGAGAGCGAGCAGGCCTTTTCGTGCCTGACGGCCCAGGAGCAGGAGCAGCTTCTGTCCCTGCTCAACCGTCTGTACACCCACGTGTGCTACCTGCGCGACAAACGATAACCCAAGCCGACACTGGCCCCCGCCGGGGGCGGAGGTGTGCATGAAAGGCATCGTTGCGGGGCTGGTGCTGGCCCTTGTGTCTTGTGTTGCGCCCGGAGCCCGGGCCGAAGACGCGCCCGCCCAGGGGCCTCCGGCCACGCTGGTGGTCCTGGGCCGGGCCGAGGACGGCACGGCCGTGCCGCGCGCGGATTTCGTGGGCAGCGTGGAGTTTCCCGAGGTCTCCAGCGTGGCTGGCGAGGTCGGCGGGCGCGTGCTGGCCGTGAACTTCGACGAGGGCGGGCGCGTGCGCGCCGGGCAGGCCCTGGTGACCCTGGACACGGCGCTGCTGGAAAAGAACCTGGCCGCGGCCGAAGCCGGGCTGGCCGGGGCCGAGGCCTCCCTGGAGCTGGCCCGCCTGGAGCTGGCCCGGCGCACCGAACTCATGCGCAGCCGCTCCATCGCCGAGCAGGACTTCGACGAAGCGCGCTTTACCGTGCGCGAACTGGAGGCCCGGGCCGCGGCCCAGCGGGCCGAGGCCGAACGCCTGCGCCTGGAGCTGGTCAAGGCCCGCGTGCCCGCGCCCTTTGCCGGGGTGGTGCTGGAACGGGCGGTGGAGCGCGGACAGTGGCTGGCCGCCGGGGCCACGGTGGCGCTCCTTGGCCGCGACGATGCCGTGGACGTTGTGATCTCCGTGCCGCAGGACATCCTGCCCTTCGTGGCCGCGGGCCAGCCCGTGGAGGTCAGCGTCTCCGGCCGACGGCTGGCGGGCGCGGTGCATGCGGTCATCCCCAAGGGCGACGTGGCCACCAGGACCTTCCCGGTGAAGATTCGCGTGGCCGGGGCCGACGGGCTGGCCGAGGGCATGCAGGCCACGGCGCACCTGCCCTCGGGCCGGGCGGTCCAGGCCGTGCGCGTGCCGCGCGACGCCGTCGCGCTCCTGCGCGGGCAGACCGTGGTCTTCGTGCCCGAGGAAGGCGCGGCGCGGCTGGTGCCGGTGCGCGTGCTGGCCTATGAGGGCCTGGGCGCCTGGGTCGAGGGCCCGGGGCTGGCCGGGGGCATGCCTGTGGTGGTCAAGGGCAAGGAGCGCCTGTACCCCGGCGCGCCCCTGCGCACCGAGGGCGGCAACTAGCCTCAACTGCGAAACGTCCGCTCCGCCGGATCCGGCGGGGGAGAGAGCGCATGGATTTCATTCAGTACTCCATCCGGCGCCCCGTGACGGTCATCGTGGGCATCATCCTGGTGGTGCTCTTCGGGCTCATCGGCCTGTCGAGCATGCCCTACCAGCTTACGCCCACGGTCACCGAGCCTGAAATCACCGTGACCACCACGTGGTCCGGCGCCACGCCCTACGAGATCGAGCGCGACATCGTGGAGGAGCAGGAGGACGTGCTCAAGGGCCTGACCGGGCTCACGCAACTGGAGAGCACCTCCCAGAACGGCCAGGGCGAGATCACCCTGCGCTTCGCCATCGGCACCGACGTGGACGATGCGCTGCTGCGCGTCTCCAACAAGCTGAACGAGGTGCCCTCGTATCCGGCCACGGCGGACAAGCCCGTGATCACCGCCACGGGCTCGGCGGCCTCGCCGGTGATCTGGATCGTGCTCAAGGCCAACGCGGGCAACGACCGGCCCATCGCCAGCTACCGGACGTTTTTCGAGAACGAGGTGCGCCAGTACCTGGAGCGCGTGCCCGGCGTGGCCGATCTGTTCGTCGGCGGCGGCACCGAGCGCGAGATGCACGTGGTGGTGGACCCGGCGCGCCTGGCGGCCCACGGGCTGACCATCCCCGCCGTGGCCGCCGCCCTCCAGGCCGAGAACGTCAACGTCTCGGCGGGCAATATGGACCTGGGCCGCCACGAGTACCGCATCCGCTCCACCGGCGAGTTCCGCGACCCCGAGGACATCGAGGCCGTGGTCCTGCTCTCCGACGGCCAGCGCCGCGTGCGCCTGGGCGACGTGGGCCACGCCGCCTTCGGCTACGAGAAAACCTCCGTGGCCATGATGCACAACGCCGAGCCCGGCCTGGGCGTGGGCATCAACCCCGAGCCCGGGGCCAACGTCCTGGACATGACCAACGCCGTATGGAACGTGGTCCAGGAGCTGAACCAGGGCAAGCTCAAGGAGCAGGGCATCCGCATGGACTGGGCCTACGACCAGCGGCCCTACATCGAAGGCGCCATCGCCCTGGTGCGCCAGAACATCATCATCGGCGGCGTGCTGGCCGTGGCCGTGCTGCTTTTGTTTCTGCGCAGCTTCTCCTCCACGGTCATCGTCGGCGTGGCCATCCCCATCAGCGTCATCGGCTCGTTCATCATGATGAGCGCCATGGGCCGCAACCTGAACGTGGTCTCCCTGGCGGGCATCTCCTTTGCCGTGGGCATGCTGGTGGACAACGCCATCGTCGTGCTGGAAAACATCGACCGCCACCGGCGCCAGTTCGGCAAAAGCCCGGCCCGCGCGGCCTACGACGGCGCGCGCGAGGTCTGGGGCGCGGTGCTGGCCTCGACGCTGACCACCGTGGCCGTGTTCCTGCCCGTGGTCTTCACCCAGGAGGAGGCCGGGCAGCTTTTCAAGGACATCGCCATCGCCGTGACCTGCTCGGTGGCCCTGTCGCTGTTCGTGTCCGTGTCGGTCATTCCCATGCTGGCGGCCAAGCTTTTCGGCCTGAGCCAGCGGCGGCGCGGAGCCGCACCGGCGCAGGACGGCGAGCCCGCCGGATTCGAGCTGCGGGCCCTGCGGCCGCTCAAGGCCGTGGGTCGTTCCATCGCCGGGGTCATCATGGCGCTGGTCGAGGCCTGCCTGCGCTCCTGGGCCACGCGTCTGGCGGTCATCGTGTTGCTCACGGGCTTCGCCGTGGGCGCCACGCTGCTGTTCATGCCCAAGATGGAGTACCTGCCCCAGGGCAACCGCAATTTCATCCTTTCGGTGCTCATCCCTCCGCCGGGCCAGTCGGTACAGGAGCGCGAGCGCGCGGGCGAGCTGGTTTTCCGGGGCGCGGCGCCGTTCCTGGGGCGCGAGGCGGGCCCCGGCGGCCTGCCCGGCATCCGCGATCTGTTCTACGTGGGCGCTCCGGGTTTCAACATCTTCGGCGTGGTGTCCACCGAGGAGCAGCGCGCCAAGGAACTGCTCGGCCCGGCCATGGGCATTTCCAATTCCATCCCCGGGGTCTACGGCTTCGCCTTCCAGGCGGGCATTTTTCAGGACCGCCTGGGCGGCGACCGGACCATCGACGTGGACCTTGCGGGGGCGGACCTGGAAACCCTGGCCGGAGCGGCCCAGGCGGTGTTCCTGGCCATTCCCCAGGCCATCCCGGGCTCGCAGGTGCGGCCCGTGCCGTCCTTCGAGATGACCTTCCCCGAGGTGCGCCTGACCCCGCTGCGCGACCGGCTGCGCGCCGCCGGGCTGACCGCCGACGACCTGGGCGTGTCGGCCGACGTGCTCATGGACGGGCGCAAGATCGGCGACTTCAAGGAAGAGGGCGTGCCGTCCATCGACCTGGTGCTCAAGGCCGCCGAGGAGCGGGTGGACTCGCCCGAGGCGCTGTACGCCACGCTGCTCTCCACGCCCGACGGGCGGCTGTTGCCCGTGTCCTCCCTGGCGGAACTGACGCGCACCACGGGCATCAACGAGATCCGCCACCTGGAGCGCCGCCGGACCTTCACCCTCCAGGTCACCCCGCCCGAGACCGTGCCCCTGGAGCAGGCCATGGAAACCATCCAGGGCGGGCTCATCCCGCAACTGCGCGACCGGGGCGCCCTGCCGGGGGTGGACGTGCGCCTGTCCGGCGCGGCGGACAAGCTTCAGGAGACCCGCCAGACCCTGCAATGGAACTTCATCCTGGCGGTGGTCATCATCTACCTGCTCATGTCCGCCCTGTTCGGCAACTTCATCTATCCGCTGGTGATCCTGTTCACCGTGCCCCTGGCGGGAGCGGGCGGGTTCATCGGGCTGCGCGTGCAGAACCTGTTCGTGCTGCGGCCCCTGGACGTGCTGACCATGCTCGGCTTCGTCATCCTCATCGGCATCGTGGTCAACAACGCCATTCTCATCGTCCACCAGTCGCTGAACAACATCCGCGAAGGCGGCATGGGCCACAAGGAAGCCGTGCTGGACTCCGTGCGCACGCGCCTGCGGCCCATCTACATGAGCGCGCTCACGTCCATCTTCGGCATGCTGCCCCTGGCGGTGATGCCCGGGCCGGGCTCGGAGCTGTATTCGGGCCTGGGCGCGGTGATCCTCTCGGGGCTGGCGTTTTCCACGGTGTTCACCGTGTTCGTCACGCCGTCGCTGCTCATGTTCTTCATCGGCATGGAGAAGGCGGGCGACCCGGCGGGCGCGCGGGACGCGGACGCCGGGGCCTGAGCCCGGCTCAGGGCCTCCGGGAATCCTGCCGGGGCGGGGGCTCGTCCACGAAACGCACCCAGACCTCGCCGCTGCCGGTGTGGAAGAAGAGCTTGCGTCCCCGGTCGCCCAGAACCCGTTCCAGGGCCGGGGTCAGCCCGTGGCGGGCGAGCTCGCGCCGGGCGGCTTCCACGTTCTTGCGGCCCACGTCCACCACGTCGCGTACATGGGCCTTGCGCTCGGGCTGGATGGTGAAGCCGCCGCCGAACAGGGTGGTCGTCAATTCGCGGCGCGGCACGCCCAGGGCGTCCAGGCGCTCGAGGATGGCCGCCACGGCCCGGTCCACGAATTTGCAGGGCCCGGAGCGGGCCGCCGTTTGCGGACCGCCGTCCGGGAGCATGGCGTGGCAGATGGCCCCGGTGGCCGAGGGCGGGTGGTGGAAGGTCACGGCCACGCACGAGCCGAGCACCGTGGTCACCAGCACCGGGCGGCGCGAGAGGATGCACTCGCCGATCTGGAGGTGCTCCACGGGCTCCCCGGCGCGCACGCGGGCCTCAAGGTCGGTCTGCTGCACGGGGCGGGACTGGTCCGAAGGGGTGGGCATCGAAGAATACTACCCGTAACCCGGGGTATGGGAAAGCCCTGAAGAAGCCCGTCGGCCGGAGGTTTCCTCCGGCACCGAAAGGGGCTAGAATGGCGCGGCAACCCAACCTGCGAGGGAAGAATGGACAAGGATTCCAGGATATTCGTGGCCGGACACCGGGGGCTGGTGGGCTCGGCCCTGGTGCGCGCCCTGCACGGCGCCGGGTATACCGGGGTCATGACCCGCACCCGCGCCGAGTGCGACCTGACGGACCAAGCCGCCGTGGCCGCCCTGTTCGAGGCCGAGCGGCCGGAATACGTCCTGCTGGCGGCCGCCCGGGTCGGCGGCATCCACGCCAACGACGTGGCGCCCGCCGAGTTCATCCGCGACAATCTGGCCATCCAGACCAACGTCATCCACAGCGCCTGGCGGGCCGGGGTCGGGAAGCTGCTGTTCCTGGGCTCGTCGTGCATCTACCCCAAGTTCGCGCCCCAGCCCCTGCGCGAGGAGTATCTGCTCTCCGGCGCCCTGGAGCCCACCAATCAGTGGTACGCCGTGGCCAAGATCGCGGGCATCAAGATGTGCCAGGCCTACCGCAGGCAGTACGGCTTCGCGGCCATCAGCCTCATGCCCACCAACCTCTACGGCCCCGGGGACAATTTCGACGCCGAGTCCTCCCATGTGCTGCCCGCGCTGATAAGCCGCTTCCACGCGGCCAGGGCCGCCGGGCGGGATGAGGTCACCGTCTGGGGCACGGGCACGCCCCGGCGCGAGTTCCTGCATGTGGACGACCTGGCCTCGGCCTGCCTGCACCTCATGGGCTGCTACGACGCCGAGGAGATCGTCAACGTGGGCACCGGGCAGGACGTGACCATCGCCGAACTGGCCGGAATGGTGGCCGAGGTCGTCGGTTTCGAGGGGCGCATCGTCTTCGACCCGTCGCGGCCCGACGGCACCCCGCGCAAGCTGCTGGACGTGTCGCGGCTTACGGCACTGGGCTGGCGGGCGCGCATCGGCCTGCGCGAAGGCATCGCCGCGACGTACGACTGGTTCCTGACGCGGGGGGCGTGAAGTGCGCCCCGGGCCCGCCGGCCGGGCCCGGGGCACCGCGCGGCCTACTTCTTCTTGCGGGCCTTGGAGCGCTTGGTCCACAGCTCCATTTCCTTCATCTTCTTGCGCCGTTCGCGCTGCAGGCTCTTGCAGATGAGCGGGGTGCCCTTCTTGTAGCCCCACTTCTCGCGGTATTCGTCGGGCGTCAGGCCGAACTTGGCCAGGTTTTTCTTGGTCAGGATCTTGTAGGCCTTGCCGTCCTCAAGGTTGATGATGGACTTCTCGCGGATGGCCTTTTTGGGATCGGTGGCGGCTTCCGGGGTTTCGGCGGAGAATTCGCCCTCGCCGATGTCGCGGATGCCCGCCGCGAGTTTGCGGACCATGGAGGTGATCTCCTCTTCGGTCATGGTCCGGACGCTGGCCTGGGCCTTGACGATTTCAAGGGCCTCCTTCAGATAATCTTCCATGTGTCGCACTCCTTGATGCATTGTTTTCGCGTGATGCGACAAGCGCATCATGTCTGTCCCGGTTGTTGTGTGCCATATTGGAAAAAGCGAGAATAATTTGAACCAGTCTATACACAGGATGGCTGGCGGAAGCAAGGCATTTCTACTTGCAGCACGTTTTTGTCGGCTTTCGGATACGGACGGGAGGGGAATTCTGTGGCTCCTGGCGCCGATGAAGACACACCCGCGGTCTTGGTGTCGGATATCTTGTTTTGTACGTTACTGAAACAGCCATCTTTTTATGCGTGGCATTGGCCGGTTTTCTGGATTGCGGCGCAGCAACAGCGAGGCTGCATGCCGGGGCCAGCGTCGCGGCCCGGGGCACAGGCGCGCCGCGCCGGGCGCGGCGTTTACATCGCACCGCGAAGCCGTTATGGGTTGGAGGTTCGCCCTCGGCGGGCGGAACACCAGGACCGGACGCGAGGTGCCGCGATGAAGTACATCATTTTCGAGGATTTTTCCGGGCGGGCCATCCCCGTGCTGTTCCCCGACCGCATCGAGCACGGCGAGTTGCGCGAGCAGTTGCCCTATTCCACGGTGCTTTCGGCGGGCTACGTCAACCACTCGGGCGGCGGGTTCGTCTGTCACGGCGAGGCCAAGTCCCTGGGCGCGGCGGCGGGCCAGGGCGACGCCGCCGTCATCGAGCGTCACTTCCAGCAGGGCGAGCCCTAGCCGGTCGCGGAGAGGTCCCTTTTTTCAGGCCGTTCTCCGGCCATTCCAAAGTGGCGCGCCGCATGGCGCGCAAAAAATCCAAACGCGCCGCGCGGCGAGACAGCCGCGGGGGGATGGATTTTTCGAGCAGCGCGGCAGATCGCTCTTTCGGGTCGGTCTGTCACCCCGGTCACCCTTCCGGCGTTCCCTCCGGCTCGGGCCGGGGCGCCTCCTCCCGCTTGGCGCGCCAGACGCGCACCAGGGGGAACCCCTCGTATACCAGGCTGAAATGTTCGGCGATTTCCGGATCGTCGGGCGCGCACAGCAGCAGCCGGACCAGCATTCCGTTGTAGGTCAGGTCGTCGAGCAGCACGGCCTGCCCGGCCGGACGGTTGACCAGCAGGTGCGGCCCGTGGCCGCGTTCGTAGGTGCGCAGGCTGCGGCCCGTGGCGCCCAGTTCCTCGGCGCTGCGCAGGGCCAGCGGCGCCTCGCCCTCGGGGGTCAGCACTCCGGCCTCGCCGTCCAGGGCATAGCGCCCCAGTCGGATGTGGCTGCCGTGCACGCCCTTGCCGGTGGTCACGTCCCAGGTGCCGTAGTAGGTGATCCAGTGGGCCAGGCGCACGGCCTCCCAGGTCGTCAGCAGATACTGGGGCGGGGCGGCGCGCAGGTCGTAGCGCGCGGCGCCCAGGGAGGCGATGAACTCGCGGACCTCGGCGGCGGAGCGGCGGTCGAAGGTTTCCCAGGGCCGCATGTCGCGCAGGGCGGCGTACTGCATCATCTGGCGCGCCTGACGCGGCAGGGGCGTGGTCATGACCAGGGCCAGGGGATAGAGCGTCTGCCCGCCGTGGCGCGCGCCGTCGGCGAAGGTCGGCAGGCCCGCATAGTACTGGGCGGCGTAGCCCCAGTCCCACCACGTCCACAGGCTGGCCCCGGGCTCGGCCAGGGTGCCCAGGGCCTTGAGGGCCCGGGCTTGTTGCGCCGTGAGCGCCGGGGAGGGGCGCAGGGCCGAGGCCGCCTGATGCACGGGCACGAGCAGGACCCCGGCCAGCAGCGCCTGGGCGCCCAGCAGGGCCGCGCTGCGCCAGGGCCGTCCGCGTGTCAGCCGCCCCAGGCCCCAGGCCAGGGGCACGGCCAGGCCCAGGGCCACGGCGGGTCCGCCGAACATGGTCACCCGTGTGCCCAGGGCGGGGCCGAAGAAGACCGCCAGGGCCAAGGGCGCCAGCAGCAGGGCCACCGGGCGCAGGGCCGCCACCACGGCGAAGCCCGCCAGCCCGACCCAGGCGATCCAGGCCCGGGGGGCGATCCTGGCCATGGCTTCCGCCAGCGGCGCGCTGCGGGCCTCGATGACGCTCTGGGTCACCCCCGGGTACAGGGCGGTTGCGGCCGGGGTGCCCTGCGGGGCGCGCTGTTCCACCTGGGGCCGGGAATAGGCGGTGGCCAGGGTGTTCGCGCGTTGGGCCAGGGTGGGCAGTTGCGGGGTCCAGGCCAGGGCCGCGGCCAGCAGGGCCGCCGCCGCCCAGGGCCGCCAGGGCGCGGGCAGGGTGCGGTCGGTCCCGGCCAGGAGCAGCCCGGCCAGGGCCAGGGCCGCCGCCAGCCCGGGCAGCCCGCCGAAGGCCGTCAGCCCGCAGACGGCCAGCCCGGCCAGCAGCCGGGCCCGGGCCCCGGGTCGCGCGGCCGCGAGGGCCAGACCCGCCGCCAGCCACAGGGCTCCGGCGGCGTAGTCGGCAATGCGCGGGTGCCACTGCCCGCCGCCCAGGGCCATGGCCAGCCCGGCCAGCAGGGGCGGCAGTACTCCCGGTTGGCCTTCGGGCGCGGCGCTCTCGCGCCGCCCCGGGCGGCGCAGCCAGGGGTCCAGCCAATGGGCCAGCAGCCAGCACTGGGCCAGGGGGAAGAGCAGGGTGGCGATGTCGGTGTCGCAGAAGCCCAGGCGCGTGCGTTGCAGGAAGCCCGGGGCCGAGGCGGCCAGCATGCCCGCGCCCAGGGCGGCGGCGGGCCCGGCCAGGGTCCAGGCCCACAGGGCTGCGGCCACGCCCACCAGCGGCGCGGCCAGGGCCGGAATCCAGAAGGCCGCCTGCCCCGGGCTCACGCCGAACAGCCCGGCCGCCCAGGCGATGCACCCGGACATGGCCGAGCCCGCGCCGATGCCCACGCCGCGCGCCCCGGCCAGCCAGGCGTAGGCGTCGTGGGTGGCCATGAGCGGTTCGCCGTCCACGGCCAGCAGCGGGTTGGCCCACAGGGGCAGCTCCACCACCCGGGGGTACAGCCCCGCCAGCCAGGCCGCCGCCAGCACGGCCAAAAGAACAAGCCGGTCCCGCGGAACGTGGCGCGCGGGGGCGCCCGCTGCGGGACCGGCGTTCATGCCCGGAGTTCCCTAGGCGGCCGCTTCGGCCACGACGGCGCAGATCTCCTCGATGAGCGCGTCGTCCAGGTAGGGGTGCATGGGCACGCTCAGGATGCGCCGCGACAGGTCCATGGACACGGGCATGTCCTCGGGGCGGTAGCCCAGGTGGGCGAAGGCCTTCTGCATGTGCAGCGGCTTGGGGTAGTAGATGGCCGTGGGGAAACCCGCCGCGTGCAGGGCCTCCTGGATGGCGTCGCGCCGCTCGTGCAGGAAGGAGAACTGGGCCCAGGCGCTGCGGCAACCCTCGGGGATCGCTTGCAGGGTCAGCCCCGGCACGGGGGCGAGCAGCTCGGTGTAGCGCTCGGCCACGCGCTGGCGGGCGTCCAGCTCGCCGGGGAAGATGGTCAGCTTGGGCAGCAGCACGGCGGCCTGAAGGGTATCCAGGCGGCCGTTGATGCCGATGCGGTCGTTGTCGTAGCGATGGCCGCCCTTGCCGTGGAAGAGCAGCGAGCGCATCAGCGCGGCCAGTTCGTCGTCGTCGGTGAACACCGCGCCGCCGTCGCCGTAGCAGCCCAGGGGCTTGGCCGGGAAGAAGCTCGTGGCGCCCACGTGGCCCATGGCCCCGCAGCGTTTGCCGTGGTAGAGCCCGCCGAAGCTCTGGGCCGCGTCCTCGAGCACGAACAGTCCGTGCTTGTCGGCCAGGCTCTGGATGGGCGCGTAATCGGCGGGCAGGCCGAAGATGTCCACGGGGATGACGCCCCTGGGCGTCAGTTTGCCGGGGGTGGCGGGCAGGGGATACTTGGAGGTGTCGCCGGTGTCCATGGCGCGCAGGGCCAGGCGCAGGGCCTCGGGGTCCATGTTGAAGGTCTCGGGGTCCGAGTCCACGAATACGGGGGTCGCGCCCAGCAGGGCCACCACCTCGGCGGTGGCCACGAAGGTGAAGGGCGGCAGGAAGATGGCGTCGCCGGGGCCCACGCCGTGGGCCATGAGCGCCAGGATGAGCGCGTCGGTGCCGCTGGAGCAGCCGATGGCGTGGCGTACGCCCGTGAAGGCGGCCAGCTCGCGCTCCAGCTCGGCCACCTCGGGCCCGAGGATGAACTGGCCGTGGGCCAGCACGTCGTCCATGCGGCGGCGGATTTCCGGTTCCAGGATGGCGAATTGCTTTTTGAGATCGATGAACGGGATGCGCATTGCGGTCTGGCTCCATGTGCGCCGGGCGGCCCGGCGGCGGGGGTGCGTTTCGGCCGGGGCCGGGGGGCCTAGCCGGTGGTGTCGTCGGTCAGGGTGTCGTGCATCTCGGCCAGGCAGTCCAGCAGGCCCTGGCCCATGTCGGTGTACGACTCGCCCACGAGCTTGGTGCCCAGGCGGGGCAGAAAGGCGTAGGGCGTGATCTTGTAGTGCCCGCCCAGGGGTTTGTTCAGGAAGCGGATGTCCGGCGCGTTGCCCATGATTTCGCGGACCATCTCCATCAGGTCGCGGACCTTGTAGGGGTACGGCCCGGTGAGGATGACGTGCTGGTTGGCGTACTGCGCGTCCAGGATGCGCACGGACAGGCGCGCGGCGTCGCGCACGTGGATGTACTCGCGCTGTTCGTCGCCGGTGCCGGAGTAGGTCACGTGGCCCTGGGTCATGGCCGAGTGCAGGATGCGGTAGATGCCGTTGCGCATGTCGGCCCGGCGCCCGTAGAGCGAGCCGTAGCGCAGGATGGTGTACTGCACGCCGTAGCGCTCGTGGTAGGCCTCGATGACGCGCTCGGAGGCCTGCTTGCTGGCGCGGTAGAACGAGCCCTTTTCGGAGTAGACGTACACCGTGCTGGCGAAGACGTAGCGGCCCACCCCGGCGGTCTTGCAGGCCTCCAGGATGTGGGCGTTGCCCATGACGTTGAGTTCCAGGGTCCGGATGGGGTTGTCGCGGGCCTCGTCGATGTCGGCCAGCCCGGCGAAGTTGTAGACGTGGTCCGCGCCGTCCACGGCCCGGGCCACGGCCTCGCGGTCCAGGATGTCGCAGAGGGCCATCTCCTGCCCGGGTTGCAGGAACGGCGAGGGCGCGAGGTCGCATACGCGCACGCGGTATCCGGCCCGGGTCAGCTCGTCGCAGACGTGGCTGCCCAGGAAGCCCGAGCCTCCGAAAACAACGGCCAGTTCGCTCATGGGTGACGGTCCTCTAGCGCCGCAGGGCCTGGGCATAACCGGGGAAGATGGGATCCTCGGCCATGAGCGCCTCGGCCACGGCCAGATCGCGGGCGGTGTCCACTCCGATGTTGCGGCCCGGGGTGTGGATCATGCGCACCTTGTGTCCGTGCTCCAGCAGGCGCAGCATGTCCACGGATTCGACCTCCTCCAGGGGCGTGGGCGCCAACTGGTTGAAGGTCAGCAGGAAATCGCGTCGGAAGGGGATGATGCAGACCTGCTTGTACATGGGCACATGCCTGGCGCCCTTTTTCCACGAGGGGATGGGCTCGCGCGAGAAGTACAGGGCGTTGCCCGCCAGGTCCACCACCACCTTGACCTCGTTGGGGTCGTCGTGCGCCTCGCGGCTTTCCAGGTCGCCCATGAGGTTGACCACCTGCACGGCGGGGTCGGTCGCGAAGGGTTCCACGGCCTGGCGGATCATCTCCGGGGTCACCAGGGGTTCGTCGCCCTGGACCATGACCACCACGTCGGCGCGCCCGGTGTGGGCCTCGATCTTGAGCATGGCCTCGGCGGTGCGGTCGGTGCAGCGTTCATGGGTGTCGGCGGTCATCACCGCGCGTCCGCCCACGGACTCGATGTAGTCGAAAATCTCGCGGTCGCAGGTGGCGACCCAGGTCTTGTCCTGACCCAGGGCCAGGGCCGTGCGCTTCCAGACGTGGCCGATCATGGGGATGCCCGCGATGGGCGCCAGGGGTTTGCCGGGAAAGCGCGAGGAGCCCATGCGGGCGGGGATGACGGCGATGACGTTCATGCGGGGTTATCCTTTGCGGGCGGCGGCCAGCCCGGCGCGGCTGGACACGTCGAGCATGCGCACGTCCAGGCTGTAGGCCACGAAGGTGTAGCCCTGGCCCAGGCGCATGGCCAGTTCCTCGGGGTTGGGCTCGATGACGTGGATGCCCGAGCGCGCGCCCACGGCGGCGGCCACCTCGCGGATGCGGGCCATGGCGGCGAGCATGTCGGGGTGGTCGAAGGCGCCGGGCAGGCCCAGGGAGCCCGACAGGTCGTAGGGGCCGACGATGAAGCCGTCCACCCCGTCCACGGCCAGGATTTCCTCCAGGTTGCGCACGGCTTCGATGTGCTCGACCTGGACGATGACCGTGGCGTTGTCCTCCAGCCAGTCCTTGTAGGCGGCAAAGCGCGTGCCGTAGCCCTGGGCGCGGGCCAGGCCCACCCCGCGCGAGCCCCGGGCGGGGTAGCGCACGGCGGCCACAGCGGCCCGGGCCTGTTCGGCGGTGTTGACCATGGGCACGATGACCCCGTGGGCCCCGGCGTCCATGACGCGCTTGATCTGCACCGGGTCGTTCCACGACAGGCGCACCAGGGGCGCCGCGCCGCACAGCTCGGCCACGCGGATCAACTCCTCGGCCTCGCGGATGGTGATGACGCTGTGCTCCAGGTCCACGGCCAGCCAGTCGAACCCGGCGCGGGCCATGATTTCGGCGATGGCCGGGTGGGCCAGGGTGATCCACGAGCCCAGGACGGGCTCGCCTCGGGCGATACGCTTTTTCAGGCTTTGCATCGGGCTTTCTTCATCCCGCGCCGGGTTCTTGTCAACCTGTTTGGGCCGAGCGAAGGCCCCCGGGGCCGGAGCCGCCGGGGGCCTCAAGGGCGCGCGGCCCCCGGCTACGGGTACAGATCCACGATCTGGATGCTCTCGTGGGTCGGCTCGCTGTGGGCGTCGGAGTCGAAGTCCACGTCCCCGGCCAGGATGATCTTGTCGGTGGACGCCGTGGTGTCGCTGCCGTCGCTGTCGTAGTACAGGGCGTCGGTGGCCAGGTCGTAGACGAAGACCCCGCCCGACACGCCCATGTCGGGGCTGGCGGCGTAGTCGTCCACGCGGAAGAAGCGCCCGGCGCTCAGGGTGCCCGGGGCCAGGCCGGGGAAACCGTCGGTTTCGAACTGGAACACGTCGAACCCCCAGCGGAACGAAACCACGGTGTCGCCCATTTCGCCGCTGTCGGCGTAGTAGAAGGTATCGAAGCCGTCGCCGCCCGACAGGGTGTCCGCTCCCGCCCCGCCCCACAGGATGTCGTTGCCCGCGCCGCCGACCAGGGAATCGTTGCCCGCCAGGGCCTGCAGGGAGTCGTTGCCCGCCAGGCCCGTGAGGGTGTCGTTGCCGCCGGAGCCGGTGATGGCGTCGGCGTAGCCCGAGCCCTCGACCTGGGTGAAGTTCGTCAGGGTGTCGTCGCCCTGGCCGCTGGCCGTTTCGGCGATCAGGTCCACGGTGACGCCCGTGGTCGCGTCGGCGAAGCTGACCATGTTGGTGCCGCCGCCGCCGTCCAGCAGGTCGTCGCCCGCGCCGCCGGTGAGGGTGTCGTTGCCCGCGCCGCCGGTGAGGGTGTCGTTGCCGCCGAAGCCCTTGAAGGACATGCCGCCGGCCGCGGCCTGCATGACATCGCCGCCGGAGGTGCCCCAGACGGCCTCGATGCCCGAGAGGGTGTCGGTGCCCCCGGCGTGGGCCACCGTGCCGGTGGTCATGTCCACGGAGATGGACGTGGTGGAGCCGGTCACGGCGTCGGTGTAGTCGGCCACGTCGGTGTTCGAGCCGCCGGTGAGCACGTTGCTGCCGCCCTGCCCGGCCAGGGTGTCGTTGCCCGCGCCGCCGGTGAGGCTGTCGTCGCCCGCGCCGCCGAAGAGCTTGTCCGCGCCGCTGCCGCCGGTGAGCGCGTTGGCCTGGGCGCTGCCGGTGAGGGTCGAATCCGTTCCGCCGGACAGCGAGACGTTCTCGATGCCCGAGAGGGTGTCGACGTAGCCGCCGCCGTAGCTGGCGCGGCCCGTGGCCAGGTTCGCGTCCACCGCGTAGGAGCTCGCGCTGTAGCGGGCCAGGTCGGTGCCCGCGCCGCCGGTGAGCACGTTGCTGCCCGAGTAGCCGTAGAGGGTGTCGTCGCCGTCGCCGCCCGACAGGGTGTCCGCCGCGGCGTCGTAGCCGCCGGTCAGGGAGTCGTTGCCCGCGCCGCCGTCCAGCAGGTCGCTGCCGTAGCCGCCGTCCAGGGTGTCGTTGCCGTCTTCGCCGTAGAGCGAGTCGTTGTCCGAGTCGCCGACGAGGTAATCGTTGTCGGTGCCGCCGTAGACCTGGTCGCTGCCGTAGCCGCCGTAGACGGTGTCGTTGCCTGCCTCGCCGCGCAGGGTGTCGGCCCCGTCGCCGCCGCTGACGGAGTCGGCCCCGCCGCCCGCCTGCACGGAATCGTTGCCGCCGCTCGCCTGGAAGGTTTCGTTGGCGGCGGACCCGACGAGGGTGTCGGCATGGGACGAGCCATAGAAGTATTCGATGTTCGAGAAATTGAATGATCCGGAGGTGTTGGTGGCCGTTCCCGCGTCGGCGTCCAGTTGCGTGCTCTGGTTGAGGTAGCCGAAATACAGGGTGTCCGTGCCGTCGCCGCCGTTCACGGTGTCCGCGCCGTCGCTGGCGTAGAGGAAGTCGTTGCCCAGGCCGCCGTCGAGGAGGTCGTCGCCGTCGCCGCCGTCGAGGGTGTCCGCGCCGTCGCCGCCGTGGAGTTCGTCGTGGTCCGCGCCGCCGTCCAGGAAATCGTTGCCGCTGTCGCCGTTCAGGGTGTCGTTGCCGTCCTCGCCGTAGAGGTCGTCGCCGTCGTCGCCACCCTCCAGGATGTCGTGGCCGTCGCCGCCCTCCAGGGTGTCGTAGCCGTCGTCGCCGGACAGCGAATCGTCGCCGCCCAGGCCGCGCAGGGCGTTGTCGCCCGTGTCGCCGCCGAAGGTGTCGGCCAGCTCGGTGCCCTGCATGTGCTCGATGCCCGCGAGAGTGGTGGTCACGCCGTTGGCCACCACATGGGTCATGTCGCCGGATTGGATGCCGTACTCGATCTGGGTGTCGAAGAAGGCCCAGTCGTCGCCGTTGCCGCCTTCCAGGGAATCCCCGGCGGTGATGTATTCCCAGGGCACCAGGGTGTCGTTGCCGTCGCCGCCCGCGAGGGTGTTGGCCGCGTTGTTGCCCACGATGCTGTCGTCGTAGGCGCTGCCCTCGGCGTGGTTGATGTCCACCAGGGTGTCGCTTCCGTCCTGGCCGTCGGCGAAGCCCTGGAAGAGGTCGATTTCCACGGCCCCTTCGCCGGAGTAGGACACGGTGGCGTCGCCGCCGTTGCCCACGATGCTGTCGTCGCCCGCCTCGCCCTGGAGCAGGTCGGCTCCGGTTCCGGCCACGAGGGTGTCGTCGCCCTCGCCGCCGAGCAGGGTGTTGTCGTCCGCGTCGGCGGTCAGGGAGTCGTCGCCGTCGCCGCCCAGCAGTTCGTCGTTGCCGCTGCCGCCGGAGATGGTGTCGTTGCCGCCCGAGCCGTCGAGGATGTTGTCCTGGGCGTCGCCCTCCAGGGTGTCGTCGTGCTCCGAGCCCATGACGTTCTGGATGTCCTTCAGGGTGTCGTTGCCGTCGCCGCCGAAGACGGCCGTGCCCGCCCCGGCCAGGGTGCCGGTGATGCCCGTTTCGCTTTCTGAGAAGTCGGCCCAGTCGTCGCCGTTGCCGTGCAGGTAGTCGTCGCCCTCGCCGCCGAACAGGCTGTCGGAGTAAGCGCCGCTGGCCACCAGGGAGTCGTCTCCGCCGCCGCCGAAGAGCGAACTGCCCAGGTCGCCGCGCGCGGTGAGGGTGTCGTTGCCGCTGCCGCCGCGCAGGTGCTCGAAGCCCGTGAGGGTCACGGTGTCCGCGCCGAGGGTCAGGGTCGGGGTGGCTCCGGCGGTGCCCAGGCCGAGGTCGAGGTTCCCGGTGTAGTGCTCGAAGGACACCAGGTCGTTGCCGCCGCTGCCGTCGTCTTCGCCGCCGTCCAGAAACTGGTTGCCCGAGCTGCCGACCACGAGGGTGTCGTCGCCGTCGTCGCCGACGAGGGTGTCGTCGCCTGCAAGGCCGAACAGGAAGTCGTTGCCGCTGCCGCCCGTCAGGCTGTTGGCCTGGGAGTCGCCCGCCAGGGTGTCGTCGTACGAACTGCCGGTGACGTGTTCGATGCCCGCCAGGGTCTGGGTGTAGTAGCCCGCAAGGGTGGCCCGGCCCGCGGCGAGGTCCACCGACACGTCGTCGGTGTAGGACACGGTGTCCGCGCCCGCGCCGCCCGCGAGGTTCTGGTTGCCGTAGCTGGCGCGGATGAAGTCGTCGCCGTTTCCGGCGTCCGCGGTGGCGTTGCCGTAGCCGAGGAGGATGGTGTCGTTGCCGTCGTCGCCGTGGATGAGGTCGTCGCCGCCTCCGCCCTGGATGGAGTCGCCGTCCTGGCCGCCGTGGATGGTGTCGTTGCCGCTGCCGCCGGAGATGGTGTCGTCGCCGTCGCCGCCGTCCAGCAGGTTGTTGCCGTACTGGTCGTCGAGGGAGTCGTTGCCCGCGCCGCCCAGCAGGGTGTCGTTGCCGTAGCCGCCGTGGAGTTCGTCGTCGTTCGCCTCGCCGGCCAGGGAGTCGTTGCCGTAGCCGCCGTGGATGGTGTCGTCGCCGCCGCCGCCAAGAACGGTGTCGTTGCCCGCGTACAGGGTCGCGCCGCCGACGACGGTCGAGGAGGAGTCGCTTTCGTCGTCGCCGTGGAGCGCCTCGCCCAGGTCGCCGCCGACGATGGAATCCGCGCCCATCTGGCCGCTCAGGTGCGTGGTGGCGTCGTCGCCGGTGATGGTGTCGTTGTAGTGCGAGCCGTGCAGGGCCTCGATGCCCGTGAAGGTCACGCCGTGCCCGGTCCTGACGGCGCTGCCGCCGCCGGCGCCCGTGAACTGGACGTTCAGGGCGCCGCCCATGCCGCGCAGGTCCAGGGTGTCGCTGCCCGCGCCGCCGCCCACGGTGTCCTGGCCGCTGTCGGCGATGAAGGAGTCGTCGCCCGTGCCGCCGGTCATGGAGTCGTTGCCGCCCCGGCCGTCGAAGGTCACGCCGGAGTCGTCGCCGGTCATGGTGTCGTTGTATGCGCTGCCGATGACTTTCTGGATGCCGGAAAGAACGTCGTTGCCGTCGCCGTGGAAGATTTCGGCGGCCATGGTCCAGTCGAAGCTGATGGCCGTGGCGTTGTCCGCGTAGGTGGCCCAGTCGGAGGAGTCGCCGGTGAGGGTGTCGTTGCCTGCGCCGCCGTTCAGGGTGTCGGCCGCGCCGTCGGCCGGGCTGGCCGCGGAGTTGCCGCTCAACACGTCGTTCCCCGCCCCGCCGGACAGGGAGTCCGCCCCCGTGCCGCCGGACAGGCTGTCGGCCCCGTCGCCGCCCAGCAGGGTATCGGTGCCCGCACCGCCCTCCAGGGTATCGTTGCCCGCTTCGCCGTAAAGAGTGTCGTTGCCGCTGCCGCCCGAAACGGAGTCGTCGCCCGTGCCGCCGTAGGCCAGGTCGTTGGAGCTGGACAGCGAGATGGTGTCGTTGCCCGCCTCGCCGTACACGGTGTCGCCGTCCCCTCCGGAGGTGGCGCGGATGAAGTCGTTGCCGTCGCCGCCGTAGGCCTTGTCGCCGCCTCCGGAGCCCAGGTCGATGTAGTCGTTGCCCGTGCCGCCGTTGATGGTGTCAGAGACGCTGCTGCCCCACAGGGTGTCCGGCCCGGCGAGGCCGGACACGGTCTCCGGCCCGGAGTCGGCCTGCAGCCAGTCGGCGTAGGCCGTGCCGGTCAATCCTTCCGAAGGCGTGGGCGGATTGGGCGGGTTCGGCGGGTTCGGCGGATTGGGCGTCGTCCCCGTGGTGTCGTCCTGAGGCGGGTTGGTGTCGTCGTCGCCCCCGGAGGAGGAGCCGTCCGAGCCGAGGCCGGACAGGGGCGATTCCAGGGTCGGCAGTTCCCAGGCTCCGGGCAGGGTCTGCTCGCCCAGGGCCTCGGCGAACAGCCCGGCCACGAATTCGAGGACATCGCCTTCGGTGAAGCCTTCGTCGGGGCTGACCTCGACCTCGACCTCATCGCCCTCGCCCTGCGAGGTGCCGTCGTCGTCTTCGCCGCCGTCCTCCCCGTCGTCGTCCCCATCCGCGCCGGGTATGGGCACGGACAGGATGGGCGCCACGGCGTTGAAGAAGGTCCGCTCCAGGGCGGAATAGTCGCGCAGGCCTCCGATGCGCCCGTCGGGGGCGATGTCCAGGATCAGGTTCGCATTGTTGATGACCACCGAGCCGAAGGGCGTGGTGATGGTCAGGTCCAGCCCGTCGTACTGGAACACGCCGACGCGCATGGGCCCGTCCGGCGGAACGTCGAAGTCCGCCCCCGTGCCCCGGATGCCGATGGTCGCCAGTGGCGAGCGGATGGTCACGCCCTCGGGGTTGGCCTTGGCCAGCTCGCCGGTGATCATGCGGAAGGTGCCCTGGGCCATGTCGAGCAGCATGGTCGAGGCACCGCTGTCCTGGGGGTCGTAGACGTACTGGTCCAGGGTCAGGCGCGCGTTTTCGCCCTGAGCCAGGACCGAGCCGTCGGTGAAGCCGATTTCGATGTTGGCTCCCGGCCCGGTGACGAGAACCTCGCCCGCGTGGACGGGGCCGCCCAGGGTCAGGGCCCTGACGCCGTCGCTGGATTCGGCCCGGGCATCGCCCGAAATGCCGACAACGCTGCCGATGCTGTCCATGGTCCGTATCCTCCCGGCAGAGGAAAGAAGGAACGCGGCCCGGTGCGGTGCAGGATTCGTGGAGGAGGGAAGGTCCGCAAGAGTTTACGGTGAAATATTAAGCAAGTTTTATTTTTGTTGCAATGGCGGCGGTAAAAAAAAGAAAGGCCCGGAAGACAGCATCTTCCGGGCGCATTGCTTCGGTATTGCGTTTTTGCGGCTAGCGCACTGCGGTACATTTGACCTCGACCAGCCCGCCCTTGGGCAGGGCCGAGACCTCGACGACGGCCCGGGCCGGTTTGTGCGTGCCGAAGAAGTCCGCATAGATGGCGTTGAATTCCGGGAAGGCGGTCATGTCGGTCACGAAGACCTCGACCACGGCCACGGCGGTCAGCCCGAGCCCGGCGCCGTCCAGGATGGCGCGCAGGTTGTCCAGGGCCTGGCGGGCTTGGGCGGCGAAGCCCTGGGCCAGTTCGCCCGTGGCGGGCGACAGGCCGAGCTGCCCGCTGACGAACACCAGGGAGCCGGTGTCCACGGCTTGGCTGTAGGGGCCCACGGCGGCGGCGGCCTTGTCGGTGTGGATGAAGCGCATGGAAATCTCCTTGTGGTTTGAACCTGTTGGCCCGTTGGCGGGGCATGCGGGGCGGCATAGCACGACCGGGCCCGGCGCGCCAGGGGCCGCGTGGCTCCCGTGCGCCGGGCCCGTGCGGAGGCCGCCGTTGCGGGTCAGGCCGCTCCGGCGCCCTCCCTGGGGCGGAACAGGGCGTAGTAGGCCACGGGGATGACCACCAGAGTGAAGGCCGTGGAGGCCAGCAGCCCGGTGATGAGCGCCCAGGCCAGCCCGGAGAAGATGGGGTCCAGGGTGATGGGCCAGGCGCCGAGCATGGTCGTGGCCGCCGTGAGCAGGATGGGCCGCATGCGCACGGCGCCGCTTTCCAGCACGGCCTCGCGTAGGGGCAGGCCCCGGGCCAGTTCGCCCTGGATGAACTCGATGAGCACCAGGGAGTTGCGGATGACGATGCCGCCCAGGGCGATCATGCCGATCATGGACGTGGCCGTGAAGAAGATCGGGTCGGGCAGGTCGCCCACGGTTCCGGCGAACAGGAGGTTCAGCAGCCAGAAGCCGGGCATGATGCCGATGACCGTGAGCGGGATGGCGGCCATGATCAGCCCGGGCATGCCGAAGGATTTCGTCTGGATCACCAGCAGGATGAAGATGCCCACCAGGGCGGCGGCAAAGGCCAGGCCCAGGTCGCGGAACACGTCCACGGTGATCTTCCACTCGCCCTCCCCGGCCCACTCGGCGCGCAGGCCCGGGCCCAGCGGGTCGGTGCGCAGGCGCGACCGGAGGTCCAGCACGGCCTCGCCCGGGGCCCGGCCGGTCATTTCGCCATACACGTAGGCCACGCGCTCCAGGTTCTTGTGCTGGATGGGCTGGTCCTGGGGCCGCAGCTCGAAGCGGCCCAGCTCCGCCAGGGGCACCATGCCCTCGGCCTGGCCCTGGGGCGCGCTGCGCAAGGGCATCTGGCCCAGGGCCGAGGCCGAGGAGCGCCGCTCGCGCGGCAGCACGGCGCGCACGGGCAGCTCCTGGCGCTCGTCGGGTTCGTGGACCATGGCCGGTACGTCCCCCGTCACGGCCATGGCCAGCGCCCCGGCCACGGCCTCGGCGCTCACGCCGTGCAGGGCGGCCTTTTCGCGGTCCAGGGCGAAGTGCAGCGCCTCGTGGGGCGCCTCGGCGCTGGTGTCCACGTCGGCCACCAGGGGCTCCTCGCGCATCAGCCGGGCCACGTGCTCCGCCCCGGCCAGGATCTGGCCGTAGGTCCGGTCCGGGTCGCCGTAGATTTCGGCCACCAGGGTCGAGAGCACCGGCGGCCCGGGCGGCACCTCCACCACCTGGATGGCCGCCCCCGAGGCGGCGGCGATGCGCTCCAGGCCCGGACGCAGGCGCAGGACGATGGCGTGGCTCTGGGCCTCGCGGCGGTCCTTGTGGGCCAGGTTCACGCGGATGTCGGCCACGTTGCCGCCCCGGCGCATGTAGTAGTGGCGGACCATGCCGTTGAAATCCATGGGCGAGGCCGTGCCCGCGTAGGTCGTCCAGTTGTCCACCTCGGGCACGGTGCGCAGGAAATCCTCGAAGCGGCGCACGGCGCGGTCCGTGGCTTCCAGGGGCGTGCCCTCGGGCATGTTCACCACGATCTGGAACTCGTTCTTGTTGTCGAAAGGCAGCATCTTGAGCGGCACGAGCCGGAAGACGGCCAGGGCGCACGAGACCAGCAGCAGCACGACCATGGCGGCCCACAGGGCCATGCGCCGCCGGGGCGAGTCGAGCAGCGGGCCGAGCAGGCGGGCGTAGGCGCGGTGCAGGGCCGTACCCTGCCCGGCGCCCGGCGCGGCGCCCGTCGCGGGGCGTTCTTCGGCGTCGGCTCCGGCCTGATGGCGCAGCAGCAGGTGGGCCAGCCAGGGCACCACCGTCAGCGCCGCCACGGTGGAAAACGTCACCGTCAGCGGCACGTTGGCGGCCATGGGCGCCATGTAGGGGCCCATCATCCCGGTGATGAAGAACATGGGCACGAAGGAGACGATGATCGCCAGGGTGGACATGATTACCGGCGGCAGCACCTCGGCCACGGCGGCCAGGGTCGCCTCGCGCGGGGGCAGCGCCCCCCGGCGGATATGGCGCTGGATGTTGTCCACGTTGGTGATGGGGTCGTCCACCACCAGCCCCAGGGACAGGATCAGGGCGAACAGGGTTACGCGGTTGACGGTGTAGCCCATGGCGTAGTTGACGAACAGGGCCAGGGCGAAGCTCAGGGGCACGGCCAGGGCGACCACGGCGGCCTCGCGCCGTCCCAGGGTCACGGCCAGCAGAGCCACCACCGTCAGGACGGCGAAGAACAGCGAGGAGAGCAGGTTGTCCACCTTCTCCTGGGCCGTGGCGCCGTAGTCGCGCACGATTTCGTAGCGCACGCCGTCCGGCAGCACCGTGCGCGCCAGCCCGGCCATGCGCTCCTGCACGGCGGCGGCCACGGCCACGGCGTTGGTGCCCTTCTTCTTGGCCAGGGCCAGGGTCACGGCGGGGAAGGTCCGCCCCGGGGCGGAGCCGCGCGGGCCGTCCTCGGCCTCCAGGCGCGTGGAAAAGCCGATGCGCGTATAGGCCGCAGGCTCGGCGGGCCCGTCGATGACGCGGGCCACGTCGCGCAGGTACACCGGGCGCCCCTCGTAGACGCCCACCACCACCTCGCCCACGTCGGCGGCGGACATGAGAAAGGAGTCCGTGCGCACGGAGTATTCCCGGTCGGCGCTGGAAAGGCTCCCGGCGGTGACGGAGGTGTCCGCCGCCGCCAGGGCCGTGCGCACGTCGCCCGGAGCCACGCCCATGCCCGCCATGCGTTGCGGGTCCAGCTCCACGCGCACCTCGCGCGGGCGCCCGCCCGTGAGCGTCACGCGCGACACGTCGGGCACCTCGGCCAGGCGGTGATAGACCTCCTCGCCCACCCGGCGCAGGGCCGCGTCGTCCAGGCTCTCGGAATACAGCGCCACGGAGACGATGGGCACGTCGTCGATTTCCACCGGCTTGACCAGCCAGCCCTGGACCACGGCGGGCACCAGATCCAGGTTCTTCTGCACCGTGTTGTGCAGCTTGAGCAGCGATTGCTCGCGGTCTTCGCCGACGTAGAAACGTACCGTGACCAGGGACTGGTCGCGCCGCGAGGTGGAGTAGACGTATTCCACCCCGTCGGTTTGCCACAGGATGCGCTCGAGGGGCGTGGTGACGAGCTTTTCGACCTCCTCGGCGCTGGCGCCGGGCACGGTGACCGACACGTCGGCCATGGGCACGACGATCTGGGGCTCCTCCTCGCGCGGGGTCAGCAGCACCGCCGCCGCGCCCAGGCACAGCGTCGCCACCACCAGGAGAATGGACAGCCGCGTCTCCAGGAACGTTTCCACCACGGCGGGGATGAACCCGCGCGGGGGCCGGGGCGTGTCGCTCATCGGGCGCCCCCGGGCAGGGCCACGGTCTGGCCGCCGTCCAGCCCCGCCAGCACCTCCACCTCGCCGTTTCCGGCGGGCACGGTGCGCACGAAAACGGTCCGCCACGCGTCGCCCTCGCGCACGCGCACGGTTTCAAGCTGCCCGGTGCGGACAACGGCGCGGGCGTCCAGCAGCACGACGGGCCGCCGCCCGGCGGGCACCAGCAGCCGCCCGAACATGCCCGGGTAGGCCCCCGGCAGGTCGGGCAGTCCGACCTTGACCAGGAAGGTCCGCGTGGCCGGGTCGGCGGCGGGCACGACCTCCTCCACCACCCCGGTCACCGTGCGCTCCAGGGCCGGAACGGCCACGGCAAGCTCCGCGCCCGGGCGCGTGCGGGCCACCAGCCCCTCGCGCACGAAGGCCTCCAGGCGCAGGGAACCGGCGGTCTGCACCACCAGCAGCGCCCGCCCCGGCACGGCCAGGTCTCCGGGTTCGGCCGCGCGCTTGGCCACCTCCATGTCCTCGGGGGCGCGGATCACGGTGTAGCCCTGGGCGATGGCGGCCTCCTCGTGCTGCTTGGCCGCGCGGCCCAGGGCGGCCTCGGCCCCGGCCACGCCCTCGCGGGCCTGGGACAGGCGGGCCTCGGCCTGGAGATAGGCCGCCTCGGCCTGATCCATCTCGCTTTGGGCCACGGCGCGTTCGGCAAACAGGGCCTTGATGCGCTTGTACTGGGCGGAGGCGGTGTCGAAGGCGGCCTTGGCCTCGCTGACGCCCTGGCGGGCCTGCTCCACCCCGGCCTGGGCCGAGATTCGGGCCTGGGCCGCGCTGTCGGCCCGGGCGGCGTGCTCGCGGTCGTCCAGCACCACCAGCACCTCGCCGCGCTTGACGAAATCGCCCTCGCGCACGCGCACCTCGACGATGCGCGCCGTGACCTGGGCCTCGATGCTCGTTTCCGTGCGCGGGCGGATGGTGCCCACGGCCTCGTAGATGTCGTCGATGTCCGCCTGACGGGTGGTCGCCGTGGCTTCGGGCTCGGGGCCCGGGGCGGGCGCGGCGCCCGGGCCCGGGGCGATGGTGCCCGTGCGCAGGGCGCCCGCCTGCCAAAGCACCACCAGCAGCACGACGGCGGAACCGAGAACGAGAACAAGGCGTCTTTTCATTGCGGAATGCTCCTGGTCTGACGGGCGGCCTGCGCTACTTCATGCCCGCGCGGCGCAGGACGGCCATCAGCGGGCAGGTGTCGGTGAAGGCCGATTGCAGCAGGTTGGCGCCCACGAAGGCCGTGAGCCACAGCCAGTTGGGCGAGTGGAAGACGGACAGGGCCACCGTCAGCAGGACGACGGTGCCCGCCACGGCGCGGATGATGCGATTGATGGTCATGGTCGTCTCCTCGGATTCACTCCTGGTTTGAAGGGGTATAACGTGAAACGGGCCCCGGAGGGAAGCCGCAAGGCGCCTTCTCCTGCAGGCCGTGTGCGCCGCGGCCCGCGCCGCCTCCGGCAGGCTGGCCGTGCAGGTTGGCCGCGCCCGCCCCCGGGGGCCGGTCGGCGGTGCGGCGCCTGTTCGTGCCGCCCGCACCGGCCGACCTTCCCGGAGCCACCCGGGTGCGCTGGTCGCGGCGTTTTTCATTCTTTCTAAGAGTGAGTCTCATTTGGGGCTTGTCAATGAGAATGAATTTCAGTATCACATTTTCAGCGTGGCGGGATCGCAGGGGCGGCCCGCCACGGCGAAACAGGTAACCACCCGATTTTCGGAACAGGAGCACAGACATGGGCAGCATCGGCACCAAACGGCACACGGCAGGGCAGGGCGGACACGCGGGCTGCGGCTGCGGCGGCAGGCGGGCCTCGGCCCGGGTGGCCGCCGCGGACGGCGGGCACCACCACCACGAAGGCCATACCGAATGCGCGGGCGGCTGCCGCTGCAAGATTCTCGGGCGCATCCGCGACCTGAGCCGCGCCGGAATGCAGGCCCTGGACGACGGCTCCCACGGCGAAGCCGAACGTCTGCTGCGCGAAGCCCTCGACCTGGGCCGCAGCGTGGGCGCGGGCGCCGTCATCGACGCCAAGACCCGCAACTGCCTGGGCATCGTCCTGCACAGCTCCGGGCGCATGATCGAAGCCCTGGCCGAATATCACCGCGCCCTGACCCTCATCGAAGGCCGCGTGGGCGTGGACAACCGCCTCTACCGCGTGGTCGCCGCCAACAGCCGTAAGGCCATCGGCGCGGCCTAGGGCGTTGCCCGGGTTCCGCGCCGCGGCTGCCGGGGCAATGCGGCGCATTCTGCCGGGGCGCTGCCCCGGACCCCGGCCAGGGGGCGCCGCCCCCCGGCACCCCCCGCAAGGGGCCGACGGCCCCTTGACCCCGTACGCCGTCCCCCGCCCTCGCGCGGCAAAGCCCGCGCGAGGGCGGGACGGGGGTGGGTCGGGAGTCGGGGTGACGTTCGGGGGTACAGGGCGGTCAGAAGTTGAAAAATGGGCGCGGCCCCGGCGGACAAAAACAACCGGGCCGGATTCCCTGGGTGGGAATCCGGCCCGGTTGTTTTTTGGGGCCCGGTTTCGGCTCGGATTTTTTGTTGCCTGCCCCCGGGGCGCCCTTCCTGGAAGGGGGCCGGGATCGGCTGGGCGGGTGCCCCGCCTGCGGCGCGCGGGGAAAGGGGCTTCCCCGTCCGCCCTTTCCCCGGCATGCCGCGCCTAGTTGATTACCAGGGCCTCGTTCTTGCGGCCGATGGAGACGTAGAGCTTGGACAGGGCGATCTGGTAGTCGGCCAGGGCGGAGGTCAGCCCGGCTTCGGCCAGGGTCAGGCGCTCCTGGGCGTCGAGCACGTCGGTGTTTGTGCCGACCTGGGCCTGATAGCGCGCCACGGCCATGCGGTAGCTCTCGCGGGCGGCCTCCAGGGCCTTGCGGCTGACCTTGATGCTTTCGGCGGCCTTGCCCACGGCCAAGTGGTTGGCCTTGACCTCGTACAGGGCCTCCTGGCGGGTGCTCATCTCGGTTTCGAGCAGGCTCTTGATCTGCTCGTCGGCCTGCTTGCTGGCGTAGTAGGTCTTGCCCCACTCGAAGAAGGTCCACGACACGCCCACGGAGGCGGACCATTCACTGTATTCGGTGCTTGTGCGGTCGGACCCGGCCACGTCGGGGTCGGTGCCCATGGAGGACCAGTCGAGGTCGGCGCCGAGTTTGGGGTAGAAGGCGCTGTCCACGATTTTCTTGTCCTTGGCGGCGATTTCCACGCTCTTGCGGGCGATCTGCAGGTCGGGCCGCGCGGCCAGGGCCGAGTTCACGGCCTCGTCCAGGGTCAGGGTGCAGGGCGCGTATTCCAGGGCGCCCTGGTAGTCCACGTTGGCGTGCAGGTCCAGGTCCAGCAGGGTGTTCAGCCGGGCGACCTGGGTGTCCACGTCGTTCTTGGCCTGGAGCAGGGATTCCTGGGCGGTGGCCAGGTCCACTTCGGCCTGGAGCACGTCCAGGCGCGGCTTGAGGCCGACCTCGTAGAAGGCGGTGGTGACCTTGAGCTGCTCTTCCAGGCGCGCCACGGAGTCCTCGGCGCTGCGCACGTCCTCGCGGGCCTTGAGCAGGGCCAGGAAGTTCTGCTGCACGGTGCCGATGACGGTCAGCTCGTTCTGGTTCAGGGCCAGCCCGGTGCTCTGGCGGGTCAGTTCGGCGCGCTGGTAGGTGGAGAGCGTGGCGAAGCCGGTGAACAGGTCCTGGTGCAGGTTCAGGGAGGTGGAGAAGTATTTGGCGTCGGTGGTGTCCACATCGCGCGAGGGTTTGGTGTGGTCCTGGACGGTGTAGCCGTAGGTCACGGTGGCCGAGGGCAGGAAGTCGCCCCGGGCGGACTTGCGGCCCTCCTCGGCGCCCAGCAGGTCGTGGCGCGCGGCGCGCATGCTCGGGTTATCGGTCAGGGCGCGCTCCACGGCCTGTTTCATGGTCAGAACCTCCTGGGCGGAGGCGGCGCCGGGGGCCGAGGCCACCAGCATCAGGGCCGCGCAGAACAGGGCCGCGGCCAGGGCCGCACGAGCGGTCTTTCTGATATACATCCTTGTCTTCCTTGTTGATTTTCGCTTCCGGGCGTTTGAAACGTAAGTACGTGAACACACTGATGAAGTATCCCGGTACAATGCCCTGGCCGGGCCGCCGTGTCAACACCCGTCCGCGAGTCGATCCGGTTTCCTCAGCAGCGGCCGTAAAGTCGGCAAAGATGCCGCAGCCTTTGGGCCAGGGCCGGGGTCAGGTCGCGGGTACCCAGACGCCAGCTCCAGTTTCCTGCGGGCACCGAGGGGGTGTTCATCCGGGCGTCCGAGCCCAGGCCGAGCAGGTCCTGCGCGGGCACGACGGCCAGGTGCGCCGGGGAGAGCAGCGCCAGGCGGATCAGGGTCCAGGCCACGTCGTCCGGCGCGGGCGGGCGGCCCAGGTAGTCGGCCAGGGCGGCGCGTCCGTCCTGGTCCAGCTCGTCTTCGAACCAGCCCCGGGTGGTGTTGTTGTCGTGGGTGCCGGTGTAGACGACGCTGGCCCGGGTGTGGTTGTGCAGGGCGTTGGTGCTCCCGGGGGCGTCGGGCCCCAGGCCGAACTGGAGCACGCGCATCCCCGGCAGGCCGAAGTCGTCGCGCAGGGCCAGCACGTCGTCGGTGATGAGCCCCAGGTCCTCGGCCAGCAGGGGCAGGGCGGGGAAGCGGGCCCGGGCGGCGCGCAGGAAGGCCGCGCCCGGACCGGGCTCCCAGCGGCCCTCGCGGGCCGTGCGCGCATCGGGGGGCACGGCCCAGTAGGCGGCAAGGGCCCGGAAATGGTCCAGGCGCACGAGGTCGGCCCAGGCCAGGTTGTGCCCCAGGCGGGCGAGCCACCAGGCGTAGCCGTCCTCTGCCTGAGCCTGCCAGTCGTAGACCGGGTTGCCCCAGAGCTGGCCGTCGGCGCTGAAATAATCCGGCGGCACCCCGGCGACCACGACGGGGCGCAGGTCCGCGTCCAGGCGGAAGCGGCGCGGGTGGGCCCAGACATCGGCGCTGTCGAGGCAGGGGTAGAAGGGCAGGTCGCCGATGATGCCCACGCCGCGCGCGGCGCAGTGGCGGCGCAGGGCGGCCCATTGGCTGAAAAAGAGGTATTGGGTGAAGCGCACGGCGTCCAGGGCCGGGGCCTCGTCGCGGCGCAGGGCGGCCAGGGCGGCGGGCTCGCGGCGGCGCAGGGCCTCGGGCCAGGTGTTCCAGGGCGCGCCGTTCTGGCGGGCCTTGAGCACGGTGAAGCAGGCGTAGTCGTCCAGCCAGAGCGGGCCGTGGGCGGCGGTGAAGCGCGTGAAGCCCTCGTGGGCGGCGAGCCGGGGCCGGGCGCGCTCGAAGGCCAGGGCCAGCAGGGCCTCGCGCCGGGCCTGGGCGGCGGCGAAGTCCGCAGGGCCCTCGGCGCCCGGGGTCGGTCCGCCCGTGTTGGTCAGGTCGGCCAGGCGCAGCCAGCCGTCGGCGGCCAGGGCCTCGGGGCTGATGAGCAGCGGATTGCCCGCGAAGAGCGAGGGGCTGCTGTAGGGCGAGTTGCCCATGACCGTGGCCGTGGGGTTCAGCGGCAGGATCTGCCACCAGCGCTGCCCGGCGGCGTGCAGGAAGTCGACGAACTCCCGCGCGGCGGAGCCCATGTCCCCGATGCCGTAGGCCGAGGGCAGGCTGGTGACGTGCAGCAGCACGCCCGAGGCGCGGGGGCGGGGCGCGGGTGCCATCCTAGCCCTCGTGCCGGAAATACAGCGCGCCCAGGGGCGGCAGATGCAGGCTCAGGCTGTGCTCCTGGCTGTGGGCCGGAACGGCCTCGGCGACCAGTCCGCCCAGGTTGCCCTGGCCCGAGCCGCCGTAGGCCTGGGCATCGGAGTTGAGCACCTCGCGCCAGAAGCCCGGGGCGGGCACGCCCATGCGGTAGCCCGGGCGCGCCACGGGGGTGCAGTTGAACACGCACAGCACCTGGGGTGCGCCTTCCCCGGCCTCCGCGCGGCGCACGAAACCGACCACCCCGCCCTCGGCGTCGCGGCAGTCCATCCACTCGAAGCCCTGGGGCTCGAAGTCCACGGCGTGCAGGGCGCGTTCGGCGCGATAGGCGCGGTTCAGGTCGCACAAAAAGTTCCACACGCCCTTGTGGGCGGGCACGTCCATGAGGTGCCACTCCAGTTCGCCGTCGTGGTTCCACTCCGGCACCTGGGCCATCTCCGCGCCCATGAACAGCAGCTTCTTGCCCGGATGGGCGTACATGAAGGCCAGCAGCAGGCGCAGCCCGGCGCATTTGGCCCACTGGTCCCCGGGCATGCGCCCGTAGAGCGAGCCCTTGCCGTGGACGACCTCGTCATGGGACAGGGGCAGGGTGAAGTTCTCCTGGAAGGCGTACCAGATGCCGAAGGTCAGCTTGTCGTGGTGGTATTTGCGGAACACGGGGTCCTGGCTGAAGTAGGCCAGGGTGTCGTGCATCCAGCCCATGTTCCACTTGAGCCCGAAGCCCAGGCCGCCGAGCCACGTCGGCCGCGAGACCATGGGCCAGGCCGTGGATTCCTCGGCCACGGTCTGCACGTCGGGATATTCGCCGTACACGGCCTCGTTCAGGTCGCGCAGAAAGTCGATGGCCGCGAGGTTTTCGCGCCCGCCGAACTCGTTGGGCACCCACTGGCCGGGCGCACGCGAGTAGTCCAGGTAGAGCATGGAGGCCACGGCGTCCACGCGCAGGCCGTCGGCGTGGTAGCGGTCCAGCCAGAACAGCGCGCTGGAGATCAGGAACGAGCGCACCTCGTGGCGCCCGTAGTTGAAGATGGACGAGTTCCAGTCGGGGTGCCAGCCCTGGCGCGGGTCGGCGTGCTCGAAAAGGTGCGTGCCGTCGAAGCGCCACAGGCCGTGGGCGTCGCTGGGGAAATGCGAGGGCACCCAGTCGAGGATCACGCCGATGCCCTCGCGGTGCAGGGCGTTGACCAGGTTCATGAACTGCTGGGGCGAGCCGTAGCGGCTGGAGGGCGCGAAATAGCCCGTGGTCTGGTAGCCCCAGGAGCCGAAGAAGGGGTGCTCCATCACGGGCAGGAACTCCACGTGGGTGAAGCCCAGGGCCTTGAGGTAGCCGGGCAGTCGCCCGGCCAGTTCGTCGTAGTGCAGCGAGCGCCAGCCGTCGCCGCTTTCGCGCCGCCAGGAGCCCAGGTGCATCTCGTAGACGCTCATGGGCGCGTCCAGGGCGTTGGCCCGGCCCCGGGCGGCCATCCACTGGCCGTCGCTCCATCCGTAGTCCAGGTCCCAGACCACGGAGGCCGTGGCCGGGGGCGACTCCCAGAGCAGGGCGAAGGGGTCGCCTTTTTCCAGGCAGGCGTCGCCGCCCGCCGTTTCGATGCGGTATTTGTACTGCGCGCCCCGGCCCACCCCGGGCACGAAGCCTTCCCAGATGCCCGATCCGTCCAGGCGCGAGGCCAGGGGCAGGGTCGGGCCCCAGGCGTTGAAGTCGCCCGCGACGCCTACGGACCGCGCGCTGGGCGCCCACACGGCGAAGTGCGTGCCGGGGCGTTCGTCCACGGTGCGCAGGTGCGCGCCGAGTTTTTCGTAGAGCCGGAAGTGCCGCCCCTGGCGGAACAGGTAGATGTCGTCGTCCGTCAGGGTGCTGACCCCGTGGACGACCCGTTGCGCGCTCACGGTCAAGGCCTCCTCGGCGCCCGGTGGCGCCAGGATGGAACGCTACCCCGGCCCGGGCGCGAAGTCCAGCGGCCCCGGAGGGCTACAGGGAGGCCAGCAGCTTGCGCGCGCCCTCGTGGTTCTTGTCCAGCTCCAGGGTGCGGCGCAGGAACTGCGCGGCATCCTGGGGCTTGCGGCCGTTGGCGTACATCACGCCCATGTTGAAGGACAGGGTCGGCGAGTCGGCCCCGAAGTCCGGCATCAGCTTGATTACCCGCTCCAGGGCGCGCAGGGCCTCGGTGTGGCGGCCGCCCTCGGTGTAGGCCACGGCGGTGTTGAAGTACAGGTTCTCGTCGTCGGGCGAGATTTTCAGCGCCTGGCCGTATTCGGCCACGGCGTCCTGCCAGCGGCCCTGGCGGCGCAGGGCGATACCCAGGCGGTTGAAGGTCTCGATGTCGGACTTGCGCAACTGCCCGCCCTTGGCGTCGATGATGGAGCGGAAGAAGCGCTCGGCCGTGGCCGGGGCCTTGTCCAGGCACTTTTCGGCGATGCTGCGCTTGACTTCCTCGATCATGGCCTGGGCTTCCTTCTTGGCGTTGGCCACGGCCTGCTCGAAGAATTCCTCGGCGGCCTCGGTGTTGCCGAACTCCAGGTGGATCTCGCCCATGTTGATCTTGCGCTCGACGTTGAGCGGCGAGAGGCGGTCGAGTTTTTGCAAGTAGGAAAGCTGCTTTTCCCGGTCCCCTTCGTCCTTGTACAGGTCGGCCAGCTTCTTGAGCGGCTCCAGGTACAGCGATGCGCCCTTGTGCGCCTCGGCATAGGAGCTTTCGGCGGCCTCGACCTCGCCCTTGCCCTTGTGCGCGTCGCCGCGGACCATGAGCGCCGCCGCGCTGCCGGGTTTGAGCTTCAGGATTTTGTCCGACAGGGCGATGGCCTCGTCGAACATGCCCTTGGCGAGGTAGCCCTTGGCCGTGTCGATGAACTGGCCGATCTTGCCCTGGGGCTTGATGGTGAAGGCGATTTTTTCGATGAGCGTGTCCATGGACACGGGTTTGGTGATGAAGTTGCCCACCCCGATCTCGTGCAGCAGGATGAGCACCTGACGCTCGACCTCCGAGGTCAGCACCACGATGTACATGTCTTCGTACAGCGTCTTGAGCGTGCGCACGAAGGACAGGGTGCTGCGGTTGTCCAGCACGCGCTCGATGAGCAGCAGGACTTTCTTGTCCTTGAAATACGGGGTCTTGATCTCGGAGAGGAACTTGTGCTCCTCGCCCAGGGCGCGGATGCGGTCCGTCCCGATGACCAGTTCCTTGTTCAGGGTCTGGCGGTACATCTTGAGAAAAAGCGGATCGTGGCTGATGGCGAAAAAACAGCCGTTGTCCTTGGCCACGAAATCCACGATGGTCTTCTCATATTGCCGGAAGCGCGCTCTGTTCTGCTCGGCCACTGGTCTTGTGCTCCTGCTTGGTGGGAAACTCCGGGTGCGCGGATCCGGGCGGAAACCCCGCCCCGGTCCCCCGGTTTGCGATATGCTATCTCATAGAAGAAAACTGGGCAATGAAAAGGCGCACGCTCCAGGGGCTCCCGAAGCCGTTGCCGGGGTGCGCCAGGGGCGCGCGGCATTGTTCCGTTTGGTGGAAGTTTCGGCTATGCTGGGGCCCGCGTCAAGTCCGCATCAGGCCTTCGCCCCGAGCGCGCCCGGCCCGCCCCAACCCACAGCCCCAGAGCGACCAATGGACCATTCCGGCCCCGCCTCCGAACAGGATTTCCTCGCCCTCATCGACCGCCATTTCCCCGGCTCCAGCGCCCATTCGTCCCTGCCGCGCGGCGACGACTGCGCCGTCCTGGCCTGCCCGCCGACCATGGTCCTGTCCACGGATCTGTTCCTGGAAGACATACACTTCCGCCGTTCCTACTTCAGCCCCGGCGACATCGGCTGGAAGGCCCTGGCCGTCAACGTCAGCGACATCGCCGCCATGGGCGCCCGGCCCCTGGGCTTCAGCCTGGGGCTCATGATCCCCGCCGGGCCGCCGCCCGGCCCCGGCTTCTGGGGTGAACTGCTGGCCGGCATGGCCGCCCTGGCCCGCGAGCACGACCTGACGCTCACCGGCGGCGACCTCTCCCGCGCGCCGCTGCTCGGCCTGTGCGTCACCATCTGGGGCCGGCCCGGGCCCACCGGCCGCCTGCTCACACGCGGCGCCTGCCGCCCGGGCGACGTGCTCCTGGCCTGCGGCCACCTGGGCCTCGTGCGCGCCGGGCTCCAGGCCCTGGAGGCCGAAGGCCCCGCCGCCGCCCGCCGCTGGCCCGCCGCCGCCGCCGCCCACCTGCGGCCCCGGCCCCAGGTGGCCGCGGGCCTGGCCCTGGCCGCCCACCCCGGCGTGCGCGCCGCCATGGACGTGTCCGACGGGTTGGCTCAGGACCTGCCGCGCCTGCTCGGCCAGGACCGCGACTCCGCCCCCGGTGCCGCCCCCGGTGCCGCCCTGACCCTGACCCCCGAAGCCCTGCATCCCGAAACCCGCGCCTGGTGCGAACACACCGGGCAGGACTCCGTCACCTTCGCCTGCCTCGGCGGCGAGGACTACGCCCTGCTCGCCGCCTGCGACCCCCACGACGCGCCCGCCGTCCTCGCCGCCACGCCCGGCGCGCGCGCCATCGGCACAGTCACCGCCGCCCCGGGCATCACCCTGAACGGCCAGCCCGCACCCGCGCGCGGCTTCGACCACTTTTCCACCACCTGACCCCCAACAGGAGCCGCCATGGACACCACCCTGACCATCCTCGGTTACGTCCGCTCGCCCCTCAAGGACCGCAAGGACTGCCCCAAACAGTACAGCGAAGGCGCGCCCCAGGCCGTTATCGAAATGGACCCCGCCTTCGCCCCGGCCATGGAATCCCTCAAGGTCGGGCAGGACATCCTGCTCTTCTCCTGGCTGCACCAGTCCAGCCGCGCGCATCTCAGGGTCCACCCGCGCGGCGACACGGCCCTGCCCCAACGCGGCGTCTTCAACACCCGCTCCCCCGACCGGCCCAATCCCATCGGCCTGCACCACTGCCGTATCCTGGCCCTGGACGGCACCCGCATCACCGTGGACCACCTCGAAACCCTCGACGGCACTCCCGTGGTGGACATCAAGCCCATCGCCGGTGAAACCCGGGGCGCCGAAAACTGGGGTGCCGCCATCCCCACCGCCCTGGCCCACGAACTGCGCGACGCCTGCGCCGCGGGCTGGCAGCGCGGCCTGTTCTCCGGCTTCAACGGCAACGCCAGCGCCCGCCTGGGCGACACCATGATCATCACCCGCTCCGGCGCGGCCAAAGGCTTCCTCTCCCCCGGCACCCTGACCACCATGGACATCGCCACCGGCCGGACCACCGGCCCCGGCCCGGCCTCCTCCGAGGCCGCAGTACACCTGGAAATCTACCGCCGCGTGCCGGAGGCCCGCGCCGTGCTGCACACCCACCCGCCGAACCTCCTGGCCCTGGATGTGCGCACCGCCAACCCCAGCCCCGACCTGCCCCTCTACGAGGCCGCCGTCTATACTCAAAAACTCGCCGTGCTGCCGCCCATGCAGCCCGGTACTCCCGAACTCGGCCAGGCCGTCGGTCAGGCCGCCGCCAGCCACCAGGCCGTGTTCATGCGCCACCACGGCCTCGTGGTCCACGCCGCCACCGCCCTGGAAGCCCTGGCCCTGGCCGAGGAACTCGATACCCTGGCCGCCATCCGACTGCGGGCCTAGGCAAGCCGGGGCACCGCTCCGAACCGTTGCCGGGGCGCTGCCCCGGACCCCGCCAGGGGGCGCCGCCCCCTGGACCCCCGGCAGGGGCCAACGGCCCCTGCACCCCGCACGCCGCCCCGGGTCCGCACGGCGAAGTCTCGCCGCGCGGACCCGGGGCGGGGGACAGGGCAAAGGGAAAAGGACGGGCAGGAAACCGGGCTGCCTGGCTGGAATGGCCGGGTAGCGCGGCTGGGTTGCGGGGGCCTGGCTGGATAATTCTGGTTACGATTATAAATTGAATGAATTTTATAGGTTGCCATCTTGACAAGTAGGCGTTTTTAGCCTAAATACGGGGCACACAACATGTCCGCCTCAAAAGCGACAGCACCAGGAAGCAGGAGGAAAACCCGTGCCCCAGTCCGCCCAAAGCCAGACGGCCCGCAACGCCCGCAAACAGCCCATGCCCCTTGAGGAGTTCTTCCGCACCGTGGTTTTCGGGGCCGATACGGCCAGAGAGGCCCGGCGTAATGCAAACACCGCCCCCATGAACAGCGCGGACTACTGGCGCGAGGAATTCGACGGCCCGTGGTCCGAACATGCCGAGCCGACCCCCGCCCCGTTCAGGCAGAACGCCCCGCAGGCCGCAGGCCCTCTCCCGGGCACCCTGCCCGGGAAGCAGGCCAACGACCCGCTCCTCTCTGCCGTCCCCAACCCGGGCGGGCCGTTCCTCCTTGAGCTGCCCAACCTCCTGCGCACCTCCGCCCGCGCCGCGCGCCCCTCGGCTGGTGGCGCCACCACGCAAAAATCTGCACCCTCCGCCCCCGCCAGCAGCGAAACCACAACACACCAGAATATCCCGCAGCCCTCACAAAACGCCACCACCACCGCGCCCACTCCCGATGCCGCGCCAAGCAAAGACCTGCCCATCCTGAACGGCGGCATCCTGGACGCGGGCAAGCTTTTTCTGCATTATTTAGGGGGCAGCGAGGAAGAATTGGAAATGGATTTCAACGATGTGGACACATCCGGCGTCACTCCGGAACAGTTCCCCGGCTTCCAGCAGCAGGTGGACGCCCTGCGCGCGGCTGGCGGCGGAACCACCACCATCTCCTTGAGCAAGACCTACAGCACCAAAGGCGCCCAACACGCCGCCCTCGGCCACATCACTCTGAAGCTGGAAGGCAAACTTACCGTGGGCAAAAACGGCTGGCACCTGGACGGTGAGTTGGAATCAGGGCCGGACAAATATGATTTCAACAAGATGGAGCCGGGGGAACGCAGCCGCGCCGCTGAATTTTCGACACAACTTGGCGGATTAATGGGAAGTATGTTTAACCCAAAGGAATTCCGAATCCATATAAATGGCAAAAAAACCATCAAAGGACGCGGGACATGGTGAAAATACGCAAGCGATACTATTTCCTCGCAGCCTTCTTTGGCGTTCCCCTCCTCTTTAGTTTCTATGCCCACTGGGCAACGGAAAGGGAACGTCTTCTTTGCAATCCGTATAATGAATACGACGACGCCTTCAGCGGCGCCATATTCGATGGCAATCCGATGGTCCCGGCAGAAACGATTCAGGAAATTACTTTCTACGAGCTTCCTTCTGATATGAGCTTCCCTTGCGAAAGAGACAGAGGAAAAATGCGCTTGATACGGCGTATAACTGATAAATCGATGGTTGCAACATTAATTAGTCTAATCAATGAATCAAATGGAAGCGAAAGCTATGGACAGTCATCCGTAAGGATGTTCAACTCTCTAGGAATAGAAATCATTGCAAACGATCAGCGCAAAACATTCATAAACGTATGGGTGCATGGTGATGAAATTGGCATCTGTTTTTTTCCTGAAAAGCGATTTGCATACAACAGGTTCTTTGCGTTTAGACAAAAACTCCACACCCTACTCTTGGAGGAGGGCATCCTGAATCAGCTCTCTGGATACGCTGAGTTCATGGCAAAGCAGCAGGGGCAATAGATCAAGCCGACCGGGCCGGGTTCCCCCACGGGAATCCGGCCCGGTCGGTTTGGGGCCACAGAAATTTGGGCTTATGCGCTTTGGAGCGCGCCTTTTCGGTGCAGGGGGGCTGGGGCCCGGGCAAGGGCAGGGCGGCTCCGCTTTCGGCGTTTGGGGAAAGAGAGGTTGCCCTGCCCTTGCCCGGCGGCCTCAGGCCGTTGCCCTCCTGCCTGGCCCGATTCGCCTAGTTGGCGGACTGGAAGGAGACGGACAGGATTTCGTATTCGATTTTGCCGCGCGGGGCGTCCACGGTGATTTCGTCGCCCTCGCTTTTGCCCAGCAGAGCCTTGCCCACGGGGGACTGCACGGAGATGGTCCCGTTGGTGTGGTCGGCTTCGTCAGGACCGAGCAGGGTGTACTTCTTCACGTCACCGGTTTCCATGTCCTCGATTTCCACGGTGGCACCGAAGGTCACGCGCTCGCCGCCGAGGGTGGCGAGGTCGATGACGTTGAACTTGGCCATGCGCGATTCGATGTAGCTGATCTGGGCCTCCAGCATGCCCTGGCGTTCGCGGGCGGCGTCGTAGCCCGCGTTTTCGCGCAGGTCGCCCTCCTCGCGGGCCAGGGCGATGGCCTCGATGACCGCCGGACGCTCGCTCTTCAGCCGCGCCAGCTCCTTCTTGAGCCTTTCGTAGCCTTCGATGGAAATAGGAATCGTGCTCATGTCGCAACCTCGTCTGTCATTCTTGGAATCGAAAACAAAAAAATCCACTCTCGCCGGGCCGTCGGAGGGCCGGTGAGGCGGCTGTTGCGCTCAAATGCGCCATGCTGAAAGGCGATAGATAGCGCACGCCGGGCGGATGGTCAAGCCCCGCCCGGCGGACGACGACCCCCAGGGCCCGGAAAACGGGCCCTGGCGGGCGTCAGGCTCCGGAGTGGACCCCGGCGTCGGCAAAGGTCGCCATGTTCGTGTACACGTTGGCGGCGGCGCGCAGCAGGAACAGGGCCAGGGCCGCGCCGGTGCCTTCGCCCAGGCGCAGGCCGAGGTCGAGCAGGGGCCGGGCGTCCATGGCGGCCATGGCCCGGGCGTGGCCGGGCTCGGCGCTGGCGTGGGCGAAGAAGGCATAGTCGCGCACGGCGGGGCAGAGCTTCCAGGCCACGGCGAAGGCCGCCGTGGAGATGAAGCCGTCCACGGCCAGGGCCATGCGACATTTGGCCGCACCCAGGCACAGCCCGGCCAGGGCGGCGATTTCCAGCCCGCCCAGGGCGGCCAGGATTTCCAGCGGGTCGCCCGAGGCCACGGCCCGGGCGTTGACCGCAAGGCCCCGGCGGATGACCTCGCGTTTGGCCCGCACTCCGGCGGTGGGCAGACCGGTGCCCGGGCCGGTCATGGCGTCGGGGTCCAGGCCGAAGAGCGCGCAGTACAGCGCCGTGGAGGGCGTGGTGTTGCCGATGCCCATGTCGCCGGTGCCCACGGCGCGGCAGCCGTCGGCGGCGGCGGCCTCGGCCAGGGCGATGCCGTGCAGCACGGCCCGGTCGCACTGCTCGCGGGTCATGGCCGGGCCCTGGGCCAGACTGGCCGTGCCTGCGGCGACCTTGCACTGGATCAACCCCGGGTGCTCGGGGTACGGCCCGCCCACGCTGCCCGCGTCCACCACCATCACCTGGACCCCGGCGGTGTCGGCCAGGACGTTGATGCCCGCGCCTCCGGCCAGGAAGTTGGCGACCATCTGGCGGGTGACCTCCTGAGGAAACAGGCTCACGCCCTCGGCGACCACGCCGTGGTCGCCGGCGATGGTGTAGATGCGCGCGGGGTCCACGCCCGGGGCGGCGCCTCCGGCGATCTGCACCAGCCGTGCGGCCAGGTCCTCAAGCACGCCCAGGCTGCCCCGGGGTTTGGTCAGGTTGTCCAGGTGGGCCCGGGCGGCGGTGTCCAGAGCGGGATCCGCGGGGGCGATGGCGGCGAGGGTGGCGGCGATGTCGGGGTGCATGGGTACTCCGGGGCTGGGGTCTGGCGGGAGCCCGCAGGGGGCCGGGGAGGCATACCCCGCGCGACCCTCCCTTGGCAAGGCCGCCGGAGCCCGCCGCCCCCCTGCCCTCCCTGCCATTGACAGGGGCCCGGGAATGCATACCTTGGCGGGGCGGACCCGGCGCTGCTGCGCCGGGCGGCAGACGCACGGCACGGGAGGCGCACCATGGGCAAGTACGACTGGAACCCCTGGGAAGCCCTGGGCGGCGCGGGGGCGGCCCCCCGGCGCGCCCCGGGCCGCGTGGCTCCGGGCGCGCCCGGAGCGGTGCGCGAGCCCCCGGCGGACGTGGTGGAGACCCCGTCGGCCTATATTATTGAAATGGAATTGCCCGGAGTGCGCCGCGAAGACATCGGCCTGGAGGCCAGCGGGCGGGAGATCGTGGTCTTCGGCACGGCCCGCCAGGAAAAGGATGCCGAAGGCGGGGTCTACCTCGTCATGGAGCGGGCCCACGGCGCCTTCGGTCGTCGCTTTCTGCTGCCCCGGGGCCTGGACGCCCGGGGTGTGTCCGCCGTGTTCGAGGCCGGGCTGCTGACGGTCACCGTGCCCAAGCGGCGCGAGGCCCCGGGCTGCATGCGCATTCCCGTGGAAGACTGACCCTCCCGGCGCCCGGCGCCGCATTTTCCTCCCGAAAAGAAGCAACACAAGGAGCGTTGGCACCATGACCAGCCAGATCAAGACCGTTTTGCTGCTGGCCCTGCTTACGGGCCTGCTCATGCTCATCGGCGGCGCCCTGGGCGGCCGCGGGGGGCTGCTGGTGGCCTTCGTCCTGGCCATGGCCATGAACGTCGGCAGCTACTGGTTCTCCGACCGCATCGTGCTGTCCATGTACCGCGCGCGGGAGCTGTCGCGCGCCGACGCCCCGGGGTTGTTCGCCATCGTCGAGGAGCTGTCGCGCAACGCGGGCATCCCCATGCCCCGCGTGGCGCTCATTCCCCAGGAGGCGCCCAACGCCTTCGCCACCGGGCGCGACCCCCAGCATGCCGTGGTCGCCGTCACCGAGGGCATCATGCGCCTGTTGACCCCCGAGGAACTGCGCGGGGTGCTGGCCCACGAAATCGGCCACGTGGCCAACCGCGACATCCTCATCCAGAGCATCGCCGGGGTGCTGGCCGGGGTCATCATGTACGTGGCCAGCATGATCAAGTGGGCCACGTTGTTCGGCTTCGGCGGGCGCGGCGAGGACGGCGAAGGCGGCAACCCCGTGGCGGCCCTGGCCCTGGCCTTCGTGGCCCCGGTGGCGGCCATGCTCATCCAGATGGCCATTTCGCGCTCGCGCGAGTATCTGGCCGACGAGTCCGGCGCGCGCTACAGCGGCGACCCCGCGCACCTGGCCAGCGCCCTGGCCAAGATTTCGGGCTATGCCGAGCGCATGCCCATGCGCGCGGGCAGCGAAGCCACGGCGCACATGTTCATCGTCAACCCCTTTACCGCCGGGGGCGTGGCCAACCTGTTCAGCACCCATCCGCCCGTGCAGGAGCGCATCGACCGCCTGATGGCCATGGCCGGGAGGCGCTAGCCGTGCGTCGCGTGGCCGCAGCCCTGGCGGGGCTTGCACTGGTTTTCGCGGCTCTGGCCCCGGCCCGGGCCGACCACACCGGGCAGGGCCTTGCCGCCGGGGCCGCCGCAGGCGACGACCTGCGGCGGACGCCGGTGGTCCTGGCCGTGCAGGCCGTGGCCCCGGCGGTGGTCAACATCACCTCGGCCCGGGTGGAGGAGCGCGAGGTCAACCCCCTGGGCGGGTTGTTCGACCCGGGCATGATCTCCCCGCTGCTGCGCGACTTTTTCGGGCCCCAGGGCAAGCGCCGGGTCACGCGCACCAGCCTGGGCTCCGGGGTCATCATCGACGGTGCCCAGGGCCTGGTGCTGACCAACGCCCACGTCATCGCCGGAGCCACGGAGATCACCGCCCGCCTGCTGGACGGCCGCCAGTTCCAGGCCGAGCTCGTGGGCGCGGACCCGGACTTCGACCTCGCCGTGCTGCGGCTGGCCGAGGGCCGCGACCTGCCCGAGGTGCCCATGGGCACCTCCGCCGACCTGTTCATGGGCGAGACGCTCATCGCCATCGGCAATCCCTTCGGATTCTCGCATACGGTGACCACCGGCGTGCTTTCGGCCATGGGCCGCACCGTGCGCACCGAGCAGGGCACCTTCACCGACTTTCTGCAGACCGACGCGGCCATCAACCCCGGCAATTCCGGCGGCCCGCTGCTGAACCTGCGCGGCCAGCTCATCGGCGTGAACACGGCCATCCAGCAGGGCGCCGAGGGTATCGGCTTCGCCATTCCCATCGACAAGGCCCGGCGCGTGGTGGCCGAACTGCTGGACCACGGCTTCGTCAGCCACGTCTGGCTCGGCCTGTGGGGCCAGGATGTGGACCAGGCCACGGCGGGCTATTTCGGCCTGCCCGTGGCCCGGGGCATGCTGGTCACGGCCGTGGAGCCCGGCTCCCCGGGCGCCGGGGCGGGCATCGTTCCGGGCGACGTGGTCCTGCGCCTGGGCGATTACGACGTGCAGGACAAGGATCATTATCTGCAATTGCTGCGCAACCGCACGCGCGGCGAGAACGTGACCCTCTCCCTGCTGCGCGAGGGGCGCGCCGAGCAGGTCCAGGCCCGTACCGTGCCCCTCCCGGCGGAGGCGGCACTGGCCATGGCCTGGCAGCGCTGGGGGCTGCGCCTGGGCCCGGCGGCGGGGCCGGGGGTGCAGGTCGGCGCGGTGCGCCCCGGCAGCCCTGCGGCCGCGCTGGGGCTGGCCCCGGGCGACGTGCTGGCGCGCGTGGGCGGCGTGCGGCTGGCCGGGCCCGCCGACCTGGCCGGAGCCTTTGCGCGCTACCGGATGCGCAACAGCCTGATGCTCGTGGTCTGGCGCGCGGGCCGGGCGTATTACACGCGGCTGAACGTCTAGGCGCCGGGGCCGGGCCGGGCAGGGCGTTTGCGCAATGCGCATCGTCCGCCCGCGCCGGGGGGCGGGCCTTCCGGGCGGTTTTGTCCGTTCCGGGGCTGCCCGTGGCGCGGTTGGGCATGAGAATCATTAACGCCCGGGTTTCCGCGCCCGGGCGCGAGGCCCCGGGGGCGCGTGGCGCAACGGGGCTGGCCGCACCGGGAACCCGCGCCGGGCCTGGGTTTCCCGGTCGGGGCAAGGGTGCTTTTCCAGCCCGGTCTTGACACCCGCATGCCCAGGGGCTATCTCGGATTTCCTGATGACGGGGCGAGGGCGCACGCGACGCCGCGCACCTGGGCTCCGTCCCCATCCGTGGCACATTCCGTCGGGACGGGGTCCGGGCGGAGGGGCAATACAAATCATTGGAGGTTCCAAATGGGTTACAAAGTGACTGTTGACGTTGACAAGTGTGTGGGCGACGGCGAGTGCGTGGACGTTTGCCCCGTGGAAGTCTACGAGCTGCAGGACGGCAAGGCCGTTCCGGTCAACGAGGAAGAGTGCCTGGGCTGCGAGTCCTGCGTGGAAGTCTGCGAGCAGGACGCCATCACCGTCGAGGAAGAGTAGCCCCAGTCTTCCCGCTGATGCGATAGTTCCCGAATCCGAAGGGAGCGGCGCGGCCTGGCGCCGCTCCCTTCGGCGCATCTGGCCCCGGCGGCGCCCCCGCGTGCGGACGCGGCGCGGGCCCCGGCGGCGCCGGGCGGGAGAAAATGCCGCCCCGGGGCTCGACAACCCGCCCGGCGGACTTACATTCCGGTACCACCGCCTCCGGCCCCACGCCCGCCAACGGAGCCCGGGGCCCGGCGGGGGCGGACAGGTCTTTTCCTGGAGAGTATCATGACCCCCAACATTGGCGACTTCGGCACCTTCTTCGAGCGCTACGAGGCTCTGGCCCGGGAGGTCGACCAGGTGGTGGAGCGCGTCGGCGCCGAGCACGGCCAGTGCATCGCCTGCGCTCCCGGGTGCAGCGACTGCTGCCACGCCCTGTTCGACCTGACCCTGGTCGAGGCCATGTACCTCAACGCCAAATTCAATGAATGCTACTCCGGCCAGCGACGCAGCGACCTGCTGACCCGCGCCGACGAGGCCGACCGCAAGGCCTACCGCATCAAGCGCGAAGCCTTCCGCATGTCGCGTGACGGCGCCCGGACCTCCGAGATTCTGGAATACATGGCCAAGGCCCGGGTGCGCTGCCCGCTGCTGGACGACGACGACCGCTGCGCCCTCTACGCGCACCGGCCCCTGACCTGCCGCCTCTACGGCATCCCCACGGCCATCCGCGGCCAGGCCCACACCTGCGCCAAATGCGGCTTCACCCCCGGCGTGCAGTACCCCACGGTGAAGGTCGAACTGCTTCAGGACCGGCTGTTGCGCCTGTCCCACGAGCTGACGGCCGGCCTGCGCACGCGCTACGCCCGGTTGGCCGAAACGCTGGTGCCGGTGTCCATGGCGCTCATGAACCGCTACGACGCCGAGTACCTGGGGCTCATGAGCGACGAAGAGTGGGAAAAGGTCGAGGCCGCGCGCAGGGCGCTGACTGCGGAAGCCGACCCGGCCCGGCCCGCCCCGGGCGAGGTTGCCGCCCAGGCTTTTGCACCTGCGTCCGCCGCAGCCTCCGCCCCGGCCGCCCAAAGCGCCTGCTCCACCTGCGACCAGGGGCAGGGCTCGGCCGCCTGCGCCACCTGCGGCTCCCTGAACTGGGAAATCGGAGGTTCCAAGCCATGATCGCCGGACCCAAGCCCCCCCGCCCGCCGCTGACCGCCGAGCAGGAGGAGACCAAGCGCGTCATGTACGAGCGGCTCTCCCCCCGGCGGCGCAAGTTCATCGACAAGGTGGGCTACGAGAACTGGGACCCCTTCCCCGAGCCCTTCGATCCCATGGACATCCGCACCGACGAGAGCGGCCAGACCATCCAGGATCTGGTGCGCACCTTCCTGCGCTCCCGGGCCATGACCTCCAAGGTCGGGGCCCACTACAGCCGGGGCGCCCACGAGCTGGCCATGGGCATCGTCAACAAGGACGAACGCTACCGGGGCATGTACGATTTCATCGTCTGGTACAACGAGATGCTGCGCGCCCAGGGCCGTGAAATGACCTGGGAGCGCTAGGTTTTCCAAACCCGGGGCCCCGGCCCCGCAAGAACGAGGAGCGCCGACGTGAGCACCGACGCCAGGAACGTTGACGAATACATCGCCCAGCTCCAGATGCAACTGGCGGGCAACCCGAAATGCGCCAGCCACCACTACAATCTGGGCGTGGCCTATCTGGCCAAGCGCATGTGGCAGGAGGCCGAGGAGAGCTTCCGCGAGGCCCTGGACAACTCCCCGCGCATGGCCGAGGCCTACGTGCAGCTCGGCGGCATCTGCCTGCAGCGCGGCGACATCGACGGCTGCCTGAACTACAACCGCAGCGCCTCGGGCGCGCGGCCGCAGTTCGCCGTGCCCTTTGCCAACATGGGCTTCTGCTACCTGCAAAAGGGCGACCCCGACCGCGCCGTGGTCAACCTCAAGAAGGCGCTGAACCGCGACCCCGACTATGTGCAGGCCCTGGCCACCATGGGCAGCGCCTACATCATGGCCGGACAGTTCGACGACGCCAAGCCGCACCTGGACCGCGCCCTGGAACTGGCCCCCGAGTTCGGCCCGGCGTGGAACAACATGGGCCTGTACTGGCTGGAGAAGGGCGACAAGGCCGAGGCCGCGCGCTGTCTGGCCAAGGCCCGGGAAACCGGCTACGAGGTGCCCCCGGCCCTGCTGGAGCAGGTGAGCTAGGGGGCGGGAGGGCGCCATGGCGCGCTTTCGGCGCATGAAGGCGGAGGCCCGGGAACTGCTGGCCGGGGCGGACCAGGACGCGGTTCTGGCCCGGCTGGCCGGGCGGCCCGCCGCCGAACTGGTGGGCCCGCTGTTCTCCCTGCTGCTGGCCCCCGAGGAAGACGTGCGCTGGCGTGCGGCCGCGGCCCTGGGCGCCACCGTGGCGCGCATGGCCGCCGAGAACCCCGAGGCCGCCCGCGTGGTCATGCGCCGCTTCCTCTGGCACATGAACGAGGAGTCCGGGAACATCGGCTGGGGCATTGCCGAGGCCATGGGCGAGGCCATGGCCCGCAGCGCGCTGCTGGCCCGGGAATACCACAAGAACCTGGCTTCCTACGTGCAGTGCCCCGAGTGCGCCATCGGCGACGACAACTTCCTGGAGCACCCGCCGCTGCGCCTGGGGGTCTACTGGGCCCTGGGGCGGCTGGGCGAGGCGCGTCCGGAGTTGCTGGCCCACGTGGCGCCGGACCTGCTGCGCGCCCTGGGCCAGGAGCAGGGCGCCCAGGCGCGCGGACTCGTGGCCCGGGCCCTGGGCCTCGGCCGGGTGGCCGAAGCCCGGGCGGCCCTGGAAGCCCTGGCGGGCGCCGGGGACCCGGTGGACATCTATCGCGGCGGCAGCCTGGAGCGCACCACCCTGGGCGCCCTGGCCCGCGAGGCCCTGGACGCCATCCGGAGCCATGAGGAGCGAGCGTGAAGGACGAACGAGGCCTGTACTACTACCCGAGCATGCAGACCCATGACGTGCGCATGTACGTGCGCCAGGGCGAGGAGGGCGGCATCGAGTTCCGGATGTGGAACAAGGAGCTGCCCGAGGTTTGGGAGCGCCACGAGTGGATTCCCCTGGACGTGGTGCGCACCGCCGCGCGCCTGTACGCCCAGCGCAACAAGGACCGCAACCCCATGGGCCTCTACGACGAGGCCATCGCCCGGCGCCTGCTGGACGAGGATAGCTGAGCCCAGGGCCCGCCGGGCGGGGCTTTCCTGTGCCACGCGCTTCCCGCGCCCGGCCCTTCGCGGGCCTGCGCCACCGGGGCAGGGAGGGGAGGGCGGAGCGGGTGCCCGCCGGAAAGGCCGCGTTCGCGCGGCCTTTTTCATGGCCCGGCGCCGGGGCGGCTCCCGGCCTTCCGGCGGGCCGCCGCCGGGCCTGCGGGCGGAGGCGGGCCCTGTGGGCAACGCACCCTTCGCCGTGGTGCGCTCCCGGCGCCCTCTGGCCGGGCGGTGTTCTTCCGTCCGGAGCCATGGTGTCCTGCCCCCCGCACCCCCTGCGTCCCTCGGCACCACGCGGCATCCCGGCACCCAGCGCCCCGAGCGCCAGCCCTCCCCGGGCCGCCGCCTCCGAGGGCCTCGCGCGCCCAGGGACCGGCCGTGCGCGTGGCGCAGGAGCCGGCGCCCATCCCCGAGGGTCCGCTCGCCCGGTGCGCTGCCGCGCTGTTACCACCCTGCACCGGGGTCTTTCGCGGAGAGGAAAAGTCGAGATTCCTCTTGACCCACTATCGCTAATAGTTATTATTAAATCGTACCGGCACGGCATGGCGGCAGCCATGGGAGCGCAGGTACGGATTGACGGGTATTCACACAGGGACGCCCCCCGGGGGCCGGAATCCCTCCGGCCCCCGGGCTCCCGGCGGGCGCGAGGCCGCGCCGGGATGGCCGAGGAAGAAGACGCCGCCGCAGACGCATACCAAGGAGGATGGCATGAGCCAGTTGAACCGTTTCAGGAACCTGCACATCGACTGGGAAATGGAGCCTGCGGACGCCGTGGCCCTGTACCTTGAATGGGGCAACAACGGCTACGGCGGCAGCTACGAGAACCGCGTGAAAAGCAAGGACGACGTGTCCAATTATTTCGTGGTCTACAACTGGGAGGAAGGCCCCAAGGTCTGCCTGGTCCGCAGGACCATGGAAGGCGCCGAAGACCTGGCCTGCGTGCGCCCCCCGGCGGACATCCGCAGGCGCTTCGAGCAGGAGGTCGGCGGCAACAAGGGCGTCTACCCCATCAACGGCGAGATCAGGACTTGGCTCGAACAGGAGCTGTACAACTGACGCGCCGCCACGCGAAAGCCGGAGGCCGGGCCCCAGGGTCCGGCCTCTTTTTTTGGGCCGCGGGGCTTCCTGGCCGCCGGGGTGCGCAGGCGCGCATCCGGTGCGCGGCGGGGCCTGAGAGGTGGTGCGCGCCGAAAATAATGCTTGCCTTGGCAGGCCGGAAGTGTAGTTTGTAGGGGCTTTAATTGAAAGCGGTCCGCTTGGGGCCCCCTTGCCGAGGGCTGCCATTCAACACCAAGAAACCATTGATGAATCTTTTTCAGAGCCTGGAGCTTCCACACGGTCTGAGCGACCGTGAAACTGAGAGTCGTTCGCGGGGCTGTACCGCCCCTGCCGGATATGCTATTTCGCCAATACGTTCGGGGCTTTTGGGTTGACAAAACCCGGGTTTCCGGCCTAGCGTCCAATAGTTTCCCCGTTGTGAATTTGTTCACGACATGCGCTGGGCGCGGGGGGCGCCGGGCGCGAGGCGAAAATGACAGTGGGGCAATCCGTCGCCGAAGCGGGGCCGTGATGGGCCGCGAGGCGCCGCGTCTTTCATGAGGCAGAAACATCATTCAAGAACAATGGAGGTAAGAGAATGGCAAAACACAAGACTCCGTTGTTGGACCAATTAGAGTCTGGGCCTTGGCCTAGCTTCGTGTCCGACATCAAACAGGAGGCCGAGCACAGGCACGCCAATCCGGATGGCATCGAGTACCAGATCCCCGTTGACGTCTGCGACGACCTTCTGGGCCTTCTGGAGATGTCCTACGAGGATGGCGAGACCCACTGGAAGCACGGCGGCATCGTCGGCGTGTTCGGCTACGGCGGCGGCGTCATCGGCCGCTACTGCGACCAGCCGCAGAAGTTCCCCGGCGTGGCCCACTTCCACACCGTGCGTGTGGCCCAGCCCGCCGGCAAGTACTACTCCACCGAGTACCTGCGCAAGCTGATGGACCTGTGGGACTTCCGCGGTTCCGGCCTGACCAACATGCACGGCGCCACCGGCGACCTCGTGTGGCTGGGCACGACCACCCCGCAGCTTGAGGAGATCTTCTGGACCCTGACCCACGACCTGAACACCGACCTGGGCGGTTCCGGCTCCAACCTGCGCACCCCGGCTTCCTGCCTGGGCCAGTCGCGCTGCGAGTACGCCTGCTACGACACGCAGGACCTGAACTACGCCATGACCCTGGAGTACCAGGACGAGCTGCACCGTCCCGCGTTCCCCTACAAGTTCAAGTTCAAGTTCGACGGCTGCCCCAACGGCTGCGTGGCCTCCATCGCCCGCTCCGACTTCTCCGTCATCGGCACCTGGAAGGACGACATCAAGATCGACCAGGACGCCGTGAAGGGCTACGTCAAGGGCGAGTTCGCCCCCAACGCCGGCGCTCACTCCGGCCGCGACTGGGGCAAGTTCGACATCGAGAAGGAAGTCGTGGCCCTGTGCCCCACCGGGTGCATGAGCTGGGACGGCTCCAAGCTCTCGATCGACAACAAGGAATGCTACCGCTGCATGCACTGCATCAACACCATGCCCCGCGCCCTGCACATCGGTGACGAGCGCGGCGCGTCCATCTTCGTCGGCGCCAAGGCCCCGATCCTGGATGGCGCGCAGATGGGCTCCCTGCTGGTGCCCTTCGTCCCCGTCGAGGAGCCCTACGACGAGGTCAAGGAAGTGGTCGAGAACCTGTGGGATTGGTGGATGGAGGAAGGCAAGAACCGCGAGCGCATCGGCGAGACCATCCGCCGCATGAGCTTCCAGAAGATGCTGGAAGTGACCGGCATCAAGGCCGACCCGCGCCACGTCCAGGAGCCTCGTACCAACCCCTACATCTTCTGGAAGGAAGAGGATGTCACCGGTGGTTGGGAGCGCGACATCAACGAGTTCCGCAAGAGACACCAGAGATAGGGGGTCGAATACAATGGCATTCATTTCCGCTGGATACAATCCTGAAAAACCCATGGAAGGCCGTATCTCCGATATCGGCCCGCGCAAGTACGACGAGTTCTACCCGTCGGTCATCGCCCGCAACAAGGGCAAGTGGCTGTACCACGAAATCATCGAGCCCGGCGTGCTCATGCACAAGGCCGAGAGCGGTGAGGAAGTGTACACCGTGCGCTGCGGCGGCGCTCGTCTGATGTCCGTCACCCACGTCCGCGAGATCTGCGAGATCGCCGACAAGTTCGCTGGCGGCAAGCTGCGCTTCACCACCCGCAACAACGTCGAGTTCATGGTCGAGTCCAAGGCCGAGGCCCTGGCGCTCAAGGCCGAGCTCAACTCCCGCAAGTTCGCCGCCGGGTCCCACAAGTTCCCGGTCGGCGGCACCGGTGCGGGCATCACCAACATCGTGCACACCCAGGGCTGGGTCCACTGCCACACCCCCGCCACCGACGCCTCCGGCACCGTCAAGGTCGTCATGGACGAGGTGTTCGCGGAGTTCGGCGCCCACAACATGCCCGCCCCGCTGCGCATCTCCATGGCTTGCTGCCTGAACATGTGCGGCGCCGTGCACTGCTCGGACATCGCCATCCTGGGCTACCACCGCAAGCCCCCGCTGATCGACCACGAGTACCTGGACAACCTGTGCGAGATTCCGCTCGCCGTGGCCGCCTGCCCCATGGGCGCCATCCGTCCGTCCAAGACCGAGATCAACGGCAAGACCGTGAACTCCGTGGCGATCAAGAACGAGCGCTGCATGTTCTGCGGCAACTGCTACACCATGTGCCCCTCGCTGCCGCTGTCCGACAAGGAAGGCGACGGTCTGGTCATCATGGCCGGTGGCAAGATCTCCAACCGCATCAGCAACCCGAAGTTCTCCAAGGTCGTCGTGGCCTTCATCCCCAACGAGCCGCCCCGTTGGCCCACCCTGGCCAAGGTCATCCGCCAGATCGTGGACGCCTACTCCAAGGACGCCCGCAAGTACGAGCGTCTGGGCGACTGGGCCGAGCGCATCGGCTGGGAGCGCTTCTTCGAGAAGTGCGACCTGGAGTTCACCGAGCACCTGATCGACGACTTCCGTGATCCGGCGTACTACACCTGGCGCCAGACCACGAACTTCAAGTGGTAGAACGAGCCTATTAACCCGGGGCGCGGGGCAACCCGCGCCCCGAATCACACTCAAAGGGGTGGATCATGGCTATCGACATGGCAACCGCGAAGCAGCAGATCGTCGATTTCTGCAGCTCCAAGAGCAAGACCAAATTCTATTTCAACGACTTCCTCAAGGTCTTCCCCGATGAGAAGGCCCGCGAAGTGAAGAAGGTTCTGACCGCGCTGGTGCAGGAAGAGGTCCTGGAGTTCTGGTCCTCCGGCAGCACCACCATGTACGGCCTCAAGGGCGCCGGCAAGCAGGCGCACTCCGAGGGCGAGGACTAGGACCCGCCGCACGGCCGCGCCCGTCGGCGCTGGCTGCGTGCGCGCCGCACGCTCCGCGTTGCCGGAGCGCAAGGATTTCCACGGATCGACGAAAGGCCGATTCCGACGGGCAGCTATAGAGTGGCCCGAGGAATCGGTTTTTTTTGGAGCGTGCCCATGGCGAGCCTGAGCCCCCCCCGCGTGATCCTGGCCGGCCTGTCCGGCGGCGCGGGCAAAACCATCTGCACCCTGGGCCTGTGCCGGGCCCTGGGCCGGGCCGGGCACGGCGTGGCCCCGTTCAAGAAGGGCCCGGACTACATCGACGCGGTCTGGCTCGGGCTGGCCGCCGGGCGCCCGGCCACCAACCTCGACCCCTTCTTCCTGGATGCGGACACCCTGCGCGCCCTGTTCCTGGAGCGCAGCCGGGAGCTGGACGTGGCCGTGGTCGAGGGCAACCGCGGCCTGTTCGACGGGCTGGACCGCGAAGGCTCCTGCTCCACCGCCGCCCTGGCCCGCACCCTGGAGGCCCCGGTGGTCCTGGCCATGGACTGCACCAAGATGACCCGCACCGCCGCCGCCGTGCTTCAGGGCGTGGCGGGCTTCGAGCCCGGGCTGCGGCTGGCCGGGGTCATCCTGAACCGCACGGCGGGCCACCGGCACCGCGAGATCCTGCGCGAGAGCATCGAGTACCACACGGACATTCCCGTGCTCGGCGCCTTGCCCAAGCTGGACCCCGACCCCATCCCCGAGCGGCATATGGGCCTTGTCTCCAACCGCGAATACGGCGGGCAGGAGGCCATCCTGGACCGCTTGGCCCAGGTGCTGGCCGACAACGTGGACCTCGCGCGCATCCTCGACCTGGCGCGCGCGGCTCCGGCGCTGCCCGCGCCGCAAAAGCCCCTGTGGCCCGAGCCCGCCGCCCCGGTCGGGGTGACCATCGGCTATGTGCGCGACGCGGCCCTGTGGTTCTACTACGAGGAGAACCTGGAGGCCCTGCGCCGGGCCGGGGCCGAACTGGTGGAACTGTCCCTGCTGGAAGCGGAGCATTGGCCGGAAATCCACGGCCTGTACCTGGGCGGGGGGTTCCCCGAAACCCTGGCCGAGCCCCTGGCCGCCAACGTCTCCGCCCGCGAGCGCGTGCGCGCCCTGGCCCTGGCCGGGCTGCCGGTGTATGCCGAATGCGGGGGGTTCATGTATCTGGCGCGCAGCCTGAGCTGGCAGGGCCGCACCTGGCCCATGGCCGGGGTCTTCGAGGTGGACACCGAAGTCTGCCCCCGGCCCAGCGGGCTGGGTTACGTGCACGCCGAGGTGGTGCGCGAGAATCCCTTCCACCCCGTGGGCGCCCTGCTGGCCGGGCACGAGTTCCACTACTCGCGCTGCGCGGCCCCGGTGCCGGACGGATTGGACTTCGCCCTGGCCATGCGCCGGGGCCACGGCATGCACGAGCGCCACGACGGGCTGCTGCGCGCCAATACCTTTGCCGGATACGCGCACATCCACGCCCTGGCCGCGCCCTGGTGGGCGCCGCGTTTCGTGGCCGCCGCGCAGGCGTGGCGCACCCGGGCCCAAGGGGCCGAGGAGATCTAGACCGTGCGACTGGCCGTTCTCTCCGACATTCATGGCAACCTGGACGCCCTGCGGGCCGTTCTGGCAGACATGGACGCCCAGGACCTGACCCGCGCCGTGAGCCTGGGCGACGTGATCGGCTACGGGCCGGACCCCGAGGCCTGCCTGGCGCTGCTGCGCGAGCGGGGCATCCCCACGGTCATGGGCAACCACGAGCACGCCATGCTGCGCGAGTCGCACAAGCGCTGGTTCAACCCCCAGTCGCGCCAAGCCGTGGAAATCACCGAAACACTCATCGGCGCGGCCACCCGCGAGGCCCTGGCCGCCCTGCCCACCTCGCTGGTGGTGGCCGGGGTGCGTTGCGTCCACGGCTATCCGCCGGACAACCTGCACCTGTACCTGCACGCCGTGGACGACGGGCGCCTGGAGCAGACCCTGGCGCACATGGACGAGCCGCTGTGCTTCGTGGGCCATACCCACGATCTGGCCTGGGTGCGTTGGGACGGCGGGCAGCTCACACGGGGCGTGCTGGCTCCGGGCGTGCTGGCCCTGGACCCCGACTGCCGCTACCTGCTGAACGTGGGCAGCGTGGGCCAGCCGCGCGACGATTTCGACACCACGTCGAAATACGTGGTCTACGACGCCGGAGCCCAGACGTGCGAGGTGCGCCGCGTGGCCTACGACGCAGGGCCCGTGGCCGAACGCATGCTGGCCCAGGGCGTGCCCGAAACCTTCGCCCGCCGCCTGGGCACGGGGCACTGAGCGCCGTGCGGACCATCGGCGGCTATGCGGTCCTCGGGTTGCTGGGGCGCGGGGGCATGGGCGCGGTGTACAAGGTGCGTCATCTGGCCCTGGGGCGCGCGGCGGCCCTCAAGCTCCTGGCACCTGCGGACGAGCTTCTGGCCACGGCCGGAGCGGCGGAGCTGGAACGACGCTTCCTGGCCGAGGCCCGGACCATGGCCGCCCTGCACCACCCCAACATCGCCCCGGTGTGGGACCTGGGCCGCGACCGGCTCGGGCGGCCCTATTTCGTCATGGATTACGGCTGCACCACCCTGGGCGGGCTTATCGGCGAAACCTATCTCGTGGAGGCGCCCTCGCGGACGCTGCCCCTGCCCCGCGCGGCGGACATCGCCTCCCAAACCCTGGAAGGCTTGGCCCGGCTGCACTATGCGGGCATCGTCCACCGCGACGTGAAGCCCTTCAACCTGCTGCTCGACGGCCTCCGGGTGCGGCTGATCGACTTCGGCCTGTCGCGCCTGCGCGGCGAGCGCATGGCCCTGCACCCCTCTGAGAAGGTCGGCTCGCCGTTCTACGCCGCCCCGGAGCAGGAGGCCGACCCCGAGGCCGCCGACGCCCGCAGCGACCTCTACGCCGTGGGCGTGACCCTGGTGCGCATGCTTACCGGGCGGCTGCCCCTGCCCGGGGCACCCCGGCCCTCGGCGCTGAACCCGGACCTGGATGCGGACTGGGATGCTTTTCTGGCGCAAGCCTGCGCGGCGGATCCGGCCCGGCGCTTCCCCTCGGCCAACGCCATGGCCGCCGCGCTGGAGGCCTTGCTGGTGGCCTGGAACGCGCGCGCGGCCCGGGCCTGCGCGCTGCCGTCCGAGCCTGCGGCCCCGGCGGGGCAGGCTCCGGCCCTCCGGCGCCGGGCGCCGCTCAAGACCGGCCCGCGCACGGGCCCCGAGGCCTTCGGCTTGGACGCCTTGTGGCGGCCCCGGGCCTACCCGGCCCGGGCCTTCCGCGACCAGGGCGACGGCACCGTGGCCGAGCGGGAATCGGGGCTGCTGTGGGAGCGCGAGGGCACGCCCTACGCCGTGGAATACGCCCAGGCCCTGGAGCATGTGGCCGGGCTCAACGCCCGGCGCCTGGGCGGCGAAGTGGGCTGGCGCCTGCCCACGGTGCCGGAGCTTGCGACCCTGCTGCGGCCCGTGGCCCGGGAGCGGGCGCACTGCCTGGAGCCCGTGTTCGATCCGGCCCGGGCCCGGTTGTGGTCCGCGGACCGGCGGACCTTCCAGAGCGCCTGGACCGCCGACGCCGAACTGGGCCACATCGCCCACCACGACCTGGACTGCCGCCTGTTCGCCCGCGCCGTGCGCGGGTAGCGGGGCCGCCCAAGACGGCGTTCCGCGGCGGGCCGCGCCTACTCGAATTCCAGATAATCGGCCAGGATGACCTTGAGCCCGAAGCCCGGGAAGTTGACCCGCACCTTGCCTTCGGGCATGGCGGCCACGACCTTGCCGCGCCCGAATATCTTGTGACGGCAGTAGCCCAGGCGGGTGGGCGTCAGGGTCGGGCCGCCCGCCGGGGTGGGGGCCTGCGGCCCGGGGGTCGGGCGCTGGTCGCCGCCGTCCTCGGGGGGGATTGTGTCGGCTCCGGCGGGCCCCGCCGTGTGCGGCCCCCGGGGCGGGGCGGGCGCGGCGGGAGTGTAGATCATGTCGCCGCCGTCGGCGCGGGCCAGCCCGCCGGTGTACGACTCGCGCCAGGCCTCGGTGACCGCCGGGGGCAGGGCGCTGATGAAGGGGCTGTCCAGGGCCGGTTCGCTGCCGCCGCTCTGCTGGTTGTAGATGGCCGAGGGCACGAACAGGGCCAGCTCCTCGCGGGCGCGGGTGCAGGCCACGTAGAGCAGGCGGCGCTCCTCTTCCAGGTCTTCGGCGCGGGTCAGGGCGTGGCGCGAGGGGAAGCGGTCCTGCACCAGGTCGATGATGCACACTGCGGACCATTCCAGGCCCTTGGCCGAATGCACGGTGGACAGGGTCAGGGCCTGGCCGCCGTCGTCGTCCTCGCCCTCGTCGGGTGTTTCCAGGCACAGGTCGGCCAGGAAGGCGTCCAGGTCTGCATAGCCCGCGGCGATGCGGCCGAGCTGCTCCAGCCCGGCCTGACGCCGGGGCCAGTCGTCGGCGTAGGTCTTCTCCATCACGGGCTGGAAGAAGTCGAGCACGCGGGCCAGCAGGGCCGCCGGGGCGGCGGGATTCGCCCGTAGTCCATCCAGGAAGTGCAGGGTTTCTTCCAATTCCTTGTTCTTGGCGCAGGCCTTGGCCACGGCCTTGGCGTCGCCGCGCAAGAGGGCGTCGTAGAGCTTGGCGCACGACTTGGGGCCCACGCCGCGCACGTGCTCCAGCACGCGCTTGAAGGCGGGCAGGTCCGCCGGGTTCTGGGCCAGCCGCAAGAAGGCCAGGGCGTCGCGGATGTGCGCGGCCTCGGAGAAGCGGATGCCGCCGTATTTGCGGTATTTGATGCCCAGGCGGTTCAGGGCCACCTCGATGGGGAAGGACTGGTACCCGGCGCGGAAGAGCACGGCGATATCCGCCAGGGGGTAGCGGCCGGAAAGCTCCATGACCCGCCCGACCACGGCCTGGGCCTGGGAGCGGTCGGACAGGGTGCGCACCAGCCGGGGCTTGGGGCCGTCCGTGCGTTCGGTGTACAGCCGCTTGCGGATGCCTTGCTGGGCCTGTTCCAGCAGGGCGTTGGTCAGGTCCAGGATGGGCTGGGTGGAGCGGTAGTTGCGCTCCAGGCGGATGAGCCTGGCCCCGGGGAACATCGTTTGGAAGGAGAGGATGTTCTGCACGTTGGCGCCGCGAAAGGCGTAGATGGACTGGGCGTCGTCGCCGACGGCCATGACGTTGCCGGCCTCGCCGGCCAGCAGGCGCACCAGCCGGGCCTGCACGAGGTTGGTGTCCTGGTATTCATCGACCATGACATGGCGGAAGCGGCGCCGGGTGGCCTCGCGCGCGGGTTCGTGGTCGCGCAGCAGTTCTTCCAGGAGGAAGAGCAGGTCGTCGTAATCCACCAGCCCGTGCTTGCGCTTGAAGCCCGTGTAGGCCCGGGCGATCTGGCCGATTTCGTCTTCGTAGTGCAGCAGGTGGTAGGCTTCGTCCTGGATGATTTCGGCCAGGGCGCGTTCCTTGTTGCGGGCTTTGGAGATGAGCCCGAGGATGGTGTTTTTCTTGGGGAAGGAACGGTCGCCCTTGCCCAGGCCCAGGGTGTCGCGCAGGTCGCGCAGGGCGTTTTCGGCGTCGGCCTGGTCCAGGATGGTCGGGGCCTGGGTCAGGCCCAGGGCCGTGGTGTGGCGGCGCAGCATGGCGTAGGCGAAGCCGTGGAAGGTGCCGCCGGTGAGCCCGGCCAGCCCTGTGGCGCCCAGCAGGCGCGCGGCGCGGTGCTGCATCTCCTGGGCGGCCTTGCGCGTGAAGGTCAGCAGCAGGATGGAGTCCGCCGGGGTGCCGCGCGAAACGAGGTGGGCCAGGCGGTAGACGATGGTGCGGGTCTTGCCGGAGCCTGCCCCGGCGATGACCAGCACCGGCCCGTCGCCGTGGGTGGCGGCCTCGTGCTGGGCCGGGTTCAGGTCGTGTGCGAAGTCGATCATTGCGGGTTGCGGGTGTGCGGGGCGGGCGCGCCCGGCGGGGTTGGGGTTCGGGCCGCCGTGGGCCGGGGAGCCGTCAAGTCTGCTGGCCGACGCCGAAAAAGTCCAGGACCAGTTTGCCCACGTCGCGCGGGCGCGCGGGCGCCGGGCCCGGGCCGGGGGCGCTGTCGTAAAAGAAGGCGTCGTCCGCCGTGTGCACGCCGGTGCGCCCATGCTGGCCGAACACGGGGCGCCCGTCGAACTTGGCCGTCAGGCTGAAGCCGGGTTGCGGCTCGGCCAGCAGGTCCGGCGCGGCGTGGGCCATGGGCCCGGGGTAGAGGGATGCGCGGTCGTGTACGGCGCGGATCACCGGGCGGCCCCGGTGGGTCAGGGCCAGCAGGCCTTCGCGGATGCGCGCGGCCAGGGCCGGGGCCTGGGCCGGGGTCACGCCCCCGGCGGCGAAGCGCTCGCGGGTGTGCAGATAGATGCGCCCGGGGTCCAGGGCCAGGGCCTGGGAGTCCGAAGCCAGGGCCGTGGCGTCGTTTTCGTGGGCCTGGGTGCCCGTGAGGCGCGCGAGGCCCTGCTCCGCCAGCCAGGAGTTCAGGTCCACCTCGGTTTCCAGGCGCGTGAAGCCGTGGTCCGCCAGGACGAGCAGCCGCCAGGGCCGGGGCAGGGCCTCGAAGCGGTCCAGGAAGTCGCCCAGGGCGGCGTCCCAGCGGCGCAGCAGGGCCATGGCTCCGGCGTGGCGCGGGTGGGCCGGATCGTCCACGGCGTCGTAAAGGAAATGGAACAGGCGGTCGGTTTCCGTGAGCACGAAGACGAAGAGGTCCCAGGCCAGGTCGGGCCAGAGCAGGGCCAGGGCCGCGCGGCGCGAGTCCAGGGTGGCGTCCAGGTCGGCCAGCAGGAAGTCGTGGTCCGCGCCGCCACGCACGGTATCGGCCTCCAGGCGGTAGCCCATGGCGGCCAGGGGGGCGGCCAGAAAGGGCGGAAAGACCGCGCCGCGCAGCTCCGGGGCCACGAATCCGGCCACGAGCATGCCCTTGAGAGGCTGGGCCGGGTAGGTGCCGGGCAGGTTGAGCACGCGGCTGGTCAGCCCCCGGGCGCCCAGGCGCTGGAAGATGGTCGGCGCGGCCACGCAGGTGGCGTCGGTCAGCGCCGTGGCGTAGGTGGCGGGGTCCAGCCGGGTGAAGCCGAAGACGCCGTGCTCCTCGGGCCCGGCGGCGGTGAAGAAGCTCGTCCAGTTCACCGGGGACAGCTCGGGCAGCTCGGCGCGCAGGGCGTGGGCGCCGGGCAGCAGCCGGGCCAGGTTCGGGGCCGCGCCCCGGGCGGCCAGCCGCCGGGCCAGGGCCAGGGGCAGCCCGTCCAGGCCCAGCACGGCCAAGCGGGGGCGGGGAGCGGTATGCATGGCCGGGAGGTATCGCCTGCGGCGGGTGCGGTCAAGCCGGAGGCGGCGACGAGAGCGGGGTGGACGCAGGGGAGAGCGGCGGAGTGGGCCGGGGCGGACGCGGAGCCGGGAGCGCGAAACGGAAGGCGGGCGCCCGGGCGCAACGCCACCGCCCCGGAGCCGGAGGGGGGCAGGCATTGCGTCGGGCTGGCGGCTTCGGCGCGCACGGCGCCCTGTGGCGCTTCGGGGCGGGCTGCTTTCGCCGCAGGCGGCCCGCCGGAGTCGGCGGCTCAGGCGTCCTGCGTTCCGGGGGCCGGAGGGGCCGCTGCAGCCGCCTGGGCCCGGGGGGCGGAGGGCCCGGCGCTGTCCGCTGGTTCGGGTGTCGCGGGTGCCCCGGTGCCGGAGGTCTTGGGAGCTCCGGGGGTGCCCGGCATTTCGCCGCCCCGGGCGTGGCGCAGCAGGTCGCGGCCCAGGAAGCGCAGGCAGTGGAAGAAGGAGAAGAACTGCATGAGCTTGTGCAGGTGGAAGCGGCGGGTGGCACCCTGGTCGCGCAGTTCGCCCAGGCGGGCCTCGGCGGCTTCCAGGGCGGCTTCCAGGGCCTCGGGGCGCAGGGGGTTGCCCTGGCCGATGGCGCGCATGGCGTCCTGGGTGACCACGGCCAGGGAGCGCAGTTCGGGCTCCATGAGGATGTCGTAGCCCTGGCCCTGGGAGTCGTTGAGGGAGTGCAGCATGGTCCGCAGGTGGCGGACGCAGGAGTCCAGGGTGTCCACCTTGAGGCCCAGGGCGCGGGTGTCGTCGCGGTAGAGCAGGCGCTCGTGGCGCAGAACCTTGTGCAGCAGGCCCCGGTTGGCGGCCACCGAGGCGGCGTAGGCGTCCAGCAGCCCGGGGTCCAGGCCTGCCTGGCGGCGCAGGAAGGCGTCGAGGATGGCGCCGTACAGCTCGGCGCCCCGGGTGAACTGGCCGCGCAGGCGCTGTTGCAGCTCCTCGGCGGCGCGCTGGGGCCAGAGCAGCACGCTGGCCAGAAAGGCGCAGCCCACGCCGATGGCGATCTCCTGCACGCGCTCCAGGCCGAAGAGCAGGCGGTCCTGCTGGCCGAGGCTGGCCAGGAAGACGATGCAGGCCGTGATGGCGGCCATGCGGTAGCGCGGGTCGTAGCGCGTCATGTAGGCGCAAAACGCCACGGCCAGGAACAGGCCGAGGTAGGTCATGGCCGGGGTATGCGGGAAGGCCAGGATGGCCGCCACGCCGATGAGGGCGCCGATGGCCGTGCCCGAGAGGCGGTACCAGCACATTTGCAGCGAGTCGGCCACGGAAATCTGCATGACGATGACGGCGGACAGGGCCGCCCAGTAGCCGTATTGCAGGCCCATGGCCTGGGCCGCGCCATAGGCGGCCACTGCGGCCAGGCCGGTCTTGATGCCGTGGCGGATGTGGGCGGTGGTGGAATCGGGGTCGATGTGGGCCATGGGGCGTCTCCATGCGCCGCCGACCGGTCGGATGGACGGCGGGCGCCACCGGGAAGGCGGCGCCGGGCACGGCCCGGGGCGGCGCGATGCAAGGCAGTGCTCATGGCACCGTTTGCGCCCCAAGGCAAGCCCGGAGTGGGGGGCGGGTTGGCGCGGCATGGGGCCGGATGTCCGGAGTCCCGCGCCGTTTTGGCATATGGAGAGGCCGTTCCGGACGGCCGTCTTGTGAGATTGTGTCGGGCAAGCGGAATCAAAAGACCGTGCGGGGGGGGCCGCACCGCGAGGCTGCGCCGGGTGGCCGAGGAACGCGCCGGAGCATCCCTGCCGGATTCCCCACGCATTGACGCCCTCCCCCGCCCCAGGCTAATAAACCCCACCCTGCCCGGGTGGTGGAACTGGTAGACACAAGGGACTTAAAATCCCTGGGCCGCAAGGCTGTGCGGGTTCAAGTCCCGCTCCGGGTACCAAATAATTTCAATGAGTTAAGAAAGAGAGGCCCCGGCCTCTCTTTCTGCGTTTTGACCTTTTGCTCCAATTATGCTCCACTAAGGGCGAACCTGAAGCAAGGAGCTAGGTCATGGCCAGCATCCGCAAGCGCGGCCCCCGGCAATGGGAAGTCAGGATTCGCAAGAAGGGCTACCCGGTCCAAAGCAAGACCTTCGAAACGAAGGTCACGGCGGACGCCTGGGCGCGCATGGTCGAGTCCGAAATGGACAGGGGCATCTTCGTGTCCAGGGAGGAGGCAGAGAGCACTACTCTGAGGTCCGCTCTCGACCGATACATCAGAGAGTATGCCCCCCGCCTGTCCGACCCCAAGCGCGAAGAGAACAGGGCGCAGGCCATTCAGCGCCGAAGCCTTTCCAGCAAGGTCCTTGCTAACATCCGTGGCGGCGACTTGTCCGACTTCATCAAGGATCGCGAGGCCGAGGGCGTCTCCGGTAACACCATCCGCCTGGACCTTGCCCTCCTTTCCAAGCTGTTCGAGCTGGCTCGTACGGATTGGGGCATGGAGTCGTTAAGTAATCCTGTCCGCAACGTCAGTAAGCCGAAAACTTCCAAGGGGCGAACCCGCCGCCTGGAGGGCGATGAAGAGAAGCGGTTGCTGGAAGTATGCTCGGAGATGTTTCGGGAGGTCGTTCGTTTTGCCCTGGAGACAGCCATGCGCCGGACTGAGATCGCAAGCCTCATCTGGAGTAATGTTGATTTGAAGAGGCGGTTCGTTCATTTGCCGCAGACCAAAAACGGTGAGTCCAGGTCAGTGCCGTTATCCCCAGAAGCATTGACTATCCTTTTAGGTATTCCAAGGAAAATCAAAGGGTCTGTGTTTGGTTTAACTCCAGAACAAATAACTACTTCAATGGTTCAAGCAAGGAGAGCTGCTAGAATCAATGATTTACGATTTCATGATCTACGGCATGAGGCAACAAGCCGATTTTTTGAGAGTACCGATCTAGACGTTATGGAGATAAAGGCAATTACTGGGCATAAAAGTATGCAAATGTTGGCAAGATACAGTCATTTAAGAGCGGATAGGCTTGCCGCACGATTGGCAGGCAAGAGGCGAGGCCTAAATAATATATAGGCCTAGCTTCCTGTTTGAATAGGCACAGTAATCTCTAATAAATCAAACCAGGATTTAGTCGGCGTCTTTAATGCTTTGAAGTTTAGTGGATGTAAATGGAGTGTTCATCTTTTTCTTCTATGTAGTGCCAGTCGTTAAGAAGGCCTTTTTGTAGGTCTTTTGCAATAGAGAGCAGAATGGATTTTGAGTAGTCCGTGGATGATATTTTGAAAACAGCTGGATTCTTTGAGGGGATATAAGAAGTAATTTTGAATGATCTATTGGTTGTTGTGTTGATAATGTATATAAAATAAAAGTCGAACTCGCGGAGCTCGGTGTCTTGTCCGTCTCGGAAGAGTAGCCTGAATTTGGAGAACTGTTTGTAGAAAGATGTTATAAGCTGGGTTGAGTCCGTGCGCGGGACTTTATTGAAAGTAAATTCAACTGAAATATTCTCTTTGTCATAATTTAAAAGCATAAAATTCGTGGATGGAATTTTACTATTTCTATATAAGTCTGACCAACGTTTTCTCCCCCATTCCTGGAGCTCGTCTGCTACAATAAGGAGAAGCGGAAATGTAGTAGATTGCATGTGATAAATGTCTTTGCAAGTGTGAGATGATATACTGCGCAGTATATCTCTCTTAATGTAGTAGTGGTGAGCTTCTTTGTGGTCAAAAATGTAATCGTCATGCAAGCTGAAGTCGGATTCAAGGAAATATAAAAGAGATTTGTATATGATTATGGAGCTTATAATTCCATGTTTGTAGGATTCAAGTGATTTAGAGTACTTCATGAAGTATTTAGATTGAAGTCTGGCAATGTATGTCGCGTGTTTTGTTTCGCAGGGACGCATCTTAGAGCTTAAGAGCTTAAGGATGAAATTATTTTGAGCGTCTTGTGTCCCAGAAAAATTTACATTGTGCGATATATTTGGCTGTGAAACTAGATGCCTCATCATTTTTTCGGTCTTGTGGATAATATTCTGGGACTTTTCAAGGGGATACCCAAGGTCATGGCATAAAGCAGCGATTGTCCAGATGCTTATTACTTCAAAAAAATTTAATGTAAATCCAGAATTAACACCCTCAAAATGAAAGTGCTGGAATAGAGGTTCAGAGCGGGTCTCGCTGATGAGGATGTTGATTCCGATAAGCCATGTTCTGAATAGATGAATAACATGATCTCTGTAAAAGCGGTTGCTTCCATATAGAAGTGCTTCAAAGTCTGCAAATTCCTCGTAATAGTCTTTTAGCTCGGAAAGTCCATATGCTTGGGGGTTGGTGCCTGAATTTTTAAAATATGGTTCGCGGGAATCAAAGAATCTAAGACATTTAATTGATTTATCCATAAGAATATACCAAATATCTTTAAGATCGGAAATGTTCCTATAAAGATCATTGGTTCCCTTGGAGAGCAACTCAGATAATTTTGCAATACAGTTGCTATCCAGGGGGTGCTCGAATTGAATTTCAATAAGACGATTGTGGCAATCTGTGTATATTTTCGAGTCAGATATCGATTTTGCTTCTATTTGAGATATAGCTGCAGCACGTTCTATAATGTTGTTGATCAATGTGTTGTCTTTAGAGGAGATTTCCATCTTAGTTGCCTTCGTTGTTAGTGGCTATGCAAAGAGGGTCCGGTTGCCCATAATATTTCCCATTAAATAAGACCTTTTGAGCTAGGCAACCGCCATGACATACATCGAAATGTGAGCATTTACCGCAAGATGACTTGCTAATATTTGCGGCGTAGCGCCTGATTTCATTTAAGTAGAGAGATTTGGTCCAGCACTCTTCTAAGCTATGAATTGAAAGGTTCGAATATTCATCGGGACCGACAATCTTGTCGGCTTGAATTTGTTTAAATGCATCACAGGGGTAAATACTCAGGTCGGGACCAATGACTACTCGGGTGATTCCCGAATTGCATGTTGGCTGTTTGTTTAGGAAGAGAAAGTTCATTGGCGAGCCTGTTCTGACTAGATGTCCTTCCTTGCGTAGCTCTAATATTGATTTCTTAAGTTCAAGATACATATCTTTATTTAAGTTTAAATCGTTTATTGCTCCGCGTCCTTGTGGTACGAATCTCAAGACACTTACTTTATTTACGCCGAGAGTATTTGCATAAATAACAAGATTTCGAAGGTCGCCATAGTTGTTCTTCAATGGGACGAAGTGGATTTCTGTTTTAATACTAGATGAGGAGAGTAGTTTGATATTATGACTTGTTTTTATAAAGCTAGCCGAACATTTTGTGATTTGATTATGTCTGTTCTCTCGGTTTGAAAAAAGACTAATTGCTATCTCTACGGATGATTGCTTGAATAGCTCAATTTTTGTTGAAAAATCACACGTTCCGTTAGAGTAAATTTTAGTATGAATATTATTTCTGTGACATAATTTTACGAGGCTATCGAGATACGAAATCAACATCGGCTCACCGCCAGATATCGATATAGTTTCGACGCCCATATTAGAGGCAGAATTAATTATCCTTTCGACTTGGTCATATGGTATCGTATTAGATTTGAGCGCTCCTCCTTCACTTGAACAGTGAACGCACTCTAGATTGCAATTATAAGAAAGCTCAAGTTTAATTTCTCTTAGCTTGTAGTGGCTATTTGACGATTTCATGAATCCCCCATTTAGGTGGGTACGCAAAATGGGTAAGCGGCTGAGCGTGTTGTACGTATTTTTGTTTTATTCTGGTGCGCTTTGTATTTGATACGAACTCAGGATGAGCGATTCTTGAGTACTTATCTACCTCGCAGAAAATATTTTGACAATCAATTAGGGTAGGCATTCTTTTCCCTATGGAGCGAAAAGTAAGGCCGAGCCGATCAAATTCGAATTGCTGCCTTTTTTGCATGAAATCAATGATTTCTTCATCAGACAGCCCACCGCGCGAAGCAAAGCATTTCGAAATTCCGCTTTTTGCTCCTGGTCCGGCCACTACGAAATCATTTTCACTAAAATTTATCAGCTCACTATAATTTAAATCAATGGCATACTGATATGCTAAAAAAGGTCCAATTGTTGGATATTTTAGTAATGTCAGATATACATCTTTTAGTGTTTTTGATTTTTGGATTGTTTGATAGGCCTTATCATCAATCATTTTTTCTATTAATAGTAGATGATTCGTATGTTTTCTTTCGCTTTTAAATATGCTGCTTCCCGAGGGCATGATGTAGGCAGCTGAATAGATGCGGTCGCCGCATGATAATTTTGAATTTAAATTGTTATTAATGACAGAAAAATTATTAGAGTGATATTTAATTTCGCCAAGTACGCGCTCTATATGTTGCCATGTTTCAATTTTATTAAAAATTTTAAATAATATAATCCTATAGAAAGTATCCTTCGGACTGTAATCACCCGAATAAATGACATTATTGATTAAGTATTGGCTGACACGGTCGGACGCGCGATATACATTCGTGAATTTAAATGTATTTAATATGTAGTCTGAAGATTTAAGGCCGCTCTTGTTTATTTTTTGATAGAAAAGTTCTTGCCTTTTGCAAGCAAACTCCCAATATGTGTCATACACTATTGATGGGCATAGTGGCGCTAACGATTTGTAATAATCAAAGTCGCTGGTTCTTCTAGTGTTTTGTGTCTTGAGGATTGGAGTCTGCTGATTAGTGCTACGTTTCATATTCTGCAAGGAGTGAGTTTATGATTCGGGGTGAAGTGTTCAGTCGTTCGACCCCCACGTAGCACATTAAACTTTCCACGGGTAGCCCTAGTTCTTTTCTTAAAAATTTTGCCAGGTTACACAGCCCTAAGAAATTTCCGTACCCTCTTTCAAAAATGAATTGCGTTGCGTAGAAGGCTATTAAGGTAATCCTCTTTTGGACGCATGATACGACTAAATGCTGCAAGCAGGGGAACCCCCGCATTCGCACGTTTTTTTGATCACGGATGGGATCCCAAATAGAAACTTGATAGGCGCTGCGCCTTAAATTACCCGTGCTGTAGAAATTGATAATATTTTCTATCTGGTTGAAGCCCTGTTGGTCGTAATTGATCATTCTTTCGAAGTAGAGGCCGTATTTATTCGCTGGGCATTTTTTAAGTTGGGGATAAATTTTATTGTATCTTTCATATAATACGTTTCTCTCTAGAGTAGGATTCCAAAGATTTAATGGAAAAATTGTATTCGCAACTGTCTTGATAGGTTGCATTCCGTTGTTTACCAAAGTGTTGTCAATTATTTGTCGGATATTATCATCTTCCGATATGTTGCCTTCGTCGTCGAAGCCAGTGAGCTTTATCGACAGCCCATGAATTTCTTTTGTAGAGCGTTCATTGGCAAACAATTTGTATAAGTCTATCATTAAGCTGGAAAGATTGTTGCTCTCAAACTCAGTTTTCATGATCAGACCTCGCTTAAATATCTGTACTTAGCTCTGCCGGTATACTTAGCTCTCTTTATTCTTATAATGACTTGGTTGCCATCGCTTTGCGTGTTGATTGCGTGGGTCCCGGGCGCTACGGCTTGAAATAACGAACGATTATTTGTTGAGGTTAGAATTGAACAATCTTGAATAGTGTTGCCTACTGAATAAATATAGTCGCCAACGGACAAATCTAAAGGTCTTTTCTTCCATTGACTGTTGTATACAATTAATTCGGTTGTTATTTTTTGCCCTGCAATTTCACTTTTAATAGAAGCCGGAGATATTTTTTTTAAACGTTGTAATTTGCTACCATCTAACATTCTAAAATTGTAAGCCATCTGGTTTAGTAATGTTGTATATCCAACACCAAGCCAATTTGCAATTTCATAAATTTCAATTGGGTTAGGTTTAGTGTCGCTGTAGCCGCGTTGGATAAAACCAGAGCGCACAGTTGTTTCAGGCATCAGTAAATAATGCGCAAAAGTATCGGCAAGAGCTTCTTCAGTTCTCGACGTGCGTTTATTAATGTTCTCGACTAATTCGTCAAAGTGGTCACCATGATTGAATACATAATGGGCAATCTCATGGGCACAAGTAAAACGAGTCCTTCCATCTGGTCTGTGTGCCGACAATAATATAACTTTAGAATCTTTTAAAAGTGCTCCTTCCATTGATTTCATGTCGACATACTTAACTTCAAGATCAAGGGAAGATGCAAGGTCGACCACGCAAAAGGATTGGTCGAGCTCTATACCAGCTCTTGCGCGTATCTTTAACGCTTTGCTCGCAGCTATGCGAAGTTGATCTTGGGTGAACATTATTTCTTTTTCATTGATGATAAGAGATTAAAGAGCTTGTTGATATCTGATTCGTCCATCTTGCTTAATTCGCGTGCTGCAAGTTGCATCTTATTTGATGTAAGGGCGTTGGCATGGTCTTCACCTTTGAGTATCCAATTGACGTCAACATCATAAATATCAGAGAATATTTTAAGTTCAGGGCTTGTGACATTTCTTCTTCCTGCTTCAATTTCTGTAATGGCAGGCCTCTTGAGCCCAACGATTTGTGCAGCCTGTGCCTGAGACAAGCCGGAAAACTCCCTGGCAAGCTTGAGTCTTTCGGCGATCTCTTTCTTTATCTCTTCAGGCTTCGGCATTATCCGGTGCTCCTTATTGAATGGCAAATGTTTTTTGCTATTGCGCTTATTGATAGAGAATATTGAGTCATGCCTTTTTTGAGTCCTTTTCTCCCTTTGTCTGTGAAGAATAGGCTGACATCCAGGTCCACTTCTCTTCCTAATTTCTTTTCAATCTTGACCTCAAGTGACATGAGAACTTCTATTGCCGTAAGGCTATCAAAGCGACTCAATCCGCCAATAGGAAGGGTTGCGCTGCTTAGTGACGGATTTGGTATACCGTTAAGTTTCTGGACGTTGGCGATTTCTTTAACTAGCAGTAATTCTATAGTTTTTTCCGTCATCCGCCCCCTCCTTGTTTTGCTTATGTATTAAAATCTTACTTGAGGTAAGATATTCTGTCAATAGGGTGGCGATTCTTTTTTTGCGTGGTTCAAATTGAATTAAAATAATAATCACTGAGAGTTGTGACGTTCTGTCGTTTTGCAAAGAGATAAATGAGATCCAGCGTTGTCAAGGTCGTTGCGATAACTTGTACCATGACCTGAATGGTTGGTTCTGTATGCTGGGGGGCTGTAGCCGTTGGGGAGATAGGCTTTGATGTGTAACGTGTTTGCGTGTGCAAAAAAAAGGTTCATCGCGGAATTCCGGGAAACGCGGCCCTGATCTTGAGGAAGAAGTATTCGTCATCCCGAAAGCCGTAGGCCATGCGTTTGATGACCTTGATCTTGTTGTTGATTCCCTCCAGCAGGCTGGTGTGCAGGCGGTGGCGACAGTGGGACAGGATGCCTTGCAGATAGGGGCGCAGGCGGCGGGCGAAGCGCCGCAGGGGTTCGATGCCGCTGCGCATGGCCCGGCGATACCAACCCCGCCAGAAGCGTAGCGCCGCCTTGGGGTAGCGGTACCGCCAGAGCTGCTTCAGATCCTCCTTGAGCACATAGACCACCATCAGGTTGCGGTTGGCCGCCAGCAGGTCGGAGAGCCGGATGCGGTCCTCCTGGCGCTTGATGTTGTCCTTGTTCCTCAGGAGCAGCCAGCGCGAGCCCTTGATCACCTTGCGCGCCGCATCGTCCCCGGGCACGCGCCTAGCCTCGTCCCGCCGCACCGTATCCACGACCTCCCGGCCATATTTGGCCACCACGTGGAAGAGGTCGTAGACGATCCGGGCGTTAGGGCAACGGGCCTTCACCTCGGCTTCGTAGGCCCCGTTCATGTCCATGGCCACGGCCCTCAGCCGCTCGCAGCCCACCTTGCCCAACAGCTCGAAGAACGGCCTGATGCTCTCCCGGCCCCGCCCGCGACCGACCCACAGCACCCGCCTGGTGTTCGGCTCCACGATAACCGTGGCGTAGCGTTGCCCTTTCTGGATGGCGAATTCGTCCATGGCGATGGCCTCAACGCCCCTGAGGTCCACCGGACCCAGCGTCTCGGCCAGGTAGCGCTTGTCGAGGGACTTCACGGTCCACCAGCCCAAGTCGAAGAACTCCGCCACGTGCTTGATGGAGGCCACATGGCACAGTCTGCCCACGCTCTCGGCCAGCCGCCGGGTGGCCCTGGCAAGCGGCCAAGCCAGGGCAACTCTTCCAGCTTGGGGCCGCACTTGGGGCACCTCACACGCCGTCGCCAGACCAACAGCCATGTCCGGGCGTCCAGGATCGGCAAATCACGAATCCAGCGCTCCACGAAATCGTGGACCTTGCTTACCGGCCTGCCGCATCCGCTGCATCGCATGTGTCGCCGCCGACGCGGCAACAGTTCGATCCAGACCTCGGCGGAAACGCCTTTCTCCCCGCGCTCAAAGCGCTGAATCGTCCCGATGCGGTACCCTTCCCAACAGCCCAGAAGCCGGGTAATCTCGTCCTTGGACAACGGTAACCTCCTTTTCGCTCTCGGTTGGCCTCGTAACCATCGAGATACCGAAGGGTTACCGTTGTCTCAACTCATCTTTCCCTTCCCGGAATTCTGCGATGAACCAAAAAGAGGGGGGTGGGAAGCAACTATATTGTGTGTGCGTCTTTGAAAGTATGCAGAGCTTATCTTAACAGGAATGAAGATTTCAGGAATTTGCCGGTAGTAAGTAGGGATGTGTGATAGCTTGGGGGGTTAAGGGCTTCTTTCCTCAATCTCTTCTTCTATGCTTTCAAGCTCATCTTGAAGCCACTCGGCGGCTTCTCTTAGGATGGGGACGCCATCGGCGCCATCATCCATTGTTAGTTGCCAATGTGTATACTCATCGTATTCGCCATGAGAAATATATGTCGCAGTTGGCAAGCCTGCTCCTTCTTTGAGGAGTGTATTTCGTGTTGAATCAATAAACTCGGTAAACCATGTTCCACCGTCTTTTTTTTCTCGCCATTCATCCCAGTGCTCTTTTATTACTTTGCGTGCGACAGCGCTAACTTTCGAGTCGACCTTTTCTAGGATGTGGCCGACACTACGCAGTTCAGTTACAGCGGTTATCCAGGAGGATTTCCATCTCCCGGCTCCACATTCAAGGTCGTTGATGGCCTCAAAGGCATTGTCGAGTGCATCTTGTGCTTTTAGCATATAGGTTTCCTATCTTAAGTCGTTAATTTCAGCAACTAGATGGTTTCGAGTTGTGTTTTGGTATTCATTTCCGGAAGGGGTTTTTCGGAGATAGTTCCGAGTTTTTGAACTCAATAAATCGGGAGGAGGGGGGGGCTAGCGCGTTATCGTTTTGCTATTAGTTTTATGCAGTTGAAATAGGTTTCGTTGCTCTACATTCTGCTGTTTATTGGCAATGGCCAACAATTTGTTCGAGAGTCTTAGTCTCTTGATGTGCAAATCCGTCAAATATTCAATTCTTTGCATGTTTGTTAGCTCACTTTTTACGTTTTGATTCGCATTAATGATTCCTTTCTCGTTTAAGCGTTCGAATGCTGAGCACGCGTTTGAATGACTAGCAGTTTTCTCAATTAGGTTGTATATACTGTCAGTGTATATAGACAGTTCATCCTTGTGGCGGCTGGAGCCTACATAGAACTCGTTCATTGAAAGGAGAGGGTTTTTTGTAATAGCATTGTAAATGCATTTCTGTGTGGTCTTTCCCTGACTCTTGTATGAGCTTATCGCGTAGGCATGTTCTATGCTTTTATACTTGCCTATATCTATGTATTTAGTCTGGCCGTTTTTGTGTAAATTTACAGTTATTTGATTAGATTTAATGCTTATTTTTGTGATTGTTCCAACGTTTCCATTTTCAATGCCGATTGAGTAATCGTTTTTTGTGAAAATTATGTTATCGCCAATTGTTAAGGCTATTGTCGCTGTGCTTTTAGTTTTACACTCTTTCGGTAATATAATTTCATTATGACTGTATATCAATCCATTGTGTATAAGCTCTCTCCGGATTGTTGCGTTCAAGTTGGATTTATCTTTGTTGAGCGATGTTATAACTAGCGGATAAACTCCTCTTTTCCAATCTGCAACAACTTCTTTGGCTATTGCTTGATGCCGCTCTTCTTTCGTTTTGTATTCTTTGACCGTCCCTTGCCTCTGAAAAATGTTAATAATCTTCTCAATCCCTTGGTTTGATGCGATTGCCTTGACGGCTTCCAAGTGTGTTGAGTCACGTTGCCTTCGTATCTCTTTCAAATATTGTACATTTGCTAAATTATGGCGCATGGCAAGACTCATCGGTGCGCCTGCTCCAACGGCTGTAAGCTGCTTAGTGTCACCGACGAGGCAAAGTTTTGCTCCAAGTTCCTCGGCTATGGAGCTAAGCTGGTTCATTTTGCGGCTACCAACCATCGCAGCTTCATCTATCACGATGAGGCCGTCTTGGATGGCTCTTGCTGTTTTGTTTGGACATTTTTCGTGGTCCTTCAAGAACTTGTCGATACTGCTGCTCGAAATGCCTGTTTCGCTCTCAAGGTTTGCGGCCGCCACAGCTTGAAGCGCTAAGCCGATTATCCTGTCCCTGCCGTATATCGATGCTACCGCGTCTAGCGCTGTGGTTTTGCCCGTGCCTGCATCTCCTTGCACGATGGATACGAGATCCTTGCTTCCGAGGATGTGTCGCACCATATCTGCTTGCTCGTCTTTGAGGGTGTACCCTCGGCTATTTTCCAGGCTTTTGTTGTAGGCAGCCAACCCTTGCTCAATTTCCGAAGCAGGCAAGGGCGGTTCATGGGCGCCCCTGTTTTCTTGGAGCCTCTTCACGAAATCCCTCTCTGCCTCCACAAGATCGATAGTAGTCATTTCGTGGTTGAGCCAGGTGGAGTCTGTTTGGTCTGGGAGGGAGATCACTTGTTCGTTTGGGGCTTCTGCCTTGAAAAGCCTTTCCACCTCTCTGGGTGAAATGCCTTGCCCTTGTCCGCGGGCCTTTCGGATGGCTCTGCCGTACACTGATTTGGCAGTGAAAATACCATCGAGTTCTGATGCTTCTTGAATGGACTCCCTGACGAATTGTGCCTTGTCTTGGGGCTCAAATGATTTTCGTGCTTGAATGCCTTTGTCGGCCTTGATCCCCTCAAAATCAAGGCCGACTTCTTTGGAGCGGTTTTGCCACTCGCTGAGCAGTGCCTCTTGGCTAACGGTTTCTTTTCTTCGGCGGGTTGCGAAGCAGGCCTTTTGCCGTTCGTCATCGGATGCGGCCTCGTAGGTCAGGCCCTGGGCTTTGAGGGTCTGCTCAATGTCTGCCTTCCGGGAGGAGAAGGATTTGATTTGGTCATCATCAATGCCTTCAAGCTCGAAGGACTTCCCCTTTTCGCGGACGGTGTAACCGCGTTGGGTGAGGGCATTGATGAGGGCGGAGTCGTACACTTGGCCGAGGTGCTTTTGATTGCGGTAGATCGCGTGGTAGTTGAGGTTGGTGATACCCTCTGCTGCCTCTGCGGTGCACGCGTTGGCAATCAGGCAGTGGCTATGAAGATTTGGGTCTTGATTCCTGTTCGTCGAGTGTTCGAAGCAGGCCACAACCAGGCCCCTCGCTGGGACGCTCTTCACTGAATCCCTGTCCCTGATCCTGGTTGTGACCATGCCGCAGTGCTCGATGTAGTCTATGGTGTCCTGGACGGCCTGGCGGTGCGCTTCGAGGGCGTCCCTGCTTTGAGCCGTGTCGCCCAGGGCATAGAGCAGGGACACCGACTTAGGCGGGGAAAGGGTGAGGTCTTTGGCCTTCCTGTGGTGGCCGTTTGCCCCTTCGTTAAGGGCCTCGAAGCGTTCAGCGGTGAAGCCTTCGCTTAGCCCGTGCTGCTCAACGCCAGTGCCTAGAAGCTGAACATCAGAATCCGAGCTTTGGTAGTAATCATCCTTGCCCTGGGAGTAGTAATCGCTGATGCCGCCCTTAGCGAGGTTCTTAAGCCGTGCGATGCCCATGGCTAGAAACTCGGCTTCTTGGGGGTGCTGGACGGCCCTATAGGCTTGGTGCTGGCTTTCTTGGCAAAGTACTCTTCAGGTGAAATCCCAAGCCGCCTGAGCACCTGTTGTTCTTCCTTGGCCATGTACTTGACCACGGTTTTGATGGGGCCTTGTTCCTGTCGGTAGATTTTCAATTCCTGCTCTTGTTTCGCCACCTGGTTGGTCGATGCGGCCAGGCTGTCCCTCAGGGTGCGGATTTCCTCCTTGTAGGGAGCCGCTGGGTCGCCAAAGCTCGCACGTGCCTGCTCGTAGAGCTGGTAAGCGTATTCTCGCCCAATGAATTTGCTGAGCGCAAAGGCAGTGGTGAGAAGAATGATCAGGAAGAAGACTGCGCCGCTAACAAGGATGATCTGGGCCTCCAATGTGATATCGGAGGGGTATGCTTCAGGGACCCTGGGGCTGAACGCCTCGGAGGCATACGTTTTGTAGTCGTGGTCCAAGATGGAGCTCAAAGAGTGTCGGTCGAGGACGAACCAGGCCGCATTAGGCGTCTCCGCGGAAGAGCGAAAGGCGCTGGAATTGAGGTAGATCGTTTGCACTTGCTTGCCAGATAAGACTTCGTATGCCTCTCGGCCAGAAACTCCGAGTGCGCTCATGAGGCTCAGGGTGAGAGTGAGTGCAAGGATCAGGGAAAGCGCCGCAATGAGGCAGTGGATTCGGGGCATGTTGGGATGATGCATCATTTTAGCTCCTTGAGAATTTGTTGATAGGTGTCTTCGGTTGCCTGCTTGAGTTCTTCGAGTTCAATTTCTGCGCTGTCGGGCTGGAGTAGTTCGACCAACGCCCGGCCCGAGTAGTTCCGAGTGAAGAGCAGGCTTTTCAGGATGAATTTCATCAGGGCGACTTGCTGCTCTCCGTTTTCAAGCAAGTGGTTGACGGCAAATGGCAGCGCAGCGGGCATGTCTACGCTCATATCCCTTGGGGCAAACGCCTGGGCTATGGCAGCCCGTAATATGGAGGACTCCGAGCGTCCTTCTTCATGGGCGCGGACTTCAATCTCTTTGGCGAGCTGGCTTGAGATGAAGACTTGTTTCCTCAGCACGTGGTTAGGACCTCCTACTCGTTACGATTCGCCGGGAAGCCTTGTCTGGCGCGGGCCTACTCTTTGGCGAGTCGTGTGGCTGGACCCTTGGGCGGGGCAATTTGTGTAATCTTTGAGGTTGGTTGCCTATACGGAACGTGTAGACACGTGTAGTCCTGCCCGAAGGGCAGGGCTTTGGGGCTTCCCCATCAGGTCACCTCTGGGCATTTGCTTCTTCGATCTTGTCCTCAAGCCACTGGTCGATGGCCTCCACGGACCAGGCAAGCCTTCGGCCAAGGCGGAAAGGGGGTGGTACGGCATCGTAGTTCTTTCTTGCGAGGTGGCCGTGGATCGCTGAGACCGTGAACCCCAGAATTGCTGCTAACTCGTTGATGTTGTACAAACGTTTTCGCATGTGTTCCTCCTTGCTGGTGAGTGCACATTCGCATGCATCCATCAGGGGGAGGTAGGTCTGCCGTTTGTCTCTTGATAAAAGATATCAATTGGGATGGGGCAAGAATTGGGCGAAGATCATAAGCAGAAGTCGTTTCACCTGTCCGAGAGTGAGAAGCAAAGCCTCGTAAGTCTTTGGCGGGTTGGAGGACCCAAAGGCGTAGCTAGGGGAATGTGCGATGAATTCAGGCGTAGATTTCCTGATTGGCTAGAAACCTTAAATAGTGGCCCGCGTTCTCCTCAGTATTTGCCAGCCGTCATAGATTTTATGGCGATTCCCAAAGATAATACTTGGCATGAATTAGAGATTAATTTGCGGGAGCTTGCTCGTTTCTTTCATCGTGGTAGCGAAGAAGATTGCAAGAAGAATGAGCTGTTTAAGTATTGGGACACGATGCGAAGCTTGTGGCGGGCGACTGTCGGGAATAATGGTCAGAGATTTAGGCGGCAAGTATACAGGCGGCAAGATAGCGACTCCTATGAAACATGGGAAAGTATTAGAGATATTGTAAATGTTTCTGTGTGTAGTTTTTGCTGGCGTGCTGTATTTGTAAGGCGTGGCGATTGCTCTCGGAGGCTATGCCATGAACATTTTGATTTAGGTACAGGTAAGGAATATCAACAAAGATACAGGATGCTTTACGGAACAAAGAAGACGCATTCTATGTACGGCGATGTGCTGTCGGATCGATACGCCCAAAAGCTCAAGTTAGTTATTGTTGGGACTAAGGTGAATGTTGGAGGATGTGGGGAAAGTGACCAAGTTGTTCGTACTGTCGATGAGGCTTGGCAAGAAAAACCAAGTGCGGTGATTGATATTTTCCCTCATGTCAAAAAATATTTATTAGATAAGAATATTAACCTAGGTTCAGCAAGGGAAATTATAAAAGGTTTAGAAGAGCCGTTGAGAAATGATGAAGCGGAGGACGTTTCGCAACGTAGAGAAATGTTTTATGCTGATTGCGAGTTGTATTTTAGATTCTATGTTGAGCACTTGGTTTGGGCAGAAGTCTGGCTCGAAAGGGAAGCAGAAATGGTTTGGGGAGGCCGGAGGCCTGGAGCTGGTAGGCCTAGAAAGGAGAAATGAGTAGGTTCAATCTGAATGTTTTTTGCTCCAAATTTGCTCCACTGGGGTTGAAAATAGGTAAAGAAAGTTGAAAACGCATGATGATTCAACTCCCTCATGTCGTTGACTAAACTCTCGTAACTTGCTGTATTAATTCAATGATTTTCGAGACTTAAAATCCCTGGGCCGCAAGGCTGTGCGGGTTCAAGTCCCGCCCTGGGCACCAAGGCTTTTTTGGAGTTGTGCTATTTCATGGGGTTCTATCCGCCCATCAGCCCCACCGGCACGGCAAATATCCTGTCGCCCATGGGCATGACTTCCTGGCCGGTGTAGATGACCACGCCCCGGACGAAGTGATCTCCCAGCGCGTCGCGCAGGGAGGCCAGGCCTTTGATGTCGTGCGCGGTCACGCTGGCGGCGAGTTTGACCTCCACGGCGGCCACCCGCCCGGCCCTGTCTTCCAGGACAACGTCCACCTCCACGCCGCTTTGGGAGCGGTAGTGGTGGAGCGTCACCGGATGCTCGGTCCAACTGCTCTGCTTGAGGAGTTCGCCGGCCACGAAGGACTCCAGCAGGCGCCCGGCCAGCATGGGATCGTCGGCCAGGCGTTCCGCGTCCGCGCCGCACAGATGGCAGGCCAGGCCGGAATCGTAGACATGGATTTTGGGCGCCTTGACCAGCCGCTTGCCCAGGTTGCTCGACCAGGCAGGCAGGAACCAGACGAGGAACAGCGCCTCCAGCAAGGGCAGATACCGGCCCAGGGTGCTGGCGGGCATCCCCACGCTGCGCGAGAGCTCGGCCTGGTTGTGGAGCGTCCCCGAGCGAACGCCGAGCATGCGCAGCAGGCGGATCAGTCCGCTGATGTCCTGGATGCTGGCGATGTCGCGGATGTCCCGCTCCACCAGGGTGGTGATGTACGAATCGAACCAGGCGGCGCGGCGCCTCGGGTTGGCCCGGGAGAGGACTTCCGGATAGCCGCCCACGGCGAGGGCTTCCAGAAGCGCGTCCTTCGTCACCGAAGCCGTGCCCGCGTCCTTTGGCGGGAAATCCTTCTGGAACAGCGCATGGATAAAATCCCCGTGCACGCCCGCTATTTCCCCCTGCGAGAGCGGATACAGGGTCAACACTTCCATGCGCCCCGCCAGCGAGTCGGCGATTCCCGGCAAGGCCAGGATGTTGGCCGAGCCGGTCAGAAGATACCGCCCGGCGTGGCGCTCGCGGTCCACGTCTTCCTTGATGGCCAGCATCAGGGCGGAAGCGCGCTGCGCCTCATCGATGATCGCGGGCTTTTTCAGCCCCTGTAGAAACCCGCCCGGATCGTCCAGGGCTCCGGCCAATGCGGTCGCGGAGTCAAGACTGACGTACTGGCGGCTGATTTCACCCTCGCCGGAGGCTTCCGCCAGTTGCTTCACCAGCGTGGTCTTGCCGGTCTGCCGGGCTCCGCGCAGGAAAACCACGGGAGTATCGGATAAAGCCTCCAGCAGCCGGGAATATATGGTGCGCTTGTTCATGGCGTAAAATGTACCACGGGGTGGATGATTTTACAAGCACGCCCACGCCGAGCGCTGCGCGGGCAGGAGCGGATGGTCTGACCGAGAGAGTATTCCCCTGACACGGCCGCCCCTGGCGGGGTGATTTCCAGGCGGCCTTCTCCGTCATCTTTCCCTTGTCTTTCCAGCCTGCGCAGGCCGTTCAGGAGCGGTTGCCTCCTCCCGCCTTGCCATCCCCCCGGTTCTCTCCTATGCTGCCTCCGTCTGATGTCCTTCAGGTGGCCGCAAGGCCCGAACAGGGAATCCGGTGCGAAGCCGGAGCGGTCCCGCCGCTGTGATCCCCGCCGCGAAGCGACCTCTGCCAAGTGCCACTGCGTGACGCGGGAAGGCGGCAGGGGGAAGGGGAGAGCCAGAAGACCTGCCTGAAGCCGATACTTCCCGCTCGGAGCGCGGACTCCGCACCGGGAATGCCGAACAACCCAGCCCAAACGGCGCCGGGCCGGGGCGGTTCCGCCGCCCCCGGCCGCAACCGGCGACCTCGCGTGCCCCCTTCCGCAACCGGCGGCGCGCGGCGAGAATTCCATGCCTTCGCAGATCATCAAGCGGGACGGCCGCGTCGAAACCTGGTCCACCAAGCGGATCGGCGACGCCATCTTCAAGGCTCTCAAAAGCAGCGCCATCAAGGACCCCCTCCTGGCCGAGCGCCTGGCGCGCAAGGTCGAGGCCAAGCTCGCGGACGTGGACGCCCCCGAGCAGGAGCACGTGCAGGACATGGTCCAGCAGGTGCTCATGGAGGCCCGGCTGTACAAGGTCGCCGAGCGCTACATCCTTTACCGCGAGAAGCGCCGCGAGCTGCGCAGCCAGGGCCAGGCCTTTCTGGACATCGTCGGCGTCACCGAGGGCTACCTCGACAACCTCGACTGGCGCGTCAGCGAAAACTCCAACATGGTCCACTCCTTCCAGGGCCTGATCCTGCACATGGCCGGGGCGGTCCAGGCGCGCTACGTGCTGGAAAAATACCCCGAAGAGGTGCGCTCGGCGCACAACCACGGCTACTTTCACATCCACGACCTGTCCTTCGGCCTGGCCGGATACTGCTCGGGCTGGAGCCTGCGCGACCTGCTTCTGGAGGGCTTCAACCTGGAGGACCGCTGCTCCTCCAAGCCCGCGCGGCATTTCGACGCCGTGTGCGGGCAGATGGTCAATTTCCTGGGCACGTTGCAGAACGAATGGGCCGGGGCCCAGGCCTTCAACAACGTGGACACCTACCTCGCGCCCTTCATCCGCCACGACGGCCTGAGCTATGCCGACGTCAAGCAGCAGATCCAGAAGCTGCTGCACAACCTGAACGCCACCTCGCGCTGGGGCGGGCAGAGCCCGTTCACCAACTTCACCTTCGACGTGGTGCCGCCCTCGCACATCGCCAAGGAGCCGATCATCATCGGCGGTGCGCATCAGGACTCGACCTACGGCGAATACGCCGCCGAAATGGCGATGATTAACAAGGCGTTCCTGGAAGTCATGCTCGAGGGCGACGCCGACGGGCGCATCTTCTCCTTCCCCATCCCGACCTACAACGTGACCAAGGACTTCCCCTGGGACAGCGAGGTCGGCGGCCTGCTCCTGCGCATGACCGCCAAGTACGGCGCGCCCTATTTCCAGAACTTCATCAACTCCGACCTGAACCCCGAGGACGTGCGCTCCATGTGCTGCCGGTTGCAGATGGACCTGCGCGAGGTGCGCAAGAAGACCGGCGGCCTGTTCGGCTCGGGCGACCTCACGGGCTCGGTGGGCGTGGTCACCCTGAACCTGCCCAAGCTGGCCTATCTGGCGCACAACGAGGAGGATTTCCTCGATCTGGTGGAGGAGTACGCCGAACTGGCCAAGGAATCCCTGGAATTCAAGCGCAAGATGGTCGAGGCCAATCTGGCGGCGGGCATGTTCCCTTTCACCCGGCGCTACCTGAAAAACGGCTTCAAGGGCCATTTTTCGACCATCGGGCTCATCGGCGGCCACGAGGCCTGCCTGAACCTGCTGGGCAAGGGCATCGACGAGCCCTCGGGCCTGCGCCTGATGCGCCGGGTGCTCAACCACCTGCGCGGGCTGGTGGTCCGCTTCCAGGAGGAAACCGGACACCTCTACAACCTGGAGGCCACCCCGGGCGAGGGCACCTGCTACCGGCTGGCCAAGATCGACAAGGAACTCTACGCGGACATCCGGACCTCCGGCACCGAGGTGCCCTATTACACCAACTCGACCCTGCTGCCCCCCGGCGCCACGGGCGACGTGATCTTCGCCCTGGAACACCAGGACCAGCTCCAGACGCTCTACAACGGCGGCACGGTCTTTCACACCTTCCTGGGCGAGGCCGCGCCGGACGAAACCAGCGTGAAGAACTTCCTGCTCAAGGCCATGAGCCTGACCAAGCTGCCTTACGTCTCCGTGACGCCGACCTTTTCGGTGTGCCGGGACCACGGCTACCTGTACGGCGAGCACTTCCATTGCCCGACCTGCAACCGGGCCACGGAGGTCTACACCCGCGTGGTGGGCTACTACCGCCCCGTGGGCCGCTGGAACAAGGGCAAGCAGGAGGAGTACAAGGACCGGCAGACTTACTCGCAGGCCAGCTTCTGCGTCGGCGCCTAGCCGGAGCCGCGGCGCATGATCCTGGACGCCAACCAGCTTGCCGCCATCCAGCAGCATGTGGATGAACTCATCCGCCGGGGCGGGACCGGCCTGCGCGACCCGTCCCTGCGGACCATCCAGGACCTGTTGCACACCGTGGCGGCCCTGAAGAAGGAAAAGCGCAAGTGGAAGCGCGTGGCCCAGAACCGGGGCAAGGTGCTGACCCAGATCGCCGAAATGGTCGGCAAGGGTGAGGAGGACGAAGAGCCCTGAGGCTCCGCTCCGCTTCGGCCGGGCCTGTTGACGGCAAAGGCGCCCGCATCCGTGCGGGCGCCTTTTGGGCCGGGCCGGGAATTTGTTTCCGGCATGCCCCAGGCGCCGTGGGCCGTTCGCGGCGTGTTTCCCTTGAATGAAGACCGGGCGGGGCTTGCCATTTTTTGCAGGGCTTTGTAGTTTCCTGGCGCTGCTTTTGGCCTTGAAACCCAACCCCGAATGGGAGAAAATCAGCCCCATGAGTTTCACCCTTTGGTTCACCGGGCTCTCCGGAGCGGGAAAAACCACCCTGTCGCGGGCCGTTTTCCTGGATTTGCGCCGCCGGGGGCTGGCCGCCGAACTGCTGGACGGCGACATCATCCGCACCAACTTCAGCTCCGAGCTGGGCTTTTCGCGCCATGACCGCGACGTGAACGTGCGGCGCATCGGCTTCGTGTCGCACCTGCTCAACCGCCACGGCGTCATCAGCATCGTGGCGGCCATCGCGCCCTATGCCGAAGCCCGGAAGCAGAACCGCACGCTGCTGGAAAAGTACGTCGAGGTGTTTGTGGACTGCCCGCTGGAGGTCACCGAGCGCCGCGACGTGAAGGGCCTCTACGCCCGGGCCCGCGCCGGGCAGATCAGCAACTTCACGGGCATTTCCGACCCCTACGAGGCGCCTGTCGACGCGGAGATCGTCTGCCACACCGACCGTGAGGACGTGACCACCAGCGCGTGCAGCATCCTTGCGTACCTGGAAGACAACGGCCTCATCGCCGCCCAGGGCCATTGCCGCGAACTGGAGGCCTGCGAGCAGGACGACCTCCAGTGGCGCAGCATGTTGGCCCGCCTGGGCTACGCCCGGGCCGAGTAGGCCGCGAGGCGGCACGGCCGTCGGGAAACGTCGAAAGGCCCGGGATCGCTCCCGGGCCTTTCGCGTCTGGCCGTATGCCCTGCCCCCCGTGCGGGAGGGGGTTCCGCTCCGGGGGGCAGGGGGCCTCAGCCTCCGGCGCGGCGCGGGCGCAGTACCCGGCCCGGGCGCGCGTCCGTGGGTTGGCCGTCGCGCATGCACACGGCTCCGCCGACCACGACCAGGTCGATGCCTTCGGGGGCCGCGGCCGGGTCGGCGAAGGTCGCGTTGTCGCGCAGGCGCTCCATGTCCAGGAGCACCAGGTCCGCCGCCAGACCGGGGGCGATGACGCCCCGGTCGTACAGGCCCATGCGCTGGGCGGGCAGGGCGCTCATCTTGCGCACGGCTTCTTCCAGGGACAGCACCTTGCGCTGGCGCACGTAGCGGTCGAGCACGCGCGGGAAGGTGCCCGAGAGCCGGGGATGCGACTTGCCTCCCGGGGCGCAGGGGATGGAGTCCGAGGCCACGATGGCGGCCGGGTGGCGCATGATGCGCTCCATGTCCGCCTCGCTGATCATCTTGTAGGCGCAGTTGTCCTCGCCCCGGTTGCGGATGATGAGGTCGAAGGCCGCCTCCAGGGGGTGGCGGCCCATGTCCGCCGCGGCTTCGGCCAGGGTCCGCCCCTCGTACTGCGGGGTCTTGGGGAAAAAGAGCAGGATGACGCCCTTGGCCCCGCCGCTGTTGCGGTAGTAGTTGTCCCAGCCGCCGGGGCCGTCCTCGATCTCGGCCCGCAGGCGCTCGCGCACGGCGGGGTCGGCCAGCCGGGCGGCCAGGGCCTCGATGCCGCCCTCCTGGACCCAGGCGGGCAGGAGGGCCCGCAGGGTGGTGCTGGCCGCGTCGTAGGGGTAGAAGTTCAGGGTCACGTCCTGGCCCTGGGCCCGGGCCTGATCGACCAGGGCCAGCGTCTCGACCACCCGCCCGTAGTTCTGCATGCCGCAGGCCTTGTGGTGCGAAATCTGGGCCGCGATGCCCGCGCGCCGCCCGACCTCGATGAGTTCGGCCACGCTGGCCACCACGTCGTCGGACTCGTTGCGCATGTGGCTTTCGTACAGCCCGCCCAGGGGCGCCAGCCCCCGGGCCACCTCCACCAGTTCGTCGGCGCTCGCATAGATGCCCGGGGCGTAGATCAGCCCGCTGGTCATGCCCACGGCGCCCTCGGCCATGCACCGGGCGGCCAGCTCGCGCATGGCCGCAAGCTGCGCGGGGCTGGCGGGCTGGTCCGAAAAGCCCATGACCGCGATGCGCAGCGTGCCGTGGCCCACGAAGCTGACCACGTTGGTGCCCAGGGGCAGGGCCTCCAGGTGCGCGAGCCACTGGGCGAAGCTGCGCCAGGTCCACGGCGGCTGGACCCCGGCCTTGAGGAAGCCGGTGTAGGCGTCCAGCAGGGCGAGGTTTTCGTCGCAGACCGGGGCGGCGCTGTAGCCGCAGTGGCCGATGGCCTGGGTCGTCACGCCCTGGCGCAGCTTGCCCGTGGCGTCGGGGCTGCGCAGCAGGTCGAAGTCCGAGTGGGTGTGCATGTCGATGAAGCCCGGAGCCAGATAGCGGTCCTGGGCGTCCACGACCTCGGCGGCCGACAGGGTCGCGGCTTCGGCGCCCATGGCCACGATGCGCCCGCCCCGGGCGGCCACCGCGCCCCGGAACCAGGGCGTGCCCAGGCCGTTGACGATGCGCGCGTTGGTGATGAGCAGGTCGGCTTGCATGATGCGCTCCTTCTCGATGTTACCAGGCGCCGACGGCCTGCGGCCCGAGCACCAGGCTCGGCAGCCAGCAGGACAGGGCCGGGATGTACGTGGTCAGCAGCAGCACGGGAATGCCCACCCAGAGCAGGAAGCGCAGCATGATGGGCAGGACTTCCTGGTAGCTGCTGCCCGAGAGCCGCGTGCCCACGAAGATGGACATGGCGAAGGGCGGGGTGATCACGCCCAGGCCCACGTTGACGATGCAGATGGCCCCGAGCTGCACGAGGTTCACGCCCAGATCGGTCATCAGCGGCAGCACCAGCGGCACGCTGAGGATCAGGATGGGAATGGCCTCCACGAACATGCCCATGAGCAGCAAAAAGGCGTTCATGGACAGCAGGATCATGAACCGCGAGTCGAAGGTGCCGAGCATCAGTTCGGCCAGGTGCTGGGCCACGCCCGCGCGCACCAGGTAGCGCCCGAGCACCGTGCCCGAGGCGATGAGTAACGCGATGACGCCGATGGAAATGAGCGAACCCGCGATGGAGCGGCCCAGGCCGGGCAGGGTCAGCTCGCGGTAGACGAAGAAGCCCACCAGCACGCAGTAGACCACGGCCACGGCCCCGGCCTCGTTGGGCGTGCAGATGCCGCCGTAGATGCCGACCAGGATGACCACCGGGCAGCCCAGGGCGGGCAGGGCGCCCATGGTCGCCCCGCGCAGGCGCCCCAGGCGCTGGATCAGGGTCATTTCCGGCTCGGACAGCTCGGCCTTGGCGATGTCGATATAGCGGTGGCAGATGAAATAGTTGAGGACGGCGTAGCCCAGGGCCAGGAGCAGGCCGGGGATGACCGTGGACAGGAACACCGCCGCCACGGACTGCTGGGCCACCAGACAGTAGATCAGCGCGGGCACGCTGGGCGGGATGAGGTAGCCCAGGAAGCTCGCGCTGCACAGCACGGCGGTGGTGTATTCCCGGCGGTAGCCGTAGCGCTCCAGGCGCGGCACCAGCAGCGGCACCAGGGCCGAGATGCACGGCACGGACGAGCCCGTGAGCGCGCTCATGAACAAGGTGGCGATGATGCCCACCAGGGCCATGCCGCCTTTGACCCTGCCCACCAGCAGATGCGAGAAGCCCACGATGCGGTCGGCCAGCCCGCCCTCGGAGATGAGGCTCCCGGCGAAGACGAAGAAGCCGATGGCCATGAGGGTGTAGCTGTTCAGCGAGTGGTAGAACGTGCCGATGACGAAGGTGTTGGGCATGCCCGACGTGCCCAGGCCCAGGCCCGTGCTGGCCAGGAACAGCCAGCCCAGGGGCACGGCGAGCACCAGGCCGACCAGGAAGGCGCCCACGGCGAAAAGGACTCCGGCGGTCATGGGGTCACCTCCTTGGCGGTGGGCTCGGCCTTGCGCAGGGCGGCGATGCCCGTGCCGATGCGGTGCACGGTGTGGATGGCGCAGAGCACGAACATGAGAAAGACCGTCTGGCGGATCCAGCTCGTGTTGAACCAGCGCACCAGGGTGCCGTATTCCGGGTACTTCATGGCGTGGCTGAAGATCTTGAAGCCCATGGGCAGCATGTAGGCCAGGATGCCCAGGGTCATGGCGTCCACCGCCACGGCGTAGACGCGGCGCGCCCGGGGCCGCCCGGCGAAGGCCAGATCCATGAACACGTCCACCGAGGTGTGCGCCCCGGCGCGGGTGGTCAGGCTGATGGACAGGATCATGGTCGGCACGAAGATGTACAGGGTCAGGTCGCCGATCCACATGACCTCGAAATGCAGGAAATAGCGGTTGACGACCTGGGCGAAGGCCATGAGCGAGCACAGGATCAGCCCCGTGTAGCACAGGGCGTTTTCCAGCAGGGCGATGGCCCGGATGCAGGACAGGTAGAGTCGTTTCATGCGGCCTCCGGAGGTCGGGGGGCGATGCGGGGGGCCGGGCGGCCCCCCGCTTGCGTGCGCGGCCAGGGGCTACTTGGCGGCGCGGGCCTTTTCGCGGATGTCGGCCAGGGCCTGCTGGAGCTTGGCGCTCATGTTCTGGCCGGGGTAGTGCTTTTCGAGCCACGGCTCGCACAGCTCCTTCCAGATGGGCGCCACGTCCGAAGCCTCGCGCAGGGCGTCGCGCTCGGCGTCGGTCAGGCGGACGACGGTGAACCCGGGCTGCTGCTCGAGCTGGCGGATGTAGTCGGCCTCGGCCTTGCGGTGCAGCTCGTTGGCGTAGTGCTGGGCCTCGGCGGCGGCGCGGGTGACCCCGGCCTTGAGGTCGTCGGGCAGCGCGTCCCAGGCTTCCTTGTTGATGGCCACGTTCTGGTTGTCCCAGCAGAAGTTGAGGTCGGAGTAGTACTTCATGACCTCGTAGTGCCGCTCGTCCACCAGGGAGGGCCACATGGTCCAGCAGCCGTCCACCACGCCGCGCGACAGGGCGTTGTAGATTTCGGACCAGGGCAGGGTGGTCAGGGTCATGCCCGTGCCCTTGCCCATGTTCTCCAGGGCGCGCACCAGACCCAGGGAGCTGGACACGCGGATCTTCAGGTTCTTGAAGTCGGCGGTGGTGCGGATGGGGCGCATGGTGTTGCCGATGCCGTAGGCGCCCTGGGAGACGTGGAAGAGGGTGTGCATGCCCACTTCGTTGTAGGCCTTCTCGATGACCTCGGAGAGCACGCCGGTTTCAGGGGCGAAGGCCAGCTCGGCTTCCTCCCAGGAGGCGATGGTCCAGGGCATCCAGTTGAGCACGCCGCCGGGGATGAGGCTCACGTAGGGCGAGAAGGTGCCGATGGTGATGCTGCCGTCCTGCACGCCGTGGAAGGTCTCGTCGTGGTTGCCCAGCAGGCCGTCCACGAAGAGTTCGATCTCCACGCGGCCGTCGGTGTACTCCTTGGTCTTGTCGATGAAGAACTGGTAGGCTTGGTTGGCCAGGGGCCGGACCCAGGGCTGGCTGAAGGTCCATTTGTACTCGGCCTGGGCGGCGGCGGCGGGCGCCGCCAGGGCCAGGGCCATGACCAGGGGAATGACCAGGGTCGTCAGCAGGGACTTGGTTCGCATGGCTGTTCCTCCGCAGGAAGGGTTGCTCGTGGCTGAAAGGTGACGGACTCGGGGCCTAGAACAATGGCGGCGCGTCGGGGCCAGCGCCGATGGCGGCGGCCCGGGCCTCGTAGGCAGCCCATGTTTCGGGGGGCACCATGCCCCCGCCCGTGGCCCAGACCAGGTGGGTGGTCGTGGGCAGTGCGCCCTCGGGGCCGGCGGCCTGGGCCATGGCCACCCGGCAGGCTCCCGGGAATCCGGCCAGGCCGGAGGGCTCCAGGCGCAAGCCCTCGGTTTGCGCCGCCAGGGCCAGCAGGCGGAACAGGGTCTGGTCGCGCACGGTGAACACGCCGTCGATGCAGTGCTCCAGTGCCCGGCCCACGAAGCCGGAAGGACGGCTCACGGCCAACCCGTCGGCCTCTGTTCGCCCGTCCAGGCCCAGGTCGCGCACGCTGATGGCCTCGTGCATCCCGGTGCACAGGCCGACGAGCATGGACGGAGCGCTGGTGGGCTCGGCGAAGAAGCAGCGCACGGCGTCGCCGAAGGCCAGCTTGAGGCCCAGGGTCACGCCGCCGGGGCCGCCGCCCACCCCGCAGGGCAGGTAGACGCACAGCGGGTGATCCCTGTCCACGACCAGCCCTTGTTCCTCGAACTGGGCCTTCAGCCGTTGCCCGGCCACGGCGTAGCCCAGGAACAGGTCGCGGGAGTTTTCGTCGTCCACGAAATGGCAGAACGGGTCGTCCTGGGCCTGCCTGCGGCCCTCGGCCACGGCCAGGCTGTAGTCCGAGGCGTGCTCCACCACCCGCACGCCCTTGGAGCGCAGCAGCGTCTTTTTCCAGGCCTTGGCGTCGGCGGACATGTGCACCGTGACCCGGAAGCCCAGGGCGGCGCTGATGATGCCGATGCTCAGACCGAGGTTGCCCGTGGAGCCCACGGCCACGGAATAGGCCGCGAACAGTTCGCGCGCGGCCGGGGAGGCCAGCACGGTGTAGTCGTCGCCGGGGCGCAGCAGGCCCCGGTCCAGGGCCACGGTCTCGGCGAGCTTGAGGATTTCGTAGATGCCGCCCCGGGCCTTGATGGACCCGGAGATGGGCAGGTGGCTGTCCAGCTTGACCAGCAGCCGCCCGGGGAAGGGCCGCCCGGCGGCCCGGGCCAGGGCCTGCTGCAACGCGGGCGCCGCGCGCAGGGCCGACTCGATGCGCCCGCCCTGGGGCGCGGTTTCGGGGAAAACCTGGGCCAGATAGGGCCGGAAGCGCTCCAGGCGCCGGGCGGCGTCGTCCACGTCGGCGGGGCCCAGGGGCACTGTGGGCAGGGCCCGGCTGGCGGGCCAGGCCTGGGGGTTGACCCAAAACAATTCACGGGTCGCCGCCACGTCGGCCAGCACGGGCCAGCGCCGCAGCAACTCCGGCAGGGCCGGAACCGGCCCGGACCCCGGGGCGGCCCCGGGGCGTTCCTGATGCATTTCTTCGCTCATAACCACCTTGGATCGTTGTCGTTGGTTGCCTGGGTTTCCCAGGTTGCCAAGTTACACTATCCAGAGTACGGCCAAGGAAACAAACGATGATTTTTCGTGTATGGTTGAGGGAGATTAAACTATGGACAAGCAGATTGTGGCCCAGGCCCTGGGCGCGCTGCATACCTTCCTGCTGGTTGGGCGGCACATGAGCTTCACCCGTGCGGCGGCGGAACTGTGCCTGACGCCGGGGGCCGTGAGCCACCGCATCCGGGGCCTGGAGGAGACCCTGGGCTTCCCGCTGTTCCACCGCTTCACGCGGCGCATCGGCTTCACGCCCCAGGGCGAGGCGCTTTTCGGCGTGCTGGACAGAGCCCTGGGCGAAGTGGCGGCCCAGTTGCGCATCATCGGCAACCAGGGGCTCAACGGCGAACTGCGCGTGACCTGCCCGCCGTCCTTCGCCGGGGTCTGGCTGCTGGACCGGCTGCCCCTGTTCCGGCGGCGTTACCCGGGCATCAACGTGCACCTGCATTGCCGCAACGATCTGGTGGACTTCGAGTGTGAGGACGTGGACCTGGCCATCTACTACGGCCCGGGCAGCTATCCCGGGCTGCACGCCACCCTGCTGCTGGAGGAGTCCATGACCCCGGTCTGCTCCCCGGCCTATGCCGACCGCCACGGGCTGTGGGGCGACGCGCGCAAGCTGGCGGACTGCACCTTCCTGCACGACAACGCGCCCATTCCCAGCGCCCAGCCGTATTCCGAGTGGCAGATGTGGGCCGAGGCGGCGGGCCTGCACGGCCTGCCCTTCGAGCGCTGTTGCAGCTTCGACCGCTGGGAGCTGGCCGTGCGGGCGGCCCTGCGCGGCATGGGCATCGCCATGGGCCGGGGCCTGCTCATCCGCGACGCCCTCTACCAGGGCGAGCTGGTGCAGCCCTTCCCCCTGCGCGTGCCCACGGCGTCGTGCTACTACGTCGTCACCCGCCCGCAGGACGCGACCACCCCGCGCATCGCGGCCTTCCGCGACTGGCTGGCCGAGCAGGCCGGTATCGGGCCGGACGGCGAAGCCCTGCCCGACCTCCCGGCCCTGCTCCCCGCCGCCCCCCGGCGCCTGGAAGGCCACTATTGCCTTGAGGACTGAGACGCGGCGCCATGGCCGCCCGAGGCGCCAGACACAAGGCCCCCCGCCGGAGCGTCCGGCGGGGGGCCTTGATGCATGCGACCGCCCGGGCGGGTGCCGGGCGGCTGGCCGGATTCAGGCGCCCTGGCGCTCCAGCCACTGGGCCACGGGGGTGAAGGGCCGGTGCTGGTAGCGCGCGGCCTCCTCCAGGATCAGCTCGCCGCCCGCGCAGGTCAGCCCGCGCGCCAGCCAGGGGTCGGCGGCCACGGCTCCGGCCACGCCCTTGTCCGCGATGGACAGCACGTGGGGCAGGATGGCCTGCCCGTAGCCCGCCGAGGCCGTCACGGGCACCGAGCCGGGAATGTTGTCCACGCAGAAATGGCGGATGTTCTCCTCCACGTAGACCGGGTCGGCCCAGGAGGTCGCCCGGCTGGTTTCCACTGCGCCCGCCGTGTCGCACGAGATGTCCACGATGACCGCGCCGGGGCGCAGGGTGCGGATCATCTCGCGGGTCAGCAGATGGTCGCTGCGGTGCTTGGGCCACAGCACGCAGTTGATGATCATGTCCGCGTCGGCCAGATGGTCGGCCAGTTCGGATACGTCGCCCACCGTGAGCGGAGCGTTGTAATGGTCCATGGCTGCGGCCTTGCGCGCTCCGGCGTCGATGTCGAGCCCCACGGTGCGCACGCCCAGGCCGAGCAGGGTGCGCAGGGCGCCCCGGCCCACGTGGCCCAGGCCGAGGACCACGGCCTTGGCCGCGGGCTCGCCGAAGTGGGCCATGAAGTGCCGCCCGGTGCCCCCGGCGGGCGACAGGGTCAGGCGCACGGCCTCCAGGGCGCCGACTTCTCCGGCCAGGGCGCAGTTGGGCGAGCCGTGGCGGTGGGTGTTCTCGGCGGAGAACGCCGTCAGGCCCGCTTCGAGCATGCGGTCGAGCTGCGGGCGGTTCAGGGCGGCGTGGATGTTGGTGAAGATGATGTGCCCGGGCCGCAGCAGGGCGAACTCGGGCTCCAGGATTTCCTTGACCTTGGCCACCAGGGCGGCCTGAGCGTAGACGGCGGCGCCGTCGGGGGCGATGGTCGCGCCCGCGTCGCGGTAGGCTTGGTCGTCGGCGGCGGAAAGCAGCCCCGCCCCGGTTTCCACCACCACCTCATGGCCCGCCCGGACCAGCGCGGCCACGTGCCGGGGCAAAAAGGCCACGCGCCCTTCCTGGGCCTTGATCTCGCGGGGAATTCCGATCTGCATTGCGTTCCTCTTTTCGTATTGATTCCGAACCGGTTAGGCTTTAATTTGGCGCGCCCGAACACCGTATTCCGGAGCGTCGTTCCATGTTCGTCGCCGAGCTTTCCGCCCTCGGGGCGGCGGCCTGCTGGTCCCTGGGCGGGGTCATTTCCGTGGGCCCGGCGCGGGCCCTGGGGGCCATGACCTTCAACCGCCTGCGCATCTCCATGGCCTTCGCCATGCTCGGGGTCATGGCCCTGGCCTCGGGCGGCTTCGCCACCATCTCCTGGGCCCACGGGGCCGTGGTTGCCCTGTCGGCCTTCATCGGCATCTTCGTCGGCGACACGGCCCTGTTCTCCGCCGTGCGCCGCCTGGGGCCCCGGCGCTCGGGCATCCTCTTCACGGCCAATGCGCCCATCACGGCCCTGCTCGGGGTGATCTTCCTGGGCGAGCAGGTCTGCTGGCAGGTGCTGGCGGGCAGTGCCCTGACCATGGCCGGCGTGGTGCTGGCCGTCTACTTCGGCCACGCGGCCGGGCGGCAGCACGAGTGGGAGCAGGTGCGCGGCCCGCTCATCGTCGGCGTGCTCTTCGGCCTGTGCTCGGCCTCGTGCCAGGCCGTGGGCAGCATCATCATCAAACCCGTGCTCGATGCGGGGATCGACCCCGTGGCCGCCTCGGCCATGCGCTGCGGCGTGGCCGCCCTGGGGCTGTGGCTGGTTTCGGGCGGGCGCAGCCGCAGCCCGGTGCCCCTGACGGCCCCGCTTCTGGGCCGAGTGGCTCTCTCCGCCCTGGTGGGCATGGCGCTGGGCATGACCCTGCTGCTGCACGCCCTGGGCAACGGCCCGGCCGGGGTGGTGGCCATTCTTTCGGCCACTTCGCCCATCCTCATCCTGCCCGTGATCTGGATCGGCACGGGCCGCAGGCCCACGGGCGGGGCCATCTTGGGCGCGGTGCTCGCCGTCGTGGGCACGGCGCTGCTCATGCAGCGCTGACCCCGTCCTGTCAAGGCGGCCCGCAACCCGCGCCCCGCGCGGGCCCGTGAGCCGAAAGGCCTTCGCCGCGCGCTAGGCGTCGGCCCCGGCCGCCTGCTGCCCGTGGGACAGGATCTGGCCCAGGAACTCCCGGGCCCGCGCGCTTTGCGGGGCGGCGAAAAAGGCTTCGGGCTCGTTTTCCTCGATGATCTCCCCGCCGTCCATGAACACCACCCGGTCGGCCACCGTGCGCGCGAAGCCCATTTCGTGGGTCACGCAGACCATGGTCATGCCCGTCTGGGCCAGGTCCACCATCACGTCCAGCACCTCCTTGATCATCTCCGGGTCCAGGGCGCTGGTGGGCTCGTCGAAAAGCATGACCCGGGGGTTCATGCACAGGCAGCGGGCGATGGCCACACGCTGCTGCTGGCCGCCGGAAAGCTGCCCCGGGTACTTGTCGGCCTGATCGGGAATGCGCACGCGCTCCAGGTAGTGCATGGCCGTCCGCACGGCGTCCTTTTCGGGGATGCGCCGCACCCACACCGGGGCCAGGATGCAGTTTTCCAGCACGGTCAGGTGCGGGAAGAGGTTGAAATCCTGGAACAGCATGCCCACCTCGCGGCGGACGCGGTCGATGCGCTTCAGGTTGTCGGTCAGCTCGATACCGTCCACGGCGATGGAGCCCTTCTGGTGTTCCTCCAGGCGGTTGATGCAGCGGATGAGGGTCGATTTGCCCGAGCCCGACGGGCCGCAGATGACGACCTTCTCGCCGCGCGCCACGGTCAGGTTCACGTCGCGCAGCACGTGGAAGGCGCCGTACCACTTGTGCAGGTGGCGGATGCGGATGGCCGGGGTGTCGTCGCGGGGCTGGTCGGGCATTGGCGTGGTCCTTGGAATCTAGTGTTTCTCGTAGCGCAGGCGGCGCTCCAGGTGCAGGGCGAAGCGCGACAGCCCGAAGCACAGCACCCAGAAGGCCAGGGCCGCGAAGAGGTAGGCCTCCTTGGTGAAGCCCAGCCACTGCGAGTCGGCCAGGGCGCTCTTGATGACGCCCAGCAGGTCCATGAGGTTGATGACGGCCACCAGGGTCGTGTCCTTCATCAGGCCCAGGAAGGTGTTGGTGATGCCGGGGATGACCAGCCGCAGGGCCTGGGGCATGATGATCAGCGCCATGGCCTTGGGGTAGGACAGGCCCAGGGACTGGGCCGCCTCGTACTGCCCGCGCCCGATGGCCTGGAGCCCGCCGCGCACCACCTCGGCCATGTAGGCCGCGTAGAACAGCGACACGCCGACCAGCGCGCGCAGGAGCTTGTCCACATGCATGCCGTCGGGCAGGGTCAGGGGCAGCATCACCGAGGCCATGAACAGCACGGAAATGAGCGGCACGCCTCGGATCAGCTCGATGTAGCAGATGGACAGGGCGCGGATGACGGGCATGGCGCTGCGCCGCCCCAGGGCCAGCAGGATGCCTACCGGCAGGCTGGTGGCGATGCCCACCAGGGCGATGACCAGGGTCAGGAACATGCCGCCCCAGCGGTCGGTCTCCACCTCGGGCAGCCAGGTGCCGTCGCCCAGGAAAAGCACGGCCCCCAGGGCGGGCAGGGCCGTGACCAGCAGGGCCAGCCGCCAGCCCTGCTCGTCGGCCCGGGGCACCAGCAGCACCAGGGCCGCGAGGGAGCCCGCGGTCCAGCCCGCGGCCAGGGCCACGCCGCCGGGCGCCAGGGCGTGGGCGGCGGCGCCCGCCAGCAGGGCCAGCCCCAGTTTGGCCGCCGCGCCCGGCGCGGCCGGGGCGCGCAGCCGGGCCAGCAGGCTGGGCAGGCCCAGGTACGCTCCGGCCAGCAGCCCGGGCAGGAGGCCGTAGAGCAGGAAGGACAGCCCGGCCCCGGCCCCGGCCAGCCCCCGGGTGGCCAGGGTCCGCCCCGGGCCGCGCCGGGGCAGCAGCGAACCCAGCACCAGCGGGCCGCCTCCGGCCGCCAGCAGCAGGAAGAAGAAATCGATGCGCCAGCGCTCGGGCTGGGGGTAGAAGCCGTAGGCCAGCATGCCCAGGCGGACCTTGATGAACACCCAGCATGCCCCGGCGCCGTCCAGGCAGGCGTCGCGCGTGTCGCCCGCCCAGGTGGCGTCGAGCACGGCCCAGCGCAGCACCGGGGGCACCGCCCAGCAGAGCAGGGCCACGCTGGCCACGGTCAGCAGCGCGTTGCCCCACGAGGAGAACAGGTTGCGGCGCAGCCAGCCCAGGGCGCCCAGCTCCGAGGGCGGCGGCGGCAACTGCGGATGGCGCTCGGTCCTGACGTACATCCTAGCGCCCCTTGAGCGCCATGGCGCCGTTGTACCAGTTCATGAGCAGCGAGATGACGATGCTCACCGCGAGATAGACGAGCATGGTCACGGCGATGATCTCCACGGCCTGCCCGGTCTGGTTCAGGGTCGTTCCGGCGAAGACGGACATCAGGTCCGGGTAGCCGATGACCACGGCCAGGGAGGAGTTTTTGACCAGGGTCATGTGCTGGCTGGTCAGGGGCGGGATGATTACGCGCATGGCCTGGGGCACCACCACCAGCCGCATGACCCGCCAGGGCCGCAGGCCCAGGGACGCGGCGGCCTCGATCTGCCCCTTGGGCACGGCCTGGATGCCCGCGCGCACGTTCTCGGCGATGAAGCCCGCCGTGTAGAGCGTCAGGGCCAGGGCCAGGGCGATGAACTCGGGCTCCACCGTGCCTCCGCCCTGGAAATTGAAGCCCGTCAGGGCCGGGATGGACCAGCGCAGCCGGGCCCCGGCCAGCAGCCAGGCCAGGGCCGCGGGCAGCACCGCCAGCACCGCGCCCAGGCGCCACACGGGCAGGGACCGCCCGGTGCGCACCCGGCGGCGCCGGGCCCAGGCCGCGAACCCCCAGGCCAGGGCCAGCCCCGCCGCCAGGGCCACGGCCACGGCCGGTCCGCCGCGCTCCCAGTGCGGCCAGGGCAGCACGAGCCCCCGGCTGCACAGGAAGGCCACGCCGCCGAAGTCCAGAGCCTGGCGCGGCGGGGGCAGCGGGTTGAGCACCGCGATGTACCAGAACAGGATTTGCAGCAGCAGCGGCACGTTGCGGACCACTTCCACGTAGACTCCCGCCAGCCGCGCCGCCAGCCAGTTGGGCGACAGGCGCAGCAGCCCGAGCAGGAAGCCCAGCACCGTGGAGCCGACGATGCACACCGCCGAAACGGCCAGGGTGTTCAGCAGGCCGACCCAGAAGGCCCGGGCGTAGGTGCTGGCCCGGGAGTATTCGATGAGCGTCTGGCTGATCTCGAATCCGGCCACCTGATCCAGGAAGCCGAAGCCCGAGGCGATGCCCGCGCGCTCCAGGTTGCGGGCCATGTTCAGCCCGGCCCCGGCGAGCACGGCGCCGACCACGGCGAAAACCGCCACCTGCACGGCCACGGCGCGCCATTTGCGGTCGTGCAGCAGGCGCGCGAGGCCTTTGGGTTCGGATGCGGCGGGGTCGGCCAAGGGAAGCGTCCTTTGTCTTGTCCGGGCGGGTGGGCGGGGGCCCGGGCCCGCCGCGCGGCGGGCCCGGGATCAGGCGCGTCGGGGTGCTAGCGCACGGGCGGGGCGTACATCAGGCCGCCGTTGGTCCACAGGGCGTTCAGCCCGCGCTCCAGCTTGAGGGCCGTCTCGGGGCCGACGTTGCGGTCGTAAATCTCGCCGTAGTTGCCCACGAGCTTGACGATGTTGTAGGCCCATTCGTTGCCCAGGCCGAGCTGCTCGCCGAGGTTGCCCTCCTGGCCCAGCAGGCGCTTGACGGCCGGGTCCTCGGACTTGAGCATCTCGTCCACGTTGGCGGAATCGACGCCCAGTTCCTCGGCGTTGATCAGCGCGAACAGGGTCCAGCGCACGATGTCGGACCACTGGCTGTCGCCCTGGCGCACGGCCGGGCCCAGGGGCTCCTTGGAGATGATTTCGGGCAGGATGATGTGCTCGTCGGGGTTGGACATGGTCGTGCGGCGCGCGGCCAGGCCCGAGGCGTCGGTGGTGTACACGTCGGCGCGGCCCGTGTCGTAGATCACGGTGGCCTCGTCGGCGCTCTCGAAGACCACGGGCTTGAAGGTCATGCCGTTGGCCGCGAAGTAGTCGGAAACGTTTTTCTCGGTGGTGGTGCCGATCTGGATGCAGATGCTGGCGCCGTCGAGCTCCTTGGCGCTCTTCACGCCGAGCTTCTTGCTGACCATGAAGCCCTGGCCGTCGTAGAAGAGCACGCCCGCGAAGTCGATGCCCTGGGCGGCGTCGCGCTCCAGGCTCCAGGTCGTGTTGCGCGAGAGCACGTCGATTTCGCCGGTCTGCAGGGCGGTGAAGCGCTCCTTGGTGGTCACGGGCACGAACTTGACCTTGTCGGCGTCGCCGAACACGGCGGCGGCCACGGCGCGGCAGAAATCAACGTCCAGGCCGCGCCATACGCCGTCCTGGTCCGGGGCGGAGAAGCCGGGCACCTTGCCGCTGACGCCCGCGGAGATGAAGCCCTTGGTCTTCACGTCGTCCAGGGTTCCGGCCCAGGCGGCGGAGACCATGACCAGAGCCAGCAAGGCGGCCAGGGGAACGAGAATTTTCTTCACGGGAGCCTCCCTAGAGGGGGTTGGGGTGGGGCGAGCAATCCGGGCCACGCGCGGAGCGTCGGCTGCCGCCGCCGTCCGCGAAAAATAATGTATTGTCCGGGAGGGTTTTTTTCTTGGAAAATTCAACACTTGTCAAGGCGGGCCCGGTTTTTTGCTAACCGTGCGGCATGACATGGCAATGTCGGCCCGCACGGCCCGGCACGGCGGGGCCGGGCGGAGCGGCGGGAGGTGCGGGGTTTTCCCGGGACTGGGGTGCCGGGCGGACGCGGGCCGGTGCGCTAGTCGCGCCAGTTGCGGCGGATGGCCATCACGGCGTCGATGTTGGCGAAGAAGGCCTCGATGACCCGGGGGTCGAAATGCGTGCCGGTTCCCTCGCGCAGGATGCGGCGGCAGGTGTCCTCGTCGAAGGCTTCCTTGTAGGTCCGTTCGCTGCCCAGGGCGTCGTATACGTCCACCACGGTGACGATGCGCGCCTCGACGGGAATGGCCTCGCCCACCAGCCCGCAGGGGTAGCCCGTGCCGTCCCAGCGCTCATGGTGGTAGAGCGCGATGGTCCGCGCCAGGGCCAGCAGGGCGTTGGGCGCGTCGCTCGCCGGGGCCTGGGCCAGCCCGCACAGATCGTCCGGGCCCTGGGCGTCGCTGGGGGTCAGGATTTCGTAGCCGATGCGGGTGTGGGTCTTCATGATCTCCCACTCTTCGGGCGTGAGCCTGCCGGGTTTGAGCAGGATGGAGTCGGGGATGCCGATCTTGCCCACGTCGTGCATGGGCGCGGCGTTGCGCAGCAGCTCGCAGCGCCGCTCGGACAGGCCCACGGCGGCGGCCAGCACGGCGGCGGTGTTGCCCACGCGGATGACGTGGTTGCCGGTTTCGTTGTCGCGGTATTCCGCCGCCTTGCCCAGGGTATGCACCACTTCCAGCCGGGTCCGCTCCAGCTCGGCCGTGCGGATGCGGACCATCTCTTCCAGGTGCTCGCGGTGCTCGCGGTTTTCGCGCAGCAGCCGGGCGCGCTCCAGGTTCTTGGTCAGGGTGTGTTCGAGCACGGCGAAGTCCGTCACCGGCTTGGGGATGAAATCCCAGGCCCCGGCGCGCACGGCGCGCATGGCGTCCTCCACCAGCCCCACGCCCGAGAGCACCACGATGGGCAGCTCCGGGGCCGTCTCGCGGGCCCGGGCGATGAACTCGTAGCCGTCCATGACGGGCATGTTCAGGTCCACGAACACGAAGTCGGGATGGATTGCGGCCAGGGCCCGGAGGCCCTCCTGGCCGTTGGCCGCCAGGTGGGGCCGGTGATCCAGATCCTCGATGAAGTCCGCGAGGCTGCGGCGCAGGAATTCCTCGTCGTCGATGATAAGGACGTTCAGGGACATGGTGTGCGGCGGTCCTCGTTCCCGGAGCGGCCCAGGGGCCGGACCGGTGCGGGCCGGTGCGGCGGGCTGGTTTTCGCGGCGCGACGCGCCGTGAAGCCGGGGGCCTGCGCCGCCCGACTGTTCCAGATTATCCCAAATTGGGGACGGGAATCAACTGCGATGGCGGGTCAGGGCCGATCCTGCGGGGCCAGGCGCTTGGCGTAGATGATCTTGTGCTCGCCCGGGGCGTAGAAGCTCTTCATCATGGCGATGAGGGCAAAGCCCTTGTGCTCGTAGAAGGCACGGGTGGGGCGGTACTGCCCGCGCGAGGAGGTTTCGGCCACCAGGGTCGTGGCCCGGGGGCCGCGCACGCGCTGCTCGACGCGCTCGAGCAGCGCGCTGCCCACGCCCGCCCCGCGCCGCGACTGGTGCACGGCGATCCAGTAGAGGTCCACCCAGTCCGCGGCATAGGTGGCCGGGCCGTAGCAGGCGAACCCGGCCATGGGCGCGGTCTGGGCGCCGCTTTCGGCGAACACGAAAAAGTAGCCGCTGGGCTCGCCGTCGCGCAGGCGTTCCTCCACCAGGCTCCCGGCCATTTCCACTTCCTCGGGGGAAAAGAAGCCCGACGAGGCCGCCACGTCCATGACGGCCCGCTGGTCCTCGGGGCAGACGCTTTCGCGCAGGGTCAGCGGCCGCGTGGCCGCGCAGGTGCCCATGGCTCAGACCGCCTTGCGGGAGAGGGGGAAGCCGGGCCGCGACAGGCCCGCCTGGAGGATGCGCATGACGGCCTCCTCGAAACCCAGGCCCGCCCGGCGCAGGGCGGCGCGGAAGCCGCCGTCCGGCGAGAGGCAGGGGTTGGCGTTGACATCGATGACCATGGGCACGCCGTCGGCGCCCACGCGAAAATCCACCCGCGCGTAGCCGCACAGGCCGAAGGCGTGCCAGCAGGCCAGGGCCGCGCGGGCCAGGGCCTCGGCCAGGGGCACGCCGCCCTGGGCGCCGTCCTGGTCGAAATCGAAACTGCGCCGCGTGGCGCGGTAGGCCTGGCTGCCCTCTTCCCATTTGGCGGCGTAGCCCAGCACGCGCGTTCCTTCGGCCCAGTGCCCGTCGAAGACCATCTCGGCCACGGGCAGTACCTGCGGCCCGTCCGGGCCGTCCAGCAGGGCGACGTTGAACTCGCGGCCCTCCACGTAGCGCTCGGCGAAGCATTCGCCGCCCATGCGCGGGGCGCGCGCACGCAGCAGGGCGCACAGCTCGCCCGCGCAGTCCACCTGCGGCGCGGCGTCGTCGCCCAGGCCGATGGAGGCGTGCTCCCACACGGACTTGACGATGTAGCGGCCCGCTGCCTCGGCCCGGGGCGCGCCCAGCCCCGGCAGGGCGTGCCAGTCGGGGGTGGGGATGCCCGCCGCGCGCAGCACGGCCTTGGCGAAGAGCTTGTTGGACGACAGGGCCATGGCCGAGGAGCCCGCCCCGGTGAAGGTCAGGCCCATGTCCTCCAACAATGCCGGGGCGTAGTGGATGCAGCGCCCGCCGCCCTCGCCGCCCTCCACGAGGTTGAAGACCACGTCGGGCGCGGCCCCGCGCAGGGCCGAGGCCGTCTCGGGCAGGTTCAGGGTGAAGGGCACCGAGGCCGTGTCCAGCCCCAGGGTGCGCAGGGCTTTGCGCACCACGGCGGCCTGGACCAGGGTGTCGCGGTCGTCGGCGCTGGCGCCCGGGCCGGGGCGGTTCTGCAAGAGGACGGCCCGTTTCATGGCCGCGCGCCTCCCTGGGGCAGCCGTTCGTAGGCCGAATCCACGATGGCCGCGATGAGTGCCCCGTAGTCGTTGCCGGCCAGCCCCCACATGATGGGCAGGTCGGAGTGCTCGGGGTTGAGCCCCGGCAGCGGGTTGACCTCGATGAACGCGGGCCGGCCCGCGGCGTCCAGGCGCACGTCCACCCGGCCGCCGTCGCGGCAGCCCAGGGCCCGCCAGGAGGCCAGGGCCAGGTCCGCCGCCGCGCGCGCCGGGGCGTCGTCGGCCAGGGCGTAGCGGATGCGGCTTTCGTACTCGGCCTTGTTGTCGAAGGTGTAGGCGCCGGTGTCGCCGCCGCCGACCACGAAGACCTCCATCACGCCCACGGCGCGCGCTCTCTCCCCGCTGCCCAGCAGACCCACGGTGAACTCGCGCCCGGGCAGGTACTCCTCCACCAGTACGGGCTGGTGGAAGGTCTTGAGCAACTCGGCGCACACGGGCACCAGCCCCGAGGGTTCGAGCACCAGGGAGTTGCCGGTGACGCCCTTGCTGGTGCCCTCGGCCACGGGCTTGGCGAACAGCGGGTAGGGCAGGCGCACCCCGTCCACGTCCTCCAGGCGCTCGACGACGGCGAAGTCCGGCGTGCGCAGGCCGCAGTCGCGCACCACGCGCTTGGTCATGCCCTTGTGCAGGGCCAGGGCCAGCACCAGCGGGTCCGAGAAGGTGCAGGGGATGCCCCAGGCCTCCAGCAGCGCGGGCACGGCGGCCTCGCGCCCGAAGCCGTGCATGCCTTCGGCGATGTTGAACACCAGGTCCCAACGCCGCCCGGCGGCCAGGGCCTCGGCCAGGGGCGCCAGCCCGCCGACGCGCTCCGTTTCGTGGCCCATGGCCCGGATGGCGGCGTCGATGCCGTCCACGGTGACGGGGCTGTCCAGCTCCGCCGTCTCGGCCAGGGAGTAGCCCCGGGCGAGGTAGTCCGCGCGCAGGTCGTAGGTCAGGCCGATCTTCATGACAGCTTGCCGCTCCGGGCCAGGATGGCCGCCGACGACGGGTCGTGCAGGCGGTATTCGCGGCCCTCCCAGTTGCGGAACACGATGTCCTGGCCGTCGGCGCCCGCCACGTAGTCGGGGCACAGCGGGGTCTTGCCGCCGCCGCCGGGCAGGTCGACCACGAAGTGCGGCAGGGCGTAGCCCGAGGTGAAGCCGCGCAGGGCGCGGATGATCTCCAGGCCCTTGGTCACCGGGGTGCGGAAATGGGTGGTGCCAGCCGCCTGATCGCACAGGTAGAGGTAATACGGGCGCACGCGGGCCTTGAGCAGGCCCCGGAACAGGTCGCCCAGGGTCCGGGCGTCGTCGTTCACGCCGGTGAGCAGCACGGTCTGGCTGCCCAGGGGGATGCCCGCGTCGGCCAGCCGCCCGAAGGCCTGCACGGCCTCGGGGGTCAGCTCCGCCGGGTGCGTGCAGTGCACGCTCATCAGCAGCGGATGGTAGCGGCGCAGCATGCGCGTGAGCCGCGGGGTGATGCGCTGGGGCAGGACCATGGGCGCCTTGGTGCCGATGCGCACGATCTCGACGTGCGGGATGGCCGCGACGCGCGACAGGATGTACTCCAGGGCCGCGTCGGAGAGCATCAGCGGGTCGCCGCCGGAGACGAGCACGTCGCGCACCTCGGGGTGGGCGGCGATGTAGGCCACGGCCTGATCCCAGACGCGGGTCATGCGGCTTTTGGCCTCGGGCCTGCCCACGCGGCGCGAGCGCGTGCAATAGCGGCAGTAGGCGGCGCAGAAATCGGTGACCAGGAACAGCACCCGGTCGGGGTAGCGGTGCACGATGCCGGGCACGGGGCTGTCGTGCTCCTCGCCCAGGGGGTCGGCCAGTTCGTGGCAGGCGGTGGGGAACTCGCCCGCCGAGGGCAGCATGGTCCGGCCCAGGGCGTAGCCGCCCGCCAGGCGCTCGGCATACAGCAGCGAGGCGTAGTAGGGCGTTACGGCCACGGGCAGGCGCAACCCGGCGGCCCCGGCAAAGGCCGCGGCCTCGTCGGCGGTCAGGCCGAGGGTGGCGGCGAAGCGCTCGGAGCTGGTCAGGCGGTTCTTGAGCTGCCAGTGCCAGTCGTTCCACTGGCGGGCATCGACATCGGGATGGAAGCGCTCGCGGTACTGGCGCGCCGCGCGGCCCTCCACGAAGAGGGCCTGCTCGCGGCGCAGGGGGCCCGCGTCACGGGTGCGGTGTACGGAGGGAGGCCGGTCTTCGGCCTGGTCCAGGGGAGGTTTGTCCGCCTGCGCAACATCGGTCATGAATTCCATTCTTCTGTCCCCCATTTCCGCGCCCCGTGCGGTGGCCCGGATGGTCTGTTGTTGCCCCGCTACTGTTCGCCCGAGTCCATCTCGGGGCGGGGCGTGTCGTCGGTGGTTCCACCCTGTTCTTCGGTGACGCTGTCCACGAAGAGCACGGGCATGGCGTACAGGGAATCGCTCAGGGTGCCGGTGATGCGCACCAGGGAGCCTTCGTGCTCGGCGAGGTCTTCGCCTTCGAGCAGGTAGACCCCGCCTTCCTCAGCCTCGAAATACAGCGTGCCGTCGCTGGAAAACACCAGCCCGCGCCCGGAATAGGGCTCCACGGCGTCGGCCCGGGCCTCGGCGGCCGCCAGGGCCGCCGCCAGCAGCCAGGCGCACAGCGCCAGGGAATACCGTGTGGTCCGCATCACCCGCATGGAAACCGCTCCGCCCATGGCCTAGATCTGAAAACCCGATTCGTAGCCGCAGTCGGCCTCGTTGCCGAGCACGGCGTAGCCGTCCACCACCAGCGCCCGGCGCCCCCGGTCATCGCTGGCTTCGGTCCCCGTGACACTCAGCCTGTGGTGGCACAGGCCGAACAATTCGCGCTGCTTGTCTCCGGCGAGCACGAACTCCGATTCGTCGGCCGCGCAGAGCACGACCTCGGACAGCCGTCCGCCCCGGTCCCAGTCGTTGGGCACGACGATGCCGGTGACGGTGATGGTCTTGGATTTCGCTTGCTTGCTCATGTCCGCCGCTCCTCGGCATCCGGCCGCACCCCTGTGTGCCGCTACGCCAAGACGCCACAAAGCAAAGGGTGGGCCAAGTTATATTATACTGAAATTATTAAATAAAACTTCAACTGCCCTTTCGGGTGCGGATACGGCGCGACCTGTTTCCCCCGGCGCCGCGCGGTGTGTGCCCTGCGGGGCAGGCTGGCCCCGTCCGGGCCGCTCCGGGCGGCCCGCAGGGGGCGCGGCGTCGGGCACAATGAGGTCTATCCTTTGTGAAACCAGCGTGATATGGAAACAGGAATTGCGAGTTCCTCTTCCGGGTTTCGGGAACATCCGGTTCCGCATTGGGCCCCGGCACGGCGGACGCTTGCAAGCCGACCCGGCTCCCGGTAGTGAAGCGCCCAGGGCATCGACCCCGCAGGAGCATGACCATGAAGCGCATTCTCGCCGCCACCAGGGATGAGCGCACCCCGCGCATCGTCGCCGACGCCTTCGCCGCCGAGGCCTCGGTGGACGTGTGCGCCGACCCGGGCGAACTGCCCACGGCCCTTGTCCGCCGCCATTACGACATGGCCTTCGTGGACATCGGCTTCCTCGACGGCGGCCAGCGCCAGGACGGCGCCAGCTACAAGCGGGCCCTGCAACCCCTGTGGGGCAACAATCCGCAGATGATCGTCGTGGCCCTCTCCGCGCCCGACCGCATCCGCGACGCGGTGAAAACCGTCAAGGCCGGGGCCGACAACTACCTGACCTATCCCCTGGACCCCGTGGAAACCCAGTACGTGGTGGACTCCATCCACGAGGCCATCCGCCTGCAGACCGAGGTGGACTATTTCCGCGCCGCCGCGGCCATGGGCGACAACACCCAGGTCGTCGGCACGCGCAACCCGGCCATGAGCAAGGTCTTCGAGAAGGCCCGCCTCGTGGCGCCGACCATCTCCACCGTGCTCATCACCGGCGAGACCGGCACCGGCAAGGGCGTGGTCGCCCGGCTGATCCACGCCCTGTCCAACCGCAAGGACGGGCCCTTCGTCAGCGTCCACTGCGGGGCCATCCCCGACACGCTCATCGAAAGCGAACTCTTCGGCCACGAAAAGGGCGCCTTCACCGGCGCGGTCAAGCGCAAGCTCGGGCGTTTCGAGATCGCCGCCGGGGGCAGCATCTTCCTCGACGAGGTCGGCACCATCACCCCCTCCGCCCAGATCAAGCTGCTCCAGGTGCTCCAGGACAAGGTCTTCCAGCGCGTGGGCGGCGACGCCGCCATCGGCATGGACGCGCGCATCGTGGCCGCCACGAACATCGACCTGGCCCAGCGCTGCGACAGGGGCGACTTCCGCTCGGACCTCTATTACCGCCTGAACGTCTTCCCCATCGAGATTCCCGCCCTGCGCGACCGCCGCGAGGACATTCCCCTGCTGGTGGACTACTTCATGGAGCGCCTGCGCCGCCAGCTCAACAAGGACATCACCGGGGTCCACCCCTCGGTTCTTTCGGCCTTCGAGGGCTACCCCTGGCCCGGCAACGTCCGCGAGCTCGAGAACCTGGTCGAGCGCGCCTTCATCCTGGAAACCTCGCGCATCCTGACCCCCGAGAGCTTCCCGGCGGAACTCTTCGAGCACGAGGCCCCGGCCGCCACCCTGCCGCTGGACCTGTCCCTGACCCTGGCCGAATTCCGCGAACGGGCCAAGGAGAGCGCCGAGCGCCACTACATCAAGGAACTGCTGGCCAGCCACAAGGGCCGCATCAACCGCTCCGCCAAGGACGCCGGCGTCAGCACCCGCCAACTGCACAAGCTCATGACCCGCCACGGCATCCGCAAGGAGGAGTTCAAATAGCCCGGCGCTTCGCCCGCGCCCGGTCTCGTCGCCCGCCCGCCCGGGGGGCCGGGGGGCGCACCGCCGGTTCCGGTCGCGCCCGGGGCATAGGAACCCCGGGTTCCACTTCCCGGCTGCCTTTTTTGTTATAATTCATGTATCCCGGCAGGATGCTTGTTGGCCCGGGAGTTGCTATCTTGCAAGGTTGCCCCGCCGGGCAATGCCGCAACTCCGAACCGCTTGCCACGAGGGAAGCATGAAGAAGAGCACCGGGATGATCACCGTGGAAGGCTACGTCGACCCCTGCCAGTGGGACGAGGACGAGGAAGTGACCGCCGTGCAGATCGCCACCGACGACATGCGCGGATACCTGGTCGAGGATTCCGGCAAGGGCGCGCAACTGCTGGACTACGTGGACGAGTACGTGCAGGTCACCGGGACCCTGGGCAAGAAGCAGGGCCGCCATGTGCTCAAGGTGCAGCGCTTCGAGGTGCTCGATGCCCCGGAGATCGCCGACGACTACGAGGACGACGAGGACGATGAGGACTACCGCTGATGACCGCTGAAGACCGCGCCCGCAAGCCCCGGGAACCCCGGGAGACGCCCTCCGGGCTCGATTACGTCCAGGTGGAGCGCACCCTGCGGACCATGCTCGAGGAAATCGACGCCAAGGGCCGGGCCACCGTGGCCGAGGAAACCGCCGCCGACGACCGCTTCGCCGACGTGGTGGACCTGGCCCAGGCCGAAAGCAACCGCTCCATGGCCCTGCGCCTGCGCGACCGCGAGTTCCGCATGGTGCGCAAGATCCATCAGGCCCTGCGCCGCCTGGAGGAAGGCACCTACGGCATCTGCGAGGACTGCGGCGAACCCATCGCCCCCGCCCGCCTGCTGGCCCGCCCCGTGACCACCCTGTGCGCCGACTGCAAGGCCGAGCGCGAAGCCGAGGAAGCCCTGCGCGGCTAGCCGGGGGCAGGCGGAGCGGCCCGGCGGCCAAGGCCGCCGGGAGAGGGAAAAACCCCTTTTTCTTGAGGAGAAAAAGGGGTTTTTCCCTCTCCCGGCCCCCCTCTCTTTTCCCTAAAAAGACCTTTTTCCTCGGGGAGCGGGGCTGGCTGGAGGCAGGAACGGGGGCGGGCTTCCCGGGCGGTCCGTCCGGAGCGCGGCATATCCTTCGGGATGGCGCGCCGTTTATGACAATACGCCGGGATAATCTTCTTTTTTCGGACAAAACTCCCGATGCGGGCCGGGCGGCTTCCTGCCGTCCGGCCCGCATCGGCGTGTGGGGTCCAGGGGCCGTCGGCCCCCGGCGGGGGGGTGCCCGGCCGGGGCTCGGGGCGACGCCCCGGGGGCTAGCGGCCCTGGGCGCGCACGAAGCGTACGAAACTGCGGGTTTCGGGTTCGCGCAGGTCCACGAAGTGGGTGGAGCAGGAGATGCAGGGGTCGTAGGCGCGCACGAGCATACTGGTCAGCAGTTCGATTTCGGCTTCGGACTTGTCCTTGATGGTCGGTACGAGAGCGTCGAGGTCTTTTTGGATGTTGGCGTGGTTCTGGTTGGTGGGGATGACGCAATCGGCGTTCACGATGCGGCCCTTGGTGTCGTACTCGTAGAAGTGGAACAGGATGCCCCGGGGGACCTCCATGGCGCCGACGCCCTGGCCCGCGCGGGGGGCGATGTCGGGGGCGGGCTCGGGGCGCAGGCCCTTGGCCAGCAGCTCGTCGATGAGCCGGATGGAGTCTTCGAGGCTGTGGGCGCATTCCACGAGCTGGGCGAGGCTGTTCATGTAGGGGTTGGCGCAGGGGGCCTTGAGGCCCAGGGTTCCGGCCACGGAGCGCGCCAGGGGCGAGAGGCGGCGGTGGTTGCGGTTGAAGCGCGCCAGGGCGCCGACCATGAGCGAGTCGGCCTTGTTGCGCGTCCATTTGGCCGTGGATTGCGGCACGCAGTACTCGTTGGTCAGGTCGCGGTAGTAGAGGGCGGGGATGGGCTGCTCTTCCAGGCTGGTGCCGACCTCGCCCCAGTACATGGCGTATTCCGTGGGCGAGTGCAGGGCGACGTATTCGGTGCCGCGCTGGAAGTCGGGCAGGGCGGCGCGCAGGGAGGCCACCAGGGCCACGGCGTCGAGCAGGCGCGGCACGGCGCCTTCGAGCTCCTTCTTGAGGGCGGCCAGTTCCGCCGTGGTCGGCAGGCGGGTGAACCCGCCGGGCACCAGCCGCTGGGGGTGGGTCGTGCGCCCGCAGACCACGCGCGAGAATTCGTTGGCCGTGCGGTGCAGGGCGATGCAGTTGAGCAGCTCCTGGCGGTGGGTGGCGGCCAGGGGCACCACGGAGCCCACGCCCGCCAGATCGGGCAGCACGAGGTAGGCCACGTGCAGGATGTGGCTTTGCAGGTTCTCGGCGTGCAGGGCCAGCTTGCGCAGGCGCACGGTCTGCTCGGAAACCTGGACGCCCAGGGCGTCCTCCGTGGCCTGGATGGAGGTGAGCTGGTGGCCGATGGAGCATATGCCGCAGATGCGCGAGACGATCTGGTGCACCTGACGGAAGTCCTTGCCCAGGATCATGGCCTCGAAGAAGCGCGGGGCTTCGGGCACCTCCCAGCGGCAGGCGGCGACCTCGCCCTGGGCGTCTATTTCGACCACGATGTTGCCGTGGCCTTCCACGCGGCTGACGTGCTTGACCTCCACCCGGCGGATTCTTTCGGGAGCCTGGGCGGCCCGAGCCTCGGGGGCGACCTCGGGGGCGACCTCGGGGGCGGCGGCGGGCTCGGCTTTGGCGGTGGTCTTCTTGGCGCTCATGGCGGTGCTCCGGGAAATTAGAGGGCGGCGGTGGTGTGGCCGAGGTACATGCGCAGCAGGTCCTGGACCTGGATGCGCGGAAAGCCCGCGCGGTCCTGCATGACGTAGCGGGCGGCGTCGAGATTGGCGCCGGGGGCCAGGCCCCGGCAGCCCCAGCACTGGGCGCCCTCGGTGACGCAGCAGGCCCCGCAGCCGCCCCGGGTGATGATGCCCAGGCACAGCCCGCCGCGCTCGTAGCGGCAGACGTTGCCCGCCATCTTGCATTCCACGCACACGGGGTAGTCGGGCAGCACGGGGGCCATGCCCAGCAGAAGCTGCTTGGTCACGCGCAGGAACTCGTCGCCGCTGATGGGGCAGCCGGGCACGGCGGCGTCCACGGGCACCACGGCGGACACGGGCCGGGCCGGAGCCGTGGCGTAGCTGCGGGCCTTGTGGCCGTAGACGTGCTCGCGGTAGACGGCTTCGTCCATGAAGTTCTTCATGCAGTTCACGCCGCCGATATGGGCGCAGGCGCCCAGGGCCACGAGAATTTTGGCCCTGGAGCGGATGTCGCGCACGCGGGCCTCGTCCTCGGGGCGGGTGATGGAACCCTCGACGAAGGCGATGGCGTAGTCGTCGGCGTGGCCGGTCATGACCTCGCGGAAGCTGACCAGCTCGACGTGCTCCAGCAGGTCCAGGAGCTTTTCCTCCAGGTTGGCCACCTGGAGTTGGTCGCCCTCGCAGCCCGCGAAGTCGAAGAAGGCGATTTTGGGCTTGTCGGCCATGGTTCCTCCGGGGCGCGCGCGGCGCCTAGAGCGCCTCCTTGAGGGGCTCGATGTCGGTGTAGCGGAAGACGGGGCCGCTGACGCAGGCGCTGACGCCGTTGATCTGGCAGTGGCCGCATTTGCCCAGGCCGCATTTCATCTTGCGCTCAAGGGACACGTAAATGCGCTCTGGCGGAATGCACTGGTCGCCCACACAGGCGCCGATGACGAAGCGGTACATCACCGGCGGGCCGACCATGGCCACGTAGGTGTTTTCCACGTCCAGGCGCACCTTGGGCAAAAGGGTGGTGATGACGCCCACGTTGCCCTGCCAGCACGAGTCGCCCACGCAGTCCACGGTCTCTATGACTTCCACGTCGCTGCGCCGGGAGAGGGTTTCGATCTCGTCCACGAAGATGCGCTCGGAGGGCGAGCGGGTGCCGATGAGCAGCAGGATGCGCCCGAACTCTTCGCGGTGGCGGAGCTGGTAGCGCAGCAGGCTGCGCAGGGGGATGTAGCCCAGGCCGCCGGCCACGAAGAGCGTGTCCTTGCCGACGAATTCCTGGACCGGGAAGTAGGAGCCGAAAGGCCCGCGGATGCCGACCTTGGCGCCCACGCTTAGTTCGTGCAGGGCGCCGGTCACCGTGCCGATGTTGCGCACGGCGATCTCGAAGCTGTTGGTGCCCGCCTTGGGCCGCGAGCTGATGGAGAAGGGCGCCTCGCCCACGCCGTAGACCGAGACCTGGATGAACTGCCCGGGCTTGTGGGCCAGGGGGCGGCCGTTGTCCTGCTCGAACTCGAACAGGGTCACGAAGTCGGACAGGCGCACCTTGCGCACCAGGGTGGCCGGGCGCGGCGCGTAGGGGGTGAAGTCCTTGCCCGGGGTCATGCGTATTCCTCCCACAGCCTGTTGAATACGGTCAGCGGGTTGGCGATGCGCGCGGTGCAGGCCTTGATGCACCGCCCGCAGCCCACGCAGCCGGGTTCGCCGATCATGTCGAAAATGTATTTGCCCTTGCGGAAGTAGCGGTGGCGGTAGCGCTCCAGGTGCTTGCCCCGGAAGTTGTGGCCCCCGGCGACCTGGGCGAAGGAGGGCAGCATGCAGGCGTCCCACTGGCGCCAGCGGCGGCCCTTGCCCATGGTCTCGTCCAGTTCCTCGCGCATGTCGAAGCAGTAGCATGTCGGGCAGACGAGGTTGCACGAGCCGCAGGCCAGGCACATGGACGACTTCTCGCGCCAGATGCTGTTGTCCCAGGCCTTGCCCATGATGCGCGCCAGCTCCTGCCAGGGGAACTTCAGCCCGTGGCCGTCGGCGCGGCGGCGGATGGCCTCGCGGGTGCGCCGGGCGGCCTCGTGGTGCCCGGCGCTGGCGCGCTCGACCTCGCCCCCGGCCAGGAGCAGCTCTTCGCCGCGCGCGGTGCCGACCTCGACGAAGAACGTCGCCGGGCCGATCTTGGTCCAGTAGAGGTCGAAGCCGATGTCCGCCCGGCCCGCGCCCATGGTGGACCAGAAGGCGTCGGGCGCCACGCGCAGGGGCTCCATGGCGAAGATGACGGTGTTTTCGCGGCGGCGGCGGTAGTTCTTGTCCGGGCTGCCCAGTTCCATGAGCTGGTCGAGCTGGGCGATGGCCCGCAGGTCGTAGGGGTGCACGCCGAAAAGCAGTTGCTGGGGCGCCTCGAACACGCCCTTGGCCGTGTAGTCGCGGGTGTCGAAGACCACCAGATCCTCGCGCGGGGGCAGCAGGTAGCGCTTGAGGGGGTTGACGGTCAGGTCGTAGTCCCAGGCGATTTCGCCGCCCGGATCCCAGGGGGCGAAATCGTAGAATCCGGGCGCGGCCTGGGTGGGCACGTGGACCTTGTAGAGCTTGGCCCACAGCCGGAACAACCCGGGGAGCTGGTCCTGGTGGACGGTATAGGCGGACATGGGTTCCCTCCGTGGCACGGCGGCCCGCGCGGGCGGCGCGGCGCGCCCGGGCGCTGTGGGGTCCGGGGCTGGTTGCGGCCGGGCGCGCCGCTCCGCTGCGGCGAACCCGGCCCACCCGTCTATAATATATGATGTCTTTTTGCAAATATATTAGCGCCGGGCTCGGCTTTGGCCCGCGGGCCCTGCGGTGCGGGTGGATTGCGGCGCCGGGGCCGGGCGGCAGGGGAGAGGCGGGAGCCGCCACCCGGGTGGCCGGGCGCCGGACCGGGGCGCGATTCGCCCGCGCCCGGCGGCGGGTCTTTCCAGTCGCGCCCCGGCGGGGGGAGTGCTATGCTCGGGCCGACCGGGCGCATGGTCCGGCCCAATCTTGGCCCACGGGAGGTGCGTATGCGGCGGCATCTGCTGGTGACGGTGTCCAGTGACCAGGCAGCCATGCACGGGGTGCGTTTTGTCTGCGATTTCCTGCGCGACCGGCGCGGGCTGGCGCTGACCCTGTTCTATACGGCGCCCCGGCCCCCGGCCGTTTGGGAGCACGAGCGCAATTTCGAGAGCCTGGCGGAGTACGACCGCCGGGCCCACGACAACCGCGAGCAGGGCCGGGCGGCCCTGGATGCCGGGGCGGCCCTGCTGCGCGAGGCGGGTTACGCGGCGGGCAACGTGGACGCCAAGCTCATCCTGCGCGAGATGTCCACGGCCGAGGACATTCTGCGCGAATGCGAGCAGGGGCTGTACGACGCGGTGGTCCTTGGGCGGCGGGGCCAGCAGGGCCTGGAGGCCCTGGTGGAGCAGAGCGTGACCCGCGACCTCGTGGAGCGGGCCTTCATTGCGCCGCTGTGGGTCTGCCGTCGCTTCGAGAAGGGCCGCCAGGGCGTGCTGTTGTGCCTGGACGGCTCCGACGCCTCGCTGCGCATGGCCGACCACGTGGGCTTCATGCTGCGCGCCGAGCCGCAGCATGCGATCACGCTGTTCACCGTGCTCGGCCCCGGGCCCCTGGGCCCCGGAGACCCCGAGCAACTGTTCGGCGGAGCCATGGAAATCCTGGCCGAAAACGGCGTGGAACCGGGGCGGGTGGAAACGCGCACGGTCAAGGGCACGGCTCCGGCCCGGGCCATCCTGGCCGAGGCCGACCGGGGGCGCTACGCCGTGGTGGCCACGGGGCGCACCGGGCGGGGCCGGGGGCTGTTGCGCCGGGTGTTCATGGGCTCGGCCACCCAGGCCCTACTGCGCGAACTCGACGGCGCGGCGCTGTGGATCAGGACCTGAGGGCTGGCGTTCCCGTGCGGGAACATGCGCGGGGCCGCCATGTTCCCGGGGCGCGACACGCCGGGTCCCAAACGCGGTACGGCGGGCCCGAGGGCCCGCCGTACACTGTGTGTGGAGGTGTGTGTCCGGGAAAAGGGTTGCGAAAACGCCCGGAACGATGTCCGGGAAAGCGGACGCCGGAGTACGCGGAAGCGGACAGGGCTTCTAGGCGTCCATGGCGCCTTCGCGGCGCATGCGCTCCAGTTCGCGCCGCACGGCCTTTTCGCGGCGGGGCGACCCCAGCTTGGAAAGCTCGGAGCGGCGGATGTCGCCGCTGGAGGTCAGGCGCAGGCGGCGCATGAGCAGGCGCTTGATGATGACTTCGCGGCCCTGGAACATGGCCCGCTTGGGCTCCTCCCAGGAACAGACGAGATGATTGCGGTCCTTTTTGAGTTCGATGGTCATGGTTTTCTCCTTGCCGCCCGTTCAGTGCATGGCGGGCGGCCATTGCCCCCCTCTAGCAACGACCGTGCCGAAAAGTGCCGGTCTTGGTTGGTTGCTCAAATAGTGTCGGACCGCCGCTCTGTCAATGGGCGCAAGGGGGTCAGCGGGAGGTTCCGGCGGCCGAGGCCGGAATCCGCGGGCTGGAGCCTGGGGCGCGGTCCGGGGCAGCGGGGGTGTCCTGGCGCGTTTTTTCCTGGCTGCACAGCCCCTTGAGGCCCTGGCGCAGGAAGCTGCCCCGGGCGGCCATGGAGGTGATGCTCGATTGGGAAACGGTCATGATGTCCTCCTCGGGGCCGCTGGCGGCCTCGGTGGTGGCGGGCGTTTTCCGGGCCCGCCGCTCCCTGTGCTGTGACAATTTCGTATGGCCTGCGGATGGGAGCGATGACGATTTTGTCATTGTGTCCCCTCCTTGGCGGCTCTGCGGAGGCGACCGGCGCGGGCAAGGCCCTCGTCGGCCCTTTTGGGCGGGCTGCCCCGAGCCGGGCCCGGGGAGCGATCCGGACCCGACGGCCGGGGCAGCCCTGGCCACTGGAGGGAAGTTTATTGAAAATGAAAATCATAGTCAATAGGGCGGACGGATTTTTCGCGCGGCGGCGTCCCGGAGGGCGGGCCCGGTGTTGCCAGGCCTTTGCGCGGCGGGATGTTGCGCATGACGCGACTGCTGCGCGTTCCGGCGCGGCCTTGCGCGCCGGAGCGTCGGGAGGCCGGAGGCAGCGCAAGGGGCGCGCGGCGTGACGTGGATAGCCCCGGCGGGCTGGTGGCGGGCCCGGGGGCCGCGCATGAGCGCGCGGCGTGGACAAAGGGCGCGCCCGGCGGCATGATCGCCGGGCGGGAGGACACGCAATGACCCAAGTGTATTTCATCGGCGCGGGCCCCGGGGACCCGGACCTCATCACCGTCAAGGGCCGCGATCTCATCGCACGGGCCGATCTGGTGCTCTACGCCGGATCGCTGGTGCCGCCCGAGGCCGTGGCCTGCGCGCGGCCCGGGGCGCGCGTGAAGGATTCTGCGCCCCTGACCCTGGCCGAGACCCATGCCCTGCTTATGGACACCGTGCGCGCCGGGGGGCTGGCCGTGCGGGTGCACACGGGCGATCCCTCGCTCTACGGCGCCGTGGCCGAGCAGGCCGCGCTGCTGGACGCCGAAGGCGTGGCCTGGGAGATCGTGCCCGGAGTCACGGCGGCCTTTGCCGCGGCGGCCATGGCCGGGGTGGGCTTCACCGTGCCCGGGGCCACGCAGTCGCTGGTCATCACCCGCGCTCCGGGGCGCACACCGGTGCCCGAGGCCGAAGCCCTGCGGGCCTTCGCGGCCCGGGGCTGCTCCCTGGCCGTGTACCTTTCGGCCACCCTGGCCGGGGAGGTCCGCCGCGAACTGCTGGCCGGGGGGCTGGCCCCGCAGACCTGCGTGGTCGCCGGGCACCGCGTGGGCTGGCCCGACGGCGCCGTGCTGCGCACCACTGTGGACGGGCTGGCCGAGGCCGTGGCCGGGCAGGGCTGGGGCGGGCAGGTGGTCTTCCTGGTTCTGCCCGGACAGGACCGGGCCGGGACGCCCTCGCGGCTCTATGCCCCGGACTTCGCCCACGGCCGCCGGGGGCATGGCGGCCCACCGGACGGTCCGCCGGACCAGGGGGCCTGAAAGGCCGTCGTCCCTTCCCGGGAACGGCCCGGGGCGCTATCATGGCGCACCCCGGGGCGCTCCCGGAGGCCGGGCTTGGCGGCCGTTGCCGGTTGCGGGACGATGCGCCGCAGGGCGGCACAGCCTGTGCGCCTTCGCGCCCCGGGTGGAACGCTTCTTGTACTTCATGGCTGCCGCAGCGGGCGGCAATGGCCCGTTCTGGCAGGAGAACACCCTGGAATGAAAAGATTTTTGTCCATCGCCCCGGGCTGGACCCGGACCCTGGCCCTGTCGCTGGCCCTGTTCTGCATCGGGATGTTGTCCGTTTTTCCGGACAGCGGACTGATCCGGCCCCTGGCGGCCCTGTCCCTGGAGCCGGACCTGCCCCCCGGCCTGCCGGTGCCCGCGCCGCACAAGGTGTCCAGCACCCTGCGCGCCCGGGTGCTCTACCTGAACTCCTACCACCAGGGCTATGCCTGGTCCGACGACATCCTGTACGGCATCCGCAGCGTGCTCGACCGCCATCCGGACATCGAGGTCCAGGTGGAATACCAGGATTTCAAGAAGTACGAGCTGGACCACGTGCGCCCGCTGCTGGTGGACCTTTACGCCCGCAAGTTCAGCACCACGCGCTTCGATCTGATCCTGGTTTCGGACAACAACGCCTACGACTTCATCCTCGACTACGGCGACAAGCTTTTTCCGGGTGTTCCCGTGGTCTTCTGCGGGGTCAACGACTTCCACCCCGAGCGCGTCGCGGGCCGGGCCATCACCGGCGTGGTCGAGAACTACGACGTGGCCGAGACTCTGGCCCTGGCCCTGCGCCTGCACCCCGGGCGCAGCCGGGTGGTGGCCATCGGCGACCGCTCGGGCACGGGCCTGGCGATCCTGAACCAGGTCCGCGAGGGCGCCGCAACCTTCGGCGGGCGCCTGGCCTTCGATGCCTGGACCCAGTTCAGCCTGGAGGAAATCCGGGCCCGGGTGCGCGAAACCCCGCCCGACACCTTCTACTACTTCATTCCCTTCTACCAGAGCGTGGGCGGGCGCTTCGCCTCGGCCCAGGAGGTGCTGGGCATCGTGCGCGCCCACACCGACGCGCCCATGTATTCGAGCTGGGAGTTCCTGCTGGGCCACGGCATCGTGGGCGGCAAGCTCATTTCGGGCCGCGCCCACGGCAAGCGCGCGGCGGAGATGGCCCTGAAACTGCTTTCCGGCACGCCCCTGGCCCAACTGCCGGTGATCTACGACGCCGAGACGCGCTACGGCTTCGACTACAACGAACTCAATCGCCAGCACATTCCCCTCGAAGCCCTGCCCAAGGACAGCATCATCATCAACGAACCCAAGGCCTTCTACGAGCTGGACAAACAGATCGTGTGGACCATCGCCGTGGGCTTCGTGGTTCTGCTGGGCGTGCTGGTGCTGCTGGCCATGAACATCATGCGCCGCCGCGAGGCCGAGCGGACGATGCACGACCAGTTGTCCTTCCAGGAAATCCTGATGGACACCATTCCGCAACTGGTCTGCTGGAAGGACCGGCGCCAGCGCTACCTGGGCGCCAACCGCTACTTCAGCGAGTTTTTCGGCATCGCCGAGATTCCCGGCGTGCGCGGGCAGACCGACGACGTGCTCCTGCCGCCGCGCGAGTTCGCGGCCTGGGTTTCCGAGCGCGACCGCGAGGTCATCCGCACCGAGCGGCCCATGCGCCGGGCGCGCAAGCAGGTCCACAACGCCCGGGGCGAGGCCCGGGTGCTGGAAATCCGCAAGGTGCCCCTGCGCGACAAGCGCGGGGCCGTGGTCGGCACCCTGTCCACCGCCGAGGACGTGACCCGCGAGGCCAACCTGGAGCGCCAGCTCCTGCAATCGCAGAAGATGGAGGCCATCGGCACCCTGGCCGGGGGCATCGCCCACGACTTCAACAACATCCTGACTTCCATCATCAACTCCACCGAGCTGGCGCTCATGGACATCGACCCCGACACCGCCGCGGGGCAGGACCTGGAGCGCTGCCTGCGCGCGGCGCGGCGCGGCAGCGGGCTGGTCAAGCAGATTCTGACCTTCTCCAAGCCCTCCCAGGAGGGCTTTCAGCCCACGGCCATCCAGGAGGTGCTGCGCGACGCCCTGGGCCTGCTCAAGGCCTCCCTGCCGCGCAATATCGAGATCGTTTCCCATGTGCGCGAGGACCTGCCCGCCGTCATGGCCGACCCGGCGCAGATCAACCAGATCGTGATGAACCTGACCACCAACGCCTTCCAGACCCTGCGCGAGACGGGCGGGCGCATGGAAATCCACCTCGACGTGGCCGAGCTGGACCCCTCGGCGGCGGAATTGCGCAACGTGACCCCGGGGTGCTACCTTCGGCTCCAGGTGGTGGACAACGGCCCCGGCGTTTCCCCGGCCATCGTGGACAAGATCTTCGACCCGTTCTTTACCACCAAGGGCAAGGCCGAGGGCACGGGCCTCGGGCTGGCGGTGGTCATGGGCATCATCAAGGGCCACCGGGGGTCCATCGAGGTGGAGAGCGCGCCCAACGAGCGCACGGCCTTCACGGTGCACATCCCGGTGACCGACGCCGAGGGCGTCGCCCGGCCCCTGGCCCCGGCCGACGCCCAGACCGGCACCGGGCACGTGCTCTTCGTGGAGGACGACGAGGACCAGTACGAGACCATCCCCCGGGTGCTGGAATCCCTGGGCTACACCGTGACCCCGGCGCGCGACGCGCGCGAGGCCCTGGAGGCCGTGGACGGCGACCCCGACGGGTTCGACGCGGTGATTACGGATTTCGACATGCCCGGGCTGTCCGGCGTGGAGCTGGCCCGGGAACTGGAGCGGCGCGTGCCGGGCGTGCCGGTGCTCATGGTCTCGGGGCGCGAGCGCGCCGTGGCCCTGGCCTCGGGCCTGCCCAACGTGGCGCGCATCCTGCTGAAACCCTACGACAGGAACATCCTTTCCGAAGCCCTGCGCGAGGTGTTGCGGACCAATGACGACTAGCTCCGACAATCTCATGGGCAGCCGCATCCTGGTCATCGACGACGACCCCGAGGTGCGCGGCACCATGTGCAGCCTCATCTCGCGGATGATGCTGGCCTGCGAGGCGGCGGGCACCCTGGCCGAGGGCCTGGCGGCCCTGCAGGACGGCGGGTTCGACCTGGTGTTCCTCGACGTGCGCCTGCCCGACGGCAACGGCCTGGAGCGCCTGCCCGAGATCAAGGCCGCCCCCGGCGCGCCCGAGGTCATCATCCTCACCGGCCAGGGCGACCCCGACGGTGCCGAGCTGGCCATCCAGCGCGGGGTCTGGGATTATCTGGTCAAGCCCTCGCCCATCAAGCAGACCATGCTCTCGGTGCAGCGGGCGCTCAAGTACCGCCAGGAAAAGCGCGGCGCCGCGCCCGTGGTGGCCCTGAACCTGGAGCACATGGTCGGGCGCGGCCCGGCCATGAAGCAGGTCTTCGACTTCATCGCCCAGGCCGCGCGCAGTCACTCCGGCGCGCTCATCACCGGCGAAACCGGCACGGGCAAGGAGCTGGCCGCCCGCACCATCCACGAGAACAGCCCCCGCCGCGAGGGCCGCTTCGTGGTCGTGGACTGCGCGTCGCTGACCGAAACCCTGGTCGAGTCCATCCTGTTCGGCCACCGCAAGGGCTCCTTCACCGGAGCCAACGAGGACCGCATCGGGCTGGTCAAGCTGGCCGACGGCGGGACGCTCTTCCTGGACGAGGTCGGCGAGATGCCCCTGACGCTGCAGAAATCCTTCCTGCGCGTGCTCCAGGAAAAGCGCTTCCGCCCCGTGGGCGAAACCCGCGAGGTGGAGAGCGATTTCCGCATCGTCGCCGCCACCAACCGCAACCTCGAAGCCATGGTCCAGGCCGGAACCTTCCGCGAGGACCTGCTCTTCCGGCTCAAGACCATCAGCATCCACCTTCCGCCGCTGCGCACGCGCAAGGCGGACCTGAAACCCCTGGCCATGTTCCACGTCAGCCGCCTGTGCGAGCAGTACGGCATGCCTCTCAAGGGCTTCGGGTCGGATTTTTTCGAGGTCCTGGCCGCCTACCGATGGCCGGGCAACGTGCGCGAGCTGTTCAACGTGCTGGAGCGCGCCTGCGTGGCCGCCGGGGAGGAGCGGACCCTGTACGCCATGCACCTGCCCCAGGAGATCCGCATCCAGGTCACCAAGGCGTCCCTGGGGCACCCGGGCGGGCGTCCCCCGGGGCCCTGGCCCGCGCCCGTTCCGGAGCCCGCCGGGGTTTCGCGGGCCGAATCCGCCGCGCCGCAGCCTCCGGCCGCCCCCCCGGCCGCCCCTCTGTCCGGGGCGGACGCCGAAACCGGGGCCATGGACCCCTTCTTCGCCCGGCGCACGCCCTCGCTCAAGGAATTCAAGAACGAAATGGAGCGGCGCTACCTGGAATACCTGCTGGCCATGCACGGCGCGAACATCAAGGCCATCCTGCGCGATTCGGGCCTGTCGCGCTCGCATTTCTACGCCCTGCTCAAGAAGAACGGCATCGGCCAGGCCCCGGAGTAGGGCGGCGCGGCCCCGGGCCCGGCGGGAGCATGCCCCGGACGGGCCGGACCCGGCCGGTGGCGGGGCGTGAATGACGGTCGCCGAGCCCCTGGCGCCTTTCACCGATTATTGTCTTGCTCTGGCCCTTGTTCTCGGTCAGAAAATGAGTAGGCTTCCCCGTGTCCGCTTTTCCGGACGGCGGAGGCGCGGGAGCGGGCCGAAGGGCCTTGTTTGAGTGGACAAACAGTCCTCGTTCGTACTACCACTCGTTCGCCGGGGACTGGCACGTTTCTTGTTTACGGCGCCCCGGGGCGAACCTGCCCGGGCCTGGAGCAGGCGCCGCACCCCAAGTTTTCTCGTGATGCAAAAATAAAGGAGAGGTACCTATGTCGAAAAACATGAAGACGATGGACGGCAACACCGCGGCCGCGCATATCGCCTATGCGCTGTCCGACTGCGCCGCCATCTACCCCATCACCCCGTCCACGCCCATGGGCGAGCTGGCCGACGACTGGGCCGCCCAGGGCCGCCTGAACCTGTTCGGGCAGACCTGCGACGTGAAGCAGATGCAGTCCGAGGCGGGCGCCGCGGGCGCGGTCCACGGCATGCTGGCCGGCGGCGCGCTCACCAGCACGTTCACCGCCTCCCAGGGCCTGCTCCTGATGATTCCCAACATGTACAAGATTTCCGGCGAGCTGCTGCCCGGCGTGTTCCACGTCACCGCCCGCGCCGTCGCCGCCCACGCCCTGTCCATCTTCGGCGACCACCAGGACGTGATGGCCTGCCGCCAGACCGGCTTCGCCATGCTGGCTTCCGGTTCGGTCCAGGAGGCCATGGACATGGCCCTGGTGGCCCACCTGTCGGCCATCGAGTCCAGCGTGCCCTTCCTGCATTTCTTCGACGGCTTCCGCACCTCCCACGAGATCCAGAAGGTCGAGGTCATCGACTACGAGGACATCAAAAAGATCGTCAACTGGCAGGCCATCGAGGACTTCCGCGCCCGGGGCATGAACCCCGAGCACCCCGAGATTCGCGGCACCGCCCAGAACCCCGACATCTACTTCCAGGGCCGCGAAGCCGCCAACCCTTACTACAACGACGTGCCCGGCATCGTGACCTCCAGCATGAAGAAGGTCACCTCCATCACCGGGCGCAAGTACCACCTGTTCGACTACGTGGGCCACCCCGAGGCCGACCGCGTGGTCATCGCCATGGGCTCCGCCTGCGAGACCCTGGAAGAGGTGGTCAACTACCTGAACGCCCAGGGCCAGCGCGTGGGCCTGCTCAAGGTTCGCCTGTTCCGCCCCTTCGTCACCGAGGCCTTCCTGGCCGCCCTGCCCGCCACCTGCGGTTGCGTGACCATCCTCGACCGCACCAAGGAGCCGGGCGCCCTGGGCGACCCGCTCTACCAGGACGTGTGCACCGCCTTCATGCAGCACGGCAGCGCCCCGACCCTCGTCGCCGGGCGCTACGGCCTGGGCTCCAAGGAGTTCACCCCGGCCATGGGCAAGGCCGTGTACGACAACATGCTGGCCACCCAGCCCAGGAACCACTTCACCGTGGGCATCGTGGACGACGTGACCCACTCCTCGCTGGACGTGGAGGAAGTCATCGACACCACCCCGGCGGGCACCGTGCAGTGCCAGTTCTGGGGCCTGGGCTCCGACGGCACCGTGGGCGCCAACAAGAGCGCCATCAAGATCATCGGCGACAACACCGACCTCTACGCCCAGGGCTACTTCGCCTACGATTCCAAGAAGTCCGGCGGCATCACCGTGTCGCACCTGCGCTTCGGCGAGAAGCCCATCCAGTCCACCTACCTGGTCACCAGCGCCGACTACGTGGCCTGCCACAACCCGGCCTACGTGAACCAGTACGACCTGCTGGCCAGCATCAAGACCGGGGGCACCTTCGTGCTCAACTGCCCCTGGACCGTGGAGGAGATGGACGAGAAGCTGCCCGCCGCTCTGCGCCGCGACATCGCCCGCAAGCAGCTCAAGTTCTACACCGTGGACGCCGTGAAGATCGCCTCCGAGGCCGGCCTGGGCGGGCGCATCAACATGGTCATGCAGACCGCCTTCTTCAAGCTGGCGGGCGTGCTGCCCTTCGAGAAGGCCGTGGCCCTGCTCAAGGACGCCATCAAGAAGACCTACGGCAAGAAGGGCGACAAGATCGTCAACATGAACCACGCCGCGGTGGACGCCGCCGTGGGCGCCCTGCACGAGATCGCCGTGCCCGCCGCCTGGGCCCAGGCCGGTGACGCCGCCGCCGCCCACGACGCCGATCCCGACTTCATCAAGAACGTGGTCCGGCCCATCCTGGCCCAGAAGGGCGACGGCCTGCCCGTGTCGGCCTTCGAGCCCGACGGCCTGTTCCCCGTCGCCACCTCGCAGTTCGAGAAGCGCGGCGTGGCCATCAACGTGCCCGAGTGGATCGCCGACAACTGCATCCAGTGCAACCAGTGCTCCTTCGTCTGCCCCCACGCGGCCATCCGCCCCGTGCTGGCCACCGCCGAGGAGCTCGAAGGCGCTCCGGCCTCCTTCACCACCCTGGAAGCCAAGGGCAAGGAAGTCAAAGGCATGCACTTCCGCATCCAGGTCTACTCCGAGGACTGCCTGGGCTGCGGCAACTGCGCCGACATCTGCCCGGCCAAGGAGAAGGCCCTGGTCATGCGGCCCATCGACACCCAGACCCCCGGGCAGGTGCCCAACCTGGCCTTCGCCGAGGCGCACATCGCGCCCAAGGAAGGCCTGTTCAAGCGCGACACCGTCAAGGGCAGCCAGCTCTACACGCCGCTCATGGAGTTCTCCGGCGCCTGCGCGGGCTGCGGCGAAACGCCCTACGTCAAGGTCATCACCCAGCTCTTCGGCGAGCGGATGATCGTCGCCAACGCCACGGGCTGCTCCTCCATCTGGGGCGCCAGCGCCCCGACCACGCCGTACTGCGTCAACCGCGACGGCTACGGCCCCACCTGGGGCAACAGCCTGTTCGAGGACGCCGCCGAGTTCGGCTTCGGCATGGGCATGGCCGTGAAGCAGCGCCGGGCCAAGCTGGCCCAGCTCGTGGGCAAGGCCCTGGAGGGCGAACTGCCCGAGGAGCTGGCCACCGCCATGCGCGGCTGGCTGGAGAACAAGGACGACGCCGAGAAGTCCCGCGAATACGGCGACCAGATCCGCGACATGGTCTGCACCTGCCACGGCCCCGAGTCCCTGCGCGAAATCGCGGCCATGGAAGATCTGTTCACCAAGAAGTCCGTGTGGATCTTCGGCGGCGACGGCTGGGCCTACGACATCGGCTACGGCGGCCTGGACCACGTCCTGGCCTCCGGCGAGGATGTCAACGTCCTGGTGCTGGACACCGAGGTGTACTCCAACACCGGCGGCCAGTCCTCCAAGGCCACCCCGGTGGGTTCCATCGCCAAGTTCGCCGCCTCGGGCAAGAAGACCGGCAAGAAGGATCTCGGCCGCATGGCCATGACCTACGGCTACGTGTACGTGGCCTCCGTGGCCATGGGCGCCAACAAGCAGCAGTTCATGAAGGCCCTGGCCGAGGCCGAGGCCTACCCCGGCCCCTCGCTGCTCATCGCCTACGCGCCGTGCATCAACCAGGGCATCCGCAAGGGCATGGGCAAGACCCAGCTCGAGCAGGAGCTGGCCGTGAAGTCCGGCTACTGGCCGCTGTACCGCTTCAACCCGCAGCTCGCCGACGAGGGCAAGAACCCGTTCATCCTGGAGTCCAAGGCCCCCGACGGCACGCTCCAGGAGTTCCTCTCCGGCGAGAACCGCTACGGCCAGCTCGAGCGGAGCTTCCCCGAGGAGTCCAAGAAGCTGCGCGCGCGCATCGAGGCCGACTACCTCGTGCGCTATGAGATGCTGCGCAACATGGCCGAGGCCGCGCCCGTCACGGCGACCGGCGCGGGCAAGCCCGCCAAGGCTCCCGCCGGAAAGGGCGAGGGCTGCGAGGTTGCCGCCGTCGCCGAGCACGCCCCCAAGGCGGGCGAGCCCTGCGACGATGGCCGGGCGGGCAAGTAGCCTGGCCGACCCCGGGGCCTGACCCCGGAATCCGCCTTCACACGGGGCGGCGCCACGGCGCCGCCCCGTTTTTTTGTCCTTCGCGCGGCAGTCCGTTTTTCCGGACGCGGGCCCCGCGTCCGAAAACGGGGACGCAGGTTGCCATCGACGCACACTTTGATAGTATTGGCGCAAATCGACCTTCCGCGGCGGCCCCGGGGGCCAGGGGCCGCCGTGCCGGGCTCCGGCCCCGGCGGGGAGGGCGCCGCCCGGCGCCCGGGTGTCCGTTTTTCCGGACGGTGCCGCCCCGCATCTGTGGCCCCATATGGCGTGCCTCCTCTATCTCTCCGGTATCACTTGCTCTTCTCGCCATCACGCCACTTGGCACATTCCTTGTTTAATGGGTCTCGCTTTTCGTTCACCTTCAACCCCTTTCAAGGAGCCTGTTATGTCAATTGGTGTTCTGGCACTGGTTGCGGCCCTGCCCATCGCAGTGGCCCTGGTCCTGATGGTGGGCATGCGCTGGCCCGCCACCAAAGCCATGCCCCTGGCCTGGTTTGTGTGCGTCCTGGGCGGCCTGACGGTCTGGAATCTGCCCGTGAGCTACCTGACGGCCCTGACTCTGCAGGGCATTGTCACGGCCATCGGCATCCTGATTATCGTCTTCGGCGCCATCGTCATCCTGTACACCCTCAAATACTCCGGCGGCATGGAGACCATCCAGTACGGGATGCAGAACGTCTCCGCCGACCGGCGCGTGCAGGCGATCATCATCGGCTACATGTTCGCGGCCTTCATCGAGGGCGCGGCCGGCTTCGGCACCCCGGCGGCCCTGGCTGCCCCGCTGCTGCTCAGCCTGGGCTTCCCGCCCCTGGCCGCCGCGGTCATCTGCCTGGTGTTCAACTCCTTCCCCGTGACCTTCGGCGCGGTGGGCACGCCCATCCTGCTCGGCCTGAAGTTCCTGAACCCGCTGGTCACCGAAGCGGTGAACACCGTGCCCGGCCTGAACTTCACCTCCATGGGCGAGTTCAACGCCGTCATCGGCCACTGGGCGACCCTGCTGCACCTGCCGATGATCTTCCTCCTGCCCATCTTCATGCTCGGCTTCATCACCCGCTTCTTCGGGCCCAAGCGCTCCTGGAGCGACGGCTTCAAGGCCTGGCAGTTCTGCGTGTTCGCCGCCGTGGCTTTCGTGGTGCCCTACCTGGTCTTCGCCTGGCTGGTCGGCCCCGAGTTCCCGTCGCTCATCGGCGGTCTGGTCGGCCTGGGCATCATCATCGCCGGCGCCAAGAAGGGCTTCTGCGTGCCCAAGGAAACCTGGGACTTCGGCCCCACCGAGAAGTGGGATCCCGAATGGACCGGTGAGATCAAGGGTTCCGACACCTGCGAGTTCAAGGCCCACATGAGCCAGTTCAAGGCCTGGCTGCCCTACATCCTCATCGGCCTGATCCTGGTGCTGACCCGTATCCCCGAGCTGGGCCTCAAGGGCTGGCTGGCGTCGCAGAAGATTCTCTTCGCCGACATCCTGGGCTTCAAGGGCGTGTCCGCCTCCATCGACTACCTCTACCTGCCCGGCACCATTCCGTTCATGCTGGTGGCCCTGCTGACCATCGCCATCCACGGCATGCCCGGCGCCGAGGCCAAGAAGGCCTGGGTTGAGTCCTTCGCCAAGATGAAGAACCCGACCATCGCCCTGTTCTTCGCCGTGGCCCTGGTGTCCATATTCCGCGGTTCCGGCGTGGCCGACGCGGCCCTGAACCCCGGCGGCTACCCCTCCATGCCGCTGGCCATGGCCCAGGCCGTGGCGGGCATCGCGGGCAACGCCTGGCCCATGTTCGCCTCCTACGTGGGCGGCCTGGGTGCGTTCATCACCGGCTCCAACACCGTGTCCGACCTGCTGTTCGCCGAGTTCCAGTGGGGCGTGGCGGCGCAGCTCGACCTGCCGCGCCAGATCATCGTGGCCGCCCAGGCCGCCGGTGGCGCCATGGGCAACATGATCTGCATCCACAACATCGTGGCCGTGTGCGCCGTGGTGGGTCTGTCCGGCATGGAAGGCCCGATCCTGCGCCGCACCGTGTGGCCCTTCCTGCTCTACGGCATCGTCGTGGGCATCGTGGCCAGCCTGATGTCCTTCGTGTTCCTGCCGCACCTGTACTAGGCCCGGCACGCTGACAGGCAATTGAAAGAATCCGCCGGGGCCGGGCCCGCCCGGCCCCGGCGGACAACTCCAACCCATACGGAACCCCTGCGATTCCAGGAGAGTGAGTCCCATGCCCAGCAATGCGTTGATCAAGGAATTCCAGGCCATCGTCGGCAAGGAAAACGTGCTGGAGAGCGAGGCCGACCGGCACTCGTACTCCTACGATTCCGCCGTCCTCGACCCGGTTGTTCCCGAATTTGCCGTGCGCCCGACCACCAGCGAGGAGCTGGGCAAGGTCGTGCGGCTGTGCAACGAGAACGGACTGCCCGTCACTCCGCGCGGTTCCGGAACCAACCTTTCGGGCGGCACCATTCCCCACAAGGGCGGCATCGTTCTGCTGACCAACGCCCTGAACAAGATCGTGGAGATCAACGAGGAGGACCTGTACGCCGTGGTCCAGCCCGGCGTGGTCACCGCGAAGTTCGCCGCCGAGGTCGCCAAGCGCGGCCTGTTCTACCCGCCGGACCCGGGCTCCCAGGCCGTGTCCACCCTGGGCGGCAACGTGGCCGAGAACGCCGGGGGCCTGCGCGGCCTGAAGTACGGCGTGACCAAGGACTACGTCATGGGCGTCGATTTCTTCGACGTGAACGGCGAACTGGTCAAGTCCGGCTCGCGCACGGTCAAGTGCGTCACCGGCCTGAACCTTTCGGCGCTCCAGGTGGCCAGCGAGGGCACCCTGGGCGTGTTCAACGAGATCATCCTGAAGCTCGTGCCGCCGCCGGCGGCCAACAAGGCCATGATGGCCCTGTTCGACGACGTGGACAAGGCTTCGGCCACCGTGGCGGCCATCATCGCCGCCAAGATCGTGCCCTGCACCCTGGAGCTGCTGGACAACGTGACCATCAACCTGGTGGAGGACTTCACCAAGGCCGGTCTGCCCCGCGACGCCCAGGCCATCCTGCTCATCGAGGTGGACGGCCACCCCGGTCAGGTGGCAGAAGAGGCGGAGAAGGTGGTGGCCATCTGCAAAAAGACCGGCGCCACCGATGTCAAGGCCGCCAAGGACGAGGCCGAGCGCAACAAGCTGTGGGAGGCCCGCCGCGCCGCGCTGCCCGCCCTGGCCCGCGCCAAGCCCACCACCGTGCTCGAGGACGCCACCGTGCCGCGCTCCAAGATCCCGGCCATGATCAAGGCCATCAACGCCATCGCCAAGAAGTACGATCTGACCATCGGCACCTTCGGCCACGCGGGCGACGGCAACCTGCACCCGACCATCATGTGCGACAAGCGCGACAAGAACGAGTTCCACCGCGTGGAAGAGGCCGTGGACGAGATCTTCGACGTGGCCCTGTCCTTCAAGGGCACCCTGTCGGGCGAGCACGGCATCGGCCTGGCCAAGGCCAAGTGGCTGGAGAAGGAGACCTCCGCCGCCACCATCGCCTACGCCAAGGCACTCAAAAAGGCCGTGGATCCCAAGGGCATCCTGAACCCCGGCAAGATCATCGGAGGGTAAGGGAATGGCCGATTTGCACAAGCTCGCCCAGATGCTCCAGGAGCTGGACGACCAGATGGTGGCCTGCATGAAGTGCGGGATGTGCCAGGCGGTCTGTCCGGTGTTCGCGGAGTCGCTCAACGAGGCGGACGTGACGCGCGGCAAGATCGCGCTGCTGGAAAACCTGGCCAAGGAGATGATCGCCGACGCCAAGGGCGTGCAGGAGAAGCTCAACAAGTGCCTGCTGTGCGGGTCTTGCGCGGCCAACTGCCCCAGCGGCGTGAAGATCATGGACATCTTCCTCAAGGCCCGCATCATCGTGAACACCTACATGGGCCTGTCTCCGGTCAAGAAGGTGATCCTCAAGGGCATGCTGACCCGCCCGGCGCTGTTCAACTCGCTGGTGAGCATCGCGGCGCGCTTCCAGGGCGTGTTCAGCAGGCCTGTGAACGACCTCATCGGCTCGTCGTGCTCGCAGTGGCTCTCGCCGGTCATCGGCGACCGGCACTTCCTGTCCCTGGCCAAGGAGCCGCTGCACAGCGCCGTGCCTTCGCTGGACACGGCCCCCGGCGCCTCGGGGCTCAAGGTGGCCTTCTTCCCCGGCTGCGTGGTGGACAAGATGTTTCCGCGCGTCGGCCACGCGGTGCTGAAGGTCATGGCCCACCACGGCGTGGGCGTCTACCTGCCCGCCGGGCAGTCCTGCTGCGGCATCCCCGCGCTGTCCTCGGGCGACCGCGAGTCCTACGAGAAGCTCGTGGCGGCCAACGCCAAGGTCTTCGCCAAGGGCAGCTACGACGTGCTGATCACCCCGTGCGCCACGTGCACGGCGACCATCAAGGAACTGTGGCCCAAGTTCGTGGACGGCTTCGACCCCACCACCAGGGCCCAGGTGCTGGCCATGTCCGAAAAGGCCATGGACGTGAACCAGTTCCTGGTGGACAAGGTCGGCGTCACCGCCGTGGACAAGCCCACCGGGGGCACGCGCGTCACCGTGCACGACCCCTGCCACCTGGCCAAGAGCCTGGGCGTGCGCAAGCAGCCGCGCACGCTTCTGGCCGCCAACCGCGAGTACGAGCTGGTGGAGATGGCCGAGGCCGACCGCTGCTGCGGCTGCGGCGGCAGCTTCAACCTGGCGCACTACGAGGTGTCGCGCAGCATCGGCCGCCGCAAGCGCGACAACATCGTGGCCTCCAAGGCCGATGTGGTCGCCACGGGTTGCCCTGCGTGCATGATGCAGATAAGCGATATGCTGTCTCAGGCTGGCGACCGCATCGCGGTGCGCCACCCCGTGGAGATATACGCGGAAACCATCGACTGATCCGGGCCGGGGCGGGCGTGTTGCCCGCCCCGGTCGCTTCAAAGGACAAGGAGAACGAAAAGCAATGTCCAACAACCTCTACATCACGGCCACGGAGACGCGAAGCGGCAAATCCGCCATCGCGTTGGGCGTGATGCAACTGCTCCTAGGCAAGGTCCGCAAGGTGGCCTTCTTCAGGCCGATCATCAACGACAATGTGGACGGCAAGCCCGATCACGACATTCGTCTGTTGTTGACCCACTACAACCTTGACGTGCCCTACGAGGCGACCTTCGCCTACACCCTGAGCGAGGCGCGCCAGCTCATCAACACCGGGCGCCACGCGCTGCTTTTGGAAAACATTCTGAACAAGTACAAGGCCCTGGAGGCCGAGTACGATTTCGTGCTCTGCGAGGGCACCGATTTTCAGGGCCAGAACCCGGCCTTCGAGTTCGAGATCAACGCCGACATCGCCGCCAACCTGGGCGCGCCGGTGCTGCTGGTCGCCAGCGGTCGCGGCAAGGGCGAGAAGGAAGTCCTGGACTCCACCCAGCTCATCATCGAGGCCCTGGAGGAAAAGGGCCTGGATCTGGTGGCCTGCGTGGTCAACCGCGTGGAAGGCCCCGCAGCCGCCTCCATCGCCCAGGGCCTGCGCAGCCAGTTGCGCACCAAGCAGCCGCTTCTGGTCTACACCATTCCCGAGGACGCCAGCCTGGGCAACCCGACCATGGGCGACGTGCGCAAGTGGCTCGCGGCCGACGTGCTCTACGGCCACGGCCGCCTGGACACCCTGGTCGAGGACTACGTCATCGCCGCCATGCAGGTGGGCAACTTCCTGGAGTACATCCAGCAGGGCAGCCTGATCATCACCCCCGGCGACCGCGAGGACATCATCCTGGCCAGCCTGGCCTCCCGGCTGTCGTCCTCGTACCCCGACATTTCCGGCATCCTGCTCACCGGCGGGCTCACGCCCTCGGTGAACGTGCACCGGCTCATCGAGGGCTGGACGGGCGTGCCCGTGCCCATCCTCTGCGCCGAGGGCAACACCTTCAAGACCACGCGGCTGCTCTCCGAGCTCTACGGGCGCATCGCCCCCGAGGACGAGCGCAAGATCGCCTCGGCCCTGGGCAACTTCGAGGCCTGCGTGGACGTGGCCGAGCTGCGCGAGCGCCTGGGCCAGGTCCGCTCGGGCAAGGTCACGCCCAAGATGTTCGAGTACACCCTGGTGGAGCGCGCCAAGTCGCACAAGATGCGCATCGTGCTGCCCGAGGGCGAGAGCGAGCGCATCCTGCGCGCGGCGGACATCCTGTCGCGCCGGGGCGTGGCCGAGCTGGTGCTGCTCGGCGATTGCGCGCGCATGGAGACGCGCATCTCCGAGCTGGGCCTGGCCCTGGGCCCGGGGGTGGACTTCGTGTGCCCCAACTCCAGCCCGCTGCTGGACCAGTACGCCCAGGCTTACTTCGAGGCCCGCAGGCACAAGGGCATCCGCGAGGAGGACGCCCGCGACCGGATGCTCGACCCGACCTACTTCGGGACGATGATGGTCCACCTGGGCCAGGCCGACGGCATGGTCTCCGGCGCGGAGAACACCACGGCCCACACCATCCGCCCGGCCTTCGAGTTCGTGAAGACCAAGCCCGGGGCGGGGCTGGTGTCCAGCGTGTTCCTGATGTGCCTGCGCGACCGGGTGCACGTCTACGGCGACTGCGCCGTGATCCCGAACCCCAACGCCGAGCAGTTGGCCGAAATCGCCCTGTCCTCGGCGGAGACGGCCCGGGTCTTCGGCATCGAGCCGCGCGTGGCCATGCTGTCCTACTCCACCGGCAAGTCCGGCTCGGGCGAGGAAGTGGAAAAGGTCACCCGCGCCACGGAGATCGCCCGCGAGCGCGCCGCCGGACGCTTCCCCATCGAGGGGCCGCTCCAGTTCGACGCCGCCGTGGACCCCGAGGTCGCCAAGGCCAAGATGCCCGGCTCCGACGTGGCCGGGCGCGCCACGGTCTTCATCTTCCCCGACCTGAACACCGGCAACAACACCTACAAGGCCGTGCAGCGCAGCGCGGGCGCCGTGGCCATCGGCCCGGTGCTCCAGGGCCTGAACAAGCCCGTCAACGACCTCTCGCGCGGCTGCACCGTGCCCGACATCGTCAACACCGTGGCCATCACCGCCATCCAGGCCCAGGCCGAGAAGGGGCTCATCTAGTCATGCAAGTGCTTGTCATCAATTCCGGAAGCTCGTCCATCAAATACCAGCTCCTGAACATGGAGACCCGGGCCGTCATGGCCTCGGGCGTGGTCGAGCGCATCGGCGAGCCCATGGGCTCGCTGACCCACAAGAAGGCCCCCGGCACGGACGCCGAGGCCAGGAAGACCATCGAACAGCCCATTGCCGACCACAAGCAGGGCATGAACCTGCTGGTGGGCCTGCTGACCGACCCCGAACTGGGCGCCGTCGCCGACATGGGCGAGATTTACGCCGTCGGCCACCGCGTGCTCCAGGGCGGCGAGACGCTGTACATGCCCATGGCCGTGGACGACGCCGTGAAGGACGCCATCCGCGCCAACATCCCCATCGGGCCGCTGCACAACCCGGCCAACCTGGCCGGTATCGAGGTCGCCCAGGAGCTCATGCCCGGCGTGCCCCAGGTGGCCGTGTTCGACACCGAGTTCCACCAGACCATGCCGCGCGAGGCCTTCATCTACCCGCTGCCCTACGAGATGTACGAGCGCCACCGCATCCGGCGCTACGGCTTTCACGGCACCTCCCACAAGTTCGTCGCCAAGGAGGCCGCGCGCATCCTGGGCAAGGCCCCGGCGGAGCTGAACTGCATCATCGCCCACCTGGGCAACGGGTGCAGCCTGTCCGCCGTCAAGGCCGGGCGCTGCGTGGACACCTCCATGGGCCTGACGCCCCTGGCCGGCGTGATGATGGGCACCCGCTGCGGCGACATCGACCCGGCCATCATCCCCTTCATCGCCGAGCAGACGGGCATGGGCGTCAAGGAAATCGACGCCATGCTCAACAAGCAAAGCGGCCTGAAGGGCATCTGCGGCATGAACGACATGCGCGACATCCACGCCGCCCGGGCCAAGGGCGACGAGCGGGCCCAACTGGCCTTCGAGATGTTCACCTACCGCATCCGCAAATACATCGGCGCCTACTTCGCGGCCCTGGGCCGGGTGGACGCGGTGGTCTTCACTGCGGGCATCGGCGAGAACGACCCCGACGTGCGGGCCGGGGTTCTCGAAGGGCTCGAGAACCTGGGCATCGTCATGGACCCGGCGGCCAACGCGGGCCGCGCGGGCGAATGGATGCGCATCGCCGCCCCCGAAAGCCGGGTGGACGTGCTTGTGGTGCGCACCAACGAAGAGCTGGAAATCGCGCGCACGACCGTGGAGGTCCTGCGCACGACCTAGCCGAGGCAAGAGCGGGAACGGAAACAACCGGCGCCCGCCCCCCGGCGCCCGGAACGCTCCGGGCTCCGGGGGGCTTCGCGCCGCAAAGGGAGTATCCACTATGACGACCACGACCAATGCCCAGGAGACCTTCGTCAAGAAGGCCACGGCGGTGTCGGCCAAGGTCTCCGAGGTCGCAAGCCTCAAGGAGGCCTTCGAGTACGCCGTGGAACTGTGCGACAAGAAGGAGGCCTGCCAGCTTCTCGTTTCGGGCTGCGAGCTGCCCCTGTCCGGCGAGGGCCAGGCCCTGTGCGGCGAGAAGCAGACCAAGGTCATCGCCGCGCCCGCCTTGAACAAGAAGGATTTCACCGCCTTCGCCAAGCTGTGCAAGGACAAAGGCTTCGAGCTGATCGACGCGGGCATGCGCTCGCGGCTGGCGGGCATCGACATCGGCTTCACCGTCTGTGACCTGGGCATCGCCGAAACCGGCTCGCTGGTGCTCGACTCCTCCAGCGAGGAAGTGCGCCTGACGACCATGATCGCCGAGGTCCACGTGGCCGTGCTGCCCAAATCGCGCCTGCGGGCGACCTCCTACGAGGCCGAGGCCGAGGTGCTCAAGCTTATGGGAGGCGGCCCCAACTACGTGGCCTTCATCACCGGCGCCTCGCGCACAGCCGACATCGAGCGCGTGCTGGCCCTGGGCGTCCACGGGCCGCTGGAACTGCACATCCTGCTCCTGGAGGACAAGTAGTCATGCAGCAAGCCAAGACCCTTGCGGAATACCGCTCCCAGTGCCGTCAGGCCATGGACGACGAATTCCTGCGCAAGGCCATGGACGCCTTTGCCGTGGCCTACCGCACCAACCGCGCCAACGCCTTCGCGGACATGAACGAGCGCGAGCTCATCGCCGAGATCGCCGACGCCAAGGACGCCGCCGTGGCCCGCCTGGACGAGCTGTTCGCCGAGTTCAAGGCCAAGGCCGAGAAGAACGGCGTGCACGTCCATCTGGCGCGCACCGCCGCCGAGGCCAACGAGATCATCGCCCGCATCGCCCGCGAGGGCGGGGTGAAGAAGATCGTCAAGTCCAAGTCCATGACCGCCGAGGAGACGCTGCTCAACCACCATCTGGAGGCCGACGGCTTCGAGGTGGTCGAGACCGACCTGGGCGAATGGATCATCCAGTTGCGCCACGAAGGCCCCTCGCACATGGTCATGCCCGCCATCCACCTCTCGCGCTATCAGGTGGCCGACCTGTTCACCGACGTGACCGGCCAGAAGCAGGAAGTGGACATCGAGAAGCTGGTCAAGGTCGCCCGGCGCGAGCTGCGCACCCACTACGCCACCGCCGACATGGGCATCTCCGGCGCCAACTTCGCCGTGGCCGAAACCGGCGGCATCGGGCTCATCACCAACGAGGGCAACGCCCGGCTGGTGACGACCCTGCCGCGCATCCACGTGGCCCTGGCCGGGCTGGACAAGCTGACCCCGACCCTGCACGACGCCCTGCGCGTCATCAAGGCCTTGCCGCGCAACGCCACGGGCCAGGCCATCACCAGCTACGTGACCTGGATCACCGGCGCCAACGAGTGCGCCCCCGGGCCCGAGGGCCGCAAGGAACACCACATCGTGTTCCTGGACAACGGCCGCTCCTCCCTGGCCAAGGACCCCGACTTCCGCCAGGTGCTGCGCTGCGTGCGTTGCGGCGCCTGCGCCAACGTCTGCCCGGTCTACCGTCTGGTGGGCGGCCACAAGATGGGCCACATCTACATCGGCGCCATCGGCCTGCTGCTGACCTACTTCTTCCACGGCCGCGAAAAGGCCAAGAACCTGGTGCAGAACTGCATCAACTGCGGCGCCTGCAAGCAGGTCTGCGCCGCGGGCATCGACCTGCCCCGGCTGATCAAGGAAGTCCACGCACGCATCCAGGACGAGGAGGGCCACCCCCTGCCCAGCAAGCTCCTGGGCACGGTGTTGTCCAACCGCAAGCTCTTCCACACCCTGCTGCGCACGGCCAAGTGGGGCCAGAAGCCCGTGGTGGACGGCAAGACCGGCTACCTGCGCCACCTGCCGCTCATCTTCAGCAAGGAGCAGGACTTCCGCGCCCTGCCGCCCATCGCCGAGAAGCCCTTCCGCGACCGCTGGGAGAAGCTGCGCCCGGTGGTGGAGCACCCCAAGTACCGCGTGGCGCTGTTCTCCGGCTGCGTGCAGGACTTCGTGTACCCCGAGCAACTCGAAGCGGCGGTGAAGGTCTTCGCGGGCCACGGCGCGGCCCTGGAGTTCCCCATGGGCCAGAGCTGCTGCGGCCTGCCCGTGGTCATGATGGGCGAGACCGAGGCCGCGCGCAACGTGGCTGCCCAGAACGTCACGGCCATCGACCCCGGAAGCTGCGACTACATCGTGACCATGTGCGCCTCGTGCGCCTCGCACCTCAAGCACGCCTACCCCAAGATGCTCGAAGGCGATCCGCGCATGGCCGACAAGGCCCGGCGCTTTGCCGACAAGGTGGTGGACTTCAGCACCTTCGCCCGCGACGTGCTGGGCGTGGACGAGGGCGACTTCGCCAGCGTGTCCGTGCAGACCAGGACGGCCTATCACGCGCCCTGTCACCTGTGCCGGGGCCTGGGCGTGACCAAGGCCCCGCGCGAGCTGCTGGCCAAGGCCGGGCTGGACTACGTGGTGGCCGACGAGGAGGACGTGTGCTGCGGCTTCGGCGGCACCTTCTCCATGAAGTTCCCCGAGGAGTCCAAGGCCCTGCTGGACAAGAAGCTGGACAACGTGAAGAAGACCGGCGCCACCCAACTCGTCACCGACTGCCCGGGCTGCGTCATGCAGCTTCGCGGCGGCGCGGAGCGGCGCGGCGACGGCATCGTCGTGCGCCATATCGCCGAGGCACTGGCCGAGCGCGTGAAGCCCCGCTAAGGGCGGCCGGGAATGCCGGGGGCCGGGCGCCGCGATGCGCCCGGCCCCCGGGCTCCCACGGGCGAACCCGGGCGCGGGGGAGGGCATTCCCCCTTGCGTCCGGGGCCGCTCCGGGCCATGATTCGGGTCAGACCCCACCGGGGCGCCCGCCCCGAAAAGCAGCACAGTGGAGACCTGAATGCAGCCCAAGCGCAAGGAAAGTTCGAGTGTGGTCATGGCCCAGCGGCTTCTGCCGCAGGACGCCAACTTCGCCGGGAACGTCCACGGCGGCGTGATCCTCAAGCAGATCGACATCACGGCGGCCACTGTGGCCATGCGCCACGCGCGCGGCAACGTGGTCACGGCCAGCCTGGACCGCATGGACTTCCTGCGCCCGGTGCACGTGGGCGAGCTGGTCTATTTCAAGGCCAGCCTGAACTACGTGGGCCGCACGAGCATGGAGGTCGGCGTGCGCGTGGAGGCCGAGAACCTGGTTACCGGCGAGCTGCGCTACACCAACTCCGCCTACCTGACCTTCGTGGCCCTGGACCCCGACGGCAAGCCCACGCCCGTGCCCGGGCTGGTGCTGGAAACCGGGGAGGACCACCGCCGCTGGCGCGAGGCCGAGGAGCGTCGCCGGGTGCGCCTGGCCCTCAAGGCCAGCGAGCGCCGCTCCCAGGGCGGCGAAGGCTAGCAGCCCCTTTTCCCCCGCATCCCCCCAACCGCAACCGCCGGAGACACCCGATGCTCAAGCACATCGTGATGTGGAAGCTCAAGGACGAGGCCGAGGGCGCCACCAAGGCCGAAAACGCCAAGAAGATGCAGCAGATGCTCGAAGCGCTGCCCGCAAAGGTTCCCGGGGTGCTGACCCTGGAGGTCGGGCTGAACGTGGTCGAGGGCCCCACGGCCAGCGACGTGTGTCTGTATAGCGAGTTCCCGTCCCTGGAGGCCATGCTGGCCTACCAGGAGCACCCCGAACACCAGAAGTGCGTGGCCTTCATCAAGGGCGTCGTGGCCGAGCGCCGGGCCGTGGACTACCACTGCTAGGCCTCCGCCGCCAGGGCTCAGGCAAGGGAGGGGGACCGCCGGCGCGGTCCCCCTTTTTTGTGCCGGGCGCCGTCCCGGCGGCGCCCGGGCGGCTCACCGCTTGCCGGGCGCGGCACCCTGGGCCGCCAGCACGGTGCGGATGGCCCGGGCCAGATCCGGCAGGGTGAACGGTTTGAGCAGCATGCGCGCCACGCCGTTGCGGCGCAGGGACTGGGGCGAGGCCGCGCGTGAAAAGCCGGTGCACAGGATCACCGGCAGGCCGGGGTGGCGCCGCCGGGCCTCGCGGGCCAGACCCAGCCCGGTGAGCCCGGGCATGGCCTGGTCGGTGACGAGCAGGTCGAAGGGCGGCTCCGGGCTGTCCAGCAGGGTCAGGGCCTCGTCGGGCGAGGCGCAGGCCGTCACGGCGTAGCCCAGGCTGCCCAGGGTCTGGGCGGCCAGGTCGGCGATGGCGTTTTCGTCGTCCACGTAAAGGATGCGCTCGGTGCCCCCGAGCTGGGGCGGTACCGGGCCGTCCTGGGCGCTCTCCCCGGGCGGGGCCGGGGGCAGCAGCACGGTGAAGCGCGCGCCCCGGCCCGGGCCGCTGTCCACGTGCACCGTTCCGCCCAGGTTGTGGACCGTGCCGTGGACCACGGCCAGGCCCATGCCCGTGCCCTCGCCGGGGGCTTTGGTGGTGAAGAAGGGATCGAACACGCGCTCCAGCACGTCCGGGGGGATGCCCGGGCCGTCGTCGACCACCTCCAGGGCCAGCCACTGCCCGGAGGGCAGGGCGGGGCTGCCGGGCGCCACGGTCTTGCGGCCCAGGTGCACGGAGAGGGTCCCCCCGCCCGCGTGTTCCAGGGCGTAGGCCGCATTGGTGCACAGGTTCATGACGATCTGGTGAATCTGCCCGGGATCGGCCAGGGTGGTGCCCGCCTGGCTGTCGATGTCGCGGCGGATGGCGATGTTGGCGGGCAGGGTGGCCCGCAGCAGGGCCAGGGTTTCCTTGACCAGCGGGCCCAGTTCCAGGGGCGCACGCTCCAGTTCGCCCCGGCGCGAGAAGGCCAGAATCTGGCGCACCAGGTCGCGGGCGCGCTCCCCGGCCTGGAGTACGCGCCGCAGCCGCGAGCGCAGCCGCGAGTCCTCGGGGGCCTCGGCCATGGCCAGCTCGCTGAAGCCCATGATCGCCATGAGGATGTTGTTGAAATCGTGGGCGATGCCTCCGGCCAGGGTGCCCAGGGCCTCCATTTTGCGCGCCTGGTGCAGTTGGGCTTCGAGTTGCATCTCCTCGGTCACGTCGCGCTGCACGGACACGTAGTGGGCCACGCGGCCCTGGTCGTAGATGGGCGCCAGGGTGGCGCGAACCTCGCGGCGCGCGCCGTCGGGGCGCTGGTAGCTGTAGCGTCCGTTCCAGGTTTCGCCTCCGGCCAGGGCCCGTTGCAGGCTGCCCAGGTAGACCGCGTCGTCCACGGTGGATTCCAGCATGGCCATGTTCCGGCCCAGAACCGAATGCCGGGGCTGGCCGCTGATGCGCTCGAAGGCCGGGTTGGCGTACTGGATGGTGCCGCGCGGGTCGGTGATGATGACCACGTCGCCGACCTGTTCGATGGCCCGGGCCAGGCGGTCGCGCTCCCGGGCGGCGCGCCGGGGTTCGGTGATGTCCTCGCTGATGCCCACGGCGCGGTAGGGGCGGCCCGAGGCGTCGAGCACGGCGAAGGTCTTGGTGCGCACCCAGCGCATCTGGCCGTCGGGGCGCAGGATGCGGTATTCGACGCAGTAGGGCTCGTGTTCGGCCTGGAAGCGCTCCCTTGCCTGGGCCAGGCGCGCCAGGTCCTCGGGGTGGGCGCTTTCGCGCAGCACCTGGGGCCGGGCCAGGAAATCCAGCTCCGTGCGGCCCCATACGGCCTGAAAGCTGGGGCTGACGTACAGCCCCCGGCCGGACTCGAACTCCGTGATCCAGAAGACTTCCGAAAGATTCTCCACCAGTTGGCGGAAGCGGCTTTCGCTTTCCAGCAGCGAGGCCTCGGCGAACTTGCGGTAGGTGATGTTGGTGGCGACCAGCAGCGAGCCCCGGGGCTGGCCGCCGGGGCCGGGCAGGGGGCTGTGGGAGCAGATGGCCCACACGGCGCAGCCCGTGACGCTGCGCAGGCACAGGTCGTATTGCGCCGAGAAACCCTGGAGGCATTTTTCCAGGCGTCGCTGGGTCTCGGCCTGGCTGGCGCGGTCCAGGAATTCGCTGCAATGCCTGCCGACCATCTGCCGGGGCATCAGGCCGAGCATCTCCGCCAGGCTGCGGTTGGCGGAGAGGGTCACGCCCTGGCGGTCCAGGATCCAGACCCCGGCCAGGCAGTGTTCGGCGAGCCGCAGGTCGGCCTGGAAGCCGGCCCGGCCCCGCGGGCGGCGGGGGCGTTTAGGGACGGGGGCGGGGGCAGGGGCGGGGGCGGGCGCACTGCCCCGGGGCTCGTTGCCCAGGGCCATGAGCAGGGCGGCGGCCACCTGCCCGGGCGAAAAGGGCTTGACCACATAGCCCCGGGGCCGGACAGCCCGGGCCTGGGCCAGATGCGTGGCGTCGCTGTGCCCGCTCATGAGCACCACGGGGATGTCCAGTTCTTCCTGGATCGTCCGGCAGGCGTCCAGCCCGCTGTAGGCTCCGGGCAGGACCACATCGATCAGGGCCACGTCGGGCCGCAGCTCCCGGGCCAGGGCCGTGGCCTGTTCGGCGCTGCCCGCCAGGCCGACGACCTCGAAGCCCAGGGGCGCCAGGGCCTGTTCGAGGTGCAGCAGGATGACGGCTTCGTCGTCGGCGATGAGCACACGGGTCATGTCGTACAGAATGCATCCGTTGGAGGGCCCTGCGCCAGGGGGGCGCAAAAATAATTCTTGCGCCTAGGCCCCGAGCAGGTCGCGGATTTCATCCAGCAGGCGCTGGGGGCTCACCGGCTTGATCAGGGTGCGGTCGGCGCCGAGCCTGTTCGACAGGTTCAGGCATTTGTCGGGCTTCAGCCACTGGCCGCCGCCGGACATGGCGATGATCGGCATGCCCGGGCGCAGCCGGTGAGCCTGCTGGATGACCTCCAGCCCGTCGCAGCCGGGCATGAGCACATCGGTGAGCAGCAGGTCGAAGGTCGCCGAGGCCAGCAGGCGCAGGCCCCGGCGACCATCCACCGCGGTGCGCACGTTGTGCCCCGCCGCGCGCAGCACCTCGCGCACGAGCCGCCGCACCAGGCGGTCGTCCTCCACAACCAGGATCAGGGCCATGGCGTGCCGGGCCTAGGCCGCCGGGGCCTGGGCGCGTTCGTCCTGCGTCTCGTCGGATGCGGCGAGCATCTCCAGCTCCTGTTCGGAGAAGACGCGCCCGATGTCCAGAACGATGACGAAGCGGTCGTCGCGCTTGCCGATGCCCATGATGTAGTCGGCGCGGATGGCCGTGCCCATGCGCGGGGCGGGCTCGATGGCCGCCGGGGGCAGCTCCACCACCTCGCGCACGGAGTCGACCAGGGCGCCGAGGATGGCGGCTTCGCCCGCGTAGGCGGTTTCCACGATGATGATGCAGGTGTTCACGGTGTCGTCGGCCCGGTTCATGCCGAATTTGCGGCGCATGTCCACCACGGGCACGGCGTGGCCGCGCAGGTTGATGACCCCGCGCATGAAGGGCGGCGTGCGCGGAATGCGCGTGATGGACGAAAGCTCCAGCACTTCGCGGACCTGGGCGATGGCCAGGGCGAAGACTTCGCCGTCCAGGCTGAAGGTCAGGTACTGGTTGGTGTCGTTGTCGATATGCATGGCCATGAGAGTCCTCCGGGGCAAGCGCCCGGCCCCGCCGGGGGGGGAGCCGGGCGGGCCGGTCTAGAAGCGTTCGAAGTCCTTGTCGTTGCCGTCTTCGCCGTCCATGTCCAGGGATATGCCGGGGCCGCCCCCCGCGCCGGGCTTGGGCGCGGCGGTGTGGGCGGCGAGCTTGCGCGGCGGGGCGGCGTGGGCGGTGACCACGGTGTGCGCCGCGGGCTTGGCCTTGGCGGCGGGCCGGGTCTGGCGCCGGGCGCCGCCTTCCAGGCGGAAGAAGCTGATGGTCTGCTGGAGCTGCACCGCCTGGGAGGACAGTTCCTCGGAGGTCGAGGCCATTTCCTCGGAGGCCGAGGCGTTCTGCTGGACGACCTGGTCGAGCTGCTGGATGGCCTTGTTGATCTGCTCGGCGCCGGAGTTCTGCTCGTTGCTGGCGGCGGCGATTTCCTGCACCAGCTCGGCGGTGCGCCGGATGTCGGGCACCATCTTGGTCAGCATGGTCCCGGCGCGCTCGGCGACCTCCACGCTGGAGGAGGACAGCTCGCTGATTTCGGCGGCGGCGGACCCGCTGCGTTCGGCCAGCTTGCGGACCTCGGCGGCGACCACGGCGAAGCCCTTGCCGTGCTCGCCCGCGCGGGCGGCCTCGATGGCGGCGTTGAGCGCCAGCAGGTTGGTTTGCCGCGCGATTTCCTCGATGATGGAGATCTTGTCGGCGATGTCCTTCATGGCCGAGACGGTCTCGGTCACGGCCTTGCCGCCCGCCTCGGCGTCCTGGGCGGACTGTATGGCGATCTTTTCGGTCTCGCGGGCGTTTTCGGCGTTCTGGCGGATGTTGGCGGCCATCTGCTCCATGGACGAGGAAACTTCCTCCACGCTGGCGGCCTGCTCCGTGGCGCCCTGGGACAGGCTTTCGGACGAGGCCGACAGCTCCTCGCTGCCCGAGGCCACGTTCTCGCCCGCGCTCTGCACCTCGCCGACGACCTCCGAGAGCTTGGCGACCATGTTTTGCAGGGCGGCGGCCAACTGGCCGACCTCGTCCTTCTGGTCCAGCTCGAGGCGTGCGCCGAGGTCGCCCGCGGCGATGGCCTGGGCGAAGCCGACCCCCTTGCGCACCGGCCCGGTGATGGCCCGGGTGATGAGCAGGGCGGCGAGGATGCCGATGACCAGGGCCACCCCCGCGCCGCTGTAGACCATGGTCGTGCTGTCGGCGATTTCCGCGTTCATCTTGTTGTCCTGGTCCAGACGGGCGGCGCCGCAAATTTCCTGGGCCTTGCGTGCGGCGGCGACCATGGTCGCCTCGGCCTCGTCCTGCTGGCGCATCAGGGCGACATAGGCGGTAAAGGCCTTGGAGTAGACGTTGACCGCAGTCAGCACGGCCTCGGCCTGGGCGATGTTGGCGGGATTGCGGAAGGAGGCCTTGAGTTCCGTCGTCTTGCCCAGCAGGGTGGCTACTTCCTTGTTCGCGGCCTCCACGTATTGCTGGTCTTCGGAGATGATGGCTTCCTTTTCGAAACGTCTGGCGTTCAGGAATATCTGGGCGAGCTGGCCGGCGTTGTGGACCTTGTTCGCGCGGTCCATGACGCTGGCGCGGTCGGCGCTGCCCCGGGCCATCATCTCCTCAAGCTGGTGTTGCTGGTCGTCGGCGATGGCATTGGCGACCGTCAGTGTCTGGCGAGCCGTCGTGCGCATTTCCTCCATGGTTTCCTGGCGCCGGGTTTCCAGGGCCGCGTACGCCTGGAAGGCCGTTTCGTACTCGGTGACGGCCTTGGCGATCTCGTCCATCTGGTCGCGGTTTTCCTGTTGCGTGAAGCGGTTTTTGAGTTCCGCCGTCTGGGCCAGGATTTCCTTGACGATGCCTGTGATCTCGTCCTTGTACTTGGCGTCTCCGCGCTGGATGAAGTTCTTTTCCGCGATGCGCGCGTCCAGGCTTTTGCGCAGGATGGTGAAGACCCGGTCGGCGTTGCCCACCCGGAATTCCACCGAGGACAGACCGCTTGAGCCGATGAACGCGACTCCTGCCGTGAGGATGAGCACGACGGCGAACCCAAGACCCAGCTTCACACCCAGCTTCAGATTTTTGAACACGAGAGTTTCCTCCGAGGTTTGGTCATGTGTGACCATCTGCGGCCTCCCGGCAGACGGCATTTTGGTGGATTTTGGTGCTCGGGGAAAACAAGAATCATACCATGTCCGCGATACAAAAATATATTGAAATAACTGACTTTTTTCTTCGCGCCGCCATTTTCGACATCCGCGATTCCACTTACATCATATTTTAATTCCGCTTTTATCGGAAAACTTCCGACAAAAACGGAACACCCCCGCCCGGCATGCCGGGCGGGGGCCGATGGTCCCGCCGTGGAGATCGAAGGCCCCGGGAGCCTAGAAGCGTTCGAAGTCCTTGTCGTCGGCGTCGGTGCCGCCCATGTCCAGGGAGATGCCTGTCTCGGGGCCCTTGCCGCCGGTCTTGGGTTCCTTGGGCGGTTTGGCCTGGGCGGCGGCGAGCTTGCGCGGCGGGGTGGCGTGGGCGGCGATCACGGTGCGGGCCGCAGGCTTGGCCTGCCCCTTGCGCCTGGCGCCGCCTTCCAGGCGGAAGAAGCTGATGGTCTGCTGGAGCTGCACCGCCTGGGAGGACAGTTCCTCGGAGGTCGAGGCCATTTCCTCGGAGGCCGAGGCGTTCTGCTGGACGACCTGGTCGAGCTGCTGGATGGCCTTGTTGATCTGCTCGGCGCCGGAGTTCTGCTCGTTGCTGGCGGCGGCGATTTCCTGCACCAGCTCGGCGGTGCGCCGGATGTCGGGCACCATCTTGGTCAGCATGGTCCCGGCGCGCTCGGCGACCTCCACGCTGGAGGAGGACAGCTCGCTGATTTCGGCGGCGGCGGACCCGCTGCGTTCGGCCAGCTTGCGGACCTCGGCGGCGACCACGGCGAAGCCCTTGCCGTGCTCGCCCGCGCGGGCGGCCTCGATGGCGGCGTTGAGCGCCAGCAGGTTGGTTTGCCGCGCGATTTCCTCGATGATGGAGATCTTGTCGGCGATGTCCTTCATGGCCGAGACGGTCTCGGTCACGGCCTTGCCGCCCGCCTCGGCGTCCTGGGCGGACTGTATGGCGATCTTTTCGGTCTCGCGGGCGTTTTCGGCGTTCTGGCGGATGTTGGCGGCCATCTGCTCCATGGACGAGGAAACTTCCTCCACGCTGGCGGCCTGCTCCGTGGCGCCCTGGGACAGGCTTTCGGACGAGGCCGACAGCTCCTCGCTGCCCGAGGCCACGTTCTCGCCCGCGCTCTGCACCTCGCCGACGACCTCCGAGAGCTTGGCGACCATGTTTTGCAGGGCGGCGGCCAACTGGCCGATCTCGTCCTTCTGGTCCACGTCGATGCGCGCGCCGAGGTCGCCGGCGGCGATGGCCTGGGCGAAGCCGACCCCCTTGCGTATCGGCCCGGTGATGGCCCGGGTGATGAGCAGGGCGGCGAGGACGCCCACCACCAGCGCCACGCCTGCGCCGATGAGGATCAGCCGCAGGCCGGAGTCCATGCCCTGGCGCATGATCTCGGTCTGTCTGGCGCCGAAGGCTTCGGCGGAGGTGATCAGCCCCTGGGCCTCGGCGCCCATGGCCGTGCGGGCCTCCTCCTGCTTTCCGGCGGCCTGGGCATAGGCGCCGAAGCCGTCGCGGTAGTCCCGGGCGGCACGCTCGGCCTGGCCCAGGGCCTGGCGCTGGGCTTCGGGCACGAGTGCGCGCAGGGCCTCCAGGTCTTCCAGCAGCAGGGCGAAGCCTTCGTTCATGCGTTGCAGTTCCCCGGCGTCGGGGCTGGCGATGTAGTCCTTGGCGATGCCGCGCAGGTTCAGGAACTGGATGTTGGCCTGGGCGGTGGCGTCGAAGGCGGTGAACAGGTTGCCCTGGCGGACCTGGGCGCGCAGGGCTTCCATCAGGTCGCCCAGGTTTTTTTCCAGGGTCGCCGCATTGCTCGTGACGCCGCCCAGCATGTTGGTGCGTTCATTTTGCAGGCGGACGTAGGTGTTGAAGAAATCCGTATAGTGCGCGGCTGCTGCCGCGATGGAGTCCACAGTCTGTTGGTCGGCCGGGATGCGGTATGTCTCGCGGGTGGTCTTGGCGATTTCCTCCAGGGTGGCCATGTGCGAGGCGAAGCGGGTGGAAGAGTCCTCGTCGGCTTGCAGGAAATAGTTGTAGACGCTGATGCGGGCGTTGAACATGGCGATGTTGAGGGCGTTCATGTCCTCGGCCTTGGCGCTCCTGTTCTTGGCCCCGAGCATGCTGTTCCAGCTCAGGCCCGTGACCGCCGCGGTGAGCAGCAGGACCACGGCAAAGCCTAGTCCCAGTTTGATTCCCAGCTTCAGGTTTTTGAACATCGTTACCTCTCTGCGCGGGCATGTCCGCCGGGCCGCAGGGGGAACGGCCCGCGGGGCCCGCAAACCCCGGATGGTTGGCGCGAGATGAACGGCGCGGAAGACCTCCTGACTTGACAATAGCCTTTCCTCAGTCACGGTCAACGGGAAATACGTCGGGGACGCCGCCGCAAGGGCGGCGGGACGGAAAGGCCGCGGGCCGGAGGCGGCGCGCGGGAGGCAGGAAGGTCTATTGCTGGCCGAGCAGGCCGTACTTGCCCAGAAGCTGGTAGAGCCGGGCGGGCCGCAGCCCGGCCAGACGGCAGGCCGTGCGGCGGTCACCGGCGGAGTGGCGCAGCAGTTCGGTGAAATAGCGCTGCTCGGTGTCGGCCACGGCCTGGGCGCGGTAGACGCGCCAGGTGGGAAAGCCTTCGCCGGGGGCCGCCCCCGGCACGGGGGGAGCCGCGCAGCGCCGGTCTGCCACGGCCTCGCGGGCGATGCGCGCGCGCAGGTCCACGGGCAGGTGGCGGGGGAAGAGGGTCGGCTCGCCTTGGGCGGCGATGACGGCCGTCTCCAGTACATTGAACAATTCTCGTATGTTGCCTGGCCAGGAATGGGCGCCCAGGGCCTCCAGGAACTCCGGGGTCAGGCCCTTGGTGCCCTGGTTGTGGCGGTGGCCCAGCTCCGCCAGGCGATGCAGCACCAGAGGCCCCAGGTCTTCCCGGCGCCGACGCAGGGGCGGCAGCTCCAGGACCAGGGTCTTCAGGCGGTAGAGCAGATCGGTGCGGAAGGCCCCGCGCGCGGTCAGGGCGTCCAGGTCGCGGTTGGTGGCCGCCACAAGGCGAAAGCGGCTGCGCTCCTCGGCGGTGGCGCCGACGGGGCGGAAGGCGCGCTCCTGGAGCACGCGCAGGAATTTGGCCTGCACCGGCAGGGGCAGCTCGCCGACCTCGTCCAGGAACAGGGTGCCCCCGTCGGCCTGTTTGACCAACCCGGCGCGGGCCTGCTCGGCGCCGGTGAAGGCGCCGCGCACGTGGCCGAACAGCAGGCTTTCCACCAGGGTGTCCGGCAGGGCCGCGCAGTCCACGGTGACGAAGGGCCCCCGCGCGCCGGGGGTGTTGTCGTGGATGGCCCGGGCGAAGAGCTCCTTGCCCGTGCCCGTTTCGCCGACCACGAGCACGTCGGCCGGGCCCGAGGCCGCGCGGGCGACCTGATCCAGGCAGGCGCCGATGCCGGGGCTGGCGCCGATGATGGCCTCGCGGCGCAGGGCCATGGGCGCGGCGCGGCGCTTTTCGGCGCGGTATTGCAAGGCCCGCGACAGGGGCAGGGTCATGCGCTCCAGGGAGCAGGGTTTTTCGATGTAGTCCCAGGCGCCGCTACGCGTGGCCAGTTCGGCGCCGTCGGGGTCGCCCTCGCCGGTGATGATGATGACCTCCGGCGGGTCGGGCTCCTGGCAAAGCCGGGGCATGGCCGCGATTCCGTCTCCATCGGGCAGGCGCACGTCGAGGTAGAGTACGTCGAAATCCGTATCGCGCGCGAGGCGGAAGGCATCATTCAGGCAGGCTGCGGCCCGGGCCTCGTGCCCCATGCGCTCCACGGCGGCGCAGAGCAGTTCGCGGATGGGCTCGTCGTCGTCGATTATGAGAATCCTGGCCATGGCCCTGGGGCTCCTTCATGTGATTCCAGGCCATGCTTACACAACTTTGCGGATGGCGGAAGCGCTTTCGCGGCGGCGCATGACAGGCGCCGTCGCGGCTTGCGGCCATGGTTCCGCGAGGGGCTAGCGGCCACCCAGGTCCAGGTCCATATCGCCCGGCCAGGTGATGGTGTAGCCGTATTCCACGGTCCGCCCGGCGCCCGGGGCCAGCTCGAAGTCCCAGATCACGGCGTCGTCCTCCTCGCGGGCGCCGCCGCCCAGGGTTTTTTCGAGTTTGATGCGTTCGTCGCCGGGGCGGGGCAGGCGGTCCTGCACACTGATGCGAGCGGGCCCGGATTTGCCGTTTTGGACCGTCACTTCCCAAGCCCAGCGGTGGCGGCCCCGCCCGCCGAACAGCCCGGCCTCGCCCGAGGCGCGGTCCGTGCTGCGGAAGGTCACGGCCAGTTGCGGGTCGGCCCCGAAGAACAGCTCGGTTTCGGCCTCGGCCAGCTCGAAGGGCACGCGCTGCACCAGGGCGCCTTCCAGCATCAGGTCGGCCTGCCCGGAGGGGATGCGCGGGGCGGCGTCCAGGGTCACGCGCGCACGCAGATAGGCGCGCGGCTCGGCATAGGGCCGCACGAGGTAGTCGAAGTCGGCCCGCCAGGTCTGGCGGGCGATGGGCAGCCGCAGGCGGTCGCCCGAGGCCAGGGTGGCCCGGCCCGCGTCGTAGGTGTCGAACACGGCGCCCTGGGTGCGCGGGGCCATGGCGGCGCCAGCGGCGGCGTCGTTTGCCGTCTCCATGACCGGGGCGGCGCGCATGAGCATGGCGGGCTCGGCCTTGGGCATCGGCACTGCGGGCCGGGGCTCCCAGGGCCACAGCTCGGGCGGGGTGGCCCCGGTGCGGAACTCCGCCGTGGCCAGGGCCAGGGCCACGTTTTTCCACGGGCGGCCCGAGCCCTGCCAGACCGTGGCCTCCCAGGCGAAGCGCACCGCGCCTTCGGCGGGCCGGGCGTCGAGAATGTAGGTCGGGGTCCAGCCCGCGTCGGGCAGGCGGTAGCTCAGGCGCACGGGCACCCGGGTCCCGGGCTCGGCGTGGAAGGTCGCGCGCGCCTCGAGCACTGTTTCGGCCCCGCCGGTCAGGCGCTCCAGCTCGGCGCGCAGATCGTCCACCACGGCCTGTCGGGCCGCGAGGTCGCGGCGCAGGGCCGAGGCGGCGGCCAGTTCGGTCTCCAGGCCCTGGCGCAGGGCGGCGGCCAGGGCCGGGGCCTCGGCGGGCCGCTCCAGGGGCGCCCCGGCCTGGGTGTTCCAGAAGCGGGCCCCGGCCTCGCGGGCGGCCAGGGCGTCGGCCAGGGCCTGGCGCTTGGCGTCCTCGCGCTCCAGGGCCGCGCGTACCTCGCCCACGCGGCCCTCGTCCACGCGGCGCACGGCGCGCACCTCCACGCCCGCCAGGGCGGGCGGCGCGTCGCCCAGGGCCCGCAGGGCCAGGGAGTCGGGGTCCGCGCCCGCAGGCAGCGTGGCCACGCCCACGGCCGACCCTTCGGCGGCGGCCAGGGTCAGGGTCTGCTCCTCGGTGACCAGGGCCGAGCCGGGATACAGGACGGCCGAAACGACTTCGGCCCGAGCCCGCAGCGGGGCCGGAGCGAGGCCCAGCAGGGCCACGGCGACGACGAGACACAACCGGGTCGCGGTCATGGTGTTCCCCCTTGCGCGCGGCGCGCGCGGTGACGTGCGGGCCCGCTCCCCCCGGGCGGCCCCGGTGCTAGATATCCAGGACGCGGCGCGTCCATTCGCCGGGGCCGAAGACGAAGGCTTCGACCCGGGCCGTGCCGCGCTGGTCCCAGGCGCGGGCCAGGACGAGGCCCTTGCCCTGGGGCGTGATCTGCTCCACGAGCAGGTCGAAGGTCGCCACGAGGTTTTCGTCGCTCTCCTCGAACATGGCGCTGGGGCCTTCCACGCGGATGCTCCCGGTATTCTCCTCCAGGTAGACGTATTCCACGGTTTCGAAGGCGCGTTTGAGCAGCTTGGAAAGCTTGCTGTACTGCCATTCGCCCACGCCATAAATCCAGCCTTCGTATTCCACGCGTCCCGCTTGCATTGCGCTCCTCTTCGGGTTTGGTGCGGGCCCGGCCACAGGACCCGGCCCGTTGGGCCTTCTCATACAGCGTCCCCGCCAAGAGCTCAAGGGTGGCGGCTGCTTTGATCGCCCGCTCAGCGGGCCGCGCGCCTTGCCTTTGTCCAGTTTTTTGATAAAGGATGTGTACTTCCGCTGGACATTTTCCGGCGGAGGCCAGGGGAGGCGCCATGTCCGAGGGCAGGATTCTCGTCGTCGAGGACGAAGCCATCATCGCCAGGGAAATCCGGCACGCGTTGGAAGGATTCGGCTACGAGGTCCTCGCGGTCATCCCGCGCGGCGAGGACGCCGTGGCCTTCGCCCTGCGCGAGCACCCGGACCTGGTGCTCATGGACATCATGCTCGCCGGAGTCATGGACGGCACCGCCGCCGCCGCCGCCATCCGCGAGCACCTCGATATCCCGATCATCTTTTCCACCGCCTACACCGACCGCGAGACCGTGGAGCGCGTCAAGCCCACCTCGCCTTACGGCTATCTGGTCAAGCCCTTCGAGCACACCCACCTGCGTATCACGGTGGAGACCGCCCTGTACCGCGCGGCCATGGAACGCAAACTGCGCGCCCAGGAGCAGCGCCTGCGCCAGGCCGAGAAGATGCAGGCCGTGGGCACCCTGGCCAGCGGCGTGGCCCATGATTTCAACAACATCCTGTCGGCCATTATCGGCTATTCCGAAATGGGCCTGCGCCGGGCGCCCGAGGCCGACCCGCTGCACCGCATGTTCGACCGCATCCACCGCGCCGGGGTGCGCGCGCGTTCCCTGGTGCGCCTGCTGCTGGACTTCAGCCGCCCCGCCGCCGCCGACTGCGAACCCGTGGATATGGCCGGGGTGATCGAAGAGGCCCTGGATGTGGTGCGGGCGACGCTGCCCCCGGGCGTGGCGGTGGACTACGCGCCGCCTTCCGGGCCGTGCCCCGTGCGCGCCGACGCCACCCAGATGCACCAGGTGGCCCTGAACCTGATGGTCAACGCCGTGGACGCCATGCGCGCCGGGGGCGGGCGGCTGGCCGTGCGCCTTGCACCGTGCGCCGCGCGCGAACAGGCCGCCGAAGGCGCCGACGCCGCCCAGGAGCCCCGTCACGCGGTGACCCTGGAGATCGCCGACACGGGCCCGGGCATGGCGCCGGAGGTGCTGCGCCGGGCCTGCGACCCGTTTTTCACCACCAAGGCCTCGGGCCAGGGCACGGGCATGGGGCTGGCCATCGTGCAGGGCATCGTGCGCAGCCACGGCGGGCGGCTGACCCTGGAATCCGAACCCGGCAAGGGCACGCGGGCCACGGCCGCGCTGCCCTGCGCCGACAGGTAGCCCACGGGGGGGAGGCGGCGCATGGCCAACGTACTGATCATCGACGACGACCACATGGTCCGCGAAATGCTCTGCGACATGGTCGAGGAACAGGGCCACCGCTGCGCCACGGCGGGCAGCCTGGCCCAGGGGCTGGCCGAGGCCGAGGCCCGGCCCTACGACGTGGTTTTCCAGGACGTGTACCTGCCCGACGGCACGGGGCTGGACATCCTGCCCCGGCTGCTGGACTCGCCCGGGCGGCCCGAGGTTATCGTCATCACCGGCGCGGGCGATGCGCAGGTGGCCGAGCGGGCCATGCGTGAGGGCGCGTGGGATTTCGTGGCCAAACCGCTGGACATGGCCACGGTCATGGCGCCTCTGGCCCGGGCCGTGCGCTACCGCGAAGACCGCCGCGCCCGCAGCGACGAGCGGACCATCCTGCGCAAGGGCATCGCCGGGGCCAGCGCGCTCATGCGCGCGTTGATGCACACCGTGGCCCTGGCCGGGGAATCGGGCGCAAGCGTGCTCATCACCGGCGAAACAGGCACGGGCAAGGAGCTTTTCGCCCGGGCCATCCACGCCAACAGCCCGCGCGCGGCCCAGCCTTTCGTGGTGGTGGACTGCGCCTCCCTGCCCGAAACCCTGGTCGAGTCCATTCTCTTCGGCCATGTCAAGGGCGCCTTCACCGGGGCGGATAAGGCCCGCGAGGGGCTGGTGGCCCTGGCCGACGGGGGCACCCTGTTCCTGGACGAGGTGGGCGAGCTGCCGTTCTCCATGCAGCGGGCCTTCCTGCGTGTGCTGGAAGACCGCACCTTCCGCCCCGTGGGCTCCAAGACCGAGCGCAGCAGCGATTTCCGCCTTGTGGCGGCCACCAACCGCCAACTGGAAGCCATGGTCGAGCGCGGCGAGTTCCGCAAAGACCTGCTCTTCCGCATCCGCTCCTTCAGCATCGAGTTGCCCGCCCTGCGCGAGCGCAGCGAGGACATCCCGGAGATCGTGGCCCTGCAAATGGAAAAGCTGGCCGCCGCCGGGCGCTTCGGGCGCAAGGACTTCTCGCCCGAGTTCATGGAGGCCCTCACGGCCTACCCCTGGCCGGGCAACGTGCGCGAGCTGGTGCAGTGCCTGGAGCGCTCCCTGGCCGCCGCCGGGCCCGAGGCCGTGCTCTACCTGAAGCACCTGCCCGACGAGGTGCGCGTGAGCTACGCGCGCACGCTGGTCTCGCGCGAGGGTGCGGCTCCGGCCGACACCCCGGGCCCGGCTTCCGGGCTCCAGGCGGCCGCGCCGTCCGGGTCGCCCGCGCCCCCCGGGCCCCCCGGGCCCCCCGGGCTGGACCAGCCCTGGGCCGCCTACCGCGAGGCCGTGGTGGGCGCCGCGGAGCGCGAGTACTTCGGCCACCTGCTGCGCCGTACGGGCGGCGACGTGCGCCGCTGCTGCGCCGAGGCCGACGTTTCCCGGGCCCGGCTGTACCAGATTCTGCAAAAACACGGTCTGGCCCGCCGCTAGGCGCCGCTCCCCAGCGCCCGGCTTTTCCCGTCGCCATCACGCATTCCTGGTCGGCCAGCCCCCGGGCGGCTTCCCGTTGCGCGTCCTGTTCTTTTGGATGCCGTCTATTTTTTATAGGCAAGTCTGATTATTCTGGACACACTCCGGGCGAGGCACCAGAAGGCAGTCGATTCATTCCCGCGCCTCGCAGAAGCAATATTCTGGTTTCATTGCAGAAAGCTGGCGCATCCTCCAGGGGGGCGGTTTTGGCACGGGTCTTGTTAAAGGGCAGGTGGAGGACACGACAATGACCACCGCCGATACCATTTTTCACTTGGCCCGCAAGGCTTCGAATGAAGGCATCGCCCTGGAGGAAGCCCGGCTGTGCACCGTCTGCTGGACCGTGCACGTGGCCGACGAGTGCCCGGAGTGCAGTGCCCGACAGTGGTTGTATCTGGCCCCGCTGCTCAAGGGCTTCGAGCTTGTGGATGCCCGCTGCGGATGCAAGACCGAATCCGCCCGCGCCGAGGCCTGCTAGTTGTACCAATCCGGCTCCGGGGGCGTTACCTGCGCAGCCTTCGGAGCCTTGGGAGGGGGCACCCCCCAACAAACGTCCCCTCCTCCCCCCCGAACCGCCTTCCTCCCCCCCGGAAGGCGGTTCTTCCTTTGCCCCCGACCGCAGCACTCACGCGCCGCTTTCCTTTTGGACCATGGGCTGGTAAAACGACGCCGATTTCATTCACCCGAGGGGTTCCCATTGAGCAAGCGTACCCGCCTCATCGTCAAGATCCTGTTGGGAATCGTCCTGTACATGCTGGCCGTGCTGGCCTCCGCCGCCGTGGTCCGCGCCGGGGAGGCCGAGCCGGGGCACGACACCCTGTGGCAGGTTTCGACCATCGACGCCCTGCTGGCCGGGGTTTACGACGGCGCCGTGCCCGTGGGCGAACTGCTGCGCCACGGCGACCTGGGCCTGGGCACCTTCGACGCCCTGGACGGCGAGATGGTCGTGCTGGACGGCGCGGCCTGGCGCGTGAGCGCCGACGGCGTGGCGCGACCCGTGCCCGCCGACGAGACCACGCCCTTTGCCCAGGTCACGCCCTTTGCGCCGGACTTCAGCGTGACCCTGGAGAACGTGGGCTCCCTGGCCGAACTGACCGCGCGCCTCGCCGCCGCCCTGCCCAGCGCGAACATGTTCTACGCCGTGCGCGCCCGGGGCGGGTTCGAGCTGGTCAGGACGCGCAGCGTGCCGCGCCAGTCGCGGCCGTTCCGGCCTCTGGCCGAGGTCACGGCCTCCCAGCCCGAATTCAGCCTGACGCACACCAGCGGCGACATCGTGGGCCTCTACGGCCCGCCCTTCGCCAAGGCCGCCGGGGTGCCCGGCTTCCACCTGCACTACCTGAGCGCCGCGCGCGACGCGGGCGGGCACATGCTCGACGTGCGCTTCACCGGCCCGGTGGTTTTCGAGCTGGACACGACCACCGCCCTGGCCCTGACCCTGCCCGCCACCCCGGCCTTCGCCGCCGTGAACCTCGCCCCCGACCGCGAGGCCGAGCTGAAGCGCGTGGAGCAGTAGCTCCGCGCCCTCCCGGCCCGCTCCGGCCAGACGCACCGAGGCCGCGCATCCCCAAGGATGCGCGGCCTCGTGCCTTTTGCGTTCCCGGCTCCGCCCGGCAGGGTCTAGAACGTGCGCCTGTCGACCACGCGGCGGGTCTTGCAGGCCTGGTCCTCGAACAGGCTGGCGCGCTCCACGATGCGCACGGCGAAGCCCACGCCGAGCACGGACTCCAGCTTGCGGTGGATTTCCGCGCAGAGCATCTGGTGCTTCTTGATTTCGTCGAAGAACTCGTCGGTGCCCGCTTCCACCAGGACGGTGCCCCGGTCCAGCCCGTCCTCGCGCTCCAGCACGATCTGGAAGCAGGGGTCGATGCCCTCGATGGTCGCCAGCACGTTCTCCACCTGCCGGGGATAGACGTTCACGCCCTTAAGGATGAACATGTCGTCGGTGCGGCCCTGGATGCGGTCGAGCCTGCGGTGGGTGCGCCCGCAGGGGCAGCGCCCGGGCAGGAAGCGCGTCAGGTCGCCCGTGCGCAGGCGCAGCATGGGGAAGGCTTCCTTGGTCAGCGTGGTCAGCACCAGTTCCCCGACCTCGCCTTCGGCCACGGGTTCCAGGGTCTGCGGGTCCACGATCTCGGCCAGGAAGTGGTCCTCGTTCAGGTGCAGCCCGTTTTGCTCCAGGCACTCCCCGGCCACGCCGGGGCCCATTATTTCCGACAGGCCGTAGTTGTCCGTGGCCGTGAGCTTCAGGCCGTCCTGGATGGCCTCGCGCATGGCCTCGCTCCACGTTTCGCCGCCGAACAGCCCGTGGCGCAGGGTCAGGGCGTTCACGTTGATGCCCGCGTCGTACATGCGCTTGGCCAGATACTGGGCGTAACCCGGGGTGCAGACCAGGGCCGTGGTCTTGTAGTCCTGGATGATCTGGATCTGGCGCTCGGTGTTGCCGTGGGAGCTGGGCACCACCGAGGCACCCAGCAGCTCCGCGCCGTAGTGGAAGCCGAAGCCGCCGGTGAACAGCCCGTAGCCGAAGGCGATCTGCACCACGTCGTCCTTGGTGACGCCGCCCGCCGTGAGCACCCGTGCGGCCAGCCGCGCCCAGCGGCGCACGTCGTTCTTCGTATAGCCGACGACCACGGCCTTGCCCGTGGTGCCGCTGGAAGCGTGCAGGCGCACGACCTCGCGCATGGGCACCGCGAACATGCCGTAGGGGTAGTTCAGCCGCAGATCCTCCTTGGTGGTGAAGGGCAATTTGCGTACGTCGGCCAGATCGCGCACATCGTCGGTATCCAGGCCCATGGCTTCGAACTTCCTGCGGTAGAACGGCACGTTGCGCGAGATGCGGTAGAGCGTGGACTGCAAGCGCTCAAGCTGCACCTGCTCCAGCGCCTGACGGGGCATACACTCATATTCGGCATCGAAGTACATGGTCGCTGCTCCTCGCGGTGTCTCGTGTTTCGCGGCCGTGCGCCGGAGAGGGGGGGAACCCCCTTTTCTCCAAGCGCCGAAAACGGGGTTCCCCCCGCCCCCTCTCCCGGACCCTCTCCCCCTTCCCTGAAAAGGCGCTCTTTGGGGGAGGTGGGAGGGCGGCCCGGGGCATTCTTTCTGGTCCGCATACTCGCCCCAAATTTTTCCCCTCTCCGCCCTGTCCCCCCGGTCCGGGAATGCTGCGGCGGTCCCCCGCCGCAGCATTCCCGGACCGGCGTGCGGGGTCAAGGGGCCGTCGGCCCCTTGCGGGGGTCCAGGGGGCGGCGCCCCCTGGCGGGGCCCGGGGCTGCGCCCCGGGGCTACCCGGCGTCCAGGTCGCGGCCGAGGTAGGCGCGCTGCACGTCGCGGTTTTCCAGCAGTTCCTCGCTGGGGCCCTGGAGGATGATGCGTCCGGTTTCCAGGACGTAGCCCCGGTCGGCCACGCGCAGGGCCAGACGCGCGTTTTGCTCGACGACCAGCACGGTCAGCCCGAAGCGGTCGCGCAGTTCGCGCACGTGGCGAAAGATTTCGCGGCTGACCTGGGGGGCCAGGCCCATGCTGGGCTCGTCGAGGAGCAGCATGCGCGGCCGGGCCATGAGGGCGCGGCCTATGGCCAGCATCTGCTGCTCGCCGCCGGAGAGGGTGCCCGCGGCCTGGGTGCGCCGGGAGAGCAGCACGGGGAACATGGTGTAGACGGTTTCCAGATCCTGGGCGATGCGCGCGCGGTGTTTGCGGCCCCAGCGGTGGTAGGCGCCCAGGTGCAGGTTGTCTTCCACGCGCATGGGTTTGAAGACCTTGCGGCCCTCGGGCACGTGGGACAGGCCGAGGCGGACGATGGCGTCGGGGGCGGCGCGGGTGATGTCGCGCCCGTCCAGGACGATTTCGCCGCCGCTTGGGCGGTGCAGGCCGGAGATGGTGGTCAGGGTGCTGGTCTTGCCGGCGCCGTTGCCGCCGATGAGGGCGACGATCTCGCCGGGGCGCACGTGCAGGGAGGCGCGTTTGACGGCGTGGATCTTGCCGTGGTGGATGTCGATGTTGCGCAGGGTCAGCACTGGTGGCGGCCTCTAGAGGTCGTCGTCGCCCAGGTAGGCGCGCACGACTTCGGGGTTCTTCTGGATCTGCTGGGGCGTGCCCAGGGCGAGGTTGCAGCCGTGGTTGAGGACCATGATCTCGTCGGAGATGGTCATGACGAGGTCCATGTCGTGTTCGACCAGGACGACGGTGACGCCGAGGTCGTCGCGGATGCGGCGGATGAGCGCGCCCAGGGCGCGGGTTTCGGCCATGTTCAATCCGGCTGCGGGTTCGTCGAGCAGCAGCAGCGCGGGGTCGGCGGCTATGGCGCGGGCCAGCTCCAGGGCGCGCTGCTGGCCGAAGGCCAGGTCTCCGGCGGGGGCCTGGGCCAGGTCGTCCAGGCCGACGAAGGCCAGCCTGTCCATGGCGTGGGCGCGGCAGCGCTGCTCTTCGCGGCGGTAGCGCGGGGTGCGCAGCAGGGCGGCCAGGGCGGAGTAGCGCACGTGGCGGTGGCAGCCGGTCATGACGTTTTCGAGCACGGTCATGTTGGTGAAGACTTCGAGGTTCTGGAAGGTGCGCACGATGCCCGCGCGGGCGCGGGCGTGGGCCGGTCGGGCGGTGATGTCGCGCCCGCTCAGGGCTACGGCGCCCGAGGCCGGGCGGACCATGCCGGTGATTGCGCCGAGCAGGGTCGTCTTGCCCGCGCCGTTGGGGCCGATGACGCTGGTGATGGTTCCGGGGCGTACGTCCAGGGCGACATCGGCCAGGGCGGTGACGCCGCCGAAGCGCACGGTGACGCCCTGGCAGCGCAGCAGCGGCTCAGCGGACATGGGGCCTCCGGGCGGGCAGCAGGCGGGCCGACAGCGCGCGGGCCAGCCGCGAGACGCCTCCGGCGATGCCCTGGGGCACGAAGATGACGCACAGGACGAGGATGGCGCCGTAGAGCAGGGTCTCAACGTCTTCGAAGGCGCGCAGGAACTCGGGCAGGGCGGTGAGGAACACGGCCCCGGCCACGGCGCCCCAGACGCTGGCCATGCCGCCCAGTACGACCATGACGATGAGCGTCACCGAGAAATGGAAGCCGAAGGACGACGGCGCCACGAAGGACAGGTAGTGGGCGTAGAGCACTCCGGCCACGCCCGCGTAGGCCGCCGAAAGCACGAAGATGAAGCGCTTGGCGCCGGTGATGTCGATGCCTGCGGCCTCGGCGGCGCGCTCGCTGGTGTGGATGGCGCGCATGGCGCGGCCCACGCGCGAGTCGATGAGGTTCAGGGCGGCCCAGGCCAGCAGGGTCAGCACCCCGCCGGTGAGGAAGTAGTATTCGAGGTCGGACTCGAAAACGTGGCCGAAGAGCGCGAGGCGCGGGATGCCCACGAAGCCGCTGGGGCCGCCGGTGATATCGATGGCCTCGTTGAAGACGATGTAGACGATGAGCCCGAAGCCCAGGGTGGCCATGGCCAGGGAGTTGCCCGAGAGCTTGAGTGTCGGGATGGAGATGACATAGGCCACGACGGCGGTGAGCGCCACCCCGGCCACGCAGCCCGCGCCGATGGGCCAGCCGTGGGCGGCGGTGAGCACGGCGGTGGTGTAGGCCGCAAGACCGTAGAACGCGCCGTGGCCCAGGCTGATCTGCCCCGCGTACCCCAGAAGCAGGTTCAGGCCGATGACGACCATGGCGTTCAGGAAGGCCAGGATGAGGGTGGACAGATAGTAGTCATTGGGCAAAAGCCAGGGCGTGGCGGCGACGAGCGCCGCGAAGGCCGCCAGGGCCGCGAGGTTTTTGGCGCCGTGGCTCACGGGGTCAGACCCTGTCGGCGCTCTTGGCGCCGAAAAGCCCCGTGGGCCGCGCGAAGAGCAGCGCCAGCAGGATGATGAAGGTGATGGCGTCCTTGTAGGCCGAGGACACGAGCCCCGCGCCGAAGGCCTCGAGCACACCGAGGATCAGCCCTCCGGCGGCGGCGCCGAAGGGGTTGCCCAGCCCGCCCAGAATGCAGGCCGCGAAGCCCTTGAGCCCGAGGAGGATGCCCACGTCGTAGGCGGTCATGGTCAGGGGCGCGAGGATGACCCCGCCCACGGCGCCCACCAGAGCCGAGAGCATGAACGAGGCCAGGACCATGCGCCGCACGTTGACGCCCACCAGGGCGGCGGCTCCGGGGTCGTAGGAGCAGGCGAGCATGGCCTTGCCGTGGATGGTGGCGGTGAAGAAGGTGCGCAGGGCGGCCAGCAGGGCCAGGGTCACGGCCAGAACCCACAGGCTCTGGGGCAGCATGGCCGCCCCGGCGATGAGGATGGGCCGCATGCCCGAGAAGTGGGGCAGGGCGAAGGTGTCCTTGCCCCACAGGAGCATGACCAGCCCGCGGATGAGGATGGACACGCCGATGGTGACGATGACGAGCTGGATGGGGCTGGCGCCCCGGGCGGGGCGGATGGCCAGCCGTTCGACCAGCCCGCCCGCCAGGGTCGTCAGCACCACCGCGCCGAGCACGGCGGGCACCAGGGACAGGCCCAGAACCTGCCCGAGGATCACGGCCAGCATGCCGCCGAGCATCACGAACTCGCCCTGGGCGAAGTTGATGATGCCGGTGGTGTTGAAGATGATGGTGAACCCCAACGCCGTCAGGCCGTAGGTGCTGCCCACGGTCAGGCCGGAGATGAGGTATTGCAGCAGGCTGGCCGCGTCCATGGCGTTACCGCAGAACCTTCCAGCCGCCGTTTTCGATGGCGACCATGACGAAGGAGGAGGGGTCCAGGCCGTTGTGGTCCTCGGGGGTGAAGTTGAACACGCCGGTGGCGCCCACGAAGCCGGTGGTGGCTTCCAGGGCGTCGCGGATGGCCTGGGGTTCGGTGGAGCCGGAGGCTTCGATGGCGGCCTTGATGAGCGCCAGGGCGTCGTAGGCGTAGCCGCCGAAGGTGGAGGGCGGGGTGCCGAAGCGCGCGGCGTAGTCGGCCACGTAGGCGGCGAGCACGTCCTTCTGGGGGTTGCCGTCCTCGATCTGTTCCACGGCGATCATGCGCCCGGCGGGCAGCAGCAGGCCCTCGGCCGCCTCGCCCGCCAGTTCGATGAACTTGCCCGAGGCCACGCCGTGGCTCATGTACAGCGGGGTCTGGACGGCGAGCTGCACGCGGTTGCGGGCGATGACGGCGGGGCCCGGGTTGGTGCCCCAGCAGATGATGGCGTCGGGGTTCAGGCCCTTGATCTTGGTGAGCTGGGGGGTCATGTCCGTGTCCTTGGGGCCGTAGATTTCGTCGGCCACAAGGGTGAAGCCCCCGGCGGGCAGCGTTTCGGCCAGCACGGCGCGCCCGGCCTGGCCGTAGCCGTCGGACACGGTGAGGATGGCGACCCTGGAAAGCCCGGCCTGACGCAGATGGTCCAGGATGCGGGCCACGGCCTGGCGGTCGGACTGCGGGGTCTTGAAGACCCAGGGGTTCACGGGCTGCACGATCTTTTCGGCGGCGGCGCAGGAGACCATGGGCACCTTGGCGGCGGGGAATTTGTTCATCACGGCCAGGGTGTTGCCCGAGACGGTGGGACCGATGACGGCGACGACGCGGTCCTTCTTGAGCAGCTTGTCCACGGCGAGCACGCACTTGTTCACGTCGGTCTCGTCGTCGTAGACGACCAGTTCCAGGGGCCTGCCGAGGATGCCTCCGGCGGCGTTGATCCGGTCCTGCAACAGCAGCAGGGTGTTCTTTTCGGGCTCGCCGAGGAACGAGGCCGGGCCGGTGACGGAGAGCACGGCGCCGATCTTGACGGGCTCGGCCGCGCGGGCCGGGGCCAGGGACAGGGTCATCAGACACACGGCCGCCAGAACGGCGAAAAGGCGCATGGTTTTCATGCGGAACTCCCTTGGGTCGATGGTGAACGGAAAGGGAACCGGGACGGCGGGCCGGGGGCGGCGCGCGCGTCCTTGCCGAAAAAACCGGGGAGCTAGCGGCTAAACTGGAAGATGCCGCCCGTGCCCGTCACGCCCCGGAAAAGTCGCTGGGCCATGGGGCGGGCGGTGGCGGCGGGGAAGGCGGTGGCGGCGGCGCGGCGGGCGCCGGGGGGGACGGGGGCACGCCGGACCGCGCGGGGCCTGGCCAGGGCCAGGGCGTTGGCGGCGGTGCGGGTCATGCGCGTCCTCCTGAGGGTGCGGAATCGTGGTTGCGGGCCGCCCGGCCGGGCCGGGGCGTTCCCCCGGCGGCTTGCGTGCCGTCGGATGCTTCGGTTGTTGTCGAAACCGGGGCCGTTGTCAAGGCCGATAGATTATTGGTTCGGGGGCTGGAGTGGAAACCGGCCGGTTCCTCCCGGCCAGGGATCACTTCCCCGGGGAGCGCATGGCCCGGTACGCCGCGATGAGCCCGTTGGTCGAGGCGTCGTGGTCGGCGGGGCGGGGTTTGCCGGAGAGTTCGGGCAGGATGGCCTTGGCGAGCTGCTTGCCCAGTTCCACGCCCCACTGGTCGAAGGAGTTGATGTTCCAGACCGTGCCCTGCACGAAGATTTTGTGCTCGTAGAGCGCGATGAGCGTGCCCAGGGTGGCCGGGGTCAGGCGGTCGTAGAGCAGGCTGTTGGACGGGCGGTTGCCCGCGAAGGCCTTGTGCGGCAGCAGGCGGGCGATCTCGGCGTCGGAGTGGCCCTCGGCGCGCAGGGCGGCCTCGGTTTCCTCCAGATTGCGCCCGCGCATGAGGGCCTCGGTCTGGGCCAGGAAGTTGGAGACCAGGGCCGGGTGGTGCTCGCCCACGGGGTTCAGCGGGTTGGCCGCGCACAGGAAGTCGCAGGGCACGAGCTTGGTGCCCTGGTGCAGGAGCTGGTAGAAGGCGTGCTGGCCGTTGGTGCCCGGTTCGCCCCAGATGACGGGGCCGGTGCCGTAATCCACCAGGGTGCCGTCCAGGGTGGCGCTCTTGCCGTTGGACTCCATGTCGCCCTGCTGGAAATAGGCCGGGAAGCGGTCCAGGTATTGGTCATAGGGCAGGATGGCGTGGGTGCCGCAGCCGAAGAAATTGTTGTACCACACCCCGAGCATGCCCATGATCACGGGGATGTTTTGCTCCAGGGGCGCGGAGCGGAAGTGCTCGTCGGCCAGGAAGGCGCCGCCCAGCAGCTCCTCGAAGCGGGCCATGCCCACGGCGAGCACGATGGACAGCCCGATGGCCGACCACAGGGAATAGCGCCCGCCCACCCAGTCCCAGAACTCGAACATGTTGGCCGGGTCGATGCCGAAGGCGGCCACGGCCTGGGCGTTGGTGGACAGGGCCACGAAGTGCCTGGCCACGTCCTTTTTCGCCGCGCCGGAGTCCAGGAACCAGCGCTTGGCCGTGGCGGCGTTCATCATCGTCTCCTGGGTGGTGAAGGTCTTGGAGGCGACGATGAACAGGGTGGTTTCTGGGTTCAGGCGGCGCAGGGTCTCGTGGATATGCGTGCCGTCCACGTTGGAGACGAAGTGCGGCGCGGGGCCGTCGGCATAGTGGGCCAGGGCGCGGCAGACCATGCTCGGCCCCAGGTCCGACCCGCCGATGCCGATGTTGACCACGTCGGTGATGCGCCGCCCGGTGTGGCCCTGCCAGGCGCCGCCGCGCACGGCCTTGGCGAAGGCGCCCATGCGCCCCAGCACGGCGCGCACCCCGGGCATCACGTCCTGCCCGTCCACGGGCACGGGCCGGTCCGAACGGTTGCGCAGGGCGGTGTGCAGCACGGCGCGGCCCTCGGTGACGTTGATGGGCTCTCCGGCGAACATGGCCTCGCGTCGCTCGGGCACGCGGGCGTGGCGGGCGAGGTCCATGAGCAGGGCCATGGTCCGCTCGGTGATGCGGTTTTTGGAATAATCGAACAGCAGCGGGCCCAGGCGCAGGGAGAAGCGCGCGAAGCGCTGGGGATCTTTGGCGAACAGCTCGCGCATGTGCAGCGAGGACATTTCGCGGTAGTGCTCTTCGAGCGCCTTCCAGGGCTGGGACTGGGCGATGCTGGTCATGGCGGCGTTCCCCTTGCGCACGGCGGGCAGCAGGTTGCTCATCCTCGGGCAGGATGGGCGAAAAGCGCGAGCAAGTCAACGCGCGGGCTCCGGGCCCGGGGCAGGGGCGGGGGCGGGGTGGCGTGCGGCGGCGCGGGGGTGGCCCCGCGCCGCCGCGGGCGTCAGTACATCAGCCCCGGCAGAAAGAGCACGATCTGCGGGAAGAGGAAGAGCAGGACGATGCCGACCACGATGGCCAGCAGGAAGGGCACGGTGCCCTTGAAGATGGATTCCAGGGTCATGCCCGGGGCCAGGCGCCGCGACATGCCGAAGACCACGTAGACGTTGATGCCCACCGGCGGGGTGATGACGCCCATCTGCGTGACCAGGACGACGATGACCCCGAACCAGATCGGGTCGTACCCCAGGTGCTGCACCACGGGGTAGAAGATGGGGATGGTCAGCATGATCAGCGCCAGGGCGTCCATGAAGCAGCCGCCGATGAAGTAGATGGCGATGATCACGGCCATGACCCCGAAGGCGGGCAGGTCGAAGCCCGCCACCCATCCGGCCACGTTGAAGGGGATGCGCGTCACGGCCAGGAACTTGCCGAAGACCGTGGCCCCGGCCACCAGGAAGAGCACCATGCACGAGGTGCGCAGGGTCTCCTCCAGCGAGGCCACGAAGGCCCGCCAGGGCAGGCGCCGCCGCGCCAGGGCCAGGGCCAGCACGCCCAGCACGCCGATGGACGCGGCCTCGGTGGGCGTGAACCAGCCGAAGAACATGCCGCCGATGACCAGCAGGAAAACCAGCAGCGTGTCCACCAGCCCGCCCAGGGAGCGCAGGCGCTCGGCGCGCCCGAAGCGCTGGCCCGCCGGGCCCAGGGCCGGGCGCAGGGCGCACTGCGCGCCCACGGCGAGGATGAACAGCACCGTGAGCAGCACGGCGGGCAGGATGCCCGAGACGAACAGCGCGCCGATGGACTGCTCGGTGAGCACGCCGTAGACGATGAGCACCACGCTGGGCGGCATGATCATGCCCAGGCCGCCGCCCGAGGCCACGCTGCCCGCCGCCAGGGAGTCGGCGTAGCCGTAGCGCTTCATTTCGGGGATGGCCACGGTGGCCATGGTCGCCGCCGTGGCGGGCGAGGAGCCGCACACCGCGCCGAAGGCCGAGCAGGCCGCCACGGTGGCCATGGCCAGCCCGCCGCGCACGTGGCCCAGGAAGCGGTAGGCCGTGTCGTACAGCCGCCGCGAGATGCCGCTGTTGAAGGCCAGTTGGCCCATGAGGATGAACAGCGGGATGGTGGACAGACTGTAGGAGGAAAAGGCCTCGTAGAAGCTGCGCGACAGCAGGTTCAACCCGCCCTTCCACGAGGTCAGCAGCGAGAAGCCGATGAACCCGGTCAGGGTCATCACGTAGGCCACGGGCATGCGGGTCATGAACAGCGCGAGCATCGCCGCGATGCCCAGGATTCCGGCCAGGGTCGGGTCCATCATCTGCCGTCCTTTGCGCTGAAGTGGCGCAGCACGTCGCGCGCCAGGAACAGCGCGAACATGGCGAAGCCGAAGGCCAGGGCCAGGACCACCGGATGGGTCGGCAGCCCGAGGTTCATGGACACCTGCCCCGAAGCGCGCAGGGTCCGGGCGTAATCCACCATGCGCCAGGCCACCACGGCGAAGAGGGCCGCGGCCGTGGTGTTGGTGGCCAGGGCCATGGGGCGGCGGATGCGGCGCGGCAGGCGGCTGACCAGGATTTCGACCCCGATGTGCACGCCCTGGGCGTGGGCGTAGGGCAGGCACAGCGCCACGGCCAGGGTGGCCAGGATGGCCGTCAGCTCCTCCGAGCCGAACACCGGCGTGTTGAACAGCCCGCGCCCGGCCACGTCGGCCCCGGTCAGCAGGGCCATGCCCATGAGGCAGCAGCAGGCCAGGGCGCGCATGGCCAGTTCCAGGTGGTCCAGGAGGCGGGAGAGTGCGTGCATGGTGCGTGTCCGCTCGGCAAAAAGGGAGCGGAGGCGGGCTTGCGGCCGCCTCCGCTTGCGGTTTCCGGGCGCCGGGGGCTACTTGCCCCGGGCGGTTTTCTGGGCGGCCAGGATGTACTCCAGGATGGCCTTGCCGTCCAGGCCCTGGGCTCCGGCCTCCTGGACGTATTCGTCCAGGATGGGCGCGCAGGCCGCACGCCAGCGCGCGGCTTCCCCATCGGCCAGGGGCACCACCTGCCCGCCCTTGGAGAGGAAGAACTCCATGCCCTCGGCGTCGCTTTCGTCCCAGGCCCGGCCGTGGCGCTGGGCCCACTCGACGTTCAGTTCGCGGATGGCCGCCTGGGCCTCGGGCGGGATGGACGCCCAGCGGGCCTTGTTCATGACCACGTAGAAGGCGGTGGTGTAGGCCACGGCCTGGGATTCGGTCATGAAGTGGACCACCTCGCCCATCTTCCAGCCCTTGTTGGTTTCGATGGGATGCAGGCCGCCGTCGACCACGCCCTTCTGCATGGCCTGATAGGAGTCGGGCATGGACATGGCCACGGGCGTGGCGCCCAGGGCCTGCACGACCTTGGCCGAGTTGCCCGTGGCGCGCAGCTTGAGGCCCTTCAGGTCCTCCAGGGTGGCGGCGGGCTTCTTGGCCGTGTGCAGCAGGCCCGGGCCGTGGGCGTGGAAGTACATGACCTCCACGTCGTCGAACTCGGCGGGGCGGAATTTCTCGAACACGGCGTTGGCCACGGCGGTGGCCTCGGGGCCGCTGGCGTAGCCCAGGGGCAGGTCCACGGCGGAGAGCACGGGGAAGCGCCCGCGCGTGTAGCCCGGGGCGCTCATGCCGATGTCGGAGAGGTCCTCGACCACGCCGTCGTAGATTTCCGGGGCCTTGGTCAGGGTGCCGCCGGGGAAGTAGTCCACATGCACGGCGCCGCCGGTGCGTTTCTCCACCTCGTCGCACCACTGCTGGGCCAGTTGCGACTGGACGTGCGTGGGCGGAAAGAAGTTGGAGTAGGTCAGCGTCACGGTGCCTGCGTGGGCGGGCAGGGCCGCCAGGGCCAGGGCCAGGGTCAGCAGGGCGGCCAGGGGTCGGGTCATGGGGTTTCTCCGGTGTTGGTTTGGTCGGGGCTGCGGGGGGCGGCGTAGTGGCGGATGAGCACCAGCGCGGCCTCGCGCACGTCGCGGGTATCCAGGGTGCCGGTGCCCAGGGCGCGGTGGATGAGCAGGCCCTCGAACAGGGCGGTGTTCAGCGCGCCGAGCTTTTCGGGCGGAAAGTCCGTGCGCACGTGGTCGCGCACCAGTTCGGCGAACAGGCTGTTGGACAGCCGGTAGGCGCCGTTGTTCAGCTTGGCGCACAGGGCCTCGTCGCGCGAGACGTGCACCGTGAATTCCAGGAACAGGCGCGACCAGTCGCGGTCGGCGAGGATGGTCTCCAGGAAGTCCCAGATGAGGTGCACGGCCTGTTCCAGGTCGCGGGCCTGATCCATGCGCGCGTCGCGCTGGGCGCGGTAGGCCGCCAGCCGGGCCCGGGCGATGTCCAGGAACAGCTCGTCCTTGCTCTGCCAGTGGCGGTAGAAGCTGCCCTTGGCGTAGCCCGCGCGGCGGGTGATGTCCGCCACCGTGGTGGCGTCGTACCCGTGCGCGCCGAACAGCTCCACCGCCGCGGCCATCAGCTCCTGGCGCGTCTGGAGCGATTTTTCCTGCTGTTTCGTGGCCATCCCGTCCCTTGCCCGGCGTTTGTGCCGCCTCGCCGGTTTGTGACCGGCAGTCAAAAAGTGACCGCCGGTCACATGCGGACAATCGATTACCCCCGGGCGCAGGGCATGTCAAGAAGAAGAGGAGGAGAGGGGGAAAGAAGCGAAGGGAGGCGGGGAAAAGGAGGGAACGCGGCGGGACCGGGCGGCGTCGGGAAATCGCGGACACTGCGCGGGGGCGGAACGCAAGGGGGCGGCCCCGCGCGACGGGCCGGGGCGGGGCAGGGGCTGTCTGAGGACGAGATAGACGCTTTGCCAGGATGCCGCGCGGGCGGGGGCGGGGCATGCGGACCCGGGCGCCTGCCGCGCCCCGGCGCACGCCCCGACGGGCCGGGCGTCGGGGTGGAGCGCGGGGCCGGGTGCTTTGCGGGTGCTGCTGGCCCTTCCGGCGGGCTTGCGCCCCTGGTGCGGGGATTGCATAGTCTTCCCGCGCGCGTCGGATTCCCGGCGCCGCGATCAGCCAGCGCCAGCGGGGGGCTCCATGCAGCATATCAAGAAACGCGTTCTGGTCACCGGCGGGTCCGGGTTCCTGGGGTCGTTTTTGTGCGAACGGCTGCTCGCCGACGGCTGCGACGTGCTCTGCGTGGACAACTTCTTTACCGGCACCAAGCGCAACATCAAGCACCTGCTGGACAACCCCTACTTCGAGCTCAAGCGCCACGACGTGACCTTTCCGCTCTACGTCGAGGTGGACGAGATATACAACCTGGCCTGCCCGGCCTCGCCCATCCACTACCGGCACGACCCCGTGCAGACGACCAAGACCTCCATCCACGGCGCCATCAACATGCTCGGTCTGGCCAAGCGCCTGCGGGCCAAGATTTTTCAGGCCTCCACCAGCGAGGTCTACGGCGACCCCGAAATCCACCCCCAGCCCGAAAGCTACTGGGGCCGCGTGAATCCCATCGGCGAGCGCTCCTGCTACGACGAGGGCAAGCGCTGCGCCGAGACCCTGTTCTTCGACTACCGCCGCCAGCACAAACTGCGCGTCAAGGTCGCGCGCATCTTCAACACCTACGGCCCGCGCATGCACCCCAACGACGGCCGCGTGGTGTCCAACTTCGTGGTCCAGGCCCTGCGCGGCGCGCCGCTGACCATCTACGGCGACGGCTCCCAGACGCGCTCCTTCTGCTACGTGGACGACATGATCGAGGGCTTCGTCCGGCTCATGGACCACACCCCCGACGACTTCCCCGGGCCCATGAACCTCGGCAACCCCGGCGAGTTCACCATCCTGGAACTGGCCGAACTGGTGCGCGAGATCGTCGGCGGGCGCTCGGAAATCCAGTTCCGCCCCCTGCCCGGAGACGACCCCCGCCAGCGCAGGCCCGACATCGCCCTGGCCCGCGAGGTCGCGGGCTGGCAGCCCGTGGTGCCCCTGCGCGAGGGCCTGGGCAGAACCGTGGACTATTTCGACGGCCTGCTGCGCGACATGGACGGTCAGGCCTAGCCGCCCAGCGCCCCGGTCGACAGCCCTGCCGCCTTCGGCCTCCGCCGCCCCTCGGCCCTGCGCCGCGAGTACGCGGCCGCGCGTCCGTCGCGCCCTTTCCCCCACCCTTTGCCGCAACGCATCCGGCGCCCGCCCGGGGCGCGGCCCGCGTCCATGGTTGGACACCGCCTCCGGGTGTGCTACAACCGCACTTGCCGCAGCAGAACCATTACCCCGGAGGGCGCCATGCGCACCAAAATCATCGCCACATTGGGTCCGGCCTCCATGGACAAGGAGATCATGCGCGGCATGGTCAGCCATGGCGTCCGCATCCTGCGCCTCAACTTTTCCCACGCCGACGCCGCGTACTTCCGGCCCGTGGTCGCGGCCATCCGCGAGCTGGAGGCCGAAATGGGCCTGCCGCTCACCGTCATGGCCGACCTCTGCGGGCCCAAGACGCGCATCGGCCAGGTCGAGGGCTCGCCGCTGACCGTGGACAAGGGCCAGTCCGTCTACCTCGGCCTGCCCGACGAACGCCAGGCCGCCGGAACCGACAAGGTCTTCATCAGCCTCGACGTGCCCGCCCTGATGCACGACATCGCCGTGCATGATCCGGTGTACCTTTCCGACGGCATGCTCCAGTTCCGCGTCACCCGCGTGCTCAAGGCCGACCGCCTCTGCGAGATGCAGGCCCAGAACGGCGGCATCCTGACCTCCAACAAGGGCATCGCCTTCCCGGACAAGATTCACCCCATGCCCGCCCTCACCGAAAAGGATCGCAAGGACCTGCGCGAGGCCCTGGAAATCGGCGTGGACGCCATCGCCCTCTCCTTCGTGCAGACCCCCGAGGACGTGCAGCAGGCCAAGGACCTCATCCGCGAGCAGGGCCGCTGGGTGCCCGTGGTCGCCAAGCTGGAGCGCAAGCGCGCCCTGGACAACATCGAGGCCATCGTCGAGGCCGCCGACGTGGTCATGGTCGCGCGCGGCGACCTGGGCGTGGAATGCTCGCTCATGATCCTGCCCGTCATCCAGAAGCGCATCATCCGCGCCTGCCGCCACGCCCAGAAGGCCGTCATCGTCGCCACGCAGATGATGCTTTCCATGGTCAAGAACCCCGTGCCCACCCGCGCCGAAGCCGCCGACGTGGCCAACGCCGTGCTCGACGGCGCCGACTGCGTCATGCTTTCCGAGGAAACCGCCATCGGCACCTACCCCGTGGAAACCTGCCGTTTCATCGAGGGCATCGCCACCAGCTCCGAGGAGTACTACCTCGAGCGCCTGGGCGAACCCTACCGCCCCAGCAAGAAGCAGGACATCGTGAAGTACATGGCCTACTCCGCCTGCCTCATCGCCGGGCACGACGGCAGCCGCGCCCTGGTGGCCCACTCCTCCAGCGGCACCACCGCCCGCCAGCTCTCCAGCCGCAGGCCCGCCCAGGCCATCTACGGCCTGACCACCGACCCGCGCGTCATCCGCTGGCTCAACTTCTTCTGGAGCGTCAAGCCCCGCATCGTCGGCACGGAAATCGAGGACCACACCCGCCGGGCCATCGAATTCGTCAAGAACTCCGAAGAATTCGCCTCCGGCGACAGCGTGGTCATCACCTCCGGCCGTCCCGAGCCCCCCGGGCAGACCAGCACCCAGACCAACACCATCCGCCTCTTCCGCAAATAGCCCCGGCCCCGCCGCCGCGAGCATGCCGCCGGACCCCCGCCAGGGTCCGGCGGCTTTGCGTCGGGCGACCGCCGGGGTCGGGTGCATGGCCCGGGCGCGCCCGGCCGTGGGGCCGCCGGATGCGGGGCGGGCGGAAGGGAGGGCGACGGCGCAGGTCGCGCACTGCCGGGGCGCTGCCCCGGACCCCGGCCTGGGGGCGCCGCCCCCCGGCACCCCCCGCAAGGGGGCAACGCCCCCTTGACCCCGCACCCCGCCCCGGAACAGCGCGGCGAAGCGCCGCGCTGTTCCGGGGTGGGGAGACTCCGGGATGAGAAGTTGCGCTACGTCAACCCGGGCCATAAGGCTGCCCGGTGGGGCTGCGGGAAAGCAGAACCGGCGACATGAACGTCTACGCCGGATCGGTCCTGCCGGGCTCAAAATTTCCGGCTGCACGGGGGCTGGCCAGCCGCGGAGCCGAAGAACCGGCACCGAAGGTGTTCCCCCTGTTCCCGGAGAGGAGTGTTCCCCCTGTTTCCGGCTGCACGGGGGCGGGGAGAATCTATCGCGCAAGGGGGCTGCGGGGGCCTCGGGCGGTTTTTGCCGACGGCGTACGCAAAAAGCCTGCGCCCGCAGCGGTGCCCGCGTCCTGGCGCCGGAGTTGTGCAAAAAAAGTAACAAAAGCGGGTCTCGGGGCTGGCTTTTTGGTCGCGTATCCGCTATGGGCTCAAGAGCCCCGGCGGGGCTGCCCGGTGTGGAAAGTGCTGGTGCAAAAGTTGCTTATGCAACTATTTTTGTGGCCGCGACAGTTGCAGTCGCAATTTTTTGGAACTTTTGAGCAAGTGGGGTATTGTATGCGGAAGATGTTGCGGGCGGCGGGTCTGGCCTGTCTGGTCGTGCTGATGGTGGCGGGGGGCGCGTCGGCGGCGGGCTTCTCTCTCTACGAGTGGAGTGCGCGCGGCAACTCCATGGGCGGGGCGGTCATCGCCAGCCCCGGAGACGCCTCGACCATCGCCTCCAACCCGGCGGGCATGACCGACGTGGAGGGCATGTCCCTGGTGGCGGGCGTCACCGGCATCTACCCGATGGCCAAGGTCAACTTCAACGGCGCCTACAACGACGCCACGGGCAAATCCAACGTCTGGCTGCCGCCCCACGCCTACTTCAGCGCCCAGTTGAACGACAAATGGTGGATCGGCCTGGGCACCTTCAGCCGCTTCGGCCTGGGCACGGAGTACGACGAGCAGTGGACCGGCCGCTACAACGTCTACGAGGCCTCCATCGAGTCCCTGTCCGCCAACCCCAACCTGGCCTACAAGCTGAACGACCAGTGGTCCTTCGCCGTGGGCGCCGAGGTCATGTGGCTGCAGTTCCTGCAACGCAAGGCCGTGGACTTTACCGGGGTGAACAACCCCAACACCTACGCCACCGATGTCAACGCCAAGCTTCTGGGCGACAGCGTCGGCGTGGGCCTGACCCTCTCGGCCTACTACGAGCCCACGGACTGGCTGCGCGCCGGCCTGACCTACCGCAGCCAGATGCAGCACACCGTCGAGGGCGACGCCACCTTCGAGCCCGGTCCGTTCTCCGACGCCGAGGCCGAGGGCGACCTCGTCCTGCCCGACAGCGTCAGCTTCGGCGTGGCCGTCAAGCCGCTGGACAAGCTGACCGTCGAGGCCGACGTGGTCTGGACGCGCTGGAGCACCTACAACGAGCTGACCATCCGCTACCGCACGCCGATCATCGGCGCCGTGAGCCAGTCCAGTTCCCAGAAGGACTGGAAGGATGTCTACCGCTACCAGATCGGCGCCGAGTACGCCCTGTACGACTGGCTCGACCTGCGCGCGGGCTTCGTTTACGACCAGTCGCCCATCAACGGCGACCGCGCGGACTACATGGTTCCCGCCAACGACCGCAAGCTCTACTCCGGCGGCCTGGGCTTCCACTGGGAGCAGTGGACCCTGGACCTCTCCTACACCTATTTGGAAAGCGCCGAGCGCGAGTACAGCACCCGCCAGTCCGAGGGCATCTTCAAGTCCGAGGCCGTGGACCTGGAAACGCACATCGTGGGCATGACCGTGGGTTATCGTTTCTAGCGGCGCCTTGCGGCGCGGCAAAAGGCCGGGGCGGGCGACCGCTCCGGCCTTTTTCATTCCCAGGGGGGGCGACCCCGCTGCGGGGCCGCGTCGGCACAGGCGGCGCGGGGTGGGGCGTGGGCGCCGCGCAGGCGGTGCGGGGTGGGGCGTGGGCGCCGCGCGGGCGGTGCGGCTACGCGCCCTCGCCGGTGGCCTGACGGATGGCGCCGTACAGCGCCTGGACCTGGAAGGGCTTGTAGAGCACGGTCACGGGCAGGCCGGAGAGGTCCGGCTCCTGGTCCGGGGCGCGGCGGAAGCCGCGCAGCATGACCACCGGCGTGGCGCCCGCCCGGGCCACCACGCGCTCCAGGTCGCGCGCCGGAGCGTCCCAGCACACGAGGCCCAGGCTGTAGCCCGCGAAGTGGTCCCCGCCGTTCAGGGCGCGCGGATGCACGGCCTCCGGGCGCAGCCCGGCCTCGTTGAGCACCTCGGCCAGCACGTCGCGCATGGGCGAGGGCGGGCAGACCAGCAGGGCCCGGCCCTGGGGGCGGCGGGCGGGAGCCTCCGGGGCGGCGGCGTGCGGCGCCGGGTGTTCCTGCGGCGCGGGGCCGGGCGCGGCGGCCTCGGCCAGGGCGGCCAGGGCCGCACGCATGCCGGGCAGGGTTTCCTCGCCGAGCAGGCCCCGGGCCTCAGGTATTCCCGAGGGTTGCGGGGCTGCGGGGCGCTCCAGGCTGCGCGGCCGCCGGGGTGGCGCGGGGGGCACCGGCGCCGGGGCCCGGCCGGGAGTTTCCGGGCCGCGCCCGGGGGCCGCGCCCGGGGTCAGCAGGGCGCGCATGATGGCCAGTTCGGCGCGCATGGCCGCCGCCAGCCGGGCCCGGTCGTCCTGGCCGCCCGCGCCGGAGCCGTTCGCTCCGTCCAGGCGTTCCAGGCGGTCGAGCCCCCGGCCCAGGCGGGCCAGGCCTTCGAGCAGCCGTTCGCGGTCCTGCGCGTCGGGTCCTGTGGGTCCGGCGGGCGGGCCGTCCACCTCGCGGCGCAGGCGCTCGGCGGTGCGGGCGATGCCCGCCAGGGCGCCGCGCTCCTGCTTCAGGCGCATGATGGAGCCGTCCAGAAAACGCAGGGGGCTCACGTCGCGCCGCCGCCCCGGGGTTTCGGCCTCGTCCAGGGCCCGGGCCAGGGCCGCCAGGTCGCGCGCGGCGCCCGAGCGCGGTGCGGCTTCGGCCACGGGGCGGCGCAGGCTGGCCGCGAGGCCCACGGCCTCGTCCTCCAGCACGCAGCCGAGGTAGCGGCAGTTGAGCCCCAGGTGCTTGCCCGCCGTGGCCCGCAGCTTCTCGAACACCAGCCGCCCCTGCTGGCGCCCGCGCGCGCGGTTCACGCAGATGAACGGGCTCCACCACAGCCCGGCGCGCGAGAGCACCTTGATCAGGGCGTAGGCGTCGGTAATGGCCGTGGTGTCCGGCGTGGCGACCACCACGAGGTCGCGCGCCGACAGGCACAGCGACACCACCTGGGTGCTGATGCCCGGCGAGTTGTCCACCACGAGGTAGTCGTAGCCGTCCAGGGCCTCGAACTCGGCGGCCAGACGCATGCGCTCGGCGCGGGTCAGCTCCGCCAGCCGGGGCACGCCCGACGCTCCGGACACCAGGTCCACCCCCGGGGCCACGGGCACGATGGCCCCGGCCATGGGCACGCCGCCGAAGAGCACGTCTTCCAGCGTCTTTTCGGGGTTCACGCCGAGCAGGATGTCCACGTTGGCCAGGCCCAGGTCGGCGTCGAGCAGGCAGACGCGGTTGCCGCGCGCGGCCAGGGCGAAGGCCAGGCCCGTGGCCAGGCTGGTCTTGCCCACGCCGCCCTTGCCGCTGGCGACGCAGATTACCCGCGTGGGCGGCTGGCCCGGGGAGAGGGGCACGATCCTCATGGTGCCTCCCCGCCGTGGTCGCGGCCCAGGGCGGCGGCGATGTCGTCGAGCAGGGCGTCGATCTGGAACGGTTTGCGCACGCAGCGGAACACGCCCAGGCGCAGGGCCTTGTCGATTTCCTCGGGCCCGGCCATGCCCGTGAGCACGATGACCGGGGTCGCGCCGATGCGCTCGCGGGCGCGCTCCAGCAGCGAGAGCCCGCCGCGCTGGGGCATGCGGATGTCCACCAGCAGCAGGCTGAAGCGCTCGCGCTCCAGGAGCCCCAGGGCCTGTTCGCCGTCCTCGGCGGTGCGCACGGCGTAGCCCCGGGCTTCCAGCGATTCGCGCAGGATGTCGCGGATATGGCGTTCGTCGTCCACCACCAGGATGGTGTCGCGCTCGGGCCGGGGCTGGGCCCCGGCGGGCGCGCGGTGCGGCACCGGGCAGGACAGGGGCAGCAGCACCGTGACCCGGGTGCCCTTGCCGGGCACGCTGTGGAAGCGGATTTCGCCGCCGTGGGCCTGGAGGATGCCGTAGGAGGTGGACAGGCCCAGGCCCGTGCCCCGGCCCTGTTCCTTGGTGGTGAAGAAGGGGTCGAAAATCTTGTTCAGGTTTTCCGCCGGGATGCCCACGCCGTTGTCGTCGATGGTCACGCAGGCGTTCTGGCCCTGGAGCCCGGTGCCGACGGTGATGCGCCCGCGCTCGCGGGGGGCGGGCCGGTCGGCCACGGCGTGCTCGGCGTTGATGAGCAGGTTGAGCACCACCTGTTCCAGTTGGCCGCCGTCGCCGGTGACGGCGGGCAGGCTTTCGTCCAGCGCGGGGACGAGGTCGATCTCCTGCCTGCTCAGGCCGCTGGACACCAGGGCCACGGCCCGTTGGACCACCTCGTTCAGGTTCACGGGGTCCATGCGCGGCGGCGCGGGCCGCGCGAAGTCCATGAGGTTGGTCAGGATGGAGGTGATGCGTTCGATCTGGGTCATCATCTGGCGGAAGTCCGCGCGGGTTTTTTCATCGGGTGTGCGCAGCTCCAGGAGCTGGGCCCGGGCGTAGATGATGGCCAGGGGGTTGTTGATCTCGTGGGCCGCCCCGGCGGCCAGTTGGCCCACGGCGGCCAGCCGCTCGGTCTGGAGCAGCTTGTGGTTCATGCGCCGCAGCCGCCCCAGGGCCGACGACAGGCGCTCGGCGCGTTCCTCCAGGCGTTCGTGCAGTTCCAGGCGGTTCAGGGCCGCGCTGGCCAGGTCCGCCAGTTGGACGAACCCGGCGCGCTCCTCGGCGGGCAGGCGCAGGGAGCGCGCGTCGCCGGGGGTGAAGCCGATTTCGCCCAAAAAGCCGCCGTCGGCCAGCAGCGGCAGGGTCAGCCACGGCGGCACGGCCAGCATGCGCGAGGTCTCGTCGGGCGCTTCGGCGGGGATGCGCGTGAGGTAGCCCGCGAGCAGCGGACGCAGCTCCTGCGGGGGGGCGTCGGGGCCGGGGGCGGGGAGCGGGGCCAGGGTTTTGTCCAGCCCGCAGCGGAAGGGACGCACCGTGCCGTCCTTCCAGGCCAGGCCTTCCAGCAGCCCGGCGCCCGAGTCCACGCGGTAGGCGAAGCCGCGCGGGGCGCCCAGTCGCGCGGGGAACACGGCGGCCAGGGTGTCCAGCACGGCCCGGGGCGACTGGGCGCGGGCCATGTCCTGCCCGGCGGCGGTCACGGCGGCGAGCACGCGGTTGGCCCGGCGCAGGCGGCGGCGCTGGTCGTCCAGGTCCGCGTTGATGGAGCCCAGGCGGGCGTTGGCCCGTTGCAGGGCCTCGAAATAGAAGTCCGCGGCGTCGCCGTCCAGGTCGAAGGCGGCGGCGCGCTGGGCGTAGGCCTCGCCGATGCGCGCCTTGAACTGCCCCAGGGCGGGCACGGGCAGGCCCAGCATGGCGGCCAGGGCCTCGGGGTCCGCCTCCGGGCCGCCCGGGGCGTCGCACATCACCTCGTGGGCCAGCAGGTCGGCCAGGGCCACCAGGGCGGGCAGCCGCCCCTCGGGGCCGAGTTCGGCCAGGGCCTCGGGGGACTGGTGGTGCAGCCAGGCCACGTCCACCAGGGCGCGCGGCATGTCCCACTGCACCAGCAGCCATTTGCCCACCAGGGGGTGTTCCTGGCCCGGGATTTCCCGGGTCTCCAGGGCCAGCAGGGGCGCCTCGCCTGCGCGGCAGCGTTCCAGTAGCGGCTCGTAGCGCCCGGGCAGGGCCGCCAGCAGGACCATCTGCCCGCAGTCGTGGACCAGCCCGGCGGTGAAGGCCGCGCCCGTGGCCTCGGGCATGACCGCCTCGGCCAGCATCTGGGCCGTGACGGCGCAGGCCAGGGAGTGTTTCCACAGGTGGGTCAGCAGCGGATCGCCGCCGCGCACGCCGCTTCGGGTGCCGCCGCCGAAGAGGCTGTCGCGGATGAGCACCGAGAGCAGGGCGTTGCGCAGGGTCTCGAAGCCCAGGGTGCGCACGGCCTGGTCCAGGTTTTCTATCCGGCCCCGGTAGCCGTAGGCCAGGGAATTGGCCATGCGCAGGATCTTGAGGGTCAGCGCGGCGTCGGTTTCGATGAGCCGGGCGACATCGTTGAAGTCCGCGTCCTGCCCGGCGACCAGGGACAGGATTCTGCCCGCCACGGCGGGCGGCGCGGGCAGTTGCTCGATGTGCCGGACGATGTCCTTGGCTCCGGGAGGGGCTCCGGCGTCGGGTTCGGTGTGCATCTCGCGTCCTTGCTGAGGTGGCGGTTCGCCGCTTGGCCCTGCATACGTCAGTCGGGCCCAAAAAGCAAAGCCCCGGCGGCGTCGAGGCTCCCGGCTGGACAAGGCGCGCGGAAGTGGATTACACAACCCGCACGGCAGCTTCCGCCGCCGCGCGGCCTTTGCCCCTCGGGGTCGCGAGCACGCATTCAGGCATGGACGCCGGGAATCCGATGCACGACAAGACCATCCTGCTCGTGGACGACGAGGCCGCGCTGCTTGAAGTCAACCGCGAGGCCTTGCTGGGCCTGGGCTGCGCCGTGAAAACGGCGGGCAACGGCGTGCAGGCCCTGGAGATACTCGACCAGGGCGGAGTGGATCTGGTCGTCACCGACCTGCGCATGCCCCGCCTGGGCGGGCGCGAGATGCTCGAAGAGATGCGCGCCCGGGGCTGCGACGCGGAAGTCATCTTCCTCACCGGCTACGGCTCCGTGGAAAGCGCCGTGAGTTGCATCCAGCTCGGCGCCGCCGACTATCTGCTCAAGCCCTTCGGCGTCCGCGAACTTCAGGACAAGGTGGCCAAGGTGCTGCGCGAGCGCGAGTTGCGCCAGGCCGAGCAGCGCAGCGCGCCCCGCAGGCCGGGCACTCCCGATCCGCAAGGGCTGGACCTGGTGCTCGATTTCAGCCAGGCCCTGCGCCGCCAGCGCGACGTGCGCTCGGTGGTCAAGGAGTTCCTGGTCCAGTTGCGCGAGGCCTTCCATCCCGACTCCATGGGCCTGTTCTTCACCGAATGCGCGCGGCCCGATCTGGGGCGCGACGTGTTCTGGGGCCCGATGCTGCGCGACAACCGTCGCGCGCGGGAGTGGTTCGGCGCCGTGGCCGGGCGGCTCATGGAGCGGCGCAGCCCGCGGCTGTTCGAGTCCCTGGCCGTGCGCAGCGGCGGGGGCAAGGCCGCCGTGTCGGCCATGTTCGCCCCCGTGGTGGACGGCCAGCACCTGCTGGGCATGATCCTGGTGCTGCGCGACCAGGAGGCCGGGGCCTATTCCCTGCCCGCGTTGCAGCTTCTGTCCGTGTTCGCGGCCCACGCGGCCTCGGCTCTGGACAACGTGGCCGTGCAATGCCGCCTGCAGGACATGAACCTGGAGATCATTACCTCGCACGTGCGCTCGGTGGAAGCCAAGGACGTGTACACCAAGGGCCATTCCGAGCGTGTGGGCGCCTACGCGGCCATGCTCGGGCGCGAGGTGGGCCTCGGCCCGGCGGACCTGGAGCTGCTTTCCTTCGCCGGGGTGCTGCACGACGTGGGCAAGATCGGCGTGCCCGACCGCATCCTCAACAAGCCCGGCCCGCTGACCGAGGCCGAGTTCGAGGTCATGAAGCAGCACCCGGCCCTGGGCCGGGACATCCTGGCCGACCTGCGCTCGCTGCAAGGCGTTCTGCCCATCGTCTACCACCACCACGAGTGGTACAACGGCCACGGCTACCCCGACGGGCTGGCCGGGGACGCCATTCCCTTCCTGGCGCGCATCGTCAGCGTGGTGGACGGCTACGAGGCCATGACCTCCGACCGCGCCTACCAGAGCGCCCGCAGCCCGCAGGAGGCCGCGGCCATCCTGCGCCGGGGCGCGGGCCAGCAGTGGGACGAACGGCTGGTGGAGGTCTGGTGCCGGGTCGTGGCCACCCGCGACCTGGCGCGCGTCGCCGCCCAGACTTCCCTGTCCGTGACGCTGCCCCTGGCCTGAGGGGCCGCCGCCGACGCCACGCGAAGGGGCCGGGAGGTTTTGCCTCCCGGCCCCTTCGCGTTTGCGGGCTTCGGCTTGCGGCCCGTGGGCCGTCGGTCCGCCCGTCTAATCGTGGGCGCTGGGCTCGTAGCGTTGCATGGTTTCGGCCAGTTCGCGGCTCAGGGAGGCCAGGGCGCCGACGGCGTTGATGGCCTCGGGGTCGGCGGCCAGCCTGCGGGCCACCCAGGCCGCGATGTCCAGCACGTCGCCGTCGGTCAGGCTGGAGCCGCCCGAGGGCCGGGTGCCGCGCAGCAGTTCGCGGCGCAGGGCCTCGCGCTCGTTGATGGCCGATTTGATCTCCAGGGACAGGGCGTCCAGGGCCTTGTCCCCGGCGCCCGAGGCCTCCAGGTCCGCGTAGCGGGCGTAGGCGGCGTTCACATCGCGCATGACCTGGAAATAGCGGTCCATGAGGCGCACGAGGTCCGGGCGGCTGGCGAAGTTCTGGAAGGTCCGCCCCGTGTCGCGCACCCGCGCGGCGTAGAGGTCGAACATCTCGCGCACCTGCGCCGGGCTCAGGGGCCGTTCGGCCGTGCCGCCCGCCGTGGCGAACCGGCGGGTCTGGGCCGATCCGGCGCGGGCCAGGGCGTCCAGCAGGTCCTGGGCCAGCAGGTCGTAGGCCAGGCGCAGCACGATGGGCGACATGAGGTGGTCCAGGGCCTGCTTGCGGCCCGTCTGCGGGTCGCCGTGGTCCACGTCCAGCCCGTGCAGTTCCACGCCGTAGCGCATGTTGAGCTTGCGGAAGGTGGCCGTGGTCAGGCCCGAGGAGCCCTGGTTCCCGTCGCTGCCGCCGGGCTGGTAGGCCGCGGCGAGGTAGGCGGCCAGGTCCTCGATGAATTCCAGGGTCAGCACCTTGTCGGTACGCGGGGCCGTGGCCTGCATGGTCACCGAGGGCGTGGGGTCGGGGCCCGGGTCGGGCGGCACGGGCACGGCGGCCTCGGGGGCCTGGGGCAGGGGCTCGGGGGCCGAGGGCGGCAGGCTCGGCGCGGGCTCGGGCTGGGCCGAGTGTTCCTCAAGCTGCTCCCCGGTGGGGAGGGCCAGCTCCACGTTCTTGTTCTTCATGTAGAAATAGGCCGCCAGGGCCGCGGCCGCCAGCACCAGCAGCACGGCCAGGGCCTTGCCCGCGCCGCCGGATGCGTTTCTGCTGGGGGTGTCGTGTTCGCTCACATGGTCCTCCGGCCCGGGGCGGGGCCCCGGGTGCATGTCGTCGTGTGGTGCGTCGTCGCGTTCGTGCTAGTCCTGTCCCTTGTTCCGGTTCTTGTCCAGACTCTTGTCCGGAGCCCCGGTAGGGTTCCCGTTCGGGCCGGGGTCGGGCCGGGGCGCGCGGTGGGCGAACTCGCGGCGCAGGCGGGCCAGCACGGCGTCGTAGCCTTCGGGCCGGTGGGGCAGGGTGCAGCCCGTGCAATCCTTGATTCCGTTCTTGAAGGCCGGGGAGCCGCCGCAGTCCTCCAGCCAGTAGAGCGGGCAGAAGCAGAACAGGCAGTTGAAGTCCGCGTCGTCGGCCACCGCGTGGCAGGGAAAATAGGCGCAGGCCGCGTTGCGGAAAAAACGGTGGCTGTTCTCAGGCATGGGGAGTTTCCGCGTCCTTCGTTTTTTCGGCGTCCCCCGGCGCGTCGTCGTCGGCGGGGTAGGGGTCGGGGCAGGTGCCCTGCTCGGCGCAGTGCCGTGCGAAGCGGGCCAGGGTCATGTTGTGCGGGCTGTCCTTGGCGGCGCCCAGCAGCCCGGCGAACACCGGGTCCAGCGCCCGCAGCCGGGGCCCCAGGGCCCGGGGGCCGTCGCCCTGGCGGAAGCGCGACAGGGCCTGGATCACGTCGAGCATGCGCACGCTGTCCGGCGGGCGGGCCAGGGTGTAGGCCGCGCCCTCGGTGCGCGGCCCGGCCACGGGCAGCACGATGCCCGCCCGGGCCAGCATGTGCATCACGTCGCCCACCAGCCGCACCGGCGCGTCCAGCAGGCGGGCCAGTTCCGCGTTGCCCAGGCGCGGCCCGCCGTCCATGAACACGCGGGTCAGCAGGGCCAGGGCCAGGGCGGCCAGCTTCTGGCGATCGTCGTGGCTGTAGGCGTCCTGGGTGGCCTCGCGCTGGTAGGTGCCGCTGTTCTGCACGGCGAAGCTGATCTGCGCGCCCAGCAGCACGATGGCCCAGCTTACGAACAGCCAGATGAGCAGCAGCGGAACCTGGGCGAAGCTGCCGTAGATGGCGTTGTAGTTGCGGAAGGAGGCCTGGTAGGTGATGTAGCCCCACTGCACGGCCTGCCACAGGCTGCCCGCCAGCACCGCCCCCGCGGCCGCCGCGCCGAAGCGCACCCGGGTGTTGGGGATGAAGGTGTAGACGAAGAGCAGCGCCAGCCAGGTGCTCACGTAGGGCAGGGCCTTGAGCGCGCCCAGCCACAGCGTGTGCAGGACCGAGAATTCCAGCAGGGTGCGGACCACGGCGGAGCTTTCCAGGGACGCCGTGGCGCTGATGGCGATGAGGATGAGCAGCGGGCAGACCAGGATGACCGTCAGATAGTCCGAGAACTTGCGCCACGGGGTGCGCTGGGATTTCAGGCCCCAGATGTGGTTCAGGGATTTCTCCACGCTGCCCAGCAGGGAGATGACCGTGGCGAAGAGCAGGCCCACGCCCACGGTGCCCAGGGTGCGGACGTTGGTGTTGTTGATGTAGCCGATGATGGCGGCCACGGTTTCCTCGCGCCCGGCGGTGACCTGCATGAGCAGGTCGCGGATGAACTCCGAGTTCTGGATGCCGAAGCCCTTGGAGATGGAGAAGGCCACGGCCAGCAGCGGCACCAGGGACAGGGCCGTGGTGAAGGCCAGGGCCGATGCCCACAGCAGGCACTGGTCGGCCACGAAGCCGTGGCCGACCATGCCCGCCCAGCGCACGGCGCGCAGGGCCGGGCCGCGCAGGGCGGGCGGCTTGCGGGCGGGCGCTGGGTGTTGCGGCGTCGGCGGCATGACGGTCACGACCGGCCCCCGGCGGCTCAGGCCAGCCCGGTTTCGGCGGCCACGCCGGTCATGGCCGGGATGGCCAGCAGGAAGAAGTCGTCCAGGGTCAGGCCCAGGCGTTCGCACTCACGGATGCGCTCGCGGCTGACGGCGGCGGCAAAGGCCTTGTCCTTCATCTTCTTTTTCAGGCTCTTGGGCTCCATGCCCTGCATGCGCGTGGGCCGCACCAGGGCGGCGGCGCTGATGAGCCCGGTGGCCGTTTCGGCGGCGCGCAGGGCGAAGTCGAAGGGGTTGGCCGCCGCCACGCCGGTGCATTCCTCATTGTGGGCGGCGATGGCCTGGAGCGCGTCGTCGGGCATCCGCCCGGCCAGCAGGGCGACGGCTTCCAGGCCGTGGCGCGCGGGGTTGTCCTTGGTGGCCGGGTAGTCCAGGTCGTGCAGCAGGCCGGTGACGCCCCACAGCTCGGGGTCGTGGCCCAGGCGCAGGGCCAGGGCGCGCATGACGGCCTCGGTCTGCACGGCGTGGTTGATCATGTGCGGTTCGGGGTTCTGGGCCCTGACCAATGCCAGCGCCTCGTCGCGGGTGAGCATCCGGGGTGTCCTCCCTGGCTGGGGTTGCGGGTGCCGTCAGTATAAGCAAGGCGGGAAAAAGGGCAAATGCTTTGCGCTGCGGGCCTTCGCGGGCGGGGCACGCTTCTTGCTGCCACCCTTGCGGCGCGGGCGTTTCCGTCAGGAACCCGACGCCGGGAGTCAGATCCCAAGCACCAACCGCGAACCGGACGCGCCGAGAACCATGACCGTCAGCCCCCTGCTCATCACCCAGCCCGTGCCGGGCGCCCGCGATCTCCTGGAGCGCTTCGGCGCCGGGAGCGGCGGCTCCGGGCTGCCGGGCGCCGGAGCCCAGGCGCTGCCCGGCGCGGCCATGCGCTTTGCCGGGGCCCTGCGCGAGGCTCTGGAGGGCGGCGGGGCCGAGGCCCTGGATCAGGTGTCCCAGGCGACGCTGGGCTCGCAGTTCATGGCGCTCATGGAGGGCGGCGACGGCGCGACCGAGTCCCAGGGGTTGTCCGACGTGCATGCCCTGCTGGACGCCCTGGACGGCGGCGGCCAGGGCGGGGGCGCGGAGTTTTCCTTCCTCGGCGGCGGCGGGCTGCCCGGCGGCGGCACCCAGGGGCTCATCCGCGCCCTGAGCGCGGCGGGCCTCGCGCCCGTGGCCGGAGCCGGCGAGGCCGCGCCCGCCACGGGCCTGTGGGGCGCCCCGGCCCGGGGGCGCACCGACGGCCTGCGCCGTGTGGGCGAGGCCACCCCGGCCGCCTCGGGCGCCGTCGCCCCCGGCGTACGCGTGGGCGGCCCGGCTGCCCAGGCTCCCGTTCCCGCCGCCCCGGCGACGGACGCCACCGCCGCCGCGCGCACGGCCCGGGCGCACCAGGCCTACGGCAAGGCCGCCGCCCAGGGCCCGGCCAGCACCTCGGGGGTGGACATCCTCGGGCTGCTCTCGGCCCGTTTCGAGTCCGGCGGGGACGTGGGCGCCGTGGGCTACGACCGCGTGGGCGGCACTTCCTACGGCAGCTACCAGATTTCCTCGCGCGCCGGGACCTTCGCGCGCTTCCTGGAATTTCTGGACGAGCAGGCTCCGGACATCGCCGGACGCCTGCGCGCAGCGGGCCCGGCCAACACCGGCGGCAGGACCGGGGCCATGCCCGCGGCCTGGAAGGCCGTGGCCGCCGAGGAGCCCGAGCGCTTCGGCAGGCTCCAGCACGACTTTATCGCCAAAACGCACTACCAGCCCGCCCTGCGCCAGATCAGCGACCTGACGGGAGTCGACCTCTCGGCGCGGCACCAGGCCCTGGCCCAGGTGCTGTGGAGCACCGCCGTGCAGCATGGGGCCAGCGGTTCGGCGCGCATCTTTTCCGCCGCCATGCGCGCCCTGGGCGACATGGCCCAGGCGCCCCAGGGCGCGGATTTCGAGCGCGGGCTGATCCGCGAGGTCTACGCCCGGCGCGCGGGCCGTTTCGGCTCGTCGGACACGCGGGTCCAGGGCGCGGTGCAGGCCCGGTTCGCCCGCGAGATGAGCGCGGCGCTGTCCATGCTCGACGGCGCGGCCGTGCTGGACCACAACGCATAGGCCCCGGGGCGGGGCAACGCAACGCGGGCCGCGCCGGAAGTTCCGGCGCGGCCCGCGTCGTTTCGGCGCGCTCAGGCCGCCGGGACGGGCGTTTCGGAGGCCAGGGGCAGGCGGATGCGGAAGCACGTGCCCTGGCCGGGCTCGCTCGTGACCTCGATGCTCCCGCCGTGGTTCTCGGTGACGATGAAATAGGACACCGACAGGCCGAGGCCCGTGCCGACGCCCGGGGCCTTGGTGGTGAAGAAGGGCTCGAAGATGCGTTTGCGCGTGGCCTCGGGGATGCCCGGGCCGTTGTCGGCGATCTCCAGCACCGCGTGGGCGCCCTCGCGGCGCAGGCGCAGGGTCAGGGTCGGCCGCCTGCCGCCCATGGCCTGCTCGCCCAGGGCCATGGCCTGGGCCGCGTTGCGCAGTATGTTCAGCAGCACCTGTTCGATTTCCGAGCCCACGCAGGGCACGGGGGGCACGTCCGGCGCGTAGTCGCGCACGATGGCGATCTTGCGGAAGTCGTAGCTTTTGGTCAGGTCGTACTCGTTGCCCGCCAGCTCCAGGCTGCGGTCCAGGGTCCGGGCGAGGTCCACGGGGCGCCTGCTGCCCGCCGAGCCGCGCGAGAATTCGAGCATGTTGCGGATGATTTCCGCCGCCCGCTGTCCGGCTTCGCGGATGGACTCCACGATCTTGCCGACCTTGCGGGCGGCGAGGTAGCCGCGCAGCCCCTCGGGCGGGCAGCCCGCCCGGTCCAGGGCGGCGCGGTTCAGTTCCAGGTCGGGGTCCAGGCGGCGCTGGAGGTTCTGGGCCCCGGTGAGCACCCCGGCCAGGGGGTTGTTCAACTCGTGGGCCATGCCCGCCGCCAGCCCGCCCACGGACATCATCTTCTCGGTCTGGACCATCAGTTCCTCCATGCGCACCCGTGCGGTCACGTCGTCCAGGCGGATGACCGCGCCCGTGGTCCCGGAGTCGCGCATGGGCGAGATGAGCACGTCCTCCTGGAAGATCTGTCCGTCCTGGCGGAAGGCCTGCTTGTCCAGGCGCCGGGGGCGGCCCTCGTCCATGGCGGCGCGGATGGCGTCCAGGTGGCGGCCCAGGCGGGGCAGGGCCTGATCCACGGGCAGGCCGACGGCCTGCCCGGCGCTGGCGCCGGTCACCTCCTCGGCGGTACGGTTCCAGTGGGTCACACGGCATTGGCGGTCCACGCCGATGACGATGGAGGGCATGGAGTCGAGAATGGCCCCGAAGGCGTCGCGGGCCCGTTCCAGCTCCTGTTCGGTGCGCAGGCGTTCGGCCATCTCGACGCCCAGGCGTTCGTTGGTCGCGCGCAGGGACCAAGCGCGATCCTCCAGCTCCCGGTTGGCGTGGCGCAGGCTGCGGGCCATGTCCGCGAAGCTGCGCTCCAGCTCGCCCAGGGCGTCGGGGCGCGCCGAGGGCGGGGGCACGCGCTCCCAGTCGCCCGCGCCCAGGGCCCGGGCGGCGTCGGCCAGGCGCAGCAGCGGATCGACGATGGAGCGCGACAGGCGCACGAACACCCACCAGCCCAGCAGCGAAACCAGCAGGAAGATGGCCCCCGCGTTGAGCAGGAAGGTGTTGCGGGTCTGGTACATTTCGGCGTTGCTCACCGAGACGAGCAGCAGCCAGTCCCAGTCCGGCAGGACCAGGAAATGGGCCACGCGGCGGCTGTCGTCCAGGGTGCATTCCTGGGCGCCCTTGCCGCTGGTCAGCATCTTCTTCAGGCAGCCCCGGGCCAGGGGCGCATCCCTGTCCGACGCGTCGTGCAGCACGGCCCGGCCGTTCAGGGTCAGCACGGTCAATCGTCCGAAACGCGAGGGCGCCTCGGCACGGAACTCGGCCACCAGGTCGGCCTTGGCGCGCTCCACATACTCGCGCACCCCGGCCAGGCCCGTGGCGTGCAGCACGGCCTGGGCCTGCTCGACCTGCCGGGCGTAGGCCGCCAGTTCCGAGGCCAGCAGCTTGTGGTTCAGGTCCCGGGCGAGGCGGTCGATGGTCAGCACTGCCGCGGCGGTGGTGGCCAGGGCGATGAGCGACACCAGGGCCAGCCCGGCGACATGGACGCGGCGGCGCAGGGTCACGGGGCGTCCTGGCCGATGAGGGTCGCCGTGCGCAGCAGCGCCAGGGGCAGGACCAGCCCGGCGGCCCGGGCCAGACGGAGATTGACGATGAGGTCCACCTGACGGTTTTCCGCCAGGGGGATGGCCGCCGGGGGCTCGCCGTCCAGCAGGCGCAGGGCCGTCGCGGCCATCCACCGGCCCTGCTCCTCGGGCACCTTGGAGAAGGTGAACACGCTGTAGGGCGCAAGGTAGGCGTCGAGGCTGCCCGTGGGCACGGCGGTGTGCGCGGCCAGGAACTCCCGGGCCCGGGCGTCGTCCCAGCCCGCGATGCCGCCGTTGCCGCCCAGGATGACCATGTCCGCCCGCTCCTGGGCCCGCAGGAAGGCGGCGGGGAATTCGTCGAAGGTGCGCAGGAAAAAGGGCACCCAGCCCCGGGCCAGGCCCCGGGCCCTGTAGGTGTCCAGATTGACGTGCTCGCTTTCGGTGTCCGCCGCGATGATGGCCACCCGGGGCCCCCTGGCGAAGGGGCGCATCAGCTCCAGGGCCTCGCGCAGCAGCCCGACCTCGACCATGCCCGTGACGTTGGACGCGGGATAGCCGTAGGCCGAGGCGTCCCAGTTCACGCCGCAGAAGACCACGGGAGTGGCCCCGCCGCGCAGGAAGGGCACCACGAAATGGCGCTGGGCGTTGTCGTCCGAGGCCATGACCACATGGGGCCGGAAGGCGTCCAGTTCGGCCTTGGCGCGCAGCCCGGCCCGGTGGGCGAACTCGGGGGAGGGGTCGCTCTTGGTGTCCATGTGCACGATGCGCACGGTGGCCCCGGTGTCGGCCAGGACGCCGCGCACCCCGCGCAGGATGCCGTCGGTCCAGGCGAAGCCCGGGGCGTAGGAGTCCACCCACAGGATGCGTTTGCCCGCGTAGGGCTGGTCCCGGGCCGTGGCCGGGGTCGCGGTCAGGGCCAGCAAGGCCAGCAGCGCCAGCGGCGCCAGCGGGACCAGGAGCGTCAGGACCGCCGCACCCGGGGCCCGGCGGGCTCCCGCCGCCGACCCGGAGCATCCGCAAGGCCGGAGCATGGTGTCGGGCATGGTCTCTCCCTCCCGGGGCAGGGCATCCCGGGGCATAGAATTCTACTCCAGCCCCAGGGGCAGGGCAAGCGGGGAAAGAAAATGGCCCTCGCGCCCCGCCCGGGCCGGGATTCCCGGGGGTTCATTTCCGGTGCGGGCTCATGTACAACACGGGCCGTGGCCGGACGCCGACCGAATGCGGGCCGGGCATCGGCCGCCACGCATGCAACACCACCGGAGGACGGATGGACATCACCCACGGATTCACCCTCCTGCGCGAGCAGGAGATTCCCGAGGCGGGCTGCACGGCCCGACTGTATCGCCACGACAGGACCGGGGCCCAGCTCGTGTCCGTGGCCTGCCCCGACGAGAACAAGGTCTTCGGCGTGACCCTGCGCACCCCGCCCGCCGATTCCACGGGCGTGGCCCACATCCTGGAGCATTCGGTGCTGTGCGGCTCGCGGCGCTACCCGGTGAAGGAGCCCTTCGTCGAGTTGCTCAAGGGCTCGTTGCAAACCTTCCTCAACGCCTTCACCTATCCGGACAAGACCTGCTACCCCGTGGCCAGCACGAACCTGGCGGACTTCCACAACCTGGTGGACGTGTACCTGGACGCGGTGTTCCACCCGCTGATCACCGAGGATATTTTCCGCCAGGAGGGCTGGCACTACGAACTGGACGCCCCCGAAGGGCCGCTTTCGCGCAAGGGCGTGGTCTACAACGAGATGAAGGGCGCCTACTCCTCGCCCGACGGCGTGCTGCACGAGGCCTGCCAGCAGGCCCTGTTCCCCGACACGCCCTACGGCCTGGACTCGGGCGGCGACCCCGAGGTCATCCCCGAGCTGACCTACGCGGCCTTCAAGGCCTTCCACGAAACCTACTACCACCCGGCCAACGCGCGCTTCTGGTTCTACGGCGACGACCCCGAGACCGGGCGGCTTGAGCGCCTGGACGCCTTCCTGAAAGACTTCGGGCCCTGGGCGGTGGACTCGCGCGTGCCCGTGCAGGAGCCCATGGCCACCCCGCGCCGGGTGGAGAAGACCTTCGACGCCGGAGACGACCCCAGCGGCATGGTCGTGCTCAACTGGCTGCTGCCCGAGGTCACGGACCGGCCCCTGGCCCTGGCCCTGGAGGTGCTGGAAGAACTGCTGACCGGGCTGCCGTCCTCGCCCCTGCGCCGGGCGCTCATGGAATCCGGCCTGGGCGAGGACCTGGCGGGCGCGGGCCTGGAAACCGAGCTGCGCCAGATGTTCTTCGCCATCGGCCTGAAGGGCGTGGACCTTGAGGACGAGGAGGCCGTGCAGGACCTGATCCTGGCGACCCTGGAGCGGCTGGCCGCCGAGGGACCGACCCAGGCCATGGTCGAAGCCGCGCTGAATACCGTGGAGTTCGACCTGCGCGAGAACAACACCGGGCGCTTCCCGCGCGGGCTGTCCATGATGCTGTCCAGCCTGACCAACTGGCTCTACGACGCCGACCCCTTCGAGCCCCTGGCCTTCGAGGCCCCGCTGGCGGCCCTCAAGGCGCGGCTGGACGCGGGCGAGCCCGTGTTCCAGAAGCTTATCCGCACCCACCTGCTGGGCAACCCGCACCGGGTGACGGTGGTCCTGCGGCCCGACCCGGGGCTGGCCGCGGCCCGCGAGGCCCGCGAGGCCGCCGGGCTGGCGGGCATCCTGGCCGGGCTGGACGAGGCCGCCCGGGCCGGGGTCATGAAACAGGCCCGCGAGCTGGCCCGGCTTCAGGAAACCCCGGACAGCCCCGAAGCCCTGGCGACCATCCCCCGCCTGGAACTGGCGGACATCCCCCGCGAGGAGAAGCCCATCCCCGCGCGCGCCGGGGCCACGGCGGCGGCCATGACCCGGCTGCACGACATCCCGGCCCGGGGCATCGTCTACCTCGACGCCGGGCTGGACCTGACCTGCGTGCCCCAGCGGCTGCTGCCCCTGGTGCCGCTCTTCGGCCGCGCGCTGTTCGAGATGGGCACCGCACGCGAGGACTTCGCCGAGCTGTCCATGCGCATCGCGCGCAAGACCGGCGGCATGGGCTCGGAGATCTTCACCTCCACGGCCCTGGAGGCCGCCGCGCCCGTGGCCCGGCTGTTCCTGCACGGCAAGGCCACTGCGGCCAACGCCCCGGAAATGTTGGACATCCTGCGCGACGTGCTGCTGACCGCGCGCTTCGACGACCGCGAGCGCTTCCGGCTCATGGTCAGCGAGGAGAAGGCGCGCATGGAGCAGTCGCTGGTGCCGTCGGGGCACATGGTGGTGCTCTCGCGGCTGCGGGCCCGGGCCAGCCTCGCGGGCTGGGCCGCCGAGCGGATGGGCGGGCTGGAGGCCTTGCAGGCCGTGCGCGCCCTGGCGGCGGAGGTGGATTCCGACTGGCCCGGGGTGCTGGCGCGGCTTGAGGAGCTGCGCGGCCTGCTGGCCCGTTCCGGGGGCATGGTGCTCAACGTTACCGGCGACGCGGCGGACCTCGCGGCCCTGGAGGGCCCGCTGGCGGACTTCGCCGCCGCCCTCCCCGCCGGGGCGGCCCCGGCGGCGGCCTGGACCCCCGGGCCCCTGCCCGCGCGCGAGGGCCTGACCATCCCGGCCCGGGTGAACTACGTGGGCAAGATCGTGGACCTGACGGACGCGGGCTGGGCCTTCAACGGCGCGGACCTCGCGGCGGTGAAATACGCGCGCATGGGTTACCTGTGGGAGAAGGTCCGCGTGCGCGGCGGGGCCTACGGCGCCTTCTGCGTGCTGGACCGTTTCGCGGGCTCCCTGGCGTTCACCTCGTACCGCGACCCGGCCCTGGCGGGCACCCTGGCGGCCTTCGACGGCGCCGGGGCCTTCTTCAAGGCCCTGGAGCTGTCCGCCGACGAGGTGGCCAAGGCCGTCATCGGCGCCGTGGGCGACATGGACGCCCACCTGCTGCCCGACGCCCAGGGGCTGACGGCCCTGCTGCGCGAGCTGACGGGCGACACGCCCGAGCGGCGCCAGACCATGCGCGAGGAACTGCTGGGCGCGAGCGCGGCGGATTTCCGGGCTATGGGCGAGCGCATGGACGCGGCCCTGGCCGGGGGCCAGGTGGTGGTGCTGGGTTCGGCGGAGGCCATCGAGGCCTCGGGGCTGGACTTCGACGTGACCCGGGTGCTTTAGGCGCCCTCGCGGGCGTCCGCAAGGCAACGGCCAAAGGCCCGCGCGCGGTTTGCGCGCGGGCCTTTTCGTGGCCGGAGGCTGCGGGCGGGTTATTCCTCGGACTGGGACTCGAGCAGGGTCAGCTCGGCCTGCTTCGAGGCCAGCTCCATCTGCTTGGTCTTCAGTTCGGCCTCGGCCTCGGGGTCGCTGGCCGCCTTGGCCTGCAACTCCTGGATCTCCTGCTGCAACTCCTCGATTTCCTCTTCCAGTTCGTCGATTTCGTCGCTGTCGTCCGAGGAGCTGGAGCCCTGGGCCGCGCCGCCGCCGGCGGCCACGGCGGTGCCGCCGCCCTGGCTGGTTTCGCCCTCCCCGCCGGAGGTGGTCTGGCCTTCGGTTTCCTCGCCGGACTCCACGGCCCGGGTCTGGGCCAGGGCGCGGGCCTCGGCGGAGATGACCACGCTGTCGCCGCTGGTCTGGGTCGTTTCCGACTGGTTCTTGGTGGTCGTCGCGCTCTGCTGCGCGGCGTACTGCTGGCGAATCAGTTCCAACTGTTCCGGTGTCAGGCTGTAGCCCTGATCCGTGGTGCCGAGACCGTCGATCATGAGGATGTCCCCCTGTTGCGGTGTTTCGATGGCACATTTTTCCCATCGGCCGAAACGCGGGGAACTTGAGTGCAAAGATCGTGCGTCAGCCCGCTGCGCCTTCCAGCAGCACGGCGCGCACGGGGCTGGCCTCCAGGCCGGGCATGTCGAGCGGCAGGCAGACCAGCAGGTGGCGGCCTGCGGGAGCCCCGGCCAGGGCCAGGTTTTCCAGGATCAGCACCCCGGCCCGCATGAGGATGGTGTGCGCGGGCACGGCGCCGCCGTAAGGGTCGGCCGAAGGGCCGTCGATGCCCACCAGGGAGGCCCCGGCGTCCACGGCGGCCCGGGCGGCCTCGGGGGAGAGGGCCGCGAAGTCCGTGCGCATGGCCCCCGAGGCGTCGGTCAGCCCGCGCGCGGAGTTGGCCGTGCGCAGCAGCAGCGCCTCGCCGGGGCGCAGGCCGCTGCGGGCCACGGCCCCGGCGCCCACCAGCGGCCCGGGCCCGGCGTCCGCCACCACGGCGGGCAGGATGAAGCGCTCCAGGCCGAAGGCCTCCAGCAGCGGCGCTCCGGGCAGGATATGCCCCGGGGCGTCCACGTGGGTGCCCGCGTGGGCGCTCATGGTCAGCACCGAGGTGTGCCAGCCCGAGGTGGCAAAGGTGTGCGCGGCGGCCACGGCGGGGGCCGGGTCGCCGGGCCAGGCCGGAGCCTGGATGCCGATGGCCAGGGAGATGTCGATGATGCGCGGGGCAGCGGGCATAAGGCCTCCCGGGGTTCGCCTTGACAGAACGGCTTGAGACTGAATAAATGCCAAAAACGTCACCGAACGTCAGCAGCAAGAGAGCACCCATGAAAGAGCCCCAGGCTGTTTTCACCGAATTCCTGGCCCGGAAGAACCTCAAGATGACGCCGCAGCGGCGGCTCATTCTGGACGTGTTCCTGGGCGAGGAGGGCCATCTTGCGTCCGAGGACCTCTACAACAAGGTCAAGGCGCAGGACAAGTCCATCGGGCAGGCCACGGTCTACAGAACGCTCAAGTTGCTTTCCGAGTCCGGCCTGGCCAAGGAGGTCCACTTCGGCGACGGCGTGACGCGCTACGAAAAGAAATACGGCAGCGCCCACCACGACCATATCCTCTGCGAGCGCTGCGGCGCCACGCTGGAGGTGGTGGACGAGCATATCGAGCGGCTCCAGGAGGAGCTGGCCAAGGCCCACGGCTTCGTGCTCACCGGGCACAAGATGTACCTGTACGGCATCTGCCCCAAGTGCCGGGGCAAGCTGGACTGACTGGCCGCTCGCCCGGGCTCCGGGCCCTGCGTATGCAAAACGGCGCCCCCGCGAGGGGGCGCCGTTTTTTTTGCGAGGGCTCCGCTTGCGGCCGGGCGGCTCAGGCGCCTTCGGCGCAGGCCTTGGCGGCGTCGGGCAGCACGCGCGGCAGGCGGATGGTGAAGGTCGAGCCCCGGCCGGGCTCGGAGTCCACGCTGATGGACCCGCCGTGCTGGCGGATGGTCTTGTCGGAAACGAACAGGCCCAGGCCCGTGCCCTTGCAGCCCTTGGACGAGAAGAACAGGGTGAACATGCGCTCGCGGGTTTCGCGGTCGATGCCCGTGCCGTCGTCGGCCACGGTGAAGGTCAGGCCCTGTTCGTCGGCGCGCACGCCGAAGGTCACGCTGTGCCGGGGCTTGGCCGCGTCGTCCACGCAGGCGTCCACGGCGTTTTCCAGCAGGTTGACCAGGGCGGCGCTGAGCATGGTCGCGTCGGCCTCGAAGCTGCCCAGGTCGCCGGGGGGCAGGCTGCGCACGAAGGCCACGCCGCTTTTCTGGGCCTTGGGCTCCACCAGCCGGGCCACGCTCTCGAAGAAGGCCCCCAGGTCCGTGGCGGCCCAGTTCAGCTCGCGGTGCTTGGCGTAGTGCAGCATCTGCAACACCATGGAGCGGATGCGGCTGACCATGTCCTTGACCGTGCCCCAGCCGGACTGCACGCGCTGGTCGTCGCCGTTGCGGAAGCCGGACTCCACGCGGTAGACCCCGCCGTCCAGGGCCGTGAGCATGCCCTTGATGCCGTGGGACATGGAGCCGATCATCAGGCCCAGGGAGGCCAGGTGGTCCTGAAGCTCGCGCAGTTGGGTGATGTCCGTGGCCATTTCCATGACCTCGGTGATGGCCCCGGAGGCGTCGCGGATGGGCGCGGTCCACAGCAGGACGTTGTAGGGCTTGCCCGCGCGCGAGGTGACCACGGTCTCCCACTGGTGGCTCTGGCCGGTCTCGAAGGTCCGGGCCACGGGGCATTTGTCGCAGGGTGCGTCGCGGTGGGCGTAGACCGTATGGCAGCGCACGCCGTCGCCCGGGGCGCCGAAGTGCTCCTTGAACAGCCGGTTGGCGGCGGTGATGCGGAACTGGCGGTCCTGCACGGAGATGAAGCAGGGCGCCTCGTCGAAAAGAAGCTGGTACTTGGCCTGGGTGGCGCGCAGCTCCTCCTGCAGGCGGCTGATGGTCGTCAGGTCGGCGGTGATTTCCAGGACGAGTTCCACCTCGCCGTCGCCGCCACGGATGGGCGCGGTGTGCACCAGCACGGGCACGCGCTCGCCCTGGGCCGTGCGCACGGTCATCTCCATGCGCTGGGCCGCGCCGCTGCGGAAGGTGCGGCCCACGGGGCAGTCGCGCGGCTCCACGCCCGCATAGACCTCCCAGCTCCCGCGCCCGGTCATCTCGCCCAGGCGCGCGCGGTAGAGCGCGTTGGCCGAGACGACCTCCATGTACTGGTTGTGAATGGAAATGAAGCAGGGCAGGTCCGACAGGGTGGCGGCGCTGTCCTCGATGTCCCCGGCGATGTCGCGGATGGCGCCGGAGAGGCTTTCCACCACCTGGCCCACGGCGGCCTGGCGTTCGAGCTGGACGATGCGCTGGCTCTTTTCCTCCACCAGGCGTTCCAGGTTCTCGGTGTGGCGGCGCAGCTCGGCGCGCATGGCGATCTTCTCGCTCACGCGGGCCAGGGTCATTTCCAGGACCTCGTCGTTGATGGGCTTGGTCACGAAGTCGGCGGCCTGGAACTTGAGGCTTTTGATGGCCAGGTCCATGTCCGCGTGGCCGGAGATCATGACCACTTCGGTGTCGGGGCTCTGTTCCTTGATACGCCGCAACAGCGCGATGCCGTCCATGCCGGGCATCTTGATGTCCGTGAGCACGATGGGCGGGCGGTGGGCGGCGAAGACCTCCAGGGCCTGGCGCCCGTCGGCGGCGGTGAGCACCTCGTAGCCCAGGTCGGCCAGGGACAGCCCCAGGAAGGTGCGGATGTCGTCCTCGTCGTCTACCAGAAGCAGCGTGGTGGCCATGGTCTCCGCCCGTGGTCGTGGGCCGGGGCGCGGCGGGGGGTTCCGGCCCGCCGCGCCCCGGGAGTTGCTAGCCGATGGTGTCCTTGACGATTTGCAGCACCTGGGCCGGGTCGAAGGGCTTGTTGATGGTGGCCACGGCCTTCTTGATGGCCAGGTGGATGCCCGACAGACCGCTGATGACGATGACCGGCGTTTCCTTGAAGGCGGGCATCTGGGTCATTTTGCGGTAGAAGCGCGGGCCCCATTCCTTGGGCATTTCCAGGTCCAGGGTCACCAGGTCGGGCTTTTCGGCCTCCAGCAGCTTCAGGGCCTCGTCCCCGTCGTGGGCCGAGCAGGTGTCGTAGCCGCTGTCCTTGAAGAGCGTGACGAGGTAGTCAACGATGTCGCGGTCGTCGTCCACGACCATGATCTTCTTGGCCATTGTCGTTCCTCCGTGTGTGCCGGGGGTTCCGGCGCGGCCCGGCCGGGGGCGCGGGCCCGTTGTGCGCGGCGTATATTGCGTGCGCTAGCGGCCCAGGACGGACCCCACGATGCCCAGCAGTTCGTCGGGGTCGAAAGGCTTGGTCAGGGCGGCCACGGCCTTGGGAATGGCGTACTTGTTCCCGGCCAGCCCGCTGACCACCACCACCGGAATCCTTTTGAGTTCCGGGTCCTGGGACAGCTTGCGGTAGAAACGCGGCCCCCACTCCTCGGGCATCTCGATGTCCAGGGTGATGAGGTCGGGCCGCTCGGCCTTCACCACGTCCAGAGCCTTGGCGCCGTCGGAGGCGGAGCAGGTCTGGTAGCCGTTGTCGGTGAAGATGTCGGTCAGGTACGTGACGATGTTCGGGTCGTCGTCCACGATCATGATCTTGGCCATCTCGGGTCTCCCTCCGGAGGGGTTGTGGTCCTGCGGCCCGCACCCGCGCGGGCCGCAGGGCTTCTGCTGTTTCGCGTGGGGCTATATCTTGTCCGGGTGGTTCACGCTGACCACCGGGCAGTTGGCGCGCAGGATGACCTGCTCCATGGTGCTGCCGATGCGCGCGGCCTCCAGGTCGGGGTCGCTGGCATGGTGGGCCAGCACGATGAGGTCGGCCAGACGCTCGCGGGCGAACTTGACGATTTCCACGTAGGGCGTGCCTTCCCAGACCTCGACCTGCCACTTCTTGAAGCCCTCGGGCATGCGCGCGCCGTAGGTGGCGTACATGCGTTTTCTGGCCTCGATCAGGCGGCCTTCGATCTCGTCCTGGTCCATGTCGCGGCCCATGCCGCCCTTTTCGATGTCCAGGGTGTGGAAGAGGTGCAACTCGGCGTCCAGCTCCCGGGCGACCTTGGAGGCGAAGGCAAAGGCCGACTCCGCGGGCTTGGAGAAGTCCGTGGCGAAGACGATGCTGCCGATGCCGCCCCAGTAGGAGGCGTGGGGCCGGTGGACCGAGAGCACGGGGCAGCGGGCGGCCTTGGCCACGCGTTGCAGCGTGCTGCCGGCCATGCCCCGGCGGTAGAACTTGCCTTCCTCGCCCTTGGTGCTGGCGCCCATGATGATCAGGTCGGCGCCGGTGCCCCGGGCCTGGCGCAGGATCTCGCGGTGCGGGTAGCCGGTGACGATGGACACCGTGCAGGGCGCGGCGCAGGCCGCGAGCTGTTTCTCGTAGTAGCTTTTCAGTTCGTCGCCGATGCAGGAGAGGTAGTTCTCGTCAACGCTGACCTCCTCCCCGGTGCGCACGTCCTTGACCACCTGGCTGTAGGCCCTGGTGGGCACGCCGGTGACGTGCAGCAGTTCCAGAGCCGCGCCGTAGCGGCCGGCCAGGTCGAAGGCGACCCGGGCGGCGTCGTCGCTGGCGGGGGAGCCCGACGTGGCGAACAGTATCTTCTTGAACATCATCCCACCTCACACGTTGGGGTGAGGGCCGGGGCGCGCGGCCCCGGCCCGGACCGTCGTTTCCCTCGCGCCCCTTATTCTTCCTCTTCCGCGGGCCGCAGATGCTCGGGAATCTCGACCATCTTGATGAGCAGCGGTTTGAGGAAGGTCCAGCGGATGCCGATCTCGAACTCCTCTTCGAGGTCGCGGATGGCGTCCCAGCAGTTGTGGCAGGGGGCGATGACCAGCTTGCAGCCCGTGGCCAGGATCTGGTCGCGCTTGGTCTTGAGGGCCTTGTTGCGCTGGGCGCGGTAGCGCCCCACGCCGTTGAACCCGCCGCCGCCGCCGCAGCAGTAGTTGTATTCCTTGTTGGGGGCCATCTCCACGAAGTAGCCGGGCTCCACGATGTAGCTGATGATCTCGCGGGTGACCTCGGCCAGGCCGTAGTTGCGCACGTAGTTGCAGGAGTCCTGAAGGGTGACGGGCTCCTTGATGCGCTTGGAGGGGTCGATCTTGAGCTTGCCGGTGCGCAGGGCCTCGGCCACCCATTCCACGTAATGGATGTAGGGCGCCGGGGGCTTGCCGTCGGGCCGCCCGCACCAGTAGGGCCCCTCGATGACCGAGGCGCGGTGGGCGTGGCCGCATTCGGTGCCCACCACCCGCTTGGGCCGCAGGCGCTCGATGGCGTCGTAGACGTTCTGGACCTGCATCTTGCAGGCCTCCCAGTCTCCGGCGAACATGCACAGGGCCGTCTGCTCCCAGCCGTTGCTGGGCACGGTCCACTTCTCTCCGGCGATGTGGAAGAGGATGGCGGCCTCGGCCACGTCCTCGGGGTAGTGCTTGGGCTCGCGGGCGTTGCAGGTGTACATGAGGTCGGCGTCTTCCACGTCCACGGGGATGGTCAGACCGGGATATTCCTCTTCGTTCTCCTCGGCCATCCACTCGCAGGTCTCGACCCAATCCTCTTCGGTCACGTCCATCTGGGCGCGGTATACGCGGTGCATGCCCGAGCCGATCTTGAGCTCCCACGGCACGAAGCCCTGGGAGTAGAGCAGGCCGCGCGTGTAGGAGATCATCTGGCCCATGTCGATGCCGTGGGGGCAGTACTGGGCGCAACGCGAGCAGCAGGTGCAGCGCGACCAGCAGACTTCCATGGCGTGGAGCATGAACTTGGTGTCCACGTTGCCGTCGCGGCGGACCATCTCGCCCAGGGTCGTCTGCACCTTGTAGGACGGCACCTGCTGGGGGTCGCGGTCGTTCACGCGGTACAGGAAGCAGCTATCGGCGCACAGGCCGCAGCGGGCGCAGATCTCCAGCCAGGTGCGGGTGCGCGATTTGCAGGTGGCGTCCAGGCGTTTCTTGAGGTCCGCCGTGTCCACCTCCAGCTCTTCCATTTCCTTGTAGTAGTTCGTCCCCCTGGTGTCGGAGAGCAGGTGCAGGATGTCCTCCTCCGTCTGCAGGGGGCGTCTGAAACAATATTTCCCTTCAGGCATGTTCTCTCCTTGCCCCGTAGGCATGGATGGCGTTGCTTACCAGACGATGCCCCGGCCGCGCTCGCCGCCGCGCTTGATGCCGAAGTCCATTCCCAGTTGGGCCCGGGAGCAGAAGTAGAGCACCATGTGCGAGAGCTTGGTGAACGGGATGGCCAGGAGCATCAGGTGGCCGGTGACGAGATGGGCCAGCAGCCAGCCCTGGTTGCCCGGCAGGTCCAGCCGGCAGATGAGCCCGGTGACGAAGGGCGCCATGGTGACGGCCAGCAGCAGGTAGTCGTACCCGGTGGTGATGATGCGCACCTCGGGCAGGGCCAGGCGGCGGATGACGAGCCCCACCCCGGCCACGAGCATGGCGACGGTCAGCCCGTCGGCCAGCCCGGCGGGCATGGACGGCCAGTCGATGCCCAGGCGCTGTTTGGCGATGACGGCGTGGGCCTCCAGGAACAGGGGCACGAAGACGATGCCGATATGAAACGCGAAGAACAGGATGGTCATGCCGGGCTTTTCGCGCCAGCTCCGGCTGCCGAAGGGCACCAGCCAAAAGAAAACGGACTTCAGGGCGAATTTGGCGCCCAGGGCGAAGTGGGGGCGGTAGGCCACACGGTCGAGCTGCCAGGACAGGCCGCGCACATATCGCACGACGCGCCAGATGCAGCCGACGATGAAGACCGTGAACGTCACCCACAGCATGGGTCCGGTCAGGAATTCATACATGTTCAGGCTCCTTCGATGATGGCGGGTTGGGGTCGCACAGGGGCTAGTACAGGCGCTGCTTGTTTTCGCGTCCGGTAAGGAAGCGCCAGAAGCCCAGCGCGGCCACGAGGCCCAGGCCCATGAGCGTGTACGTCCAGCCCTTGGAGTAGATCATGAAATCGACCAGGGTGTGGATTGCGTGTTCCATGACGGTCTCTCCTTAGTGCTCGCCCTTGAACTGCGGGTGTTCGTGGAACACGGGCATGCGGGTCACGACGAAGCGGTAGACGATGAGGCCCACGGTGACCACGAACACCGACACGCCGATCTCCATGGCGGAGGGGAAGTAGCGTTCGGCGGAGGGCAACTGCCAGTTGAAGGCCACAAGGCTCACGTTGAAGCGGTTGAGTACGATGCCGAGCACCGTCCAGGCCGCCGTGGCCTTGATGAGCCCGATGTTCTTGTCGCGGTAGCCGATGGCGTAGGCCAGGCAGGGCATGGCCACGAAGCCCGCCAGCTCCACCAGGAACCACGCGCCCCAGCCCGTGCCCAGGTAGGCCCACTTGTTCTCCAGGGCCAGGCCGAGCACCTTGATGACCAGGTAGCCGAACATGACCCAGGAGCAGGCCTTGGCGAAGCCCAGGGCCACGCCGTCGGCCTCCTCGCGGTGGGCGGCGTCCATCAGGTGATGGAAGTTCCTGTGGGCCAGGGTGCTCTCGAAGAGCACCATGGACATGCCCGCGAACATGGAGCTGATGAAGAAGTACAGCGGCAGGTAGGTCGAGTACCACAGCGGGTGCAGCTTGTTGGGGGCGATGAGGAACAGCGCTCCCAGCGAGCTTTGGTGCATGGTGGAGAGCACGACGCCCATGATGGTCAGGGCGATGGTCCAGCCGTGGACGATGTTGCGCAGCTTCTTCAGGCCCAGCCACTCGAAGGCGATGGGCGTGAACTCGATGGCCAGCACCGAGAGGTAGATGAACACGCACAGGCCGACCTCGAACAGCAGGGACGAGGTGCCCTGGGAGAGGAAGACCGGGTAGGGCAGGCGCCAGGGGCGGCCCACGTCGTAGTGCAGGGCGAAGACCACCAGCGCGTAGCCCAGGAACGCCGTGAGCAGGGCCGGGCGCACGGCGCTGTGGAAGCGCTTGATGCCGAACAGGTAGCAGGCGGCGGTGGTCGTGTATCCTCCGGCCGCCAGGGCGACGCCGCACAGCAGGTCGAAGGAGATCCAGATGCCCCAGGGGTTGTTGTGGTCGAGGTTGGTCACCGCGCCCAGCCCGCCGGTGAAGCGCAGCCAGGTCAGGACCAGGCCGATGATGACGATGATGCCGGCCACGATGGTGAACGGCGTCAGCGCGGAGCGGCCTGCGGGAGTGTTTTCGGCGTGCATCAGGACTGCCCCTCCTCGTTGGAGTCCGTGTCCTTGGCCTGCATGGCCTGCTCCACGGCGTTCTTGACTTCGACCTCGATGCGCCGCTTGTTGGCGACCTCGGCCTTTTCCAGCTCGGCGGCGAGCTTGGCTTCGGCCTGCTCGGCGGCCTTCTTGAGGGCGGCGGCCACGGCGGCCTCCTTGTCCTGCTTCTCCTGCTTCTCGCGCTTCCTGGAGATGGAGTACAGGCCGGCCAGCAGGACGGGCCACAGGCCGGTGACCACGGGCACGGCGGCCAGGGCCCCGGAGGTCAGCTCGGGGGCGCTGGTGGTGCCCAGGTCTTCGGGCAGACCCAACTCCCCGAAGGGCACTCCGGAGACGTACAGCCAATTGGTGCCGCCCATCTCGGTTTCGCCGTAGATGTGGTCCACATAGCGGTCGGGGTAGTTGCGGATGCGCTGGCGGGCGACCTCGATCAGCTCCTTGCGGGTGCCGAAGGTCAGGGCGCCCTTGGGGCAGGCCTCCACGCACCCGGGCAGCTTGCCCTCAAGCAGGCGCGGGTGGCACATGGTGCATTTCATCACCCGCGGCGACAGGGCTTCGTCGTACTCGTAGGCCGGAACGCTCCAGGCGCAGGCGATCATGCAATAGCGGCAGCCCACGCACAGGCTCGGGTCGTAGACCACGGCGCCCTCGGGCGTCTTGTAGAAGGCCTTGACGAAGCAGGCCGAGGCGCAGGCGGGCTCCTGGCAGTGGTTGCACTGCTGCTTGCGGAAGACCACGCCGGGGCGCGCCGTCCGGTACTGGTTGACGACGGTGTATTCCTTCTCGGTGGTGCGGCGCCTGGCTTCGAGGACGGTCAGGTCGTCGAAGGGCTTCTCGGGCCGGGGCAGCTCGTTGACCACGTTGCAGGCCTCTTCACACTTGCGGCACCCGATGCAGCGCGTGGCGTCGAACAGCACGCCTTTGGCCCCGGGGTAGCCCTCGAAGTGGTGGTTGCCCGCAGCGTGCGCCGCCTGGCCCGTGGCGGCCACAACGGAGGTTGCGCCGAGCAGGCCGAGAAACGTTCTGCGATTGATGGACATATGCGATTCCTCTGGTTGGCTGCGGTTCCCTACTTCTTCCGTTCCTTGTGGCAGTCGGCGCAGGCGGTCGCGGCGGGCTTTTCAAGGCCCATGGACTGGTGGCAGCCGATGCACTGCTGGTGGAAGGCGGCCATGAGGCCGGGCCTGGCGTCGGTTCCGGTGCCGGGGGTGGCGGCATGGCAGCTCGCGCAGCGCGGCGGGGTGGCCGAGGCCGGGCTGTTGTGGTGGCAGCCCTGGCAGAAGGTGCCCTGCTCGCGGTGGAAGTAGCTCGCCATGGGGCTGGCCTCGACCGCGGCAAGCAAGGTCTGCGCGATCTTGCGGTGCGGGAATTCGGCGGCCTCGTACTTGTCGGAGAGGTCGCCGATGGTCACGGTCTCGGGAATGTCGGCCAGGTCGTAGGTGCCCACGGGCTTGCGCGCCTGGGCGGCGGCCAGGGCCAGGGCGGCCTTGTCGTCGTCGGTCAGGGCCTGCGCGGCCTCGGGGCTTGCGGGCTCCAGGGCCTTGTCGTGGCACGAGGCGCAGGTGGCCTGGCTCACGCGGGTGCGCGGCATGAGGTCGTGGCATCCGGCGCACTGCGGCTCGGCGGCGCGCTGGTTGTGGCAGCCCACGCAGCTTTCCTGGGCCGAGGCCTTGTGCATGGCCTGCTCCAGGGTCACGAAGCCGCCCTTCTCGTTGCCCGCGCTGGTGTGGCACTCGGCGGAGCAGGAGGCGATCTTCTCGTGGTGGCAGCTCCGGCAGTCCTTGACGTAGCCCTCGTGGGCCTTGTGGTTGAAGGCCACGGGGCTCATGAGGCCCTTGACGGGCCGGGCGCCCGGGGCGGGCGCGGCGGGCAGGCCCATGAGCACGGCGTCGGCCTGGCCGCGCTCCAGGCGGGGCACGTCGGCCACGACCTTCACGGCGGCCTGGGCCTGGGCGGTGTGGCAGCCCTGGCAGGTCACGGGGCCGGAGTCGGCGCCCTTGGCGGCAATCTGCACGTGGCAGGACACGCAGGCCAGGTGCGCGGCGTCGCGCACGGAGCGCACCACGCCGTCGGGCCCGGAAACGGCTTCGGGGCCGTGGCAGGCGGCGCAGGAGTCTTCCTTGTCCTTGGCGTAGACCGGCTTCTTGGCGGCTGGGTCATACTCGTGGTGGCAGGCCGCGCAGGTGCGGCCCTCGGCGTCGCGCGCCACGGACTTGGAATCCAGGTGGCGGAAGTGCAGCGACTTGTCCATATGGATGGGCGTCCAGGCCGAGGCGTCCGCCGGGGCGGAGGCGTGGCAACTGCGGCAGGATGCGTCCGTAGGGCCCGTGGGCTGGCCCTGGGCGGCCAGGTCCTTGTGGCAGCCGATGCAGTTGTCGTGGTAGACGGCCTTGACGGTCCTGGCATCGGTGTCGGCCAGGCGCTTGAATTTCGGCACCAGCCGGTCCTTTTCGGACTCGTGGCAGGTGGCGCAGTCGGTCTTGCCGAGCTTGGCAAGGGCCTCGGTGTGCTGGTCGTGCCGGAAAGCGACCGGCGCCTCTTCGAGCGCTCCGAACGCCGCAAGCGAGTCGATCATCAGGATGTCGGCCCGCCCGCCGCCGCTGGGCGGTGTCGGCACCACCCCCACGGCCTCGATGGCGTATGCGGAAAGCGCTGCGAGAACGGCGACGACCCCGGCCCATCGCGCCAGGAATCTTCCCTTCTTCATGCTGTCCCTCGTTCCTTTGGCTGAAATGTAACGTCCACGGCCAATGCAACGCATCGCATCCGCAGTTCGCATCCTCCGGCCATCCCGGCGGCCCCGGGCGCCCATGCGCCCCGGGCCGTCCTCCCACCGGCCGACGGCGAGCGGTCTGTGGCTGCTCCCCTTCCGGCGCGGCGTATGGCGGAAGATCCAGGTTCCCTGAATTGCCCCTCAGGGAGGCCTGAATCATGCGGTATTCCGCTATGTTACGCCGTTCCAGGAAAAAGTCTCCCTGGAGAGTATAGAATGGGAATATACCCGTCAAGTATGGAATTGCCGTTCCGGTGTCGAAATGTGAAAAAAAGAATTATTCGTGGAGGATTGGGGAAAAGAATGCCCCCCGGCGAACCGGGGGGCAAACGCTGAGTGTGCGCACAAACTAGCTCGCCGGGGGGGCGTCCAGGTCCTTGAAGCAGCACCCGGCCCTGGGGCAGGAGCGGGCTTCGTCCACCAGTTCCGAAAAGGAGATGGAGTCGAGCTTCTCGAACATGGCCACGCTGGCCTCGCGCCAGACGCGCCGCGTGACGCAGCGTTCGTCGCTGGCCGCCTCGTCGGCGGTCAGGAATTCGTTGATCTGGCGCCGGCCCTCCAGCACGCGCACAATGTCGCCCACGGAGATATCCGCCAGGGGCCGGGTGATGAGGTGCCCGCCCTTGGGGCCGCGCTTGCTTTTGATGTACTTGGCGTCCTTGAGGGCCCGGATGAGCTTTTCCAGGTACTTTACCGAGATGCCTTGGCGCCGCGAAATGTCGCCGATGCGTACCGGACCGTCATCGCTGTGCAGGGCGATGTCCAGGAACATCTTGGCGCCATAGCGGCTTTTGGTTGTCAAACGCATGGAACTGTCCCTGATTGGACGGCACACGGAGGCGTTTTGCGCGCGGGGCAAGCACGCAATGGTGGGGGGATGGACGCCGTGCCGCGTTTTGAAACTCTACGCCGTAGGTATGGAATTTTGCCGTGCCCGTCAAGGCCGGAAAAGCCCTCCCTCCCAAGTCGGGAAATTTTTCCCGAATTCCTGGGGGAGGCCGTGCCGGGCCGGAGTGGGCCGGAGCGGAGCGGTGCAATGCCGGGCCGGAGCGGGACGGGGGCGGTGGGGGCTGCTGCTGGCGGAGGAGAGAGGATTCTTCCTCCTTTCGCCAAAAGCCGCACCCGGCATTGCGCATGGTGAGGGCGGCCAGGGATGAGGGGAGCCTTCCCCCCGCCGCCAAAAGCCGCTCCAAGGGGGTGGGGCGACCGGGGTGATGCGGAACCGGGAGGCAGGAGGGGGCGTTCGGAGCCGCCGGAGAGGCGGATTGTGACCGGAGCGGGCGGAGCTGGCGGTCGCGGTCCGCCGGGGCGGGGCTTCACCGGCTCTCGACATCCGGGGCGGGCGACGCGCGTCGCCCGGCCCTTACGGCGCGCGGGGGCGGCCCGTTCCCGAATCCTTGCGGCAGCCGGGAAAGGCGCGCCCCGGCTAGGGATGCCGGAAGGTGGCGGCCATGTCCCGGGCGGTGCGGCATTCGGATTCCGGCACGTCGGGGAACAGGTCGGGCAGCAGGCCGAGCATGTGGTTGCGGCGCAGTTCCTGGACCAGTTCGGCGAAGGTGATGGTTTCCAGCTTCTCGAACATGGCGTTGGCCGCGGCCTTCCAGACGCGGCGGGTGAGGCACATGGGCTCGTTGACGCAGCAGTGGCTGTCCGAGGAGCATTCCACGAGCATGGTGTCGCCTTCGAGGACGCGCACCAGGGCGCCCACGGTGATCTGGTCCAGGGGCTTGGCGGGCAGGTGCCCGCCCTTGGGCCCGCGCTTGGAGTCGATGAATCCGCCGTCTTTGAGCAGTCGCACGAGCTTTTCCAGATACTTGAGGGACAAGCCCTGGCGTTCGGCCACGTCCTGGATGCGCACGGGGCCGTCGTCGGCATGCAGGGCAATGTCGAGCATCATGCGAGTGCCATACCGGCTGCGGGTGGAAATCCGCATCGCGTACAATACCGTCCGGGTGTGAGTTGGGGCGAAGGGTGGCCACAACGAGTGTTGCGGCACTTTCGTCAAACCGCTTTAACGCTACGCGGGATATGGCTTTTCGTCAAGGGGGCTGCGTGCCGCGAGGCGGCTTGTCGGCCTTGGGACGCGCCGGGCGCACGGAGGGCGACGGCGGATGTCCGCTCAGGAGGCGGCGCCGGGCGTGCCTTGGGATGCACCCGGAGGGGAGCCCATGTCGCGGCCGGAGGGTGCGTCCCCGCCTTCGGCGTCCCGGCCGTTCTCCGGGGCCGGGGGGAACTCCACGCGCAGCCGGGCGCCGCCGCCGGGCAGGGACTCGGCCTGGATGGTGCCGCCGTAATCCTTGACGATGCCGTAGCTGATGGACAGACCCAGGCCGGTACCCTTGCCGACTTCCTTGGTGGTGAAGAAGGGCACGAAGAGGTTCTCGGCGATGCCCGGGGGGAAGCCGGTGCCGGTGTCCTCGACCTCCATGATCACGCGCCCGTCGCGGACCATGGTCCGCAGGCGGACCTCGTCCGGGGCCGGGGCTTCGGCGTCGGGGTCCGTGGCGGTGCCCGGCACGGGCGGCCCGGATGGGGCGGGCGGCGCGGTGTCGGCCCCGGCGGCGGCGCGCTTCTCCTCGATGGCGTCGCGGGCGTTGATGAGCAGGTTGATGACCACCTGCTCCAGGCGGTTGGGCTCGGCCAGCACGGGAGGCAGGCTTTCGGCCAGTTCCCAGCGCGGGACGATGCCGTGCACGCGGAACTGCTGCTCGAAGATGTCGAAGGCCTTGCGCAGCACGGCGTCCAGGTGCACGCGCTCCAGCTTGAGGCCCGACTTGCGGCCGAACTCGCGCATGTGCTCGATGATGCGCGCGGCGCGTTCCACGTTCTGGTCGATGCCCTCGGCCATGAGGATGAAGGTCTTCTCGTCCATGGGCTCCTTCTTGCGCAGCTTGCGCATGAAAAAGCCGGAGATGGTGCGGATGACGGACAGGGGCTGGTTCAGTTCGTGGGCCACGCCGGTGCTCATCTCGCCCAGGGTGGCCATCTTGCTGGCCTGGATGAGCTGCTGCTCGGTTTCCAGGCGGTGGGTGATGTCGCGCGATATGGCCAGCAGCACGGGGCGCTCGGCGTATTCCGAGGCGGCCAGGCTGATGTCCACATAGATGGGCCGCCCGGTGCTGGTCAGATGGCGGACCTGGTTCAGGGCGCTTTCGCTGCGCAGGCGCGCGGCGTGCCCGGCGGGGTCGCCCCCGGCGAACAGCGCGGGGAACCACGTTCCCAACAGGCGCTCGCGGGGGTGGCCGTAAACGGGCAGCACGGCGTCGTTGCAGTCCAGGATGTCCAGGGTCTGGCGGTCCAGGACGAAGACGGGGTTGGGAATCTGGTTGAAGATGGCGTGGTATTTGTTCTCGGAGCGTTCGAGCTTTTCTTCCAGCATCTTGCGCTGGGTGATGTCCAGGCACATTTCCATGGCCGCCACCACCTCGCCGCGTTCGTTGCGGATGGGCTTGGTGTGCACCAGCCAGTAAGCCCGCGAGCCGTCCTTGTTGTAGCCCGCCTCCTCGCTGAAGTGCGGCCTGCCGGTGCGGAAGGTCTTCTCCACCGGGCAGTTCTCGCAACGTTCGTCGCGGCCCTTGTAGGCATGGAAGCAGAAGTCCCCGGCCTGGGGCGCGAAGCGTTCGGCGAACTCGCGGTTGTATTGCAGCAGGCGGTAGTTGCGGTCCTGCACGGTGATGAGGCAGGGCACGGTCTCGAACAGGCCCTGGTATTCGTCGCGCTGGCGGTTCAGTTCGGCCTGCTTGGCGGAGATGTCGCGGCCCATGCGGTTGATGGCCGCCACGAGCTGGCCCATCTCGTCGGCCTCGTCCAGGTCGTCCATGGGGATCTGCTCGCCGCGCGCGATGAGCCGTGTGCCCTGGATGAGGGCCAGCACCGGCTCCTTCACGAAGCGCAGCACGAAGAGCAGGATGATGTAGGTCGTGAACAGGAAGACCAGGGCCGCCAGGGCGATGGAGTTGCGCTGGTAGACGGCCAGCCCGGCGTCGGCCTCGCGCAGGGAGAGAACCATGTCCATGGCGCCCAGGACGGTCTTGTCCGGGGGGTGGAAATGGCAGGGCGGGCCGGAGCAGGAGGGCTCGTTGTGGATGGGCGTGAGGATGCCCAGCATGCGCGCGCCCGAGGGCGCGGTGAAGATGCGGGTGCGCTGGTCCAGGGGCGCGTTGGCGCGCGGCGGGGTTTCGCGGTGGCAAACGTCGCAGGCCTCGGCCTTGATGTTGGTGCTTTGCCCGACCTCGCCGTAGATGCTGGAGAACTGGATGGTGCCGTGCTTGTCGTAGATGCGCACGGCCTCCACGTCGCGCTGGCGCCCGACGTTGCGGATGATCTGGCGCAGGTCGTCGCGCGAGTTGTGGAGCATGGCGTAGTGCGAGGCCAGGCGGATGGTGTTGGACAGCCTGTCCGCGCCGGTGACCATGTGTTCCATGGTCGTCTGGCGCTGGTGGTGCAGGTTGAACCAGGTCCAGCCCGCCACCCCCGCGAGCAGCGTCAGGCTGACCGAGGCGAAGATCTTGGTCAGCAGGCTGTGGCGCAGCCCGCCGGTGCGTGCCGTCATCCGTCCCTCCCGCGCTGGTGCGCGCCTGGGATTTCCATACCTCAGAGGTGGGGTTCTGGCAACAGGCCGCAGGCCGGGCCGCAGACCGGGCGGCAGGTCCGAAGGCTTGGCCGGGGCGGGAGGAAGGGCGGGTGCGGGGCGCCGGGCCCGGGCCTCAGCCCAGGCCCAGCAGGCGTCCGCCCTGGAAGACGGCCACGGCCAGGGCGTAGGCCAGGGCGGTGTTGAAGACCACGGAGAAGGCGGCCCATTTCCACGATCCGGCCTCGGAGCGGATGGCGACCACGGTGACGAAGCAGGGCGCGTAGAGCATGATGAACACGATGAGCGCCACGGCGTGCAGCGGCGACCAGTGCGGGTCGGCGCGCAGGCGGTCGGCCAGGGGCTTGGCGTCCTCGGGGTCGGTTTCGCCCAGGGAGTAGGCCGTGCCCAGGGTGGAGACGATGACCTCCTTGGCCGCGAACCCGCCCACCAGGGCGATGTTGGTGCGCCACTCGAAACCCGCCGGGGCGGTGACGGCCTCCAGGGCCGCGCCCGCGCGCCCGGCCAGGGAGTGGCGCAGGGCCGCCTCGCGCTCGGTGTTGTCCACCAGCTCCAGGCGCCGGGCCAGCAGGTCGCGGGCGGCCGCGTCCTGCCCGGGCTCGGCGGCCAGGGCGGCCAGGGCCTCGCGTTCGGCGGCGTACATGGCCGTGCGCTCCGCGGGCAGCTCCGGGAAGGTCATTGCCGCCCAGAGCAGGATGGAAATGGCCAGGATCACCGTGCCGGCCTTCTTGATGTACTGCCAGGTGCGCTCCCAGGTGTGGATGAGCATGCCGCGCAGGGTGGGCAGGCGGTAGGGCGGCAGTTCCATGACGAAGGGCGTGCTCGGGCCGGTGATGACCGTGGAGCGCAGCAGCCGGGCCACCAGCAGGGCCGCGGCCCAGGCGCCCAGGGTGATGAGGAACAGCGCCGCGGCCTCGGCCCCCGGGAAGAAGACCCCCGTCAGCAGCAGGAAGACGGGCAGCTTGGCGCCGCAGGTCATGAACGGGGCGGTGAGCAGGGTGGCCAGCTTTTCGCGCGGGCTGCGCAGGGTGCGCGCGGCCATGACGCCCGGCACGGCGCAGCCTCCGGCGATGCCCCCCGAGACGATGAACGGCATCACCGAGCAGCCGTGCAGCCCGAAGATGCGGAACACCCGGTCGAGCATGTAGGCGATGCGCGCCATGTAGCCCGAGTCTTCCAGGAAGGCGATGAACAGGAACATGAGCATGATGAGCGGCACGAAGCCCATGACGCCGCCCACGCCGTCGATGGCCCCCGAGATGACCAGGGACTTGAACAGCCCGTCGGGCAGGGCGGCGTCGGCGGCGTCGGCCAGCAGGCCGAAGAGGGCCTCCATCCAGCCCATGGGCGCCGCGCCCAGGGTGAAGGTCGCCCAGTAGACGGCCAGCAGCACGCCGAGCATGCCCACCGGCCCGGCCACGCGGTGGGTCAGCACGCGGTCGAGCATGTCCGAAAAGTCGGCGCGCGAGGGGCTGTCGGGGCGCGTGAGCACACCTTGGCGCAGCAGGGAGGCGATGAAGCCGTAGCGGTAGTCGGCGATGATGGCCTCGGGGGAGGTGCGCAGGGTGCGCTGGCAGTGGTCGGCCACGCGCTCGGCCATGGCTTCCAGCTCGGCGCTCAGGGGCCCGGCGGCGCGCCCGGCGGCCAGCACCTGCTCGTCGGCCTCCAGATACTTCAGGGCCAGCCAGCGCGCGGGGTGGCGCCCGGCCAGGAAGCCCTCCTCCTGGATGCGCCCGGCCATGCGCGCCAGCACGGGGTCGAGGTCCGGGCCGTAGGAGATGTCCAGGGGGGCGCGCACGCCGCCCGTGGCCCGGGCGTGTTCCGCCGCCGCGCGCAGCAGGGCGCCCACGCCCTCGCCGCTGCGGGCCACGGTTTCCACCACCGGGCAGCCCAGCAGTTCGCCCAGACGCGCGGTGTCCACGCTCAGGCCCTGCTTGCGGGCCTCGTCCATCATGTTCAGGGCCAGGACGAGGGGCAGGCCCATCTCCATAATCTGCACCGCAAGGTAAAGGTTGCGCTCCAGGGCCGAGGCGTTGAGCACGTCCACCACCACGCCGGGGCGCTCGTTCACCAGGGCGTCGCGCGCCACCAGCTCCTCCTGGGTGTAGGCCGTGAGGGAGTAGGTGCCCGGCAGGTCCAGAACGTGGAAGTCGATGCCGTCCACCCGGGCGACGCCTTCCTTCTTTTCCACGGTGATGCCCGGGTAGTTGCCCACGTGCTGGCGCGCGCCGGTGATGGCGTTGAACAGGGTGGTCTTGCCCGCGTTGGGGTTGCCCGCCAGGGCGATCTTCACGCGTTCCACGGTCAGCTCCCGGCCCCGGGCGCCGTGGGCAGGTCCACGAGCACGTAGTCGGCCTCGTTGTTGCGCAGGGAGAGGGTGAAGCCCTTCATGCGCAGGGCCACGGGGTCCTTGAGGGGTGCGCGGCCGACCACCTCGACCTCCGTTCCGGGCACAAGGCCCATGTCGCGGATGCGGCGGCCCAGTTCGCCCTGGGCGGAAACGGTGCGGATGACGGCACGCTGGCCGACCTTGAGGTCGCGCAGCCGCATGGGCTGGGGCATGGTTTCGCTCCTTGGTCCGGCCCGGGAGGGGGAAGGGGCGCGCCGCCCGCCGCGGGGCGCAGGAGGGGCCGGAATCCAGGGGCGATAATGTTTTTCAACTGGCCCGTCAAGGCTCCGTGGCCGCGCGGGCCGGGGCGCGGCGCGCGGGCGGAACGCCGGGAGCCCCTGTGCGCGCGCCAGGGGGGCGGCGGGTGGCGCACGCAAAAAAGCCGCCGGATGCGGCGGCTTTCGGTTCGGGGGGGCAGGCGGGGCGGCGGGCTCAGGCCCGGGCGTCCTCGGGCAGGGGCTGGACGGTGATCGTGGCGGCCAGGTCGTCGCCCAGAACGATGTCGGCATCGCGCACGCGCAGACAGCCCGAGGGGCTTATCTCGGCGGTGACGCCGGGGGTCAGGCCCAGGGCCAGCAGGCGGCAGCGGTCCTTGGGGCAGCAGGAGAAACCCTGGATGCGCACCCGGCAGCCCCGGGGCGCATCGCGCAACGTCCGTCCGTCCCAGCCGTGGCAACCGTGGTGCTTCTTGCAGTGTCCGCGCATGGCCAGACGATAGTGAGAGTGAGAATGAATGTCAAGCGCGTCTTCGCGTCGGCCGCCGGTGCGGGCAAAATACTTTCCGGCCCGAGGCGGGGAGGGGCCGGGTGTGTCTGCGCGCAGGCTTGCGGATGCATGGGCCTGCGGTCCTCCGCGTGCACCGCGTATGCTTTGGCCCTCCGATACGGCTTCGGGCTCCCCGCCCGCCCGTGCGAAGGGGTATCGACAACACGACCACGATCCGCATCGGCTCGGGCTTTCCGCCCGCGTGCCCGCGTGAAGGAAATAGCGTAACCGGTTTATCCGGAAAGAGTTTCCCGTGAAGGCTTGTGAAATTGAGCTCATTCCGTGTGGAATTCTTGTCTGGAGCTTGAAAACCGTGCTATCAACTGGAACGATTCAGCGTCCTGATTGCATTGTCCGGGGGGGCGACGGCGGCAATCCGTCGCAGTCTTTGAAACCAGAGGTAGTTTCATGAGTATCCGTTTGAAGGTGTCCGTGCCGGTGGCGGCGACGGTGCTGCTGCTGGGCGGGTTGGGGCTGTGGCTGCTGGCGAGCAACCTGCGCCTGCTCGAAGCCCGCTTCGTGGAAACCATCGTGGGGAACAAGGCCGCCGAAATCGACGCCGCCATCCAGGCCGGGACGGATCGCGCCAAGGAGCTGGCCGCGCTGTTCACGCGCATGCCCGTCGTGGCCCAGGCCCTGGAGCTGGCCGCCCAGGGCGACATGCGCGACGAGAACGACCCCATGAGCCAGCAGGCGCGCGAGATGCTGCGCCGCGAGCTGGCGCCCATGCTGGACGGCTACGAGCAGATGCTCGGCACCAAGTTCCAACTGCACGTGCATATGCCAACGGCCCGCAGCTTGGCGCGCCTGTGGCGCAAGCAGCAGGTCCAGCGCGACGGGAAGTGGATGGACGTGTCCGACGACCTGTCGTCCTTCCGCCAGATGGTGCTGGACGTGAACGCCTCGGGCCGGGGCCTGGGCGGCGTGGAGCTGGGCCGCGGCGGTTTCGCCATCCGGGGCATGATGCCCGTGCGCTCGGCCGCGGGCAAGCATCTCGGCTCGGTGGAAACCCTCGTGGAGTTCGGGCCGATCCTGGCCACGGGCGCGGCCCGCCAGGGCGAGGAACTGCTGCTCTACATGAACGCCGACATGCTGCACATCTCCTCGCGCCTGAAGGACCCCGAGAAGAACCCCGTGCTCGACGGGCGTTTCGTGCTCGTTTCGGGCACCAAGGACAAGGCCGTGGAGCAGCTCGTCAGCGCCGATTTCCTGGAGGCCGGGCGCTCGGGGCAGCACATCGAGAGCCTGGGCAACATGGCCCTGGCCGCCTTCCCGGTCAAGGACTACAAGGGCGAGCAGATGGGCGTGCTGGTCTACTCCCTGGACACCTCGGCCACCGAGGCCATCATCTGGCGCACGGGCACGATCATCGGCGGCATCCTGCTGGCCATCCTGGTCCTGCCGGTGCTGGTGACCTGGATTTTCCTCACCCGGGGCGTGCTGCGCCCGGTGCGGACGATCATGAACAAGATCCGCGACATCGCCGAGGACCGCGCCGACCTTTCCGAAACCCTGGACGAGAGCGCGCGCGACGAGATGGGCGAACTGGCCGCATGGTTCAACAAGCTGCTGCACAAGCTCGATACCATCCTGTGCCAGACCCAGATGTACGGCTACATGATCAACGCCGTGCCCGACCCCATCTTCGCCGTGGACGACGACATGAACTTCATCGTGGCCAACGCGGCCACGGCCCGCCTGGGCAACAGCACGGTGGAAGCCCTGCGCGGCACGCCCTGCCGCGATGTCTTCAACACGTCCCTGTGCGGCACCGACGACTGCCCGATCACGCAGTGCCGCCGCACGGGCCAGGCCTACGCGGGCAACGTCATCTCCGCCGACCTGGGCGGACGCACGGTCTACATCCAGCCGACTTCCGACGTGCTGCGCGACTGCCACGGCAAGGTCATCGGGCGCATGGAAATCGCCCGCGACGTGACCCCGCTGGTGGAGAAGGAAACGGCCCTGCAATCGCACCTGGAGCAGATCCGCAGCGTGAATGCGCGCGTGGCCGAGGCCGCCGCGTCCATCGCCGAGGCTTCGGGCGAACTGTCGGGGCAGGTGGCCGAGGTCACCGAGGGCGCCGAGCAGCAGAAGGCCCGCGCCGGGGAAACCGCCCAGGCCATGGAGCAGATGAACGAGACGGTGATGGACGTGGCCCGGGGCGCCAGCGAGGCCGCCGAGCAGGCCGACGGCTCGCGCCGCCGCGCCCAGGAGGGCTCGGATGTCGTGGCCAAGGCCGTGGAAGCCATCACCGAGGTCCGCCAGCGCTCGGCCAGCCTGAAGTCCAACATGGACGCCCTGGGCGAGAAGGCCGAGGGCATCGGCCAGGTGCTCAACGTCATTTCGGACATTGCCGACCAGACCAACCTGCTGGCCTTGAACGCCGCCATCGAGGCCGCCCGCGCGGGCGACGCGGGCCGGGGCTTCGCCGTTGTGGCCGACGAGGTGCGCAAGCTGGCCGAAAAGACCATGACCGCCACCCAGGAGGTCGCCCAGGCCATCGGGGCCATCCAGAGCGGCGCGCGCGAGAACATCACCGCCGTGGACCAGTCCGACAAGGCCGTGGGCCACGCCACGGAGATGGTCAACGCCTCGGGCCGGGCGCTCCAGGAGATCAGCGATCTGGTCACCGCCACGGCGGACCGCATCCGGGCCATCGCCACCGCCGCCGAGGAGCAGTCGGCCACCAGCGACGCCATCAACCGCGCCGTGGACGAGGTCAACGCCGTGGCCCAGGAGACGGCCGACGGCATGATGCGCGCCCGCGACAACGTGCAGCGGCTGGCGGACCTGGCCGAATCCCTGCGCGCCCTGTCCCAGGAAGTGCACACCTAAGGCTGCGCGCCGCAAGCAGAACCAAGGCCCCCCGCGCCGACAGCGCGGGGGGCCTTTTTGTTGGTGCGCAGGGCTGCCCGGCCGCGGGGCCGTCCGCCTTCCCGGCGGGCCGCCCTGCGTATGGCGCCCGGGCGCGTCAGCGGCGCACGATGGAGCCCATCAGTTCCTCCACGTCCAGGTAGTAGGTCTGGACGTTGGCCAGGTTCTCCAGGGCGTCGGTGTACTGCACCTCCACGGCGCCGGTGGCCCCGGCGGCGAGGGTCACGCAGCGGAACACGGGGCGCCCGCCCAGTTCCGGGGCCAGGCAGCGGTAGACGTGGCGGATGACGCGGTTTTCGGCGTCGTAGTCCACGCTGGCGTTGTCGTAACCGGGGATGTTTTCCTCGACCAGGGTCTCGTATGCCTCGGGCCCGGCGAAGAGTGCGTCGGCGGCCGCCTTGGGGTAGAGGAACACGCGCACCGTGGGCAGCATGGCGTCGTGGGCCGAACGCTCGCTGTGGATGTAGAAATGCTTGATCAGCGGGCTGGCGCCGGGGCCCAGGGGCACCTCGAACCAGCCCCGGGGCAGGGTCATGGCCACGCCGTCGACCTCGCAGGCTTCGCGGTGGGCGGGGTCGGCGGCCAGACGGGCCTTGTAGGCCGCGAAGGCGGCGTCGCCCTCGGGGCCGAAGCTGTGCTGGGCGCAGGCGGCGAGCAGGCCGAGGGCCAGGAGCAGACAGAGGACGCGCACGCGGGTCATACGGAACCTCTCCGACGGGTGGGGGGAAGGGGGGGAAATCAGCCCTGGCGGACGGGAACGACCGCGCTTACGGCGGCGATCAGGCCGTCCAGGTCCTTGGGGCCGAGCAGGAAATAGCGTTCGGCGGTCTCCAGGCACAGCACGCGGTCGCCCCGGGTGACGACCACCACGTCGCGGCCCGCGGCCGTGCGGAACATGCCGCTGCGGTAACCGAAAAAGGCCATGCTGCCCTCGCTTTTCAGGCCCGCGAAGGCGGGTTCGCCCTTCAGGGAGCAGACGAAGGCGCGGGTCACGGCGTCTAGGGGCTGGGAGGCCTTGAGGAAGGGCGGGGCGTCCACCAGCAGGGACGTGCCTTCGACGAAAAGCCGGGTGTTGGCCGGGTTGGCCACGAGCATGAACCAGTACAGGGCGATGATGGGCACGGCCACGGCCAGGATGCAGATGCCCGTCCACAGGAAGCCGGAGCGGAAGCTCCACACGGCGGCCCCGGCGGAGAAGGCCGCGAAGCAAAAGAGCATGGCGATGGCCTTGCGGCTCATGGGCACGGGAAACATGGCTGGCATGTCAGGACTCCTGGGGCGGGCCCCGGTTGTGCGTTGCGCGTTTTCGCGGTGCGGACCCTAGCAGGCCCCGGGAGCGAAGACAACCCCGCCCGGGGGCGGCGGGCCGCCCGGGCCGCCGGGCAGGCAGGGCCGCGCGGGGCCGTCGCGGCTACGCGCGCTCGTCCCCGTCGCTGACGGCCTGCAGGCCGTCCAGGTCCAGCAGGTCGATGTGTTTGCCGCGCACGCGGATCAGCCCGGCCTCGCTCAGGCGCTTGAGCACGCGCGAGAGCGTCTCCTGGGCCGTGCCCAGCAGTCCGGCCAGGTGGCCCTTGGAGATGTCCAGGGTCACCTCCGTGGCGCCTCCGGTGCGGTCCGAAAGGTCCAGCAGGTAGGCCGCCACGCGCTGGGGCGTCTCCTTGAGGGTCAGGTTTTCCAGCTTCACGGTGAAGCGGCGCAGCTTGCGCGACAGGGCGGCCAGCATGTTCATGGCCAGGGTGCTGTCGCGCTCCAGCAGCCGCCGCAGCCCGTCGCGCGGGATGAACAGCACCCGGGAGTCCATGGTCGTTTCCGCGTTGGCCGGGAAGCGCCCGCCCTCGAACACGGGCACCTCGCCGAAGGGCTCGCCGGGGCCGTAGATGTGGATGATCTGTTCGCGGCCCTCCAGGGAGAGCTTGAAAATCTTGACCTGCCCGGTCATGGCCACGTAGAGCCCCCGGGCCTCGCTGCCCTCCAGGAATATGGTCCGGCCCCTGGGGTAGTCGGCGGGCACGCAGATGGAGGCCACGGCCTCGATCTGCGCCGGTTCCAGGCCCCGGAAGAGATCCATGCGCGAACTGAGAAAGGCGATGAGTTCCATGGCGCAGCCTTAGCATCCCGCGCGCCGGGGGGCAACGGGTTGCGGGAGAACTGGCCCGGCTTGACCCAAGTCAAGGCGCGCGGGGCGCGAATGCATATGGTGGGGGCACGACGGACGACGGCCCGGCCCGCGCCGCGCCCCCGCCCGAACACCCCGCAAGGACAAGGAGAAGGCGATATGCCCAAGGAATACCGCAAAATCATCGAGATAGACGAGGAGCTGTGCAACGGCTGCGGCCAGTGCGTGCCGTCGTGCGCCGAGGGCGCCCTGGCCATCGTGGACGGCAAGGCCCGCGTGGTGCGCGACAGTTTCTGCGACGGCCTGGGCGCCTGCCTGGGCGAATGCCCCACCGGCGCCCTGCGCATCGTGGAGCGCGAGGCCGACGCCTTCGACGAGGAGGCGGCCATGGCCCACGTGGCCACGCAGGGCGGCTCCCTGGCTCACGCCGCCACACGGGATGGGGCCGACCCGGCCCCCGGGCACGGGCCCGCCGGGGGCTGCCCGGGAGCGGCGGCCATGACCCTGCGCCCTGCCGGGAGCTGCCCCGGGGCGGCGGCGGCCCGGCTGCGCCCGGCGGTTCCGGCCCCTGCCGCGGACGGGGACGACGCCCCGCCGAGCCTGCTGGGGCATTGGCCGGTGCAGATCCGCCTGGTGCCGCCCGACGCGCCGTTCCTGCGCGGGGCCGAGCTGGTTGTGGCGGCGGACTGCGCGGCGGTGGCCCATCCCGATTTCCACCGCCGCTTCGTGGGCGGCAACGTGGTGCTGCTGGGCTGCCCCAAGTTCGACGGCGACGCGGACTACCCCCGGCGTTTCGCCGAGCTGTTCGCCCGCTCGGGCGTGCGCGGGGTCACGGTGGTGCGCATGGAGGTGCCCTGCTGCGCGGGGCTGCCGGCCATGGTCCGCCAGGGGCTCGCAGCCTCGGGCCGCACGGACCTGCCCCTGCGCGAGGTCGTCGTGGGCCGCGACGGAACCATCCTGGCCCAGGCGCCCGCCTTCGGGCCGGGGCGGCTGGAGCGCGCCTCGGCCTGAGGCCCGTCCGCCGGGCCTGCCCGTGCCGCGTCCCCGCTCGGCCCTGCCGGGCGGGGATTTTTCGTTTGCCCGTCGGATGGCGGAACAGGCTTGCAAAACCGGACGGTTGCGGTATACTGTCGGGCCATTCTTCCCTCCCGGGCGCCAAGCTGTCCCGGGCGACCCGAGCAGGAGATCCGGACGTGGCCCAGAGACTCAACGTGTCCAAACGCGAAGGCGACGCCCTGGGCATCACCATGGGCACCATGGTCCTCATCGAGCCCCAGGGCCTGGGCGACCGCTTCAAAACCGAGTTCCTGGGCATGGCCAAGGGCCAGTTCATCATCCTGCGCCTGCCGCGTATCCCGGGCGTGAGCGACCACCTCTACGCCGAAAAGCGCGTCACCGTGCGCTACATGTTCCAGGGCAACGTCTACGGCTTCGAGTCCGAGGTGCTCTGGGTCCAGTCCGGTCCCTTCCGGCTGCTTTTTTTGCGCTATCCGGGCACCATCGAAATCCTCAACCTGCGCAAGTGCCAGCGCGTGGATTGCTACCTGCCCGTGCGCGTTGGCGTGGGCGGCGACGACGACGAGCAGTATACGGAATATCAGGGCATGATGCGCAACCTCTCCTGCGGCGGCTGCCAGGTGGTGGTCGACACGCCGGACGGCGCTCCGCTGCCCGTGGCCGTGGATTCCCACCTGTCCCTCGACTTCCGCATGATCGGCACCGACCGGCCCGTGCGCCTGCCCGGGCGGGCCAAGAACATCACCGTGAACAAGAACCGCATGATCCTGGGCGTGATGTTCGATTCCGTGTCCGACGGCGTGCGCGAGGGCATCGAGAGCTACGTGAACAGCGTGGCCGATTTCCTGACCTCCTGAGCCCGCCCCTGGCGGGCGCCCGCCGTGCCGGGGCTCCGCGTCTTTCGGCGTCCCCGGTTCGGCCCGCTTCCTCTTTTCCGTCCGGCTCCGTCCGCGTGGCCCCCTTGGGCTCCGCGGACGTTTCCTGGCGCGCGTCCCGCCCCGTCCGGAAGCCCTGCCGTCCGGGTCTTTTCTGCGCGGCCCAGCCCGGCGGGGCTGTCGGCGGGCGCGGGAGGAGGCGACGCGGCGCGGGGCGGCTGTGTACGGCGGGGCGTCCCGATGGCGCTCCCGCGCGGGGGGAGGCGATTTCCGCCGCCCGGGCAGGCTTCGGACGGCGGTCGGCCCACCCGGTGCACCGTGCGGACCCTCCCCGGGCGCAGCCTCCCAGGTTTCATCAATGTTTCAGCGCTATTGTTTTCTTGTCCACATTGCCCTCCGGCCCGGCCCCCGGGCGGGAGGCCGGGCCGTTCCTGCTCCCCTCCGGGGTTCGGGCGCGGAATCGGCCCGGAGCGGCCTCGGGGGGTGGACGACTGCTCTGCCGGTGTATCCCATGTTTTTTCAGGGTGTTGTTTCCATCTTGACGACATCGGGCGGCTCGCGCCGTCACGGGGCGGACACCGAAAAAAAAGTTGTCCACAGGGGCGCCCGGAACGGGGCTCCAGCCGTGGATTTCAGTGCCGTCATGCTGTGCATGGTTTGGTGGACAACCGGGCCTTTGTCCACACCGCCCGGGAACGGGTCGAAATAGCGGTAAATTTCCTTGCAGGGGGATTTTCGGGCCCCCCTTTACCCGCCCAGGCTTTTCGACTATATTATCTAGAAATTGTTTAATCTGTTGAAATACTTGTAGTAATTTTGATTTCGCGCGCAGGCCGTGGCCTGGCGCCGCCCACCGTGCCCGCGCGCGGCCCGGGCGGCGGGCGGGAGCGTTTGCCTCTGCCGGGCCAGCGGGCGCGCCCATGTTTTTTTGCCCGCCACCCCGGCGGGCCGCCCCGCCCGCAGCGGCCGGGAGCGTGAGAGGGACCCCATGCATTCTTTCGGACATCATGCCTGGAGCCACGTGCGCGGCATCGAGCGCCTGAGCCTGTGCGACTGGCCGGGCCACGCCGCGGCGGTGCTGTTCACCGGCGGCTGCAACCTGCGCTGCCCCACCTGCCACAACGCCGAAATGGCCTGGGCCCCCGGGCGCCTGCCCGCCCTGGACCGGGGCGAGGTGCTCGGCCTGTTGTCGCGCCGGGCCAAGTGGCTCGACGGCATCACCGTCACCGGCGGGGAACCGACCCTGGTGCCGGGGCTCATGGATCTGTTGACCGACCTGGCCGACCTGGGCCTGCCCGTGAAGCTGGACACCAACGGCATGCGCCCCGGGGTGGTGCGCTCGCTTCTGGCCGCCGGGCTGGTGCGGACCTTCGCCGTGGACGTGAAGGGCCCCTATGCCAAATATCCCGCCCTCACGGGGGACGGCGTGGACGCCGCCACGGCGCGCACGAACCTGGAGGCCATCTTCCGCATGGCCGCCCAGGCGCCCGGGGCTTTTTATTTCCGGACCACCAGGGTCCCGATGCTTCAGGACGAGGACATGGACACCATCCGCGGGCTGCTGCCCGCGGGCTTCACGCTGGTGGAGCAAAAATACGTTGCACCGCAGAGGAGGACCGATGCCCAAACAGATTCTCAAGCGCGACAGTTGCCTGGAGACCTGGTCCCTGGAACGTATCGCCCTGGCCATATTCAAGGCGCTCAAGGCCAGCGGCATCAAGGATCCCATCCTCTCCAAGCGGCTGGCGCGTAAGGTCGAGCAGAAGCTGGCCGGCATCGACGTGCCCGAGCAGGAGCACGTGCAGGACCTCGTGGAACAGGTGCTCATGGAGTCGCGCCTGTATCAGGTGGCCCGCAAGTACATCATCTACCGCGAGAAGCGCCGCGAACTGCGCGAGCAGACCGCCGCCTACCTGGACATCAAGGACACCATCGACAACTACCTGTCCAAGGCCGACTGGCGCGTGGCGGAAAACGCCAACATGACCCACTCCTTCCAGGGGCTCATGCTGCACCTGTCCGGCACCGTCCAGGCGCGCTACGCCCTGGAGAAGTATCCCGAGGAAGTCCGCCTGGCCCACGAGCACGGCTATTTCCACCTGCACGACCTGTCCTTCGGGCTGGCCGGATACTGCGCGGGCTGGAGCCTGCGCGACCTGCTCCTGGAGGGCTTCAACCTGGAGGGCCGCTCCTGCGCCGGGCCCGCCCGTCATTTCGACACCGCCCTGGGCCAGATGAACAACTTTCTCGGCACGTTGCAGAACGAATGGGCCGGAGCCCAGGCCTTCAACAACGTGGACACCTATCTGGCGCCCTTCATCCGTCACGACGGGCTGAACTACGACGAAGTGCGTCAGGCCATGCAGAAGTTCGTGTTCAACCTGAACACGACTTCGCGTTGGGGCGGGCAGAGCCCGTTCACCAACCTGACCTTCGACCTCGCCCCGCCCAAGCACATCGCCAACGAGGCCGTGATCATCGGCGGCAAGCTCCAGGACTCGACCTACGGCGAGTATGCCGCCGAGATGGCCATGATCAACAAGGCTTTCATTGAGGTCATGCTCAAGGGCGACGCCGACGGGCGCATCTTCTCCTTCCCCATCCCGACCTACAACGTCACCGACGACTTCCCGTGGGACAGCGAAATCGGCGAGTTGCTGCTCCAGCTCACGGCGAAGTACGGGGTGCCCTACTTCCAGAACTTCATCAACTCGGACATCAGCCCCGAAGACGTGCGCTCCATGTGCTGCCGACTGAAGATGGACCTGCGCGAGCTGCGCAAGAAGACCGGCGGCCTGTTCGGCGCGGGCGATCTCACGGGGTCCATCGGCGTGGTCACGCTGAACCTGCCCAAGCTGGCCTACCTCGCCCAGGGCGAGGAGGACTTCCTGGATCTGGTGACCGAATACGCCGAGCTGGCGCGCGATTCCCTGGAATTCAAGCGCAAGATGATCGACGAGAACCTGGCGCGGGGCATGTTCCCGTGGTCCGCGCGCTACCTGAAGAACGGCTTTGCCGGGCACTTCGCGACCATCGGGCTGGTGGGCGGCCACGAGGCCTGCCTGAACCTGTTGGGCAAGGGCATCGAAACCCCGGCGGGCATGCGCTTCATGCAGCGCACCCTGCACCATCTGGCCGACTTGACCGCGCGTTTCCAGGAGCAGACCGGCAATCTCTACAACCTGGAAGCCACCCCCGCCGAGGGCACCAGCTACCGGCTGGCGCGCATCGACAAGAAGCTCTACGAGGAAATTCACGCCTCGGGCAACGGCACGCCGTATTACACCAACTCCACGGCCCTGCCCGTGGGCTACTCCGACGACGTGCTCTTCGCCCTGGAGCACCAGAACGCGCTCCAGCCGCTGTATACCGGCGGCACGGTGTTTCATACCTTCCTGGGTGAGGCCGTGAGCGACACCACGGCCCTCAAGAACTTCATCATCAAGGCCTTCACCAACACCAAGCTGCCCTTCCTGTCCATCACGCCGACCTTCTCGATCTGCAAGGAGCACGGCTACATCCAGGGCGAGCACTTCCAGTGCCCGACCTGCGGGCAGGACAGCGAGGTCTACACGCGCATCGTGGGCTACTACCGCCCCGTGAGCCGCTGGAACGACGGCAAGAAGGCCGAGTACAAGGACCGTCTGGTGTTCGAGGACGTTTGCGCCCGCTAGCGGCGCCCGGTTTGCCTTCCTCCTCCTCCTGAAAGGCCCCCCGCGACGTGTGTCGCGGGGGGCCTTTCCCGTGGGGGAGGGCGGGCCTGCCGGGTGTTCCGGTCCTGTCGGCAGGCTGGCGCATGGGAAAAGCCCCCGCGACGGCACGCCGTCGCGGGGGCCTTCCCGTTCTTCGATCTCCACGCATATGGCGCCGCCCGGCGCCGCAGCCCGCGCTAGCTTTGCAGGAACTCGCGGTAGGCCAGCATGGTCGCGTAGAGGTCGGCCTTGGAGCTGATCTCGAAGGGCGAGTGCATGGAGAGCACGCCGGGGCCGAAGTCGATGATGTCCATGCCGTAGGCCGCGAGGTATTTGGCCACGGTACCGCCGCCGCCCAGGTCCACCCGGCCGAGTTCGGCCATCTGCCAGGGAATTCCGGCGCGGTTCAGCAGGTTGCGCAAAAAGCCCACGTATTCGGCGTGGGCGTCGTTGGCGCCGACCTTGCCCCGGTGGCCGGTGAACTTGCAGAACACCGGGCCGTGGCCCAGAAGCGACGAGTTCAGCTTCTCGTGCACGTCCTGGTAGTCCGGGTCCAGGGCGCCGTGCACGTCCGCCGAGACGGCGCGCATGTTCAGGAAGATTTCCGACAGCCGCGCGCCGGGCTCCCAGGCCCGGGCGAGGTCGTCCATGCAATACTCGAAGAACAGGCTCTTGGCGCCCGTCGCGCCCTCGGAGCCGATCTCCTCCTTGTCCCAGAATAGCACGACCTGGGTGTGCTCCGGGGCCTCGGCGGCCAGCAGGGCCTCCAGGGCGGCGAAGACGCAGATGCGGTCGTCCTGGCCGTAGCCGCCGATGAGCGAACCGTCCAGCCCCACGGGCCGCGCCGGGCCCGCCGGGACGATCTGAAGCTCGGCGGAGAACAGGTCCTCCTCCACCAGCCCGTACTTGGCGTTGAGCATGTCCAGCACGCGGCCCTTGACGCGGTTCTTCTCGTCGGGCGCCGCGCCGTCCTTGCCCTTGGCGGCCTTCTTGGCCCGGGGCTCGTGGCCGAAGACGATATTCAGCTTCTCGGCCTCGAAGGCGTTGGCCACGGTTTTTTCCATCTGCCCGTAGGCCAGATGCGGCAGCAGGTCGAGCACGGTGAACACCGGGTCTCCCGCGTCCTCGCCGATGTTGACCGCCACCACCTGGCCGTCGGCGCGCACCACCACCCCGTGCAGGGCCAGGGGCCGGGCGAACCACTGGTGCTTGCGGATGCCGCCGTAGTAGTGCGTCTTGGCCAACCCCACGCCGCATTCCTCGTAGAGCGGATGCTGCTTGAGGTCCAGGCGCGGGGTGTCGGCGTGGGCACCCACGAGGCGCACGCCTTCGGACAGGGGCCGTTTGCCCCGCCGGGCCAGGAACATGGTCTTGCCGCGCATGTCGCGCCAGATCATGTCGTGGTCCAGGCCGTCCTTGAATCCGGCCTTCCGCACCCTGGCGCGCACGTATTCGATGGTCTCGCGCTCGGTCTTGCAGGCGGAAAGGAACTCCAGATAGCGGGCGGCCAGGGCGTCCATGGCCTTGCGGTGCTTGGGCGCGGCGTACACGTCCCAGCAGTTGCGGGTTTCGTATGTCAGGTCGGTCTTCTTGTCGGACATGGGGTCTCCTTGCGGGTCGTCTGCTAGGGAATCAGGGCCTGCCGCAGGGCGGCGGCCACCAGGGAAATTTCGTCGTCGCCCAGGGTGCGCGGGTCGAGGCAGAAATGGTCGTCCTGGGTGCGGCCCACCAGGGGCGGGTCGGTGTCGAGCAGCCTGCGGCGCAGGTCTTCGGCGCCGGTGCCGTCGGCGGCGCCGACGGTGACCAGGGTGGTCGGCAAATCGCGCTCGGGGAAGGCCCCGCCGCCCACGCGCGACATGCCCGGCGCAAGGCCCACCACTGCCGCCGCGCCCAGGTCGCGGCGCAGGCGCCGCGCCAGCCGCCCGGCCCGCACGCGCAGTTCCTGGGGCGTGGTGGTGATCATGCGCAGGGTCGGCACGCGGCGCAGGGCCGCCTCGGGCTCCAGGTAGAGCCGCAAGGTGGCCTCCAGGGCCGCCAGGGTCATTTTGTCGATGCGCAGGGCGCGGTTCAGGGGGTTCTTCTTGAGTTTGGCGATCCAGCGCTCGCGGCCGACGATGACCCCGGCCTGGGGCCCGCCCAGCACCTTGTCGCCCGAGAAGGTCACCACGTCCAGCCCGGCGGCCACGGCCTGCTGCACCGTGGGTTCGCCCAGGGGCCCGCCGCCCAGTTCGGCCAGGCTGCCGCTGCCCAGGTCTTCGATGACGGGCAGGTTGTGGCGCGCGCCGATCCCGGCCAGCTCCCGCGCGTCCACCTCGCTGGTGAAGCCGATCATGCGGTAGTTGGAGCAGTGGACCTTGAGCAGCGCGGCGGTGTTCTCGGTGATGGCGTTCTCGTAGTCGCGCGGGTGGGTGCGGTTGGTGGCGCCGACCTCCACGAGAATCGCCCCCGAGCGGGCCATGACATCGGGGATGCGGAAGGAACCGCCGATTTCCACGAGTTGTCCGCGCGAGACGACCACCTCGCGGCCCTTGGCCAGGGTGTCCAGCACGAGCATCACGGCGGCGGCGTTGTTGTTGACAACCAGGGCGGCCTCGGCGCCGGTCAGGCGCGCGAGCAGGGCCTCCACGTGGCTGTAGCGGCTGCCGCGCTCGCCTGTGGCCAGGGAGAATTCCAGGTTGGAGTAACGCGCGCAGGCATCGGCCACGGCGGCCATGGCCTCGGGCGCCAGGATGGAGCGGCCCAGGTTGGTATGCACCACCACGCCCGTGGCGTTGAGCACGCGGCGGAAGTGCGGGCGGCAGGCCGCGCGGGCAAAGGCCGCCAGGGCCGGGCGCAGCGCGGCGAGGCTCAGGGCGGCTGGGTCGGCCACGCGGCCCTCGCGGATGTCGCGGCGCAGGGAGTCCAGGAAATCCGTGACCGCCTCGCGCAGCAGAGGGCGCGGCAGGGCCGCAAGGTCCGGGGCGGAGGCCAGTTCGGCCAGGGCGGCGTCCATGCTCGGCAGGCAGCGGAAAAGTTCGTGCATCGGTCGTGTCCTGTTGCTCGGGTGCCGGGCGGCGGGGGAGCGGCGCGTGGGGTGCCCGGCGCTCCCGGTGAACGCGGTGTCCCGGTGTGTCGCGGATGCTACCCTGCCCGGGGCCGCCCCGCAAGCCCGGGCGGGCCGAAAGCGAGGCCCCGGGGGGAAAAACGGGAGAGCGGGGACGGGGCTCGGGCAGGGAGAAAAGGTCCGGCGGAAGCTGCGGAGGCATCCGGCGCCACGCGGCTCGGGGGCCCTGGGGACGGGAGGCTCCGGCGGACACGGCGGACCGCTTCGGCAACGGCTCCGGCAGGCGCGGGCTTCGCGGGCGGCAGGCGGGTGCCGGGGGGCGCGCGGGGAAAGCCCCGGGCGGGCGCTCCGTCAGCCGCTGGCCGGAAGCGGCGGCAGGGGCAGATCCGGCTCCCGGGCGCCCAGGGCCTCGGGCCGCAGGGCGAAGAAAGCGCCCAGCAGATACAACGAGCCGCAGACGAGCACCGGCCTCGGGGCGCCCGGGCCGCCATGCGCCCCGTCGGCAAGCTCCAGGGCCCGGGCCAGCCCCGGCAGGGGCACGGCGCGCGGGCCCAGCAGCGCGGCGGCGGCCTCGGGCGCCAGGGCGCGGGAGACCTCGGGCAGGGCGGGCAACCACAAGGGGCCGTCGGTCAGCCCGGCCACCAGGGGCGCCATGGCCGCCAAATCCTTGTCGGCCATGCAGGCGAAAATCACTGCGGCGGGCCGGGGCACGGCGTGGCCCACGGCCCGGGCCAAGCGCTCCAGGGCGGGCACGTTGTGCGCGCCGTCCAGCCAGAGCTGCGCGCGCCCCGGCCCGCCCGGCACGCGCTGAAGCCGCCCCGGCAGCCGCGCGGCGCCGATGCCCCGGGCGCAGGCGGCGGGGTCCGAAACCCAGCCCCGGGCGCGGGCCAGCGCCGTCCAGGCCGCCAGGGCCAGGGCGGCGTTTTCGCGCTGGTGGTCCCCGGCCATGGCCGGGGTGCCCGCCCCGGCGAACGGCCCGTAAACTCCCGCGCCGGGGGTGGAAGTGGTGGGCACGCCCGCGTCGGGGACATCCGCGACGGTCATGAACGGCGCGCCGATCTCGCGGGCCCGGGCGCGCAGCACGGCCATGGCCTCGGGCGGCTGGGGGCCGCTGACGGCGGGCACTCCCGGGCGCATGGCCCCGGCCTTGTCGCGGGCGATGTCCGCCAGGGTCGGGCCGAGTACGGCCATATGGTCCAGGCCCATGGCCGTGAAGACCGTGAGGTCCGCGTTCAGGGCGGTGGTGGCGTCGTGGGCGCCGCCCAGGCCCGCTTCGAGCACCACGGCGTCGCACCCCGCGCGGGCGAACCCCAGGGCCGCGATGGCCGTGACGCACTCGAAATAGGTCAGTTCCTGCCCGCCGGGAGTGGCCAGCACGGCGTTGCCCAGCTCCGTCCAGGCCGCCTCGTCCAGCTTGCGCCCGTTGACCAGCACCCGTTCGCGCACGTCCACGAAATGCGGCGAGGCGTACAACCCCGCGCGCAATCCATGGGCACGCATGATCTCGGCCAGCATGAGCGACACCGAGCCCTTGCCGTTGGTGCCCACCACCTGTACGGCAACGGGCCGGGTGGCGGCGCCCCTGCCCGATGCGGCCTCCGGAGGCGCGGTGCCCGATGCGCCCGCGGGCACCGCCGCGGGGGCGCCTGCGGGATCGTCCGCTCTGCCTCGTGCCCAGGCCTCTCCTCCCGCACCCGCAGGACCGTCCGGGGACTCGGGAAGAACATCCCCCGGCCCCCCTGGCGCGGGAGCCCCCGGCGCCGCGCCTGTCGGCCCGCCCGGTAGCGGGCGCCCGTCCTCCTGGCGCCCCGGCAGCCCCAAGGCCGCCAAAGCCGCGGACATTCGCCCCAGGCCGAAATCCATGTGGAACAGGCCCCGGGCGTCCAGGTGGGCGACGAGGTCCGCAAAGCAGGCCAGGGGCCGGTGCGCGGCTTCGGCTGCGGCAGGGGGCGCGGGGCGTGGGCTCATGAATCCTCCGATGGCCCCGGGGCATACCACGTTCCCCAGCGCCCCGCCAGCCGCCGCCCGGCCCGTCCAACTTGCGGCGTCCTCCTGGTCCGTCCGCTACGCAACCGGAAACGGGGGCAAGATTTTTGTCCGGAAATATGGGAGAAACGTTCAGTGTCGGCTCTTCGGTTCCGTGCGGTCGGCCGACCTTTGGGCCGGGCGAAGAGCGCCCACCCGCATCCGCTCGTGCCGGGTCGCGCCTCCGCCCCCTTCCCTTGACCCCACGCCGCGTCGTGGCATATAAGACGCATCCCCCAGCGCGCGCCAGTAGCTCAGTTGGATAGAGCATCGGCCTTCTAAGCCGACGGCCCCGGGTTCGAATCCTGGCTGGCGCGCCAGAAAAAGTTAAGGCTGGCAAGAACTTAAACGATTCTTGCCAGCCTATCTTTTTTTCTCATTTCTGATGGGGGTCAACGAAATGTCAACCGGGAGCTGGTGCTTCCGGCCCCCTGGGGAGCCTCGACGAGTGCTCAATTGCTTGGGGTATTGCGGCGTCCAAAATGCGCCCCGTTCTTTAGGGCCTGGGAGGGCTTCTCCTGCGTTTTCCAGGGCCGGGCCTTGGTTGCACCCATGCCGGGAATTAACGTGCCTCCTAGAAGGCGGATATGTGAGGCGGGCCGCGCTTTGCTTAGTCCTGGGCGTGGTTGCCTCCTGGGAAGCCTCATTGAGGAGCTTCCCCTGAATCCCTTCAGGAACCCCCATGACGAGGCCAGCACCGGCCCGGAGAAGCCGCTTCGAGTGCTTCTCGTTCCCGGTGCAAGTGGCTAAAAGTTGCCGCGCTACGGCCATTTGATTCTCGTCTAAGATTATCGTCCGGGGCTTGCTGGTCGGCATGTTAGACTTGCCCAGAATCCCGAAACTACGCCCCTGCGGGTCCAGGGCGACAAGGGCCATGTCTGCGGCGAACTTGGCTTTCTTCGTCAGGTAGCCTAAGTGGGCCTCTGTGCAGGGCCTCAAATCAAAGCAATCGTCCCAATCGGTTCCTGCAATGCGCTGCCAAGATTCCCGGAGCTTCGCCGCAGGCATGGCCCCGCCCGGCCCAAAGTCACCGACTAAGTGAAAGTGCAAGGTTCGCTTTTCGCTCAGTTCGAGTTTCCAAACGAACCATGAGGATGGACGTTCACGGCGAAGAACTCTTGCAAAGCTATCCAGGCAACGCTTGGCCCGCCGGATTTGCTCCCGCCCTGCCGTGCGCCCCTCAAAATCCAGGGTCATGAAACAAGAAGGCTTTGTGCTTAGTGTTTGAAGGAGCTTGTGGAGAGCGTTCTTCCTAGACTTAGTTCTAGCTATGAGATTGTCCCCCCGGTTCTCGGCATAGCCATATGACGGCATGACGGGAGCATGTTCGGGGAGCTTGTGAAAGCTGATGGTGTTGCCTGTGATAGTCAGCTTGTACTTAGTTTGAGAGGGGGGAGAAAGTTCAAGTATTTCAGTATGTGCCGAAAGATGGGGGGTTATACTTGTGACTCTGGGGTCCATGTCCATTGCCTGCCTGCCTCTAAGAATAATGGGGCGGTTCCCCGATGGAACCGCCCCGCCTGATTGACCAAAGTGCGACGGCTACGCCGCCTGGGAGGCGGGCTTGCCCCGCCCGACCTCGAAGTCGGCCACGGCCAGCCCCAGGGGCTGGACTTCGCGCCTGATACGTTCCCGGGCCTCTTGGAGCCGCCAATTCGAGTTCTGGGTGAGGTCAGCGTGGGCTTCCTCGAACTCAGCAATCCAGGGCTGTTCACGGTCCCGCAGGGACTTCTTTATGCCCTCCGTCTGCGCCGGATGAAGGACCGGGGCCAAGGCCGTGTCGAGGGCCGCAAGGGCGAATTTCGCCTTCTCCGGGTTGTCCTGGGTGAGCTTCGAGAGGACTTCGAGAGCCTTGTCGCGCCCCAGGCCGTTGAGTTCCTGCATGTAGCTTCCCAGGAGCGCCGTCTGCTTCGCGGCATCCTTGGCATCTTCAGGTTCCGGGAGGGCCAGGGCGTCGAGCTTCACGGCTTCGAGCATCCGGCTCCGGTACTCGCTGGCCTCTTGCACTTCAGCCATGAGTCTCAGGAGACGCTTAACTAAGGGGGCCAGGGCTTCCTTCGCCTTCTCGCGGGCGAACTCGTCACGGTAGACCGCCACCTTCCCCTTCGTCTCAGCCACAAGGGCACGAAGATTCTTCAGGCCGCCCAGGAACTCGACGTAGAACTCCTTGTGGAAGCTCAGGGACCATTCCGACTCGGCGCGGGCTGCCCACTTGAGGACGTTCCCGCCCACGGCATTTGGCGCGAACAGGTCGGGGTCCAGGCTTTCGGGCTGGACGATGGGCTTTCCGCCGAACCGGGTCCGGGGAAGTGTGGGCATCACGAATCTTCCGGCCCGGCATTTGATGTCCCGGCTACCATCGGGGTTGGGGGTTACGCTAAACTTCATGGGTCGCCTCCTCGTTTCGGGCATAGTCGCCCAGGATTTTTAAGATTTTGTTTCCAAGAATGAAGACTTCGACGAGGGCGTGAAACTTCGCAACCTGGGAGGCAAAGTCCTCGCTGCCCGCCTCGGCTTCTTCGAGAAGCCCTTGGGCGGCGGCGTGGTTCGCCTCGACGAGGGCCTGCGCGGCGTCGAAAATCGTGTTCATGTTCTTCATGGGGTTTTCCTTAGAAAAGTTTCCTCGAGGCGTGGCCCGGAGCCGGATTCTGCTCCTGGAAGCCCCGCAGGCGTTCCTGCCAAACGGCGTGCTCAATTTCGAGCCGCTGGCGCTCCCGCTCCAGCTCGGCCAGCCGGGTCTTGCCCTGCTCCGCCTCGGCTTCGAGGCGGTCCAGCTCGGCAATGCTGCGGTTGCGCTGCTCGGGGGTCAGGTCCGCCCACTTGAGCGAACCGCCAAGGGCGTCCCAATTGTTCGCGTAATAGCTGATATCCTTGCGCATTTTGTTTTCCTTAGAAGTTGAAGTTGTCGGCCTGGGGAGCCCGCAAGGCTCGATACTCGACGCGAGTGCCGTAGTTCTTGGAAAGTGCCTTGATGCGCTCGGCTAAGAGTAGTTTCAGGAGCTTGTCGAGTTCGGGGGGTTCGCCGCCCCAGCTCATGGGCATGAGCCGCTTGATGGCGTCTTCGAGAGCGCCGTCGATTTCGAGGTTAATCATCTTTGTTGCCTCCGCCTAAGGTGTTACAATAGTTGAGAATGAGGTGGATTTGGCTTCGAAGCGCTCGATTGATTAGTTGCGAAATCGGGATTCCCGAATCCCGCCGCGCGATGAGCAGGCGCTCGAAGAGGTCATTGTCAATGGTCGCCGTGAATCGAATCTTACTCATACAACCTCCTAAAATTACTGTGTAAAAGTCATACTCATTTTTCAAAAAAGGGGGCCGCCCGCACCTGAAAACAAGCGCGGGCGGCCCTGTCGGGGAGGCAGGCCCCATGGACACCATGACTGAGGAATAGAAGTTCCCTCTGCACAGAGGGAACACTGGAACTCCGCCACCCCCTACGCCGCCTCACGCTCAAGCTCCCGGCGCTGCAAATCGCGGCGCTCGATGTACCGGCGCACAGTATCCCGGCTCACGCCGTAGTGCTTGGCCAGGGCCTTGATGGAGTACATCCAGCGGCCATTGGCCTTCTGCGCCATGTAGAGCTTTCTGAACTCAGCCGGGTCCGGGTCGAAGCTGGGGGCGGGTCCGGGTTTTCCCGCCTCAAGGGACATTTCACGGTGCTTGTCGCGCTTCCAGTTCCTGAGCCAGTTCACGGCGGCGGTCATAAAGACGGCGTTGAACTCACGGCCTTCCTTTTCGGGATACTTTTGGAGGCACTTCGCGTAGACGATGCCAAGCTCCCCCACTACGTCCTCGAACTCGATGTACTGGTTGAAACCGGAGGCGACGAGGTTCTTCCAGAGCCTAGTCGCCTGGAACTTGATGAACCCAAAGTCTTCTTGTGTGATTCTTCTAAGCATTTGGCCTGCCTTCATCCGGTAATCCTCCTGCCCTATTAAACGGTCGAAAAGCCGATTCCTGTGTCGGGGTTCAAAAATAAAGGGCCGAACACCCGTAAGTGCCCGGCCCTTTAGGGAATAAAATTTCAGCTTAAATGCCGACTACCAGACAAACCCCCAGTTCGGGCTTCAAGATGATGACCTCGCCGGGGGCCAGGTAGACGTTTTGTTCCACTTCGCGGGCCTCAACCAGGCCGATGTAATCCAGTTGCTCAACTCGCATGTGCTCCCCCAAAAGTTGTTGATGTTCTCGACTCCGGGAACAACATAGCACTTCTTGGGGCTTGTTCAAGCACTTTTTCAAATATTTTAGAGACTTAACTAACTAATTAGTTCGTTAGGTCAGGAGTTCGCCCCAAATGAGAACCCCGGCCACCCTTTGACGGGCAACCGGGGCTTGGTTGATGGGGTGAACCCTGGGAAGGATGGGCCGGGAAAGGCCCCTAGGAGGGCCTGTGCTGCGTTTTTCCAGGCCAGGGCATAGTGGGACTTGCCTTGATGGCAAGGGCGCTTCCTAGATGGCGGAACTAAACGCCTGTTGGCTTTTACTTAGTCAGTTCCCCAAGCCGCCGCAGGATGTTGAGCAGGCTCTTATCCCTGACAGCTTCGGCCAGTGCGCCCGATGCAAACTTTTCAGCCCTTACGAGGGTTGTCAGGAGTTGCCGGATGGTCTGCATATCCGCCAGGGCGATTGTCTCTGGGGAAGCCAGGATGCGCCGGGCCTCATCCTGCCATGCTCCCCAGTTGAAGTCGCAGAGCAGAGCGTCACCACGATAGGCGAGGCCGTGAAATTCTTGAAGCGGCCCCTCTAAGCTCAAGGCGGCACCGCCCGAGTAAGACGTGAGAGCGTCCGGGTCGGCCTTCTCCAAGGCTGGCAACATAGCCGCCATACGTCTAAGAGCTTCAAGCGTATGCTCATCGTTCATCAGAAACTCCTATCGCTAGAACGGGTCCGGGACATAAGCACTTGCACGTTAGCGGCGGTCCAGGGCTTCCCGGCCAGGGTCAAGCGGCCCTCCCGGTTCAGAACATCGGCAACATCGGCGTAAGTCATTCGGGGGCGTCCTGGGGGCTTTCTGCGAAGCTGCTTGACCCGTTCCAGAATCTCCGGGGCGGCTTCATGATAACCCTTGCGGCCCTCGCACTTCCCCTCGCGCTCACGCTTACGCGTCCGGGCCACCCGGAGCTTCTTGACGAGCAAGCCCTTCTCAAGCTCTGCAAAGACGCCCTGGATTTGCACCAGGGCCTTCTTCATGGGGTCGCCCATGATGGCCTCGGTGACGTTCTCGCCCGTCCTGGCAGAGTAAAGCACGATGCCCTTGGACGCCAGATAGACGAGAAGCGTTTCCTGAACCCGGAGTTCACGGGCCAGCCTGTCCAGGCCCTCGACGATGATAGCCTTGACTCCGTTCTTGAGGATGGCGGCGACCATCTCCTGAAAGGCTGGGCGGTCTGCTTCGTCCGTAGTCCCGGAGACGCCTTCCTCGCGGTAAACCTGGGCGACCTCAATCCCGGCGCTCTTGGCAAAGGCACGAATGGCTTCCTCCTGGCGCTTAAAGCCGTCACCGTCCACTTGCCCCTTGCCGCTCACGCGAACATAGCCGTAAGCCTGCATCGTTTCCCCTCCTGTGCGGATTGAACAGGCTTCGAGAATACTCCCGCACCGGAAGGCAATCAAACGTTTTCTTGAGAATATGTTTGCTTTATACTTAGTAAATCAAGCTAGCTGCCCGTTATACATGAAAATATTCATGGGGAGCCGTGGGGGGAGGGGGAGAAATCCTAATCGGAAAGCGCCGCCCCGTTCTCCCCCTGATGTTCTTCCTGCTTTTCATCATCCCAAAGACCTTCTGAGCTGCGCCCCAGGGCGTCCAGAAGTATGTTCAGCTTGTCCGGGTCGAAGCGGTTCCCGTTCGCGTCCCGCTCGTCGATGGCCTTAATGACACCCGTGAGGGTCTGCCCGAGGAAGGCCAATAGCTTACCGTTGTTCGGGTTTATGCTCCCCTTCCTGACTTTGTGAAATACGTCCGCCAATTCGTCCCGGAGGACTTCGAGGGTATCAATCTTGTGTCGCCTGGGCATGGTTGCTCCTGTAATGAAAAGGCCGCCCTGGGGCGGCCTTGTTGGGTTGTTCATGGAAGTGAGTTCAATCCTGGGGGGAAATGTCCTCGGGTTCCGGTCCTGCTTCTTCTGTCATGGCCTTGTCGGCCTCGCTGAGAATATCCAGAAGAATCCTCTTGGCGTCCTCGGGCTTCATGCTCTTTATGTCCTCGAAGTCTACGGCCTCGCCCTCACGCCTGAATAGACCGTCAATGGCGCGGGCGGCGTCTCGAAGTTGCGAATCTGCTATGTGCGTGTACCGCTGCGTCATGGCGCTTGTCTTGTGGCCCAAGAGCTTCTGCACCTGATACAGGCTTGAACCAGCGCCAAGTACGTTGCTTGCGAAGGTATGCCGCAAATCATGGAACCGGCAGTCCAGGCCAGCTTTCTTGCGAATCAAGCCCCAGGTCCGCGAGAACGATTGATAGAAGCCGCCCGTGCTCGACGGAAAGACGTACTCGCTAATTTTGTCCTGCGCGGCTTCCCGGAGGACTCGCAGGGACAACTTGTTAAGCGGCAACGTCTGCGTCCGCTTATTCTTGGTGTTCATCCCCTGGAAGGTAACGAGGCCGTTCCCAAGGTCTACGTCTGCCCATGTCAGGGCAAGCGTCTCCCCCAGGCGCTTTCCGGTGAACATGGCGAACTTGACCACCAGGGCGGCCCGCCTGTTCGGCCATTCGTCGAGAACTCGAAGAAGGGACTCCTGCTCGTACTGACTCAAGAAATTGCTCTGAGAATTGTCGAAGGACGGGAGCTTTATTTTGTCGCAGGGGTTCGGCCCGCCGTAGATGTCCCGAACCCGGCACCAGTTGATGAACCGGCGCATAAGGTTGAAGACGTGTTTGACCGTCTGGGGGGAAAGTTTCTCGTCATGGCGGCCCGGCTTGTCCCGGACCTCGGAAAGCCACGTCTCCACGTCAACGGGCGTGATTTTACTTAGTTGCCTGTCCTCGAAGCGCGGCTTGATGTGAAGCTCAAATCTCACTTCATCGTCACGCCATGAGCGCTTGTTGTCCTTCGCCCACTTCAGATACTTCGGCCAAACATCGCCGACCTTGGCCGTCTTCGCGTACTTGAAGAACTCGCCTTCCAGGGCTTCCGTCTTAACCTTGGCTTCGATTTTCCGGGCCTGGGCAAGGCTGGTGCTCATCTTCGTGAACCACTTCCCGTTAGGGAGCTTCACCCGCACCCGGTAACGCTTCGACTCCTTGAGGGAGGCCCCGCACTGGGGGCAGTTCTTCGGGCCGGGCTTGAAACCGGCTTTGCACTTCACGCAACGCGCCTCTATCGCCATGCTGTTGACCCCCTGTTGACACCCTGATTTTTCCGTTCTAGCCTCCGGGGCATATTAAACCGCCGGAAGCCAATGTTTACGGGAACTCCTGGGGGATTGCAAGGGGTCAACAGGGTGTCAACGGAGAGCCTTCGAAAGCCAATTCTTGACAACTACGGCAGAGCCGAAATCTCGACTAAGCATATGTTTACTTAGTATTTTTCTTGCTTCTGGCGGGTGCCTCTCGGCCTTCTAAGCCGACGGTCGTGGGTTCGATCCCTACCTGGCGCGCCAAAATTTCAAAGGGTTGCAGGCATTGCTTGCAACCCTTTGGCTGTTTTGGGAGAAGCGCGCGGATGTGCGTCGCTTCTTCATGCGACTGGTTCGGCAACTACTTAAAATATTTTGTAAATGAACCCAGGACCGTTCATGATGTGCATCATGTCGCCCAGAGTGGTGGTTTCGGGGGCCTGGAATGGCGGATGCCCGCCGGTGGCTTCACACGGGCCGTGGATGCGCCCGGTCTTTTCCGTGGGGCGCGGTGGGGGAGGGGTCTTGTCAGGAGGCGTGCTTCTTTTTGGGCTTGCCGATGATGAACAGCAGATTTCTTTTCACTTCAAATCCATGAAGGTGGGAAATATCCATTCACCTTTTGACCAGAATCTTTGTGTGTACACCATTGGGGAGCCAAATGGATCTCAAATCATCTTCATACTCTATATTTATGACGTCAAAAAAAGAAGTGGGATGCTCCTTTGTGTTGCTACAGAGAATAGAATTCTGGAAGTCGTAAAAAATAACAGAATTGAAATAAATATTTTATATTTAAAGATGAGTAGAATCATCACTGCGATATACACAATCGGTGGGAGTATGCTCTTTATACGGTATGCACATGAGTTACATAATAAAGTTATTCGTTTTATTTTAGTGAAGAGGATTGTCTCGACAAGAGCGTCATCAGAATAAAAGTCAATAGAATCAGTTCCTATGGTAACTGAGTCATTTGTGGCTTTGTTGAGTTTATTTATAGAGCGCATGGCATAGAAGAGACAGATCAGCAGTGCGAATACTCCCAAAGGATACAACTCTGTCTTGTCACTGGGCAGAAGCACAAAGCGGAAAAACAAGGCGCCCCCAAGCCCTAGAAGAACGACAGTAAAGGAGGATAACTTGTTTATCTTGTTTTCAAATGTAAGAATTTCGTCGTGCATGGTTTCATGCCTTTCCGGATATTGTTTCGTCTGAGGGCGTTCCTCTGGTGGAAAGCGGTCGCCTCCGGCCTGACTTCAAGGCCGCATCGTTTCTTTCTTCCCCGTGTATCGGGAGCATCCCGCTGCGTGAGCCCGCGCGGGAGGATGGGCTTCCCCACAGAAGCGGCATCGCTTTCTTAGTATTGCCTGCACGTTTTGGGCAAGGGAAAAGGTGTAGGGGCCACGGGAGAGGCGGCGGATGCGCGGGCAAGCGGGGAAATTCGGCCGAGGGGAGCGGGTCAGGCTTTGGGGCAGGTGGATTGAATGCGGCTTTGGTCCAGCAGGTCGGCCAGGGTGATGGCGTCCAGTTCGCGCTCGAGCACGCGTGAGACCTGGGCCCAGGCGCTGCGGGTGCGGCAGTCGTCGGCGCGGTCGCAGGCGGCTCCGCCGGTGCAGCAGCGCGCGATGGCCACCGGGCCTTCCATGGTGCGCACCACGTCGCCCAGGGTGATGGTCGCGGGGTCGCGGCGCAGCAGGTGGCCGCCGGTGGCCCCGCGCAGGCTGCGGATGAACCCGGCCTTTTTCAGCGGGCGCAGGATCTGCTCGATGAACTGCACGGAGATGCCCGTGTTGGCCGCCAGGATCGAGGCACGCACGGGCCCCTGCCCCCGGGCCTGGGCCAGGTCGAGCAGCAGGCGCGCGGCGTAGCGGGAGCGGGCGGAGAGTTTCATGGCCGGGCCCGGTGCGGCGCACGGCGGCGCGGGTCGCGGGGCGGCGCTGGGTGTTGCGCAGGCATGAAACCCGATTAGTTCAATCTGGAATCGGCGTCAAGACGACACCGGGCGCTCCGGCGCGTCGGGCGTCTTGCGGGGCGGGTCCGTTTGCCTGGTGCGGTTGCCGCCTTACGCGCCGCAGGGTGCGTGGGCGCATCAGGAGCCTGGGATGCCCGGACGCGCCAGGAGCCGAAGGCAGGCCGGGCACCGCGCGGGCGCGCCGCGAAACAGACCTCAGGGCGGCGCGGGCCTGCCGTCCAGAGCCATGTCCGCCAGGGCGTTGACCGCGCTGCCCGCCAGGGCCGAGCCGCCCTTGCGCCCGGCGATGGTGATCCAGGGCACGCGGTCCTGGGCCATGAGCAGTTCCTTGGACTCCGCCGCGTTGACGAAGCCCACGGGCATGCCCACCACCAGGGCCGGGGCCATGCGCCCGGCCTCGACGTGCTCCAGGATGCGCAAGAGCGCCGTGGGCGCATTGCCGACCACGAGGATGGCTCCGTCCATGCGTTCGGCGGCGTGGTCCACCGCGGCACGGGCGCGGGTGATGCCCTCGCTGCGGGCGCGCCCGGCCACGGCGGGGTCGTCCATGAAGCAGGCGATGGAGCAGCCCAGGGGCGTGAGCCGTCGCAGGGGGATGGCGCAGCGGGCCATGTGCGTGTCGGTGAAGAGCGCGCACCCGGCGGCCAGGGCGGCCACGCCCGCCTCCACGGCTCCGGGGGAGAAGCGCGCCAGGTCCAGCAGCTCGAAGTCCGCCGTGGTGTGGATCATGCGCCGGACCACCAGCCATTGCGCCCCGGCAAAGGGGCGCGGCTCGGGCACCTCGGCGTCGATGATGCGCATGGATTCGCGCTCGATGTCCATGGGCGCGCGGATGTCGCGGGGGCGGGGCATGCTCTGGCTCCGGTTGGCGGTGGCGGGAACGGGCAGACTGTGGCCGGGCGGGCCGGGCTTGTCAACACGGCGGCGCGGGCGGTGGCGGCGCGGGGCCCCGGCGCCGGTTTTGCGGCGTCCCCCGGAGCTGGGGCGTCAGCGGGCCAGCAGGGCGGGCAGGGCCGTGGTCAGCGGCGGCCAGAAGCTGACCAGCAGCAGGTCCGCCAGCAGCACGAGCAGCAGCGGCGCCACCCGCGCGGCCACGGCGCCCAGGCGCGAGCCCGCCAGCCCGCAGGCGACCACGAGGCAGATGCCCAGCGGCGGGGTCAGCATGCCGATGGCCAGGTTGACGACCACGATGGCCCCGAGCTGCACCAGCCCGATGCCCAGATGCGGCAGCAGCGGCACCAGCACCGGCACCAGCAGCACCAGGGCCGCCGAGGTCTCGATGAACGTGCCCGCCACCAGCAGGGCGGCGTTGACCAGCAGCAGCAGGGCCACGGGGTCGGTGGTCAGGCCCAGCAGCCATGCGGCCAGGGTCGCCGGGGCCTCCTGCACGGCGAGCACCCAGGCCAGCACCTGGGCCTGGGCGATGAGGAACATGACCACCGCCGCCGTGACGCCCGCCTCCAGGAACAGCCCGGGCAGGGCGCGCCAGGTCAGGCCGCGGTAGACGAACAGGCCCGTGACCAGGGCGTAGGCCACTGCGGCCGCGGCGCTCTCCGTGGCGTTGAACACCCCGCCCAGGATGCCGCCGAGCACGATGGCCGGGGCGCCCAGGGCCCACCCGGCGCGGCCCAGGGCCCGGCGGGCCGCCGCCGGGGAGAAGCGCCGACCGCGCGCGTCGGGCGCGCCGCCGCGCAGGGCCAGCGCGGTGGTGGCCGCCACCAGGGTCAGGCCCATGAGCAGCCCCGGCAGCAGCCCGGCGGCGAACAGCTCGCCGATGCTGGCCCCGGTGAGCACGCCGAAAAGGATCATCGGGATGCTCGGGGGGATGACCACGCCGATGGAGCCCCCGGCGGCCTGTACGGCCCCGGCCAGGGCCGGGTCGTAGCCCTTGCGGATCATGGCCGGGATGAGCAGGGCGCCCACTGCCGCCGTGTCCGCCGCCGCCGAGCCGGAAATGCCGCCGAAGAGCATGGCCGCGACGACGGCCACCGCCGCCAGCCCGCCCGGCAGCCAGCCCACCAGGGCGTCGGCCAGGTCCACGATGCGCCGCGACAGGCCCCCGGTTTCCATGAGCCGCCCGGCGATCATGAACAGCGGCACGGCCATGAGCGGGAAGGAGTCCGCCCCGGCGATCATGCGCTGCACGGCGAGCATGGGCGGCGCCGCGTCCGAGAGCAGCAGCGCCCCGAGCCCCGCCGCGCCCAGGGCCACGGCCATGGGCACGCCCAGCAGGAACAGCGCCGCCAGGGCGGCCAGCAGCAGGGCCGCGCTCACGGCGCGGCCTCCGGGGGGTGGGGCGCGCCCGGCGCGCCTGGGGTGTTCCGGCGGGCCTGCCCGCCCGGTGCGTCCGGCGCATCCGGCGCCTGGCCCCCGGCCAGCCGGGCCAGGGCGTGGACGCACAGCACGGCCCCGGCCAGGGGCACGGCCCCGGCGCCCAGCCCGGCGGGCCAGCCCAGGGCCGGGGTGGACTGTCCGGCCAACAGGCGCACGTAGCCGAAGCCGTAGACGGCCATGGCCGCGAACAGGGCGAGGCAGACCAGATGCGCCGCCGCCCCGGCCCCGGCCCGGGCCCGGGGCGGCAGGCGGTGGACCAGGGAATCCACCCCCAGATGCGCGCCCCGGCGGTAGGCCACGGTGGCGCCCAGGAAGGTCAGCCAGACCAGCAGGATGCGCCCCAACTCCTCGGACCAGAACAGCGAGTCGTTGAGCACATAGCGCCAGAAGACCTGGGCGGCGATGACCCCGGCCATGCCCGCGCCCAGGGCCGCCGTGAGCGGGCGGCAGGCGGCGTCCAGCGCGGCGCTGGCGGCGGACAGGGCGGCTGCGGGGCGCACGGGCTATTTCTTGAGCAGCGGGCGCCCGCAGGAGAATGCCGCTCCGGCGGATTCGCCGATGCGGTAGTACCCGCGCGACCCGGGCGAGAAGACCAGCGGGTCCACCCCCGGCAGGGACGGATGCCCCGCGTCGTCCAGCAGCCCGGCCTCGATCTTCACATCCACGATTTCGCCGATGAACTGGGTGTGCAGGCCGAGTTCCACGGTCTGGGCCAGGCGGCATTCGATGACCATGGGGAATTCGGCGATGTAGGGCGCGTCTACGAATTCGGCACGCGCCGGGGTCAGCCCGGCGGCGGCGAATTTGTCCATGTCGCGGCCCGAGGCCAGCCCAAGGAAGTCCACCGCCGCCACATGGTGCGCCGAGGGCACCGAGACGGTGAAGGCCCCCCGGGCCGCGACGCAGCCGTGGGTGTACGTGGCCGCGCGCAGGGCCACGGCCAGCATGGGCGGCTTGGAGCAGCAGATGCCGCCCCAGGCGATGGTCATGGCGTTGGGCCGCCCGTCGGTGTCATAGGCGCCCACACACCAGACGGGGGTGGGCATGGCCAGGGTCTTGGCGCCGAGGGAAGTCTTCATCGGGCATCTCCTTGGGTGGGTCGCGTGGCTTCCAGGAAGCGGTCCAGGAGCGCGCGCACGCGCGGGTTCGCATAGGCCGGCAGGTCGCGCAGGTCGCGGGTGCGGGCCTTGAAGGACTCCAGGTCGGGGTGTTCGTCCACGGTCATGCCCGCCTGGCGCAGGCGGGCCAGAAAATCGGCCTCGGCCGCACGGTTCCAGGCGCGCTGGGCCACGGCGGCGTCGCGCAGGGCGCCTGTCAGCAGCGTCTGTTCGGCAGCGGGCAGGGTGTTCCACCAGTTCAGGCCCGCCAGCCCGATATGGGCCGAATAGACGTGGCCGGTGAGGGACAGGTAGGGCTGCACCTCGTGCAGCCGGTAGAGCCAGATGACCGACAGCGGATTTTCCTGGCCGTCGATGGTGCCCTGTTGCAGCTCGGAATAGACGGGCCAGGCCATGGGCGTGGGGTTGGCGCCCAGGGCCTGCCACAGCTCGCGGTCCAGGGCCGACTCCATGACCCGGATCTTCAGCCCGCGCGCGTCGTCCACCGTATGCACCGGGCGCACGGCGTTGGTCAGGTTGCGGAAGCCGTTTTCCGAGAAGGCCAGGCCCTTGAACCCGGCGCGCTCCGCGGCCGTCAGGATTTCGGCGCCCAGGGGGCCGTCGAGCACGGCGTCGGCCTGCCCGGGGCTGGCGAACAGGAAGGGGAAACCGACCACGGCGGCCTCGGGCACGAAGGTGTCCAGCGGGCCGAGGGTCACGATGGCCATGTCCACCGCGCCCATCTGGACCTGGCGCAGGATGTCCGTTTCGCTGCCCAGGGTGCCGCTGTGGAAGATCTTGACCTCCACGGCGCCGCCCGAGCGCTGGGCCGCCAAATCTTGAAAGGCGGTGGCGCAGACGTGCTGCGCGCTGCCCGGGGTGGTGACGATGCCCAGGCGCACGGTGCGCGCAAAGGCAGGGCCGGCGGGGGCCGCCGACAGGATTCCGGCCAGGGCCAGGGCGGCCAGGGCCAGGATGAATCGATGCATGGGTGGGTGCTCCTGAAAAACTCCTGGGTGGTGCGTGCGAGGGGGCATGATACCTGTCCGGGGCGGGCGGGGCAAGGTGTGGCTGGCCCTGTTCTGCCCGGGCGGCGGGGAATTTGGGGCCGGGGCTCCGGCGGCGGCCTGCGGCTTGACCTGGGCCGGGCGCGGGCGTAATGGGGAGACTGGCATCCGCTCCCCGCGCCATCCCGTCCGCACCCTGCGCGCCCTTGCGCCTTGCCTGCGTTGCCGCGCCTTTTCCGGAGCCTCCTCCGCCCCCTGCCCCGGGTGCCATGTCCGCCGCATTTGCCGCGTTCGCCGTGTTTCGGCGTTTTTCCCGCGCGTTGGCGCGGCGGCGGTCCGCGTTGCCAGGAGGACGGCGTGGGGCTCAAATTCCGCTACAAGCGTACCCGCTGCACGGGCAGCTACAAGGACAGGCCGCTGCTGGAGGTCCGCTGGAGCACCGAGGAGGGCAGCTACAGCCTGGACGACCTCATCGCCGGGGATCTGGGCCTGGGCGAGACGCCCCTGCCCGCCGCCCTGCGCGGCGGGGCCGTGCCCCCCGCACCCCCGGCGCCCCTGGCCCACAGGGGCGTGGACCCCGCCACGTGCACCGACGTTTGCGCCGACGCGGCCACTGCCTGGGGGACCATCGTCTTTGCCGGGCCCGCCCCGGGCAATGCCCTGGCCCTGCGGCGGACCGCCGTGCGCGTGCGCGTGCTGCGCGACGGCGAAACGGACGGCGAGGAACCGCCGGGTCTGCTGGACGCCCGGGTCTGACCGGCCATCGCCCAAAGGCGGCCTGCCGCGTCGGCGGAAAAATTCGGAGCGCTTGTGTCCCCGGGATGCACCGCGCCGTGCCGCCCGCCCGTCTGGAACGGCCTGAGGGGGTGATTTTTCAACAGTCGGCCAAAGGGGCCGCCCCGGGGGCCGGGGCGCCGTTTCCCGGGCCTAACCCCGGGGTCCGCCCTGGCCCAGCTTTTCCAGCACCGATGCGGGCTTGGCCGCCAGCCGTCCGCCCGGGCCCGAGCGCCAGTCCACGCGCAGGCTGACGTTGATGCGCGCACTGTCCTTGCGCAGTTCCTCGAAACAGGCCGTGACCACGGCCATGACCTCGTCCCATTCGCCTTCGATGCAGGTGCCCATGGGCCCCAGGGCGTGGGGCAGGCCGCTCTGGCGGATGACGGCCAGGGCCCGGGCCACGTAGGGCGACAGGCTCACGCCCTTGTCCATGGGGAAGATGGTCAGCTCGGCGACGGCGCTCATGGCGGTGCTCCCGCGCGGCTACTTCTGGCCGCGCATCTGGCGGATCTGCTTCATGACCAGCTTCTGGGCGGTGCTGGCCTCGCGGGTTTTCAGGGCCGCAAGCTCCTCGCGGGTCACGAAGTGGATGGCCTCGCAGGGGCAGATTTCCATGCACGCGGGCCCCAGGCCCACGCGGGCCCGGTCGCGGCACAGGTCGCATTTGGTCACCGGCACCACGCCGCCCGCGTGGTAGATGGCCCCGAAGGGGCAGGCCGCCATGCACTTCATGGCCTTGCAGCCCCGGCAGCGGGCCGGGTCGTGATACACGGTGCCGGTGATTTCGTCCTTTTCGATGGCGCCCACGGGGCAGGCCTTGGCGCACATGGGGTGCTCGCAGTGGTGGCAGTAGAGCGGGAAGGCCAGGCCCTCGTCGCTTTCGGTCATCTGGATGCGCGGCAGGCCGTAGAGGAATTTGCAGATGGCCTCGCAGGACTCGCAGCCGATGCAGCGCGAGTAGTCCACCCACTTGGTGCGCTGGGTGGCGCTGGAGTTGCCGCCGGGGGCGCCGTTTTGGTTGTCGTCGGCCATGGTGGTCTCCTGGCTTGGGGCTAGCGCCCGCCCTGGGTGTGGTCCAGCCACTGTTCGAGGGAGCGGGCCGCCTCCAGCCCGCCGGTGATTGCCCAGCCGATCTTGCTCGGCCCGGTCAGCGCATCGCCGGCCACGAACACGCCTTCCATCATGGTCATGCGCGGCCAGGGCGAGGCGCCCTTGCGCACCTTGGCGACCTCCAGGCGCTCGGCCAGGGGCAGGGTGGGCAGTTCGCCCACGGCGCTGATGACCATGTCGGCTTCCAGGATCTGGTTGGACCCGTCCTGGGGCAGGGGGCAGCGGCGGCCGGATTCGTCGGGTTCGCCCAGGGCGCACTGCAGGAATTCCACGCCCTCGACGCGCTCCGTGCCCAGGATGCGCAGGGGCATGGCCAGTTCCTTCCAGATCATGCCGCTGTCCTGAAGCAGGCCGATTTCGTAGGGCCCGGCGGGGGCCTCGTCGATGGTCCGGCGGTAGAGCATGGTCACGCGCTCGGCGCCGCTGCGCAGGGCGCATTGGGCGGCGTCCATGGCCGAGAGCCCGCCGCCGATGACCACCACCTTGCGCCCCAGGGCCGGGCTGATGCAGACCTCGGCCCCGCAGGCCGCCCCGCGCAGGGGGAAGAGGTATTCCAGGCCCGAGAGCACGCCGGGCAGGTCTTCGCCGGGGATGCCCATGCGCCGCGAGCGCCACGAGCCCGTGCACAGGATCACGGCGTCGTGGGCCGCGCGCAGGTCCGTCAGGGCGAGTTCGGCGCTGCGGAATTCGTCTCCCTCGTCGTGGTTTTCCCCGGGCTGGCCCACGATCTTGGTGCGCATGCGGAAGGTCACGCCGTAGCCCGTGGCCAGCAGCTCGGCGGCGGCCTCGGTGCGCTCCACGGGCAGGCGGAAATCGGGGATGCCGAAATACATGAGCCCGCCGGGCTTGGGCATCTTGTCGTAGACCGTTACGGCGTAGCCCCGGCAGGCCAGGTATCCGGCGGCGGACAGGCCCGAGGGCCCGGCCCCGGCGATGCCCACCGAGCGGCCGTTGGACGGCCCGGGCTTGTCGCGGAACAGGCCGAAATTCATTCTGGTGCTCATGGCCCCCCCACCGTGCTGCGATTGTGTGCCGGGAAAACCGGCTCCGGGCGCTGGAATCGGCAACTCCATTACCTATGCCATTCCCGCGGCCATTGCAACCGCGCTTGAGCCCCGGGGCGGCTCCGGTGTAGGCTCGGGGCGTGCCGCCGCCCCGAGCGCGGCTTGGGAGAGCTTCATGGAGATCGTCGTCACCTACGTGCACCACGACTGCTTCTGCCTGGACGCGGCGGGCTGGACGCTGCTCTTCGACTACCCCGACGCGGCCCATCGCCCGCCCGGGGCGCGGGAGGCCGTGGCCCGGGCCCTGGCCGGGCGGCGGGTGGCGGCCTGCTTCTCGCACAGCCACGCCGACCATTGCGCCGCCGACGTGCCGGACGCCGCGCGGGAGGCGGTCGAACTGCGTCTTGTCCTGTCCTACGACGTGCCGCAGATGGTTCCCGCGCTGGACCGGCCCGGGGCCGTGGTCCTGGAACCGGGCGACGACCCGCGCGGCGGCGACCCCGGGCCCTGGGCCGAGGTCGGCCCCGGGCTGCGCGCCCGGGCCCTGGAAAGCAACGACCTGGGCGTGGCCTTCTGCCTCGATGTCGGAGGCCTGCGCGTGTATCACGGCGGGGACCTCGCGGCCTGGCTCTGGCCCGGGCCGGACGGGCGGGACGGCGCCGGAGCCGATCAGGTGCGCGCCTTTTTCGAGCGCAGCCTCGAAGCCGTGGCGGCCTTCGGGCCGCATGTGGCCTTTGCCTGCTGCGACCCGCGCCTGCCCGGGCGCGGCGGGTTCGCACGCTTTGCCGAGGCGGTGCGGCCCCCGGTGCTGGTGCCCATGCACGACTTCGGCCGGCCTCGGGCCGTGGGCGAGTATGCCCTGGGCGCGGCCCCGCCGGGGGTGACGGTGCTGGCCTTCACGGCCACGGGCCAGCGCCGCGCGCTGCACGCCGGACCCTGAGCCCGGCCCCGGCCCGCGGCGGCGTCCGGAAAAGTGCGGGACAAGCGCCCGGCCCGCGTGTACCGTGCGCCCCATGCCGCCGGACACCACCGCCCGGGCCGCCTCCGGCCCCGCCCCACGCCCGCTCCTGCGCCAGCGCAACCTGCACCTCATCTTCTGCGTCACGCTGACGGTGGTCATGGGCGTGTCGAGCATCGCCCCGGCCTTTCCGGACATCATGGACGCCCTGGGCCTTGCGGCCACCCAGGTGGCCTGGCTGGTGACGGCCTTCACCCTGCCCGGGGTCTTCCTGGCGCCGGTGCTGGGCATCCTGGCCGACCGCTACGGGCGCAAGCGGGTGCTGGTGCCCTCGCTGCTGGTCTTCGGGGTTTTCGGCTCGCTGTGCGCCCTGGCGGATTCCTTCGCCGTGCTGGTGGGGCTGCGTTTCCTTCAGGGCGTGGGCGCGGCGGCCCTGGGCGCCCTCAACGTGACCATCCTGTCCGACCTCTACGACGGCAACGAGCGCATCACGGCCATGGGCTACAACGCGGGGGTGCTCTCCTTCGGCACCACGCTTTTCCCGCTGCTCGGCGGCGGACTGGCCACCCTGGGCTGGCACTGGCCCTTCGTGCTGCCCGTGACGGCCCTGCCCCTGGCCCTGGCCGTGCTGTTGCTGCTGGACAGCCCCCGGCCCCGGGGCGGGGCGGCGTTCATGGAATACATGCGCCAGGCCGTGCGCCGGGCCGTGGAGCCCCGGACCCTGGCCCTGTTCGCCAGCACCTGCATGACTTTCATGATCCTCTACGGCATGCTGGTGGCCTTTTTGCCCGTCTACCTGGCCCAGCGCTTCGGGGCCGAGCCCTGGGCCATCGGAACGATCATCGCCTCGGCCAGCCTGACCACGGCCTTGCTGGCCGCGCGGCTGGGAGCCCTGGCCCGGGCCGTGCCCCTGCGCCTGCTGCTGACGCTGGCCTTCGCGCTCTACGCCCTGGCGGCGGTGCTGGTGCCGCTCATGCCCGGGCTGTGGTGGGTGCTGCTGCCGGTGCTGGTGTTCGGTGCGGCCCAGGGGCTGAACATCCCCACCGTGCAGGCCATGCTGGCCGAACTGGCGCCCATGGAGCAGCGCGGGGCCTTTATGGCCCTGAACGGCACGGTGCTGCGCCTGGGCCAGACCCTGGGCCCGGTGGTCATGGGCGGGGCCTTTGTGGCCTGGGGCATGGACGGGGTGTTCTGGGCCACGGCCGCCCTGGCCCTGGCGGCTGCGGGCCTGATCCTGGCGGCGGTTCGCGGCGGCCCGGGCCAGAGGTAGCCCGGCGCCGGAGACGGCATCCCGGGCAACAAAGCAAGGCGGCGCCTCCCCGAGGGGAGGCGCCGCCTTGCTTGTGCTATGGCAATGGCCGCCGGAGGGCCCGGCCGTCAGACGGCCACGTCCAGCAGCAGGCCCGGCGCCCGGGGCGGGGCGCCCAGGGTGGAGAGCGCGCCCCCGGCGGCCTGGGAGAGGGCGTCGGCGGCGGCGGCGCCGTATCCGGCCTCCAGGGCCTGCCCGGCGTCGGCCAGGGCGGCGCGCAGGCCGGTGTAGCTCGCGTCCCGGCTCAGGCCCTGCTCCAGAAGCTGGGCCACGAGGTCGGCGGCGTCCTGGCCCAGGGTGTCCTGCATCTGCGCCACCAGCCCGGAGGCGGCCTGGGCCGTGCTGCCGCCGCCGGAGCCGGAGCTTGCGGCGTAGAAGGTCTCGTTCAGGCCGTTGTCGAAATAGTCGTTCAGGGCGCGGTTCAGGCTGCCGTTGAAGGTGGCCATGAGCGCGTCGCCCTCGGCGGTGCCGAAATTGCGGTCCACCAGGCGCAGCACGTCCAGCAGGCCTTCGCCGATGGTGTCTTCGGTGATTTCGCCCTCGCCCAGGCGCCGGGCCAGCAGGCCGATGGACGCCGTTGCCGTGGCCTGCCCCAGGCGCTCGCCGATGGTTTCCACGGCGCTGGCCAGGGCACTGGCCAGGGCGCTTGAATCCTTGGTGCTTTCCGTGGAGCCTTCCGCGCCTTCGGCGGAGTCCGCGCTGGCTTGGGCGGCCTGCTGGGCGTCCAGGCGCTGGGCCAGGGCCTCGGCCCAGGCCTGGGCCGTGGAGATGCCCGAAGTGCCGGAGGCCCCCGCCGTTCCCGTGACCGCCGTGGCGCCGGTCCGCGCCGCCGTGCCGCCATAGGCCACCGCCGTGGCCGAAATCAGGGGCTGGGTCAGGGTGGAAAGGGTCTCGATCTGCATGGAGCGCCTCCGGGGATACCCTTTCTATCGGCACGGTGGGGCGGAAGCTTTAGGGCGGGCGGCGTTGCCCTGGGGGCGGCGGGTCTGCTACAGGCAGGGAAACAGGAGGAGGAGGTCATGATGCTGCCCCAGAACGAGGCTCGCTTCAAATTCTGCCCGCTGCTGGTCGGGCCCGACGGCAAGATGCGCTTTTGCCAGGGCTCGCAGTGCATGATGTGGCGCTACAGGCTTACGGACAAGAAGGGCGACGAGGACGCGGGCTACTGCGGCATGGCCGGGAAGCCCGCCGGGGCCATGTAGCCGCACGGCTGGCTGCCTGCGGAGGGCGTTTCTTTTCCGGGTAGTTCCCGAAGAACGAGCCGCGCGGCCCGGAAGATTCAGGACCGGCGCGTAGGAGACAGGCGCGAGGGATCGGTTTTTTCGGACAACGCGGCAGGGTGCCGGTTTTGGGGCCTGCTAGGGCCGGTCGGCCCAGGGGTGGGTGAAGACCCACTCGCCGCAGACCAGCCTGCCGTGGGGCGAGGGCGCGGCGCGGTCCACCAGAGGCGCGCCGGGTCCGGGTGCGCCGGGCAGGCGCTCGGCCCGCGCCGGGCAACCCAGGGCGAAGGGCGGCAGGAAGGCCAGGGCCCCGGGGCCGTCCAGGCGCAGGCATCGGCCGTCCAGCGCCATGCAGGCCGCGCAGGCCGGGCCCGGCCCGTCCACGCGGATGCGCACCCAGGGCGCGGCGTCCGCAGTGTCGTTTTCCGGAGCAGGCTTCCGCGCTTCCGCGGCCAGGGCCACGGCCACCAGGGGCAGGGTCGCGGCCTTGACGGCCTCGTAGCGGTCCAGGAAGGCCTGGGCGTGGGCGGCGGGGCTTTCGGCGTCCTCGAACAGGCACCAGACCACCTGCCCGCTCAGGCGGCGCAGGGTGGGGTGGGCTTCCAGCAGGGCGGCGGGCGAGGGCGTCATGGGCCGCCTTGTACATGGCCGGCCCCGCCCCGGCAAGCCCGGCCCCGCGCCTTGTCGTCCGCGTCGCTTCCCTCCTTATGCAGCCTTCACCACTTTCCCCGGGACGTTTTCACCCCGCGCGGCTCTGTCTGCCGCTGTTTTTTCAGTCAGGAATTCCGGCGGGCTGTGATTTTTTTGTTGCGGGTGCAAAATTTTATTCATCATGTTGATTTTGTTTAATAAAAATATAGACGATCGGGCCGTGCCGAAAAATCATTCTGAAATAGTCTGAAAAAGCGGCCTGTTGCAGTGGCGATGTTGCGGGGGGTGCCCCTGGGAGGTGCTTGACTTTTTTCGCGCCGGGGCGCATAGGTGGAATCAATGGAAAGCTCTTTGACAGAGACACGCTTTTGCCAGCACAAGAGGCTCGCTGCTTCTTGAGAATCCGGTACGGCTTCGCGGGCCGTCACGGGAGCGCCGTTTTGCAAGGCGCGCTCCGCCGGAATGAAAAAAACGCAGAAAAACCCGTCCCTGGTTCCACCACACGGGGTTTTTCTTGCGCAACCCCCCGGGTGCATCCGGCCCCCAGGGCCGGTCACTGGCGGCAACGGCGCGTCACAAGGCATCTCCCAGGTTCACCTCCGTCATGGTTGAAGGCCCTGTCCCCGGGCAACGGCACAACGTTCCTGCAACGTCCGTTTTGAACCGGCAACGGCGCGTCCCCGGGCAACGCCCCCAACGCACCACGGACAGTACACGCGTTTCGCAAAGCGGCGCGTCGCAAGGCAACCCTTCAGCACAACCCGGACGACACGACCACGTCGGCTGAGGCCAGTAGGACGGAAATGATCGACGATAACGGCAGCACCCCGCCCCGGACATTCTGAATGCCCGGGGCGGGGTCTTTTTGTTGCGCGGATGGGGGCAGCGGCGCACGGGCCGTTCTGGTCAGGGTCGGGGCCCGGAAATCTCGCGGGGCGTGTCGTCCTCCCTGCCGGGGCTGCCGGGCACCCAGCCGGACAGGGCCCCGGGCTCCGGGGCCCGGCCTGCGGAGCTGCGGGTCTTGAGCAGCGAAACGGCGACGGACACGCCCAGGATGAGCACCGTCAGCAGCAGGGTCAGCTCCGTGGGCATCACGGGCCGGGCGAACCAGGCGTTGACGCCCATCTTCACGCCCACCAGCACCAGCACCAGGGACAGGCCGTACTTCAGGTAATGGAAGCGGTGGATGATTCCGGCCAGGGCGAAGTAGAGCGCCCGCAGGCCGAGGATGGCGAAGACGTTGGACGTGTAGACGATGAAGGGGTCGGTGGTCACGGCGAAGATGGCCGGGATGGAGTCCAGGGCGAAGAGCACGTCGGTGAACTCGATGAGCACCAGGACCACGAACAGCGGGGTCATCCACAGCCGCCCCTGGCGGCGCACGAAGAACCGCCCGCCCTCGTAACCCTCGGTGACCCGGAAATGGCGGCGCATGAAGCGGTTGATACGGTTTTTCTCCATGTCGGGCTCCTGGTCCGCGGCGATGAGCATGCGGATGCCCGTGAAGACCAGGAAGGCGCCGAACACGTAGACCACCCAGTGGAAGGCCTCCAGCAGGGCCGCCCCGGTGAGGATCAGCGTCGCGCGCATGACCAGCGCGCCGAGGATGCCCCAGAAGAGCACCTTGTGCTGACAGCGGGCGGGCACGGCAAAGTGCAGGAAAATGAGCACGAAGACGAAGATGTTGTCCAGGCTCAGGCTTTTTTCGATGAGGTAGCCGGTGAGGTATTCCGTTCCGGCCTTGGGGCCCAGGGCGGCGTAGAGCCCGGCGCCGAAGCACAGGGCCAGGACCACGTAGCCCAGGCTGAGCAGCAGGGCCTCGCGGATGCCGATTTCGCGGCCCTTGCGGTGCAGCACGCCCAGGTCCAGGGCCAGCAGGGTCACGACCAGCAGGTTGAAGCCGATCCACATCCAAACGGTTTCCATGACGTATCGTCCTCGGGTTGCGGTTGCGGTGCGCGGGGTGAGACACGGGGCGGGCGCGGCGCCCGGCGGCGGCCATGCGCCAGGGGCCCGGCGCGGGGCGCCGGGGGCGGCGGGATGCAAGCGGCGTGGACGAAACGGTGGCGCACGGGGCCTCCTGGACGCGTGGTCCGGTTGCGGAGGCCCGGAAAGAAAAACGAGGCCTCCAGCATGACTGCATCATGCTGAAGGTCTCGCTCATCGGCGGGAACCGACGGCAAGGCCAAGTGCCGTGTTTGCGACACCAGTCCTGGTGACCTTGCCCGAAAGAGCTACTCCCCTTCAGTGAAAAAATAGAATACAGGAACGCTTGGAGTTGTCAAGGAGTCCGGGCGGCAGGGCCGTCCGGCTTCCGGGGCCGGGCCGCGCTGGATGCGCGAGCCCTTGCCTTGGCGGCCCGGGGCGGCTACCTTCGGCAAATGTCTATATGGTGTGCGAGATGTCGCCCGGCCCCGTGGCCGGAGAGGGGGAGGCGCAGATGACGGCTGACGCGGCACAGGGAGTGATGCTGGACATGCGCAAGTTCGTGGCCCCGGAGTTCGTCTTCGGGCTGGGGGCTTCGCGCCTGGCGGGGCAGTATTGCCGCAACCTGGGCGCCCGCAGGCCCCTGGTCGTGACCATGCCGGACCTCATGGGCCACGACTGGTTCCAGGCCATCCTGGCCGGGCTGGACGAACACGGCCTGGAGCATGCCATGTTCAGCGCGGTGTCCGAGAACCCCCGCGACTTCGAGGTCGCCCAGGGGGCCGAGCGCTACGCCGACCAGGGCTGCGACGCCATTCTGGCCGTGGGCGGCGGCAGCGCCATGGACTGCGCCAAGGGCATCGGCATCGTCCACGCCAACGGCCAGGATGTGCTGGAATTCGCGGGGGTGGACATGGTCGCCCGGCCCGGGCCGCCCCTGGTCTGCGTGCCGACCACGGCGGGCAGCTCCGCCGACGTGTCCCAGTTCGCGATCATCAACGACACCGCGCGCCGGGTGAAGGTGGCCATCGTCTCCAAGACCGTGGTGGCCGACACCGCCCTGGTGGACCCGGGCGTGACCCTGACCATGGGTCGCGAACTGACGGTGCATACCGGCCTGGACGCCCTGACCCACGCCGTGGAGGCCTACGTCTCCAACGCCAACGGCCCGGTGACGGACCTTTTCGCCCTGGAGGCCGTGCGCCTTGTGGGCGCCCATCTGGGCGCGGCGGCGGACGACGGCCGGGACCTGGACGCCCGCGCGGGCATGATGCTGGCCAGCATGTACGCGGGGCTGGCCTTCTCCAACGCCATCCTCGGCGCCGTGCACGGCATGGCCCACAGCCTGGGCGGCCACTCCGACCTGCCCCACGGCATGTGCAACGCCATCCTGCTGGACCTGGTGGCGGCCTTCAACTACGACGCCGCCCCCGGGCGCTACCGCGACGTGGCCGAGGCCCTGGGCCGGGGCCTGGGCATGGTGCCCGGGCCGGGGCGCGAGGGGGTCGTGGAGATCCTGCGCGCCTTCAAGCGCCGTCTGGGCGTGGACAAGCGCCTGGGCGAACTGGGCGTGCGCCGCGAGGATCTGCCCCGCCTGGCCGAACTGGCCATGCAGGACCCGTGCATGGTCACCAACCCCCGCAAGCCGACCCGCGAGGAGATCGAGGCCCTGTATGCCCAGGCGTTCTGACGGCCCCGGACCCGGCCCTTTGTTCGAGCGGCTCATCGGCCTGGATGAACGCCCGGTCCGGCGCGTTTTCGCACCCGAGCAGCAGACCCGCCTGGAGGAACTGGAGCGCTTCCGTTGCCTGCTGGAGAACATTTCCGACGCCATCCTGGTGGTGGACATGGCCGACGGCACCCTGGTGGACGCCGCCGGGGCCGTGCGCGCCGTCACCGGGCTGGCTCCCGAGGAGGTGCTCGGCCGCAAGATCGACGAACTGCTTCTGGCCCAGACCGCCCAGACCCTGTTTTCCGGGGAGGGCGAGCAGTGCCCCGGCGGAACGGCCGCGGTGCTGCACTCCGGGCTGCGCCACGCCGACGGCACCATCCGCCCCGTGGAGATCAAGGCCCAGCGCGCGGTGTTCGGCACGCAGTGCTACGGGGTGCTGGTGGCCAGCGACATCACCGAGCGCATGCGCACCGAGGAGCGCATGCGCGAGTCGGAAATCCGCTACCGCACCGTGGCCAACCACACCTACGACATGGAGTGCTGGCAGGACCCCCAGGGCCAGATGGTCTACGTCAGCCCGTCCAGCGAGCGCATCACCGGCTACCCGCCCGAGCGCTTTCTGCGCGACCCCGGGTTCCTGGAGTCGCTCATCGTGCCCGACGACCGCGACACCTGGCTTCAGGCCATGAGCTGCCCGGCCGGAGGCGACGCCGAGGAGCTGGACTACCGCATCCGCCGCCGCGACGGCGCCCTGCGCTGGGTTTCCCAGGTCTGCCGCAGCGTTTCCGCCCCCGAGGGCCGCGACCTGGGCATCCGCTTCAGCCTGCGCGACGTGACCGAGCGCAAGCGCGTGGAGGAGCAGTTGCGCCACCAGGCCCTGCACGACCCCCTTACCGGGCTGGCCAACCGCGTCCTGTGCCTGGACCGCATCCGTCAGGCCATGCACCGCGCCGATCGCCGCCAGAACTACAACTACGGCGTGGTGTTCATGGACCTGGACGGCTTCCGGGTCGTGAACCAGAGCCTGGGCCACGAGACGGGCGACGCGCTGCTGGTCGAGGTCGCCCGGCGCCTGCGCCGCTGCGTGCGCCACCTGGACACCCTGTCGCGCTTCGGCAGCGACGAGTTCGTGCTCGTGCTCGAGGAGCTGGAGCGGCCCGGCGAGTCCGTGCGCGTGGTCAAGCGCGTGCGCGAGGAGCTGGCCCGGCCCCTGAGCATGAACGGGCGCGACGTGCGCCTGACGGCCAGCTACGGCATCGTCTCCCTGCCGCGCACCGAGTCGCGGCCCGAGGAAGTTCTGCAACACGCCAACATCGCCATGCACCATGCCAAGGACAAGGGCCGTGACCGCCTGGCGGTGTTTTCGGCGGGCATGCTGGCCCGGGCCGTGGGCCGGCTGGACCTGGAAAACGACCTGCGCCGGGCCCTGGGCGCCCGGGAGTTCATGGCCTATTTCCAGCCCCTGGTGGGGCTGGCCGACGGGCGGGTGCGCGGTTTCGAGGCCCTGGCGCGCTGGGCCCACCCCGGCCGGGGGCTGGTCTGCCCGGCGGAGTTCATTCCCCTGGCCGAGGAGACCGGGCTGATCCACGAACTGGGCATGCAGGTGCTCGACGGGGCGGTGCGGGCCATGGACGCCTGGCGCCGGGCCGGGCTGTGCGCCCCCGATGCCTTCATGTCCGTGAACCTTTCGGCACGCCAGTTCTCCCACCGCGACCTGGTTCCCGGCATCCTGGACATCCTGGCCGTCCACGGTCTGCCGCCGGAGGCGCTGAACCTGGAAATCACCGAATCGGCCATCATGGAAGACCCGGCCTCGGCCATCGACAAGCTCACGCGCATGAAGGAGCACGGCATCCGCCTGAGCGTGGACGATTTCGGCACCGGATACTCGTCCATGAGCTACCTCAAGCGCTTTCCCCTGGATCACCTGAAGATCGACCTGAGCTTCGTGCGGACTATCGATACGGACGCGGAGAGCCTGGAGATCGTCAAGGCCATCGTCAGCCTGGCCCATTCCCTGCGCCTGGGCGTGGTCGGCGAGGGCGTGGAGCGGGCGGCCCAGGGCGACATCCTGCGCGATCTGGGGTGCGAGTTCGGGCAGGGCTATTTCTACTCGCGGCCCCTGGGCCGCGCCGACGCCGAGGCCTACCTCGCGGCCCGCGCAGGCGGGGCCGACGCCTGAAGCCATTCCTTCTTGATGGATTTGCCATATTTGTGCTCTACTGCCCCGGTCGGCACAACCGCAGGCACGAGGCAGGGATGGGACTTTTTGGCAAATTGTTCGGGCGCCGGGGCGCCCCGGCCACTGCGCTGGACGCGGACCCGTACCTGGGGCGCGTGCTCGACGCCGTGCTGGACTACTGCGAATACGCCCTGTTTATGGGCGAGGGCGCGGCGGCCATGGCCGAGGGCGTGGCGCGCCAGCGGCCGGACCGCGAATGCCTGGCCTGCGAACCCGGGGGCGACACCTTCTATTCGGCCACGGCGCGCGCGGCCAGGGTCAAGAATCTCTATCTCTTCAACCAGCGCCCGCGCGAGTTCCTGCTGCACGTGCGCGACGGCAAGCCCTACCTGCTGGAGCGCGATACGCTGGTGGTGCTGCACGTTCCCGGCGGGGGCGCCGAGCGGCGGGTGTTCGACGAAGTGGCCTTCGTGGCCGAGTTTTTCGCGGCGCCGTTCCTGTTGGTGCTGGGTTGCCGGGTGCCCGGGGAGCCGGGCTTCGGGCACGACTCGCACCAGGGGCGCGAATGCTCCCCGGCCAACCTGGCGCCGCACCTGGGGGCGGCCCAGGCCGGGCTGCTGCTGCCCGCCTACGCCGCCCCGGGCGGCCGGGCCCGGGCCAAGGGCTGGTGTCTGCTGCCCCTGGGGCGCAACGCCCACCACCTGCTGCCCGAGGACGCCGCGCACCTGCTGCGCAAGGCCGAGTTCGAGCCCGAACCAGAGCCCGAACCCAAACCCGCCGCCCCCCGGCCCTGAGGCCGTTCCGGCGCCCTCCGCCGCCCGCCCCGCCCACGATTTACAACCCTCCGGCGCGCATGTATCCTGTGCGCCGCTTCGCTCCCGGGGCCCGGCCGCAGGCCGCGCACCCCGGCGCCAACATCGCATACGGAGTCCGCAATGCTCGTTCCCAAGGGTTTTTCCTTTGCCGTGGCCCAGGCCGGGTTCAAGCGCGAGGGGCGCTACGACCTGACCGTGGTGATCAGCGACGGCCCCGCCGCCAGCGCGGGAGTCTTTACCACCAACCTGTTCAAGGCCGCCCCGGTGTTGGTGGCCATGCAGGCCGTGGCGGCCTCGCCCGAGGCCCGCGCCGTGGTGGTCAACTCCGGCCAGGCCAACGCCTGCACCGGCGAGCCCGGGCTGGCCGACTGCCGCGAGAGCCTGGAACTGGTCGGCGCCGCCCTGGGTATCGCCCCCGGGGCCATCCTGCCCATGTCCACCGGCGTCATCGGCCCGCGGCTCAAGCTCGACCGCTGGCGCGCGGCCATGGAGCCCCTGGCGGCCAGTCTGGGCCAGGCCGGGCCCATGGACTCGGCCAAGGCCATCATGACCACCGACACCTTCCCCAAGCTGGCCTGGGCCCGGGTGGAAGGCACCTCCGCCGTGGTCATGGGCATGTGCAAGGGCGCGGGCATGATCTGCCCGGACATGGCGACCATGCTGGGCATCGTGCTCACCGACGCCGCCGTGGACGGCGAGACCTGGCGCCAGATGCTGGCCCAGGCCGTGGACGGGAGCTTCAACCGCGTCACCGTGGACGGCGACACGAGCACCAACGACTGCGTGTTCGGCCTCGCGGGCGGGGCCAGCGGCGTGCGGGTGGCCGACGAGGAAACGGCCCAGGCGCTGTACGACGCCGTGGTCGAGGTCTGCCAGAGCCTGGCCTACATGGTCGTGCAGGACGCCGAGGGCGGCACCAAGGTCATGCGCATCACCGTGGGCGGCGCCGTGGACGACGCCCAGGCCGAACTGGCCGTGCGCGCCGTGGGCCATTCGCCCCTGGTCAAGACCGCCCTGTACGGCAAGGACGCCAACTGGGGCCGCATCGCCGCCGCCCTGGGCCGCAGCGGGGCCGAGTTCGACCCCGCCGCCGTGACCATCGCCATCGGCGGGGTGGTCATCTTCGAGCACGGCCGCCCCGTGGACCTGGACATCGACGCCCTCATGGCCCCGGTGCTGCGCCGCCAGGACGTGGACATCGACGTGACCCTGGGCGACGGCCCGGGCGGCGCGGTGCTCCTGGCCTCGGACCTGACCCACGAGTACGTGTCCATCAACGCCGACTACCGCAGCTAGGAGGGGCCATGACCCGCGAACGTTCCGGCCCCGAGGGCCCGCAGGCCGGGGAGCGCCTGGGGCGGCTGGCCGATTTTCTCTTCGAGGTCGGCATGCTGCGCAAGACCCCGCGCACGGGCTACCAGTTCCTGGGCACGGGCGCGGAAAACGTGGCCGAGCACAGCTTCCGCACGGCGGTCATCGGCTGCGTGCTGGCGCGGCAGGCCGGGGCCGACGAGGCCCGGACCACGCTGATGTGCCTGTTCCACGACCTGCACGAGGCGCGCACCGGCGACTTCAACTACGTGAACCACGCCTACAACCGCTCGGACCGCGTGCGCGCCCTGCAGGACGCCACCCGGGGCACGGGGCTTTCGGCCATGGTGCTCGGCATGTGGGAGGAACTGGAGGGCATGGAGACCCTCGAATCCCGCCTGGCGCAGGACGCCGACCAGATCGACCTGATCCTGAACCTCAAGGAGCAGTCGGACCTGGGCAACCGCTATGCGGACAAGTGGCTGGCCTGCGCCCTGGAGCGCCTGCGCACCGAGCAGGGCCGCGCCCTGGCCCGGCACATCGCCGCCACGGACCATACGGACTGGTGGTTCCTGGGGCAGGATGAACGGTGGTGGAAGAACCGCAACGGCGTGAAGGACGGCCACGCAGGCGAGGAGGACGCGCCCGGCGCGCCCGGCGGGCAGGCCGACGGCGGCAAATGACCCCCCGGCCGGGCCGGGCGCCGGGCCGACCGGGCAGCGACGCGCGCGGGCGCGGGCCGCAGGGCCCGCGCCCGCGTCGTTTCCGGGCGGCGGCCTCAGCCCGCCGGGCCCTCGGGGGCGTCCGGCGCGGGCTGGTCCTCGGTGTACTTGTCGCGGATCGCGGCGATGACCTCGAAGATGTCCAGGAAGGCGTCCACCACGTCGGGGTCGAAGTGCGCGCCGCGTTCCTCGCGCAACAGGGCGAGAATCTTCTCGTCGGGCCACGGCGGCTTGTAGGAGCGCCGCGAGCCCAGGGCGTCGAACACGTCGGCCAGGGCCACGATGCGCGCCTCCAGGGGGATTTCCGTTCCGGCCTTGGGCGGGCCGGGTGCCTGGGCCGGGGCCAGGCCGTCCAGGCGCCCGGGGTAACCCGTGCCGTTCCATTTTTCGTGGTGGTTCAGGGCGATGCTTCCGGACATGGCGTCCAGTTCCGAGGTGGAGTTCTGGAACAGCCGCGCGCCGTAGACGGTGTGCATCCGCATCACGGCGAATTCCTCGGGGTCCAGCCGGGCGGGTTTCTTGAGGATCTTGTCCGAAATGCCGACCTTGCCCACGTCGTGGAGCATGGCCGCCACGCGGATGAGGTCCTTGGTCTTCTTGAGTTCGCGCTCGTCCGTGCCCGCCATCTGGGCGTAGCGGTGGTAGACCTCCGCCGCGTAGGAGCCGACGCGCGTGACGTGGGCCCCGGTTTCCGAGGGGTCGCGCAGTTCGGCCATCTGCATCATGCGCAGGATGAGTTCGCGGGTCATGATCGCCCGCTCGATGGCCACCGAGGCCATGGTCGCCAGCAGGGGCAGCAGGGTCCGCGCCTGGGGGCCGAAGGGCACCGGGCGCCCGGCGTCGTCCTTGGCGTTGATGAGCTGGATGACCCCGGAGACCGCGCCCTGGGAGGTGATCACCGGCAGGGTCAGCATGGAGGTGGTGTGGTAGCCTGTTTTGCGGTCGAAGGCCGGGTTGAAGGCCACCGGGGCGTCGGGGGCCATGGCGTAGGCGTCGGCGATGTCCAGGGCCCGGCCCGTGGCGGCCACGTGGCCGACGATGGAGGTCGAATCCATGGGCAGGGTGAAGTCGGCGTACACGTCCTTGGTGACCTTGCCCTGGCCGATGAGCGTGTCGTTGTGCACGTAGCCGAAGCGCAGGCGGCCGTCCTCCACGAGGTAGACCGTGCCCGCGTCGGCCCGGGCGATGCGCCGCGACTCGGTGAGGATGCGGTCCAGGATGGCGTCCAGGTCCTTCAGGCCGCTCAGGGCTTCGTTGACGGCGAGAATTTCGCACAGGATGTCGGCGCCGTCCGGGCTGGGGGGCGTTGTCTGCATCGGGCCTCCGGCGTAACGGTTTCCAGTTGAATCACTCTAGCCCATCAAAACGTTCCGTACAAGGCATGCGCGGGTTCCCTGCGAACCCCCTGCGGGAAACCGCCGTGCTTGGCTCTGGCAAAGCGCGGCGTTTGATGATAGTTGAGGTGGTTCCTTGGAGGTCCCGGACCGTTGCCCTGGGCGGGCCCGGGGCCGGTCGGGCGCAGGCGGCGCGCCACGGTGGCGCGCCAGAAGACGCGGGGAGCGGATGACTCGTTTTTTTGCGTGGCTTGGCGGCGGGTTTCTGGAAGCCATGGCCGAATCGGGGCGCATGGCCCTTTTGCTGTGGGAGGCGGCCCTTGCGCTGGTCCGCCCTCCGTTGCGCATCGGCCTGTTCTTCCGCCAGATGGAGTTCGTCGGCGTCAATTCGCTGTTCGTGGTCCTGCTGACCTCGCTGTTCACCGGCATGGTCCTGGCCCTGCAGACCTACCACGCCTTCCGGCTGTTCTCCGCCGAGGGGCTGGTGGGCGCCACGGTGGCCCTGTCCATGACCCGCGAGCTCGGCCCGGTGATCACCGCGCTGATGGTCACCGGCCGCGCCGGGTCGTCCATCGCCGCCGAAATCGGCACCATGCGCGTTACCGAGCAGGTGGACGCGCTGACGGTCATGGCCATCAACCCCGTGCAGTATCTGGTGACGCCGCGCGTGGTGGCCGGGCTGGTCATGCTGCCGCTGCTCACGGTGGTGTCCGATTTCGTGGGCATCCTGGGCGGCTATCTGGTGGGCGTGAAGATGCTGGGCATCAACGGCGGCATCTTCATGAACCGCATCTACGAGCTGGTGGAACTGGAAGACATCTACAACGGTCTGGCCAAGGCCGCGGTGTTCGGCGTGATCCTCGCGCTTGTGGGCTGCTACAAGGGCTTTTATACTTCCGGCGGCGCCGAGGGCGTGGGCCGGGCCACCACCCAGGCCGTCGTGCTCGCCTCGGTGCTCATCCTGGCCAGCGACTACGTGCTGACCTCGCTCATGATGTAGGACTACGGACGTGGACCCGATCATCGAACTGCGCGACATCCACAAGAGCTTCGGCGCCCAGCACGTGCTGCGCGGGCTGAATCTGGCCGTGCGCCCGGGCAGCGTGAGCGTGGTCATCGGGCGCAGCGGCGGCGGCAAGTCCGTGCTCATGAAGCACGTCATCGGGCTCATGAAGCCCGACGGCGGGCAGGTGCTGGTGGAGGGGCAGGACACCGTGCCCCTTTCCGAGCGGCGCATGGCCCCGGTGCGCCGCAAGTTCGGCATGCTGTTCCAGGAGGGCGCGCTGTTCGACTCCATGACCGTGGCGGGCAACGTGGCCTTCCCCCTGGCGGAGCACACCCGGCTCTCGCGGCGCGAAATCGCCGCCGTGGTCGAGGACAAGCTGGCCGCCGTGGGCCTTGCGGGCATGGGCTACAAGATGCCCTCCGAGCTTTCGGGCGGCATGCGCAAGCGCGTGGGCCTGGCCAGGGCCCTCGCCCTGGACCCCAAGATCGTGCTCTTCGACGAGCCGACCTCGGGGCTGGACCCGGTCATGGCCGCCAACATCAACGAGCTGATTTTGCAGACGCGCGACGAGTTCGGCGCCACCTGTCTGGTCATCAGCCACGACATCCGGGCCACCTTCGCCATCGCCGACGAGGTTTTCATGCTGTACGATGGCGGCATCATCGCCAGCGGCCCCCCGGAAGCCATCCGCGACAGCGCGGACCCGGTGGTACGCCAGTTCATCCGGGGCGAGGCCAGGGGGCCGATCACCATAGCCTAAGGAGCGGGACCGGACCCCCGGCCCGCGCAACACGGAGTGACGAACATGGCCTTCAAGACGGGCACCGAGATCAAGGTCGGCATATTCGTGTTCCTGGCCCTGGCCGGGCTGGCGTTCATGTCCCTGCAGGTGGGCACCGGCAAGTTCCTGTCCCGCGGAACCTACGAGCTGGTGGTCTTCTTCGACAACGTCACCGGCCTGAAGGTGGATTCCCCGGTGGAGGTGGCGGGCATCGAGGTCGGGCGGATCAGTTCCATCACCCTGGAGGGCGGCCGCGCGCGGCTGACCCTGGAGCTGGCCGGGGCGGTCAAGGTTCCCGGCGACACGGTGGCCAGCATCAAGTCGCGCGGGGTGCTGGGCGACAAGTACGTGGATCTTTCGGGCGGCAGCCCCGACTCCCCGGCCCTGGCCGACGGCGGCACCCTGGCCCGCTCGGACCGCAGCGCCGACCTGGAAGTGCTCTTCCAGAAGGTCGGGCAGATCGCCGACGACATCGGCCTGGTGGCCAAGAGCGTCGCGGGCGTCTTCGGCGGGCCCGAGGGCGAGCAGAACCTGCGCCTGACCTTCGACAACCTGCGCGACCTGACCGTCAGCCTGAACGGCATGGTCCAGCAGAACGTGGAGAGCGTGAACCTCATCGTGGACAACCTGCGCGCGTTCTCCGCGGACCTGAAGCACATCACCGGCGCCAACCGCGACGGCATCGACACCATCGTGGCCAACTTCGAGACGGCTTCGGCCCAGATGAGCCAGACCCTGGAACGCGTGAACTCCGTCATGGCCAAGATCGACGAGGGCCGGGGCGCCGTGGGCCGCATGGTCAACGACCAGGAGCTGGGCGACGACCTGCGCCAGGCCGTGGCCTCCCTGCAAAGCGTGGCCGCGAAGATCGACGAGGGCAAGGGCTCCCTGGGGCGGCTGATCAACGACGACACGACCTCCAAGGAGCTGGACAAGGCCCTGGAAGGTATCAACAAGTATCTGGAAAAGCAGGATACTTTCCGTACGTCTCTGGATTTCCGCTCCGAGGTCCTGGCCGACAGCGGCAACGTCAAGTCCTACCTCGACCTGACCCTGCAACCCGCCGAGGACCATTACTACATCCTGGGCGTGGTGGCCGACCCCGACGGCCGTACCCGCGAGACCGAGACCCTGACGCGCATCTGGACCGGCTCGGGCTACAGCGAGCGCCGCGAAATCGAGGAGAAGACCGAGCGCGACCAGATTCTTTTCAACGCCCAACTGGCCAAGCGCTGGGACGACATCGCCCTGCGCGGCGGCCTGTTCGAGTCCACCGGCGGCGCGGGCGTGGACTACTTCCTGTGGGACGACCGTGCGCGGCTGTACTTCGAGGCCTTCGACTTCGACGACGACGATCCGCCGCACCTCAAGGCGGGCGGGCGGCTGTACTTCCTGAAGAACTTCTACCTCACGGCGGGCCTGGACGACTTCGCTTCCGACGCGTCCTTCTTCGGCGGGGTGGGCCTTTCGTTCACCGACGACGACCTGAAGTATCTGCTTACCAGCGCGCCCCTCCCGGTCAACTAGGCATGTCATGAAGATCGCCGTCATCTCCGACACCCACGCGGGCGCGCCCACGCCCTGGATGCAGGCCGTTTACCAGACCTACCTGGAGCATGCCGACGTGCTCGTGCACTGCGGCGACATGACCGGGCAGGCCTTGTGGTCGTTTTTCATGCAGCACCCGCGCTTCTACGCCGTTGCGGGCAACATGTGCGAGTGGGAGCTGAGCCGGGAGCTGGAACAGCGCGTCTCGTTCAGCCTGGGCGGGCTGACGGTGGGCGCGGTCCACGGCTGGGGGCACGACCGCGAGGTTCTTTCGCGCAAGGTCGTGGAATCCTTCGGCCCGGGCTACGACCTGATCTGCTTCGGCCACACGCATACCCCGGAGTGGACCCGCCACGACGGAACCTGGGTGGTCAACCCCGGCAGCCTGCGCGAGGCGGGCAACACCCCGACCCTGGCCTACGTGCATGTGGCCCCGGACGGCGGGCTGACCCGCGAGGCCGTGAGCGTGCCGCGCATGATCGGCACCGTGCGGGCCGCCGGGTAGCCCGGCTCTCCCCCGAACGTTCGCGCCCTGGCGCAAAGGAAACGGCCCCCTTCCGAGGAAGGGGGCCGTCCTGGTGCATGGTCTGGCGCCATGCGGGCCCGCGGCGGGCCGCGGGGCCGGTGCCCTTAGCCGCCCAGAAGCTGCATGGCCAGACGCGGCAGGCTGTTGGCCTGGGCCAGCATGGCCACGGCCGACTGGGACTTGATCTGCTGACGCACGAACTCGGTCATCTCCGTGGCCACGTCCACGTCGGAGATACGCGACTCGGCGGCCTGGAGGTTCTCGGACTGGATCTGCAGGTTGGAGATGGTGTTCTCCAGGCGGTTCTGCAGGGCGCCCAGGTTGGCGCGGATGTTGTCCTTGGAGACGATGGCTTCGTTCAGGGCCACCAGGGCGTTCTGCGCGGCGGACTGCGTGGAGATGGTGTAGCCCGCGCCACCGGCGGTGGACTGGTTGCCGACGCCCAGGGCCGACGCCGTGGAGGTGTTGATCTGGATGTAGTAGTAGTCCTCGGAGCAGTCGTTGGCCGTGCCGAAGTGGATCTTCATCTTGCCGGTGGACACCAGCCCGGACCCGTCGTGGGTGTTGCCGGAGAGGTTGCCGTTCAGCAGGTAGATGCCGTTGAAGTCCGTGGCGTTGGCGATACGGGTGATTTCCGAGGCCATGGCCTGATACTCGGAGTCGATGATCAGACGCTGGTCGGAGTTGTAGGTACCCGTGGCCGCCTGCTCGGCCAGCTCCTTCATGCGGATCAGCTTCTCGTCGATGATGCCCAGGGCACCGTCGGCGGTCTGGATCAGCGAGATGGCGTCGTTGGCGTTACGGACACCCTGGTTCAGGGCGGAAATGTCCGCGCGCATGAGCTCGCGGATGGCCAGACCGGCGGCGTCGTCGGAAGCGTTGCTGACACGCAGGCCCGAGGACAGGCGGCGGACCGACGTGCTCAGGGCTCCGAAGGACGAACTGAGGTTGCGGGCGGCGTTGGTCGCCATCAGGTTGTGGTTGATAACCAGAGACATGCGGTTTTCCCTCCTTAGAATGGTTTTGCAGCTTCCGTGCTGCGTTCGGGGTTGCGCCGTGTTGCTTACGTATTCGACCGGGCGGCCGGGAAAGTTTAGGGGCCGGATGGAAAAAGACGCGCGGGCCGCGGCGGGCGCGGGCAGGCCCCGGCAGGGGGATCGGGCGCGGAGGCGAAAAGCATCCATGGCCCCGGCGGGCGGAAAAGGGCCGCACCGGGCCGTGCGGGAGCCCGGCGCGGCCCCGAAAGGAAGGCCGCGATTGCGCGGTGCCGGAGCGCGCGGGAGGCGCGCCCGGCCCTAGCCCTCGGCGGGCAGGTCGGGGAAGAGATTGGCGATGATGGCGTCGGAGACGAGCATGCCCGGGCGGGTCAGGCGCAGGTGGCCTCCGGCGAGGCGGATCAGGTCGCGCTGACGCAGGGCGCGCAGCATGGCCTGGTTTTCGGCGGCGAGGTCGCGCCCGGCGGCCTTGCGGTAGGCCGCGAGGTCCAGCCCGCGCGTGGTGCGCAGGCGCAGCATGACCATTTCGCGCAGGCGGGTCTGTTCGTCCAGGGCTTCGGCATCGGTGCCCAGGGTGGCGGCCTGCACGGCCTGGGCGTAGGCGTCCAGGTCCTCGGGGTTCTTCCAGCGCCGGGCGCCCAGGGTGGACACGGCGGCCGGGCCCAGGCCCAGGTAGGGCCTGCCTTCCCAGTAGCCCATGTTGTGGCGGCACTCCAGGCCCATGCGCGCGAAGTTGGAAATCTCGTATTGCAGATAGCCTTCGGATTCCAGGAACTCCCCGCCTTGCAGGTACATGCGCTGCTGCTCGCCCTCGTCGGGCAGCCCCAGGTCCGTTTCATTCGCCTGGCGTTCCAGGGGCGTACCGGGCTCAAGGGTCAGGCCGTAGCAGGAAATGTGCTGCGGGCCCAGGCGGGCGGCCTTCTTGAGGTTGGCCAGCCAGTGGTGCAGCCGCTGGCCGGGCAGGCCCCACATGAGGTCCAGGGACACGACGGGAAAGCCCACGCCCTGGGCCAGACGCACGGCGGCTTCGGCCTGTTCGGCGGTGTGCGGGCGGCCCAGGCGGGTCAGGTCGTTGTCGTCGAAGCTTTGCACGCCCAGGGACAGGCGGGTCACGCCCAGGCGGCGCAGGGTCTCCATCACGGTCCAGTCGGCCACGGACTCGGGGTTGGCCTCCACGCCGAACTCCAGGCCCGGGGCGAAGGCGAAGTTCGCGCGCAGGGCGCGCACCAGCCGCTCCAACAGCGCCGGGGGCAGGAGACTCGGTGTGCCGCCACCCAGGTGCAGCGTTTCCACCCGGGGCCGCTTCAGGCGCTGGCCCCACAGGGCGGCCTCGGCCTCGACCAGCTCCACGTAGCGGCGCATCTGCCCGGGGCCGGGCACCACGGAGTGGAAGGCGCAGTAGTGGCACTTGCGCCGGCAGAAGGGCACGTGGACGTAGAGCAGCATGGTCGGGGCGGTCAGCCCTTGCGCCCGGAGGCGGCGTGGGCCAGGGCCAGCCCGCCCAGGGAGGCCGCCGCGCCGTGCAGGGCGGCGGGCAGGGCGTAGAGCAGGGCCGTGGCTGTGAAATCCGGCGCCAGCAGGTCGGTGTAGCCCCCGCCCGCGACCTGGGCCGTCAGGCCGTAGAGCAGGTAGGGGTAGGCTCCGCCGCTCAGGTAGGCCAGGGCCGCGTAGGCCAGCACATGCAGGGTGCAAAAGCCCGTGGCCGCCAGCAGGCGGTTGGCACGGTAGCGCACGAGGCCCACCAGCAGCGGCGGCAGGGCCAGTCCGGCCAGGTGCAGCGCCCCGGGCAGGTTGCCCGCGCCCAGGTACAGGGCGCCCAGGTAGACGGTGCGGTCGATCACGGGCCGGGCTCCCGGGCCGGGGCGGCAGGGGCTTGGGCGCCTGCGGATTCCCCGCGCTGCGGCGCGCCGGGAGGCGGGCTGTCCAGTTCCTTCCGGTAGCGCTCGTTTTCGCTGTACAGGCAGCCGCAGTACTGCTGGCGGTAGATGCCCCAGGCCTTGGAGGCCTCGATGCCCTCGGTCCAGCCCGTGCGCCAGTCTTCGTAGTGGAAGGCCTGGCCGCCCCCGGCGGCCAGGTCGCGGCCCAGGGCGGCGATGGCCGCGTGCTTCTGGAAGCGGCTGTAGAGCAGGGTGGAGGAGAAGGCGTCGAAGCGGCCCCGGCGGGCGATCTGCGCCGTGCGTTCCAGGCGCATGTGGTAGCAGTAGTGGCAGCGGTTGTCCTCGCGCTGGGCCACGGCGCGGAACCAGTCCTGCGGGCGGTATTCGTCGTCCTTGAACAGCATGGGCACGCCCAGGCGCGCGGCCACTTGCGCGGCCCCGTCGCGGCGGCGCTTGTATTCCATGAGCGGGTGGATGTTCGGGTTCACGAACAGCCCGGTGACCTCCACTCCGGCCTCCAGCAGGCGGCGGATGGGGGCGATGGCGCAGGGGCCGCAGCAGATGTGCAAAAGCAGTTTCATGGCAGGGTTCCGGGCCCGGGCGGGCGCATGGCCCGGCGGCGCGCGGCGCGGGGAGACCCTCCCCGCGCCGCGCCGGGGCCTTATTGCGGCAAAATGGCGATCTGCACGCCGAATTCACGCTCCATGTCCAGCAGCAGGGCGCGCTTGGTGTTGCTGATGTAGGCCATGAGTTCCTGGTCGCAGCGGAAGTCCACCAGGTGCTCGCCGCCATTCTTGCGCAGCTTGCGGCGCAGTTCCTTCAGGGCCTGCACGGCCTGCCACTCCAGGTTGCGCCGGGTGCCCGTGCCGCCGCAGCAGGGGCACGGCTCGGTGGATACGGCCAGGGCCGAGGAGCCCAGGCGCTGGCGCACCAGTTCCAGCAGCCCGAAGCGCGACAGGCGGCCGACATCGGTGCGCGCGCGGTCGTTCTTCATGGCCGCGCGCAGGGTCTTTTCCACGTCGCGGCAGTGGTTTTTGTCCTTCATTTCGATGAAGTCGATGACCACCTGCCCGCCGATGTCGCGCAGCACGAGCTGGCGCGCGATTTCCTCGGCGGCTTCCATGTTGGTCTTGAGCGCCATGTCGCGGAAGTTCTTCTTGCCGCCGATCTTGCCGGAGTTGATGTCCACGGCGGTCAGGGCCTCGGTGGCGTCGATGACGAGCTGGCCGCCGCTGGGCAGGGGCACTTCGCGGCCGTAGATGGCCTGGATCTGCTTGTCCAGCCCGAAGCGCTCCCACATGCCGCGCTCGGGGTCGGCGTGGTGCTTGACCAGGTTGGGGCGGCGCGGGAACACCAGGGCGGCCATTTCCTTGACCTGCTCGGCGGTGTCCTTGTCGTCCACCCAGATTTCGCCGACCTCGGTGGACAGGTAGTCGCGGATGGCCCGCGAGGCGAGGTCCATCTCCTGGTAGCAGATGCAGGGCGCGTCCTGGCTGGTGCCCTTTTTGCGCACGTCGGCCCACAGGCGCTTGAGGAATTTCAGGTCCTTGGTGAGCTGGGTCTTGTTCACGTCCAGGCTGGCGGTGCGCACGATGACGCCGATGCCGGAGCCGAGGTTCAGCTCCTCGACCACCTCGCGCAGCTTTTCGCGCTCCTTGTCGTCTTCGATCTTGCGCGAGATGCCGACCTGCTCGCGGCCCAGGGTGAGCACGAAATAGCGGCCCGGCAGGGAGAGGAAGGTGGTGACGAAGGCGCCCTTGCGGCCCGTGGGCTCCTTGACCACCTGGATGAGCACCTCCTGCCCGGGGCGCAGCACCTTCTGGATGGGCGGATACTTGAAGCCCTTCTTGGCGGGCTCGTCCTCGACGTAGTATTCCTCGTGAACCTCGTCGATCTGCAAAAAGCCGTTGCGCTCGGCGCCGTAGTTGACGAAGGCCGCCTGGAGGTTGGGGTCGATGTTGTTGATGACGCCCTTGTAGATGTTGCCCTTGGTCTTGGCCTGGTGGACCATCTCCACGTAGTATTCGCGGATTTTGCCGTCCTCGGTCAGGGCCACTTCGACCTGTTCTCCGGGCAGCACGCTGATGAACATTTTTTCTTTGATCTTTCTGGGCATGGTCGTACCTCGTGGTGCGAAAACGTTGACGGACGCGGCGGACCCTGCGGCGCCAGCCCGGGAAGACTCCGGGCGCGCCGGGCGGAGGCGGCCTCAGCCCTGCCTGAGGGCGTGGTAGGCGTCCCCGCCGCTGGTGGTCGTCCGCAGCCTGCCCTGGGTTGCCAGGGCTTCCAGGGCCCGGCGGACCGCCTCGGGGGGCAGGTCCAGGGCCTGGGCGAGCTGGGCCGCCGTCTGCGGCCTGCGCTCGATGGATGCGGCCACCCGGTCCTGGGCGGCGCCGTCCGCGTCGGCCGGGCGGGGCGGGTGCCCCTGGCCCGGAGCCGGTGCGGCGTCCGTGGAAAATTGCCTTGCCCCGCCGGGGCGGGGCGTCGTCGTGTCGCCGTGCGGGCCCCGCGCCAGGGGCGCCAGGGCCTCGCGCCAGCGGGCCAGGGCCTCTGGGGCCACCGGCTGCGCTGCGGCCAGGGTGCCGGGCCGGGTCATGCTGACCACGTCCACGCGGTCGGGCCGCAGCCGGGCGATGAACTCGCGCAGCAGGGCCAGGTTCGCGTCGGAGTCGTTGTATCCGGCGACAAGCAGCACCTCCAGCAGCAGGCGGCCGTCGAATTCCTCGCGGAAGTCGAGCAGCCCCCGGGTGAGGGCCGCGAGGTCCACGTCCGGATGCGGGCGGTTCACGCGCCGCAATTCGGCGGGGACCAGGGAATCAAGGGAGGGCAGCACGGCGTCGGCCAGGGCCAGCTCGCGGCGGACCTGCGGGTCGTGCAACAGGGTGGAATTGGTCAGAACGGCGACGGGTGTGTGCGGAAATATGCTGCGGATGCCCTGGATGATTGCGCCCATGTCGCTGTTCAGTGTCGGCTCGCCCTTGCCCCCCAGCGTCACGTAGTCCGGCTCCTGGCGCGTCTGCTCCTTCCAGTGCGCCAGCTCGTCGAGGAGGGTTTTCGCGGGCACGTAGGGTGCGCGCGCCGTGGTCAGCCGGGTCGTGCGGCCGACTTCGCAGTACACGCAGTCCATGGTGCACACGGTGTCCCCGGTCAGGTCCAGACCCAGGGAAAGCCCGAGGCGCCCCGAGCGCACCGGGCCGAATACATATCGATAGGCCAAAGTTGCACGTTCCTCGTAAACCGTTTACCCCGGGAGGGCGAGGCCAGGGCCTTGACGCGGCGGCCACAACCGCCTACCCACCCGCCTGGAGGTCACGATGCCAAATCTTGGTCAATTGGTAATGCTCATCAGCCCGAAGGGCAAGCGATACTTGCGCACCCTGGAAGAGGGCCCCGACATCCACACCGGCGACGGCGTGCTCCGGCTCGCCGATCTGGTGGCCGCCGCCTACGGCGACACGGTGCCGACGCATATCGGCCAGCCCTACCGGGTGCTCAAGCCGACCCTGTACGACTGCGTGAAGCTCGGCATCAAGCGCCAGACCCAGATTCTCTACCCCAAGGAAATCGGCTACCTGCTGGTGAAGCTGGGCATCGGCCCGGGCACGCGGGTCATCGAGGCGGGCAGCGGCTCGGGCAGCTTCACGGCGGCCCTGTCCTTCGCCGTGGGCGAGGCGGGGCGGGTCTACACCTACGAGCGCAGGCCCGAGTTTTCGCAGCTCAACGCCAAAAACCTGCGGCGTATCGGCCTGGGAGCCAACGTGGAGCACCACGTCCACGACATCGCCGAGGGCTTCTTGCAGACCGGGGTGGACGCGCTGTTCCTCGACGTGCGCGAGCCGTGGGCCTATACGGCGCACATCCCGGCGGCGGTGATGCCCGGGGCGCCGGTGGCCTTTTTGCTGCCCACGGTGAATCAGGTCAGCGAGCTGCTGGTGGCCCTGGAGGCCGGGCCCTTCGACGAGGTGGAGGTGGCCGAGGTGCTGGTGCGCCGCTGGAAGCCCGTGCCCGACCGCATGCGCCCCGAAGACCGCATGATCGCCCACACGGGCTTTCTGACCTTCGCGCGCTGCATGGAGCGCCTGGAGGGCGCCGGAAACCTGGGCACCCGCGAGCGCAAGCAGGACGCCGCGCGCAGGCGCCGCGAGGCCGAGCGCGCCGCCCAGGCCGACCCGGACGGCGCGGGCGCTCCGGATGACGCGGACCTGCCCGACGAGGACGGCGGCGAGGACGAATAGCCCACGGCGCAACATTGCGGAATTATTCCAGGAACAGCGGCGGCTCCACCGTAAGGCCGGGGCCGCCGTTTTTCATGGCCTCGGCCAGCACCAGCCGCGCCGGGGCTCCGGCGCGCGGATGCACCAGCCGCAGGCGCTTGGGCATCAGGCGCGCGGCGGCGAGGTCCGCCAGCAGGGCGTCCAGGCGCTCGGCCAGCCCGATGAAACAGGCCCGGCGGCGGTTGCCCAGCAGGTAGGCCGCCGCGCGGGTGAAGTCCGCCGTGGCGGCCCCGGCCGTGAAGCGGGCGGCGTCGCGGCCCGGGTCCGGGCAGCGGCGGCCCGTGCCCGGCTCGCGGTAGGGCGGATTGCAGACCACGAGGTCCACGCTTTCGGGGGCCAGCTCCGGATGCCCGCGCACGGCGGCCACATCGACCGGCAGCGCCCGGCAGTGCGCGCCGAGCCCCAGGCGCGCGGCGTTTTCGTTGGCGCAGGCGACCATCTCGGGGTTGTTGTCCAGCCCGACGACGCGAAGCGGCTCGCGCATTCCGCGCAACAGCAGCGCCAGCCCGACGACCCCGCAGCCGCAGCCCAGGTCCGCCACGCGGTCCACCCCGCGCAGGTCCGTGAAGTCCGCCAGCAGCAGGGCGTCCACCGAAAAGCGGAAGCCGCGTTCGGGCTGGGCCAGCCCGCGCGGGAAAAGGGCCCGCGCCGCAAGCTGCGCGTCGGCCACCGCGCCTACTCCAGGGCCTCGCGGTCGCGCAGGCCCAGCAGGTAGAGGATGCCGTCCAGCCCCAGGGTGGAGATGGCCTGCTTGGCGCCCTTCTTGACGATGGGCTTGGCGTGGAAGGCGATGCCCAGGCCCGCCTTGCCGAGCATGGGCAGATCGTTGGCGCCGTCGCCCACGGCCACGGCCTGTTGCAGGTCGATATTCTCGCGGCGGGCGATGTCCTCCAGCAGCTCGGCCTTGCGCGCGCCGTCCACGATCTCGCCCACCACGCGGCCCGTGAGCCGACCGTCCTCGATTTCCAGCTCGTTGGCGTACACGTAGTCCACGCCCAGGCGCTCCTTGAGCCGCGCCCCGAAATAGGTGAACCCGCCCGAAAGGATGGCCACCTTGTAGCCGAGCTTTTTCAGGTTGCCCACCAGCCGCTCGGCGCCCTCGGTCATGGGGATGGACGCGGCCACCTCCTCCAGCACCGTGGCGGGCAGCCCGCGCAGCAGCGACACCCGGCGGATCAGACTGCCCTTGAAGTCCAGCTCGCCGCGCATGGCCGCCTCGGTGATGCGCGACACCTCGTCCACCACCCCGGCCCGGCGCGCCAGCTCGTCGATGACTTCGGCCTGGATCAGGGTCGAGTCCATGTCGAAGGCGATCAGGCGGCGGTTGCGGCGGTAGACGTTGTCCTCCTGGAAGGCGATGTCCAGGCCCAGCTCCTGGGAAATGGTCATGAACGACGAGCGCAGGGCCTCGCTGTCCGTGGCTTCGCCGCGCACGGTGAACTCCACGCAGGCCCGGCCCGTGCGCGGCGGGTTGACCAGCGAGATGCGCCCCGACAGGCGCGTCACCGAGTCGATGTTCAGCCCGTTGGCGTTCAGCGTGCCCGAGACGCGGGCGATCATGTCCGCGCCGATCTCGCGGGCCAGCAGGGTCACGATATGCCGTTTGCGGCCCTGGGCCGCCACCCAGGCCTCGTGCCGCTCCAGCGGCACGGGCACGAACTTGAGCTTCACGCCCATCTCGTTGGCGCCGTAGAGCAGATCCTTGAGGATCGGCGCCATGCCGTAGCGCTCGGGCACCTCGATGATCAGCCCCAGCGACAGGGTGTCGTGCACCGCCGCCTGGCCGATGTCCAGAATGCGGACCTCGTAGTCCGCCAGGATGGAGGCGATGTGGTGCATGATGCCCGGCTTGTCCTCGCCGGAAATCTTGATCAGGAAAATCTCGGACATGCGGCGTCGCTCCCGTTTCGCAGCCTTGTACCCCAAAGCGCGCCGGGACGGAAGCGCCGCGGCGGGGGCCTGGGTGGGGAAGGATGGCCTCCGGCGGCCAGGGCTCCGCCCTGGACCCGGCAGGGGTTGTCACCCCTGCACCCCGTATGCCGCTCGGGTCTCCGGCTGTCCGGCGGGGGATGTTCAGGCGGGGGAAAACCGGGTTGGCAGGAGGCCTGCGTCCTGTGCCCTCGTTTTCATCCCAAGGGAGCCCCATAGCCCCAGGTAAAAAGGTCTTTTAGGGGAAAGGGGTGGGGGTGCGGGGGAGGGGAAAACCCCCTTTTCTCCTCAAGAAAAGGGGGTTTTCCCCTCCCCCGCCCAGTCTTTTTGCGTCCGCGCCCGTTTAGCGCAGGCGCAGGTCCAGGGTTTCGGGGGTCAGGTCGGAGTGCACGGTGAGGTGCAGCTCGCCGAGAATGCGCTGGAGCAGGGGGCGTTCTTCCTCGGGTTGCTCGACCACGGGGGTGTCGGCCGGGGCGTTGCACATGGCGCGCAGTTCGTCCAGGGCGTCGTCGTAGCCGCCCAGGCGGTCCACCAGCCCGGCTTCCAGGGCCTGGTTGCCGGTAAGGGCGCGGCCGTCGGCGATGGGCCGCAGGGCTTCGACCTCCAAGCCCCGGGCACCGGCCACGTCGGCCAGGAACTGCTCGTGGATGTCGGTGAGCAGGGTGGTCAGGTAGGCGCGGTCGTCGCTGGTCATGGCCCGGAAGGGCGACCCGGCGTCCTTGAGCTTGCCGCTGGTCAGGGCCTGGCGTTTGATGCCCAGCTTGTCGAACAGCCCTTCGAGGTTGGACAGTTCCATGATGACGCCGATGGAGCCGGTGAGCGTGGAGGGGTTGGCCACGATGAGGTGGGCCGGGGCGCTGACGTAGTAGCCGCCCGAGGCGGCCACCGAGGCCATGGAGACGACCACGGGCTTGGCCTGGGCGAGCTTTTGCAGGGCGGCGAAGATTTCCTGCGAGGGCGCCACGGCCCCGCCGGGGCAGTTCACGCGCACGAGCACGCCGAGTACGGACTCGTCGGTACGCAGGGTGTTGATCCACCCGGTGGTGCGTTCGGAGTCGTCGATGATGCCCTGGATGCGCACCACGGCGAGTTTGTCGCCGCCTTCCTCCAGGGAGGCGGCGGTGCCCATGAAGTGACGAAAGGCGGCCACGCCCCCCGCGAGGAGGGACATGGCCGCCATGATGAGCATGAGGCCGAAGAGCAGGGGATGCCTTTGGCTGAAACTACTCTTCGTCGTCACTGTGTTGCGCGTTCAGGTTGGCCCGCAGCAGGTCGCCCAGGTTGGTCCCCGCGGCTTCGCCGGAAGAGGCGGCCGGGCGGAACTCCTTGGAGGAGGGCTTGCGGTCTTCGTCGGTCTTCATCTGCTTGATGGACAGACCCAGACGGCGCTCGTCGGCGCTGACGTGGATGACCTTGGCCTGGATCTCGGCGCCCTCCTTGAACATTTCGGAGGGGCTCTTGATCTTCTTGCGCGAGATCTCGGAGACGTGGACCAGACCCTCGATGCCTTCCTCGACCTCGACGAACAGGCCGAAGTCGGTGATGTTGGTCACCACGCCGTTGACCACGCCGCCCACGGGGTAGCGCGCGGGCACCTGGAGCCACGGGTCTTCGGAGAGCTGCTTGATGCCCAGGGTGAACTTCTCGGCGTCCTTGTCCACGGTGAGGACCTTGGCCTGGACGGTATCCCCGGTCTTGAAGACCTCGTTGGGATGGCGAATCTTCTTGGTCCAGGAGATGTCGGACACGTGGATGAGGCCGTCGATGCCGTCCTCGATGCCGATGAACATGCCGAATTCGGTGATGTTCTTGATGGTGCCCTCAAGGATGGTGCCCTCGGGGTACTTCTCGGCGACCAGATCCCACGGGTTGGGATTGACCTGCTTCATGCCCAGGGAGATGCGCTTCTTGTCCGGGTCCACGCCGAGGATGATGACCTCGACCTCTTCGCCGGTGGAAACCATCTGCGAGGGGTGGCGCAGCTTGCGGGTCCAGGACATCTCGGAGATGTGCACCAGGCCCTCGACGCCTTCTTCCAGTTCCACGAAGGCGCCGTAGTCCACCAGATTGGTGATCTTGCCGCTGAACTTGCTGCCTTCGGGGTATTTCTTTTCGATGTCCTGCCAGGGGTCGGGCACGAGCTGCTTGAGGCCCAGGGAAACCTTCTGGCTGTCCTTGTCGAAGTTCAGAACCTTGAGCTGGAGTTCGTCGCCGAGCTGCACCATTTCCTTGGGGTGCTTGATGCGCTTCCAGGACATGTCGGTGATGTGCAGCAGGCCGTCCAGGCCGCCCAGGTCCACGAACACGCCGTACTCGGTGATGTTCTTGACCTTGCCGGTGACGGTCTGGCTCTCCTCCAGGGTGGAGAGCAGCTCCGAGCGCTTCTTGGCGCGGTCCTCTTCGAGGAGCACGCGGCGCGAGACGATGACGTTGGAGCGGCGGCGGTTGATCTTCAGGATGCGGAATTCGTATTCCTGATCCACCAGGGCGTCCATGTCGGGCACGGGGCGCAGATCCACGTGGGAGCCGGGCAGGAACGCCTCGACGCCGCCCAGGTCCACGGTGTAGCCGCCCTTGATGCGGCGCACGATGCGGCCCTTGATGACGTCGTCGCCTTCCTGGATCTTTTCGATGTCGTCGAACAGCTTCATCCGCTTGGCGCGCTCGCGCGAGAGCACGATGGTGCCGTCGGCCTCGTTCTTGCGCACGACGTACACGTCCACGCGCTCGCCAACACCGACGATGATGTTGCCTTCGGCATCGCGGAACTCGTCCACGGGGATCTGCCCTTCGGACTTGAAGTTCACATCCACCAGGACATGGGTGTCGCCAATGCGGACGACTTCACCCTGGACGATGCTGCCCTCGCCCAGTTCGCCACAATCGGCGATGGGGAGGTAGTCTTCGAGAGCCTTCTCGAAACAGATGTCGTCCATGGACATAGGGGTTTCCTCAACAGTTTCAACCATACTCCATAAACCTCCACAACGATAGTCCGCCCCACCTACCAGACCGGGGCCCGGTATGCAAGCCCTGATTTTCGGCTCAAGCGGGATTTCACGCGGGTTTCCGGCGCCGCGGGGGCGCCAATCCCCCAGGGTTTTGCAGGGGATGCGCGAGCCTCGGGCCGGGCCGGCGGGCCGCCCCGGCGCGGCCGAAATTTTTCCCCTCAGGCCAGGGCCACGAGGTCATAAGTCTGGGCCTCGTGGATGGTGGCCGCAACCAGTTTCCCGGGGGCCACGCCCTCGCCGCTGACGTAGGTCACCCCGTCGGCTTCCGGTGCCTGGAACCAGCAGCGCCCCACGTGCAGCCCCGGCCATTCCTCGTGCGCCCGGTCCACCAGTACCTGCTGGGTGGTGTCCTCGTATCCGGCCAGGATGTCGGCGCTGATGCGCGCCTGCTGTTCCATGAGCGCGGCGCGGCGCTCGGCGATGACGGCTTCGGGCACCTTGCCGGGCAGGCCGTGGGCCCGGGTGCCCTCCTCGTCGCAGTAGCCGAACACGCCCAGGTGGTGGAAGCGGGCCTGGGCGGCGAAGTCCATGAGCGCCTGGAAATGGGCCTCGGTTTCTCCGGGGTAGCCGACGATGAGGCTGGTGCGCAGGGCGGCTTCGGGGAAGCGCTCGCGCACGCGTTCGACGACCAGGCGCGGGTCGCGCGCGAAGGGGCGGCCCATGCTTTTGAGTATCTCCGGGTGGGCGTGTTGCAGGGGGATGTCGAAATAGGGCACGAGCGGCGGCCCGGCCTGGCGCATGAAGTCCAGCAGTTCGGGGGTCAGCCCGCCGGGGTAGAGGTACATGGGCCGCAGCCACGCGAGCCCCTGCAGGGGCAGCAGGGCTTCGAGCACGGCGGCCAGCCCCCGGGGGTCGTCCAGGTCGCGGCCCCAGGCCGTGAGGTCCTGGGCCACGAGCACCAGCTCGCGCACGCCCGAGGCCAGCAGCGCCGCGGCCTCGTCGCGGATGGCGCCCACAGGGCGGCTGACCAGGGGCCCGCGGATGCCCGGGATGGTGCAGAAGGAGCAGCGGTGGTCGCAGCCTTCGGCCACCTTGAGGTAGGCGTAGCCCGGGCCGGTGGAGAGCACGCGGCCCGGGGGCTCGGGCGCGGGCAGCGCGCGGCCCAGGGCGGCGGCGATGCGCTCGGGCCAGCGGTGCAGCTCGCGCGTGGGCAGCCAGAGGTCCACCTCGGGGATTTCGCGGGCCAGCTCGTCGCCGTAGCGGCCCACGAGGCAGCCGACCACGGCCAGCAGCGGCCGGGGTTCGGCGTCCTCGATGGCCTGGGCCAGATCGAGGATGGTTTCCACCGATTCCTCCACGGCCGGAGCGATGAAGCCGCAGGTGTTGACCAGCACCACGTCGGCCCCGGCGGGGTCGTCGCAGGGCGTGAGCCCGGGGCCGAAGCAGGCCAGCAGGCCCTCGGTATCCACGCGGTTCTTGGGGCAGCCCAGGCTGAGGGAGTGGACCTTGATGCGTTCCATGGGAATGTTCCTCGTCGGGATCGGGGTGGCCGGGCGCGGCCCGGCGGGCAGGTCTGGGCGTATAGTACTTGAATGCGCAGGGCAAGGGGAGTATCCGATAGGCAAAAGCCCCGCAGGCGCGGGGCGGGGGGAGCGATGGCCCAGGGTCCGACCCCGGAGCGCGTCCCGGGGCGTCTTTTGGACTGCGAGCCGGGCCGTGCCGTGGACATGAGCACTTTCCTGGCCGCCGTGGTCGACGGCCTGGAGGAGGACATCCTGCTGCTGGACCGCGACGGGCGCGTGGTGGACGTGAACCGGACCATGTACGCGCGCCTGGGGCGGACCAAGGAGGAGGTCGTCGGCCTGCATTGCAGCGCCCTGGAGGGCGGGGACTTCTGCCGCAGGCCGCGCGGGCGCTGCCCCTACCAGGAAACCCTGGCCACCGGGCGCAAGGCCGAGGCCGTGCATTCCCAGGTCGGGCCCGACGGGCGCGTGCAGTTCGTGCGCGTATACACCTATCCCCTGAACGACGCCGCCGGGCACACCACCCACGTGGTCGAGATGCGCCGCGACATCACGGCGCGGACCTTCACCGAGCAGCGCCTGCAACAGGCCCAGAAAATGGCCGCCATCGGCGAGATGTCGACCTACATCGCCCACGAGATCAGGAACCCGCTGTTCGCCATCGGCGGCTTCGCCCAGGCGCTGTTGCGCCGGGTGGACCTGGCCGAGGAGGTCCGCGCCAAGGTGTCCATCATCATGGAGGAATCGCGGCGGCTGGACGCCATCCTGCGCAGCATCCTCAACTACGCCCGGCCCTCGGACGCGCGCTCCGAGGCCGTGGACGTGAACCTCGTGGTCGGCGAGACCGTGCAGCTCATGACTATCGGCTGCGAGCCCGAGGGCATCCGGCTGGTCACGGACCTGGACCCCGACGTGGCCCGGGCCAAGGGCGTGGCCGAATTGCTCAAGCAGTGCCTGGTGAACATGCTCAAGAACTCCATGGAGGCCATGGCCGGGCGCGGAGGCGTCATCACCGTGCGCACGGCCATGAGCGGGGCCATGGTCCTGGTCCAGGTGCGCGACCAGGGCGGGGGCATCCCCGAGGCCATCCGGGACAAGATATTCAACCCCTTCTTCAGCACAAAGGATACCGGCTCCGGCCTGGGCCTGGCCATGATCCGCAAGATCGTGGAGGAGGCCGGGGGCAGCGTGGAGCTGGAAAGCAAGGTCGGCCACGGCACGGTGGTCACCCTGCTGCTGCCCCCGGCCCTGGCCGTGGACAGCGGCCCCCTGGACGAGACCGTCCGCCCCGCGTAGAAATCCCCCGTGCGGCGCGCGGCGCCGTTTTCGTTCACCCCCAAGGCGCAAGGAGATTCCGTGGGCAAGGTCGTGCTGGCAACGAGGAACCGGGGCAAGATCGCCGAGCTGGGCGTCATGCTCGCGGCATACGGCATCGAGGTCGTCGGCCTGGACGCCTTTCCCGAGGTGGGCGAGGTGGTCGAGGACGGCGCGACTTTCGAGGAGAACGCGCGCAAGAAGGCCCGGGCCGTGGCCGAGGCCACCGGGCTGGTGGCCGTTGCCGACGACTCCGGGCTGGAAGTGGACGCCCTGGGCGGCGCGCCGGGGGTCTATTCCGCGCGCTACGCGGGCCCCGGCGCCGACGACGCGGCCAACAACGTCAGGCTCCTGGCCGCCCTGGCGGACGTGCCCGAGGCGGGCCGGACCTGCCGCTTCCGCTGCGTGATGCTCGCGCGCACGCCGGACGGGCGGGAGCTGGCGGCCCACGGCGCCTGGGAGGGCCGCGTGGCCGCCGCCCCGGCGGGCGACGGCGGCTTCGGCTACGACCCGCTGTTCATCGACCTCGGCACCGGGCGCCGCGCGGCGCAGATGACCCGCGAGGAGAAAAACGCCGTGAGCCACCGGGGCCGCGCCCTGCGCGCCCTGCTGGCGGGCTGGCCGGGCTTCCTGGCCGGGGCGGGCCTTGAGTAGCCCCGGCTCTTGCGCTATTGCAGGGCTTTCCCGGACCTGACACCCCACCCGAACCCGAGAGGTCGGCACCATGTGTGGAATCATCGGCTATGCGGGCCACAGGCCCGCCGTGCCTCTGCTTATCGAGGGCCTGCGCCGCCTGGAATACCGCGGCTACGACTCCGCCGGCGTGGCCTACATCGAGGCGGGCGCCCTGCGCCTGCTGCGCGCCGAGGGCAAGCTCGGCGAACTGGAAAAGAAGATCAACGGCCGCGACGTGACCATGGCCACCACGGGCATCGGGCACACCCGCTGGGCGACCCACGGCGTGCCCGTGGAGCGCAACGCCCACCCGCACAAGGACAATTCGGGCCGTCTGGCCCTCATCCACAACGGCATCATCGAGAACTACCAGGAGCGCAAGAACGAGCTTTTGGAGCTGGGCTACACCTTCGCCTCGGAAACGGACACCGAGGTGCTGGTGAATCTCATCGCCGAGGGCGTGAAAGAGACCGGGAGCATCCTGCGGGCCATGTCCTGGGCGTTTGCCCGGGTGGAGGGCGCCTATGCGGTGGCCCTGGTCAGCCCCGACGAGCCGGGGGTGGTCTACGCCGCGCGCAAGTCCAGCCCGCTGGTGTTCGGCCAGGGCGTGGGCGAGAACTTCGTGGCCTCGGACATTCCGGCCTTTTTGCCCTACACCCGCGAGGTGGCCTTCCTGGAGGACGGGGAGCTGGTGCGCCTGGACGCCAACTCCTGGCAGGTGTTCGACGCGGCGACCCTGGAGCCCGTGGACAAGCCCCTGCATCACATCACCTGGGACGTGCAGTCCGCCCAGAAGGGCGGCTACAAGCACTTCATGCTCAAGGAGATTTTCGAACAGCCCCGGGTGGTGGCCGACTGTCTGGCCGGGCGGGTGGACCTGCGCGCCGGGCGCGTGCGCCTGCCCGAGCTGGACGGCCTGGAGCCGCCCCGGCGGCTGACCATCGTGGCCTGCGGCACTTCGTACCATGCGGGCCTGTGGGGCGCCGCGCTCATCGAGTCCTGGGCGCGCATCCCCGTGCGCGTGGAAATCGCCTCCGAGTTCCGCTACCGCGACCTGCTGCTGGACGGCGACGACGTGGTCCTGGCCGTCAGCCAGTCGGGCGAGACCGCCGACACCCTGGCGGGCATGCGCCGGGCGCGCGAACTGGGCGCGCGGGTGCTCGGGCTGTGCAACGTGGTGGGCTCCACGGTCTCGCGCGAGGCCGAGCGCGTGGTCTACACCCAGGCCGGGCCGGAGATCAGCGTGGCCTCCACCAAGGCCATGTGCAGCCAGTTGACGGTGCTCTACCTGCTGGCGCTGTATTGGGGCGCGGCCAAGGGCACGTTGCCCGCCGAGGTCGCCGCCCGGGCGCTGACGGGCGTGCATGGGCTGCCGCAGGTCATCGAGGCCGAGCTGCCGCGCATGCGCGAGCGGGCCTGCGAACTGGCGCGCAAGTACGCCAGCGTGCGCAGCTTCATGTACCTCGGACGCGGCCAGAGCTTCCCCCTGGCCCTGGAGGGCGCCCTGAAGCTCAAGGAAATCTCCTACATCCATGCCGAGGGCTACGCCTCGGGCGAGATGAAGCACGGGCCCATCGCCCTCATCGAGCCGGACTTCCCGACCTTCGCCCTGGCCCTGCGCGACCCGCTGTTCCCCAAGGTGAAGTCCAACCTGGAGGAGGTCCAGGCGCGCGACGGGCGCATCGTGGCCCTGACCCACCCGGGCCTGGACCTGGCCGTGGACGACCCCTGGATCATCCCCGAGGTCTGGGGCCCGCTCAACGCCTTCCTGGCCCTGCCCTGCCTGCAACTGTTCGCCTACGAGATGGCCGACTACCTGGGCAAGGACGTGGACCAGCCCCGCAACCTGGCCAAGAGCGTGACCGTGGAATAGGGCGCAGTCGAGGAACGGGCGAGGTGTGGGAGGAAAGTGAATTTATATACTGTAACGTAATGTTGTACTGAAAATAGAGTTGCATACTCGAAGCCGCTCCGATCCCTCCTCGAACGAGTGATGCTGAGCGGCTTTTTCATGGACTCAAAAAAGCGCAAGCAATCCGAGTTGAGGTTTGCGAAACGGGTCAAGGAAGGGCGTGGTTCAGCCGAGGCCGGGACTACGAGAAATGGCCCTGGAAAACTGGACCATGAGCCAAGGTGGACATACGCTGTCGCAAGGAGGCAGCCAATATCCCGGAAGAGAAGGAAGTTTACCAAGGAACTGCACGCCGGAATTGGCCAACTGACGGCGGAGAAGGATTTTTTGCAACAAGCCTTCGCCAGGATTTGAGCTGCGAGCGAAGGCGGAGAATGGTCGACAAGGGCCATCCCTCGCTCAATATCCGTCGGCAGGGCGGCCTGTTGGGCCTGAATCGGTCGACGCTCTACCACCAGCCCCAGGGCGAATCGCCGGACATGCTGGCGCTGATGCGGCACCTCGACGAGTTGTTCATGGAGGGCGATCCGTACATGGCGGCCATTATGGATGGCGTCGCCGGGCAGTGCTGCCGTGGCGCCCGTCGAACACCATGGACGACGACTCCTGTGCATCCGCCCGGAAATGATGTCACGAACAGATACGGCGTGCCGGATATCTTCAGCACGGACCAGAAGCGTACTTCATCAGTTTCTACGCCGAGTGGCCGAACAACCGAAACCACGTCTGCTGGGGCTTCACAATGTGATGACCAAGCAAGGGGAGTATATAGTCCAGCTCCCGGGAGGAGGCAGGTCAACGAAAGAGGAGCGTTTAAGCCGATCGGGAGAGTGAGCCTCGTCATGGCGGAGTTTGATTTCCAGGCGCAGACCGCATAGGGATCAGCCGAGGACAGTGCCGCAAGGAGCCGCTTGGATGAAGACCCTGATCATCGACGACGACGAGCATATCGCCAGGACGCTGGCCATCAAGCTGGAGGACCTGGGGTTCGACGTGCAGACTGCGTCCACCGTCGCGCAGGGGGTGGCCTCGTTCCGGGCGTTGCTGCCCGAGGTCGTCCTGTTGGATCTCAGGCTGCCCGACGGCGACGGGCTCGGCGTGCTTGAAGAGTTGCTGGCCATCGCCCCGGAGACCACCGTGGTCATGATCACGGCCCACGGCTCCGTGGACACGGCCGTGGAGGCCATGCGCAAGGGGGCCTTCGACTATTTGCAGAAGCCCTTCGGCACCGCCGACGTGACGCGCCTGGCCCGGGTGCTGCGGCGCGTGCGGCGCCTGGAGTCCGAGGTGCGCGACCTGCGGGACGAGTTGGAAGGCACCACCCAGCACGGGGATTTCATAACCCGCAACGCCGAGCTCAAGCGCCTTCTGGACATGGCGCGCCAAGTCGCCGAATCGGACGCCGGGCTGCTGGTCACCGGGGAGAGCGGCACGGGCAAGGGGCTTCTGGCGCAGCTCATCCACAGTTGGAGCCCACGCAGCGCCCGGCCCTGCATCACCGTGGACTGCACGCTGCTGCAGGAGGCCCTGCTGGAGAGCGACCTCTTCGGCCACGTCAAGGGGGCGTTTACCGGGGCCACGCGGAACAAGAAGGGCAAGCTGCTCACCGCCGACGGGGGCACCTTGTTCCTCGACGAGATCGGCGACCTGCCGCTGCCCCTCCAAGCCAAGCTGCTGCGCTTCCTGCAGAGCCACGAGTTCGAGGCCGTGGGCGACACGAAGACCCGGCAGGTGGACGTGCGCATCATCGCCGCGACGAATCACAGTCTCGAGGAAATGGTCGCGGCGGGATCCTTTCGCCAGGACCTGTACTTCCGGTTGAACGTCGTGGGGCTGGCCATGCCGCCCCTGTGCGCGCGCCGCGACGACGTCGACCTGCTGGTCGAGCATTACGCCGGGCGTTTCGCCCAGCGCTACGGCAAGCCCGGCGTCCGCTTCTCCCGGGAGGCCCTGGACGCCCTGCGGTCCTACGATTGGCCCGGCAACGTGCGGGAACTCGTCAACGTCGTGGAACGGGGCGTGGTCCTGACCCGCACCGGCCTCGTCACGCCCGAGCTCCTTCCGGCCCTGGCCCCGGCGGCCCCGGCGGGAGCCCCCGCTTTGACCCTGCGCGAGGTCGAACGCGAGCACATCCGGCGCACCCTCCTGCAATCCGCAACGCTGGAGGAGGCCGCGACCACCCTGGGCATCGACCCGACAACACTCTGGAGAAAAAGGAAAAAATACGACATCTGAACCCTTGCATTGCAAGTTGCAATGTGCCCGTATTGCAATTTGCAAGAAATCGCCCTTCCCAGCCCCGCCGTACAGTCAGGTTCCAGATGCATTCTGCTGAAATAGCTGCGTAATTCAAATTGGCCCCCATCTTGCTCATTCCCAGGCAAGCCGTACGCCCACGGCCCAGAGGAAACGCAAGCATGGAATTCAAGCCCTACATCCTGTGCAGTCCCGCGGAAGACGGCCCGCGCATGCCCGCCGCCGTGGCGCGCGTGCGTTCCCCCCTGCGCTGCCTCCGCCTGGCCGGGGAGGCCGGGGTGCGGGCGGTCTTCGTCTCCTTCCACGGCGCGACCCTGGGCGAACGCGAGACCCTGCTCGACCTGTGCCGCCATCTGAAGCCGGGCGCGGACGGTTCCGGCCTCCTGGTGGTCGCGCTGCTGCCGGAGCCCCACCGGGACCTGCTGGAATGGTTGCGGGAGATGCGCGTGGATCGGGTTTGCTTCGCCACGGTGCACGCCTTCGCGAAACTGGCGGCGCGGGCCAAGGTCGACGCATTCCCCTGGGAAGCACTCGGGGGCGGCCCTCCGCGTGACGTGCTGCACAGCGTCTGCCCGTACCTCGGGCACCAGGCGACCCCCGGCGGGCACGAACTGCCCCTGTGCGGGGCCTATGCCAACCGCATGGTCATCGGGGGGGACAGGCTGCGCGACTATTGCTGCTGTCCGCACCACGTGCGATGTGAGTTCTACCGGCAACCTCATCCCCCGGGAGACGTCGTATGAAGGGCATCCCATTCCGGTCGCTCCGGACGCTGCGTTCGCGGATACTCTTGGGCTACGGCTTCGCGCTGTGCCTCATGGCCGTGGGCATCGGCTGGTCCGTGGCCAATCTCTCCACCCTGGGCCAGGCCTCGGACTCCATCCTGCGCGAGAACTACAAGTCCATCCTCGCCGCCGAGAACATGATCAACGCCGTCGAGCGCCAGGACAGCGCACTGCTGGCCCACATGCTGGGCATCGACGCCGGAGCCATGAGTCAGTTCCGCTCCCGCCAGGGCGAATTCCAGCAATGGCTCGGCCGCGCCAAGGACAACATCACCATCGACGGAGAACGGGAGATCCTCGGGACCATCGAGGGCGTCTACGGGCGCTATGTGGAACACGTTGCGGGTATGTTCGCCCTGCCCGCGGGCGAGCCGTCGGCCTCCGGGACCTATTCGCGCGAGGTCCTGCCCCTGTTCAACGAAGTCCGCAAGTCCTGCACCGCCCTGCGGCAGATCAACCAGGCGACCATGGTCGATGCCAGCGAGCAGGCCCAGCGCCTTGCTCAGCGGGCGATCTGGAGCACCGTCAGCACAGGTGCGGTGGTCATCGGCTTCGGCCTGCTGTTGAGCTTCATCCTGGCCTCCCGCTTGGCCCGCCCGGTGGAACGCATGCGCGAGGCGACCCTGCGCTTGGCAGAGGGCGACTACGGCGTGGAAGTCCCGGAACGGGGCGGCGACGAGCTCGCCGACCTGTCGGCGCAGTTCAACCGCATGGCGCGGCGCCTGCGGCACTATCACGACCTGAACATCGGCAACATCCTGGCCGAGAAGCGCAAGACGGAAGCCATCCTGCAGAGCGTGGACGACGGGATCGTGGTTATCGACATGAATCTCGCCGTGAGCGACCTCAACCCCCTGGCCTGCCGCATCTTTGGGGTGCGCCGCGACGATGTGCGGGGCGACGGCGTCCTGGAGGCCCTGGGGCGAGAGCAGATCTTCGCGCAGGTGAAGCAGGCCGCCGAAACCGGCCGCCAGCCGGACATCCCCGCCGAGCAAGCCATCCTGGACGTCACCGAAGGCGAGAAGACCAGCTACTTCCAGTATTCCGTGACCCCCGTGCGCGGGGGCAGCGACAAGGTCCTCGGGGTGCTGCTCGTGCTTCGCGACGTGACCCGGCTGCACGAACTGGATCGCCTCAAGTCGGAATTCGTCATGACCGCCTCGCACGAGTTGCGGACTCCCCTGACCAGCATAGGCATGAGCGTCGACCTACTGCTGGAGCGGGGTCTGGAGCGCTTCGACGATCGTGAACGGGAACTGCTGCGCATCGCCCAGGAGGACGTGCAGCGGCTGAAGGCGCTGGTCACCGAACTCTTGGACCTGTCGCGCATCGAGGCCGGGCGGATGGAGATGGAATTCGAGAGCGTGCCCCCGGGGCTGTTGTGCGACAAGGCCGTTTCCGTCCTGGCCGGTCAGGCCGGGCAGAAGGCCGTCGCCCTGCGCGCGCAGTGCGCCCCGGACGCGCCCTCGGTCCGGGCCGATCCCAACAAGATCACCTGGGTCTTGGTGAACCTCGCGGGGAACGCCCTGCGCCACACCGACGCAGGGGGGCGCATCGACGTCCGGGCCGTCCGGGCCGGTGAATTCGTCCATTTCTCCGTGGCCGACGACGGCGAGGGCATCCCCAGGGAATTCCAGGGCAAGATCTTCGACAAGTTCGTGCAGCTCAAGTCGGAGCGCACCAGCGGCGGCAGCGGCCTGGGGCTCTCCATCTGCCGAGAGATCGTCCGCGCGCACGGCGGGGCCATTTGGGTTGAGTCCGAGCCCGGCAAGGGCAGCACCTTCACCTTCACTCTGCCGCTGGTCTGAGCGGCTGCGGAGGAAACCATGCAGGAAAGACGTCCCATCCTCGTCGTGGACGACGAGAAGAACATCCGCCTCACGCTGTCCGAAGCTCTGGGAAGTATCGCTCCCGTGGACACGGCCATGAACGGCGAAGAGGCCCTGGAAATGCTCGTAGCCAAGGACTACGCCGTGGTGCTGCTGGACCTCAAAATGCCGGGAATGGACGGTATGGCCGTGCTGCGCGAGGTGGCTGCCCACAGGCCCGACGTGCGCTTCATCATCATCACGGCGCATGGCAGCGTGGAGAACGCCGTGGAGGCCATGAAGCTCGGTGCGGTGGACTACATCCAAAAGCCCTTCACGCCGGAGGAAATCCGCTTCCTGGTGCTGGCGGTACTGCGCAGGGAGGTCCTGGACCCCGACTCCGTGCGGCTGGTCGAGGAATACCTCGAGCTGGCCAAACGGCACATCAACAGGCGCAACTTCGACGCCGCCCTGGAGGTCCTGCTCCGGGCCTCGGGCATCGAACCCCGCAGGGCTGACGTCTTCAACCTCCTGGGTGCCATCCATGAGATCCAGGGCCGCAGGCGGGAAGCCATCGACAACTACCGCACCGCCTACTGGGCCGACCAGTCCCACAGCCCGGCCCGCGAGAACCTGGAGCGGATCATGGGCGCGCTGCCCGAAGCCCGGGCCATCAACCTGGGTGAAGGCACTGGCGGGGAGGGCTGAACCATGACCCATCATTCCCCGTTCGGACGCAGCCTGACCGTGGTTGTCGTCGGCTGTGGCCGCCTGGGCTCCTACGTGGCCAACAATCTGTCCGCAAAGGGCCGCTACGTCATCGTCGCGGATCGCAATCCTCAGGCCTTCGGCGCGCTCAGCGGCGAGTTCAGCGGCTACAGCGTCGAGGCCGACGCCTCGGAATTCCAAACCTTGCGTACCCTTGCGCTCGACAAGGCGGACGCGGTCCTGGCCTGTACGGACAACGACAACTTGAACATCCTGGTGGCCCAGGCCGCGCGCGAGGTTTTCGGCGTGCGCAATGTCCTGGCTCGGGTGCTTGAATCCGGACGCGCCGGGCTGTGCGACGAACTCGGCCTGCCCATGGTCAGCCCCGCTTCCGTGGCGGGCGACGTGTTCCTGGCGGCCATGGCCGGAGCAGACAAGGAGGGAAGCTGATGCCCGTTTTGCGCATACTCATCGCCGGAGAGGGGCACCGGATATTCTTCCTGGCCTGCGACTTCATCTCCCAGGGGCATCAGGTGACCATCGTCACGCCGGACGCCGCCGGGGGGAAGACGCTCTCGCGGCGCCTCAAGGCCCTGGTGATCGTGGGCGACCCCAGCAACCCGGACGTGCTGCGCGAGGCCGGGGCCGAGGACATGAGCGTCGTGCTGGCCATATCCCCGCGCGACGAGGACAATCTGGTCATCTGCCAGAGTGCGCTGCGTCTTTTCGGGGTCGCCCGCACGGTGGCCCTGGTCAACGACCCCGAGATGGTGGACGTCTTCCAGCGGCTCGGGGTGACCCGCGCCTTTACCCTCACCCACCTGCTGGCTACCATCATCGAACGCCGGGTCGAAACCCAGAGCGTGCTCAACCTCGTGCCCCTGGACGAGGGGGGCGTGAACCTTACCGAGATCGTCCTGGAGGCGCCTTCGCCAGTGGCCGGGAAGACCCTGGCCGAGGTCCGGCTGCCCGTTGGCGGTCTCGTGGCCTGCATCATCCGCGAGGGGCGGCCCGTCATCCCCGGCGGCGACACACGGCTGGAGGCAGGGGATCGGCTCACCGTTCTGACCCAGCCGGACAACCACGCAGCGGTCATCCGGGTGCTGACCGGCGAGGGGCGACGCGCATGATCCGCACCAGCCCGCTCCGGCGCGATGTCGTGCGCCGCTACGGCGTGATTCTGGCCTACACGGGGCTGCTCTGGGCCTTGACCGGGCTGCTCCTGCTGGCGCCCCTCGCGGGCCTGCCGTTCTTCCCGGAAGAAGCCGCGCTTACGCCGCACTTCCTTGTCCCTGCGGGTGGGCTCCTGGCCGCCGGGCTCGGCCTGTGGCTGCCGTTCCATGGCCGGATGTCACATGCCCTGGACATCGCCGAGGGCGGCGTCATCGTCGTCCTGGGGTGGGCCGGAGCCTGCATCGGGGCGGCCTGGCCGTTCGTCGGCATCCTGGGCCTGGGGCCGACCCAGGCGTTGTTCGAGTCCGTAAGCGGCCTGACCACCACGGGCCTGTCCGTGGTGGACGTGACAACGGCTCCCCGGCTCGTGCTGCTGTGGCGCAGCATCATGCAGTGCACCGGTGGCGCGGGGCTCGCGATTATCATGCTCGCGGCGGTCACCGGACCGGCGGGCACCGGCCTGCCCGGGGCCGAGGGCCGCACGGATCAACTTCTGCCCCACGTGCGCAAGTCCGCGGCCCTGGTCGTCACGATCTACTGCGGCTACGCCGCCGCCGCCACCCTGGCCTACGCCCTGGCGGGCATGTCCTGGTTCGACGCGCTGAACCACGCCTTCACGGTCATCTCCACCGGAGGCTTCTCCACGCGACCCGAAAGCATCGGGGCCTGGGATTCCCCTGTGGTCGAGGGCGTGACTGTGGTCTTCATGATCCTGGGGTCGCTCAACTTCCTGACGGCGCACCTGCTGCTGACCGGGAGGCTGCGGGCCGTATGGCGCAACAGCGAACTGCGCTTCGCCATCGTCTCCATCCTGCTGGGTGGGCTCTGCGTGCTGCTGTTCGTGGTCGGGGATCTTTACGCACCGTGGACCAGGGCCCTGCGGGTGGCCCTGTTCGAGGTGGCCAGCGCCGCCACGACAACCGGATTCAACACCGTGGGCTACAGCGCCTGGAACGCCCTGGGGCTGCATATCCTGATTCTGCTCATGCTCGTGGGCGGGGGCAGCGGGTCTACGGCGGGAGGGCTGAAGCAGTACCGTGCCGTCTTGATGCTGAACGCCGTCATCTGGGAAATCCGCCGCAGGGCACGGCCCCGTGGGGCCCTGCAGCCCCTGACCATCAGCCATGGCCGGAACACGGAATATATGGACACCCCACGCATCGCCGAGACCGGCATCTTCCTTGTTTTCTACCTGACCCTGTGGGCGCTGGGCGTCTGTGTGCTGGCGGCGCACGGCTATCCCCTGCGCGATTGCCTGTTTGAATTCGCCTCGGCCCTGGGCACCGTTGGCCTTTCCGTGGGGATCACGGGGGCAGGAGCCCCGACGGGAGTCCTGTGGGTGGAAACGGCGGGCATGTTCCTGGGGCGGCTGGAGATGTTCGTGGTATTCGTGGCCCTGTTCAAGGTGGCCCGGGACGCGCCCCGAATCGTCCGGGCCCTGGCGGAGCACTGACCGTGCGCAGGAAGACGGCGCGCCATTTCGGGCCTGCGGCGCTCGTCCTGGGCAGTTTCCTGGCGGCCATCGCCGCAGGAACGGCCCTGCTTATGATCCCGGCGGCGACCACACAGGAAGGCATCTCCCTGCTCGATGCGCTGTTCACCGCAACCTCGGCCATCTGCGTCACGGGGCTTGTGGTGGTGGACACCGGGACGCACTTCACCGGACTCGGCCAGGGCGTCATCCTGGGGCTCATCCAGGCCGGGGGCCTGGGCATCATGACCTACACGGTGATGATCTACCAGCTCTTCGGCAAGAGCCTGCCGTTCACCCACTTGCGGGTCATGCACGGCACGTTCTCCCATGCCCCCCGGGAGGACATCCTGGGCCTCATCCGCTCGATCTTCGTGTTCACGGCGCTGGCGGAGCTGCTCGGCACGGCGCTGTTGTTCCACGTCTTCGTCGAGCACCACGCCCCGGGTCGGGCCATGTACCTGGCGGCGTTCCACTCCGTCTCGGCCTTCTGCAACGCCGGGTTCTCCCTGTTCCCGGACAGCTTCATGGCCTACCGCAGCGATGCGCTGCTGAACGTCACGGTCTGCGCCCTCATCGTCACCGGAGGCCTCGGATTTCCCGTGGGGTACGACCTGTACCAGCGGGCGCTGAAGGGGCGCCGGTCGAGACTCGCCGTGCAGACCCGGGTGGTTTTGTGGACCACCGCGATGCTCATCGTGGCCGGGACGCTGCTGTTCTGGCTGGGCGAGCGCGACAACGCCCTGCGCGGCCTGGGGCCGGGCGAGGCGCTGCTCGCCTCGGTGTTCCAGTCCGTGACCTGCCGCACGGCGGGCTTCAACACGGTGGACATCGGCGGGCTGACCAGCGCCACGCTGTGCTTCGTCTTTTTCCTGATGTTCGTCGGGGCCTCGCCGGGCTCCTGCGGCGGCGGGATCAAAACCACGACCCTGGCGGTCCTCGGCGCCTTCGCGCTGGGCCGCATCCGCCGCAGGGTGCGGGTCAACCTGTTCCACAGGAGCCTTCCCCACGAGACAGTGAGCCGGGCCCTGGCCCTGGTGGCCCTGTCGGCGAGCCTCATCTTCGGCTTGTTCCTGCTGCTGCTCTTCACCTCGGGGCACGAGGCCGTCGGCGTCGGCCACGAGCGCTTCCTGGCCTACCTCTTCGAACTCGTGTCGGCTTTCGGAACCGTCGGGCTGTCCATGGGGGCCACCGGGGAACTGAACGCCTGGGGCAAAGGAATCGTCATCCTGATGATGTTCATCGGGCGCGTCGGTGTTTTCACGTTCGCCTACCTCGTCGCGGGGGCGAAGCCCAACCGGGGCTTCGAGCTGGCCGAGGAAAGCGTCATGATCGGATAGGAGGAGCCAATGAAGCGCTTCGCCGTCATCGGCCTCGGCAAGTTCGGTTTCCAGATCGCCAAGTCGCTGTACGAGGAAGGCAACGAGGTCGTGGCCATAGACAACGACAAGAACCAGGTGGACCAGATAGCCCCCTACTGCACGGAGGCCATCCTGCTGGACGCCAGGGACCGCGAGAAGCTCGCCCAGCTCGGCCTGCAGCACATGGACACCGTGGTCATCAGCACCGGAACGAGCATCAGCACGAGCATCCTGCTCAGCCTGCACATGCGCGAGCTCGGGGTGCGCAAGGTCCTGGTCAAGGCCCTGGACGACGACCACGCCAAGATTCTGAAGCTCGTCGGCGCCACGGACACCATGAACCCCGAAAAGGACATGGCCAAGAAGGTCGCCCGCGGCCTGTCCACGCCCAACGTACTGGATTTCATCCCCCTGGAGGAGGACTTCAGCCTCGTCCAGATCACGCCCCCGCCCGGCTTCATCGGGCACAGCCTGGCCGAGCTGAACCTGCGCGCCAATCACAACGTCTTCGTCATCGGCATCCGCCGCCCTTCCGGCATCGAATTGGTCCCCTCCGCCGACGCATCCATCAAGGCCGACGACGTGCTGCTCATCCTGGGCATGACCCAGGACATTGATCGGTTGAAGAGAACCTAGTGGAGGAGGGGCGGGCCGCCCGGATTCCCGAAATGCCCGCCGCCCAGGCCGGGCGGCCAGGGGGGGGGCCAGACGACTCCGCATATCGACACCGAAGACGGACAGGAATCGCATTGCCTTTGGCACCTTTCAGGGCAACTATCGGCTCCGTTTTCGTTCTCAGAATGCAGATGGTTCGTAAAAAATAGAGTGGGCCGGATGTAATCGCTGTTGGTGTGGCGCATCGGACGTGCACAGGCATGGATTGAGTATTGCTCGAACCTTGAGTACGTAACTTTATATTTTAGCCTTTGAGTCGTTTCCTTTGGAGCCTTGTTTTTCGGCGCACATCTTCTAAGAAATTGACCGAAATCTCCGTCACGTGATTTCAAATCGTTTTGGAGATTTCAGTGTACACCTTTATTTTTTCTCCGACAGCATGTGTCGGCCCGTATCATGCCATAAAGAGAGGCCCCCGGCATTGCTGTTGCCGGGGGCCTTTTGCGTGGGCTTGGCCGGGATGAAAGGCTGTGTGTCGCAGTGTAATGAAATTGTATATTGATTCAAAGAGCAATAGCGTTTCCGATGGCGGGCGGGGAGCGGGTGAAGTCGTCGACCCGTCACGGCATAGCAAAACCTTCGGCATTGCTGAGGCCGGAGTGCGACCTCCCCGGTTTTTTTGGGTTCATCCGGTTGAGGCGTCTTTGACCTCGTGAATGTCCATGATCCCGAGCATGAAGAAGTCCATGTTGCGGTAACCGCAGGCTTGGCGTTTTATAATTTACTTATATGCGTCAGAAGATATATGCATGTCCATGCACTACGCCCATACCCTCCCGAACAGGCCCGAATCGGAATGGGAGCCTCTGGACGCCCACCTGCGCGCCGTGGCGGAACGCGCGGGAGCGTTCGCCGCCGCCTTCGGAGCGCAGCCCTGGGGCGAGGCCGCCGCGCTGCTGCACGACATCGGCAAGGCCGGGGCCGGGGTGCAGGAGTATCTGCGGGCCAGCGCCGCCGGGTGCGGGCCAAAACGCGGGCCGGATCATTCCTCCGCCGGGGCGGTGCTCGCCGAGCGCCATGGCCCCAAGATTCTGGGCAAGCTGCTGGCCTATGCGGTCGCCGGGCATCACAGCGGCCTGCCCGACGGGGTGACCGATCTTCCTCGGCGATTGCAAAAGTCTGTGCCACCTGGCGTGGCCCTGTCGCCCGAAGCGGAAACCCTGTTGGCGGCTCTGCCGGGGCTGCCGCTGGCCCTGCGCAGGCGGACCGTCGGATTCCAGCTCATGTTTTTCATCCGGATGCTGTTTTCCTGCCTGGTGGACGCCGATTCGTTGTGTACCGAAGCGTTCATGGACCCGAACCGGGCCGCGTGGCGCAGCGGGTATCCGGCTTTGCCGGATCTGCGCCAGCGGCTGGCCGCGCATATGGCCGTGCTGGCCGCCGACGCACAGCCTACGGCGGTGAACGCCCTGCGGGCCGAAGTTCTGGCGGCATGCGGCGAGCGGGCCGCGCAGGCTCCCGGCTTGTTTTCCCTGACGGTGCCCACCGGCGGCGGCAAGACCCTGGCCTCCCTGAGCTTCGCCCTGAACCATGCCCTGACCCATGGCCTGCGCCGTGTCATCTACGTCATTCCCTATACCAATATCATCGAACAGAACGCGGCGGTCTTCCGCATGGCGCTGGGCGACCTGGGGCCGGAAGCGGTGCTGGAACACCATTCCAACTTCGAATGGCCCGACGAGGCCGACGAAGGTCAGGAAACCCGCCGCGCCCGGTTGGCCGTGGAGAACTGGGATGCGCCCGTGGTCGTCACCACCAGCGTGCAGTTCTTCGAGTCCCTGTTCGCGTCCAGACGCTCGGCCTGCCGCAAGCTGCACAACATCGCCCGTTCCGTGGTGGTCCTGGATGAAGCCCAGATGCTGCCCACGGAGTACCTGCGGCCCTGCCTGGAGGCCCTGCGCGAACTTTGCACCAATTACGGCACGAGCGCGGTGCTCTGCACGGCCACTCAGCCCGCCCTGAACAAGGGGGAACTGCCGGATGGCCTGGACGGGGTACGCGAAATCGCCCCGGAGCCCGAAGAGCTTTACGCCCGGTTGCGCCGTACCCGAGTGACGGACCTGGGCTCCCTGGACGATGCGGCGCTGGCCGCCCGCTTGGCGGGCCATGATCAAGTGCTGTGTATCCTGAACACCCGGGCCCAGGCCCGGCGGGTCTATACGCTCCTGGCCGGGCAGCGGGACGGAGACAACGCCGAAAGTTCCGCTTGGGAAAACGGATTTTTCCACCTTTCGGCCAGCATGTGCCCGGCACACCGCTCCCGGCAGTTGGGGCGCATCCGGCAACGGCTATTGGACCGTCTGCCGTGCCGGGTTGTCTCGACGCAGTTGGTTGAGGCGGGGGTCGATTTGGACCTTCCGGTGGTGTACCGGGCCTTGGCCGGGCTGGATTCCCTGGCGCAGGCCGCCGGGCGCTGCAACCGCGAGGGCCGGTTGCCCTGGGGCGATGTTTTTCTGTTTGCCCCCGGGGGCGGGCTTTCGCCGACGGGAAAACCGCCGTCGTTTTTGACACGGCCCGTGGAGGCGGCGCGAACCACCCTGCGCCGCCATGGCGCGGACCCGCTGGCCCTGGCCGCCACGCGGGCCTATTTTCAGGAATTGTACTGGCGCGAAGGCGAATGGCTGGACCGGGAACAGATCCTGGCGCGCATTGAAGAGGGTGGCGGCAGCCAGGATTTTCCGTTCCCGGAGATTGCAAAGGCCGTGAAAATTGTTGATGAATATTCAGTTCCCGTCGTGATCCCTTGGGACGATACCGCGCGGGCCGTCGTGCGGGAACTGGAATACGCCGAGTTCCCGGCCCGGTTGTTGCGACGGCTGCAACGCTACATCGTGACCCTGCCGCCCCGGGCGCGCGACGCGCTCCTGGCCGCTGGCGCGGCCCGGCTGGTGACCCCGGAGTGTGCCGTGCTGGAAAACATAGGCCTGTACCGCGATGACCTGGGGTTGTGCCTGGACGACCCGGCGGTTTGGGATGCGGAGGAGTTGACGGTATGAAAACCCGAAGGAGGTGCCCATGTCCTACGGCGTGAGCCTCAAGGTCTGGGGGGAGTATGCTTGCTTCACCCGGCCCGAGTTCAAATCCGAGCGCGTGAGCTACGACGTGATTACGCCCTCGGCGGCACGCGGGCTGCTGGAGGCCATCTACTGGAAGCCGGCCATCGCCTGGGTGGTGGACCGCATCCGTGTCCTCAGCCCCATTCGTTTCGATACCGTGCGGCGCAATGAGGTGGGGCACAAGTTGCCCCTGGGCAACGTGACCAAGGCCATGCGCGACGGCGTGAGCCCGGTGGAGATCGTTGTCGAGGATGCGCGCCAGCAGCGGGCCACCCTGCTGCTGCGCGATGTGTGCTACGTCATTGACGCTCATTTCGAGGCCCGCGACGCGGACGGACGCAACAGCGCCAAGCACCGCGAAATGTTCCTGCGTCGCGCGGCCAAGGGCCAGTGCTTCCATGGGCCCTACCTGGGCTGCCGCGAATTTCCGGCCTGCTTTGAACCCCTGGATGGCGCGCCCCCGCAGCCCGACGACGCCCTGCTCGGCCAGCGCGACCTGGGCTGGATGCTGCACGACCTGGTCTATGGTCAGGACGGCGAGCGCGAGGCCCGTTTCTTCCGTGCGCGCATGAGCGATGGCGTCATAGACGTGCCGCCTTTGGAGTCGGTGGAGGTGCGCGCATGATCCTGCAAGCTTTGTACGCCTATTATCAGCGCTTGGCCGATGACCCGGATCAGGACGTACCCCGGCCCGGGTACAGCAACGAAAAGATGCACTTCGCCCTGGTGCTGTCACCCCAAGGGAAACTGTTGGCCGTGGAGGACCTGCGCCGCGCGCAAGGTAAGAAACGGCTGCCCCAGGAAATGTTCGTTCCGGCTGCGGTGAAGCGTACTGTGGCTGTGGCCCCGAATTTCCTGTGGGACAACACCGGCTACGTGCTTGGGGCGGACGCCAAGGGCAAACCCGATCGAGCCCTGGAATGCTTCCAGGCCTTCCGCGACCTCGTCCACCGCGCCACCGTCGGGCCGCAGGCTCCCGCTATGGCCGTGCAGGACGCCGGGCTGGCCTCCGTGCGCGCCTTTTTGGCGGCCTGGGAGCCCGAGCGGGCCGCCGAGGTCATTGGTGCCTTCCAGCCCTGGGAGGATGTGGCGGGTTGGAACGTGATCTTTCGCCTGGATGGTGAGCGGGGCTATGTGCATGAGCGCCCGGCAGCTCGCGCGGCCTGGGAGGCTCTGGGCGTCGGGGCAGGCGAAGGCGAGACCGCGTTTTGCCTGATCACCGGGCAACGCGGGGCCGTGGCCCGGTTGCACCCTTCCATCAAGGGGGTGCGTGGCGCCCAGTCTTCGGGGGCGGCGTTGGTGTCCTTCAACTGCGATGCCTTTACGTCCCATGGCAAGGAGCAGAACTTCAACGCGCCTGTTTCCGAGTCCGCGACCTTTGCCTATTCCACTGCTCTGAACCGCCTGTTGCGCCGGGGCAGCCGCCGCACGGTGCAGATCGGCGACGCCACCACGGTCTTCTGGACCGAGGCGCCCGCAGGGATGGAAGAGCTGTTCGGCCTGTTCCTGGGCGCCCGGATGGACGACGACGCGGCCGAAGGCGCCCCGGCGGAGGACGGCGGAACCGCGCAGAAGGTGCGGGCGGCCCTGGAGGCCATCCGCGACGGCAAGAACCCCGCCGAGTTGGGCGATGCCGCCGTGGGCTTCTACGTGCTGGGCCTGGCACCCAACGCGGCGCGCTTAGCGGTGCGCTTCTTCGAAGCCACGTCCGTAGGCGAGATGGGACGGCGCCTGGGGCGGCACTTCCGCGCCCTGGCCATGGAGCGCCGCTCGGAGCGCGAGCCCGAGTTCCCGGGCCTGTGGCAACTGCTCATCGAGCTGGCGCCGCTGCGCAAGACCGAGAATATCCCGCCGGTGCTGGGCGGGGCCATCATGCGCGCCATCCTCGCAGGGCGGCCCTATCCGCACAGCCTGCTGACCACGATCATCGAACGCATCCGCGCGGATCACGAGGTTTCCTACCTGCGCGCCGCGCTGCTCAAGGCCTATTTTACCCGCGCCCAGGACGCGCAACACAAGGAGGTCGGCATGACTCTGGATACCGCAAAAGCGAACATCGGCTATCGTCTGGGGCGACTGTTCGCCGTGCTGGAAAAGGCCCAGCAGGACGCCCTGCCGGGCATCAACGCCACCATCAAGGATCGCTTCTACGGCGCGGCCTCCGCCACGCCCCGGGCGGTTTTCCCCAAGCTCATCAAGCTGGCCCAGCACCATATCGCCAAGGCCAAGTACGGCTACGTTTCCGACAAGCGCCTGGGCGAGATCATGGAAGACCTGTCCGCATTCCCGGCGCACCTGTCCGTGGCAGCCCAGGGCGAGTTCGCCCTGGGCTATTACCAGCAACGCAACGCCCTGTGGCGCAAGGCCGAAACCGACGACCAGACCACCAACCCCGACGACGCCGCGTAATCAAGGAGGATGATTCCATGCCCGAGCCCATCAAGAACCGTTATGAATTCGTGCTCTTTTTCGACGTGGAGAACGGCAACCCCAACGGTGATCCCGACGCGGGCAATCTGCCGCGCCTGGATCCCGAAACCAGCCGGGGGTTGGTCACCGACGTGTGCCTGAAGCGCAAGGTCAGGAATTACGTGGAACTGGCCAAGGGCAACGCCGCGCCCTACGAGATCTATGTGCGCGAAAAGGCCGTGCTGACCGCTCAGCAGCAGCGAGCCCACGAGGCTTTGGGTGAGGTGGACAAGAAGGCCGACAAGACGGCCCAGGCTCGGGCCTGGATGTGTCGGAACTTCTTCGACGTGCGGACCTTCGGAGCCGTTATGTCCCTCAAGGAATTCAACTGCGGCCAGGTGCGCGGCCCGGTGCAGCTCGCCTTTGCCCGTAGTGTGGACCCTGTGGTGCCGCTGGACGTGTCCATCACGCGCATGGCCGTGGCCACCGAGCGCGAGGCCGCCGAGCAGGGCGGCGACAACCGGACCATGGGCCGCAAATCCATCGTGCCTTACGGCCTGTACCGCGCCGAAGGCTTCATTTCGGCTCACCTGGCGGCGCAGACCGGGTTCTGCCCCGACGATCTGGAACTGCTCTGGCAGGCCCTGGAAAGCATGTTCGAGCACGACCACTCCGCCGCGCGCGGCAAAATGGCCTCGCGCGCACTTATCGTCTTCGAGCACGAAAGCGCCCTGGGCAATGCTCCGGCTCATAAGCTCTTCGAGTTGGTCAAGGCCGCGCGGGTCACTGATTCCGCGACCCCGGCCCGGGCTTTCGAGGACTACGCCATAACCGTGGACGAGGCCGGGGCGCCCGCCGGGGTCAAAGTCACCCGGCGACTGTAAGAGGGGACCGGGGTGTACTCCGAGGCCGACCTGCTGCCCATCTCGGCCTTGCAGCATCTGGCCTTCTGTCCGCGCCAGTGCGCGCTCATCCACCTTGAGCAGGCCTGGGACGAGAACCTGTACACGGTGCGCGGGCGGCTGCTGCACGAGCGGGTGGATACGCCGGGCATGGAGCGGCGCAGGGGCGTGCCCACGGAGTTCGGGCTGCCCCTGCGCTCCCTGGCCCTGGGGCTGGCGGGCCGGGCCGATGCCGTGGAGTTCACCGCCGCCGGGCCCTGCCCCGTGGAGTACAAGCTCGGGCGCCCCAAGAAGCACGACGCCGACCGCGTGCAGCTCTGCGCCCAGGCCCTGTGCATCGAAGAGATGACCGGGCGCTCCGTGCCCGTGGGCGCGCTGTTCTACGCCACCACGCGCCGCCGCGAGGAGGTGCCCCTGGGCGAGGCCCTGCGCGGACGGGTGCGCGAGCTGGCCCTTGCGCTGCACGCACTGCTGGATGCCGGGGTCACACCCTTGCCGGAATTCGGTCCGCATTGCCGCCTGTGCTCCATGGACAACCTGTGCCGCGCCCGGGCCCTGGGCCGGGGGCGGCGCAGCGTGGCGCGCTATCTGGCGCGGGCCCGGCACGACGAGCCGCCCGGCGACGAGCAAGCCGGGGGCGCGCCGCCCGAGCCTTCGCCGCAGGGCCGGGCCCGGCGGACCCGGCCAGGGCAAAAGCCGCAGGAGGATTGATGCGCAGGCTGCTGAACACGCTGTATGTGACCGCCCAGGGGGCCTACCTGGCTAAGGACGGAGAGGCCGTGGCCGTGCGGGTGGAGCACGAAACGCGCCTGCGCGTGCCGTTGCACGGCCTGGGGGGCGTGGTTTGTTTCGGGCAGGTCAGCGCCAGCCCGGCGCTTTTGGGTGCCTGCGCCGAAGCGGACGTGGGCGTGAGCTTTCTGAGCGAGCACGGACGGTTCCTGGCCAGCGTGCGCGGGCCGGTGTCGGGCAACGTGCTGCTGCGCCGCGAGCAGTATCGCCGGGCCGACAGCGCCCCGGGCCGCGCCGGACTGGCGCGCTGCTTTGTGCAGGGCAAGCTGCTCAACTGCCGGGCCGTGGTGCGCCGCGCCCTGCGCGACCACGGGGCCGACATGGACGCCGCGCCCCTGGAGGCCGTGGCCCGGGGCTTCACGGACATGGCCGAGCGAGCCGCCCGTGCGGCCACGGACGACTCCGTGCGCGGTATCGAGGGTGAGGCGGCGGCGGCCTATTTCGGTGTCTTCGGCCAGTTGGTGCGCGTGGATGACCCGGCCTTTGGCTTCACCACTCGCAGCCGCCGTCCGCCTCTGGACGCCGTGAACTGCCTCTTGTCTTTTCTCTACACCCTGTTGGCTCACGATGTGCGTTCGGCCCTGGAGGCCGTGGGGCTGGACCCGCAGGTGGGTTTTTTGCACCGCGACAGGCCGGGACGGCCGAGCCTGGCTTTGGACGTGATGGAAGAATTCCGCCCCTGGCTGGCCGACCGGCTGGTGCTGTCGCTCATCAACCGTAAACAGGTGCGGCCCGACGACTTTACGCGCGGCGGTACCGGCGGAGTGCTGCTGACAGACGAGGCCCGGAAACAGGTGCTCGTGGCGTGGCAGAAGCGCAAACAGGAGGAGGTCATGCATCCGTTCCTCGACGAGAAGGTCGCGGTGGGGTTGCTACCGCACGTGCAGGCCCTGCTGCTGGCGCGGCACCTGCGCGGCGAGATGGACGGTTACCCGCCGTTTTTGTGGAGATAGGTGTGCTGATGCTTGTGACTTACGACGTGAACACCGAAGACCGCGCGGGGCGGGCGCGACTGCGGCGAATGGCCAAGTTGTGCCTGGACTACGGGCAGCGTGTGCAGTTCTCGGTCTTCGAGTGTGAGGTGGACCCGGCACAATGGGAGGCATTGCGCCACAAGCTGATCGCGGCCATGGACCCGCAACGTGACAGCCTGCGATTTTACCGCCTGGGCCGCGAGGGGAAGCGCCGTGTGGAGCATGTGGGAATCAAGGAACCGGTGGATTTGGATGGGCCGCTGGTAGTGTGAACAGGCGGGAGAAACGTGGGATGGGAAGCGCGGGCGTGGATGAAAGGCGAGAGGCGGGCGAAAGTGCATGGGGCGGTGACCCCGCGCGAACCCCTAGCGTCCTGCAAAATCCCGTGAGGTTCGCGCTGAAATTAAACCAAATAAATTCAAAGTGTTGCATCGTTAATGGCGCGTTGGCGGAAAAAGAATATACGCCGCCTCCGTGCGTTCGCGCCAGCGCCTTGAAAAAGCCAGAAACCCCGGTCGGTAGAAGCCGGGCAGTCGCCCCCTCGCGGGGGCGTGGATTGAAACTCGATCCTGGCATACACGGGCAAGCCCGTGACGACGTCGCCCCCTCGCGGGGGCGTGGATTGAAACTGGTTCGTGGTGCGGGCCTGGGGACGGAACCTGGTCGCCCCCTCGCGGGGGCGTGGATTGAAACGTGGCGCGGCACATGGACCGGGACGAGGGGCGGGTCGCCCCCTCGCGGGGGCGTGGATTGAAACGGCCCGCTCGACCCGGGCCGAGGCCGCCCGCCGCGTCGCCCCCTCGCGGGGGCGTGGATTGAAACGTGGCCGGGGAGGACCTGGAGCAGGGGCGCCGGGGTCGCCCCCTCGCGGGGGCGTGGATTGAAACGTGCTCACCAAGCGGGAGCAGCGGATGCGGGAGTGTCGCCCCCTCGCGGGGGCGTGGATTGAAACTGCATCCGCTCCTCCTTGCCCCTGGCCAGCGCCAGGTCGCCCCCTCGCGGGGGCGTGGATTGAAACCTGGGCGGGCGGGGCGGGGCTTCGCCCGCCCAGGTCGCCCCCTCGCGGGGGCGTGGATTGAAACCACGAGGACGTGCCCACCGAGTACATCGACCGGGTGTCGCCCCCTCGCGGGGGCGTGGATTGAAACCTCAACCAGATGGGCGTGGTGGAGCGCGGGGCGTGTCGCCCCCTCGCGGGGGCGTGGATTGAAACGGGCCGCTCGTCCGCTAGGGCCAGGATGCGCGCCTGTCGCCCCCTCGCGGGGGCGTGGATTGAAACCTGTACCTCTCGATGAGGCGGTCAACGATGTCGGTCGCCCCCTCGCGGGGGCGTGGATTGAAACGAGTACCGGGCGACGACGCTGCTGCTCACAGAGGGTCGCCCCCTCGCGGGGGCGTGGATTGAAACGCCGTGGGCGCCGCCGTGTACGCCGCCGCCGACGGTCGCCCCCTCGCGGGGGCGTGGATTGAAACTTGGGCACGCGACCATCCAAATGACCATGCGGTGTCGCCCCCTCGCGGGGGCGTGGATTGAAACTGCTGCTTGTGGTTGCCCGCCCGGTCCTCGTCCTGTCGCCCCCTCGCGGGGGCGTGGATTGAAACTTTTGCAGGAGCGGGAACAACGCTGCTTGCCTGGTCGCCCCCTCGCGGGGGCGTGGATTGAAACCTCCGGTTCGCCGCGACGTTCTGGCAGGAGGCGGTCGCCCCCTCGCGGGGGCGTGGATTGAAACAATCAGGCGCAACGCGGCATCAGGGTTCACAACCGTCGCCCCCTCGCGGGGGCGTGGATTGAAACATGCGCATCGCGTCCCTCCTACAGCCGGGCGGCCACGTCGCCCCCTCGCGGGGGCGTGGATTGAAACTCCAGCTCGTGGGCGTGCTCCTCCTGCAACGTGCGGTCGCCCCCTCGCGGGGGCGTGGATTGAAACGACGTACGGGCCTGGCTGGCGGGCCGGGAGGTGGGTCGCCCCCTCGCGGGGGCGTGGATTGAAACTCCAGCTCGTGGGCGTGCTCCTCCTGCAACGTGCGTCGCCCCCTCGCGGGGGCGTGGATTGAAACGCCGCCGCCGCCGCCCTCTACCTGGACGAGTACGCGTCGCCCCCTCGCGGGGGCGTGGATTGAAACCCGCACCTCCCGCCGCAGGTGCACCAGCAGCACCGTCGCCCCCTCGCGGGGGCGTGGATTGAAACTTTGGCCTGCTCGGCCTGCCAGACGAGGGCGGAGAGTCGCCCCCTCGCGGGGGCGTGGATTGAAACCGTTCATGGGCGGGGGGGCGCTGTATGCCTAGTGGTCGCCCCCTCGCGGGGGCGTGGATTGAAACGAGCGGCAGGTACGCAAGCTGTGCGCCATGGCCGTCGCCCCCTCGCGGGGGCGTGGATTGAAACAGCCACCCCCGGGACGTTGACGCGGCCAAGCGCGTCGCCCCCTCGCGGGGGCGTGGATTGAAACACAGTGCGGCCCATGATTGGTGTCCAAAAGATTGGTCGCCCCCTCGCGGGGGCGTGGATTGAAACACGGCCCGGGCCGAGGACACCATGGCCGGGCAGGGTCGCCCCCTCGCGGGGGCGTGGATTGAAACTTCGCCTCCGCCAGGGCCCGCGCCCCGTCCCCCGGTCGCCCCCTCGCGGGGGCGTGGATTGAAACGCGCACATCCAGCGCGGCACGGCCGTGCATTGCGTCGCCCCCTCGCGGGGGCGTGGATTGAAACGAAGCGGGGTTGTCGTTGATGGTCACGTCCGTGAGTCGCCCCCTCGCGGGGGCGTGGATTGAAACGAGGAGCGCACGGGGCTGCTCGTCGAGAGGCTGGAAGTCGCCCCCTCGCGGGGGCGTGGATTGAAACTTCGCCGCCGCCAGGGCTCATAGCGCCTACGTCGTCGCCCCCTCGCGGGGGCGTGGATTGAAACCCGCGGCACCACGGCCCCGCCCAGGTGCCGTGCCGTCGCCCCCTCGCGGGGGCGTGGATTGAAACCGCACCCTGATCAGGGGAATGGAGCAGCTGCCTGTCGCCCCCTCGCGGGGGCGTGGATTGAAACCGCACCTCCCGCCGCAGGTGCACCAGCAGCACCCGTCGCCCCCTCGCGGGGGCGTGGATTGAAACCGGCCACACAGGCCGTCTCCACGCCCCACCAGGCCGTCGCCCCCTCGCGGGGGCGTGGATTGAAACGTCAACTCCTGCAAATCGTGCATCGTCTCCTCCCGTCGCCCCCTCGCGGGGGCGTGGATTGAAACCCGCTCCGCCGCGTACGCCGCCGCGTCCAGCACGTCGCCCCCTCGCGGGGGCGTGGATTGAAACCTGGACGAATGCCTGCGGCTCCCAGGGATCCACGTCGCCCCCTCGCGGGGGCGTGGATTGAAACACGCCCCCTGGTGTCACGTCGTCTATCGTCGTCGTCGCCCCCTCGCGGGGGCGTGGATTGAAACGAGCTGCCGCCCGCCGCCCGCCACGGCAGCCTCGTCGCCCCCTCGCGGGGGCGTGGATTGAAACGGTTGCACCATGGGCGCGGCCGTGAAACTGGCGAGTCGCCCCCTCGCGGGGGCGTGGATTGAAACATCCGGCGCCCGCTGATTCAGCCCGATAAAGTGGTCGCCCCCTCGCGGGGGCGTGGATTGAAACATTTCTAAAGCTCGGCAGGCCAGCTCTGTACGTGTCGCCCCCTCGCGGGGGCGTGGATTGAAACAAACCGTGCAGGGGCGAGGGCTGCGCGCTGTACGGTCGCCCCCTCGCGGGGGCGTGGATTGAAACACGGGTGGCGCACAGAGCCGCCCGGGTCGCGTCGGTCGCCCCCTCGCGGGGGCGTGGATTGAAACCTTGCCCATCAGCAGGGTGTCGGCGGCCAGCCCGGTCGCCCCCTCGCGGGGGCGTGGATTGAAACCTGCGCCCGGCCTAGCCGTCGCCCGCAATCCGCTCGTCGCCCCCTCGCGGGGGCGTGGATTGAAACGGCAAATCGTTGGCAATTTCACACCCAATGTCGTGTCGCCCCCTCGCGGGGGCGTGGATTGAAACGTGGAACCACGGCTCCCGTACCCACAGCACGTCAGTCGCCCCCTCGCGGGGGCGTGGATTGAAACTGTAAAATTTTGGATATCGGGTTGTTTTCCCATCGTCGCCCCCTCGCGGGGGCGTGGATTGAAACTGGGGCGGCGGCGGGGCGTCTGCCCCACACCCAGGGTCGCCCCCTCGCGGGGGCGTGGATTGAAACCGACAGCTGCATCGCCGTGTCGAACGCCATATTGTCGCCCCCTCGCGGGGGCGTGGATTGAAACTAGAGCAAAAACGGGTGCGACGACCGTGTGCGCTGGTCGCCCCCTCGCGGGGGCGTGGATTGAAACACCGCCCCCTTGAGGCCCTTGGCGGGGGCGAACCGTCGCCCCCTCGCGGGGGCGTGGATTGAAACAAGAAGCCCAATTTCAACATTGTTGAAAAGATGCGTCGCCCCCTCGCGGGGGCGTGGATTGAAACCACGAGTTCCGCCAGCCCGCCGAGGGCGATCAGGTCGCCCCCTCGCGGGGGCGTGGATTGAAACGGGCAGCTCGGACGGAGCCAAAAGGACATGCTTGTCGCCCCCTCGCGGGGGCGTGGATTGAAACCACCGCTACTCCGTCATGTGTAACTGCATGGACAGTCGCCCCCTCGCGGGGGCGTGGATTGAAACCCAGTGCAGGGCATTGAAAAATGAGGCGAACAAGTCGCCCCCTCGCGGGGGCGTGGATTGAAACATCCCGGGGTACTCACTCTTCTGAGCGTCCACCCGTCGCCCCCTCGCGGGGGCGTGGATTGAAACAACATCATTTTGACGGCCTCGGCGGCCCGGCACTGTCGCCCCCTCGCGGGGGCGTGGATTGAAACTGGCTCAAGGGTGGCGGCCGGGTTAGTTACGTCGGTCGCCCCCTCGCGGGGGCGTGGATTGAAACGAGTGGAAGGCCCCTTCGCACGTCAAAGTAATCAGTCGCCCCCTCGCGGGGGCGTGGATTGAAACTAATCATCGATGGTATACAGACGCTGTTCGTCCAGTCGCCCCCTCGCGGGGGCGTGGATTGAAACCCACCCTGTGACTACATTTGTAATCAAGTTGTAGTCGCCCCCTCGCGGGGGCGTGGATTGAAACAGCGCGTGCGGCAGGCCCCAGGCCGTCACGGGCGGTCGCCCCCTCGCGGGGGCGTGGATTGAAACGACGTGCGGGCCTGGCTGGCAGGTCGGGAGGTGGGTCGCCCCCTCGCGGGGGCGTGGATTGAAACGTGGCGCGGCTGCTGCCGCGCCTGGGGCCGGAGTCGCCCCCTCGCGGGGGCGTGGATTGAAACGCGCAGCCAGGCGGCGGCGAACGGGTCTATCTCGGTCGCCCCCTCGCGGGGGCGTGGATTGAAACCACCCCGCCGCTGGTCATGGCTGGCGGCGGCCTGTCGCCCCCTCGCGGGGGCGTGGATTGAAACCTGGCGCTGTGCCGCGCGGCGGGGGTGCGCGGGTCGCCCCCTCGCGGGGGCGTGGATTGAAACGAGTGGGCCCGGCGGGAGATGCGCATGGTGGCGGGGTCGCCCCCTCGCGGGGGCGTGGATTGAAACCAGTTCTTATCTTATACGAGGGGAAGGGGGAGGTAGTCGCCCCCTCGCGGGGGCGTGGATTGAAACATCATCGCGCCCTCGCAGACCACCAAAACGACAATGTCGCCCCCTCGCGGGGGCGTGGATTGAAACCTCATCCCCGTTGAACACCTGCCCCAAGAACTGCGTCGCCCCCTCGCGGGGGCGTGGATTGAAACGCCCTCCAGGCCATGGACGTGGACCTTGCTGCAGTCGCCCCCTCGCGGGGGCGTGGATTGAAACCCGGGGGCGCGGGACCCCGTGGGCAAATGGCGCAAGGTCGCCCCCTCGCGGGGGCGTGGATTGAAACATGCGCTTGCCCAGGCTGCCATCGGTGATGGTCAGGTCGCCCCCTCGCGGGGGCGTGGATTGAAACGGCCCGCCGCTCGTAGTGGTCGGCCAGGTCCATGGGTCGCCCCCTCGCGGGGGCGTGGATTGAAACCACCCGCGCCGCCATGAATTTGCGCCGGTCCGTGTCGCCCCCTCGCGGGGGCGTGGATTGAAACAGGTGCAGCCCCCGGCCCATCTCGCGCGCCGAAAAGTCGCCCCCTCGCGGGGGCGTGGATTGAAACTACGCCTTGCAGGCGCTGCAATACTTCCACTGGAGTCGCCCCCTCGCGGGGGCGTGGATTGAAACCTTTCTTGGGATACATGGCGTCCTCCTCTTACTGTCGCCCCCTCGCGGGGGCGTGGATTGAAACTCTACTCTCCGCTCTCCACGCTCTTGAATCTCGCGTCGCCCCCTCGCGGGGGCGTGGATTGAAACCCGGGGGCGGAGGTGCTGGGACACCGGGACATCCGTCGCCCCCTCGCGGGGGCGTGGATTGAAACCTCTCTTCGTATTCCAGGTGGTTGGCCGCAAAGGTCGCCCCCTCGCGGGGGCGTGGATTGAAACGTCGTCCAAATCCGTATGCAACATGATTTGTTCACGTCGCCCCCTCGCGGGGGCGTGGATTGAAACTGCGGGTCTCCGCGCTCGGCCCTGCGGCGGGCCCGGTCGCCCCCTCGCGGGGGCGTGGATTGAAACCTGAAGCGCGTCCGCCTTGCGGTCCAGGGCCAGGGGTCGCCCCCTCGCGGGGGCGTGGATTGAAACTTACATGGTTGACGATGCTCCGCTCGGTGTGGAGTCGCCCCCTCGCGGGGGCGTGGATTGAAACTTGCCCCCGCGCTGGCCCGCGACGACGGGAAAGTCGCCCCCTCGCGGGGGCGTGGATTGAAACCGCGTCGCCCGGCGGGTAGGGCCGGGGCGGATCGGTCGCCCCCTCGCGGGGGCGTGGATTGAAACTTTTCCCCGCCCCCCGCCGACCCGCGGAGGTGTGTCGCCCCCTCGCGGGGGCGTGGATTGAAACTGCGCCATCCTCGGTCTGGAACGAGGCAAGCACGAGTCGCCCCCTCGCGGGGGCGTGGATTGAAACGGCTCTCGCCTGGCCCAGAACCAGTTTCTCCACGGTCGCCCCCTCGCGGGGGCGTGGATTGAAACGGTCATCGTCTGCATGTGTAGTCGCCCCTGGTTTGTCGCCCCCTCGCGGGGGCGTGGATTGAAACCCCATATCCACGGCCAGGGCCGTGGCCACGGGCCTGTCGCCCCCTCGCGGGGGCGTGGATTGAAACGGCAATGGCCGCCTGGGCTTGCTGGGCCTCGCGCAGTCGCCCCCTCGCGGGGGCGTGGATTGAAACACGGGTGGCGCACAGAGCCGCCCGGGTCGCGTCGGCCGTCGCCCCCTCGCGGGGGCGTGGATTGAAACACTCCGCGCTCGGGCTGCTGCCCCTGTTCACCGAGTCGCCCCCTCGCGGGGGCGTGGATTGAAACCTGGTCTGCCGGGACGTGCCCATCGCCCGTGTCGGGTCGCCCCCTCGCGGGGGCGTGGATTGAAACACAGCCCCAGCGCCCGGGCCAGCCCCAGGCCCCACGTCGCCCCCTCGCGGGGGCGTGGATTGAAACTCCATGGCCGCGCGCACGGCCTCCAGGTGCGCCAGTCGCCCCCTCGCGGGGGCGTGGATTGAAACCAGCTGGCTGCGCCTCGGGCTCCGGCTCCCAGGCAGTCGCCCCCTCGCGGGGGCGTGGATTGAAACACCTCCTCCAGGTACGCGGCGTGGGCCTGCGGGTGGTCGCCCCCTCGCGGGGGCGTGGATTGAAACATCGAGTGGTTCATGGGGCGGATTAAGGCCCTGGAGTCGCCCCCTCGCGGGGGCGTGGATTGAAACAACGCCGCTGGCCTTGCCGCGCTGCTGACCGGGCGTCGCCCCCTCGCGGGGGCGTGGATTGAAACTGCCTCAACGTGTCCGAGCGCGAAGTGCGCTACAGTCGCCCCCTCGCGGGGGCGTGGATTGAAACTTCCTGGACGAGTTCACCCGCAGCGACCTAGCCGGTCGCCCCCTCGCGGGGGCGTGGATTGAAACCGGTTGAGGTGGTGCGGGAAATCGTGCGGCGGTGTCGCCCCCTCGCGGGGGCGTGGATTGAAACAACAAGACCAAATACCCGGGCGTAGAATACCGCGAGTCGCCCCCTCGCGGGGGCGTGGATTGAAACCGGGCGCCGCCGCCCTCGGCCCGCACGCCCAGGTCGCCCCCTCGCGGGGGCGTGGATTGAAACTTCCAGCAGGCGGCGCCATTTGCTCGGCAGCGGTCGCCCCCTCGCGGGGGCGTGGATTGAAACATGGGCTACGCCTCCGCTCCCGCCGCCGGGACGGGTCGCCCCCTCGCGGGGGCGTGGATTGAAACCGGAGCTGAACGCCCCGGCATTGCCGCGCGGGCGGGTCGCCCCCTCGCGGGGGCGTGGATTGAAACCATCTGGCCATCACTCCACCCCCTTCCTGGCCTGTCGCCCCCTCGCGGGGGCGTGGATTGAAACCGGGTTCAAGCCCCGCAATGAGCGGGGCGAGCAGGTCGCCCCCTCGCGGGGGCGTGGATTGAAACCACAGCGCGGCCAAGTCCTCCCTCCAGCTCTACGTCGCCCCCTCGCGGGGGCGTGGATTGAAACGAGGAGCGCACGGGGATGCTCGTGGCGCGGCTGGAGTCGCCCCCTCGCGGGGGCGTGGATTGAAACCGTCGTCGCGGTCGGCGGCGGGAACTCGCATGCCCGTCGCCCCCTCGCGGGGGCGTGGATTGAAACCACGAGATCGTCGACCGGGCGCCCACGGTGGGCGGGTCGCCCCCTCGCGGGGGCGTGGATTGAAACGGCGCAGTGAAAAATCTGCTGCCGACGCGGTTGAGTCGCCCCCTCGCGGGGGCGTGGATTGAAACTCGAACTCCCGCTCGGCCTGATAGCCAGCGTACGTCGCCCCCTCGCGGGGGCGTGGATTGAAACACGGACCGGGACGCGCTGGAGCTGGAGGCCTGGGGTCGCCCCCTCGCGGGGGCGTGGATTGAAACACCATCCGATACTACCGCCACGGCACGCGCGTCCGTCGCCCCCTCGCGGGGGCGTGGATTGAAACCGGGAGGATTACGTGATCGGCGACGACCCGGCCGTCGCCCCCTCGCGGGGGCGTGGATTGAAACGTCCCGCACACGCTGCGCCACACGTTCGCCTCGCGTCGCCCCCTCGCGGGGGCGTGGATTGAAACACGGACCGGGACGCGCTGGAGCTGGAGGCCTGGGGTCGCCCCCTCGCGGGGGCGTGGATTGAAACCTCGCCTTGGGGCAGAAGCGCCCCATGAATCTCGTCGCCCCCTCGCGGGGGCGTGGATTGAAACTCCAGGTTGGCGCAGATGTTGGGGAGGGGCCGGGCGTCGCCCCCTCGCGGGGGCGTGGATTGAAACGTCCTGGCCATCATCGCCATCGTCAAGGGCGAAAGTCGCCCCCTCGCGGGGGCGTGGATTGAAACGCCTCGCGGCTCATCGCGCGGGGCGTCCCGCTGGTCGCCCCCTCGCGGGGGCGTGGATTGAAACGGCCCGCTCGACCCGGGCCGAGGCCGCCCGGCGCGTCGCCCCCTCGCGGGGGCGTGGATTGAAACCTCAACCAGATGGGCGTGGTGGAGCGCGGGGCGTGTCGCCCCCTCGCGGGGGCGTGGATTGAAACCTCTGGCAGATAGTAGCAGACTATTGGCATGGTAGTCGCCCCCTCGCGGGGGCGTGGATTGAAACCCGCACCTCCCGCCGCAGGTGCACCAGCAGCACCCGTCGCCCCCTCGCGGGGGCGTGGATTGAAACTGTGGGGAGATTTCCCGGGTGCGAGCACCCTCCAGTCGCCCCCTCGCGGGGGCGTGGATTGAAACGCCCGCAGGTCGATGTTGTGGGCATGCGAGTTCGTCGCCCCCTCGCGGGGGCGTGGATTGAAACGGCAGCAGATGGACTACCTGACGCCCAACCTGCTGTCGCCCCCTCGCGGGGGCGTGGATTGAAACGGCCTGGGGAAGACTTTTATGCAGCTCGAAGCCCTGTCGCCCCCTCGCGGGGGCGTGGATTGAAACTATGTGTCAAGCTGACGAACCACACATCCCCGGGCGTCGCCCCCTCGCGGGGGCGTGGATTGAAACAGGTCGGCGTCAGAGACAGTGAACCCGGAGCGCGGGTCGCCCCCTCGCGGGGGCGTGGATTGAAACATGGCGTGGAACGTGGCTTCCATGTGGAACGGGCGTCGCCCCCTCGCGGGGGCGTGGATTGAAACTTGGCGCTGTTGGCCAGCGCGCCGCCCACGCTGATGTCGCCCCCTCGCGGGGGCGTGGATTGAAACCTGGCCTGGCGCGTGAGCCTGGGCGACAACCTGTAGTCGCCCCCTCGCGGGGGCGTGGATTGAAACATGGCCTGCGTGCTCACCGAGCGGGGGGTGCGGCGTCGCCCCCTCGCGGGGGCGTGGATTGAAACCGGCCACACAGGCCGTCTCCACGCCCCACCAGGTCGCCCCCTCGCGGGGGCGTGGATTGAAACGGCGTGGCCCAACCTGCCAGCCTGACGATCTCGTGTCGCCCCCTCGCGGGGGCGTGGATTGAAACCCTCCGGAGAAGGCAACCAACACATCATCGAACTCGTCGCCCCCTCGCGGGGGCGTGGATTGAAACTTCAGCGGGCGAAGAAGCTCATCGGGTCGGAGGAGGTCGCCCCCTCGCGGGGGCGTGGATTGAAACACTTCCTCGGCGCTGCCCGGTGGCACACAGACTTGTCGCCCCCTCGCGGGGGCGTGGATTGAAACGCGCAGGGGCTGGAGGATCGTCTCGCAGAGATGGTCGCCCCCTCGCGGGGGCGTGGATTGAAACGAGCAGGTCGAGGATGCTCACGCCCGCGGCGCCCGTCGCCCCCTCGCGGGGGCGTGGATTGAAACTTGAGTGGCCGCGGCAGGATGACCTGTACAATGCGGTCGCCCCCTCGCGGGGGCGTGGATTGAAACCTCTCCTCCCTGGCCTGGGCGTGGATGGTCGCGGTCGCCCCCTCGCGGGGGCGTGGATTGAAACGGAGCGGAGGCGGGCTACCGGGACGCGGACGGCAAGTCGCCCCCTCGCGGGGGCGTGGATTGAAACCCGTGATCCTCGGCATGCCCAACGAAGCCCTGGTCGCCCCCTCGCGGGGGCGTGGATTGAAACACGGCCATGATCTCCCCGCGCACCCCCGCCGCGCGTCGCCCCCTCGCGGGGGCGTGGATTGAAACATCGCCAAGCCCAGCACGTACGCGAGCTGGGGCGTCGCCCCCTCGCGGGGGCGTGGATTGAAACGAACACGGGCCGCACCAGCTCGCGCGGCTCCATGTCGCCCCCTCGCGGGGGCGTGGATTGAAACGACTACGAGGTGGAGACCGCCAACATCCTGATGGGGTCGCCCCCTCGCGGGGGCGTGGATTGAAACGCCGTGGCCGCCAGCACCTTGTCCAGCCCGCGCGGTCGCCCCCTCGCGGGGGCGTGGATTGAAACCCTGGCCCCGATGTCCATGCCCGGCCCCGTGGCCGGTCGCCCCCTCGCGGGGGCGTGGATTGAAACGGGCTCTCGCCAGGGACGATGCGGAACATGCGTAGCGTCGCCCCCTCGCGGGGGCGTGGATTGAAACATTGCTGGGGCCGATGATCAAGGAGCTGCGCAACAGTCGCCCCCTCGCGGGGGCGTGGATTGAAACCCCTGCGCGTCCACCCCGCCCGCGAGGCACACGCGTCGCCCCCTCGCGGGGGCGTGGATTGAAACTCCGGCTGCGGCCTTTTTGAGGTTGGTCACGTTGGTCGCCCCCTCGCGGGGGCGTGGATTGAAACAACATCATTTTGGTGGCCTCGGCGGCCCGGCACTGGTCGCCCCCTCGCGGGGGCGTGGATTGAAACGTGGACATCAACCAATGTCGTAGTCAGCATTTTGTCGCCCCCTCGCGGGGGCGTGGATTGAAACCACTCGGATGTAAAAATTTTTACAGGCGGGCTTGTCGCCCCCTCGCGGGGGCGTGGATTGAAACCACCAGAACATCACCTGGACCCTGTGTGTGGATGGTCGCCCCCTCGCGGGGGCGTGGATTGAAACTGGGAAAATCCCAGGGCCAAACGGCATCCACCTCAGTCGCCCCCTCGCGGGGGCGTGGATTGAAACATAACACCAGCACTGTGGCTCATGGACGACCCGGGGTCGCCCCCTCGCGGGGGCGTGGATTGAAACTCGGCCCCCAAGCCGTGCGCCGAGTGCGGGCGCGTCGCCCCCTCGCGGGGGCGTGGATTGAAACTGCGTTTCAGGGTCCACAAGGGGCGTACCCGGATGTCGCCCCCTCGCGGGGGCGTGGATTGAAACTGTAACGTTGAAACAAAAATATACGCCCCCCCCGTCGCCCCCTCGCGGGGGCGTGGATTGAAACTGAAAAAATTTGCGGAACTCCCGCTGGCCCAGCAGGTCGCCCCCTCGCGGGGGCGTGGATTGAAACCGGTGTAGCCTGTCTCCATGTGGATATCAAAGTGGTCGCCCCCTCGCGGGGGCGTGGATTGAAACGCAGCGTCTGGCACGAGGCCAGCGTGGCCCAGGGGGTCGCCCCCTCGCGGGGGCGTGGATTGAAACGCGGAGTACCTGGAGATACACGGCATGCCCATGCGTCGCCCCCTCGCGGGGGCGTGGATTGAAACGCTGTCCTCCCCGCTCAATGCGGCTGGGCAGCGCGTCGCCCCCTCGCGGGGGCGTGGATTGAAACGAGAGCACGGTCGGCGTCAAGCGTACGGACATCGGTCGCCCCCTCGCGGGGGCGTGGATTGAAACGAGTCCAAGGGGCTCAGGCTGTCGGGTGACTGGGTCGCCCCCTCGCGGGGGCGTGGATTGAAACCGCTTCACTTCAGAGGTCGACAGCCGTCTGAAACTGTCGCCCCCTCGCGGGGGCGTGGATTGAAACGATTCCGCCGCCGACCCGGTGGACCCTGCGCCCGGTCGCCCCCTCGCGGGGGCGTGGATTGAAACTGTCCTCGATTGTCTTCGAGGTCGAGGTCGGCGAGTCGCCCCCTCGCGGGGGCGTGGATTGAAACTCGGCCGGGCATGACATCATCATCGTCCCCGGTGTCGCCCCCTCGCGGGGGCGTGGATTGAAACATGGACCAGTTGGGCATCGACCGCAGCCTGCTGCGGTCGCCCCCTCGCGGGGGCGTGGATTGAAACGGCGGGCTGGGCCTGCTGATGCGCGGCGGGGCAGGTCGCCCCCTCGCGGGGGCGTGGATTGAAACAACCGCCGGGTAGTCCAGCCCGACCACGCCCAGGTCGCCCCCTCGCGGGGGCGTGGATTGAAACATCGCCGCGCCCATGGCCGCCGCCTCGGCGGACGGTCGCCCCCTCGCGGGGGCGTGGATTGAAACCCACGGGCCGTGCCGGGAGCGATGGCCTGTGCTGGTCGCCCCCTCGCGGGGGCGTGGATTGAAACAGCAGCGTCAGGTCCTGGAAGAGCACCCGCAGCGGTCGCCCCCTCGCGGGGGCGTGGATTGAAACGCCGTTGATGATGCAGTACAACGGCTCCTCCAGCGTCGCCCCCTCGCGGGGGCGTGGATTGAAACAGGTTGTTGACCTGGACTTTGCCGAGCATGGGAGTCGCCCCCTCGCGGGGGCGTGGATTGAAACTGGAAATCGACGACGGAACCCGGCCCATCCAGACGGTCGCCCCCTCGCGGGGGCGTGGATTGAAATGAGCCCGTGACCTCGCAGTTCCAGCCGATGGACTGTCGCCCCCTCGCGGGGGCGTGGATTGAAACGAGGTGGCGCACCACGACGAAAGCGGCGGACGACGTCGCCCCCTCGCGGGGGCGTGGATTGAAACCACGCTCCGCGCGGAAGCGGCCTATCTCCACCAGTCGCCCCCTCGCGGGGGCGTGGATTGAAACCTGGCCTACCCGGAGAGCAACCTGCGCTTTGCCGCGTCGCCCCCTCGCGGGGCGTGGATTGAAACAAGCCAAACTGCTCCAGGCTCGTTAATGCTGAGGTCGCCCCCTCGCGGGGGCGTGGATTGAAACCCTCCTGGGGGGCGCACCATGAGCCAGAACCTGCTGTCGCCCCCTCGCGGGGGCGTGGATTGAAACATCATCGCGCCCTCGCAGACCACGAAGACGACCGTCGCCCCCTCGCGGGGGCGTGGATTGAAACAGAGCGATTGGCACCAGGCGGGGCGGAAGGATGGTCGCCCCCTCGCGGGGGCGTGGATTGAAACGCCTGGGCCCGGCGCATGGAGCAGGCCATCCCCGGTCGCCCCCTCGCGGGGGCGTGGATTGAAACCTGCATGTGCGCCCCCCGGCAGCGCGCCCCGGGGGTCGCCCCCTCGCGGGGGCGTGGATTGAAACCGTCGAGGACGCCGATGCCCGCCACGGCCAAGGCGTCGCCCCCTCGCGGGGGCGTGGATTGAAACTGGGCCAGGGGAGAGCCGAACATCTGGGCTCGCTGGTCGCCCCCTCGCGGGGGCGTGGATTGAAACGCGCAGGGTCAGGCCGAAGCGCTGCATGAACCCCGTCGCCCCCTCGCGGGGGCGTGGATTGAAACTGGCTGCTCGTCAGGCCCGGGCCGCCACGCCCCGGTCGCCCCCTCGCGGGGGCGTGGATTGAAACGAGAAAGAGGCGGCGACGGCCCTGGAGAGTCACGTCGCCCCCTCGCGGGGGCGTGGATTGAAACGAGAACGGCGTGTACTCGACCACGGAGCACGGCCTGTCGCCCCCTCGCGGGGGCGTGGATTGAAACCGATGTAACACCGGTCGCTCACCCGCCGCGTCAGCGTCGCCCCCTCGCGGGGGCGTGGATTGAAACCGCCGACCCCTCGTACTCCGCCTTGAAGGCGGCGGTCGCCCCCTCGCGGGGGCGTGGATTGAAACTCCGTGGGCATCAGCTCCCAGCCCAGGGGATAGGGTCGCCCCCTCGCGGGGGCGTGGATTGAAACACGTACAGCGCCAGCAGGTCCGCCTTGGCCAGCGGTCGCCCCCTCGCGGGGGCGTGGATTGAAACTGGACCTGGACGAGCTGCCCACGGAGCCGCAGGCGTCGCCCCCTCGCGGGGGCGTGGATTGAAACACGGCCTCGACAACCTTGGTCACCTTGCACAGGTGTCGCCCCCTCGCGGGGGCGTGGATTGAAACTCAGCCAGCATGGGCCCTCCTGGGTTGCTGGTGAGGTCGCCCCCTCGCGGGGGCGTGGATTGAAACTTGGACAACTGGCAGCGGGACGCCCCGCGCGATGGTCGCCCCCTCGCGGGGGCGTGGATTGAAACGACCTGGAAGAACCAGATGGCCGTGGCGTCGTCCGTCGCCCCCTCGCGGGGGCGTGGATTGAAACAGGTCCACGAACGGTCGCACCAGGTCGCGGTTGAGTCGCCCCCTCGCGGGGCGTGGATTGAAACAACGCTAGCTTTAACAGACTGATGTTTGTCTATCTGTCGCCCCCTCGCGGGGGCGTGGATTGAAACAAGTACAACGTCTTCAACCTGCCCGAGGCGTTCAGTCGCCCCCTCGCGGGGGCGTGGATTGAAACTCCTGGTAGGGGGTGCCCATGGTGTCCTCGCTACTGTCGCCCCCTCGCGGGGGCGTGGATTGAAACATGCAAGTACCATATAGATGGCCTGCCTTGAAGTGTCGCCCCCTCGCGGGGGCGTGGATTGAAACTTGGGGGCGAAGGCAGCAGCGACCAGGTCGACCGTCGCCCCCTCGCGGGAGCGTGGATTGAAACGGGAGGAAAGAATTTCCGTTCGCGTTGCCTCTGGGTCGCCCCCTCGCGGGGGCGTGGATTGAAACTCGGGCCGGAGCCACCACAGGAGGGTGTCGAGATCGTCGCCCCCTCGCGGGGGCGTGGATTGAAACATGGGCCTCAGCTCGACCATTTCGCACCGCTGGAGTCGCCCCCTCGCGGGGGCGTGGATTGAAACCGCAATGCGCCTGGCGCGCCACGACAGGCGGTGGGTCGCCCCATCGCGGGGGCGTGGATTGAAACGCGGGACGCTGATCAAGCGCACGCCGGAGTGCGCGTCGCCCCCTCGCGGGGGCGTGGATTGAAACCTCGGCCAGGGCCGCCAGCTCCACCCGCGAGAGGGTCGCCCCCTCGCGGGGGCGTGGATTGAAACAAACCGTGCAAGGGAGAGGGCTGCGCGCTGTACGTGTCGCCCCCTCGCGGGGGCGTGGATTGAAACCTCAAAAAGCCCGGCAGGCGCATGGGCTGCCCGGGTCGCCCCCTCGCGGGGGCGTGGATTGAAACGCCAGGGCACCGGATCATCGGAACAGGCGGCAAGTCGCCTCCTCGCGGGGGCGTGGATTGAACTTGGTCGAGTATTTTCAAGAACCGTTCTGGACAAGCGAGTTTATTGCCTCGACTTGATCTACTTTTTCAGATGGCCGATGACCATTTATGATCACCGGCATTGAAGCGCCACTCGCATTCCTTGAGGAACAGAAAGGGGGGCCGCCCTCATTGGCGAGGGCAGTCTTTCGTTTTTTGTCGGCAGCGTATTGGGAAAAGGCCCCTTGTCGGTCCTTGGGTGCCGGGGGGGGGTGCAGGGTTCCTGTGGCGTCAGGTCATGAAATAAGGGGCGGTCCTGGCTCCGTCCTTTTGTCTGCCTGCTCGACAAGCTTTGGAAACTAGCATATAACTTCGCTAAACGAGCTTTACCTATCTTATATGCTAGGAGAGTATATGGGCAAGGATTCGAAATCGTCCAAGGCGTTGACTCCCCAGGGCCGGGCGGTGTTGGAGCGGGTGGGCGCGAACATCAGGGCGGCCCGGATGCGCCGCAACATGACGCAGGCCGAGCTGGCCAGGCGCACGCTGACCAGCCACACGACACTGATGCGCCTTGAGCGCGGCGAGCCGACCGTGGGAGTGGGAGTGCTGGTCCAGGTTCTCGATGTCCTCGGGTTGCTAGGCGGCCTTGAGGCCGTGGCCAGCCCGGCGGCGGACGCCACGGGCCTGGCGTTGCAGGAAGTTCGCGGACGGCAGCGCGCCCGTTCCCGCACCCCGAAGAAGGACGAACTGGATTTCTAGGGGGCGGCGATGGATGACAAGGCATACGTCTACATCTTCCTCGGGGGCGGTTTCGTCCCCGCCGGGTTGCTCGAAATGCGGCAGGAAGGGGCGGCTGTGGTGTCTTCCTTTGCCTATGGCCGACGCTACCTCGAGCGGTCTGACGCGCTGGCCCTGGACCCTTTCCAACTCCCCCTGGGGTCGGGCGGGTACCAGACGGGGGGCGTGTTCCGCGCCTTCGACGACGCGAGCCCCGACGGCTGGGGGCGCCATCTGCTGGACCGTGCCGCCGAGGCCGAAGGGCGCGCGCCCTCGGAGTTCGACTATCTGACTGTCCCCGGCCTTGAGCACCGTATCGGCGCCCTGGGGTTCGGCCCTGATCTCGACGGACCCAGACCGTTCACCCCTTCGTGGCGGCCAAGCGAACTGCCGGGCGAAACTCTGGACCTCGGGCGGATGCTCCGGTTCATCGACGCCGTGGAGGGCGGACTTGCCGAACTGCCGGAGATATTCCGCCGGTTCCTGGTCCGCGGTTCCTCTCTGGGCGGGGCGCAGCCCAAGGCCCCCGTGTTGTTCGACGGGCGGCCCATGATCGCCAAGTTTTCCCGCGAAAGGGAGCAATGGCCGACGTGCCGCATCGAACTGGCGGCCCTGGCCCTGGCCGGGCGGTGCGGCATCAGGGTGCCGCCCTGTGAACTCGTCCAGGTGGGCGGGCGGGACGTGTTCCTCGTCGAGCGGTTCGACCGGGAGCCGGGCGGGGTGCGTCGCCATTTTCTCTCGGCGCGGACGCTGACCGGCGCGGACAGGATGGAGGTCGGCGGGTACCGGGACATCGCCCTGGCCATCAGGCGTTTCGTGGGCGCGCAGTGGTTGGGGTCGGACCTTGAGGAACTGTTCCGGCGGATGCTTTTCAATATCCTGTGCAACAATTGGGACGATCACCTCAAGAACACGGGATTTCTCTACGACCCGGCCATCCGTGGCTGGCGCCTGTCGCCCGCATACGACATCGTTCCCCAGCCACGGCGCGAGGGGGGCGCATTCCAGCGCCTGACCCTGGAGGCGGGAGCGCATGGCACCCAGGCCAGCGTGGAGAACGCGCTTTCGCAGCCGGAGGTTTTCGGGCTCGGCCCTGCCGAGGCCGGGGCGATCGCCGACGAGGTGCTGGCGACCGTGAAGGGCCATTGGCGCATGGAGAACGAGCGCGCCGGTGTTCCGGAAAGCAAGGTCCGGCTGTTGGAAGAGGCGTATCGGTTGGCGCTGTAGACGACGGGGTGTGAAACTTTGGGCTCCCTCCGCCGATTGGCATCGCCCTGGCTCGGGCATATTGAAAAACGCTCACAAATCCGAGACAATCCTCCGGAGCAAGGGGAGGCTGCATGGCTTCGGGTGACCGGGCGGGCGGAAGGAAACGCTCGTTGCCTGGAATGCGACGCCCATATCCCCGGACCGCGTTTTCCATGATCGTCTCCACGGTATTTTGTCAGGGCCGGATTCGGCCATGTTGGTGGAGCGTCGCGCGCTCTGGTTGGCGCCTCCGGCTCCGTCGGTCCGGTCTGCCATGATGCATCCGCGAGGCGTCCGGGGCCGCCGCCCCGGTGCGGTATCCGGCGGCATTGCGCTGATTTCCTTTCCCCGTGCGGGTTTTTGCCGCTGGACGCCAACCAGGTCGTCCCGGTCCTTCCAGGCGGCGTCGTGGACGCTTCCGCCCGGCCCCGCGGCGGCTCCGGAAGATTTCCACCCGAATGCCGGGTTGCCATCGGGCAGGCGGGGAGCCAGGGAGAATGCATCGCCGGAGAATCTGAAATCCGGGAGGGGACACTTTTGCAACAGCCGGGCGGAACAGTTGATGGGGGATCAGACTATGGTTGGCAATGACCGCGGCGGGGTCGTGACTCCCCCCTATTCCCATGTGGTGGAGCGCATGCGCCGGGTGATCCGGGACAAGGATGACCGCATCGCCCTGGCCCTGGCGTGCCTCCTGGCTCGCGGGCATCTTCTCATCGAGGACCACCCGGGCATGGGCAAAACCACGTTGGCCCAAGGCCTTGCCCTCTGCCTGGGCCTGGGCTTTCGGCGCGTGCAGTTCACCAGCGACATGCTGCCCGGCGATGTGTTGGGCGTCTCCATGCCGACCCCCTCGGGCCGGGAATTCGTGTTCCATCCCGGGCCCGTGTTCACCAACGTCCTGCTGGTCGATGAAATCAACCGGGCCACACCCAAGACGCAGAGCGCCCTGCTGGAAGCCATGGAGGAAAACCAGGTCTCCATGGACGGCCAGACCCGCCCCCTGGAGCAGCCGTTCTTCGTGGTGGCGACTCAGAATCCCCTGGAATACGCAGGCACCTACCCTCTGCCTGAATCCCAGTTGGACCGTTTTCTGATGTGCCTGGACCTGGGGTATCCTGGCCGCGAGGCCGAGATGGGGCTCCTGGCCGACGGCGGCGCGCGTCATCTGCTGGCGGACATGGAGCCCTGCCCCGGCATGCCCGACGTGGAGCAGGCCCGCCGTCAGGCCGCCGCCACCGGCCTCTCGCGGGCGCTGCTGGACTACATCATGGACTTGCTGGAATTCACCCGCGTTTCGGACCATTTCCACATCGGGCTTTCACCCCGGGCTGGCCTGGGGCTGGCCGCCGCGGCCAAGGCCTGGGCCCATATCCATGGCCGGGCCATGGTGCTGCCCGAGGACGTTCAGGCCGTGTTGCCCTTTGTGGCCGTCCACAGGCTGCGCGCCCGGGACACCCTGGACGCCCTGCCCGCAGCCAGGCTGGCCGCGTTGCTGGCCGAGGTCCCGGTGCCCTGATCCATGGCTTCGCCCCCGCGCCCGCACGTGACCCTTGCGCCCACGGGCTACGGCCTGGCCTATCTGGCTTCGTCCATGGCGCTGCTGGCCGTGGCGGTGCTCTACAATAACAACCTTTGCTTTGTGCTGGCCTTTTCGGTCCTCTCGGTCATGGCCGTCACGGCTCCGGCCATTCTGTTTCACATCCGGGGGGTGCGCGTGCTCGGTGCGCGTTGCGAGCCCGTCTTTGCCGGAGGCCGGGCCGCATACGCCCTGACCGTGCGCCTGGAGCGGGGGCGGGGCGCCGACATCGGGCTGACCCTGGGCGACGGGCACGCCGTGCGCGCGGTGGCCAGGGGCAGCGCGGCCCGCCTGGAGGTCCGGATTGCCGCGCCGCGCCGGGGCTGGTTGACGCCGGGACCGGCCACCATCACGACCGGGTATCCTCTGGGCCTCTTCCGGGCCGGTTTTCGCGTCCAGGTTCCGCCTTGTCTGGTCTACCCGCGCCCGTTGGGCGGGGCCGGGACGGCCCGACTTGCCCGGGATGGCGGGCAACGGCCCCGACCTGGCGCCTCCGGGGCCGAGGATTTCAGGGATCTGACTCCCTGGCGGCCCGGCGATTCGCCCGCGCGTATCGCCTGGAAGGCTTCGGTCCGGGGTCAGGGCTTGCAGACCAAGGTCTTCGACGCCCTGGTCGGTCAGGCTCCGGTTTTCGACTGGTACGCCTTGGAGGGCGGCACCGAGCAGCGCCTGTCGCGGCTGTGCCACATGGTCCTTGAGGCTTCGCGGGCCGGGCAGGCCTTCGGCCTGCGTCTGCCCGGGGCCGAACTGGCCGTCGCCCGGGGCCGGGGGCACCGCCGCCGGGCCCTGGCCGCCCTGGCCTTGCACGGCGAGCCGGGAGGCGGCCATGGGTGACCTCCGTTCCCGCCATGTCCAGGCCGTGGTCATGGTCTTCGCCCTGGCCCTGGCCCCCCATGTGTCCGACCTGCCCGTCTGGGTCGTCGGCTGGTGCCTGCTTCTGTGGGGCTGGGCCCTGGCGGCGGACAGGCTGGGCTGGCCGCAGCCGTCCTTCCGGGTGCGCATGATTCTGCTGGCGGGCGGCCTGGCCGGGGCCATGGCCGATTATTTCCCCTACGAGTTGTGGCGCCTGGAGTTCGCCTCCACCGTCCTGGCCGTGCTTCTGGGGGTCAAGGCTCTGGAATTGACCAGCACCCGCAGCCGCATGGCTTCCTTGTTCCTGGCTCATTTTCTGGTCGCGACCAAGCTTTTGGATACGATCACGCTGGAAATGGCCGTCTACGTCCTGGCCGTGGTTCTGCTGTCCACCGCAGCCATGGCCCGCCTCAATTCTCCTTTGAGCCGCCGGGCCGCCCTGGCTGCTGCCGGGGGCATCATGCTCCGGGCCCTGCCCCTGATTGCGGCCCTGTTTCTGTTTTTTCCCCGGGCCGATGGCGGGCTTTCCTGGCGCTTCGGCCTTGCCCGGTCCACGGGCTTTTCCGAAACGCTGTCTCCTGGGAATCTGGCGGCCCTGGTCCGCAACACCGCCCCCGCCTTCCGGGTCGCGTTCCAGGGGCCGGTTCCTCCGCCGGATCAGCGCTACTGGCGCGGCGTGGTGCTCTGGAACTTCGACGGCGGCATCTGGCGGAGCGGGGGCCAGGGCGCGTTGCGCACCCGTTCCGTGCAGGCGCTGTCCACTGTGGACTATGCCTTGACCATGGAACCCCATTTGGGGGCCTGGGTTTTTTCTCTTGATGCCCCGGTGCAGGCTCCGGATGGACTGTGGTTGTCGTCGGACCTCAGCCTGAGCGTGCGCGGGCGCGTTGCCTCGCGGCGGACCTTTGCCCTGCGTTCGGCCGTGGAGCGCCATACGGGCCCACCGTTGCCCTCGGATGCCCGGGGGCTGCGCCTGCCCGGGGATGCGGCCCCCCGGACCGTGGCCTTGGGCCGGTCGTGGAGCGCGCAAGGCCTGTCTGCGGACGCCGCCGTGGAGGCGGCCATGGCCCTGTTCCGTACAGGCGGCTTCACATACAGTATCGATCCGCCCGCGGTACGCGGAGACCCCACGGACGGGTTCCTGTTCGGCACCCGCAGCGGCTATTGCGGCCATTACGCCTCGGCCATGGCTCTGCTGCTGCGCGCGGCCGGGGTGCCCACGCGGCTGGTTTTGGGCTATCAGGGCGGCGAGCTGAATCCCCTGGGGGATTTCCTTACCGTGCGTCAGTCCGAAGCCCATGCGTGGTGCGAAGTCCTGTTGCCCGACCGGGGCTGGGTGCGCGTCGATCCGACGACCGCCGTGGCCCCGACGAGGACGACGCAGGGCGTGGACGCCATGTTCGCCGGGAGCCAGGCTGCGGATCAGGAGAACTGGGCCCGTGACCGCTGGGCCAGGGCACTCGATGAGGTGAGCGTGGTCTGGGACGCCGTGCGTTATCGTCTGGACCCGTGGATCACGGACCTGGGGCCCGACGCCCAGAGCGACCTGCTCTCGGGGCTGGGGCTGGGGCCGCGCGGCTTCGGGCGCCGTCTGGCCGCTCTGGCCGGGGCGGTGGGGCTGGCTGCGGTTTTGATTCTGTTCCGCCCCTGGGGCGGCCTGCCGCGCAGGCGGGCGACCACGGCGGAGAAGGCCCACCGGGTCTACCTGCGTTTCTGCTCCCGTCTGGCCCGGGCCGGCCTGCCTCGCGCGCCCTGGCAGGGGCCCATGGACTATGCCGCCATGGTGGCCGCCCGCAGGCCGGATTTGGCCGACAAGGCCGCACGGGTGGCCGCCGTCTACGCCGGGCTCCGCTATGGTTCGGCCAAGCCCCGGGATTTGGTCCTGCTGCGGCGTTTGGTGCGGCGTTTTCATCCCTGAGGGGCCGGAGCCGACGCATTCGGGGCAGACCCGCCCGCGCGCCGGGAGAATGGGCGGCACTGACGGTCTTCGCCTGTGGTTGGATGATCACGGGCGGGAACCGATGGAGAGAACGGCGGGCTGCCCGACGGCGGGCAATGAGCCCCCGCCAGCGGCGGGGGGCGGCCCTAGGGCTGGAAGAGGTTGTTGATCTTGCAGGCGGCGCAGGCGGCGCCGAAGCCGTTGTCGATGTTGACCACCGTGACGCCGCCGGCGCAGGAGGTCAGCATGCCGAGCAGGGCGGAGAGGCCGCCGAAGGCCGCGCCGTAGCCCACGGAGGTGGGCACGGCCACGATGGGCTGGGGCAGCAGGCCGCCGATGACGCTGGCCAGCGCGCCTTCCATGCCCGCCACGACGATGATGACCCGCGCCTCGCGCAGGCTCGGGAGCCGGTCCAGCAGGCGATGGATGCCCGCCACGCCGACATCGGAGACGATCCGCGCCCCGCTGCCGAGCATTTCGCAGGTGGTTTTCGCCTCCTCGGCCACGGGCAGGTCCGAAGTGCCCGCCGTGACGATGGCGATTTCGCCCTGCCTGCGGTCGATTTCGCGGCGCACGAGGGTCAGGGTCCGGCCCAGGGCGTTATGGACGGCCCCGGGGCAGACGGAGCGCACATGGGCGGCCGTTTCCGGCGGAACGCGCGTGGCCAGGATGTTCGTGTGCGGGCCCATGCGTGTGAAGATGTCGGCGACCTGCTCCGGGGTCTTGCCCTCGGCGTAGACCACCTCGGGGAAGCCGTTGCGCAGGGGGCGGTGCAGGTCGAATTTGGTGTGGCCGAGGTCCATGTAGGGCAGGTCGCGCAGGCGCTCCAGGCCCTGGTCCACGTCCAGGCCGCCGTCGCGCACGGCGGTAAGCAGTTCTTTGAGTGTCTTTTCCACGATGTCTGTTCACTCCGTGCGGAGATTATGTTTCGGGGTTGCCCAGGCTGCCCGTCCGGTAGCCCGCCAGGTCCACGCAGACGTGGCGGTAGCCCAGGGCCTTGAGGTGGGCGTCCAGGCCGTGGCGGCGGTCCGCGTCCAGCAACTCGGCCACGCGTTCGCGGGGCACCTCGATGCGCGCGAGATCGCCGTGGCTGCGCAGGCGCACGGCGGGAAAGCCGCAGGCCTTGAGGAAGGCCTCGCCCGCGTCGATGCGCCGCAACTCGGCCTCCCCGATCCGCGTGCCGTGGGGGATGCGCGTCAGCAGACAGGCCGCGGCGGGCTTGTCCCACGTGGGCAGGCCGTATTCGCGCGACAGGTCGCGGACATCCCGCTTGGTCAGGCCCGCGTCGCGCAGGGGGCTTTGAACGCCCAGCTCGCGCAGTGCCCTGAGGCCGGGGCGGTGCTCGCCCATGTCGTCCAGGTTGGTGCCGTCCAGCACGGCGTCGATGCCTTCGTGGCGGGCGAGGTCCAGCAGCAGGCCGAAGAGCTGACGCTTGCAGAGATAGCAGCGCTCGGCCGGGTTGTCGCGCAGGGCCTCGGGGAAGGCCACGGGGACCACGCGGTGCGCCGCGCCCAGGGCTTGGGCGGCCTCGCGGGCCTCCCGGATTTCGGTCTCGGCCATGTAGGGCGTGGAGAACGTCACGGCCAGGACGCCCCGGGGCAGGGCCCGGTGCGCGGCGTGGAGCAGCAGGGTGCTGTCCACCCCGCCGGAGAAGGCCACGGCGGCGCGCCCCATGGCGCTCAGGCTGCGCAGCAGGAGGGCGTGTTTTTCCCGCAGGGCGGGGGCGTCATGCATCGCCGTCTCCACCGGGACGGCACCCGGCGACGAGGGCATAGACCTCGGCCAGGGGCAGGCCGTGCTTGCGCGCCAAGGCGCGGCAGTCCTCGAACTCCGGCTTGGAGCGCAGGAGCCTGCCGTCCCGCAGGGCGTGCTTCATGGTCACGGAGCCCAGCGGCGTGTCCAGGCGCTCGAATTTTCGCTCCAGTTCGGTTTTTTCCACGGCGAGGCTTTTTACGCCGAGGGTCGTGGTGTGGCGGAAGAGCAGCTCCTTGAAGCGCTCCTCGTCCGCCGCGCCGCACAGCAGGGTCAGGCTCGTGGCCGGCCGGCTCTTCTTCATGACGATGGGCGTGAAGTGGACATCCATGGCGCCGTGCTCCATGAGCAGGTCCATGGCCTCACCCAGGGCTTCCGCCGTCATGTCGTCGATGTTGCATTGCAGCAGGCGGGCCTGATTCGGGGCGGCCTTTGTCGTCGTCGCGGGCTCGACTTCGGCGAGGTGTACGCGCAGGACGTTGGGCAGTTCCTGCGTTTCACGGTGGCCGATGCCGTAGCCCGTGCGCAGGACGGTCATGGCCGGAGAGGCCACGAAGCGGCCCGCCAGCCCGGCGAGGAGAGCCGCGCCCGTGGGAGTGGTCGCCTCGTGCGGGGTGCCGCCCCGGGTGGTGGGCACGCCGTGCAGGATGGCCTCCGTGGCCGGGGCGGGCACGGGCATGACGCCGTGGGCGCAGCGCACGGTCCCTGCCCCCAACTCCACAGGAGACGCCCACACCGCGTCCACGCCGAGGCTCTCCAGGCAGATGGCCGCGCCCACGAGGTCCACGATGGAGTCCGTGGCGCCGACCTCGTGGAAGTGAACCTTGTCCACGGTGGTGCCATGCACCTGGGCTTCGGCTTCGGCCACGAGGCGGAACAGCGCGAGGCTGGTGTCCTTCACCGCGCGGTCCAGGGCGCTCTGCCCGATGATGGCCGTGATGTCCGCAAGGCCCCGGTGGGCGTGGTGGTGCCCGTGGCCGCCGTGGTCATGCCCGTGGCCGTGAGCATGCCCGGCGCCGTCATGGTCGTGGCGATGCGGGTGCAGCCGCACGTCCACGCGCGTGCCGTGGATGCCGCAACGGGAGTCCGCACGCACGTCCAGCCCGAATTCCTCGTCCAAACCGAGCTTGCCCAGTTCCGCCCGCAGGTGGTCGGGGTCCACACCGAGGTCGATCAGGGCGGCGAGGTTCATGTCGCCGCTGATTCCGGCGAAGGCGTCGTAGTACAGTATCTTCATGACGCGTGCTCTCTTTTGACGTTGTCGGTGGACCGGCCAGGCCGCCACGGTGTCGGGTGTCCGTTCCCTGGTGCGGGAAAGAGGCCCGGAAGCCCCCGGCCTTGGGAGGCGCGGGGGAGATCGGAACCCGACGGGGACTCCCGGGGAAACCGGGCGGCGCGGGCTTCCCTCCGCCTCCGGGGTCTTGTTGCGCGGGGGCGGTCAGCCTTCCATTTCGGCGGCGACCCGCTCCAGCACGTCGGGGATCGGGATTCCCTGAGGGCATTTTTCCAGGCACTGGCCGCAGGCGACGCATTGCGATGCCAGGCCCGCCCTGCCGCCGGAAAGCATCCCCCCGGCCATGACGTTGTATAACCTGCGGGCCTCGTCAGACTCGAACATGTGCAGCTTGTTGAAGAAGTCGAAACAGACCGGAATGTTTACGTCCATGGGACAGGGCAAGCAATAGGCGCAGCCGGTGCAGCCCACCTGCATCAGGCGGCGGTAGGTGCCGCTGGCGCGCTCCACCAGGGTCAGTTCCGCCTCGGTCAGCGAGTTCGGCGCGGCGGTGGCGGCGATGGACAGGTTCTCGCGCACCTGGTCTTCGTGGTTCATGCCCGAGAGCACGACGGTGACCTCCGGGTGGTTCCACACCCAGCGCAAGGCCCACTCCGCAGGGGTGCGCGTGGTTTCGGCCCCGGCCCAGATGGCGGCTATGTCCCTGGGCGGGACGGACAGGGCAAGGTTACCGCCGCGCAGAGGTTCCATGATGATCACGCCCATGTTTCTGGCCGCGGCGTATTTGAGGCCCCTGGTTCCGGCCTGGAACGTCTGGTCCAGGTAATTATACTGGATTTGGCAGAACGTCCACGGATAGGCGTCCACGATGCGGATGAAGTCGTCGGCCTGGCCGTGAAACGAGAATCCCGCGTTGACAATGCGTCCGTCCTTCAAGGCCTTGTCGAGGAACTCCGTGACGCCGAGTTGTTCGATGCGGTCCCAGGAGGGGCCGGTCAGGGCGTGGACCAGGTAGTAGTCGATATGATCCGTTCCGAGTTTTTCCAATTGGGAATTCAGGAATTCGTCCATATCCTCGCGCTTTTCGACGGCCCAGGTGGGCAGCTTGGTGGCGACCTTGACGCGGTCGCGGTAGCCGTTTTGAAGCGCCTTGCCCAAAAGTGGCTCGCTTTGGCCGTTGTGGTAGGGCCAGGCCGTATCAAGGTAGTTCACGCCACTGTCGATGGCAGAGCGAATCTGGGCGATGGCGCGGGGTTCGTCGATCCGCCCGTCGGCCATGGGCAGGCGCATGCACCCGAAGCCCAGGATGGACAACCTGTCCCCGTTTTTCGGCATTGTTCTGTACAGCAAGTTGCATCTCCTTCGTTGGTGGGCGCGATGTCGCGCTTCGGTTGAAGGCCGTGGTGCATGGAGGAATACGCTCCCCCGGCGGAAGATTGAATACCAGATCCTCCCGTATGATTGCCTGATGCTCCGGGGATGCGGATTGCGCCCCGGCGGCGGGGGAGGCGTCGGGGATGATTTTGGCGCCGAAGCGGGAGGGATGCCCGGCGCGGGGCGCTTGGTTCCGGGGGCCGTCCGTCAGGCGTCGATGCCGGTCAGGTCGTAGTCCTGGCTGCCCAGGCCCAGGCGTCCGGCGTGGTCCAGCGTGTGCGTCCCGTGCCGGGCTCGATGCGTTCCCTCAAGGCCGCGTTGCGGTTTGCGTCTGCGGCGGAGACGAGGTCCACGCAAAGGCTCTCCTTCTTCTTGGGGGCTGGCCGGTCCGTTGCCTGTGCCTTCTGACTGTGCGCGAAACGGTGTCGGGCTCGAATATTCGATCCTCCGGGGTTGTTGCCTGATTCTCCGGAACAGACCGGGAGGGGGCGTTCATCCGCCGGTGGCGGTTCGTCCCTGCGCACCTCCCGGTCCGGATCGCGCCGTCGTTGGCCCAAGCGTTTCCCACCATGCCGTGAAGCGCTGGCCGTCGTCGGCCAGATCCACGACCTCGCCGATCCTGGGGGTCGCGAGTCTGTAGGGTTTGCCCGCGCTGGCGGCGGCGAAGCGGACGAAAGGGTCGTCCCAGGCGTGGTAGGAGATGCTGAATTTTCCGGCGTGCGACGGCAGCGCGGCTCTGGCTCCGAGGTCCTGGGCGGCGCGGGCCGCCTGCTCCGGGGTCATGTGTACGTCGGGCCAGGATGGGTCGTATTGCCCGCTGTCCAGCAGCACGAGGTCGAACCCGCCGAAGGTCTCGCCGATGGCCTTGAAATGCGGGCCGTAGCCGCTGCCGCCGCTGTAGTAGATCCGGCGTTCCCGCGTTTCGATGGCGAAGGAGGCCCAGAGGGTGCGGTTTCTTTGCAGCATGCGTCCGGAGAAGTGGCGTGCGGTGAGCACGTGGACGGTCAGCCCGTCGCCGCAGTCCACGGCGTCGCCCCAGTCCGCCTCGCGCACCATGCCTTCGGGGAAGCCCCAGCGCGCGAGGTGTTCGCCCACGCCGAGGCCGGTGACGACCTTGCCGATCCTGGGGCGCAGCGCCGTGAGCGTGTCGTGGTCCAGGTGGTCCCAATGGTCGTGGGAGATGAGCAGGATGTCGATGGGCGGCATGTCGTCGGCCGTATAGATCGAGGTGCCGTCGAAGGCGCGCGTGGTAAGCGGCACCGGGGAGGCGTTGGCGCTGAACACCGGGTCGACGAGCAGCGTCTTGCCGCCCATCCGGACGAAGTAGGACGAATGCCCCAGCCAGACGACCACGTCCCTGTCCTTGCCCAGGGCCTTGAGGTCGGTTTTCACCGCAGGAACCGGGGCGGGCGGAACGGTGTCGCTTTTTTTGTTGAAAAGGAACTCGATCCAGGCGGAAAGCCCGCTGTTCCCGGTGACGATCCGCACGATGGGCACCTGGTTGTGGAATTGCCCGTCGCGGTAGTTTGCGGACCCGCCGATGCGGGCCAGGCGGTCGCCTTCGGGAAGCCTGCCGAATTTGTCCTGCCGCAGATACAGCAGCCCGGCGATGACGGCCAACGCCACGACGCCGCCGACGAGCAGTGAGGCCTTGAAGAGGAAGTGCATGATGTCCTTGCCGCTGGGGCGGATGGTTGCGTCCGGCCAGTGTCCTGCTGGCGGCCGGGGGAAGGGCCGGGGGAAAAACAGTCGTTGCCTTGTCCCGCAGCCTCCTTTCCCGGAGCGTCACGGCCCACGGCGTGCAGGGGGCTGCTCCACCACCGTGACCGCCTCTGGCGGCCGGTGAGCGACCGGGGCCGGATGGGCCCCCCGCTTCGCGTCAGGCCGAGGCTCCGAGTTCGTAGGCCTGGCGCATGCTGCTCTGGCCCGCGATGTCGCCCTTTTTCCAGGCCCCGACGCCGTAGACGATGCCTTTCTCCCGGGCTCCGCTCAGGCAGGAGGTGAAGCCGCGCAGGCTCTCGATGGTCCGGCGCATGTTGGGGATGTTGCCGTCCGCCGCGGCGACGATGAAATAGAACTCCTTGCCCGTGATCTCGGTGTAGCGGGCCACGGTCCTGTCGATGAGCGCCTTGAGTTGCGCGGCCATGGTGTAGAAGTACACCGGTGTGGCCAGGACGATGGCGTCGGCGGCGATCATCTTGTTCAGGACTTCGGCCATGCCGTCCTTGTGGACGCACTCGCCGCCGTGGTTCTGGCAGTGCTCGCAGCCCAGGCAGTAGGCCAGGCCCAGTTCGTGGACCCGGATGGTCTGGACGGTGTGTCCGGCCTCGGCCGCGCCGCGCGCGAATTCGGCGCACAGCAGGTCGGAATTGCCGCCTTTTCTGGGGCTCCCGGCCAGGATGAGGATGTTTTTGCTCATTATCATTCTCCGATTTGTTTTCACCAGGCTTCGAAGCCGGGATCGCGCAACCAGCCGTTCACGTTATCCGGGCACCCGCCGGGACGGTAGCCTGATTCTGTGCTGTTCTTGCCCGATCATCCGGGGTGGCGTTGCGCCCGTGGCACCTTGGCCGCCCCGCGAGCGCCGCTGTCCCTTCTTGGGGCGATGCCGCTTCTTGCCGCTCCCGGCCTCGGGGCGAGCTTCGTCCAGGCGGGCCAGGGGCCCGGGGGAGCCGTCGAAGGGAACGGGGCGCATGGCCACGGCGATGCGCTTCCCCTGCGTTGCCCGCCTTCCTACGTGAGCGCCCGGTAGGCTTCGTCGGAGACGGGCTCCAGCCATTGGTTGCTCAGGTTCTCTCCGGGCACTTCCACGGCCAGATGGCTGAACCAACTGTCCCCGGCCGCGCCGTGCCAGTGCTTCACGCCGGTGGGGATGTTCACCACGTCGCCGGGGCGCAGCACCTGGGCGGGTTTGCCCCACTGCTGGTACCAACCGCGGCCCGAGGTACACAGCAGGATCTGCCCGCCGCCCTTGTCCGCATTGTGGACGTGCCAGTTGTTCCGGCAGCCCGGCTCGAAGGTGACGTTGGCGATGACCACGCCTTCCCGGGACAGGACGTTCAGGTAGCTCTGGCCAATAAAGTACTTCGCATAGGCCGTGTTTTCCTCGCCACGCCCGAAGATGCCGGAGGTGTTTTCGTCCGTCATGTCGTTGCTCCTTTGTCTGATGCGCGCTCGTTTTTTCCGTCGTGATGCGTCGGCGCGGGTTCATGTGATATTCCCGGAATCGGAGGGTGCCCCGGGTCCGGTCTTCGGTTCCGGCCTCCAGGCCGGGGCCGAAGCCGCGCCCGGCGGCTTGATGCTTACGGCCGGTGCCAGCCATGCGCATATCCGCCGGGTCGCCCCGCAGGAGCATGCCGCCGCCGGCGTGCCCGGTTTCATTGTTTCCCGGGCCGTCGCGGCATGCGGCATCTGTGCCCGATCATCCGGTTGTTCATAGTGGCAATGCGCCCGGGGCGGGGCGGCAGGTGTTGCCTTGCCGCCAGCGGAGCCTTTGTCTTTGCCGATTCTTACATCCAAAAAGAAATATGGTGATAGCCTGATCCTGTTTCGTTATTGCCTGATTGTCCGGAATGCGCGGCGAGTGTATTGTTGGGGGCGCCAGCACATGCTAGGCCGAGGCGAAAGATGGAGGAAAACGTCGATGAAGCACCATGATTTGAGAACAGCCGGAGATCAGGGCCCCGGCAGCGGTCCGTTGGCGGAGCGTATCCGCAAACGGACCGCCGGGCTTGGGCGGCTCGATACGCAGATCCCCGGCCTGTCGCTCGTCTGCAGGACCGAGCCGACGGAGCCGGTGAGCTACATGCACGAAGCGGGTGTCTGCCTTATCGCCGAAGGGGCCAAGCGGGTGACGCTGGGAGACGAGGTGTACGACTACGACGCGCATCATTATCTCATTACCTCCGTGGGGTTGCCCGTCGTGGCCCAGGTGGTCGAGGCCAGCGAGGAAAAGCCCTACCTGGGGATGCTGCTCGAACTCGACCCGCGCATGATCGCCAAGCTCATGCTGGACGGCGACGTTCCCGCGCCGCGCGTCAAGGAGGCGAGCCGGGGCATGGCCACCGGCGTCATGACGCAGCCCCTGGTCGGCGCGTTCGCCCGGCTGCTCGATCTGCTGGATGAACCGGAGGACATCCCGGTCATGGCTCCGATCATCAAGCAGGAGATTTTTTATCGCCTGCTCACGGGCGAGCAGGGGCAGCGCCTGCGCCAGATCGCCACGACGGGCAGCCACAGCAACCAGATATCCAAGGCGCTGGGGTGGCTGAAGGATAACTTCGCCCAGCCGCTGCGGGTGGATGACCTGGCCTCGCAGGCCGGAATGAGCACCTCGACCTTCCACCACCATTTCCGTACGCTTACGGCCATGAGCCCGTTGCAGTACCAGAAGTGGCTGCGGCTCAACGAGGCGCGGCAGTTGATGCTCACCGGGCGCCTGGACGCCGCTACCGCCGCCTTTCAGGTGGGTTACGAAAGTCCGTCCCAGTTCAGCCGCGAGTACAGCCGCCTGTTCGGCGCGCCGCCCATGCGCGACATCCGCCAGAAGGGTGCGGGAAAGGCGCAGGAGAGCCGGACGATGTAGCGCCATCGGAATCGGTTTTCCTGTCCGTGGCGGGTGGGCGTTTCGACGCAAAGCGGGCAAAGGCCCCCGGCAGTCCTCTGCCGGGGGCCTTTGCGCGATGCGGGAACGGGGCGGGAGCGCCGTGCCCGGCGGCCGCCCCGGCGGGGTCAGAACTTGTAGGTCAGGGTGATGCCGAACTGCCTGGATGCGCCGTCGAATCCAGCCGGAACGCCGCTTATGGCGTATTGCACCGTGTTGTATTCCGTGTCGAAGATGTTCTTGCACCACAGGGTGACTTCATAGGTCTCGTCCGCGTAGCCTATGCGGGTGTTGACCAGCTCGTAGCCGTCCTCGCGCAGCGTGTTGGCGGCGTCGTGGTACATCGGGCCGGTACCCAGCAGCTCCATGCGGCCGAAGAATCCGCTGTCGTGCATGTACTGCGCGCCGACGGTGTAGGTGTATTCCGGGGCGTAGGTCAGGTCGTTGCCGGAATAGTCATAGGGCCCGGCCACGTTCACGCCGCTCCAGGTGTCCACCTCGGTGTCGGTGTAGCCGAAGCTGCCGAAGAGCTCCCAGCCCTGGGCCGGGCGGGCGCGGACTTCCACTTCGACGCCCTGGGAATGGGCCTCCGCCGCGTTGGAGATGTACACCGAGCCCGTCGCGGGGACGGCCTCGGCGACCTGCTTGTCGTCCATGGCGATGTAGAACAGGGCCACGTTGACGGCCAGCCGGTTGTCCAGCCAGGTCGTCTTGGCGCCGACCTCGTAGTTCAGGGTGTATTCCGGGTCGTACTGGAGGGTGGCCGCCGAAGTGGGCGAGGTGTAGTCGAAGCCCCCGGCGAGGTAGCCCCTGGACACGGTGGCATAGGGCATGACGGTGTCGCTCAGGTCGTAGGATACCGACGCCTTGGGCAGGATTTCCGCGCCGTTGCTTCCGGCGCCGTACTCCGCGTGCGTGAGGCCGAACAGGGTCGAATCGTAGGTCTGGTCGGCGTGCATGTCGATGTAGTCGTAGCGCAGCCCGCCCGTCAGGTGCAGCCTGTCGAACAGGGTGTACGTCGCCTGCCCGAACAGGGCGCCGCCCTGAATGTCGATGTCCGTGTCGCGGCTTTGGGCGCCGAAGAAGGTCGGGTAGTTGTAGACGGACTTGACGTCCAGGTCCTCCTTGTATGCGTAGACGCCGGTCAGCCATTCCAGGGGCCCGGTGTCCGGGGCGGAGGCCAGACGGAATTCCTGGCTCAGCAACTGGTTGGTGCTGTCGTACTCGCCGACCATGACGGAGGCGGGGGTCATGTCCATGTCTATGCCGTATTCGTCGTCGAAGAAGCGCCGCCCCGTGACGGATGTGAAGGCGACGGCGTCGTCCGCGTATTTGACCCGCAGGGTCTGCCCGTTGGCGCGGCGCTGGCGGGTGCCGTCCTCGTCCGAATCGATGGTGCCGGGCGAGGTCTGGCCCGGTCCGTCGAGGTAGCGCCCGTAGCCCATGCCGTCGTCATTGGCGCTGCCGTCCATGATGATGCTCACGTCCCAGCGGGAGTCCGGCGTCCAGCGCAGGGTTCCGCGCCCGGTGAAGTCGTTGAACGACGTGGCCTTGTCGTCGTCGTTGTACGCGTTGGTCACGTAGCCGCCGGTGTAGTCCCATTTACCGGCCAGGCCGAGGTACAGCGTGTCTTCCTTGAGGGGGCCGCTCGCGGCGGCGCCGAGCTTGGCGCCGGAGGACAGCCCGTGATCGGTGTCGTATGCATTGTATTCGGTGCTGATCCTGCCGCGCAATTCGTTGTCCGGCTGGCGGGTCACGATGTTGATGACGCCGGATTCGCTGTTGCGGCCATACAGCGCGCCCTGGGGACCCTTGAGCACTTCCACGCGCTCCACGTCGAACAGCTCGGGATTCTGCATGAAGACGTTGGGCAGGTTCACGTCGTCCACGTAGAGCCCCACGGGGGAGTGCAGGGAGGTGATGAACCCGCCCACGCCGCGGATGCTGGTCTGGTGGTAGTTGCCCGCGTCGCGCACGAAGGCGTTGGGGATGTAGCGCATGAGTTCGGACGTGTCCCTGACTCCGCTGTCGTTCAGTTCGTCGTCGGTGACGACGGTGAGGCTCATGGGAATCTTCTGGACGTTCTCCTCGCGTTTCTGGGCCGTAACCACGACGGTGGGCAGCTCCGTGGCGGCCGCCTCGCGGGTGGCGTTCTGCTCCGGCTCCGCGCCCAGGGCGGCGCCGGGGCCGAGCAGCAGCGCCGCGAGCGCCGCCGCCAGAAGCCCGTGGCGGGAAAGGGAAAAGGGAATGAATGCGTTCACCGTGTTCTCCTCCTGTCTCGTTATATGCCGACCTTCCACCCCAGGGCCTGTTGGCGGTCGGCCCACAGGCGCTGGTAGAGTGCGCAGTCTTCCAGCAGCCGGGAATGCGTTCCCGTGGCCGCTATGCCGCCCTTGCCGTCCAGGACCACGATCTGGTCCGCCCCGGTGACGGTCGCCAGCCGGTGGGCGACCATGACCACGGTCTTGGTGCCGACCAGGGCGTTGATGGCGTCCTGAATCTGGCTTTCGTTGTCGGGGTCGACGGAGGCCGTCGCCTCGTCGAGCAGAATGATGGACGCGTCCTTGAGCATCGCGCGGGCGATGGAGATGCGCTGCTTTTCGCCCAGAGACAGCGTGGCGCCCCCTTCGCCCACGGCCGTGGCGTAGCCGTCGGGCAACGCCAGGATGAAATCGTGGCAGCGCGCGGCGCGCGCCGCCGCGTGGACGGCCTCGTCCGTCGCGTTCGTCGCGCCGAAGGCGATGTTGTCCCGGATGGTGCCCTGGAACAGGTACACGTCCTGGAAGACCATGGTCAGCCGGTCGAACAGGGCCTCGGCGCGCAGTTCGCGCACGGGCGTGCCGCCGATGAGTATCTCCCCGGAGTCCGCGTCCCAGAAGCGCGCGATGAGGCGCAGGATGGTGGTTTTCCCGGCGCCGGACGGGCCGACGAAAACGGTGGTCCTGTTGGCGGGGATGGTGAAGCTCACGTTGTCGAGCACCGGGGTTTGCCCGTAGGCGAAGCCGACGTTGCGGAAAACGATGTCCTCCGGCCCCCTGGGCGGGGCGGCGTCTCCCTCCGCCAGGGGGCGCCGGGCGAGCAGGGCTTCCAGCCGGTCCAGGGTGACCCCGGCCGACTGGGTGATCTCGTAGACCGTTCCCAAGGCCTTGACGGGCTCGTACAGGCGCAGGCCGAGCACCAGGAACGTCAGGTAGGCGAAAAGGGTCGCCTCGCCGCCGACGAACAGGAACGCGCCGCACAGCAGCAGGGCGACGAAGCCTGCGTCCAGGATGGCCTGGAAGCCCATCATGAAGGGCAACGCGCGGAACACGAGGGACAGGTTCTCCCTCTTGTAGCGTTCCAGCAGCGCCACGAAGGAGGCAAAGCGCCTGCCGGTCAGGCGGAACCCTTTGACCACCTCCATGCCCTGGACGTACTCGATGACCATGGAGCCGACCGCCACCATGGCGGCGTTGCGCCTGCGCATGCCCCTGTCCAGCGCCTTGCGGCACTGCCCGAGCATGGGCAGGGCCAGGGGCACGGGCGCCAGGGCCACCAGCGCGAGCCGCCAGTCCACCGCGAACAGGAACGGCGCCATGGCCAGGGGCAGCGCCAGCGCGGTGATGTATTGCGGAAAGGCCATGCGCGGCAGCAGGGTCAGCAGCACGAGGTCGTCGGACACCAGGGCCGTGGCGTCGCCCGCGCTGGCCCCTGCAAAGTGGCTCATGGGCAGCGTGCGCAGGTGTGCGCCGACCATGAGGCGGACCCGTTCGCACAGCTCGGTTCCGATGGGGTAGGCCACGCGGGTGAACAGCAGGCAGAACGCGCCCTGGGCCAGGAAGCAGGCCGCCATGCCCGCCGTGGCCAGCCAGATGTCCGCCGGGGTCAGGGTCCGCTCCAGGAGCTTGTGCAGGACCAGCAGCAGGATGCCGTACGGCGCGCCCATGCACAGGGCCTCCCCGGCCTTGAGGGCGGCCGCCAGACGCATGCGCGCGCCGAGCTGGGGAACAAGGGCCATGAGGCGTTGCATCAGGCGCGGCATCGGGCGGCACCTCCGGGGCCCAGGGCCCAGTTCCGGCTGGCCGTGTGCGCCTGCCACAGGCGCGCGTACAGGGCGCTTTCCCGCAGCAGGTGCTCGTGCGTGCCCCGCGCGGCCACCCGGCCCCGGTCCACGACCAGGATCTCGTCGGCGGCGGTGATGGTCGACAGCCGGTGCGCGATGACGACGAGGGTCTTGTTTCTGGCCAGCGCGCTGAGCGCCTTTTGGATGTCGGCCTCGTTTTCGGGATCGATGAAGGCGGTGGCTTCGTCCAGGACCAGGATCGGGGCGTCCTTGAGCAGGGCGCGCGCGATGCAGATGCGCTGCTTTTCCCCGCCGGAGACGACCCCGCCCCGCTCGCCGACCACGTGGCGATACCCGTCGGGCAGGCTGGCGATGAACTCGTGGCAGCGGGCCGCGCGGGCGGCTGCCTCCAGTTCCTCGAAGGTGGCGTCCGGCCTGCCGATGCGCAGGTTGGCCTCGATGGTGTCGTTGAACAGGAACACGTCCTGGAACACGAAGGTCATGCGGTCCATCAGCGTGTCCAGGGCCATGTCGCGGATGTCGTGGCCGCCCACGGCGATGGCGCCCCTCGTCACGTCCCAGAAGCGGGGCACGAGCCGGGCCAGGGTGCTCTTGCCCGCCCCGGAAGGGCCGACCAGCGCCAGGAAGCGCCCCGGCTCCAGGCGGGCGGACACGCCGAACAGGACCTGTTTGTCCCCGTAGGCGAAATCCACGTCGCGCAGGGCCAGGGCGTTGTCGGCGGGCTGCTTCGGGGCGGGCGCCTCCGGCAGCGGCTCCCGGGCCAGCAGGGCGTCGATGCGCTTGCGCCCCTCGGCCTGGTTTTCCAGGAACGAGCCCAGGGTCATGAACTGTTGCAGGGCGCTGCCCAGCCCCAGGCCCATGAGCAGGAACAGGAACAGGGTGGCGAAGGAGACGCCCCCGGCGAGGTACAGCCCCGCGCCCACCGGGAGCAGGACGAGCATGTTCGCGCCGAGCGCCACGGAGAAGACCGCCATGGGCACGGACCAGCGTCGGCACATCTCGGCCTCGTGGCGCGCGCATTCCGCGACGCTGTCGGCGTAGGCCCGGAAGGATTCCTCCGTCCTGCTGAACGCCTTGATGACCGGCATGCCCTGGATGTACTGGACCATGGCGGCGTTGGTCTTCTCGTTGGCCGTGAAGTAGCGGGCGCGGGTGTCCCTGTTCCGGGAGATGGTCAACGCCTGGGCGAGGAATCCGACGGGCAGCAGGCAGAACGAGGCCAGGGCCAGCCGCCAGTCCACCCAGAAGAGCACCCCGGCCGAGAGCAGCAGGGACAGGAGGCTGCCCAGCAGCTCGGGCAGGTTGTGGCCGATGAAGATTTCCATCTGCTCGACATCCTCGAGCATGACTTTCCTGATCTGCCCGCTGGTGCCGGCGTTGAAGAACCCGAGGGGCAGGCGCGGGAGGGCCTCCGCGATGGACAGGCGCAGGTCGTGCAGGATGGCGAAGGCGGACAGGTGCGCGAGCAGGCTGGAAACGCCGGTGAAGGCGTAGCGCAGCAGCACGCAGGCTCCCGCCGCCAGGGCCAGCGGCCAGACCTGGGCGGGCTCCACGGCACCGGCCTGCTGCCCGACGATGCGCCCGGCGAGCAGGCACAGGATGAGAAAGGGCGCGATGGCGCACAGTTGCGCCGCCAGGGAGAAGACGACGGCCAGGGCCATCTTCCCCTTGTGCTGCGCGGCCATGCGCAACAGGCTCGCAAAGCCGCCGTGTTTTCGTTCTGCAGTGGGCATAGGGACTCCGGGCGGTATTCACCGTTGGAAACAGCCCCTGCTGATATCGGTTCTCAGCGGATGGAGCTATGCGAAACCGGAGTTTCTTCTATGCCGATCGGGATTGGACGCTGGGGGGCTACCTGAGCGGGGTCGCATTCCGAAGCACTTCCGAGGGCGGCAGGCCGAAGCGCTTGCGGAAGGTCACGGCGAAGCGCCCCAGCTCCGTGTAGCCCACCCGGTGGGCCGCCTCGGTCACGGTGATGCCGCCGCGCTGCAGCAGCCTGCGGGCCGTTTCCAGCCGCTGGTCGATGATGTAGGCGTGCACCGGCAGCCCGAAGAGCTGCTTGAAGCCCGTCTTGAGCTTGTGCTCGTTCAGGCAGACCAGCCGGGAGAGCTGGGCCAGGGACGGAGCGTTGGCGATGTCCGCGTCGATGGTCTCCTTGGCGCGCATCAGGCTGCGGACCCAGTCTCCGGGCAGGGCCGTGGCGGCGACGGCCCGGCCTGCCCGCGCAACCTGGTCGAGCACCAGGGCCAGCAGTTCGTGCGCCTTGCCCCGACAGTACAGGGCGCGCAGGGCGTCGTCCGGGCGGCCGTCCAGGATGTCGGCGACCACCGCGCGTATCCGGGGCGTCATGGCGGCCTGGCGCAACCGGGGGCCCAGGGTGGCGATGTCGGCCAGGCCGCCCGCCGTCAGGGGGCCGTCCAGGTTCACGGCGAGGTCCACGAAGCGTGCCTTCTGGCCCCTGGTCAGGCGGCAGACGCCCGTGGAGGCGCTGGCGCCCAGGAGCAGATGCCCCGTGGCGAGGGAGATCTCGCGCCCCTCGCGGGTTTGCCAGCGCATCCCGCCTTCGAGGCAGCAGGTGATGCCCAGGCGGCAGTTTCGCCTGTCCGGCCCCGCGGCCAGGGTCATGTCGTCCAGAAGGATCATGTCGATGACGGAGAGCTCCAGGCCTTCGGCCAGGGTGCGGGCGTATTCCCCGCGCAGCGGTCCCTTGTCGAGGTATACGCCGTCGTGGGCCAGCGCGGACGTGTAGGCCCGGCCCAGGGAGCGGCAGGCCGGGCAATCCCGGTCGCCGACGTTGACCAGCGGCATGGGGGGCTGAGCCTGCGGCGGGCTTGTCCGCGTTTTCGTCACATCGTGCGTCATGGCCGACTCCGGGCTTGGGAGGCGTTGCGGAAACAATGCGGCGCGCTGCCGCTTTGCGGTGGATAATGAAAATCAATATCATCTGTCAATGGGATAGGGCGGGGATGGGGCGGGTGGCGCGGCATCGGCCCGGGGCGGCCGCGCGCGGTGGCCGGGCGGTGGCCGTTGTCGGTTTCGAGAGAGGGGGGCGCGGGGCGCCGGATGCGGCCGGGCTATCCGGCGCGCAGCACGATGCGCGTGATTTCCGCGGGCACGCCGATGCGGCAGGGGAAGCCCGCCCAGATGCCCGTGCCGGGGCTGACGTAGAGGGCCGTGCCGCCCGCGTGGTACAGGCCCTTGACGTGACCGCCGTTGTAGCGGGCGACGAGGGGCTGGAGGAAGACTATGGTCCCGCCGTGGGTGTGGCCCGAAAGCTGGACGTGGACCCGGGCGCCGGGGCCGGGCGCGTCGGGGCGGTGGTTCAGGAGGATGGTCACGGCCTCGGGCGCGCCGTCCAGGGCCGCGCGCAGGTCCGGCCCGGGGCCGCCGAAGCGCTGCTCCACCGTGTCCGTCACGCCCGCCACGACCAGGGGCGCGCCGTCGACGGTCAGCGTGCGGTGCGCGTTGTCCAGCATCGTGATGCCCTGGCTCTCGAAGAACGGCCCCCACTGCCCGGCGCGGAAGTAGTATTCATGGTTGCCGTTGATGCCGAAGACGCCGTGGGCCGCGCGCAGGTCGGCCAGGGGCGCCATGGTCCCCCCGAGCTGCGCCGTCAGCCCGTCCACCATGTCGCCCGTCAGGGCCACCAGGTCCGGGCGCAGGGCGTTGGTCCGCTCCACCACGGCGTGCAGCCAGTCGCGGCCCAGGATGGGGCCCACGTGCAGGTCCGAGAGCTGGACCACGGACAGGCCGTCCAGGGCCGGGGGCAGGCCGGGCACGCCGATCTCCACCGTGCGTACCTCGGGCACCCGCGTACCCTGCCAGGCGCCCCAGGCGCCCAGGCCCAGGGCCACGGCCACAAGCCCCCCGCCCAGGGCGGCCCGGGAAACGGGCAGGGCCCACGAGGCGCCCGCCAGACGGCCGGCCCAGAGCAGCAGGTGCAGGGCGTCCTTGAGCAGCAGCAGCGCGAACAGGACCACGGCGGCGGCGAAGAGCGCCTCCATGACCAGCAGCAGAGGGCGCGGCAGGTCCGGCGCGAAGAACGAACCGCCGAAGGCCTCGTAGAGGAAGAACTTGGCGCAGACGGCCAGCACGGCGAGCATGGCCGCCGCCCTGACGGGCCAGCGCCAGGGCAGGGGCAGCACGAGGCTTGCGCTGATGTAGCCGAACAGGAGCAGGACGGGCAGGAGCAGGCGCATGGTCGTTCCGTATGGGCTTTTGGGGGTGTCCGTGGGCTTTGGGCCGGTGGGGCCGCGGCGTTTCGCGCGGCGCAGTTGCCAAACTAATCATCTCCTGGTCTTTGGGTAGGGGGGCGGGGTGGTTTTCAGTGCCCAGCGCCCTCCTGACTCTTCCTGCGCAGGGGCGGTCCGGCAGGGGCAGGCTCGTCATCGCCCAGTTTTTGGGGTATCCTGGGCGTGTGTCCCCGGCATGCCCGCAACGGGCCCCGGCCCGGTCGCGAGCGCATGCGCGCCCCGGCACGCAAGGAGAACGCCATGAACGACTACATCGGGACGCTGCGCGGCCGGTACGCCACCAAGCGCTTCGAGCCCGGCCACGCCCTGACCGAAGCCGAGCTGCGGGCCATCCAGACCATTCTGCGATTGTCCCCGTCGTCCACCAACCTCCAGCCCTGGCACTTCGTCATCGCCGCCAGCGGCCAGGGCCGGGAGCGCGTGGCCCGGGCGGCCCAGGGGCCCTACGAGTACAACGCGCCCAAAATCCGCGACTGCTGCGCTGCCATAGTGCTCTGCACGCGCACGGACGTGGACGCGGCCTACACCGACGCCGTGCTGGCCCAGGAGGAGCGCGACGGGCGTTTTCCCTCCGCGCAGGTCAAGGCCGCCAACCGCAAGGGCCGCGAGTTCTTCGCCGACCTGCACCGCACCGTGCGCCATGACATGCCCCACTGGCTGGAAAAGCAGACCTATCTGGCCCTGGGCAATCTGCTGGTCGGCGTGGCGCACCTCGGGCTCCAGGCCTGCCCCATGGAGGGCTTCGATCCCGACGTGCTGGCCCGCGAGCTGGACCTGACCGCCCGGGGGCTGGTGCCCAGCGTCGTCGTGGCCGTGGGCCGCGGCGCGCCGGACGACTTCAACGCCCGGGCGCCCAAGTCGCGCTGGCCGCTGGAACGCGTGGTCAGCGTCATCTAGGCCCCCGGGCCCGGCAGCAAGAATCGGATTGAGGCCCGTCCGCGCCGCGCCTAGGATGCCCCCACGAGGTGACGACCATGAGCACGACGCACGACGGGCAGTATGCGCTGGTGGAGCGCGCCATCGGCTACATCCGCGCCAACGCCGCCGACCAGCCCGGCCTGGAGGCCGTGGCCCGCGAGGTGGGCCTGAGCGCCTTCCACCTGCAACGGGTGTTTTCCCAATGGGCGGGCATTTCGCCCAAGAAGTTCCTGCAATACGTGACCAAGGAGAGCGTTCTCGAGCGCCTGGAGCACGGCCGGAGCCTGCTCGACGCGGCCTACGGCGCGGGCCTGTCCGGCCCCGGGCGGCTGCACGATCTGCTGGTGCTCTGCGAGGCCATGACCCCCGGCGAGGCCCGCGCCCGGGGCCGGGGCGTGACCATCGGCCACGCCTTCGGCCCCACGCCCCTGGGCCCGGCCCTTGTCGGCTGGACCGCGCGCGGGGTCTGCCATCTGGCCTTCGCCCAGGGGGCGGACGCGGCCCTGGGCGAACTGCGGGCCCGCTGGCCGCTGGCCCGGCTGGAAGAGCGCCCCGACGAGGGTCGCGCGCTGCTGGAGCGCATCTTCGTGCGCCGCGACGCCCCGGTGCGCGTGCTCCTGCGCGGGACGAATTTTCAGATGAAGGTCTGGGAAGCGTTGGTGAAAACGCCGCCCGCCGCGCTGGTGACCTATGCGGACCTGGCCCGGGCCATCGGCCGGCCCCGGGCCGCGCGGGCCGTGGGCGGCGCCCTGGCCCGCAACCACGTGGCCGTGCTCATCCCCTGCCACCGGGTCATCCGCGAGGGCGGAGCGCCGGGGGCCTATCGCTGGGGCGTCGAACGCAAGCTGGCCCTGCACGGCTGGGAGCGGGCGCGGGAAGACGCGCGGGACGGCGCGGCGGCGCCCGCCGCCGTACAGGCCGGGGCGTAGGCCCGGCCTCAGCCCGCCTGGGGCAGGTGCGCCAGAACCAGGGAGCCCACCAGGGACAGGGCCAGGGTCCAGTTGAAGGCCAGCACCCGGAGCCGCGTGTTGAGGAAGCGGCCCACCCCCGCGCCCAAAAGCGCCCAGGCGCTGAAGCAGGGCGGGACCATCACCGCGAACAGCGCGGCGATGACCAGCACCTCGCTGAACACGCCCGCCCCGCCGGTGGTGAACAGCGACACCGCGCCGATGTACATCATCCAGCATTTGGGGTTCAGCCACTGGAAGACCGCCGCCTGGCCGAAGGTCAGGGGCCGGGCGGCCTCGCCCGCGTCGCCCCGGCCCAGGCCCGTTTGGCCGGAAAAGCGCGTGATCTTCCAGGCCAGCCAGAGCATGTAGGCCGAGCCCACCACGTCCAGGGCCGCATGCAGCGCGGGCCAGGCCAGGAACAGCCGCCCCAGCCCGGCGCCGACCAGCACGCACATCACCGGCAGGGAGACCAGGGCGCCCAGGATGTGCGGCAGGCAGCTCCGGTAGCCGTGGTTGGCGCCCGTGGCCGTGAGCACGATGTTGTTCGGGCCGGGGGTGACGGTCATGGTGAAGCAGAACAGGGTCAACGGCACGAGATCCATGGGCGTGGGCGACACGGGCGTCTCCTCAAGGCGGCGGCTGGGCCGGGGTTCGGGGTCCGGTCGGGCGGGATGCCCGACCTTGTGTCTGCCTACGATTGACACAATCCGCGCGTCAAAATATCAATTGTCACCATGACAATCCGTTTCCCCCTGCCGCAGGCCCAGGGCCCCGGCCCGCGCTATCTGGCCCTGGCCGACGCCATCGAGGCGGCCATCGCTTCGGGGCTGCTGGCCCCGGGCGCGGCCCTGCCCACCCACCGCGAACTGGCCGCCGCCATGGGCGTGACCGTGGGTACCGTGACCCGGGGCTATGCCGAGGCCGCCCGGCGCGGGCTCGTGCGCGGCGAGCGCGGCCGGGGCACCTACGTGGGCCAGCCCGACGAGGACTTCGCCCGCCTGCTGGACCCCGACGCCCGGGGCGCCCTGTCCACCGCCCCCGACCCCGGGGCGGCGCCCGCCTCCGGCGGCCGGGGCCCGGCTCTTCCCGACGCGCCCGCCGCCCAGCCGGTGGACATGGGCCTGACTGCGGCCTACCAGCACCTGGGGCCGGACCTGGGCCGGGCCCTGACGCGCATCGCGCGTTCCCCGGGGCTGGACGACCTCGTGGGCCGCTACGGCGCGCGCGGCCTGCCGCGCCACCGCGAGGCCGGGGCCGCCTGGGCCGGAGCCCACGGCTGCCCGGCGCGCCCGGGCGAGATGCTGGTCGCCTCCGGCGCGCAGCATGCGCTGCTGGTGGCCCTGGGCGGGCTGTTCGGGCCCGGCGAGCGCCTGGCCGTGGAAAGCCTGACCTATCCGCTCATCAAGCCCCTGGCCAAGCGCCTGCGGCTGCATCTGGTGCCCGTGGAGCTGGACGCCCACGGCCTGGACCCCGACGCCCTGGCCCGGGCCTGCGCCCGCCAGCGCGTGCGCGGGCTCTACGTCATGCCCGCCTGCCAGAACCCGACCACGGCGCACATGCCCGAGTACCGCAGGCACGAGGTCGTGGCCGTGTGCCGCCGCTTCGGGCTGCGCATCATCGAGGACGGCGTGTACGCCCTGACGGTGGGCGAAACCCTGCCGCCCCTGGCGGCCCTGGCTCCGGAGCGGGGCTGCTTCGTCTGCGGCACGTCCAAGGTGCTGTGCGACAGCCTGCGCGTGGCCTTTTTGCGCGCCCCGGCGGCGGACCTGCCCGCCCTGGAGGCCGCCGTGGAGTGGAGCTCGTGGAAGGCCGCGCCGCTGATGGTCGAGGTGCTGGCCCAGTGGCTGGCCGACGGCACCGTGCGCCGGACCATCGAAGCCAACCGCGCCGAGGCCGGGGCGCGCAACGCGCTCGTGGCCGAGGTGCTCGGCCCGGGCACCTGCCGCACGCGGCCCACGGGCTATTTCGCCTGGCTGCCCCTGCCGCGCCGCTGGCGCGCCGTGGAGTTCGCCGCCGAGGCCGCCCGGCGCGGGGTGGTGGTGGCCCATGGGGAGCACTTCGCCGTGGGCGCGGCCCAGGCCGAGCAGGGCGTGCGGCTGTCGCTGCTGGGCGTGCGTTCCCGGGAGGCTTTGCGTCAGGGGCTGGAAACGCTGGCCGGGCTGCTGCGGCTCTAGGGCGGGCCGCCGGGGCCCGGCGGGCGTGCCCTGAAAACGGACTTTTTAGGCGTTTTCGGTCATTCCTGGACGGTTTTTCGGAGATACGGCATCCGCGCATCCCGCGCTTGCCCCGGCAAAAGAAAAAAGTGCGCGGGAAGTCGAAAATCTCACAGCCCCCTTGTTTCCGGTTTTCGGCGTATGCTATAAGGCTGCTCCCGAACGGGAAGTCCCCCAATATGTATAGGGAAAGGGAGAACCGATGACCCGCAAAGACAGAACCGAAGGTATCTATTCGCGCCGCGAGGTGCTCGACGAGTCCGAGCGCAGGCAATACTACACCATCCAGTTGAAGGAACTGCTCTCCTACGCCTACCGTTACTCCGAGGACGTGAAGAAGCGCTTCGACCGGGCCCAGTTCAACGTCGAAAAGTTCAAGACGCTCAACGACCTGAAGCACATCCCCATCCTCAAGAAGAAGGAACTGATCTTCCTGCAATCCATGGGGCCGCGCCTGGGCGGGCTGCTGACCAAGGACCTGGGCGAACTGCGCCGGGTGTTCCTTTCCCCGGGTCCGATTTTCGACCCCGAAGACCGCGGCGAGGACTACTGGGGCTGGACCGAGGGCTTCTACGCGGCGGGCTTCCGCCCCGGCGACCTGGCCCAGGTGACCTTCAACTACCACCTGACCCCCGCCGGGCTGATGTTCGAGGAGCCGCTGAAGAACCTGGGTTGCGCCGTGGTGCCCGCCGGGCCCGGCAACACCAGCACCCAGATCGACATCCTCCAGAAGCTGCGCGTCACCGGCTACGTGGGCACCCCGAGCTACCTGATGCACTTGGCCCAGAAAGCCGAGGAGGCCGGGCTGAACCTGCGCAAGGACCTGTTCGTGGAAGTGGCCTTCGTCACCGGCGAAAAGTTCCCCGAGAAGATGCGCACCACCCTGGAGAAGAAGTTCGACCTCATCATGCGCCAGGGCTACGGCACCGCCGACGTGGGCTGCATCGGCTACGAATGCTTCCACACCAACGGTCTGCACATCGCCAACCGCGCCTACGTGGAAATCTGCCACCCCGACACGGGCATCCCCCTCAAGGACGGCGAGGTGGGCGAGATCGTGGTCACGGCCTTCAACAAGACCTACCCGCTGATCCGCCTGGCCACCGGCGACCTGTCGTACATCGACCGCGCCCCGTGCGCCTGCGGCCGCAGCAGCCCGCGCCTGGGCAACATCGTCGGCCGGGTGGACACCACCACGCGCATCAAGGGCATGTTCGTCTACCCGCACCAGGTCGAGCAGGTCATGGCCCGCTTTGAGGAGATCAAGCGCTGGCAGATCGAGGTCACCAACCCCGGCGGCATCGACGAGATGGTGCTTTCGGTGGAGGCGTCCAACTTCAAGCGCGAGGACGAGCTGCTGCACGACTTCCGCCAGCAGATCAAGCTGCGCCCCGACCTGAAGATCGTGCCCCCCGGCACCCTGCCGCCGCAGATCCGGCCCATCGAGGACAAGCGCAAGTGGGACTAGCCGGACCGGCCTGGACAGCCATCCTGCGCATGGGGGCCGCCGTCGTACTGGCGGCGGCCCTTTGCGCCTGCGCCGCCGTGCGCCCGCCTGAGCTGGCGGCGCCCCCGGCGGACGTGCGCCCCGGCGAGGCCTTCGACGCCGCCGCCCGGCCCCTGGGGCTGGACGCGCTGGCCCGGCGCGCCGCCGGGGCGGATTACATCCTGCTGGGCGAATCGCACGCCTCGGCCTGCGACCACCGCGTACAGGCCGACGTGCTGGCGGCCATGGCCGCCCTGGGCGCGGTGCCCGTGCTGGGGCTGGAGATGGTGCCCGCCGAAAGGCAGCCCGTGCTGGACCGCTTCAACGCCGGGGAGATCGACGTGGACGGGCTGGCCGGGGCCGTGGACTGGAAGGGCGTCTGGGGCCACCCGTATGCCGCGTACCGCCCCGTGTTCGAGGCCGCGCGGCGCGCGGGCGCGCCCCTGGCGGGGCTGAACGTGCCCCGGCGGGTGGTGCGCGCCGTGGGCGAAGGCGGCCTGGAGGCCCTGGCGCCCGAGGACCGGGCCCTGGCCCCCGAGACGATCATCCCCCCCGCCCCGGAGCAGGTGGCGGACCTGGAGCGCGTCCTCGCGCGCCACGCCATGCCCGGCCACGGAGACGGCGAGGCCGCCGCGCCCGTTTCACCTTCGGCGCAGGCCGAGCGCCGCGAACGCTTCCTGCGCGTCCAGGCCCTGTGGGACACGGCCATGGCCCGCGCCGCCGTGGCCGCCCGGCGGGCCCAGGGCCGCCCGGTGCTCATCCTGGCCGGGGTCGGCCACGTGGAAAACGGCTGGGGCATCGCCCGGCGGCTGCACGTGCTCGACCCCGGGGCCCGGGTCTTTTCCGTGCTGCCCTGGCGCGGGGGCGAGAGCTTCGAGCCCGCCGGGGCCGACGCCTTTTTCCTGTGCCCGGCGACGCACACCTCGCGCCTGGGTTTCGTGCTCCAGGAGGGCGACGGCGGGGTCACGGTCGCCGACGTGGCGCCGGACACCCGTGCGGCCCGGGCCGGATTCCTGCCCGGCGACATCCTCCTTGCCGTCATGGGCGAGCCCGTCGTGGACTTGTGGGTACTGCACAAGGGCGCCCTCAAGGCCGGGCGCGCCGGAGTGCCCCTGGCCATTACCGTCGAGCGCGACGGGCGGATTCTGGAACTGGCCGTGCCCTTGACGGGGGCGGGCGGCGGCCGTGGCGATTCTCCGGACGCCCCCTCCGAGCCTTCCGGCGCCGCCCCGCAGGGGGCCGAGTAGCATGCCCGAACTGCCCGAAGTGGAAACCATCGCCCGGGGCCTGCGCGAGGACCTTTGCGGCGCGCGCGTGGCCGCCGGAGCCCTGCTGTGGCCCGGGGTGCTGGAGGCCGACCACGGCGCCCTGGACGGCCCGGCCTTCCTGCGCGCCGTGGCCGGGGCGCGCATCGACGCCGTGTGGCGCCGGGGCAAGGTGCTGCTGCTGGACCTGGCCGGAACGGGAGGCGCGCCCCACGCCGCGCCCGGCGTCACCCCGGGTGCCGCACCGCTGCACCTGGCCTTCCACCTGCGCATGACCGGGCGGCTTACGGTGGAGCCCGGGGGCACAGCGCCCGGCGTGCATACCCGCCTGCTGCTGGACCTCGCCGACGGGCGGCGGCTGTTTTTCGCCGACGCGCGCAAGTTCGGCCGCTGCCGGGCCATGGCCCCCGAGGCCCTGGGCCGCTGGCCGTTTTTCGCCGCCCTGGGCCCCGAGCCTCTGGAACTGGACGCCCCGGCCTTCGCCGCCCTGCTCGCCGGACGCCGCGCGCGCATCAAGGCCCTGCTGCTGGACCAGTCCGTGCTGGCCGGGGTGGGCAATATCTACGCCGACGAGAGCCTGTTCCGCGCGGGCATCCACCCGGCGGACACGGCGGCGGCCATCGGCCCCGCGCGCCTGGAGCGGCTGCACGGCGCCCTGGCGGCGGTGCTTCGCGAAGCCATCGCGGCCAACGGCTCGTCCATCAGCGACTACGTGAACGCCCACGGCGACGCCGGGGCCTTCCAGAACGATTTTCGCGTCTACGGGCGCCGGGGCTGCCCCTGCCGGGTCTGCGCCACGCCCCTGGCCCGGACCACTGTCGCCGGGCGGACCACGACCTTCTGCCCCCTTTGCCAGCGCCCCGCATGGGCCGGAGATTCATGACCAACCACGCCCGCGTCATCGCCAGGAACGCCGCCATCGTCGCCGGGGCCACACTGGCCTCGCGCATCCTCGGCTTCGTGCGCGATCTGGTCACGGCCTTCGCCCTGGGCGCCGGGCCCCTGGCCGACGCCTTCTTCGTGGCCTTCCGTCTGCCGAACCTGCTGCGGCGCCTGTTCGGCGAGGGTTCGCTGACCATGGCCTTCGTGCCCGTGTACACGCGCACCCGCGAGGAGTCCGGGCAGGCCGAGGCCTATGCCATGGCCCGTTCGCTCATGGTCTGGGTGCTGCTGGTGCTGGGGGTGGTCACCGCCGTGGCCATGCTCGGGGCCGGCCCCCTGGTGCGCGTCATCGCCCCGGGCTTCGCCGACGACCCTGAACTGCTGGCGCTGACCGCCGACCTGACGCGCATCTGCTTCCCCTACATCCTCTTCGTGGCGGGCATGGCCCTGTGCATGGGGCTGCTCAATGCCTCGGGGCGCTTTCTGGCCCCGGCCCTGGCGCCCTGCGCGCTGAACGTCAGCCTCATCGCCGCCGCGCTGCTGGGCGTGTGGGCCGGGTGGTCCGTGCCGCATTGCCTGGCCGTGGGCGTGCTGGTGGCCGGGGCGGCGCAACTGGCCCTGCAACAGCCCTCCATGGCCGCCGTGGGCTTCACCTGGGCCGGGCCCTGGGCCCTGCGCCACCCGGGGGTGGGCCGCACGGCGCGGCTCATGCTGCCCACGGTCTTCGGCGCCGCCGTCTACCAGATCAACATCGTCATCGGCACCATGCTGGCCTCGCTGCTGGCCGCGGGCAGCATCTCCTACCTCTACTACGCCGACCGGCTGGTGCAGTTCCCCCTGGGGGTGTTCGGCGTGGCCGTGAGCACCGCCGCCCTGCCGAGCCTTTCGGCCCTGGCCGCGCGCGGCGACCTGGACGAGTTCCGCGCCACCCTGAACGCCAGCATCAAGCTGACCCTGTTCATCAGCCTGCCCGCCGCCGCCGGGCTCATGGCCCTGGCCGGGCCCATCGTGGCGCTGCTGTTCCAGCGCGGGGCCTTTGCCGCCGACGCCGTGAGCGCCACGGCCTGGGCCCTGGTGGCCTACGGGGCGGGCCTGCCCGCCTTCGCCCTGGTCCGCCCCCTGGTCTCGGCCTATTACGCCCTGCAGGACACGCGCACCCCCGTGCGCGTGGGCGTGGTCTGTCTGGTGGTCTACGTGGTCAGCGGCGTGGGGCTCATGCAGGTCATGGACCATGTTGGGCTGGCCCTGGCGACCACCGTTTCGTCCTGGGCCAACGCGGGGCTGCTGCTCCTGGGCCTGCGCCGCCGCTTCGGGCCCGGGTGGGCCACCTTCCAGCGTCAGGGTCTGCTGTACGCGGGCCAGTCGCTGCTCATGGGCCTGGGCGCCCTGGCCACCGTGGGCCTCGGGCGCTGGGCCGTGGCGCTCATCCCCTTGTGGGCCGTGGGCTACGCGGCCCTGTCCCTGGTGACGGGCGTGCCCGAGGCCCGGCTGGTGCTCGACGCGCTGCGCCGCCGCCTGCGGCGGCGCTGAGGCCCGCGCGACCGGCCCCGTACGCAACGAAAGCCCCGCCAAACGGCGGGGCTTTCGTTTTGCGGGCCCGGGCCCGGCGCAGGCCGGAGCGGGGTTACTTGCCCAGGGCCGGGTGCTTCTCGTCGCGCAGCACGAAGAGGATGGTGTACTTGGCGCGCAGTTCTTCCATGAGCTTGTTTTCCAGGGAGCGGTCCATGTCCTGGATGCGGATGAAGACCTTGCGCGTGGGGGCGCCCTCGGGCTCGTAGGCGGTGAGCACGCTCATGATCCGCGCCTTGTGGGCGTTGAGGATGGCGATGACGCCGCCCAGGGTGCCGGGGTCGTCGGGCAGGTCGATGGCCAGTTGCAGGCCGCCGTGGAGCACGCCGGTGATGGAGATGAGCACGTTGAACACGTCGGTCTGGGTGATGACGCCGACCAGGGTTCCGGCCTTGTCCACCACGGGCAGCCCGCCGATCTTGTTGTCCATCATCAGGATGGCGGCCTTTTCCACGGATTCGTCGGGAGTGATGGTGACGATCTTGGTGGACATGATGTCCTTCACCTTGATCTCGGAGAGCAGGTAGTACAGCTCGTGCACGTCCAGGGTGGTGGCCTTGGAGGGCGAGGCTTCCTTGATGTCGCGGTCGGTGACCACGCCGAGCAGCGCGCCCTTGTCGTCCACCACGCACAGGGTGCGGATGCGCTTGTCCTTGAGGGCCTTGGAGGCGCGCATCATGGACGTGTCCGGAGTCACGGTGACGGGGGTCTTGCTCATCCAGTTGCCTACGAGCATGGGAAGCCTCCTTTGCTGCCTGCCCCGCGCGGCGGGGCGGATCGCTTGCGCGGTGGTTTTTGTCCTTGGATTCGGGGAGTTGCCATCCTTATGGCCTACATGACACGCCCGCCGGGGGTTTTCAACTGTTTTCGCGTCGGCTGCGCGGGCCCGGCGTTTTACGCGGGCAGGCCCCGGGCCCGGCGGTGGGCCTTGAGGTCTTCGAGCACCTTGTAGGGCACGTGCAGCCCGCCCTTGCCCCGGCCCAGGGCGATGGCGGGCTTGACCGCGCCGTGAAAGTCCGACCCGCCGCTGACCGCGAGATCCAGCTCGGCGGCCAGGGCCAGGTAGGCCTCGGTCTGGGAGCGGGTGTGCTCGGTGTAGTGGGCCTCGATGCCGTCCAGGCCCAGGGCTTTCAGCTCCACGAGCATGGCGCGCAGGGCCGGGCCTTCCAGTTCCAGGGTGTACGGGTGGGCCAGGACGGTGGTCGCGCCCTCGGCGCGCAGGATTTCCAGGGCCTTGGCCGGGGTGAATTTGTCCTTGGGCAGGTAGGCCCGGCCCGTGGAACCCAGGTAGCGGTCGAAGGCCTCCTGCACCGAGCCCGCGGCCCCGGCCTCCATGAGCGCCAGGGCCAGGTGCGGGCGGCCCACGGTGCCCTGGCCCGCGATTTCCAGCACGCGCTCGTAGGTCACGTCGATGCCCAGGGCGCGCAGCTTGTCCACGATGCGCACGTTGCGGCTGGCCCGGCGTTCGTTGAGCCAGGCGAAGCCTTCCTCCAGCCGGGCCGGGCGCTCGGGCAGGAACAGGCCGAGCAGGTGCATGAAGCCCGAGGGCGAACTGACGGACAGCTCGCAGCCCGCGATGACCTCCAGGCCCTCGCGGCGCCCGGCGGCCAGGGCCTCGGGCAGCCCGGCGCTGGTGTCGTGGTCCGTCAGGGCCAGGGCTTCCAGGCCGCTGCGCCTGGCCAGGGCCACCAGTTCGCCGGGGCTCAGGGTGCCGTCGGAGGCGGTGGAATGGGTGTGCAGATCGATTCCGGGCATGGGGCTCCCCTGGCTTGCGGTTGCGGGGCGAAGCGGCCCCATGCACTGAGCTAGGGCATGGCGGGGGGGCTGTCAACGCCGGGGGCGATCGGGGGCCTGCCGTAGGGTCGCGGGCACGGCGTCCCGGCGGGCCGGAAGGCGGCTGACGGCTTGAAGCGGGCGGCGATTCGGGCTAGAGTCGGCCCTGCCAACCAAGGAGGCCCCCATGACGCTCAACAAGGACCTGCTGGACATCCTGGCCTGCCCCAAGTGCAAGGGCGAGGTGACCCTGCTGGAGAAGCAGGACGGCCTGCGTTGTGATACCTGCAAGGTCGTCTACCCCGTGCGCGACGAGATTCCGGTGATGCTGATCGAGGAGGCCGTGCCCCTGGACCAGTGGCCGGACCGGGCCGAATAGCCCGCGCCGCCGCGCGCCGCGCGGAGCCGGAAAACGGATCGGGGCCGCCCCTTGCCTGGGGCGGCCCCGTTTTCTTTTTGCATGGTGCGCCGCGCGGGCGCCCCGGGCTCAGGCGCTTTTGCGCGACAGCCAGAGGTTGGCCACCGCCAGGAGGGAACTGCCCGCGATGAGCAGCAGCGAGATGGCGTTGATCACCGGGGTGGAGCCGTCGCGCACCTGGAGGTAGAGGTTGATGGGCAGGGTCGGCTCCGAGCCCACCAGGAACAGGGTGGTGTTGAAGTTCTCGAAGCTCATGAGGAAGGCCACGGTGCCCGCGCCGATGATCGCCGGGCGCAGGTAGGGCAGGGTGATGTGCCGGATGACCTGCCAGCGGTTGGCGCCCAGGTTCAGGGCGGCTTCCTCCAGGGTGCGGTCGAACTTGCGCAGCCGCGCCGAGACCACCAGGGTCACGAAGGTGGTGATGAACGAGAACTGGCCGAGGACCACCAGCCAGAAGCTCGGGCGCAGGAAGGGCACGTCCAGCCCGAAGGCGTCTTCGATGAAAAAGCCCGCCGTGTTGGCGGCCAGAAGCTGCGAGATGCCCAGGATGACCCCGGGGATGACCAGGGGCGCCAGCATGAGGAAGTAGAGCGCGCCCTTGAAGGGAAACTTCTCCTGCTCGAAGAGGAAAGCCGCGCAGGTGCCCACCAGTACGGTCATGACGCTGACCCAGAAGGCGGTCTGGAAGCTGGTCCAGATGGCGCGCAGGTTCTGGGCGTCGTGGAAGATGCCCACCCGCTCGGGGCCGGGGGAGACGAACCAGTCCAGCGCGAAGCCGTTCCACGGCAGGGAGGGGAAGTTGGAGTCGTTGAAGGCCAGCACGCAGGTTACGGCCAGGGGCGCGAAAAGGAACACGAAGTACAGGACCACGAACGCCGCGTAGGACCAGGAGTAGGCCCGGGAGTTGGGCAGGGTGCGGATCACGACGCCACCTCCCCGAGCTTCTGGCGCGAGACCTTGAGGCCCAGCCAGATGATGGCCGAACTGAGCGCCAGCAGCAGGAAGCCGAAGGCCGCGCCCTGGTTCCAGTTGAAGCTGGCGATGAACTGGTTGTAGATCTGCTCGGTGAACCACAGGGAGTTCTTGCCGCCCATGAGGTTGGGCGTCAGGTAGTTGCCCAGGCAGAGCATGAAGACCACGATGGAGCCCGAGGTGATGCCCGGCTTGCAGTGGGGCAGGATGATCCGCCACCAGATGACCGCCCGCCCGGCGCCCAGGTCGTGGGCGGCCTCGATGAGGCTGTCGTCCAGGCTCTCCACCGCCGAAACCAGGGGCACGACCATGAACAGCATGGAGGTGTACACTAGGCCCATAATCATTGTCGCGTCGTTGTAGAGCATCTCGATGGGCGTGTCGATGACGCCCAGCTTGAGCAGGGCGAAGTTGACGACCCCCGACTCGCGCAGCAGGATCATCCAGCCGTAGATGCGCACCAGCTCGCTGACCCAGAAGGGCAGCAGCAGCAGCGTGAGCAGAAAGCCCTGCAACCGCACCCGGGCGACCTTGGCGATGTAGAAGGCCACGGGCATGGCCAGCAGGAAGGTGATGGCCGTGGTGATGACCGAGTACATGGCCGTGCGCACGAAGGTCAGCCAGTAGATGGGCTCGCCGAAGAAGTTGGCGTAGTTTTGCAGCGTCCAGGCCGCGCCGCTGCCCGAGCCGTCGCGCAGGCTCATGATGAGCAGGTCCAGGTGCGGCAGGATGATGAGCAGCACGAGCCAGGCCAGCACCGGGGCCAGGAACAGCCAGAACCCCAGGCGCGCCCTACGCATCGCCGCCCTCCCGCCGGAAGCAGATGCCCGACTCGGGGTGCCAGCCCAGGGTGATTTCCTGGCCGGGGCGGATGTGGTCGAAGCGCCGGTTCTGGGGCAGGGTCACCAGCAGTTCGTGCTCGGCGGGCGTCACGGTGAGCAGGCGGCTGTTGGCGCCGTCGAACAGCAGGGCCTTGACCGTGGCCCGGAAGGTGTTCAGCCCGGTGGTGTCGGCGGGCTCGATGCGCATGGCCTCGGGCCGCAGGAACAGGCGCACCGCGCTGCCCGGGGCGCAGACCTCGCGGCAGCGGGCCCCGAAGGTGAAGCCCTCGTCGGTGCGGATGACGGCCAGGGCGCCGGAGCACTCGCGCACCGCGCCCTCCCAGATGTTCGAGTCGCCCACGAACCCGGCCACGAAGGGCGTCGCCGGGTCGCCGTACAGCTCCTGCGGGCTGCCGACCTGCTCGAAGCGGCCCTTGTTCATCACCGCCACGGCGTCGGACATGACCAGCGCCTCGGACTGGTCGTGGGTGATGTAAATGAACGTCGTGCCCACCTTGGCCTGGAGCTTTTTCAGCTCGACCTTCATCTGTTCGCGCAGCTTGAGGTCCAGGGCGCCCAGGGGTTCGTCCAAAAGCAGCACCGAGGGCTCCAGCACCAGGCAGCGGGCGATGGCCACGCGTTGCTTCTGGCCGCCGGAGAGCTGGCCGATTTCCTTGGTGCCGAAGCCCGGCAGGCCCACGCGCTCCAGGGTGCGCTCCACGCGGCGGGCGATCTCGGCCCGGGGGGTGCCCCGGCGCTCCAGCCCGAAGGCGATGTTGCGGGCCACGTTCATCATCGGGAACAGGGCCAGATGCTGGAACACGAGGTTCACCGGGCGGCGGTTGGGCGCCACCTGGGCCATGTCGCGGCCGCGGATGGCGATGGTGCCCGAGGTGGGCTCCTCGAACCCGGCGACCATGCGCAGCATGGTCGTCTTGCCGCAGCCCGAGGGGCCGAGGATGGAAAAGAAGGAGCCCGCCGGAACGTCGAAGGACACGTCGTCCACGGCGGTGAACTGGTCGAAGCGCTTGACCAGATGGCTGACGGAGAGGTCGTTTTCCATGCCGGAACCCGCAGGGCTGGTGGTGAGGGCGGCGAAAAAAGAGCAGGGGGGCGGTGGCCCGCCCCCCTGCCGCCGTCAAATACTTAATTGGCGGCCTTGATCTTGTCCAGCACCTTGCCTTCCATGGCCTCCAGGCTGGCCGGGACGGGCGGGTACCACTTGATGTTGTCGATGGTCGCCTGCGGGAAGGAGCGCTCGAAGTTGGCGCGCACGTCGGCGACGACGTGGGCGTTGGCGCCCTGCGAGGCGGTGGGGGTGTTCTCCGCGCTGGTGAACACGGCGGCGTTCTCGGGGCGCAGCATGAAGTTGATCCACTTGTAGGCCGCCGCGACGTTTTCGGCCTTGGCCGGGATGGCGAAGGTGTCGATCCAGCCCAGGGCGCCCTCCTTGGGGGCCACGAAGTCGATGGCCGGATTCTCGGCGTGCAGCTTCCAGCCGCCGTTGTCCCAGGCCATGGCCACGAAGACCTCGCCGGAGCGCATGGATTCGAGCAGGGCGTCGCCGTTGGCCCAGTAGTTCTTGACCAGGGGCTTGGCGGCGATGAGGGCCTCCGCGATCTTGTCGAGCATGGCCTGATAGGCGGCGGGGTCGGAGTACAGGGCGAAGGGGTCGTAGCCCAGGGCGAAGCCCATGGCGATGAGGGTCGGGCGCTTCAGGCGGTAGCTCACGCGGCCCTGGAACTGCGGGTCGAGCAGGGCCTTGAAGGAATCGACCCCGGCGGCCTTGTCGGCGTTGACGATGAGCCCCGAGGTGCCCCAGCAGAAGGGCACGGCGTAGGACTTGCCGTCCACCAGGGTGTTCTTCTTCACGGCCTCGAGCATGGAGGGGATGAACAGGTCGGCCTGGACCTTGGCGAAGTCCACGGGCTGGTAGAGGCCGAACTCCGCCTGCACGGAGGAGATGCGGTCCTGGCTGGGCTGGGCGAGGTCGAAGCCGGCGCCGCGCGTGGCACGCAGCTTGGCGATCATTTCCTCGTTGTTGGAATAGGTCACCTCCACGGTGATGCCGGTCTCGGCCTGGAATTTGTCCACCAGCTCCTTGGGGGCGTAGCCCTTCCAGGTGAGCAGCTTCAGGGTCTCGGCCTGGGCCGCGGTGGAGACGGCCACCAGGGCGAGCAGCAGAAGAAGCAGGACTTTGCGCATGACGTGGCTCCTTGTTTGGGGGTGCCCCCTTCCCGAAAGGAAAAGAGGTGCTTATTCGAGGTACATACTCCGGTTGTCTCCAGGCGGCAAGGCGCGGATGATGGCGATTGGGGGTCGATCGTCACGGTCCGGTGACGGCCGCGGCATTGCCGCGCGCCGTGGGCTTGCGGCCCCGGTCGTGCAGCGTGCGCCGCGCGCGGGCTCTTGCGCGCCTTGAGCGGCCAGCCGCCAATGGAGTGCTCGAAATTTCGTCCGCTGTACCCGCATTTCGTTGTCTGCCGTTCTTGACAGGGTGCGAAGCCTGCTTACCTTTCTCTGCGAAAAGAGGCTTGCAAGCCACGTGCAGCAATATCCCAAGACGGAGGGTAGATGCATGGTCATCGATTTCGGATCCTTCTACGACTTCCCCAGATATTGGGACAAGGTGTTCGAGGAGTTCTTCGGCCCGGCGAGCCTGGCCCAGCGGCGCGCGGCCTACCCGCCCCTGAACATCAGCGAGAACGACGAGCACATCCGCATCCGGGCCGAAATTCCCGGCACGGCGCTGCAGGACGTGGAACTGACGCTGACCGGGCGCAGTCTGGTCATCAAGGGCGAGCGCAAGGCCCCCGAGGGCAAGTACTTCCGCCAGGAGCGCCCGGCGGGCGTGTTCCAGCGGGTGGTGACCCTCAACGTGCCCGTGGAGCGCGACGGCGTGCGCGCCAGCCTGGCCGACGGCGTGCTCGACATCGTGCTGCCCAAGACCGAGGCCGTGAAGCCCAAGAAGATCGACATCCAGATGTCCTAGGAGGTGCGCCATGAGCAACGACATCGCCAAGACCGAACAGGGCCATGAGGCCCGGACCAACGTGCCCCGGTTCCGCCAGCCGTCGGACATCGTCGAGCGCGAGGACGGATTCCATATCTTCATGGATATGCCCGGAGTGAGCAAGGACGGCCTGATTATCGACCTGGAGGACAGCGAACTGGTGGTTTCCGGGCGCGCCTGCGCCGAGCTGCCCGAGGGCGAGAAGTACCTCGAGGTGGAGTTCGGCAGTTGCGAATACCGCCGGGCCTTCAAGCTCTCGGACACCGTGGACCGCGAGCGCATCCGCGCCAGCCTGTCCAACGGCGTGCTGGAGCTGTTCCTGCCCAAGGCCGAAGCCGCCCAGCCCCGGCGCATCGAAATCAAGGCCGGCTGACACGGGCCGCGCCGCCCGCTCGTGCCCGCCGCGACCGGAGCGCGCAACGCGCAGGGCCGCCCCTCCCCCGGGAGAGGCGGCCCGTTGCGTTGGTGCGGCCGGGGACATTGCCTCGCCAAAGGGCTTTTGGCATGGTCCCTGCTTCGACGCGGCTACCAGCAACCCGCCAACCTGCCGGATCGGAGCGCATGAAGATCAAACACCTGATGCATCGCGGCGACAGCTTCGTCCGCCCCCAGGACACCATTGCCGAAGCCATCCAGCACTACCTGGGCGGCGAATGCAATTGCGTTCCGGTGGTCGACGACAGGAACAAACCCTTGGGCGTGCTGACCATCTATCGCGCCATCGCCGCCCTGCGCGACGGCGTGTCCGTCCAGGCGCCCGTGGAGCAGGTCTACGCGCGCGACATCCAGTCCGTGAACCAGGAGGTCGGCTTCGACGCGGTGCGCGACCTGCCCCTGGAGCGGCTCCTGGTGCTGGACGACACCGGAAAGCTGGTGGGCGTGCTGTCCAAGATCGAACTGATCACCCGCATTTTCGAGGCCTTCGACCTGACGGCCCAGGAATTGAAAATCCTGTTGATGACCGTGCCCCTGGGCATCATCGCCCTGGACGACAACGGGGTGATCACCGAAATCAACAACGCCGCCGAGGCCATTCTCGGCATCGAGGCCAACGCGGCCTACGGCATGGACGTGGGCGTGCTTTTCAAGGGCGCCCTGGAAAGCGGCGACGTGCTGCACGGCATGGGCCCGCAAACCATGACCGTGCGCGGCGTGCGCTGCGTGACCCAGGCCCGGGCCATCCTGCGCGACGGCGCGCCCCACGGCACGGTCATGGTCCTGCAGGACATCAGCGAGCTGGACGCCCTTTCGCGCGAGCTGGACAGCGTGAACACCCTGCTGGCCGAGCTGGACGTGATCGTGGCGACCCTGCCGGACCCGCTCTGGGTGCTCGACGAGAACGGAGCGGAGGTTTACGTCAACGAGCGCGCCCGGGAACAACTCCCCGGGCTGGAGCGGCTGCGCAGCGGGCAGGGCTGCACCGGCGAGCTGGACCGCCGCCTTTCGGACCTGGTGCGCGGCGTGCTCGACGGCACCCTGGCCGAAAGCTTTTCGCGCGTGCTCACCGAGGACGACGGCCGCGAGGTCATCGTCAAGTACAGCCCGGTGCGCGACGTGCGCCAGCGCGCGGTGCGCCACGTCTTCCACCTTCAGGACGTGACGGAGATGAACCGCCTGCGCCGCGAAAGCGCGCGCCACCGCGAGGAATTGCAGGCCCTGCGCCGCGAGCGCTCGGAAAAGGACGGTATGGTCTACCGCAGCCGCAGCATGGCCGAGGTCATGGCCCAGGTGCGCAAGGTCGCGCTGGTGGAATCCACGGTGCTGGTGCTTGGGGACTCGGGCGTGGGCAAGGGCGAGATCGCCCGGCGCATCCATGCCTACGGGCCCCGGGCCGACAAGCCGTTCATGGCCCTGAACTGCGGGGCCATTCCCGAAAACCTGCTGGAATCGGAACTGTTCGGCTACGAGCGCGGCGCCTTCACCGGCGCCGAGCGCGGCGGCAAGGTCGGCCTGCTCGAGGTCGCCAACCACGGCTGCCTGTTCCTGGACGAAATCGGCGAGATGCCCCTGGCGCTCCAGGTCAAGCTGCTGCGGTTTCTTCAGGAGTCGGAGATCATGCGCGTGGGCGGCTCGCGGCCGATCAAGCTCGACGTGCGCATCATTTCGGCCACCAACAAGGACCTGCATGAACTGGTGGAACGCGGCCAGTTCCGCAAGGATCTTTTCTACCGCCTGAACGTGGTGCCCATCAGCATTCCGCCCCTGCGCGAGCGCGTGGAGGACATCCTGCCCCTGGCCCACCACTTTCTCAAGCGCGTCAACGCCAAGTACGGCCAGACCAAGCGCCTGTGCCCCGAAACCTGCAACCTGCTCGAGCGCTACGCCTGGCCCGGCAACGTCCGCGAGCTGATCAACGTCATCGAGCGGATCACCATCATGAGCGACGACGACGTGCTCGCGCCCTCGACCCTGCCCGCCTATTTCAACTATCCGGGCGGCCAGGAGGAAGCCTGCCGCACCCAGTCCGACTGCCTGCGCACGGCGCTGGAAAACGTGGAGCAGTCGATGATCCGCTGCGCCCTGAAAAAGCACGGCGGCATCCGCCCCGCCAGCCGCGCCCTGGGCATCTCCCACCCCACGTTGCTGCGCAAGATGCATCGCTACGGCATCGTGGTCCAGGAATGAACCGGCGGTAGAAGGCTCGACCAGCGCGGATGAAAGCAGGGTCGTGCTGCTTTTTCCAAGTGATTCAAGGCTGGTTTTATCTGTTTTTCAAAGGGCGTGGCGCATCGGGCTTCGGGCTTGGTTCGGGAATGAACCAAAATCGTACCGGGAGGGGCCCCCGGGGCCGCCCCCGCCGCCACAGGGCGCCGGGCACGGCAAGAGGATCGCAATAAAATACAATAATATCAACGTAATAGGCGTTCATTCACACGGTGGCACCGCTTTTGCTCTTTTCCATACGAGTCTGGCCGGATGGCCGCAATTCAAATCTTGTATGGAGGAGAGAAGATGTCCTGCACCTGCAATCTTGTCTGGAAGGAAAAGCGGATTTTCGACGGGTTTGACAAGAGCGGAAGGCTCGTCAATATCGACGCTTCCGCCATGTATGGAGGGACTGATACCGCGCCAAGCCCCATGGACCTGCTGCTTATAGGTCTTTCCGGCTGCACGGGTATCGTCCTGACGATCGCGATGGAGCATTTCGGCGTCGAGTTGGAGTCGCTGGAAATTTCGGCCCAGGGCAGCCGCGCCGAAACCGGCCCCGGCGAATATGTGGACATGCGCGTCTACTTCGACGCCAGGGGCAAGGGCGTGAGCCACGAAACCCTGCGCAACGCCATCCGCGAGTTCGTCCTGCCCAAGGCCCCCGTGCTGTGCACCCTGAGCAAGGGCTGCCCAGTGACCCTGGGCTACCGGCTGGACGGTGCGACCTACGAATGTGCCGCCGGGAGCGACGGCTTCACGGAAGTTGCGAACTAGCGTCGCCCGGAGGTTCCCATGAACGCCTATGCACTTTGGATGTTCGGGCTGGCGCTGGCCTACACCCTGCTGCTTGTGACCTTCAGTCTGATCGCCCGGCGCAAGGCCCGGGCCGGGGACGGGTTCTTCGTCGGCGGGCGCTCCTTCAACCGCTGGACCGTGGCCTTCTGCATCACCGGCCTGTTTTCCGGCTCCACCTTCATCGCCATTCTCGAACTGTCCTACCTCAAGGGTCTTTCCGCGCTGTGGTAAGGCGTGGCCGAGATGTCCCACGTGCTGATCATCGCGGTGCTGCTCATCGGCCCGCTACGCAAGAAGATGATGGTCACCGTCTCGGGGCTCATCGGCGACCGCTACGGCCGCGTCGCCAAGGCCATCGCCGGGGGCATCACGGCTCTGACCTTCCCCATGTGGTCCCTGGCCACGGCCCTGGCCTTCGCCTCGTGCATCAACGCCATCACCGGCCTGGACCTGATGATCTCGGTGGCCATTACCGGGGTGCTGCTTTACGTCTACCTGGTTTCCGGGGGCATGTGGTCCGTGGCCTTCACGCAGACGACCAACTTCTTCGTCTACATGGCCATGTTCGCCGTGCTGATTTATGCCTTCTTCGTCAACCCCGGCATCGAGGGGCTGCGCGAGCTGGCCCAGGCCCGGCCGGACATGTTCGACCCGCAGGCCGTGGGCCTGCAAAGCATCCTGGCCTGGTTCGGCACGTTCTGGATCAACGTGCTGCTGGCCCAGGCCGCGTTCCAGATGGCCCTGTCGTGCAAGACCGCCGAGGAGGGCCGCAAGGGCCTGTTCATCGCCGCCGGGTTCAACGTGATCTTCATCGTCATGGGCGTGGTCGTCGGCCTGGCCGCGCATCACGTCCTGCCGGACATCAACCGGGGGCTGGTGGCCGTGCCCACCTACCTGATGCAGAACCTGCCCGCGCCGCTGGTGGGCATCTTCAGCCTGGGCATCTGGGCCTGCGCCCTGGGCTGGGGCGCGCCGTGCCAGTTCTCGGGCGCCACGAGCCTGGGCCGCGACGTGGGCAGCGCCCTGAATCCCGGGGCCACCGACGAGCAGCTCGTGCGCTATACCCGCTGGTCCCTGGCGCTGCTGACCTGCCTGATGATTCTCTTCGGCTTCCTGCGCTCCGAGCAGACCGCCTGGTGGAACATCTTCGCCTGGACGGCCCGCAACGGCGCGACCTTCGCCCCGGTGGTGGCCACCCTGTTCTGGCCGGTGGCCACGCGGCGCGGCGTCGTGGCGGCCCTGGTGGCCGGATTCGGCGGCGGCCTGCTGTGGAACCACCTGGGCGGCTGGGCCGTGGGCAGCTTCTACCTGAACACCCACCCGGTCTGGGTCGGCATGACCGCGAACATCCTGGCCATGACCCTGGTCTCCCTGGCCGAGGGCAACTGGGAGTTCGCCCCGGCGCAGGACCACCGCAGGATCATGAGCGTCCTTGGCGGCGGCATGACCGTGTGCTTCCTGGGCGGCGTGCTGCTCTTCTCGGACTGGATGTACGCCACCGGGCTGCTGGGCATGTTCCTCTTCCTGGTGATCCTCGGCCTGTGGCTGCTCTCCATGGCCTACATCGTGCCCGCCCGGCGCACGAGCGAGGTCATGAGCCCGGCATAACCCGTCCTCCCAACCCCGCCTCCCCCTCCAACGACGAAACGCCCGGCCTTGGCCGGGCGTTTCCCGTCGGGTCGGCGGCCCGCCCGCTCAGCCCATGGCGCGGACTTCCGCCAGACGCTTGGCGTAATGCTCCACATGCAGGCGCAGGTGCGGGTAGTAGTCGCGCACCAGGAATTCCAGGGTTTTGGGGCCGTCGGGGTGCTGCCAGACGTTGCCCAGGGCGGCCTCGGGGATGCCCTGGATCACGTGCAGCAGCAGGTCGTTGTACGACTCCCAGAGCAGGGCCAGGGTGGTCCAGTCGGCCTCGGCGTAGCGCTGGGCGGCCACCCACGGCTCGGCCACGTAGATCGGGAAGGGGTCCAGGTCGCCGAATTGCAGGCGTACGAAGCGCTGGTGGTTGTTGCCGGCGCTGTCGATGAGGTGGCCGACGATTTCCTTGAGGGTCCAGGCGTCGGGGGCGGGGCGCAGGTCCGCCTCGGCGGGCAGGGTGTCGCGGACGAGGGCCAGGAAGGCGTCGAGGGTCGGCTGGGCGTCGTCGGGGATGCGCATGGCGGGCTCCTTTACGCGGATGCGGTCCATGGCCCGGGGCATCCGGGCCATGGACCGCACTACCAGGGGCCGGGCCCGGGGGCAAGCCCGGACCCGGCGCAAGGGCCGTCAGCTCGCGGCGGGCGCGGGCCGGATGCGCTTGTTGCCGTCCCAGACCTTTTCGGCCTTGGGCAGCAGCTTGATGTACTTGAACCACTTGTGGCTGGCCATGTGCTCGGGGTTCATCTGCAGTTCGCGGCTGTGGTAGAGGATGGGCGGCACCAGTTCCTTGATGTCGCCGGACAGGGCCTCCGCGGTGGTGAATGCCGCCGCGCGGATGGCGGTGTCTACGGCCTGCTGGCTGTACTGCTGCGAGCGGACCAGGGTGTTCAGGGCCTTGGTCGGGTTGTGGAAGCCCACGCTGTTCTCGGCGGACACGTAGTCCCAGAAGAACTGGCCCTTGCGGCACATCTCGCGGGCCTGGATCATGAGCTGGTCGTAGTCCGCGGGCTTGGCGCCCTGGTATTCGGCGGCCATGCGGATGGCCTCGTGGGCCTTGACCGAAACGTCCTGGGCGACCATGAGCTGTTCCCAGACCTTGTCCTGGGTGTAGATCACGCGCTCGCGCAGGTATTCGGGGCTCTTGTCGGTGTGGCACTGGCGGCAGGCCTTGAGGTCCGGGTCCTTGAGGGGCGAGGTCCAGTGGTGGGTGGACATCTTCTTCTTGCCGTCCAGGCGCACGTAGCTCATGTGGCAGTCCGCGCAGGTGACGCCCGCCGCGCCGTGCACGCCGTCACCCCACATCTCGAACTCGGGGTGCTGGGCCTTGAGCATGGGCGTCTGGGACACGGGGTGCACCCAGTCCACGAAGTTGCCCTCGAAGCCGGGGGTCGTGGTGTCGCCGTGGGTCTTGTAGTACTCGTAGATATCCTCGGGGTTCCGGCCCATGGCCCAGGGGAACACGGGCTTCTTGGCCGGGCCGAAGCCCTTGTCCTGGAAGTAGTATTCCACGTGGCACTGCCCGCAGACCAGGGCGCGCTTCTCGTTGCGCGGCAGGGTGGCGAAGTCCTTGCCCTCGGCGGCCAGGTAGTCCTTGAGGGGCACGGAGTACAGGCGCAGGTCCATGTTGCGCGGGTCGTGGCAGTTGGCGCAGCCGATGGTGTTCTCGTCCATGTCCACCTGCTCGCGGAACTGGTTGAAATCCTTGGCCCAGAACTCGTCGCCGTATTCGCCGACGAATTCGTTCATCTTGGCCGTCTTGCAGTTCCAGCAGGTGGCGGGCATCTGGCCCTTTTCGCCGTAGAGGTTGATGCGGTCGATGTGCAGGATGTCCTTGAGGGCGTAGGTGTGCCCGCGCGCGGCGCGGTATTCGTAGCTGAAGGGGTAGCCCAGCCAGAGGTTTTTCAGGTAGGGCTGGGCGTGCTTGTAGCCCTCGGGCAGGGGGTTCACGTCGTCGTTCTTGTTGTAGGCCACGGACCCGCCGTACTCGGTCATGATCTCGGACTCGTTGTTGCGCAGGTAGGTCTCGTAGCGCAGGGGAAACTCGGGCTTGAAGGCCGAGTTGCGGATTTCGTTCTCGGCCAGTTTGGTCTTGAATTCCGGGGTCTCGGGGTCGGACACGTCGACGGAACATGCGGCCAGGGCCAGGGCCCAGGTCGCGACCAGCATGGCGCACAGGGTTTTCACGTTACGCATCGGCGGCGCTCCTCTTGGCTACGGGGATCTTGGGACTGTGGGGCACGTGGCGGTGGCAGTCGGTGCAGAATTCCTTGCTCTGCATGATGACCGTGGAGGTCGTGGCGCTGTGGCAGCGCTGGCAGTTCTCCTGGGTCACGCGCCGGGTGTCCCCGCCGGGGTGGATCAGGTCCGGGACGGTACTGGTGGCGGTGGCCCAGATGTCGCGCAGGCCCTCCTTGCTCTTGAAGGGCAGCTTGGCCACCAGGTTGTGCGGGGCGTGGCATTCGTTGCAGGCCAGCTCCGCATGCACCGAGCGTTTGTGCGTCAGCGCGGCTTCGGCCATGGAATGGCACGCGCCGCAAAACGGCGCCTGATCCGTGCCGTGCATGGCCAGTGCCGCCCCGACCAGCAGCACCATACCCGCCAGGGCCGGAAGCAGGGCCCGGCGCAGGCCGCGCCATCGTGTGCTGTCCTTGGTCCGAGTCATACATCCTCCTTCCGCTGCAGTGATGGTATCGGCTCGGGCCCTGGATGGGCCCGCAGGCGTCCGCCACTCCGGGCGCCGTGTGCTGGGGGCAATTTCGTCGACCTTTACCACAAGGAGGGAGCCTTGGGAAAGCGAAAGCCTGTTTTTATTCCGGTTTGACGATATATTGCCTGCGTTTCCGGCGTAATGGACCACCAGCGCCGCGAAACGCCGCTGGTGGCGACCCCTTCGGATTGCGCAAAAGATAGCAAGCTTCGGGCCGCGGGTTTTTGACCTGGGTCAAATTCCGCGTGAAGGGCTCGGAAAAAGGGGCGCCGGGCACGAAAAAGGCCGGGGCGCAAGCGCCCCGGCCCAGGGTGTGCCGGTCTGCGGCTGTGCCGCCCTAGCCGAGAATGGCCTTCAGGTCCTCGTCGGGGGTGGCGATGGGCCGGATGCCGTAGGTCTTGACCAGGAAGTCCAGCACCGCCGGGGTGATGAACGCGGGCAGGCTCGGGCCCAGGCGGATGTTCTTCACGCCCAGGTGCAGCAGGGTCAGCAGGATGGCCACGGCCTTCTGCTCGTACCACGACAGGACCATGGACAGGGGCAGGTCGTTGACGCCGCATTCGAAGGCCCCGGCCAGGGCCGTGGCGATGCGGATGGCCGAGTAGGCGTCGTTGCACTGGCCGATGTCCAGCAGGCGCGGGATGCCGCCGATGTCGCCGAGCTGCTTGTCGAAGAAGCGGAACTTGCCGCAGGCCAGGGTCAGCACCACGCAGTCGGCGGGCACCTTTTCCACGAACTCGGTGTAGTAGTTGCGCCCGGGCTTGGCGCCGTCGCAGCCCGCCACCAGGAAGAAGTGGCGGATGGCGCCGGAGCGCACGCCCGCGATGACCTGATCGGCCACGCCGAGCACGGCGTTGTGCCCGAAGCCGGTGAGCACGGAGCCCTTGTCCTCGTCGGCGGCAAAGCCGGGCATGGCTAGGGCCTTTTCGATCACCGGGCCGAAGTCGCCGTTCCTGACGTGCGCGGCGCCGGGCCAGCCCACCAGCCCGGTGGTGAAGATGTTGTCCATATAGGTGGTGGGCTTCTGGATGCAGTTGGTCGTCATGAGAATGGCGCCCGGGAAGGCCGCGAATTCCTTCTGCTGGTTCTGCCAGGCCGTGCCGTAGTGGCCGTGGAAATGGGGATACTTCTTGAGCTCGGGGTAGCCGTGGGTCGGCAGCATTTCGCCGTGGGTGTAGATGGTGATGCCCGTGTCCCGGGTCTGCTCCAGCAGGTCGCGCAGGTCCTTGAGGTCGTGGCCGGAAACGAGGATGGCCTTGCCCGCCTTGGGCCCCAGGGGCACGGAGGTGGGCACGGGGTGGCCGTAGGTTCCGGTGTTGGCGGCGTCGAGCAGTTCCATGGTCCGCAGGTTGATGGCGCCGGTCTCCAGGGCCAGGGCCACCCAGGCGTTCAGGTCCAGCCCGGCGTCGTACACGGCGGCCAGGGCCTTGTGCATGAAGGCGTAGACGGCGTCGTCCTCCTGGCCGAGGATGGCGGCGTGGTCGGCGTAGGCCGCGACGCCGCGCAGGCCGAAGAGCACGATGTGCTGCACGCTCTTCACGTCGGGGTCGGCGCTGTGGTCGCGCTGGATGTCGAAGTTCTCGGCCTGGGTGGCCAGGGCCGTCAGCGGGTCGGGGGTCCAGGTGGCGGAGGGCTCGGCAAAGGCGGACGGGCCCCCGGCGGCGGCCACGGCGGCCTTGAGGTTCTCGCGCAACTCCACGGCCCGGGGGATGAGCACCCGCTCGAAGCGCTCGGGGTCGAAGTTGACGTTGGTCAGGGTGCTGAACAGGGCCTCGGCGGTGAAGCGGTTGACCGCCGGGTCCACCACGCCCACGGCGCGCCCGGCGTGGGCCACCACGGCCAGCCCGCGCACGGCGTAGGTCAGCATATCCTGCAGGGCGGCCACGCCCGGGCCCTTGCCACACACGCCGAACTTGTCGCAGCCCACGCCCTTGGCGGTCTGCTCGCACTGATAACAAAACATGGTCGTCCTCCTGGCTGGAAGTTGGGTTGCCTGCGGCGACGGCACGCGCCGTCATGGTCAGGAGTACGGGCTTTGTCCGGGGCGTGGTTTGACGTGGGTCAAGGGGCGCGGAAAAAAATGAGCGCGGGTGCGGGGCCCCTTGGGGCGCGGCGCGGCGGTGGGCTCTGGAAGGCGGATGCGGACCCGGCGCGCGACGCGGCGCCCGGCCCCGGGGGGCTAGCGGTTGCGGGCCGGGGGCGGCGACTGGGGCGCGGGGGCCGCCGACGGCGGGCCGGAGCGCAGGCTCTTTTCGACGTTCAGCCGCGAGACCTTGGGCTGCATGCGCAGGCGGGAGTTGGCCTGGGCGTCGATGGCGCGGTTTCTCTGGTCCGCCGTTTTGCGGGCCAGGGCGCCGGAGAGCAGGCCCAGGGGCAGGGCGACCCAGGCCAGGTCGTAGATGCCGTAGGCCACGCCGACCCAGCACGCGCCGCCCACCAGGGCGAAGAGCAGGCCCGGGGCCAACTGGCCGACGTAGAGGTTGCCCAGCCCCGCCCAGGCCAGGGAGAGCAGCAGGGCCGCGTCGGGGTTGCGCCTGCGGCGCAGGGTGCGGTTGCTCTGCTCGGCCATGCGCGCGATCTTTTCACGGCGCCGGGCTTCGATCTCGGCCCTGGCCTGGTCCTGCTCCTGGAAGACGGCCGTGGCGTCCTGGGCTCTGGCCTTGGGCGTCTGGAAGCTCGGCCCGGCGGCGTCCCGCTCGTCCCAGGGCGACTTGCCGCGCACGATGACCCGTGCCGGGCCGCTGTCGTCGTCCTCCAGCTCCAGGGGCGGGATGGGCTCGGGCTCGGGGGCGGCGCCCTTGGGGGCGGCCTCGCGCTCCAGGTGCAGGGCCGGGGTGTCGGGGCGGGTGGCGTCGTCGGGGTCGAAGGGCCGGGGCTCGCTGTGGGCTGCCAGTTCCGTCCCGTCCGGGGCGGTTTGCGCGTCGGGAACGATCTCCTGCTCGTGGCGGCCCATGGCCTCGTGCAGCTCACGCAGATACTGCTTTTCGCTGAGGAATCCCTCGTCGCGCAGTTCTTCCAGGCGGCGGATGTCGTCGGACAGGGAGGTCTTCTTCATGGCGTCTCCGGCTCGGTGCTGGGCGGACTATGCCCCACTTGCCGCCCGCGCGCAAGGCGCCCGGCTTGCCTTCGCCGGGCCCTGCGGCTATCCTGGGGGCAGGACGCGGGCGCACCCGCCCGCATCCGTATCGCCCGCATTCGGGCCGCCCGCGGGCGAAAGGACGGACACATGGCCTATATCCGGTGGGACGAGAGCCTGAGCGTGGGCGTGGCCGAGATCGACGAGCAGCACAGGCGGCTGTTCGCCCTGGTCGATGCGCTGCACGAATTGTGCGCCGCCGCCTGCTCGCCCGGGGCCCTGATGGCCGCCGTGGAGGAGTTCTGCGACTACACGCGCCACCATTTCGCCACCGAAGAGCGCTACATGGATGCCTATGAGTACCGGGGCATGGACGCGCACATCCAGGAGCACATGCGGTGCAGCCTGCGCGCGGTTGATTTCCTGGGCCAGTGCCTGGAGGGCGACCCGGCCCTGTGCGACGAGTTCCTGGCCTTCCTCAAGGACTGGCTGGAAACGCACGTCAAAAACACGGACATGGGCCTGGGGGCCTATCTCAACAAACGGGGCGTTGCCTGAGCCCCGGCGGGAGGCCGACGGTGTCCATGGGCTACCGGCTGCTTGAGGGGGGCGCGCACGTCTTCGACGCCCTGCACTGCTTCTGGGAGCGCGAGCACACCGCGCGGCGCGTGGCCACGCTGCTGGTGCTGGCCTTCATCGGCGCCATCCTGGTCATCGAGCTGAACCGCCTGGGCCTGCTGGGCGGCTACTTCGCGGTCCTTTTGCCCGCCAACCTGTTCTACGCGGTGAACTTCGCCTTCACCCTGGTGCTGGTGGTCGAGGTCGTCAGCATGGTCTTCGTGCTGCCGCGTTCGTTTTCGCGCTCGGTGGGCAAGCAGTTCGAGATCCTGGCCCTGATCCTCATGCGCAACTCCTTCAAGGAGCTGGTGAACCTGCACTCCGTGGTCCGCTATCCCGAGGACCTGGAGACGCTGTTGCGCATCCTGTCCGACGGGGCGGGGGCCCTGGTGGTGTTCTTTCTGCTGGGGGTTTACGCGCGCATGCCCCGGGGCCGCGACACCGTGCGCGACGGGGCCGGGCTGTACGCCTTCGTGGTCACCAAGAAGGTCCTGGCCCTGGCGCTGCTGACCACGTTCTGCGGGCTTGGGCTGTACAACGGCTGGATGTTCCTCTCCGGCGGGGCGCTGGTGGATTTCTTCCACCTTTTCTATACGGTGCTCATCTTCTCCGACATCTTTATCGTCCTGCTCTCCCAGCGCTACCTGCAATCCTTCCACTCCGTGTTCCGCAACTCGGGCCTGGCGCTGACCACGCTGATCATCCGCCTGGCCCTGTCGTCGCCGCCGTTTCTCAACGCGGCCCTGGGCGTGGCGGCGGCGGGCTTCGCCGTGGTGCTGACGGCCGTGTGCAACCTGGCCTTCGAGCGTCTGGCGTGCGCGGACGAATCCTCCTCCTCTCCCCGGCAGGGCTAGACCCGGCCCCGGGGCCCGGAGTCCCGGCGCTCCCGCTCCTCGGCCTCGCGGCGCAGGATGTCCTCGAACCGTGCGCGCGATTCGCGGCGCGCCCGCATCAGGAAGTAGACCGCACCGGCGGCGGCCAGCAGCAGCAGGAGCCAGCTCATGGGGTGTCCTCCCGGTCGTTTCCGTCCTCGCGGCGCGGGGCGGGCGCGGCCGCGCAGGGCGCGTCGCGCGCCGTTTCGATGGCTTCGCGGCAGCGCCGCGCGTCCAGTGTCAACCCGCAGCCCGTGCAGACCACCCGGGCCGTGGCTCACCGCCCGGTGAGCACGGCCCGCCCGCCGCAGGCCGGGCAGGGGATGTGCAGTTCGTCGTCCATGCCCGGACTATGCGCCAAACCCGGCCCCGGGGCAAGGCGGCCCGGGGGCGCCGTCACACAGTCTTCACCGTGTTGCCCCGGGGGCGCCATGCAGGGGCGGCCCGCCGGGTGTAGACAGACTCCCGGCACACCCCAATGGGCGGAGCGATCCGCCACCTCCGCAACCTCCGCTGACCTCGCGGACCTGGGCGGTACGGGCCCCCACCGTCCGTGCCGCCCTTCGCGTTGCGGGTTCTTTCCCTCCACCGCGCTCCCGAGGAGTCGCCCATGCCCAAGCCGTTCGCGCGGCGCGCGCCCCGCGCCGCCCTGGTGGTCTTCCTGTTCCTGGCGTCGGTCCTGGCCCTGGCGTGGAGCCCGGCCCGGGGCTGGGCCGGGCAGCCGCCGCGCTACGTGTTCCTGTTCATCGGCGACGGCATGGGCGTGGCCCAGCGCATGGGCGCCGCCCGCTGGCAAGGCGGGCCCCTGGTCATGGACGGTTTTCCCGTCCATGGCCTGACCACCACCGCCGCCGTGGACAGCCCCGTCACCGACTCGGCCGCGGCGGTCACGGCCCTGGCCACGGGCGTCAAGACCATCCTGGGCCGCCTGGGCCTGGGGCCGGACCTGCGGCCCCTGCCCACCGTGGCCGAGCTGGCCCACGCCCGGGGCATGCGCGTGGGCATCGTCACCAGCGTGTCCGTGGACCACGCCACCCCGGCGGGCTTTTACGCCCACGTGCCCGCGCGCGGCATGTACCACGAGATCGACCACGCCCTGGCCGCCAGCGGCTTCGAGTACTTCGCGGGCGGCGGCCTGCGCGACCCCCGGGGCGAGGAATCCCGGGCGCCCCGGGGCGACGCCCTGGAGCGAATCCGGGCCGCGGGCTACGCGGTGGCCGTGGGTCGCGCGGAGCTGGACGCCCTGCGCCCCGGAGGGCGGACCCTGGCCATGGGCGCCCGGCTGCACGACGGCCAGTCCCTGCCCTATGTCCTGGACGCCGACGCCGGGGACGTGACCCTGGCCGAATTCACCGCCCGGGGCATCGCCCTGCTGGACAACCCCCAGGGTTTTTTCATGATGGTCGAGGGCGGCAAGATCGACTGGGCCTGCCATGCCAACGACGCCGCCGCCACCCTGACCGAGACCCTGGCCTTCGACGACGCCGTGGCCGTGGCCGTGCGATTCGCCGCCGGACACCCGGGGCAGACGCTGGTGCTCGTCACCGCCGACCACGAATGCGGCGGGCTGGCCCTGGCCCCGCCCGATGCGCGCACCGGGGCCGCGCTGGCGGTGCTGCGCCGCCAGGGCATGTCGCTGCAACGCTTCGTGGCCGCCTTGCCGCGCGGGCCCGAGGGCGGGCGCTTCGAGGAGCTGGAGATCCGGCTGGGGGCGTTGTTCGGCTCCGGCGGCGGGGCCGCCCCGCAGGCCATGGCGCTGGACGGGGACGAGGAACAGGCCCTGCGCGTCGCCTGGGCCCGGCCCCGGCCCGGGGCGGACTCCGGGCGCGGGGGCAACGACCCCCTGGCGGTGATCCTCGGGCAGGTGCTGGGCCACAAGGCCGGGCTGGACTGGGGCCGCCAGGGCCACAGCGGCGTGCCCGTGAGCACGTCGGCCCTGGGCGTGGGCCAGGAGCGCTTCGCCGGAACCTACGACAACGCGGAGCTGGGGCGGCGCCTGCTGCGGCTCATGGGTCTGGCTCCGGCGCCCGGCGCGCCCTGAGCCGGGTCAGGCCGCCAGGGCCGTGATCGCGGCCACCGCCACGGGCAGGGTCAGGGCCGAGAGCACGGTCTGGGTGGTCAGCAGGGCGGCCATGAGTTCGGCGTCGCCGCCGAGCTGGCGGGCCAGGATGTAGGACGAGGTGGCCGTGGGCAGGGCCGCGAAGATGACCGCCACGGCCAGGGCCGGGCCCCGGACGCCCAGCAGGGCGCACAGCGGCGCGGTGACGAGGGGCATGGCCACCAGCTTGATGCCCGAGGCCCACAGGATCGGGCGCAGGGCGTTGCCCAGGGCGCGCGGGCGCAGGCCCGCGCCCACGGCCAGGAGGCCCATGGGCAGGGCCGCCCTGCCGAGGACGGCCAGGGTTTCGGCCAGGCTGGCGGGCAGGCGCAGGCCCGACAGGTTCAGGGCGAAGCCCGCCACGCAGCCGAGGATCAGCGGATTTTTGGCCAGCTCCAGGGCCAGGCGGTGCCCCCGGCCGTTGGCCCCGCCGCCCAGCCGCGCCACCACCGGCACGCACATCAGGTTCAGCACCGGAATCATGGCCACCATGGCCACCGCCGCCAGGGCCAGCCCCCGGGGGCCGTAAAGGCCCGCCGCCAGGGCCAGGCCCACGTAGGTGTTGATGCGCAGCCCGCCTTGGAACACCGAGGAGAACGCGGGCCCGGGCAGCCGCAGGCGCTCGCGCAGGGCCAGCAGCCCGGCCCCGGTCAGCACCAGGGCGGCCATGAGCCCCAGGGCCATGGGCAGGGTGGAGGCGTCGTTGAAGTCGGCCCGCGACAGGGTGTTGATCAGCAGCGCCGGGAACAGCAGCAGGTAGGTCATGCGCTCGGCCTGGGCCCAGAATCCGTCGCCGGGGAAACCCGCGCGGCGCAGCAGGTAGCCGATGGCGATGACGGTGAAGACGGGCACCAGGGCGTTGAGCATGGGAGGCCTCGGGCGGCGGGCTGGATGTGCGGGAAAAGCCCCTGATACTCCAAAGGCTTCGCGGGCACAACGGGCGCAGCGGTCTTCCGGTTTCCGGGGCTCGGCGCGCGGGGCGCCCCCGCCGCCGGAGGTTCCGGCAACGGGGGCGCGCTGCGGCCGGGCGGCGGACCGGCTAGGGGCGCACGCCCAGGGGGTAGGCCTCGCGGTGCGGCGCGATGGCCTTGCCCAGCCAGTCCACGGCCCGGCCCAGGTGCTCCATGTTGGCCAGGGCCTCGGCGTCGCCGTTGACCTCGCCCTTGTCGCGGCCGTAGCCGATGTTCCAGTAGATGGAGCCCGGCACGATCATCTGGGACATGAGGAACATATGGTTGATGGTGTCGAAGGCGTGGGTGGCCCCGCCGCGCCGCACGGCGACCACCGCCGCGCCGATCTTGCCGCGCAGGGCCGCGCCGTTGGCGATGGACACCAGCCCCGTGCGGTCGAGCAGGGCCTTCATCTCGGCGCTCACGTCGGTGAAATAGGTCGGCGTGCCCAGGATCAGCGCGTCGGCGCGCATGATTTTTTCCAGCACGTCGTTCAGGGCGTCGTTTTTCACGGCGCAGCGCATGTCCTTGTTCTCGAAGCATTTGTAGCAGGCGATGCAGCCGTGGATGGACTTGCCGGAGAGGCCGAGCAGCTCGGTTTCCCAGCCGGCCCGGGCCAGGGGCGCCAGGGCGTGGGTCAGCAGGATTTCCGTGTTGCCGCCCTTGCGCGGGCTGCCGTTGATTGCCAGTGCGTACATGGTTCGCTCCTTTCGGTTCGGGTGTTGACTTCCGTGCCCCCTTCATTATGCTTCCAGTCGTTTCTGGCAAGTACTGTTAAAAATGACAGGTACTATCAAAAAGTATAGCAAGGAGGGGCGGCCATGCGTCAGGCCTGCCGCGAAAAGGAAATGAACGGGCGGCGCTACCGCTGCTTCTTCGAGTTGACCCTGCAACTCATCGGCGGCAAGTGGAAGCCCGTGGTGCTTTACCATCTGGCCCAGGCCGGGGTGCTGCGCTTCGGGGAACTGCGCCGGGGCCTGCCCGGCATCACCGAGCGGATGCTCACCCGCTGCCTGCGCGAGCTGGAGGCCGACGGGCTGGTGCGCCGCGAGGTCTACCGCGAGGTGCCGCCCCGGGTGGAGTATGCGCTGACGGACCTGGGGGCCAGCCTGATGCCCATCCTGCGCGACATGCGCGACTGGGGCGCGCGTTACGAGGAGCGCACGGCGGGCGGGGCCTTTGCGGGCGAAGGCTATGAGCCTCGCCCCGCGGCCCTGGACCCCCGCGGGGCGCCGGAGCCCTGCTCCGGGGGCTGAGGCCCGGCCCATGCAACACGGGAGCCCCGGCGCGCAGTGCGCGCCGGGGCTCCTGGCGTTCCTGCCCGCCGGGCGGGCCGGAGCGGGCCGGGGAATGGGCGCCGCCGGGCTTCAGCCCTGGGCGTCGGCCTGGGCGGCCAGCAGCTCTTCCTTGCGAAGGCGGATGGTTTCCTCCACCTCGGCGACCACGTCGCCCAGGTCCGGCTTTTCGGGCGATTCCAGCAGGGCCATCTGGAGGTTCAGTTCGCGCATGATGCGCACCTCGTCGGTGTTGCGGTATTGCCGCCAGGCGGCCACGGCCTTTTCGCCCCGGCCCATGCACGCGAAGGTCAGGCCCAGGTAGAGGGCGCTGAAGTTGTCGGCCTTGGCCTCGCGGATCACGCGCTCGAACTCCGTGCGGGCCTGGACGAACTGGCCGGTGCGGTAGAGGCAGTAGCCCAGGCGCTTGCGGGCCTCCAGGTGGGCCGGGAACAGGCGGACGCATTCGCGGTATTCGGGGATGGCCGCCGCATACTCCGCGCCCGCGTAGGACTGGTTGCCGCGCACGAAGGCCTCCTTGGCCTGGCGGGCGGCGTCGGGGGCCACGCCCTGGGTGGCGGCGGCCAGGGCCGGGGCCTCGGGGCGGTCGTCCCCGCGCAGCTTGCGCAGGCCGCCGAACAGGAAATCGCGCCGCGACAGGGGCGCTTTCTTCTTTTCGCTCACGGCGTTCCTCCGGAAATGGTGGGCCCCACCATACCCGAACGCCCCGGGCGGTCAATACCGGGAGCCGGGCCCCGGGCGGCTCCGGCGGGCCGGGCCGGGGGTCAGGCCGCGTCGATGTGGCTGCGGTTCTTGCCCTGTTGCTTGGCGTGGTACATGGCCTGGTCGGCCCGGTGCAGCAGGGCGTCCATGTCCGCGTCGGGGCCGCTGCCCGTGGTCAGGCAGCCGCCCACGCTGGCGCCCACGGTCAGGCGCAGGCCCTCGAACTCCACGGGCTCGCCCAGGGCGCGCAGGATGTCGCGGGCCACGGCGTCGGCCGCCTGGGCCTCGGTCACGTTGTGCAGCAGCAGGGCGAATTCGTCGCCGCCCAGGCGGGCCAGCAGGTCGGTCTCGCGCAGCCGGGCCTGGATGCGCGCGGCCACGGTGCGCAGAACGTGGTCCCCGGCCAGGTGGCCGTGGGTGTCGTTGATGCCCTTGAAGTCGTCCAGGTCCACGAAAAGCAGGGCCAGCCCCGCGCCGCCGCGCCCGGCCTGGGCCAGCATCCGGCGCAGGGCGCGCTCGAAGGTGTGGCGGTTGGCCGCGCCGGTCAGTGGGTCGCGGGTGGCCCGCCGCTCCAGCTCCTCCTGGGAGAGTTTGCGTTGGGTGATGTCCTGCACGATGCCGTCCATGCCCAGCACGCGGCCCTGGTCGTCCTGCACCGGGCGTACGGACATGCCGACCCAGATATCCCCGCCGCTGCGCGTGCGCACGGGCATTTCGAAATCCGTGGCCCGGCCTTTGGTGGCCAGGGTTTCATAGAGCCGCCTGCGCGAATCGTCGCAGGTGAACACCTGGCGCCAGATGTCGGTGATATGCGCCATGAGGTCGTCGGGCGAGGCGTAGCCCAGCATGCGCGCCAGGGCGGGGTTCACGCGTACGAAGCGTCCCGAGGCGTCGGCGCGGTAGATGCCCTCGGCCGCGTTTTCGAACAGCGCGCTGTAGGCCTCGCCGGTTTCGCGCAGCTCCCGCAGGGCCGAATCGAGCGTGGCCGTGCGTTCGGCCACGCGTTGCTCCAGTTCGTCGTGGGCTTGGGCCAGGGCGGCCCGGCTTTGGGCCAGGGCTTCCAGGGAGTTGCGCCGCTCGCGGGTCAGGGCGTGGATGACCAGGGTCGTGGTCGCGTTCACGGCGTAGAAGACCTGCATGATGTGCAGGGACAGGGGTTGGGGCAGGTGCCCGAACGGCCCGAGCCCGGCGTGGGTCGCCAGGGCGCACACGGGAAAGAGCAGGGTCAGCAGTAGGGTCAGGGTCCGCGAGTCGGCCCGGAAGGTGGCCCAGGCCATGGTCGGAATGAAGGCGAAGATGAGCGGGTAGTTGCGCAGGAGGATTTCGTGCCCCAGGCCGAATACCGTCAGGGTCGCCAGGGCGGTGCACAGGAGCAGGCCCAGGCCCTCGGCCCGGCGCAGCATCGGCGGCAGGCCCGAAAGCCGCCCCCGCCATGCCACCGCCAGAGGGGCCAGGACGGTCATGCCCGTGAAGTCCGCCAGGAACCAGCTCCACACCGCGTGCGCCGGGTCCATGGCCAGGCTTCCGGCCTGCTCCAGGGTCAGCACGCCGAGCAGGCCCGCCAGCAGCGAGGCCAGCAGGGGGCCGATGGCCAGAAAGTGGCCCATGCGCCGCGTGTTGTCGAAGGGGATTCGGCCATCCAGGGTGCGCCGGGCCAAGGCCGCGCCCAGGCCCAGGGCCAGGGCGTTGCTCACGGCCAGGGCCAGGGCCAGGGTCGGCGGCACACCCGCCAGCAGCGAGGCGCCCAGGTCCGCCGCCAGCACCGTGGGCAGGGCCCGGCGCCCCAGAAGGAACAGGGCCGCGAGCCCCACTCCCGCCGCGGGCCACACCGGGGCGACCTCGCCGGGCAGGGGCGCCAGGGCCTGGGCGAACTGGGCCGCCGCAAGGTAGGCGACCAGGGTCAGCAGGTGGGCGGTCAGTGGCCGCATGGGTTCCCCGGAATGTCGAGTTTCCGGGCATGATAAGCGCGCGGCGGGAAAAAAGAAAGCCTGCGGTGGCAACGAAGTTTCTCCTTCACGGGCCGGGATTCCCGGGCTTGCGCCCCCGCGGCGGGCCGTGTATGCCCTAGGGAAAACAGCGAGGCATCCCGCATGGATTACGCGATTCCCCTGCTGCTCGTGCTTCTGGCCGTGGTGAACTCCAACCTGATCCGCGTGGCCCTGGCCACGGGGCGGATTCAGTCGCGGCTTTTGCCGCTCACGCGCGCGGACAACAGGTCCGGGTTCTGGATGGCGCTGCTGTTCCAGGGGCTGATCACCGTGCTGTGCCTGGCCGCCGCCGCCTTCCGTTTGTCCGAACTGCTGTAGCCGCCGGGGCCGGGCCGTCCGGCGCCCCGAGGCAGGAGTTCCCATGCGCAACAGCCTTTCCAAGCATCTGCTGGTGACTCTGGGCGACGATCCTGGGGCCCTGAACGGCGTGCGTTTCGTCACCTCCTTCTTCTCGCGTCCGCAGGATCTGCGCCTGACGCTGCTGCACACCGTGCCCCGCGCCCCCCGGCCCGGCGAGGCTTTGGGCGACGCGGCGCTGCCCGTGAGCTGCTCCGCCGGGGCCGGAGCCCCCGGGGCCCACGAGGCCGTGGAGCGTGCCCGGGATCTGCTCTGCGCGAGCGGCTTCGGCGCGGGCATCCTGGAGGCCAAGATCGTTTTCCGCCAGTATGCGCGCATTCTGGACGCCATCCTGGAAGGCGAGAAGGGGCTTTACGACGCCGTGGTCCTCGGGAGCCAGGCCATCGGGTTGCTGGAACAGGCCTACGGCTCCGAGGTCAGCCGGGGCGTGCTGGAGGCCCACGCCGGGGCGCCGCTGTGGCTGTGCCGCGACATCGACCCGGCCCGGCGCGGGGTGCTGCTGTGCGTGGACGGCTCGGCCTCGTCCCTGGCCATGGCCGACCACGTGGGCTTCATGCTCGCCGCCGAGCCCGCCCACCGCGTGACCCTGCTCACCGTGGCCGGACCCGGCCAGGAGCCCGAGCAGGCCCGCGAGGCCGCCCGGGCCGCGCTGCTGGACAACGGCCTGGACCCCGCGCGGGTGGATGCGCGGCGCCTGGAGGTGCGCGCCAACGAGGACATCGGCCCGGCGCTGCTGGCCGAAGCCGGGGCTTCGGGTTGCGCCGTGGTGGCCATGGGCCGCACGGGCGTGGGCCTGCGCCGCGCGCCGGGCATGTTCATGGGCACGGCGGCGGACCATCTCTTCCGCCTGCTGCGCGGCGCGGCCCTGTGGCTGTGCCGCTGAGGCGGCGGCCCTGCGGTTTTCCCCGCCGCCATCGGCCCTGTTTTCCCGCGCTTTTCGTTCCATTCCCCTAGCTCTTTAAAAGGATAGCGGAGACTGGGGGGTTGCCAGAACGGGCCGCGAGGACTACACCGGAAACGTTTGCGAACTTCATTCCGGGCGGGTCGCGTGTGCGGAGCGGGGCGGCGTCCGGGTCAAAGGAGCAGTCCCATGCCCAGACGGATCGTCATCATCGGCGGCGTGGCCCTGGGGCCCAAGGTCGCCTGCCGTGCCCGGCGCCTGGACCCCGAAGCCCAGGTGACCATGGTCGACCGCGACTCGATCATTTCCTACGGCGGGTGCGGCATTCCCTACTACGTGAGCGGCGACGTTGCCGACGCCAAGGAACTGTGCACCACGGTCTACCACGCCGTGCGCGACCCCGAGTTCTTCCGCCGCTACAAGCGCGTGCAGGTGGCCACCGAAACCGAGGCCCTGGCCATCGACCGCCGGGCCAAAAAGGTTCGCGTGCGCGACCTGAAAACGGGCGAGGAGCGCGACCTGGAATACGACACCCTGGTGCTGGGCACCGGGTCCACGCCCTTCGTGCCGCCGGTGCCCGGGGTGGACCTGCCCGGGGTCTACACCGTGGCCAACCTGCACAAGGCCGTGCTGCTCAAGGATAAGATCGCCGCGGGCGAGGTGGACTCCGCCGTGGTCGTCGGCGGCGGCGCCATCGGCCTGGAAATGGCCGAGGCCCTGACCGCCCTGTGGGGCATCAAGACCACCCTGGTGGAGATGTGCGACCAGGTGCTGCCCCAGGCCATGGGCCCGGAGCTGGCGCGCATGGTCGAAAACCACCTGCGCGAAAACGAGGTGGACGTGCGGACCTCGACCCAGGTCCAGGCCATTCTGGGCGACGCCGAGGGCGGCGTGACCGGGGTGCGGACCGACAAGGGCGAGATTCCCTGCCAACTGGTGATCTTCGGCGTGGGCGCGCGGCCCAACACGACCCTGGCCCGCGAGGCCGGGCTGGCCGTGGGGCCCTTCGGCGGCATCCTGGTCGACGCGCGCCTGCGCACCTCCGATCCCAACATCTACGCGGGCGGCGACTGCGTGGAGGTCCGCAACCTCATCAGCGGCGGCACCATGCACCTGCCCCTGGGCTCCCTGGCCAACCGCCAGGGCCGCGTCATCGGCACCAACGTGGCCGGGGGCAACGAGCGCTTCGAGGGCGCGGTGGGCACGTTCTGCCTCAAGGCCTTCGAGCTGGGCGTGGCCCGCGCGGGGCTGACCCTCAGGCAGGCCCGGGCCTTCGGTTTCGACGCCCAGGCCGCGTTGGTGGTCATGGCCGACCGGGCGCATTTCTTCCCCGGCAACACCCTGATGTACATGACCCTCATCGCCGACCGCACCACCCGCCGCGTGCTGGGCATCGAAGCCGTGGGCTCGGCGGGCGACGCCGTGAAGGCCCGGGTGGACGCCGTGGCCGCGCTGTTGCCCCACAAGCCCGACCTGGACGACATCTCCAACCTGGAGGTCGGCTACGCGCCGCCCTACGCCTCGGCCATGGACATCGTCAACGCCGCGGCCAACGCCATGAAGAACATCCTCGACGGCTACAGCGACCCCGTGGACGCCATGACCTTCCTCGATCTGGTCAAGGACGACGACGCCATGGTCCTCGACGTGCGCGCGCCCAAGGTGGCCCGCAAGTTCCAGGACAAGTACGGCGCCCACCGCTGGCTGTCCATTCCCCAGGAGGAACTGCCCGCGCGCCTGGGCGAGCTGCCGCGCGACAAGCGGCTGCACGTGTTCTGCAACACGGGCCTGCGCTCCTACGAGAGCCAGCTTCTGCTGCGCGAGAACGGCTTCACCGACCTGAAGAACGTGGCGGGCGGCTACGCCCTGGCCCGCCTGCTGGAACCGGGCATCGACGAAACCGGCGACCCCGGCACCGAGCCCTGACGGCCCGGGCCGCCCCGCCCCTGACGGCAAGACGATGGAAAAGCCCCCGGACGCAGGCGTCCGGGGGCTTTTCATCACGCGGGATGCCGGGAGGCGGGGGCGTTCAGGCGCCCGCGCCGCGGGCCTCGGCGGCCAGTCCGGCCACGGCCCGGCGCACGGCGTCGCGGATGCGCCGGGCGCCTTCGAGCCTGTGCTCCCGGTCGCCGCCCAGGGCCTCCGGGTCGTCGAAAGGCCAGTGCAGCCGCCGCGCGATGCCCGGGAACACCGGGCACTTCGTTTCGGCCTCGGCGCAGACGGTGATGACGTAGTCGTAGGTTTCCCCGGCCTTGTAGCGCTCGAAGACGCTGCTCGCCGTCTGGGCGGAGATGTCCAGCCCGATTTCGGCCATGACCTCCACGGCCAGGGGGTTCAGGGCCGTGGGCTCAAGCCCGGCGCTGTTGGCTTCGAGGGCGTCGCCGTGCTCGCGGTTGGCGAAGGCCTGAGCCATCTGGCTGCGGGCCGAGTTGTGGACGCAGATGAACAGGACGCGCTTTTTGTCCATGCGGGGCTCCCGTGGCGGCTTGCCCGCGAGGCGGCCCCGGCGCGCAGGATGCGCACCGCCGCCACGTGGCCCGGCCAGTATGCCCGGCCATTGTGACAAAACGGCGGCGGCCCGTGAGTCAGCGCTCTTCCCAGGGGTAGTACAGCGGCGTGGTGCGGCTTTCCAGCCGCTCGTAGACCCGGCCCGACCATTTGGCTGCGGCGGGCGCGGTTTTTTGGGGGCGGCTCCAGGCGTCGATGGAGTAGGCGGCCAGCACGGAGAGCAGGAGGAACGCGAGAGTCAGGCGCATGAGGGGCTCCAGGCAGAAAGTGCAGTGCTCCCGGGCGGAAGCAACTTCCATGCCCGCCGCTGCGCCCCGGCCGGGGCAAATCCCGTTGCGGCGGGCCCTGGCGGTCTGCTATGCTGCGCGGCAGTCTCCCCCGTCCTTCACCCCAGGAGTCCCCGCCCATGCAGACCGTTCTCGCCTCGGCAACCCTCGGCCCCATGACCATGGACATGGGCATCGTCCTCGGGCTGGTGGCCCTGACGGTGCTCCTGTTCCTCACCGAATGGCTGCGCGTGGACGTGGTGGCCCTGCTGGTCATGGTCGCCCTGCCGCTGCTGGGCATCATGGACGGGGCCGAGGCCTTCCGGGGCCTGGCCGGCAACGCGGTCATCTCCATCATCGCCGTGATCATCATGGGCCGCGGGCTGGACCACACGGGGGTCATCAGCCAGCTCATGCGCCCGCTGATGCGTCTGGCCGGGCGCAGCCGCAGCCGGATCACCGTCCTTGTGGCCGGGACGGTGGCCGTGGTGTCGAGCTTCATGCAGAACGTGGGCGCGGCGGCGTTGTTCCTGCCCGCCATCCGCCGCCTGTCGCGTCATTCCGGGGTGCCCGTGTCGCGGCTGCTCATGCCCGTGGGCTTCTCGGCCATCCTGGGCGGCACGGTGACCCTGGTCGGCTCCAGCCCGCTGATCATGCTGAACGACCTGATCCAGCCCTTCGGCCTGGCGCCCTTCGGGCTGTTCAGCGTGACGCCCGTGGGCCTGGCCCTGGTGGTTACGGGCATCGCCTTTTTCGTGCTCGGCGGGCAGCGGCTGCTCCCCGCCGGAACGCCCGCGGGGGAGCAGGGCGAGGACCTCATGGCCTGGTACTGCGACCTGGGCTGCATGCACGAACTGCGCGCGCCCTGGGACAAAAACGAGGAACTTTACGTCCAGGACCTCATCGACAGCTACTGCATCCAGGTGGTGGCCCTGTCGCAGAAGGGCGGGCGCGACGTGCTCCTGCCGCCGGACCGGGCCATGCGCATCGCCCCCGGGGCGGTGCTGGCGGTCATCGGCAGCCCGGCGCGGGTGGCCGAGATGGCCGCCAAACACGGCTTTACGGTCAAATCCGAACTGGACGTGTTCGCCCAGGCCATGTCCGACGAGGAGTCGGGCGTGGTGGAGGCCCTGGTGCCGCCGCACTCGCGGTTCATCGGCATGACCGTGGCCGACATCCGCTTCCGCCACAACCACCTCATGTCGCCCCTGGCCGTGACGCGCAACAACCAGACCCGCTACTGCGACTTCTGGGACATGGTCGTCCACGCGGGCGATTCCATCCTGATGCACGGGCGCTGGGAGAGCTTCCACGCCATGCGCCCCCGGCGCGACGTGCTCTTCGTGCAGTCCCTGGACCACGAAGTGCTGCACCCCGAAAAGGCCGGGGTGGCCGTGGGCGCGTTCGTGCTCTCCACCGGGCTGGTGCTGGCCACGGACCTGGCCCTGTCCGTCTGCCTGATGACCGGGGCGGTGGCCATGATCCTCGGCCGCGTGCTGACCATCGACGAGGCCTACCGGGGGGTGGACTGGCGCACGGTGTTTCTGCTGGCGGGGCTCATCCCCCTGGGCGTGGCCATGGAGCGCACCGGGGCGGCCTCGTGGCTGGCCGGGCACATCATGGTCATGATCGGCCAGCCTGCGCCGTGGGTGTTCCTGCTGGTGCTCGGGGCGCTGTCCACGGTGCTGACCCTGGTGGTCTCCAACGTGGGCGCCGTGGTGCTGCTGGTGCCCCTGGCGGTGGACATGGCCTCCGCCGTGGGCGCGGACCCGCGCCTGGCCGCGCTGGCGGTGGCCCTGGCGGCGTCCAACTCGTTCCTGCTGCCCACGCACCAGGTCAACGCCCTGTACATGGGCCCCGGCGGCTACCGCAGCCTGGATTTCGTGCGCGCCGGGCTGCCCCTGTCGGTGCTGTTCCTGGTGGTGCTGACGGTGATGCTGTCGGTGTGCTACTAGGCCCGCAGCCGGTGGGGCAGTTCCCGGGGCAGGCGCCGTCGGCCGCGCCGCGCGGGTGCATGACGATTTCGCGGACGGGTGGCGCGTCGCGGTGCAGCAGGGCGTGAACGGCATGCGCCAGCGCCCGGGTGCAGCGGCAGCCCGGGCCGTGTTCGGCGTCCAGCAGGGGCGCCTGGGGGCAGGCGCGGCACAGGTCGGCGCTCTCCAGCATGGCGCGCATCCGCCGGTTGTCGCCGTGCTCCGGCAGGCCGTCCAGGGGCAGCGGGTCGCCCTGTCTGATGCACATGGCTTCCTCCCGGTTCGCCGCCGTTACCGGAAAAACTCCACGACATACTTCAGGGCCGTGAAGACGATGACTCCGGCGAGCATCGTCTTGATGGCCCGCGCGGGCACGTGCTTCTGGCAGCGGGCCCCGAGGTACATCCCGGCCACGCCGCCCAGGCCGAAGAGCAGGCCCAGGCCCCAGTCCGGCGCGACGGACAGGTGCGGGTAGAAGGGCGCCAGGGCCTGATAGAAGACGACCCCGGCCACGGAGGTCACGAAGGTGCCCATGAGCGCGGCCCCGGCCACGGTATGCACCGGCAGGCGGAAGAACGTGACCAGGAACGGGGCGATGATCGAGCCGCCGCCGATGCCGTAGGTTCCGCCGACCACGCCGACCACCAGGCTCAGGATGAAGATGCCCGCGCAGGACACGTCGTGGGCCTCGCCCTGGAAGGCGTATGTCAGGCGGCGCATGGTCACCCCCCGCACGACCACGGCGGAGCCGGGATCGACCGCCCTGGCGCCGCGCGGGCGCGCGGGGCCGCCCCCCTTGCCCGTCCCCCGCGCGGCCAGCAGGTCGCGCAGCATCTTGACCCCGATGTAGAGCAGCACGGCGGCGGCGAACATCTTGAAGTTCCGGGGGTCGGGCAGCCAGGCCGTGCGCGCGAAGGCGCCCAGGAACACCCCCGGCAGCGTGCCCGCGACCACGATCCACGTCAGCGGCCAGAGCATCCGGCCTTCCTTGCAATAGCGGTAGACGCCGCTGGGAATGGCCACCACGTTGAAAAGCTGGTTGGTGGCGCTGACCGACGGATTCACGTAGCCCAGCGCGGACATCTGGAAGGGCAGCAGCAGGAAGGCCCCGGACACCCCGCCCATGGAGGTGAAGAAGGAAATGACGAAGGCCACCAGGGGCGGCACCCAGGGCGCGACTTCGATTCCGGCGGTGGGGAAGAACATGGCGTCCTCCTGCGGCCCGGGGCCATGCAGTCACGAATTCAATTCTATTCGTGACTTTAATAGTCCTCCGTGAGAGAGTTGTCAAGCCGTCCGCTCTGGGCGAGAATGAAAGCACAGTGTTTCGGGGCGGGGCCTCAGGCCCGGGCAGCCCGCAGGCAGGACGGGGCGGTGGTGCCGTTGCGGCCGGTTTTCCGGAGTGGGCCTCCCGGGCGTTTACAGAAGAGGGCGCAGTATCCATGGCATCGAAAGCAGCATCTTCCGGAGAAAAGCCGACCCCGGCCCACCGTGCGTCCGTGGGCGCCGCGCCCGAGGCCGGGGGCGGCACGGGGCACGGGCGCATCGTCTCCGGCGCCGACGGGGCCGGATGCCTGGACGCCACCCAGCTCGCGGCCCTGGAACAGGCCTACCGCCAGTGGGTGGATCAGGCCGCGCGTCCGGCCATGCGCCTGTCGCGCCAGCGCATCCTGTTGGTCTTTCTGCTCATCCGCTACACCGGGGCCAAACTCAGCGAGGCCCTGGCCCTGGACACCGGGGCGGACGTGGACTTCGAGCGCGGAGTGCTGCACCTGGGCGGGGCCGCCGGGGAGCCGGGCGCGCGCGAGGTCCAGGTGTCCGGCCTTCTGGCCCGCGAGCTGCGCGCCCTGCTGCTGGGCCCGGCCTTCGGCGGGGCCCAGGGCCCGGGCCTGGGGCTGGACCCCGGCTTCGTGCGCCGCAAGTTCTACGAGCTGGCCCAGGCCGCGGGCTTCGCCAAGCGCCAGGGCGGGCCGGAGATGCTGCGCAAGGCCCGGGCCGTGGAGCTGCTTCAGGGCAACGTGCCGCTGCCCGTGGTCCAGGCCATGCTCGGGCACGTGACCCCGGCGCCGACCTCGGCCTACGTGTCCTTTTCGCCGGACGATATCCGCCAGGTGGCCCGGGTGTTTCTGGAGCGCGAGGCCGGGCGGGGCAGCAGCGCGCGCAACGCCTTCTACGGCAAGGTCCAGGCCCTGGAGCCCGGGGACATCCAGGCCCGGGTGGAGCTGGCGACCCTGGACGGGCTGCGCGTGGAGGCCGTGGTCACCAGCGGCAGCGTGCAGCGTCTGGGCCTGCGCCCGGGGCGGCTGGTGGCCGCCGAGGTCAAGGCGCCGCTGGTGTCCATTCAGTTGCGGACCCCGGGGCCGGATGGCGCGCAGGCCCCCCCGGCCAGCAGTCAGGAGAACGTCTACCCCGGCGTCGTGGAGGAAATCCGCGTGGGCGGGCTGATGGCCGAGTGCGTGGTGCGCGTGTCCGAGGCCACGCAACTTTGCGCCCTGGTGCCCGCCGCCTGGGCCCGGGCCCGGGGGCTGGCGCCCGGCGACGCGGTGTGGGTGCTGTGCGGCGCCTGCGCCGTGGTGCTGCACGTGGACTGAGGCGCGGCGCGCCCCGCGCGAAGAGGCCCCCGCCCGGCGGAACCGGACGGGGGCCTCGTGCGTCCTGGCGGCGCGTTGCGGCAGATCGTTGTTTCGGGGCGGCCCGCTACACCCAGTCGTCGTCCGCCTCGATGGGCGCGAAGCCCCGGCGCATGGTGTTCTCCGTCACCACGTAGGGGTCCATGAACTGGAGCAGGTAGTCGGGCCCGCCGGTCTTGGAACCGATGCCCGACATGTTGAAGCCGCCGAAGGGCTGACGCTCGACCAGGGCGCCGGTGGTGCCCCGGTTGAGGTAGAGGTTGCCGACGTTGAACTCGGCCCGGGCGCGCTCCAGGTGGCGCGGGCTGCGCGAGAACACCGCGCCCGTCAGGGCGAAGCGCGTGGAGTTGGCGTATTCCAGGGCCTGGTCGAAGTCCGCCGCGCGCATGACGGCCAGCACGGGCCCGAAGACCTCCTCCTGGGCGATGCGGTCCCCGGGAGTGATGCCCTCGACCACCGTCAGCGGCACGTAGCAGCCGGAGGCGGTGTCCAGCCCCTCGGGCATGCGTTCGATGAGCACGGTGCCCTCCTTGCGCGCCAGTTCCACGTAGCCCATGATCGACTTCTGGGCCGCGCGGTCCACCACCGGGCCCATGGAGTTGGCCGGGTCCTCGGCGGGGCCCAGGCGCAGGGAGCGGCAGGCCTCCACCAGCCGGGGCACGAAGCGCTCGTACACCGAATCCAGCACGATGACCCGCGAGCAGGCCGAGCACTTCTGGCCCTGGAAGCCGAAGGCCGAGTAGATCGTCTGCTGCACGGCCTCGTCCAGCTCGGCGTCGTCGTCGATGATGATGGCGTTCTTGCCGCCCATCTCGGCGATGACCTTCTTGCACTGGAGCTGGCCCGGGGCGGATACGGCGGCCTTGCTCATGATGCGCAGGCCGACCTCCATGGAGCCGGTGAAGGAGATGAGGCTTATGTCCTTGTGCTGCACGAGGTAGTCGCCCATGACGGAGCTGCGCCCGGGCACGAAGTTGAAGACGCCCGCGGGCAGCCCGGCGGCGGCGAAGGCCTCCACCAGCCCGTAACCCACCAGGGACGACAGGCCCGAGGGCTTGTAGAGCACGGGGTTGCCCGTGACGATGGCGGCGCTGACCATGCCCGCCGAGATGGCCAGGGGGAAGTTCCACGGGGCGATGACCGCCGCGATGCCCTTGGGCCGGTACTGGTAGAGGTTGACCTCGCCCGGGGCGCGGCCCATGCGCCGGGGGGCGCCCAGGCGCATCATCTCGCGGGCGTAATATTCCATGAAGTCGATGGCCTCGGCCAGGTCGGCATGGGACTGGTCCCACTGCTTGCCGACCTCGAGCACCTGCACGGCGGAGAGGTCGTGGATGTTGGCGCGCAGGTGGGCGGCGGCGCGCAGCAGGTATTGGGCGCGCTCGGCGGGCGGGGTGGCCCGCCAGGGGTCGCGCGCCGCCCGGGCGGCGTCCATGGCCTGATCGATTTCGGCCACCCCGGCCTGATGGACCCGGGCCAGAACCTCGCCGGTGTCGGCCGGGTTGTAGGACTCCATCACGTCGGCGGTATGCACCGCGGCCCCGCCGATGAACAGCGGCACCTCGCGCATGCCCTGGGCCCGGATGCGCGCGATGGCCTGGGGGAAGGCCTCGCGGGCTTCGGGCAGGGTGAAGTCGAGCATCGGGTGGTTCTCGAAGGGGCCCGGAGCGGGCGGCACCTCGCGGCCCACGGGCCGGGCGGCGCGCTCGCGCCCGGCGGTGGCCGCCGGGTCTTCCAGCAGGCGGGCCATGTCGGCCTCGTCCACGAAGCTCTGGCGCAGGAAGGACTCGTTGGCCGTGTTTTCCAGCAGGCGGCGGACCAGATAGGCCATGCCCGGGATCAGGTCGCCGTAGGGGCAATACAGGCGCACGCGCCCGGCCACCTTCTGCAGGCCCTTGCGCACGGGTTCGGCCATGCCGTAGAGCACCTGGAACTCGTAGCGCGACTCGGGCACGGCCAGGGCCTTGGCCGTTTCCATGATCGCCGCGATGGTGCGCACGTTGTGCGAGGCGCAGCACAGGCGGCAGATGTCCGCGTTTTCCAGGATGTGGCGCGAGATGCGCTCGTGGGCCGCATCGGACTCGGCCTTGATGGTATACACCGGCACGTCCCAGCCCATCTGCTTGGCGCGCACGGTTTCGTGGTCCCAGTAGGCGCCTTTGACCAGACGGATGGTGATGGGCAGGTTCTGGGTCCGGGCCCAGGTGAGCATCTCGGTCACGTCCTGGTCGGTGCTCTTCAGGTAGGCCTGGAAGACGATGCCCAGGTGCGGGTAGTGGCGGAACTCGTCGGCCCCGCGCAGGCGCTTGAACAGCTCGATGGTGATGTCCTTGTAGTCCAGGGATTCCATGTCGATGCACATGGCCCCGCCCATCTGGACGACCTTGCGGTAGACCGGGGCCATGCGGTTGAACAGGCCCTGCACCGAGCCCTCGAAGTCGCGGGCCTTGGTCTGGGAGTAGAAGGCCGAGGGCTTCACCGACAGGTTGACCATGGGCTCGCAGCCCCAGTCCAACCCGCCCGCGCCGCCGTCCAGGGGCTTGAATTTGTCCTGCGCCTCGGCCACGGCGTCCAGCAGGTCCAGGTGGTCCTGCATCCGGGCCTCGCTTTCGGATTCGCTGACCGTGGCCTCGCCCAGCAGGTCGATGGTGAAGGCGAAGCCGTCCTTGCGCAGGCGCTGGATGTTCTTCACCGCCTCGCGGGCGTCCTGCCCGACGATGAACTGGCGGCCCATCTTTTCGATATTGGCCGAGATGGCCTTGGCCATGAGCTTGCCGCCGAGCTTGCCGGCCAGTCCGGCGGTGGTCAGCCCGGCCTTCATCACCGGGGGCAGGTCGCCGGAATCCGAGGCGAAGTATTCCTCGATGTGCCGGGTCAGGGATTCGGTGGTCGTCAGGGCGGGCAGCACGTCCACGAAGCGGAACAGGCGGACCTTGAAGTCCTCGTTCTTCATGGACCAGTCCATGACCTTGCCGGTCCACCAGCCCTTGTTGAAAATGGACGGGGCCTCGCCGCTGATGCTCTGGAAGAATTCCTTGCCGCGCGCGACGATACGCTGTTCGAGTTGGGTCTTGTCCATGGGGCCCTCCTGGGGTCGCTCCTGGGAAGCTCAGTCGTCCTGGGTGCCGTCGTCCTCGGGGGCGAGGGCCTGGGCCAGGGTTTCCTTGACGGTGGTCAGCACGATGGTCGTGCGCGTGTCGCGCACGGATTGGATGCGCCCGATGCGCCGCAGCAGGCGGCCCAGGGCTTCGGTGTCCTGCACGCGGACCTTGATGAGGTAGGCGTCCTGGCCTGCGGTGTGGTGTACTTCGAGCACCTCGGGCAGGGCGGCCAGCTCGCGGCCCGAGCGCACCGAGCCCACGGCGTCCTCGGCGTGGACGAAGGTGAAGGCCGTGAGCCCGTGGCCCAGGGCCTTGGGGTTGACCCGGGTTTCGTAGCCCTGGATCACGCCCCGGGCCTCCAGCTTGCGGATGCGCTCCAGCACCGCCGAGGGCGCCTTGCCCACGCGCCGTGCGATTTCGGCGTTGGAGGTCCGGGCATTGGCCTGGAGCACGTCCAGGATCTTGCGGTCTGTCGCGTCGAGCATTCCGTTTTTTGCCATGATTGGAGAATCAAATTCGATTCTTCGTCCGTTGTCAAGAATGATGTTCACGTCATTGTGCAAAAACGGAATGATTGGCGGAAGGGGCGCCCGGAAGGGCGGCAAGGGCGTTCGGAAGGAGTCGCTTCCTTGCCGGGGCGAGGCGGGCGTGTGGTCGGCGCGCGCGGGGCGCGCCGGAGGCGGGCGGCGGGCCGGGCCGCGGGCGGGCAGGAGCGGGGCGAGGGCGCGCGGGGTGCCGGGGGCGGAGCGGGGTGGCGCAGGCCCTGCGGCGCGGCTCAGGCTCCCCGGCGGGCGCGCCAGCGGCAGGCCCGGCGTTCGAGCATGTCCGTGGCTTCGTAGAGGGCCACGCCCAGGGCGCTCATGCCGAAGATGCCCGCGAACATGTCCGCGTAGTCGAGGCGTCCCCAGGCGTCCATGATGAAATAGCCCAGGCCCTGCCGGGTGGCGAAGCTTTCCACGAAAAACAGCACGGCCACGGACACCCCCGTGCCCAGGCGCAGGGCCGTGAAGCCGTGGGGCAGGGCGGCGGGCAGCAGCACGTGGCGCAGGGCGTGGCGGTAGGTGCCGCCCAGGGAGTGGATGGTGTCCAGGTACTTGGGGTTCACGGCGCGCACGCCGTCGCGGGTGGTGACCAGGATCTGGTAGGCCAGGATCAGGGCGATCATGCCCACGCGCGAGGCTTCGCCCAGGCCCAGCAGCAGGAAGAACACGGGCAGCAGCACGATCTTGGGCACAGGGTAGGTCAGGGTCACGAAGGGGCCCAGGGCGCGGTCCAGCCGGGGCAGGCTGCCCATGAGCACGCCCAGGGGGAAGGCCGCGACCCAGGCCACGGCCATGGCCGCCACCGAGCGCCCGGCGCTGGCCCACACATGGCCCCGGAATTCCGCCCGCCCGAGCTGGCGCGCGAAGGCCGCCAGGGCCTCTTCGGGGTGCGGCAGCACGTCGCCCGCCGGGCCCAGGGCCAGGGCCTTCCAGGCCAGGGCCAGCAGGGCCGTCACCGCCGCGTAGCGCAAAAGCGCGCGCATCAGCCGACCCCGGCCAGGGCCGCGCGCACGGCCCGGGCCGTGGCGTGAAAGCCCGGGGCGTCGCGGTGCCCGGGCTGGCCGAACCCGGGGTTGGGGATGACGCACGTCAGGTGCGCCGGGCTGCCGCCCATGACGGCGATGTCCGCGCCCAGGAACACGGCCTCCTCCACGCTGTGGGTCACCAGCACGAAGGGCGTGCCCCGCTGGCGCCAGGAGTCCAGCAGGGCCTGCTGGAGTTTTTCGCGGGTGATGAAGTCGAGGCTGGAGAAGGGTTCGTCCATGAGCAGCAGCTTGGGCCGCGCGGTGAAGGCCCGGGCGATGGCCACGCGCTGCTGTTCGCCGCCGGACAGGCGCGCCGGATAGTCGCGCTCGCGCCCGGCCAGCCCCATTTCGGCCAGCACGGCCCGGGCCCGGGCCTCGCGCTCGGCCCGGGGCACGCCCTGGACGGTGAGCCCCAGGGCGGCGTTGGCCAGCACGGTCTTCCACGGCAGCAGGCCGTAGTCCTGAAGGATGATGGCGATGTCCGGCGTGGGGGCGGCCACGGGGGCGCCGCCCAGGGTCACCTGGCCGCCGGTGGGCACGGCCAGCCCGCAGAGCATGTAGAGCAGGGTCGTCTTGCCGCAGCCCGAAGGGCCGACCACGGCCAGGGTCCGGCCCTGGGCCAGCTCCAGGTCCACCCCGGCGAGCACGGTGCGGCCGTCCGGGTAGGCCATGGTCAGGTTCGCGGCGCGCAGCACGGCGGTCCGCCTAGGGTCCGGGTACCACGGCGGCGTAGGGCAGGGGCGTTTTCAGCAGGCCCACGGAGAGCATCCACTCCTGCACCTGGGCCACCTCGGCCTCGGAGGGCAGGGACGGCGCGGGATAGCGGTACACCGGGAAATCCGCCGCCAGGGGCCCGGGCATGCGGCACTCGCGGGCCATGAGCGCGCGGAAGTCCTCCGGGCGCGCCGTCAGGGCCTCCACGGCCCGGGCGTAGGCGGCCAGGAAGGCGGCGCAGGCGCCCATGCGCTCCTGGCGCAGGCAGACCACGGTCAGGGGCAGGTCCAGGGTTTCGTCCGTGGCCAGCACCTGCCCGCCCTGGCGTTCCACCAGAGTCGCCAGGGGCTCGGGCAGGATGGCGAAGCCGAGCTGCCCGGCCATGAGCATCTGCATGCGGATGGGAATCTTTTTGACCTCCATGCGCGTGAAGGTCCGGTCGGCCGCCGCGTCGCCCGGGGCCATGCGCCCGAGCAGGAATTCCATGACGGTGGTCCGCGAGTAGCCCAGGGGCGCGCCGGGGACGGCGCCCTTGGGCGAGGTGACCACGGCGAACATGCGCTGGCCCGGGGTGGTGCGGTAGCTCACGGTGGCCACGCGCATGGGCACCCCGGCGCGGATGAGGGTCAGGGTGGCCACCAGATCGCCGAAGTAGCCGTCGAGCTGCCCGCTCTGCATGGCCGTGTCGCGTTCCATGGCGCTGGCGAAGGGCACCAGCTCCACGTCCAGCCCCTGGGCGGCGAAGCAGCCTTCCTGCGCGGCCACGTGCAGGGGCAGGGTGTCCAGCACGGGCAGCACGCCCAGGCGCAGGGCCTGGGCCCGGGCCGGGCCCGCCAGGGCCAGCAGCAGCATCGCGGCCAGCGCCGCGCAAGCCAATCGCCGCATAGGGGCAGCCTCCTCGGGGGAAAACGGTGGCGTTCGGGCTCCCTGGATACAACGGGACGGCGGCCCCGGCAAGGGCGGGGCCGGGCCCTAGCCCTCGGTCAGGCTCAGGGCGCCCAGGCGGGCCTTGAGGTACTCCAGCAGCAGGATGCCCACGCGTTCGGCGCGGTCCAGGGTGTCGGCGTAGACGTTGCCGCGCATGAGCTTGCCGAAGTCGCCCCCGGCCAGTTCGGGGTGGTCGGCGTAGGCTTTTTCGAAGGCGGCGGCATAGGCCACGATGCGCCGTTCCAGTTCGTTTTCGGGCAGGGCGCCCAGTTCGCGGGCCTTGGCGGCGAGGTCCGCGGCGGGGGGCAGGCGGTCCGAGCCGAGCACGGCGTTGAAGGCGTCGGCAAAGCGGCGGCACCCGGCCAGGATATGCTTGGGTCGGACCACGTTCATCTTGGCCCACCCGGCGCGCAGCCATTTGAAGACCACGCTGGTGGTCGTGGCGCCGCCGGGGTTCTCCACGTAGGCCGTCACGGACCAGGAACCGTACATGTAGGTGTCCATCCAGCCCATGCCGCCCCGGGTCAGGCCGTCGATGCCGGAGTAGAAGTACTGCCAGTTGCCGTCGTCGAGCACCACGCCCTTCTTGCCCACGTCGGACAGGCCGTCCTGGGTGGCGATGGACAGCAGCACGGTCCGGCCCTTGTAGCGCATGAGCACCAGGGCGCGGTCCAGGGTGTAGCGGTAATAGCCGCCGCTGAAGGTGTCGGGGGTGATTTCCTCGAACTCGCGGCCGTGCAGGACCACGGGGGCGTCCAGCGTGTCGAGCACGGTCCACAGCCCGGGGTGGGTCAGGATGTCGCTGCCCGGCTCCCAGCCCGAGACGCGGATCACCGACGGATGGGTCAGATAGGCCGGGACCTCGGGGTTGTAGGCGTATTCGAGGATGCGCGCCAGGGAGCTGTCCATGATTTCGCTGCTCATGGCGCCGCTGGCACCGTCCATGGCGGGCAGGTCCAGCCCGTCGCCGGGTCCGGCCAGGATGTAGTCCAGCAGGGGCGCGGCGGCCTGGGGGTCGAAGGCGGCCCGGCGGTCGCCCGCCAGGGCCAGCAGGCCTTGCACGGCGGCCACGGCCTCGGCCGGGGGCTGGCTTGCGGCGCCCGGGGCCGCGGAAGCGTCGGAGGCGTTGGCTTCGCCCGGCGCGGACAGCATGGGCAGGCTGCCGTTGTCCGCCGGGGCGGGCGGCGCGGCCAGGGCCAGGGTCAACAGCAACAGCACGCCGCAGGCCCCGGCGCGGAAACAGGAGTACTTCATAGAATATGCCCGGAAAAATCCCCGGGTTGCAGGATTCCCGGAAGATGACGTTTTCGTGACCACAGGGTGACGATAATCGTGAAAGGCCGCCATGGCAAGGCCCCGGCGGCAGGGCGGGCCCCGGTGGCAGGGCGGACCCTGGGCGGGGGGCGGGTTCCGGCGGGGCTAGAAGGTGTAGCCCACGCTGAAGGAGCCGAAAAGCTGCCCGTCGTGCTGGCCCTCGAACTCCGGGGAGCGGTAGACGTGGGTGTAGGTGAACGTCCAGCGCCGCCAGATGACCGAGGCGCCGCAGAACACGTCGGCCACGAAGGGCTTGCGCGTCACGCTGTGGCTGTCGCGCCAGGTGTTGCCGTCCAGGAAGATGTTGCGGGCCACGGCGCGCCCGTCCACCCCGGCGAAGACGTTGTAGCCCAACTCGCCGGTGACCTGGGGGTCGTCCTTGGCGCCCGGGGCGCTGACGATGGAGCCCGGACGGATGAGGGAGGCCCCGAAGTCGGCGGGCAGGTTGCGCCCCAGGCGCACCTGGGCGCCCGCGTTGGCGTAGGTGAACACGTTGCCCAGGGTGCCGCCGTAGTGGGGCAGGGCGTCCACGGCCCAGCCTTGGCCCAGGTTCACGAGCAGCGGCCGCTGGGTGCGCTGCCAGGTCAGGTTCAGGGTCGGCTCGTCGTGCAACTGGTTGTCCCAGCCGCGGGAGCGGAATTTGTTGATGAGGTGGTGCCAGCTATCCTGCACGAACTCGCCCCCCGCCGAGGGCCCGACGATGCCCACGGTCATCTCGAAGGTGTCCAGGCGCGTGGCGTTCTTGGCGTGCAGGGCCAGGGCGGCGTAGGTGTAGCCCGCGTAGGGCCGGTCGTCGGTTTGCAGGGCCTCCTCGCGGGTGGCCGTGGGGGTGTAGATGCTGTTGCCCACGGAAAAGCCGACGTTGTAGGTCGTGCCCTCGGGGCGGCCGCTCATGAGCGGGATGGCCTCCAGGGCCTCGGCCAGCCAGGGTGCGTGCTCGCGCAGGAATGGCTCCTGGGCGTAGCGCGGCAGGTCCTTGGAGAGCACGGAGATGTGGAAGGCGTTGGTGTAGTGCTCGTCGGTCCCGGCGAAGAAGTCGTTCTCGTCGTAGAAGGTGACGGTGTAGGAGTCCTCGGGGGCCAGGGGCGCCTCTTCGCGGGCGTCCGCCCGGGCGGCGTCTTCGGGGGCCCCCTGGGCCGGGGCGGGAGCCGGAGCCGCCAGCAGGATCAGGCACAGCAGCAGCGAAACCAACGGGTTACGTGGCATCGAGGTCGTCCTTGTATTTGCGGTAGAGCCCCCGGAACTGGTGGTAGCCCAGGCCCAGCAGGCGTGCCGCCGTTTTCTGCTGGTGGCGGGCCGAAGTCAAGGCCCGGCGCAGCAAATCCAGCTCCAGGGCGCGTACGGTGTCCGGGAGAGACAGGGGCAGGGAAAGAGGCTGGGCCGGAGTGGACGGCACGGCGGGAGCCGGGGTGCTCCGCGCGGGGGCGCCGGGTTCGACGGGAGCGGGGCGCCAGGGCGAGGCGAACGGGTCCAGCGTCATATCCTCCGCCGCGTGCAGAGGGCCGCCCCGGGCGCGGTACACGGCGCGCTCCACGGCGTTTTTCAGTTCGCGGACGTTGCCCGGCCAGGGGTGGGCCTCCAGGGCGCGCAGCACCTCGGGGGAAAGCTCCGGGGCCTCGCCGCGGCCCAGCTCCACGGCCATGCGCGCCGCGAAGTGCCGGGCCAGCAGGGCCACGTCGCCCGGGCGTTCGCGCAGGGGCGGCACGGTCAGCACCTCGAAGCTCAGGCGGTCCAGCAGGTCGCGCTTGAAGCGCCCGGCCCGGGCCAGGGCGGGCAGGTCCACGTTCGTGGCGCCCACGACGCGCACGTCCACGCTCACCGGGCGCGAGCCGCCCACGCGCTCGAAGCTGCCGTACTCGACCACGCGCAGGATTTTTTCCTGCACCGGCAGGGGCATGGCTCCGATTTCGTCCAGGAACAGCGTGCCGCCATCGGCGCGCTCGAAGCGCCCGGCGCGGCGGGCGGCGGCCCCGGTGAAGGCTCCGGCCTCGTGGCCGAAGAGCTCGCTCTCCACCAGCGTTTCGGGCAGGGCCGCGCAGTTCAGGGCCACGAAGGGCCCGGCCCAGCGCGGCGAAAGGTAGTGCAGCCGCCCGGCGGCCAGTTCCTTGCCCGTGCCGCGCTCGCCGACCACGAGCACCGGCCTGTCTACCCCGGCGGCGGCGGACAGGCGCTCCATGAACTCCAGGAAGGCGTCGGACTGGCCCAGGGCCTCGGGCAGGGTGGGAAGATCCTGAGTTGGCATTTTTTACCATTTTTGAGTTTTAAAAACTATTTCAAAGCGAACAATACCATTGAGCCGGAGCAGGGTCAATGTAATGGAATCAAATGAAACCGTATGGTTATGTGCAGAATTTCCGGCGGCACACATCCTGCTTCAGGGCGGGCATGCACCGGCACACTGCGCGCCGCGATCCACAAGAAGACAAGGAGGCCGCCATGGGCGTTTTCAACCGTTTCAAGGACATCGTCAGTTCCAACATCAGCGCGCTGCTCGACGGCGCCGAGGACCCGCGCAAGCTCATCCGGCTCATGGTCCGCGAGATGGAGGAGACCCTGGTGGAGCTTAAGGCCAACTGCGCGGGCATCATGGCCGAGCGCAAGGCCCTGGAGCGCGAGCGCGAAACCGTGGCCGAGGCCGGGGCCAAGTGGCACGCCCGGGCCGAACTGGCCGTGGCCAAGGGCCGCGAGGACCTGGCCCGCGAGGCGCTCCTGGAAAAGACCGCCCTGCTGCGCCGCCAGGACGCCCTGGACGCCGAGGCCGCGCACCTGGAAGCCCTGGTGGACCAGGCCCGCGAGGACATCGCCCGCCTGGAGGACAAGCTGGCCTCGGCCCGCGAGAAGCAGCGCCTGCTGGAGCAGCGCCACGCCCGGGCCCGCTCGCGCACCCGCGCCGGGCAGACCCTGACCCGCGCCGACAGCTCCGACGCCATGCGCCGCTTCGACAGCTTCGAGAGCCGCATCGAGCGCCTGGAATCCGAGGCCGAACTGGCCGCCCCGGGCCGGGGGGCGAACCTGGAACAGGAGTTTGCGCTCCTGGAAAAGGACGATATCATCGAGGCCGAGCTGGCCGAACTGAAGGGCCGCTCCAAGGCGGCCCCCAAGGCGCGGGCCGCGAAGACCGACGCGAACGACTGACGCCCCCGGCGGACCGGGGGCCAACCCGAGGCGGTGGCCCATGCATGGAATGTTTGCCCTGTTCATCCTCATCCCGCTGCTGGTGCTGGCGGGGATCATCGCCCTGGTGGCGCGGCTGTTCCAGGGCTCCCTGGCGCGCAGGCAGCCTCAGGAGCGGGAGGACGAGACGCGGATGATCCAGGAAATCTACAATAAGCTGTCGCGGATGGAGGAGCGCGTGGACGTGCTCGAAACGCTGCTTCTGGAAGACGCGCGGCGCGACCGGGAGGACGGTCATGGCCAGACGTGACGGATATGGCTGCGGACGCGGCCACTCGCGGCGCGGCGCGGCGCGCGCCCGCACCGGCTCCGATGGGCGCCCCGGGGGCGGCGGGCCCTACCGCTCGCGCCGGGGCATGGTTCTCGGCGTGTGCCGGGGGCTGGCCGAGCATCTTGATTTTCCCGTGTTCTGGGTCCGTGTGTTCACGGCGCTGGCCATTGTGTTCACCGGGCTGTGGCCCGGGCTGGCCCTGTATTTCATCGCCGGGCTGTTCATGAAGTTCGAGCCCGTGCTGCCCGTGCATTCCCCCGACGAGCGCGAGTTCTACGACGCCTACGCGGCCTCGCGCGCCGGGGCCCTGGCGCGCATCCGCGACAAGTTCGAGCGCCTGGAGCGGCGCATCCGGCGCATGGAGGACGTGGTCACCTCGCGCGACTACGCCTGGGAGGAGCGCCTGCGCCAGCGGCGCTAGCCGGTTTGCTCCGCCGCGCCACCGGGCTCCGAGCCGGAAAGAGCCGGAGGGCATTGCCCTCCGGCTCTTTCCGCCCGGGGGGCGGACGTTTTTCCACTTCCGGCCCCGGCGCCCGCCAGCCCAGGCGGGCCGTGGATTCTCCTCGACGGCGCGGCACCAATCCGGTATCATTACAAATACGCCTCCGCTTCCGCGCGGCCCTGAAGCCGCGCCACTCCGTGCCGCTTCCTGGGCCGGAGCCGCCTCCCGGCGTTGCCCCGCCGCCGTTGCCGGGAGGGCGCGCATCGTGGCGGCCCTTCGCGCTTCCGCCCGGGGCCGTGCGGGCATCCGCCCGCCGGTGGTGCCCGCCGTGACCCGCCGCCGGGCCGTGTGGGCAACGGGTGCCGCCTGAACCTCAAACAGCGACGGACCATGACCGAACGTACATCCTCCCTCCCGCTCCCGGACGAGCCGCGCTTCCGCCATCCCGGGCCGCCCCTGTATTCCCAGCTTGCGGACTACCTGCGCCAGCAGATCACCGGCGGCGCGCTGCAACCCGGCACCCGGCTGCCCAGCCTGCACGAACTGGCCGGACAGTTCGGCGTGGCGCGGGTCACGGCGCGCCAGGCCGTGCAACTGCTGGTGGAGGAGGGCTTCCTGGCCAGCCGCCAGGGCCGGGGCACCCACGTGGTGCATCGCCTGCCGAGCATGACCTACGAGAACATGCGTACCTCGTGGAGCGCCATGGTCAAGCGCATCGAGGGCGCGCAGGTGGAGCTGCTGCACGCCGCCGACGTGACCTCCTGCCCGCTGCTGACCGCCGACGAACCGCACCCGGCCCCGGTCTACCATTACATGAAGCGCGTGCACATCAAGGAGGGCGTCCGTTTCGCGCTCATCGAGCTGTACCTCGACAAGCGCATCTACGACCTGGCCCCCGCGCGCTTCAACGAGACCACGGTCATCCCCGTCATGGGCGAAATGGACGTGTACATCGAAAGCGCCCGCCAGATTCTGACCATCGGCACGGCCTCGGTGGAGGCCGCGCGCCACCTGGACATCCCCATCGGTTCGCCCGTGGCCCTGGTCGATCGCGTGGCGCGCGACCGTTCGGGCTGCGCGGTGTACGTGGCCAGCATGGTCCACCCCGGGCAGCGCGTGCGCTTCGACATCGACCTTGTGCGCTAGGCGCGCCACGCCGCCCGCGCGGGCGGCCACAGCCTGACAGCCCCCGGTCGACTGGAGTCGGCCGGGGGCTGTGCGTATGGAGGTGAGGGGGGGAAAACGGGGTCAGGCTTCGGCGGACACCAGCGGGGTGAAGCGCTGCTGCATCCAAAGCTGGGCCGCGAGGATGCCCACGGCAGCCACGGTGACGGCCATGGTCTGGGCGGCGTCCAGGCCGGCGCCGAAAAGCACCACCCAGAACGCGACGACCATGCCCGCCAGGGCCAGGGGCCAGTCGCGCGCCGCGAAGGGCCGGAGCATGGCGCCGTAGAGCAGGCCGCTCATGGCGGTCAGGCCCACCAGGATGCAGACCAGGGAGCAGCCCGCCCAGACGGGATCGGCGAAGTCCCAGGAGAAGACGGGGTTGTAGACGATGAGGAACGGCAGGATGAAGCCGCTGAGGGCCAGGCGGAAGCCGTGAACGCTGGTGATGGCGTAGTTGCCGCCCGAGATGCCCGTGGCCGCCAGGGAGGCCAGGCCCACGGGCGGGGTCACCGCCGCGATGATGGAAAAGTAGAAGCAGTACATGTGGGCCTGGAGCAGGTCCACGCCCAGGGGCGTCAGGGTCGGGATGATGATGATGGCGCACAGGGCGTAGGCCGCCGCCGGGGGCACGGCGCAGCCCAGCACCAGGGCAACCAGCATGGTCACCAGCAGGGCGATGAAGAGCTGGCCACCGGCCAGCAGGTGGATCAGGCTGGCCAGCTTGCTGCCCAGGCCGGTGGAGATGAGCGTCTGGGCGACCATGCCGATGAGCGCCAGGGAGATGCCGATCTTGGCGCCGGTGATGGCGCCGCTGACCAGCGAATCGACCACCTCGCGCAGTGTGGGCCGGGTGTCCTTGACGGCGAAGCCGGTGACGGCCGTGACCACGCAGGCCCAGAAGGCCGTGTTGGCCGGGCCGTAGCGCAAAAGCAGCATGGCGAAGATCAGCCCGATGGGCACGATGAACACGAACATGCGCCGCCGGATGAGCCGCCAGTCCACCTCCAGATGCACGGTCTGAAGGTTCTTGCGCACGGACAGGAACTGCACGCCCACGGCCACGGCGAAGTAGAACAGCGCCGCGGGCAGCAGGGCCGCGACCATGACCACCGCGTAGGGCTGGCCGATGAAGGTGGCCATCATGAAGGCCGCCGCGCCCATGACCGGGGGCATGAGCTGGCTGCCCGTGGCCGAGCAGGCCAGCACGCCGCCCGCCTCGTCCACGGTGTAGCCCGACTTGCGCATGTACGGCAGGACGAAGGGCCCGGTGATGGCCACGTTGGCCACCGGCGCGCCGGAGACCATGCCGATGAGCGAGTTGGAGAACACGGCGGTCAGCCCCGCGCCGCCGCGCAGGCGGCGGCCCAGAATCTTGCCGACCTCCATGAGCAGCCCCTCGACCTTGAAGATGCCCAGCAGCGCGCCGAAGACCACGAACATGAACACCTGGTCGGCGCTGATGGACATGAACAGGCCGTAAAGGCCCGACAGGCCCACGCTCAGGTAGGAGATGACGTAGTCGAAGGAGAAGGGCGTGTGGTACAGCGGGCCGCTCAGCAGGTGCCCCAGGAAGAAGTAGCCCACGAAGACCAGGGCCACCACCAGCAGCGGCAGGCCCCAGCTCAGGTAGGTGCCCAGGGAGGTGCACAGGATGAGGCAGACCCCGACGACCAGGGCCGCCCGGCTGGGGAAGCCCTGGGACATCTCAAGTTCTTCGATGTTCAGGTACACGTAGGCGCAACCGGCCAGGGCCACGGCCAGGCACAGGTACAGGAAGCCCTTGAACGCCGGGCTCTTGGCCTTGCGCGCGTAGCTCACGAAGATGAGGAAGAAGAGGAAGGCGAAGTGGATGGTCTGGTGCTCCCACTGGCCGAAGAAAAGATACTGCGAGGCCACGGCGTGGTAGGCGACCATGCCCAGGGCGCCGATGGTCAACAGCAGCTTTGAAAGGGATATGCGTGATTCCATGATGCCTCTGCCCCCGTTCTGGTGTGTTGGTGCTGCGGCCCGGCCCGGGTCCGCGCCCGGGCCGGGCCGGTGTCCGGCCTAGAGGAGCCCGGCCTCCTTGTAGGCCCGCAGGGCGCCGGGGTGGAAATCTTCCACCTTCCAGCCCTTGACCAGGGCCTCGCGGCTCATGAGCGAGCCCATGGCGTGGTACTGGGCGAAGGCCTCGACGTTGTCGATCATGGCCTTGGTCAGGATGTAGGCGTACTCCTCGGGGAAGTCGGGATGCACGCAGAAGGCCTGGATTTCGGCACCGGCCCACAGGGGGCCGGCCTGGCCTTCCACGGTGTTCGCCGGCAGCTCGAAGGGCAGCAGGGTGATGTCCTTGACGGCGGTGTTGTCTACGGCCTCGCGGGTCCAGTCCAGGTGGGTCAGGCTGCGGCCCGAGGCCATGACCTCGACGGTCTGCGGGCTGGGCGAGAAGGCGGCGTGGATGGGGTCGAGGTAGCCGCCGATGACGGCGGCGTCCACCTGGCCGTTGACCAGGGCGTTGGCGGCCTCGGTGGTGCCCACGAACTGGATGCGCAGGCTCTTGTAGAACTCGTCGGTGTAGCCGTTGCGCAGCAGGGCGTCGGGCTCGTAGCCCCAGACGATCTGCGGCACGCGGCCCAGGGCGATGCGCTTGCCGTGCAGGTCGGCCATGGTCTTGATGCTCTTGTCGGTGGTCACCAGCCAGGTGATGGCGTAGTTCAGGGTGCCGATGACCTTCAGGGGCTCGTAGGTCTGCTTGAAGGGCTTCATGCCGCGCTGGGCCAGCCACTCGATGCCCGAGGTGGCCACGACCACGGTGTTCTTGCGCGCGGCCTCGTCGCCGCCGAGCTTCATGACGTTGAAGGCCTGGCCGGGGGTTTCGGCGTGGGAGACGGTCACCGGGTAGTCGCCCTGGTTGACGATGCTCTCCATGGCCGTGCCCAGCACGTAGCTGCCCGTGCCGAAGGGGGTGCTCAGCAGGATGATGGTCGGCTTGTCGGCCGCCGGGGCGGTTTGCGCCATGAGAAAAATGCACAACAGGGCCGCGATGCAGGTGGAAAGAATGCGTGTCATGGTCCGTCCTCGCAGGATGTCAGAGGTTCCATTGTTGGTTGTTGTCCCTACGCACACACCATATGGGCGACCTGGAACATCTTCAGGGCGTCCAGGTCCGGTTCCACCCCGAGCCCGGGGGCGTCGCTCAGGGTCATTCTGCCGTCGCGCAGCGGGGGATACGGCGTGGCCAGCATCTCGCGCAGCGGGTTGGCGTTGCAGTCCACTTCGAGCATCCCGTCGCCGCCGACGGCGGCCAGCAGGTGCGCCGAGGCCATGAGGCCGATGCCGCCGCCCAGATAGTGCGGGCAGTAGCGCTTGCCCGCCGCCAGGACGGCCGTGGCCACCTCGCGGCAGCGCGTGAGCCCGCCCCACTTGCATACGTCGGGCTGGACGACGCCGAAGACCGGCCCGGAGGTCGCCTCGGCGAATGCCGCCGTGCTGCGCATGTTCTCGCCGCCCGCCAGGGGCAGGGGGCTCGCGGCGGCCAGTTGCCGCCATGCCTGGGCGGGGCTGTCGCAGCGCAGGGGCTCCTCCAGCCAGAGCAGGGGCAGGCTGCCGATGCGCTGCACCATGTCCAGGGCCTGGGGCAGGCTCCAGGCCTGGTTGCTGTCCACGGCGAGGGTTTCGCCGGGCTCCAGGGCGCCCAGGGCGCTGTCCAGGTTTTCCATGTCGCGGGCCTCGCCGAAGCCGATCTTGATCTTGAAGGCCCGGTAGCCTTCGCTCCGGGAGCGGGCGATGGTCTCGGCCACGCCGGGGTGGTTGATGCCGCTGGCGTAGGCGGGCATGACCGTCATGCCCGCCGTGCCCAGCAGGGCGTGCAGCGGGCGGCCCGCCCTGCGCGCGGCCATGTCCCACAGCGCGATGTCCACGCCCGCCACGGCCTGGGCCAGGGGCCCGGGCTCGTCGGCCTGGAGCGCCAGCACTTCCACGCCCCGGGTCATTTCGTCGAAAGCCTCCGCGGGGTCGGCGAAGGTCTTGCCCAGAACGTGCGGCACCACGGCGGTTTCCACCAGCCGGGCCCGGTGCTCGGCGCCGCAGGAGGGGAAGTTGCACCAGACCTCGCCCCAGCCGTGGTTCCCCTGGCCGTCCTCCACGCGCACGATGACCGCCGGGCGGTCGTGCATCGTCCCGAAGGACGTGCGGACCGGGACGGCGATGGGCGCACGGAAGACGCGGATTTCAACTTTTGCGATCGTTACCGGACCGGCCAGTACAGCCATGATCCTCTCCTGTGGTTTGGTGTTGGCCTGTGTCTTTCCGCATGGCCCGGTGAGCCTGTGCGGATTCTCCTCGTATTGCAGGAGGTTGGCCGCCGCTTCCCCTCCACGGCACCCCGGCGGGAGCGCCTCTTGTGCTTAAAAGTACTAAGATACTACTCACCATACCTATTTTGAGTCAAGCGCTCTTTCGAGAGCGGGGCAACGTTGCCCGCAAAAGGTGAAACGACGCGGATTGTGCGATGATTATCTTTTTATTTTGCTATGTTGCATTTTAAGCAGCGCACGGAGGCCGCCGAAATCAAGCGCGAGGTTTTCGGGACGGGAACCTTCTTTTTTGTAGGATTGCCCTGCCGCGGGTGGTGGGCCGGGCGGATTGCGCTTTGCGGCACATGCGCCCCGGGCCGTGCCGCAAGGCGCTTCGGCGGAACGGCAAGCCCGGCGGCGCCTGCGCTCGGCCGGGACCGGGGAGGGGAAGCGGGAGGGGACGGGGAGCGGGAGGGCGCGCCGGGGCGAGCCGGGGAGCGGGCGATTTCCGGCGGCGTCCGCAGGGACCGGATGCGTTCCGGTCCCTGCGTTTCGGGCTGCCCCGGGGGGCCGCGCGCGGGAATGCAAAGGAGGAAATGAAAAAATTCCAGACACCTCTTGCCGGGGCGCGGTTTTTTTGTTTTCCTAGAGCGCAAGGTCACGGCCTTCGTCCGGCGGGTATCCGGGGCGCGAGACCGTGGCGCCACTGTTGCACCGCGCGGAACGGACCGCAGCGGAGGAAAACCAAGGAGAACCAGAGATGAAACGGATCATTGCCATTGGCCTGTCCACCGTGTTCGCCACGACGCTGTTCGCCGCCGCCGCCATGGCCGACGGCGCGGCGCTTTACGGCGCCTGCAAGGGGTGCCACGGGGCCGACGGTTCCAAAACCGCCATGAACGTGTCCCCGGCCCTCAAGGGCCAGAGCGCCGACGAACTGCTGACCAAGCTCAAGGGTTACAAGGAAGGCACCTACAAGGTGCAGGACAAGACCGCGCCCATGATGGCCAAGTTCGCCAAGAAACTGAGCGACGAGGAGCTGAAGACCCTTGCCGACTACATCGCCACGTTCTAGCCGGAGCCTTGCGGCCCGGTGCGGCCTTTGGGCCGTGGCGGCATTTCTCGGGGCGGCCCTTGCGGCCGCCCCGGTTTGCGTCGCCCGGGCCCAGGACGGCCACGCCCACCAGGACCACGCCGCGCCGCAGGGTGCGGCCACCGGGCACACGGGGCACGACGCCGCGGCCTCCGTGCCCGCTGGCGGCCAGGGCCACGGCGCCCATGCGGACCAGGACGGCCACGCGGCCCACGACCAGTTCACCCCGGCGCCGGACATGCCCGCCCACGACCACGAGGCCATGCAGGCCGAGGCGGCCAGAAGCGACATGCCCGTGGGCGTGGACGAACACCTGGGCGAATACGTGCCCCTGGATACGGTCTTCACCGATTCCCGGGGCCGCGAGACGACCCTGGGCCAGGCCATGGGCGCGCCCACGCTGATCCTGCCGGTGTTCTACACCTGCCCCAACGTCTGCAACATCCTGCAGGGGGCCATGGCCCGGGTGCTGCCCAAGGTCAGCCTGACCCCCGGGCAGGACCTGAAGATCGTCTCCATCAGCTTCGACGAGCGCGACACCCCCGAAACCGCCGCCCGCAGCAAGCGCAACTTCGACGCCGCCCTGGGCCAGGGCTTCCCCCCGGACCACTGGACCTTCCTCACCGGCAGCCGCGAGAGCATCGCCACGACCATGGACGCCCTGGGCTTCCGCTTCCAGCGCATGGGCGACGACTTCGCCCATCCGGTGGTGGTCGTGGCCGTGGCGCCCGACGGCAAGATCGTGCGCTATCTTTACGGCTCGGATTTCCTGCCCTTCGACGTGACCATGGCCGCCACCGAGGCCGCCAAGGGCACCCCGGGCATATCGGTCAAGCGCCTGCTGTCCTACTGCTACAGCTACGACCCCAAGGGGCGGCGCTACGCCTTCAATATTCTGCGCGTCACGGGATTCACGGTTCTTGGCACCATCGCCCTGCTGCTGGTGGTTCTGCTGGCGGCGGGCAAAAGGAAACGCCGTTAGCGGAGCGCACATGAACGACGCAAGCGCCGCCTCCGGGAGCTTCTGGGACGCCCGGGGCCTGGGCTCCTGGCTGTTCACCATGGACCACAAGCGCATCGGGCTGCTCTACCTGTGGTGCGTGCTGGGGTTCTTCATCGTCGGGGTCACCCTGGGCCTGCTCATCCGCCTGGAGCTCATCGCCCCGGGCCCGACCATCATGGGCCCCCAGACCTACAACGCCATGTTCACCCTGCACGGGGTGATCATGATCTTCCTGGTGGTCATCCCCAGCATCCCGGCGTCCTTCGGCAACATCATCCTGCCGCTGCACCTGGGCGCCGAGGACGTGGCCTTCCCCCGGCTGAACATGTTCTCCTGGTGGCTGTACGCCATCGGCGCCGTCACGGCCCTGGCCGCGCTGTTCACCGGCGACGGCCCGCCCGACACGGGCTGGACCTTCTACGTGCCCTTCTCGGCGGTGACGAGCACCAACGTCTCCGTGGCCGTGGCCGCCGTGTTCATTCTCGGGTTCTCGTCCATCCTCACCGGGCTGAACTTCATCGTCACCATCCACCGCCTGCGCGCCCCGGGGCTGACCTGGACGCGCCTGTCGCTCTTCGCCTGGGCCCTGTACGCCACGGCCTGGATCCAGCTCCTGGCCACGCCCATCCTGGGCATCACCGGCCTGCTCATCATCGCCGAACGCGTGCTGGACATGGGCGTCTTCGACCCCACCCGGGGCGGCGATCCCATCCTCTACCAGCACCTGTTCTGGATATACTCCCACCCGGCGGTGTACATCATGGTCCTGCCCGCCATGGGCGTGATTTCGGACATCATCCCCGTGTTCGCGCGCAAGGCCATCTTCGGCTACAAGACCATCGCCGTCTCCAGCCTGGCCATCGCCTTCGCGGGCTCGCTGGTCTGGGCGCACCACATGTTCGTTTCGGGCATGAGCGACACGGCGGTGATGGTCTTCTCGCTTCTGACCTTCGTGGTGGCCATCCCCTCGGCGATCAAGGTCTTCAACTGGGTCAGCACGCTGTACAAGGGCTCCATCCACATGGAGCCGCCCCTGGTCTTCGCCCTGGGCTTCATCTTCCTGTTCACCATGGGCGGCATCACCGGGCTGGTCCTCGGCGCGGCGGGCACGGACATGCACGTCCACGACACCTATTTCGTGGTCGGGCACTTCCACTACGTGATCTTCGGCGGCACGGGCATGGGCCTGTTCGCCGCCATGCACTACTGGCTGCCCAAGGTCCACGGCCGGATGTACAACAAGCGGGTGGCCACGTGGTCGGCCGTCATTCTCATCATCGGCATGAACGGGCTGTATTTCCCCATGTATCTCATGGGGCTGGCGGGCATGCCCCGGCGCTATTACGACTATCTGCCGCAGTACACCGCCATGCACGAGGCCTCCACCGTGGGCTCGTGGGTGGTGGCCGCGGGGTTGGCGCTGATGTTCGTCAACCTGTGGCGCGGGCTGCGCTCGGGCCCGCGCGTGGGGCCGAACCCCTGGGGCGCGGCCACCCTGGAATGGACCCTGCCCTCGCCGCCGCCGGCCCACAACTTCGCCACCGAGCCGGTGGTGGAGCGCGGCCCCTACGACTTCCGGGGGGTGCACGCCGATGAGTGAGCCGCACAAGGACTATGAAGGCGCCAAACTGGGCATGTGGCTGTTCCTGTTCACGGAGATCCTGCTCTTCGGCGGACTGTTCGTGCTCTTCGCGGTGTACATGGCGCGCCACCACGACGCCTTCCACGTCGCCAGCGGCAACCTCGACGTGCGCATGGGCACGGCCAACACCGTGGTGCTCATCACGTCGAGCTGGCTGGTGGCCATGGCCGTGGCGGCCCTCAAGCGCGGGCAGGTCGCCCCGGCCCGGCGCCTGACCCTGGGCACCATCGCCTTGGCCGGGGTCTTCCTGGTCATCAAGTACTTCGAGTGGAGCGCCAAGTTCCACCACGGGCTGTACCCCGGCTCGGAGCATCTGGCGGCCCAGCCCCCGGGCGAGGCCGTCTATTTCGCCATGTACTACGCCATGACCGGCCTGCACGGCATCCACGTCACCGTGGGCATGGCCGTGCTGGGCTTCGCGTGGTGGTTCATGCGCACCGGGCGTTGCACGCCGGAGCACTTCGTGTTCCTGGAAAACGGGGCCCTGTACTGGCATCTGGTGGATCTGATCTGGATCTACCTGTTCCCGCTGTTCTACCTGGTGGGCTGAGGAGGAGCGCATGACGCACGACACGACGCACACGCACCACGGCCCGGGCTACGGGATGCTTACGGGCATCTGGTGCGGCCTTCTGGTCCTCACGGCCGTCACCGTCTGGGTGGCGGGGGTGAACCTGGGCTTCTGGAACGTGGTGGTCGCCATGGCCGTGGCCACCGCCAAGGCCACCCTGGTGGTCCTGATCTTCATGCACCTCAAGTACGAGAATTGGGTCTTCAAGGGCTTCGTGCTGATGACCTTCGCCATCCTGGCCATCTTCATCGGCTTCACCTTCTTCGACACCGCCTACAGGTAGGGCCGCCATGACCGAGCAACTTTTCAGCGCCGCGAGCGAGGTGGACCGGGCCTTCCTGTTCATCCTGGCTTTCGCCGTGGGCGCCCTGGTGCTGGTGACGGTGCTGATGCTCTATTTCACCTGGCGCTATCACCACACCCGCAATCCCGAGGCCGTGGAGATTCCCGGCAGCCTGGGCCTGGAACTGCTGTGGACCATCCTGCCCACGGTCATCGTCATGAGCATGTTCTGGTTCGGCTGGACGAGCTTCAAGGCCATGCGCACCGTGCCCGAGGGCGCCATGGAGGTGGCCGTCGAGGCGCGCATGTGGTCCTGGGCCTTCACCTACCCCGGGGGCAAGCGCTCGGCGGTGCTCGTGGCCCCTGTGGGCGGCGACGTGAAGCTGTCCATGACCTCGCGCGACGTGATCCACAGCTTCTACGTGCCCGCCCTGCGGCTGAAGATGGACACCGTGCCGGGGCTGACCACCACGGCGTGGTTCAACGCCAGCGCCCCGGGCGAGTTCGACATTCTGTGCGCCGAATACTGCGGCCTCAAGCATGCCAACATGATCACCACCCTGCGCGTGGTGCCCGCCGAGGAGTTCCGGCAGTGGCTGGCGGGCACCGACGCGGTCGGCTCCCGGGCCCGGGAGCTGTTCGAGACGTACGGCTGCACCGGCTGTCACGACTTGGCCGGAGGCGCGGGCGCGGGCCCGCCCCTGGACGCCCTGGGCGGACGCGTGGCCGACGTGCTCCTGCCCGACGGCCGCAAGGAGCGGGTCACCGTGGACGCGGACTACCTGCGCCGCGCCCTGCTGGAGCCCGAGGCCGAGATCGTCGAGGGCTACGATCCGATGATGCCGTCGTACCAGGATCAGATTCCGGAAGAAGACCTGGAGGCCATGGTCCAGTGGATGCTCACCGGCGACACCGCCGGGCCGCCCCCCGGGCGCGAACTGGCCGAGGCCGAGGGCTGCATGTCCTGCCACTCCACCGACGGCTCGTACATCGCCGGGCCGAGCTTCCGGGGGCTGGCGGATTCCATGCGTTCCGTGCGCGACGCCTCGGGGGCCCTGCGCGAGGTGCGGGCCGACGACGCCTACCTGCGCCAGTCCATCCTGGACCCCGGAGCCCTGGTGGTGGAGGGCGAAACGCCCATCATGCCCGGGTACGATTCCCTGGACGCCGCGCAGGTGGACCAGCTTGTGGAGTACATCCGCAGCCTGGGCCCGCAGGACGGCGCCGGAGCCGGAGCCCCGCAGCAATGACGCGGCGCGACCTGCTGGCTCTGACCCGCCCGGGGGTGAGCCTGGCCGTGGGCGGGGCCACCCTGTGCGGGGCGCTGCTGGCGGACGGAGGGCCGGGCCCGGGCGCGGCCTGGGCCGTGCCGGGCGCCGTGCTGCTCTGCGCGGGCTGCTCGGCCCTGAACCAGCTCCAGGAGCGCGAACGCGACGCGCGCATGGCCCGCACGGCGGACCGGCCGCTGCCCGCCGGGCGCATGGCCCCGGGGGCGGCTCTGGGGCTGGCCCTGGCGCTGTGCGCGGCGGGGCTGGGGTTCTTCATCCTGGCTGGCGGCGCAGCCTTGGCCGGGGTGGGGCTGGCGGTGGTCGCGCTCTACAACGGCCTGTACACGCCCCTGAAGCCCCGGACGGGCGCGGCGCTCCTGGTGGGCGCCCTGGCCGGAGCCCTGCCGCCGCTGTGCGGCTGGCTGGGCGCCGGGGGCGCCCCGGACGCGCCGCTCATCTGGGCCGTGACGGCCATGGTCTACCTGTGGCAGGTGCCGCATTTCTGGCTGCTTGCGTGGCGGCGGCGCGCGGAGTATCAACGGGCCGGGTTCGCTCCGCCCTTCGCCGCGCTGCCCGCGCGCTCGCGGGGGCCGGTGCTGGCCTTGTGGACGGGCGCCTACTGCGTCGGCATCTGTCTGGCCGTGGCCCTGGCCCTGGGCGGGGCCGCCGGGCGGGCGGGCGCCGTGGGCGGGCTGGCGGCAGCCGCGCTGGCCGCCGGGCTGGCCGTGGCCGCCGTGGCCCCGGGGCGCGGCGCGCGGGCCCTGGCCGCCGTCAACGGTTCCATGGCCCTGGCCCTGGCCGGAACGCTGCTGGCGGCCTGGCCTTTCTAGGTTTTCGCTTCGGCCCGTCGCCCGGGGCGCTCCCCGCTCCGGGTCCGCAACCCCTGTTTCCCGCCGGAGGCGTTCATGCTCTGGATTCATCCCCTGGTGCAGCTTGCCGCGACCCTCTTGGCCCTGTGGACCATGGAAATGGGCGTGCGGCGTTTCTTTTTCGTCCACCTGGGGCGGCGCTCGGTGGTCTTCCCCTGGAAGGCCCACGTGCGCTGGGGCAAGGTGGCTCTGGTGGGCTGGCTGGCCGGGCTGGTCATCGGCGTGCTGGCCATGCGCCTGTCCTTCGGCACCTGGGGCATCAGCGGCGCGCACTATACCGTCAGCGCGGTCATGGCCGCGCTGATCGGCGCGGGCTACGCCAGCGGCCACCTGCTTGACCGCGTGAAGAAACGCCGCAAATACCTGCATATTTTTCATGGCCTGAACAACACGGTGCTGCTGGCCCTGGCCCTGTATCAGGTCTGGTCGGGCTGGGGGCTGCTGCACATGTTCCTGTTGTCCGAATAAGCCAGCTCGCTGTGCAGTCCGCTGCACATGCTTGTGCCGATTCCTGCGCCGCGCGCGGGGCCTGGAGCCCGCGCGCGGCGTTGTTTGTGGTCTATCATCCCGCCGTCATTGATGCCGCCGCCCTGGCAGGCCTCTTGCAATCCCGACTGCGCAAGTCGTGAATGTGTGCAGCCCCTTGCACGCGACCGGCGCCGCTCCCCGGCGGCCCGGGCGACCAAGCTTCGAGAGGTTCCCATGCGCAAGAGGATTTCCACCCCCGGCGGGTTGACCTTCGCGGTGCTGGCCCTGGCCCTGACCCTGGGCGCCGCGCCCGCCAAGGCCTTCTTCGGCCTGGGCTCCAAACACGCCGCCGTGCGCCCCCAGGGCGACGCCGTGCGCATTCCCCTGGCCGAGATCAACGACGGCGCCGCGCACTTCTACGAGTTGAGCGACGGCGGCAAGGGCATCCGTTTCTTCGTGGTCCAAAGCCGGGACGGCGTGGTCCGCGCGGCCTTCGACGCCTGCGACGTGTGCTACCACTCGCGCAAGGGCTACACTCAGGACGGCGCGCAGATGGTCTGCGTGAACTGCTCCCAGCGTTTCGACGTGGCGCGGGTGAACGAGGTCAAGGGCGGCTGCAACCCCGCGCCGCTGGAGCGCCGCGTGGACGGCGACACCCTGAGCATCCCTCTGGCCGCCCTGCGCGCGGGCGCGAACTTCTTCTAGCGGGGCGCCCGTGAACATCCTGACCATCGCCCTGCGCAGCGGGCGGCGCCGCTGGCCGCGGACCCTGCTGCTGCTGGCCGTCTTCACCCTGGGCGTGACGAGCATCGTGGCCCTGGGCCACGTGTCGCGCGTGGTGGGCGAGAGCCTGGAGAAGAAGCTCACGGCTTTCGGCGCCAACATCCTGGTTTCCCCACGTTCGGAAACGCTTTCGGTCAGCTACGGCGGGCTGCGCCTGGGCGACATGCTCGTGGAGGTGCGCACCCTGGACGAGGCCGACGTGCGCGCCCGCGTGGCGGGCATCGCCAACGCCGCCAACGTGGCCGCCGTGGCGCCCAAGCTGGTGGCCATGCGCGAGCTGGACGGCGTTGCCGTGGGGTTGGTGGGCGTGCGCTTCGACGAGGAGCGCAGGATGAAAGGCCACTGGAGCGTGGACGGCGCGTGGCCCGAGGGGCCCGGGCAGGTGCTGCTGGGCGCGCGGGTGGCCGAACGCCTGGGCCTGGACCCGGGCGACACTGTGGCGGGCCTGGGCGCTCCGGCCACGGTGGGGGGCGTGCTGCGGCCCACGGGCGACGACGACGACGGCGTGATCCTGGCCGACCTGGGCTTCGTGCAGGAGCTTACGGGGCGGCCCGGGGCCGTCAGTTTCATTGAGGTCGCGGCCCTGTGCTCCGGTTGCCCCATCGAGGACATGGTGGCCCAGCTCGGCGCGGCCATCCCCGGGGTGGAGGTCAAGGCCCTGCGCAGCGTGGTGGAGCAGCGCATGCTCTCCGTGCATTTCGTGCAGCGGCTGATCCTGGCCGTGAGCGTGGTCATCCTGCTGACCGCCTGCGCCATGATCGGGTTGTCCATGCTCTCGGCGGTGAACGAGCGGCGCCGCGAGATCGGGCTGCTGCGCTCCCTGGGCTACTCGCGCGGGGCGGTGTTCACCCTGTTCAGCGCCGAGGCGCTGTTCCTGGGGCTGGCGGCGGGGCTGGCCGGGTTCCTGGCGGGTTACGCCCTGAGTTTCAAGGTCGTGGCCGCGCTGCATATCGCCGACGTGGCCGAACTGGCCTTCATGCCTCTGGCCCTGGCGGCCACGGTGGCGTTCATGGCCGGGGTGTCCGTCGTCTCGGCGGCGGTCCCGGCGTGGAAGGCTTCGCGCGTGGAGCCCTCCGAAGCCCTGGTTTCCCTGTAAGGAGGCGCCATGCTCACGGCACGCGGCATCACCAAGACCTACCGTTCGGGCGGGGCGCCCGCCCCGGCCCTGGCCGGGGCCGATCTGGACGTGGCCCCGGGCGAGTTCGTGGCCATCGTGGGCCGCTCGGGCTCGGGCAAGTCCACGTTTCTGTCCATCCTGTCCACCCTGCTGGCGCCCGACGGCGGCAGCCTGACCCTGGACGGGCGCGACCTGACGACCCTGCCCGAGGCGGGGCTGAACGCCCTGCGGCAGCGCGATTTCGCCATGGTCTTCCAGCAGCACCACCTGCTGCCCTACCTCACGGCTCGGGAGAACGTGCTGCTGCCCTTCATGGGCAGCCTGGCCCCGGTGCCGCGTGCGGCGCGGGCCTTTGCGGGCGAGTGCCTGGAGCGCGTGGGCCTGGGCGGCAAGGGCGGGCGGCTGCCCGGGCAGCTCTCGGGCGGCGAGCAGCAGCGCGTGGCCATCGCCCGGGCCCTGGTCAAGCGCTCGCGGGTGCTCTTTGCCGACGAGCCCACGGGCAGTCTGGACAAGGCCACGGCAGAGGGCGTCATCGGCCTGCTGCGCGGCTTGTCCGCCGAGGGGCTGGCCGTGGTCATGGTCACCCACGACGCAGGCTACGCGGCGCGGGCCGACCGCGTGGTGGCCATGGCCGAGGGCCGGACGACCCCGGCGCCGGACGCGGGGAGGTGCGCCTGAGGAACGCGGCCGGACCGGGAGGTGCGCGGCGACGGCTCCGGCCCCGGAATTCGGCCTGCCCCCTGGCCCTGGCGCCGGGAATCTGCTATTCTGGTTTTAACCCGGATTCCGTGCCCCGCGCGGCGCGGGAGCCGGACATCGCGAGAGGGGGCGGAGAGGTAGGACAACTATTTGATTTTTCTATTGATAAAAAGACCATCGATAGACATTGACAAGGGATGGCGAATCCTTAGTATTCCAGTCGAGTTTTTGCCGACCACACGCCTCCGCCCGCCCGGAGGCGGCCTGGCCGGGCACCGGTATCCCCCCCCTCAATGCCGGTGACCGCCTGGGCCGCTTCCCGGCAGGCGGGGGCGCCCGTTTTCGGAAGCCCTGGTCCGGCGGAGCCGCCCGCCGCACCCGGGGTTCGCCTTTCCGGCGGCCCGTCCGGGCCCGGCCTTTGCCCCCTCCCGCCCCGCGCGCCCCTTGCGTTTCCTCTTGGCCTCCGCCGTTGTCCGCCTGCGCCGGGGCCGCCTTCCGCCTCCCGCCGCCGTCCGCCGTGCGGCACGTTTTACGGTTTTCGCGCTGCTTCGGGTCAGCTTTGGCCTCCGCGGGGCTTGCCCCCGGCGGGCTTGTGCGCCACAGTGGACCGGGGTCCGGCCTTGCGCCGCCCCGCCCCCGCGAGAACCATCACCGGCCCCAGCGGCCAGAGGACACGCCATGGAACTGACCACCGTCGCCGTCCACAACCCCGACGGCCTGAACCTGATCCTGGGCCAGTCGCATTTCATCAAGACCGTGGAGGACATCCACGAGGCCGTTGTCGGCGCCGTGCCCGGCGCGAAGTTCGGCCTGGCCTTCTGCGAGGCCTCGGACAAATGCCTCATCCGCCTGACGGGCACCGACGAGGACTGCATCGCCCTGGCCCGGCGCAACGCCGGGGCCATCGGCTGCGGCCACAGCTTCATCCTGTTCATGCGCGACATGTTCCCCATCAACATCGTGAACACCGTGCAGGCCGTGCCCGAGGTTGTCCGCCTGTTCTGCGCCACGGCCAACCCGGTGCAGGTCGTCGTGGCCGCCACGGAGCAGGGCCGGGGCATCCTCGGCGTCATCGACGGCTTCGCGCCCAAGGGCGAGGAAGGCCCCGAGGACGTGGAGCGGCGCAAGGGATTCCTGCGCATGATCGGCTACAAGCTCTAAGGGTCGCCGGGCCGCGCTGGTCGGGCGACCAGCGTGCCCGCGCCCTTGACAATATTGAAGCCATCTTCGTATAGGTCTATGCCTTTTAAAGTTTCCAGTGTGGGGACCAAAACCCGGTCCCGGACCACGGAGGGATCGGGTACAGACGGCTAACACAAGGGAGAAATCAATGTCGGATGCGCTGAAGAACCAGAGGACCTACGCCCTCGTCGGCCACGGCGGCTGCGGCAAGACATCGGTTGCCGAGATGCTGCTGTTCCAGACCGGTGTCATCAACCGTCTGGGCAAGATCGAGGAGGGCACCACCGCCCTGGATACCGAGCCCGAGGAAATCAAGCGCCGCGGCTCCATCCAGCCCGCCTTTGCCAGCTACCCCTGGAAGAAGGCCACCCACTTCCTGATCGACACTCCCGGAGACACCAACTTCACCGGCGACATCGCCTACTCCCTGACCGCCGCCGACGGCGTGGTCTTCGTCGTGGACGCCGTGGACGGCGCCAAGCCGCTGACCAAGAAGCTGTGGGACGAGGTTCTGGCCTCGGGCCGCCCGGCCATGGTTTTCGTCAACAAGATGGACCGCGACCGGGCCGACTTCGACATGGCCTTTTCGTCGTTGACCGCCGTGCTGGGCATCCGCCCCGTGCTGCTCTACATGCCCATCGGCGAAAAGGACGCCTTCAAGGGCGTGGTGGACGTGCTGGGCAACAAGGCCCTGTTCTTCGAGGACGGCGGGAAGCTGCGCGAGGGCACCGTGCCCGGCGACATGGCCGCCGACGTGGAGAGCCTGCGCGAGACCATGATCGAGAACATCGCCGAGAGCGACGAGACGCTCATGGAGAAGTACCTCGAGGAGGGCGAATTGAGCCCCGAGGAGGTCGGCCAGGGCCTGCGCTCGGGCGTGCTTTCCGGCGGGCTGGTGCCCGTGGCCTGCGGCTCCGCCCTGGAGAACAAGGGCGCGGGCTTCATCCTGGACATCGTGCAGGACCTCTTCCCCAGCGGGCTGGACCGCGGCTCCTGGCTGGGCGAGGACGGCGTCGACCGCGAAAGCTCCGCCGAGGCCCCGGTGGCCGCCTTCGTCTTCAAGACCCTGGCCGACCCGTTCGCCGGGCAGCTTTCGGTCATCCGCGTGCTCTCGGGCACGCTGTCTCCCGACAGCACCCTGCACAACACCGCCAGGGGCGACAAGGAGCGCGTGGGCCAGCTTCTGGTGCTGTGCGGCAAGGAGCAGAAGCCCTTGAAGGGCGAGGCCGGGCCCGGCGCCATCCTGGCCCTGGCCAAGCTGAAGCTCACCGGCACCGGCGACACCCTCTGCGACCCGCGGGAGCCGTTCACCCTGGCCAAGCCGAACCTGCCCCCGGCGCTGATTTCCTACGCCCTGGCCCCCGAGGAAAAGGGCGAGGAGGACAAGGTCTACTCCGCGGTGAACAAGCTGCTGGACGAGGACGTGTGCCTGCGCCTGACCCGCGACGCCGAAACCGGCGACATCCTGCTCTCCGGCTCGGGCCAGTTGCACATCGAGATCAGCGTGGAGAAGGCCCGGCGGCGCTACAAGGTCGGCATCGTCCTCAAAACGCCCAAGATTCCCTACCGCGAGACCTTCAAGGGCAAGGCCGACGTGCAGGGCCGCCACAAGAAGCAGTCCGGCGGGCGCGGCCAGTTCGGCGACTGCTTCATCCGGCTGGACCCCCTGCCCCGGGGCACGGGCTACGAGTACGTGGACGCCATCGTCGGCGGCTCCATCCCCCGGCAGTACATCCCCGCCGTGGACAAGGGCATCCAGGAGGCCGCCGCGCGCGGCGTGCTGGCCGGTTATCCGGTGGTCGACTTCCGCGTGACCTGCTACGACGGCTCCTACCACGCGGTGGACTCCTCGGAAATGGCTTTCAAGATCGCCGGGTCCATCGCCTTCAAGAAGGCCGCCGAGGTGGCCAAGCCCGTGCTGCTGGAGCCCATCGTCCAGGTCAGCGTGTTCGTGCCCGACGAGTTCATGGGCGATGTCATCGGCGACCTTTCCAGCCGCCGGGGCAAGGTGCTCGGTTCGGACTCCAAGGCGGGCATCACCGAGGTCAAGGCCCACGTGCCCATGGCCGAGGTGCTCCAGTACGCCCCGGACCTGCGCTCCATGACCGGCGGCCAGGGCACCTTCACCATGGAGTTCGATCACTACGAGGAGGCCCCGCCGCAGGTGGCCGAAAAGGTCATCGCCGAGAGCAGGAAGGACCAGGACTAGCCCGGCTCCGCCCACGGCGCCCCGAGAAATCCCAGGCCGCCCTCCCCCCGCCGGGGGGAGGGCGGTTTGTGCATTCCCGTGGCGGGCTTGGCCTTGTTTTGACACCGGTTTTCCCGTACATTGCGCGCATCGCGCCGTCACCCCAACGCGCCCTCGGGCGGAACGCAGTCCCTGATGCTACGCAACATCATATTTTATATTGCTTTTTTCCCATTGACCCTGTTCTTCTCCGCCGTGGCCGCCGCCTCGCGCCGGGCCGCGCCCTGGGCCGCGCGCACCTGGTCGACGTGGATCGTCCGCGTGGCCGGGCTGTCCGTGCGGGCCGACCTTGCGGCCCTGGACCCCGCCCAACGCTACATCTTCATCGTCAACCACCAAAGCCAACTGGACATTCCGGTGCTGACGCACGTTTTGCGCGCGCGCCATGTGGGTTTCGTGGCCAAGGAGTCGCTGTTCCGCATCCCGCTGTTCGGCAGGGCCCTGGAGTGCGCCGGGCACGTCAGCGTGGACCGCGGCAACCCCCGCCGGGCCATGAAGAGCCTGGAAGAGGCCGCAAACAAGGCCCGCGAGGGCGCCAACATCCTGGTCTTCGCCGAGGGCACCCGCCAGAGGAACCTGGAGGCCCTGGGCGAGTTCAAGGTCGGCGGCATGATCCTGGCCCTGAAGACCGGGCTGCCCGTGGCTCCGCTGGTTGTCCACGGCACGGGCGAGGCCCTGCCCAAGGGCCGCCTGCTGCTGCGCCGTGCGCCGATCCGCGTGCGCGCCCTGCCCCCCGTGCCCGCCGGGAGCTACACGCTGAAGCAGCGTGAGCAGCTCCGCGACGACCTGCACGCCATGATGAACACCGCCTACCAGGAGCTGCGCCGTGACTGAGCACGACGTGACCCTGACGCCCCTGGGCGGCCTGGGCGAGATCGGCATGAACTGCATGGTCCTGGAAACCCGGGAATCCATGTTTCTCATCGACTGCGGGCTGATGTTCCCCGACACCTACCTTTACGGCATCGACGTGGTCATTCCGCGCTTCGACTACGTGGTGGAGAACAAGGAACGTCTGAAGGGCATCGTGCTGACCCACGGCCACGAGGACCACATCGGGGCCCTGCCCTGGCTGCTGCCCCACGTGGACGCGCCGGTGTACGGCTCGGAATTCACCCTCGGGCTTGTGGCCGCTAAGCTGCGCGAGCACAACCTGGAGCAGTATACCGACATGCGCGTGGTTCAGGACCGCGAGCGCGTGCAGATCGGCAATTTTTACGTCAATTTCTTCCCCGTGTGCCATTCCATCGTCGGCGGCTACGGCCTGGGCATTGAAAGCCCGGCCGGGCGCATCGTGCATACCGGGGACTTCAAGATCGACCGCACGCCGACCCACGGCCAGGAGACGGACCTGGAGGCCTTCGAGCGCTTCGCGCGGCCCGGGGTGCGGCTCATGCTGTCCGACTCCACCAACATCGAGCGCGAGGGTCACGCCCTGACCGAGCGCGAGATCAAGGCCTCCCTGGGCGAAATCTTCCGCACCGCCCCGGGGCGGATCATCGTGACGCTGTTTTCCAGCCATATCCAGCGCATGCAGGAGATCTTCGAGCTGGCCGAGCAGTACGGGCGCAAGGTGGCCGTCAGCGGCCGGAGCCTGGTGCGCAACATCGAGCTGGCCCGCGAGCTGGACTACATCCGTGTGTCCTCGGGGGTGCTCATTTCCCTGGAAGACCTGCCCCGCCACAAGGACGAGGAACTGGTGCTGCTGGTCACGGGCTCCCAGGGCGAGCCCCTGGCCTCGCTCTCGCGCATCGCCGCCGGGGAGCACCGCCAGTTGCGCATCCGCAAGGGCGATCTGGTGCTCATGTCCTCGCGCTTCATTCCCGGCAACGTGCGGGCCATCACCCAGATCATCAACAACCTCTACCGCCTGGGCGCCGAGGTGCTCTACGAGAAGGTCCAGGCCATCCACGCCTCGGGCCACGCCCACCGCGAGGAACTGCGGCTCATGCTCCAGACCGTGCGCCCGACCTTCTTCGTGCCCGTGCACGGCGAATACCGCCATCTGGTCAAGCACTGCCGCCTGGCCCGCGAGTGCGGGGTGGCCGTGGAGCGGACGCTGATTCTGGAAGACGGCGACCCGCTGACCATCAGCCCCTCGGGCATCCGGCTGCACGAGCGCGTGCCCACGGAGTGCATCTACGTGGACGGCAAGGGCGTGGGCGACGTGGGCCAGACCGTGCTCAAGGAGCGCCAGCTCCTGGGCGGCGAGGGCATGGTGGTGGTCACCCTGGTGGTGGACAAGGAGACGGGCGAGATTCTCGTCGGCCCGGACCTGGCCTCCAAGGGCTTCGTCTTCGAGCAGCGCTACAGCCACGTGCTCGAAGACGCCAAGTGCATCATCCTGGACATCTTCGAGAACATCCGCCCCGGAGAGACGAGCAAGCTCAAGGAGCGCATCCGCTCGTCCCTGCGCCGCTTCTTCCGCCGCGTGCTGGACCGCGACCCGGTGGTCGTGCCGCTGGTGATGCTGGTTTAGGCCGATTCCTTCGCGCGGGGCGCTGTTCGCGCCCCGTGCCTTCCTTGCTCCCCCCTTCCTTGCTCCCCCCCTTCCCTGCCCGCAGGCGGGCGCCCCGTGCGGGCACAGTTGTTCCCGTTCGGGGACGCGGCTTCCGGAATCGCGTCCTCCGGGCGGAACGTTTTCCGGCCTCTGGGGCCCCGTTTTGCTGTGCCCCTGTGAATGTGTAGTTATTTCAAAGTATTATGTTCGTGGCACGGCCCTTGCCTTGAAAGCGGGCAGCGCGCCTTGAGAAGAGGCCCGCTTTTGCTGGAAAAACTACAAGGAAGGAGCACGACATGACATGCGTTTCCCGGAGGAATCTGCTCTGCGCCATGGGCGGAGCCGTGGTCGGAGGATTCATCGGTCTGAGGCCGCTTTCGGCGGCCATGCCCGAAATGCGGGAGGAGACGACCTGGACCGCGCACGCGCTTGACCCCGACGAGTGCGCACCCTACGCCTACGCGGGATACTGGAACAAGGGCTACGGCTGCTGCTACGGCGCGTTCTACAGCATCGTGGGCGTGATGGGCAAAAAGTTCGGCGCGCCGTACAACCAGTTCCCCTTCCATGTGATGGAGGTCGGCAAGAGCGGCATTTCCGACTGGGGCACCATCTGCGGCGCGCTGCTGGGCGCGGCCTCGGCCATGGCGCTGTTCTGGGGCCGCAAGGAGCGCGACCCCATGGTCACGGAACTGTTCCGCTGGTACGAGCAGACGGCCTTCCCCCTCTACGACCCGGGCGAGGACGCCATGGGCGTCAAGGGCGCGATTCCCACCCACGCCAGCGGTTCGGTGCTCTGCCACGTTTCGGTCTCCTCCTGGAGCTTCGCCACGGGTATCCCGGCGGATTCCAAGACCCGCTCCGAGCGTTGCGGGCGGATCACCGCCGACGTGGCCCGCAAGGCCATCGAGATCATCAACGCCAAGATCGGCGGCCGGTTCGCCCCGACGCTGGCCCGGCCGGAGTCCCTGACGTACTGCGGCGAATGCCACGGCAAGGACAAGGAAGCGCCCTTCCTCAAGGGGCTTCAGGAGTGTACGCCCTGCCACGCGGGCACGGACCATACCCAGAACAAGTTCCTGAATCACCCGTAATCGCCGCACCCGCATCCAGCGCTCCGCGCCGGGGGGAGACTCCCCCCGACGCGGGGCCTGCGGGCCCGGTGCCGCACGCCGCCCGAACGCGCCCGTTTCGCACGGGCAGGTGGGCGGCGCGCGGGTTCTTCCCTCCCGTTCGTCGGCCTTTCGGCCAGGGGGGCGGGGGCGCGGCGCGTGCCGCCCCTCCGGTCTTTTCTCCTGGCGAAACGGGTCGCTGCGGCCTTGTGCGCCGCGTCCTTCTTTTCTATACTGCAGGCGTTTCCGTGCGGAAACGGGTGGCGGCGAGGCGGGCCGCGCGGCTGTATTTCACCACGGGGAAAGGACAGCCGAATGCAGACGATTCTTTTGGTCGCCTGGGATGCGGAGGCGCGCGACGGCGCGTCCCGCGTCCTGCGCGAGGCCGGGTACGGGGTGGAGGTTGTGGAAGATGCCTTCCAGGCCATGGTCGCCCTGGGCTCCCGGCGCTACGGCCTGCTCATCTCCGGCGACAACCCCCCGGGCATGACCGGGCTCGAACTGCTGGCCAAGGCCGCCGAGCACTATGTGGCCACGGGCGTGTTTCTCATCGCCGAGCGGCCCGACGTGGCCCTGGCCGTGCAAGCCATGCGCCTGGGCGCCTTCGACGTGCTGACCCGGCCCTTCCCCGAGGAAACGCTGCTCCTGGCCGTGGAGCGCTATTTTCATCTCCGCAAGCTGCGCCACGACAGCCTGAACCTGTCCTCCTGGAAAGGCCTGGAAGACATGATCGGCGGCCTGTCCGTGCAGCCGGTCATCGACCGCATCCAGGCCCTGGCCGACACGGGCATTCCCGTGCTGATCCAGGGCGAGAGCGGCACGGGCAAGGAACTGGTGGCCGACGCGCTGCACCACCTGAGCTCGCGCCGCGGCAAGCCCCTGGTCAAGATCAACTGCGCCGCGCTGCCGGAGCAGCTTTTGGAATCCGAACTGTTCGGCCACGTCAAGGGCGCCTTCACCGGGGCCCACCGCACCCGCCAGGGCAAGTTCGAGTCCGCCAACGGCGGCACGCTCTTCTTCGACGAGGCGGGCGAGATGGGCCTGCTCATGCAGGTCAAGCTGCTGCGCGTGCTGGAGGAGGGCGTCATCACCCGCGTGGGCGGCAACGCGCCCATTCCGGTGGACGTGCGCGCCATCTTCGCCACCTCGCGCGACATCGAGGCCATGGTGGCGGCCGGGGAATTCCGCAGCGAACTGTATTACCGCATCAACGTCGTGCCCATCCTGTTGCCCCGGCTCCAGGACCGCGGCGACGACATCGCGCTGCTGCTCCAGCATTTCCTGAACATCTACCGCGAACAGTTCGGGCGCGGGCAGCTTACGCTTTCCCAGCGCGCCCGCAGCGCGCTGCTGGCCTACGACTACCCCGGCAACATCCGCGAGCTGCGCAACATCCTGCAGGGCGCGGTGCTCCTGGCCGAAAACGGCGTCGTGCGCCTGGGGCACCTGCCGCAGCGCGTGCGCCAGACCGTGCTGGCCCAGGAATCCGGCGAGACCGGGGAGGAGCGCCCCGGCCTGGCCGAGGGCGTGCGCCGCTACGAGCGCGACCGCATCCTCCAGGCCCTGGAGCACACCGGGGGCCGCAAGTGCGAGGCCGCGACATGGCTGGGCGTCACGCGCAAGGTGCTGTGGAAGAAGATGCGGGACCTGGGCATCCGGGCCTGAGCGCGGGCCGGGCCCGATGCCGCCTGCGCCCGGTGTGGGCGGCGGGACTATTCCAGGGGCAGGGCGATGGTGAAGCGCGCCCCGCCGTCGGGGGTGTTGCGGGCGGTGAAGGTGCCCCGGTGGTTGCGGGTGACGATGAAGTAGGACACCGACAACCCCAGACCCGTGCCCTGGCCCGGGCCCTTGGTGGTGAAAAACGGTTCGAAGACGCGGGTGCGCAGGGCCGGGTCCAGCCCGGGGCCGTTGTCTTCCACCTCGATGCGCACCCAGCCCGGAGCCAGGCCCGCGCGCAGCACGATCCGCGCCGGGCGGGAGCGGGGGGCGCCGTCCTGGAGGATGGCCTGGGCCGCGTTGCGCAGCAGGTTCAGGAGCACCTGGACCATCTCGGTGCGCACCACGGGCACGGGCGGCAGATCCGGGGCGTATTCGCGCAGCAGGCCCACGCGATTGAAGCCGCCCCGGCCGTCCTGGCCGAATTCGTTGGTCGCCAGGGCCACGGCCTCCTCAATCAGGTCGGTCACGTTCTCGAGGGTCCGCTGCGAGGTGGAGGGGCGGCTGAACGTCAGCATGCGGGCCACGATGTCCGCCGCGCGGGCGCCCGCCTCGCGGATGGCCTCCAGGGCGCGCAGGATGCCGCGTTCCTCCATGTATTCGCGCACCCGGGCCAGTTCCACGCCGCAGTTGTCCGTGGCGCGGTCGTTGGCGGGCACGCCGTCCTGCACGCGGCGCAGTGCGTTCTGGGCGCTTTGCACGATGATGCCCAGGGGGTTGTTGATCTCGTGGGCCATGCCCGCCGCCAGCCCGCCCAGGGAGAGCATTTTTTCACCCTGCACGGCGGCCTCCTCCAGCCGCGCGCGTTCGGTCACGTCGTCCACGCGCACCACGGCGCGGGTCTGGGTGTCGGCCAGGGGGAAGACGGTGATCTCCTCGTAGCGCAGGCGGTTGCCCTGGGTGTGCACGCGGCGCGGCAGGTGCCTGCGCGTGCCGCTGGCGGCGGCGGCGGCCAGCTCGGGCAGCACGTCCCGCAGGTGCGGCAGCAGGTCGTCCAGGCGCTGGCCCATGGCCTGGGGCCGGGGGATGCCCGTCTGCTCCCAGGCCGTGTGGTTCCACAGGGTGACGCGGCCCTCGGCGTCCACCCCAGCAAGCAGCGAGGGCATGGCGTCGATGACCCCGGCGATGGACCCCTGGGCCTCGCGCAGGGCCTTCTCGGCCTGGGCGCGCACGGTGATCTCGCGCTCCAGGCGCAGGTTTTTGTCCTCCAGCTCGCCGGTCTTGCGCCGGACCTGCACGCGCAGGGCCACGGTCCACAGGGCGAACAGCAGCAGCGCGGCCACGGCGACCCACAGGATGGAGTTCAGCCAGGGCGGCAGGCCTTCGTCACGAGGGGCGTCGATCCAGCGGCGCAGGGCCTGGTGGTAGGTCGATGCGGGGTCGGCCTTCATGGCCGCCAGGTCTTCGTCAAGGGCCCGGAGCAGGGCGGGGTCGCCGTTTTTCGGGGCGGCGATGCGCATTTCGATGGGGTTGAACAGGATGGGTGTGGCCCGGACCTTGTAGCCGCTTGCCCGGTGGGCGGCGAACAGGTGGTTGACCACGCCCAGGTCACCCTGCCTGGCTTCCAGCGCGCGCAGGATCGCATCGGCGTCGTCGGCGGCGCGTTCCTCGAACCGGACACCGAAGCGGCCCATGGTTTCCTTGAACGCGCGGGCGTGGATGTCTCCCGTCAGGAGCAGCACGCTGTGCCCCTGGATGTCGAGGAAGGTGCTCACGTCCACCCCGGGCCGGGCGTAGACCTGGGCCCAGTTGATCAGTGCGGTCAGACTGGTGAAGTTCAGGCGGGCGGCGCGCTCCTGGCAATAGGCCACGGCGGGCAGCAGGTCGACCTCGCCGCGCTGGGCCAGGGCCAAGGCCTCGGCCCAGGGGCGGTGGACCCAGGTCAGTTCCCAGCCGCGCGCACGCGCGGTGTGCTCCACAAGCATGGCGAACACGCCGACGGGGTTGCCGCTCTGGTCGCGGAACAGCACCGGGGGGTTGTCGTAATAGGCAACGCGGACAGCCCGGGCGTGACCGGGGGCGGGGCAGATGAAGCAGAGGACGAGAGCCAGGGCCGCGAGCAGGGATCGGATCATTGGGCTCCGCGCATGGAGTTCCGGAGAGTGGCCTGGGTTGGAGCGGGGCTCCGGGCCGGGCGAAGGCTCACGCTACCGCTGTGGCGGCGGGCAGGCAAGGAATTTGTGGGGCGCGCGGAATACGGCGCGGGGGGCGCCCGGGGGAGAGGATCAGCCCAGGAGTTCGCGGTCCTCGGCGACCATGCGCGCCGCGATGTCCTGGCCGTTCGCGGAGTAGGTTCCGGCCTCGACCATTGCTTTCAGCCGGGCGACTTTGTCGGCGCGGGTTTCCGGGGTGTTGCGGATGGCGTCCATGGCGGCGTTCATCAGCCGTGCGTCCTCGCTGACCACGACCTCGTCGCGCTGGACCGTCGATTTCTTGGCGGCCCTGGAGTTCTCGTCCAGGCGCTCGGCGTCCTGCTGGATCTTGATGTTCCCGTAAGGGGACTGTCCGTTCCTCACGCCATTGATGGTCACGCGGCACCTCCCTGGAGCGCGGCCGGGGCCGGGCGCTCCGTTGCATGCTTGGATACACTAGTCGCTTCCCGAGCGGGTTGTCAAACCCTTGCCCGGAAATATGCAACAAGCGGGCCAAAAAGACGGGGCCCGACCGGATGGCCGGGCCCCGCAGGCCAGGCAGGGCTGGGAGACGCGTTGGTGCCGGTGCGGTCGTCCTTTCGCCTTTGCGGCTACGGGGCGGGCGCGAAGCCGGCGGCGCCGAGGGACTGGATCAGTTCTCCCTTGGAGTTGTACACGGGCGACGCCTCCAGGGCCGGGAGCCGCGCGGCGAGGGCCTGGTCGCCCAGGGCCTGGCGCCGCAGGCGGGCCTTGCCGATCTCCTTCATCACGTTGGCGAAGGACTGGTCCCTTGGCGCGGGTTGCATCTCCAACCCCTTCCCGGACGCGATGAGCGGGGAAAGAGTCATGATGAAACCTCCTTGTTTCCACGGGCGCAATCCCTGAGCCGCTACCTGCCAGTTTCATCGGCCGGGAACCGGATTCTCTTTAGCGGAAAAAGAGTGAACGAAATCAGCACGCATCGCGGATGCAACAGAAAATGCAATGCGCGGCGGACTGTTGCGTCGTGCGCCTTGGAGTGCGGCCAGTGTTGCCGCATTGGGCTGATACGGCGTTCAACTTTTTGTTTTCAGACGTGGACAGCGCTCGGCCAGGGCACATCCGGCGCAGCCTCCGGAAAAGGGCAGCCCGGTGAGCAGGGCGTAGCGGCGGCACAAGGTGTCGTGTTCGGGCCAGGACAGGCCGAGTTCGTGCACGGCGGCGGTGATGGCGGGGTGCCCTTCGGGCACGGGCGCGCAGCCGTGGGCCGCCAGTTCCGGCGCCAGGGTCGCGGCGGCGGCCATGACGCAGTGCACGGCCAGGGCATGCTCCAGGAATCCCTGGGCCGGAGCCAGGGCAAAGCGGCGCTCCACTGCCTGCTCCAGGGCCTGGTCCAGCCACAGCAGCATCCAGGCGCCCTGGGTTCCCGCGTCGATGCGCCAGGCGTGCAGGGCGGCCAGGGTGGCGGGCCACAGGCGCTCCAGGGCCGCGAGGTCGGCCGGAGCCAGGGGCCCGGTCTGGGTGGTGCGGATCAGGGCGGCGGAGTCAAAAACCGGACGCGGATCGAGGCGGACGAGACGGTAGCTGGCGGGCAAGGAAGACGCTCCTGGACTGGCTGGAATCGGGCCCGGGCCGCTCCCGGGGTGGCGGCCTCCTCGCAACATCCATGCCAGCGCGCGGCCCGGGGCTGGACAGCCGGGCCCGGGAACCCTAGCATGATGCTGCGGGCATTGGCCGCCCGCAGCGGGAGGTTTCATGGCCCTGACCAGCGACAACGCCTACGCCAAGGCCCTGCGCGCGCCGCGGGTGACCCTGCCGCCGTACACGGTGCACACGGCGCGGGCCTCGGCCCGGGCCGACGAGGCCGCGCGCGACGCCGTGCGCCAGGAGGGCTTTGCCCGGCGCACCCAGGCGGGCGCGAGCCCGCAGGATCTGTTCATGCGCTCCCAGGGCGGGGCCGCCCCGGCGCGGGGGCCCGAGGCCGAGACCGGGCGGCTGCTGGAAGCCCGGGCCTAGCGGCCCGCTCCCGCAGGGCGGACTGCCGCCGCGTCGCCCCAAAAAACCGGCCCGCGCGCCTGTTCCGCTTCGCGCCGGGCCTGTTTTTTGCGCCGTCGGCGCACCGTTGCCGCACGGCCCGGGAAAAGGAGGGGAGCAGCCGGTCAGCCGTTCTCGCCGCTGAGGTCCAGGGCGATGCCCTCGTTGCGCGAACGCAGGGCCGGGTCCTTGGCATAGGCCGCCTCGCGCAACTGGCGCGCCTCGCGCAGCTCGGGGTTCTGCTCCAGGGCCTGGAGGCTGAAGGCCACGGACTGGGCGTAGTTCTCGCTGTGGAAGTGGGCCCGGGCGATGTTGAACAGCAGGTGGTCGTCGTCCTCGGCATGCAGTTCCAGGGCGCGCTTGTAGTATTGCAGGCACTCCTCGAACAGGCCGCTCTTGCGCAGGCTGATGCCGAACTCGTTGAACAGGTGCTTGTGCTGCGGGGCGAACGCGCTGGCCATGGACACGATCTTGCGGAAGGTGTGCCGCGCGCGGGTCTTGTCGTCCAGGCTCAGGTAGGTCAGCCCCAGGCCGAAGTTGGCGCGGATGTGGTCCTCGTCGATGGCCAGGGCGTTGCGGTAGGCGTACTCCGCGCTGTAGAATTCCTCCTTGGCGCGATGCTCGTCGCCCGCGTCGGTCAGCCTTTCGACCTCGCGCATGCGCGGGGCGACCTTCTCCATGTAGATGCCCGGCTCGGGGTAGAAGCGGTCCACCACGTCCTGCACGGGCACCTCGCGGGGTTCGCCCGAGGGCAGGTATTCCTTGTTCAGGCCGCGCACGGTGGTCCGGCCCTCGCCGTCGCGCTCCAGATACCAGAAAATCTTCTTCTTTTCCTTGCGCTTGGTCGCCCCGAACCCCACGGTTTTGGTGATGACTTCGGAGAAAACCCCCCGGAAGGGGAAGGGAATGGCCAGCCCGCCGGGGTCCTGGCCCGCGGCGGGGGCGGGGGAGGCGGGCTGTGTCTGTTGCGTCTGGGGCATGGATGCGGTTACCTTCCTGGTGTGGCTTCCCGCCCTCTGCGGTCCGGTTCCGGCAGGCTGTCGCCTGGGGGCTGTCGCAAACGGGCACGAATCTACCCTGACTTTAATCTTCTCGATTCGGCGGTCAATACCCGGGAATCGCGGCCAAGTCCGTTCAGGGCGATTTTACGTCATGAAGCTTGAAAATGGTCCATTTTAGTGAGGATCGGTGCAAATTGTGCGTTGATAATGGAATCCAACACGTTGGCGAAGTGTGTCTTTTCCATGACCCGGATCGGGCCCGGCGCGGCGTCGCGTTGCGGGCCGGGCTGCTCTCGGCCCTGCTGCTGCTGGTGTTGGCGCTTCCGGCGCGGGCCCAGTACCTGGGGCCGCTGGACGCGGCGGGTCTGCACGCCCTGGTGGACGCCCAGCGCGGCAAGGTCGTGGTGCTCAATTTCTGGGCCACGTGGTGCCCGCCGTGCCGGGTGGAAATGCCCGAGCTGACGGCGCTGCGCGCGGCCTTCGACCCCCGGGAGCTGTTCATGGTCGGGGTGTCGCTGGACTATGGGCCCGAGGCCCCGGCGCGCTTCGCCCTGACCGACAACCCCGGCTACCCGCTCTACCTGGCCGAGGACGACGTGCTTGCGGCTTTCAAGGTCGGTGCCATTCCCAGGACCATGATCTGGGCCCCGGACGGAACCCGGGCCGAGGATCACGTGGGCGTCCTCGACCGCCGGGCCTTGGCGGGCACCGTGTCGCGTCTGCTCGGGCGGGCGGCGCAGTAGGCTCCGCCCCCCGGGGGGGCCGCTCTTTTGCGGCCTCCGGGCCGGGCGGTGAATTTCAGGAACCACTCTTTTCTTTCATTGTCCCTGGTTTTGCCCTATTCTGACACGACCACGCGCCCCCCACCGGGACGGGGGTGTCGCAGGGAGGAGAGATCGACCGTACTGGACACCGGGATTTGGTGCATGAAGATCCGTACCAAAATACTCACGGGATATTTCCTCATCTTCACGGTGACCATCCTTCTGGGCATCGGGATACTCTACTCGCAGCTCAAGACCTCGCTGCAACGCAACATCGAAACCGAGCTGGCCAACAGCGCCTCGTCCATCGCCGCCATGGTGCGTACCGCGGTGGACGTGTCCATCCGCAACCATTTGCGGGCCGTGGCCGAGAAGAACCGTGAAATCCTCGCCGGGCTGTACGCCCTCCAGCAGGCCGGAGAGTTGACCGAGGCCCAGGCCCAGGCCCAGGCCGCCAGGCTGCTCGGCTCCCAGCGCATCGGCCAGACGGGCTATCTCTATTGCCTGAACAGCAAGGGCGTGGTGACCTTCCACCCCCGGCCCGGCAACCTGGGCCGCGACGTGTCCGAGTTCGCCTTCGTCCGCGAGCAGACCCAGGTCCGCGAGGGGTATCTCGAATACCAGTGGATGAACCCCGGCGAGACGCACCTGCGGCCCAAGGCGCTGTACATGACCTATTTCGCCCCGTGGGACTGGATCATTTCCGCCAGCTCCTACCGCGAGGAGTTCCGTTCCCTGGTCAACGTGATGGACTTCCACGACGGCATCCTGGCCCTGCGCTTCGGCCACGACGGCTACGCGGCGGTTTTCGACGACACGGGCAACGCCGTGATCCACCCGCACCTGAAGGGCAACGTGCTGGACGTGCAGGACGCACACGGGCTGTATCTGATCCGCGAGGTGGTGGCCCGCAAGTCGGGGCTGCTCTACTACTGGTGGCGCAACCCCGGGGAGGCCGAGGCCCGCGAGAAGATCATCACCTTCAACTATCTGCCGGAACTGGGCTGGATCGCCGGGACCACGGGCTACGCCGACGAGTTCTTCGCGCCGCTGCGCTCCCTGCGTCTGGCGGCGATGGTGGCCCTGCCTCTGGTGCTGCTGCTGGGCCTGCCGTTTTCGCTGTGGGTCGGGCTGTCGGTGTCGCGGCCGCTGGAGGCCCTGCGGCGCAGCCTTGCCCGGGCCTCGGAGGGCGACTTCACCCAGCGCGTGACCCCCGACGGCACCCAGGAGATGGCCCAGCTCGGAGGCTATTTCAACGGCTTCATGGACCGGCTGGACCAGTACAACACCTCCCTGCGCCGCGAGGTGGCCGAGCGCCAGCAGGCCGAGCAGCGCGAGGCCCGGGCCCGGGCCCACCTGAAGGACGTGGTCGACTCCATGGCCTCGGTGGTCATCGGCCTGGACGGCGAGGGCTGCGTGACGCTGTGGAACCGCCGGGCCGCCGAGGAGTTCGGCGTCGCGCCGGAGCTGGCCCTGGGGCGCCCGGCCGGGGAGGTCTGCCCCATGTGGGGCCTGTGCCGCGACGCCGTGGCCGCCGCCCTGCGCGAGAATCGCTCCGTGGTGCGCGACAAGCTGCCCGGCCGCCGGGGCGGGCGCACGGTCTACAGCAAGATCGAAGCCACGCCCCTGTGGGCCTCGGGCGATGCCGGAGTCGTGCTGCGCATCGTGGACATCACCGACCGCGTGCGCATGGAAGAAGTCATGGTCCAGACCGAGAAGATGATGAGCGTGGGCGGACTGGCGGCGGGCATGGCCCATGAGATCAACAACCCCCTGGGCGGCATCCTCCAGGGCGTGCAGAACGTGCAGCGGCGCATGGCCGAGGATCTGCCCGCCAACCGCGAGGCCGCCCGGGAGGCCGGAACGACCCTGGAGGCCCTGCGCGGCTACATGCAGCGTCGGGGCATTTTCGCCACCCTGACGGGCATCCGCGAGAGCGGCCTGCGCGCCGCACGCATCGTGGCCAACATGCTGGAGTTCAGCCGCCGCAGCGAGTCCAACCGCATGCCCTGCGACGTGACCGACCTGCTGGACAAGGCCGTGGAACTGGCCGAAAGCGACTACGACCTCAAGAAGCGCTATGATTTCCGCAAGATCAAGGTAGTGCGCGACTACGAGCAGGGCCTGCCGCCGGTGAACTGCGCGGGCACGGAGATCGAGCAGGTCTTCCTGAACCTGCTGCGCAACGCGGCCCAGGCCATGGGCGGCGTGCACGACGACTCCGCGCCGACCCTGCGCCTGGGCGTGCACCGCGAGGGCGACTGGGTGCGCGTGGAGGTGGCCGACAACGGCCCGGGCATGACGGAAATCACCCGCAAGCGCATCTTCGAGCCCTTCTTCACCACCAAGGACGTGGGCGAGGGTACGGGCCTGGGGCTGTCGGTGTCCTACTTCATCGTCACCCGCAACCACGGCGGCACCTTCGCCGTGGAGTCCGAGCCCGGCCAGGGCGCGACCTTCATCATCCGTTTGCCGCTGTAGGCGGGCGCCGCCGGGGTGGGGGCTCAGGCGTCCGTGCGGCCGTTGCCCGGGCGGCGCTTGAGCTGGGCCATCAGGCAGTCGTAGGACTCGCCGCAGGTCAGCAGCGCCCGCTCCAGGTGGTCCAGGTTGCGCGAGATGGCCAGGGCGTAAAGGTCCTGGTCGATGCCCCAGCGCTGGCGGAAATGGTGGACCATGGAGCGCATCTGCCCGCCCAGGGGGCCCTCCATGCGCGGACGGGCCACCTTTTCGTAAAAGGAGCGGGTCTTGAGCATCAGGTCCAGTTCGGAGCTGAAGCCCGGCAGGCCGGCCTCCTCGAACTCCCGGAACAGGCTGGGCAGCTTTTCCAGGTAGTTGCGGTCGGCAATCTGCGCGGCCAGGTCGGCCGTGCCCAGGATGAGCCCGGCCCTGGCGGCCTGGGGCGTGCGGAAGGGCACCTGCGCGGGGTCGCCCGCCAGCTCGGTGCAGCGGATCATGGCCCGGGCCTCGTCCAGGTCGTCGTCTCCGAAGCCGAGGGGGCCCAGGAAGGCGCGCATGATTTGCGCCGAGCGCAGCTCGTGGCCCACGGTATGCCGGGCGCCGGTGCCCAGGGTTTCGTCGCGGCCCTGAATGAGGCCGGTGTCGTGGAAGTAGGCCGCGGCCACGCCCAGCAGGAAGGGCTCCGGGGCGACCTCGCCCAGGGCCAGGGCGTTGCCGTGCAGCAGGCGCAGCGTGGCCAGCACCACGGACAGGGTGTGCTCCAGGTCGTGGTAGCTGGTGTTGCTGGCGCGGTAGTCGGGGTGACGGCCCAGAAAGAGGTCCGTCACGGCGGCGTGGACCCGGCCCAGGGTTTCGCCCTGGGCCGCAAGCCCGAGGGAATCGGCCACCAGCCGCACTTCGGCCAGGACGGCGGCTTCGTCTGCGGGGTTCACCAGATCGTAAAGCTGGGGCGGCTCGGACACGCGCGCTCCTCTGGCCCCGCCTGGGGCCGCTGCAAGGATGCTCCGGGCCGAGGCCCGGCATACAGGGATCGTCCTGAATACGGCAAAACGTCACGCAAAGGCAAGGGTTGCCCGCCCCGTGCGGCTAGACCTCCTGGATGGGATGGACTTCGTTGCAGAAGTCGTCCCATTCGGCGCAGGTGTCGGGGGAGATGGGCGCCGGATAGTCCCGCCCGCAGTGCGGGCAGTGGGCCAGGGCGATGGGCGCCTCCCCGGCGGCCAGGGCCTTGGCGTGGGAGCCCTCCAGAGCCAGGGGCGCGTCGCCGGCCAGGGCCTTCATGTCCTCGGCGGCCAGGGCCAGGGTCGTGTTGCGCCCGCAGTCGGGGCAGGTGCCTTGCACGGTGTATGTCTTGGGGCTCATGGCGTCTCCTGTGGTTGCGGGCGCAATGCCCGGTTGCCCACAAGATAGCATCTCTTGGCTGGCGAGGAAAGCCGGGATCGCCCCGCACTCAACGCGGGGCGGGCGTGGCCGGGGCGCGGCCCGATGCGGCGAGAAAGGCGCCGTTGCCAAGGATTTCCTCCAGGGCGGCGGCGGTGAGCCCGGCGGCGCGGCGCAGATTGCGCATTTCGTCGCCGGGGTCGAAGAGCGGGTAGTCGCTGCCGAAGAGGATGCGCTCGCGCGGGTGGCGGCGGAAGACGGCCACCAGGTCCTGCGGCTCGATGAAGGGCAGGGAGCTGGACGTGTCGATGTACACCCGGCTGCCGATGAGGCACTCCAGGGCCCATTTCCAGTGCTGGTAGCCGCCCATATGCGCGGCGATGAGCGTCAGCCCCGGGTGGTCGGCATGTACGCGCATGAGTTTGAAGGGGCAGGAGGGATTCCGCTCCGGAGGCAGGCGGTCGCCCACATGGACCATCACCGCGAAGCGCCCGGCCATGGCCTCGAACATGGGGTTCAGGCGCGGGTCGTCCAGGCGGAAGCCCTGGAAGTCGGGGTGCAGCTTGATACCGCGCACGCCGCGCTGCTCCAGCAGGTCGAGCTGGGCCTCCCAGGGGCCGTAATCGGGATGCAGGGTGCCGAAAGCCGTGACCTGGGGATTGTCGCGCTGGATGTTCACGGCCCAGGTGTTGGCGGGCACGACCTGGTCGGGGGTGGTGGCGGCGTTGTGCACCACGCAGCCGTCCAGCCCCGCGCGGGCCACCCGGGCCAGCAGATCGTCCAGCGTGCCGTCGCCCACGGGGCGGATGCCGTAATGGCCGCTCAGTTGTTCCAGGACCTTGTGGGCGATCTTGGGGTGGAAGGCGTGGGTGTGGACATCGAGGCGCATGGGTTTGTGCATTGCCCCAAACCCGGGGCCGCCGCAAGGGAATCTTGATTGCGCGATCAATCATTCTCAAGGCCGCGCTAGAGCTCGACTTTGAAGGCACTGCCTTCCTCGCTGCGGACCGTGCGGAAGAATTCGCAGCCCATGCAGTGCTGGAGCCTGCGCATGGAGTCGCCCCGGGCGCGGTGATGGGCGTCGGTGTCGGCCAGGCTCCAGCAGATGCGCCCGGCGCAGGGTCCGGAGTTGGTGCCGTGATGGTATTCGGCCTCGGCCGCCGGGCAGACGCCCAGCTCCCGCGCGCTGTGCCCCCCGGGCTCGCGGCCGCAGTTGCGGTGCACCCAGCAGGGCGTGCGCAGGCCGTGGCCCTTCCAGAGTTCCTGGGGCCGAAAAAGAGTGCGCAATGCTTTGAAAAAGCCTTGGAAAAACGTCCGCATGGTCACCGCCGGGAAACAGTGGCCGCCGTTATGATTGCCCTTCGTCAGCAGACGTATCATATGCGAAAACCGATTGGAAGCGGCGAGACGCAAGGTATTTGATTCGTGTCACGATTGACTTGCCGCTGTGGGCGCACTGCGTGGCGACCGGATGGAGCCGGGGCGGGGATGCGTCGACGTGGCGACTTTAAGTCGCCACGTCAGGAGGCACTGCATGGCATAACCCTGCCGGGACCATGCAGCGGGCGGGCAGCGGCATTGCCGGAGCGCAGGCGGGGCGCCGGGCCCGGGCGGGCTCAGGGCTCCTGAAACAGGGCGCGCAGCCAGCCGGGGATGCGCACCGGGCGGCCCGCGAGGTCCACGCAGGCGTGGCGGGTGCCGCCCGTGGCGTGCAGGGTTGCGCGGTCCTCGGCGTAGACCTCGTAGGCGAAGCAGACCGAGGCCCCGCGCCACTGGCTGATGCCCACGCGCACCAGGGCCAGGTCGTCGTACCGCAGGGGGCGCCTGTAGCGCACGGTGGCCTCGGTGATGGGCAGGGCGATGCCGCGCTCCTCCACCGTGGCGTAGCTCATGCCGCGCTCGCGGATGAAGAAGGAGCGCGCGCGCTCGAAGTAGTGCAGGTATTCGGCGTAGTAGACCACCTTCATGGCGTCGGTTTCGCCGTAGGACACGCGGTGTTCCAGCCAGGCGTCGGGCCGGGGGAAGCCGTCCGGGCCCAGAGGCGCCGCCTGGGCGGTCGGGGCGGTGGGTGTGGTCGCGGTGGGGGGCATGGTCATCCTCGCAGGCGCTCCAGCGCGTGGGGCAGCAGGTCGTGGCCGTGGTCCAGGGTCAGGCCGGTGGCGGCGGCGTTCGCCTCGCTGAAGGCGGGCAGGCCGTGGTCGGCAAGGCGCGGGTGCCACAGCACGAAGGGCACCGGGTCCGGGGTGTGGGTGCGCCGGGCCAGGGGCGTGAAGTGGTCGCAGGTCAGCAGGATGGCCGTGTCGGTGCCCTCCAGGGCGCGGACGATGGGCCCGACCACGCGCTCGTCGAAGCGGCGCACGGCCTCGACCTTGTCCGCCGCGATGCCCGAATGCCCGCATTCGTCGGGGGCCTCCACATGTAGGAACACGAAGTCCCCGCCACGGGCCAGGAAATCCAGGGCGGCGTCCACCTTGCCCTGGTAGTTGGTGTCCAGCAGGCCGGTGACGCCCGGCACCTCGGCCACCTCCATGCCCGAGGCCCGGCCCAGGCCGCGCACGAGGTCCACGGCGGAAACCACGGCCCCGCGCAGGCCGAAGGCCTGGGCAAAGGCGGGCAGCAGCAGCGGGCGGCCCTGGCCCCAGGGCCAGATGGCGTTGGCGCGGGTGGCGTTGGCCGGGGCGGCCAGGCGCGCGGCGGCCCGGCGGCGCAGCTCCGCCAGCCGGGACGAGGCGGCGAAGCGCTCCAGGTCCGGCCCCTGGGGCTGGTCGGTGATGTCGTGGGGCGGGCGGATGTCCAGCGCGGCTTCGGGCTCCCGGGCGCCGCCGCGCTGCACCAGCAGGTGGCGGTACTGGATGCCGGGCACGAAGGTGAACGTCCCGTCGCCCAGGTGGGCCTGAAGGTCTTCCACCAGCGGGGTGGACTGTTCGGTGGTGATGTGCCCCGAGGAGTAGTCGAGCATGGCGTCTTCGGGCCCGGGCCCGGCCACGCGCACCAGGTTCAGCCGCCAGACGAGGTCGTCGGGGTCCAGCTCCAGGCCCTGGGCGGCGGCTTCGATGGGCCCGCGCCCGGTGTGGTGGGCGGCGGGGTCGAAACCCATGAGGGACATGTTGGCCACGTCCGACCCCGGGGGCATGCCGTGGGGCACGGTGCGCGCCGTTCCGGCCACGCAGCGCCGGGCCAGGGCGTCCATGTTCGGGGTGGGCGCGGCCTCCAGGGGCGTGCGCCCGTCCAGTTCGGCCACGGGCCAGTCGCCCATGCCGTCGGCCACGAGGAAGAGGAGTTTGGTCATGAGGGCTTCGCGTGTCGCGGGGGTTGGCGGTCAGTGGGAGAACAGCAGCGGCGCCAGCAGGGCCAGCAGCAGGATGAGCACCGCCGCCACGGCCGCGATGGTGGCCGCCGGGCCCGGGCCTCCGGGGGGCAGAACCCTGCGGAAGAACGTGGCCAGAAGTTGCTGCAGCATGATCCTCCTGTGCGCCCGGAGCGGGGTCGGGCGCGGGGCCGCCGCCCGGCCCGCCGCGTGCGGGCTGCGGGCGGCCGGGCGCCCTGGCCGTGCCGGTCCGGGTCAGGATGCCCTTTCCCGGCCCTTTCGTCCAGTGCCCCCGGCCCCGCCGCGCCTAGAGGATGCGGTAGTGCATGGTCGTGCCCAGGGTCAGGCCCAGAGCCTCGACCTGGCGCATGGCCTTGTGGATGGCGTCGGCCGCCGCCTCGTGGGTCAAAAACACCAGGGGGATGCCCTCGCCCGCGTCGCTGCGGCTCTTCTGGATGACCTGTTGCAGGCTGATGTCGTGGTCGGCCATGACCCCGGCGATGTCGCGCAGCACGCCCGGCGCGTCGGGCACGATGAAGCGCACGTAGTGTTCGCTCACGGCGTCGTCGAGGTCCAGGATTTCCGCCCCGGGCAGGCGGGGGTCCACGAAGCCCAGGTTGTCCGGCGCGTCGTGGCGGATGGTGGCCATGATGTCGGCCAGCACGGCGCTGCCCGTGGGCATGTCGCCCGCGCCGCGCCCGTGCAGCACCACCGGGCCCGCGTTGCCTTCCAGGCGGATGGCGTTGTACGCCCCGCCCACCGAGGCCAGCAGGTAGCCCTCGGGCACCAGGGCCGGGTAGACCCCGGCCTCGACCTTGCCGTCCACCAGCCGGGCCTGGGCCAGCAGCTTGATGCGGAAGCCGAACTCCCGGGCGAAGGCGATGTCCATGGGCGTGACGACGGTGATACCCGTGACGGGCAGTTGGGCGAAGGGATAGTCCACCCCGAAGGCCAGGCGGATGAGCAGCACCAGCTTGTGGGCGGCGTCGATGCCCTGGATGTCCAGGGTCGGGTCGGCCTCGGCGTAGCCGAGCTGCTGGGCCTGACCCAGGGCGGTGCCGAAGTCCAGACCCTTGTCGGTCATCTCGGTCAGGATGTAGTTGGCCGTGCCGTTCAGGATGCCCAGCAGGCTTTGCAGGCGGTTGCCCGCCAGGGCTTCCTTGAGCGGCTGGACCACGGGGATGCCCCCGGCCACGCTGGCCTCGAAGCCCAGATGCACCCCGCGCGCCTGGGCCTGGGCGAAGAGGTCCATGCCGTTCTCGGCCAGCAGGGCCTTGTTGGCCGTGACCACGTGCTTGCCCGCGGCGATGGCCTCCTCCAGGAAGCGCCGGGCGAACCCGGTGCCGCCCATGAGCTCGCAGACCACGGCGATGTCCGGGTCGTCGAGGATCTCGCGGTGGTCGGTCACGGCGCGGGCGCCGATGGCCTCCACGGCGGCGCGGCGGTGCTCGCTGCGGATGAGCACGGCCTTGATGCGGATTTCCTTGCCCGTGCGGCGCAGGATGGACTCGCGGTTCTCGTGGATGAGCCGGGCCAGGCCCTGGCCCACGGTGCCGAAACCGGCCAGGCCGATGTCCAGTCGCTCGGGGCGCCCGGGCTGCTGCGGGTCTAGCACGCGCCCCCCTCCAGGACCTTCTTGATGCCCTTGATGGCCTGCTTGGTGCGGTGGGCGTTCTCGATGAGGGCGAAGCGCACGTGGTCGTCGCCGTAGTGCCCGAAGCCCAGGCCCGGCGACACGGCCACGTGGCCCTCGCGCAGCAGCAGCTTGGCGAACTCCACCGAGCCGAGCTTGCGGAAGGGCTCGGGGATGCGCGCCCAGGCGAACATGGTCGCCTTGGGCGGAACGATCTCCCAGCCCACGCGGTTCAGGCCCTCGCAGAGCACGTCGCGGCGCTCCTTGTAGACGTTCACGATGTCCTGCACGCATTCCTGCGGGCCGTTCAGGGCGATGATCGAGGCGATCTGGATGGGTTGGAAGATGCCGTAGTCCAGGTAGCTCTTGATGCGCGTCAGCGCCTGGACCATGTCGCGGTTGCCGCAGCAGAAGCCCACGCGCCAGCCGGCCATGGAGTACGACTTGGACAGGGAGAAGAACTCCACGCCCACGTCCTTGGCGCCCTTGGCCTGCAGGAAGCTCGGGGCCTTGTAGCCGTCGAAGACCAGGTCGGCGTAGGCCAGGTCGTGGATGACGTAGATGTTGTTTTCCTTGGCGAAATCGACAATGCGCTGGAAGAACTCCAGATCCACCACCTGGGTGGTCGGGTTGTGCGGAAAGCTTATGATCAGCAGCTTGGGCTGGGGCCAGGTCTGGCGCATGGCCAATTCCAGGTCCTCGATGAAGTTGCGGTCCGGGCTGGTGGGGATGCGCCGCACGTCCGCCCCGGCGATGATGGCCGAATAGGGATGGATGGGGTAGGTCGGGTCCTGGGCGAAAACCACGTCGCCCGGGGAGAGCATGACCATGGCCAGGTGCGACAGGCCCTCCTTGGCGCCCATGGTCACCACGGCCTCCTGGTCGGGGTCGATGTGCACGTCGAAGCGCCGCAGGTACCAGTCCGAAATGGCCTTGCGCAGGTTGGGCAGGCCCCGGGAGGCGCTGTAGCGATGGTTGATGGGCTTCTGGGCGGCCTCGACCATCTTGTCCACGATGTGCTGGGGGGTGCCGATGTCGGGGTTGCCCATGCCGAGGTCAACGATGTCGATGTTCTGGCGGCGCATCTTCATCTTCAACTCGTTGACCACGGCGAACACGTAGGGGGGCAGCCTGTGGACCCGGGGGAACTGTTGCATGGGGCCTCCTTGGCGGATGTGTCTTTGCGCCATCCCGGGCGCATGCGGGTTGAGCGCCCCGGCCCGGGGGCCTTGGGGCGCGGGAGTCGCACCAGGGTCGTCATCCCCCCGCGACAGGCCGGGGGGACCGGGATGGCGGGGGGGGGCCGCCTACTCGAACAGGTAGGCGTACTTCTCGGCGACGGCGGCGGTTCGGCCGGCCAGCGCCTGGGCGGCGGCGTCCACGGTGGCGGCGTCCACGGTGCCGACTTCGCTGGCGAGGTAGTGCGTGAGCACGGTCTCGTCGGCGGCGTAAATCCACACGGCGGCATAGACGGAACCGACCTGTTCGCGGCCGGGAAATTCGGGCTGGGTGGTGAGGATGACCTTGATCTTGCGCTCGTCCTTGGCCGAGAGGGCGAAGAGCGACGAGGCGTTCAGGGTTTCCTTGAGGCGGAAGGCCAGGCGCGTGCCGAGCTGGTCCGTGCTGTCGTTGACCACGGCCACGGAGGTCACGAAGCCGCTTTTGGCGGGCTCCGCGGGGCGGTCTTCCACGGCCTCGGCCTTGGGGGCCTGGGGGGCGGCCTGGGCGAAGACGCGCGGCGCGCACAGCAGAAGCGCCGCGACGGTGGCGGCAAACAGCAGGAGATATGTGCGGCGGCGGCCCATGGATGCCCTCGGAAAACAGATCATCTGTGGTGTCCTATCGCCGCTAGTCTTGAGGGGTAAACGCCGTTTTGTCAATACGTGTCTTGTGTTGCAGGAAAGCGTCCACGGCGGGGCGCTCGCGTCCGAGCAGGCGCAGGTCGGCCACGGGCAGGGGCGAGCGCTCGCCGCCGTAGAGCAGCAGGGCGCGGTCCACGAATCCGGCCAGCACGAAGCAGGCCCGCAGGCGCCGGGCCCGGGGCGGGCTGCCCCACACGGCGGAAACGGCCAGCACATGCCCGCGTCCGCCCGGGCCGACGAGCAGATCGCCGCCGCGCAGCAGGGCCTCGCGGGCCGCGCGCGGCACCACGGCGGCCCAGCGTCCCAGGCGCTCCAGAAAGGCCGGATGCACGGCCAGATAGTGGAAGGGGTCGATCTTGACGGCCAGGGACACTCCGGGCACGCCGAGGATCATGGGGTCCTCGCGCCAGGCACGGCCCAGGCCGCGCTGGAGCCGGTCGAGAGTCCGGGCATAATCCTGCATGGCGCGCCTCGCCGTGCCCCGCCGCGCGGGCGGGGTCTACTCCGGAGGATAGTTGGGCTGCGCGCGGACCTGGGCCACGGCCGCGCGCACGGCGTCCTCGATTTCGTCCTGGCGCACGGGCTCGCGCAGCACGATGGACCCCTGCTGCACGTAGCGCGGGGGCAGGCTGTTCAGGGCCAGGGCGTAGATGTCCTGCAAATCTATGGTGTTGGGGATGAATCCCGGATGTTCTCCCAGGACACGGGGAATGGCGTCGATGACCCGCCGCTCGTTGCGGTTGCGGATGAAAAAGAGGCTGGTGTCCCCGATATCGTAACGCGCGATGAGTTCCCTGATCTTGGCGTCCATGACGACCCCCGTGAGGAATATCAATAAGAATAACCGGTCGGGGGTTTTATTTCAAACCGAAAAAAAGACGCGCGGGGCAGGGCCTAGAAGTCGAAGCGCAGGGGCCGCCGGGATGCGGCCCTGTTCTTTTCGCCCTTGCGGCCGTTCCGGCGTCCGGTCACGTGGCGCAGGAATTGTTTGGAAGGCGTGAGGTCCGGATTGATGCGCAGGGACTCTTCCAGGTAGCGGATGCAGTTGGGCAGGTCCTGCATCTCGAAGTAGGCCCGGGCGATGTTGTGCAGCAGGTGGTCGTCCTCCCCGGCCAGGGCCAGGGCCCGCAGGTAGTGTTTGAGGGCCAGGTCCAGCAGGCTTTGCTTGCGCAGGGAAACGCCGAAATCGTTGAACATGTGCTTGTGTTCAGGCACGAAGGGCGCGTCCATTTCGGCCAGCCGGGTGAAGATGTCCACGGCCTTGGCCTTGTTGCCGCGCCGCAGGTAGGTCAGGCCCAGGCCGAAGCCCGCGCGGGCGTTTTTCTCCACGTCCTCTGGGCTGCCGCTCAGTTCGAATCCCTCGATCTCCACGCGCAGCCCGGGCAGGGGCTCCGGGGCGGGCTCGGGCGCGCGCAGGTCCGGGCCGTCCTCCCGGCGCGCCCTGTCCGGGCGCTGGATGTAGAAATCCGGCTCGGGGGTGAAGCGTTCCAGGAGGATGTCCAGCGGCACCATGCGCTTGCGGCCCACGGGGATGAGCTGTTCGTTGATGGGCTGGACCTCGGCCTGGTCCGGCGCGGTCTGGCGCACGAGCCAGTACTGCGTGACGGTGGTCCGGCGCTGGGTCTGGCCGGTGCCGACCTTGCGGGTCTCCCGGGTGGAGAACACGCCCTGGACGGGCGGAGGGGACGGGCGGCGGCTGGGCATGGCGCTCTGGTGCGTGGCCGGGGCGGTTGCCGGGCCGGGAATTCCGGCGCCGGGGCGGGGTTTGCTCCCTGGAGCGGATACTAGCCTGGATGGGGCGGGGGCACAAGCCCGCCGCCGTTTTCGCACCGGGGCGACTGCCGGGGCCGTCAGCGGCCCAGCAGCCCCAGCAGGAAGACCGCGCCCACGGCCAGCACGGTGCCGACCAGGAACCACAGCAGGCTGCGGCGGATACCCGGCCCCGACCGCGCGGGGCGGGCCGTGGCCGCACGCCGGGCCTCGGGCGGGGGCGCCTCCAGGGGCAGGTCCTCCCATGGGGTGTGGCGGTAGTCGGGCACGGGCGCGGGGTGCGCGGGATGCGGCCCGGCGGGGGCGGGTTCCGGGGCCGTGGCCGCCGGGGCAGCCGGGGGCTCCGGAGCGTCCGCGGGGGCGGGCGCGGAAGGCGCCTCCAGGGGCAGATCCTCCCACGGGGTGTGGCGGTAGTCGGGCACGGGCGGGGCCTTGCGCGGGCCTTGCCCGGCGGGGCGCCCGGCCCCGGCATGCGGCGCGGGAGCCGGTTCCCGGGTGTTTCCACTTCCGGCGTCTTCCTCGGCGTCTTGCGCTTGCTGCGCTTCCCGTGCCTCCGCCGCCGCGCGTTCCAGCAGCCGCCAGGCCGTGTGCAGCAGGTCTTCCAGCAGGGCCATGCGCGCCGAGCGGCCCTGCAGGCAGAGCAGCCCGTGCAGCGAGGTCGCGCGGACCAGGGTGCCCTCCGGGCGGCGGGTCAGGGTCAGGACCACCCGGCGGCCCATGTTGGCCAGGGAGAACGGCGGCTTGGCCAGCAGCAGGCCCATGGAGCGGTCGGCGGACAGCAGGCCCAGGCCGCGCAGGTCCACCGCCGCCGCCAGGGCCTCCCAGACCGCGTCGCGGCCCAGGGGACCGTCCGCGCCCCCGGGGCCGTGGGGGAACGTCCAGGCCAGTTCGGTCTGGCGGGCGGAATAGGTCGCGCTTTCCAGCACGGGCTCGTGGTGCCCGGGGGCGGCGCTCCGGGCGCTGGGGGCTGCGGTGGCGGCCATGGGCTCTCCTTGCCGGGGCCGGAGGCCGGAGCGGATCGCAGGCCCCCGGAACCCAAGGCGGACCCACGATGCACCAAATTGCGCCCCCCGGCAACCGGATCGGGCGCCGCGCGCATTGCCCCGGCTCCCAGGGGCTGGCGGCTTCCGGGTCGGCTTTCGCACTGGCGGATGATCCGGAGGGCGGCGGGTGCCGCGTACGGCAGCGTCGCATCTTCGAAACATAGCGTTATTTTTGTATAATACTTTGGAATAAAATATTTTTATCTGCGGTTCCCGGGTGTCGTCTCCCGGGCGCGACACGAGGAGCCAGCGCCCGGGGCGTCATCCGCCGCCGCGTCCAGGGCCGCACGGGCCCGGGCAGCGAAGGCCGCGACCAGGGCCGGGTCCTTGCGGCCGCGCGCGTCCTCCAGGCCGGTGTGCGCGTCCACCCCGGCGGGGCGCACGGCGCGGATGGCCGCCGCCACGTTGTCCGGCCCCAGGCCCCCGGCCAGGATCAGCGGGCGCGGGCAGGCCCGGGCCAGCAGGGCGCTGACGGCCCAGTCGTGCACGCGGCCGGTGGCCCCGGTGGCGCCGCTGGCGGGGTCGAGGCTGTCGGTGAGCAGGGCGTCGCAGTGCGCCGCCAGGGCCCGGGCCTCGGCCAGCAGCGCCTCGCGCCGCTCGGGTGTCGGGTCCGGCGGCACGATGACGCTTTTGACGACGTACAGGTCCGGCCTGCGGGCGCGCAGGGCCGCCAGGGCCGCCGGGGCCATGGGCGCGTGGAGCTGCACCGCCCGCGTGCCCACCGCGCGGCACAGGGCGTCGATTTCCGTCGGGTCCGTCGCGTAGGTGATGCACACCGCCAGCAGTGCGGGCGGCAGGGCGGCCACGATGCTCGCGGCCTGGGCCTCGGTCACGTCCGGGGCATGCACGGCCAGCCGCAGGGGCAGGCCCACGCTGTCCACGCCCAGGCGGGCCAGCATCAGGGCCTCGTCCAGGTCCCGCACTCCGGCGACCTGCACCCGCGGGCAGGGCCTCATGGGGTGCGGCCCCCGCTCCGGGCCGCATCCAGGGCCCGGGTCAGGCGCCGGACGTACAGGGCCGCGATGGCCTCCGGGGCCATGTCCGCCTGGGCGGCGAGGTCGAAGTCCGGCGCCGGAAGCTCCGGCGGGCGCGGCGCCAGGGGCCGGGCCAGGGCGAACTGTTCGCGGGCGGAGGCCTGATCCCCGGCCTCCCGCGCGGCCAGGGCGCGGTCCAGGGCCGACAGCGCGTCCGGCCCCGCGTCCGGGCCGAAGGCCGGGGCCAGGGCGCCGGGCAGGGGCCGCCCGCCCAGCAGGGAGCCCACGGCCCGGCGGGCCAGGGCGGGCCAGCGCGTCAGTTCCGCTTCGGGCAGGGTGAAGTCCACGCTCAGGCCCTCGGGCGGCCAGCGGCGCAGGACTTCGGCCCGGGCGATGTCCGCCCGTTGGGCCAGTTCCGTGGCCTTGGCCTCCAGCCCGGAGCGCGAGTCGCGCAATTCGGCGTCGCGCTTGGCCAGGCTCTCGGGGTTGTGGGCGAAGACGTGGGCGGCCAGCCCCACCGTGGCCTGCTCCAGGTCGCGCAATTCCTGCTGGGCGGCGGCGAAGGTCCGCTTCTGGCGTTCCAGGCGTTCCACGGTTTCGGTCGCCGCACGCAGCGCCCGGGCGCGATTGAGCGCAAGGATTTGCGTTTCCAGGGCCTTGCGCTCGGCCAGCAGTGTGTTCATGCGCTCCTCGGCCTCGTAGTAGCGCAGGCCGAAGGCCGTGAGGGCCAGATCCTGGTCCAGGTCCGCCAGGGCCTTGCGTGCATCGGCGGCGGCCCGGGCGGCCTCCTCGGCGGCGGCGCCCAGGCGCAGCAGGCGCTGCCCGGGGTCCTCGGCACTCTGCGCCGTCACGCGCGTGCGCACCAGCCCGGGCGCTCCGGGCACGGGCGCCAGGGTGCAGGACACGGCGTACTGCGCGCCGATGAGTTGCGCCAGGAGCAGCGCCGTCTCGGCGTCGTCGCCTCGGGGATGGTCCAGCCCGGCTTCGCGGGTCACGGCGCGCAGCAGCCCGTAGGGCGCCGGGCGCGGGGCGTCCAGCCCGCTGACGGGCCCGGCCACGGCCTCGTGCAGCAGCCATTGCAGCGCGCGGCCGACCCCGGGCAGGGCCGGGCTCTCCAGGCGCGGCCGGGCCAGCACGGCCAGCCCCGGGGCCAGAGGTTCCTGCCCGCCCTGGAGGGCCGAGCGCACCAGCCCGCGCGCCCGCAGCCGGTCGGCCAGCATCGCCAGGGATGCGGCCTCGGCGCGCAGGGCCGCCGCGAATCCGGGCGGATCGTCGTCGGGGTAGGCCGTCCACAGGGCCGTGGTCTTCTCGGGGTGGCCCGCGAACCAGTGGCACAGGCCGAGATAGATGGTCGCCACCGGTTCGTGGGGCTCGTGGGCCAGCACGGCCTCGAAGCGCGCCCCGGCCACGGCGTAGCGCCCGGCCTCGAAGGACTGGCGGCCCGTGTCCAGCACGGAGGACAGGGTGGTCAGCACGGGCACCCGGCGCAGGCTCGACGCGTCGTCGACCACGGGCCGGGGGTTGGCGTCGGTGGTCGGCGGCGGCACCGAGGGCGCGCAGGCCGCCAGCGCCAGGGCCAGGACGGCCCCGCGGAGCAGGCAGGCGAGGGCGCCGGGGCGCGGGGCGGGGAGCGGCGTGCGGCGCGGCATGGGGCGCATCCTACGGCAAGCCTCCGGGCTGCGCCAGCACCCGTTCGCGCGGGCCCCGGGCGACCACGCGCCCGGCCTCCAGGCGCAGGCACAGCCCCACCGCCGGGGGGATTTCCGCCGGATCGTGGGTCACGAAAACCAGGGTCACTCCGGCCCCGGCCAGGGCCTGCACCACTTCCAGGAAACGTGCCCGGGCCTCGGGGTCCAGCCCGGTGCAGGCTTCGTCCAGCAACAGCAGCTCCGGCCCCGGGGCCAGGGCCCGGGCGATGAGCAGGCGGCGCATCTGGCCGTAGGACAGGGTGCGCACCCGGCGCTGCCGCATGCCCGCCAGCCCGACCATATCCACCAGCGCCCCGGCCTGCTCGACCTGCTCCGCGCTGGGGCGGTCGTAGAGGCCGACGCTGGAAAAATGCCCGGACAGCACGGCTTCCACGGCGGTCACGTCGTAGCGGTACGCGGCCTGCAATTCCGGGGACACCAGGCCCATGCGGCGGCGGATGTCCCACACGTTCACCGGGCCGGGCAGCCCGAACCACGAGGCCCGGCCCCGGGTGGGCCGCAGCGCGCCCTGGCACAGGGCCACCAGGGTGCTCTTGCCCGCGCCGTTGGCCCCCAGCACGGCCCAGTGCTCCCCGGGGCGCACGGTCCAGTCGATGCCCGCCAGCACCGTGCGGCCCTGGCGCACAACGTCCACCCCGCGCAGGGCCACGTAATGCTCCGGCACCTCCCGGCGCGGCCCGCCCGCCGCCCGGGGCAGGGCCAGGGCCGGGCCCGCCGCAAAGGCCCGCGCGGCCTCGCCCAGCACGGCGTCCGCCGCGCCCTGGCGCACCACCTGTCCGCCTTCCAGCACCGCCGCATGGGTCGCCACGGCGCGCACTTCGTCCAGATGGTGCGTGGCCATGACGAGCTGCGTGCCGCCCGCGGCCAGCCGCACCAGGGCCCGGCCCAGCCGCGCGCGCGCCGCGGCGTCGAGCCCCTGCATGGCTTCGTCCAGCAGCAGCAGGCGCGGCTCGCGCACCAGGGCGCGGGCCAGCACGGCCAGCCGCCCCTGCCCGCGCGAGAGCGAGAGCACGTCGCGCCCGGCCAGGTCCGCCGCGTCCAGGTTTGCCAGGGCGGCCCGGGCCCGTTCCAGTTCCTCCCGCGAGGGCTCGCGGAACAGGTATTGCGTGTCGTGGATGCCCGTGACCACGAAACGCTCCACGCTCATTGCGCGTTCGTCGCGGGTCAGGGCGTCGTGGTCGTCGGGGGTGACCAGGGCCACGGCCGCCCGGGCGTCCAGGGCGCTTTCGGTGCGGCCCCGGCCGAAGTTCCAGCAGCGGGCGCCCCGGTGGCCGAAATGTTCGCCCTGGGCGGGGTGGACCTCGCCGCGGGCCAGACGCAGCAGGGTGGTCTTGCCCGCGCCGTTGGGCCCGGCGAGCACCCAGTGCTGCCCGGGCAGCACCTGCCAGGAGGCGTCCTTGAGCGCGAAGCCGGGGCCCAGGCGGACCGTGCAATGGCGGATGTCGATGACGGGATCGTGCGGCATGGGGGCTGTGGTATCCTCTGCGCCGCCCGGGGGCAAGGGCGCCGTGCGCCCGGGGGCTGGGCGGCCGGTTTCGCGCCCGGCCCGAACGTCCCGGGCCCGGCCCACGGTGGTTGACCGTGGGGCCGGGCCCGGTATGGGGCAAGGGGCCGATGGCCCCTTGCGGAGAGTGTCGGGGCGGAGCCCCGGCGGGTTACTTCGCCGCGTCTTCGGCAGTGGCGGCCTTGCCGAAGCCGTACTTGAGCATGAAGGCGCCCAGGGCGATCACGGCGGCGGCCACACCGCCGATGACGGAGGCGTTCATGGACATGCTGAAGCCGAGGTCGGACAGGATGATGAACGAGGCGCACACGGCGGTCATGAAGGTCGCCGGGACGGTGCAGATCCAGTGGAAGCGCCCGGTCTTGGCCAGATACACGGCGCCGGACCACAGCACGAGCATGGACAGCATCTGGTTGGAGAAGCCGAAGTAACGCCAGATGGACTCGAAGGGCGACTGGGAGATGAGGAAGCCGATGACGAACATGGGCACGGCGATGAACAGCCGCTTGGCGGCCTTGGCCTGGTTGACCTTGAAGGTCTCGGCCACGATGAGGCGCGTGGAGCGGAAGGCCGTGTCGCCCGAGGTGATGGGCAGGATGATGACGGCCAGCACGGCCAGCGCGCCGCCGACGGGTCCGAGCAGGACGTTGGAGGCTTCCTTGACCACGGCGGCGGGGCTGCCCGCGGCGACGACGGCGCCCAGGGCCGCGGAGCTGTCGTAGAAGCTCAGGCCGATGGTGGCCCAGACCAGGGCGATGACGCCCTCGATGATCATGGCGCCGTAGAAGACCATGCGGCCTTCACGCTCGTTCTTCACGCAGCGGGCCATGAGCGGCGACTGGGTGGAGTGGAACCCGCTGATGGCGCCGCAGGACAGGGTCACGAACAACAGCGGCCACAGGGGCAGGTTCTTGGGATGGACGTTGGTGAAGAAGTCCATGTTCGGCAGGATCGGGTGGTCGCTGGCCATGAGCGCGATGGCGATGGACACGGTCATGACCAGCAGCAGGCCGCCCAGGGCGGGGTAGAAGCGGCCGATGACCTTGTCGATGGGCAGGATGGTGGCCAGGAAGTAGTAGGCGAAGATGGCGGCCACGAAAATGGGGGTGGCGACGCCGGTCAGGCCGGTGAGCAGCTTGGCCGGGGCCAGGACGAAGACCACGCCCACGAGCATGAGCAGGATCACGGAGAACACGCGCATGACCTGACGGGCGGGCATGCCCATGTATTCGCCCACCAGCTCGGGGATGCTCGCGCCCTTGTTGCGCACGGAGAGCATGCCGCTCATGTAGTCGTGCACGGCGCCGGCGAAGATGGAGCCGATGACGATCCACAGCAGGGCGGCCGGGCCGTAGAGGGCGCCCAGGATGGGCCCGAAGATGGGTCCGATGCCCGCGATGTCCAGCACCTGGATGAGCAGGAGCTTCCATTTGGGCATGGGCACGTAGTCCACGTCGTCACGCATGGAGTAGGCCGGGGTGACGGCCTTCTCGTCGGGGGCGAGAATGCGGTCCACCACCGCGCCGTAGGTCATGTATCCCAGCACCAGGGCGGCGAGGCACACGAAGAAATAGAACATGGCGATCCTCCGGTTGGCTTGCCCGTCCGAATGGCCCGGACGGCTTCATTTTGAGGATGCCATAGGGCAGGGCCGCACGCTTGTGCAACGCCTTGCGCGTGAAGTGTCGGTTTTGGCGTCTGAAACGCCCTGGGCGGGGCGCAAGCCGCCGGACCGCGCGTCGCGGCTAGGCGGCGGCGGGCAGGGCCTGGCGCGGGATGCGCATGGCCACCAGGGTGCCGCCGCCGGGACGCGAGCCGATCTGCAGGCCGAACTGGGCGCCGTAGATCTGGCGCAGGCGGCGGTTGCAGTTGGCCACGCCGATGCACCGGCCGTCGCCCTCGCTCTCCAGCAGGGCCCGGGCCTTCTGGGGCGGCATGCCCACGCCGTCGTCCTCGACGATGACGTGCAGCTCGCCCGCGAGCACGGCGGCGCGCACGCTGACCATGCCGCCCTCCTCGCGCCCGGCCAGCCCGTGTTTGATGCCGTTTTCCACCAGGGGCTGGATGAGCAGCGCGGGCACGGGCCAGTCGCGGCAGTCGTCGTCCACCAGCAGGGTGGCGTGGATGCGCTCGCCGAAGCGGGCCTGTTCGATGGCCAGATAGGAACGGACCTGATCGAGTTCCTGGGCCAGGGGGATGAACCCGTCGCCGCCGTGCAGGTTGCGGCGCAGGAACACGGCCAGATCCTGGAGCAGCTCGCGGGCGCGCCCGGAGTTGGTGCGGCAGAAGGAGGCGATGGTGTTCAGGGCGTTGAACAGGAAGTGCGGGTTGATCTGGGCTTGCAGGCGACGGATTTCCTCGCGGGCCAGCAGGCGTTCCTTGATCTGGATGTCTTCGAGTTCGAGCTGGGTGGAGAACAGGGCGGCCAGGCCCTTGGCGATTTCGTAGCGCACGGCGTCCAGGCCGTTGCCCTTGGTGCCGTAGAGCTTGAGGGTGCCGACGATGGCCCCGCCCTTGCGCAGGGGCACGATGGCCCCCGAGCGGAACGGGCAGTCGGGCGTACCGCAGCCGATGGCCGCGGCGTCGCGCACGAAGGCCGGGATGCCGGTTTCGAGCACGGCGCGCGTGGCGGAGGTCATGATGCGCTGGCCGGGCAGGTGGTGGTCGTCCCCTTCGCCGACGTGGGCCAGCACGCGCGAGGTGTCCGTCACGGCCACGGCGGCCACGCCCATGCGCTCGAAGATGATCCGCGCGGCGGCCTCGGCGGTTTCGCCCGACAGGCCCAGGCGCAGGTGGACCACGGTCTGCCCGGCGATGGCCAGGATCTGCTGGGCCTGGGTGGACTCGTGCTTTTCGCGGTAGTGCGAGACGACGATGAGCGTCTGCACGAACAGGGCCGCGCCGATGGTGTTGACGATGATCATGGGCATGGCGATGAGCTGCACGAGGCTCACGGCGTCGGCAAAGGGCCGGGCCAGGGCCAGCACCAGGAGCATGTGGAAGCTCTCGCCCGCGAAGGCCAGGGCGGCGGCGGGCTTCCAGTTCAGCGGCTCGCGCAGGCGCAGGGCCAGGAACCCGGCCACCGTGCCCTCCAGGAAGGTCGCCAGCCCGCAGGGCAGGGCCGAGAAGCCGTAGAAATCGATGAGGTTGCGGTGCAGCCCGGCGATGAACCCGGCCCCCGCGCCGACCACCGGCCCGCCCACCAGCCCGGCGGTGATCACGCTCATGGCCCGCAGGTTGGCCACCGAGGCCTGCACCGGGCCGCCGGTGTAGGTGCCCAGGATGCCCATGCCCCCGAAGAGCAGCGTCAGGAAGACGGTGTTGCGCAGGGTGGTGGGCCGCAGGTCCACGTCGCGCAGGGCGCCCAGGGTCATGATGACGAAGGCCGCCGTGAGCATGAGCCCGAAGCGTTCCACAAGGATGACCAGCAGTTCCAGTGTCGTCATGGCTATGCTCCGGCCTAGAGGCCGAGGTGTTCCTTGAAGGCCGCGACGCGGCCCCGGCTGACGGTGACTTCCGAGCCCGCGGCGTCGTCCATGGTGCAGGCGTATTTGCCGTTGAACCAGGGCGAGAACCCGCGCACCCGGGCCAGGTTGACCAGGGCGCCCCGGTTGGCGCGGAAGAACGAATGCGGTCCCAGGCGTTCTTCCAGGGTTTCCATCGTCGCCGGGCCGTGGCAGGGCAGGGCGCCGCGCGCGGTGTGGGCCACCACGCGGCGCTCCTCGGTGCTCAGGAAGACGATTTCCTCGGGCCGCAGCAGGGCGATGCGCCCGCCCTGTTCCACGGCCACGCGGGTCAGCCCGCGCGTGGGAGCCAGGGCTTCGAGCAGGCGCAACACCTCGCCGTCCATGGCCGCGCGGTCGGTGGGCAGGCCCCGGGGCGCGGCCAGGGCGCCGCGCACGCGGGCCAGGCTGCGGGCCAGGCGGTCCTCCTCCACGGGTTTGAGCAGGTAGTCCACGGCGTTGGCGTCGAAGGCGCGGATGGCATAGTGGTCGAAGGCCGTGGCGAAGACGAACTGCGGCGGCCGCTCCGGCCCTTCGGCCAGCACCTCGGCCACCACGTCCAGCCCGCTGCCCCCGGGCATTTCGATGTCCAGGAAGGCCACATCGGGCGCGTGCTCGCGGATGGCGGTCACGGCCTCGCGCGCCGAAGCCGCCTGGGCCACGATTTCCACGTCCGGACAGCGCGAGAGCATGAAGGCCAGCTCGTCGCGCGCGGGCGGCTCGTCGTCGGCGATGACGGCGCGTATGGACATGGGCGGGGTCTCCTTCCGCCGGGCCGGGGCAATGGGCGCGGGCGGCATCGGGCGGATGCCCTCAGCTAATGCCGCCCGGCGGGGGGTGTCAAGGTCGGGGGAGGGACGCCTTTCCTCCTGCTCCTCAGAAGGCGCCCAGGGTCATGCGGTAGATGCGCGCGAGCATGGCCGGGGCCGGGGTGGCGTCCCAGTGGCCGGTGGCCCGGGCCCAGGCGTACAGGGTCAGGAGCACGGCGGCGCAGCCCAGGGCGGGCAGGGCCCAGGGCAGGCGCCGCCCGCCGGGCAGGGCCGGGCCCAGGCAACCGGGCACGGGGCAGGCTCCAGCGCATTCCATGCAGCCCACGCAGTCCGGCGAGTTGACGCGGAGCTTCTCCTGCACGCGGATGCCCCCGGGGCAGACCCGGGTGCAGCGCCCGCACTGCACGCACGAGGCCGCGTCGCGGCGCACGGCCAGGGGCGAGGCCAGGGCCGCGAGCCCCAGCAGCGCGCCGTAGGGGCACAGCGCGCGGCACCAGAAATAGGGCAGCACCAGCCCCAGGGCGCCCAGCAGGGCCAGGACGGCCAGGGTCGTGCCCGAGGGGTTCAGGAAGAAGGCCAGCATGCGCGCGTCGGCGGCGATGTTGAAGGGCGTGCGCAGGAAGCTTTCCAGGGCCCGGGCGTCCATGGCCACCCAGGTGGTCCAGATGAAAAAGGCCAGCAGCAGGTACTTGGGCACGGCCAGGGCCAGGGCCGCGCGCCGGGGCAGGGGCCGCGCCCAGCCCAGGGCCCGCCCGGCGCGGGCCAGCAGGTTGTGGATCAGGCCCACGGGGCAGACGTGGCCGCAGAAGCCCTTGCGCAGCAGCAGGGCCATGAGCAGCGCGGCCACCAGGATGGTCAGCCCGGCGGGATGGACGGGGTCCCACTGGTCATCGGTCAGCAGGCGGCGCAGGGCCATGAAGGCGCTGATGGGCAGGAAGCCCTCCACCGAGGGCGGGCGCGTCGCCGGGCCGGGGCCCTGGCCCATGATCCAGCTCACGAAGCGGTAGAACTCCCACCCGGCCCACAGGCAGGTCAGGGCGAAGGCCGACTGCACGGCCAGGCGCAGCCGCGCGGGGCGGTGGCCGGGGAGGGCCGTCCCGCGCGGGGCGGCGGTCGGAGCGGCGGATTGGTCGGCGGGAGCGGGGCTGGCCGGGGACGCGTCGGGGGCGGATCGGGACATGCGTGGACTCCTTGGGCTTTGCCAACGGCGGCGGGGTGCCGTACCGTGGCGGGGCGGCGTCAGGGTGCCCCGGCGGTCGCCCCGGCGCCTTGACCCGGGTCAAAAAGAACCGGACCGCGCTGCGGGCGGCGGGTCGGGCGCCAGAGCGTCCCTGTACGCCCGGGCCGGGCCCGGGACAAGGCGGTGCGCCGGAATTTGCACAAGAAAATGCGCCTCCGGGCGCGGGAGGACGGAATGGATCAGGAGACGACGGCGTCGGCCCGGGTGATCGGCGCGCTGACGCGGACGGCGGCACGCATCCGCGAGCTGGAGTGCGAGGCCGAGGCGCTGCTGCACGAAAAGGGCGATCCCGAGGGCTCGGCGGCGAAGCTGCGCCGCAAGGCCGAACTGCTGCGCGACCTGCCCGATGAACTGGACGGGCTGCTGGACGGGCTGGACCAGCGGACGCGCGGCCTCGTGGAGCGCAAGGCCGAGAACCTCTGCGCCCGGGCTTCGGCGGCCCTGGGCCAGGGCAGCGTGTTCTGGATGCGCAACCTGCTCTACCCCGAGGACTACGCCGAGGGCGAGCCCAACGAGCTGGAGCGTTTCATCACGAGCCTGGGCCGCTGACCACGCGTTTCAGATCCAGCCCGAAGCGGCGCATGCGGTTCTGCACCGTGCCCCGGCTGACGCCGAGCAGGGCGGCGGCGCGGCTCTTGTTGCCGCCCGTGGCCAGCAGGGCGTCGATGAGCGCCTGGCGCGGGTCGGCGGGCAGGGCCGGGTGCGGGCCCGGGCGCTGGCCTGGGGTGGCCCATCCGGCCCCGGGAGCCGGGGCTTCGGGGGCTGGCGGCGGGCAGGCGCCCGCCGCGCCGCCCACAACGGCGGGGGGCAGGTGCCCGGGGCCCACGGGCCCGGAGTCCGTGAGCACGCAGGCGTATTCCAGGGCGCTTTTCAACTCGCGCACGTTGCCCGGCCAGGCGTGGGCCGTGAGCAGGCGCAGGGCCTCGGGGGTCAGGCCCTGGGGCCCCCGGCCCGTGCGGCTGCGGATGTCGGCCAGGAAGTGCCCGGCCAGCAGCGGAATGTCCTCGGTGCGTTCGCGTAGCGGCGGCACGTGGATGGGGATGACGTTGATGCGATAAAACAGGTCCTTGCGGAAGGCGCCCTCGGCGACCATGCGCTCCAGGTTGCGGTTGGTGGCCGTGATGACGCGCGCGTCGACCTCGATGGGCCGGTTGTCGCCCACGCGCTCGATGCGCTTGCTCTCCAGCACGCGCAGCAGCTTGACCTGGGTGGCCGGGGGCACGTCGCCGATCTCGTCCAGGAAGATGTCGCCGCCGTCGGCGGCCTCGAAGCGGCCCTCGCGGTGGCGGATGGCCCCGGTGAAGGCGCCCTTGACGTGGCCGAACAGTTCGCTTTCGAGCAGGCTTTCGTTCAGCGCCGCGCAGTTGAACTGGATGAAGGGCCGCTCGGCGCGCCAGCCCAGGGTGTGAATGGCGTGGGCGGCCAGCTCCTTGCCCGTGCCCGACTCGCCGAAGATGATCACCGGCGCGTCGGAGCGCGCGGCCTTTTCCAGGATGGCGTACAGCCGCAGCATGGCCGGGGAGTCGCCGACCATGCCGTGGAAGCCCGTGTCCCAGTGACGCGAGAGTTCCTCGATCTTGCGGTCGCGCTCCACCAGTTCGGAGAGGTCGGTCAGCGTCTCCACCCCGGCGATGACCTCGCCGTTGTCCATGAGCAGGGTGGCGTTCTTGACCACGTCCACGCAGGAGCCGTCCTTGCGCACGATGCGGCAGCGCTTGCGGTTCTGCTTGCGTTCGTCGAACAGGCGGCACCAGTGGTCGCGGCCCTCGCGGCGCGAGATGCGGCAGGCGTCGCAGTTGAGCACGGTGCAGGGCCGGCCCAGCAGCTCGCGGCGCGAAAAGCCCGTCAGCCGCTCCAGGGAGCTGTTGACCATGGACAGCCGCCCGTCGGGCCCGACGATGAACAGCCCCTCGTTCATGGTCTCGATGATCTCTTCCAGATACTGCTTCACCGAATCCTGGTTCATGCCCGCCGCCTTGATTTGCGCAGTTGATTAACCACCTGCTCAAATAGCGATCAATTTCCGCCGTGGCAAGGCGATCGTCACATGGCGGAATTTTGGGAATAAACGTTGTCATTTCAGCTTGAAAGAATCATGGCGCTGTGCTGCGTGGTCTTCCGGCACAAGGACTGCTATAGCAGGATAGACCCGAAGAACCTGCACGGCACGGCGGCGCAACGGGTCGCGCCGCAAACGAATACGGAACGTCATGAATCGCAGAAAGTTTCTGAAGACCATGGCCCTGGCCGGGGCCCTGGCCGTGCCCGGCGCCGGGGCGGCCCGGGCCGGAAGCGCCGGGGCCGATGCGCCGGTGGAGCTGGCCACCCTGCTGGACCTGTCGCGCTGCGTCGGGTGCGGCGAGTGCGTGGCGGCCTGCCGCGAGGTCAACGCCGCCAAGTTCCCCGAGCCGGTGCGGCCCTTCCCGAAAATGTTCCCCGCGCGGGTCAGGGCCGAGGACTGGTCCGCCCGGCGGGATGAGGACGGGCGACTCACGCCCTACAACTGGCTGACCATCCAGACCGCCGTGGTCGAAAAGGACGGGCAGGAGCTGGAGGTGCACATCCCCCGGCGCTGCATGCACTGCGTGAACCCGCCCTGCGCGAACCTCTGCCCCTGGGGCGCGGCCTACAAGCGCGCCGACGGCGTGGTGCGCATCAACGACTCCATCTGCCTGGGCGGGGCCAAGTGTCGCGACGTGTGCCCCTGGGGCATCCCCCAGCGCCAGACCGGGGTCGGCCTGTACCTGGACCTGCTGCCCGCCCTGGCGGGCAACGGGGTGATGTACAAGTGCGACCGCTGCCACCAGCGCCTGGACGCCGGGCAGCTCCCGGCCTGCATCGAGGCCTGCCCCATGGACGTGCAGAGCATCGGCCCGCGCGAGGAGATGGCCGCCCGGGCGCGTGCGCTGGCCGCCGAAACCGGGGGCCACGTCTACGGCCTGGAGGAGAACGGCGGCACCAACACCTTCTATGTCTCCCCCGTGTCCTTCGAGGCGCTGGACCGCGCCGTGACCCACGGCCCGGGGCAGCCGCACCTGCGCCCGGTGGCCGATGTCATGGCCCGCGACGAGGCCTTCACCGCGGCGGTGTTCGGCGCGCCGCTGGCCGGGCTGGCCGCCGGGCTGCTCACCGCCGTGCGCGGCCTGCGCGGCGCGGGCGGAGCCGGTTCCGGCAAGCCCGGCTCCGCCGCGGGCCCCGGGAAGGAGGGCGGCCATGACTGAGCGCCGCGCCGCCTCCGGCCGCCCGCACCGCGCCGCGCGCTGGCCGTGGATCACCCTGTGCCTGGCCCTGGGCTTCACCGGCGCGGGGCAGATGCCCATCTTCAAGCGCTATTATCTGGCCGACCTGCCGGGCATGGCCTGGACGGCGGATTTCCTGCTGCTGCACAGCCTGCACCTGCTCCTGGCCGCCGTGTTCCTGGCCTGGGCCGGGGCGGCGCTGGGCGCGTGGCTGGTGCGCCGCCGGGCGCCGACCGCCCTGGGCGGCTGGCGGGCGGGTGTGATCGCCGCCCTGGCGCTGACGGGGCTGGCCCGCGCGGCCAAGAATCTGCCCTGGGTCTGGCTGCCGCCGGAGACGGTCATGGCCGTGGACTGGGCCCACCTGGCCCTGGCTCTGGCCTTTGGAGCCCTGGGGCTGGCGGCCCTGCTACGGCGCGCGGAGCATGTGCGCTAGTCAATTATTGCGCGGCATTGCAGGGTAATTCCGCCCACACTGTAGCATATTGAAATAAACGCCTACATTTTTTTGGGGGAACACTTGGAAATCGCGGCATGAGGGCGTATCGTCTGCGCAGCGGTCAACCCGGGCATGGGGTCCGGGGCCGCAAGCCTTCGCGGAGAAGCCTTCATGAAGTTGTCCACCAGAAGCCGCTACGGAACCAGGATGCTCCTGGACATCGCCGAAAACAGCAACGGCCGCCCGGTCTCGGTGAGCGAGGTCTCGGCGCGGCTGGGGGTCTCGGTGAAATACCTGGAGCAACTCATCCGGCCCCTCAAGCGCGGGGGGTACCTGGCCAGCGTGCGCGGGCCCAAGGGGGGGCACATGCTCACCCGCTCGCCCGAGGAGATCACCGTCGGAGAGGTCGTCCGCCTGCTGGAGGGCGGCATCAACCTGACCGACTGCGTGAGCGACGGCCGGACCTGCACGCGCAGCGGCAAGTGCAACGTCCGCAACGTATGGGTGGAGGCCACGGCGGCCATGAACCGCATCCTGGACTCCATCACCCTGTCGCAGATCAACTACGAGAACTGCGACACGAAGCGCTAGCGCGGGGGGGCGGGCCTCCTGCGCGGCACGGGCCGCAGGGCCGCCGCCGGGGTCGTCGCGGCGGCCCGGCGGGCAACCTGAAACGCAGGGGGTGTCTTCATGAACCGTTTCCCGTCGTTGCGCCCGCGGGCGCTCCTGGCGCTTGTCGTCCTTGTGTGCGGGGTATGCGCCGCGCCGGTGGCCCGCGCGGCCACCGACACGTCCTCGCCCGCCCAGGGCGGCGAGGCGGCCCCGGGGCGCCAACTGGCGCGCCAGGCCACCAAGGATCCGCAACTCTGGATCACCTCGGACCACACCAAGCATGAAGTGCTGCGCCAGCACTTCGCCAAACCCGAGGACGTGACCCGCGCCTGCCTCACCTGCCACACCGAGGCCTCCGCGCAGTTCCACAAGACCATCCACTGGACCTGGATCGACCCCAATGCCGAGCCCGCCGAGCGCATGGGCAAGGGCGGGCTGGTGGTCAACAACTTCTGCATCAGCATCCTGTCCAACGAGCCGCGCTGCACCTCGTGCCACGCGGGCTACGGCTGGAAAGACAAGGACTTCGACTTCACCGATCCGGCCAAGGTGGACTGTCTGGTCTGCCACGACACCACGGGCACCTACGAGAAGTTCCCCTCGAAGGCGGGCTACCCGGTGAGCGAGCCCACGCCCTTCGGGCCCAAGAAGACCTTCCAGCCGCCGGACCTGGCCAAGATCGCCCAGAATATCGGCCGCCCCGACCGCGACAACTGCGGCACCTGCCACTTCAACGGCGGCGGCGGCGACGGCGTGAAGCACGGCGACATGGACAGCTCGCTGACCGCGCCGAGCAAGAAGCTCGACGTGCACATGGGCGTCGACGGCCAGAACTTCCACTGCACGCGCTGCCACACGACCACGGTGCACAACATCGCCGGGCGCATCTACGCCAACCCGGCGGCCACCGAGCGCAAGAGCCTGCTCGAAGACGACCTCGCGCCCCGGATCACCTGCGAGTCGTGCCACAGCGCCACGCCGCACAAGGCCGGGCACAAGGCCAACGACCACACCGACAAGGTGGCCTGCCAGGCCTGCCACATCCCCGAGTACGCCCGCGAAAAGCCGACCAAGATGAACTGGGACTGGTCCACCGCCGGGAAGCTTCGGGACGGCAAGCCCTACAAGGAGGAAGGCCCCTACGGCAAGGACTCCTACGATTCCATGAAGGGCGACTTCGTGTGGGAGATGAACGTGGTGCCCGAATACTACTGGTGGGGCGGCTCCATGACCACCGTGCGCGCCACGGACGTGATCGACCCCTCGGGCGAGGTGCGCCTGTCCTGGCCCGTGGGCTCGGCGGACGATCCGCGCTCGCGGATCATGCCCTTCAAGGTCCACCGGGGCAAGACGCCCTACGACACGGTGAACAGGACCATGGTCGTGCCGCACCTGTTCGGCAAGGACGCCACCGCCCTGTGGGCCAACTATGATTGGGCCAAGGCCATCCAGGCGGGCATGGACTACGCCGGGCTGGACTACTCCGGCGAATTCGGCTTCGTGGAAACGGCCTGGGCCTACCCCACCACGCACATGGTGGCGCCCAAGGACAACGTGGTGGCCTGCTCCGAATGCCACGGCCACCGCGGGCGGCTGGCCAACCTGGCCGGATTCTACATGCCCGGGCGCGACGGCGTGGCCCTGGTGGACTGGGCCGGCTGGGCCGCCGTGCTGGCCTCCCTGGCGGGAGTGCTGATCCACGGCGCCATGCGCGCGGCGTCCCGGTCGCGCAATGCAAAGGAGGATCGGTCATGAGCGGTTCCGTGAAGAACGGCCTGAAGAAGGTCTACCTGTACACGCGTTTCGAGCGATTCTGGCATTGGTTCCAGGCCGCGCTGATCCTCGTGCTGGCCGCCACGGGCCTCGAGGTCCACGGCTCCTTCAGCCTGCTGGGCTTCGAGCGGGCCGTGGCCGTGCACGAATGGTGCGCCTGGGCCTGGCTGGGGCTGTACGTGTTCATCGTGTTCTGGCTGTCCACCACCGGGGAGTGGAAGCAGTACGTACCCACCACCAGGAAGATCTACGAGGTGGCCATGTACTACGCGAGCGGCATCTTCCGCGGCGAGCCGCACCCCGTGCCCAAGACCCAGCGCGCCAAGCACAACCCGCTCCAGCGCCTGACCTACCTGTCCATCGCCACGCTGCTCATCCCGTTCCAGATCGCCACGGGCATCGCCTACCTCTACTACAACGACTGGGCGGCCCTGGGCCTGGCCAGCCTGTCCCTGGAAACGGTGGCCACCCTGCACACCATCGGCGCCTTCGGCTTCCTGGCCTTCGTGGTCGTCCATGTGTACATGACCACCACCGGGCACACCGTCTCGGCCCACGTGATCGCCATGTTCACGGGCTGGGAGGAGGTCGAGGACGAAAAGTCCGTGCCCGAGTGGGAGCGCAAGACCAGTCCCATGTGACCCCCTGTCCGGGCGCGGGGCGGCGCGGCGGCGGTCGCCGCGCTCCCCTGCGCCCTGGTTTCCGGGCCCCCGCCCGGCGCGCGACGGCGTGCCCGGGCGGGGGCTCCCGCTTTGGCGGGGGCCGCGACGATCCGCGCGTGGAGGATGACTTGCGGACTACAGCTTAGGAGACTGCCGCCCCGCGCGCGGAGGATGAAATTCGCTGTCACGAGTTGCAGTGATGGCGAAAAAGCGTCTATGATTCCGGCTCGGAGTCGGCCCGGGCGGGACAGTCCCGCCCCGGGGGCTCCGCAAGCAAGGATACAGGGAGGGCGCCATGATCGCCAGCATGACCCAGGGCAGGCTGCGGCTGCGCAGCGGAGCCTTGAAGGTGGAAGAGATTGCCCGCGAGGCCCGCGAAAGGCTTCTGGACCTCAAGGGCGTGGTGGAGGTGCAGGTCAACCAGCGGGTGGGCAGCCTGCTGGTGCTCTACGACAAGGCGCGCATCGGCGCCGAGGCGCTGCTCAAGCGCGCGGCCGAGCTGCTGCACGTGGACCTCGAGCGCCTGAAGGCCGGGGTGGCCCGGGCGGACAAGGCCCTGCGCACCCCCGAGGCCCGGCGCGCCGTCAAGGCGGGCATGGCCGGGGCGGTGGTCCTGGCCGTGGGCGCGCTGGCCGTGTCGAGCAAGGTCCACGCCGGGGCCGGGGTGCTGTTCCTGGCGCTGGCGGGGGTCCATGCCTTCCAGAACCGCCGGACCCTTTTGCGCTAGCAAGCCGGGCCCGCGTCCGGAAAGCGAACGAGGCCGACGCGCGTTGTGCGCGTCGGCCTCGCGGCGTTTTGGGGGCGGGGGCTAGTGCCGGGGCAGCACCGGGCGCATGCTGTGGGCGCAGGTGAGCACCGTGCCCGCGTTGTGCAGCAGGGCCAGCAGGGCCGGGGAGATCAGCCCCGTCACGCCCAGGGCGATGAACAGGGTGTTGCTGCCGACGATGAAGCCGTAGTTGCGCCGGATGCGGCGCATGGCCCGCCGGGCGATGGCCATGGTGTCCAGCAGGCCGTCCAGGCGCGGGGTGGTCAGCAGCACGTCGCAGGCCTCGCGGGCGATGTCCGCCCCGTGCTTCATGGACACGCCGACATCGGCGCGGGTCAGCGCCGCGGAGTCGTTGATGCCGTCGCCGACCATGGCCACGGTCAGCCCGGCGGCGCGCAGTTCGTCCACGATGGCCGTCTTGTCCGTGGGCAGCACGCCCGCGCGGTATTCTTTTATGCCCAGTTCCCCGGCCACGCGCCTGGCGCTGGCCTCGCCGTCGCCGGTGAGCATGATGATGCGCTCAAGGCCCAGGTTCTCCAGGCGGCGCACGAAGCGCGGGGCGTCGGGGTGGATGGGGTCCTCGATGCAGATGACCCCGGCCAGTTGGCCGCCGATGGCCATGTACAGCGCGGTGTGCCCGCTGTCGGCGCAGCGGCGGATGGACTCCTCGGCGGGGTCCAGGTCCACGCCCTCGTCCTCGTGGACGAAGTGGCGGCTGCCCAGCAGCACGCGCTGGCCGTCCAGGGTGGAGGAGATGCCGTGGGCCAGGATGTATTCCACCTCGGCGTGGCGCTCGCGGTGGTCCAGGCCCTCCTCCTCGGCCTTGCGCACCACGGCCTCGGCCACGGGATGGGGGAAGTGCTCCTCCAGGCAGGCGGCGTGGCGCAGGATGTATTCGCGCGAGTAGTCGCCCACGGGGCAGACATCCACCACACTGGGCCGGGCCTGGGTCAGGGTGCCGGTCTTGTCCAGGATGATGGCGTCGGCCCGGGCCAGGGCTTCCAGGTGTTTGCCGCCCTTGACCAGCACCCCGCGCCGCGCGGCCTCCAGGATGGCCGCGCGCACGGCCAGGGGCGTGGAGAGCTTGATGGCGCAGGAGTAGTCGGCCAGCAGCACGGCGGCGGCCTGGCGCACGTTGCGCGTCACGGCGAAGACCAGCCCGGACAGGATGAAGGAAAACGGTACGATGCGGTCGGCCATGCGCACGGCCTGGCTGTGGACCTCGGCGCGCATGGACTCCGACTCGGTGATGACCCGGGCGATCTGGGCCAGCCGGGTGTGGTCGCCCACACTCTCGGCCAGGATGGTCAGGTCGCCTTCCTCGACCACCGTGCCCGCGTAGACCTCGTGGCCCACGGCCTTGCGCACGGCCAGGGGCTCCCCGGTCATGGAGGACTGGTTGACCATGGCCGTGCCGTCGGCCACCACGCCGTCCACGGGGATGGCCAGGCCGGACCTGACGATGACCAGATCGCCCGCCTGCAACTCGGCGGCGGGCACGCGCTCGGGCTGGCCCCGGCGCAGCACCCAGGCCGGGCGGTCCTCGCCGCGCAGCATGGCCGCGATGTTCCCGCGCGACTTCTCGCGGGTCCATTCCTCCAGGGTTTCGCTGATGTCCAGCAGCAGGTGGATGGTTCCGGCGGTATTGAAGTCGCGCAGGGCCATGGACGAGCCGATGGCCGCCGCGTCGAGCACGGCCACGTCCAGCCTGCCCCGGGCCAGGGAGCGCGCCCCGGCGAGCATGAGCGGCGCGACCTCCCAGGCCAGCCACCAGGGCCGCAGCCACATGGGCAGCAGCAGGCGGCGCAGGGAGAACCTGGCGACCTTGCGGGCGATGATGAGGAAGGGGTTTTCCAGGGCGCCGCGCGCGCGGTCGGCCTCGCAAACCCCGGGCAGCACGCACTCGGCCCCGGGGGGCGTGCGGCGGCACACGGCGGGCTGGCAGCGGGATGCCCCGGCTTCGGGCAGGGCCGGGAGCCCGCCCCCGACGGGAGACGCAGGAGCCTGATCCTTTGCCGCTGCGGGCGTGGGCAGGGCCGGAGCCGAAGTCTGGGCCAGCAGGATGCCCGCGGCCAGGGCCGTCAGGGCCTCGTCGGCGCGCAGTTGGAGCAGGGCCCGGCGGGTGCGCGGGTTGTAGCTCAGGTCCAGGGCCTGGCCGCGCAGGGCGGGGGCGGCTTCCAGGGCCCGGGTGGCGGCATCCAGGGCCGCCGGGCTGCCCGGGGTGAAGCGGATGCGCCCGGGAATCTGGTGGTTGACGATCATGGTCCTTGGGGGGCTGGGGTGGGCGCGCGGGCGCGCGGGGCCGCCCGGGCCCGCCGGGGCCCGGGTGGAAACCGTATCGTGCGGGGCGCCGGGTTAAGCCCCGGCGGAGCCCTTGCCGCCCCGGCCCCGGGCCGGAGCCTTGGCTCCGGCGCGCGGGCCCTTGCCCTTGGGCGCGGCGGTTCCGCCCGCCTTGGGCTTGGCAGCCTTGGTAGTTGCCTTGGGCCCGGCCGTCGCCGAGGCGGCGGGCTTGGCCTTGGCCGCGCCCGCGCGGGGGCCCTTGGCTCCGGATTTGGCGGCAGGCGCCGTCTCGGTCTGGGCGTCCTCCTTGGCCTGGGTCTGCTGGCGGTGGCGGGCCTCGGCCAGGGAGTCCTCAACGTCCTCCATCAGCCGTTCGGCCCAGGCCAGCAGGTTTTCCTTGATGCCGTAGCCGCCGCGCACCAGCCCGCCCAGGGTCTGGCGGGCCTTTTCGTCGCCCGTGGCCGCCGCGACGCCCGCCGCGCCGAGCACGGCGCCAGCCAGGAAATATCCGATGTTGCTCATGACCGGGGCGCCTCCTCGGGGGTTTGGGCCGCGTCCCCCTGGGGGCGGGTCAGTTCACGGGCCTGGGCCACGGCCTGCTCGACCAGGGGCACAAGCCGCTCGCGGTTGCGCCAGGCCAGGTAACAGGCCGCGCCCACGGCGGCGCCGGCCACCAGCCACAGCGCCTTTTCTCCGAGTTCTTTCATAGGGTTCTCCGCTACGGGTAGGGGTTGGAGCGTTCAGGATAGCACGCCGGAGCCGTTCGGCAAAGTCCTAGTCGCCGCCCTTGCGGCAGTCCTCGCACAGGCCGTAGAGGATCATCTTGTGCCCGGTCAGCTCGAATCCGTGGCGCCGGGCCAGGGCCTCCTGGAGGGTTTCGATGCGGGGGTCGAGCACCTCGATGTTGCGGTTGCACCCGGTGCAGATGATATGGTCGTGGTGCGCGCGGCCGAAGTCGTATTCGTAGCGCGCCACGCCGTCGCCCAGGCGCAGTTCGCGGGCCAGCCCGGCCTCCTCCAGCAGCTTGAGGGTCCGGTAGACCGTGGCCAGCCCCAGGCCGGGGTCCAACTCGCGGCCGAGGGTATGCAGTTCCTCGGGGGTCATGTGGTCGTGGCGGTCCATGAAGATGCGCAGCACCACCTGGCGCTGGGGGGTGAGCTTCTGGTTCTTGGCGGCCAGAAACTGCCTGAAGGCGTCGATGGGGTCTTTCATTGGCGTCCTCTCCGGACTGGGGGTCGGGCTGCCGCGCCGGGCCGTTGCGCCGACCAGGTTATTGCCGGGCCGGCCCGCGCGCGGACGGGTGCGCGCGGGCCGGCGGCGGAATGCGGACGGAGGCGGGCCGCCGTCCGTTGGCGGCTGTGGCTAGAGGCGTGTGCCCACCTGGTAGACCAGGGTGGCCGCGCCGAAGGCCAGGGCCGTGTTGAAGACCATGGAGAAGGCCGCCCAGCGCCAGGACGATTCCTTGGCGATGGCCACCACCGTGACGAAGCACGGGGCGTAGAGCATGGTGAACACCAGCAGGCTGATGGCCGTCCAGGCGTTGAAGGCCGGGTCGGCGGCCAGACGGGCCGACAGGCCGCCGGTTTCCTCGGGGTCCACCTCGCCCAGGGAATAGGCCGTACCCAGGGTGGAGACGATGACCTCCTTGGCCGCGAACCCGCCCACCAGGGCGATGTTGGTCCGCCAGTCGTAGCCCGCGAGGCTGGTCACGCTCTCCAGGGCGGTGCCCACGCGCCCGGCCAGGGAGTTGCGCAGGGCCTCCTCGGCCTCCACGTTGTCCACGTCGGCCAGGCGATCCTCGAAGGCCGCCAGGGCCTCTTCGCCCGCTCCGGCCGCCGCGGCGGCGTCCATCTCGGCCTGGACGGCCTCGCGCTGGGCCTCGAAGGCGGCGGTCTGGTCGTCGGGCAGGCCGGGGAAGGTCATGGCCGCCCACAGCAGGATGGAGATGGCCAGGATGATGGTACCGGCCTTCTTGATGTACTGCCAGCCGCGCTCCCAGGTGTGGATGAGCACGCCGCGCAGGGTGGGGATGCGGTAGGGCGGCAGCTCCATGAGGAACGGCGTGGCCGCGCCCTGGATGACCGTGCCGCGCAAAAGGCGCGCCACCAGCAGGGCCATGGCCCAGGCGCCCAGGGTCAGCACGAACATGGCGTTGCCCGCCACGTCGGGGAAGAAGGCGCCGATGAGCAGGATGTACACCGGGACCTTGGCGCCGCAGGACATGAACGGGGCGGTGAGGATGGTCGCCAGGCGCTCGGGCGGGCTGCGCAGGGTCCGCGCGGCCATGACGCCGGGCACGGCGCAGCCGCCGGGGATGCCGCCGGAGATGATGAAGGGCATCACCGAGCTGCCGTGCAGGCCGAAGAGCTTGAACACGCGGTCGAGGATGTAGGCCAGGCGGGCCATGTAGCCCAGGTCCTCCAGGAAGGCCAGGCACAGGAACATGACCAGGATAAGCGGCACGAAGCCGAGCACGCCGCCCACGCCGTCGATGATGCCCGAGATGACGAGGGACTGGAACAGGCCCTCGGGGATGGACGCCTCGGCCACCCCGCCCAGCCAGCCGAAGAACGTCTCCAGCCAGCCCATGGGGATTTCACCCACGGCGAAGGTGAGCTGGAACATGCCGTAGAGCACGGCCAGCATGATGATCGGCCCGAGGAAGGCGTTGGTGACCACCTTGTCCACGCGGTCGGACAGGCGGATGCTTTCCACGGAGGTGTCCTTGCGGACCACGCCCTCGCGCAGCAGGGCGGCGATGTAGCCGTAGCGGTGGTCGGCGATGATGGACTCGGGATGGGCGTTCTCCGTGCGGCGCACATGGGCGGCCACGCGGTCGGCGATGGAGGCGAGGGCGGCGGCCAGGGCCTTGTCGCGCTGGCTCATGGCGATCACGTCGGGGTCGCCTTCCAGGAACTTCAGGGCCACCCAGCGCGCGGGCACCAGCGAGGCCATGAGCCCCGAGCCCTTGACCAGGGGCTCCATCTCGTCCAGGGCGGCGTCGATGTCGCGGCCGTAGGACAGGCGCAGCGGCTCGGTCCTGCCGCGGTTGGCCTCGGCGTAGGCCACGGCCTCGCGGATCAGGGCGTCCTTGCCCTCGCCGTCGCGGGCGATGGTTTCCACCACCGGCACGCCCATCAGCTTCGAGAGCTTGGCGGTGTCGATGCTCATGTGCCGACGGCGGACCTCGTCCATCATGTTCAGGGCCAGGATCAGCGGGGCGCCCAGCTCGAGGAACTGCACGGCCAGGTACAGGCTGCGCTCCAGGGTGTTGGCGTCGAGCACGTCGATGACGGCGTGGGGCTTTTCATTGATGAGGAAGTTGCGGGCCGCCAGCTCCTCCTGGGAGTAAGGCGTCAGCGAGTAGGTGCCCGGCAGGTCGACCACGCGCACGTCGCGGTTGCCCACGCGCAGCAGGCCTTCCTTCTTGGCCACGGTGACGCCGGGGTAGTTGCCCACGTGCTGGCGCGCGCCCGTCAGGGCGTTGAACATCGTCGTCTTGCCGGAGTTGGGGTTCCCGGCCAGGGCGAAGGTCAGTTTCTCAGACATCGGGACACTCCAGGACGGTGACGGTGATGTGGTCGGCCTCGTTGTTGCGCAGGGTCAGGGTGAAGTCCCGCAGGCGGATGGCCACGGGGTCGCGCAGGGGAGCCTTGCCGATGACCTGGATCTCCGTGTCGGGCACGAGGCCCATGTCGCGGATGCGTCTGCCCAGTTCGCCTTCCGCGGTGATCTGGCGGATTTTCGCCCGGCAGTTGATCTTGAGCTGCCGCAGCCCTGTCGTTTGTTGTTCCATGGGGTATCCTCCCGTGCCGGTCCTGCTCCGCGCAGGCAGCGGCGAAAATCGTTGGCGTCTGTCCGCCGAAGGGGCTGGCGCCCGGGCGAGGCTGGCGCTGGCGGCGGAATGCCGTCGGTCGGTTTGCGGATGTCGGCGCGCGGGGCCCTGCACGGCAGGCCACCCGCCGCGCGCGGGCACGTCAACGCTGATATTGAAAATGGTTCTCACTGTCAAGGTTTCCTGGCAGAAAAATGGGATTTGGGTTCGCAACTCCCGGCGTCCGGGCGCAAACCTGCGCGGGGGGGGGCGATTTTCGGGCTGCGGGCGCTGCCGCAACCCGTCCCCGGGGGCACGGTCAGGTGGTCTTTTCCCGAGGTCGGCCAGGCCCCGTTGCCGCAATCCGTATGCGAGGCCGCGTCGCGCGGCGTTCGCGCCAGGAGTTGCCGCATCCCCGCACGGGCGCGGGCGTGGCACGGACGGCAAGCCGTACGGCGAGGACATCTACACACCCACCCCGCGTGCGTGGCCGTGTCTGCGCCTTCCAAAGTTTTGCGGTCTGGCAATCCGCGCATGGCCGCCGGGCCCCGGCCCCGGGGCGCGACCTTGCGGGAGGCGGGCCCGGCGCGGGCGCGGCCGACGGGCAGGGACGCGGCAGGCGATGCGCAGTGGGGAGCCGGGCGGGTCCGGTTCCCGCGCAAGGCGGCGCATGGTTCGTTTCCGCAGGGGAGGCGCCGCGCCTCGGCGCTGTTTTCCGGCCCGGCTGGCAGGGGCGGCGGGCGCCGGTGGATGCCGGGCGACGTTTTGCTGGCGCGGCTGCGCGAAAGCGGTTTCAGGCGACGTGTCGCCTCGGGCTCGGACGGGACCGCCGTCCCCTGCCCGGGGTCATGGCGCCCCGGCCCTGGATTTTCCCTGGTTCGCTCCGGAAATCCCGGCTTGGCTGGAATTCATTATTGACATTGATTTTCAATTTCAATTAGGGTCGGCTCCGCGACGCCCGCCGGGGCGGCGCCTGCCGGACGACGTGTCGGCCCGTGCCCGAAGGCGGCCTTCGGAGGCGGGCCGGGGCGGCTTCCGCCGGACCGGGGGGAATCCGCATGAAAGTCGATACCAAGCTGTCCCTGATTCTGGGCCCGCTCGTGCTTGTGCCAGCGACCACCGCGCTGTTCCTCGCCTACCACGGGCACCTGGAGCAGCTCGAGCTGTTTTTGTGCCTGTTCATCATCCTCTTCGTCATCGGCCTCAAGCCGCTGGCCCACTCCCTGGGCAACGTCATTTTCATGGCCGACATCCGGGCCATGAACAACTTCTGCCTGCGCGTGAAGCAGGGCGACTACGACGCGGAATGGCCCCTGCCGCCCGAGGGTGAAGACGAGCACGAACTCATGCAGCTCAAGCGCAATTTCTACTGGATGGTCCATGCCATCGCCAGCCGCGAGGACTGGCTGCGCTGCCGCCTGAACGACACGGCCCAGAGCATGGAGAAATTCGAGCAGTTGTCCTTCCTGGACGGGCTGACGCGCATCTTCAACCGCCGTTTCTTCGAGATCCGCGTGCGCGAGATGGTCGCCCGGGCCCTGGAGCGCGGCGAGGTCTTCCACCTGATGATGATCGACTGCGACGGGTTCAAGGGCGTGAACGACACCCTGGGGCACCTGGCGGGCGACGACCTGCTGGTGCGCCTGGCGGAGATTCTGCGCCTGTCCACCCGCGAGGAGAAGGACACGCCCTTCCGCTACGGGGGCGACGAGTTCGGGGTGCTGGTGGCGGGAGTGTCGCGCAAGGGCGCGGTGGATCTGGCCGAACGCATCCGGCGCCGCTTCGCGGACCTGGGTATTCCCGGCACGTCCCTCAGCGTGGGGCTGGCCGAGGGGCCAGGGGCGCACCTGGGCGAGGTGGAGCACGTGGCCGACGAACTCAAGCGCGCCGCCGACGAGGCGCTGTACGCCGCAAAGCGCCAGGGCAAGGACCGCGTGATCGCCGCCTGGAACGAGGCCGCGCCCGGAGACGAGGCTCCGGCGGGCGCCGTGGCCGCCCTGGCCGGGGCGGACCCCGCCGCCTAGCGCCTGCGCTGGACGCCCGGCCCGGCCCCGAGCCCGGCGGCTTCGGCGGGGGAGCCTTCGGGGGCGGGTTCGGCCTCGCGGCGCTGGCGGGCCAGCTTCAGGTAGCGCCTGCGCATCTCGTCGAAGGATTCGCGGGTTTCGCGGCGCGCGGCGGGCGTCAGGAACGATGAGAGCTTCTTTTCCAGCACGTGGGGGTTGGTTTCGGTCTTGATGGCCGTCACGCCCTCGACGATGAGCTTGTGCACCAGGATTTCGCGCTCGGTCTTGCCGCGGATGTTCTCGGCGACGGGCGCCAGCACGAAGGTGCCGAGCAGGATGCCGTAGAGCGTGGAAATGAGCGCCACGGGGATGTACTTGAGGATTTCCCCGGTGTTGCCCAGGCCGAAGAGCAGGCCGATGAGGCCGATGACGCTGCCCGCCAGGCCGAAGGCCGGGGCGTAGGCCGCCATGGCCCGGAATACGCGCTCCTGCTGGTGGCGGCGGATCTTGAAGAAATGGATTTCCGTCATCAGGATGTCGCGGATGTCGTCCACGGCGTAGTTGTCGGCGACCATGTTCAGGGCTTCGCGCAGGAAGTTGAAGGTCGTGCGCTCTCCGGCGTGCTCCAGGCTTTGCAGCCCGTCCACCCGCGAGCGGATGGCCAGGTCCAGCAGCACGCCGATCACGTCGTCGGGGTTGGTGCCGCCGTGGCGGTAGGCGCCCCGGGCCACGAGGCAGGCCGTGCGGATGTGCCCCAGCGGATAGGACAGCAGGGTCGCGCCCACGGTGCCCGACACCACCACGAGCATGGCCTCCAGGTTCAGGTAGGCCGCCGCGTTCCCCGCCAGGGCGAAGGTGGCGATGAACACCGCGATGCACAAGGCGGCGCCGATGGCGTTGGAACGGCTCATTGCCCTTCTCCCTTGTAGTCGATGGGTGCGGGAGCCTCGGGCCGTTTCAGCTCGATCTCCACACGGCGGTTGCGCAGCCTGCTTTCCGGGGTCAGGTTGGGCGTGCGCGGTTTGTACATGGAATGCCCGGACACGGTGATCCGCCCGGGGTCCACGTGCCCGGCGTCCATGAGCACGCGGGCCACGTTCAGCGCCCGGGCCACGGACAGGTCCCAGTTGGTCGGATACTCGGGGGTGTGCACGGGGGTGTTGTCCGTGTGGCCGTGGACGTGCACGTCGTAGCTGGCCTTGGCCGCGATGGCCGCCACGGCGGCCAGGAAGCGCAGGCCCTCGGGCTGCACCCGGGCGTCGAAGCGGTCGAAGAGCATGGGTCCGTGCATGCTGATGCGCACGGTGTCTCCGTCCAGCTCCACATGCACGTCGGTCAGGGCCGATTCGGTAACCGCAGCGCTGACGGACTCGAAGAGCTTTTGCGGGCCCGTTTCGGGCAACAGGCCGGGCACATGGCGGTCGTACACCGGCACCTCGCCCTTGCGCGCGCCGACCTCGGAAATCCGGTCCACGTTCTCGAACTCCACATGCCCCCGGAACGCCTGGAGATAATCCATTTTCGCGCTGGCGTAGACGAACAGGACCGTGAACAGCACGAACATGGTCATCATCAGGTCCGCCCAGGGCACGGACCAGTGGACCTCGGGCACGTCGGTGTCGCCGCCGAAGATATCCTCCTCGTACAGCTTGATGCGTCGTGCGCGGGCCACGGCCTCGTCGCGGACGGGGCCGTCCGGCGCGGGCGTGGCGCCTTGCAGGGTCTGGTCGATGGCCATGCGGTCCTTCCTCCTGGGGCGGTCGCCCATGGAAAGCAAGGAACGTGCCTGCCGGGAGCCTGCGGGCTCCGGCCGGGGAGCGGGCCGCGAAACGGGCGGCCCGGGCCGCTTTTCGCGCCGGGGCGTGCGCGCGGGGCGGCGGCTGGCGCCTGTACGGGGCCGGAAGTGTCGGAAAGCCGACGCGCCCTCAGGGCGCGGGCGCGGCTTCCGCGTAGCAGTCCGCCGGGCCCTGGATTTCCGTCAGCAGGGCGTGGAAGGAGCCGACCACGACCTTGCTGGAGATGCGCACCGGGATGCGCCGCTCGTCGGCGGTGACCCAGATGTGCAGCGCGGCGCCGGGGCTTTTCTTGAAGATGCCGCCCACGTGGGACAGGTCCGGCTCCACGAGATAGCAGTCGAACACCCCGGCGGGCACCTCGATGGTCTCGCGGGCCAGCACCGTGGCCCGGCCGAGCACGCATTTGACCCCGTCGGTCACCGGGCGCAGCACCGTGGCACCGACCTCCAGGGGCATGATCCGGAAGGCGTAGAACACCGACAGGGGGTCGAAGGTGTCGGGGTAGACGCCGATGGGATCCTTGGGGCCGTTGGTCAGGTTGGAATACTGGGCCTTGAAGCGGTCCCAGTCGAAGCGCACGGTGATGTCGCGCTCGTAGGAGCCCTCGCGCTGCTCCTTCAGGTAGAGCAGCGAGCGGTTCAGCCCGGTGTCGGTGAAGGCGTCCACCCGGTCGCGGACCTTGTAGAAGAAATCGACGAATTCGGTCGTTTGGGCCCGCATGCGGAAGTGCAGGGCGGGCTCGCCGTCCACATCGGCCACGGGCAGGACCTCGATGGACGATTCCCCGGCGGTCAGGGCGGCCCAGCGCAGCGTGTAGACCAGGCGCTCGCCCGGGCAAAAGGGCAGGCCCTCCAGAGCCGGGGCGGGCGCGGCCCACGCGGCGGCCACGGCCAGCACGGCCAGGAGACGGACCAGGGCGCGCGCGGCGCGGCGGGGGCGGAGCGGGAAGGGCATGGCCCATGATACATCAGGCCCGGCCCGGAGAAAAGGGGGCGCCGGGGGAGCGGCGGGCCGCTCCCCCGGCGCGGGGGTTGTTCGTATCGTCCCTGTGCCGTTATGCCTTGGCGATGGTGATGAAGTGTTCCTGCATGGCGATGGCGCCGCCCGCGGGGTCGATCTTGAACAGGCCGCCGACCATCATCTCCTGGTCGGCGATGCCCCGGGAGGAGCGGGACTCGGCGGGAATCTTGTGGCCGAATCCGTGGACCATGAAGGCCGCCTCGGGGTGGATGAAATCCGTGACCAGGGCCACGGACTGGGCCGAGTAGCCGCCGCCGGAGACGGTGATGGCGTCGCCGTCGGACAGGCCCAGGGCCTTGGCGCGGTCGGTGTGGATCCACACCGGGTTCACGGGCATCTGCTCGTTGAGCACGAAGTTGTTGACCGTGTGGCCCTGGGTGTGCAGCGCGCAGCGGCCGAAGGCGATGCGGAACTGGCCTTCGGGCGGGGCGGCCGGGGATTCGTAGGGCGCCAGCGAGGGCAGGCCCATGCCTTCGAGCTTCTGGCAGACGACCTCGATCTTGCCCGAGGGCGTGCCGAACTTGAGCTCGTCCCAGGTGCGGTACTTGGGCTTGTCGGACAGCCAGACTTCGCCGGTGGCGTCGAAGTCCTCGGGGGTGTAGCCCGTGCCTTCGAGCTGGTAGTTCCACATGTCGCGGGCCGTTTCGAAGGCCAGCTCGGGGCGGCCCAGGCGCTTGGCCAGCCCGCCGAGGATCTCCCATTCGGCCTTGGTGTCGTAGCGCGGCTCCACGGCACGGTCGCGGCGGAAGAAGTAGGTCTTCACGCCCTTCTTTGTGGCGATGGGCGACTCGCGCTCCAGGTAGGTGCTCAGAGGCAGGATCACGTCGGCGTGCCACGCGGTGTCGGACCAACTGAAGGTCGTGGACACCAGCAAATCCAGGTTCTCCCAGATTTTCTTCATCTTCGGCTGGTCGGGCATGGCGTGCAGCGGGTCGTGGCGATGCACGATGTAGGCCTTGATCGGGTAGGGATCACCGGTTTCGATGGCCTCGTAGGCCTTGTTGATCAGGCCCGGGCCCGCGTCGATGTGCTTGAGCTTCCAGCCCGCGCCGTCGGCGCGCTTTTCCTCGGGCTTGGGGAACAGGGCCGCGAAGGACTTCAGGCCCTTCTTGTCGAAGTGGCCGGGGCCGTTGACGAAGGGCAGGCCGCCCTTGGCGCCGATGGCGCCCAGCAGGGCGTTGATGAGGTACGCCGTGCGGCTGACGTAGAAGGACGTGGTGTAGCGCGCGGTCATCCAGCCCGGGTGCCAGATCACGGCGGGGGCGGCGGCCTTCAACTCCTTGCAGAACTTGACCAGCGCCTCGGCGGAGATGCCCGTCTCCTGCTCGGCCCATTCGGGCGTATAGGGCGCCACGAACTCCTGGAGCGTCTCCAGGCCTTCGATGAAACGCTCGGCGTATGCCTTGTCGTACCAGCCGTTGTTCAGCAGGGTGTGGATCACGGCCAGGTTGAAGGCGTAGTCCGTGCCGGGGCGCACGAGGAAGAAGTTGTCGGCCTTGGTGGCGGTGACGCTGGCGCGGATGTCGATGCAGGTGATCTTGCATCCGGCTTCCTTGCCGTCGAGCACGCCGTTGACTTCCTTGACGTTGATGGCCTCGAAGATGTTGCGCGTCTGCAGGATGAGGTGCTTGCAGTTCTTGTAGTCGTAGCCCACGTCCTTGCGGCCCATGCCCATGACGGACTTGGCGGCGTGCTGCACGTTGCGCGCGCAGGCGGCGTCGTGGTTGCAGTAGTTGGGCGAGCCGATGGCCTGCATGAACGCCTTGTGCAGGTCGGCGAAGGGGCCGCCGCGGTCGGACCACAGCACCGCGCGCGGGCCGTACTCGGCCGTGATGGCCTTCAGCTTGTCGGCCACGTAGTCCAGGGCCTCGTCCCAGCTTACGGTCTTCCATTTGCCCTCGCCGCGCGCGCCCTGGCGGATCATGGGCGCCTGGGGGCGCTCCTCGTCCATGAGCAGGGCGTAGCCGGCCCCGCCGCGCGGGCACAGGCCGCCGGCCATGCCGGGATCGTGAGGATTGCCCTGGATGAACGTGACGTTGCCGTCCTCGGTGTCCACCGAGATGGGGCAGCGCACGGAGCACATACCGCAGACGCTGTAGACGGTTTTCTTGGCCATGCTGATTCTCCCTTCGTCTTGCCCCGGGGGGCGGTCATGCCGGAAGCGTTCGGGTTGTTCGGCGCGCCGCAAAGGCGGCACGAGTTCCGTGGATACCGCCATGTACAGCAGTCCGGAAGGGACTGACAACGGATCGGGCACTATTTGTGAATTAAATAATTTGTGATTCCCATGAAGTTTGGTCCGCTGTTTCATCAGGAATTCCGGGGTGTTGATCGCTCAGTGGTTGCAGGGTGGCTGGCGCGGGTGTAAAAAATACTTGCCCCGGGCTCCGGGATGGGGCCTGCTCCACCGCAGGCCGCTGCGGGCGCAACCGGCAACCCCGGGCGCGGCCCCCCGAAAGGGCCCCTCGGGCAGGTCGCGCGGAAGGGCTTGGTATTCCTGGGCTGGCGCAATTGCATCTGCGGCGGGTAAAGACGAGTGAAGCAGTCGGGATGCAGTGCCATAGTATGCGCAGGTTCGTGTTCCGTAGAAAAAAGAAACCATATAAGGATATAGTTCGGGAGCATGTGAAATATATCTAAAAATGGGACCGGGCTTGACACAGACTGTGGAAATGTGGTTCGGAGTACTAGCCTCTGAGACGAAAGGCCTGTTTTTACAGGCGTGCTGTGACCGCTGGAAGCGATGTGGGGTGTCGCTTCCCGGTCTTTCCCGCGAAGCGTCGAGAACACAAGGAGAGAAGGCCATGGCCTTCACCCGGCGGAACCTGACGGAAGCGGCGGCCTGCATTCTGGCCGCCTCGTTCGTTGCGGCCCGCTCCGGGTTTTCCCGGCAGACGCTTCCCGGCGGTGTGGTGGCGCCGCCGGTCGCCTTGCGGGCGGGAGGAACCGAGGCCCACGGTCGGCTTTCGGCCGCGTCGCACCCCGCATAGAGGCGTCGTTCCCGCGCGCCCCCTTTGGGCGGGGCGCGGGGAGTGTCGCAGTAGTTTCAACGGTGTGTGGCCCAATCAACAGAGAGGATGTGTCCCGTGCAAACGCGCTACAAGCCGATCGCCATCGTCGCGGTGCTCCTGGGAGCGCTGGGGGTGGGAGGGTATCTGAGTCCGGGTTCCACGGAAGAGATGCCGACCCGCCTGCTTTTCGAGAACGCTGGCGGCAAGGTGGTCTTCACCCACAAGGTGCATGCCGAGAAGTACCAGATCCCTTGCCAGCAATGCCACCACGAGAGCGATCAGCCCTCGACCAAGCCCCTGCCTTGCGGCTCCTGCCACCCGGCCACCTTCGAGGAAGGATTCATCGCCGGGCATCAGCAGGGCATGGACCAGCAGTACTGCAACCGCTGCCACCACGCCGAACTCTCCGAGCTGAAGTTCGACCACGAGGAGCACAAGGATTACGTGGGCGGCTGCACCGACTGCCACCACGACAGTTCCATCGAGCCCGAGCCGTCGGCCTGCTCCGACTGCCACCAGGAAGAGGGCGACGAGTCCATGCCTTCGCTGATGGACGCCACGCACAAGCGCTGCGCCGACTGTCACGCCGACATGTTCGAGCAGAAGCTTGAGGGATGTGAGAACTGCCACGGCATGGAGAAGGGCGGGAGCATGTACCCCTCCTGTTCCTCCTGCCATTACGAATCCAAGGACATCCCCCTGGCCGCCCGCATGGAGGCCTACCACGTGGGATGCATGCAGTGTCACAAGGAAAAGGGCGCTGGCCCCCACACCCCCCAAGACTGCAACAAGTGCCATTTCCGGTGAGCGCCATGACCAAGCCGAGCTTCAGCCTTCTTAGCGGCGACAGCGGTCCCGTGCAGGCCGGCCCCGAACCCGGGGTGGTGCGTATTCCCCTGCGCGGTCATTCCACCAAAACCATCAAGAAAAAAGCGCCGGTGAACCCCGGGACGCTGGTGGCCGAACACCCCGGTTCCTCCGTGGGCGACGCCCATTCGCCCGTCCTTGGCGTGGTCACCGATATCACCGACTTCGAGGTCGTCGTTACCGCCGGTGCGCCCCAGCCCGCCAAGGAAGGGGAACCCGCGCCCAGCGCCCCCGCCGTGGAGCCCGTGAGCCTGGACGGCCTGTCGCGCGACGACCTCAAGAAGGCCCTCAAGGGCCTGGGCGTGTCCGCCTCGGCCTTCCCCAAGGCCGCAACCCTCATCGTCAACGGCCTGAACCCCGAGCCCGACACCGCCGTGGCCGAGGTACTCCTGGCCCAGTGCAAGCCGACCCTGGAAAAGGGCCTGGCCGTGGTGCAGCGGCTGGTGGAGCCGACCTCGGTGCTGCTGGCCGTGGCTGCGGGCAGCTCCGCCACCCTGGCGGCCAGCACCGCCAAGCAGGTCGCCCCCAAGTATCCCAACAGCCTGAATCCGCTGGTGATCAAGGCCCTGACCGGCAAGGAATCCGCAAGCGGCGTGACCGTGGTCAGCGTCATGGATCTCTATGCCGTGGGCCGCGTCGCCGAGACCGGCCTGCCCCTGGCCGAGACCGTGCTCACTGCGGGCGGCAAGGCCTTGCTGGTCAAGATCGGCACACCGCTGGCCGATGTGCTGGCCCAGGCCGGGCTGACCCCGGCCCCCGGCGATCGGGTGATCGTCGGCGGTCCGCTGCGCGGCAAGGCCGTGCCCTCGCCGGACGCCGGGGTGGCCAAGGGCGACTACGCCCTGACCGTGGTGCCCGAGGCGGCCTTCCCGCCCGTCACCGACAAGGCCTGCCTCAACTGCGGCGAATGCACGCTGGTCTGTCCGTCGCGGATCATGCCCGGCTTCGTGACCCGCTATGTCGAGTTCAAGCTGTTCGACATGGCCAAGAAATTCCACATCGAAGCCTGCATGGAATGCGGCCTGTGCGGCTATGTCTGCACGGCCCGCAGGCCCTTGCTGCAGTTCATCCGGCTGGGCAAGCAGACCCTGGAACTTCAGGCCTCGGCCCTCACCGCCTGCCGCCTGCAGGGCGAGTAACCGAGAAGAGAGGACGCTCCCATGGCGAAAGAGGCAACCGCTCCCACCCTGTACACCGTGGCCGCGCCGCCCCACTGGCACTGCGGCCGCACCGTCACCGGGGTCATGCAGCAGTATATTCTGGCCCTTGTCCCCGCCGCCGTCATGGCGGTGGTCTACTACGGCCTGCCCGCCCTGCGGGTGATGGCCCTGTCGTGCGCCACGGCCGTGGCCGTGGAGGCCCTGTGCTGCCGGGTCATGGACCGCGAATCCAGCGTGGACGATTTCCACGCCGTGCTCGTGGGCCTGCTCCTGGCCTTCCTGCTCCCGGCCATGGCGCCGTGGTGGCTGGTCGTCATAGGCTCGGGCCTGGCCATTCTCATCGGCAAGATGTTTTTCGGCGGCCTGGGCGGCAACCCGCTGTGCCCGGCCATCGTGGGCTGGGCCATCGTCGCCCTGTCCTGGAAGACCCAGATCGACCCCGACGCCATGGTGCTGAACACCATGCTCGTGAACCCGCTGACCCAGTTCAAGTATCTGGGCCTGGAGGCGGCCGCCCAGGTCAGCCTGACGGACATGCTCCTGGGGCGCCAGCTCGGCGGCCTGGGCGCGGCCCAGGTGCTGGCGCTGCTGGCCGGTGGGGCCTACCTCATCGCCCGCGGCATCCTGCGCATCTACATCCCGGCGGCCTTCCTGGCCGGGGTGCTGCTGGCCGGGCTGGGCTTCTACATGGCCGACCCCTCCGTGCATCCGGACCCGCTGTTCCACATGCTGACCGGCAGCGTGGTCCTGGCCGCCTTCTTCCTGGCCACGGACCCCAGTTCCTCGCCGGTGACCCGCTCGGGCATGATCGCCTACGGGCTGACCGCGGGCGTGATGACCGTGCTCATCCGGACCTTCGGCATCTACCCCGACGGCGTGCCCTTCGCGGTGCTCTTCGCGGCCCTGTTCACCCCGGTGTTCGATCTCATCCGGCCCAAACCCTTCGGCGCGAGGTGAGCCATGCGTGAAATCATCAGCATGATCGTCGTGCTCTCGCTTATCAGCGGAGCTTCGGGCCTGTCCCTGGCCTATCTCAAGGAGATCACGGCCAAGCCCATCGAGGACCAGGTGCTCTTCTACGTCCAGGGCCCGGCCATCAAGAACGTGTTCGCCGGGGTGGACAACGACCCCTTGGCTGAACGCAAGAGCTTCGACACCCCCGACGGCCCGGTGACCGTATTTCCGGCCAAGAAGGGCGGCAAGCTCGTGGCCGTGGCTCTGGAAGCCTTCGGCGTGGGCTTCGGCGGCGACATCGGCGTCATCGTCGGTTTCGACCTGAGCGACGACACCCTGGCAGGCATCGGCGTGACCACCCTCAAGGAGACCCCCGGCCTGGGCACGCGCGTGACAGAGCCCAAGTTCCAGGCACAATTCCGGGGCCTGCCCCTGGACCGCGTGGGCCTGGCCAGCAAGGGCGGCAGCATTGATGCCGTTTCCGGCGCCACGGTGTCCAGTACCGGCACGGTGATGGCGGTGAGCAAGGCCGTCGATATCTACAAGGGCCTCAAGCCCCAACTGGAAGGGGCCTTCTAGGGCCGCCCCGAGGAGAAAACAATGAGTTTCGTCAGTGAGTTCACCAAGGGCCTGTGGAAGGAGATTCCCCCCTTCCGGCTGGTGCTCGGCCTGTGCCCCACCCTGGCGGTGACCAAATCCGCCTCGGACGGCCTGGGCATGGGCGCGGCGGTCATCTTCGTGCTCGTCCTGTCCAACGCCATCATCTCCCTGGTGCGCAACATCATCCCCAAAAAGGTGCGCATCGCCTGCTTCATCGTCATCGCCGCTTCGCTGGTGGTCGCGGTGGAGTTGCTCATGCAGGCCTATGCCTATCCGCTCTACCAGAGCCTGGGCATCTTCGTGCCGCTCATCGTGGTCAACTGCATCATCCTGGGCCGCGCCGAGGCGTTCGCCTCCAAGAACCCGGTGCACCTGTCCATCGCCGACGGCCTGGGCATGGGCATCGGCTACACCCTGGCCCTGACCTTCCTGGGCTCCCTGCGCGAGATATTCGGCGCAGGCAAGCTGTTCGGGACGGTGATCTTCGGGCCCGCCTTCAAGCCCTTCACCTTCATGGTCGAGGCGCCGGGCGCCTTCGTCTGCCTGGGGCTGATCTTGGGGGCCATGAACTATCTGTCCATCTGGCAGAGCAAGCGCAAGGGGCTGCCCGAGCCGTCCCTGGCGGCGTCGTGCGGCGGCTGCCGGGCGTGCAGCATGGGCGAATCCAAGCAAATCCTGCAGGAGGGCTAGGCCGTGAACTACTTCGAGTTGTTCATCGCGGCGATCTTCGTCAACAACATCATCCTGGCCCAGTACCTGGGGTGCTGTCCTTTCGTGGGCTGCTCCAAGGACCGGGGTGTGGCCATCGGCATGGGGGCGGCGGTGACCTTCGTGGCCTCCATGGCCACGGCCTTCACCTGGCTCATGCAAAAATACGTCCTGAATCCTTTCGGCCTGGGGTATCTCCAGACCCTGGTCTTCATCCTCGTCATCGCTTCCCTGGTCCAGTTCGTGGAGATGTTCCTCAAGAAGATGGTTCCTCCGTTGTACAAGTCGCTGGGCATCTTCCTGCCGCTCATCACCACCAACTGCGCGGTTCTGGGTCTGGCCATCCTGGCCCAGCGCAACGAGTTCGGGTTGGGTGTGTCGGTGTTCTACGCGTTCTCGGCGGCCCTGGGCTTTACCCTGGCCCTGTACCTCATGGCCGGAATCCGGGAGCGCCTGGTCATCTCCCGGGTGCCCAAGTCCATGCAGGGAACCTCCATCGGCCTGGTCATGGCGGGGCTCATGTCCCTGACCTTCTTCGCCTTCCAGGGCATGATCGGCTAAGGGCCGGCGGATAGCCGCGCAAAGTAGAGGGAGATACCATGATAACGTCGTCGATTCTCGTCATGTTCAGCCTGGGCCTGGCCTGCGCCGTGGTGCTGGCCGTGGCTTCCAAGCTCCTGGCCGTGGAGGAGGACCCCCGGGTGGAGGCCGTGCTCGAGGTGCTGCCCGGCGCCAACTGCGGCGGGTGCGGGTTCGCGGGGTGCGAGTCCTACGCCGCCGCCGCCGTGCGCGACCCCGACGTTCCGGCGGACCGCTGCTGCGCCGGTGGGCCCGATGTGGCCGCCAAGGTTGCGGCGCTGACGGGCAAGGCCGCCGGTTCGGCCGAGCCCATGGTCGCCTTCCGGCGCTGCGCCAAGAGCGAAGGCAACGTCGCCAAGCGCTACGATTACCAGGGCGTGCCCAGTTGCGCCGCGGCAAAACTCCTGGGCAGCCCCGACGCCTGCTCCTATTCGTGCATCGGCCTTGGCGACTGCATGCGGGCCTGCCCCTTCGACGCCATGTACATGGCCCACGGCATGGTCCATGTCATCACCGAGAAATGCACGGCCTGCGGCACCTGCGTGTCCGTGTGCCCCAACCGCGTCATGCAGATCGTGCCCCAGGCGGCGCGGGTCATGGTCCTGTGCTCCTCGCTGGACAAGGGCAAGGCCGTTTCCGACGTGTGCGGCGTGGGCTGCATCAGTTGCATGAAGTGCGTCAAGGAATGCCCGGCCAAGTGTATTGCGCTTGAGGGCGGAAAGATCCATATCGATCATGCGGCCTGCCTGGCCTACGGCCCGTCCTGCCAGGAAGTCTGCGCCGAGAAGTGCCCGCGCGGGATTCTGCGCCGCCTGGGGGCCGGGGCTGCGGCTCAGGCCGAGGAAGCGGCGGCCTAGTCCTGCAACGCTGAACATTCAGCCCGCGCCCTCTGGGCCGGGCATTCGGAGAAGCGCATGAAAAAGGCAACCACTGTGAATATCTGCACCCGGCGTGAGTTCCTGCGGTCCTGCGGCGTGCTGGGCCTGGGGCTGGTCGCGGTGGGCTCCGTGCCCGCCGCCGCCCGCGCCGCCGTCAGGCTGGGTTCCGGCGACCACGTCGTGACCCGGACCCTGCCGCTCATGGGCACCCTGGTGGGCATCACCGCCGTGCACGGCTCCCCGGCTCTGGCCGAGGAGGCCGTGGGCCGCGCCTTCGAGGAAATGCAGCGCCTGTGCGCCGTGTTCGACCGTCATCGCGGCGACACGGCCCTGTCAGTGCTCAACCGCGACGGCCGCCTGTCGGGCGCGCCCGCCGAGCTGCGCGCGGTGCTGGAGCGTTCCCTGTCCCTGCACTCCCTTTCCGAGGGCGCTTTCGACCCCAGTGTCGCCCCGCTGGTGGACGCCCAGCGCGCCCAGGGTTCGGCCCTGTCCCGCCAGGAACTGACCGAACTCATGCCCCTGGTGGACGCCCGCCGGATCGTCGTGGGCAGCGACCACGTGGCCCTGGGCAAGAGCGGCATGAGCCTGACCCTGGACGGCATCGCCAAGGGCTTCATCGCCGATCAGGCCTCGGCCGTGCTTACGGCCTGCGGCGTGGTCAACCATCTGGTCAACGCGGGCGGCGACATCCGCGCCGCCGGAACCAAGGCCCCGGGCCAGCCCTGGACCGTGGCCGTGGAAGACCCGGCCAAGGCCGGGCACTACCCCGCCGTGCTGCACCTGAGCGGCGGCGCCGTGGCGACCTCGGGCAATTACGAGAACTACTACGACCGCCGCCGGGAGGCCCACCACGTGGTGACCCCGGGCAGCGGCATGTCGCCCCACGAGATCGTCAGTTGCACGGTCAAGGCGCCCACGGTCATGGAGGCCGACGCCCTGGCCACGGCGGTGATGGCCATGGGCGCCCGGCGCGGCCTGGCCTTCGTGGATTCCCTTCCCGAACGAGAATGCCTGCTGGTTACGGCCAGCGGTGCGCAATTGCCTTCGCGCCGCTGGGGGTAGGGGGCAGTCCTTGGAACTTACGCCGCCCGGCCGTGCCGGGCGGCGTTGCCCGTTGTAGTCCGCACATTCCAGATACTGTGTTCCAAGAGGAGGCTGAGGATGGCTCGTCGGTTGTTTGGATTCCTGGCCCTGGTGGCCGTAGTGATGGCGATGGTGGCCTGGCTGGCCCCCGACGCCCTGGCGGCCGGTGGGGACCTGCACCACCAGGCCGAGGAAATCGGCAAGGAACTGGGCGGCCTGTGGGTCGTGCCCTTCGCGTGCATGCTGTTGTCCATCGCCATTTGTCCGTTGGCGGTCCCGCATTTCTGGCACCACCATTTCGGCAAGGTCGCCGCCTTCTGGGGTCTGGCCTTCCTGGTGCCCTTCACCATCCAGTTCGGGGCCTCTTTGGCCCTGTACGAGGTGGTCCACACCCTGGTGCTGGAGTACATCCCCTTCATCATCCTGCTGTTCGCGCTGTTCACCATCTCCGGCGGCGTGTGCCTGACCGGCTCGCTGGTGGGCAAACCCGTGGTCAACGTGATCATCCTGGCCATCGGCACGGTGCTGGCGAGCTGGATGGGCACCACCGGCGCGGCCATGCTGCTCATCCGCCCGCTGTTGCGCGCGAACGCCCACCGCAAGTACCGCGTGCACACCGTGGTCTTCTTCATCTTCCTGGTGGCCAACATCGGCGGCTCCCTGACCCCGCTGGGCGATCCGCCGCTGTTCCTGGGCTTCCTCAAGGGCGTGGATTTCTTCTGGACCACCGTGCACATGTTCCTGCCCATGGCCTTCCTGGCCGTGATTCTGTTGTCGCTCTATTTCGTGGTGGACACCATGCTCTTCGCCAAGGAGGGCAAGCCGGTGCCGCCCAACGCGGGCAACGAGAAGCTGCGCCTTGAGGGTTCCTTCAACCTCGTGCTGCTGCTCGGCGTGATCGGCGGCGTGCTCATGAGCGGCATGTGGAAGCCCCACGTCGAGTTCAGCGTGTACCACGTGCACGTCGAGCTGCCGAACCTGACCCGCGACGTGCTGCTGCTGCTGCTGGCCTACGTCTCCCTGAAGACCACCTCCACCGCCACGCGCCAGAAGAACGAGTTCGACTGGTTCCCCATCGTCGAGGTCGCCAAGCTCTTCGCGGGCATCTTCGTGTCCATGATCCCGGCCATCGCCATCCTGCGCGCCGGGGCCGACGGCGCCCTGTCGGGCATCATCGCCCTGGTCACCGACGCGAACGGCGAGCCGGTCAACGCCATGTACTTCTGGCTGACCGGCGCCCTGTCCAGCTTCCTGGACAACGCGCCGACCTACCTGGTGTTCTTCAACACCGCCGGTGGCGACGCCCAGTACCTCATGCACCACGTGGAGACCCTGCTGGCCATCTCCGCCGGTGCGGTGTTCATGGGCGCCAACACCTACATCGGCAACGCGCCGAACTTCATGGTCCGTTCCATCGCCGAGTCCGGCGGCGTGAAGATGCCCAGCTTCTTCGGCTATATGGCCTGGTCGGTGGGTATCCTCATCCCCTGCTTCATCCTGGTGACCCTGCTGTTCATCTAGGGCGCCCGGCTTCCCGGTCCTTCAGGCCCCCGCAGCCCTGTGGCTGCGGGGGCTTTTTGCGGTCCCGGGGCGGTCTCCTCCCGCTGCGGAAGGCCCGCCGCCCGGCCCCTGGCAACGGCCACCCAGGGAGCGCGCCGCCTGGAGGCAAGCGGAGAAAGAAAATTTCCTCCGCCGCGGAAAAAAGCGCGCCCGCCCCTGGAGCCCTGAAGGGATATGGGCGAAGGGGATTCCGAGTCGAATACAATGAAATCAGCGTGTTGAAATCGGTTCTGCCCGGAGCAAAGCGAGAGACTCCAACATTTGTTAAAATAATCACAATTGTGGGGTTTCGTTGGACCGCCGTCCGGCTTTCTGGTGAATGTACGTGAACATCGAGCCGGGAGCGCCGCTGGGAGTGTGGCGCCGAGGCAAAGCCCAGCGAGGGATAAAACCATGAGCAAGTACATGTTCAAGACCAATCAGGACCGGTGCATCAGCTGCAATGCCTGCGAAGTGCATTGCAAACAGAAGAACCACGTCCCTGTGGGCGCCAAGCTTGGCCAGATGGTCACCGTTGGCCCTCTGGACCGTGCAGGCAAGCCCAGGATGATGAACATGTTCATGCCCTGCTACCACTGCGAACAGCCGTGGTGTGTGGCGGCCTGCCCGACCAATGCCATGGTCCGGCGGGAGGAGGACGGCGTGGTGTACGTCCAGCGCGACCTGTGCGTCGGCTGCAAGGCGTGCATCATGGCCTGCCCGTGGGACATCCCCCAGTGGGACGAGGCGGCTGGCAAGGTGATCAAGTGCGACCTGTGCATGGACCGTCTGGACGCCGGGCTTCTGCCCGCCTGCGTCACGGCCTGCACTTCGCACGCCCTGGAGTTCGTCTCCCCCAACGCGCGTTCGGCAAAGACGCGCACGGAGCATGGGCAGAAGATGTTGTTGAAGAAGGTGCTTCGGTAGGCGAAGCCGGGACATTGCAAACCAACCTTAGGAGGGTGGCACAAACATGAGAAACAAGAAATTTCTGCTTCTGGCCCTGCTCGCCGTGGCCGTGCTCCTGATGAGCACGCAGTCGGCCATGGCCGATGCGCTGTCCGAGGCCATTACCCAGGCCACGGAAGCGGGCAAGATCAACGCCGCCGACGCGGCAGGCTACATGGGCATCCCCGGTGCGCCGCAGATCTCCATGATCGTGGCCCTGCTGTGGGCCGTGTGGGTCGGCTGGATCTTCTCGACCGTCGGCGCCTTCGGCGGCATCATGGCCGGTGTCGGCCACATCACCGTCTACGGCCTGGGCAACTACGCCAAGGGCCTGGGCAAGGAGATGAAGCTCAACAAGCTGGTCACGGACTCCATCCGCGTGTCCAACCAGTGGCTGGTGGGCTGCTCGGCCGCCCTGTCCTCGTTCAACTACTACAAGGCCGGACGCCTGGTGCTGCCCCTGGGCATCTCCCTGGCCATCGGCTCCATGGCCGGTTCCCTGCTCGTGCCCTGGCTCACCGCCGGCAAGATCAGCCTGTCGCAGTACGTCGGCTACTTCGGCCTGTTCGTGCTCTTCCTGGGCTGCTACCTGGCCTACGAGATGACCCCCGGCGCCCAGGCGAAGAAGAAGGAGGCCCAGGCTGCGGCCAAGGCCTTCCAGGCCAGCGTGAAGTCCGGCACTCTGGACATGGCCACCCAGGGCGTGAAGATCAAGACCTTCACCCCCTCGCGTTGCGAGTTCACCTTCTTCGGCGTCGAGTTCTCCTTCAACCCGATCATCCCCGTGGTGGGCGGCTTCGTCATCGCCTCCCTGGCGTCCTTCCTGGGCGTGGGCGGCGGCTTCCTGCTGGTGCCGTTCCTGACCTCCGTGGCCGGCCTGCCCATGTACCTCGTCGCGGGCACCTCGGCCCTGGCCGTGTTCATCGGCATGATCAACTCCATCTTCTCCTACATGTTCCTCAAGAGCGTGGTGGTCGACTGGACCATGATCGGCGCCGAGCTGGTGGGCATCGTCATCGGCTCCACCGTGGGCCCGTACACCTCCAAGTACCTGCCCGACAAGGCCCTGAAGATTCTCTTCATCGTCCTGGCCTTCTACGTCGGCCTCAACTACACGGCCAGGGGCTTCCTGGGCCACAACATCCTGCCCCCCTACTGAGCCGGGGCCAGACGACAGCAACCGACCGGCGGGCTTCGGCCCGCCGGTCGGCCTCCCTGGAATCTGCGGAAGGGACGCCTCTTACTCCCCCGCCCCCGAAAGGCCACCGCCGGGGGTCCCCGAGCCATCCGGGAGGTGTCCCTTCCCCAGGTTCCATTCCCGGCTCCGCCCGCCCGGCCCGTTCCGCCCCTTGCCTTGCGGCGTTCCCCGGGATACCCTGCCTGCATCGGGGGTCGGCCCCGGCTCCTTAACCATCAGGACTGCCCATGCTCATCGAATTCGAACAAGCCCTGGACCCGCTCTTCATCTGGATGTTCCGCTTTCCGCTGCCGCCGCTGGCTGCCTTCGGCGTGGGCCTGACCCTGCTGGCCCTGGCGGTCACCATCGTCGGCGAGCTGGCCATGGCCGGGGCCTATTTCCTGAACCGCAAGCATTTCGCCAAGATCAACCGCGAAATGATCCTGAACAACAACAACTCCATCCGCGCCCTGTCCCACGGCGACAAGGTGAGCTACAAGGCCTGCAACAGCCTGGCCAACGACGCCTTCGGGCGCAATTTCTTCTCGGGGCTGGCCCTGTTCGCGTCGAGCATCTGGCCCGTGGCTTTCGCCCTGGGCTGGCTGGCCCTGCGCTACGGCTCCGTGGAGTTCCCCCTGCCCCTGGTGGAACGCACCGTGGGCGCCAACTTCTTCTTCGTGCCGCTGTACATCGTGGTCCGGGTGGCCTTCTGCAAGGCCAAGCCCTGGCTGCCCGTGTTCCGCACCATCCGCGCCGCCGTGCTGGCCAACCAGGACCCCGGGGAGCGGATGCTCTCCTGGGCCGACCTGCTCGCGCCCCAGCAGGGCAAGCGCCAGGGGTAAAATCCTCCGGGAGGCGCCATGCACGAGACCAGCCTCGGCCAGGTGCTGTGCGACTACCTGACCGGGGAACACATCGAAGAAACCAGCTACGAGGACTGCCGCCAGGCCCTGGCGCACCTGCTCGTGCAGGAGCGCGGCTACCCGCGCGACCGCCTGCGGCCCAAGGTGGGCATCGAGTTCCTCGTGGACGGCAAACCCTACTGCCGCGTGGCCGACCTCGTGGCCCGGGACGAGGCCGACCGGCCGCTGCTGGTGCTCTTCTTCACCGCCGGACAGCCCGGCACCTTCGACCGCGAAATCGTCGCCGCCGCGCGGCTGCTGCCGGGCGGCCCCGCGCCCCTGGCCGCCGCCACCGACACCCGCGAGGCCATCCTGCACGAAACCGCCCGCGGCACCCGCATCGGCTCCGGCCTGGACGAGGCCCTGCCGCGCTGGGAGCACCTGCTGGAACTGGCCCGCCGACACCCGGCCCCGGCTCTGGACGCCGTCCGCCTGGAGCGCGAACGGCGCATCCTCTACACCTACAGCGAATTCATCTACGCAAGCTGCTGCCACACCTGCCCCCCGAAACCTTCCAAGGCGTAGGCGGCGGGAAGAACCGGGCGAGTGGGAAAAGAGGCCTTTTCCAGCGCCAAAGGTCCCCCTCTCCCGGCCTCACACCCATGCGCTTCCCGGAGTGGTCCATCCACTTTTCATCGCAAGATCAAGAAACACCCCTTACCCCCGGAATGCGTTTTCCGGAGCGGGGCGGTTCCCCGTGGGGCGGGCAGACTGCGAAGCGCGAGGGCTCGCAGGAGGGACGGTTCGGCCCCAAGGCCGAATTCCGTAAGACAAGCGGGCCGGATTCCCGAACGGGAATCCGGCCCGCTGTTTTTGCAGCATGAATTTTTAATTCCCGCCCCCCCGTCTCCGGCTGGCGGCCGGAGACGGCGTGCGGGGTCAAGGGGCCGTCGGCCCCTTGCGGGTGCAGGGCGGAGCCCTGCCCGCCGGAGGCCCTTAGCGGTCGGTGGCCAGTCGCAGGCCCAGGCCCATGAACAGCGCGCCGGAGGTCACTGCCACGGCGCGGCGCCAGCGGGCGAGGAAGGCGGCCACGGGCGGCGAGGCGACGGCGCAGGCCACGAAGGAGTACCAGCCCCAGCCGATGAGCGTGACGGTGCTCACGGCCAGAATCTTGAACCACAGCGGCGAGCCGGGGGGGACGCCCATGGCGAAGAGGCTGGCGAAGAACATGGCGGCCTTGGGGTTGGAGAGGTCCACGAGCAGGCCACGGCGGAAGGAGTTGCGCTTGCTTGCGGGGCTCGCGACGGCGTCGGCCTGGACGACGGGGGCGCGGCCGCTGGTGAGAATGAGGCGCAGGCCGGTCCAGGCGAGGTAGAGGCCGCCGACGAGGCGCACGGCCTCGTAGACCCAGGCGGCGGTGCGGAAGAGCAGCGCCAGGCCGAGGAGGCTGCCGCCGGCCCACATGGCGGTGCCCACGCCGATGCCCAGGGCGGTGCGCAGGCCGTGGGCCCGGGAGCGGGTGGCGGCGGCGTGGGCCGTGGCCAGGAAATTGGGCCCGGGGAGCAGGACTCCCAGGGTCCAGACGCCGACGAGGGCGGCGAAATCGAGCCATTGGATGCTGGTCATGGCGGTTTCCTGACGGGCGGTTAGGTGTGTTTCGGGCCTGGGGGCGTTTCCGGAGGGTGGACCTCGATGCAGTCGTTGGGGCACCAGGCCAGGGCCCTGTCCAGGTCTGCGCCGTCCGGGCAGTCGGGGCGCACGACCACTTCGCCCTGGGTTTCGTTCCAGGCGAAAAGCTCGGGGCAGGCCTCGACGCAGGCCAGGCAGCGGCTGCACCGGGGCTGGATGATGGAGCAGGGGGGCTGGGCCATGCGGGCGGTCAGTCCTTCTGGATTTCCTGGCGCAGCAGGTGGGCCAGGAGCAGGGCCTGCTCGCGCAGGGCGGGGATGGCGGCGATGGAGCCGTCGAGATCGCCGCTGCGGGCGGAGGTCTCCACGCGTTCGGCGGCCTCGCGCATGGCGGGGGCGCCGATGGTCGCCGAGGCGCCCTTGAGGGAGTGGGCCGTGCGCAACAGCCCTTCCAGTTCGCGGGTTTCGGCGGCCAGCTCCAGGGCTTCGAGCTTGGTCGGCAGGTCGTCGATGTAGACGCGGAACAGGGTCAGCAGGAAGTCCCTGTCGCCCTTGAGCCGGGTCATGGTGGCGTCCAGATCGAGGACACCGGTCTGGTCGTGTGGCATGCGCGCACCTCGTTGCGGTCGGGGCCAGGCATTGGCTCCGGGTCCGGTACGGAACCCTAGCACAGCCTGGGGCGGGGGCCAAGGTTTTCCGGCTGGCGCGGCAAAAGTTTCGTCAGCAATTCCCTCGCGTTCCGGTGGGAAAGTGCGGACGGGAGGCCGGGGGGGACCGCTGGGGGGAAAACCTTGCCGCGCGTCGTGGGGCGTCGGGGTTTTGGCGCGGGAGTGCGCGGGTGTTTTTTGGATGGCAACATACCTGGATTGTTGCAAAAAAGACGCCCGGGTGGGGATCCGGGCGTCTTCAGGAGGAAAAGCTGTCGTTTCGTGCGTCAGCTTTGGGGGACGGCAAGCACGAACCGTGCCGCCAGCGACGTTTTCGGCCCGTGTGGCGCGGATTTTCAGCCGCGGCGCCCCAGGTACTCCAGGAATTTGCGGCCCTCCTCGAAGTCGGGGTCCAGGCCGAGGGCTATCTCGATGTGTTGCAGGCAGGCCAGTTCGTCGCCCAGTTCGAAGTGGGCCCGGGCGAGGTTGAAGTGCAGGTGTTCGTCGGTGGGGTCCACTTCCAGGGCGCGGGTGTAGAAGCGGATGGCGTCCTCGTGCAGGCCTTTGCGGCGCAGGCTGATGCCGAAGGTGTTGAACTGGCGGCGCTGTTCCTGGCGGAAGGTGTCGTCGTTGTTGAGCAGGATGTCCACGATTTTGCGGACCTTGGCGAAGCGGCCCTGCTCGCTGTAGACGGCACCCAGGCCCAGGTTGGCCTGGGCGTTGGTCTCGTCCATCATCACGGCCTTGAGGAATTCCTTCTCGGCCTGACCGAGCAGGCCTTCCTGGAAAAACCGCTCGCCCAGCTCCAGTTTTTTTTGGAGCGATTTCAGGGCGGGCAGGGCCCGGGTTTCGTAGTAGGCGGGTTCGGGGTGGAAGGTCTTGAGGAATTCGCCCTTGGACAGGATGGTGCGCATGCCCGAGGGCACATGATTGGCGCCCATGGGCTGGACCTCGAAATCATCGTCGGAAAGGCGCCTGGCGAACCAGTACGTCTGCTGGGTGTGGGACCGGGTGGTGGTGCCGGTGCCCACGTCCTGGTCCTGCTTCTGGGAGTAGGCGCCGAGAATCTGGGGGTACATTGCGCTTGCGTCCTTCCTTGGCCCGGTCGGTCGGGCGGGCGGAGCCTAGCGCAAAGCGTCCGCGCTGCCAAGGCCGGTGTCCCCGAGCTGCTTGCGGCAGTAGCGCTGGAATTTTTGGGCCACCTCCAGGTCGGGGTTCAGGCGCAGGCAGTGTTCCAGGTGGGTCAGGGTGGCCACGTGGTCGCCCTTGTCGAAGTAGACCCGGGCCAGGTTGAAGTGCAGGTTCTCGTCGGCGTCGTTGTATTCCAGGGCCTTGCGGTAATAGGTCAGGGCCTCGTCGAGCATACCCTGCTTGCGCAGGCTCATGCCCAGGGTGTTGAAGCGCGCGCGTTGCTCGACCTGGAAGGTCTCGTCGTTGTTGAGCAGGATGCCCAGGACCTTTTTTACCTTGAGGAATTCACGCTTTTCGGCGTAGACCGCGCCCGCGCCCAGATTGGCGGGCACGCTCAACTCGTCGATCATCAGGGCCTTGAGAAAGGCGCGTTCGGCCTCGTCCAGGCGGCCCTTGGCGAACTGCTCCTCGCCCTCGGCGATCTTTTTTTGCAGCGAGCGCAGGGCGGGCAGGGTGTTGCGTTCGTAGTAGGCGGGCTCGGGGCTGAAGGCGGCCAGGAACTCACCCTTGGGGAACACGCTGCGCAGGCCCGAAGGCACGTGGTTGGCGTTGAGCGGCTGGACCTCGAAGGCGTCGTCGCCTGTGCGGCGGACGTACCAGTAGGTGGTCTGGCTGTAGGACCCCTGCGTGGCGCCGGTGCCGACATCGGCCTCGGCCTGGCGGGCGTAGACCCCGAGAATCTGCGGATAGACGGACATGGGCCCTCCTTTGCGGCGCGGGTCCGGCGAAAGCATTGCGCATGCAGCGTAACCCAAAAGGATTGCCGATTCCAGGGGGGGTGCAGGGAAAGGAAATTCCGGCTCAGGCCAGGGGCAGCCAGATGGGCGCCTGCTCCTGGCCGCTGTCGCAGCGCGGCAGGGACACGGTGAACACCGCGCTGCCGCCCTCGCGGGTCATGGTCATGACTCCGCCCATCTGCTGGACCAGGCTGTAGCAGTTGGGCAGGCCGAAGCCGCCGTCCTCGTAGGGCAGGTAGAGGCGTTCGGGGTCTATGTCGCGCAGGCTGCGCAGCTCGTAGTCGAAGCTGGCGCACACGGATTCGCCGGTGGCGAAGGTGCGCACGTTGAGCGAGCCGCCGCTGGTCAGGGCCCGGGCGGCGTCGTGCAGCAGGATGGAGAAGACCTGGTCGAGGATTTCGGGGTCGGCGCAGACCTCGGGCAGGCGGGGCTCGAACAGGGCCTGCACGGCGATGTCGGCCTCGGCCAGCCCGGGCATGAAGCGCTCCAGCGCGGCGGTGAGCACCGGGCCCAGGGCCAGGGGGCCGGTGTGTACGGCCACGGGGTTCAGGTAGCCCCGGATGCGCTCCAGGAGTTTTTCCAGGCGCAGGGATTCGCGCAGGATGATCTCGGTTTCGGGAAAGTCGGGCGCCTTGGCCGAGAGGCGCCGGGCGAAGCCGCCGATGGACATGAGCGGATTGCGGATTTCGTGGGCCACCTCCTCGGAGATGGCGCCGATGGTCTTGAGCTTTTCGTCCATGACCCGCGAGTGCTCCAGGTAGATGCGCTCGGAGATGTCCATGAACACGCCGTCCAGGGCGCTGGCGCCGGGCTCGGGGCTGCGGGGCATGGTCTTGAGGATGCCGTGCACGTCGAACCCCCGGCGGTGGACCATGCGGCACTGGACGGTCAGGGGGTAGCGGCTGGCGAAGGCCTGGGCCAGCACCTTGCGCACGCGGCCCCGGTCCTTCATGCGCACGCGCGAGGACAGCCAGTTGTCGCCGGCTGTGGCCTCCTCGGGCGAAAAGCCGAGCATGGGCTGCACGGCGTGGTTGACGAATTCCAGGCTCAGGTCCTCGCGCAGGCGGAAGATGAGCAGGGGCACGTTCTGGATGAGGGTGGAATAGCGGCGCTCGGCCAGGGCCGCCCGGCGGCGCAGGGCCAGCCGCTCGTGGAAGCGCGACAGGCACAGCCGCAGGGCCTCGGGGGTGTAGGGCTTGACCAGGTAGTCCGACGCGCCCAGTTGCAGGGCGCGGATGACGCGCGCGGAGTCCGCCGCGCCGCTGACGAAGACCAGCTCGATGCCCGGCCACTTCTCGCGCAGGCGCGCGGCCAGGTCCAGCCCGTCCATGTCGGGCATGACCACGTCCACGAAGGCCAGCACGGGTGCGGCGCCTTCGGCCTCCAGGGCGTCGGCTCCACGCATGTAGGCCTCGGCGGCCAGCCCGGCGTCGGCCAGAGCCCCGGCCAGGGCGTGGCAGACCACGGGGTCGTCGTCCACCACCAGGGTGCGCAGGGTATGGTAGTGTTCGTGCCAGTCCACGGGTGCTCCGGGAGGTCGAGCCTCGGTGGATATTGAACACCATGGCCCCGGGAAAGGCAACCGCTTTCCCCTGGCCGCCCGGCGGGGGCGCAGGGGCGCCCGCGCCCGGGCGGGAAAGCCGGGCGAGAGCGGGCCGGGGCCGCCCGGGGGTGGATAATCCGCGCCGGGCCGGGTATGTTCGGAAAACAGGTGATGAACGCGGCGCCCGGGCGGGCGCAGGCAAGGAGGTGCAACATGGCGCAACGAGTGGGATTCCTGGGCCTGGGCATCATGGGCCGGGCCATGGCCGAAAACGTCCTGCGGGCGGGGTTTCCGCTCACGGTCTACAACCGCACCCCGGACAAGGCGGCCATCCTGGCCGAGCTGGGGGCCCGGGTGGCGTCCACCCCGCGCGAGCTGGCCGGGGCCAGCGACGTGGTCGTGGCCATGCTGAGCGGGCCGGAGGCGCTCTATTCCGTGCTCGCCGGGGAGGACGGCGCCGCGCGCGGCCTGGACAAGGGCAAGATCTTCGTGAACATGAGCACCATCTCCCCGGCCTACGCCCGCGAAATCGCCGGGGGCCTCAGGCCCCTGGGCGTGCAGTACGTGGACGCGCCGGTGTCGGGCTCCAAGCGCCCGGCGGAGGAGGGCTCCCTCGTGGTGCTCGCCGCCGGGGCCGACGCGGCCATCGACGCCGTGGAGCCGATCCTGCTGGCCATGGGCCGCAAGGTGGTGCGCTGCGGGGCCGTGGGCCAGGGCTCCATGGCCAAGATGAGCGTGAACCTGCTGCTGGCGGGCATGATGGCCGGGCTGGCCGAGGCCCTGACCTTCGCGCGCAAGGGCGGGCTGGACGACGCGGCGCTGATGGACATCGTGGCCTCGGGGCCCCTGGCCTGCCCGCTGTTCGCCATGAAGGGGGAGATGCTTTCCAGCGGCTACTACCCGCCGCAATTCCCCCTGAAGCACATGGCCAAGGACCTCAAGTTCGTGCTGGACACGGCCTACGACACGGGTGCGGCCACGCCCCTGGCCGCCGCGTTGTCGCAGCTTTACGGCGTGGGCCGGGCCCGGGGCCTGGGCGACATGGACTTCGCCGCCGTGGCCCGCGTGCTGGAGGAATTGGGCGGCGGCAAGGCGGGGGGCAAGGGCTAGGCCGCGCCCCGGTCGCCCGTGCCTTGGCGTTTGCGACTGGGGCCTTGTGACCGGGCCTTTGCGTAAAAAACCGGGCTTCTTCGCCGTTGCGGTGGCGAGGAAGCCCGGTTTTGCGTGGCCTGCGGCTGGGGGGGCGCGGCCCGTGCGTCTAGCTGCCCCGGCGCAGGGTGGCCAGGGCGATGCCGCCCACGATGAGCGCGCCGCTGGTGGCGTGGACCCAGGTCAGGGGTTCGCCCAGCAGGGCCACGGCCTCCAGCCCGCTGAACAGCGGCAGGGTGTAGTAGATGAGCCCGGCCATGGTCGGCCCGGCCTGCTCCAGGGCCCGGGCCCACAGGAAATACGCCGCCACGGAAGCGCCCACGCCGATGTAGAGCACCGCGCCCACAACGCGCAGGGTCACCTGCGCGCCGCCCGGGGGCAGGCTCCAGGCCTCCCACAGCGCCCAGGGCACCAGCCCCGCGGCGCCCAGAGCGAACGTCGCCGTCAGCAGGGCGCCCTGGTTCAGCTCCGCCGGGCGGTGGCGCAAGAGCAGGCTGTAGCAGGAGAACAGCAGGGCCGCCAGGAGCATCAGCGCGTCGCCGGGGTTGAATTGCAGCTCCAGCAGCCGCGCGGGCTCGCCGCGCGTCACCAGCAGCACCACCCCGCACACGGCCACCCCGGCCCCGGCAAAGGCCCGGGCCGTGACCCGTTCGCCCAGGAACAGAGCCGAGATGGTCATCAGGAACACCGGGGTGGAGGTGGCGATGAGGGCCATGTTCATGGCCTCGGTATGCCGCCCGGCGATGTAGATGAGCGTGTTGAAGGTCGACACGCCAAGCAGCGACGAGGCCAGGACGTAGCCCAGGTGGCGGCGCAGCAGGGCCCGCTGGCGCAGGGTGGCGGCCAGCCCGAAGGGCAGGATGGCCGCCGTGGCCGTGATCCAGCGCAGAAGCGCAAGGCGCACCGGGGGGAAGACCTCGCCCAGCCCGCGCGAAACCACGAAATTACCCGACCAGATCATGGTCGCGCCCAGGGCGCAGAGGCAGCCGATGAAAAAAGCGGAACGGCGCATGACGGTGGCGGTGCCCGGCCGGGCTCAGGTGCCGCCGCGGGCGGCGAGGATGCGCTCGATGAGCCCGGTGGTGGCGTAGCCGGGCAAAAGCGGCAGGGACAGCACCCGGCCCCCGGCGGCTTCCACCACCTCGCGGCCCACGATGCGCTCCACGCTCCAGTCCCCGCCCTTGACCAGCACCTCGGGGCGCAGGTCGCGGATGAGTTCCAGCGGCGTGTCCTCGGCAAAGGAGGTCACCAGGTCGGTGCTGGCCAGGGCGGCGAGCACGAACATGCGGTCGGCCACGGGGTTCACCGGGCGGGTCGGGCCCTTGAGACGGCGCACCGAGGCGTCGTCGTTCACGCCGACCACCAGCAGGTCGCCCAGGGCCCGGGCCCGGGCCAGCAGATCGGCGTGGCCGGGATGCAGGATGTCGAAGCAGCCGTTGGTGAAGACCACACGGCGCCCGGGGCGCAGGGCCGCCAGACGCGCGGCGGCCTCGGCCCGGGGCACGACCTTGGGGCAGGGCGGCAGGGCGGCGGGGCTCACCGGCGCACCGCCAGCCCTTCGCAGCAGCCGAAGAGCACCAGGGTCAGCCAGTCCTGGGCGAACTCCAGGCGCGCGGCCTCGTCGGCCAGCACGGCTTCGGCCCGGCCCGGGGCCATTTCCAGGCGGCCCAGCAGGCCGGTGTCGCGGATGAAGTCGCCGAAGGAATCGAGCTGGTACAGGGCCAGGGCGGCCATGTTGGCCCGGCGCGGGTCCACGGGTTTCCCGGTGGCCTTGATGCGGGCCATGAGGCGCATGGTGCGGTCGTTGCTGGCGTTGTAGATGGCCAGCTCCTGGTCCGTCAGCCAGGTGGCGGGGGTGAAGGCGCTGTCCTGGCCGAAGCCCTTGCAGTGACTCTCGCGGACCAGGAAGAAGCGCTCGCGTACGGCGCCGTCCTCGTCCAGGCGCGTGGCCCGGCCCAGGGGATAGGTCCGGCAGGCCGAGGGCCGGTCGGGGTAGACCGTGCAGCCCTGCGGGCTGACGAAGGGGCAACTGCGGCGCTTGTCGTCGCGCATGCGCAGGCGCATGAGGGGCAGGCCGGTGTCCGGCGCCAGGGCCACATGGGCCCGGGTGCGGACGAACTCGGCGCTGGGCTCGCCCAGGGCCCGGCGCAGGCGCAGCACGTCGTAGGGCGTGAGCATCAGGTTCAGGTCGCCGCAGCAGGCGTTGAAGCAGGGCACCTGCGGGTGGCAGGCGAAGCGGAATTCCTGGTCCGGCGCCAGTTCGGGCAGGCTGTCCAGGAAGCGTTGGGTGGCGTCGTTGTCGTGCATGGCGGCGTCCTTGCTGGTTGAGCGGGGCATCCCACGCGGGGCGGGCAAAGTCAAGCCGCCGGGCGGCCCGGCGGAGGGAGAGGGGTGCTGCGGAACGCTGCCCGGGTGCCGCTTCCGGGGCGTCTTGCGGGCGGCCCGGGCCTGGGGTAGGGTGCGCCAACACCACCGTCATCATGGAGATTTCGTCATGAAACGACTGCATCTTTTCGTGCTTTGCGCCCTGGCCCTGGCCGTTCTGGCCGGGTGCGGACCCAAGACCAACCTCGTGCCCCTGGAATACCTGGCCGTGGGCCAGGCCGAGAACCTGTGCGCCCAGCCTCTGGGCATCGGCCCCTTTGCGGATCGCCGCTCCGGCGCGGACATCGGGCGTGATCGCAACATCGCCCTGTACCCCGCCGGGGGCACGGTGGAGCAGTGGGTCGCCCGGGCCCTGCAAACCGAGCTGGGCGCCCGGGGCTGCGAGGTCGTCCGCGCGGACCAGGACTCGCCCTTCGTGCCCGACCAGCGCCTGCGCGGCGAGGTCGTCAAGCTTTCGGTCACGCGCGACGGCTTCGACTACGTGACCGAGCTGGAACTGAACCTGACCCTGGAGCGCGGCGGCAAGACCGTGCTTCAGAAGACCTACCGCGGCCGCTGGGAGCGGACCTTCGTCACTCCGTCGGACACGCGCTTCCGCGATCTGCTGCGCCAGGCCTTGCAGGACGTGCTGCGCGACGTGGCCCACGACCTGCGGCCGCTGCTCCAGGGCTAGCCCGGCGGGGCGTCCTTCTCCCGGGCCCCCCCCCGGGAGGAGGACGCCTGTACTGCTTTTCCTCTTTTCCTCTTTTGCGCACCTGTTTCGGTGTGCTATGTTGCGGCAACTATGGCAGCCTTCAAAGCTCCTTCGCCCGGGCCCTGGCGTACCGGATGCCTGATCGCCGCCGCCGTGGCCCTGGCCTCGACGGCGCAGTGGGTTCTTTTGCGTCCGGACGCCTGCAGCGGGCTGCACTTTACCCTTATCGTCCTGGGCGCGCTGGTGCTGGTCGCCGGGCCTCTGGGCATGGCCCTGTGGGCCGGGCGTCGCCAGCGCCGGACCCTGGTGGCCGAGGTCGAGCGCGGCGAGGTGGCGCGCAGGCTGCTGCGCCAGAGCCTGGCGCGGCAGCGGGCCGTGTTCGAGGGCTCGGAGATGGTGGCCATGATCCTGGCCGAGGGCACCGGGCCCAGGCCGCGCATCGCGGAGTTCAACCCCGGTGCGGAGAAGATGTTCGGCGTGGCGCGCGAGCAGATGCTCGGCAGGCCCCTGGACGAACTTTTCGCCGGGGACGGCCGCCAGACCCTGGCCCGGATTCTGGACGCCCTGGGCCGGGACCGCGGGCGCGTGGCCGAGGAATACGAGATGGCCCGCCGGGGCGGCGCGGTGTTTCCGGCGCTGGCCGAGCTGTGCGCCGTGCACGGCCAGGGCGGAATGGAAGGCCTGTTGCTCACGGCGGTGGACATCGCCAAGCGCAAGCATTCCGAGGCCGTGACGTACCTGCTCTACCGCATTTCCGACGCCGTGAGCGCCACGCGCGACCTGAATCATCTCTACGAAAGCATCCACGGCATCTTCATGGAAATCCTGCGGGCGCGCAATTTCTTCATCGCCCTGCTGGACGAGAAGAACGACCGCCTGGTGTTCCCCTATTTCCGCGACGAGATGGACGGCTCGTTCTTTGAAGTCCGTGACATCTCCAACCCGGGGACATCGAGCCTGACCCTGGAGGTCATCCGCACCGGACGCCCGCTGATGCTGACCCGGGCCGAAATGATCGAACGCCGCCGGGACACGGGGCTGACCCCCGTGGGCACCATGTCGCGGGTCTGGCTGGGGGTGCCGCTTCTGGTGCGCGACAAGGTCATCGGCGCCATGGCCGTGCAGGACTACACCGACGCGACCTACTTCAGCCGCGAGGACATCGGCATCATGGAGGCCGTCTCGCGGCAGGTGGCCCTGGCCATCGAGCGCAAGATGAGCGAGGAGGCCCTGCACGAGGCCGGGCGCGCGGCCAACGCCGCCTCGCGCAGCAAGTCCGAATTCCTGGCCAACATGAGCCACGAGATCCGCACGCCGCTCAACGGCATCCTGGGCATGGCCGACCTGACCCTGGACTCCGAGCTGACCACCGAGCAGCGCGCCAACCTGGAAATGTTGCGCGACTCGGGCCGGGCGCTCTTGCGCGTGCTGAACGACATCCTGGACATTTCCAAGATCGAGGCCGGCAAGCTGGAACTGACCGAGGAACGCTTCCTGCTGCGCCAGTTCGTGCGCTCGGTGGCCGAGATTTTCGCCGTGGAGGTGCGCCGCAAGGGCGTGGCCCTGCACTGGACCGTGGACGACGACGTGCCCGACCGGCTGCTGGGCGACGGCGGGCGGCTGCGCCAGGTGCTGGTGAACCTGGTGGGCAACGCCGTGAAATTCACGGACCGGGGCGAGGTCGCGGTGCGCGTGACGCGCGAGCCGCTGCCCATGGGCGGCGGAACCGACGCGCCGGGTGCGCCGGTGGCCCTGCACTTTTCCGTGCGCGACACGGGCTGCGGCATCCCCAAGGACAAGCAGGGCGAGATTTTCGAGAGCTTCAGCCAGGTGGACGGCTCCCTGCGCCGCCGCTACCAGGGCACGGGCCTGGGGCTGACCATCTCGCGCCGCCTGGCCGAGATGATGGGCGGGGGCATCAGCGTGCAGTCCGAGCCCGGGCAGGGCTCGTGCTTCGAGTTCACCGCCGTGTGCCGCGTGGCGTCGGGCGAGGCCCAGGCCGCCTGCCCGCAGGGGCCGTGCGCCCCCGGGCCGCTGCGCATCCTGCTGGCCGAGGACAACATGGTCAATATGATCTACGCCCGGCGCGTGCTGGAGCGCATGGGCCACGAGGTGGTCACGGCCAACTCCGGGCGCACGGTGCTGGAGGCCCTGGGCCGCGAGCGCTTCGACTGCGTGCTCATGGACATCCAGATGCCCGACATGGACGGCCTGGAGGCCACGCGGCGCATCCGCGCCCTGCGGTCCGGCCCGACGCCGTCCACGGTGTCCATCGTGGCCATGACGGCCCACGCCATGCGCGGCGACCGCGAGCGTTTCCTGGCCGCGGGCATGGACGCCTACCTGGCCAAGCCCATCGACCCCGAGCAGTTGGCCGGGGTTCTGGCCGCGACCCTGGCCGGGCGTTCAGCGGAGACTTGACACGGCGGCCAATGCCGCTAGGGTATGGGATACGTAGCGGGGAGTCCGGGCCCCAGGGGAGGCGATCATGGCAGAGTCGGATGCGGGCGGAGTGCGCCAGTACCTGAGCTTCGTGCTCGACGACGAACTGTACGCGCTGGACATTTCCAAAGTCCGCGAAGTGCTGGAATTCCAAAGCGTGACGCGGATTCCGCGCGCGCCGGAATTCATGCGCGGGGTCATCAACCTGCGCGGCCACGCCGTGCCGGTGGTCGACCTGCGCCTGAAGTTCGGCATGCAGGCCACCCGGCAGACCGTGGACACCTGCGTCATCATCGTCGAGGCGGCCATGGAGGGCGAGGGCGTGGTTCTCGGCGCCCTGGCCGACTCGGTGCGCGAGGTCTTCGAGCTGGCCGGGGAGGACATCGCCCCGCCGCCGCGCATGGGCACGGGCATCCGCGCCGAGTTCATCCACGGTATGTCCAAGGTCGGCGAGCGCTTCATCATGATCCTGGACATCGACCGCGTGTTCTCGGCCCAGGAGCTCACGGCCGTGGCGGTCGAAGCCCCGCAGGACGTGCCGCCCACCGCCGCGCCCGAGGCGGCCCTGGCCGGGCTCTGAGCCCGCCCCGCCTCCGGCGGTCAGGTTCCGGCCCTGTGGAAAAGGCCCCGACGCAGCGTTGCGCCGGGGCCTTTTGCACGCCGGGCGGGGCCTTACGCCGCGCCCGGCTCCGCGTGGGCCAGCAGGGCCTCGATCTCCAGCGGCTCTCCGCGCGCGGCGTCGCGGCGCAGGCTCAGGGCGCCCTTGGGGCAGGCGTTGACGCAGACTCCGCAGCCCATGCACAGCGCCGGGTCCAGCCGCGTGACGCCGCCCTCGAAGGTCAGGGCGTGGAACTGGCAGCGCTTGGCGCACAGCCCGCAGCTCACGCAGGTTTCGCCGTCCAGTTCGGCCACGTAGCCCGAGGAGCAGAGCATGGGGATGCCGTTGCGCTGGGCCTGCATGGCTCCGCAGCAGCAGGAGCAGCAGTTGCAGATGGCGTAGAAGCGGCCGAGCAGGGCCTCCTTGAAGAAGGCATGGTGCACGTGCCCGCGCCGGTCCTCCTGCTCCAGGATGGCCACGGCCTCCTCGGGGCTGATCCGGCGGCTCTTGTCCGGGTGGTGCTCCAGCACGAAGCTGGCGAAGGGCTCGCCCACGATGAGGCACACGTCCAGCGGCAGGCAGGGGTTTTCGCGCGCGGAGCGGCAGGGGCACTCCAGGGCCACGATGCGCTCGGGGTGCCGGAGCACCAGGTCGCGGGCCCGCTTGTAGGGGATGATTTTTTCCAGGTTGCGGATCTCGATGTCGCGGCGCACGGTGACGAGACGCCGGGCTTCGTCCAGGGGCAGGGCCTTGCCGTGGTAGCTGTCGGCCCAGGAGATGCGCTCCGGGTCGGTGCCGTCGTCGGGCCCGGTGGGGTACAGGCGCGTGGCCAGGGCCGCCAGGGGCGCGAGCAGGCGGCGCATGGGGTGCGTGCCCACGCCCAGGCCGATGTACGTGTACGGCCAGCGCAGGTAGATGTAGCCGTGCAGCCGCTCCAGCAGCGGATAACGCGGAATCTTGGCGGCCTCTTTCAGGTAGCGCAGGGTGGAGGGCTTGAGCAGGGGCATGGTCGGTCGTTCCGGGCTTGGGCTTTCTTGGGCTAGAACCAGATTTCCATCCGCAGGCCGCGCGCGTCGTGCGGCGGGGCCTGCCCGGGCAGGCGCAGGGCCCGGCCCTGACGGCGCGCGCAGGCGGCGGCCAGGCAGGCCACGGCGTCGAGCAGGTCGTGGGGCGCGGCGGCCACCGTGCCACAGCGTACGCCCTTGTCGGCCCAGGCGCAATCCGCGCCGCACAGCAGCTTCCGGCGGGCTTCCAGGCCCGGGGCGCCGTGCTTGGAGGGCAGGGTGCGCCCGGCCAGCCGGGCCAGGGTCAGCTCGGGGTAGGTTTCGACCACGCGTTCCTGCAGGGCCGGGGTCATGGCCGCGTCCACCTCGCGCAGCCGGGGCACGATGCCCCACACGGGCAACCCGGCTCCCACGCCGCGCGCCGCGCGGTGCAGGGCCTGGAACCGGCCGGGCGTGGCGGCGGCCAGGGTCTCGCGCGGCGGGGCCAGGAAGACCCGCGACCCGGTCCCGCGCGCGGCCGTTTCCGCAGGCCCGGCCAGCCGGAGCAACTCCTCGCGGGCCAGCAGGTCGCAGCGGCGCACCCCGGCCCCCGAGGGCAGGCCCACGGGCATGTCCAGCCCCGCGCAGGGGCAGTGCGCCACGGCGCGCAGCACGGCGGCGAAGTCGGGCAGCAGCAGGATGCGCGGCGGCGCGGCCAGGGGCCAGCCCGGGGCCAGGGCCACCACCCAGCCGCCCTTGCAGGCGTCGATGCCCGCCAGCAGGGGTGCCCCGCTTTCGGGCGGGAGCGGGGCGCGGCTGGGCGCAGTGGCGTGCGTGGCGTCGGGCATGGCGTTTGCGCGGGCGGGAAGGCCGTATTCGGCCAGGGTAGGCAGGGCGGCGCGCGGCGTCAAGCCGGGCGGAGGGTTGGGAGGGGAAGGCCCCCTTCGATATTCCGGCCTCGGGGCTGTTCGCGGGCCGCAAAAACGTGTATGCCGGAGAGGAACCGCTTCCGGGCCGCGCCCGGGAGAAGCCGAGGGGGAAGCTCATGCGTCTGGCCGTTCTTGCCGATATCCACGGCAACTCCTTTGCCCTGGCCGCCGTGCTGGAGCACGCCGCGCGCCAGGGCGCGGACCTGTTCGTGAACCTGGGAGACATCCACTACGGCCCGCTGGACCCGGCGGGCACCGCCGACCTGCTGGCCGGCCGACCCATGGTCACCATCGCGGGCAACCAGGACCGCCTGCTGCTCACGCCGCCCCCGGAGCCCGGCCCGACGCTGGCCTACGTCCTGGCCGCGCTGCCCGCCTGGGAGCTGACCCGCCTGGCGGCCCTGCCCTGGGCCATGACCCTGGAGGCCGGGGTGCTGCTGTGTCACGGCACGCCTTGCGACGACACCCGCTACCTGCTGGACGACGTGACCTCGGGCCGCCCCGTGCTCCGCCCGGCCGGGGACGTGGAGGCCGATCTCATGGGCTGGAACTACCCCCTCGTGCTCTGCGCCCACTCGCACATCCCGCGCGTGCTCGACACGGGCCGCCGTCTGGTGGTCAACCCCGGCAGCGTGGGCCTGCCCGCCTATGCGGACGACCAGCCGCCCCACGCCATGAGCTGCGGCTCGCCCCACGCACGCTACGCCGTGCTGGAGCGCACCGGGGCGGGCTGGCGCGCCGAGCTTTTTGAGGTCGTGTACGACTGGCAGGCGGCCGCCGCCCTGGCCGAGGCCAACGGTCGCGCGGACTGGGCGCGCTGTCTGGCCACGGGGGTGGCCGAGCCCCCGGCCCGCGACGCCGCTCCCGCCGCCCGGCCTGCCGGGCCCGGAGCCCGGCAAGGAGCTTCGTGATGCCCCGCCCCGTCTCCGTTCCCGTCTCCGCCCCGGCCCCGGATCACGACCCCGCCGCCGAACGCACCCGGCGTATAAAGGCAATGCGCGAGCTGCTGGCCCGCCGCCTGGACGCCGCCTCCCGCGAGGTGGTGCCCTGGTTTTTCGCCCAGATGCCCGACTACTACTTCCGCACCCACGGCGAGGAGGAGCAGGCCGCGCACCTGCGGGCCCTGGTTTCCGGCCAGGTGTTGACCCAGGGCCAGGTGGTGACCCTGGAAAGCCCCTGCGGCACGCGGCGCACGGTGCTTTCCCCGGGCGGGGGCATGGACGAACTGGCCGCCGCCGTGGCGGGCATGGCCCCGCGCAGCATCCTCGGCGCGCGTATGCTGCACACCCGCGACGGCCGTCTGCGCCTGGATACGTTCATCACCGCCCCGGCCCGCCGGGTGGACCCCGACGGCCCGGCCTTTGCCGCCGCCGTGGAGCGCGCGCGCGCCGAGGGCGGCCTGCCCGCCCGGCAGGCGGCGGAGTTCCGCCGCTTCCTGGCCGGTGCCACGGACGACTGCGTGCAGCGGTTCGAGGCCGGGCGCGCCATGCGCCACTTCGCCCTGTGGCGGCGCATCCGGGGCCGCGAGGGCGTGGAGGTGACCCTGGAGCCCGGGGTCTACCCGGCCCAGTCGCGGCTGGTGGTGGCCATGATGGAGCCGCCCGCCCGGGGCGCGCTGCTGGCCATCGTGCGCATCCTGCGCCGGGCCGGGGCCGAGGTCGCCCGGGCCTACGCCGACGTGTATGCCACGCCGCAGCGGCCCTTCTGCGTGGTCAGTATCTATCTGCCCGAGGACAGCCCGGCCCTGGCCCCGGAGCGCTGGGCCGAACTGGCCGCCGCGCTGCGCACGGTGAAGTGGCAGGCGCCGGACCAGCCCCTGGACGCCCTGCTGGGCGCGCCCGCCTTCACCCTGGCGGACGTGGCCCTGCTGGGCGCGTCAGCGGCCTTTGCCCACCAGTTCCTGCACGGGCTGGACCCTTACGCCTACACCACGGCCAACGTCGCGGCGGCGGTTCTCGGCCAGCCCGGGGCGGCCCGGGCCCTGTTGGACTATTTCGCGGCCCGTTTCGACCCGGCGGCGGCCCGGGGCCGCGCCCGGCGCGAGGCCGAGGCCCTGCGCGCCCTGCGCGCGGCCCGTGCGGCCATCGCGCCCGGCGCCTCGGGCGTGCCCGCGCGGGTCTTCCAGGTCCTGGAAACCTTCGTGACCCACACCCTGCGGACCAATTTCTACCTGGAGGGCCGCTTCGGGCTGGGGTTCCGGCTGGCCCCGGCGGTGCTGACCCGCCTGCCCGGCCGCCCGGGGCCCGGCGGCCATGCGGGCCCTCCGGGCACCGGCGCCGGGGGCGAGGCGCCCTACGGCATCTTCTTCTTCCACGGGGCGCACTATCAGGCCTTCCATGTGCGTTACCGCGAGATGGCCCGGGGCGGGGTGCGCATCGTGCCCACGGCGGACCCGGCGCAGTTCGAGCTGGAGGCCGGGCGCCAGTTCGCCGAGGTCACGGCCCTGGCCATGAGCCAGCAGAGCAAGAACAAGGACATCCCCGAGGGCGGCTCCAAGGCCGTCCTGCTCCTGGGCCCGGGGGCGGACCGCGACCTGGCCCTGAAATCCATGGTGGACGCCCTGCTGGACCTCATCCTGACTTCCAGGGCGGGGGGCAGGGAGCGCCACAGCCTGCGCCGCGTAACGGACCACCTGGGCCGCGACGAGGTCGTCTACCTCGGGCCCGACGAGAACATCACCCCCGCGCACATCGAATGGATCGTGGCCCGGGCCCGGGCCCGGGGCTACCGCTGGCCCGCCGCGCTCATGAGTTCCAAACCGCGCACGGGCATCAGCCACAAGCGCTACGGCGTGACCTCCCTGGGCGTGGTGATTTTTGCCGAGGAAATCCTGCGCCTGCTGGGCATCGACCCGCAGACCCAGCCCTTCTCGGTCAAGTTCACCGGCGGCACGCGCGGCGACGTGGCCTCCAACGCCATGCGCATCCTCATTCGCGACCACGGGCCCCGGGTGCGCATCGTTTCGGCCTCCGACGGCCACGGCGCCCTCTACGACCCGGACGGCCTGGACCACGGCGAGCTGCTGCGCCTGGCCGACGCGGACCTGGGCGTGGCCGAATTCGACCCCGGGCTGCTGCGCGGGGCGGGCGCCTTTTGCGTGCGCACCACCGACCCGGGCGGCGCGCGCCTGCGCGACACGCTGCACAACACCGCCGTGGCCGATCTGTTCATCCCCGCCGGAGGCCGCCCCGACACCATCAACGAGGACAACTGGCAGGACTTCCTGCTGCCCGGCGGGCAACCCTCGGCCCGGGCGGTGGTGGAGGGGGCGAACCTGTTCCTCTCGCCGGAGGCGCGCGACCGGCTCCAGGAAAGCGGGGTGCTGGTGGTCCACGGCGCCAGCGCCAACAAGTGCGGGGTCATCAGTTCGTCGTACGAGATACTGGCCGGGCTGGCCCTGTCCGACGACGAGTTCCTGGCCATCAAGGACGAATACGTGGCCCAGGTGCTGGCCATCCTGCGCCGCCGGGCGCGCGACGAGGCGCGGCTTCTGGTGCGCGAATACCGCGCGGCGGGCGGCGCCCGGCCCCTGACGGCGCTGACAGTGGAGCTTTCGCGGGAGATCAACGCCCTGGCCGACGCCCTGGACGCGGCACTCAAGGCCGGCTTGGGCGACGCGCGGGCCCTGCGCGACGACCCGGCGCTGTACGCCCTGCTGCTGGACTACTGTCCGCCGGTGCTCGTGGAGCGCTACGAGGAGCGGCTGACCGGGCGGGTGCCCCTGGCCCACGTCACGGCCCTGGTGGCGGCGCATGCGGCCTCGCGGGCGGTCTATGCCGAAGGCATCGGCTGGATGCGTGCCCTGGCCGGGCGAAGTGCGCCCCTGGAAGCCATGCGCGCCTATCTGGCCCAGGAGCGGCGGCTGGCCGGAATCATCGAAGGGCTGGCGGCCAGCGGCGCGCCGCAACGCGAGGCCGTGGAACGCATCCTGCGGGCCACGGGCCGCAAGTTCCTCACCGAACGGGCCCTGGGCATGGAGCCCGGCTAGCATGCCTTGACCCTGATGCGATCCATTCGCAGGAGTGGACCGGCCCCGGGTGCCGTTTGTGGAAACGATGCCCGGGGTTTTTTCATTCTCCGTTGGGGGTGGTGAAATAAGCTGGCTCCTGCTTCGGTGGGCAAAGCATGGCCTCGCGCCAGGGCACCCCGGCCCCGGCCCGGCCCGCCGCGTCCGGAGGCGACAACGACGCCGCCCGGCCCGGGGAGGACGCCCGGGCCGAAACCGTCAGACAAGTCACGAGGCCCGGCGTCACTGGGCCACATGGCAGGAAGGCTCGCCCATCGATCTGGAAGCTGTGGACGTATTGGAGGGCGGGGCAAAACGTCCGGGGTGCCGTCCAAGAGGGGGAAAGACAAAAAGCGGAATTCCCGCAGGACCGGAGCAGCTATGAGACTCCGCTCTGGCCAAAGACGTTGCGGTTTCCCCTCCGCAATGCGCACACCGAAACTGGTGCCCCTTCTGCCTCTGCGTGATTGAAAACCGAAGAACCCGGCCCGCCGGGTGACGCCCCGGCGGCACCTGGGGCGCGCAGGAAAAAGACGGCGGGAGCCCTGGGTTCCCGCCGTCTTTTCGGCTGCTGCGAGTCGTTCCTGGTGTTTTGCGGAGGCCTTCCGGGGTTTCTAGCGCAGGAACAGGCGTACCCCGGGTTCGGCACCGGCGGCAGGCGCCGGGGCTTCCACCAGTTGCATTCGCGCCGGGTCCGCCCCGCGTTCGACCAGGGCCTCACGGACCCTGCGCGCCCGCCGCTGGGCCAGGGCGGGCAGGTCATCCGACCCGGGGGCCAGATGCTCGCGCAGCATGCGCTCCATCTCGGCCACGGGCTGGTCGGCCACGAAGCCGAGCATGGTGGTCGGCTTGTCGAAGGGGGCCTTCTTGTAGGCCTCGGTCAGGGCGTCTTCGTATTCCTCGGGCGAGAGCGGGGTTTCCTCCACCGACGCCGGGGCCTGACCCTGGTCCTTGAGTTCGTTGTAGCGCGCCAGGCGCACGGCGCGGCGGAAGCGCCGCTCGGCCAGGGCGGGCAGTTCGCCGGGCAGGGCCACCCCGCCGATTTCCAGCACCAGCCCCGGGCGCTCGGCCAGGGCCTTGGCCACGGTGTCCAGCTTGGCCCGGCTTTCCGGGCCCAGTTCCGTCCGGCCCGGAACCATGACCAGGGTGTCCAGGTCCTGGCTGGCGCCGCCGCCGAACATGCTGCCGATGAGGGCGAAGGGCGAGGTCATGGCCTTGACCAGCAGGTTCATCACCGCCCGGAACACCACACGGCTCAGGCGGAACTCGGGGTCGTCCAGGTTGCCGCGCACGGGGATGTCCAGCACGATGTCGCCGTTGGAATCGCGCAGCAGCGACAGGGCCAGGCCCACGGGCGCGTCGCTGGCGCCCTCGACCTGCTGCTTCCGGCCCAGGTCGAAGCGGATCAGGCGCAGCAGGCTGTCCGCGCTTACGTCGCGCCCGGCCACGGTCAGGCGTGCATCGGCTTCGAGCACGCCGGTGCTTACGGGATGGGCGATGGCCCGCAGGGCGTAGGGCGAGAGTTGGGTCAGGTCCAGCCCGCGAACGGTCAGCCGCAAGGAGGGGTTCAGGCCCTGGTCCGTGGGCGCGGTGTTGCCGGTCAGCGCCAGGGGCGCGTGGCCGTCCAGGGTGGCCTCGGCGCTCAGGCTGGCCGGGGCGCCGGGCGCGGTGGACAGACCCTCCAGGCGCAGGGTCAGGTTCTCCATGGTCGAGGAGAAGGCGGGGCTCAGGCTCTGGTCGCGGAAGCGCACGGCTCCGCCGTCCACGGCCAGGGTGTCGAGGCTCAGAGTGAAGGGTTCGGGCGCGGGCGTAGCCTCGGCCCCGGGGCCGGGCGCGGCGGTGCCCTGTTCCTGGGCGGCGCCGGAGGCCAGCGCTTGTTCGGGCGCCTTTTCGGGCAGGCCCTGGGCGCGGCGGGCGATGCGCGCGAGGTTCAGGGTGCCGTCGGGCGCGACCACCAGCCGCAGTTCCGGTGCCTGTACATCCACCATGGCCACGGCCACGGAGCGGGCGGGCAGATCCACCCGGGCATCGCGCACGGTGAGGGCGGCCAGGGCGGCGGCGTCGCGGGGCTGGCCGGGATCGCGCAGCGCCAGCCCCTTGAGGCCCAGGCTCTCCAGGGCCGCTACGGGCTGCGGGGCGCCCAGGTCGGCCACGCGGACGGTCAGCCCGCGCAGGTCCAGGGCTTCCAGAGCCGCCAGGGGGCTGCCCCCGGCGCCCAGGGCCAGGCCGCGCAGGCCGCCGCCCAGGCGCAGGTTCAGGGCTGGCGCCCGGTTCCGCGTCTGGCCGGGTGCCTGGCCGGAAGCTTGGCCCGGGGCCAGGGGCTCCAGTTCGTAGCGCCCGCCGAGGGACAGTGTGCCCCGGTCCAGGCTCAGGGCCGAAGTTGCCGGGCTCGCGGCGAGGTAGGGCCCGAAGGGCGCCAGAGGCACGGCCTTCAGTTCCAGGTCGCCCGCAACGCGCGCGGGCAGGCCGCCCTGGGGCACGAGGCTGCCGCTCAGGAGCAGGCCGCCCGTGGCCCGGGCGTCGCCCAGAGCCGCGTCCAGAGTGTAATCCATGGTGTTTTGCATGGGCCAGGAGATGTCCGACAGCGTCAGTTCGTTCACGCGCAGGAGCAGGGCGGCGGGCGCGGGCAGGGTGCGGTCGGCGAAGCGCAGTTCCCACTCGCCCAGGTGCAGCCGCTCCAGCGTCGCGCTCCAGGCCGCTCCTGGCTCGGCCGGGGCGGACGGCGCGGCTGCGGGGCGGGCGCCCTGTTGCCCGTCGGGGGCGGCGAGCAGGGCCGCAAGGTCCACTTCGCCGGACTCCAGGCGCGTGGCGGCGAGGGCGGCGCCATCCAGGGTCAGGGATTGGACGCCGACCTGCCGCGCGGCGAGGTCCACGCGGCCTCCGGCCAGTTCCAGGCTGGTCAGGGTCAGCAGAGGGTCTGCGGCCCGGGGCGCGGCCAGGGCGAACCGGGCCAGCCCCAGGGAGAGCTTGTCCACCACCACCTGCACGGTGCCGTCGGACCCGGGAGCCAGCGTGCAGTTGGCGCCCAGGCGCAGGGTGCCCGAGGCCAGCCGCAGGGGCAGCAGGTCCGCGTAGTAGGGGGCGTAGGCGGGCAGGTCCAGCCCGGAGAGGCCCAGGCTGGCGTCCACGGCCAGGGGGCTCGCGGTGGCCGTTCCGGCGGCCACGAGTTGCTCGCCGTCCGCCGGGCCGACGGCCAGGGAGAAGGACGCCGGAAGGGCGGGGTCCGGGGCGCTGGTCCAGTTGTCCACGCTCAGGGCGATGGGCGCCAGGGTCTTGTGCAGGCGTCGGCCGCCGGGATGGTCAGTGAATTCAAGGCGCCCTTCGGAGACTTCCAACGCCGCGACCTCCACCGTGAAGCCGGACGGCGGCGCCTCGGCCTCGGGCGCGGCCTCGGCGTCGGCGGCGAGTTCGGCCGTGGCGTTGTCTGCTTCCCGGGAGGCGGTCCGGGCCGCCTTCGGCGTCGCCTCGGGCCCGGGGGCGGCCGGGGGCAGCAGGCGGGTCCAGTCCAGCCCGCCGCCCGCGTCGCGCTCCAGGGCCGCGTGGGGCCGCACAAGGCGCACCGCTGCCAGCCGCAGCAGGCCCTGGTCCAGGCTCAGGCGCTCCAGGTCCAGCTCCAGGCTTTCGAAGCCCGCCAGTTCGCGTCCGTCGGCCCAGGTCAGGTTCAGGCCGTCCACCCGGGCCGTGCCTTCCAGGGCCAGCCCGGGCAGCACGCCGCCCGAGCGCTCGAAGGCCAGGCGCATGTCCAGCGAGAGCGTACCGCCCGTGGGTCGCACTTCCGGCGGCAGGGGCGCGTAAGGCGCGTAGGCCAGCAGGTCCAGGGCGTCCAGGCGCAGTGAGAATTCCGTGCGCAGGGACTGGGCAAAGGGCCGGGTGCGGCCCGTGGCCTGCACGGCGGTGCCGTTGACCACCGCCCGCAGCAGGGGCTCCACGTCGCGCTCGGTGTCGCCGGGCAGGGTGGAGGTGAAGGGCACCACGAGGTCCAGGTGCTCCACGGTGTGCGTGCGGCCCGCGGGCCGGTCCTCGAAGATCAGCCCGCCGTCCTCGATGACGAAGTTGCTGACCACCAGGGGGAAGGGCCCGGCGGGGTCGACCTGGGCGGCGTCCTCGCGGGCCTGTTCGTCGCCCGCCAGCCGCCGGACGATGTCCGAGAAATTGTATTGCCCCTCGCCCTGGTGGATCAGATGGACCCTGGGCCCGGTCAGGCGCACCTCGTCCACCAGCACGGCCAGGCGCAGCAGGGAGAACGACGAGGCATTGACCTCCAGACTGCGCACGGACACGAAAGGCGCCGGGGCGGGCGCGGCGGTGGCGTTGGTTGTGGCGTTGGCTGCTGTGGTGGCTGCGGATGGAGCCGTGGCATTGGCCGCAGGTGCTCCGGCGTCGGCGGGCGCTCCGGCAGGGGCCTCGGCCACGGTCAGGCCTTCCAGGGTCAGCTTGTGGGTCAGGGGGTTGAAGCGCACGCGCTCCAGAGTCACGACGCGGCCCAGGGCCTGCCCGGCCTGGGCGGGCAGCACGGCGCGCAGCACGGCGGGCAGCACCAGGAAGCCGCAAAACAGATAGAGCGCCACCGCGGCGCAGGCCAGGGCGGCCCAGCGCCGCGCGCGCGGCAGGGCCCGCCAGCGGGCGCGCAGGCCGGGGCGCGGGGTGGACGGGGCGGGTGCGGACATGGAACTCCTCCTGGGAACTGGAAAACTCTCGGCAGGAACAGTCTAGCGTATTTCCGGGATGCTGAGAAGGGAGTGGGCCGGGTTTCGCCAACCGGGTTGCGTTCCGGCTCCGGCGGGCTCCGCCCGGTGCTTCGGGACCGCCCGCGGGCAAATCAGAGGTTTCCCCTTGGGGGCGTTTGTGCTATGGGCGACAATGCGCCGCGCGGCGGTTTTCCGTGCTCCGACGCGAGCCGGTCCTGGCGCAACCGGCCACATCCCGTCCCTCCCCCGCAACCAGCAACCGGCAGGTTCCCCACGCATGCTGCTCAACGAACACCAGAGCAAAAAACTGTTCGCCGAAGCCGGCCTCGACGTTCCCGAAGGCTTGTTGCTCACTCCCGCCACCCTGGAAACCGTACACCCCGCATTCCCCCTGCCCTGGTACCTCAAGGCCCAGGTGCCCGTGGGCGGGCGCGGCAAGGCCGGGGGCGTCGTGCGGGTGGACGCCGCCGCCGACTTGGCGCCCCTGGGCCGCAAGCTGCTGGAGATGCACATCGGCGGGCACAAGGTGCCCCTGCTGCGCCTGGAGGGCGCGGCCCGGGCCGAGCGCGAGTTCTATTGCTCCTTCGCCGTGTCGCGCCAGCGCGGCGGGCTGGTGTTCACCGTGGGCCGCCAGGGCGGCGTGGACATCGAGGGCCAGAGCGGGGACAACCTCCTGGTGCAGGACATTCCCGCCGGAGCCGGGCTCCTGGAATTCCACCTGCGCGCGGCGTTTTTCCACCTGGACGTGGACAAGGTCTGCTGGTCCACCTTCCGCGAGTTCGTGAAGACGCTTTACGCGGCCGTGCGCCACTACGGGCTGCTGCTGGCCGAGGTCAACCCCCTGGCGCTCACCGCCGAGGGCACCTGGACGGCCCTGGACGGCAAGGTCGAGGTGGACGACAACCATCTGGCCCTGCATTCGGACATGGAGCGCTTCTACACGCCCGAGCACGCCTCGCGCGAGGAGAACATCGCCCGCGAGGCCGGGCTGTCGTTCCACAGCCTGTCGGGGCGCATCGGGCTCATGGTCAACGGCGCGGGCCTGGCCATGGCCACCATGGACCTGCTGAACCACTCCGGCCTGCCCGCGGCCAATTTCATGGACCTGGGCGGCGCGGCGGACTACGACCGCATGCGCACGGCCATGGCCCTGCTTTTCGAGGATCAGGCCGTCACCGCCGTGCTCATCAACATTTTCGGCGGGGTGCTCTCGTGCGAGAAGGTCGCCCTGGCGCTCTCCGAGGCCCTGGAGGGCCGCCCCCCGGCCAAGCCGCTGGTGGTGCGCCTTGCGGGCAACCAGTCCGTGCGCGGCCGCGAGATCCTGGCCGGGCTGGCCGGCGAGCGGCTGACCATCGTGGGCGACATGAGCGCGGCCATCGCCCGGCTGAAGGAACTGGACGGGCAGGACGGCGCGGCGGCCCCGCGCCAGACCGGCGGACCCCTGAGCCTGGAGTTCGCCCCCGCGCCCTTCCCCCCGGCGCTGGGCTTCGAGGCCGGGCTGCCCGTGCTGGTTCAGGGGCTGACGGGGCGCACGGCGCAGCTCCACGCGCGGCTCATGCAGGGCTACGGCACGAACATCGTGGCCGGGGTCACGCCCTTCAAGGGCGGCCAGGAGGCCTGCGGGGTGCCGGTGTACAACAGTGTGCGCGAGGCCCAGCGCCGCCATGCGGCCCAGGCCAGCATCATCTTCGTGCCCCCGGCCTTCGCCCCCGAGGCCATCGTGGAGGCCGCGCGCGAGGGCCTGCGCTGGATCGTGTGCATCACCGACGGCCTGACCCAGCAGGACATGCTCTGGGTGCGCGAGCAGTTGCGCCTGACGGACGCGCGGCTCGTCGGCCCCAACTGCCCCGGGCTCATCGCCCCGGGGCGGACCAAGATCGGCATCATGCCCGACCACGCCTTCCGGCCCGGGCCGGTGGCCATCGTTTCGCGCAGCGGCACCCTGACCTACGAAACCGCCGCGCGCCTGTCCGCGGCGGGCATCGGCCAGAGCCTGGCCGTGGGCATCGGCGGCGACCCATTCGGCGGGGTGGATTACATCGAGCTGTTCGGGATGCTGCGTGACGACGCGAACACCCGGGCGGTGGTCGTTCTGGGCGAGATCGGCGGCAGCGCCGAGGAGGACCTGGCGCGCTGGGTCGCGGCCACGGGCTTCCCCAAGCCGGTGGTGGGCTTCATCGCCGGGCAGACCGCGCCCCCCGGCAAGCGCCTGGGCCACGCCGGGGCCATCCTGGAATCGGGCACGGGCGTGCGCTCCAAGCTGGACACCATGAGCCAGGCCGGGTTCGCCCTGTGCCCGGACCTGTCGAGCATCCCGGCCACCGTGGCCCGCGTGCTGGGGCTGTAGGCACCGCCCGGCGCTGCGGTACCGCTCAAAACTGACGGGCCCGCCAGGAACAATCCTGGCGGGCCCGTTGCGTTTTTGGCTGGGCGCGGCGGCGTCGGCGCGGGCCGCCCGGGTGCGCTCAGGCCTTTTGGGCCTTGGCCCGGGGCTTTTTGGGGGCAGGCTTTTCGGTGCCACCGGCGCCGTTGCCGTTGTCGGCCAGGGCCATGGCGGCCCACATGGCCGGGGGCTGGCCGAAGGCCTTCTCGGCCTCGCGGTAGCCCATGTTCAGCGCCTTCACGTTCACGTCCACGATCTTGGCGGGCAGGGATTCCTCCAGGCTCTTTTTGATGATCGAGCGTTTGGCGAAGGGCAGGAGGAAGGTCACCGCACCGAGCACGATGGTGTTCATGGCCTGGGGCAGGCCCAGGCGGTCGATGCTCATCTCCGTGAAGGGCAGGCCCAGGTACTGGTTGGTGGGAATCTGCTTGACCAGGGTGGTGTTCACCAGCAGCACGGCCTGGGGCTTCATCAGCGGGTAGTACTTGTTGCACGCCTCCTGGGACAGGGCCACCAGCAGGTCGATCTTGTCGGTCTTGGGGTAGCTGATGGGCCGGGTGCTGATGACCAGGTCCGTGCGCGAGGCGCCGCCCCGGGCCTCGGGGCCGTAGCTCTGGGTCTGGGCGACGTTGAAGCCGTGGCCCAGGGCCAGGGCCTTGCCCATGACCTTGCCCAGGGTGATGACGCCCTGGCCGCCCAGGCCCGAGAGGCAGATTTCAAAGCGGTCGATCTGGATGTCCGGTTTCATGGCCTACCCCTTTGCGAACTTGGCGCGCATGGCCGCGTAGCGGGTTTCCAGCGCCGGTTCGTGGTTGTCCACGAAGACGCCGATGGGGATGCGCCCGGCGCGCTTGTCCGGGTCGAGCTTCTCGTATGCCTCCAGGGGCGTGGCGGTCTTCTTGAGCCACTGGTACATGTCCACCGGCGACTTGAACTTGTTCTTGCGGCCGAACTGGGTGTGGCAGGGCGTGAGCACCTCCACCAGGCTGAAGCCCTCGTGGGTCAGGGCCTGCTGGATGAGCTTGTCCAGGGTCTTGACGTGGAAGACCGTGCCGCGCGAAACGAAGTTGGCCCCGGCCGCGCGGGTCATCTCCACGAAGTCGAAGGATTTCTCCATCTGGCCGTAGGGCGTGGTGGTGGACCAGCAGCCCAGGGGCGTGGCCGAGGAGCACTGCCCGCCGGTCATGCCGTAGATGAAGTTGTTGAGCACGAGCACGGTCAGCCCGATGTTGCGCCGGGCGGCGTGGATGAAGTGGTTGCCGCCGATGGACAGGGCGTCGCCGTCGCCCTGCACGACGATGACGTGCATCTCGGGCTTGGCCATCTTGATGCCCGTGGCCACGGTCAGCGCCCGGCCATGGACGGCGTGCACGGTGTTGAAGTCCACATACACGGCCACGCGGCCCGAGCAGCCGATGCCCGCCACCAGGGCCACGTCGTCCTTGGCGATGCCCAGGGCGTGGACGCTGCGGATCAGCGAACCGAGCACGATGCCGTGGCCGCAGCCCGGGCACAGCACGTGGGGGAACTTCTTGTCGTGGCGCAGGTATTCATGAATGAGCTGGGTGACTTCGGCCATGACTATCCCTTCCTGATGCTTTCAAGGATCTGCTTGGGCGTGATGATGTGGCCGTCGACGCGGTTGATGGTCCACACCGTGCTCGTGCCGGGGTTGACGCGTTTCACCTCGCGCGAGATCTGGCCCATGTTCATCTCGGGCACGATCACCGTGCGGCAGCGGCGCAAGAGGCCCTCCACCGCCGCCCGGGGGAAGGGGAACAGGGTCTTCAGGTCGATGAGCCCGGCCTTGATGCCGCGCTCGCGGGCCTGCTCCACGGCCAGATGCGCCGAGCGGGCCACCGAGCCGTAGGCCACCACGCCGACCTCGGCGTCCCCGGTCAGGAATTCGTCGGTGATCTGGATGTCGAAGAAGAACTGGTCGATCTTGCGGAACTGGCGCGAGATGGCCGCCGTGACCTCGTCGGGCTTCTGGGTCGGGTAGCCGTGGTCGTCGTGGGTCAGGCCCGTGGCGTGGAAGCGGTAGCCCGAGCCGATGGGCGGCATGGGCGGCACGCCGCGCACGGTCTCCTCGAAAGGTTTGTACCATTCCGGCGGCATGGAGGGTTGCAGGCGGTAGAGGATTTCCAGGTCCTTGGCCTGAGGCACGGTGATCTTCTCGCGCGTGTGCGCGGTCACCTCGTCCAGCAGCAGGATGACCGGGGTGCGGTATTTCTCGGCGAAATTGAAGGCCTTGACGGTCATGTGCAGGCAGTCCTGCACGTCGGTGGCCGAGAGCACGATGATGGAGTGGTCGCCGTGGGTACCCCAGCGGGCCTGCTGCACGTCGCCCTGGGCCGGGCTGGTGGGCAGGCCGGTGCTCGGCCCGCCGCGCATGACGTTGACCAGCACCAGGGGCGCCTCGATCATGCAGCCGTAGCCGATAAGCTCCTGCATGAGCGAGAAGCCCGGGCCGGAGGTGGCGGTCATGACCTTGCGCCCGGCCAGGGATGCGCCGATGCACGCGCCCAGGGAGGCGATCTCGTCCTCCATCTGGATGAACACTCCGTCCTCGGTCTTGGGCAGGCGCTCGGCCATGCCTTCCATGATCTCCGACGAGGGCGTGATGGGGTAGCCTCCGTAGAAGCTGCATCCGGCCAGCAGCGCACCCTCCACGACGGCCTCGGCCCCCAGGGCGAATATCTCCCTTGCTGCGGTCTTGCGTTTGGCGCTCATGGTCAGTCCCCGTTTTCCTGGGGGGGCCGGGCGGCCCCGTTTCTGGTCTTGCCCCTGGGCGTCACCACGATGGCGAAATCGGGACAGTGCAGCTCGCAGAAGCCGCAGTTGATGCACTCCTCCTCGCGCACGGCCCGGGCGCAGCCCGCCGTAACGTCGATCTCCAGCACCTTTGCCGGGCAGAAGGCCACGCACAGGCCGCAGGCCTTGCACCAGTCCGGATAGATGGTGATCCTGGTCTGTCCTTTCTTCGGGTTGGTCATGGGCTCCTCGCTGTCTCCCGAGCCGGGGCGCAGAAAAGGGGTGATCGCCCGGTGGCGATCACCCCTGACAAGCCTGGTTCATGTGCCCCGCGTGTGTCGCTGACGCATGGTAAGGTTCCGGAAAAGGTCGAGATTGCAACACGAATGCAAGCCGATGAACACCGGGTGTACCTCAAGCGGAAGACTATGGCAACCGCACGGGGGCGCTTTTCCGGGTTTCGGGCGCGGTTTATGGCTTTTTGGCCGCTCCGGGCCAGACCTCCATGCGCCAGCTCGTGGGCAGGTAGTACTTGGTGTGCGGGCCGAACCAGCGGTTGTAGAGCCGCATGTACTCGCCCGAGAGCCACAGCCGTTGCAGGGCGAGGTTCACGCGGTCGCGCAGGGCGGAGTCGTTCTGCGGCAGGCCCAGGGCGAAGGGTTCGTCGGTGATGTAGTCCCCGGCGATGGTCCAGGCGGCGGGGTCCTGGTCGGAGTTCTTCAGGCCGAGCAGGATGGTCGCGTCGGCGCTGATGGCGTCGACCTGCCCGCGCTTGAGGGCCAAAAAGGCCTCCGCGTAGCCCGGGAAGGGCAGCGGGCTGCACTCGGGCTGGGCCTCGCGCAGGGCCTGGGCCGCGAAGGTGTCCTCCACGACGCCCACCCGCCGGGCCGCGAGGTCCGCCGGGGAGCGCACGGGCGAGCCCGCGCGGGTCAGCAGCTTCTGCCCGTCCATGAAATAGGTGATGGAGAAGTCGAGGTCGGCCTCGCGCCCGTGGTGGTGGGTCAGGGTCGCGGCGATGCAGTCGATGTCGCCCGCCAGCAGGCGCGGCAGGCGCGTGGAGGGCGTGACGGCCACCAGCTCGGCGCGCAGGTCCATCTCCTGGGCCAGGGCCCGGCACAGGTCGGGCTCGAAGCCGATGATCTGCCCGCTGGCGGCGTCGGCAAAGGCGAAGGGGATGATCGCGTCGCGCACGCCGCAGCGCAGCACGCCGCGCTGGCGGATGGCCTCCAGGCGGCCGGGGGCGCCGGGCCGGGTCGGCGCGGGGGCGGCCTCGGGGCAGGGCGGGCAGGGCGGGGCCGGGGCGCCGGACGCCTTGGAGGCCCCGGGCGCGGGGTCGCTGCCGCAGCCCGCCAGGGCCAGCAGCGCCAGGGCCGCCAGCAGGGCGGCCAGGGCGGCCAGGGGGCCGCGCGGGGCTCGGGGCAGGGGCATGCAGGCTCCGCAGGGTTGGGGTCCGCCCGCCGGGTGCGGGCACAGTGCGGAGTTGTCGGTCATGGACGCGCGGCTGTCAAGGCGCCGGGCAGGGTGAAGCCCGGCTGCAACGCCGACCGCGCGGAAGGGGGCTGCCGGGGGCTTCAGTCGTCGCGGGCGGCCACCAGCCGGGCGCGCAGGCCCCGGGCGGCCAGCTCGCGGGCGTAGTGCTCGGCGCGCTGCTGGTCGGCAAAGCGCCCCGCCACCATCTGGACGGTGTTGGCCTCGTCCCAGACCCAGACGCATTCCGCCGGGGTCACGCCCAGGGCGGCGGCGTGGCGGCGCAGGGCCTCGCGGGCGCGCTCGCGCTGCCCGAAGTCGGCCGGGTCCAGCGCCTCGCCGCAGACCAGCACCCACCAGCGCCCCGGCGCGGCCACGGGCAGCGGGCCGCCCCAGGTTGTTCGCGCCGTGCGGCTCATCTGGTCGATGATGGACTCGATGTCGTGGGGTTGGAGCATGGCGGGCCTCCGGATGTGCCCAGGATACGGTGCCGATTGCCCATTATGCGGCCAGGGGCCGGGCGCTGACAACAGGAATTTGACGCCGCCCGGCCCAGGCACTATATCGTTGCATGGCGCACCCGCACCGGGCCGCCACCACTTCCCCGGAGAAATCGCCATGCCCGCACGCCGTTTCGCTCCGCCCCGGAGCATCCGGGCGGGGCTGCCGTTTCTGGCCGCCCTGGCCCTGTCCGTGCTCCTGGCCGCCTGCGCCACGACGCCCTACACCGGCCGCAGCCAGCTCATTCTCGTCTCCACCGGGCAGGAGGCCAAGCTCGGGGCCGACGCGGCCAAGGAGGTGCTCTCCAAGGAGAAGATGAGCACCGACAAGGCCAAAATCGAGCGCGTGCGGCGCATCGGCGAGCGCATCGCCGCCGCTTCGGAGGTCGAGCAGGCCTGGGAGTTCCACGTGGTGGACAACGACGAGATCGTCAACGCCTTCGCCCTGCCCGGGGGCAAGGTCTTCGTGTATACGGGGCTCATGCGTCTGGCGCGGTCCGACGACGAGCTGGCCGCGGTCATCGGCCACGAGGTGGCCCACGTGACCCTGCGCCACGGCGCCGAGCGCATGAGTCAGTCCATGGCCCTGGGCCTGGGGCAGCAACTGGCCGCGACCCTGTACGGCGGCTCGTCGGCCGGAGCCCAGGCGGCCATGGTCGCCTTCGGCATCGGGGCCAACGTGGGCGTGCTGCTGCCCTATAGCCGGATCCACGAATACGAGGCCGACCACGTGGGGCTCCTCTACATGGCCAAGGCCGGATACGAGCCCGGGGCGGCCCTGGACTTCTGGGAGCGGATGCTCGCCCACAGCGAGGAATCGGGAGGGAAGAGGCCGCCGGAGTTCCTGTCCACCCACCCGGCCACCGCGAACCGCATGGAGGCCATCCGCGAGATGCTGCCCGAGGCCCGCAGCCACCTGCCGCGCAAGGGGCAGGCCGCACCCGGGGCTCCGGGCGCGGCGGCCAGCCCCGCGCCTCCCGCCGCCCCGGCGGGCACCCTCTGACCGACGGCTGAAAACATCGGGCTCCGCAGGCCGTTCAGCAATGGTGCGGTGCAGGGGTGCGGGAGAACCCAGGGCGCGCATGGGCATATAATGCACTGCGCGCCCTGGATTTTTTCGCTTCTTTGCGCCTCGCCGTCGGGGGCGGTCCGTTAGGCTCCGGCCCCGCCCCGCCCGCGCGGGCGCGTGGACAGCCGGTTGTAAACGGCCAGAATCTCCAGTTCCCAGCGCGCGCGTTCCAGGGCGGCGGCCACCACCTGGCGCGAGGTGCGCCCGGCGAAGCGCCCGGCCTCCTGACGCGTGCGCACCCATACGGCCAGGTGCGAGTCCAGGTGCAGCAGCAGCAGGCGGGCGGTCTGGTCGCCGGACAGTTGCAGCGAGCCGAGGGTCGTGCCGTCCAGGGCCAGCAGGCGGCCCAGGAATTCGCCGTCGCGGTTCTGGTCGCTCCCGGAGCCCGGCGGGCAACTGCGGCGCAGGTCGGCCACCAGATCGCGCACCGGGCGGGCCTGCACGGCTTCCAGGGCCTTGGCCAGGGTCGCGGCCTGGGCCTTGGCCGCCGCGCCGCCCACGCCCAGGCGCTCCAGCGCCTCGCGCGTTCCCGGCGCCCCGCGCAGCAGGTCTTCGGAACTCACGCCCCCCGCGCGTCCGCCCAGGGCCGACACCGCGAAGTACACCGGCTTGATGCGGGTGGACACGGCCTGCTTCAGTTCCTTGGATTCCAGACAGGCGTTGGCGAACAGCAGCAGCCGCCCCGGGGAGGTGAACACCCGGTCCAGGGTCAGGCGTGCGTCGCGCAGGCCGTCGAGGTAGGCGGCGTCGGCCTTGAGGGCGGTTACGTCGGCGGGCAGGCGCGGTTTGGCCAGCACGGCGGCCAGGGCCGTCAGGCGCTGGTCCGTCAGGGCTTCCAGGGCCTGGCGGGCGTCGTCGGCGTCGGCGGTGTCCAGGCTGTGCAGCAGGGCGCGCAGGGCGCGCAGCACGGACTCGGTCAGGTCGCGTTCGGCCTGCTCCAGGGCCGGGCGCGGCGCGCCGGGCACGATGGCCAGGGCCAGGGCCAGGTAATGGTCCAGCCTGCGCAGGTTGGCTTCCAGCAAAATGCCGCCCGGGGCGATGAAATTGCGGCCCAGGCCGAGGATCAGGCACATGCGGTCCAGCCGCCCGGTGATGTCGCGGGCCACGTCGGGCGGCAGGGCGATCATGGCCCGTTCCTTTTCCTCGCGCTCGGCCTCGCGCTGGGCGGCCGCGTCCTCGGCGGTCAGCCGGTTGTAGCGGCGCACGGTTTCCAGGGTCTGGCGGGCCCAGGCGCGCAGGGTACCCAGCAGCCTGCTTCCGGCCTCGGCGTTTTCCAGAGGCTCGGGGGGCAGGGCGGCCACGGCCTGGGCCAGCAGGCGCGCCAGCGGGTCCGCCGGGGGCTGGCCCGTGTTCAGGGCCGCCAGGACCTGGCGCAGCCGGGGTGCGGCCGGGCCGCGCAGGGCGGGCAGGGCCAGGGCCAGCAGGGCCCTGGGCTCCAGGGCCGGGGCGTCGGGGTGCCCGGGCTGGTAGAGGGCGCGCAACAGGGCCCGGTCGGCCTCGCCCGCAGGCCCGGGGTCGGCGGGCATGGCCGCCAGACGGCGCACCAGTTCGCGCGGGGCCATGGCCCGCAGTTCGCGCAACTCGGCCTCCAGGGGCGCGCAGGTCTGGGCCCGGCCCAGGGCGCGCAGGGTTTCGCGCAGGGGGTGCAGGGTCCGGTCGGGGTGTTCCAGCAGGGCGTCCAGCCCCGGCGGATCGGGCGGACGCAGGGCGCCCACCACGGCGTCCAGGGCCCGGGTCAGGGGCGCCAGGGCCTGTTCCAGGTTGGCTTGGGCCCGGGGCGAGCGCAGGGCCAGACGCAGGGTCCGGGCCATGGCCAGCCCGTCCCCGGCCAGGGCGGGCGGCTCGGCCTGCCCGTCCAGCAGGGCGGTGACGGCCTCCAGGTCGGCCTGGGCCGCCTTTTCGCTGAGGCGCGGCCGGGGGCGCGCGGCCAGGGCCAGGGCCGCCGTCTGGTCGGCCTCGGTGACGGCCGCCAGGGCCCCGTCCACGGCCGGAGCGTCCACCGTCCTGGCTTCGAACAGGGCGCCCAGGGCCAGCAGGGCGTCCACCAGCCGGCGCGCACCCGCGGCCTGGGCGTCCAGCAGCGGGTCGCGGGCGATGACGCAGGCCACGTCCGGCCCGGGGAAGGCCGCGTCCAGCGCCAGCAGCAGGTACAGGGCCAGGCGCTGCGCGTCGTCGGGCACGCGCGAAACGCTCTTGACCACGAAATCCGCGCCCAGGCCCAGCTCCAGGGCCAGGCGTTCCAGGCGTGCGTGCACGGCCTCGAAGGTCTCCTGGGGCAGGCGCTCCTGGCGCACCTGGACCCAGGTCTCGCCACGCCAGGCGTAGCTGCTCAGAATATTTTCGCCGCGCAGGACGAAGGCGGGGGCGGCGGGGTCGTCGCCGGTGTCCAGGGTGAAGGTGTCGCCGCGCAGGGCCAGGCAGCGGCCGGGTTCCAGGCCCCAGGCCAGCAGGCGCTCGGGGCCGAAGACCGCCCCGGCCAGCCCGCGCAGCCCCGCCAGCCGCAGGTCGCCGCCGTGGCGCAGGGGCGGCGGCTCCTGGCGCAGCATCTCGTGGTGGATGACCAGATCGCCGTCCACGATCAGGCGGTGGGTGAAGGTTCTGGCCACCACGCGTGCGCCCGGGGCCATCAGCGCCCCCCGCACGCGTTTGATGTCTTTGGGGATGTCCAGGTTGCCCACGTCGTCGGAGAGCACCAGATCGGCCAGCCAGGTGCCCTGGCGGAAGAGGATGCCGATTTCGCCGCTGTCGGGGTCGGGCCCGATGCGCGTGCGCGCGGCCAGCGATTCGAGAAAGCGCGTCCACACGGCGCGGTTGGCGGGGGTGTCGGCCACGCCCGCCCCGGGCAGGAAGCCCACGGCGTAGCCGCCGGGGCCGTCGCCGCCCAGGCGCAGTTCGCGCAGGGGCGCGGCCTGGGGCTGGCCGCCCTGGGCGCGCTCCACGGCCAGGGCCGCCAGCCGCGCGGCGCGGGCCGGAGCGCCCCCGTCGGCAAGGCCCAGCCGTTCCAGGGCGCGCAGGGAGAACACTTCGAGCTGCCTGCGGGCCTCGCCTTCGTCGCCGCGTTGTTCGATCAGGCGCAGATAGGCCGAGGCGATTTTTTCCAGCAGGCGGCTTTCCAGGGATTTCTTGATGGTCATTGCTCTCCGGGCCGGATGGGTCGTGGGCAGGGCGGCGCGGCGATGGTAGGGCCTGCCCGGGGCGGGCGTCAAGGGGCAGGCGGGCGGCGGGCGCGCAATCGCGCGCCGCTCCGGCGCGTTCGCGTGCTAGGCCTCGATCATGGTGCCCTGATAGAAGAGCAGGTCGCCGTCGTCGTCGCGGATGGCGCGCACGTTTTCCACCACGTCCAGCTCGGAGCCGTCCTTGCGGCGCACCCGGGCCGGGAAGCCGCGCACGACATCGCTTGCGCGCATGGCCTCCAGGAAACGTTCGCGATGGCCGGGCTCGGAGTAGATTTCGCGGCGGATGCTGCGCACCGAGTCGGTGACCTCGGCCGGGGAGGCGTAGCCCAGCAGCCGGGCCAGGGCCGGGTTGGCCAGCACGAAGCGTCCCAAAGGCGTGCTCACGTACATGCCCTCCACGGCGTTCATGAAGAAATCACGATAGTTGGATTCCGCCCGCCGCAGGGCTTCCAGGGCGCGCATCCGGGGGGTCAGGTCGTTGTAGACCGCGTAGACGCCCACATTGCCCTCGGGCAGGGCCACGGGAATGCCCACAGCCGAAATGTGGACGAGGGAGCCGTCCTTGCGGCGGCGGGTCGATTTGAGTTGCGTGACGTGGCCCTGGCGCAGCCGTTCGGTGACGGCGCGGAACTCGGCCAGCTCGGCCTCGGGCACGATGAGGTCGGCCAGATCCCGGCCCCAGGCCTCGGCCTGGGTGTAGCCGAACAGGGCCTCGAAGGCCGGGTTGACCCTGGTCACCAGCCTGCGGGAATCGAGCACGGCGATGGCCACGGGCGAGTTGTGGACCAGCCCGCTCTGCATGGCCAGGGCCAGGGCGCCTTCGCGGCGGGCCGTCCCCTCGCGGCGGGCCCGCCAGGCCGCCAGGGGCAGGCGGTCCAGTTCGGCCTGATCGAAGGCGTCGAAGGCGCCCAGGCGCACGGCCAGCATGGCCCGGGGCCCGGAAAGGCCCGGGGCGAATGCCACGAAGGGCGGGTGCCCGGGCGCCGCCGCCAGCAGGGCCGCCAGTTCCACGGGGTCCAGGTCGTCCAGGCCGGGGTCGCCCAGCAGCAGGTCGCGCGGGGATTGCAGAGCGGCGCGCAGCTCCTCGCGGGTGCGCACGGCGGTCAGCCGCGCCGGGCAGTCGCCTTCGGCCAACAGGTGGGCCACGACCGCCTCGTCCGTGTCGGGGCGGGCCAGCAGCAGGGTATCCAGCAGGTCGGTCATGAAAATATGCCTCAAAAAGTTGACCGGAAAGGGAATGAGGTGTCCACGCGATCACGATGCCACAGTTGCGGCGTTCTGGCTACTGGCTGGCGAAAAATCCTCGCCAGTCGCCCCCGGTGTTGCCTTGGACGGCCCGGGAGGGTACACAGGCCCCACCCGGCGCAGCCCGTCGGGCAACGCCAAGCACGCCAAGCGATGGACGATTGATGCGCACGCAATTGGAAAAGAGCCTGTGTTCGGGCCGGGTCTGCGACCTGACCCCGTTCCTGGTGATGGAGGTTCTGGAGCGGGCCCAGACCATGACCCGCCAGGGCATCGACGTGATCCACCTGGAGGTGGGCGAGCCGGACTTCGACGCGCCCCCGGCGGTGGTCGCCGCCGCCGACCGCGCCATGCGCGACGGCCATACCCACTACACCCACAGCATGGGCCTGCCCGAGCTGCGCGAGGCCGTCTGCGAGCACTACCTGGACCGCTACGGCGTGAGCGTGGACCCCGGGCAGGTGATCGTCACCGGCGGCACTTCCCCGGCCATGCTCATGGCCTTCTGCGCGCTTTTGGAGCAGGGCGACGAGGTGGTCGTCTCCGACCCGCACTACGCCTGCTACCCCAACTTCATCCGCTTCGCGGGCGGGCTTGTGCGCAAGGTGCGCGTGCTCGAGGAGGACGGCTTCCAGTATCGCCCGGAGGCCATCGCCCAGGTGCTCGGCCCGCGCACCAAGGCCGTGCTGGTCAACTCGCCCTCCAACCCCACGGGCAACCTGCTTTCGCCCGAGCGCATGCGCGCCGTGGCCGACCTGGGGCCGTGGGTCGTTTCCGACGAAATCTACCACGGGCTGGTCTACGAGGGCACGGAGCACAGCATCCTGGAGTTCACCGACCGGGCCTTCGTGTTCAACGGCTTCTCCAAGCTCTACGCCATGACCGGCCTGCGCCTGGGCTACGTCATCGCGCCCCGGGCCTTCGTGCGCGGGCTTCAGGTCATGAGCCAGAATTTCTTCATCAGCGCCAGCGCCCCGGCCCAGTGGGCCGGAGTGGCCGCCCTGCGCGAAACGGCAGCCGACGTGGCGCGCATGCGGGCCGTCTACGACGAGCGGCGCCGTTTCATGATCCGCCGCCTGAAGGAGATCGGCTTCGGCATCACCGTGGAGCCCACGGGCGCCTTCTACGTGCTGGCCAACGCCGCGACGCTCAACCCCGGGCGCGCGGCGGACTCCCTGGCCCTGGCCTTCGACGTGCTGGACAAGGCCCACGTGGGCGTGACCCCGGGCATCGACTTCGGCGAGGGCGCCCAGGGCTACCTGCGCTTTTCCTACGCCAATTCCATCGAGAACATCGCCCGGGCCATGGACCGCCTGGAGCGCTACGTGGCCGAGCACCTGCGGGCCTAGGAGGAAACGCCATGCCGCGCAACATCGTGCCCAAGAACGCCATGATGCGGAAAGCCGAGATCCAGGACGCGCAGCGGACCATGGTCTTCCGCCACGGCGCGGGCACGCCCGGCGGGGAACTGGGCGGGCGCCACGTCTTTTTCGTCGGCCTGCGCGCCAGCGGCAAGACCACCCTGGGCGCCGAGGTGGCCCGCAGGCTGGGCCGCCCCTTCGTGGACCTGGACACCCTGATTCAGGAGCGCGCCGGGACCAGCGTGGCGGCCATTGTGGCCCAGGGCGGCTGGGAGGCCTTCCGGCGCCTGGAAACCGAGGCCCTGGCCGAGGTCTGCGCCCGGCCGGAGCCCACGGTGGTGGCCACCGGGGGCGGCGCCGTCCTGGCCGAGGCCAACCGCGAACTGCTGCGCCGGGGCGGGCCGGTGTTCTTTCTCATGGCCACCACGCTGCTGGTGGTCGAGCGCCTGACGCGCGACCAGGACCCGGCCCTGCGCCCGCCGCTGACCGAACTGCCCCTGGCCGGGGAAATGGGCGCCCTGCGCGAGGAGCGCGACCCGCTGTACATGCAGGTGGCCAACTTCGTGCTGCGCGCCGAGGAGCCGACAAGCACCCTGGCCGCCGAGGTGCTGGACCGGCTGGCCCTGGTGGGCCGGTAGGCCTCCCGCCCCGGTCCCCTTCCGGGCCCTTCCCGCAGGCGCGCGAACGCGAAGGCGCCGCCCCTCCCCGCGCGGGGAGGGCGGCGCCTCGGTTTTTCCGCTCCGGGCGGCGGCCGACGCGGCGGGCGCGCCCGCCGGGGCTAGCGCACCGTCAGTTCGCCGTCCTCGGCGTCCACGGTGACCTCGCCGCCGTCGGCGATGGTCCCGGCGATGAGCGCCTTGGCCAGGGGCGTTTCCACGCGGTTCTGCAGGTAGCGCCGCAGGGGCCGGGCGCCGAAGCTCGGCTCGTAGGCCTGATCGACCACCAGGTCCTTGGCCGCCTCGGTGAGCACCAGGGTGATCTTGCGCTCGGCCAGCCGCCGCCGCAGGCCCGAGAGCATCAGGTCGATGATCTCCTTGAGCTGCGCGGCCAGCAGCGGCGTGAAGAAGACCACCTCGTCCACGCGGTTCAGGAACTCGGGCCGGAAGTGCCCGCGCAGCTCGCCCATGACGCGCTCGCGCACGCCGGGGCGCAGCTCGCCCGTTTCGCTGATGCCCTCCAGCAGGTACTGCGACCCGAGGTTGGAGGTCATGATGACGATGGTGTTCTTGAAGTCCACCGTGCGGCCGTGGCTGTCGGTCAGCCGTCCGTCGTCCAGCAGTTGCAGCAGGGTGTTGAACACGTCGGGGTGGGCCTTTTCCACCTCGTCGAAGAGCACCACGGAGTACGGCTTGCGGCGCACGGCCTCGGTGAGCTGGCCGCCCTCGTCGTAGCCGATGTATCCGGGAGGCGCGCCGATGAGCCGGGCCACGGTGTGCCGTTCCTGGTATTCGCTCATGTCCAGGCGGATCATGTTCTCCTCGGTGTCGAACAGGGCCTGGGCCAGGGTCTTGCACAGCTCGGTCTTGCCCACGCCGGTGGGGCCGAGGAAGATGAACGAGCCGATGGGCCGCCCGGGGTCCTTGAGCCCCGCGCGGGCGCGCAGCACGGCGTCGGACACGGCGCGCACGGCCTCGTCCTGGCCGATGACGCGCCGGTGCAGCTCGTCGGCCAGCTTGAGCAGCTTCTCGCGCTCGCCTTCGAGCAGGCGCGTCACCGGGATGCCCGTCCAGCGGGCGATGATCTGGGCCACGTCGTCGGGGCCGACCTCCTGGCGGACCAGGGTGCAGCACTCCTTGCCCTCGGGCCCGGCGGGGCTTGCGGCGAGGCGGGCCTCCAGGTCGCGCAGGGTGCCGTACTTGAGCTGGGCGGCGCGCTCGTAGTCCGCCGCGCGCTCGGCCTCTTCCATCTCGCGGCGCACGTCCTCGATCTGGCGCTTGATTTCGGCCACCCCGCCGATGGAGGCCTTCTCGCGCTCCCACTGGGCCATGAGCGCGGCCTGTTCGGCCTTGTGGTCGGCCAGTTCCTTTTCCAGCTTTTCCAGGCGCTCGCGGCTGGCGGCGTCGGTTTCGCGGCGCAGGGCCTCGCGTTCGATCTCAAGCTGCATGACCTTGCGGTTCAACTGGTCCAGCTCGGCGGGCATGGAGTCGATTTCCGTGCGGATCATGGCCGCGGCCTCGTCGATGAGGTCGATGGCCTTGTCCGGCAGTTGCCTGTCGGGCAGGTAGCGCTGGGAGAGCACGGCGGCCTCCACCAGCGCGGCATCGGCGATGCGCACCCCGTGGTGGACCTCGAAGCGCTCGCGCAGGCCGCGCAGGATGGAGATGGAATCCTCCACCGTGGGTTCGTCCACCAGCACGGGCTGGAAGCGGCGCTCCAGGGCAGGGTCCTTTTCGATGTACTTGCGGTACTCGTCCACGGTGGTGGCGCCGATGCAGTGCAGCACGCCGCGCGCCAGCATGGGCTTGAGCAGGTTGCCCGCGTCCATGGCGCCCTCGGTCTTGCCCGCGCCGACGATGGTGTGCAGTTCGTCGATGAACAAGAGGATGCGGCCCTCGGACTTCTCCACCTCCTGGAGCACGGCCTTCAGGCGCTCCTCGAACTCGCCGCGGTACTTGGCCCCGGCGATGAGCGCGCCCATGTCGAGGGCGAAGAGGGCCTTGTCCTTCAGGCCCTCGGGCACGTCCTTTTTGAGCACGCGCTGGGCCAGGCCCTCGACGATGGCCGTCTTGCCCACGCCCGCCTCGCCGATGAGCACCGGGTTGTTCTTGGTGCGCCGCGAAAGGATGCGGATGCAGCGGCGGATTTCCTCGTCGCGGCCGATGACCGGGTCCAGCCGCCCGGCGCGGGCTTCCTCCACGAGGTCGCGGCCGTATTTCTTCAGGGCGTCGTAGGTGCCCTCGGGGTTGTCGGAGGTCACGCGCTGGGAGCCGCGCACCTTGCCAAGCACGCCGAGCATTTTTTCGCGGTCCAGCCCGAAGCGGGCGTTGACCCGCCCGGCTCCCGTGGAGCGCGGCTCGTCGAGCAGCGTCAGGAACAGGTGCTCCACGCTGACGTACTCGTCCTTCATGTTGCGGGCGAGGTCCTGCGCGGCGACCACGGCGCGGCTCACGCGCTCGGTGACGTAGATGCTCCCGGGCTGGGCCCCGGGGCCCGACACGCGCGGCAGCTTGTCCAGCTCCTGCTCCAGGGCCTTGGCGTAGGCCTGCGGGTCCGTGCCCGCCTTTTCCAGCAGCGAGGGCACGAGCCCCTTGTCCTGCCGGGCCAGGGCCAGCAGCAGGTGCTCGGCATCCACCTGCTGGTGGCCGGACTTCACGGCCAGGCTCTGGGCCTCGGCCAGGGCCTCCTGGCTTTTCTGGGTCAGCTTGTTCAGGTCCATATGGTTTCTCCTTGGGGGGCGGTCGGCGCGCCGGTCAGCGCAGGCCTTCCAGTTCCCGAATCTTGCTTTCCAGCGTCTCGATGCGTTCGAGCAGATCGACGATGATCGTGCCGCCCACGGTGCTTACGCCCAGGTCCAGGCACAGGCGCTCCAGCTTGCGGGTGCGGTACACGTCGCGCACCCGGAAGAGGTACAGCTCCTGGCTGGTCCGCCGGGGATCCAGCCAGCCCAGGTCGATGAGTTCGCCCAGGCGCGAGGGGTGGATCTGGGTCTGCTCCACGAACTGCGCCCAGGATACCATTTCCGACGGCTCGGGCAGGCCGGGGCCGCAGGCGTTCAGGTCGGTTTTGTCGTCGTGCATCGTTGCTCTCCCTGGGGTCCGCTAGTCGGCCCGGGGGTCGAACCGCGAGGCCTGGGCCAGCTCCTGCCAGAGCTTGCGCTGGGCCTCGTCCAGGTTCCTGGGTGTCCGAATCATGATCCGTACCAATTGGTCGCCGCAGGCGCCGCCGCCCAGGCCCTTGCCGCGCAGGCGCAGCTTCTGCCCGCTGGAAACGCCCGGGGGCACGGTCATCTCCACGCTGCGCTCCAGGGTCGGGACGGTGACCGTGGTGCCCAGGGCGGCTTCCCACGGGGCCAGGAACAGGTCCGTGACCACATCGTCGCCGTCCACGCGGAACAGCCTGTGGGGCAGGATGCGCACGCGCATGTACAGGTCGCCCGCCGGGCCTCCGGCCGCGCCGGGGTTGCCCTGGCCGCCCAGGCGGATGCGCGCCCCGTCCCTGACCCCGGCGGGGATTTTCACTTCCAGGGTCTTGGTGTGCATGGTGGGCATGCCGCCCGGCCCGGCCGTCTGCTCCTGGATGGTCACGTTCTTGGGGCCGCCGCGGTAGGCTTCCTCCAGGGTCAGTTCGAGCACGGCCTCGGCGTCGGCTCCGCGCCGGGGGCGCCGGGCGTGCTGGCCGCCGAAGTCCTGGAATCCACCCTGGCGGAAGCCGCCGCCGGAAAACCCGCCGCCGAAAATGGTCTCGAAAAAGTCCGAGAAGCCCCCGGCGTCGAAGCCCGCGCCCTGGCCGCCGAAGCGGATGTTCTCGAAGCCCGGCGGCGGCTGGAAGTTCTGCCCGTGCTGCCAGTTGGGGCCGAGCTGGTCGTAGAGCTTGCGCTTTTCCGGGTCCTTGAGCACCTCGTAGGCCTCGTTGGCCTCCTTGAAACGAGCCTCGGCGCCCGCGTCCCCGGGGTTGAGGTCGGGGTGGTGTTTGCGGGCCAGGCGCTTGAAGGCCTTGGAAATCTCTTCCTGCGAGGCACTCTTGCCCACACCCAGGATTTTGTAATAATCCTTGTATTCGACGCTCATCTCGTTTAGCACTCCTTGGGCCGCATTGCCTGCCGCGCGGCTCTACAACAATAAGCCGCCAATCCGTTCAGTCAAGCATCCGAGCGAGTTAAGCAAGCCGAGCTTTCCATGCCCAAAAGCCTTCCCGTCCTCATGTACCACTACGTCAGCTCCTGGCCCAACCCCATCGCGGTGGACCCGGACGTGTTCGAGTCGCACCTGGAGGGGCTGGCCCGGGCGGGCTACCGGGGCGTCGGGCTGGCCGAGGCCGAGGCCTTCCTGCTCGACGGCGAGCCCCTGCCCGACAAGGCCGTGCTGCTGACTTTCGACGACGGCTTTCTGGACAACTACGTCAACGCCTGGCCGCTGCTGGCCAAGCACGGGCACAAGGGCACCATCTTCGCCGTGACCAACAAGATCGTGGAGGAGGGCCTGCCCAGGCCGACCCTGGACGACGTGTGGTCCGGCTTCGTGAAGATGGACGACCTGCCCCGGGTCAACACCCCCGTGGGCAAGACCCGCGAGGGCCTGCGCGTGCGCACGGACCTGTTCTTCTCCTGGCAGGAGGCCCGGCTCATGGAGGCCTCGGGCTGGATCGACGTGGCCGGGCACACGCACACCCACCGCTCGGTGTTCACCGGCCCGGGCTTCGACGGCCTCATGGAGGCCGGACCCCGGCGGCGGACCTTCGACCGCGTGGAGCAGCAGGTGCTGTTCGGCATGCCCGGCTTCGAGCGCGGCCCGGCCATGGCCCACCGCGCCTTCCTGCCCGCGCCCGAGGTTTACGACATGGTGCGCGCCGCCGTGCCGCAGACCGGGCACGAGGCCCGGGAGTTCCTGGCGGGCGAGGGCGGGCAGGCGCTGCTGCGCCGCCTGAAGGCCCTGCCCAAGGAGCGCCTGGGGCGCATGGAGACCGACAACGAAATGCGCGCGCGCCTGCACGACGACCTGGCCTCCTGCCATCGCCTGCTGGAGGCCAACCTCGGGCACCCGGTGCGGACCCTGGCCTGGCCCTGGGGGCGCTTCTGCTCCGAAGCCCTGGAGATCGCCAAGGAAGTCGGCTTTTCGGTGTTCTTCACCACCAAGGCCGGGCCCAATCTGCCCGGGCGGAGCGCCGACGCCGTCTGCCGCTTCAAGGCTCGCAACCGGGGTGCGCGCTGGCTGCTGTCCCGGGTGGGGGTCTATTCCCGGCCGCTTCTGGCCCGGGCCTACGGAGCGATCCGCTCCTGATTTCCACCGCGTGCGGGGAGCCTTTACACGGGGCCCCGCTGCCCGTACCGTGGCCTTCCATCCGGCCTCGGGGCGCCCGGCCCCGGCCCGGCCAGAGGACAGGCCAGCCATGACGCCACCACCGCACCTTCCCCGCCGCGCCGTTGCGCTTTCCGACCGGACCCTGCGGGCCCTGTGGGCCCTGTTGCTGCTTGCGGCGCTGGCCCCGGCGGGACGGGCCCCGGCCGCCGACCCGGCGGACCTGCTGCCCTTCGGCCTGCTGGGTGCCGGGAGGGCTTACGGCGTGGAACTGCGCGTCGAGGCCGGGCAGGAGGAAGCCGGGGCCGCCGGGGGCGGGGCGTCCGGCCTGCCCGGGGTCGGGGCCGTGCCGCTGCTGGGGCCGCTGCTGGCCCCGCAGCCGCAGGGGCTGCCCCAGGAGGTCCGCGAGGCGCTGTTGAACGCCTCCCAGACCCGGGCCCAACGCGACGAGGCCGTGCCGTCCCGGGCGCTGCTCTTGCGCCGCGCCCGCGACGACGAGCCGCGCCTTGAGGCCGCGCTGCGGGCCTTCGGCTATTTCCAGGGCCGGGTGCGGGCCCGGGTGGAGGCCGCCCCCGCGCCGGGCGCGATCCAGGCTCCGGACGAGCCGACGGAAACGGCGGCGGCCCCGGGCGACGGCGGCGGGGCGGGCAGGCCGGTGGTGGTGTTCGCCGTGCAGCCCGGGCCGCGCTTTGCCCTGGGCGCGGTCACGGTGCGGGCCCGCACGCCCGAAGGCGGCGAGGCGCCCGTTGCCCCCGGAGCCATCGGCCTGACCCCGGGGCGGCCCTACCGCGCCGACGAGGTGGACGCCGCCGGGCAGGCCCTGGTGCGCCTGCTGGCCGAGCAGGGCCGCCCCCGGGCGCGCCTGGAGGGCCTGGACCTGACCGCCGACCACGCCGTGCACGAGGTCCGCGCCGTGTTTCGCGCCGAGGCCGGGCCCGAGGCCGTGTTCGGCGCCGTGCGCCTGCTGGCGGCGGGCGCGGGCGACGCGGAGCAGGGGGCGGAACAGGGGGCGGACACGGCGGATGCCGCCCCGGACGCCGCCCCGGACGCCACTCCGGACGCGGCCTCGGACACTGCCTTGGACGCCGCCCTGGGCGTGGACGCCGCTTACCTGCGCGGGCTCATCCCCTGGCGCGAGGGCGAGCCCTACCGCGCCTCGCTGGTGGAGCGCGCCCGCGAGGCCCTGTTCGCCACGGGCCTGTTCGCGCGCGTGGAGCCCGACACCTCGGGCGAAATCCGGGCCGGGCGGCTGGACGTGGCCTTCACCCTGACTCCGCGCCTGGAGCGCACCGTGCGCCTGGGCGCGGACTATACCAGCGACTTCGGCCCGGGCGGCTCGGCGCGCTGGGAGCACCGCAACATCCTGGGCGGCGGGGAGCGCCTGGCGGCGACCCTGCGCGGCGACGACCTGCGGCGCGGCGCGGAGCTGGAGTTCCGCAAGCCGCGCGTGCTGGGTCGGGACCAGGACCTCGTGGCCAGACTGGACGCCTCCTCCGAGCGCAGCGACGCCTACACCAACTCGGCCACGGACCTTTCCGCCGTGCTCGACCGCCGCTTTCACGGCGGCTTCGGCGTCAGCGCGGGTGCGGGCTACCGCTACTCCCACCAGCACGACGCCACCCTGGAAAGCACCGACGCCACAGGCTTCGTCTACCTGCCCCTGACCGCGCGGCTGGATCGGCGCGACGCCATGCTCGACCCCACCGAGGGCTTTGCCGCGTCCATGGGCGCGGCCCCGTTCTGGGATACCCTGGGCAGCGATACGCGCTTCTGGCGCCTGCGCGGCGCGGCCAGCGCGGCGGCCAGCCCCGCGCGGCGGCTGACCCTGGGTCTGCGCGGGGCCTGGGGCTCCATCCAGGGCGCCGACTTCGCCGACGTGCCCGCCGACCTGCGGCTCTACGCGGGCGGCGGCGGCTCGGTGCGCGGCTACGGCTACCAGCTCGCGGGCGACGTGGACGGCGACACGCCCCTGGGCGGGCGCTCGCTGCTGGAATGCTCCGCCGAGGCCCGGCTGCGCCTGGACGGCGACTGGGGGCTGGTGGCCTTCGTGGACGGCGGCTCGGCCTACCAGGACCCCGTGCCCGACCTGGACGCGCCGTTTTTCTGGGGCGCGGGCCTGGGCCTGCGCTATTTCACCGGCTTCGGCCCCCTGCGGCTGGACGTGGCCGTGCCCCTGAACCGCCGCCAGGGCGTGGACGATGCCTTCCAGGTCTACGCCGGGATCGGCCAGGCCTTCTGAGGTGTGCATGGACGGACGGCGGGCGTTGCGCGTGGCGGGTTGGGCCGCCCTGGGGCTGGGGGCGCTGCTGGCGGCCCTGGTCTGGCTGGCCTGCACCGCTGCTGGCGGGCGTCTGCTGGCCCGGGGCCTGGAGCGCGCCACCCGGGGCGCCGTGCCTTATGCGCTGCGCCTGGACGGGCTGGACCTGGACCTCGGCCCGGGCGGCGGGCGGTTGCGCGTTGCGCATGCGGCTTTGGCCGACGCCGCCGGGCCCTGGCTGGAAGTCCGCGAACTGGACCTGGAGCTGGCCTTGTGGCCGCTGCTGGCCGGGCGGGTGGACCTGCCCCGGCTGGCGGCGCGGCAGGTGCGCCTGGAGCGGCTGCCCGACGATGCGGCGGCCCCTGAGGCGGCCATGCCCCCGGCGCGGGATGCGGCGCCCGGACCGTGGCGGCTGCCGCTCCTGGCGCAAATGCGCCTGGGCGCCCTGGACGTGGCGCGCCTGGACCTGGGCCCCGGAGTCGCGGGGGCGTGGCGGGCCTATGCCGTGTCCGGCGCGGTGCGCGCCGGGGCCGGGGGACTGGACGCCCGCGTGCATGCCCATGGCTTGGGAGACCTGGGTGACCCGGGAAACCAGGACATCCAGGGCCCGCAGGCCCCCCAGATTCCGCAACCACCGGACGCCGAACGCCTGGACCTGGACGCGGCCTGGAACCCGGCGGGCCCGGCCCTGCGGCTGGCCCTGGACGCCGAGGACCCGGCGGGAATCCTGGCCCGGCTGGCCGGATTGCCCGGCGGCGCGGCGCGGGTGCGTCTGACCCTGGCCGGGCCGCCGGAGGCCCTGACCGGCGAGGTGGCCGCGCGGATGGCCGGGCTGGGCAGCCTGGACGGCGGCATCGGCGCGCGGGCCGGGAGCGGCGCGCCGGGCATGGATTTTTCGGGCCGGGTGGCCCTGGAGCCGGGAGTGCTGCCCGGGGAGGCGGAAGCCGTCCTCGGCCGCACGGCGACCCTTGCGGGCGCGGCAACCCTGGACGGGGCCGCGCTACGCGTGCGCGGGCTGACCCTGGGCCTGGCCCCCGGCGCCCTGACTCTGGACGGCGGGCTGGACCTGGACTCCGGGCGCCTGGACTGGCGCGCCGAGGCCGCGCCCGGGCTGGTGCTGGCTGCCGCGCGCGAGGCCGGGGTGGCCCTGGACGCCCCCGGAGCCCTGGCTCTGGACGGCCAGGGTCCGCCGGAGCGCATGGCCGTGCGCGCCGCGTTGCAGGCCCGGGGGCTGACCTGGGAGGACGTGGCCCTGGCCGGGCCGGGCCTGGAAGCCTCGGCCACCCTGGACGCCGTGCGGGGCGCGGCCCTGGCCGCCGGGTTGCGCGGGGAATGGGCCGGGCTGGCCCTGGCGGGCTGGCCCCTGGGCCCGGGCACGGCCCGGGCGGCCCTGCGCCCCGGGGGCCCCGGCGCCGGTATGCCGGACACACCGGGTGCCGCGGATGCACCGGACGCACCGGATGCAGAGGACAAGGACAGTTGGCTGGTGGACGAAATCTCCCTGGCCCTGCCCGGGGCGGGCACGGCCCTGGACGGCACGGGCACCCTGGGCGCGGCGGGAGCCACGGCCCGGGTGCGGCTGGCCTTCACGGACCTCGGCCTTTTGGACGGCGCCCCGGAGGCGGCCCGGGGCACGGCTCTGGACCTGGACGCCGACCTGACCACGGGCGGGGCGGACGGCTGGTCCGAAGTGCGCGCGGCGTATACGGGGCGGCTGCGGCCCGGGCCGGGGCTGCCCGCGCCGGTGGGCGCCCTGCTGGGGCCCCAGGCGGCCCTGGGCGGCGGCGTGACCCTCGATCTGGGCGCCGCCATGCGTCTGGACCTGTCCGGCGCGACGTTGAAGGCCCGGGCTCTGGACGCGACCCTGAATGGCACCTGGGGCCTGGCGGACGACGCTCTGGCCCTGGCGGCCCGGGCCGAGGCCGCGACCCTGGCGCTGGATGCGCAGGGCGCCGCCGTGCTGCGCGGGCTGGGGCTGGACCTGAACCTGGACGGCACCCTGGACGGCGGCACGGCCCGGGCCCGCTGGACCCTGGACGGAGCGGACCTGCCCGGCGCCGCCCTGCGCGCCGCCTCGGGCCGGGCCACGGCCCGGGGGCCCTGGGCCGCGCCCGTCGTGGAACTGGACCTGCGCACCGAAGTGCTGGCCGGGGTCCTGGCCGCCGTTGCCGGGGAGGCCGTGCCGTCCTTACCCGGTGCGCCCGGCGCGCCCGGTGAATCCGTTTTGTCCTCTGCAAAGGGCGCAAAGGGCGCAGAGGATGCACCGGGCACCGGCGGCCCCTGGCTGCCCCTGGCCCTGGACGCCGCCCTGGCCTGGAACCCCTCGACCCACGGGCTGGACGGCACGGCGCGCCTGATTCAGGAGCAGGCCGTGCCCGCCCTGCGGGCCTTGGAGGCGCGGGCGGAACTGGCGGCCACCCCGGCGGGCCAGCGGGTGGAACTGACGGCCCGGGCCGGGCGTCTGCGCCTGGGAGCCTTGTCCGGGCGCGAGGCGGCCCTGCGGGCCGTGGTGGCCGACGCCCTGGGCAGCCCCGCGCTGGACGGCGCCGCGGACCTGGAAGCCCTGGCCCTGGGCGGGCTGACCCTGGACACGGCGCACCTTGCCGCCCGGGGGCCCTTGCAGGCCTTGGATTTTACCGCCCGGGGCACGGGCCGCGCCGCTGGCGGCGCCACGGCGGTGGAGATTGCGGGTGCCCTGGCCCTGGGCGACGCGGGCGGTTCCTTGCGCCTGGACGCGGCCCGGGGCCGCTGGGCCGGGCTGGCCCTGGCCCTGGCCCACACGGCGCGCCTGGAATGGGGCACCGCAGGCTGGCGGCTGGCCGGGCTGGCCGCCACCCTGGGCCCGGGCTCCCTGCGCGCCGACGCCGCCCGGGACGGCCGGGAGGTGACCCTGGCGGCCCGGGCCCGGCGCCTGCCCCTGGGGCCGTTGCTGGAACTGGCCGGGCTGCCCCTGGCGGGCGACCTGGACGCCGACCTGGACGCCCACGGCCCGGCCGGTCAGCCGCAGATGACCCTGGGCGCCTCGGGCGGCCTGCGCGCCCTGGCCGCGCCCATGGGGGCGCCGGGTGCGGCGGCCCCCGAGGCGGCCTTCACCCTGCGCGGCGACGCGGGCCCCGGGGGCACGGCCCTGACCCTGGCCCTGGACGCGGGAAACGGCACCCGGCTCGACGCCGGGGCCACGCTGCCCCTGCGGCCCGATGCCACCCTGCCGGGGTTCATTCCCCTGGCCCCCGGCCCGTCCGTCGCGGACGGTGTGAGCAACGCCGCGTTGGACGGCTTCGCCCGGGGGCGGCTGGACCTGGCTCTGGTCGAGGCCCTGGTTGCCGACGAGGAACAGCAGTTCTCCGGCACGTTGGACCTGGACGCGACCCTGGGCGGCACCTGGGAGCACCCCCAGGCCCGGGGCACGGCCCGGGTGGACGGCGCACGCTACGAGCACACCGGCCTGGGGCTGATCCTGGCGTCCCTGCATGCCGAGGCGGCCTTCGAGAACGACGCCCTGCGCCTGCGGTCCCTGAGCGCGACGGACGGCGGCTCCGGGCGGGTGGAAGCCACGGGTCACTGGACCCCGGGCGCCCACCCGGCCTTCGCCCTGCATGCCGCCCTGCGCCAGGCCACCGTGTTGCGTCACCGCTGGGTCACGGCCATGGCGGACGGCAGTCTGGACCTGGAGGACGCCGCGCCGCTGCCCGTGCTGCGCGGGCGCCTTGCCCTGCCCCAGGTGGAGGTGCGCGTACCCGAGGAGTTGCCCGGCGGCCCGCCGGAATTGGAGGTCCGCGAGATCAACGTGCCCGAGGAACTGGCGCGCGGCGCCGCCGCCGGGCAGGAGGCCGCCCCGGCGGCGCCCCTGGCCCTGGCCGTGGCGCTGGACGTGCCGGGCCGCTTCCACGTTCGCGGCCGGGGGCTGGAGGTGGAGTTCCGGGGCGGCGTGACCGCCGGGGGCAGCACCGCCGCCCCGGTGCTGGGCGGGCAGCTTGCCACCGTGCGCGGCACGTTCCGTTTCCTGGACCGCGTGTTCGACATCACCACGGGCACCCTGGTCTTCAGCGGCACCTCCCTGGTGCCCGACCTGGACGTGGAGGCCGGGGTCAGCGTGTCGGACACGGAGGTGACCGCCACCCTTCAGGGTCCGGCGGATCATTTCACCCTGGCCCTGGAATCCGAACCCAGCCTGCCCCGGGACGAAATCATCTCGCGGCTGCTTTTCGGGCGCTCCATGGCCTCCCTGAGCCCGGTCCAGGCCTTTCAGCTCGCTTCGGCCCTGCGTCAGCTTTCGGGCGGAGGCGGCGGGTTCGACCCCGTGGGCACCCTGCGCGCCCTGGCGGGGCTGGACCAGCTCGGCGTGAGCCAGGGCGAGGACGGCCAGGGCATGCGCGTGGGCGCGGGCAAATACATTCACGAGCGCGTGTATCTGGAAGTGCAGCACGACACGGGCAGCGGGGAGGACAGCGTGTCCGTGGACGTGGAGCTGACCCCGGACGTGGGCGTTACCGGCACGGCGGGAGCCTCCGCCGGGGGCGTGGGCGTGTATTGGAAGAAGGACTACTAGGCGGGCCGCCGCCCCGCCCGGGCGCCCGGCGGCGCGGGGGCGGGGCAACGCGGCCGGTCAGCGCTTCTGGTCGACCTTCTCGAAGCAGGGGATGCACAGGGTCCGGCCCTCGAGGCGCCGGGTACGCGACTCCATGATCATCTCGCCGCAGTCGGCGCAGACCAGGCTCTCCAGGATGCTCGGGCCGCGCGGGATGGGCGTGGCGGGCGGCTGGATTTCGAAGACATCCTCCAGGGGCAGTTCCAGCAGGGCGCGCTTGGCCTCGTCGCGCAGGGCGAGCAGGCGGGCCTTGTCCTCGGGGCTGCCGTTGCCCTCGTTGACCTTGCGCTGCAACTCCGCGGCCTCGGGGCGCATGGGCCGGGCCGAGGGTTTGAGCAGGGCGCGCAGGCCCTTGCCGTCGCAGCGGCGGTAGAAGGTGAAGGCCATCTTGCCGTAGTCGCGCTGGATGAGGTTGCCCTTGCCCACGGTGCAGCCGGTCAGCGCCTGGATGGCGTCCACGCCGCACATGTCGGTCTCCACCACGGCGGTGAGCGGCACGTCGTTGTTGTGGCCGAATTCGCGCAGGCACAGTTCGGCGGCGCGCAGGCCGATGGCCAGCCCGGGGCAGTCGTGGCCGTGGAAGGCGATGGCGAACTCGACCTGTTCTTTGGTCAGGGCGCTGTGGTTCACGGTGTGGTCCTCCCTTTTGGGTTCGGGGACGGGCCGCGCGGCACGATGACGGGGCGGCCTTCGTGGCGCAGCAGGTCCACGGCCACGCCGTAGACCTCCTCCACCATCCCGGGGGTGATCTCGTCGCGGTCGCAGAGGGCGAACACTGCGCCGTTCTTGAGGAAAAGGAACCTGTCGCCGAAGCGCAGGGCGGTGTTCAGGTCGTGCATGGTCATGACCACGGCCACGCCGTGCCCGCGGGCCACGTCGCGCACGGTGTGCAGCACGTCCAACTGGTTCTTGAGGTCCAGGGCGCTGGTGGGTTCGTCCAGCAGCATCACCGCCGGTTCCTGAACCAGGGCCCGGGCGATGCACACCCGTTGCAGCTCGCCGCCGCTCATGCTGTCTATGGCCCGCATGGCGAGGTGCTCCACACCCACCCGCCCGAGGGCGGCGGAGACCATGCGCAGGTCGGCCTCGCCCGCGCGCCAGTTGATGTGCGGCAGCCGCCCCAGGAGCACGGCGTCGAAAGCCGTCATGCGGCAGACCTCGCCGCGCTGGGGCACGTAGCCCATGGTCCGGGCGATCTCCGGGGCGCTCATGCGCAGCACTTCGGCGTCGTCCACGCGCACCACGCCCCGGGCCGGGCGCTGGATGGCGTTCAGGCAGCGCAGCAGGGTGGTTTTGCCCACGCCGTTGGGCCCGAGCACGGCCAGCACCTCGCCCGCCGCCACTTCGAACTCCACGGCGCGCAGCACGCCGTCGCCGTTGTAGGCGTAGTGCAGATCGCGGACGGCGAGCCTCACCGGCGCCCCCTGCGCAGCAAAAGCCAGATGAAGCCCGGCGCGCCGATGAACGCCGTGAGCACCGCCACGGGCAGGGCGTGGGGTGCGAGCACGAGCCGGGCCGCCGTGTCCGCCGCCAGGAGCAGCGCCCCGCCCACGAGGCAGCTCGCGGGCATGAGGTAGCGGTGGTCGTCGCCGATGATCCGCCGGACCATGTGCGGGCAGATGAGGCCCACGAAGCCGATGACGCCCAGGGCGGCGACGATGACCGCCGTGACCAGGGAGGAGACGAACATGCCCAGCATGCGCACGCGCTCCACGCGCACGCCCAGGCCCCGGGCCGTTTCGTCCCCGGCGTCCATGGCGTTGTAGTTCCAGGCGTTGAGCATGAAGAAGGCCGTGCCGCCCACGGCCATCGCGCCCAGAATCCACACTTCGCGCCAGCCCGCGCGGGCCACGTCGCCGAAGGTCCAGAAGACCATGGCCGCAAGCTGCACGTCGTCGGCGAAGAATTGCAGGACCATGGTCCCCGCCGTGCAGAAGGCGCCCAGGGCCACCCCGGTGAGGACCATGACCTCGGGCGAGGCGCCCCGGTAGCGGGCCATGGCGATGACCAGCCCGGCGGCCAGCAGCGAGCAGACAAAGGCGCTCCCCGTGGTCAGCAGCGGGTTGGAGATGGTCACCGCGCCGACGGTGGAGCTTTGCATGACGCCCGAGCCGAGGATCATCACCGCGAAGGACGCGCCCAGGGCGGCGGCCTGGGCGATGCCCAGGGTGAAGGGCGAGCCCAGGGGGTTGCGCAGCACCGACTGCATGGCCGCGCCCGAGGCCGCGAGGCCCATGCCCGCGAACAGCGCGGCCAGGGCGTGGGGCAGACGGATGTCCAGGACGATGAGCGCGTCGCGCCGGGAGGCGGCCTGCCCGGCCAGGGTCCGCAGCACGTCCCAGGCCGGAATGCGCACCGCGCCCAGGGACACGGCCATGATCAGCAGCCCCGCCGTGGCGAGGGCCAGCGCCGCCAGGAACAGCGCCTTGCGGTTCAGGTAGGCCGTGTATGCGGCGGGGATTTCCCCTTGGGCCAGGTGATGCATGGGCGGCTACCTGAGGGGCACGCGCGCGAAGACCAGCCCGGGGAAGTTCCGGCTGATGCGCGCGAAGACCGGCTGGCCGACCAGGGCGGTGTAGATCGCGTCGGCCATGGCCGCCGGGTCCACGTCGGCAAAGCGCCCGGGGTGCAGGGTCTTGCCCACGAAATAGGCGTTGGCGAAGATGGAGCCGTAGTTGGAGTGGTACGAGTTGTAAGGCAGCACGCCGTAGACTTCGCCCGCGCGGACCGCGCGCAGCATGGACAGGGCCGGGTCCGTGCGCAATTCGTGCAGGCCGCCCGCGCCCTCGCCCATGGTGGTCGAGGACACGTCGAGAAAGACGATCTGCGGGTCCCAGGCGACGATCTGCTCCTTGGGCACGCCGGTGCGCACCTGATCGCGGCCCTCGGCCGCCTGGGTGTGTGCCACGTTGCGCGCACCGGCCATGCGGAAGGGCGGATAGGTCGGCTCGGTGGACTGCATGCCGTGGGTGCCCTTCATGGAGATACCGCCCACGTAGCACCAGGGGCGCCGGTCCTCGGGGATGTCCGCCGTGCGCGCGGCCAGGTCCGCCTGCCACGTGTCGAACAAGGCGATGACCTCCTCGGCGCGCTCGCGGCGATGGGTCACGTCGCCCATGAGCCGCAGGGCGGCGTCGAGCAGGGGCCGTCCTGCGCTCAGGTTGCCGTATTCCAGGACCACGGTGGGGATGCCCGTCTTGGCCTGCAACTGGTCGGGGTCCAGGCTCTCGCCGGGCATCATGACCTTGAATATGACCTGCGGCGCCGGGTTCAGCCCGACAATCAACTCGGGGTTGTCGCGCCCGCGCACCTCGCCGAACAGGGGCAGGGCCTTGAACTGCGGGTTGGCGATGCCGTAGGGGCGGGTTTCGATGGCCGTCTCGCGGCGCTCCACGCTGTCCACGGCCACGGCCATGTGCTGGGCCTGGAGGTAGGTCAGCAGGCGCAGGCAGCCCGCCCCGGAGCAGATGACGCGCTCCACGCGATCGGGCAGCTCCACGCCGCGCCCGGCCATGTCGGTGATGGCCCTGGCCTGGGCGGGCAGGCTCCAGGCCGCCAGCAGCAGAACGAGAAGTGCGGCGACCGCCCCGGGCGCGCCAAAAGCGCCCCGGAGGGCGTGAATGCGAAGTCTTGCGGATGGCATGTATTCTCCAGAAGCGCAGGAAAAGAAAATTCGTCACACTGCACGGCTATTGATTTGTAGAGAATTGACGGGCTGTGTCAAGCCCCGCTGGCGGAAAATGGCCGCCGGGCGGGGTGAATCGATTTTGTATTTGTCCTTTCGTCCCGGACGGAGTACACCAAGATATGCGTGGACTTGCGTCTCTCCCGGGCCGCTTCGGGGCGCCCGCAATGGCGGTGCTGGTGGGCCTGGTCCTGCTGGCGGCGGCGCCGTCGGCCGTGGCGCGCGGGCCGCTTGTCATGGCCACCGACGAGTGGCCGCCCTATGAATTCCTTCAGGACGGTACGGTGGCCGGGTTGTGCACCGAGGTGCTGACCGGGGTGCTCGCGCGCATGGGCGAGCGGTTCGAAGCCCCGGCATCGTATCCCTGGCGGCGCGGGCTGGACATGCTCGCCAGGGGCGGGATCGACATCCTGTATTCCGGGGTGTACGACGCGCGGCGGTTGCCCTTCGCCCGCTACGGGGCCGAGTCGCTGGTCGATTCGCACTGGGTGCTCCTGACGCGCGCCGACCGGGCTCCGGTCGCGCCGCCCGGCAATCTGGCGAGCCTGGCCGGGCAGCGGGTGGGGGTGGTCATCGGCTACGCCTACACCCCCGAGTTCGACGACTGGGCCCGGGGCAACCCTCTGGTGGAGCGCGTGGCGTCGGACAGCAACCTCCTGGTCATGCTGGCCCAGGGCCGCCTGGACTACGCCGTTGGCGAGGCCCGCAACCTGCGCCACCACGCCCGGGCCCTCGGCCATGAGGGCGGGTTCAGGGCGTTCCCCGTCCCCTCCGCCGCGCCCTTCGGGATATACCCCATGTTCAGCAGGGAGCGGCTGGATCAGGACTTCGTGGACCGTTTCGACGCGACCCTGCGGGCGTTCAAGGCCGAGACGGGTTATCGGAGCATTCTGGAGCGCTATTCGGAGTAACCTCCCTTCCATTTTCGGGCTTTTCAGCGTTTCGGGGCCGTGCTAGGTCCGGCCTTTGCCGCTGCCGAGGAGCGCCGGGCTCCGGCCGTGCGGGCAAAGAGGGAGGCGGACGATGCGCGGTCCTGGCGCCCCGGGGGCACTGCCCCTGGCGGCCCTGCTGGTCACGGTGTGCCTGTGGGCCAGTTCCTTTGCGGTGATGAAGGTCGCCATCGGTACCTTCGGCGCGGGTTTCGTGGTCTGGTCGCGCATGGCCGTGGCCGTGGCGGTGCTGCTGCCCGCCGCGCCGCGCATCCTGGCCCGCGCCGCCTATGCCCCGGGCGACTGGAAATGGCTGGGCCTCATGGCCCTGCTCCAGCCGTGCCTGTACTTCCTGCTCGAAGCCAACGCCCTGCGCTACACCACGTCCTCCCAGGCGGGGATGATCGCGGCGCTGCTGCCGCTCATGGTCTGCGCCGGGGCCGGGGCGCTGCTCGGCGAGCGCGTGGCCGGGCGAACCTGGGCGGGCTGCGCCGTTTCAGCCCTGGGCGTGGCCTGGCTGACGTGGCTTTCGGCGCCCTCGCAGGCCGCCGCGAACCCGGTGCTGGGCAATACCCTGGAGGTCGCGGCCATGGCCAGCAGCGCGGGGTTCATGCTCCTGGTGCGTCGTCTGGCCGCACGCTACGACGCGGATTTCCTGACCCTGGTCCAGTTCGGCGCCGGGGCGCTGTTCTTCCTGCCCGGCGCGCTGGACCCGGCCCCCTGGCGGGCGCTGGCCTCGCCGTGGGCGGCGGCGGCGCTGCTCTACCTCGGCTTTTTTGTGACCCTGGGCGCCTTCGGGCTGTGGAATTGGGCCTCGCGGCGCGTGCCCGCCTCGCAGTCCTCGGCCCTGGTGAACCTGATGCCGGTCATCGCCGTGGGCCTGGGGCTGGGGTTTCTGGACGAGCGCCTGAGCGCCTTGCAGGGCGTGGCCTGCGCGGTGGTCGTCGCCGGGGTGCTGCTGGGCCAGTGGCGGCCGCGGCCCAGGGCGGGCGGCCCCGAAAAGCCCGCGCCGCAAGGGGTTTCCAGCCCGGTCCGTCCGTGATAGGAATCGGGCGCGGCCCCGGGCCGCCGGAACTTCGTCGAGGAGCCCCCGAGTGATCCGTTTCCTGTCTTTCGTCGCCGTGCCGCTGGCCATGGTCGCCCTGGCCTGGGGCGTGCTGGTCTGGCTGCGCGTGGTGCCCTCGGCCCTGGCGGCCTGGGCGGCCTATGCGGCCATGCTCCTGGCCCTGTTGGCCTGCTGGCGCTTCCGGCGCACGCGGGTGGTGCTGCCCCTGGGGCTTGTGGCGCTGGCGCTGTGGGTCTGCGGGCTGTTCGGGGCCGGTGGCCCTGTGGGCAGCCTGGGGCGGGTGGTCGTTCCCGCCGTGGGGCTGCTGCTGCCGCTCAACTGGCTGGCGGCGGCCCTGGCGGGCGACCGGGGCGTGGTGACCCGCGTGCCGCTGACCCTGGCCTTTGTCGTTTCCCTGCAAGCCCTGGCCGTGCTGCTGGTGGCCACCGGGGTTCCCGACGGCTCCGTGCCCGGGCGGCCCGGGGCGCTGCAAACCCTGGTGCAGGGCGCGGCCCTTTGGAATCCGCTGCCCTGGGCCCTGCCCGTGCGCCTGCCCTTTTTCGGGGCCCTGTGCGCCGTGGTGGGCATGGGCTGGCTGCTGCTGCGCGCCGCGCGCGACGATTCGCCCATGGACGCCGGGCTGGCCGTGGGCCTGGGCGCGGCCATGGGCGTGTTGCATTTCGCGGCCTTCGAGCCCCGGGCGGCGGCCATGGCGGCCGGGGCGGCCCTGGCCTGCGCCGCACCCCTGGCGCAGGACTCCTACCGCATGGCTTTCCTGGACGAACTGACCCGCCTGCCCGGGCGGCGCTCGCTGCTGGCGGACATGCAGACCCTGGGCGGACGCTACGCCGTGGCCATGGCCGACGTGGACCACTTCAAGAAGTTCAACGACACCTACGGCCACGACATCGGCGACGAGGTGCTGCGCATGGTGGCGGCGCATCTGGGCCGCGTGGGCGGCGGGGGGCGGGCCTACCGCTACGGCGGCGAGGAGTTCACCATCCTGTTCCCCCGGCGCGAGCCCGCCGGGGCCGTGGAGCACCTGGACGCCGTGCGCGAATCCATTGCCGGGGCGGGGTTCGTGGTGCGCGCCGACAAGCCGGGGCCGCCGCCGGGCGGGGGCGAGCGGCGCAGGGGCAAGGCCGCCGGGGGCGCCCGGAGCCGGACCCCGGGCACGGTGACGGTGACCATCTCCATGGGCGTTGCCGGGCCGGGCAGCGGCGGCGCCGCCAGCCCCGCCGAGGTGCTCAAGCAGGCCGACAAGGCCCTGTACAAGGCCAAGAAAAACGGGCGCAATCGGGTGGAAAAGGGCTAGATCCCCGTCCGCCCGGCGGCGCCCGCCGTGTTACTCTTCCTTTTCCGTGCGCCCGGCCTGCCACCAGGGCCATCCGCCCCGGGCCCGGAGGCCCCGCGCGCGCCGTGTTTCAGACGAACTGGCCCGTGCCTATCGGCTGGGGCTGGACACCGGCCAGCCCCTGGAGCGCCGTGAGCAGGTCGGGCGGCAACAGAACGTGCAGCCCGCCCCGGGGCACGGTGTGCTCCATGACCGGATTCTCGGTGCTCCCGGTGTCGATGGTCTGTTCGAGCATCATCCATTGCCCCTGTTCGCGAATGAGCATGGCCGAACCCGCGCGGATTCTGCCGTCGCCGCCCCCCTGGGCCACGGTCTGGTAGTCGTTGCCCTGGGTGTAGACCGTTTCCGTGAACGCATAGCCCGCCACGGTCTGAAGGTTTTCCATGACCATGAGCGCCAGGCCGTTGCGCAGGTATTGCTGCGGGTCCTGGCCCTTGAGGTCCGTGACTTCCTGGTGCGGGTGCAGGGCAAGGTAGGCGTCCACCAGGGGGGCCAGGGTCTGGTCCGGGTGTTGGGCGCGGATGGCGTCGGCCACGGGCAAGTGCGGAGCCAGGCGGTTCAGCAGCGGCTGGTCGGGCATCTGTTCCTGAACATGGAACACCGTATCCTGGCCGTTGATGGAGAGCATGAAGAAGCTGCATCCCGTGAACGGATCGGTAAGCACGTAGTCCGTCTGGGGGTCGAGGACGGCGTGTCCGTCGGTGGCCACCGCCTGGACGTTGTGCAGCGTCACGTCCGGCTGGGCGGGCATGGGGGTGCCCTGGGGCACGAATTGGACGTTGAGGTCGGTGCCCGGCTGGTGCCCCAGGTCGACGAACGCATCGCCCCGGGCCGTTTGCCCCTGGAGTTGCTGCACCAGGGGGCGTTCGGCCATCAGTTCCAGGAGTTGCTGGGCCGTGGGGTTGACGATGGCCTGGGGCTGACCGCCCTGCTGGCCGAGGTTGACCGGCGGCGGGCCGCCGACGCCGCCGAGGCCGTGGGTTCCATTGGGCATGGGAGCCTCCTCGCTGCGCGGCCCGGGCGGGGCGGGATTGCGCCGCCCGGGCCATTGCAGACCGAATAGAGGATGCCCTGTTTCAGGCGCGGTGTCGAGCCCGCAGGGCTCAGGCGCCCACGGCGCAGATCACGTCGTTCAGGCGCCGGGCGGCCTCCGCGAGGCCCTGCACTCCTTGGGCGGCGGCGGCCATGTCATGCTCGGCGCCCTCGGCGCTGGCGCGCACGTCCTCGACCACGGAGCTGATGTGCTCGCTGGAGGAGGACTGCTCCTCGGCGGCCGCGGCGATGGTCCGCACCTGATCGGAGGTGTTCACGGCCAGTTCGACGATTCCGGCCAGGGCCCGGCCCGAGGCCTCGGCCAGCCCGTGGGCCCGGGTCACGGCGCTGGCGGCCTGATCCATGCCCGTGGCGCTGGTCCTGGCGCCTTCCTGGATGGCCTTGATGGCCGAGGCCACCTCCTGGGTGGCGCCCATGGTTTTTTCGGCCAGCTTGCGCACCTCGTCGGCGACCACGGCGAAGCCCCGGCCCGCGTCGCCCGCGCGGGCGGCCTCGATGGCGGCATTCAGCGCCAGCAGGTTGGTCTGGTCGGCAATGTCGGTGATCACGTCCATGATCCGCCCGATGCCTTCGGCCTGGGTGCCCAGGCGGGCCATGTCCTGCTTCACGGCCTCGGCGCGGCGGCTGACCTCGGCGATGGCCTCGGCGGCGTCGCGCACGACCCGGGCGCCTTCCTCGGCCTGCTTGCGGGTCTCTTGGGCACGGCTTGCGGTGTCCGCCGCGCTTTTGGCCACGTCGAGGACGGCGGCGTTCATCTGCTCCATGGACGAGGCGGCGTCCTGGGCGCGGGCGGCCTGTTCGCGCGCGGCGGCGCTGGCCTCGCGCACCTGGGTCGCCAGGTCCTCGGCGGAGGTCGCCACGCCCTGGGAAATGTCCTCCGAGGTGCGCACGGCCTCGGCGATGCGTTCGTTCTTGGCTTCCAGCTCGGCCTCGCGGGCGCGCAGGGCCGTCAGGTCCTGGTAGATGCACAGGGCGCCCATCAGCGCGCCGTCCAGGTCGTAGAGCGGCGAGGCGTGGATGTGGATGATCCGCTTGCCGCCCCGGCGGCCGATGAGTTCGACCTCTTTGGCGGTGGTCACGCCGCGTTCCAGGCTGTCGCGCAGCACGGTGCGCCGCGAGGCGTCGCCGTAAAAGAAGTGGGCCACGTTCTGGCCGTAGTGGTCCTCGGGTTTGCCGTTTTGTTCCAGGATTTCGATGAGGCTCGGGTTGGTCATCACCAGACGTTCCTGGGTGTCGACCACCACGAAGGGCGCCTGGATGCCCGAGAGCACCCCGCGCGAGAAGGACAGTTCGCGCTTGAGCGTGGCGTACATCTCCGCCAGGGCGGCCTCGGCCCGGCCCAGCTCGCAGTTCGAGTCCTCCTGGAAGGTGCAGTCGTAGCGGCCCTGGGCCACGCAACCGGCGGCGGCGCCCAGGCGTACGGCGCAACCGCGTATGCGCAGCACGAGGCCGACCAGCGGCACGGTTCCCAGGGCCGCCAGCCCCAACCCGGCGGCCCAGGCCGTAAGGGAACCGAAACCCTCGGGCGCGGCCAGGACTGCGGCGGCCCCCACGGCCGCCACGGTGCAGACGCCCTGGGCCACGAGCAGGGCTGTGGTGGAAAGGGATTTCATGAGCGACCTCCTGCGCTGCGGCCCCGCGTGCACACCCACACGCTTCGCACCGCGCGGGGCCGGTCGGTGCAAGGTTTTCTTATAGCAAAAGGCGAACCAATGCCCAAGGGAAAGGCGCCCTATTTTCCCCAAGGTTTGGGGGGAATGGAGCGGCAGGCCGCGTGGGCGCGCGCAGGGGCGGTGTCCGGGAAGGCGGACATGGGGGGCGGGGCGTCCGGAAAACCGGACGCCCGAAGGCGGAGTCCGTGATTTCGGACGGCTCAGGGCCGCAGGGTCAACTCCGCCCGGCCGGGAGCGGTGTCCAGGCTGTGGCGCAGGCCGCCGCGCGGCAGGTCGAGCACCACGCGCACGAAGCCTGCCTCGGGGTGCCAGCCGGTGCGGATGCGTTCGGCCAGGGGGCCGCCCACGGCCAGGGCCTCGGGCAGGGCCGCCGGGGGCGCTCCGGCGTCCAGCACGTCCAGCACCACGCGGGGCGGGCCGTCCAGGGTGAACACGCGGCAGCGCGGGGCGCCGGGGCCGGGCACGGCCACGCGCACGACGAGGCCTTCGCCCTGGGCCGCCCAGGTCACGGCGGTGACCGTTGCGGCGGGAGCGGGGGCCGCCGGAGCGACGGGCGCGGCAGGGGAGGGCGGTGTTGCCGAGGGAGCGGTGGGGGCTGCGGGTTGTGCGGCGGCCGCTTTCCGTGGATTTGCTGGAGTATCTGGCCGGTCAGGCTGTTCAGTGTCGGGCGGAGTAGGGGCGGCAGCCTTTTCCGGCTCCGCGGGCGCGGCCTCGGGAGTTTCCGGTGCGGCGGCAACGGGCGGCCGGGGCACGACCTTGTAACGGATTTCGTGCACCGCGTGGCCGCCTTCGGCCAGCAGGGCGTTGACGTGGCGCAGCTTCTGGCGGGCCTGCTCCAGGTGCTGGTCCAGGTAGGCGCGGGTGGTGTCCTGCCCGGCCTGGGGCGCTTCCTGCGGCGCGGGGGGCAATTCCGCGCGGTGTTCTTCCAGGGTGCGGATTTCGTTCGTCAGGGCCTGGCGCTCGCGCAGCAGTTGCGGCCCGCTCATGGCCGCGGCCCGGGCGCGGTACTCCTGGCCCGGGTCGCCCGTGGCGCAGGCGGCCACCAGCAGGGCGGCGGCCCACAGCCCCGAAAGCAGGGCGGCGGCGAGAAGGATGTGGCGCGGACGGGGCATGGCGTCTCCTGGCCTCAGGGGGCCGTGGCGTTGGTGTCCTGAGCCGGGGCCGCCGGAGCCGGGGGCTCCCCGCTCGCGTCCGGTTCGGCGTTCTGTTCGGCGCCCGGGGCGGTTGCGGCCTCGGGCCCGGTGTCCGGAATCTGCTCCGGGGTCTGCGCCGGGGCCAGGGTGGCGGGTGCCGGGTCGGGCCGGGTGGCGTTGGCTCCGGCCTGGGGGGCGTCGGCTTCGACGGGGGCGGCGGAAAGCTGCCCGCCCGCGGCGTCTTCCCCGGCCCCGGGTGCTTGCGGCGCCGGGGGCGCCCCGGGCGCGGCGTTGTCCTGCACGGCCAGGACGTAGGGCTGGTCCACGATCCATTGCTCATGCACCAGCCGCAGGCCGGTCGGTCGGTCGGTCCACTGGTCCCAGTAGCGGCGCTGCATGCCGATGACGACCTTGGGTTCGGCGGCCAGCACCTGGGCGATGCGCTCCATGTCCTGGGTTTCGAGCACGTCGTGGCCGCTGTAGTAGGTGTAGACGCCGGAGTAGATCTTATAGGCCACGGGCACGTAGCCGTCGGCCACGTAGTCGCCCATGAGCCGGGCCTGGGCCTTGGGACTCATCACCGCGTCCAGGGACGGCAGGACGACCATGGTCAGGGGCAGGACCCAGGCCGTGACGGCCAGGGCCGCCACGAGCAGCCCCGAGGCGGGCCCGAGCCGCCGCGCGGCCCAGAACATCAGGCCCGCCGCCAGGGCCGAGGCCAGGGCGGTCCACCACAGCCCGGCGACCTCGAAATCGGGCCAGGGGTGCAGCATGTTGCCGAAGGGCAGGGCCACGGCCAGCACGGCGAACAGGCCGCACAGCAGCCACCACAGCCGCCGCGTGCGCCGCGCGTCGAGGCCGAGCAGGGCCTTGGCCGTGAGCACGGCCAGGGCCGGGAACAGCGGCAGCAGGTAGACGATGATCTTGGTGGACAGGGCCGAGAGCAGCACGAAGCCGGTCAGGACCATGCTCCAGAGGTAGGCCGTGCCCTTGGTTTCGTCGGCGCGGCGGCCTTGCCACAGGCCGCGCCAGAAGCCCGGGCGGCCCAGAAGGCCCAGGGGCAGGGCGGGCAGCAGCAGCGTCCAGGGCAGCCACGCGGCGGGCAGGGTGGCCAGATAGTGCCAGAAGGGCTGCTCGTGGTGCGAGGCGTTCACCGCGCGGCGGTAGATCTGCTTGTAGAAGATGTCTTCCACCAGTTCGCGCTCGCCGCCGAGCCACGCCGCCAGCACCCAGGCGCCCAGAAGGCCCAGGCACAGCCCCAGGCCCACGGCCACGTCGCGCCGGAAGAAACGGCGCAGGTTGCCCGTCCAGGCCAGATGGCCCAGGCTGGCCAGCAGGGGGAAGACCAGCCCGAGGGGGCCCTTGGTCAGGGTCGCCACCCCGGCGAGCAGGAAGCCCGCCACGGCCCAGCCCATGGCCCGCTCGCGGCTCCAGGCGCGGAACAGGCAGACATGGGCGGCGGTGATCAGCGTGGCGAAGAGCAGGTCCATGCGCGAATAATGGGCCAGACCGATGACGTAGAAGCACGACACCAGCACCAGCCCCGCGCCCAGGGAGACCTCGCGTCCGGCGCGGGCCACCATGCGCGACAGGGCCATGGTCGCCGTGAGCAGCAGCAGGGCCGAGGCCGCCGCCCCGGCCATGAACAGCGCGGGGCCGGCCGCTTTGTACACCGGCAGCAGCGCGGTCAGGAACCAGAAATAGACCGGCGGCTTGTCCGGATAGGGCACGCCGTTCAGGTACATGACCAGCCATTTGCCGCCGTGGATCACGTTCTCGAAGACGTTGGCGTAGCGGATTTCGTCCGAGAACCACAGCGCCCGCGAGTCGAGCGCGGGCAGGGTCTGGGCGGCCAGCAGGGCCGCGGGCAGCAGCAGCGGCACCCAGGCCGCCAGCCGGAACAGGCGCGAGAGGAATTTATCCATGGCCGGGGGGGCCCTCCTTGGATGTGCCGAACGTGTAGGCCGCGAAGCCCGACAGGGCCCCGAACATCCAGCCGAAGAACACGTCGGACGGGTAGTGCTGGAGCAGGTAGAGCCGCGACAGGCCCATGACGGCCACGACCAGCCCCAGGGCCAGGGCCCAGCGCGCCCGGCCCAGCCACAGGGCGAGAGCCAGGCACGAGCCGGAGATTTCCGCCGTGTGCCCCGAGGGCAGGGAGTGGAAGGCCGGGCTCAGGGTCAGGGGCTGGTAGAGTTCCAGGAACGTATAGGGCCGGGGGCGGCCCAGGGCCATCTTGGTCAGGTGCAGCAGCAGGAAGCAGACGACCACCTGGGCCAGGACGTAGGCGACGACGAAACGCAGGGAGCGCCGGTCGCGCCTGTGCCAGGCGTTGAACAGGATGACCAGGAACGGCAGGTACATGACCTGGTTGCCCCAGTCGGTGAACAGGCGCACGAGTTGTTGCAGGGTCAGGTGGGCGTTCTTGTGCGCGCGCATGGCGGCCATGAGCTGCTCCTCGCTACCGAAGAGGCCCATGGCCAGGGCCAGCAGCCCCAGCAAGGGAAGGGAGACCAGCAGGAAGTTCCCGGCCAGGGCGTTTGCGCGCATGGGGCGTCTATAAAATATCGCCCCCGCCCTGGCAAGGGCGGCCGTCGGGCCGCCGGGGCCGGGCCGAAAACGGCGGGTGCCTTCCGGGGCGAAACCGGATATGCTGCCTGCGGCGGGCGCCCGCCGTCCCGGCGGCGTGTCCGGCCTGTCCCCATGGTTTCTGTCCGGAGGATGGATGGCAAGGATTCTTCTGGCCGCCGCCCTGGTGGTCGCGCTGTGCGCCGCGCCGCATCCGGGCCGGGCCGAGGGCTCCCAGCCCCGCAAGCAGGACGGCGCCCAGCACAAACAGTCCCGGGGCGTGGAATGCATGACCCGCCCCCGGGCCGGGGCCCCGGCGCCGGTGACGGCCTCGGTGTCGGCCTACAGCGCCGCGGAGACCGGCGGGGCGCGCACGGCCTCCGGCCGCCGCCCGAAGCCCGGCATCGTGGCCGTCTCGCCGGACCTTTACAAGGCGGGCTGGACCTTCGGCCGCGAGGTCTGCGTGTCCGGCCACGGGATTTTCGTGGTCGGCGACCTCATGGGCCCGGGGCGGGCCAAGGCCGTGGACATTTTCATGGACACCCGCACCAAGGCCCTGCGCTTCGGGCGGCGCACGCTTCAGGTCCGCCTGCTGCCCCTTGAGCCCGACGGTGCCCCGGCGGCCCCCAAGGCCGCCCCGAAAGCCGCCGCAAAGGCCGCCGCGCCGGGCCCGGCCGCCCCGACGGCGCCTGCCCTCGTGCCCTAGCTAGCGGCCCGCCCTGCGCGCCAGCTCCCCGGCCATGCGCCGGTCGTGCTCGCGGATCTTGAGCCGGTGCCCGACCAGCACCCCCAGGCAGACCCCCAGCAGATTCAGGCCGATGTCGCCCAGCGAGGGCGACCGCCCGGGCACCAGGGCCTGGCCCACTTCCAGCACCGCACCGTAGAGGATCATGCCCCAGGCCAAGGTGAACGCCCTGTCGCGTTGCAGGAAAGCGCGCAGGGCCAGGGCCGCCAGCCAGGCGTAAGCCAGGGTCTGGGCCAGGGCTCCGGCCCAGGGCAGGGCCCGGGCCTCGGCCACGGCCTCCGGCCAGGGCAGCACGGTGGCGGCGGCCACGATCACCAGGGAGAAAATCCACAGGGCCAGCAGGGCGGGACGGACGGTGCGCATGGTGCGGTGGTACTCCTTCCCGCCGCCGGGGGCAAGGCCGGGCCCCGGCGGAGCGGCCCGAAGCGAAGCGGCCCGGGGCGCCACCCCGCCCCGGGCCGCCCGAAGGAAGGCCGCCGGAAATCTTGCGCCGCTCAGGCCGCCCGCAACGGGCTGTCTGCGCCCAGGGCGCGGTCCATCTCGCGGACCTTGGCCAGGGCCCGGGCCAGGATGCGCCGCACCTGGGTGAACTCGCCCGGCGCGTGGGTCGCGCTCAGGCGCGCCAGCCCGGCCAGGTCCATGATTTCGTTGTAGAGATAGGGCGTGTACAGCGGGTCCTGCTTGAGGAACATGAGCAATTGCTCCAGAGTCTGGCGGATGTCGTTCTGGCGGGTGCCCGCCTTGCCGTAGAGCCGCCCCAGGCGCTTTTGCACCGCGCGCAGGGACGACTGCCACTGCCCGGCCCGGGGCTTGAACACCGGCACCGGCCGGGGCCTGCCCGCGCGGTACAGGGCGGCCCGGAAGCGGTCCAGCGCCCCGGGCTCCGAGCGCAGCAGCCCCTGCGCGGCCACCTCGCCGGGCCCGACCACCGCCGCGCCCGCCAGGGGCAGGCCGCCGCCGTAGACGTTGTGGACCGGCATCTCCAGGCGGGCGATGTCCGCCTCCATGTCGCGCTGGGCGGAAATGTAGGACAGGGTGGAGATGATTTCCTCGCCGTGCAGGTTCTGCAGGCGCACGTGCCGCGCGGGGTCGAAGGCGCGCACGGGGCGCTGGGCGTGGTGCCCGGCGACGTGGGAGCGCTCGCCGGACCACGCGAAATCCTGGCCGACCAGGGTCACCCGCGCGGCGCCGCACCACGCCAGCAGGCGCAGCAGCGCCACGCTGACGTTGCCGCCCGCGTCCAGCACGGGCTCGCGGTCATGCATCAAAAACGTCGCCAGCCCGCCCAGGGTCCACATGGGGATGGCCGGGCCGGGGTAGCGTTCCACCACCTCGGGCAGCACCTTGGTGGAATAGATGAACGGGATGGTCGCGGCCCAGTCGCGGTCCAGGCGGTCGAAGACCTGGACGATGCCCGGGCTGTAGTCGATGGCCATGCACAGGTCGGGGGTGATGCCCAGGGCCTGGGCCGCGGGCAGGGTCTGCAACGCGGTGACCGTCAGCGCATCGGCGGCCAGGGGCGCAAGGCGCGGGCCCAGCGCCGCCAGGGACGGTCCGGCGCCGACCACCAGCCCGGCCACGCCCCGGGCCGCATCCTGCAACGGGCCGATGCTGCCCCGGGCGAACGCGGTGCGGAAGTTGCCGATCTCGTTGCCGACCATCACGTCCTGCATCCGGCGCAGGGTGTTCAGCTCAATGCTCACGTTTTCCATGGTCTTCTGGACCAGGGCGGCGGTGCGCGCGTATTCGGAGCCGAGCTGCTGGCTGGGCATGTCGGCCCGGAAGTGTACGGCGCCGTGGATGAAGCGCAGGTCCTGGCGGCCCAGGGCCCGCCAGATGCTCTCGGCGTCGGGCGCCACGAATTCCAGGCGCCCCTGGGCGATGAAGGGACGGTAGTCGGTCATGCCCAGGCACAGGGCCAGCATCTCCGGGCGCGGCTCGACCACGGCCACGGCGTGCAGCGGGGGATGCGTGGTCAGCACATGGTTCAGGCCGTAGCCCAGGTTGCAGCCGACGATGACCGTGGCCCCGCGCGCGGCGCGCGGGTTGGGCGCCAGGGTCCAGGATTTGTAGAACACCTTGGGCGGCACGGCGCCGAAGAGCGTGCCGCCGCCCGAAGGCAGGGGCAGGTCGCGCAGGCCGAAGGCGTTGACGCGCAGTTGCTTTTCCAGGGCGTTCAGGTCAAGATTCCGCCCGCCGAGCCAGGGCGCGGCGGACTGGCCGCGCCGGGTCATGGCTTCGAGGTTCGGTCGCAGGAATTGCAGCAGTTCCATGCCGTGCTCCGGGCTGTGGTGGTGCTTCGGCCCCGCCCGCCGGGGCGGGGTGCCGCCCGGGAAATTGCAAGGACCTTGCCACCCCGGGCCGGGCGGGCCCACCGCCGCGGGCCCCCGGGCAGACGGGGCTCCATCATTGCGGAATCCAAGGAAATCATCATGATCTACAAGAGCGTCCTTGAGTTGTCCGGCAACACCCCGCTGGTGGAGCTTTCGCGCATCGGGGCCGGGAACGGCGTCAGGATTTTGGCCAAGATCGAGTCCGGCAACCCCGGCGGCTCCATCAAGGACCGCGTGGCCCTGGCCATGATCCGCGCCGCCGAGGCCAGCGGCGAGCTGACCCCGGACAAGACCGTCATCGAGGCCACCAGCGGCAACACGGGCATCGGGCTGGCCATGGTCTGCGCCGTGCGCGGCTACCGCCTGAAGCTGCTCATGCCCGACACCGCCTCCCAGGAGCGCAGGCGCATCATGCGCGCCTACGGCGCCGAGATCGTGCTCACCGAGGGCCGCCTGGGCACCGACGGAGCCATTGAGGAGGCCTACCGCCTGGCCCGCGAGGAGCCGCAGCGCTACGTGCTCATGGACCAGTTCAACAACCCGGCGAGCATCCAGGCCCACTACGAGGGCACGGGCCGCGAAATCTGGGAGCAGACCGAAGGCCGGGTGACCCACGTGGTGGTCGCCCTGGGCACCTCGGGCACGGTCATGGGCTGCGTCAAGCGGCTCAAGGAGTACTCGCGCGAGGTCACCGTGGTGGCCGTGGAGCCCTATCCGCGCCACAAGATCCAGGGCCTGAAGAACATGCAGGAGTCCTACCCGCCGGGCATCTTCAACAAGCACCTGCTGGACCGCATCGTGCGCGTGGAGGACGAGGCGGCCTTCGCCATGTGCCGCAGGCTGGCCCGCGAGGAGGGTATCCTGGCGGGCATGAGCTCCGGGGCGGCCCTGGCGGGCGCGCTCCAGGTCGCCGCCGGGCTGGACGAGGGCCTCGTGGTGGTCATCATCCCCGACGGCGGCGAGCGCTATCTGTCCACGTCGCTGTACGCCCCGCCCGCCGAGCGCGGGCCGGGCCTGCGCTGCGTCCAGGGCGGGCAGGTGCGGCTGGCGCCCCAGGGCCGGGCCATGGGCCTGTACACCCCCGGTCCCAGCCTCGACCGCTGGGACGACCCCGAATTCTGGCGCCGCGTGGTGCTGCTCGACGTGCTGGCCCGGCGTTTGGCGGAGGACGGCGGCGAGGTCCGCCTGTCCGCCGGGCTGGCGGACATGGACGACCGGACCCTGGCCGGGGCCCGCGCCGCCGGGGTGCCCCGGGCGGCCTTTGCCGGGGCCGTGCGCGAGGCCATGCTCGCCCGCGCGGCGGGCCTCGGGCTGGCCGGGCGCGTGCACCTGCCCCTGGCCGGGGAGCGCGCGGCGGACTGCGCGGCCCTGGCCGAGCGCCTGCTCTCGCGCGGGCTGGCCTACGAGAAGCTGCGCAGCGTCTACTTCGACGTGCTGCGCGACCAGGACTACGGCCGCATGGGCCAGATGGACATGGAGCACCTGTCCCTGGGCAAGACCGTGGACCTGGCCGACTACGTGAAGGCCAACCCCCAGGATTTCACCCTGCTCAAGCGGGCCACCCTTCAGGACATCAAGGAAGGCGAATTCTGGCCCACGCGCTGGGGCAACGTGCGCCCGAGCTGGTTCATGCAGATGGCCGTGGCCGCCCTGGACGGCGGCGCCGGCCCGACGGTCTTCTGGGGCGGCGAGGCCCATCGTTTCCCGCATCTGGAAAACCTGCGGGCCATCTGGGCCAGCGGGGCCGAGTGCGCGCCTCGGGCCTGGGTGCTCTCCAAGCCCGTGGGCGGGCCCGAGAGCGGCGCCGAGGGCGGCATCGGCGCCGCGAGCCTGGGCGCGCTGCTGGAGGGCGGCATTCCGGCGGCGGCCCTGCGCCTGTGGCTGCTCTCCGCGAGCCACCACAAGCCCCTCGACTTTTCGCGGGCGACCCTGGACATGTGGACCCGCAACCAGCGCACGGTGCAGGACCTCGCCGCGCTGCTGGCGGCGCTGCCCGGGGGGGCGGCGGGCGAGCCCGGCCCGGCCGTGGCCCAGCTCTTGGTGGAGGTCAAGGGCGCCCTGCGCGAAGCCCTGGAGAACGATCTGGCGCTGTATTCCTTCTGGCCCGTGCTGCTGCGGTTCTGCCGCGAGGTCAAGAAACTGCTGGCCGCCGGGCGGCTGAGTGCCGCCGAGGCCGCCGCCTGCCGCGCGCGCCTGGACGAAATGGACGCCCGACTGGGCATCCTGGACCGCGCGGCCCTGCCCCTGGCCCCGGAGCGCTGGCCCGCCGAGGCGGCGGAGCTTGTGGCCCGGCGGCAGGCGGCCCGCGCCGCGCGCGATTACGCCGAGGCCGACGCCCTGCGCGCGGCCCTGGCCGCCCTGGGCTACACGGTGGAGGACGGCCCCGAGGGACCCCGGTTGCACGCCGCCCCCGGGGCCTGAGCCGCAGCCCGGATCCGGGTCGGGGGCGCCCGGGGCAGGCGGGATTCCGCCCCGCAGCGCGCCGCGCGGGAATTGCCTTGCGCGGCGCGGACGCGTATGGATGGCAGCGACACGCACCGCTACCGGGGGAGTCCCCTGGGGGTTCCATGGTCAAGAAAGCATCGCGCGATATCATCGGCGCCCACGGTCTGTCCGCCACCCTGCGGGCGCTGGAGGAGGCCTGCCTTGCCGGGGACCTCGGCCCGGAGGATTTCCTGCGCCGGGCCGACGAGGAGCTGGCGCGCCTGCGGACGCTGCTGGACGCCGGGCCCGCCCCGCTGGACGGGGCGGCCGGAGCGGCCGGAGCGGCCGAGGCGGTGACGGCGGAGGCCCCGGGTTGGCCCGATGTGCCCGATGCGCCCGCCATGGCGGGGCTGGAGGAGGACGCCGCGTCGCGGTACGTCGCCTCCGGGACCGAGGTCGTCCGGGCCCAGACCCGTGAGCTGGACAATTTCAAACAGCGGCTGGCCGAGGAACTGGCGGGCATCCGCACGGCATATGCCGAGGACCGCGTTCTGCCCGGGCCGCCGGACGACGGGTTCCCGCCCATCCCGGGCGACGACGCCTTTGCGGAGCCTGAAGGGCCCGATGCCCCCGTTGCTCCCGACACCCCCGGGCCGGACTTCACCCTGGAGCCCGAGTTCGCCCCCGAAGGCCCTGAGAGGGAATACATCCTGGTGCCCGAGCCGGACTATGAACCGGAGCAGGAGCAGGAGTTGGATTTCATCCTGGAGCCCCGCCCCGCCCCGCCGCGCCCGGCGCGGGAGCCGCAGGCCGCCCCGCTGCCCGGGCAGGGCGGAGAGCCCGGGCCCGAGGCGGATTTCACCCTGCGGCAACACGCGTGGTTCGCGGAGGAAGAGCTGCGGGAGACCGGGACCGCCGACGAGGACGCCCCTCTGGACCTGGGCCCGCCCGTGGCCGCGCCCGTTGCGCCCGTTGCGCCCGTTGCGCCCGTTGCGGCGGACGCGGCGGAAGCGCCGCCCCGCGCGACCCGCAGGCTGGGCATGCTCTATAGCGTGGATCTGCCCGAAACCCCGCCCCTGGGCCTCCGCCCGGGCCGCCCCGGCGCGTTGCGAAGCACCCCGCCGGACGGCGTGCCCGCCCTGGGTCGGCGGGAGGCCGCCGCGCCGGAAACGCCCCGGGCTCCGGTGTCTCCCCCCCCAAGCCTGCCGGAGACCTCCGCCGCCCCGGACGCCGGAGCCCCCCAGGGCATTCTGCGCGCCCTGCGCCACGCTGTGGCCGCTCCCACGGAACCGGACACGGATGCTTTCGTGGAGGACACGGAGGACATGGAAAGCATGGGGCCGGGGGCCAGCGTGCCGTTCCCGCGCCGGGGCGTCGTTTCGGTCGATGATTTTCCCGCGCCCGACGACTCCGGGGCCGAAGACACGGGCGTGCCCGACCTGCGCCGCGCGGCCCGGGCCCAGGCCGCGCCCTCCGCGCCCGCGCGGCTCGTCGCCCCCGGAGCAGGCGCGGTGCAGGCGCCCCGGGATTCCCGCCCCGCCGATCCCGCCGATCCCGCCCGCCCGCAGGCCGTTCCGGGCCGGTCGCGGGTGGTGGTTTCGGGCTGCGCGGCCTGGGAAACCACCGACAACGACATGGCCCTCAGCATGTTCGTGCCCGGCAGCCAGATGGATATGGCCCGGCCCGCCAGCACGGCGGACCAGATTCTGGGTGCCGTGGGCCGCAGCCCCGAGGGCGAGGCCGCCCGCCAGCGGCTGGCCCGGATGACCCGCGAGGATCGCCTGCCCCGCAAGAGCCCCGGCGGAGCGGCGGCCATTTCGCTGTTCATGGCCGGGGCCGGGCTGCTGTACACGGGCAACATGGCCCTGGGGGCGGTCCTGTCCCTGGTGCATGTGGCCTGCGCGGCGCTGGTTTTCCTGACCCAGAGCCCGCTGGCCGTGGGCGGCATGGGCGCGGCCAGCCTGCTGGGCGCATGGCTGGCCTGGCGCGAGGCCCGGGAGCAGAACGCCTGCGAGCTGGCCCGCCGGGAGGCGGAGCGCCAGGGCCCGACCCTGGGCGGCGCCCGCGAGACCTGCCTGTCCGGGCGCGACCTGCGCCTGTAGCCCGCTGCCCGGCCCATTGGGGCCTTTTCCGGGCCGCGCAACGCAAGGGCCCCGGGGGAGTCGTCTCCCCCGGGGCCCTCGGCGTCCGGCCCTTTGCCCGCCGCGCGGCCTACTGGCCGTAAGGCCGTTTCTTGGCCCGGGCCACGGCGTACTTGCGCGAGTCGATGCGGTACTTCTTCACCTTGTAGTTGACGATGCGGTAGCTGGCCTTGAGGTCGCGCGCGGCCTGGAGCATGTTGCCGCGCGACTTCTTGAGCGCGTCCACCAGCAGTTCCTGCTCGAAGCGGGCCACGGCCTCGCCGAAAGACAGGCTCGTGTCCGTGGCCGAGCTTTCGGCGGTTTGCAGGCTGGGCGGCAGGTGGTAGGTGCGGATGACCTCCTCGTCGCAGACCAGCACCGCGCGCTCCATGCAGTTGCCCAGCTCGCGGACGTTGCCGGGCCAGTGGTACTGGGCCAGCAGGTCGATGGCCGGGGTGGAGATGCGCTTGACGCTTTTGCCGTATTCCCCGGCGAAATGGTCCATGAAGTGCTCGGCCAGGGGCAGGATGTCCTGCCTGCGCTCGCGCAGGGGCGGGATGAAGATGGGGAAGACGTTGATGCGGTAGAACAGGTCCTCGCGGAAGGTGCCCTCTTCGAGCATCTTTTCCAGGGAGCGGTTGGTGGCGCAGATGAGCCGCACGTCCACGTGGATGACCTGCTCGCTGCCCAGGCGCTGGATTTCGCGCTCCTGTACGGCGCGCAGCACCTTGGCCTGGGCGTCCAGGGACAGTTCGCCGATTTCGTCCAGGAACAGCGTGCCGCCGTGGGCCAGCTCGAACATGCCCTTCTTGTTGGCCACGGCGCCGGTGAAGGCACCCTTCTGGTGGCCGAAGAGTTCGGACTCCACGAGGTCCGCCGGCAGGGCCGCGCAGTTGAGCTTGACCAGCGGCTTGCCCGTGCGCGGGCTGACGCTGTGGATGGCCTCGGCCAGCAGTTCCTTGCCCGTGCCCGATTCGCCGCGCAGCAGGACCGTGGCCCGGCTGGGGCCGACCTGGGACACCTGCTGGAGCACCATGCGCATGGCCTTGGAGGCGGCCACGATGTTCGGGTGGGCGTAGCCGTCGCCGCTGGCGCCGGGGGTCATGCCCTGGGCCAGCAGGTGGCGCTGCATGGCCATCTCTTCCTGGAGGGTGGCGGCTTCCTTGGCGACCATGGCCGCCACGACCTCCAGGAAGCGCAGGTCCGGGAGCAACTCCTCTTCGGGCCCGGCGGGCAGGTCCACGGACAGGGTGCCCAGGATCTCCTTGCCGCCCTCGGCCTCGTTCATCACCGGCACGCAGATGAACCCCAGGCGGGCCATCTCCTCCTTGGTGCGTCCGAAGGCCAGGTTGAGGAAGGATTCATGGTCCTTCATCACCGGCACCACCACGGGCTTGCCCGAGTCCATGACCTTGCCCGTCACGCCCTGGCCCGGGGTGTAGGACACCTGGGCGTATTTCTGCGAACCGTAGGTCACCGACAGGCGCATGGAGTTCGTCTCGGGGTCGAGAATGGTCAGCAGCGCCCGCTTGTAGCCGTGGCTTTCGCACAGGGTGCGCAGCAGGGCCTTCAGGCCCGTCTGCATGGCTCCCCTGGGGGCCATTTCCCGGATCACCTGTTTCAGGGTCGAGAAATAGCCGACCAGGGCGTCGGTGGGGATGGTGCGCGTCATGCTGGCTCCCGGTCCCGGCTATGCCGGGCGGACTTCCGCCACGCCGTATTCCACGGCCTTGAGGTTCATGTCCACGAGCTTGGGCTTCAGGGCCTTGCGCACCGAGGCCGCCAGGTCGGCGGGGGTCATGGGCACGGCCCCGGTGGCGCACAGGGCGCCGAGCAGGGCCAGGTTGCCGCATTGCAGGGCTCCGGCCTTCATGCCCAGGGTCTGGCAGGGCAGGAACACGCTGCGCCCGGCGCAGGCGTCCACCCGGGCGCGGATTTCGTCCAGCCCGGGGGCGGTTTCGCGGCCCATGGTCACGCCGATGGCCGGGATGGACTCGGAATTGCTGATCACCACGCCGCCCGGGGCGAGGTAGGGCAGGGCGCGCAGGGTTTCCAGGGGCTCGAAGCCGAGCAGGATGTCGGCCTCGCCCTTGGCGATGCGCGGGCTCTTGAACCCGCCGATGAGCAGGGTGGATTCCACCACGCCGCCGCGCTGGGCCATGCCGTGAACCTCCCCGGCGGTGACCGCGAGGCCCTTGTCCATGGCCGCCCGGGCGAGCATGATGGTTGCGGTGAGCGTTCCCTGGCCGCCGACGCCGGTCAGAAAGATGCGGACCTTGGGCATTACTCGCTCCTCTTGCGGGCCTTGATGTCCTTGCAGATTTGCAGGCAGAACATGCAGCCCGTGCACTGGTGTTCGTTGATGGTCACCTCGCCGCCCTCGGTGACGGCGAAGGCCGGGCAGGCCAGCGTCGTCAGGCACTGGCGCACGGCCTCGCCCTGCCGGGCCACGGTGGCCACCATGGGCATGGCCTTCTTCATGGTCCGCCGGGCGAAGAGCACGCAGGGCTCCTCGGCGATGATCACGCGCACGCCGGACTGGCCCTTCATCTCCTCGATGGCCGCCGCGGTGGCCTTGTAATTGTAGGGCGTGACCTTCTTGACGTTGCACACGCCGCAGCCGCGCACGATGGTTTCGATGTCCACCTGACAGGGGTTTTCGCCGTGGATGGTCAGCGACACGCCGGGGTGCGGCTGGTGGCCGGTCATGGCCGTGGTGCGGTTGTCCAGCACGACCACCAGGAGATCGTGACGGTTGAACACGGCGTTGATCAGCCCCGTGATGCCGGAGTGGAAGAAGGTCGAGTCGCCGATGAAGGCGACCACGGGCTTGGCCTGCGCCTTGGCGAAGCCGGACCCGGCGGACACCGACGAGCCCATGCAGATCAGGAAATCCGCAGCCGAAAGGGGCGGCAGGATGCCCAGGGTGTAGCAGCCGATGTCCGAGGAGTAGACGGCGTCGTCGCCGAAGGCCCGGCGCACGGCGTAGTACATGGCGCGGTGCGAACAGCCCGCGCAGAGGTTCGGCGGGCGCATGGGCAGGGGCCCGGGGGCCTCGCAGGTCTTCGCCGCCGCCGGGCGCTTGCCCAGCACGCGGTACATGGCCGCGCGGACCTCGGCGGTGGAGTATTCGCCCAGGCGGGTCAGGTCGGCGCCCTTGCCGTGCACGGCAAGGGTCGTCAGGCCCTTGTCGTGGGCCAGGGCGCGCACGGCCTGCTCCACCAGCGGTTCGCCCTCCTCGATCACGAGGACCTTGGTCAGCCCCTTGAGGAAGCGGGCCATCTTCTTGACGGGCAGGGGGTAGGTCAGGCCCAGGTCGAGCACCTTGAACTTCCCCTTGAAGGGCGCCTCGGCGAGCACGTCGGCCACGTAGGCCCGGGCCATGCCCGAGGCGATGATGCCGACCTCGCCGCGCCCGTGCACGGTGTTCCAGGGCGATTTTTCGACTTCCTCGGCGATCTCCTCCAGGGCCTTGAGCAGGGCCACGTGGCGCACGCGGGCCACGGCGGGGATGGGCACGAAGCGCATGGGGTTCTTCTTGAACTCGGGGCCGTGCTGGGCGCCGGGGCGGTCGCCGAAGACGACCGGACCGCGCACGTGGGCCGCGCGGGTGGTCGTGCGCAGCATCACGGGCTGGCCGAAGCGCCGCGACAGCGCGAAGGCGTCGCGGGTCATGTCCTTGGCTTCCTGCGCGGTGCAGGGCTCGAACACGGGCAGCCCGCCCAGGCGGGCGTAGATGCGGTTGTCCTGCTCGTTCTGGCTGGAATGGCAGCCGGGGTCGTCGGCGGAGAGCAGCACCAGCCCGCCCGGGGTGCCCACGTAGGTCATGGTCATCAGCGGGTCGGCGGCGACGTTGACGCCCACGTGCTTCATGGTCACCAGGGCCGGGGCTCCGGCCAGGGACGCGCCGCCCGCCACTTCCAGAGCCACCTTTTCGTTGGTGGAATACTCGAAGTGGAAGTCGCCGTCGGGCGCGATGCGGAAGAACGTGTCGGGCACCTCGGACGAGGGGGTGCCGGGATAGCAGGAAACGAAGGCCACACCGGCCTCCAGGGCGCCGCGCACGATGGCTTCGTTGCCCAGAAGCAGGTGTGTTTCGCCGCCCTTGGTGTCCAGCAGCGGATGGGCCATGATGTGTCTCTCCAGTCTTGCCGTGGTTGCGGGGGGCTAGGACGCGGGCTGCGCGGCCCGCAGGGCCTTGATCTTGGCGCTGACGAAGGCGGAGCTGCCGCCCTGGTTTTCGGCGAGCATGGCCTCCCAGGCGGCGATGGCCGCGGCCGCGTCGCCTGCCTGCTCGGCCTCGTAGGCCAGGCGTTCGAGCAGCAGCATCTGGTAGGCCTTGGGCAGGTTCTGGCGCATGCCCTGAAGCACGGCCAGAGCCTCGGCGTGTTTGCCCGCGCGGGACAACTCGGCGGCCTGGCCGAAGCCCGGCACGGAGCCCAGGTCCGTGGCGTTCACGCGGGCCCAGACGGCGGCGGCCTCCTCGTGGCGCCCGGCGGCGGAAAGGCTGGCGGCCAGCTCCAGGCTGGCGGCGGTGCGCAGGCTCTCGGGGGCGGCGGCGGCGAAGGCGGCCAGGGCCTCGGCGCGCTTGGCGGGGTCGGCCTCGGCCAGCAGGGCGGCCATCTCGGCGCGGCTCTGGGCCAGACGCGAGGCGGACACGGCCCGGTAGGCGGCCAGGGAGCCCACCAGCAGCAGCAGCACGGCCACCACGCCGACGATGAGCTTGATGTGCGAGACGATCCACTGCAACGCGGGGTGCAGGGACTCTTCCACCTCGGCGCCCAGGGTGTCCAGCGGGGATTGCGGTTGGGCGGCGGTTTTCTCGGTCATTGCCAGGACGACCTCCATGACGGATAAGTTGACTTCGGGCGGAGTTTCCGCAACAAAAAACGGGCCCCCACCGGGGGCTCCCCTCATGTACTCATGCTTTACAGAAATGTCAAAAGAACTTTTGCCCCGCGAAAGGCTGGTGGCGGGCTCTTCATTTCTGTAAAAGCCCTGTTTTCATGCACGAGAAACGCGCGGCGCACAAGCCCCCCGGCGCCGCAGGAGGACGCATGGACATCCACAAGGAAATGACGGCCCTGGGCCAGCGGGCCAAGGCCGCCGCGCGAGTCATGGCCCGCGCCGACACGCGCGCCAAGGACGCCGCCTTGCTGGCCCTGGCCGGGCTGCTGGAGACCGAGGGCGCGGCCATCGCCGCCGCCAACGCCCGCGACCTGGAAGCCGCCGAGGCCGCCGGGATGGACGCCCCGCGTCTGGACCGGCTGCGCCTGACGGACAAGGTCGTGGCCGCCATGGCCCAGGCCTGCCGTGAAATCGCCGCCCAGAACGACCCCGTGGGCGGCGTCGATTCCATGTGGCGCCGCCCCAACGGGCTGCTCGTGGGCCGCATGCGCATCCCCCTGGGCGTCATCGCCATGATCTACGAGTCGCGGCCCAACGTCACCGTGGATTCCGGCGCCCTGTGCCTCAAGGCGGGCAATGCGGTCATCCTGCGCGGGGGCAGCGAGGCCTTCCACTCCAACCAGTGCCTTGCCGGGCTGGTCCATCGCGCCCTGGCCGGGGCGGGCCTGCCCGAAGACGCCGTGCAGCTCGTGCCGACCACCGACCGCGCCGCCGTGTCGGCCATGCTCAAGCTCGACCGGTACATCGACGTGATCATCCCGCGCGGCGGCGAGGGGCTCATCCGCGCCGTGGTGGCCGAGGCGACCATGCCCGTGCTCAAGCATTACAAGGGCGTGTGCCACGCCTACGTGGACGCCGGGGCGGACCTGGAGCAGGCCCTGGAGGTCGTGTTCAACGCCAAGGTCCAGCGCCCGGGCGTGTGCAACGCCCTGGAGGGGCTGCTCGTGCACGCCGACGAGGCGGCGGCCTTCCTGCCCCTGGTGGCCGCGCGCCTGGGCGCGGCCGGGGTGGAGTTCCGGGCTTGCCCCCGGGCCCTGCCGCTGCTGGGCGCCACGGCCCGCCCCGCCGGGCCGGACGACTTCGGCCAGGAGTTCCACGCCCTGATCCTGGCCGTGCGCGTGGTGGATTCCATGGCCCAGGCCCTGGACCACATCGCCGCCCACGGCTCCAACCACACCGAGATCATCCTGACCCGCGACCACGGCCGGGCCATGCGCTTCCTGCGCGAGGCCGACGCCTCCATGGTCGCGGTCAACGCCTCGTCGCGCTTCAACGACGGCGGCGAACTGGGCCTGGGCGCGGAGATCGGCATCAGCACCTCCAAGCTGCATTCCTACGGGCCCATGGGCGCCACGGAGCTGACCAGCACCAAATTCGTGGTCTTCGGCGACGGACAGGTGCGCGGCTAGATGGGCGCGGCGGCGCAGGCGGCCCCCGGCGCGGGCGCGGCTCCGGGCCGGGGCGTGGGCATCCTGGGCGGATGCTTCAACCCCGTGCACAACGGGCACCTGCGTCTGGCCATCGAGGTCCGCGAGCAGCTTGACCTTGCGCGCGTGGAACTGATGCCCGCCCACGTGCCGCCGCACAAGCCCGGGGAGGGCATGCTGCCCTTCGCCCTGCGCGCGGCCCTGGCCGAGGCCGCCGTGGCGGGCGTGCCGGGGCTGGCGGTGTCGCGCCTGGAGGCCGAACGGCCCGGGCCGTCGTATACCGTGGACACCCTGGCGGCCCTGCGCGCGGCGCGGCCCGGGGTGCGGCCCTGGTTCATCCTCGGCGCGGCCGATCTGGCGGACCTGCCGGGCTGGCACCGCTGGCGGGAGATTCCCGCCTTGTGCGACCTGGCCGTGGCCGGGCGCGGCGAGGCCGGGCCCGAGGCCATGGCCGCCTTCGTGGCCGCGCACTGGCCCGGGGCCGGGCCCGACGCCGCCGGGGGCTGGCTGCTGCCCGGGGGCGGGCGCCTGCGCCCCGTGGCCCTGCAACGGCTGGACATCAGCGCCTCGGACGTGCGCGCGCGCTGGCTGGCCGGGCGCAGCCTGGCCGGGCTGGTGCCCGCCGCCGTGGAGCGCGCCCTGGCCCAGGCCGCGGGCGTCGTGCGCGCGGCCTGGGCCTGAGCCGCCCGGCGCGGGCCGACGCCGAAAACCCCAGGGCCCGGGTTCCGGGCCAGGAGGCCGACACCGTGTTCGATACTCCCGCCAAGAAGATCCGCGAGGACATCGCCCGGGCCAGGGCCGCCCTGGGCAAGGGCGAGTTGCCGCGCTCCCTGGCCCACCTGCTGGACGCCGTGCGCGCCTTTACCGCCGCGCGGATTCTCGGGCGCGAGAAGGCCGAGGTCCAGGCGTATCTCCAGGAATACCTGCGCGAACTGAACCGCCACCCGGCGGTGAAGAGCCATTTCACGGCCAGGAACGTCCACGTCACGCCGTATGTGAAGTACAGGAACGGGGCCGAGGCCGAGCTGGCCCGGGCCCTGGCCGGGCTGCTGGAAGAACTGGAGCACCGGGACCGCCAGGACGAGCGCCGCGCCGACGAGCGGCGCGCCCGGCGCAAGGAGGACCTGCTGGCCGCGGCCCAGGCCGCCCTGGACTCCGGGGAACTGCCCAAGGCCAAGGCCCTGCTGCGCCGCGTGGCCGAGGAATACGGCCAGGAGCCGGGCGTGCTGGCCGACTGCGGCCAACGCCTGCTGCGGGCCGGGCTGTTTCTCGACGCCGGGGAACTGCTGGAGCGGGCCGTGGCCCAGGTCCCGCGCGATAGCCGCGCCCTGGCCTGGGCCGTGCAGGCCTACAGCGATGCCCGCGAGTTCTCCAAGGTCGAGGCCCTGTACCGTCAGGCCCTGCAAACTTTCGGCAACCATCCGCGCACCCTGCTGCACATGGCGCGCATGTACATGGAATGGCGCAAGTTCGACGACGCCTACGACTGCGCGCGCAAGGCCCTGGAGGCCGACCCGGCCCTGGACGAGGCCCGGGCGATCATGGATCAGGCGGGCGGGCATATTTTCACCCGCTGAGGGCGCCGCTCCGGCGTGCCGCCCGGGCCGTCGGTTCCGCCACTGTTATCGGCGCCCCTCGCCCGATTCCCTTCCTTCACCCGGCCCCGCAAACGCAAGCACCCCCCCGCGGCCATGGCCGTAGGGGGGTGGGAATGGACGATCGGGGCCCGCATCGGGCCCCGGGCTTCCGGATCGGGCGCCTGCCGGGGTTAGGCCTGGGCGCCTTCCTCGGCTTTGCCCTTCTTGAAGGTGATCAGCGGGCAGTTCTTGCAGATGTCGCCGCCGGGGAAGGGTTCGCCCAGGCGGGTGATGGAGGCGCCGCCCTTCTCGGCCACGCGCTCTTCCAGGCGCTTGACCACGCCGGGCAGTTGCGCGCCGGGGATGGAGACGTTGATCTCGCCGCGCTCGGTCTTGCCGGAGTTGTAGCTGCCGCTGCACGCCAGATACAGGTTGGCCTGGTTGGCGTTGTAGGCGAACACGTTGCCGCCGCAGGCCGCCGAGTTCATGGTCACGTTCGGGCGCAGGGGATGCACGTCGTTGGCGGCCATCCAGTCGTCCAGGATGTGGTAGGCCTGCATGTTGTCGCAGTAGAAGTGCACGACATCGGGCACGAAGGTGCTCTTGCCCAGCGGGGTGACGGCCACGGCCAGCAGGCGGCCCTCCTCCAGGCGCGGTTTGCTCTTCACGAACTTCTCGGCCTGCTCCATGCTGGTCACGTACTTGCGGTGGCTCTTGACCTCGCCCTCGTCCAGGGGTTTCCAGCCGAAGACGAACTTGGCGTTGGTGCAGCCCAGGCGGTCGGGCTCCATGAGCACGGAGAGGCCCTCCATGCGCGCGCCGATCTCGGCCTGGCAGAAGGTCAGGGGCTTCACGGGCAGATAGTAGTCCGCCTCGGCCTTGAAGCGCTCCAGCTCGGCCTCGTCGAAAAAGAACTTCACGGCGATGGGGTAGTGCATCAGCCTGAGTTCGTTCATCAGAACGGATTGCATGTGCGCGTTTTGGGACTGGGACATGGATATGCCTCCTCGCGTGATTGGACAGCGACGGGACGAGACGCGGTCCGATGATGTGTGTTGCTTCCCTTTCGCCCGTGAGCGTGCCGCCGCCCCGGCGCGGGTGTTCCTGCCCCCCGCGCGGGTGTGCCGCACAAGAGCCGTGTATGCCCTGGGCAGCGCGTTGTCATCGGTTTGCCAGAACTTGTTATTTTTATAACAAGTACCTGTTTTTATTATGCTCTTTGTAGCAGAAAAGAAGGGCCCCGGACGACTCCGGGGCCTTTTTTCGGCGCTTGCGGGCCGCGTGCGGGGGCGCGCGGCTAGCGGGTCAGGCGGCGGTACTTCATGCGGTGGGGCTGGTCGGCCTCCTTGCCCAGGCGGCGCTTGCGGTCTTCCTCGTAGTCCGAGTAGTTGCCGTCGAACCAGACCACCTGGCTGTCGCCCTCGAAGGCCAGCATGTGCGTGGCGATGCGGTCCAGGAACCAGCGGTCGTGGCTGATGACCAGGGCGCAGCCGCCGAAGTTGAGCAGGGCTTCTTCCAGGGCGCGCATGGTGTTCACGTCCAGGTCGTTGGTCGGTTCGTCGAGCAGCAGGACGTTGCCGCCCTCCTTGAGCATCCTCGCCAGATGCACGCGGTTGCGCTCGCCGCCGGAGAGCACGCCGACCTTCTTCTGCTGGTCCGCGCCGGTGAGGTTGAAGCGCCCGATGTAGGCCCGGGCGTTGACTTCGCGCCCGCCCAGGTCGATGAGGTCGCGCCCGTCGGCGATGACCTCGAAGACGGTCTTGTCCGCCTCCAGGGCGTCGCGGCTCTGGTCCACGTAGGCCAGCTTGACGCTTTCGCCGAGCCTCACGCCGCCCGCGTCGGGCTGCTCCTGGCCGGTGATCATGCGGAACAGGGTCGTCTTGCCCGCGCCGTTGCCGCCGATGATGCCCACGATGGCGCCGGGGGGTACGGCCAGGGTCAGGCCGTCCATGAGCAGGCGCTCGCCGAAGCTCTTGGTCACGCCGTCCAGCTCGATGACGCTCTTGCCCAGGCGCGGCCCGGCGGGGATGTAGATTTCCAGGTCCTTGGCCAGCTTCTGGCGCTCCTGGGAAACCAGTTCGTCATAGCGGGAGACGCGCGCCTTGCTCTTGGCGTGGCGGCCCTTGGGCGCGGTGCGGATCCACTCCAGTTCCTTTTGCAGAGTCTTGCGGCGCTGGTCCTCGCTTTTTTCCTCGTTGGCCAGGCGCTTTTCCTTCTGCTCCAGCCAGGAGGTGTAGTTGCCCTTCCAGGGGATGCCCCGGCCGCGGTCCAGCTCCAGAATCCACCCGGCCACGTTGTCCAGGAAGTAGCGGTCGTGGGTCACGGCGATGACCGTGCCGGGGTAGCGTTGCAGGTGCTGCTCCAGCCAGGCCACGGACTCGGCGTCCAGGTGGTTGGTGGGTTCGTCCAGGAGCAGGATGTCCGGCGCGCGCAAAAGCAGGCGGCACAGGGCCACGCGGCGGCGCTCGCCGCCGGAGACGACGCCGACCGGCGTGTCCGGCGGGGGGCAGCGCAGGGCGTCCATGGCCTGCTCCAGGCGGGAGTCCAGGTCCCACGCGCCGCAGGCGTCGAGCTTGTCCTGCACGGCGGCCTGCTTGTCCAGCAGCTTCTGCATCTGGTCGTCGTCCATGGGCTCGGCGAAGCGGGCGTTGATGGCTTCGAACTCGGCCAGCAGGTCCACGATTTCCTGCACGCCCTCGCGCACGACCTCGATGACGGTCTTGTCCTCGTTCACCAGCGGCTCCTGCTCCAGGTAGCCGATGGTGTAGCCGGGGGCGATGTCGGTCTTGCCCTCGAAGTCCCTGTCCACTCCGGCCAGGATTTTGAGCAGGGAGCTTTTGCCCGAGCCGTTCAGGCCGAGCACGCCGATCTTGGCGCCGTAGAAGTAGGACAGGGAAATGTCCTTGAGCACGGGCCGCTGCTGGTGGTGCTTGCTGACCCGGTACATGGAATAGATGATCTTGTCAGGTGCGTCGCTCATGGTCTCATGCCTCGCCCGGGGGGCGGGTTCTGGTTTGCGGTATATTCTATATGGTGGCGGGCGGCGCGCCCGCGAGGCCCTTATACCTGAGGGCCGGGCACAGTCAATGCCGGGGGCGCCGCCGGGGAAACGCGGCGGGAGGGATGCGTTGCCGGGGCGCGGGGCTAGAAGAAGGGCAGGGCGCCGTGGTCGGCCAGAATCTTGACCCCGATGCCCACCAGGACCACCCCGCCAAGGACTTCGGCCAATTGGCCGAGGCGCCGGGCGCGGGCCATGGTCCGCCCCAGGCGCATGCCCAGGGCCGTGAAGCCCAGGGCCACCGCGCCGATGACCAGGGCCGGCCACCAGACCGGGATGCCCAGCACGGACAGGGACAGGCCCACGGCCAGGGCGTCGATGCTCGTGGCCACCGAGAGCATGACCAGGGTCATGCCCCGGGTGGGGTCGCAGGTCGGGCGGCCGTCCTCGTGGTCGCGCAGGGCCTCGGCGACCATCTTGGCCCCGATGTAGGCCAGCAGCGCAAAGGCCACCCAGTGGGCCCAGGCCTCCACCCAGGGGCGCACCGTGGCGCCCAGCAGCCAGCCGGTGATGGGCATCAACGCCTGAAACAGCCCGAAGTGCCACGCCAGGCGCAGGGTCTGGCGCAGGGTCGCGCAGCGCAGGGCCACCCCGGTGGCGATGGCCACGGCAAAGGCGTCCATGGCCAGGGCGATGGCGGTGAGCAGGAGTTCCAGGGCTTGCATGGCGGCGGCGCGGTCCGGGTTGAGGATGGGCGGGAAGGTGGTTCTAGCCGCCGGGGAGCGCCTTGTCCACCCCGGGAGGGAGAAGGAAATACCCCGTTTCGTGTTTCGCCTTCCCTTGGCCCGGCAAAGTTGCTACCGTCAGGCTAGGATTCCAGCCAGACCGCAACCAGGGCCCCGGCCAGGCGGCCAGGGTGGCCGCTCCTCGCGTGGCCCGTAATTCCCCCAGGAGGACAACCATGACCAGGAAGGGCAAGACGCTCACGGGCGCCTTCGGCAGGCCCGTGGCCAATGATTTGAACTCCAAGACCGCCGGTGCCAAGGGCCCGGTGCTGATGCAGGACGTACACCTGCTGGAGAAGCTCGCGCACTTCGACCGCGAGCGCATCCCCGAGCGCGTGGTCCACGCCAAAGGGGCCGGTGCCTACGGCTACTTCGAGGTCACCGCCGACGTGACGCCCTACACCCGGGCCGCGTTCCTTTCGCAGATCGGCAAGCGCACCGCGGTCTTCGCGCGCTTTTCCACCGTGGGCGGCGAAAAGGGCTCCGCCGACGCCGAGCGCGACCCGCGCGGCTTCGCCGTGAAGTTCTACACCGAGGAAGGCAACTACGACATGGTGGGCAACAACACCCCCGTGTTCTTCATCCGCGACCCGCTCAAGTTTCCGGACTTCATCCACACCCAGAAGCGCAATCCCGGCACGAACCTCAAGGACCCCGACATGTTCTGGGACTTCCTGTCCCTGACGCCGGAGTCCATCCATCAGGTGACCATCCTGTTCTCCGACCGGGGCACCCCGGCCACCTACCGGCACATGAACGGCTATTCCAGCCACGCCTACCGCTGGTACAACGCCAGGGGCGAGACCTTCTGGGTGCAGTACCACTTCAAGACCGACCAGGGCATCCGCAACCTGACCGGGCCCGAGGCCCACGCCATGTGCGGCACCGATCCCGACCACGCCACCCGCGACCTGCACGCGGCCATCGAGCGCGGGGACTATCCGTCCTGGACCCTGGAAATGCAGATCCTGACCCCCGAACAGGCCCGCGACCTGCGCTGGGACGTGTTCGACATCACCAAGGTCTGGCCCCACGCCGAGGTGCCGCCCATGACCGTGGGCAAGCTGGTGCTCGACCGCAACCCCGTGAACTACTTCGCCGAGGTCGAGCAGGCGGCCTTCAACCCCAGCAACTTCGTGCCCGGCATCGGCCCCTCGCCGGACAAGATGCTCCAGGGCCGCCTGTTCTCGTACCACGACACCCACCTGCACCGCCTGGGCGCCAACTATCACCTCATTCCCGTGAACGCGCCCAAGGCCGCGCCCGAGGCCAGCTACCAGCGCGACGGCTTCATGCGCACCGACGACGGCGGCGGCGCGGGCCCCAACTACTGGCCCAACAGCTTCGGTGCCCCGGGGCCGGACCCGTCCGTGGCCGAGCCGCCCCTGCCCCTCGAAGGTCCGGCGGCGCGCCATGCCTACGAGCTGACGGACGACGACTTCGCCCAGGCGGGCACGTTGTACTCCAAGGTCATGACCGACGCGGACCGCGCCGGTCTCGTGGCCAATATCGTCGGGCACCTGGGCGGCGCCCGGCGGCGCATCCAGTTGCGCCAGGCCGCCCTGTTCCTCAAGGCCCATGAGGACTACGGCACCCGCGTGGCCCAGGGCCTGGGCCTGGACCTGGATCAGGTCCGCCGTCTGGCGGCCATGACTCAGGAGGAGCGCGTGGCCGCCACGGCCTCCTGACCCCAGCCCCGGCGGGCGCCGCGGCGCCGCCCGGGCATCGTAAACCATCACCGGACACCATGCGGGCCGGGCTCCGGAGGGAGCCCGGCCTTTTTGCGCCCGGCGGCGGAAACGGAAGGGGCGGGGAGGGCGGCGCCTTGGCCCGGCGTGGCGCTTTTCGCGCATGCGGTTGGTCCCGGGCCGCGGCCCGCGCCTCTCCCTTGCACGCCCGCGGTTCGCTTCGGAAGCGTCGCGGTCGCCGTGCGTCCTCTGCCGCAAGGCTTTTCGGGCACGATCCGGATGCGCGGATGTCTGCCGCTCCGGGGGCGGGACGCCTGAGCGGTCCCCTCCGGTGACATTGTGCGGCGCGCCGGGATGCTTTTGGCGCCCGATGCGCAGCCGCGCCTTGGGGGCGGGCCCGCAGGGTGTGCCTTGACAGCCCGTAAAACAGGAATCCGTCCTCCGTCCTTCCGGTGCGCGGGGTGGTCTGGCTGTTTGTTTCCTGGGAAATATGTAGCTGATTTGCTCATATGAAATTGTATGATATCAAACTAGTTTCCGACACTAAACTGTTAAATAACAGCTTGTTATATTCTCTACTGGAGAGGAGGATTTTCAATCCGGTTTCAATTGACTTTGAAAATTACTTTCAATATCGTTTGGCCCTGCCGTCGGAAAGCCCCGGGAGAGACAGCATCGACCAGTCGCCTTGAGTGCCATGAATCTTCGCTTTTTATCCTGATCGCGCGTGCCGCTGTGCACCTGATGCGGGCACCGGAAGGTGTTTGCGGCCCTTTGGGCCGGTTGTTCCCGTAAATTCCTTATTTCAAGCTTTGGAATTACATCATAATATATTGATTTATTTTGTTTTGAGCAGTGAGGCGGCCCGGGACCCGGGAGCCTCCCGCCATCGGTGCAGCCTCTCGTGTGCCCATTCTGCGGAGGGTGTGGCGGACGGTGACTTGCCGCCGTTTCGGCGGCCTGGCGGGATCATTCTCTGACGCGGCGCTGTTGATGCCATGTCCTGTGATCAGCGTGCTCAACTTCGCGTTGTTTGCGGCGCCGCGTGAACGCTGTGACCCATCCCAACTGTCCAAGGAGGATGAAGAATGGGTGTCTGCCATGCAATCCGATCGTTGTGTTCCGGCTCCGCGTTCCGGGGCCGCTCCACAGCCCGCGCACGGCGCGCGGTGTTCCTTGCCGCCATGCTGCTGGCTCTGGGCGGCGCCGTGCTGTGCGGGCCCGCCCGCGCGGCGCAGGCCGCAGGCGCGCCGGGCGCCGAACCATGCCGGGTGGCCGTCCCGGCGGGCAGCCTTGCCGACGGGCTGACGGCCCTCGGGGCCCAGTGCGGCCTGAGCCTGGAGTTCGACCCCGCCGCCCTGGCCGGGCGGACCACCCCCGGCCTGGAAGGCGCCTACACCGTGGACGAGGCCCTGGCCCGGCTGCTGGGCGGCACGGGCCTGCGCGCCGAGACGGACGCCTCCGGAAAAGTGACCCTGGCGCCCCAGGGCACCACCGCCGGACAGGAAACCGTGCTGCCCAAGACCACCGTGCTCGGCGAGGCCATCGGCACCCACGAGATTCCCGTGGAGAAAATCAAGCGCAGCATGGCCAAGGACATGGCCGACGTGTTCGAGAACGACCCCTCGGTCATCGTGGGCGGCGGCGCGCGCAACGCCCAGCGCGTCTACGTGCGCGGGGTGGACGCCGTGAACCTCAACGTGACCATCGACGGCGCCAAGCAGGGCGGCAGCCTGCACCAGCACCGCGGCGACATCGGCGCCATCGACCCCTCGCTGCTCAAGCGCGTGGCCGTGCAGACGGGCTCCAGCGCCGACGCGGGCCCGGGCGCCCTGGGCGGCAGCATCCGCTTCGAGACCGTGGACGCCCAGGACATGCTCGAACCCGGCGACACCATGGGCGCCATGCTCACCGGGAGCTACGCCAGCGCGGACAAGTCCTGGACCGGCGGCGGCTCGGCCTACGGCGTGGCCGACGACACCTTCGGCCTGCTGGCGCATTTCTCGGCCACCGACCGCCGCGACTACACCGTGGGCGGCGGCGGCGAGGCGCCCAACACCGCCGGGGAAGACTACGACTACTTCGCCAAGTTCAGCATGCTCGGCAGGCAGGGCCACGACCTGCGCCTGAGCGCCGAGAACAAGCGCGACACCGGGCTGTACATCTGGGGCAGCAACGGCAGCGACATGGGCTACGCCACCCCGGGCACGGACCCCGTCTACGTGCGCTCCGAGCGCACCAGCCTGGTGCTCGACCACCGCTACCACGAGAACAACCCGCTGCTGGATACGCGCGTCAACGCCTACTACACCAAGAACGCCGTGGAGAACGTGGACGCCGATTCCGAATATGCGGCGGACGTGCTGGGCTACGACCTGCGCAACACCTTCCACCTGACTCTGGGCGAGGTGTTCCTCGACCTGACGGCGGGCGGCGACGGCGTGGCCGAGGACAACGTTGCCGAAGCCGGAGGCGACGACATCACCAACGACTCGTACAACTACGGATTCTATCTTCAGAATCGCCTGAGCTACGGGCCCGCGCGCCTCTCCCTCGGCGCCCGGCTCGACACCTACCGCGCCGAATTCGGCGACGGCACCATCGACGGCAGCCGCGTCTCGCCCAGCGTGGGCCTGGAATACGACCTGCTGGAAGGGCTGACGGCCTTTGCCAGCTACGGCCAGGCCGTGCGCGCCAGCGGCACCCTGCCGGGCTCCTGGCTGGCCAACATCAACGCCGCCACGGTGTTCCACGTCGAGGCGCCGGAGACCTCCCAGCGCACCGAGGGCGGCCTGCGCTATGAGAAGACCGGAGTCTTCCGGCCCGACGGCCGCCTGCAGCTCGAGGGCACGCTCTTCCAGACCCGCCTGAAGAACCTGATCACCGCCGTGGGCGGCAAGGGCGGCGTGGTCAAGGAGGTCCTGAACTCCGACCCGCTGCTGTCCAAGGGCTGGGAGGCCCGTGCGGGCTGGGGCATCGAGCTGTTCGAAACCTCCCTGGCCTACACCCATGTGGTCACCCGCGACGACAAGGACGAGCCCGTGTCCGTCACCCGGCGCCTGGCGGCGGCCACCGGCGACCGCCTGACGTGGGACAGCCGCATCCGGCCCCTGGACGGCCTGACCCTGGGCTACACCATGAGCTACGTGGCCGAGCTGACCGACGTGCCGGACGGCTCCGCCGACCGCCCCGGCTACGTGCTGCACTCGGTGCAGGCCGAGTGGCAGCCCGAATGGGTGCCCGGCCTGGCCCTGAACCTGGCCGTGCACAACCTGACCGACCGCCGCTACAGCGAACAAACCAGCATCCTGGACAGCAACGGCGACGCGCTGCTCGAACCCGGGCGCGACATCCGCCTGGGCTTCACCTACCGCTTCTAGAACCTCAACCGACCGATTCGCAAGGAGACGCATCATGTTCAAAGGCTTCCTGCTCGCCCTGCCCGCGCTGCTGCTCGCGGGGCTCTTCCTGGCCGGTCCGGCCTGCGCGGCGCAGACCGGACGGCTCTACCTCGTGGGCCTTGGCGCGGGCGACCGCGACAACATGACCCTGCGCGCCCAGAAGGTCATCGCCGAGGCCGACGTGGTCTTCGCCATGGGCCGGGTGCTCAAGGACTACGCCGACATGCTCGAAGGAAAGGAGCTGCACGAGGCCGGGCACGGCCTGTTCGCCGACTTCGGGCGACGCCACAAGGACAACACCGAAATGGAGGCCCAGGCGCGCACCGTCATCCGCGGGGCCGTGGCCGCCGGCAAGACCGTGGCCATTCTCGACAACGGCGATCCCATGGTCTACGGCCCGCACACCGGCTACCTCACCGAGTTCGCGGACCTGAAGCCCCAGGTCGTGCCCGGGCTGTCGAGCTTCAACGCGGCCAACGCGGCCCTGCAGCGCGGAGTGGCCAGCGGCAAGGTCAGCCGCTCGGTGCTCCTCACTGCGGCTTCGGCCGCCCGCGAGGGGTACACCGGCAAGGACACCCTGGCCGAACTGGGCCGGACGCAGTCGACCATGGTCTTCTTCACCATGGGCCTGGACCTGCCCGAAGTGGTGGAGCAGCTCAAGCAGAGCTACCCCGGCGACACGCCGATGGCCATCGTCTCCTACGCCGGGTTCAAGGACAGGGAAACCGTGCTGCTGGCGACCCTGGACACCATCCTTGAGCGCAGCGGCGGCAAGCTGCCCTTCGAGCACCTGATCTACGTCGGGGACTTCCTGAAATGAAAAACCACTCGGCTGGCACAGGCGCCCTGAAGCGCGAGATCGGGCTGGGCTCGGCCCTGACCCTGGTGGTCGCCAACATGGTCGGCACCGGGGTGTTCACCACGTCCGGCTTCATCGTTGCGGAACTGGGCAGCGCGCAGGCGTTGCTGCTCTGTTGGCTGGTGGGCGGCCTGTTCGCCCTGGCCGGGGCCCTGTGCTACGCCGAGCTGGGGGCGATGATGCCGCAGGCGGGCGGTGAATACCGCTACCTGCGGCGGACATTCGGGCCGCTGCCGGCCTTCCTTTCGGGCTGGATTTCCCTCATCGTGGGGTTCTCCGCGCCCATTGCCGCGGCGGCCATCGCGTTCGCCACCTACGTTCCGGGTGGCGGGCGCGAGCCCTGGTTCGTTCTGGAACTCTTCGGGCGGCCGACGTTCACCTTTTCGCCCGCGACCCTTCTGGCCGTGGGCGTGGTGGTCGTCCTGTCGCTCGTGCATTACCATAGTGTCGGTCTGGGGCGGCGCGTGCAGAATCTGCTGACCGCCTTCAAGATCGGCGTGATCCTGCTCTTCGCCGTGGGCGGGCTGTGGCTCGGCAGTGGCGATGCTGCGCGCCTGACGGGGCTCTTCACCCTGGATTCCGGCCTCGGCGCGGTTTTCAGCCGCAAGTTCGCCGTGGCGCTGATCTTCGTGTCCTTCGCCTACAGCGGCTGGAACGCGGCGGCCTACCTCGGTGCGGAGATCAAGCGCCCCGAACGCAACATCCCCCTGGCGCTGGTGGGCGGGACGGTCATCGTCATCGGCCTGTATCTGTTGCTCAACGTGGTCTACCTCTTCGCCCTGGCCCCGGGAGCCATGGCCGGGGCGCTGGACCTCGGCGTGCTGGCCGGGGCGGCGCTGTTCGGCCCCGAGGTCGGCCGGGCCGCGGGCATGGTCATCGCCTTCGCCCTGCTGTCGGTCATCAGCGCCATGATCATGGCCGGGCCCCGGGTCTACTACGCCATGGCCTGCGACGGCGTCTTCTTCAGGTGTTTCCGCCAGGTGGACTGCGCGCGCAGCACCCCGGGCAAGGCCATCCTGCTTCAGGGGCTCCTGGCGGTGCTGATGATCCTTTCGGCGACTTTCGAGACGCTGCTCATCTACATCGGCTTCACGCTGTCCCTGGCGTCCATCCTTACGGTCTGCGGTCTCGTGAAGTTGCGCCTGACCGAGCCGGGCGCGCCCCGGCCCTACCGCACCCTGGGGTATCCGCTGACGCCGTTGCTGTTCCTGGCTGGCAATGCCTGGATCGTGGTCCACTCGCTGACCGAACAGCCCGAGGCCGGGTTGTACGGCGTGGGCACTATCGTACTCGGAGCGCTATGCTACTGGTGGCTGCGGCCGGTGGACACGACCTGTTCCCCGGCCCGGGAGGAGTTCGCCCCGGCTCGGGAAGGGGCCCTGTCCCTGGTGCCCGTGATGGTGGATTCCACCGCTGAAGCCGCTCCGGGCGGGACTTCCGGGGAGCGGACGGGGAGTGATGAAATTTTTCCTTCGTCGGGTGGTAGCTTTTAAATGAAAATGATTGTAGGAATCATCTTCATTTTTAATGCCCCCCGGAAGGTTTTTTGATTGCCCAAGAAGGAGACAGGACCATGAAGACGCGAATCCTGGCCGCCGCCCTGGCGGTCGTGATTCTGTCCTGCGCGGCCATGAGCGCCCACGCGGACATGACGGCCCAGGAGGCCGACCAGACCCTGCGTTCGGCGGCCAAGACCCAGGCCGCGGCCCAGGCCGAGGCCGACCGCTGGACCCAGGAGCGCGACGACCTTTCCGCCGAGGAGCGCCAACTCCTGGTGCGCGAAGAGTGGCTCGGCTACCAGATTGCCAAGCACAAGGCCTACATCGCCGGTGAGGACGCGGCCATCGCGGCCTTGCACCAGCGCAAGGAAACCTTTGTTGCCGTGCGCCAGGATCTGGAGCCCCTGCTCGACGCCCTGGCCGGGCGGCTGGGCCAGAGTGTGGCTGCCGATATGCCCTTCCTGGCCCAGGAGCGCGCGGCACGCCTGGAAAACCTGCATGCCGCGTTGGACGACTATCAGCTTTCCCTGGCCGAGAAGCTGCGCCGGACCCTGGAGGCCCTGCGCATCGAGGCCATGTACGGCGAACAGGTGGACGTTTCCGACGAATCGCTGCTGCTGGACGGGCAGGAGGTCCAGGGGCGCGTGCTGCGCCTGGGGCGGCTGGCCATGTACTGCCGCCTGCCCGACGGGCGCGGGGGCGTGTACGACGCCCAGGCGGGCGCGTGGAGCGCGCTGCCCTCGGGGCTGGACGGCGAGTTGGCCAAGGCCCTGGACATTGCCGGGCGGCGGCGGGTTGTTGAGTTGATCACCCTGCCCGTGCCGCAGGTGCGGCCATGAAGAGGGGAGAGGACGGAATGCGCAAGGCGTTTTTGCCGGTAAAGGTATTGTCTTTGGGCCTGGGCCTCTGGGCGTTGGCTCTGGGGGCCCTGGCGCCGCTGCCTGCGGCGGCCCAGGGCGACTGGCAGCGCGCGGACGCCGAGGTCCGCGAGCGCAGCCAGGAGATGCGCAGCGACGCGGCGGCCATGCGCCAGGACGTGGCGGGCGACCGCAAGCGGACGACCGCCACCGTGGCCGAGCGGCGGGCGCTGGTGCGCACCCTGCAACAGGAATACGACGCTCTGGCGAAGACCCTCCAGGCCCGCGCGGGAGAGCGCGCCCGGCTGGAAGCCGACCTTGAGGCCGAGCAGGAAGGCATGCGGGCTCTGGAGGGCACCATCCGTCAGGCCGCCAAGGACGCGGACAAGATGCTCGCGGACAACCCCCTGACCGCCCTGGCTCCCGGAAGCCGCGAGGTCGTGGACGGCCTGCTCAGGGACCACGCCTTTCCGGACATGACGACCATCGGCCGTCTGGCCGACGTGTTTCTGGACGAACTGGCCCTGACCGGCGGCGTGCATCGCCGCCAGGGCGACTACACCGGGCCCGACGGCACGCAGCGCACGGGCGAAATCCTGCATGCGGCCCGTTTCGCCACCTTCTATCGCGCGGCGGATGGCGAGGTCGGCGTGCTGGCGCCCAGCGCCGACGGCCTGGCCCTGCGGGCCGTGCCCGACGCCCTGCCCCGGGGCGCCCGCGGGGACGTGGAGGACTTTTTCGATGGCCAGGGCGCGCTGCTGCCCCTGGACGTTGCCGACGGCGCGGCCTTCCGGCGCAACGCCTCCAGCGACGACCTCTGGGACTGGCTGCGCTCGGGCGGCTTCCTGGTCTGGCCCATCCTGCTGGTGGGCGTGGTCGGCCTGGGGCTCGGGCTGGTGCGCTTCATTACCCTGGGCTCCTCGCGGGCTTTTTCCGAAACACGCATGCGCGAGATCGTGGAGCGCGTGGAGAGCGGCGAGATCGCCAAGGCCAAGGAATACTGCGCCCGGGGCGGGAAATTCCCGGCCTGCCGCGTGCTGGGTCGCGCCCTGGACCATCTGGGGCTGAACCAGGAAGTTCTGGAAAACGCCCTCCAGGAGGCCATCCTTCAGGAGCTGCCCCGGCTGGAGCGCTTCCTGCCGTCCATGCAGATCCTGGCGGCCATCGCTCCGCTGCTCGGCCTGCTGGGCACGGTCACGGGCATGATCAATACCTTCCAGGTCATCACCCTGTTCGGCACCGGCGACCCCCGGATGATGTCCGGCGGTATCTCCGAGGCGCTGATCACTACCCAGCTCGGCTTGGCCGTGGCCATTCCGATCATGGTCCTGCACCATTTCCTGGAACGCCGGGTGGACGTGGTCCTGGGCGACATGGAGCAGAAGGGCACGGCCTTCACCGTGACCCTGCTCAAGGCCGGGGCCGTGGTGCCCCATGGGGACAACGTGGTCCTGCGGGGCGCGGAGGGGGCGTGATGGGCGTCGGTTCCCTGCTGGCCCACAGCGGCTCCTATCTGGCGCGCGGCGGCTGGATCATGGTCCTTATCCTCGGGTTGTCCCTGTGGATGTGGCTGCTCATCGGCAGGCAATGGTACCTGCTGCGGCGCAACAGCGCCCTGGAAAAGGGCGTGGGCGAATGCCTGCGCCGCGCCGGGGAGCCGGGCTTCACGGCCGCGCCCTGGCAGTTGCAACTGCTCGAAGCCGCCGGGGCCGCCCGGGGCCTGCGCGTGCGCATGCGCAAACGCTATCTGGAGGCCCAGACCGCCAGCGTGTCCCTGAGCTTCCAGCGCCATACGGGGACCATCCTCATGCTGGCCGGGGCCGCGCCGCTGCTCGGTCTGCTGGGCACGGTCACGGGCATGATCGACACCTTCGACATCATCGCCGTGCATGGCACGGGCAACGCCCGGGGATTGGCCTCGGGCATCTCCGTGGCGCTGATCACCACCCAGGCCGGGCTGGTGACTTCCGTGCCCGGGCTGGCGCTGGGGCTGTTCCTGCGGCGGCGCGCGGCCCGGGCCAGCGAGCGGGTCGTCCGCTTCACCCACGGGCTGATGCTGGAGGGCTGCGACGGGCCGGGCCAGGAGCCCTGCACCCTGCCGGAGACTGCGAAACCCCGCGAGGAGGGGGCATGAATTCCATCCGTTACAGCCGGGCGCGGCGCTCGGGCGGCTCGGACATCAACATGGCGCCGCTCATCGACATGATCTTCATCCTGCTCATCTTCTTCCTGGTGACCACGAGCTTCACCAAGGAGTCGGGCGTGGACGTGGAGCGCCCGGTGGCCGCCTCGGCCCAGCTCAAGGAACAGACCAACATGGTCATCGGCATCGACAAGGACGGCCTGGTGCACATTGAAAACCGCGTGGTGGACGTGCGCTCCGTGCGCGCGGTGATGGAACGCTTCCTGGCCGAGATTCCCGAAGGTTCGGTGGTCATCGCCGCCGACAAGGCCAGCGTCACCGGCGTGGTCATCTCGGTGCTCGACGCCTGCCGCATGGCCGGGGTCAAGCACGTCAGCGTGGCCGCCCGGCAGCCCTGAGGGAAGGAGGAGCCCCTATGAACGCCTGCGCCTGTTGCCTGGACTCGCCCCTGCCGCGTCTGCGGGCCTGGGGCTGGGCCTGCGGGGTGCTGTTGGCCCTGGCGGTCAACGCGCTGTTGTTTTTGGGCATTCCATGGCTGACCGAACGCAGCGACGCCATGGCCGAGCGCGAGTACGAGGGCGCCGTGCTGCTGGCGCCCAGCCCGGAGCCGCCTCCGGTCGCGGAGCCTGAGCGCCCGCAGCCCGAGCGGGAACTGCCGCCGCAACTGCCCGATCTGGCCGCGTCGCCCACGCCCCAGCCGCCCCGGCCCCAGGAGACCATCCGTTTCGACATCGCCCTGGACGCGGCGGCCATGGCCGGAGCCTCGGTGGTGGTGCCGCTGAGTGTGACGGCCCCCGCGCCGCCCATGTCCGGCCCCCGGCTGTTCGAGGTCGGCGAGGTGGACACGGCGCCCCGCGTGCTGCGCGGCACGCCGCCGACCTACCCGTACCACGCCCGGCGCCAGGGCATTACGGGCCGGGTGGTGGCCCGTTTCCTGGTCGACGCCCAGGGCGGCGTCAGCCGTATTTCCATCGTCGAGGCCACGCCTGCGGGCGTTTTTGACGACAGCGTGCTTCAGGCTGTGGCGCGCTGGCGGTTCAGCCCCGGTGTGCTGGAAGGCACCCCGGTGAATACCTGGGTCGTCGCACCCTTCGAGTTCAAGCTGTGAGTGCGTTTCTCTCTCGCCGGGCGGCCTGGGCCGCCGTGTTCCTGGTGGCCCTGCTGGCCGGGGCCTGGGGCGCCGGGGTGGCTTTGGCCGCCGTGCCGGATCTGCCCCCCGGTGCCCACAAGGCGCTGTTCGCGGCCCAACAGGCCGCCGACGCCGGGCAGGACGCCCGGGCCGTGGAAATCCTGGACACCTACCGCAAGGAGGCCGCTGCCCTGGGCGAGGATGTCCCGGCACTGGTGTTTCTGGTCCAGGGGGCGGCGGAGTTTCGTCGGGGCCGGATGGACGCCGCCGCGAAGGCTTTTGCCGATGGCGCGCGCCTCGCCCCGCAGGACCCCGACGTGCGCCTGAACCTGGGCCTGGCCCTGCTGGCGGGCGACAAGCCCGGCCCGGCGGCCGAGGCCTTCGAGGCGGCCTTCGGGCTGTACCGCGACCGGGGCCAGGTCAAGCCCGAGCTGCTTTACCGGGCCGCCGTGGGCCACTATCAGGCCGAGGCCACGGCCCGGGCGCGCCAGGCCCTGGAGAGCCTGTGGGCCCTGCGCCCGAAGGAAACCGAAGAGGCCTGGCACCGGCTGTGGATCCAGGTGCTGTGCGACGGCAGGGAGTGGAAGGCGGCGGAACGCGCCGTGGCCGGGCGCCTGGAGGTCCGCCGCGACGACCGCAAGCTGTGGGAGATTCTGGCTCAGGTGCGCGCCAACGACGGGCGCTACGCCGAGGCCGCCAGCGCCCTGGAGGTTGCCGACGCCCTGGCGCCCCTGGAGCGGCGCGACGTGCTGCTGCTGGTGGACCTGTATGCGGCGGCCGACGCGCCCTTGCGCGCGGCGGCGTTGCTGGAGCCCCTGGCCGCGCGGGAGCAGTCGGCGGAATTGTATGACCGTCTGGCCCGGCTGCTGGAGCAGGGCCGCCGCCTGCCCGAGGCCCAGGCCCACGCGCGCAAGGCCCTGGCCCTGCGGCCCGGCCCGGCCCGGGTGCTGACCCTGGGGCGGCTGCTGGCCGCCGCTGGCGACCACGACGCCCTGCGGGCCCTGTGCCGCGAGCATGCGCGCAACGACGCCAAGGCGGGCGAACTGCTGCTGCTCACGGCGGTGTCGGCCATTCAGACCCAGGCCTGGGGTGAAGCCCGCGAGCTGCTGCACCGCGCCCTCAGCGACCCTTCGGTGCGCCCCCAGGCCGCCGCGTGGCGTGCGGTGCTCGACGACCTGGACGCCACCCGCCGCGAGGCCCAGGCCGCCGCTCCGCCGTCGGCTCCGGCCTCCTGACGCTTCGCCGCCGGGCTGGGGCCGCGACGGAAAACAAGGGCCGACTCCGGAAGGGGTCGGCCTTTGTCGTGGCGCGGGACGCCTCTGCGGCATGCGCCGCGTTCAGGGAGCTATCCTGCTGTGCCGCTCCTCGATCCGTCTGCGAAAGTCCGGGCTCGCGGCGTGCAGGTCCACGATAGCCACCTGAAAGGGCAGGTCGGACTCGGCGAAGGAGTCGCGCAGGGTTGCTGTTTTGCCCCGCCCGGGGGCCTAGAGCCTGATGTCCAGCTCCTTGAGCTTGAGCCAGAGTTGTTTGCGCGTGATGCCCAGCAGTTCGGCGGCTTGTATTTTGCGGCCGCCGGTGCGTTCCAGGGCTTCCAGAATGCGCCTGCGCTCGAAGCGGGCCACGCCTTCGGCCAGGGTCGCGTCGGGCGCCTCGTCGGCCTTGCGGGCCAGGGCGGCCTCCGTGGCGGCACGGATGCGCTCGGGCAGGTGGCCCACGTGGATTTTGTCCTCGGCACACAGCAGCACGGCGCGTTCCACGGCGTTGCGCAGTTCGCGCACGTTGCCGGGATAGTCGTAGGCCAGCAGGGCGTCCTGGGCCTGCTCCGAGAAGGTGACCTGCCGCCCGTGCAGGGCGCAGAAGCGCCGCAGGAACCGCTCGGCCAGCAGGGCCACGTCGCCGCCGCGCTCGCGCAGGGGCGGCAGGGTCACGGGCACCACGTTGATGCGGTAATAGAGATCCTCACGGAATTTGCCCTCGGCGATGGCCGCATCCAGGTCGCGCGCCGTGGCGAACACGGGGCGCACGTTGACCCGGCGCGGCGTGTTGCCGCCCACGGGGGTGATCTCCTGGTCCTCGAGCACGCGCAGCAGCTTGGCTTGCAGGCTCAGGGGCATTTCGCCCGCCTCGTCGAAGAACAGGGTGCCGCCGTCGGCGGCTTCGAACTTGCCGATGCGCGCCTGCTGGGCCCCGGTGAAGGCGCCCCGCTCGTGGCCGAAGAGTTCGGATTCCAGAAGCTGTTCCGGCAGCGCCGCGCAGTTGATCTTGATGAACGGCTTGGCGCTGCGCCCGCTCAGGCGGTGCAGGGCCCCGGCCACCAGTTCCTTGCCCGAGCCGCTGGGCCCGCGCACGAGCACGGGCACGCAGGCGTCGGCCAGGGCGCGGATGCGCTCGAAGACCCGGAGCATGGCCGGGCTTTCGCCGATGAATTCGCCGTCCTCGCGCTCGCCGCGCAGCCGGGCGTTTTCGCGCTTGAGGTCCAGGAAGCGGAAAAAACGCTCCACGAGCAGCAGCAGCCCGTCGCGCGGGAAGGGCTTGCACAGGAAGTCGAAGGCTCCGGCCTTGATGGCCTGCACCGCCAATTCGACCTCCGGGTAGGCCGTGATGAGCACGACCCCTGTGCCCGGGTAGAGTTCATGAATTGTTTCAAGCAGTTTCATGCCGTTCATGCCCGGCAGGCGCAGGTCGGTGATGACCAGATCGAAGGGCCGTTCGCGCAGGAGGCCCAGAGCTGCTTCGGCCTCCCCGGCGGCGGCCACGTCATAGCCCTCGCGGGCCAGGGCGTGCTGCATGCCCAGGCGCATGGTCAGTTCGTCCTCGACGAGCAGAATGCATTTCGATGTCATGGGGCGGTTCCTGAAAGGGGCAGGCTGATGACGAAAACGGCCCCGGGCGGATCGCCGGGAACGGGTGGCTCCAGGGCCAGGGTGCCGCCGTGGCGGGCTACGATGGCCGCCGAGACGGCCAGCCCGAGCCCGGTGCCCTGGCCGGAGTGCTTGGTGGTGAAAAACGGGTCGAAGATGCGTTCGCGGTGCTCTTCGGGAACGCCCGGGCCGGTGTCGCGCACGGTGATGCGCACGGTGCTCCCGGCCCCGGGGTCCAGGCGGGCGTCCAGGGTCAGGACGCCGCCCCCGGGCATGGCGTCGGCCCCGTTGAGCACGAGGTTCAGCAGCACCTGGTCCATCTTGTCCGGGTCCGTGGACAGGGGCGGCACGTCCGGCGCCACGGTGCAGACCAGGGTCACCCCCTGGCGCTGGAGCGTGAAATCGGCCAGGGAGGCCGTGCGCGCGAACAGGTCGTCCACCCGCGTGGCGCACATGGCCAGGGGCGCGGGCCGGGCGTAGTGCATCAGCTCGCGCACGATTCGCCGGATGCGTTCCAGCCCGTCGTCGATGACCTCCTCGTGCTGCCGGCGGGTGGCCTCGTCCATGCCTCCGGCCACGAGGTTGCGGAAGCACAGGATGACCCCGCCCAGGGGGTTGTTGATTTCGTGGGCCACGCCGGAGGCGAGCTGGCCGATGGAGGCCAGCTTTTCGGCCTGGTGCATGCCCTCCACGTTGCGCAGGCGCTCGCGCTCGGCCTCGCGCAGGCGGCGGACCATCCACAGGAAGCTGGCCTGGAGCAGGCCGATTTCGTCCTCGCGCGGGGGCAGGGCGGGCACGGGCGCGGCCAGGTCGCCGCGCGCGGTGATGTCGTTCATGGTCCTGGTCAGGGCCGTGAGAGGCCGCGAGAAATGCCGCCCCGCGTACCACACGGCGCACAGCGCCGTGAGCAGCAGCACCGCGCTGATGCCCATGACCTCCGAGCGCAGCCGGTCCAGGCTGCGGTACATCTCGCCCAGGGAGAAGCCGATGCGGCAGGCGCCCCAGCGCTTGGAGCCGATGGACAGCGGCACGGCGATGTCCAGCAGCGGGCCCAGCTCCTCGGAGTCGTCGCGGCGCACCGTGGGGTATGTGGCCGAGAGGGCGGCCCGGGTGGCCGGGTCGGTGTACAGCCTGCCGTATTCGCGCAGGTTGTTGTGCGCCACCACGCGTCCTTCGGGGTCGAAAACCATGAAAAAGACGATGCGCGGGTCCAAGCGCATCACGTCGGCCACGAAATAATCCAGGTAGTCGGACATGCCGGAGGTGTCCACCATGCCCAGGTCTTCATAGATGCGCGCATTGGTGAACAGCACGGAGGAGATGCGCGCGATGCCCATGCCCTGCTGCGTGGCGTTGCGCAGCAGCAGGTCCTCCTCGCGCTGGATGGTCACCAGCCCGATGAAGCCCGCGAACAGGGCGATGCAGGGCACGGCGAACAGGATGAACTTGGCCTGCATGCCCATTTTCACGGGGTGGCCTCCGGGGCCTGCGGGCCGGAGCCGTCCAGGCCCACGCGCTGCTCCATGCGCCGGAAGGTCTCGTAGACCGCAGTGTCCACCGGCCCGAAGCCGTGGCGCAGCACCTCGTTCCATCCGGCGGCGCGGGCGGCCACCTCGGGGTCGTGCAGGTCCACGGCCAGCAGCACGTCGCGCAGGCTGTCGCGCACGGCGGGCGGCACGTCGTCGCGGGCCACGATGATGAAACCCGGGAAGGGCGGGGTCGCCTCCAGCACGCGCAGGCCCGCCCCCAGGTAGCGCACGGCCATGGGTTCGGCCACGGCGCCCGCGTCGTATTCTCCGCGCAGCACGGCCCGGGCCACGGCGTCATGGGTGGGCAGGTTGGCCCAGCGCGAGAAGTCGGCGGGCTCGATGCCGCGCCGCATCAGGTGGTCCAGCGGAGCGAGGTAGCTGGCCGTGGAGTCCGGCGAGCCGAAGGCGAAGCTTTTGCCCGCGAGGTCGGCCACGCCGCGGATGTCGGCGCGGTCCTCCCGGACGATGAGCAGGCTGCGGGTTGTCGGGGTGCCGTCCATGCCCAGCACGGCGCACAGCGGCACCAGCGGCGCGCGCTCGCGGGCCTGGAGGAAGGTCCGGCCCCCGAGCAGGGCGATGTCCAGCGTCCCGGCCTCCAGCCGGGAGACGATGGCGGCGTAGCGGTGCTCCAGCACCAGCTCGAAGCGCCAGGGCTGCCGCTCGGCCAGGAAGTCCAGGAACGGCTGGTACTGCTGGTAGATGACCACGGGGTGGTTCAGGGTGATGACCCCGAAGCGGTAGGCGTTGCGCTGGGGGGCCTTTTGCTCCGCCGCGCCGGGTGCGGCGAGGCATGCCAGCAGGGCCAGGGCGAGGCCCAGGCGGAGCAGGGCGGACGGCAAGCTGGGCCGGGCAGGCGGGGCGGGGGCGCGGACCATGTGCAACTCCGGTCCGGGGAGCTGGCCCGGGCCTGGGGGAATCTGTTCATCCTGCGGGGTGGCCGCCCGGGGGCGGGCCGGGCGGACCGCCCGCAGGGGCGGCGCACCGGGCGACCGCCGACACCCGCGCCGCACCCGGGCGGCGGTGTGCCAGGGGGCCGTCCGCCGCCGGACTCAGGATAAGACGGTGATTTTGCAGGGGCTCGATCTATTCAGCCGGTCCACGAAATGCGGCACCGTGAAGTCGAGCCCCCAGTTGCGCGGGGGCAGGACGATTTCGTCCACGCCGCTTTCCGCCGCCGCGGCCAGCATTTCGCGCAGGGGCTCGCCCCAGCGCACGCCCAGCAGGGCGTCCACGCCGCCCTTGCGGGCCCGTTCGAGAAAGCCGCCGAGGCGGCCCCGGCACTCGCGTTCTCCTTCCTCGCGGACATAACAGAGAAAATTTTCCTTGTCACCTTGGGTCGCCAGTTGATCGACCAGCCCGTAGTGCATGAGGTCCGTGTCCACGATGTGCAGGGCGAAGACGCTGCCCCCGCAGGAGCGCAGCTCGGTGAGGACATAGTCCTCCGCGCGCCGGGCCTCGGGGGAGCCGTTGCTACAGAGAAGGATGCGCCGCATACGTGCCTCCTGGGCGTGCGGCCGCCGGAGCGGGGTTCCGGCGGCCGCGGGGGGGTGTCTTACGCGATGAACTTGGACAGGGTGATGGCGGCGAAGCCGAGCAGGACCACGATGGCGTCCTGGCGCCGGGACGGGGAAAGGGCTTTGAAAAATGCCATGACACAACTCCTTGTTTGATGCGTGGTTAGTTCATGAAAAGCAGCACGACCACCAGGGCCAGGGCCGCCTTGATGCCTGCAACGCCGAAACCGAAGAGGAATCCGCTGAAACCCGCCGCGCGCAGGTCGGCCAGGCGCGTGGTCAGGCCGATGCTGGCAAAGCCGAGCAGGAAGGCCCATTCCATGAAGATCTTGGCGACCTTGACCTCGGACTTGGAGAGCATGCCCATGGTGTTCAGGCAGACGATGGCCAGGAAGCCCAGCACGAAGACCGGAAACTTGTCGCGAATCATCTGCCACTTGTTGATCGTGCCCACCTCGTTGCCCTGGGCGGCTTCCTGGGCGGCGGCCATGAGGGCCAGCATGAGCACAACGAAGGGCAGGAAGACCACGCGGCCGATGTTGTAGATGCCCGCGACGATGCCTGCGTCCTGGCTGTAGCCGAATCCGGCTGCCAGCACCTGGGCCGAGTTGACGATGCCCACACCCGCGAAGGCGCCGAACTGTCCGGCGGTCAGGTTGAATATCCTGCCCACCAGGGGGAAGGCGATCAGGGCCAGCAGGCCGAACATGAGCACCACGGCGATGGAGTAGGCCATGTCCTCGTTCTTGGCCTTGACCGCCGGGGCGATGGCGATGGTGGCCGAAACGCCGCAGACCGACATGCCCGCCGCCAGGCAGGCGCCCAGGGAGGAGGACATGCCCATCTTGCGGCACAGCCACATCATGACCAGCGCCGTGCCGAACAGGAACAGGGCGATGAACACCAGCGCCTGCGCGCCCACGGAAACCAGGCCCGCCAGCGAGTAGCTGGCGCCCATGACCACGATGCCGGTCTTGGTCAGGATGGTCGAGTAGCGCAGGCCGGGCTGGAACACGGCGGGCACGCCCACGGTGTTGCGGATGATCATGCCGAAGATGATGGCCAGGATGAAGTCCTTGAGCGACAGGTAGGTCTTGAACAAGGGGTAGGCTTCGAGTTTGGGCGCCACGACGTTGGCCACGATGGCCACCGCCGTCACCAGCAGCAGGCCGGGCAGGCTGTCGAGCACGGCCCGGGCGAAATCCCGCTGCGCGTCGAGCGGTTGGACGATGACATTCTGCGACATGGGACACACCTCTCACGGAAAAAGTTTAGCCGCCCTGGAGCAAAGGCGGTGCCATGTTGCGATTGCACGTTGTTCCGCATTGTTACGAATCCGAGTCGCTTCGGGGGCGGCGTGTGGCGGGAAATTTGTGGAACATGAAAAGGCCCCATGTTCCTGAAATGGAACATGGGGCGCGGGGATGGCTTTTGGCCGAATGGCGACGAGGCGCGGCGGCGGGATGAGGACGCCCTGCGGCCTGGGGCAGCCGGGGTCGGCTCAGGTGATGGTCCAGGAGCGAAGCTCGTTCTGCTGGGTCCAGAGGTTGTGGTAGATGCCTTCGCGGGCGAGCAGGTCGTCGTGCCTGCCCCGTTCGGCAATGGTGCCGTTTTCCAGGACCAGGATCTGATCGGCCTTCTGGATTGTGGACAGCCGGTGCGCGATGACGAGCAGCGTTTTCCCGCGCGTCAGGTTCGTCAGGCCCTGCTGGATCAGCAACTCGTTTTCCGGGTCGATGGACGCCGTCGCCTCGTCGAGGATGAGCAGCGGAGCGTCCTTGAGGATGGCGCGGGCGATGGCGATACGCTGCCGCTCGCCACCCGAAAGGCGCGCACCCTGCTCCCCGGCGGAGGTCTCGTATTGCTGTTCGAGCGCCATGATGAAGTCGTGGCAGCACGCTTTTCTCGCGGCTTCCATGACCTCCTCGTCCGTTGCGCCGGGTTTGGCCAGGCGGATGTTGTTTATGATGGTGTCGTTGAACAGGTAGACATCCTGGAAGACGACGCTGAACAGGCTGTAGAGCTCCTCCTGTCGGAACGAGCGGATATCCGTGCCGCCGATGGTGATCCTGCCGGAACCCACGTCCATGAAGCGAAGCAGCAGATTGGCGGTGGTCGTCTTGCCGCTGCCGGACTCGCCGACCAGGGCCGTCACCGTCCCTTCCCGCATGGTGAAGGAGATATCGTGTAGGATCTCCTTGTCGCCATAGGAAAAATGGACATTTCCGAACGCGACTTCATGGGACTTCGGCTCGGTGTAGCCGGAGAGGCGGGGCAGGGGGGATTCCTTCAGGGTGTCGGCGATCCGCCTGACCGATGCGAGGCAGTAGCGGAACTCCGAAAGCAGGAGGCTGACTTCCTGCATGGGCTCGTAATACCGTCCGCACAGCAGCATGAAGAAGAGGAAGACGACGATGCTGATCGAGGAATCTGCCACCAGCAACCCGGCGGCGAGCATCGTTACGATGAACGAGAATTCCAGAAGCGTGAGGTAGCAGTAGCCCAGTTTCCCGAAGCGGATTTCCGCCTTCAGGGCGAAGTCCTTGTGGTCCCTGTTGGCTCTGACCCAGGGCGTGAAACGCGTCCCCGTCATGCCCGTCGCCTTCAGTTCGCCGATGCCGCTCAGGTATTCGAGCAACGTCTTGTCCACCAGGGCCCGCCCGCGCACCATGGTGTGGGAATCGCGCTCGATGCAGCGGATCGAATACCAGAGCATGGGAAAGGCCGCCAACGAGGTGCCCAGAACTGTCGCGCCGAGCACGGGCTCGACCCAGAGGAACGTGCAACCGAACAGGACGATGATGATCGCTGCCGCCGTGATGTCGTAGATATACGTGCTGAAGACAAGCTCCGTATCCATCATGTCGTGCAGGAAGTTGCCGCTTATAAGGGCCGTTCCCCGCTTCCTGAACGATGCGAGGGGCAACGTCTTCAGGTGGTCGGCCAGCTTTTCGCGCAGGGCCGCCGTCAGGGCATAGCCCTTCTTCAGCGACAGGGAGGCAAATGCGTAGAACGCATAATAGTACATGGGCATGGTGGCGAGAATGAGCCCGCTGTATGCCGCGAGTGCCCACCCGGATGAATTGTCGTCCAGAGCGCAGGCGAGCAGGAGGAAGCAGCCCGCATACGCCAGCCCCTGGGAGAGATGGGCCAGGAAACTGAGCGCCGTGGGGCCGATGAACGTGGCCAGCGAACCGACGGTGAGGCGAATCATTTTCAGCATGTCCGGCCTCCATGGGCGCAATCCCCGGCGCCGTTCGGGGGCGCCTCGGTTGAGAACATCCAGCTCCGCGCGGCGTGGTAGGCGTTCCACATGCGGGCGTAGAGCGTGTCGTCGGCCATGAGGGCATCGTGCGTGCCCGATTCGACGATGCGCCCATTGTCGATGACCAGGATATTGTCGGCCTTGGCGATGGAGGGCAGGCGATGGGCGATGACCAGGACGGTCTTGTCCGCCAGCAGGCTGGAGAGCCCTTTCTGTATGGCGGCCTCGCTCTCCGGATCGGCGAAGGCCGTCGCCTCGTCGAGCAACACGACGGGGGCGTTGCGCAGCGCCATGCGGGCGAGGGCCACCCGCTGCTTCTGCCCGCCGCTCAGGTGGACGGAGCCTCCGGCGCCGATTCTGGTGTCGTAGCCTTCCGGGAAGCCGCCGATGAGCGTGTCGCACTGGACCATCGCCGCGGCTCTGCGCATGGCCTCTTCCGAAGGCGCGTCCAGGCCGAGACAGATGTTCTCGCGGACGGTGCCGGAAAATACGAACGGGCTCTGGTACACGATGGAGATGGCTTTGGACAGCTCTCCCGGGGCGAAGTCGCGCAGGGGGATGCCGCCGACGGTTATGGTTCCGCTGTGGATTCGTTCGAGGCCGGCAATGGCCGCGGTCAGGGTGCTTTTTCCCGAACCGCTCGGGCCGACGATGGCCGTCACCGTCCCCGCCCTGGCGGTAAAGCCAACGTCGTGGAGAACCTGCTTTTCGCCGTAGTACACGTTGAGCCCGCTGACGTTGAGGTCGGCGGAGGCCATTTCGGAGCGGCGCCTGTCGCCGATGTCCTCGACCTCGACTTCCAGCAGTTTTTTCACGCCGGCATAGCCCATGCCCGCCCGCCAAAGAAAGGTGACGAAGCGCATCAGGCGTTTGAAGGGCACGAAGGTCACCACCCCGAGGACGATGAAAAGGACCACGTTCTCGAACGGGAGCCGGTTGTATTTGTGCAGATAGACGCCCGCGATGGCGATGACGGCGAAGGCCATGGACAGCGAGGTCGAGAAAAGGGCCCAGGAATGCAGGGTGAGAACCCGGGATCTTGTCTGTATATCTTTGAACTTCCTGATTGCGTTCTGCATGCGGGACATTGAGGCTTCCGCCCTGTTGAATATCTTGATGTCCGGCATGCCCTGGACGTATTCGACGGCATCGCCATGCAGGGAAGCCATTGTTTCGAAATATTCAGCCATCAGGTTGTTCTTTTGCAATATGGCCATTGATCGCATTTGTACGAATTCGGCGACGGCGACGGCGATGACCATGATGAGAGCCAGTTGCCAACTGACAAAGAACAGCACGGGGATGGTGACCAGGGGAAGCGTCACGGCGGAGACGAAATCCGTCATGTTGTGGGCGATGAAGTTTTCTATCTGGTCGACATCGTGGCTCATCATCTTCTTGAGTTCGCCGTTGCTGATGTCGGCCAGCCAATGCAACGGAACGCGGCCGATGTGCTCCACCAGGGCCGTGGCGATGGAGGTCGACAGGCCGAAGGCCGCCTTGTGGGAGTGGGTGGACGCGACGACCGTCAGGACGGAATAGCCGACGACGGAGACAAAGGCGCACACACCGGGCACGAGAAGCGATGCGCCCGCCCCCCCCGCCAGGAGCAGGACGAACATCTTCCAAACCATGATGATGGGGATGGGCAGCATGAGCGCGCCAAAGGCGGCGCAGATCAGGGCCACGGTGAAGTGCCGCGCCGCGACCTTGTTCGTGGCGAAAACCATCCGCACGAGTGAAAGGGCTTTCATCCGACCTCCTCGCTGGGGTCTCGTTATGCGTCGCGCTCCGGCATGGGGCGCGCCGCCCGGGATATTTGCCGGGGCGCGCGGGCGTCCGCCCGTATCCGCGCCCGGCGTGTGACCCTTGTGCATACCGCCCGCCCGTCGAGCCTGCTTCTCTTATTCAACAAAAAAGTACTCGAAAATGGCCGACGCCCGGGGCGGAAGAACGCTTTGCCCGGACCTTGCGGCAGGGAGCCCATGTCTCCGGATGCTCCCCGGAGGGGACGACTGCCTGGCGGATGTGTGATGCGGGAAAAGGATATTTTCTAAGTCCGCCCGGGTAGTTTGGGTGGAGGGACCGTCTTAGTGATTTTGAGAATCAATTTCGCAAAAGCCACGGCGGGTTGTGCGCCGCATGCGCTGCGTTTGGGCCTGCGTATGCCGGGATCGTCCTTCTCTTTGGGGCCCGCCGCCGTCCCGGCCCGGAGCGGCTTGCGTATCGCGCGGTTGTGCGCGGCGGGCGGGAGCCTGGCCCCGGGGAGGGGACGTGCCTCTGGCGGTGCCGCCAGCCTTGGGGGAGACGGCCAGGCCCGGGCGCCGGACCGCTCCGGCGGCCCCGCGAGACGCATGCGTCGCGAAGGCGCTGTGGCTGGAACATCTTGCCATGTCGGAGGATTGCCATGACACGAAGCTTCGTTCGACCATTGGATGTGTTCTTTCACGACGCGAGCCATTCGCTTTGCGCCTCCCCATACGCCATGCCCTTGCGCTCGGAGCAGGACATCGCCGCCGTTTGCCGTGGCAGGGAGGTGGTCTTTCTTGCTGGTGACGCTTCGGTGGCCGAACGGCTTCTGCCTGCGTTTGCCGCCGGGGCGGAGGCTCTCCAGGTCGTCGACATGGCTGACGGGCAACCGCGGGCATTCGAACGATTGCTGGCGCAGACTCCGGCGGAAAGGCTTCTCCTCGTGCTCGCGTTCAAGGACTATCAGCAGGTTTTGACGAATTTATGCAGCGTGGCGCGGGGGGTGACCCCGGTGGTCCTGCCTTCCGGATTTCTGGCTCTGGCAGCCCCCAAAGCACGATACATGATCCAGAATGGAGCCTGCGTCAGCTACGGGGATGTCCGTCACATGCTCGATGCCTTCCGGAGCGCCAGGCTGCTGCTCTGGAACAAGGGGCACGTGGCGCGATACACGCTCCTGCCCGTATTGCGGGAGCTGGGCATGCTTCGGAATATCGTGGGGATTGTTGATGATGAGCCCCACGACATCGTCTTTCAGGGGGCGACGCTGCCCGCCAGGGCCGCGGGCGACTGGATCGCGGACGAAAAAATAGACGCCGTCCTCGTGGCCGACGGCGCGGCGCAGGATGCGTTCGGATGCATCCATTCCCATGTCGGCGACTTCACCCCGCTCCTGCTGCACGCGCAGCGCATGGGCGTGCTGGAGTCTTTCCAGTCCGTAGTCGCCGCGCATTCCCTTTTCATGGGCGAAGGAGGACTGCTTCAGGCCGAGCGGGCGGTGTTCGCACCTTCCGCCCCTCTGTGCCGGGAGCGGTACGCCGTGCTGTACGGCGGGCACCCGCAGTTCGGCGATGCGCACTATGCAGGCATCACGACCTGGAGCCAGGCCAGCCTTTTCGGCAGCGGATTCGTCCCGGCGGACCTCGAAAGCCCGTTCGTCAATTGCTCCGGGGGGCTCAGGCACACGGCCTTCCAGCCGGAGGCATGGGATTCCTCCATCTATCTTTTCGGCGCAAGCAGCGCTTTCGGTGCATTTGTCGATGACGAAAGCACCGTGGCCAGTCTCGTCCAGAAGCAGTGTCACGTCGCCCATGCCGATGCGCGCATGCGGACGCGGTTTCGGGTGGTGAATTACGGGACGAACGCATCGGACCCGGGCAACTGCCTCAGGAAGCTGCTTCACGTACCGCTGTGCCCTGGCGACCACGTCGTGTTCCTTGCGATTCCCTACTGGCCGCGCAACGAGTCCGAGTCCTTCACCGGGATCGTGCATGCGATGCATCAGCATTGTCTCGAGGCGGGGGCCTCGTTTTCGTTGTTCCTGTGCCCGGAGTTGATGTTCGCAGCGGCACCGTCTCCTGATGAGCAGGAGATAATAAGGAGTTTCAGGCTGTTGATTGGTGAGATCGTGGCAGATACGGCATATCCCGTCTGGAACGTTGTGCGGCTTGAACACACGCTCCGGCTCCTGCGCGATGCCGGCGTTTTCGTGCATGCGTTGCAACCGTACTTCGAGCGTCCGCATGAGCACGGGGAGCTTTTTATCGACATCGGGCATGTTTCCTGCCGTGGGATGCAGATCATCGCCGATGCCATTTTCGAGCAGGCCGTCGCGCGGCGCGCCAGGCGCCATGTCGTGCGGATTCATGAACAGACTTTACGGGACTATGGCCAGGTGGTCAGGAGCGTCATGCTGTCAAACGAGTCCTTCGTGTCCTTCCTCGAAGCCGTTCCCCGCTTTGAGAGCAAGGCGGGCGCCGCCATCGGGGCCGTGGTCATGAACTGCAACCCCTTCACCCTCGGCCACGAGCACCTTGTCCGCAGCGCTTTGGAGCATGTCGACTGCCTGTATGCGTTCATTCTCGAAGAGGACAAGTCGTTCTTCTCCACTGCGCAGAGGCTGGAGATGGTCCGTTCCGGCGTGCGGAAATTCGGCGACAGGGTGCGCGTCGTGCCGGGGGGGCCGGGCATCATCTCCTCGATCACCTTCGCCGGATATTTCACGAAGGAGGAGCGGCAGCAGAGCCGCTTCGACGCCGGTATCGATGCGCTTGTCTTCGCCTCGATCATCTGTCCCGAGTTCGGGATCGGGAGCAGGTTCTTTGGCGAGGAGCCGTATTGCGCCGTCACCAAAGAGTACATGCGCCAGCTCATGGACATCCTCCCCTTGTATGGCGTGGCCTGCAACGTCATCCCCAGGCGGGAGGCCGGGGGCCGCGCCATCAGCGCGTCGCGCGTTCGCGCGCTGTATAAGGAGAACGACTGGCGCTTGATGACGGACCTTCTTCCGGCATCGACCCTGGAGCATCTGCGGGGATATTGCGGCTGCACGGCCGGTGCCGAGCCGCAGGAGCCCCGCGCATGATGCGGCGCGCCAGGGCCTTGCCGGGCCCGGACGGCGCGGATTCCTTGAGGCGACGGCTGCCGCGCGGGGGGCACCGGGAGGGCTGGCGCCTGCCGGTGCCTCCTCGCGGCCCGTGTTCTCGTCGGCGCGTTTCGCGTCGTCCGCAACGGCGTCCCCGTTTCATCTCCCTATCCCTATATGACAGCAAGAGAGGAGTTCGCAGTGTCGGCATGCGGCCATCATGAGAGCGAGGAGCAGAGTGTCGCCGTTATCGGAATGGCGCTGCGGGTTCCGGGGGCGGATTCCCTGTCGGGCTTTTGGGAGAACCTGGTGCGGGGACGCGTCTGCCGCACGCGCGTTCCGGACGGCGAGCTGGCCGCCGGGCTGCACGTGGACCTCTGTCAGGAGGCGGGCTATGTGCCCTACCGGTATTCCATCGAAGGGTACGATTTGTTCGATGCCGAGTTCTTCCGGGTTCCCCCCCGGGAAGCCGGGCTGATGGATCCCCAGCATCGGCTGGTCCTTGAGTATTCCGTCCGCGCCTTTGAGAACGCAGGGTATCCGCCCACGGACGACAACGGTACGCGCACGGGCGTCTTCGCCTGCGCCGATGTGAGCCATTATCTTATGGGCCACCTGTACCCTCATTTATGCAATGGCTCCATCGATGTAATAGAGACGTTCCTCGGCACAGGGAGCGATTTCCTGGCGACACGCGTCGCATACAAATGCAACTTCACCGGCCCGGCGATGACGATACAGACGGCCTGTTCCTCGTCGTTGACCAGCCTGCACATGGCCGTCCTGTCCCTGCTGGGCGGGGAGTGCGACCGGGCGGTGGTGGCTTCCGGAACGGTTCTGTTGCCGGATCTCGGGTATCTGTACAGTCCCGGTGGGATTCACTCGCCCGACGGACTGTGCCGCCCCTTTGACAGCGGCGCGCAGGGCACCGTTTTTTCCAACGGCGCGGTGGCCGTGGTGCTCAAGCCGCTGCGCGCTGCGCTGCGGGACCGCGACCATGTTTGGGCCGTGATCCGGGGCACCGCCTCGGCGAACGACGGGAACGACAAAATCGGGTTCGTCGCCCCCAGCGCCGGCGGGCAGGCCCGGGCCATCCTCTCGGCCCTTGCGGTCGCCGGGTGTGCGCCGGAGGAGATCGCCTACGTGGAAGGCCACGGGACGGGCACCCAACTGGGAGACCCCATCGAGGTCGAGGCGTTGCTGCGGGTCTTCGGTCCGGCAAGGGAGCGGCGCGCCGCGCCGGTCGTCCTGGGGTCGGTCAAGGGGAACGTCGGCCACCTCAACGCGACCGCCGGGCTGTGCGGATTCGTCAAAACCTGCCTGTGCATGCATCATGGATTTGCCCCCGGCACCGCCAACTTCAGCGCGTTGAACCCCGCGTTCGGGGATATTGCCCCGCTTGCGATTTCGGCTGGAGGCCGCGCCCTGGAGCGGCGCGCGGGCGTGCCGCTGCTGGCCGGGGTCAGTTCGTTCGGCTTCGGGGGCACCAATGTCCATGTGGTCGTCCAGGAGCCGCCCCGGGCGCGCCCCACGGAGGGCGGCGCGCAGGATCGGGCTCATCTGCTTCTGCTTTCCTCCCCGTACGAGGATGGCCTGCGCCGGATGCAGGCGCAATGCGCCAGGCATCTGGAGGAGGCCGGTGTGCCGCTGGCGGACGCGGCGTATACCCTGGCCGTGGGCAGGCAGCATCATGCGTGGCGCTCCGCCGTCGTCGCGCAGAGCCGCGAGGCCGCCGCGGGCAAGCTCCTGACCGCCCCGCCCCTTCGCCGCGCCGCTTCTCGGGACGGTGCCGTGGCGTTCCTTTTTCCCGGCCAGGGCAACCTGCACGCCTTCGCGGGCTTCGGCCTCTATGAACACGACGCGCTGTTCCGGGAGTGCCTGGACGAGGTGGCCCGGGTGCTCCTCGCCAACGGCGGGCCGAATATTCTCGAAATCATGCGCCGCAATGCCGCCGACGCGGGTGCCTCTTCCCTGGCGTCCACGGCCATGGCCCAGCCGCTGCTTTTCGGCCTTGAAACGGCCTTTGCCCGGGCCCTGGCCGCCAAGGGCGTGCGGCCGGACTGCGTGCTCGGGCACAGCCTCGGGGAGTATGCCGCGGCGGTGCAGGCGGGCATCTTTTCCCTGGAGGACGGAGCCCGGCTGGTCGTCGGCAGGGCCGTATTGATGCAGGCGGCTCCTCCGGGCCGGATGCTCATGGTCACGCTGCACCGCGATGTTCTCGGGGATGTTTTGGGTGCGCTGTTCGATCAGGTCGAGCTTTCCGTCGTCAACGGCCCTGCCAACTGCGTGCTGTCGGGCCAGCCCGAGGCCCTGGATGCCTGCCTGAAGGCCGTGGAGCGCCATGGTCAGCGGGGGCTGTATCTCAAAACCTCGCACGCCTTCCACTCCGTCGCCATGGAGGGCGTCCTCGAACCCTTCGGGCGGCTGCTCGGCGAGGTCGAGTTGCGTCCCCCCGGGCTGCCCATCGCCAGCAATGTGACCGGCACCTGGGGAGGGGAGGAAATGGCCCGCCCCGGCTACTGGCTCCGGCATTTACGGCGGACTGTGGAATTCGACCGCTGCCTTGCCACCATCGCGGACCGGGCGTCTCTGGGCATCGAGGTCGGGCCGGGGCATGTCATGCGCAGCCTGGGAACCAGGCCGGACCTGGGGCTGGCGGTCTGCCCGGGGCTCGATGCCCCCGGCGTCCCGCCGGAGCAGGGCCCCGCACCCGGGGAGGAGCCGCGCACCATGCTGCACGTTGTCGGCGATCTTTGGGCCCACGGCGGCGGGGTGGACTGGCGGGAGTTCTTTACCCCTGCGGCCCCCCGGCGCTGCCCCATGCCGGAAACGGCGCTGCATCCGCAGCGGTTCTGGGTCGATCCCGCCCCTGTTTCGGGCGCGGCCGCCGAAGGGGCGTCCCTCGGCTCCCTCATGCGGGAAAACAGGAGCGCGTCCGCCGGGGAGCAGGTGCCGCCCGCGAACGAGACCGAACGGCAACTCGTCGAGATATGGCAGGAACTGCTCCTGGTCCGGCCGATAGGGACCACCGAGGACTTTCTGGCCCTTGGCGGCAATTCCGTGCAGGTGATGCAGATGCTGCGGCTCGCCGGGGAGCGCGGGCTTTCTTTCTCCGCCCGGGAGGTCTTCGAGGCCGGAACCGTGAAGGAATTGGCGAAAAAGGTCCGGAGCGCTGCCCCTGGCCAGGCCCCGGCTGCCGCCATAACGGTGCCTGCCTTTTTCCCTGCGCATGCGGGGGCCGACCGCCGGTTCCACGCCGTGTTCGATTGCCCCGAGGGGCTTGCTCCGGAGCGGCTCGGCGCCCTGGCGCAAGCCCTTGCCGCGCGCCACGAAACCCTGCGCCTGCGGTGGGCTGAGGGCGATGTCACACTGCCCGGCAGCGGAAGCAAGGCCTGGGCCGACGAGCATGTGTACGACGGGCTCGCCCTGCCGTCAGGCGTTGTGAAACGTCTGCGCGCCAACCCGTTCGCATCGCTGCCCGCGGCCTGCCCCGCCTGCGATGGCCGCCGCCCCTGGTATCTGGCGCCGGTTGCCCAGGGGCCGTCCGGAGAACTCCTGATTCTGGCGGTCTTTTCCTGGGCCGTGTGCGACAAGCCCGGCGCCGATGTGCTGTGCCGGGAAATCGAGCCGTTCCTCCGCTCCGGCACGCTGCCCGATGCAGTGCCGGACTCCTGGTCGGCATGGCTTGCCGGTTTGCCGGAAGCCCTGCGCGCCACCCCGGCGACGGCGCACTGTACCGGAGCCCGACGCGGGGCGAAAACGGCAGACGCGGCGGGCAGCGCCGGAAGCGACGGGGCAGGTTTCGTTGCCGTCGGCAGCCCCGGGATACAGGCCATGATTGCACAGGCGAGCGGCATGGCCCGCATGTCGCCCGGCGATTTCGCGGCCTGCGCCCTGCTCGGGGCGCTCGGCGAGGAGTCGCCGCAGGCCGGAGCGGTCACGGTGTGGAGAAACATGCGCGACGGTTGGCCCACCCTGTCCCCGGTGCGCTACGGCGTCGGTCCCTATGCCGTGCCTGTGTCTGTTGCGCTGGACGACGGCCTGCTGCCAGACGGGGCGGCGGCCATCCCCCATTTCAAGGCGGCGCTGCTGCGGGCTCTTTCGGGCAGCGGGACACGGCCCGTAACCGGGGAGGAGGTCGGTTTCTTCTGGGTGGATTCCGCACAGGCCGGGCATGCGGCCCCGGAGGCGCACGCCGCCATCGGGCCTGCTGCCGACGGAGAGCCGTCCCTTGTTTTATATGCTTTTGCGGACCGGGATGCCCTGGTCGTTTCCGCTTCGCGGACCTCGGTCCGGGTGGAGGCCCTCATGCGCCGCCTTGCGGCGCACGTCGCGCTGCTCGCGGAAAACGTGATCGAGAGGGCGGAGGGGTGCGGCCCCGTCCCTGCCGATTTCCCGCTTTGCGACCTGCGCGGGGACGAATTGGCCCGCATCCTCCGGGAGGCCGGGCAGGCTGCGGAGGCATTGCAGTGATGGACACCGCCAGGGGCGTGTATCCGCCCGAAACATCAGCGCCGGGGGAGCCATGAGCAGCAGCGCGTCGCGCCTCGAAGACATCCTGCCGCTGACTGCCTGCCAGGAATTCTTCCTGGCAGGGGAGTCCGCGAGCAGCATCGACAGTATACACGTCTACGGCTACCGCCTCGCCGGAAAAGTCGATCCGGACATCGCACGGCGGGTCTGGTCCGAAATCGTCGCGGCCTATCCCTCGCTGCGGACCTCTCTGCATATCCTTTCGCCGGGGAGGGCCTTTCAGGTCATCCATCACGCGGCGCAGCCGGAGTTCCGCTTTTTCGACCTGCGGCATATGCCGCGCGGTGAAGCGGAGGCGGAGGTCGCCCGCTATCAGGAGGCGGATTCGGCCGTCCTGTTCGATTGGCGCGTCCCACCGCTGTTGCGCATCGCGCTGCACCGGCTGGCCGACGAGGAAAGCATTCTGAGCATCACCATCGACCATCTGATTTTCGATGGCTGGTCCCTGGGATTGGCGATCCGGGATTTCCTCACGGGATGCGCGGTGCTGGCCGCCGGAGGGCGCTGGTATGCGCCCCCGGCCGCTTCGATCCGGGAGTATCTGCTGTGGCATCGGCGGCAGGACGTGCAGGGGGCGGTGGGCTGGTTTCGCAACGCGATGCGCGATGTGCCCTCCCAGCGGCTGCCCTTTGTGGAGTGCCCCCGGTGGCCGGACAGGATTTGCGCGACCGAAGTGCATTTCCTGCCCCTGACTGAAGAGGAGGCCCGCCACCTGAACGACGGCGCGCAGCGGCTGGGCGTGACGCTGTACGCCCTGTTCCAGGGGGCGTGGGCCTTGATCCTCAGCCATTGCCAGAAGGGAGAGCGGGCCTATTTCCTGTCCACTTCGGCCAGCCGCCCGGCGGACCTGCCGGGGGTCGAGTCGCTCTTCGGGCTTCTGCTCGGGGTGCTCCCGCATTGTCTGCCCTGCGCGGGGGCGAGCCGGGTCGGCGACTGGTTGCGTCATATCCGCGCCTATCAGGTGGAGGCAATGCAATACCACTTCGTACCGCCCGGGGACGTTGTCGGTATCCAGAAGGAACTGGCCCCTCTCGCGCAGACCTGCTGCCTCGTCTTTCAGAACATGGACACCGGAACCGGGCGGGAGCCGGACTCTCCGGGCGGAGTGACCGTCTCCGCCGGGGGGCTCGTCAGCCGCTCGGGCTATCCCCTGGTCGTCGGGGCGCAGGTGCATTCGGGGCTGCAACTGTCCCTGATGTACGACCCGCGCCTCTTCTCCCGGGCCAGGATCGTCTCGCTGGCGGAGTTGCTCAAGGCGGTCATGCTTGCCTTGCCCGGGCGGGAGGATGCGTGCCTCGGCGATGTTTGCGCCTTGGAGGGCATACGGGGCGGGCTGCGTGAGGTGGCAGCCTCCGTGGCGCACAGGGGCTGAGGCGCGCCTGTCGTTTTTCAGGCTCCCGGCATTCGGCGCCGGGCCGGAGCGTGCGCTTTGCCCGGGGTACGGCAAGGCGCACGCTCTGCGTTCCAGTTTTTTCGTCGTCTGGGGCTTTCGCCTGCTTCCGTCGGTTGCGGCCCACTTCTGCGCGTGTCCGGGTGTCCGCCTGGTTGCTGTCCGCCTGTTGCCCACAACTTGCGGCGCCCCTCTGCCGAGGCCTCGTCGTGGCGGCGCATGGATGCTCGGGCCTGGAGTGCGGGCATTCGTTTTCCGCAGGATTCAGGGGCGCACGGCGTGCCCGCAGCCGGGGCGCATGTTCCCGGCATGGTTGGGCGGGTACGGCGTACCCGGGCCGGTGCATTGCAACGCCTGCCGATGCGCGACGAAGAGGCGGCGCATTTTGCGCGCCTGTTTGGAGGCCCTTATGGGCAAAACGAGATATTTTCGGAGTGAAATCGAGTAGTCCAAACGGGGGCAGTGCACTAATGAACTTGAAATTCAAATTCATTTGGTGTTTAACCAACGAGGGGACGATGCCGCGCTTAGCTTCAAAACAACATATTGTCGGACTGACGCTGTTCCTCCTGGCCCTTTTCGGGCCGGTCCCGGCGTTTGCAGCCGACGTGGAAGAGGCCGATCAAAAACAGGAACTTGTGCTGCCCACCGTCGAAGTGACTGCGGACAAGCGCACAACCGAGGCCCAGAAGACTCCGTTGACCATGGATGTCATCACCGCCCAGGATATCGTGGATGCCGGGATCACCTCGATCCACGATGTGTTCACGCGGATGCCGAACATGGTGGCTTCGACGCAGTACATCGGCGGCATGAACTTCATGACGTATCGTGGCGCGCATTCCTCGTCCGGAACGGAAACGAACCCCGTCGTCATCTACGTCGACGACGTGCCCATGGAAACGTTCCAGACCCTGGATGTCAACCTGGCCAACGTGGAGCGGATCGAGATACTGCGCGGCGCCCAGGGCGTCATCTACGGCAAGAACGCTTTTGCCGGCATCATCCGCATCATAACCAAGAAGCCCGGCAACGAGATGGAAGGCAAGGTCCATACCCAGGTCGATTCCCGGGGCAGCTATGAGGCCGGGGCCACGGTCAGCGGGCCGGTCGGCCTGGACGGGCTGTCCTTTTCGCTGACCGGGTCGCACGACTACGAGAAGGGGTACCTGAAGAGCGAGACCGACGAGGCGCGCGAGGAGCAATGGCATGAGCGCGCCAAGGGGCAACTGCGGTACAACCCGGTGCCCGAGTCGGACATCGCGCTGCTGTTCGACTACGCGCAAAGCCAGAAGGACCGCCCCCACTATACGATTTCCCCGGCCACCGTCTCCATGACATCCCTGGCCTCCCCCGGCGACGAGGAATCGTCGAACCTGCTGAATATGGCGCTCACGGGCAGTTTCGTTTTCGAGAATTTTACGGCGGAAAGCGTCACGACAGAGCGCGTCGAGAGCCTGGACTATGTTTTCGACATGGCGCCGGTCAATGCCCTGATCTCGGACGGCGGCAGGGAGACGGAACGTAACGAATTCACGCAGGAGCTGCGGATCCGGTCGAACGACGACGCCGATGGCCTGCACTGGCTTCTCGGCCTCTACGGCAGCTACTCCGACTATAACATGCGCAAAGCGTTCCAGAAGTATTCGCCGCTGTTCACCACCGATGTGGTGAACTCGCCCTTCCGGATGTTCTCGACGGAGTTCGCGCCCTTCGGGCAGTTGGAAATTCCGCTGACCGACGCGCTGAACCTGACCACGGGCCTGCGCTGGCATACCGTGAGCAGAAGTGCTTCGGTGAACTACGAGTGGGCCTTCACGGGCGCCGATATCCACACCCGCGTGGAGGACGACTGGTCCGAGCTGCTGCCGCGCGTGAACCTGAGCTACAACGTCAGCGACGACAAGATGGTCTACGCCGGTGTCAGCCGCAGCTTCATCCCGGGCGGCATCTGCTACACCACCATGACCGGGCTGGGGAACCTCAAGTACGACTCGCAGACGGCCTGGAACTACGAGGTGGGCGCCAAGACGGAATGGTTCGGCAACCGGCTGCGCATCAACCCGGTCCTGTTCTACTCCGAGTATTCGGACTTGCAGGAAATGGCCTACGACGCGAGCACCGGCAACTTCATCGCCAGCAACCCCGGCAAGAAGGCCACGGCCTACGGGGCCGAGCTCGACATGGCCTGGCTGATTCTCCCCGGGCTGGAGGCCGACGCGACCCTCGGGTACACGCGGGCGCGGTACGACGAATATACCGATCCGAACTCGGCAGCATCGTATGACGGCAACCGCATGCTGATGTCCCCCGAATACACCGCCCGTGTCGGCCTGCAATACCGGGCCGAATCCGGCCTGTTCGTGCGCGGGGACATGAACTACGTGAGCGACTTCTATTGGAATGGGGCCAACACATACAAGCGCTCCCCCGTCACGACCTTCGACGCCCGCGTGGGTTGGGAGTCGGAATCCTTCGACGTATACCTGTTCGGCAGGAACATCTTCGGAGCGCGGTATCTGGATTACTTCTCCGCCCCCAACCAGCTTTCGTTCGTGGCGGAGACGGCGACATTCGGCCTCGAGCTCGCCTACCGGTTCTAGGCGGAGGCGGGAGCAAGGACGAAAGAGAGCAGAGCGCACGCCCGTGTCGGGAGTGTCCGGAGGGGGGATTCCGCAGGGCGGGCGTGCGCAACGCCTCGATTTCATGAGCGTTGCGATATGGCAGATGCGGCCCATGCCGTGTCTGCCGTATCCAGTGCATGTCCCTTCCGCCGGGGGGAGCGGCGACGGGGTGCCGCCCGATGGATGCGGACTGGCCTCCGGGGGAGGAGGAAGGAGCAGGGGGGCGATTCCGGCTGAGCAAACAGTCGTACAGGGGAGCCGATGACAACACGAGTTACCGCCAAGGAATTCAGGACGTTTTCCGAATTGCAGGCCATTGCCGATTCCAACGCCCTGAACGAGAATCTGGGGAATATCTCCGAGAAGAATGATACCCTGAACGGTAGCGGAGTGCTTTTTGCTCCGCTTCCCGGGTTCTATCTCGGCTATTGCGGGCCGCTCAGAGTGGAATCGACCCTGCAAAAAAGTTTGTATTACGATGAAGCGGTCTTTGTGGCAACACTTCTCCTTGGCGGAACGACTCAGTATATCATAGAGGAGGGTGGGCGGCAGTCGATCTCTTTGCAGAAGAATATGTTCCTCGCAGGATACTGGGACAACGTGGATGTGCAGACCGTCATAGCGAGGCAGACATCGTACAGCCATATCGGATTCATTTTTACGCGATCCGCGCTGGAGACATATCTGGGCCGGGCCGCGAGCTTGCAAATTCGCGATCTCATCATGCGCAAGGGCGATTCGCGGAACACCGTGGCCGGAGTTGCCCTTGCGGACACGGTCTTCCGGGCGCAGCGGGCGGTTGTGGATACCCGGAATTGTTCCGCGTCCGACCTGCTTGCGTTGCGGGGAATCGCCCTGAGCTGCTTTGCCATGCTCGTGAACAATATCTCGACGCTCGGCGCCAGCCCGGCGGCATATCCTCCGCATCAGATGGATGTCCAAAGGATTGCCGACATGAAAAGTTATATAGATGAAAAATTCCTGACCATTGATACGGCGCGAAGCATTTGCTCGAAATTCGGCATGAGCTTTTCAAAGGCGAACAGTCTGTTTAAAACAATACATATGGTGACGATAGCGCAGTACGTTCATGATTGCAAAATGGCATACGCCCACTCAAAATTGGTGTCGGGCCAATGTAATGTGACGGAATGCGCCATGGATGTTGGATACTCGAACATTAGTCATTTCATTTCATCATTCAAAAAACGCTACAATATAACCCCAAAGGCCGCAACGCGGCTGGGCGGTATCTCCATTCAATAGACGCCTGATCCCGTATCCGTTTCGCCTCAGGCGCCGGGCCGGAGTGCCCGGCGAAGGTCCTCCGGGCAGGCCCCGGCTGCGGGTCGCCTGCGGGCGCAGCGCATCCTGCCAGGAAAGCTGCGGAAGTTACACCTCATCCGCGAGCGGACCGGCTCTCCCGGGCCTTCCGGCCCTGCCCCTCCGTCCCTCCCGGCGAGATCGTCTGAACGTTCGGGTGCGGTGGCTTCGCCCGCCGGGGCCCGAGCCTCGTCGCCGGGGTCTCGTCTCTCCCTCCCCCGTGCAGGGCGCGCCGGATTTCCGCAACGGCTGGCCGGGCGCAAGGCCGCAGGCGTGTTTTGCGCCTTGGGGGCGCCGCATTTCCTATGATTGAGAATAAAAATCAATTTCGATTAGTTTGCGCCCGGTATGGGGCAGAGGGGAGCGCCCTTTTTGGTGTCTAAAGGCAGGCAGGCATTCAACAGGCCGGAGCGGGACGTTTCGTGGCGCGCCACGGCACGGCGGCGCGGCCCGAAGGGCGTCGCAGTGAGAAGACGAACGTCTTGCCGCCGGGAGGGCAAACGTGAAGCGGTTGGCCATACTTGATGCGCACGTGGCGCCGGACAATTTCCTGGATTGCGCCGAGGCGATGTGCCGGGAAGCGAACGTGTCCCTCAAGGTGTTGGAATGCAGGACGGCAGATGCCGTCGTCGCAGGCGCGCACGATTGCGATGCCGCCCTGTGTTGTTTCGTCCCTGTGGACGCGTCGGTGCTCTCCCGGCTGCCGAAGCTGAGAATGGTCGTTCGCGTCGGCATCGGCGTGGACAACTTCAATCTGGACGACTTCACTCGCTGCGGCGTTTTCGCCTGCAACACGCCGGACTATGGGATCGAGGAAGTAGCCGTTCATTCGTTGGCGCTCATGCTCGCCCTGGAACGGAATATCGTGCGGTATGCCCGCGCAACGCGCCAGGGAGCCTGGGCGCAAGGCGTCGGGCGGGAGATGCGCCGCCTGTCCCACCGGACGCTCGGGCTCATCGGCTTCGGACGCATTGCCCGCAAGCTCGCCACGTTGGCCGCTCCCCTCGGCTATTCCCTGGTCGCCTTCGATCCCTATGTCTGCGCAGCCGAATGCGCGGGGGCGAACGCCCACAAGGTGGAGATCGAAGAGTTGTTCCGCCGGGCCGACATCATTGTGGTTCTCGCTCCGGCGACAGGGGAGACCCGGCACATCGTCAACGCGAATCATCTCGGCCTGGCCAGGGACGGCCTGCTGCTGGTGAACACTTCGCGCGGATCGCTCGTGGATACGGGCGCCGTCGCCGAGGCTCTCCGGTGCGGGAAACTCCACGGCGCGGCCCTGGACGTGCTGGAAGAGGAGCCTCCTTCCGCGCGCAGCCTGGAACTGCTGGAGCACGACGCCGTCATTCTCACTCCGCACATCGCATACCGTTCGCAGGAGTCGCTTGCGGCGCTGAACCGTCTGTCCGTGCAGACAGCCCTCGATTACCTTTGCGGCAATACAATCAGAAACCTCGTCAACAAGGCTGCCCTGCGCGCTTGACGCGGGGCGGCGTCGACGAATGAGGAAGCGAAGAGATGGCCCCCACCGCAGCCCTGACCGAAATGGGATTGGACGAACTCGCGGCGCTCGTTTCACGGGCGGACCAGGCGCGAACCAGGGAGCGGGAGCCCCAGGCTCCCGGAGCCGAAGGCGACCCGCCTCTTTCCTATGCCCAGGAGCGTCTGGTCTTCATGGACCGCCTGTCCGAAGGGCATCCCTTCTACAACCTGGCCTACGGGGTCACCATCACGGGCGACCTGGATGTCCATGCGTTGCGTTGCGCCTGGCTCGACGTTGTCGCCCGCCACGAAACATTGCGCAGCTTCTTTCCCGACGACGACGACGGCAATCCGTGCGTGCGTTTTCTCCCGGCGGAAGACTGCGCCATCCGCCACGATGACCTCCGGGCCCTGGGCACGGCGGAGCGGGCCGCGCGCCTTGACCAGGAGATTCACGATATGGTCGCGGCCCCGTATCATCTGCGGACGGGGCCGCTGGCGCGGGGCGTCGTCCTCCAGGCCGGGCCGGACCAGTTCACGTTCCTGTACGGCTTTCATCACAGCGTTTTCGATGGCTGGTCCCAGGATATCTTCCACAGGGAGTTGTTCCAGGCGTATGCGGCCCGCCTGCGGGGCGCCGCGCCCGACCTGCCGCCGCTTCCCATGACCCACGGGCAGTACGCCCGTCGGCAGCGGGAAACGATGGAAGGAGCATACGGCACGGCGGAGGGTTCCTGGTGGCGGGAGCATCTGGCGGAGGTGGACGACTTGCGTCTGGTGACGGACAAGCCGCGCCCCGGGGCCCAGAGTTTCGAGGGCGCCAGCGTGACCTTCACCATTCCGCGCCCGGTCTCTGTCGCCCTGGAGGAGCTGGCCCGCCGGTCCGGGGCGAGTCCTTTCATGCTCTGGGTGGCCCTTTTCGCCATCATGCTCGGCAAGTACTCGGGGCAACGGCGCTTTGCCATCGGCAGCTCGCTGGCGGGGCGCACCCTTCCGGGCACCGAATCCCTGCTCGGTTTCCTCGTGAACAACCTCGTCATCAGGATCGACAACGATCCGGGCCAGACCTTCGAGGAGCACCTGCGCTCCGTTCAGGAGAGCGTCCTGGCGTCGTACGCCCACGGGGAATACCCCTTCCAACTGGTGGCCCAGAGCCTCGGCCGGCACCCGGACCTGAGCCGCAACCCGGTCTATCAGGCCACGTTCACCTATCAGAACTACCAGGAATCCCCAAAGAATGTGGCAGGGCTTTCCTTTTCCGAGGTGTCCTTCCCCGTGCTCTCCACGCATGTCGATCTTGATATCGTGGCCTGGCCCACGGAGGAAGGCGTCGTCTGTTGCATGCTTTACGCGACCGACCTGTTCCTGCACGAAACGGCGCAGGCTTTCGGCGATGCGATGGTCGCCCTGGCGCGGTACGTCGCCGCGGCCCCAGACGCTCTACTTGCCGATATCCTCAAGCTCGACGTGCTGCCCAACCTTTCGCGGCGCCCGCCCTCGGTGCTTGCCGGGGAGGCGGCGTCCTATCCCTTCCGCTCCCCGTGGGAGCGCTTGATGGACCATGTGGAGCGTACTCCGGATGCCCCCGCGCTCATCGTCGGCGGAGAAGGTCCGGAGCGGGACGTGTCCGTGTCCTTTTCGCGGCTGGCGGCCATGAGCTCCCGTCTGGCCGAGACGCTGGACGGCCATGGCGTCGGCCCCGGGAAAACGACGGTCATCCTCGCGTACACGGGCGTCGAACTGTTCGTTGCCATGTTTGCCGTCTGGCACCGCAACGGCTCATGGCTCCTGGTGGACCCGGACATCCCCGGCGGGCGCATGGCGGCCATCCTGGCCGAGGTGGCGCCGGACAGCATTCTCGCCATGCCCGGGATACCCGGCCTGGGCGGGCCGGAAAATGTGACGGCCCTGCCCGGGGCGCTGCATATGCTCCCCGTCTGGACGCAATTGCCTCCGGGGCGGGGCGCCCTGGCCCCTGTCCAATCCCGGGAGGAAGACATCGCCATGCTCTTTTGTACCTCGGGTTCCACCGGGCATCCCAAGGTCGCCCCCTGCACTCACGACGCGGTGTCCAGGCGGCTGGCCTGGGAAATGGCGGAATTTCCTCTGGGCCAGGGTGACTTGGGGTGCCTGAAATCGTCAGTGTCCTATGCCGATTTCTTCTATGAGGCTTTCGTTCCGGTCCTGTCCGGGGCGCCGCTGCTTCTGCTCGGGCATTCCCCGGCGTTCGATGTCCAGAAAATGATGCAGCAGATGGAGCGCCACGGGGTGACCAAGATGGTGGCCGTGCCCTCCCTGCTGAAGGCCATGCACCGCATCGGCCAGGGGCTCAAGGGCCGCCTGCAAAGCCTGCGCTTCATCCGCACCAGCGGCGAGCCGATGCCGACCCAATTGGCCGAGGCGGTCGTCGAGGCTCTTCCCGGGGTCACCTTCTACAGCGTCTATGGAGCGCTGGAGATGCATAATCCTACGGGATTTTGCTACTCCCGGGAGCACTATCAGGCCGGGTGCGATACCAGGTATCTCCCTGCCGGGGTGCCGCTCCCGGGGCGGGCGGTGGCCTTGCTGGATGAGTACCGCATGCCCGTGCCCTGGGGCGAGACAGGAGAGTTGTACGCAGGGGGGTGGGGGCTTACTCCCGGGTATCTTTCCGGCGAGGGCGGCGAGTTGTTCCCGGTTCTCGACATCCTCGAACCGGGCGCCAGGTGGTATCAAAGCGGCGATGTGGGCTATCTCGACGAGCGCGGACGCCTGCACATCACCGGGCGCAAGGATTTCCAGATCAAGGTGCGCGGTGTCCGCATCGAGCCCGACGACGTGGAAGGGCTCATGCTCGGGTTCCCCGGCGTTGCCGAGGCCCGGATTGCGGCCTGGGAAGACGGGGAGGACGGTCAGCGCCTGCACGGCTTCGTGACTCTGGCGCCGTCGGCCGCCTGTTCGGACACGGCCTCCTTCGCCGGGACACTGCGTTCCTTCCTTCAGGAAAATCTTCCGGCGGTCATGGTGCCCGATTCCATAACCGTTCTTGAAGACTGGCCCCGGACGGCCACGGGCAAGACGCATCTGGCCCGGTTGAAGGAGGCGTTCAAGAGAACGCAGGCCATGGCCGACCGATCTGAAACCGGGCGGTTTCGCGGCCCGGAGGCCGTCATTGCGCGGATTTGGGGCAAAGTGTTGCGCGGGGGCCATTTCCGCGATGCCAAGGCGTCATTCTTCGCCGCCGGGGGCAACTCGCTGATTCTCATCTCGTTGCATCATGAATTGCAAAAGGAGTTCCGCCGGGAATTCCCCCTGACGGTCCTTTTCCAGAACCCGACCATTGAAAGCCAGGCCCGGTTTTTTGCCCAGGCGGCAGCGCCCGGGGAGGACGCCGTTCCCCTGGGGGCGCCGCGCGGCCGGGGCGCCCTCCAGGCAAGGCGCCGCCCGGGCAGGCCCTGAGGCCGTGCGTATCTCTTGTGCGCAAGGCTCGTGTCGGCCTTCCACCGACGCATAATGCGTCTGACAACGTGCAAGGACATGGAGTGTGCAGTGCAAGGAAAAATCCCCGTGGCGATACTTGGGTCCGGAATCATCGGGACGGACCTGCTGTACAAGGTGCAGCGGTCGGTCAACATGTCGTGCGGCTGTTTCGTCGGCAGGCGGGAGAGCTCCGAGGGCATGCGCCGGGCCCGGGAGATGGGCGTTCCCATTTCTTCTGGTGAAGTCGGATTCCTGCTCGCCAACCCGGGCCTCTACGAGATCGTTTTCGACGCCACGAGCGCCGAGGCGCACAAGGAGCACAGCCGCCAATTCGCCGCCATCGGCAAGATGGTCTTCGACCTGACCCCCTCCCATACCGGGACGCCTGTCGTGCCGACCATCAACGCGGAGCGGTTGTTCCTTGCGCGCGACGTGAGCCTGGTGTCCTGCGGGGGGCAGGCGGCCTTACCGGTCATTCATGCCGTAGCCGGGCAGTGCGCGGGCATCGAGTACATCGAGATGGTCAACACCAGTGCGTCGAAGAGCGCGGGCCTGGCGACCAGGCTCAACATGGACGAGTACCTGGAAACCACTGAGGCGGCCATTGCCGAATTCTCCGGGTGCGGGCGGGTCAAATGCCTGGGCCTGCTCAACCCGGCGACTCCGCCGGTGCACATGCGCGTCACCATCACCGTGCTGGTGCGGCAATACGATACGGAGAGGGTGACCAGGGCGGTCCGGGACGCCGTTGCCGCCGTCAGGCGCTACGTCCCCGGGTACACGCTCATCGCGGACCCGGTGTACGGCGAGGGCAAGATCACCATCCTGCTGCGGGTCTCGGGCCGGGGCGATTATCTGGCGGAGTATGCGGGCAACCTGGACATCATCAACGCGGCGGCCGTGTATCTGGGCGACCTGTACAGCGAAAGGCTCCGGCAACGGCGTGCGTCCGCCACGGCGCAACTGGAAACGGCATGAGCGCGATACGCAACACCGACACGCTGGTCGTCTATGATTCCACCCTGCGGGACGGCAGCCATGCCCTGGGCAATTCGCTCACGGCCGACCAGATCGAGCGTTACGCCCGGCTGGCGGAGCAGGCGGCCATCCCCTTTGTGGAAATCGGCCACGGCCTCGGCATAGGCGCCTCCTCCCTGCAAAGCGGGTTCAGCACGCTGGCGGACGGGGAAATCATCGCCGCCGCCCTGCGGGGCCTGGGGCGGGAGCGGCTGTGCTGTTTCCTGCTGCCGGGATACGCCACCGTGAACAAGGACATCAAGCCCGCCATGGCCCTCGGCGTCACCAACTTCCGCCTCGGCTGCCATTGTACCGAGGCCGATGTCACGCTCCGGCACATCGATTTCCTGAAATCCAACGGCGCAACGGTCATCATCTCCCTGACCATGTCGCACATGGCCACCCGGGAGGAGTTGCTCGAACAGGGACTCCTTGTGCAGAAGGCCGGGGCGGACGGACTGATTCTCATGGACTCCGCCGGGCATTTCATCCCGAGCCGGGTCGCCGATACGGCGGCCTTCCTGTGCCGGGGTCTGCAACTGCCCCTTGGTTTCCACGCGCACAACAACCTGGGCATGGCCGCCGCCAATGCCTTTACCGCCGTGGAGAACGGATTCACGCTTGTGGACGGCTGCTGCTGCGGGCTCGGGGCGGCGTCGGGGAACTGCCAGCTCGAAGTCATCGCGCCGCAGCTTGAACAGTACGGATACAGAACGGGACTCGATATGGCGCAACTGTTCCGGCTTGCCGAATTCACGCGGGAGCACATCCTGCGGGAGATACCGTTCAGCGATCCGCTCAACATCGTCAGCGGGCTTCATGGCATCACCAGCGCGTTTGCTTCGCACATCAAGAAGGTGGCGCGCGAGTTCGACCTGGATCCCGTTACGTTGTGTACCGAGCTTGCGAAGTACAAACCCGTCGGCGGTCAGGAGGATCTCATCGTCGAGTCGGCGGTGGCCCTCAAGGCGCGGCGACAGGGGGCCCCGGAGAGGTAAGCGGGGCATGCTCCGGGCGCGCCGATTCCGGCCCGTCGGGTGGGGCCGCTCCTGGAGCATCCAGGGGCGGCTTCGCGCCTTTCGGGCACGGGGCATGTTCTCGCAGGGGCAGTCCGGCCGGGCGCGTCGTGCGGGGCGGCGTTCCCGGGTGCTTTTAAACCGAATCCGGGTACGGCAGCCGGGCGCTTTCGGCTATCGTGCCCTCAAGTCCGCCGCGATGCGGCCGAAGGCGACAACGTGCAACCGGCGAGGAGACCCTATGTCGATTGTGAGCGCCCTGCGCAAGGAAACCCCTGTCATTCTCCCTCTTTTCCTGCCGATTCTGATCTCGCAGTATGCGGGCATCGCCAACGGCGTCATCGATGCGGCCATGGCCGGAGCCCTGGGCACCGTGGCCTTGGCCAGTATCGCCGTCGGGGCGGCGATATGGGTGCCGTTTCTGGCGTTCAGCCTGGGCACGCTCTACGGCCTGCTCATCGTCGTTTCGCAGGCTTCCGGGGCGGGCGACGGAGACGGCGCCAACGCCGTCACCCAGCAGGGCCTGTATCTGGGCCTGGGCCTCGGGCTGCTCGCCGCGCTTGCGCTCTATGTGATTGCCTCCAACATCGCCCTGTTCGGCGTGGAGGCGGACATGGCCGTACCGGCGAGCCAATACATCAAGGCGGTCATCTGGGGTATCCCCGTGGCCTGCATGGTCTTCGCCGTCCGCTTCTATTGCGAGGGGCAAAAGGCGGTTGTTCCGGTCACGGTCATCGCCATCATTTCGGTGGGTTTCAAGGCGCTTTTCAACTACGCCTTCATGTTCGGCCATTTCGGGATGCCCGCGCTGGGCGTCGAGGGCTGCGGCCTGGCGACCATCTGCGAGTATTCCGCCTTCCTGCTCATGCTGGCGGGTTACGTGAGCCTGGCTCCCCGGTTCGCCGGGCGGCGCCTCTTCGGCAGCCTGCGCCTGCCCGATCTCTCGGCCATGTGGGCGATTCTCAAGAAGGGCGTGCCCATCGGCCTGTGCTTCACCTCCGAGTTCCTGGTGTTTTCCGTCATGGTCCTGTTCATCAGCCAGCAAGGCGCGGCGGCCGCGGCGGCCCATCAGGTGGCCTTCAATTGCATGATTCTCTTCTTCAGCATGGCCGCGGCCTTTTCCAGCGCCGCCTGCATCCGGGTGGGCAACCTGTTCGGCGGCGGCGACAAGGTGCAACTGCGGTTTTCCGTGTCGGGCATCGTGTCCCTGAGCGCCCTTATCGGCTGCGTCCTGATGGTCGGCATGATCCTCAACGCCGAGGCGCTGGCGTCGCTTTTTACCGACGATGCGGCGGTCATCCCGCTTGCCGTGTCCATCCTTTACGTGGCGGCCTTTTTCCAGATCGCCGACTCCATGCAGGTCTGTCTGAACGGTGTGCTGCGCGGCATCGGGGACGTTTCGGTGCCCTTCCTCTTCACCACGGTGGCCTATTGGTTTGCGGGCATTCCCCTGGGGTATGTCCTCTCCGGCATGCCGCTGCCCTTCGGGGTGGTTTCTCCGGTGCGGTTCGGGGTTGTGGGGTGGTGGCTGGCGTTGACGGTGGCCCTGTTCATCGCCACGGCCGCCCTCGGGCTGCGGGCGCGCAATATGCTGTGGGGCAAGGCCGGGCCGGTGGAACAGCTCGCGGCGGCCCAGGGCAATGCCTGAGGCGCGGGGGAGGGAGATGCCGACATGAAAACATCGACTGTCCGCGCCGGGCGGCTTTGAGGTGAAGAGGATGGGCGTGAAGTCGTATGTACTGAAGACCGGGGCGTGGGGGCGGCGTCGCTGGCAAGGCCTCTTGCGCCGCCGCCTCGTTCTGGCGGGGGTGGGCGTGGTTGCCCTGGCCTGCGTTGTCGTCGGCACCCGCATGGCCGACAGCGGCAACGCCGGGGTCAAGGTCCTGGAAACCGAGCGGATTGCGCGCGGCGAGCTGGAGCGTGTGCTGACGGCCACGGGAATCATCAAGCCCGAGGAGGGGGCGGAGGTCAAGACGGGCATCCGCGTCACGGGCGTGATCGAAACGCTGTACGTCAAATTGGGGGATACCGTTACCAAGGGGCAAGTCATCGCCTCCATGGACAGGCGCGAGCAGGCGGCCGAGTGCCGCATGCTGGAGGCGGAACTGGGGGCGCTGCGGATGGAGTTGGCCCTGCTGGAGGAAACCTATCCGCTGGACATGCAGGAGGCCCTGGCCGGGTTGGCCAAGGCCGAAGCGGAAGCCGAGCATGCCGAAATCACGTACAGCCGCATCGAGGCGTTGGCAAAGACGAGAAGCGTCGCCCAGGCGGAGCTGGACAAAGAACTGAAGGAACGGACCGCGGCCCGGGAGAACAAGGCCATGCTGGAGGCGGCCCGCGAGCGGCTGACAACGCGCTACGCCCTTGAAAGCGCCCGGCTGGCCCAGGCCATCGACACGGCCGAGGCGGCGCTGGACGCGGCCCGGATTCGCCTGTCGTACACGACCATCGTCAGCCCCATCGATGGGGTCGTCAGCGGCATCACCGCCCAGGAAGGGGAGACCGTGGTGGCCGGGTTGCAGGTGGCGGACCTGATTTCGGTGCTCGACGTGTCCCGCCTGGAGTTGCGCGTCTATGTGGACGAGCACGACATCGGCGAGGTCAAGATCGGGGACGCCGTCCGCTTCCGGGTCGGAGCCTATCCGGACCGGCAGTTCGCCGGGCGGGTGGCCCTGATTCACCCCGGGCCAGAGATCCGCAACAATATCGTGTACTACCGGGCTTTGGTCCGCCTGGACCCGGAGACGGCCCGGGCGCTGCATCCGGAAATGACCGCCCACTGCGACATGGTGGTCGGGCGCAAGGAGGGCGTGCTGCTGGCTCCCAACGCGGCCTTCAAGTGGATAGGTTCGCGCCGCGTGCTGCTGGCGCTGGATTCACACGGCCAGCCCCGGCCGCGGGAGGTGCGCACGGGGCTGGTCGGCAGGAAGGCCACGGAAATTCTTGACGGACTCGAGGACGGGGAGACCGTCGTCACCAGGGTGGAATTGCCGGACGTTTTCCCGAGCGAGTGGGAGGGCGCGCAATGACGCCGGGCGATGCGCATATCGCAGCGCCCCTGGCCGAGTTGCGCGACATCACGCGCAGCTTCGTGCAGGCCGGGCGGGAAACCCGGGTGCTTCGCGGCATTTCGCTCACGCTGCACCGGGGGGACTTCCTCGCGCTGGTGGGCAGTTCGGGGTCGGGGAAGTCCACCCTGCTGCATATCCTGGGCCTCCTCGATCAGCCCGACTCCGGAACCTACGCCCTCAACGGGCGGGATGTCGCCGGGCTGGACGACGAAGCGGCCAGCCTGGTGCGCAGTCGTTTCATCGGCTTCGTCTTCCAGAGCTTCTATTTGATGCCCCGCGCCTCGGCCCTCGAGAACGTGATGCTGCCGGGCATGTATACCGGCGAGCGGCTTTCCTCCATGCGCGAGCGGGCCATGGCCCTGCTGGATCAGGTCGGGCTGGCGGATAGGGTCGGGCATATTCCGGCGCAGTTGTCGGGCGGGCAGCAGCAGCGGGTGTCCCTGGCCCGGGCCCTGTTCAACGAGCCGGACCTTCTTCTGGCCGACGAACCCACCGGCCAGCTCGACGCAGCTACCAGCGAGGACATCCTGGCGCTTTTCCAGGAGATCAACGCCTCGGGCACCAGCATCGTGGTCGTGACCCACGATCCCCAGACCGCCCAGGCCGCCCGGCGGAGCGTCCGGGTCCACGACGGCCTTGTCGTGGCGGACGGAGGCCCGGCCCCGGCTCCGGCCTGCGGCGATGGGGATGCCCCGTCTGCCACCGCGTCCGCAGGCCTGCCGTAGAGGGATGGGATGCGTCCTGTCCTGGCATACCGCTCGCTGCAACTGGCCGCGATCTCCCTGTGGCGGTTCCGGCTGCGGAGTCTGCTCATCGTTTTTGCCGTGGCCCTTGCCGTCACGGCCCTGACCATCATCGTCGCCACCATGGAAGGCGCGGAACGCAAGGCCGGGGAACTGGCCGTCAAGTTCGGCCCCACGGCGGTCAATGTGCTGGGGGCCGACTACGAAGGGCAGAGCCTGGGACGGTCCGCCATGACGTTGACCTGGAGCGACGTGCGGGCCCTGGAAGACCGGCTGCCCGATGTGGAGCGCGTCTCGCCCTATCTGTACCGGGTGGGCGTCATCGTGCAGGGCAACGGGAAGACGCATGTGGCGGATTCCCTGAGCGGTAGCGGCGCGGACCACTGGCTGCATTGGTCCTGGCCGTTGCAAAAGGGATTGGACTTCACCGCCGACGATGTCCGGTATTCGCGCCGGGTTTGTTTTCTTGGCGAAATCACCGCCCGGGAACTGTTCGGGGACCAGGACCCCATCGGCGAAACCGTGCTGCTGGACTCCATTCCGTTTACGGTCAAGGGCGTACATGCCCCCCTCGGCCTGGCCTCCGACGGGGTGGAGATCGACGACCGGGCGACCGTGCCCATCACCACCATGGCCGGATGCTTCAATATTTCGCACGAGCATCTTTACCAGTTCCGGGTGACGTTTCCCTCCGCCACTCCCGAGTCGGCCATGCCGACGCATATGGCCGCAGTGCGCGGCGTATTGCGGGAGGCTCACGGCCTCGGCGAAACGCAGGAGGACGATTTCCTGCTTTTCACGGCTGGCGACGTGCTGCAATTTCTTTCCCTCCTCAAGAGCGGCGTGGTGCTGTTTCTCGGAACGGCGGTGCTGGCCTCCGTCCTGATCAGCGGGTTCGTTCTTGCCAACCTGTTTCATCTTTCCGTGGCCGAGCGGCAGGAGGAGATCGGTTTGAAGAAGGCCCTCGGCGCGAACCGGTTCTGCATTCTGCTGCAAATCATGCTCGAATCCCTGCTGCTTTGCGTCCTGGGCGCCGCGCTGGGTCTCGCGGTCGGGCTCGTTGTCAGCCACACCCTGGAGCGTTTCGGCTTTTTGAACATCGCCCTTTCCCCGGAGTTGTTCCTGTGGGCCTTTGCCGGAGCGTGTGGAATCGGCTTTTTCTTCGCTCTGCGCCCTGCGCGGATCGCGGCGGCCATGCCTGCCGTCCAGGCGCTGCGGAGGGGAGCATGAGGACGCCGCCCCGGCGGCGGAAGGAGGGCAAGGCCCCGCCCCAGCCGTCAGGGACGGCCGGGTTCCGCTTCGGCCTGCGCGCCGCGCTGCGCATTCTCGCCGTCCAGCCGCTGCGAACGCTGTTCGCCGCGTTGGGCGTCTTCCTGGGGGCTCTGCTTCTGACCGGCATCACGCACGTTTTGGGCGCCATATCCCTGCAAATCGAGGCGCAGGCGCGCAGCCTGGGCTCGCACATCGCCACGGTTTCGGCGGAGCGCCCTTCGTTCAGCCGCCGGGCGGACGTTCGGGGCGCGACCGGAGCCGATGTGGATTCCGGCGATGGCTCCGGCTCGACGGAGCAGGACGGACGCTACGTTCCCCTCACGGCTGCGGCGACGCTGACGCCGCAGGACCTCGAAGCGGCCATGGCCGAGATCCCCCGCTTCACGGCGGGTGTTCCCTTCGTGGTCTCCAGCGGATGGATTTCCCATGGCGGCAAGGGCAGCGGCGGCTCCATCATGGGCGTGACGCCGGAATATGCGGGCCTGCACAGGATTGCCCCGGCCCAGGGTCGCTTTTTCCGCGCGGAGGACGAACGGCGGGCCGCTTTGGTCTGCGTCCTTGGCGATGCGCTCGCCCGGCGCCTTTTCGACGATCCGGCGGCCGCCGTGGGCGCCTACGTGCGGATACATCGCAGTGCCGTGCTCGTGGTGGGCGTCATGGGCCCGCGAGGGGCCGACAGCAGCGGCGCAAACATGGACGAGGTCCTCTTCGTTCCGGTCCGCGCGGCCATGGAGCGCTTTGCGTCGCAGACGCACGTCACGGGGTTTTTCCTGGAGATGCAGAGCCGGGAGGCGATCTCCGCCCTGGGCCGTTCGCTGGAGGGGCTTTTGCGGCAGCGGCACCGCCTTGCGCCCGCCGAGGGCAACGACTTCAGCGTGAACTTTGCCGGACAGGTCGACGAGATGGTCACGGGCGCCCTGGACCTTATGACCACGCTGGGCTTCGTCGGGGCGGGCATTTCCTTTTTCGTGGGGTCGCTTGGCATCTTCTCCATCATGATCCTCCAGGTGCACTCCCGGCAGACCGAGATCGGCATACGACGGGCGGTGGGGGCGCCGCGGCGGCTCATCATGCAGCAATTCCTTTTCGAGGCGGGGCTCATGGCCGGGGCGGGGGGCGTGCTTGGCGTTGGGGTGGCCCTGGGCCTTCTGGAGGCGGTGGCCGCGTGGGGGCTTCTCCCGCGCTACCTGAATATCCCCCTTGCCGCCGCAATCTGTCTGCTGTCCATGACCTGCGGGGTGCTGGCCGGAGGGTACCCCGCGTGGAAGGCGGCCAGGGTGGAGGTGTTGGCCGCGTTGCGGGAATGACTTTGGCCGCGCTCTGCCTCCTGTCAAGCCAGGCCGATACTGGCTAGTGATAACTTGCTGCAATGTAAGATGATCGCATCTTGACTTCGTCGGGCATGGTTGATAATAAAAATCATTATCAGACCAACCCGTCGGAAACAATCCTTTGCGAGGTTTGCATGCAGGGTTCTACGGCATCCAGAAAACAAGACGTGTTCTCGGCGTTGCCCCGGTTCTCCTTGCCCTATCCATCGCAGACGAACTTCGGCCCTTTCGGGTCGGGCCGGGAGGACCCGGCCGGGGAGGGGCTCTTTTTCAGTCCTCTGCCGGGGTTCCACTTCAGCGCTTGCGGGCCGTTGCGCCGGGATGTTCCGTTCCGCAAGGAGCTGCTTTGCGATGTGCCGGTCATCGTCGCCATTCTCTTTCTGGACGGTGAGTGCCGCTATGCGGTCAAAGGCAAGGGCGGGGCTTTGTTCGAGATGCAGCGGAACATGTTTCTCGTGGGCAAATGGGCCGCGCAGGAGGTCGAAATCGGCATTCCTGCCCAGGACGGATACAGCCACGTCGGCTTCATGGTCCAGGACGCGGCCCTTGAGGAATATTTCGGCCGGGGCATGAGCGCGGAGGTGCGGGGCAGCCTGCGCGCGGCCCTGGATCAGGGGGCGGCGGGCACGGGCACCGTCGCGGGGATAGCACGGCCCGATGTGCTTGTGACGGCACGGCAGATACTGCACATGCAGCAGCATGGCGATCGTGAGTTCCTGCGTTGCCGCTGTTCCGTCCTCGATTTGTTTGCGAAATTGTTTCACAGCCTCGCGGGGATGGAAAGTCGCCCGGTGGTCTTTTTGCAGGAACAGGACAGACTGCGCATGGCCGCGCTCAAGGCAACCATTGAGAATGACTTCAGGACAATTTCCTCCGCAACGGATATATGCGGGGGAATAGATATGAGCTTTTCAAAGGCGAACAAGGTGTTCAAGGCAATCTATTCGACGACGATAGCCCAGTATATCCATCAATGCAAAATGCTGTATTCCTATTCGGCATTGCTGCAACGGGATCTCAATGTCAGCGAAAGCGCTTTCGCAGTCGGCTACTCCAACATCAGCTACTTCATTTCGACCTTCAAGAAGCACTTCGGCATGACGCCCAAGGCCGTCTCGCGGCTGAAGGGAAAGGGCGCTCCCTGACGGCAGCCCCTTTCCCCGGTTTCAGGGCACGCCCCTCTTCTTTGCGCCCGCCGTGCGAATGCCGCCCGGCGGGCGCTTCGGGCCGGACGCTGTCCGGAAAACTGAATCCGGGTAAATATGTATCGAATCCAGGGCATCGCCTGACCTCCCTCTCGGGTATGACTGTCCAATCAGGCAAGGATGCGGGCGTTGCCCGGCCCCCTTTGTCTGGCGGACGGCGGTTGACCTGTGTTTTCGACCAGCCCCGGAGGCGCGCAAGCGCGTTCCCGTGACAGCGGGACGCCGGCGGGAGCGGACCCGGACAGCGCGGGACCGGCGCGATGCGTGCGCTGGCGGCCTGGCCGCCCCGGACGGGGTCGCGTCGCAAACCAGGGCGTGTTGTCCACTCATGGGGTGCGCCGTCCCGGCATGCGCTGATGCCTGCCCAGGGCGCCTGCCCCGCAAAATTCGAGGACAGACCCCTATGACTCAGGAAAGAACCCCGCACTGCTACTACGTTGACCACTCGTTCCATTCCGCCAGGGAGATAGGCGGCATCTATTCGAAACTATCCGGCATGTATTCTCCTGAAGAGCTGGGTGGATGCATCGTGCTGGCGACCTGTCAGCGCATCGAGGCGTATACCTTGTTCGAAGGCAACCCCTTCGCCGGGCTGGGGCTGCCGTTCAGGCATCTCGCCGGGCTGGAGGCTGTGCGCAAGCGGATCGTCGCCATCGGTGCGGGCGTGGAATCCCAGATTCTGGGCGAGAGGAACGTGTATCACCAGGTCCGGAACGCCTTCCGGGATGCGGACGACGGCAATGCGCTGAAGGGGCTCTTCACCGAGGCGCTTCAGGGGGCGCAGGCCATCCGCAGGGCGCGGGGATTCTATGCCGACATGAACTACGAGGACATCTCGCTCGCCATCCTCCAGGACGTTCTGGGTCGCACCGGGGTGGACGCCGTCGGGCTCGTCATCGTCGGCAGCGGAATGCTGGCCAGGAACTTCCTGGAAAAGGACATCCTCTCCGTCTATAACGGTGTGAAATTTCTTACGCGATCGCCCCGGAACCTGAAGAAGAAATTCGATAAGGAATTGAAGATGAGCGTGATGCGGTGCAGTGATTTCCGCGCCAACGAGAGCGAGGAATACCACTGCATCATTGCGACGAACGGCATCGACGTGGGGGGCTATTCCGAGGATGTGAGGCAGGTTCTGCTCTCCGATTCCTGCAAAGCCGTCTTCGATTTGTCCGCCGCGCCGCTGTTTCGCGACGAGCTGAATGCGAAATTCTACGTCGATACGTATTCGAATATATATTATGACTACGTCGATAGGTATAACAGCACGAAGATCGCAGAATCGCAGCGCATCCGCAACGAGATCATGAACGGAGTCCCCGCACTGGTGTGACCGGACTCCGCCGACAGACGGGGCCCCCGCTTCTTCTCGGAAGAAGCGGGGGCCCCGTCTTGTTGGCCGCATACGGTGCGGGTGCTACGGGTCGGCGGGACGCCTCCTCCTCCCCGGGTTCCCGGGGGGGTCAGCGCGCCCCGGCGGATGCGCGGCCCTGGGGAGCCGTGGCCTCCATCTCCCGGGTCCTGGTGTCGGCAAGCGCGAGTTCCACCTTCCGGTACACTTCCCCGGCCAGGCCTTCTATGGTCGGTGTCAGGAATATCTGGGCCAGGGAAAGGCGGATTCCCAGCCGTTTTTCCACGCGGGCGAACGCCTGTACCGCTTTGAGGGAATCGCCCCCCAGCTCAAAGAAACTGCTGCGCACCCCAGGAATCTCCATCGGCAGTACCTCGCGCCAGAGTTCGAGCAGGAACGCTTCGACGGGGTTCCGGGGCGGCCTCTGGGCGTCGTCCTGACGCACCAGGGCATTGCCCGCAAGCTCCCGGAGCGCCTTGCGGTCCACCTTGCCGTTCGGGGTCACGGGGAACGCTTCGAGAAACACCCAGCGGCGCGGGCGCATGGCGGCGGGCAGCACTTCGTTGCTCCACTGGCGCAGCCTGTGCTCCAGGTCGTCGCCCGCATGCGTCGCGGGCGTGACGAACGCCGTCAGGACGGCGGAGGCATCCTTTCCCGGGCCTTTGCCGCCATTGGCCGCGACGACCACCCGCCGCACTTCGTCATGCCGGGCGATGGCCTGCTCGACTTCGCCGGGGTCGAGCCGGTAGCCGTTGATATTCAACTGGAAGTCCTTGCGGCCCAGGATTTCGATCATCCCGTCGGGCCGGTAGCGCCCCAGGTCGCCGGTGCGGTAGATCCTTTCCCCGGTGACGGGGTGCGTGGCGAAGGCCCGGGCGTTCTCCGCTTCGTCCAGGCTGGCCCTGCGGCACAGGGGCATGCCGCCGCAGAACATCTCCCCCGGCGTCCAGTCGGGAGCGTCGGCCAGCTCCTCGCCCAGGATATGGTAGCTGGCATTGCTGATGGGGCGACCGTAAGGCAGGCTTTCCCACCCGGGCGGCAGCGTTTCGACCTCGTTGATGATGTTCCAGACCGTTGTTTCGGTCGGGCCGCCGATGGTGTGGAGGGTCGCCTGGGGAGCGGCTTTTTTCAGGCGCTCCACGATGCCCGGATCGACCCAGTCCCCACCCAGGACGACGGTCCGCAGGGCGGGGAGTTTTTCGGCGTGTGCCAGCAGTTGCTCCATGTACACCGGGACGCTGTTCCAGAACGTGACGTTGTGCTGCCTGGCCAGGGCCGCCCAGTGGTCGGAGGCGAGCGTGTCGGCCCCCGACGGCAGGACGAGGTGCGCGCCCGCGCTCAGGGCGCCGAAGATATCGTAGACGGACAGGTCGTGATGCAGGGCCGTGGCGCCGAAGACGACATCGCGGGGCCCGAGGCGGAACCGCGCGTTGCTGTATTGCACGAGGTTCAGGAGCGCATCGTGACCGACGGTCACGCCTTTGGGGGTTCCGGTGGAACCCGAGGTGAAGATGAGATAGGCGGGCGCATCCGGGCCGGGGCCGGGCGCCGTTTCTTCTCCTCCGGCCAGGCCGTCGCCCGTGTCTCCGGCCAGCAGTTCGGACAGGAGGGCGACCGGAGTTGACCCGGGCAGCGCCTGCCGCAAGGCCTCCGTGCCGATGATCAGGCAGGGGCGGGCCGCGGCGAGTATGGCCTCCATGCGTGCCCCGGGCAGCGTGGGGTCCACGGGCACATAGGCCAGCCCGGCGGCCACGACGCCCATTACGGCGGCCGGTTGCTCCCAGCCGCGCTCAAGGACTACGGCCACGCAGGCAGGGCCATCGGCTGCGGGGGAACCCTGGGCCGCATAGGGCGCGATGGCCCCGGCCAGCCGCAGGATCATGGCATGCAGGTCACCGTAGGACAGGGTTGTCGCTCCACTCGTCAGGGCCGGGCGCTCCGGCTGCCGTTGCGCCGTGGCGGAGAAGAGGCGGAAGACGTTCCCGCCGATCAGCGCCATGGGGACGTTGTTCTGCGCCTGCCGCAGCTCGGATTGCCGACGCGGGATGCGGACCGGATGCCTCTCGGTCCAACAATTTTCGTCGGCCAGGGCGGTCAGCGCCCGGACGTATTCCGCAAACATGGCCTCGATCATGCCTTCGGGGAAGACGTGTTCCTGGGCGTCCCAACTGATGCACAATTCTCCATGGAGTACGAAATACTGACAATCCAGCCAGACCTGGGGCGTGGCGCCCTTGCAGGCGACAATGTCCCCGAACACCGCGAAAGCCTTTTCCAAAGCATCGCGGGCGCTCCGGCGGTCGGGCATGGCCGTGAAGACGATGGGCATGGCCTGCATTTCCGGTTGGCCGGTCTGGATGATCCTTTCCCGCAGCACCCGGAGGCCGGAAACCGTCGCGTGTTCCAGGTCTTCCCACATCCGCTCCTGGAGTTGTCGGGTGCGCTCCAGGAAAGTGCTTTCCGGGTCGTGGCGGCATTCGAGCAGCGTGAACGAGGCAAACTCGCCGATCATGTCGTTGATGTCGGGGTGCCAGTCCAGTTGTCTGTTGAAGCGCGGGAAGTTGAGCGTCAGGTTCCGTTGTCCGCTCCACAGGGCAAGAACGTCGCTGTAGGCGGAGGCCATGAACGACGTGAGGGAGACGCCCTGCCGGGCGCAGGCGCTCAGGATGCGGGTGGTTTCCCGCTGGGGGATGCGCTGCTCCCGGGTGGTGAAGACGCTGCCGCCGCCCGGGGCGGCGGGGGCGCCGCCGGGCCGCATGGGCAAGGCTGGCGGCGGGGGCAGGGTTTTGAGGCGCTGTTTCCAGTACTCGAGGTCCCGGGCGAATGTGTCGCTCTGCTCCTCCTGCCATACGGCGTGCATGTAGTCGCAAAACCGCAATTCCAGGGGCCGCAGCCGGATTTGCGGGTTCTCGTACAGGGCGGCGAGTTCCTCGAAGAATATCTGCGAACTGCGTCCGTCGAAGCACCACATGTCGAGCTTGCAGTGCAGGATGCCGCCGCCTTCGGGGCCGGTGACGGTGAAGCGGAATTCGTGCTGCGGCCAGACGCCGAGATCGCTTGTGGCGCACCATATGGCATCGACAATGGCATCAAGGCGGCGTGCCTTGTCGGCGCCGGCCAGGCCCGCGATGTCTTCGACCAGGACGCTCATGGGCGGCGGATTGCGCAGCACCTGCTGCGTGCCGTCGGGCAGGACGACGACGCGCAGCATGTCGTGTCGTGCCACGAGCGCGTTGAGCGCGGCGTTGAAGCGCGCTGCGTCGAAGTGCGGCATCGCGAAGCTGATGTAATACTGGATGGCGGTGCCCCCTCCGGCGATTTCGCTGTTGCGGCCTATCCAGTAGGCCTGCTGCATGTCGTTCAGGGGGAAGGGGGCGTAGCGCCGGTCCGGGTCGGGAGTGACCTTGGGTCCGGCACTTTGCCGTCCGGCCATGGCGGCAACCCGCCTGTTGAGTGCGGACATGTCTGTATTCATTCAATAGACCTCGTTACAGCAGGTGCATGCATCAATCCGCTCCGCGTCGTCTTCGTTTGCCAGTTGCGCAAGCCGGGCGAGAACGGCGTTGATGGTCCTGAGCTGCATGAGTTCGCGCAGCTCGATGGTCAGCCCGGTCAGTTTTTCCATCCCCGCGACGATGGCGATGGCGGACAGGGAGGTTCCGCCCCGGGCGAAGAAGTCGTCATCCGGGGCCATGTCGTCGATGCCCAGGGCGGCGTTCCATATGTCGCTCATGCGCTGTTCCAGGGAAACGTCGCCGTGCGCGGCGGCTGCGGGCTCCGGTTCGCCGGGGCGGTTCGGCCCTGCCCCGGAGGCGTCCGCCCCGGCCGCACCCTCACCGGGCGCGCGCAGCATGTCGCAGAAGCTGCGGCTCCCTTCGGGCCAGTAGCGGTTTCGCTCGAAGGGATACAGGGGGAGTTGCCTCAGGCGCCGGTTCCGCCCGGGGCTGAAGGGCGCCCCGGCCCGGAACAGGGCCGCCAGCGCCCGGGCAAAGGCGTTCGGGGGCGGGCCGTCCGTCTGTCGCTCTGCGGCGGAGGCCGCACTGCCGGAGAGGGTCAGCGGTATCCAGACGTATGCTCCCGCTCCATCCGCCGGGGCAGCGGCTGGCACAGGCGGCCGGGGCGAGCCCAGCGCAAGGAGGAACCTCGCGCCGCCACGCAGGCATTGATCGATGTGCTGTTGGCCGGCGGCACCGCCCTGCGGTTCCGCCACCAGTTTTGCGTCCGGCAGTTGCCAGCCTGCGGGGGAGGCGTCGGGCGCCTGCCCCGGGGGCGGCGTGCGCCCGGCCAGCCGCCCCAGGCATTCATCCAGAGGCAGAGCGCCGCAGAGCGTGCCTGCGGCCAGTGCGCCCACGCCCCGGCCCGCCACCATGTGGAGGCGGACACCGGATGCGACCAGCAGGTGTGCGAGGGCGCAGGCCATGGTGAAGCCGAGGAGCTTTTCTTCCCGGCTCCCGGGAAGGACCTCCCGGGTGCCGAGGAGCATTTCCACCAGATCCGGCCCCTGGCTCGCCTCGCACCGGTCGGCGCAGGCGATGAAGGCGCGCCGGAACGCCTCCGCCTCCTGGAAGAGCGTCCGGCACAGGCTGAAATCGTATTCGCCCTCGTCCAGGAGCAGGGCGGTTTTGCCCTCCCGGGCCTCGTCGGAGGCCCGGCCGCCGTCGACGCCGGTTTGCAGGCGGCGCACGGCTTCCGCAGCCGTACCCGCCGCGACGGAGACCCGCCACGGCATGTGGGCCCGGCCCGCGAGCAGGCTCGCGGCGGCGTGGCCCAGGGGCACGTCGCGTCTTTGCTGGAGAAAAGCGGCCCAACTGGCGCAAAGCTCCTTCAGCGCCTTTTCGGAGCGGGCGCTCAGGCAGAGCGGCAGCGTGCCGCCCAGGGGGTCCGGCAGCGGCGCCGGGCCGGGGGGAGCCTCGAAGCCTTCGACGATCATGTGGCAATTGGTGCCGCCGAGGCCGAAGGAACTCACTCCGGCGACTTTCGGACGGCCTTCCGGCCATGCGCGCGATTCGGTGCAGATGCGAAACGCGCTGCCCTCCATGCCCAACTCCGGGTTGGGCATGGCGTAGTTGATCTGGGGGGGGATGGTGCCCCGCCCGAGCATGAGCAGTACTTTTTGCAGGCCGACCATGCCCGCGCAGGCCCCGAGGTGCCCCAGGTTGGCCTTGATGGAGCCGAGCAGACACGGCTGCTCCCGGGGGCTCTGCCCGAAGACGCTTTGCAGCGCCTTGAATTCGATGGGGTCTCCGAGCTGGGTCCCCGTGCCGTGGCCTTCGACGTAGGCGACATCGCCGCTTTCCAGCCCGGCCGAGGCCAGGGCCTGCGTCAGCAGTGCCCGCTGCCCCGCGACGCTGGGCGCCGAGTATCCGGCCCGCAGGGCGCCGTCGTTGTTGATCGCGTACCCTCGGATGATTCCGAGGATGGAGTTGCCGTCCTTCCGGGCGTCGCGCAGCCTTTTCAGGACGACGGCGCCCACTCCCTCGCCGGTGATGGTGCCTCTTGCGGCGGCGTCGTAGGGGCGGCAGTGGCCGTCGGCGGAGAGGATGCTGCCCGTTTCGGCCAGGTAGCCCCAGTCCCTGGGGCTGAAAACGGCGCCTGCGATGGCCAGGGCCGTGTCGCAACTGTAGTCGAGCAGGTTCTGACAGGCGGTGGCCACGAGCACCAGGCCGGTGGAGCATGCGCTCTGCACGGTGAGGCTGGGCCCGGTCAGGCCGAGCTTGTAGGAAATCCAGGTTGAGAGGTAGTCCTGCCCGTTGAACAGTGAGGCCGTGAGAGCCTGCATCCCGGTCTGGATGCTGTATTCCGGGCCCATGGTGCAAAGCAGGTAGTCGCTGCGATGCCCGCCCGCAAAGACGCCCGTCAGCCCCTGGGCGCCGCCCGGCACGATGTTGGCATTCTCAAAGGCATGCCACGCAACTTGCAGCATCAGCCGCAACTGCGGGTCCATGAGCCGGGCCTCCGCCGGGGTGAAGCCGAAGAAACCGGCGTCGAACCGGTCCACCCCGGTCATCATGGCCGTGGCCGGAACGAACATGGGATGCGCGAGCATGGAGGCCGGGCACCCGTTTGCCCGCAGGGTCTGCCTGTCCAGAAAGCGGACCGCTTCGTATCCGTCGAGGAGGTTGGTCCACAAATCGTCCAGCGTGGAGGCGTTGCAGAACGTGCCCGCCATGCCGACGACCGCTATGGCCTGTTCGTAATCGGCACCGTCATACTTGCTTTTGTTCATGTTCCGTCCTGGTCTGTGTGTTGTGGGCGGAGGCGGCCTGTCAGCGCCGTGCCCTGCGGGCCTCGCGTTGCCGCTGCGCCCTGGACGACGCGGATGCCCCGGCGGCCAGGGCCTGGGCCGGGGCGTCGGAATCGTCGCGGACGGCCTTGGCCATCTCGCGGGCGCTCGGATAATTGAAGATGCCCACGCTCCCCAGGTCCACCCCGAATTCGTCCAAAACCTGCTTGCGCAGGCGGGGCACCAACACGGAGGTGCCCCCCAGCTCGAAGAAGCTGGCGCAGGGATCGACGTGGGCGAGGCGCAGCACGTCGGCCCAGATGGCGCGCATGCGCGTTTCGGTGCGGCTGGGGGGCATTGCGGTGTCCGCCTGCCCGCTGTCTTCCGGCAGCAGGCGCCCGTGCTCGTCGAACTGCGGGTTGACCAGCTCGTGCACCCGGACGGGCACCTGGCGCCCCAGGCGCTGGCGCAGGAAGGGCCGCAGGGCGTCGGCGCGGGCGTCGCGGGGAATGTACGCGGCCAGGGTCTTGAGCGGGTGGACCTTGTGTCCGGGCAACCGCATGTACCGGCGTATCTGCGGCGCCCCGGTGTCGACTCCCGCCATGAGCGTCCCCGGCCCGGCATTGGCCGACTGGTGCAGCATGGCCATCAGGCTCATCGCGCCCTGGCCTGCGTCGATGGTCAGGAAGCCCCGTTCCGCCATGAGTCGTGCGATGAGGTCGTCCTGTCGGGAGGCGTTCTTCCAGCGCGACCACATGAAGCAATGCCAACAGTCGGCCATGGCGGGCGCCTGCGCGCGGTGGTTGTGTACGCAGGCCTCCGCGAGGGCGCATGCGGGAGCGTAGAGGGCCGAATCCGCACCGCCCCAGAAGGACAGCACGCTTGAGAAGACCATGCGCGGCCCTTTGCCGCCACCGGCGCTGAAGGCGTGTTCGAGCGTTTCCAGATGCACCTGGCGCAGGTGGAGCCCTTCCACGAGGTTCTGTGCGTCTGCGTCCTGGAACCCGCGTTCGGCGGTGTCGGCCGCAAGGTGGAGCAGGCCCGCCGGGGTGACGGGCCGCCCGTGGGCGACCTCGAAGTGCCCGGCCGCCGCCGTCATGGCCTCCCGGATGGATTGCGCGTCATCCAGGGCGGCCTGGGCGTAGAACGTCCTGTTCTCCCAGCCTGGAATGGCGGCGCAGCGTTCTTCGAGGAACGCGGCGCCCTCGCTCCGGGGTTTGCGCCCGAGCACAAGGAAATTGCCGTTGGTGGCGAGCAGCAGTTGCGGCAACAGCTCCCGGCCGAGTTGGCCCGTGACGCCGGTGCAGAGGCAATAGTGGGCGCTGCCGAACGTTTCGGCCCATTCCAGGCTTGCGCCCGGGGCGGGCGGCTCCATGGGCAGCAGCACCGGCACCATGCGTTCGCCGCCATGCCATGCCGTCAGAGGCTCCGGGCCGCCGAGGGCCAGCTCAAGGGCAACGGCCCGCGCATCTTTGTCCGGAGTCGTACCGGAAAGGTCCACAAGGCGGACGATGCCGCCCGCCTGCCGCCCCAGGCTGGCCGTCAGGCCTGCGGCGGCGGCGGCCCATGGTCCCCGGGCGGCGCTTTCCTCCACGGCCTGGCCCCCTGCGGTGACGACCAGCAGGTCGCAGACCTCGCCCTGCCGTTTCGCCAGGTCGGCCGCGAGGGCATACAGGGGGGCAAACGAGCGTTGTCGCCATGCGGCATGCTCCTGTTCGGCCGTTTGCGGGGGTTCCCTGTCCAGCAGGTAGACCACGGTCGGCGCCTGCGAGGTGCCGTCTTCCGCCCGGAGGATTTCGCCCGGGGGCTCCGCGGGGGCATGGCGGGCGTGCGCCCCGAGGGCGGTCAGCCGACGGGCGAGGGCCTCGGCAAGGTTCGTGTCCGGTCCGGTCAGGACGATGCGGCGCCGGGCCAGGGTGCGCGCCAGAACGTCCGGGCCGACGCCTCGCAACGTGGATTTTGCCCAGACTTTGCGCGCGAACCAGCGCGGCAGGGTCCGGCTGTTGCCGAGAAGCATGTCGGCTTCGAGCACGTGGGTATCGAATTCTCCGGCGAGAAACCGCTTCAGGATGTTGGTGCGCTGGATCTTCCCCAAAAGCGCCTTGGGTACGTCGCTTTGCTCCACCAGCAGCACCCGGGCGGGAACGACGCCGAAATGTGCGGCCAGGGCGGCGGTTACCCTGCGGATGAGGGCCGCCCGGTCGTCCGGGGCGGACAGCCGCGTATGGGCGAAGACCAGGATGTCGTCGTCGCCCGTTTTCTCGTTCCGGCAGCCGATGACCACCGAGAAGGTGGGCTCCACTCCCTCGATGCCGTCCACGAAGCCTTCGATGTCGAACTGCGCGATATTCTGGCCCTTGATGACGACCTGCTCTTTTTCACGGCCGCAGAAGACGACCTTGCCGTTGCGGAGCATGGCCAGGTCGCCGGTGATGAACCAGCCGTCCTGCGTGAAGCTTTCGGCGTTGGCCTTGAGGTTGTTGTAGTACCCCGCGAGCACGGAGGGGCCTTTGACCTGGAAGGAACCGATGTCGCCTGCGGGCACCGGCGTCCCGTTTTTGTCCGCCACCCGGAAGGCGCTGCCCGCCATGGGGCGACCCGCGTCGATGATGCCCATGTGGGCTTCGTGGGACTGCCCGTCCCAGGGGTCGCTCATGGTCAGCAGCGATGAGGTTTCGGACATGCCCCAACTGTGCAGGAGCACCCGGGGCGGCATGCCGCAGGGCCGCAGGGCTTCCTCCAGGTTCCGGAACGTGGCCTCCCGGGTGTTTTCTGCTGCGGAGATGATGTGGCGCAGGCAGGAGAGATCCCAGCGCTGCGGGGCGTGTTTGTCGCCCTTCAGGGACTCGTAGAGCTGGCGCCAGGTGAAGTCCGGCGCCCAGGTGTGGCTGACGCGGAACTTGTGGATGATGTCGAGTATCCGCGTCGGTTCGGCAAGGATGTACTGGAAGGAACAGTAGACCTGCCGCGCGCCGCAGACCGTGGAATAGATGCTGTTGCAGAACAGGGACGCCACGTGGTCGAGGGCGGTCATGGAAAGGGAGGTCTCGTTTTCTATGCTCCCGATGGTCTGCATCTTGGCGTAGATCATGGCAAAGACGTTGGCGGCGGTGAGGGGCACCGCCTTCGGGGCGCCGGTGCTGCCCGAGGTGAACGCCGTATAGACCGGGGTGTCTTCGGTCGTGGCGTGGTAGGCTGGTTCGCCGCCCAGTTGCGCGCCCTGTTCCAGCAGGTCCGCGAAGTGGTGGATGGTGGCGGATTGCAGCGGCATGGGCTCGTCGTGCGTGGTGATGACGGCCGGTTCGCCGAGGATTGCGTGCATGTGGCCGAGCCGGGTGTGGATGGACTCCGGGCTCTGGCCCGCAACGGGCGGTATGAGCCCGGCCATACAGATGCCTCCGAGCAGGCAGGCCCAGGCCAGGGCGTAGAGTTCCTGCTCCCTGCCGCAGTAGATGATGACCCGGTCGCCGGGCTTCAGGCCCCGGTGCTGCATGGCCCGCAGCAGGTGCCGGGCGCGTTGCAGAAATTCTTCTCCGCTGAAGTGCGTCTCGTTGCCGTCGATGTCGATGAACACCAGCGCCCGTTGCCGGAAGCGCTCCATGTGGCTGCGGAAGGAGATGTCCACGTCGAGGTGCAGCGGCGGGCCGCAGGCGATCGACGGGCCTGCGGCGTCCCGGCCCTTCGTGGTCGTGGCCAGTTCGAGGGGGGTGTACTTGCCCGCGAAGGTCAGGTGCTCCGTTTTCGGAATCACCCGGCTGTGGTGTATTCTCTCCGGCGCGGCCGGGGGCGCCTCCAGGCGCAGGGCCACGGGAATCTGGTGCCCGGCGCGGAATCGCTCTTCCAGGTCGGCCAGCGGCTCGGGCGCCAGGAGGGGCATGTGCTCAAGGGCCTGTCGGTCCACTCCGCCCGCCGCGGTGAGCGGCGCGGCCGAGAGGGCTACCCGGTAGTCCGGCCAGTGGGCGGGGAGGCGGGCGTCGAGGTCCGCGAGCCTGCCTGCGGCGGGTTTGAGCCGGGCCCCGGGGGCGATCCAGGCCGTGAGCCGGTCCTCCCCGGTGTTGGGGGCGGGGGCGAGGCTCAGGGCGGCGCAGCTTTCGCCGGAGGCCTGCGACCATCGGGCCGCGAGGGTCTCGAGGTCCAGGGCATGGCCGTCATGCCAGACATGCGCCGCCGTCGGGCTGGGCAGGGGAATGCGCAGGGCCCCCGGCGCGACGAACTGGACCTGAAGCCCCGCGCCGAGGTCGAGCTGTTCCCCGGGGGCCGCGGTGCAGGCCAGAGGATCCACGGCGCAGGTGAGGAAGCGCGCGTCTGCGCGCAACTCCCGGCAGGTGTCGAAATCGGCGAGGGCAAAGGCGGAGCCGCCTGCGGGGAGTTCGAGCAGAAGCAGCCCGCGGGGGCACCACGAGGCCATTTCGCGCAGCACAAGGGCGGAGGGCAGGTGGTTGACGACGCAGATGCGCAGGCCGCTGGCGGCCCCGTTCCGCATCAGGGGGGCGAGGCGCGACGGATGCCCGCTGGTGACCAGCAGCGTTTTGCCTTGTTGCGCAGGAAGGTCCGCCGTGGCGAGGCTGACGATGCCCGCCCCGGCTTCGGCCGCCGCCTGGCGTATCCGCTCCAGCACCGGGGCCGCCTCCGTTTCGGGGAAGACCACCGTCACGTCCGGGCCGAGGCCCAGGGCCCGGGCCAGGCTCCATGGTTCTTCCGGGTGCCCTGCGGTCGCGCCTCCGGGGGGCGTCAGATCCAGAGTGGCGGGGCTGCTGTGCCGCTGCTCGAACATGGTGGCGCAGATGCGCGAAAAGAGCGCACCCAGGCGTTTTGCTGTGGCCTTTTCAAACAGGGTCGCGTCGAAACCGATCATGAGCTTCATCCGGTCCTTGCAGTCGGCCACGATGAAGGACAGGTCGTAGTCCAGTCCGTCCACATGGTCGAAGCGGTGCCGGACGGGCAGGTCGGCAGCCAGGCCCAGAAAGGAGAAGAAAACCTGGGCGAGGGGCAGCCAGTCCTGGCTGCGCTGGCCGTGCAGAGCCCTGAGCACCTCGGTATAGGGCGTTGTCTGGTGATCCAGCGCCTCGGCCAGGTGCCCGCGCGTCCGGCGCAGGGCTTCGGCCAGGGATGCGTCCGTGTCGAGGGGGATGTTCAGGGCCACTTCGTTGGCAAAGCAGCCGACCACGGCTTCCGGCTCGGGCAGGAACTGGCGGTTGGCCATGGGCGTGACCACGGGAATCTCCCGGACCGCACCGAAACGGTAGAGCAGGACGCGCATGGCGGTGTGCAGGAAGACGAAGGGGCTGATGCCTTCGTTCCGCAGGGCGGTGCGTAGCGCCTCGCCGAAGGGGAGCGTGAGCATGACGAAATCGAAGGCTGCTTCCTTGCGGTCGATGGCGCGGGTGAAATCGGTCGGCAGGCCGTGGACGGGCGGCAGGCCCTGCAACTGGCGCCGCCAATAGCGGATGTCGGCTTCGGACGATGCGCCGCCCGGGCCGCCGCCTTCGAGGCGGCGCAGCGACTCGCCGTATTGCGGAGGGCGGACCTCCGGCAGGGGGGTGCCACTTGCGAGGCTTTCCAGGAACACAACGATATCCTTGAGGATCACTTCCAGCGATGCGCCATCGCCCGCGAGATGGGCGATGGCGAGGATGACGGTGCTCCCCGCCTCTGGGCTGTTCACCAACCCCGCCCGTAGCGGGGTATCGCGTTCTGGGTCGTAGGGCGCGGCAAGGGTTCGCGCCAGCAGGTCGCGCACGGCCCGGGCGTGCCCGGCGCCTTCGGCGGCGCGGGTTTCCAGGCGGACGGACGCCCGGGGATGGACGGTGTGGCGCAGCACACCGGAGGCGTCCGGGGTGAAGGTCGCCCGGAGCATGTCGTGGCGGGTCACGGTCCAGTCGAGGGCCTGTTGCAGCGTTTGCGGTTCCAGGCGGGCCTCGAAGTCGAACGCCTCGGCAATGGTGGGCATGGCCTTGCCCGGGCCGTCGTCGGAGTGCGACGCCCAGAAAGGCAACTGGTAAGGCGACAGCGGCATGGGCGCGCGGGGTGTGCCCCGAGGCGTGTCGGCCTCTTCGGCGGCGGGCTCCCGCTCCGTGGCTCCCGCCGCAACAAGGGGCAGCAGGTCGGCCTTGGCGGCTTTCAGCGCGTCGCGCAGTTGCGGGTCCATGCCGCCTTCGGGGGCCGTGACGATCAGTTTTCCCGCATCGGCGGCCAGGATGATGTTCCTGTCTTTGCACGCCTTGAGGAGTTGCAGCAGGGTCATGGTTACAGCACCTCCATTGTTTCGGTGATGTCCGACGTCTGCTGGCCGCTGTGCGCCGCGAGCAGGTCCACGAGTTCGCAGAGGTCCGCGAAAACGGGCGTATCGAAAATATCCTTGGCCCGCAGGGGCGCGTGGAAGCGCTCGCGGATGGCGGCGATGAGTCGTATCGCCAGCAGCGAATGCCCGCCGCAGGCGAAGAAATCGCTTTGCCGGTGGGGGATGGGGTGGCCGAGGAGTCTGCGCCAGAGAGCCGCCATGGCTTCCTCGGTGGCTGTTTGCGGCGCGGCCTCCGGAGCTGTCGGCGCTTGCGCCTGTTGGAGAATGGTTTTCCGGAGAGCGATGAAATCGACCTTGCCGCTGGCCGTGCGGGGCAGGGCGGGCACTTCGAGGAGCAGGGACGGCATCATGGCTCCGCTGAGGCTGCGCCTGAAGTCGCGGCGCAGCGTATCGGTGGGTATGGCCCCGGGCTCGCGCAGAACGACACAGGCCGCCAGGGTCATGTCCGACCCGTCGCCGAGGGAGAAGGCTGCGGCCTGGGCGATCTGGGGGTGCCGGAGCATGCTCTGCTCGATGTCGCCGGGCTCCACCCGCTGGCCCCGGATCTTGATTTGCCTGTCGCGGCGCCCGAAGCCCAGCAGCTCCCCGTTTTCAGTCCACATGCCGAGATCGCCGGGGGCAAAGAACCGCACCCCGTCGTGCTCGAAAAAGCCGGACGTTTCGGGGTCGAGGTAGCCGGGCGAGACCGAGGGCCCGGCAATGGCGATTTCGCCGGGCATCCCATGGGGCAGCGGCGTGCGCGCGGGGCTCATGATTTCTATGCGCATGTTCGCCATGGGCCCGCCCAGGGGCACCACGCGGCGGTCGTGCTCCCCGCCGGGGGGCGCCACCGCGCAGCGGACGACATCGGCCGCCACCTCCGTGGAGCCGTAGTAGTTGTGGAGCGTGCAACGGGGCAGCAGCCGGGAAAACGCGCCGACAACCCCGGCGGGCAGGCGCTCGCCGGAAGACATGATGTGCCGCAGGGCGCCGAGGCGCCCGCCGCGCGCCCGCAGCACGTCGAGCAGCCCCTGCATGAGCGAGACCACGAGCATGGCCCGGGTTATTTTCCAATGGCCCAGGTGCTCCGCCAGGGCCTCCACGTCGGCCTCCTCGCCCTCCGGCAGGATGTAGACGGGAACCTTTTTCAGCAGCGGCTGAAAGATTTCACAGAACGCATCGATGAACCCGGTGAGGGCCTTGGAGATGCAGGCCTCGCCTTCGGCATAGGGCAGGGCGTGCCAGTCGCCCTCCAGGCGGTTGATCCAGTTGGCGTGACTGAGGCGAACGCCCTTGGGCCTGCCCTGTGAGCCGGAGGTGAAGAACAGGCAGAGGTCCGCGTCCGCTCCGGGGGAGACGATCCGGCCCGAGGCCCGCAATGCCGCCAGTGCATCGGGCGCAGGCGGCGAAACGGTGCCGAGGTCCAGCGCGCGCCTGCCCTGAAGGGCCGGGTGTCGGAGCGCTTCGGCCGTGTGGCAGACCAGGACGGCCTCGCTGGCGTCGAGGATGTCCCTGGCGCGTTCGGCGGCCAGGGTCAGGGGCAGGAGCGTGAAGACCGCCCCGCACTGCTGCGCGGCGAGCATGGCCGCCACGAGCCGGATGCTTCGCGGCATGAGCAGGGCGATCCGCTGGCCCGGGGCGACGCCCTGGTCGAGCAGGGCGGCGGTCATGCCGTCGGCCAGCCGCCGAAGCTCCGCCAGCGTGCAGGCGGCTGTTGCCCGTGGTCCGTCCGGGGTGGATTCGGTTTCGATGAGGGCCGTGAAGTCGGGCGCTTCGCGTTCCACGGCATAGAAATATTCCAGCAGGTTTTCCCTGGCCGGGCAGATGGGCTGCGGCCTGGACCATTCCCGGCGGAGGCGCGCGTCGCGGTCGGCCATGGGCGAGAGGGCGGCCAGCGGCAGGGCCGGATCGTCGGCGGCCTGGGCCAGCATGTGGATGAAGCGGTGCATGAAGTCGCGCACCGGAGCGCGGCGCAGCTTCGCGGGGTTGTAGAGCATCATGATCCGCGTCCCGGCCGAATCCACGGAGACGGAGGCTTCGAGGTCGATGCTTGTGCGGTATTGGCGCATGCCCAGAGGGCGCAGCTCCATGCCCCCGGCGGCAACGGGGTGCGCCGGGGTGTTGTCGTAGGCCAGGGCCATGCCGAACAGCGGCAGTTCGTCGCCCAGCCGGGCGGGAGCGACGGCCCGGACGAGATCCTCGAAGGGCAGCAGGGAGATGTCGATGGATTCGGAAAGCTGCCGCATGGTGTCGCGGGCGGCGTCGACCAGCGTCCGGCCTCTGTCGAAGCGCAGGACCAGCGGAGCCGGGGCGGTCATGGAGCCGAGAGCCTGTTCCAGGCCGGGCAGGGCCCTGACGGCCACATAGGTGCCGAACTGGGCCGTGTCGGAACGGTTGTAGTCCGCAACGAGAAGGCCGAACACGGTACACATGACGGCAAAGGGCGTGCTTGCGTTGCGCTCGCTCAGTTCCGCGATGCGCTCGACGACGTGCTGCGGGATGTATTCCTCCACGAAGCATTCGTCCGCGTCGTCCGTCGGGGCGGTATCGTTGAGCGAGACGGCATCGATGATGACCGAGGGGGTTCCGTCGGCGGGGATGCGCCGGGCGGCGTGTGGCAGCAGCGCCCCGGCGGCCTCGGCAAAGGCCTGGGTGTTTTCCCAGAGGGCGAGATCCGCCTGCTGGATCGGCGGCGGTGGCGGCGTGTCGCCGTCCAGGGCGGCGGCCAGGTCCTGCAACAGCGGGGTCAGCGACCATCCGTCCATGACCATGTGATGGAAGCCGATAAGCAGATGGCCGTGGGTCGGGCCTTCCAGAACCAGCGCCAGGCGCAGCAGGGGGCCGTCTTCCAGGTCGTAGGGACGCAGGGTGAATTCCTTGCCGAACGAATGCACGGCCTGCCGGGGGGGAGGATGACCGGAGCACTCCAGAACCTCGATCCCGATGCGCCGCTCCGGGATGATGCGCTGTACGACGTGGCGCATGTCGGCATTGTTCGCGTCGGGAACTTCCTGGAAGTTGGTCCGCAATATTTCGTGCCGCGCGACGACGGCATTGCAGGCGGTTTCGATCCGCCCGGGGTCGAGAGCATCTCCATTCGCGGTGCCGATGGCGAGGTCGAGGCACAGGTTGAAGCATTTGTTGCGCTGCCGCCGCTCTTCGTAGAACATCCGCTGCTGCACGCGCGTGGCGGGCACCAGGGGCAGGCGCCTGGGCACGGGCGCCACCGGAGGCCACGAGACGGCCGCCGCCCCTGCCGGAGTGGCTGGCCGGGCGAGGCCCGCCCCATCCCGTTCACCGCCGTCGTCCAGGCATGGTGCGGCGTCGATGGCGGCGGCAAGGTCCCCGATGGTCGGGTGCGAGAAAATGCTGGCCACGCTCAGGCCGGAATACTTCCCGGCCATGACCTGGTTGTAGAGCCGCACCGCCGCGATGGAATTTCCGCCGACCTCGAAGAAATTCTGGTCCCGGCCCGGCTTTTCCAGGCCGAGCAGTTCCTCCCATGCCCGGGCCAGGCGTCGTTCGGTGGGGGTGGTCGGCTGGGCCTCCGATGCGGTTTTTTCCTGGCGCGGCGGCGGCCAGGCCGCGATGCTCCGGCGGTCGATCTTGTTGTTCTGAGTCAGCGGGAAGGCCTCGGCCAGACCGATGGCCGAGGGCAGCATGTATTTCGGGACGTGCCGTTTCAGGAACGCCCGCAGTTCCCGTGGCGGGCATTGCCTGCCCGGTTTCAGCGTGACCCAGAGCAGGAGCCCGCCTCCGGAGCCCGGACGGCTGCCCGTCACGGCCACGGCCTGGGTGACCGAGGGGTGCAGGCCCATGGCGGTTTCGATCTCGCCCAGCTCGATCCGGTAGCCGTTGATGTTCACCTGGTTGTCGCGCCTGCCGATGAACTCGATGTACCCGTCCTCGTGCAGCCTGCCGAGATCCCCGGTCCGGAACATGCGGATGTTCCTGACGGGGTGGGTGAAGAAGGCTTTCTCCGTTTTTTCCGCGTCGTTCAGATAGCCCTGCGTCAGCCCCGTGCCGCTGCAATACATTTCGCCCACGACCATGGCCGGGCAGTCTTCCAGTCTGGCGTCCAGGAGGTGGTAGGCCGTGTTGCGGATGGGATAGCCGTAGGGGATGCTCCGCCAGCGCGGGTCGAACCGTTCCACCGGGTAGAGCAGGTTCCATACGGAAATTTCGGTGGGCCCGCCGACGGAGACGACGGTGGCGTTCGGGGCGATTTTTTTCAATCGGTTGGGGGTGTCCAGGGGAATCCAGTCCCCGCCGAGGCAGGCGTAGCGCAGGGTGGGCAGTTCCCGGCGGGAGGCCGGGGTGCTCTCCAGGTAGTCCAGCAGCATGGTCATGGTGGCCGGGACGGTGTTCCACAGGGTCACGCCCCGCTCACGGATGCGCTCCAGCCAGTGCCCCGGGTCCTTCAGTCTGTCCGGCGAGGGGAAAACCAGCGTGACGCCGAGCAGGGCCGCGCTCATCATGTCGAACAGGGCCATGTCGTGATAGGCGGGGCTGAGGGTCAGCAGGGCGTCCCGGGGGCCGAGGCCGAAGCGTTTGGCGGCGTCGTGGGCCATGTTGAGCAGGCCCGCCAGGGGCATCATCACGCCCTTGGGCACCCCGGTGGAGCCGGAGGTGTAGATGATGCAATACAGCGGCGTGTCGTGCCGCCGGGGCGGGTTTCCCGGCAGTGGGGGCGCCTGGGGCGCGTCCATGTCGATGACCGGGCAGGGCAGGTCGCAAAGGCGCTGGCGGGTGGCTGCGTCCGTCAGCAGGACGGCGGCCCGGCTGTCGGCGAGGATGGTCGCGATCCGCGCCTGGGGGGACTCGTGGTCGAGGGGGACGATGACGCCGCCGAAAGCATGGATGGCCATGGCGGCGAGGAACTGCCTTCTGCCCTTGGGCAGGGCGAAGGCCACGGCGCGGCCCTGGCCCAGGGCCCGGAGACGGTCCGCCCAGAGCGTCACCTCCTCCAGCACCTCTGCCCAGTTCATGGCTCCTTGGTCGTCGGCGAGGGCCACGTCCTGGGGGCGGTTGCGCGCATGCTGGCGGAGCATCCGCCACGGCGTCTGGTCGGGCAGGGCTTCCCGGGGTCCGGTCAGCACCTTGCGCAGGGCGTCCTCCCCCGCGGGCAGGGGGATTTCCGCGCGGCTCCAGGTCGTTTCCCGGTCCAGCTCGGCAATGAGCGCGCAATAGGCCTCGAACATGCGCCCGGGGACGCCCGCGGCGAACACCCCGTCGATGCTGTCCCAGGAGACGTACAACTCGTCGCGGATTTCGGAAAACTGGCTATCGAGCCAGACCTGGGGCGTTTGCGTCACCATGTGCCGCACGGTGCCGATCCGCTCCAGCGCCCCGATCCAGGACAGGCTGCCGCGCGCCCCGGCGGCGCCCGGCCCGGAGGCGGCGCGGGCGCTGTGCTCCGGCTCGCTGGTGAAGACGTAGGGCGCCAGAACCGCGGGCGGGGAAGCCAGGGACTGCCGCCATTCACGCAGAACGCGCACGCCCGAGACATGGGCATAGTCGAGGTCGGCCCACATCCGCCGCTGTATCGTGCGGGCCAGCTCCTCGAACGGAAGGCGGGCGCTGTTGTCCACCTCCAGCAGGGAGAAACTGGCGAACTCGCCGACGATGTCGTCGATGTCCTCGTGCAGCGGCAGGCGGTTGTATCTGGGGATGTTCAGGGTGAAGCGCTTTGTTTCCGACCATCTGGAAATGACGCTCGCATAGCATGCCAGCAGCACGCTGGGCGTGGTCAGGCCTTTTTGGCGAATCAGGGCGCGGATGCGTTGCCACTGCTCCCGGGGGAAGCGATGGGCGCGCCGGGTGAAGTGGCCGGTCCGTGCTTCGGATTGCGGCCTGACCGGCAGCGCGGGGGCCATGGGCAGTGTCCTGATCCGCTCCCGCCAGTAGGTCAGGGCCCTGTCGTAGGCCGGGCTTTGATGCAGCTTCTGGAGTGCGACGAGGTAGTCGCGGAAGCCCGGCTCAGGCAGCGGCGCGGGAGCCTGCCCCAGGTAGAGGTCCGCCAGGTGGTCCAGGATGATTTGCAGGCTCCTGAGGTCGAGGCACCACATGTCGATGCTGGCCATGAGGACGCTTTGGGGCGGGGCGTCCCCGTCCTGGGGCAGGTGGAAGACCTTCATGCGGAACTGCGGCCAGTGGAACAGGTCGTAGCGCGCGTGGGATATGTCCTGCCGTGCCTGCTCCAGGGCTGCCTCGGCGCCTTGCCGGTCGCCGGGGGCGAGGTGTTCCTCCTCGATGCGCACCGGCGGCGTTTCCGCCAAAACCTTCTGGCGCCCCTCGGGCAGGAGGACCGCCCGGAGCATGGCGTGGCTGCGAACCACCGCGTTCCAGGCGGCCTCGAAGCGGGGCGCGTCGAAGTTCTCGAACAGCAGCTCGAAAAAGGTGTGAATCCCGACACCGCCCGATTCAAGCTTGTCGCTTCTCCCCAGCCAATAGGCCTCCTGGTTCTCGGTCAGCGGGAAGGGCTCGTGGGCGTGCTCCGGGTCGGGCACGATCCGGGGCAGACTCCCGCCCCGGGTCATGGACCGCAGCAGGGCCAGGAGCCTGCCCTTGTTCTGGCGGATGTACGTGCCCATGGTTTCGGTCAGCGCGCCGGGCGCGGCGTCGCAGACCAGGGTGTCGTCTTCGGCGCGCAGGGAGATGCCCTGCTCCTGAAGGTCCAGCAAAAAGGAGAGATCTTCCTGGAGGGCTGTCTGGGGCATGTCAGAATCTCACTTGCTCGCGCGAATGTTGCCGGGAGGGGGCCGGCGCCGCGGGCCTGGCCGAGGCGATGAACATTTCGACGAGCTGCGCTGTTTTGGGGTTCGAGAAGTATTCCAGGGGTACCCACACCCCGGTCTGGCGGTGCAGCGTGCCGATCAGGGCGGCGGCCACCAGGGAGTTGCCGCCCCGGGCGAGGAAGGAATCCTCGGCGTGGAAGGTGTCGTCGCGCAGCGCTGCACGGAAGGCTTCGAGCACGCAGGACGCCTTTTCTCCGGCGGCGGCCCGGTGCAGGGGCGGCGGGGGCAGTTGCGCGGCGTCCACCTTGCCGTTGGGATTCAGCGGCAGGGCGGGCACGAAGAGGATATGGCGCGGGAGCAACGCCGGAGGGAGATGCCCGCCCAGGAATTGCCGCAGGCCTTCCCGGGCGGCGTCCTCGTCCGCCTCGGGCAGGGGGGAGTCCATGACGGCATAGGCGATCAGGCCATTTTCGGCGTGGTGGACGACATGGCCGAGGCGGACGCCGGGGGCCGCATTGAGCAGGGTTCTTATTTCGCCGAGTTCGACCCGCATGCCGGAAATTTTGACCTGATCGTCGAACCGGCCGCTGACCGTCAGGCGGCCGTCCGGTGCCAGCATGCCCCGGTCGCCGGTGCGGTAGGCGGTGTCCGCCGGTGCGGCCGGGTCGGGGATGAAGGCCGCCGCTGTTCGTTCCGGATCGTCGAAATATCCCGCCGCCACCCCCTGCCCGCCGATGACGACCTCGCCCCATTGCCCGGGCCCGAGCTGGCGGCCCCGGCCGTCGACGATGTGGATGGAGGCCGTGGGCAGCGGCCGACCGGCGGGGATGACGGCTGTCTCGTCGATGGCGTCCAGGCGCTCGACGGTGACGAACACCGTGCATTCCGTGGGGCCGTAGGTGTTGTAGAACGCCTTGGGCGGCGCCGTATCCAGGACCCTCCTGCAGAGTGCGCTGTTGGGCAGTTCGCCGCACAGGATGAGCTTTTCCAGCGCGCCGAACATTCCGGCGTCCTGGGCCGCCAGGGCGTTGAAGACCGCCGTGGGGAGCACGGCGTAGTCCAGGCGGCGGTGGTGCATGAAGTCCAGGCAGCGCCGGGAGTCCAGGAACGTGCCCGGGGGGGCGCAGGCCAGGGTGCAGCCGTTGAGCATGCTGCCCCACGTCTCGGCCACGGAAAGGTCGAACGCGGTGGCGCAGCAGGACGTGACCCGCCTGCCCGGCCCGAAGCCCGGGCACTCCGGTGCGGTGGCGAACTGCGCCACGTTGCCGTGGGTGACGACCACGCCCTTCGGCTCGCCCGTGGAGCCGGAGGTGAAGAGGATGTAGAGCGGTGTGTCCGAAGTCGTCTTTGGCGAAGGAGCCCACGCTGGCCCGGCGGGCCTGGCGGCTTCCGCCCGGGCGTCCACAGGGAGAACGGATTTTGCCGCGAGCAGACGCGCGGGAACAGGGAGCTCGGGCGCAGTGAGGGCCACCCGTGCGCCGACCCTGGTCAGGACATGGGCTATCCGCCCTTCGGGCCAAGCCATGTTGATGGGCACATACGGCACACCGGCCTTGGCGGCCGCCATGCAGCCGATGAGAACCTCGCAGGTCCTGTCCAGGAACAGCGCCACCGGGGCGGGCTTGGGGCCGGAGAGCTCCGCGATGCTCGCGGCCAGCCGGGAGGAGGCCCGATCCAGTTCCTGGTAGGTGAGGGCGCTGTCGCCCCGAAGGCAGGCGGGATTTTTCGCATGCTCCTCGGCCATGGCCGCGAAGCGGTGCAGCAGGGGGGACCCGCCGTTGCCCCGCGCCTCCGTGTGGGAACGGCGGGGGCTTTTGCGCGTGTTTTCTTCGGGTTTGTTCATGGTCGTCCTTCGCCTGCGCGTTCCCTCGCGGCGCCATATGCGGCGGGGAATTTGTGGATGGACACGGAGGGCATTTCTTCCGGGGCAGCGAGGCAGCACACGGCAAGAAAGCCGTCGAGCGATGCATCAAGGTGGGAGCAGGGCACCGACCGGATGCTCAGTGGTTCTCCCGACACTCCGCCGCACGTGGCGAGGCCGTCCCGCTCCTGCACGGCAAATTTTTGAAAATCCCAGTGCAGGCCGAGCCCGAGGGCTTTCGCCGCCGCCTCCTTGAGCGTCCAGTGGCGGAGAAAGGCCTCGGCCGGAGCCGCCGACGAGAGCACGGCCCGCCGTTCCTGCGGATGCAGCGCGGTGTCGCAAAGCTCCTGCCAGGGAAGATGCGGGTCGATCATTTCAACGTCGATGCCGCACTCCCCGGCCCGGGTGACCGCCACGGCGGCCAGCGGCCAGCTATGGGAAAGATTGAAGAACAGGGGGCGCCCGGATGCGGTTTGCCCAAGGAAAGGTTTGCCGAGGGCGCGCCGGGGCAGGGCGGCCCCGCGGGGGATCGAGCCGGGGTCGTATCGCTCCAGGAGCAGGCGGAGCATGGCGTGGGCCGCCAGGAAGAGCAGGGCCGCCTTTGGGGCCCTGAATTGTTCGAGCCGGTCCAGTTCGTCGTCGGACAGGGTGCCCGCCAGGGCGTTGTAGGCGGGTGTTTCCCGCAGGGGCCGGGGAAGGCCGCGCGCCTGAATATGGGGTGAGAGACCGGGGAACATGCCCTTGGCCGAGGCCACCCAGACGTGCAGTTCGCCGTCTCCTGGCGTGGGTGCGGAGCGTGGCGGAGCGCCGTGTGCCGCTGGCTCCTGGCGGGGGCGGTCGTGACAAAGTGTCCAGGGCATGGTCGTTTTGGCGTGGTCTCCCGCTGTGGGTTGGCTGCAATCCGTCAGGGGTACTGTGCTTGGGGAAAGGCCGCTGCCCGGAATTGCCCATGAAGTAATCGAAAACGATTTTCATTATCATGTGAGGCCGCAGCATCATGAAAGGGAGCGGCATGACGCGCTGCCCTGGCCGTGTTTGGGGTGCTGGGAAGATGCGCCCGGCGTTCGTCCGGGTGTTTCCCGGCACGAGGCGGGCCTGCGCTCGGCGGGCGTCTGGCGTGTTCCGGCTGTCTGTCCGGACCATGCTCCGGCTGGCGCGCCTGGCCCATCGTCCGGTCCGCGCTCCTTCCGGATGGGGCTTGTTGTGCTGCGCCGTCAGGCGCAGGCCCGGTAGGTTTGGCCGATGTAGGAAAGCAGCGCGTCCTGCTCCGTGTTGATGTAGAAGTGCCCGCCACGAAAGAGTGTGATCCGGCATGAAGCGTCGGACAGCTCGTCCCAATGTCGCAGCAGTGCGGGCGGTGCATCCGCATCCGCATCGCCGCAGCAGACGTGGATGGGGGCGCTTATTTTCGGGGCCACGCTCGGGGTGTAGGTTTCCAGCAGCCGGTAGTCGTCGCGGACGATGGGCAGGAAGAATTCCAGGAACGCGGGGTCGGCCAACAGTTCTTCCTGGGTTCCGCCGAGGCGGCGCATTTCCGCGATGAGTTCGGCGTCGCTGCCGGCGTGCAGCCGGGGGCTCTCGTCGCAGATGTGTGGGGCCACCCGCCCGGACAGGAAAACGCACCGCGCGGGTGGGTGCCCGAGCCGGGCCAGGGAGCGGGCTGTTTCCAGCGCCAGGACACTGCCGAGGCTGTGACCGAACAGGCAGTACGGTTGCCGACCGGCGGCGGAGATGCTTGCCGCCGCCGCCGCCGCTGCCTGCGTGAGCGTGGCGCAGAAGTCTTCGCCTGTGCGCCTGCCGCGCCCGGGCAACTCCACGGGGCAGACGGCCAGGCTTTCCGTCAGACGCGACTGCCACAGGCGGAAGGCTTCGGCGCTGCCGCCAGCATTGGCGAAGCAGTAGAGGCGGGGGAGATGGGCCAGGCCTGGGGGCGGGCCGAGAATCCAGGCGCCTTCCTCCGGGGCGGTGTTCACTGCGCCGTCGTGGCGTGGCACTTCCGCTGTCCGCCGTGTTTGTTCCGGTTTCAAGGGATTCATGGGCTCCTCGTCTGCTTCGGCTCCTGGTTCCATTTCGGGGGATGCCGTCCCGGGGTCGCTCTGGGGCGTTCTCGCGCGGCCTTTCGGGGCGGTAACCGCTTCGAGCGCCGATCCTAGCGCAAAGCGGGATGGCGTTTTGCCCTGAATGGGCAAAATTATGTTCCTAAAACCCGGTCGGCCGCGTTGTGTCTGCGAATGGGCCTCCCGCGCGTCACGACGTGTTGGCCTTCTTCTCGTGCCATTGACAATCTGCCGCTATCCAATTTAAGCACTCTTCGTGTTACGATTTTCTGTTCATGGCTAAAAGAAAAATGGCGGAATCCGGCGCCAGACATCCACCGGCCAGCATGCGACCTCGCTGGTCGTCACCCCGAAGGACCCGCGCACCGCTTCGACGGTCGGAATGTGCCGTGGGCGCGCGATGCCCGGAGGGAGCGTTCCGGCAGAGATGCACGGCGGCAATTCTGCCAAACCCGCAACAAGACGCCCCGGCTGCCCGCCCCGGCGTCGGCATGGGAGCACGCAGCACATGGGAACACCCGCGCAAAGTGGCGACAGGAAGGCGTTTTGGGACGCCAAGGCCCGCACTTTTCCCCGCTATGAAGAGGGCGACAGCAACTATGAGGCCGGAGTGCTGCGGACCATCCGCGAGCATGGGGTGGACTTCGGCGGCAGGACGGTGCTCGACGTGGGCAGCGGCAGCGGCATGTATACCCTGCGTCTGGCCCGAGAGGCACAGCGTGTTACCGCTGTGGACATTTCTCCGGTGATGCTCGACATCCTGGCCGAGGACGCGGCGGGCCTGGGCATCGGCAACATCGAATACGTGTGCTCGGACTGGATGGATTTCCAGCGCCGGGAGACGTTCGACGTGGTTTTCTGCTCCATGACGCCCGCCATCCAGAGCGACGAATCGCGCGAAAAGCTGCTGGGGCATGCCCACGGCTGGACCGTGTTCATGGGCTTCGCGGGCCTCATGCGCTCGGATGTCATGGCCGGGCTGCTCGCGCATTACGGGCTGGAGCCCAAAGTCATGCACAACGGGCCGGAGATGCGCGAGTGGCTCACGGGCCGGGGCATCACGCCGACATCCGTCATTCTGGACGGCCAGTGGACGGTGCCCAAGGGCCTGGACGCGGCGCTGGACGCCTGTTCCACCACCCTGACCCAATACGGCGTGACCCCGGACCAGGACCTGCTGCGCGAGCATCTTGCGCGCTTCGAGGAAGAGCCGGGGGTCTACGTGGAGCGGACCGACTACAAGATCGAACTGCTGCTGTGGCAAAAATAGCCCGGCGGGCGGCCTGAGCGCCTGCCCACCCGGCCACCGGCGGCGCGGTCACCAAAGACCGCGCCGCCGCTGCCATGGGCCACACCGGCCTTGCCCCCGGTGTGCCGTTGGTGCATCCGCCCTTGGAGGCCTGCTCCAAGGGCGCCTCCCCTCTCTACAACATTACCATGTTAGCGTGCTGCGATTTTTTGCAAGGCCAGTACGGTTGCGGTGCCGGGTGGCGCCGTGTGCGTATCCATTGAATGAGAAATCCCCCGCGACGGCGCGCCGTCGCGGGGGATTCAATAGCGTTGTCATGGGTAAATGAAGGATATGGGGCGTGCTTATTGTGCTTCGCGCTCTAGCCCAAAAAGAACGGGCTGTATTCATTTTTAAACGGTGGAAAGATGTTTTGATATTATAGCCTCCCCATATCTCCGCGCCCTACACCCCCAGCCACTCCCGCAGCGTTGCCACGCGGTGGGCGTAGGTGTGGTGGGTGAGGATTTCTGTGCGCCAGGCGGTTTGCACGTCGTGGCGCAGGGGGGTGCCGGGGGCGAGGCGGCGGGCCAGGGCGGGGAGGTCGGCGGGGGTGGCGAAGCGGACCTCGCGGGTCAGTTCCTCGGGGAAGAGGGCCAGGCCCGGGGTGGCGTCGGTGAGCAGCAGGCCGCCCGCCGTCCAGACATCGAAGTGCCGCTGGGTCAGGCCGTGGGGCAGCAGCAGGCTGGTGGCGTTGAGGGTCCAGGCGGCCTGGCGGTAGATGGCGGGCAGGGCGGTGTAGTAGTCCACGGGCGGGCGCAGGTCGGCCCCGGCGGGCAGGCGCTCGGCCCAGCCCTGGTCGCCGTAGACCGTCAGGCCCAGAGGCGCGGCGGCTTCCAGGCAGGCGGCGCGCAGCTCGCGGCTGGCGGCGTCGGCCCCGGCCCCGATGCGCCGGGCCTCGGCTCCGGGCCACAGGGGCCAGATGTCCAGCCGCTCGGCCCACCAGTTGTAGTCGGGCCGCCCGCCCGCGCCGAGCATGGCCCGGGCCGCGTCCCACTGCCAGCGCGGCACGGCGCTGCCCGCGAAGAATTTCTCCCGCCCCGGGAACTGCGAGCGGCCCACGAAGACCATCCGTTCGCCCAGTCCCAGGTCCGGTTCCCGGGCCGTGCCCGCGCCTGAGGATTCGCTCCGGACCGGCGCCATGGCGCTGCGGTCGTCCGGGGCCGCGTCCGAGCCTGCGCCCGGGGATTCGCCGCCGCCCGGGCGGCCTGCCTCCGCGATGCCTCCGGCCATGCCTGCGCCTACGCCTCCTGCCGTCCCTTCGCCGTCCACCCCCGCGTCCCTTCGGGGCGCGAACAGCTCCGGGCACGCCGCCAGGGGCAGGTGCAGCACCTCGCGCGCGCCGTGCAGGCGCAGGGCCGGGGCGAAGGATGCATCGGTCACCGCCAGCCGGGCCCGGGTCCAGAAGGGCGAGCGCAGCCCGCTGACCAGATGGAACGGATTGTCCACGCACCAGACGCATACCGGCACCCGCGCGGCGTCCAGCAGGTGGAACAGCTCGCCGAAGGGGTCCAGGCCCTTGAAGTTGACGCACAGGAACAGGGCCGGGCGCTCCTCGCGCAGCAGGGCGGGCACCAGCTCGCCCGTGCGCTTCGGGGGCAGCACGCGCACGGCCAGCCCGGCCCGGGTCAGCGCGGCGGCCAGCTCGCGCACCAGCAGGTCGCCCTCGGCCCCCGGCAGCAGCACCGACGGCCGGGGCACGGGCAGGGCGGCGGCCACTCCCGGCCCGGCCAGCAGCCCCCCCAGGAAGCGGCAGCGCCCGAGCAGCGGCCCCCAGAACGATGGGAACAGCCGCACCCCGGGGCGATAAACCCACAGCTCGGCCCCGGCGATGAGAAATTCGTCCAGGTCGCCGGGGTCGAGGAAGCGCCAGTGCCCGGGCAGGGCCGCGTGCCACGAGGGCGGCATCTGGGTCTTGAACCCGGGGGCCTCCATGGCGTATACGGCCCTGCCCGGCGGCAGCAGGGCCGCAGCCTGGGCCGGGTCCGGCCCGACGCCGAGCAGCAGCACATGGGCGCCCGGGCCCCGCGCGCCCTGTCTCGTCAGGCAGGCGAACTGCGTCGGGCCCTCCGGGGGCGTCTGGAGCATGCCCAGTTCGGTGGTGATGCGCGCTCGTTCGGGGCGTGGGGTCATGTTCGCCGTCCGGGGCCATGCCGGGTGTTGCGGCCCCCGGGGGTCGCCTGTTACAAGAAATTTTCCCGCAGGTCGCCAATCACATGAAAAAGTACCGGGACCATTATTTCGAGCGGGCCAAGCGCGAGAACTACCCCGCGCGCTCGGTCTACAAGCTCCAGGAGCTGGACAAGCGCTTCGGCCTGTTCCAGCCGGGTATGACCGTGCTCGACCTCGGCGCGGCCCCCGGCTCGTGGACCCTGTGGGCGGCCAAGAAGGTCGGCCCCGGGGGCTTCGTGCTGGCGGCGGACATCCAGGCCACGGAAACGGGCTTTCCCGGCAACGTGGCCTTTTTCCGCGAGGACGTGTTCCAGCGCTCCGCAGCCTTCGAGGCCGAGCTGGCCGCGCGCGGGCCGTTCAACATGGTCATATCCGACATGGCGCCCAGCACCACGGGCCACAAGGCCACGGACCAGGCCCGGTCCATGAACCTGTGCGAAGAGGCCCTTGCCGTGGCCCTTGTGACCTTGGTAAAGGGCGGGCACTTCGTGGTCAAGGTGTTCCAGGGGCCCGACGAGCAGGCCTACCGCGAAGCCCTGCGGGCCCGTTTCGGCAAGGTCAGGACGTTCAAACCCAAAAGTTCGCGCCCGGAGAGCAAGGAAATCTTCTACGTGGGCCAGGACTTTCTGGGCCGGGAATGACCCGGCGCCGCGCCGCCCCCGGCGCGCGGCACAACCATATCACTACATTCAGCGCATTCGGAGGACACCATGGCCGGTCATAGCAAATGGGCCAACATCCAGCACCGCAAGGGGCGCCAGGACGCCAAGCGCGGCAAGGCCTTCACCAAGGCCGCAAAGGAAATCATCATCGCCGCCAAAAGCGGCGGCAACGTGGACATGAACCCCCGCCTGCGTGCCGCCATCCAGGCCGCCAAGGCCGTGAACCTGCCCAAGGACAAGATCGAGAACGCCATCAAGAAGGGCACGGGCGAGCTGGCGGGCGGCGAAATGTTCGAGGTGCAGTACGAGGGCTACGGCCCCGGGGGCATCGCCATCCTCGTCGAGGCCGCCACGGACAACAAGAACCGCACCGTGGCCGAGGTCCGGCACATCCTCTCGCGCGGCAACGGCAACATGGGCGAGGCCGGATGCGTGGCCTGGATGTTCGACAAGAAGGGCACCCTGTACTTCGACAAGGCCAGGTACAGCGAGGAGCAGATCATGGAGGCCGGGCTGGAGGCCGGGGCCGAGGACGTGGTGGACGACGACGAGGCCTGGGAAGTGCGCTGCGCCCCCGAGGACTTCGCCGCCGTGCAGCAGGCCTTCGACGACGCGGGCCTGGAATACTCCTCGGCCGAGATTTCCATGATCGCCCAGAACAACATCGATGTGGACGTGGACACCGGGCGCAAGCTGGTGAACCTCATCGACAAGCTCGAAGACAACGACGACGTGCAGAACGTCTTCCACAACGCCGAGCTGCCCGACGAACTGTTCGCCGAGCTGGAGCAGGGCTAGCCCCCGGCCATGGCGGACGACGGCCTGCTCGTGCTGGGCATCGACCCCGGCTCGCGCGTTACCGGCTTCGGGCTGGTGCGCGAGGTGTCGGGCCGGGCCATGCTTGTGGAGGCGGGAACCATCACCACCGGCGCCGAAAAGGACCTGGGCCGCCGCCTGGGGCGCATCCACGCCGGGGTGGCCGAGCTTGTGGCCCGCCACCGGCCCGACGTGGCCGCCGTGGAGAACGTGTTCGTCTCGCGCAACACCATGAGCGCGCTCAAGCTCGGGCAGGCGCGCGGGGCGGCCATCGCCGCCGTGGCCGTGGCGGGCATTCCCGTGGCGGCCTACGAGCCCACGGTGGTCAAGAAGAACCTCGTGGGCGTGGGCAACGCGCCCAAGGGCCAGGTGGCCTGGATGGTCGCCCACTCCCTGGGCATGAAGAACCCCGGCTGGGCCGAGGACGCCTCCGACGCCCTGGCCGTGGCCCTGTGCCACCTCAACCAGCGCCGGTTCGACCGGCTGGCGGGAACGCGCTCATGATCGCCTATCTGCGGGGTACGGTGGTGGCCCGGGCCGAGAGTTCCTGCGTGGTGCTGACCCCGGGCGGGGTGGGCTACGAGGTCGGCCTGACGGTCCATGCCGCCGCCGGGCTGCCGCGCCAGGGCGAGGTGGAGCTTTTCGTGCAGACCATCGTGCGCGAGGACGCCCTGGAGCTTTACGGCTTCGCCACCTGGGACGAGCGCGAAACCTTCGCCCTGCTGCTGTCCATCAGCAAGCTCGGGCCCAAAACGGCCCTGGCCATGCTCTCGGTGTTTTCGCCGGACGACCTGCGCCGGGTGGTCCTGGCCGACGATTTCATGCCCCTGGTGCAGGTGCCGGGCATCGGCAAGAAGAGCGCTCAGCGCATCTTCATCGAGCTGAAATACAAGCTCGAACCCGGCGGCGTGGCCCCGGGGCCGCTGCCCGGGAGCCTGCCCGGCCCGGCGGCGTCCGTCTTCCGCGACGCCCTGGCGGGGCTGACCAATCTGGGCTATGATGAAACCCAGGCCCGGGGCGTGCTCGAAGCCGTCCTGGGCGCGGAACCCGACCTCGACGTGGCCGGCGCCCTGCGCGCGGCCCTGCGGCATATCTCCAAGGCGCGCGAATGAACATGGCATCCGTTCCCCCCCCGGCCTGCGGGCCCGGCTCCGACGACGGCATCCGCCCGCGCAGGCTGGATGAATTCATCGGCCAGGACGAATTGCGCGCCAACCTGCGCGTGTTCCTGGCCGCCGCGCTGGAGCGCGGTCAGGCCATGGACCATTCGCTGCTCTACGGCTGTCCGGGCCTGGGCAAGACCACCCTGGCCCAGATCCTGGCCAGCGAGCTGGGCGTCAACCTCGTCAGCACCTCCGGGCCCGTGCTGGAGCGTAGCGGCGATCTGGCGGCCATCCTGACCAACCTTTCGCGCCACGACATCCTGTTCATCGACGAAATCCACCGCATGCCGCCGTCGGTGGAGGAAATCCTCTATCCGGCCATGGAGGACTTCAAGCTCGATCTGGTCATCGGCCAGGGCCCCGGCGCGCGCACGGTGAAGATCGACCTGGAGCCCTTCACCCTGGTGGGCGCCACCACGCGCATCGGCCTGCTGACCTCGCCCCTGCGCGACCGCTTCGGGGTCATCGCGCGCCTGGAGTTCTACGCCCCGGCGGACCTGGCGCGCATCGTCACCCGCGCGGCGGGCATCCTCGGCGTGCCGCTCACGCCCGAGGGCGCCCTGGTCATCGGGCGGCGTTCGCGCGGCACCCCGCGCATCGCCAACCGCCTGCTGCGCCGCGTGCGCGATTTCGCCCTGGTGGAGGGCGACGGCACCGTGGACGCCGCCGCCGCCGAGGCCGCCCTGGAGCGGCTCGACGTGGACGGCTCGGGCCTGGACACCATGGACCGCAAGATTCTTTCCGTGCTCATCCATCACTACTCGGGCGGCCCCGTGGGCGTGAAGACCCTGGCCGTGGCCTGCTCCGAGGAGGTGCGCACCATCGAGGAAATCTACGAGCCCTATCTCATGCAGTGCGGCTTTTTGAAGCGCACCCCGCGCGGGCGCGTGGCCACGGCCAAGGCCTACACCCACATGAACCTCATCGCCTCCGGCCAGGGGACCCTTTCGTGAAAATCGTCGATGCCGGCTTCCAGATCATGGCCCTGCCCGACCCCGAGAGCGTCCTGGCGCACATCGAGGCCGCCGGGCGCACCTGCTACAAGTCCGAAGACAGAACGACCCCGGACTCGGGGCGCGAATTCGTGGCGCGCATCCTGCGCTCGGGCCACGAGAGCGTCATCGAGCACGCCTCGGCCACGGTGCGCTTCGTCTGCGACCGTGGGGTGACCCATGAGCTGGTCCGCCACCGGCTGGCGTCCTACAGTCAGGAATCCACGCGCTACGCCAATTATTCCAAGGACCGCTTCGGCAGCGAGATCACCGTGATCCGCCCGCTGTTCTGGGCCGAAGGCAGCCCGCAGTACGCGCTTTGGGCGCGGGCCATGCGCGAGGCCGAGGCGGCCTACCTGGAACTCATGGCCGCCGGGGCCAAGGCCCAGGAGGCCCGCTCCGTGCTGCCCAACAGCCTGAAGACCGAGATCGTCATGACCGCCAACCTGCGCGAGTGGCGCCACGTCATGCGCCTGCGCTGCGCCGGGGCGGCCCACCCGCAGATTCGCGAGATCATGCTGCCCCTGCTGGACGAGTTCTCCCGGCGTATCCCCGTGGTCTTCGACGACCTGCGCGAGCAGTTCGCCGGGGACATCGCGGCCTTTGCGGCCCTGGCGGCCCGCCCGGCGGGAGGCGCGGCGTGAGCCGGGCCGAAACGCCCGCCGCCGCCCGAGCGGTGATGGACGACGTGCCCGCCGCGCGGCCGTATATCGACGAGGCCGGGACGCTGGTCGTCCCGGCGGACTGCGACCCGCGCTACCGCTGGTGGACCCGCGAGGGCATGAAGCTCGCCAAGCTGCTGGTGGAGCTGCACGCCTCGCGCAGCGTCTGGGAGCGCTACCTGCCCGACCCCTACCCCGAGGAACTCCAGCGCGAGAACTACCCGCTGCTGGAGGGCTGAGGCCGCCGCCCGGCGGCCGGGGTTCCCTTGCCTTCACTTCCGGGGCGCCGTGATCCGCTGCGGCCGGAGCGCCGGTTTCCTTGCCGCGAGTCCCGGCGGCCCCGGGCCCCGGCCTCTGCCCGTGCGCCGTTTTGTCCGCCCATTACCGCTAATCGGCTCAGACGTGCCGATTTCGGCCCTGCCGTCGGCGTCTGGGCCCTTGGCGCGTCCTGCGCCGCGTCCTGCGGGACGCGCGTCCCGGGATGCGCGCCGGGCGCCGGGTTTTGTCCTCCGTGTCGCTCTTGTGCCAATTTTGTGTATAGTGCCCTGTTTCTTTTGACCATGGCCGACCGCCCGAACCGGGAGAAGCCGGAGGCCCGGGGAGCCCGGCCCGGCCCGAGTTTCGCGTGTTGTCAAGAATAAAGGCCGCGCATGAGCGACATTGTTCAAGGCCCGGTCACAAAAAAAGGCATCAGGATTGATAAAACGACGATTCGTTGAAAAGTCCCTGTGGAAAACTTTTTAGGGGATGTTCCACTTGACCTGTGGCAACCCTTGCCCGGTGCCCGTTCCCTGGGGGCCACGGGTTTCCGCGCCTTGAGACGAATTCTCATGTATTAGAAGTGGTTGTCATGTTGGGGAGATGTGGGGAAAGCCTTGTGTGACGGCCCTGCGACGCCGGATTCTCCCCGTTGCCCGAGTGCCGGAATCGGCCTAGAACACGCTCCATGATGAACGCGTGGCCTCAGACACTGAGCATCCTGGAAAAGACGGTCAATCCCGGTCTGTACCAGGTCTGGATCAAGCCCCTGGACGCCGAGGTCGCCGACGGACGGCTGACCCTCTTCGCCCCCAACGCCTTTGTGGCCTCCTGGGTCCGCGACCGGCTGCTGGAAACCATCGCCGAGGCCGCGGCCCAAGCCCTGGGCGCGCGCCCGGCCATCGACGTGGCCGTGCGGCCCCGGGCCATGCAGAGTGCCCCCTGCCCCGACACGGCCGCGCGCCCCGCCGCTTCCGGCGGCAACGGCAAGGGCAACGGCAAAGCCGCTTCCGCGGCCCGGCGCCCGCCCCGGCAGGACCAGCTCGGCCTGCCCAACCTCGTGCCCCAGAGCCTGTCCACCCTGTCCTGGCGCTTCGGCTTCGAGGATTTCGTGGTCGGCCCCTGCAACGAGCTGGCCTATGTGGCCGCCAAGGGTATGACCCGGGGCGGGCTGGACTTCGACCAGATGTTCCTGAACTCGGCCCCCGGCCTGGGCAAGACGCACCTGCTGCAATCCATCGGCCGGACCATGGCCCAGGCCAGCAACCGCTCCAACGTGCGCATCGCGTACCTGACCGCCGAGGAGTTCGCCACGCAGCTCATCCTGTCCATCCGCGCCCGCGAGATGGAGCGCTTCAAGAACCGCTTCCGCGACAACGTGGACGTGCTGCTGCTGGAGGACATCCACTTCCTCCAGGGCAAGGAGCGCACCCAGGACGAGCTGCTGGAGACCCTGAAAGCCCTTCAGGCCCGGGGCTGCAAGGTCGTGCTGTCCAGCTCGTTTCTGCCCCGCGAACTGAAGGACGTGGACGACCATCTGGCCTCGCGGCTGTGCTCGGGCTTTTTGGCCACCATCGACCGCCCCTGCTACGACACCCGGCGGCGCATCCTGGAGAGCAAGGCCCGCCAGCACCAGGTGACCCTGCCCGGCGACGTGTCCGACTGCCTTGCCGAGCACCTGACCGACGACGTGCGCCAGCTCGAAAGCTGCCTGCAAAGCCTGGTGCTCAAGGCCCGCCTGCTGGGCGAGGCCATCACCATGGACATGGTCGCCCAGGTGCTGCGCAACTATACCTGCACCGACACCGGGACCATCAGCTTCCAGAAGATCCTGGAGCACATCTGCCGCAGTTTCGGCGTGGAGCCCACGGCCCTGGCCTCCAAGAGCCGCCGCCGCGACATCGTGCAGGCCCGCAACACGGCCTTCTACCTGGCGCGCCTGCACACCGACATGCCCCTCAAGCAGATCGGCAGCCAGCTCAACCGCCGCCACTCCACGGTGCTCAAGGGCATCACCAACGTGGAGCGCGAAATCCGCCTCCAGACGCCCCTGGGCCGCCAGATCGACTCCGTGGCCGGGCGCATCAAGACCCTCTAGCGCCGCCCGGTGCGGCGCAGGCTGGCGAAACCTCCGGGTTGCGGCGCATCGGGCCGTGGCCCGGAGGTTTCGCGTCCGGCTCCGGCTGGTGGAGGCGGGGATGGGCTGCCCAGGGCCGGGCCGACGCCCTTGGGCCGTGCCCGGGTTGAGCCGGGGCCGTTTTTGGCCTACTAGGAAGGTCCGCACCAACGCCCCAACCCCCACGAGGCCCCCACATGCCGGTTATCATGGGCACCGCCGGACACATCGACCACGGCAAGACCACGCTCATCAAGGCCCTGACGGGCATCGACTGCGACCGCCTGAAGGAAGAGAAGAAGCGCGGCATCACCATCGAGCTGGGCTTCGCCTTCCTGGACCTGCCGGGCGGCGCGCGTCTGGGCGTCATCGACGTGCCCGGGCACGAGCGCTTCGTGAAGAACATGGTCGCCGGGGCTTCGGGCGTGGATTTCGTCCTCCTGGCCATCGCCGCCGACGAGGGCGTCATGCCCCAGACCCGCGAGCATCTGGAAATCTGCACCCTGCTGGGCATCCGGCGCGGGCTGGTGGCCCTGACCAAGGCCGACGCCGTGGACGCCGACTGGCTGGAAATGGTCGAGGAGGACGTGCGTGGCGCCCTGGCCGGAACGTTCCTGGACGGCGCGGCGGTGCTGCCCGTGAGCGCGCACACCGGCGCCGGGCTCGACGCCCTGCGCGCGGCCATTGCCGAACTGGCGGCCCACAGCCCGGCCGAGCGCCCGGCGGATCTCTTCCGCCTGCCGGTGGACCGCGTGTTCACCATGCGCGGGCACGGCACGGTGGTTACCGGCACCCTGGTTTCGGGGCGCATCGGCGAGGGCGAGGAGGTGGTGCTCTTCCCCGGGGGCCTGCGCACCCGCGCGCGCGGGCTTCAGTCCCACGGGCAGCCCGTGACCGAGGCGCCCGCAGGGCGGCGCACGGCGGTGAACCTTGCCGGGCTGGAAGTGGAGGACGTGGCCCGCGGGCAGGTGCTGGCCCGGCCCGGGACGCTTTTTCCCCAGACCCTGTGGGACGTGGAGCTGACCGCCCTGGCCTCGGCCGGGCGCGACCTCAAGCACCGCAAGGAAATCCACCTGCACCACGGCACCCGCGAGGTGCTGGCCAAGGTCCTGCTGCTGGACCGCGAGGCCCTGCGCCCGGGCGAGACGGCCCTGTGCCGTCTGCTGCTGCCCGAGCCCATGCCCGGGGTCTACGGCGACCGGGTGGTGCTGCGCTCCTTTTCGCCGCTGCGGACCATCGCGGGCGGCCGGATCATCGGGCCCCACGGGCGCAAGCTGCGCCGGGGCGACCAGGGCGCCATGGAGCGCCTGCGGGCCCTGGCGGGCGACGACCAGCAGGCCGTGCTGGCCGCGCAACTGGCCCTGGCCGGGCCCGGGGGCGTGAGCCTGGCCGAGTTGCGCACCATGTGCGCCCTGGAGGCCCGGGCCCTGGAAAAGCTCATGCAGCAGATGTGCAGCCAGGGCGCGGCCTATCTGGTGGACAAGGACGAACGCGTGCACGTGGCCGGAGAGGTCATGGAGGCGCTCATGGCCGGGGCCCTGGAGCGCGTGGCGGCCTTCCACCGCGCCGAGCCCATGAAACAGGGCATCCTGCGCGGGGAGCTGGCTTCGTCCTGGGGCCGGGGGCTCTCCGAGCGGCTGGCCCATTTCGTGGTCGAGCGGCTGGTGCGCCGGGGCGAGCTGGTGGCCGAGGCCGAGACCCTGCGCCTGCCGGGGCACAGCGTGTCCCTGGCGGCGGACGCCGAGCGGCTGCGCGCGGCCCTGGAGGAGGCTTACCGCCAGGGCGGACAGACCCCGCCGAACCTGAAGGACGTGCTGGACCCCCTGGGCGTGGCCGCCAAGGACGCCGCTCCGGTGCTGCGCCTGCTCCAGGAGGCCGGGGTGCTCGTCAAGGTCAAGGAGGACATGTACTTCCACGCCCCGGCTCTGGACGCCCTGCGTGCGCGGGTGGTGGCCTTTTTGGAAGACAAGGGCGAGATGGGCGCGGCGGATTTCAAGACCGTCAGCGGCCTGTCGCGTAAGTATCTGATTCCACTGCTCGAACAGTTCGACAAGGAGCGGCTGACCGTGCGCGTGGGCGACGTGCGCGTGTTGCGGCGTAAGGAAAAATAGGGGAATCCCCCATTGCCGGGTTGTGCCGGGCGGAGTATTTTCCGGCTGTGGTCGCGCATGGGTGCGGCCGCAATGGGTGTGGGCCGCCCCCTTTGGGGGGCGGCCTGTGTTTTGGGCCAGGGGGAGGCGGCGGGCGCCTAGATGTTGCCCAGGGTGCGCACGTCGCGGCCCAGGGCCTTCTGGGCCTCGTAGGCGCGCATGCAGTCGGCCACGCATTCGGCCAGGGCCGCGCCCAGGCGCTGGCGCGGCACCTGGCGCAGGCTTGATGCCAGGGTGGCGCCGTCGTCCAGGGTCAGTTCCAGGGAGAAGGCGGCCCAGGCCGTGTCCTGGTCGGCCCGGTGCCGGGCGGGCGGGGTGCGCTCGGCGTGCAGCCGGGCGCTGGCGATGCGTCGGCCATGGGGTGCCAGGGCGTCGGTCATGGCCCGCTGTTCCTGCGCGGTCAGTTCCAGGGTGGCGCTGGCCGTCTCGGGGGTGCGCAGGCTGAAGGTCGCGCCGTGCGACTCGGCGGCGCCCGTGAGATTCAGGTGCAGCCCGCGGCTGAAGCCCAGGGCCAGCAGGCCCAGGATGAGGACGGCGGCGAGGATGCCGAGGGTTTTCATGGCGGATCGTTTCCCCTGATGCGCGTCTGGCCCGGCTCTTCCTGCCCCGGGGGGGGTGGAATGAGCGTAGCGTGGTCAGGGGGACAGGGAGATGACGGCACGACGACGTTCCCGTTGCGTGCCCCGACCGGCAGCCGTTGCGGAGCTTTTGTTTTTGCCAGTATGAGGATATACCCGGAGGCGCGCGCGGGCGCAAGGGCACAGGGAAACAAAAAGCCCCGCCGGGGCGGGGCTTGATGCCTTGGTGGGGTGAGAGATGGGACTTGAACCCACGGCCACCTGGGCCACAACCAGGTGCTCTACCAACTGAGCTACTCCCACCGTGAAGGTGGAAACGTCTACCGAAGCTTCGGGCGGCGGTCAAGCCTTTTCAACCAGCAACGACGGAAACAGCGATGGAAAAACTCGTCATTGAAGGCGGACGGCCCCTTGCGGGCACCGTGCGCGTCAGCGGCTCCAAGAACGCCGCCCTGCCCCTGCTCTTCGCGGCCCTGGCCGTGGACGGGCCGGTAACCTTCTCCAATGTGCCGCGCCTGCGCGACATCCGCACCACCCTGAAGCTCCTGGAGATCCTCGGCTGCACCACCACGTTCGACCAGGACGTGGTGCGCGTGGACACCGTGGGCCTGACGCCCGAGGCGCCTTACGATCTGGTCAAGACCATGCGCGCCTCGGTGCTCTGCCTGGGGCCGCTGCTGGCGCGCCTGGGCGAGGCGCGGGTGGCCCTGCCGGGCGGCTGCGCCATCGGCGCCCGGCCCGTGGACCTGCACCTCAAGGCGCTGGAGGCCATGGGGGCGGTGTTCGACCTGGAGGACGGCTACATCCGCGGCACCTGCGCGGGCCGCCTGCGCGGCGCGCACATCCAGTTCGACTTCCCCACCGTGGGCGGCACCGAGAACCTGCTCATGGCCGCCGCCCTGGCCGAGGGCGAAACCCTGCTCGTCAACTCCGCGCGTGAACCCGAGGTGGTCGACCTGGCCAACTTCCTCGTCGCCTGCGGGGCGAAGATCAGCGGCCAGGGCACGAGCATCATCCGCGTGGAGGGCGTGGAGCGTCTGGAAGGCTGCGCGTACCGCATCATGCCCGACCGCATCGAGGCCGGAACCTTTTTGTGCGCGGCGGCCATCACCGACGGCGAACTGCTGCTGGCGGATTGCCCGCTGTTCGAGCTGGAGGCCGTGGCCTTCAAGCTGCGCGAGATGGGCGTGTGGATCGAGGAGACGGCCGAGGGCGTCATCTGCCGCCGGGGCACGGAGCTCGTGGGCGTCAACGTGACCACGTTGCCCTTCCCGGGCTTCCCGACGGACATGCAGGCCCAGATCATGGCCCTCATGTGCCTGGCCAAGGGCACCGGGGTGGTCAAGGAGACGATCTTCGAGAACCGCTTCATGCATGTGCCCGAGCTGGGGCGCATGGGCGCGCGCATCTCCCTGGACGGGCGCACCGCCGTGGTGCGCGGCGTGGCGGGGCTGACCGGCGCGCCGGTCATGGCGTCGGACCTGCGGGCCTCGGCCTCGCTCGTGCTGGCCGGGCTGGCCGCCCGGGGCACGACCCACGTCCAGCGCATCTACCACCTGGACCGGGGCTACGAGCGTATCGAGGACAAGCTGCGCGCCGTGGGCGCGGTCATCCGCCGCGAGCAGGAGTAGGGCGCCCGGGCCCGGACGCGAGCGGCCCGCCCGGAGAACTCCTCCGGGCGGGCCGCTTCGTCGTTGCCGGGAGGGCCCCGGGCGTCAGCACACGCCCAGGCGCTCGATGGTCTCCAGAACCATCAGCCCGTCCTGGCCGGTGATGGGCACCCCGGTGCCGTCGCGCAGGGCGCCCAGGAAGGCCGTCAGCTCGCTGCGCACGGGCTCGCGGTAGAGCACCGGCCATTCCTTGATGCTGTAATGGTCGTTGTAGTCCTGGAAGCGGCTGTAGGCCTTGACCTGCTGGGTGATGAGGTTGGCCTCGATGTAACGCGAGGTGGTGGCCACGCGGATGGAGCGCGACTTGTAGGGCGTGACCCAGTTGGTGTTGATCTGCCCGAGCACGCCGTTTTCCATCTCGGCGGTGATGAGGGCCGTGTCCTCGTGTTTGCCGATGGTCGTGGCCGTGACGGCGAAGACCCTTTTGTACTCCGAGCCGGAAATGTGGCGGATGAGGTCGATGTCGTGGGAGCCCAGGTCGCGGACGACGCCCACGTCCTGGATACGCGGCGGGTAGGGGCCCACGCGCTCGATGGTGATGGAGATGACCTTGTCCTCGGCGGCCAGCTCGCGCACGCGCTGCACGGCGGGGTTGAAGCGCTCGATGTGCCCGACCATGATCTGCACCCCGGCCTTTTGGGCTGCCTCCAGAAGCTGGCGGCCCTCGGCGGCGCTGGCGGCCAGGGGTTTTTCGATGAGCGCCGGGATGCCCCGGGCCAGGACGGCAAGCCCCACGGGCAGGTGCAGCACCGTGGGCACGCAGATGTTCACGGCGTCCAGGGGCTGGTCCAGCAGGGCGTCGAGGTTGTCGAACACCGGCACGCCGAACTGGGCGTGCATGGCCGCCAGGGTTTCCGCGTTGGTGTCCATGACCCCGGCCACGCGGACCCCGGGCATCTCGGTGTAGTTGCGCAGGTGGACCCGGCCCATCCAGCCCAGGCCGATGACGGCGACGTTCATGGTCTTTTGCATGGGAATCCTTCCTTTGGCGCTCCGGGCGGGACGGCGGGCGGCGGGCCCGTTGCCTCGGGGGCCTGTTTCGCTTAGGGTCGCTCGGGCGTCGTACCAGATTCTCCCCCGGTTGCCAAAACCTAGTTTGGGCGGCGCCCCGCAGGGAGACGAACCATGCAGACCAGCACGAATACCATCATGAACGCCGGGGGCGGCCCGGGCACGGGGCCGGTGTGGATCAGCGCGGGCGAGGTGTCCGGCGATCTGCACGGCGCGCTGCTGCTGCGGGCCATGGCCGCGCGGGCGCCGGGGCTGCGCTTCACCGGCATGGGCGGCCCGGCCATGGCCGGGGCCGGGTTCGAGCCCGCTTTCGACATCGCCGAGCTGTCCCTGGTGGGGCTGACGGAGGTGGTGGCCCATCTGCCGCGTATCGCCGGGCTGTTGCGGCGCATGCGTCGGCGCATGGCCGAGGTCCGCCCGGCGGCGGTGGTCTGCATCGACGCGCCGGACTTCAATTTCTTCGTGGTGCGCATGGCCCGGCGCCTGGGCATCCCCGTGTTCTACTACATCTGTCCCCAGGTCTGGGCCTGGCGCGCCGGGCGGGTGGCGTTTCTCAAAAAGCACGTGCGGCGCGTGCTGTGCATCCTGCCCTTCGAGAAGGCCTTCCTGGCCGCGCGCGGGCTGGACGCCGACTACGTGGGCCACCCGCTGACGGACCAGATCCCCCTGGCCGAACTGCGGGCCCAGGAGCCCGAGCCGGGGCTGGTGGGCATCCTGCCCGGCAGCCGCCGCCGCGAGATCGAAACCCTGCTGCCCGAGTTCGCCGCCGCCGCGCGGACCATCGCCGTGCGCATCCCCGCGGCCCGGTTCGCCGTCCTGCGCGCCCCGGGGGTGGACGAGGCCCGGCTGCGCGCCCTGTGGCCCGCGGACCTGCCCGTGGAAATCGTCCCGCCCGAGGGGCGCTACCGGGCCATGCGCCGGGCCCAGGCGCTGCTCGCGGCCTCGGGCACGGCCACCCTGGAGGCCGCGCTGGTGGGCACTCCGGCGGTGGTGGCCTACCGTGTCTCGGCCCTGTCCTACGCCCTGGGGCGGCTGGTGGTCGGCGTGCGCAACATCAGCCTGCCCAACCTCATCCTCGGCGAGCGGGCCCTGCCCGAGCTGCTTCAGGGCGAGGCCAACGGCCCGGCCATCGCCGTGGAGGCCCTGCGCTGGCTCACGGACCCGGCGGCCATGGCCGAGATTCGCGCGCGCCTGGCGCGGCTGGCCGGGCTGGTGGGCGAACCCGGCGCCCCGGACCGCGCTGCGCGCATCATCCTGGACGGCGCGGGCCTGACGCCCGGGGGCGCCCGCTGACCGGCCCCTCCATGCGCGGCGGCGAAGACTTGCCCGGACCCCGGGCCGTGCCCGGCCTGCTGCCCTGGCAACTGCCCCTGTGCGCCCTGCTGCTGGGCCTGTTGGCCCTGCGCTTTTTCTGGCCCGCCCTGGCGGGCCTTGTGCTGCTGTGGGCCCTGGGCGGGGCGCGGCCCCGGGAGCGCCCCGGGGGGCTCGCCGCCCTGCTGGGCGCGGCCTTTGCCCTGGGCTGGGGGCTGGCGCTCTGGGCCCTGCCCGCCGGGCCCGCGGCGGAAGATGTGCCCGCCTGGATGGCCGAGCGGCGCGTGGCCCTGGTTTCGGGCCGGGTGGCCGCCGTGGAGAGTACCCCGGGGCGCCAGTTGCGCGTGTTCCTGGCCGACGCGCGCTACAGCCTGGACGACGGCGCCGAAGGCGCGCTGCCCGGGATGTTCCTGTGGAATTGGCAGGAGCCCGCGACCTGGCCGCACCCGGGGCAGGAGGCCGCCGTGCGCCTGCGGGTGCGCCCGGTGCGCGGCTTCGCCAACCCCGGCCAGTGGGACACGCGCTTCCACTGGGGCCGCCAGGGCGTGTTCTATCGCGGCTTCACCCGGGGCGAGGGCGGCCAGCCGCGCCTGGGCCCCGAGGCTCCGGCCCCGGGCGACCGGCTGCGCGCGCGCCTGCGCGCGGCCATGGCCGTCAGCGCCCCCGAGAGCCAGGGCCGGGCCCTGCTCGAAGCCCTGATTCTCGGCGAGCGCTTCGGCGTGGACCGCGAGGCCTACGACACCGTGCGCCGCTCGACCCTGGCCCATAGTCTGGCCCTGTCGGGGATGCACCTGGGCTTCGCGGCGGCCCTGGGCCTGGGGCTGGCCTGGGCGGCGGGGCGGCTGTGGCCGGGGCTGCTGCTGCGCGTGGCCCGGCCCCGGCTGGGTGTGCTGCTCGGGGCGCCGCTGGTGGGCTTTTACGTCTGGCTGGGCGGGGCCACGCCCAGCCTGCTGCGCGCCGGGGTCATGTTCGCCGCCTGGGGCGCGCTGCTGCTGCTCGGCCGGGGGCGGGTGCTGCTGGACGGGCTGTTTCTGGCCCTGGTGCTGCTGGTGGCGGCGGATCCGCTGGTGGTCCACGACGTGCGGCTGCAACTGTCCGCCGTGGCCGTCGCGGGCATCGCCGTGCTCGGACCGCCGCTGTGGCGGCTGGTGCCGGGGCGCGAGGCCGCGCGGGGCACCGGCCCGGCGGCCTGGGCCGTGTGCGCGGCCCGGGGGCTGGCCGGGGTGCTGGTGGGCAGCGTGGCGGCCAACGTGGCCCTGCTGCCGATCATGGTCTGGAATTTCACGGAAACCGGGTTGGCCCTGCCGCTGAACGCCCTGTGGCTGCCGGTGCTGGGCATGGCGGTGGTTCCTGCCGGGCTGGTGGGGGCGCTGCTGGCCCTGCTGCCGGGGCTGGCACCCGCCGGGCACTGGCTGCTGGGGGCGGACGCCGCCCTGCTGGACGCGGCCCTGGCCGCCCTGGAAGCCCTGGCCGCCCGGGGCTGGCTGCCCGTGGCCGTGCCCATGCGCCCGCTGTGGCCGCATCTGGTCGGGTACTACGCGTTGCTGACGGGCGGGCTGGTGCTGGCCCGGACGCGCGGGCGCGCGGCCCTGGGCGTGTGCCTGGCCGGGGCGCTGCTCGTGGTCTGGCCGGGGCTGTGGGCCCTGGCCACGGGCCAGGGCCGGACCCTGGGACTGACGGTGCTCGACGTGGGCCAGAGCCAGGCCGTGCTGCTGGACCTGCCCGGGGGCGGGCGGGTGCTGGTCGACGGCGGCGGCGGCTTCCCCGGCGGGCTGGACCCGGGCCGGGCCGTGGTCCTGCCCGCCCTGGCGCGCGGGCGCTGGCCCGGGGTGGATATGATGATCCTCAGCCACCCGGACCACGACCATTACGGCGGGCTGGCCGCCGTGGCCGAAGCCGCGCCCGTGGGACTGTTCGTCCACGGCGGACGCTGGCCGGACAGCCAGTCGGGCCGGGAGCTGCGCGCGGCGCTGGAGGAGAGCGGGGTGCCGGTACGCACCGTGCACGCGGGGGAGGTTCTCGACCTGGGGCCCGGGCTGATCCTGGAAGTGCTGCACCCCGAGGACCAGCGCGCCCCCGGAAGCAGCAACGACCAGTCCCTGGTGCTGCGGCTGGTCTGGCACGGGCGGGCTCTGGCGCTGCTGCCCGGCGACGTGGAGAAGGCAGGCATCCAGCGGCTGCTGGCCTCGGGGCGCGACCTGCGGGCCGAGGTGCTGGTGGTGCCGCACCACGGCAGCGCGGGCAGCCTGAGCCCCGAATTGTATGCGCGGGTGGCGCCCCGGCTGGCCCTGGCGGGCACGGGGTTTCTGAACTATCTGGGCTTTCCCGACGCGCGGGTGCGCGCGGCACTGGCCGGGGCCGGGGCCGGGCTCCACGACACCGGCGAGTGCGGAGCCGTGCGCGTGACCTGGGCGGACCCCCGGGCCCCGGCGCGGCTGGACACGGCCCTGGGCTGCCGGGGCACGGCGGTCATGCCCTGAGGGGGCGCCGCGCCGCCGCAAAAGAGCCGGGGCCGGTGCGCCTGTTTTGCGCACCGGCCCCGGCTCTTTTACGCCTCGCACCCTGCCGTTTTGCACGGCGTGGGGTGCAAGGGGCGCTGCGGGCGGCTAAAAGTCGAAGCCGATGAGCCCGCGCACGGCGGCCATGGTCTCGGCGGCCTTTTCGCGGGCCTTGCGGTTGCCCTCGGTCAGCACGTCCCACAGCAGGGAGGGGTCCTTGTCGTACACGGCGCGGCGGGCGTGGATCGGCTCCAGGAAACGCTCCATGGACTGCACCAGCAGGCGTTTGCAATCCACGCAGCCCCAGGAGGCGTTGCGGCAGCCGGTCATGATTTCGGGCAGGCGCCCGGGGTCGGTCATGATCTTGTGGTAGGGGAACAGGTTGCACACGTCGGGGTCGCCGGGGTCGGCCTTGCGCATGCGGTTGGTGTCGGTGAGCATGGCCATGACCTTCTGGCGCACGGAGTCCATGGGCTCGCCCAGGGCGATGGAGTTGCCGTAGCTCTTGCTCATCTTGCGTCCGTCCAGCCCCGGGAGCTTGGACTCGCGGGTCAGCATGGCCGTGGGCTCGGGGAAGAAGGGCGTGCCGTTCTCGCCGCCGCAGTTCAGGTAGTTGAAGCGCCGGGCGATCTCGCGGCACAGCTCCAGGTGCGGCAACTGATCCTCGCCCACGGGCACCTGGGCCGGGCGGAACATGATGATGTCCGTGGTCATGAGCACGGGGTAGCCCAGGAAGCCGTAGGTGTTCAGATCCTTGGCGGCGAGCTGTTCCTTCTGGTCCTTGTAGGTCGGGCAGCGCTCCAGCCAGCCCAGGGGCGTGATCATGGACAGGATCAGGTGCAGCTCGGCGATTTCCTTGATCTGCGACTGCTGGTAGATCACGCATTTTTCGGGGTCGAGCCCGGCGGCCAGCCAGTCCTTGGCCAGCTCGGGCACGAACTGTTTGATGCGCCGGGGGTCGGCGTACTCGCTGGTCATGGCGTGCCAGTCGGCCACGAAGAAGAAGCAGTCGTAATCCTGTTGCAGGGCGACCCAGTTGACGAGCACGCCGAAATGGTGGCCGAGGTGCAGCGGCCCGGTGGGGCGCATGCCGGAGACGATGCGTTGCCTTTGGCTGGACATGGGGTTCCCTTGGTCAGAACAGGATGTGGTTGAGCAGGGCCCAGATGGGCTGGAACACGAAGCGCAGGCCGCCGGAGACGACCAGCAGCACGATGATGATCAGGCCGTAGCGCTCCAGGCGCATGTATTGCTGGGCCCAGGAGTAGGGCAGCAGTTCGGCCAGGATCTTGCTGCCGTCCAGCGGGGGGATGGGCAGCAGGTTGAACACGGCCAGCACGACGTTGATGACCACGCCGAACTGGGCGATGAGATACAGCGGCTCGTAGTAGGGCGCGAGCAGGCTGCCCGGGGCGGGGTAGCTGTCGCGCAGCAGGATGAACAGCCCGAGGAAGGCCACGGCCAGCAGCACGTTGGCCGCCGCACCCGCCGCCGAAACCACGATGAGCCCCTGGCGCACGTTGCGGAAGCGGCCGGGGTTCACGGGCACGGGCTTGGCCCAGCCGATGATGAAGCCCCCGGTCAGCGCCGTGACGAGGAAGACCAGGGTGCCCATGGGGTCCATGTGCGGCAGGGGGTTCAGGGTCAGGCGCCCGGCCATGCGCGCGGTCTGGTCGCCGAACCACAGGGCCGCCAGCCCGTGGGCCACCTCGTGGCAGGTCACGGCCAGCAGGAAAGGGACGGCCATGATGGCCACGCGTTGGATGCTTTCGGCGAACTCGAACATAGGGGCTCGGGGTTACCATATGCCCGGGCGGCGGGCAAGCCCGGGCGGCGCGGCGCGGGCGGGCGGCCCGGGGCGGCGCCCCGGGCTAGGCGCGGGCCAGGGCGGCGGTCACCTTGGCCTTGAGTTCCGTCAGGTCCACGGCCTTGACCACGTAGTAGTCGGCGGCGATGGACTTCAGGTCGTGCTGGAAGCTGTCGTAGGCCGTGCACAGGATCACGGGCAGGTTCTGCTCGCGGCTTCTGATCTGCTGGAGCAGGTCCAGCCCCGAGCGGTTGGGTCCGAGCTTGATGTCGAGGATGACCACCTCGGGGTGTTCGCGGTCGAGCACTGCGAGAATGTCTTCGGAGCCGTCGGAGGTCGCCACCTGATAGCCGTCGGCCTGAAGCTCCTCCTGGTAGAGCATCCGGATATGCTTTTCGTCGTCCACAACGAGTATCTTGCGCATCCCGCCCTCCTGCCGTCCGGCGATTGCGGTCTGCGGCGCCAGGGGGTATCCTGCGCCTGTTTGTATGCTTCCATGGTGGAACGGAACGCGGGAAAAAGCAAGCCCGCGACGGATTTTCCTTGCCGTTTCGCGGGCCCCGGTGCTAGGGGAGTATCCCCCACCAAAAAGATAGGAATAGACAGGCATGCCCCAGCTTCCCCCGGTGACCGTGACCCTCGAACGCGAGGGCCAGACTCTGGTCTACCCCCGGCTGAATACGGCCCACCAGCTTTTGAACCGTCTGGACCTCGGCGTCAACGACTGCCTGGTCATTCGCGACGGTGAGTTGCTGACCCCCGACCGCAAGATCCACCCGGGCGACGCCATCACGGTGCGCACCGTGGTCTCCCGAGGCTGATCCATATGAAGTGTTCCCGTTGCGGGGCCGTGGCCCAGGTGGCCCTGCCGAGCCACCACAGCGGCTTCTGCCCCGACTGTTTCCGCGTCTTCTTCGCCCGTCAGGTCGAGCGCGCCATCCATCAGCACCGGATGTTCTCCCCGCAGGAGCCGGTGCTCGTGGCCCTGTCCGGCGGCAAGGATTCCCTGGGCCTGTTCCGCGAACTGGTGCTCCAGGGCTACAACGTCACCGGGCTGCACATCGACCTGGGCATCCCCGAGTCCTCCCCGGCGGCGAGGGCCAAGGTCGAGGCCTTCTGCGCGGCCATGGGGGCGCGGCTCACGGTGCTCGACATGGCCCGCGAGGGCCTGCCCATCCCCCGGGTCAAGGCCTGCGTCACGCGGCCGATCTGCGCCGTGTGCGGTAAGATCAAGCGCTATTATTTCAACAAATTCGCCATGGACAACGGCTTTTCGGCCATCTGCACCGGGCACAACCTCGACGACGAGGTCGGCCGCCTGCTGGCCAACACCCTGCGCTGGGACGTGGCCTACCTCTCCGACCAGGGGCCGAACCTGCCCGGGCGCGCGGGCTTCGTGGCCAAGTGCCGCCCGCTGTACCGCCTGTCGGAATACGAGACGGCGGCGTACGCGTTTTTGAGCGGCATCGACATCCACGTGGCCCCGTGCCCCTACAGCAAGGGTGCGAGCTTCACCCGCCGCAAGGAACTGATGAACCGCCTGGAAGGCGAGAGCCCCGGGGCCAAACTCCAGTTCTACGAGTCGTTCCTCAAGAACGCGCGGGGCCATTTCGAGGCCGCCGAGGGGCGCGATGGCGCGACGCTGGCTCCGTGTGAACGCTGCGGCTACCCGACCTCCGCCGGGGTCTGCAACGTGTGCCGCATCCGGGAGAAGCTGGGGTAGCAGGGTTTTTCCAGATGTTGGCCTTTTTGCGGCACTTTTTGAGCCGTGCATCTTGATTGGGCGCCGCTTTTCGGGTATCGGTTGCATTGATTTCCTAGGCAGAAACAGCGTACTGCATCGGAACAACCATCGCCCTGGGGGGGCACAATGCGCACCATCGTCACAACTTTGCTTTGCGCCGCACTGGCGGCCATCCTGCTCACGGGCTGCGCCGTCGGCGGCAAGGGCGGCAACGTCGCCCAGGGCGCGACCTATTTCGTCTGCACCGGCACCATGTTCGCCGACGAGCCCGCCACCGTGACCGAGGTCCACATGGCCGTGCTGGGCGCCCTGGAGGCCCTGGAACTGCCCGTGACCTACGACAAGAAGGACAACCTCGTGGCCGTGGTGGAAACCACCACCGCCGAGGGCAGCCCCATTGAAATCAACGTGGCCTTCCGCAAGGCCGACCTGACCCGCGTGACCTTCACCTCCTCGGACCGGCTGGACCAGTACAAGCTCTCCGGCCTGCTGGAGGCGATCCGCAAGCAGTTGGCGACCATCTAGCGCTGCGCCGGGCCGCGCACGGTTTTTGCGGCACCTGCGGCCTTCGCCCCTGGCGGAGGCCGCAGGGCCTTTTGCGTTTTTCGCCAGCGCCCGGAGCCCGCACCGCCATGGACAGCACGCCTCCCGAAGTCTCCGTCGCCCTGCCCGCCTTCAACGCGGGGCCGACCCTGCCCGCCGCCCTGGACAGCCTCCTGGCCCAGACCCACACCCATTTCGAGATCGTCGTCGCCGACGACGGCTCCATGGACGCCACCCCCGAGGTGCTGGCGGCCTACGCCGCGCGCGACCCGCGCGTGCGCCCGCTCTACCTGCCCCACCGGGGCGTGGCCCACGCCTTCAACGCCGCCGTGGCCGCCGCGCGCGGCGCCTTCGTGGCGCGCATGGACGCCGACGACCGCTGCCTGCCCCGGCGCCTGGAGCTGCAGGCCGCGCACCTGCGCGAGCACCCCGGCACCGGGGTGGTGGCCTGCCGCGTGGAGTTCGGCGGCAGCCGCGAGGCCTGCGCGGGGTACGCCGCCCACGTGGACTGGACCAACGCCCTTTTGACCCACGAGGCCATGAGCCTGGCCCGCTTCGTGGACGCGCCCCTGGCCAACCCCTCGGTCATGTTCCGCCGCGAACTGGTGGCCGCCCACGGCGGCGCGCGCCAGGGCGACTTTCCCGAGGACTACGAGATGTGGCTGCGCTGGTTCGAGGCCGGGGTGCGCATGGACAAGCTGCCCCAGGCGCTGCTGGTCTGGAACGATCCGCCGGAGCGCGCCTCGCGCACCGATCCGCGCTACGACCTCCAGGCCTTCTACCGCGTGAAGGCCGAATATCTGGCGCGCTGGCTGGCGCTGCACAACCCGCATCATCCCGAGGTGGTCGTCCTCGGCGCCGGGCGCGTCACGCGCAGGCGCGCGGCTCTGCTGGAAGACCACGGCGTGCGCATCGCCGCCTGGGCGGACATCGACCCGCGCAAGATCGGCAACACCGTCGCCGGGGTGCCGGTGGTCCATCGCCACGAGTTGCCCGGCCCGCAGGCATGTTTCGCCCTGTCCTACGTCGCCAGCCGGGGCGCCCGCGAGGACATCGGGGCCTTTCTGGAGGCGCGCGGCTTCCGCCCCGGGGTCCACTACATCACGGCGGCCTGAGGCCCGCGCCGCCGCCACAAGGAGCGCCCATGTCCACCGTCCCCCGTGTTGCCCTGGTGCTGCACGAAAGCCCCGTCGCCCGCCCCGGCGGGGTGGAACTGTACGTGCTGGCCCTGGCCCGGGCCCTGGGGCGCCTGGGCATTCCCGTGGAGTGCGTCCACCCGCTGCCCCTGCGCCCCGGGGAGTCCTCCGGCCCGCGCACCGTGACCGTCCAGGGCGTGCCTTTCACGGCCTTCCCCGCGCCCCTCAAGCCGACCTTCGAGTCGCGGCACACCGACCCGGAGCTGGGCGCGGCCCTGGCCGCCTTCCTGGTCGGGCGGGGCACCACGCTGGTCCATGTCCACCACCTCATCGGCTTTTCCGCCTCGGTCATCCCGGCCTGCAAGGACGCGGGGCTGCCCGTGGTCATGACCGTGCACGACGCGTGGTTCGACTGCAACCAGTGCCACTACGTGCGTTGGGACGGGGCGCTGTGCGCCGAGAGCCCGCCGGGCCCGGAGGTCTGCGCTCGCTGCCTGCTCGAACGCGTGCCCCACGTGGGCCGGGTCTATCCGTTGGAGACGCTCGCCGGGCTCATGGCCGGGCGCGCCCGGGCCCTTGCCGGGGCCCTGGGCCGGGCCGACCGCCTGCTGGCCAATTCGCGCTACACCCGGCGCAACCTGCTGCGCGCCGGGCTGCCGCGCGAGAAGGTCGTCTGCGCGCCCTTGGGCATTGCGGGCTTCGCGCCGCTGCCGCGCGTTCCGCGCCCGGAGGGGGCGCCCCTGCGCGTGGGCTGCCTGGGCAGCCTGGGCCGCGCCAAGGGCCAGGATGTGCTCGTGGGCGCCGTGCGGCGCCTGCCGCCCGGGCTGGTGGAGGCGCATATCCACGGCGGCAGCGCCGGGCGCGACTTCGCCCGCGAGCTGGAATCCCTGCTGGAGACCCCCGGGGTGGTCTGGCACGGCACCTACGGCCCGGCGGACCTGCCGCGCATCCTGGCCGGGCTGGACGTGGTGGTCCAGCCGTCGCGGGCCGAGAGCTTCGGGCTCACGGTGCGCGAGGCTTTTCTGGCCGGAGTGCCGGTGCTGGCCTCGCGCATTCCCGCGCTGGAAGAGGCCCTGGCCGGGGGCGGGGGCGGGCTGCTGTTTCCGCCCGGGGACGAGGCGGCCCTGGCCGGGCTGCTGGAGCGCGTGGCCGGGGAGCCGGGGCTTCTGGAAGCCCTGGCCGCCGGCGTGCCCCCGGTGCGCACCATCGGCGAGGACGCCCTGTATCTGGCGCGGCTGTACGCCCGGCTGGCGGGCGCGCCGCAGGAGGTGACGGGCTGAGAGGATCTAGCGGCGGCGGAGCTGGTGCTCGCGCACGGCGCTATTGTGCTCGTCCAGGCTGCGGCTGAAAACGTGGCTGCCGTCGCGCCGGGCCACGAAGTAGAGCAGGGCGTGTTTTTCGGGGCTTCGGGCCGCCAGCAGGGCCTCCAGGCCCGGGGAGCAGATCGGCCCCGGGGGCAGGCCCTTGCGGCGGTAGGTGTTGTAGGGGTTGGCCTCGTCCTGGAGGTCGGCCCGGGTCAGGTTGCCGTTGAAGTCCGGCCCCAGGCCGTAGATCACCGTGGGGTCGCACTGCATGAGCATGCCCAGGCGGATGCGGTTGGCGTAGACCCCGGCCACCCGCGCGCGTTCCCCGGGCAGGGCGGTTTCCTTCTCCACCATGGCCGCCAGGGTCACCAGCCGGAGCACTTCGTCCGCCGGGGGCGGGCCGTCGGGCCACAACCGGGCCCCGGCCTGGGCCCAGAACGCCGCGAGCATGGCCGCCACGATGGGCGCGGCGTCGCCGTCCCTCGGCCGGGGCACGAGATAGGTTTCGGGGTAGAGGAACCCCTCGGCACTGGGGCCGGGGATGTTGTACGCGGCGAGCAGGGCCGGGTCATGCACCGCGCGCTCGAAGCTCTCGAAGCTGGCCAGCCCGGATTGCTCGACCACGCGCCCCGCCTGCCACCAGGTCAGCCCCTCGGGCAGCACCAGCTTGTGCAGCACGGTCTGGCCCTCGGTCAGGGCGCGCAGCACCTGGCGCGGGGGCCAGCCCGTGTGCAGGGCGAACTCCCCGGCGCGCACCCGGGCCCCCTGGCCGTCCAGCCGCCCCAGCAGGCGGAAGAGCAGCGCGTCGGTGACCACGCCCTCGCGCTCCAGTTGCGCGGCCACGCGGGCCAGGGCGCTGCCCGGAACGATGTCCACGACCACCTCGCGGCCCGGGGTCTCGGGGGCGCTGTCCAGGAAGGTCTGGAAGCGCCACAGGCCCCATGAGCCCACGGCCAGGGCCGCCGCCAGCACCAGGGCCAGGGCGTAGAGCGTCAGGCGCAGGCTTCGCCGGGCCGCCAGGGCCTCGCGCAGTCGCGCCGCCGGGTTCACGCCTTGCCCTGCGCGCCCGCCCCGGGGCCGCATTCGTCGAGATGGGTTTGCAGGATGCGCACGGCGGCCTGCTGGTCGCGCGCGGCCTTGCGCCGGTCGCGGTCGCGCAGGCCCGCGGCGTCCAGGTCGTCGTCCGCCGCCGCGCTGGACAGGCGCTCGTCGGCCAGGGCCACGGGCAGGGGCGTGCGCCGGGCCAGGCTGGCGGCGAAATTGCGCGCCTGGCGGGTGGTCATGGAGTCCTGGCCGTCCAGGGTCAGGGGCAGGCCGACCACCACGGCCTGGACGCCCTCGGCGGCGATGACCGCCAGCAGTTCGGCGAACAGCGCGTCGCGCGTGGTGCGCGTGATGGTCCGGTAGGGGAAGGCCAGCGTCCCGCGCGGGTCGGACAGCGCAAGCCCCACGCGCTTCAGGCCGAAGTCGATGCCCAGGGTGCGCACGGCCGCTAGCCTTTGGCTCCCGGCTGGCCCAGGCGGGCAATGCGCACGCCGGGCAGCCCGGCCCCCGGTGCGCCCAGGGCCGCCAGCAGCTCCTTGCGCCAGCGCGGGCCGCCCGCCAGGGCCGCCAGATGCTCCAGGGTATGCAGCACCGGGTGGTGCCGGCCCATGTTGATCAGGCAGCGGGCCACGCCGATGCGGCACGAGGGGCAGCCGACCAGGATGGGCGCGTCCGCCGGATAGTCGGCCAGCCCGGCCTCCAGGATGTTCTGCTTCTGGGCCCGCAGGCGGTTGTAGATGGCCGGGGTGGTCATGGCGCCCATGCCCGATTCGCCGCAGCAGCCCGGGGAGAGGGTGACCCCGGCCCCGGTGATCTCCGCCAGGGCGGCGGCGTATTTCTTCCCGGCCTGGGCGGCCTTGACCCCCGACCATTCGGCGTGGCAGGCGGCGTGGTAGAGCAGGGGGCCGCCCTGGGGCTCGATCCCGGCCGGGGGCGCGGCTTCCATGAGGTACTGGACCACGTCGCGATGGGCCATGGGGCTGGTGAAGGCGTCGAGGTGGTATTCCTTGAGGCCTTCGCGGCAGGTGCCGCACGAGGTCAGCACGTGGGTCGGGGCCAGGCCCGCCCCGGCGGCGCGGCGCATGAGGTCGGCCAGGCGGTCCATGTTCCGCAGGCGGTTGGCGTTGAAGGCCTGCTCGCAGCCCGCGGCCAACAGCGGGTAGCCGCAGCACATGTGCTCGGGCGGCAGCACCACGCGCACTCCGGCGCGCAGCAGCAGGTACAGCCCGGCCAGCCCGATGGCCCGCGTGAACAGCCCGGCTCCGCAGCCCGGAAAGTAGAACACCGTGGGCGCGTCGTCCCCGGCGCCCTCGGGCGCGAAGAACGAGGCCCGGCCCAGGTGCAGGGTGTCGGCCAGGTGCTGGAAGCCGAGCAGCGGCCCCTTGCCCTGGAAGAGCGGGCTCTGGGCCCGTTTGCGCCACGGCGCGGGGATGAGCCCCACGGCGCGGTTGCCCATGGCCTGGCCCAGGGCCGCGGCCTTGGCCGCCTTGGGCACGCGCCGGGCGGGGTCGCCTGCCAGGAAATGCAGGATGCGCGATTTCAGGGGATGGCCGCCCGCGCCTTTTTCCTCCAGGAAGGTGCGCATGTGCAGCGTCACCTCGGGGGTGTTGATCTTCACCGGGCAGACGCTCATGCACTTGCCGCAGGCCGTGCAGTGGTCCACCAGCTCGCGGAGCTGGCGCAGCAGGGTCTGGTCCGGCTCGCCCTTGGTGACCTGGGTGTAGTAGATGGCCTCCACCAGGGCGCCCAGGCTGATGTTCTTGTTGCGCGGGTGGTGGATGAGCCCGCGCGTGGGCGAGTACATGGGGCAGACGGACTTGCACTTGCCGCAGCGGGTGCAGGTCTGCACGTTGGTGAGCAGGCTCATGAGCCGCTGCTTGTCGGGCAGGCCGGTGCGGCCCAGGTCCTGGATGAGCTTGTTGAAGGAGAAGGTGTAGGGCGTGACGGGCAGCTCGCGGCGCACGAGCTTGCCGGGGTTCAGCAGGCCGCGCGGGTCCACCTTGCGCTTGTAGTCGGCCAGGGCGCGGATCTTGTCCTCGTGCAGGAAGCCGATCTTGGTGATGCCGATGCCGTGCTCGCCGGACACGGCCCCGCCCAGGGCGTGGACCTTGTCGACCACGCGCTCCACGGCCTCCTCGGCCAGGTGCATCATCTGCGGGTCGTTGGAGTTGACCGGGATGTTCACGTGGCAGTTGCCGTCGCCCGCGTGCATGTGGTTGGCGATGACGATGCGCGTGGCCTGCATGCGGGCGGAGATGGCGTCCAGCTCGGGGCCCAGGTCGGGGTAGCGGCTTTTGAGGTCGCGGAAGAAATAATGGGTCTGGATTTCCAGTTCCGAATCGCTGATTTCGTCGGCGCCGATCTCGCCGTTGATGATCCGCGAGGCGTAGGTGAACTCCATGTTCACGAACTTGTCGGACACGCCGAATCCCGGCAGGCGCCCGGCGTCCTGCAAGGCCGCGCGGTAGGCCTTGGCCATGAACACCAGGTTCAACTGTTCCAGGAAGTCCGAGAACTGGGGGATGACCTCCAGGGGGATGACGATGTCCTCGTTGATCTTGAAGCCGGATGTGCGCTTGGAGATGGCCGAGAGCTTGTGGCGGTCCTCCCAGAAGACTTCGGCCTCCATGGGGTCGCGGGCCACGAAGGCGTCCACGGTGTCGTAGGGTTCGGCGATGTCGACCACGGCCTGCACGGCCTGATCCAGGGCGTCCTCGTCGTCGGAGTCGAGCTGCATGATGAGCACGGAGATGGGCTCGCCCTCGTAGCGCATGGACTTCTTCTGGTAGTCGATGGCCTGGACGTACTTGGGGCCGAATTCCTCCAGGGCCGAGATTTTCACCAGGTCGCCCTGGCGGCGGATGGTGTCGCGCAGGGCCACCACGTCGCGGATGACGAGCATGGCCGGGTGCATGGTCCGCCCGAAGAACTCCAGGCAGAGCACGCGCGAATGGGCGGGCTGGGGGTAGCAGGTGAAGCAGCCCTCGGTGATGATGCCGTCCACGCCCTCCTTCTGCACGCCGGGCAGCCCGCCCAGGTACTTGTTGGTCACGTCCTTGCCCAGGCCCTTGCCGCGCAACTGGTCGCCGCGCAGGGTCACGGTGTCCACCCGGGCCCCGGCCTCGTCGAAGACCTCGAACACGGCCACGTCGGTTTCCAGGATCTTGTGGCGCGGATGGTCCTTGCGGCGGACCTCGATGAGCTCGCCGCTCGGGGTGACCATGCGGTAGGACAGGATGTTGTCGATGGTCGTGCCGTACTCGAAGGCGAAGGGGCCGCCGGAGTTTTCGGAGATGTTGCCGCCGATGCTCGACGCGGTCTTGGAGGCCGGGTCCACGGTGAAGAGCAGGCCCCTGGCGGCGGCCGCCGAGATGGCGTCCATGGTGATGGCGCCGCTTTGCACGCACAGGGTGCGTTCTTCGGGGTCCACGTCCAGCACGGCGTCCAGCCCCGCCAGGGAGAGGACCACGGTGCGCGCGTCGGCGGGGATGGCCCCGCCCGTGAGCCCCGAGCCGCCGCCGCGCGGCACGATGGAGAAGCCCATCTCGTCCGCCAGGCGCACGATGTCCTGGATGTGGCGGGTGGTCCGGGGCTTGAGCACCAGCAGGGGCAGCTCCATGCGCAGGTCGGTGGCGTCGGTGGCGCATTCCACGCGCGAATTGGGCCGGGCGTCCACGCACTCGCGCGGCAGCATCTGGCCCAGGCGGCGCACCAGCTCCTCGCGGAACTTCTGGTCGTCGCGGAAGCGGTTCCAGAAGCGGAACATGCCCGTGGCCAGGGCGGAGGAATACTCCTCGGCCATGGCCAGCTTGGTCTGGGCGAAGGAGGTCTGGACGTTCTTCCAGACCAGCTCGGGGTCGATGAACGGGTTGTAGCGGATGAGGAACAGCTCGGCGGTCAGTTCCAGGGCCGCCTCGCGGACGTGTTCGGGCCAGGCCTTGAATTCCCCGGGCGAAAGGCCCAGCACGCGCTGGACCAGGGGATCGGGGGAAATGGATATGTGCGGGCCTTTGTAGGGCATGATGGCAATCCGGGGTCGTGGTTCTTGGTGGAGCCCGCCAATATAGGCACTGGACTCCCGGATTGCAAGGCCGCCGGGCCGGGCCCGGGCGGCGGGGGCTGGCGGGTTTGTCGGCGGCCGGGGAGCGCCGTCCGCCAGGGGGCCGGGGCGCCGCGGGCGCGCACCCGGCTGCGCCTAGGGTGCGGAGAGGTGGGCCGGGGCGCAGTCGTGGGTGCGCAGCAGGCGCTCCAGGGTGCCGTCGGCGCGCATGGCGGCCAGGCCCTGGTTGAAGGCGCCGACCAGGGCCGCGTGGTCCGGCAGGACCTCGGCGAAGCACGCCGTCAGGGATTTTTTCTCGAGCACGGCCACAAGGCGCAGGTCCCCCTTTTCGCGGTCCAGTTCCGGAGCCAGATGGGCGGCCACGTAGGCGTCGGCCACGGCCACGTCCACCCGCCCGGCCAGCAGGGTGCGCAAATTGGTCAGGTCGTCGGGGCTGCGGCGCAGGTCGAGCCCGGGGGTGTGGTCGATGACCCGGGTGTTCCTGTAGCCCAGGACCACGCCCACGCGCAAGCCGCGCAGGTCGTCCACGCCGTCGTAGGTCAGGGTGGAGTCGGCCCGGGCGAACAGGGCCAGGGGCCCGCCGGGGAAGGGCTGGGAACAGACCATGCCCCGGGTGGCGTCGGCGTCGGCGTAGGCCGGAAGGTAGCCGTCGTAGTGCCCGTCCTGGGCGCCTTCCACGGCGCGCAGCCAGGGCAAAAAGACGAATTGCGCCTCCAGCCCCGAGCGGGCCAGGGCCTCGCGGGCGATGGCCGCCACGTAGCCCTGGCCGGGCAGGTGCGGGCTGATGTAGGGCGCCCAGTCGAGGGTGGCCAGGGTGACCACGCGCGCCATGGCGGGGCCCGGTGCGGCAAACAGCGCAAGCAGCAGCGCGAGGGCGGCGGCGAAAGCGAGGCGGTGCGGCGCTGGCGAGGACAGGAGGGCGGGGGCGCGGCGCATGACGGCTCCGGGGCAGAGGGTCAACGGGTTCTGCGTATCCCTATCACATTTCCGTTGGCGATGACAAACCCCGGGAGCAGATTCCCCCTTGCGCGCCCTCCAGCAGGCGCAGGGCCAGGGCGGCCTGGCCCAGGCTGATGCAGCCGTCGCCCGGGGGCAGGGCGCGGTGGACCAGGGGCGTGAGCCCGCGCGCGCGCAGCGCCCGGGGCAGCAGGGTGGCCAGGGTCCGGTTGAGCATCGACCCGCCGGACAGGGCCACGTGGGCAAGGCCCGTGGCGGCGGCGAAGGCGGCGGCCATGTCCGCCAGACCGCGTACCAGCCCGAGGTGGAAACGGCGGCTGATCTCCCCGGCGGGCACCCCGGCCTCCCAGTCGGCCAGCACCTGGGCGAACAGGGCCAGGGTGTCGAGCTGCGCGGGCTGGGCGGCGCCGCGCAGGGGCACGTCGTAGCCCGCGCCGTCGCCGGGGAAGTCGCCGGGCCCGCCGCCCGGCGCGTATTGCGCGCTTTCCAGGGCGATGGCCGCCTCGGCCTCGTAGGCCGCCGTGAGTTTTACGCCCAGCATGGCGCTCACGGCGTCGAAAAGCCGCCCGCAACTCGTGGTCCACGGGCTGTTCAGCCCGCGTCGGAGCATCTGGCCGACCAGGGCCGAGGCCGGGCCGTGGGCCGCCAGCCAGGGCCAGGGGCGGCCCATGGGTTCGGCGACGCCCAGGGCGTGCAGGCAGGCCTGGGCCACGCGCCAGGGTTCGCGGATGGCGGCTTCGCCCCCCGGCAGGCGCACGGGGCTGAAATGCCCCAGGCGCTCGTGGCAGGGCTCCCGGTTGTCCACCAGCAGACACTCGCCGCCCCACAGGGTGCCGTCCTCGCCCAGGCCCGTGCCGTCCAGGGCCAGGCCGATGGCCGCGCCGTCGAAGCGGTTCTCGGCCAGCACGGCGTGGATGTGCGCCAGGTGGTGCTGCACGGGGAAAAGGGGCAGCCCGCGCGCGGCGGCGTAGTCGCGGGCAAAGGCCGTGGTCATGAAGTCGGGGTGCAGGTCGTGGGCCACGGCCTCGGGCCGCACGCGCAGGATGTCCTCCAGGTGCGCGGCCATTTCCTGGTAGAATCCGTTTGTTTCCAGGTTCTCCATGGTCCCGATGTGCTGGCTGACGAAGGCTTGGTCGCCCTTGGTCAGGCACAGGGTGGCCTTGAGCTCGGGCCCGGCGCCGAACACCGTGGGCCCGGAGCGCGACAGGAACACCGGGGCGGGCGTGAACCCGCGCGCCCGGCGCAGGAACTGCGGCCCGGGGCCGTCCGGCGCGCCGTCGTCCACCACGCGCAGCACGGAGTCGTCGCAGCGCACGAGGATGTCGCGGTCGTGCAGCAGGAAGAGGTCGGCCACGGCGGCCAGCCGGGCCAGGGCCTCGCGGTTGCCGGTGCAGATGGGCTCGCTGCTCAGGTTGCCCGAGGTCATGACCAGGGCCGGAAGGCAGGGCGGGGCCCCGGGGGCGGCGGGCGCGTCCGCCTCGGCCCGGGCCGTGGCGTAGCGCTTGAAGAGCACGTGGTGCAGCGGCGTGTAGGGCAGCATCAGGCCCAGCTCCGGAGTATCCGGCGCAAGCAGGGCCAGGGCGGCGCCCAGGGGCGATGGCAGCCGCGCCGGAGCCAGGACGATGGGCCGCGCCGGGTCGGTCAGTTGGGCCAGGGCCGGGCCGTCCAGCGCGGCCAGGGCCCCGGCCGCGTCCGCGTCGGCGACCATGACCGCCAGCGGCTTGCCGTAGCGGTGCTTGCGCTCGCGCAGCAGGGCCACGGCCCGGGCGTCGGCCGCGTCGCAGACGAGGTGGAACCCGCCCAGGCCCTTCATGGCCACGAGGCCGCCCCCGGCCAGGGCCCGGGCGGCGGCGGCGATGGCCTGCCGGCCTGTGGCCAGCTCGCGGCCCGAGGCCTCGGCCAGCCACAGGCGCGGCCCGCACACCGGGCAGGCGTTGGGCTGGGCGTGGAAGCGCCGGTCGGCGGGGTCGGCGTATTCGCGGGCGCAGTCCGGGCACAGGGGGAAGCAGGCCATGGACGTGGTGGCCCGGTCGTAGGGCACGCTGCGGGTGATGGTGTAGCGCGGGCCGCAGTTGGTGCAGTTGGTGAAGGGGTAGTCGTGGCGCCGCCCGGCGGGGTCGTCCATGTCCGCCAGGCAGTCGGCGCAGGTGGCCGTGTCGGGGCTGATGAGCACGTTGTGGCCCTGGCCCGCCGTGCTGGCCAGGATGGCGAAGGCCGCCTCGCCGGGCACGGCGTCCAGCTCGCGGCGCACGCAGGAGACGATGCGTGCCAGGGGCGGCAGGCGGTGCAGCAGGTCGTGCTCGAAGGCGTCCACGGCGCCGGGCGGCCCCTGGACTTCCACGGCCACGCCCTCGGGCGTGTTGCGCACGCTGCCGGTCAGCCCGTGCTCGCGGGCGATGCGGTAGACGAAGGGCCGGAAGCCCACGCCCTGTACGGCGCCGGTGACGGTCAGGCGCCTGCGCAGGGGGGCGGGGGGGCTGGAGCGGTCTGGCATGTGCTGCGGCCGTGCCGGGGTGGCTTGGGCCCGGCGGCGTCCTCCTTCGGGGCCAAGGTGTAGAATCAAATCCGCCATCCTGTCCAGCCGCCGGGAGAAAAAGGCCCTCCCGGCGCTGGACTTCCGGCCCCGGGCGGCGCTATGACCGCCGGTGCGCGCCGCGCATCCCGCCCCGCCCCGCGCCCGCTCACCAACGAGGCTCCATGCTGTCCGCCACCACCCTCGCCATCGCCTGCGTCGTTCTTGCCGCCGCCTTCCTCCAGGGCACGGCGGGCTTCGGATTCATCTTCTTCTCCCTGCCCATCCTGGCCTGGTTCATCGACTTCCGGCTGGCCGTGGTGACGCTCATGCTGCTGGCCCAGGTGCTCAACCTGCTCATCCTCTGGCAGCACGGCTTCCGGGCCGACTGGAAGAGCGTGGTCCCCCTGACGGTCGCCACCCTGCCGGGCATCCCCGTGGGCGTGTGGCTGCTGACGGTGTTGCCCGTGATCTGGCTTCAGGGCGCCCTGGGCGCGCTCCTGGTGTTCTATGCCCTGCACCAGTGGCTGGTGCGCCCCGCGCCGCGCCGGGTGGGGCCGGTGTGGATGGCCCTGGCGGGCTTCACGGCCGGGTGCCTGGGCGGAGCCCTCAGCGCCCAGGGGCCGCCCATCCTGGTCTACGTGTCCCTGCAACCCTGGGACAAGGACCGCATCAAGGCCACCCTGGTGGGCTTTTTCTGCACCACCGGGCTGTTCGTGGGCGCGATGCAGGCCTGGCAGGGGCTGGTGACGCCCGAAGCCATGCGTCTGGCCCTGGTCTGCGCGCCGTTCATGGTCGCCGGGGTGCTGGCCGGGCGGCGGGCCTACCTGCGCCTGGGCGACGGCGCCTACCGCGCGCTGCTCACGGCCCTGGTCTTCGCTCTCGGGCTGATGCTGCTCGGCCGCAGCCTGGGGTTCTGAACGGCAATCCCCTCCGGTTTTACAGGGTGTAAAAAATCCTGACACCTCGCGCGGCCCCGGGCGGCCCTTCCCTGCGTTTGAGCTTGTGAACGCCTTGCATTTCAGCGCATTGCGATTCCCGTGCGGCGCCGTTCCCATTGGCACAGGCATTGCTTTTTACGGGGCATGAGCGTCTCCGAGCCCCTCCCGCAGGTCCCGCTGGTGGCCCTGGCCGAGAAGAACCCGCGCATCCGCCGTTTCCTGGCGCGCGAGTTCGCGGCCCGGGGCTGGCGCGTGGTTCTGGCCGCCGACGGCGCCGCGTTGCGCCGCGCGGCCCGGGCCCTGCCCCGGCCCGACGTGTTCGTGGTGGACCTGGAGCTGCCTTTCCTGGACGAGGGCCTGCGCGAGGCCGACGGCGCGGCGCTGCGCCCGCTGGTGCTGCACGCGCTGATGCCCGAGGCCGCCGGGCACCCGGCCCTGGCCCTGGCCGGGGCGGTGGTCGAAAAGACCGGCGACCCCGGCGCCCTGCTCGATGCCGCCCGCAATCTCCTGCCCGGGCCCGGCGGGCCGAAGGAGGGCGCATGAACAAACTCCTGCGCCTGCGCCCCGAGGATCTGCATTCCCCGCGCTACTACCGCACCCTGCGCCGGGCCATCGCGGCCATGGTCATCCTCGTCTCGCTGACGCCCCTGGTGCTCGTCGCGGCCATCAGCAATTCCCAGTTCCACGAGTCCTACGAGGCCAAGGTGCTGGAGCAGTTGCGCGAGGTGGTCCAGAAGCACCAGCAGCTCATCGATTTTTTCCTGCGCGAGAAGCGCGGCGAGGTCCGCGCCCTGGCGCGTTCCACCAGCTTCGACGAACTGTGCGCCCCCGGGCGCCTGGGCCGCGAGCTGCTCCTGCTTCAGGAGGAGATGCAGGGCGTGTTCGTGGACCTGGGCGTGGTGGACGCCCGGGGCGTGCAGCAGGCCTACGCGGGGCCCTTCCAGCTCGGCCGGGCCGACTACTCGGGGGCCGAATGGTTCCGCGAGGCCATGCGGAGCGAGGTGTTCATCAGCGACGTGTTCCTGGGCCTGCGCGGGCTGCCGCATTTCATCATCGCCGTGCGCCGGGAGCGCGGCGGCGAGCACTGGATTCTGCGCGCGACCATCGACTTCGTGGCCTTCAACGCCCTGGTGGAGAACATCCGCATCGGACGCACGGGCGAGGCGTACATCGTGAACGGTGCCGGGCGCTTCCAGACCACGGCCCCGCGCGGCGCGGTCCTGCCGGACACGGGCTGGCTCGCCGCGCAGCTCGGCGCCCCGGCCGAGGCCCCGGGGCAGGCTCCGGAGCAGGCCCCGGGTCTGGGTCCGGCCCTCATGCGCGCCACCGCCCCCGGAGCCGTGGCCGTGCAGGAGCGCCTCGACCCCCACGGCACGGACACCCTCTACGTCATGGCGCCCCTCAAGGACGGACGCTGGCTGCTGGTCTACCAGCAGGCCCGCGCCGACGCCTTCGCCGCCCTGCGCACGGCCCGGCGCCACGTGCTCGTGGTGCTGGGCCTGGGCGCGGCGGCCATCGTGGTCATGGGCCTGTGGCTGTCGGCGCGCGTGGTGCGGGCCGTCGAGGCCGCCGACGCCGAGCGGGCCGTGATGAACGAGCAGGTCATCGAGACGGGCAAGATGGCCTCGGTGGGCGAGCTGGCGGCGGGCATCGCCCACGAGATCAACAACCCCGTGGCCATCATGCTGGAGGAGGCGGGCTGGGTGGGCGACGTGTGCGCCGACCTGGAGCTGCCCGAGGCCGACCGTGCGGACATCGAGAAGTCCCTGACCCAGATCCGCACCCAGGGCCGCCGCTGCCGCGAGATCACCCACAAGCTGCTCTCCTTCGCGCGCAAGATCGACCCCGTGGCCCGGCCGTTGGACGTGAACGCGGTGGTCGCCGAGGTGGTCGGCCTGTCGGAGAAGCGCGCGCGCTACAGCGGAGTGGACCTCTCGCTGGCCCTGGCGCCGGACCTGCCCCCGGTGCTGGCCTCGCCCTCGGAGATGCAGCAGGTGCTCCTGAACCTCATCAACAACGCCGTGGACGCCTCGGGCCCGCGCGGCGGGCTGGTGCAGGTGTCCACCCGGCTGGAGGGCGGGCGGGTGGTCCTCGGCGTGGCCGACCAGGGCGAGGGCATCCCCAAGGCCAACCTGGGGCGCATCTTCGAGCCCTTCTTCACCACCAAGCCCGTGGGCAAGGGCACGGGCCTGGGCCTGTCCATCGTCTACGGCATCGTCAAGAAGATGGGCGGGGAGATCGAGGTCGAGAGCAGGCAGAACGAGGGCACGACCTTCCTGGTGCGCCTGCCCGCCGGGGAGGACCGGGCATGACCCCCGGGCTGCGGGTGCTGCTGCTGCTGGGCGAGCCGGCCCACCTGGACGTGCTGGCCCGGCGCATGGGGCGGCGCGGGGTGCAGGCCGTGGGCGCGGCCTGCGTGGCCGAGGCCCTGCGCATCCTGCGGCGCGACGAATTCCACTGCGCGGTGCTCGACCTGGCCCTGCCGGTGGTCGACGGGTTGGAGCCCTTCACCGTCCTGCGGGCCGTGGCGCCCGAAATGCCGCTTGTTCTTTTGAGCAACCGGGCGCTGCCCGGGGCCGGGGGCGGCGCCTGCCGCTGCCTGGCCAAGCCCTGCGGGCTGGAGGAGATCATGGAGGCCGTCGGCGAGGCCGTGGCCTCCCAACCCGGCAGACCCGGGCCCCGGGGCCGGGCCCCCGGCCCGGACACCCGGGCCGGGCCCGGCGCCGCGCCCGCGCCGCAGCGGCCCAGCGAGACGGAACAGACGCATTTCCACGACCTGATACCGGAGGACGAAAGGGTATGAATATCGGCAGACGACTCTACCGGACGATGCTCGAAAGCTCCATCGCCTACGCCAAGTGGGACCTGGAAACCTCGCGGAACATCCTGTCCAGCAAACGCAAAATGTGGATCCTGGCGGCCATGGTGGTGCCCATCGTGCTGGGCTCCCTGGCCATCGCCGCGCCGGATCTGCCCGGCATCCTGGGCGGGCACAAGGCCTACAGCCCGGCCTACTACACCCCGACCATCTTCGGGGTTTCCATCGTCATCGGCCTGTGCGCCGGGCTGATCACCGGCTGCATCGGCGCGGGCGGCGGGTTCATCATCACCCCGGCGCTGATGAGCGCGGGGGTCAAGGGCATCCTGGCCGTGGGCACGGACCTGTTCCACATCTTCGCCAAGGCCATCATGGGCACGGCCATCCACAAGAAGCTGGGCAACGTGTCCGTGGCGCTGGCCGTGGCCTTCCTGGTCGGCGCGGGCATCGGCGTCACCGGCGGCGGCGTCATCAACCGCGCGCTGTATGAAACCAACCCGGTGCTCTCCGACACGTTCATCAGCGTGATCTACGTGTTTCTGCTGGGCTTTCTGGGCATCTACGCCCTGACGGACTTCCTGCGCATGCGCAAGGCCGGCGGCGGCGACGCCCACGGCGGCCCGGCGGCCTCCTCCGGCGGCGGGCGCTCCCTGCCCGAGCGCCTCCAGTCCAAGAACATCCCGCCCATGATCACCTTCGACGAGGACCTGACCCCCGGCGGCAAGAAGATCAGCGCGCTGTTCGTGGCCGTGTGCGGCTCCATCGTGGGTTTCGCGGCGGCCATCATGGGCGTGGGCGGCGGCTTCCTGACCTTCCCCATGTTCGTCTACATCCTGGGCGTGTCCTCCTTCACCACCGTGGGCACGGACATCCTGCAGATCATCTTCACCGCCGGGTACGCGTCCATCGCCCAGTACGCGGTGTACGGCTTCATCTTCTACACCCTGGCCATGGGCATGCTCATCGGCTCGCTGCTGGGCATCCAGGTCGGGGCCATGGCCACCAAGGTCGTGCCGGGCATCTACATCCGCGGGTTCTACGCGCTGTCCATCATCGCCGGTTTCGTCAACCGCCTGTTCGCCCTGCCGGGCAAGCTGGCCGAGATGAAGCAGCTTCCGCACAACCCGAGCCTGTACCATATCTTCGACGTGACGGGGAACATCCTGTTCTTCATCGTCATCGGCATCTTCGCGGTCTGGGTCATCGGCAAGTTCCTGACCAGTATGAAGCAGCTCAAGGAGGAAGCGTAGCCATGCCCGCTCCCAGCAAGAAAAAGCTCACGTTGTCGATGGTCATGGCCGTGATTTTCTTCGGCCTGCTCCTGGCCATGTTCAGCCCCATCTTCAATGGTGAAAACGCCCTCAAGGCCTCGGACCGGCTGTTCAACTCCATCTCCAAGGGGTCGAGCAACTACATTCCGGGCCTGAAGGCATCGGTGGCCAAGCGCCAGGGCACGCCCGTGGCCCTGACCCTGGAATTCGTGGACGGCAAGACCGAGGGCCACGAGGATGTGGCCGTGGTCGGCGCCGATGTGGCGGCCAAGGCCGCCCGGGTGCTCGGCGCCGTGGCCCAGGCCGGGGTCCAGGGGCAGAGCGTGACCCTGTCCGGCGACCTGGGGGCCATTCTGGGCGCGGCGTTGGCCGACGCCGAGGCCATGTTCGAAAACCGGGGCAACGAGGTCGCCGCGCGTTACGGCATGGACGAACGCGAGGCCCTGTTCATCTGGTGGAAGGCGCTCACGGCCATGGACGACGAACTTAAGCGCGCCGGGGGCAAGGAGAACGTGGCCCTGGCCAAGACCGTCAGCTCGGTCATCACCAAGGGCGTGGAGGTCGGCTACAACTACTACGGCATCACCCCCGAGAGCGCGGGCTCGCGCGCGGGCATCCTGACCTTCTCCCTGGTGTTCTATGTCATCTACACCCTGTGGTGGGGCATGACCATCTTCTACTTCTTCGAGGGCGTGGGCCTGGCCATGACCAAGGGCCACAAGAAGGAAGCGTAAGACGGGCTTTGACCCCGGCGGGCCACTCGGGCATGATGCCTGGTGGCCCGCAAGGCGGGCCGCCGCTCCGGGCTTCGGGGCGGCGGCCCTGGTTTTACGGCCCCCCGGGCGGAGGGTGCGCACATGGGTTGGCTGACGGAATGGGTGGACCGGACGTTCGGGCTGAACGGCGCGGACCGCGAGCAGACCGAGCAGGAAAAGGAGCGCGCGCGCCAGGCGTGCTCCATGCAGTTTCAGCACTTCAAGCGCCTGCTCGGCGCCAACGCCAAGGCCCTGGAGGCCATGACGGACATGGAGGACGCCCGGCGCGGCCGCCGGGTGTTCGGCATGTCCTTCATCCGCGCCAAGTGCACCACCGTGGTGGTCAACGTGGAGGAGATCATCCGCCACCTGGAGGGCATCGCCCCGGGGCGCTATTCCATCCTGGCCGACCGCTTCGACGACATCCGCCGCGAGGTCAGCGCCCTGCTGGAAACCGGACGCCGCGCGGGCGACGTGCCCCTGGTCATGCCCCTGGACGAGGTGGACAAGTCCATGGCCGACTGGGTGGGCAGCAAGATGGCCAACGTCGGCGAGATCAAGAACCGCATCGGCCTGCCCGTGGCTCCGGGGTTCGTTGTCACGGCGCGGGGTTTTTCGGCGTTCATGGACCACCAGGGCCTGCGCGACGAGATCGGCAAGCGGCTGCTCACGACCCGCGTGGAGGAGATGAGCGAGCGCTTCGAGCTGTCCGAGGCCATCCAGCGGCTCATCGTGGACCACCCGCTGCCCGACGCGCTGGTGGAGGCCCTGCTCGGGCAGTACCAGCGCCTGGAGCGGGCCACCCGCCCGGGGGTGCGCGTGTCCCTGCGCTCCAGCGCCCTGGGCGAGGACGCAGCCGGAGCCTCCTTCGCCGGGCAGTTCCGCTCCATCCTCAACGTCGGCGGCCACCAGCTCATGCGCTCCTACAAGGAGGTGGTGGCCAGCATGTACAGCCTTCCGGCCCTGACCTACCGCCTGAACCGGGGCATCCGCGACTCCGACGCGGCCATGTGCGTGGGCGCCATGGTCATGCTCGACCCCGTGTCCGGCGGGGTGTGTTATTCACGCAGCCCCTTCAAGGTCCGCGACGACGCGGTGTACATCAGCTCGGCCTGGGGCCTGCCCAAGCTGGTGGTGGACGGGGTCGGCACGCCCGACCGCTTCGTGGTCGCCCGCCAGGGGCCGGACGGGACCATGGCCGTGCGCGAGCGGCGCGTGGCCGAGAAGCGCACGCTCTACGTCTGCCGCCCCGAGGCCGGGGTGGTGGCCCAGGAGCAGGAGCACGAGCTGATTTCCAAACCCTCGCTCACCGACGCCCAGGCCGTGGAGCTGGCGCGGCTGGCCGCGCTGCTGGAGGAGCACTACGGTTCGCCCCAGGACATCGAATGGGCCCTGGAGCGCGAGGGCGGGTTTTCCATCCTGCAATGCCGCCCGCTGTCCGTGGCCGCGCCGCCGCGCCATGACGACGCCCCGGCACCCCGGCGCGACCCCTCGGCCCACGGCACGCCCCTGGTCGGCGGCGCGGTGACGGCGGCCCCGGGCGTGGGCTGCGGGCCGGTGCACGTGGTCGAGCGCGACCCCGACGCCCTGACCTTTCCCCAGGGCGGGGTGCTCGTGGCGCGCTTCGCCCTGCCCAAATGGGCCTCGCTGCTCAACTGGGCCTCGGCGGTGGTCACCGAACAGGGCAGCGTCACCGGGCACCTGGCCAACGTGGCCCGCGAGTTCGGCGTGCCGATGATCACCGGCGCCGCCGGGGCCGTGACGGCGGTGGAAAGCGGCCAGGTGGCCACGGTGGACGCCGACATCGGCGCGGTCTACCCCGGCTGCGTCGAGGCCCTGCTGCGCCATGCGGCCCCGCGCCCGAACCTCATGGAGGGCAGCCCGGTGCACTCGCTGCTTCAGGAGGTCAGCAGGCTCATCGTGCCCCTGAACCTGACCGACCCCGACGCCCCGGAGTTCCGGGCCTGCAACGTCATGACCCTGCACGACATCACGCGCTTCTGCCACGAGAAGTCCGTGGCCGAGATGTTCGAGAGCAGCCAGGAGCGCGAGCACGGCGACTGCCCGGGCAAGCAGTTGCGCGACGGCACGCCCGTGCAGTTCTGGGTCATGGACCTGGAGGACGGCATCGACGGCCCGGGCGACGGAGCCTACGTGGACCTGGAGGACATCCGCTCGGTGCCCATGCTCGCCCTGTGGGACGGCATCAGCGCCGTGCCCTGGGCCGGGCCGCCGCGCGTGGACGCCCGGGGCTTCATGACCATCGTGCTCGAGGCGGCCACCAACCCGGCCCTCAACCCCGTCCTGCGCAGCAAGTTCGCCAACCGCAACTACTTCATGATCACCCGCAGCTACTGCAACCTGCAATCGCGCTTCGGGTTCCACTTCTCCACCGTGGAGGCCCTGGTCACCGACAGCCCCTCGCAGAACTACATCAACTTCCGCTTTGCGGGCGGCGCGGCGGACCACGCCCGGCGCAGGCGCCGCGCGGTGTTCATCGCCGGAATCCTGGAGCAGTTCGGGTTCTATTCGGAAGTGCGCGGGGACAGCCTGTCCTCACGCTACGAGGGCATGCCCCGGCCGCTGACCTGCGAGCGGCTGAAGCTGCTCGGCTACCTGACCATGCACACCCGCCAACTGGACATGATCATGGCCAACCGCGCCTCCGCCATGCAGCACCGCGAGAAGATCCTGGCCGACATCTACCGCATCCTGCCCGCCCTGCGGCCATCCAACCGCAAGCCCATGGCCTGAGGCTAGTAGGACAGCACCTTGTCGGCGGCCGTGAGCAGTGCATAGAGTTCGAGCTGGGTCGATTTGCGCAGGAAGTCGTCCGCATCCACACCGTGGATGCCCATGCTCTTGCCTCAAGCCAGCAGAACCCCCTCGGACAGGGCGAAGGTCTTGGCCTGCACGGCCAGACCGAGGGCCTCGCAGTCGCCCGCGCAGTATTCCACCGCCGGGCCGTCCAGGAAGATGGTCACGTCCTCGTCCCTGCTCAGCAGCAGGTTGGCGAAGCGCAGGGCATTCCAGCGCGTTTCCGGGTCCGGGCTCGTGACGTGCAGAAGTATTTTCATTTTCTTTCGGTTCCTCCTTGTTCGATAGGAAGAACCTATTTAAGACCGCACACGGCGTCAAGGCGGCGGCCCTGTTTCACAGGCCGCCGCCGGGTGCCGCGCGGGCCGGGCCGTCGACCCGGGGGGCGGCCCGGGAACGGAAGGGGAACCTTACGACGCGGCGGGTGCCGAGGTGGAGAATCGTCCGCCCAGCAAATACCACAACAGCTTGACCGTCTCGTTGACCACGCGCACGGCGCTGCCCTGGTTGCTCCACCACGGGCGGGGGAAGGGCTCGTCGGGCGAGGCCACGGCCAGGACCCGCGTGCCCGGGAGGGCGGCCTCGAAGATCAGCCGCGCACGCAGGATGTGGTAGGGCGAGGTGACCAGCAGCAGGGTTTTCGGCAGGCCCCGGGGCCGGGCGCCGAGGTGCCCGGCCAGCAGGGCGGCCTCCTCGGCGGTGCTTTGCACCTCGCGGCCGTAGAGGTGGATGGCCGCCTCGGGCACGCCTCCGCGCACCAGCAGGCGGCGGTAGACTTCCTCCTGCGGCGGCAGGTCCACCCCCGCCAGGGGCAGCATGGCCGCGTCCTCCGGGGGCTTGGGGCGCGAGACCCAGATTTCGGGCGTCAGCCCCCGGGCGTAGAGCCGGGCGGCGTATGCCGGGCGCTGATACTGCCCGCCGAGGACGACCATGACATCGGCGGGCTCCGGCGCGTCCTGCACCGCGATCTTTCCGCCGACAACGGCCACGGCCGCCGCCCCGACCAGCAGCGCCGCCAGCCCCAGGGCCCCGACCACCGTGAACAGACGACTCAGGATGCGCATCATGCGTTGACTCCGTACACGGCCTCCACGGCCTGTTTGTAGGCGGCGAAACGCCCCTGGCGCAACGCCTCGCGCGCGCCGCGCGTCAGGTCCAGGAAGTAGGTCAGGTTGTGGATGGTGTTCAGCCGGTAGGCGAGCAACTCGCGGCTGACGTAGAGGTGGCGCAGGTAGGCCCGCGAGAAGGTCCGGCAGGTGTAGCAGCCGCAGGCCGGGTCCAGGGGCGCGTCGTCCTCCTTGTACTCGGCGCGCTTGATGTTCACGCGGCCCAGGGAGGTGAACAGGGTGCCGGTGCGCGCGTTGCGCGTGGGCAGCACGCAGTCGAACATGTCGATGCCCGCCTCGATGCCGTCCAGGATGTCCAGCGGCGTGCCCACGCCCATGAGATAGCGCGGCTTGCCCGCGGGCAGCAGCGGGGCCGAGTGGCGCAGGATGCGCAGCATCTCGGGCTTGGTTTCGCCCACGGACAGCCCGCCCAGGGCATAGCCCTCGAAGGGGATGGCGGTCAGTTCCTCGATGCTGCGCTCGCGCAGGTCCTCGTGGAAGCCGCCCTGGCAGATGCCGAAGAGGAGCTGCCCGTTTTTGCCCGGCTCGTGGAACTCGCGGCAGCGCCGGGCCCAGGCCGTGGTCAGTTCCAGGGCGCGCACCACGTAGTCGCGCGGGCTTCCGGCGGCGGCGCATTCGTCGAAGACCATCATGATGTCCGAGCCCAGGTTCTGCTGGATGGCGATGGACTTCTCGGGCGAGAAGAAATGCTTCGAGCCGTCCAGGTGCGAGCGGAACTCCACGCCGTCGGGGGTGATGTCGCGCAGTCCGGCCAGGCTGAAGACCTGGAAGCCCCCGGAGTCGGTCAGGATGGGCCCGTGCCAGCCGTTGAAGCGGTGCAGCCCCCCGCGCCGGGCCACCACCTCGTCGCCCGGGCGCAGGTAGAGGTGGTAGGTGTTGCCCAGGATGATCTGGGCGCCCATTTCCGTCAGGTCGCGCGGGTCCACGCCCTTGACGCTGCCCACGGTGCCCACGGGCATGAAGGCCGGGGTGCGCACCAGGCCGTGGGCTGTTTGCAGGGCGCCCAGCCGGGCCCGGCCCTCGGTGGCGAAAACCTGGAAGTCGCCCGGGGCGTCCAGGGTGGCGCCCGCCTCGGCGGGCGTCAGCGTCTCTTGCGTGTTCACGCGTTTTTCACTCCGCGTTTGGGGCAGATGTCGGCCAGTTCGCAGGCGGCGCAGCGCGGCGAGCGGGCCGGGCAGACCTGGCGCCCGAAGAGCACCAGCATGTGGTTGAAATCGCCCCAGTCCGGCCGGGGCACCAGGGCCATGAGGTCCTTTTCGATGCGTGCGGGGTCCTGGCTGCGGGTCAGGCCCATGCGCCCGGCCAGGCGTCGGACGTGGGTGTCCACGGCGATGCCCTCCTGGAGGCCGAAGGCGTTGGAGAGCACGATGTTGGCCGTTTTGCGGGCCACGCCGGGCAGGGCCGTGAGGTCGGCCATGGCGGCGGGCACCCGGCCGCCGTGGCGCTCCACGATGATCCCCGCCGCGCCCACGAGGCTTTTGGCCTTCTGGTGGAAGAAGCCCGCCGAGTGGATGACCTCCTCCACCCGGGCGGTGTCGGCCAGGGCCATGGCGGCCGGGTCGGGCCAGCGGCGGAACAGCTCGGGGGTGATGGCGTTGACGCGGGCGTCGGTGCACTGGGCCGAGAGCATGGTCGCGGCCAGGAGCTGCCAGGGGGTTTGCCAGTGCAGCTCCGAGCGGGGGTCGGGGTAGCGCCGCCTGAGGCGGGCCACGATCTCCAGGGCGCGGTCCTTGGTCTTCATGGATTGGCTCCGTGGTGCCGGGCGCCGGGCCGGGCCGGTCCGTGCGGCCCGCGGCGGCAGGCGGACCATACGGGCAAACGTCGCCGGGGGCAAGGCCGGGCGCCGGGCCGGTTTTGTCTTTTTCGATTGGACGTATTGCCCATTTTTAATGGACAGTCCAATTAGACTGGACGGGACATACGGCCCCGGCGGCAGGGGGGGCGGCGGGCCTGTGGCGCAAAGATCCTGCCGCGCGGGGAGTTTGAGGAATATTTTTGCGGCGCTTCGCTTTGGTACGCTCCTTGATACGGCCTGGGCATGTTTGAACAGGCGGCGCGCAGGACGCGGCCGCACGGGGAGGGGACCTTGGGACATTCCGAGCACTACGAAGCCGCCATGAGCGCGCGCATCAGGCCGATGGCCTTCGCCTTCAGGCACGACAGCGAGATTTCGGCCTGCAACTTCCGGCGTCCCATCTCCCTTGTCAACGTCCACCCCGGAGGCGCCCGGCTGCGCAAGCAGCGCGGCGTGAACTACTGCGAACTGCATGTGGGCGACAGCGTGGTCCTCGACCTGCGACTGCTCACCGAAACCGCCAACCTCGCGGGCCGCGTGGCCTGGGCCGAGGGCGAGGACGTGTTCGTGGACTTCGGCACCCCGCTGACCGTGGGCGTGGCCGACCTGCAAGGGGCCATGGGCAACTGATCGAGTGGGTAGGCGGTCGGCATCGGGCTGGCCGCTTCGCCGCCGCGCGGGAATCCCGGACCCGCGCGGCGGCAGCATATTTCCCCCCGCACCGCCGGGGGAAGGCATTGGCAGGACGGGAGGCATCGGGCCGACCGTCGCCGCATACCCGGGAATCCCGGACCCGGGTATGCGGCATCTTTGGGCGCCCGTTCACTGGCGCCGCCGCGGCCCGCACAGGATGTGCGGGCCGCTCCTTTTTGTCCGTCGCCCGGGCCCGCCCCGGTTTTGCCCCTAGCCCAGCACCTGGTCGCTGAACTTGCCCACGCCGTATTCGCTGCGGCGGAAGAAGCGCTCGGGGCTGGGGCCGATAATCTGCATTTCCGGATACTTGCGCTGCATGTCCAGGGCGATGCGCATCTCCTTGGTGCAGCCGGTGGAGAAAGTCGAGTCCTTGCCCGCCCAGGCCGGGGGCACCCGGCTGCCCATCAGCTCGAAGCTGCGCTCGATGTCCTGGGTCGTCTGGAAGCGCCAGACCTGGATCATCCCGCTGCGCTGCACCGTCTCCCACATGAACATCAGGTCGTCGGCGTCCATGCCCTCCTCGAAGTGCTCGGCGGGGTTGATGATGTAGGCGTGCTCCAGCTTGGAGCGCAGGTCGCGCACGAAGGTGTCGACCACCTTGATGGCCATGGAGGTCTGGCCGGGGATGGAGCCGATGATGGCGCTGTAGAACATCACGGTCTGGCCCTGGGTCCGGGCCTGGCGCATGGCGGCGATGATTTCCTCGGCCTTGTCCAGCAGTTCGCCCTCGCTGAACTTGACCACCGACTCGGCCCTGGGCTTCACGCGCAGGCTGAAGGCGCCGCCCTCGTCGCGGTGGAAGCACAAGATGTCGCGGGTGAACTCCTGGGCCGTGCGCAGCAGGCGGCGGTGCTGCGGCTCGCCCTTGGCCAGGATCAGGTCGGCCTCCTTCCAGGCCCGGGCGAAGGTCACGCTGGTGCGGTAGAGGTTCAGCTCCTCGCGGGTGCCGTCGGAAACGACCAGCAGCGGGTGCTCGCGCATGGCGCGCAGCAGGGCGTTCTTGCTGGCGCGGTTGTCCTCCATGAAATGCGCGCCTTCGAGCTGGCGGTGCAGCACCGGGTCGTGGAAGCGGTCCCAGAAGGTCGGGGCGTCGAAGTGGAAGCCCTCCTTGAGGGCCAGGACGACCCGATGCCCCTGGCGGATCAAGGTGCGGATGATGAGCAGATCGAACATCAGGCCGCCCGCCGTGTCGGGCAGGTAGAGGATTTTCAGACCCTTGGTCCGGCCCCGGGCGAAGGTCCGGGCGAGCAGGCGGGTGGCCTCGTGGTGCTCCAGGTCGTGGTCGCGGATTTTCTCGCAGGCGTCCTGGTAGTAAGGCCCGGTCCAGATGTCGGCCATGGTGGACAGGATCATCAGCCGGGTCAGTTCGATCATGTCCAGGTCGAAGCGGAAGTCGGACAGGCGGCGGCATGCCGGGGCCTCGCCGGGGCAGACGTTCAGCAGCCGGTCCAGCTCGGGCGAACCGGTCGCCTCGTGGGCCTGGGCGTTGTAGCGCGCCTTGATGCCCCGGTAGGGGTCGACCTCGCCGCACAGGGACAGGAAGATGGTGATGAAGCGCTTCATCAGCCGCGAGGGGATGATGATCGGCGTGGTCTGGACCATGCGGTACTTGTGGCTGCACAGCAGCAGAATGCGCTTGCGCAGGGCGCGGTCGCCCACGAAGCGGCGCACCAGCCCGACCAGGGCCAGCCACTTGGCGTGGTATTCGCGGCGCAGCCCGGCATCCATGCGCGAGCTGAGCAGCAGGGGCAGGCGCCGGTCGGAGAACGGGCCGTAGACCGACTGCTCGTCGGGCAGGGCGACCATGAAGCGGATCTGCTCCGGGGAGGCGTTCTTTTCGGGATCTATGGCGTGGTCGAGGTTGTTCTCGGTCATGAAATGCAAGAGCCAGGCGTCCAGCCGGGGCGAGCGCCCGTAGCGCAGATTGGCCACCGAGGTGAAGCCGTAGTCGGGGGTCATGGTCGCTCCTGGGTTGTGTTGTCGCTGTTTCGCGGCGCAGGATACGTGCAAACGGCGGGAAATTGAATCCTTTTCCATGGGGCCGGAGCCGCCGGAGTTGTGGTCCGGCCCGGCATTGTGCTATTCTCCGGTCGTCCAACGAACCTGTTGCCCGGGCGCCCTGTCACGTGAAGCTGTCCCGCCTCCCGCCGTTCTGCCCGCCGCCCCGTCTGTTTTCGGGTCCGCCGCCGGGTCCGCCGCCCGCAAGGGCGGGGCGCCCGGCCCTGCTGGCCCTGGCCCTGGCCGCCCTGCTGATCCTGGCCGGATGCGCCAAACCGCCCCTGGCGGGCTACGCGGCGCGTCAGGCCGCCCCGGCGGAACCCGCCCACCAGGACCCCGCCGCCCTGCCCGAAGGCTGGGGCTACGTGGACGTGACCTGTCGCCAGGGCCAAAGCAGCGGGCGCGGCGTGCCCGACACGCTCTTCGGCTGCCTGCTCCACGCCCGAGAGCAGAACCAGGGCACCGTCCACCTGCCCCGGGGCGTCTACCTGGGCCATGTGGCCGGGTTCATCTCCCAGGCCCTCAGATACTACCATGTGGAGACGAATTTCCAGCAGCTTTACGGCTGCCGCATCGTGCTGCTCTTCCGCCCGGCCACGCAGCAGGAGCGGGAGGGCGCGCGCGGCGGCAAGCTCGGGCGCCTGGGCATGGGCGTGGCGGGCGAGGTGGTGCTCACCGTGGCCGCCGGGGCGCCGCTTATCCCCATCGTCACGCCCCTGGCCTTCGTCTTCGAGAGCGTCAGCGAAGACATGCGCTTCCAGGAGTTCCGCCGCGAGGCCGAGCGCAGCGGCCTGCCCGAGCCCAGCAGGCGCGGCGACGAGATCGTGGCCGAGGAGTATTCCCGGCGCTACGGCGAGTACTGGGAGGCCATCACCGGCGAGGGCCAGTGGCACGACGAGGTTTCGGGGCTGTACGTGGTGCGCCACTGTTCCATCCAGCGCGAGGGCGGGCGGCCCCTGCCGCTGGTTTCGGACCCCTAGCCGGCGTTGGGGAAATCAGGATTCGCAGGTCGGCCCAAAACGGCGAACGGCTGCGTCGACGGAAAAATCCGGGGTGCGCAGGCGAGATACGCTGCGCGCCCCGGATTTTCCGTTGCCGTGCCTCCCGCCATTTGCGACGGCCTGCTAGGGCCTGCGGCCCTCCTCGTAGCGGCGCAGGGCCTGGGCGGCGTCGGCCCCGGCGCGCCAGAGGAATTCGCGGCGCATGTCGTCGGCCAGGGCCTCCAGGGCCTGTTGCAGGGCCGGTTCCGGGCGCCGGGCCTCTATCCCGTAGTTTCGCAGAACCGCAAGATCGCGCTGCTCCTCCCGGGCGACCTCGCGCCACAGGTCTTCCTGGGCCCGCGCGGCGGCGTCGCGCAGGGCCGCGCGGTGGGCCGGGGCCAGGGCCTCCAGGGCCTGGGCGTTGATGGTCAGCATGGTCAGGGGATAGGCCAGTTCCAGGGCCAGGAAGTGGTGCAGGTGTTCCCACAGGGTCACGTCGCGCGCGGAGGAGGGCGAGGTCAGCACGGCGTCCAGGACGCCGCCGTTCAGGGCGGAGGCGAGATCGACCCAGGGCAGGTCCGCGGGGCGGGCCCCGGCGCGGGAGAAGAAGCCGGCCATGGTCGTGTCGTAGACGCGCATGCGCAGCCCGGCCAGGTCGGCCTCCGTGCGCAGCGGCTCGCGCGAGAAGAGCCCTGAGGCGGGCCACGGCGCGGCCAGCAGCAGGGTCTGGTTCCAGTGGGCGCACAGGGTTTCGTAAAGCGGGCGGCAACTGTCGTGCAGGCGCCGGGCGTCGTCGGGCGAGCGGGCCAGCAGCGGCAGGGTGCTGATGGCGAAGGCCCGCTCGGAGCGCGAGACCTCGCCCATGAGCATCAGGGCCATGGGCACGGCGCCGTCGCGCACGGTCTCCAGCAGCTCGGGCCCGCGCAGGCCCGCCATGCCCTCCGGCGGAACCGCGATGCGCACCTCGCCCCCGGTGCGGGCCAGGACATCGGCGGCCAGGGCCCGCATGGCGCGACCGTACAGGCTGCTTTCCGGATAGGCGCAATGCAGCGTCAGCGCATTGCCGCTTCTTGCGGCGGCAGGTGCGCCCAGGACCAGGGCAGCGCAAAGCAGCGCGGCCAGGAGATGAGGCATGGGCCTCCGGGGCGGGCTTCCCGGACCCGCCCGGAACCAGGGGTTCCACCTCAATCTATGCCACATCCGGCAGGGGAGGTAAAGGGGACGGGGGAGTTTCCTTTCAGTCGCCGGGCCGGCCCTGCGCGTCGGCACCGGAGCGCACGAGCACCGCGCGGGCCACGGCGTCGGGGTCGATTTCGCGCATGCAGCGCTCGCCCCGGCGGCAGCCCCGGCCTCCGTGCAGCGAGCACGGGCGGCAGGGCAGGGGCGCTTCGAGCACCACATCCCGCGGGCCGCTGGGCGCGAAACCCCATGCGCGTACCGTGGGCCCGAACAGGGCCACCACCCGCGTGCCCACGGCGGTGGCCAGGTGCATCGGCCCCGAGTCGCCGGTGACCAGGGCCTGGCACTGGGAGAGGATGGCGCAGGTCTGGCGGATGTCCGTGGCGTTGGTCAGGTCCGTGGTGCCTTCGGGCGGATCCACGGCGAAAAGGGGCTCCTTGTGGCGGCCGACGACCACCGTCTTCCAGCCGGTCATGGCCAGCCGCTGGGCCAGGGAATGCCAGTGGCCCGTGGGCCAGCGCTTGCCCGCATGGGTGGCGTAGGGGTGCAGGGCGCACACGGGCACGTCGTCGCCCAGCCCGGCCACGAGGTCGCGCCCGAAGGCCAGCTCTTCCTCGCGCAGGTGGATCACCGGGCGCAGGGCCTCGCGCGGCGGGGCCTCCTGCAGCACGGCCAGGGCGTAGCGCTGGGGCACGTTGGTCCGCTCCAGGTAGGTCCGCAGCCGCTCGCCGCGCGTCAGGCCGAACAGGCGCCGGGGCAGGGCCAGCTTGGGCGCGCGCAGCACCGGCCCGCGCCACAGGGCGGCCAGGGTCCGCGAGCGCAGGTTGCCGTGCAGGTCGAGCAGGCCGAAGCCCTCGTGGCGCGCGGCCAGGTCGCGGCAGGCCGAGAACCACGCCGCTCCGTGCATGGCCCCGGGCTCGGGCAGCACGAGCTTGCGCACCGAGGGCAACCCCTGCAGGGCCGGGGCGAAGGCCGGGCGGGTCAGGAAATGGAACTCCCAGCCCAGCACGGCGCGCAGGTGCTCCAGCACCCCGGTGGCCAGCACCACGTCGCCCAGGGCGCTCAAGCGGACCACCAGCCAGCGATCGGGCAGGGCTTGGCCCCGGGTCGTGCTCATGGCGTCATCCCCATCTGCGCGGCAACCGAGGCGAAGGCCGCCTCGGGCGTCACGTCGCGCATGCAGCGGTGGTGCCCCTGGGGGCATTGGCGCGGCCCGTGCAGCGAGCAGGGCCGGCAGGGCAGGTCCACTTCCAGCACCGTGGAGCGCTCCCCGCGCGGGAAGAACCCCAGGCGGCGCACCGTGGGCCCGAAAATGGCCGTCACCGGCACGCCCTGGACCCAGGCCAGGTGCATGGGCCCGGAGTCGCCCGACAGGTAGCAGCCCAGGCCGCCGATATGCGCGGCCAGTTCCGGCAGGCTCAGGGCCCCGCACAGGTCGGCCACGCGTTCGGCCTTGTGCGCCGAGGTCGCCCCGGCGAGCACCCCGCGGGCCAGGGCCTCCTCGCCGGGCCCGGCGAAGAGCGCCACGCGCATCCCGGCATCCAGGGCCATGTCCAGCACGCGGCTGAAGTATTCCGGGGGCCACTGCTTGGTGGGCCAGGTGGAGCCGGGATGGATGCCCAGCACGGGCTCGCCGCCCCGGGCGGCGAAAAAGGCCGCCGCGCGCTCCAGCGCCGGGGCCGGGAGCACCAGCCGGGGCTCGGCCACCGGGGCGAGACCCAGCGGCTCGGCCAGACGCAGCAGGCGTTCGATTTCGTCCAGGCGCCGGAAGGCGCGGTCCACCGTGTGGGTGTAGAAATACTGGTTGGCCAGGGGCCGGGAGTAGCCGATGCGCCGGGGCGCGCTGGACCAGCGGGCGATCAGGGCGCTGCGCAGGCTGCTGTGTGCCGAGATCCACAGGTCGAAACGCTCGCGGGCGGCGGCGCGGCCCAGGGCGTAGGCTCCGGCCAGCCCGGCCTGCCCGCCGCGTTTGGCGAAGCCGTGCACGCCCGCCAGCTCCGGCTGGGCCGCGAACAGCCCCTCCAGCCCGGCGCGCACGTAGAAGTGCAGCTCCGCCTGGGGGAAGCCTTGGGCCAGGGTGTGGATGAGCGGCAGGGTCAGCACCGCGTCGCCCAGAAAGGCCGTATTCCACAGGGCGATTTTCATGGCCGGACCTCCCGGGCGGGGGTGTTTGCGGCCCGGGCGCCCCGGCCCAGCAGCCAGTCGGCCACGGCGTCCAGGTCGCGGGCCAGCAGGTGCGGCCGACCCGGGGCGCGGGGCGCGATCTCGCGCCAGGGGCCGGACGGTTCGGGCAGGCCCAGGCGCGCGGCGTGGGCCGCGCCCTTGCCCGTAAGCACCAGGATGGACGCCGCCAGCCCGGCCCCCAGGCCCAGGCCCACGTCGGCCTCCTTGTCGCCGACCATGGCCGTGGTCGCGGGGTCCAGGTTCCAGTCGCGCGCCAGGGCCAGCCACAGGCCCGGGGCCGGCTTGCGGCAGGCGCAATGCTCCTCGGGCGCGTGCGGGCAGTGGACCGCGCCCGCGAGGGTCACGCCGTGCCCGGCCAGCAGCTCCACCAGCCGGGCATGAACGGCCTGCTGGTCGGCCTCGGTGAAATAGCCGCGCCCGATGCCAGACTGGTTGCTCGCCAGATGCAGGCGCACCCCGGCGCGGGCCAGCCGGGCCAGTGCGGCCCCGGCGCCGGGCAGAAGCTCCACGCCCGCCGGGTCCGCCAGGTAATGGCGGTCGTAAATGACGGTGCCGTCGCGGTCGAGGATGAGGTCGGTGATGGATTTCATGCGTGCTGCCGGGTGGGCGGGCCCGTGGGGCGCCATCGCCCCTATGTGTGACATGGCGGCGCTTTCGTCAAGGGAGGGAGAGGGCGGCAGGAGCGCCGCTGCGGCCGGGAAGCCGCGTCGTATGGGCCTTTTGTGCAAATATTGTCTCTTGCGCGGGTTGTGCCCCTTTGGTACATTCTGCCTAGATATGGTGATGGACGAACCCGTGTGCGACGACCCCGCCCCTCCCGACGGACGCCTTGAGGCGTCGCTCTCCGGCCATGCAGGACGGTCCGGCCATGTTTGACCTGATCATTACCGTCGTCCTGGCCGTGGGCATTTCCGCTTTCTGTTCGGTGACGGAGGCCGTGCTGTACTCCGTGCCCTGGAGCCGCATCGAGCAGTTGCGCAAGGCCGGGCGCCCCTCGGGCAACATCCTCTACGCCCTGCGTTCGGACGTGGAGAAGCCCATCGCCGCCGTGCTGACCCTGAACACCGTGGCCAACACGGCGGGCGCGGCGGTGGCGGGCGCGGCGGCGGCCCGGGCCTTCGGAGCGGAGCACATGGCCCTGTTCGCCGCGGGCTTCACGGTGGTCATCCTGGTGTTCTCGGAGATTCTGCCCAAGACCATGGGCGTGCTCTACGCCCGGTCCCTGGCTCCGGCGCTGGCCAAGCCGCTGCAGGTGCTGGTGTGGGTGTTCAGCCCGGTGACGTTCCTGCTGGGCTTCGTGTCCCGGCTGCTCCAGCGCAAGACCGTCGGCCCCCGGCACACCGAGGAGGACATCGCGGCCCTGGTCAGCCTGACGCGGCGCTCGGGGGTGCTCAAGCCCTACGAGGAGCAGTCCATCAAGAACATCCTGAGCCTGGACCTCAAGGTGGTGCGCGACATCATGACCCCGCGCACGGTGGTCTTCTCGGTGCCCGCGCAGACCACCGTGGGCGAGGCCCGCGCCGAGGGCAACGCCTGGCCGTACAGCCGGGTGCCCGTCTTCGTCGACGACGACCCGGAAAACATCGTCGGCGTGGTCTACCGCCGCGAAGTCCTTCAGGCCCAGGCCGACGACCGCGACGGGCTGCGCATGGCCGAGCTGATGAAGCCCGCGCGTTTCGTCCAGGAAAGCTTGACCCTGGACAGGCTGCTGGTAAAATTCCTGGATTCGCGGATGCATCTGTGCATCGTCCTGGACGAGTACGGCGGGGTGGGCGGCGTGGTGTCGCTCGAAGACGTGCTCGAAGAGATACTGGGCAAGGAGATCGTGGACGAGACCGACGAGGTCGTCGATACCCGCGCCCTGGCCCGCCAACGCAGCGAACGTCTTGCCGACGGTCGTGAAGGCCGCGAGGAAAGCTGACGCATGGCCAAGAAAAACAACAAGAGCATCTACGCCGCCGCCCTGGTCCTGCTGCTGGGCGGGCTGGGCTGGCTGATCTTCTCGGGCGTGTCCGAGAGCAGCGTGTATTTCGTCAACGTCGCCGAGGCCCTGGCCCTGCCCGAGGGCGAGCTGAAAAACGCCCGGCTCTTCGGCATCGTGGACGAGGCCGACCTCTCCGGCGGGCCCGGCACCATGGGCGCCACCTTCCGCCTGCTGGACAAGGACGACACCTCGCGGGCGATCATGGTTTCCTACTCCGGCGCGGTGCCCGACACCTTCAAGGCCGGGGTGGAGGTCATCGTCGAGGGCGGGGTCGCCCCCGGAGCCCACGCCTTCACCGCGCGGACCCTGATGACCAAATGCCCCTCCAAGTATCAGAAGATGCGCGACGAGGAAAAGGCCGAGAAGGCCCACCAGTCCTGACGGCGCCCCGCGCCTCCGTCTCCGGCCTTCCGCCTTGCGGGGGCCGGGCCACCCTGAAACGAGGAACCTCATGCAGACCCTGGGATTCTTTTGTCTGGTCGCGGCCATGCTGGCCACCCTGGCCTCCGGGGCCGTGGCGGCCTGGGCGGCCCTGGTCGCCCCCGGCGACGCCAGCCGCGCGGACTCCGTGCGCTGGATCGAGCGCGGCCACGGCGCGGCCCTGGCCCTGATCCTGGCCGCCTCGGCGGTGCTCCTGCGCGCCCTGGTGTCCCGCGATTTCTCCTTCCAGTACGTTGCGTCGTACACCGACCAGTACCTGCCCATGTTCTACGCCGTGACGGCCTTCTGGGCCGGGCAGGCCGGGTCGTTCCTGTTCTGGGCGCTGTGCGTGGCGGTCATGGGCTGGGTCTTCCTGGCGACCCCGGCCTACCGGCGGCTCTCGCCCCGGGCCAAGGCCCTGTTCTGGCTCATGCATTGCGCGGTGCAGGTCTTCTTCCTGCTGGTGCTCACCGGGCCGACCAACCCGTTTCTCATCCTGGCCCCGACCCCGGCGGACGGCAACGGCCTGAACCCGCTGCTGCGCAACCCGGGCATGGTCTTCCATCCGCCGCTGTTGTTCATCGGCTACGCGGGCTTCACCGTGCCGGGCTGCCTGGCCCTGGCCGCGTGGCTGGACGGCGACGCCGAGGGCTGGCTCACGGGCGCGCGCAACTGGGCCCTGGTGTCCTGGGCGTTCCTCACGGCGGGCATCGTGCTCGGCGCGTGGTGGGCTTACATGGAATTGGGCTGGGGCGGCTACTGGGCCTGGGACCCGGTGGAAAACGCCTCGCTGATCCCCTGGCTGGCGTCCACGGCCTTCCTGCATACGGCGGTGATCCAGGCCCGGCGCGGCTCGCTGCATCGCTCCAACGTCTTTTTGGCCGTGTTCACGCTGCTGCTCTGTTTCTTCGCCACCTACGTGGTGCGCAGCGGGGTCATCGACTCGCTGCACGCCTTCGGCGACGGCGGCGTGGGCGGGGTGCTGCTGGTGTTCCAGCTCGCCCTGGCCGCCCTGGCCGTGGGCGTGCCCTTCCTGATGCCCAACGGCGCGGCCCGGCCGCTGGACGAATTCCTGTCCCGCCCGGGGTTCCTGGTGGCGGCGGCGTGGCTGCTGCTGGCCACGGCGGCGGTCATCTTCCTGGGCACCATGTGGCCGGTGATCTCGCACCTGTGGAGCCCGAGCCCCGTGGGCCTGGACGCCGGGTTCTACAACCGCGTGTGCCTGCCGCTGTTCGCGGCCATGGCCGTGTTCCTGGTCTTCTGCCCCTGGCTGGGCTGGAAGGGCGGCCTGCGCGACAAGCGGCTGTTCGTCGCCGTGGCCGCCTCGCTCGTTCCGGCGGGCATGTTCTTCTACGCCGTGGGCGTGCGCATGCCCCTGCCGCTGATCGCGGCCTCGGCGGCCGTTTCCGGCCTCGCGGGCATCGCGGCCCTGTTCGCCACCCAGGCGCACCTGCGCGCCAGCCGCTTCTCCTGGGGCGCCTACGGCGTGCACGTGGGCGTGGCGCTGATGGTCCTCGGCGTGGCCTTCTCCGGGCCGTATGCCGACAGTGTGGAGGTCCGCCTCGACAAGGGCGCCTCCACCAGCCTGAAGGGCTACGACTTCACCTACGTCGGCGGCGAGGAGTCCTCCTCCGAGGCCATGGCCAGCTTCCAGGCCGTGGTGGAGGTCAGCCGCGAGGGCCGCGCCCTGGGCACCCTGCGCCCCGAGCGCCGCGTGTACCGCAACTTCGAGCGCCAGGCCTTTTCCGAGGTCTCGGTCATCCCGGGCCTGGGCGACGAGTTGTACTCCACCGTGCTGGCCCACGACGCCTCGGGCGCGGCGACCCTGAAGCTGGCGGTGAACCCGCTGGTGAACTGGGTCTGGATCGGCGGGACGATCATGTCCCTCATCCCGTTCATCGCCCTGGGCCGCAGGAGATAGACCATGCTGCTGCGCCTGTCCGGGGTGGCCAAATTCCACGGGCCCAGGCTCGTCTTCCGCAAGCTCTCCTTCGAGCTGGACGCGGGGCGGGTGCTGCTCGTGGTCGGGGCCAACGGGGCGGGCAAGTCCACGCTGCTGCGCATCATGGCCGGGCTTTCGCGGCCCACGGCGGGCGCCGTGGATTTGGGCTGCCCCGCCGGGGCCGTGGGCTACGTCGGGCACCAGACCTTTCTCTATCCGCGCCTGACGGCGTTGGAGAACCTGCGCTTCTGGGCGCGGCTCTACGGGCTGGACGCGGGCGACGCGGCCCTGACGGCGGCCCTGGCCCGGGTGGGCCTGGAGCGCGCGGCCCACGAGATGGCCGGAAACTTCTCGCGCGGCATGGCCCAGCGGCTGTCCCTGGCGCGGGCCTTTCTGCCCGCCCCGCGACTGCTGTTCCTGGACGAGCCCGGCACCGGGCTGGACCAGCGCAGCCTGGACGTGCTGCGCGCCGAAATCGCGGCGGCCCGCGAGCGCGGGGCCTCGGTGGTCTGGGTCAGCCACGACGTGGCGGGCGACCTGCCCCGCGCGGACCTCGTGCTGGCCCTGGAGGGCGGCGCCTGCGCCTACTTCGGCCCGGCGCGGGGGTTCACGCCCGCAGGCGCCGTGGCCGCGGAGGGCGCGGCATGATCCGCGCGGCGCTGACCATCGCCCGCAAGGACCTGCGCCTGGTGCTCGGCGGCGGGGTGGGGCTGGCCCAGCCCGTGCTGCTGGGGCTGCTGCTCATTTTCGTGTTCAGCCTTTCGCGCCCGCCCGGGGAGCTGGTGCCGCCCCAGGCGGCGGCGGGCATCTTCTGGCTGGCCTCGCTGTTCGCCATGGTGCTCGTGTTCAACACGCTCTACGCCCTGGAAGAGCACAACGGGGCGCGGCTGGCCCTGGTGCTGGCGCCGGTGCCGGTGCATGGGGTCTGGCTGGGCAAGGCCCTGGCCGGGCTGACCCTGCTGCTCATCGCCCAGGCGGTGTTTTTCCCGGCGGCGGTGGCCTTTCTGGGCCAGGGCGTGCGCGGTGGCGCCGGGCAGGCCCTGCTGGGGCTGGCCCTGGCGGATTGGGGCGTGGTGGTGCTCGGCGCGCTTCTGGGCGCCCTGGCCCAGGGGCAGGCGGCGCGCGAGTCGCTGCTCACGCTGCTGCTCTTTCCGCTGCTGGTGCCGCTGCTTTTGGCGGGCATCAAGATTTTCGCGGCCTGCTTCGCGGGCGACGGCGCCGACACCACCGGCTGGCTGGGGCTGGCCGGGGCCTTCGACGCCCTGTTCAGCGGCGCGGCGCTGATCCTGTTCCCGTTCGTCTACGGCGGGGAGGAGTAGGGCGGTCATGAAACTGGCGGTGCTCATCGACGCCGACAACGCCCAGGCCACCAAGGTCGGAGCCCTGCTGGACGAGATCGCTCTCTACGGGGTGGCCAGCGTCAAGCGGGCCTACGGCGACTGGACCACGCCCAACCTCAAGGGCTGGAAGGACGTGCTGCACGAGTTCGCCATCCAGCCCGTGCAGCAGTTCGCCTACACCCAGGGCAAGAATTCCACGGACGCGGCCATGATCATCGACGCCATGGACCTGCTGCACACCGGCACATTCGACGGGTTCTGCATCGTATCCAGCGACAGCGACTACACGCGGCTGGCCACGCGCATCCGCGAGCAGGGCTTGACGGTCTACGGCTTCGGGGAGAAGAAGACGCCCAAGCCCTTCGTCCAGGCCTGCGACAAGTTCGTGTATACGGAAATTTTGAGCAAGAACGGGCATTTGCTGGCGGGAAGCGCCGCCGGGCAGGCCCCGGGCCCGGACGACGACTGCGACCTGGACTGCCGGCTTGTGGCGGCCCTCAAGGCGGCGGTGGCCGGGCGCTCCAACGACGACGGCTGGAGCCACCTCGGCTCGGTGGGCAACCAGTTGGCCAAGACCATGCCGGACTTCGACCCGCGCAACTACGGCTACTCGAAACTGAGCCAGTTGATCGAGGCCCTGGACGGCTTCGAGCTGCGCGTGGAGGGCGAGGCCGCCCGGCAGCGGATGCATGTGAGGATCAAACCGGAGTGAGCACAGTGGGCGCGAATTCGTCGAAACCGGGCGGCTGGCTGGCCCCCGTGGCCGTTGCCGCCGCCGTGGCCCTGTGCGCGGCGCAGTATTTCGTGTGGGTCCATGCGCCGGTGGAGATGACCATGGGCCCGGTGCAGAAGATCTTCTATTTCCATATCGCCCTGGCCTGGTGGGCCCTGTTCAGCTTCTTCGTGGTCTTCGCCGCCGGGGTGGGCTACCTGATGCGCCGCAGCCCGGGGCTGGACTTCTGGGCCGGGGCCGCCGCCGAGGTCGGCGTGCTGTTCTCGGGGCTGGCCCTGGTGCTGGGCATGCTCTGGGGCCGCGTGGCCTGGGGCGTGTGGTGGACCTGGGACCCGCGTCTGACCACCACGCTGATCATGTGGTTCGTTTATTGCGGCTACCTTGTGCTGCGGGCTTCGGGCATCGGCGGCGAGCGGCGCGGGCTGGTTTGCGCCGTGGTGGGTATCGTGGCCTTTGTGGACGTTCCGCTGGTCTTTTTGTCCGCACGCATGTGGCGCAGCATCCATCCCTCGGTGCTCGGCAAGACAGGCGGCGGGCTGGAGCCGGAAATGCTCACGGCCATGTTCGTCTGCCTGGGGGCCTTCGGGCTCTTGTGGCTGGCCATGACCGGCCTGCGCGCCCGGCAGATGCGCACCGTGGACGCCCTGGACGCCCTGGCCCGCCAGGACGCGCTGTAGGATTTTCACCGCACCGACAACGGGGCCGCGCGCCCCGGGGAGTATGACAATGGACTATCAGACCGCTCTGCTTGCGGCCAACGTGGCCGTGTGGCTCGGTATCGGCGGCTACCTGCTGCTGCTCGGCGCCCGCCAGCGGCGCCTGGAAACCCGCATCGTGCAAATGGAGCAGCTCCGCAATGGCTAACAAGAAGAGCAAAACGCGCGAGAACAGGGCCGCCGCCCCGGCGGGAAGCCCCGCCGGTCCCTCTTCCGGAGTGAAGCTCGTGGTGGGCTTCGTGGCCGCCGGGCTGGTGGCCATGTTTCTGTGGTCCTTCGCCTACCGGGTGGACAACCCCTCCCTGGTCCAGGCCCCGCGTCAGGCGCGCAGCGCCCAGGCCGACGACCACGATCACGACCAGCAGCAGGGCGACGAGACGGGCATGAAGATGATCGCCACCCTCATGCAGCGCCTGCAGGAAAACCCCGAGGACGTGGACACCCTGGCCATTCTGGGCGAGCAGTTCATGCGCATGGGCCAGTGGGACCGCGCCACGCAACTGCTGGAACGCGCCCTGGCCGTGGCCCCGGCCAACGTCGAGGTCCTGAGCATGCTGGGCATCTGCGATTTCAACCGCGAGAAGTACCGCGAGTCCGCCGCCAAGTTCGAAACCATCCTCGAACTGGCCCCGCAGAACGTCATGGCCCGCTACAACCTGGGCGTGCTTTACGGGCACTTCCTGGACGACAAGGCCAAGGCCCGGGAGTTTTTCCAGGCCGTGGTGGACGCGCCCGACGTGGACGAACAGACCCGCCAGCAGGCCCGCGACGAGGTCAAGGGGCTGCAATAGGCCGGGCCGGAGCCGGGCCTTCGCGGCCCGGGAGGAGCGGCCCGGCGGGCGCCGCACGCCCGGCACACGCGGGGAAACGACGGGTAAACGATTTGACACGAACGCTGGGTTCATGGCACTTGTCTGCCTTGCGATTGTAAAGCTTCCCTGCGGCGCACCTCCCCCCGCAAACGCGCCCCGGGAAGCCCAGGCAAGGGGCTCGGCACCCGCCCGCCCGCCAAACTTTATCCGTGGAGGATCTCATGAAATTCGGATGGTCCAAAGCTGTCCTGCTGGCCTGCGTGATCGCCCTGATGAGCGCTCCCGCCTACGCGAAAACCATCAAGATCGCCTGCGCCTCGCCCTTCTCGGGCCCCGCGGCGGCCTACGGCGACAACGTCAAGGCCGGCGTGACCATGAAGGTCGAAGAGGTCAACGCCGCCGGCGGCATCAACGGTTCCCAGATCGAGGTCGTCTGGATGGACGAGCTGTGCGACCCCAAGGAAGCCAACACCGTGGCCTCCAAGATCGCGCGTGACGAGGAGATCGTGGGCATCGTGGGCCACCTGTGCTCCTCGGCCCATCTCGCCGCCCTGCCCACCTACACCCGCGCGGGCATCGCCGCCATTTCCCCCACCGCCACCAACGTCGCCATCTCCGACCAGAACAAGGACCGCAAGGGTCTGGTCTGGGCCTTCCGCGATGTGTACCGCGACGACTTCCAGGGCAAGTTCCTGGCCCGTTACGCCAAGGAAGTCCTGGGCGTGAAGAAGGTCGCCGTGTTCTACGAGAACAACGACTACGGCATCGGCCTGAAGGACGCCTTCGTGGGCGAGGCCAAGGGCCTGGGCCTGAGCATCGTCGGCGAGGAAGCCTACGTGAAGGGCACCCCGGACTTCACCCCGCAGTTGACCAAGCTGAAGGCCGCCGCTCCGGACGGCATCTTCCTGTCCGGCTACTACAACGAGGGCGCCCTCATCGCCTCCCAGGCCAAGAAGATCGGCCTGGACGTGCTGAAGTTCGGCGCCGACGGCTTCGACAACATGGACTACATCAAGCTGGCCGGCGACGCCTCCGAGGGCACCTACATCACCACGCCCTTCCTGGCCTCCGAGGCCGGCCCCGAGGCCCAGAAGTTCCTGGTGGACTTCAAGGCCCGCTACAACCGCGATGTTGACTACATGAGCGCCAACGCTTATGACGCCGCAGGCATTCTGCTCCAGGCCATCGAAAAGGCCGGGGCCGACCGGGCCAAGGTCCGCGAGTACATGGCCGGGATGAACACCCCCGAGAAGGGCTTCCACGGCGTGTCCGGCCTGACCTTCTTCGACGAACACGGCGACGCCCAGAAGCCCGCCTTCGTGAAGGTGGTCAAGGGCGGGGAGATGATTCCCGCGCAGCAGCTCAAGTAGCCGCGACCATTCAGGAAGTGAGCATGAAACAGGCTGGGCCCGGTTCCAGCCTGTTTCTTCATTTTCATTCTGCAACCCGCATCCGCCTCCCGGGGCGCCGCTCCTCCCGACCCTGCGGCCCCTGGCGACACCGGGGAGTGACCCTTGCTTGAACAGCTTCTCCCGCAACTGGTCAACGGCCTGACGCTGGGTGTGATCTATGCGCTCATCGCCGTGGGCTACACCATGGTCTACGGCGTCATCGAACTGATCAACTTCGCCCACGGCGAAGTCTACATGCTCGGCGCCTTTTTGTGCGTGACGTTCATCACCGCCGTGGGCATGCCCTTCTATCTGGCCATCGTGGCGGCCATGGGCTGCTGCGCGCTGATCGGCATGTTCCTGGACCTGGTGGCCTACAAGCCCCTGCGCAAGGCCCCGCGTCTGGCGGCGCTGATCACGGCCATCGGCATGTCCATTTTCCTGCAGAACCTGGCCATGGTCATCTGGGGCAGCCGCCCGCTGCCCTTCGTGCAGAGCGCGGTGCCCGCGTACCTGAACGAGACGGCCCTGACCTTCGCCGGGGTGTACCTGACCTGGTTGCAGCTCTTCATCTTCGGCGTGACCACGACGATGATGCTCGGGCTGATGCTCATCATCACCCGCACGCGTATCGGCACGGCCATGCGCGCCCTGGCGCAGAACAAGACCGCCGCCGCGCTCATGGGCATCAACGTCAACTTCGTCATCGCCTGCACCTTCGCCCTGGGCTCGGCCATGGGCGCGGTGGCGGGCATCCTGGTGTCGGTCTATTACAACTCGCTGTACCCGACCATGGGCTACGTGGCGGGGGTCAAGGCCTTCGCCGCGGCTGTGCTGGGCGGCATCGGCTCGGTGCCCGGGGCCATGCTCGGGGGCATCGTGCTGGGCGTGGCCGAGGCGCTGGGCGCGGGCTACGTCTCGTCGCTGTACCGCGACGGCGTGGCCTATGCCGTGATGATCGCGGTGATCATTTTCCGCCCCTCGGGCCTGCTGGGCAAGGCCGTCATCGACAAGGCCTAGGAGAACGGACATGGGCAAGATCAAACCGCTCCTCATCGTCCTGGCCCTGGGCCTGCTGGTCTACCCGCTGCTGCCCTTCGCCAACGAGTACCTGCTGCACGTCATGATCCTGGTCATGATCTACATGGTTCTGGCCATGGGCCTGAACATCGTGCCCGGCTTCTGCGGCCTGCTGGACCTCGGCTTCGTGGGCTTCTACGGCATCGGGGCCTACACGGCGGGCCTGCTCACGGTGCACTACGGCATGAGCTTCTGGCTCATCGTGCCCCTGGCGGCGCTGAACGGCGCGCTGTGGGGCGTTCTGCTCGGCGCGCCGACCCTGCGGCTGACCGGCGACTACTTCGCCATCGTCACCTTCGGCTTCTCGGAGCTGGTGGTGCTGTTTTTGACCAACGAAATCTGGCTCACGCGCGGGCCCCTGGGCCTGCCGGGCATCGACCCGGTGAACGTGAACCTGGAGTTCCTGAATCCCGACTGGTTCTGGGAGTTCTTCGGCGAGGTGCCCTATTTCTACCTCGCGGCGTGCATGGTGCTGCTGGTCTATTTCGTCCTGCGCCGGGTGGAGGATTCGCGCCTGGGCCGGGCCTGGTTCGCCATCCGCGAGGACCCGCTGGCCGCCGCGAGCTGCGGGGTGGACATCCTGACCTACAAGGTCATCGCCTTTGCCATCTCGGCGGGCATCGGCGCCGTGGGCGGCTCCTTTTTCGCCCGCTGGCAGCTTTTCCTCTCGCCGGACATGTTCAAGTTCTGGGAGTCGTTCCTGGTCCTGTGCATGGTGGTGCTCGGCGGGCTGGGCAACATTCACGGCGCGCTCATCGGCGCGGTGATCATGGTCTGCCTGGGCGAGGTGCTGCGCGAGGTGCTCTTCGTGCTCGGCCTGCCGCCCGAGGTGCGCTTCCTGTTCTACGGGTTGATCATGGTCCTCATCATGCGCTTCAAGCCCGCCGGGTTCTTCCCGGCCATCGCGGCCACGGCCAGGACCAACCCGCTGCTGGTGGCCCTGGCCGCGCGCATCGAAAAGACCTACGGAGGCCGCCGTGAATCCCATTCTTAAGATCGACGGCGTGACCAAACGCTTCGGCGGCCTGCTGGCGTTGAACGACGTGGAGTTCGAGGTCCGCCGGGGCGAGATCATGGGGCTCATCGGCCCCAACGGCGCAGGCAAGACGACCATGTTCAACTGTATCGCCGGGGTCTACGCGCCCACCGAGGGCAAGGTCGTCTTCGCGGCCGAGGAGGGCGCGCCCACGGTGACCAACGGCTTCAAACCCGAGCGGGTCACGGCCCTGGGCATCGCGCGGACCTTCCAGAACATCCGCCTGTTTTCGGAGCTGACGGTGCTGGACAACGTGCGCATCGGCTGCCACTGCCGCAGCCGGGCCAACTTCTTCGGCGCCGTGCTGCGCAGCCGGGCCCAGCGCCAGGAGGAGGCCGCGATCATCGAGCGCTCCATGCGCTGGCTGGACTTCGTGGGCCTGGGGGCCCAGGCCCTGGCCCAGGCCAGCGCCCTGTCCTACGGCAACCAGCGCCGCCTGGAGATCGCCCGCGCCCTGGCCACCGGGCCGCGGCTGATCATGCTCGACGAGCCCGCGGCGGGCATGAACCCCCAGGAAACGCGCATGCTCGTGGACCTGATCCACAACATCCTGGCCGAGGGCGTCACCGTGGTGCTCATCGAACACGACATGAAACTGGTCATGAGGATCTGCAACCGGCTGGTGGTCCTCGACCACGGCATGAAGATCGCCGACGGCACCCCCGAGGAGATCCGGGGCGACGAGCGGGTCATCGAAGCCTATCTGGGACGAGGTGCCGCCCATGCTTAAGGTCGAAGCCATCCATACCTATTACGGCAGCATCCACGCGCTGAAGGGCGTGAGCCTGACCATCGCCGAGGGCGAGATCGTGACGCTCATCGGCGCCAACGGCGCGGGCAAGTCGACCACGCTCATGAGCGTGAGCGGCGTGACCCGCCCGCGCGAGGGGCGCATCGAGTTCCTGGGGCAGGACATCACGCGCCTGCCCTCGGAGCGCATCGTGGCCATGGGCTTGACCCAGGTGCCCGAGGGGCGGATGATCTTCCCGGGGCTGACCGTGCGCGAAAACCTGCGCATGGGCGGCTACCTGCGGCGCGACAAGGACGGAATGCGCCGCGACGAGGCCATGATCTTCGACCTGTTCCCCATCCTGCGCGAGCGCCACAAGCAGGCCGGGGGCACCCTGTCGGGCGGCGAGCAGCAGATGCTGGCCATCGGCCGCGCGCTCATGGCCCGGCCCCGGCTGCTGCTGCTCGACGAGCCGTCCCTGGGCCTGGCGCCCATCGTGGTGGAGAACATCTTCCGCGTGATCCAGAAGATCAACGACACCGGGACCACCGTGCTCCTGGTGGAGCAGAACGCGCAGATGGCGTTGACCATCGCGCACAGGGGATACGTCCTCGCCACCGGCGAGGTCATCATGGAGGGCACCTCCCAGTCGCTGCTGCACGACCCCAAGGTGCGCAAGGCGTACCTCGGCGAGGACTAGCCCGCCCGGAACCAGAAAGCCCGGCCCCGCGCCGGATGGAGAAGACGCCCATGGACAAGATAGCGCATGACGGACTGACCTTCGACGACGTGCTGCTGCTGCCGGCCTATTCGGAGGTGCTGCCCGACGAGGTGGACGTGAGCACCTGGCTGACCCCGGCGCTCAAGCTGAACATGCCGCTCATCAGCGCGGCCATGGATACGGTCACCGAGTCCGAAATGGCCATCGCCATGGCCCGCCAGGGCGGGGCGGGCGTCGTGCACAAGAACCTGCCCATCGAGCGCCAGCGCCTGGAAGTGGAAAAGGTCAAGAAGTCCGAAAGCGGCATGATCATCGACCCGGTGACCATCCCGCCGGACATCACCGTGGGCCAGGCCCTGCGCGTCATGGGCGAGTACAAGATTTCCGGCCTGCCCGTGGTCAAGCAGGGGCGGCTGGTGGGCATCCTGACCAACCGCGACGTGCGCTTCGTGTCCGACCCGGACATCCTGGTGCGCGACGTGATGACCCACGAGCATCTGGTCACCGTGCCCCAGGGCACGACCCTGGAGCAGGCCAAGGCCCACCTGCACGAGAACCGCATCGAAAAGCTGCTGGTGGTGGACGAGAACAACACCCTCAAGGGGCTCATCACCATCAAGGACATCGAGAAGATCAGGAAATATCCCCTGGCCTGCAAGGACGACCTGGGGCGGCTGCGCGTGGGCGCGGCCATCGGCGTGGGCGGCGACCGCGACGCCCGGGCCGAGGCCCTGCTGTCCGCCGGGGCGGATTTCCTGGTGCTCGACTCGGCCCACGGCCATTCGGCCAACATCCTGCGCTCGGTGGCGGCGGTGAAGGCCGCCTTCCCGAACTGCCAGCTCGTGGCGGGCAACGTGGCGACCTACGAGGGCGCCAAGGCGCTCATCGAGGCCGGGGCCGACGCCGTGAAGGTCGGCATCGGGCCGGGCTCCATCTGCACCACCCGCGTGGTGGCGGGCGTGGGCGTGCCGCAGATCACGGCCATCATGGAGGCCCGCCGGGCCTGTGCCGAGGCCGACCGCTGCCTCATCGCCGACGGCGGCATCAAGTTCTCCGGCGACATCGTCAAGGCCCTGTCCTGCGGGGCGAACACGGTGATGATGGGCTCCATGCTCGCGGGCACCGACGAGAGCCCGGGCGAGACCATCCTCTACCAGGGCCGGACCTACAAGATCTACCGCGGCATGGGTTCCATCGACGCCATGCGCGAGGGCAGCTCGGACCGCTACTTCCAGGAGAAGCAGGCCGCCGAGGACCGCCGCGAAATGGACTGCGCGCCGCGCAAGCTCTCCAGCGAGTCCAAGAAGCTGGTGCCCGAGGGCATCGTGGGCCGCGTGCCCTACAAGGGCCCCGTCACGGACACCATCTACCAGCTCCTGGGCGGCCTGCGCTCGGGCATGGGCTACACCGGCTGCGGCACCATCGCCGAGCTGGGCGTCAAGACCCGCTTCACGCGCATCTCCACCGCCGGGCTGCGCGAAAGCCACGTGCACGACGTGATCATCACCAAGGAAGCGCCCAACTACCGGGTGGACTCCTATTAACCCGCAGCCAGCGGAGCCAGTCATGCAGCACCCCGACAAGGTCGTCATCCTCGACTACGGGTCCCAGTACACCCAGCTCATCGCCCGCCGCGTGCGCGAGGCCGGGGTATACTCCGAAATCCTGACCTGCGAGGCGTCCATCGAGGAGATCGCCTCGCGCAAGCCCCAGGCCATCATCCTCTCCGGCGGCCCCGCCAGCGTCACCGGCGCGGAGTCGCCCCAGCTCCAGCAGGGCGTCCTGGAGATGGGCCTGCCCGTTCTGGGCATCTGCTACGGCATGCAGCTTCTGGCCCACGAGTTGGGCGGGCGCATCACCGCCAGCCAGGACCGCGAGTACGGCCGCGCCGAACTGTCCATCGCCTCCTACGGCGCCTGCCCCCTGTGGGACGGCCTGGCCGAGAAGGGCGTGCATCATGTGTGGATGTCCCACGGCGACCACGTGGAGGCCGTGCCCCCGGGCTTTTCGGTGCTGGCCAGCACGGGCAACGTGCCCGTGGCGGCCATGGCCGACCCCGCCCGGCGCATCTATTGCCTGCAATTCCACCCCGAGGTGGCGCACACCGACGACGGCAGCCTGATCCTGGCCAACTTCCTGTTCAAGGTCGCGGGGCTGACCCCAGGCTGGACCATGAGCTCCTTCGTGGAGTCCAACGTCGCCGAACTGCGCGAGCGCATCGGCGCGGACGAGCACGTGGTCTGCGGCCTGTCCGGCGGCATCGACTCCACCGTGGTCGCCCTGTTGCTGCACAAGGCCATCGGCAAGCGCCTGACCTGCATCTTCGTGGACAACGGCCTGCTGCGCATGAACGAGGGCGAGGAGGTCGTGGGCTACCTGAAGGAGCATTTCGACCTGAACCTGGTCTGGGTCCAGGCGCAGGACGAGTTTCTGGACAAGCTCGAAGGCGTTCAGGACCCCGAGCGCAAGCGCAAGATCATCGGCCACACCTTCATCGAGATTTTCGACCGCGAGGCGGCCAAAATCCCCAACGTGAAGTTCCTGGCCCAGGGTACCCTGTACCCGGACGTGATCGAATCCATCTCCTTCAAGGGCGGCCCCAGCGCGGTCATCAAGAGCCACCACAACGTGGGCGGACTGCCCGAGCGCATGAACCTGTCCCTGGTGGAACCGCTGCGCGAGCTGTTCAAGGACGAGGTGCGCCGCGTGGCGGTGGAGCTGGGTCTGCCCGATTCCATCATCTGGCGCCACCCCTTCCCCGGGCCGGGGCTGGCCATCCGCATCGTGGGCGAAATCACCCGCGAGCGGCTGGACATCCTGCGCCGCGCCGACCGCATCGTGCAGAGCGAGTTGCGCGCCACGGATTGGTACCGCAAGGTCTGGCAGGGTTTCGCCGTGCTCTTGCCTCTTAAAACCGTTGGGGTTATGGGGGATGGCCGGACGTATGAACACGTGGTCGCCCTGCGCGTGGTCGACAGCGTGGACGCCATGACCGCCGACTGGACGCGGTTGCCCTCGGAGATCCTGGCCCGGATGTCCAACCGGATCATCAACGAGGTCAAGGGCGTGAACCGCGTGGTCTTCGACATCTCCTCGAAGCCTCCCGGCACCATCGAGTGGGAGTAGGGCGGGCCGGGGGCGCCCCGGCGCCCCCGGGCGGCCCTGCCCGGCCCCGGACGGCCCGAGCACCTGTTACGCGAAGGGAGAGCCATGTTCGGTTCCATCGGTTCCATGGAAATTCTGCTCATCATCGTGGTGGCGCTGCTTGTGGTCGGCCCCAAGAAGCTGCCCCAGGTGGCGCGCACCCTGGGCAAGACCTTCGGCGAGTTCAAGCGCGTGACCAGCGACGTGCAGCGGACCATCAACGCCGAGGTCGACCGCGCCGAGCGCCAGGAGCGCGTGGCGCGCGCCAAGAGCGAGTTGTTGCCCGAGGACGCCGCGCCCAAGGCCGCCCCGGCCAAGGCCGAGCCTGCCGCCACGGTTGACGCCGCCGCCACGGCCACGCCCGTTGCCGAGGCCGACCAGACCCCCAAAGAGCCCGCCAAGGGCGCCTGATTGCAGCGCGAGGCCCCATGACCGAGGATCGCAAGCCCGAAGAACTGGACCCGACCGCCCCCGAGGCGCCCGAAACCCCTGAGGCTCCCGGAGCGTCCGGGGAGGATTCCGCCGTCCAGGCCACCCCCGCGCCGGAGCCCGTTGCCGGGGACGATGCCCCCGCGCCCGCCGGAGGCGCCGCGGACACCCCGTCCGCCGACGCGGCGGACGGGGCCGATGCCGACGGCGATGCCGGTGGCGCTGGCGGCACCGGCGCGGCAGGCGACTCCGAGACCTCCGCCCCCGAAGCGGACATTGCCCCGCGCCCCGAGACAGCCGCCGAGGCCGCCTCCGGGGCGGAGTCAGGCGGCGCATCCGAGGCCGCCCCCGGCGCCAAGGACGACGGGGACGGGGAGGAGCTTCAGGAAATGGGCCTGCTGGGCCACCTGGAGGAACTGCGCATCCGCCTGACCCGGGCGGCCATTGCCGTGGTCCTCGGGGCCTGCGTCTCCTATGCCTTCGCCGAACATCTCTATCGCTTCATCATCGATCCGTTGATGCCCTTCGTCTCCGGAGGTCACCTGATCTATACCAGCCCGGCCGAGGGGTTTATCACCTACATCAAGCTGGCTGCCGTGGCGGGGATATTTCTGACCAGCCCGTATTCCTTCTATCAGATGTGGGCCTTTATCGCCCCGGGGCTGTACAAGGAGGAAAAACGCTACATTGCGCCCCTGGCCATGGCTTCAGCCATGCTTTTCGTCGGCGGAGCGCTATTCAGCTACTACAAGGTCACTCCCCTGGCCTATGAGTTCTTCTCCAGCTTCGACAATGAGTTCATGGTCATGCTGCCTTCGGTGAAGGAGTCGCTGGCCATGGGCCTCAAGCTGCTGTTCGCCTTCGGCATCGCCTTCGAACTGCCCCTGGTCATCTTCTTCCTGGCCCGCCTGGGCGTGGTGTCGTCCGCGGGGCTGCGCCGCAGCCGCAAGTACGCCGTGCTGGGCGCATTCATCGTCGGCGCGCTGCTCACGCCGCCCGACCCGGCCTCCCAGTGCCTCATGGCCATCCCGCTGGTCCTGCTTTACGAGATCGGCATCTGGCTGGCGCATTTCTTCGGCAAGAAAACGGCCCCCGCCGCGGAAGAGGAGGAGGCCGCCGCCTGAGCCGCGCCCGCGCGCCGGGGTGCGGCCTTTGACGCCACCCGGGATTTGGAGCATTATCAATCCTGGCGGGCACCTTGCCCGCCGTGGCCCCGCCATCGACCACGGAGACCGCCATGAGCACCCGCACCGCCCGCTACGACCGGGCCACCAAGGAAACCAGCGTCGAGGTCGCCCTGAACCTGGACGGCACCGGCAAGGCCGAGGTGGCCACCGGGGTGGGCTTTGCCGACCACATGCTGACCCTGTTCGCCTTCTGGGCCCGGCTGGACCTGACCCTGACCTGCCGGGGCGACCTGGAAGTGGACGCCCACCACAGCCTGGAGGACGTGGGCCTGTGCCTGGGCCAGGCCCTGGCCGACGCCCTGGGCGACAAGAGCGGTATCGCGCGCATCGGCCTGGCCCGGGTGCCCATGGACGAAGCCCTGACCGAGGTGGTCGTGGACATTTCGGGGCGGCCCTATCTCGTCTATGAGGACGGGCCCGTGCCCGCCGTCGTCGCCGGGGACGAAAAGGACGTGTGGCGCGAGTTCTTCAAGTCCGTGGCGCAGCGCGCCGGGCTGAACCTGCACATCAATTTTCTCTATGGCCGCAACGGCCACCACCTGCTCGAATCGGCCTTCAAGGGCTTCGGCCTCGCCCTGGGGCAGGCGGCGGCGCGGACCCGCGACGGGGTGCCGAGCACCAAGGGGAGTCTGGACTGATGCAACGCCGTACCCGTTTTCTCCTGTTGGCCCTGGCCGCGCTGGCCGCCCTGGCCGTGAGCTCCCTGGGCGCCGGGTGCCGCCGCGCTCCGGCCGCCGCCGTGGAAGGCCCCTCGGGCTCGCTGGCCGTGGCCGGATTCCAGTTACCGTCCTCGTCGAGCGATGTGCTGGGCGGCTACCTGGAAAACGGCCTGCCCGTCGTGCCCCTCCAGGACCTGGACGCCCTGGACGCGGCGCTGCTCCAGGCGTTGAAGCATCAACCCGCCCTGGGGCCCCAGGCCGTGCAGCAGTGCGCGGAGACGGTGCTGGCCGAGGAGTCCGGCTCCAGCCGCGCCTTCGAGCATTGGCTGGCCGTGGGCCGCTGCCTGGACGTGGACTGGCTGCTCATCCCGCAGATCACCTCCTGGCGCGAGCGCGAGGGCAGCGACGTTTCCGTGCGTCGGCCCGCCTCGGTGACCCTGTGGCTGCATCTGCTGGACGTGCGCGGCGAGACCTTCGCGACGCGCTACAAGTTCGAGGAGACCCAGCAGTCCCTGACCGAGAACTTCCTCAAGGCCGGAAAGTTTTTCGAGCGCGGGGGCAAGTGGGTCGGCGCCGGGGAACTGGCCCGCGAGGGCGTGGCCGCCGGAATCAAGGAGCTTGGATTGTGATCGTTTTTCCCGCCGTGGACATCAAGGACGGCCAGTGCGTGCGCCTCAGGCAGGGCCTTGCCGATCAGGTCACCGTGTTCGGCGACGACCCGGCGGCCATGGCCCGGCACTGGGCCGCCCAGGGCGCGCGCTACCTGCACGTGGTGGACCTGGACGGCGCCTTTTCGGGACAGCCGCGCAATTTCGAGCTGATCCGCACCATCTGCGACGAACTGGACATCCCCGTGCAACTGGGCGGCGGCATCCGCGACCTGGACACCGCGAAGGCCTACATTCGCGCGGGGGTCACACGGCTGATCATCGGCACCATGGCCCTGGAAAATCCGGAACTGTTCGGCGAGCTGTGCGCGGCCCTGCCGGGGCGGATCGGTGTGTCCCTGGACGCGGTGGACGGGCGGCTGAAGACCAAGGGCTGGGTGCAGGACGCCGGGCAGGAGGTCTTCGACGTGCTGCCGCGCCTGCGCGGACAGGGCGCCGCGTTTCTCATCTACACCGACATCAGCCGCGACGGCATGCAGACCGGGGTCAACGTCGCCGCCCTGGAGCGGCTGTGCGTGGCGGCGGGGCTGCCGGTCGTCGCCGCCGGGGGCGTGCATACCCTGGACGACATCAAGGCCTTGTACCCCCTGACGGCCAAAGGCCTGGAGGGGGCCATCACCGGGCGGGCCATCTACGCCGGAACCCTCGATCTGGCCCAGGCCCAGGGCTGGATCGCCGCCCAAGGAGGAACGTCATGATCAAGCTCGAAGTGCGGGGCATGTCCTGCAAGCATTGCGTGGGCAGCGTCACCGAGGCCCTGCGCAAGGTGCCGGGAGTGACCGGGGTGGACGTGAGCCTGGAGAAGGCCAGCGCCGCCGTGGAAGGCAGTCCGGACCCCGAGGCCCTGAAGAAGGCCGTGGCCGCCATCGGGTTCGAGCCGGGGAAGGTTGAATAGCCCGTCACCCAGCCACTCGGGGCCGCCCGTCGCGCAGGCGCGCGGCGGGCGGTCTTGTCTTTTTCGCCCGGAGCCCCGCCTGGCCCTGTGAGGCCCGGGGCGGGGACAGCCGGGGGCGGCCGGATTATCCGGCCACCAGCGTGGTGAAGGTTTCCGCCGTGCTTCCCAGGTAGTCCCGGGCCGTGAGGGGCGCGGAGGGCGGCAGGGGCCGCCCGCCCCGCAGGCGGCGTTCCAGGCGCGTGATTTCCTGGTGCAGGGCCTTGTCCGCAGCGCGCAGGAGATGCAGCGCGACCACGGCCTCTCCCGTGTCCAGGCGCCCGGCGGCGACCTCGGCGTCCAGGTGGCGGCAGACGGCGAAAAAGAGGCCCGCGGGCCGCGGGAGCCAGGGCAGGGCACGGCTTTTCGTCCGCACGGGCATGGCCGCCACGGCGCGCCGGGCCGCCGCGAAGCCGTCGTGCACGTCGAGCTCCACGTCCGCGGTCAGCAGGCCGTGGGCGTCCAGCCAGGCGATGAGGGTGTCTTTGGAGAGCATCCGCGCCCCCTCCGGGGCAAAGATTTCCCGATATCCAGGAAATTCAAAGGTACATGAAAACATCGTGCCAGGCAATGCACCGGGAGTCCCCCCCCCGGCACCGGGGCGCACCGGCGTTCGCCCTGTGTCCGCCCGGCGTCGGGAGGATGGCGCCGGGCGCCATTCCCTCACCTCCGGGGGGCTTTGTTCTTGTCAGAATTCTTGTGGCTACTGTACCGTAGCCAAAATAGTCATGAAAACCGGGATAAAACAGGATGAGAATTGATGGTATGTAATGGGAAAGCTATTTGGTGAGTACATTCGTACGCGGCGTGAGGCGCTGCTGCAGGGGGATGCACGGTTTTCCATTCGCAAGGTGGCCGACCGCATCCGGGTCCATCACTCGTATCTGAGCAAGATCGAGCGGGGCGAGCCGGGCTCCCTGTCCGAAAAGAAGGTCGTGGCCCTGGCCTGCGAGCTGGGCGAGGACCCTGATCTGCTTTTGGCCATGAACGGCAGGATATCCGAGAGCGTGTCGCGGGCGGTGGCCCGATATCCTTCGCTGTTCAGGAGCGTTGTCGAAAACCTGCGAAAACATTGCGCGGGCCAGGGCGACCCCGGGGCCGACGAGGAGGCCTGCGTGGCCATGCTCGTGCAGGTCAACCGCCTGCTGGAGGGCGGGCCGGGCTGTCTGGCGCTGCACGAGTTGCGCTCGCCCCTGGCGGGCATCGTCAGCGCGGCCGAGGCCATCCTGGCGTCGGACTCCCTGGCCCGGGAGCCCGAGGAGCTGCTGCGCGGCATGATGCACACGGCGCGCAGGCTGGTGGACAGTATCGACGATTCCCTGGTCCTGGACATGATCGAGGCCGGGCGTTACCGCCACCAGCCGGAGCCCGTGGACATGCTGGCCCTGCTGGACGATGTGTGGGCCGAGTTGCGCGCCCTGGCGGGCAGAAGGAGCATCGGCCTGCGCGTGGAACTGGACGGGCGGCCCCTGGACTGGGACCATGACCGGGGCGGCCTTCCGGCGCGCAGGCTGCTGGCCGCCGGGTCGTGGCCTTTGTGCCGCGCGGTGATAGCCAATCTGCTGCGCTGCGCCCTGGAGACCGGGCCCGAGGGCGGGGATGTCACGGTGCGCCTTGCGGGCGGCGGACAGTGCGTCCTGGAAATCCACAACGGCGGCGAGGTGCCCGAGGAGATGCGCCAGCGGTATTTCGACCGCTACGCCTCCTTCGGCACGCAGGGCGGCGTGGGCCTCAGCACCTACGCCATCCGGAGCATGGCCCGGGCCATGGGCGGCAGCGTGGCCCTGAGCACGGGGCAGGAGGAAGGCACGACCCTGAGGGTGGTTTTGCCCGGCCACGGGTAGGCTGGGCTGCGGCGGGACTGCCGCAGGAAATTTTTGCGGGCGGCGCGCCGGGATGGTGCGCCGCCCGCCGTGCTGTGCGGGTTGGCGGAGGGGGCTCGCGCGGTCAGTTTCCGGGCTGCCACAGCCCCGCCGCGCGCAGGCGCGCGGCCAGCTCCAGCGCCAGGGCGTGGCGGTTGAAGGGCGGGATGAGGTAGACCCCGGCGAAGAGCTTCCAGGCCGGTTCCAGCAGCTCCCAGGCGATGTCCGTGCCTTCGCGGGCGCCCTGGTCCCCGGCGCGGCGCATGCGCTCGCGGATGGCCTCGGGGATGGAAATGCCCGGGAATTCGTTGTGCAGGAACTCGGCGTTGCGCGCGCTGACCAGGGGCATGACTCCCAGCAGCACCGGCACGCCGAGGTCGGCGGTCAGCTCGGCGCAGCGCTCGGCGGCCTCGCGGGTGTAGACCGGCTGGGTCAGCAGGAAGCGCGCGCCGTTTTCGATTTTGCGCCGCGCGCGCTGCACCTGCAGGGCCGGGTTGCGCGTGTTGGGGTTGAAGGCCGCGCCGATGGTGAAGTTGGGCCGCAGCCGCAGGGGCTCCCCGGCGTGGTTCTCGCCCCGGTTGAAGCGCGCCAGCAGGGAAATCAACTCGAAGGAGCGCAGGTCGAAGACGCCGGTCACGGCGTCGTCCGTGCCCTGGGGCGGCGGGTCGCCGGTGACGGCGAGCACGTTGGTCAGGCCCTGGGCGGCCAGCCCCATGAGGGTGGATTGCATGCCGACCAGATTGCGGTCGCGCCCCGTGAGGTGGACCACCGTCTCCACACCCGTGGCGCGGTGGATCATGCCCGCCAGGGCCACGCCCGACAGGCGCGGCGCGGCCAGCGGGTTCTCGGCCACGGTGATGGCGTCCACCCCGGCCTGGGCCAGGGCGCGGGCGGCCTGCATGGCCGGGGCGGTGTCCAGGTGTCGGGGCGGGTCGAGCTCCACCAGCAGCAGTTTGCGCCGCCCCAGGGCTTGGCCCAGGCGGCTTTGGGGCAGGCCGGGGGCGGCTTCGGCGTCCGTCTGGGTGGCGGGGCCGGTCTGGGTGACAGTTGGCCCGCCCGCCCGGGCGGGGTCGCCTTTGGCGTCCAGCAGGCGGCGCAGGGCGGCGATGTGCGCGGGGCCCGTGCCGCAGCAGCCGCCCAGCAGCCGCGCGCCGTGGGCCGCGCATTCCAGCATGGCCTGGGCGAAGTATTCCGGCGAGCTGTCGTAGAGCAGGCGGTCGCCCGCGCGCTCGGGGTAGCCCGCGTTGGGGAACAGGGTCAGGGGCACGGGCAGGGGCCCCAGGCCGCGCAGCAGTTCCAGGGCCTTGTGCGGCCCGGCGCCGCAGTTGAAGCCCGCCGCGTCGGCCCCGGCTTCGGCCAGGGCGCGCAGGGCCCCCGCCGCGCGCGGGGCGGCCAGGGCCCCGCCCTGGGCCGGGAGCACCAGTTGGGCCACCACCGGCAGGGCGCAGGCGGCCTTGGCGGCGGCCAGGGCCGCGAGCAGGGTGTCCAGGTCGGCGAAGGTTTCCAGCAGCAGCAGATCTGCTCCGCCCTCGGCCAGGGCCGCGGCCTGGGCCGCGTAGGCCTCGGCCAGGGCTTCGGGCCCCGGGCGCTGCTCCATGCGCCCCGGGGGGCCCATGGACCCGGCCACCAGAGCCCGTCCGCCGGACAGCATCCCGCAGGAGCCGTCCGCCTGGGCCCGGGCCAGGGCCGCGCCGCGCAGGTTGATCTCGCGGGCCTTGTCCGCCAGGGCGAAACCCGCCAGCTTGAAGGCGTTGGCGCCGAAGGTGTTGGTCTCGACGACCTCGGCCCCGGCGGCCAGATATTCGGCGTGGACCTCGGCCACCAGTTCGGGCCGGGTCAGGTTCAGGGCATCGAAGCAGGCTCCGGCGCCCACGCCTTTTTCGTGCAGCCGCGAGCCCATGGCGCCGTCGGCCAGCACCACGCGCGCGGCGAGGGTATCGATCAGGGATATGGTCCGGGACATGGGACTGTGGCGCTCCTTTGGCCGCCCAGTGTGGCCGCGCGGCGCGGGGCTGTCAACGCCGCAGGGGCGCCGGGCGGGCTTACCGGGCCGGGGCGGGGCGCCACGTGCCGTCGCCCTGGCCCAGGGCCGTGAGGCGGACCGTGGCCGGGGCCGCGCCCTTGGCGGCGTCCCCGGGCGCGGCGCTGACGACGAGGGTCCGCCGCAGGCCCTCGGGGGTCTGCTTGGCCTCGGGCACGCCCTGGGCCGAGATTTCCCACTGGACCTGGGTCTCGAAATTGAGCCAGCGGCGGCTTAGGCCGCCGGGCAGTTCCTCGAAGGCCAGTTCCAGTTCCTCCAGGTCCGAGTCGCCCGCCAGGGGCGCCAGGGGGCCGAGCCAGGCCGCGCGTTCCTCGCCCGCCAGCCCGCCCATGGGCGCGGGCGCCTCGCCGGAGCCGAAGCCCTCGGTCAGCGTGCCCAGAAAGCGCCCGGTGGACATGCAGCCCCCCAGGGGCAGGGCCGCCGCCAGGGTCAGCAGCAGGAGCAGGGTCAGGGCTCGGGCTTGGGTGGGAATCCTCGTCCGCATGGTTTCTCCGTCGCGGGGCGGCCCGCTCAATCCACGTATTTGTCCAGGCAGTCGCGGTAGTAGCCGAAGGTGGCGGCCAGCCCCTGGTCGATGCCCACCCGGGGCTTCCAGCCCAGGGCGGCGCCGATCTTGGTCGCGTCGCCGTAGAAGTCGCCGATGTCGATGCGCTTCTTCTCCTCGGGCCAGGGCACCAGCCGGTAGGAGCCGCTGCCCGCGATGCGGATCATGCGTTCGGTCAGGTCCTTGAGGCTCACGGGTTCGTCGCCCGCCAGATTGTAGACCTCGCCCACGGCCTCGTCGCGCTGTCCGGCCAGCAGGATGGCGTCCACCACGTCGTCCACGTAGTTCATGTCCCGGCGCTGGGCGCCGTCGCCGAAGATCTGGATTTCGCGGCCTTCGAGCACGAGGCGGATGAACCAGCCCAGGAAGCCCTGGCGGTTGTGGCGCAAAAGCTGGCGCGGGCCGTAGGTGTTGGTCAGGCGCAGCACCGTGGCCGGGATGCCGTACACGCGGTGGTAGAGCAGGTGGTACCACTCCCCGGCGATGCAGTTGATGCCGTTCACGTCCACGGGGTCCAGGGGGTGGTTTTCATCCACGGGCATGTAGCGCGGGCGGCCGTATATCTGGCGGGTGCTGGTCAGCACCACGCGGGCGGCCGGGTTCACGTGGCGGCAGGCCTCCAGCACGCCGAGCTGGGCCTTGGCGTTGATCTCCAGGTCCGTCACCGGGTCGAGCATGGAGTCGATGTGGCTGACCTGCCCGGCGAGGTTGAAGATGACCTCCTGCCCGCGCACGAGGTAGCGCATGGAGACCTGATCGCGCACGTCGGAGATGTTCAGGCGCACGTCGTCGGCCACGGGGGCGATGTTGTGCAGGTTGCCGCCGTAGGCCTCGAACATGGAATCGACGATGGTCACCCGGGCCCCGGCGCGCACCAGCCGGATGGCCAGATTGGAGCCGATGAAACCGCAGCCGCCGGTGACGAGCACCGCCTTGCCCTTGTAGAAGTCCATTGCTGCTCCGTGTCGCATTGCGCCTGGGGCGCTATTTGGCGGCCCGCCCGGCGGGCAGCGCGAGGTTGAGCGCCACGCCCACGATGCCCGACAGGCCGATGCCCGCCAGGGTCACCTCGCCGATGTTGAAGCTCATGCCGCCGATGCCGAAGACCAGGATCACGGCCACGATGGCCAGATTGCGCGGCTGCATGAGGTCCTCGCCCGCGCGGACCAGGGTGTTCATGCCGACCACGGTGATGGCGCCGAAGAGCAGGATCATGATGCCGCCCATGACCGGGGAGGGGATGGTGCCGAGCAGGGCGCCGAGCTTGCCCACGAAGGCCAGGGCGATGGCCGTGATGGCCGCCCAGGTCATGATCGCGGGGTTGTAGACCTTGGTCAGGGCCACGGCGCCGGTGACCTCGGAGTAGGTCGTGTTCGGCGGGCCGCCCAGGCAGGAGGCCAGGGTCGTGGCCAGGCCGTCGCCGAGCATGGTTCGGTGGATGCCGGGGTCTTTCACGTAGTCGCGTCCGGTGATGGAGCCGATGGCCAGCACGTCGCCGAAGTGCTCGATGGCCGGGGCGATGGCCACGGGCACGATGAACAGGATGGCCTCCCAGTTCAGCTCGGGCAGGGTGAAGGCCGGGATGGTCAGCCACGGGGCGGCGCCCACGGCGTCGAAATGCACGATGCCCATGGCCAGGCTCACGGCGTAACCCGCCGCGATGCCGCACAGGATGGGCACCAGCCGCACGAAGCCCCGGCCCAGCAGGGAGGCCAGGATGGTCGCCGCCAGGGCCGTGAGGGAGACCATCAGGGCCACGTCGCGCGGGAAGAGGTCCGCCGAGCCGTCGCCGGTTTTGCCCACGGCCATGAACACGGCGACCTTGGCCAGGATGAGCCCGATGACCATGATCACCGGCCCGGTGACCACGGGCGGCAGCACGCGGTGCAGGATGCCCGCGCCGCGCAGCCTGATGAGCGCGGCCAGGGCCACGTAGAGCAGGCCCGCGGCCGCCAGCCCGCTCATGGTCGCCGGGATGCCCCAGGTCTGCACGCCGTAGATGATCGGCGCGATGAAGGCGAAGGACGAGGCCAGGAACACCGGCACCTTGCCCCGGGTGATGGCCTGGAAGAGCAGCGTGCCCGCACCGGCGGTGAACAGGGCCACGTTGGGGTCCAGGCCCGTGAGCAGGGGCACGAGCACCAGGGCCCCGAAGGCCACGAAGAGCATCTGGGCGCCAAGCAGGCTGTCCTTGAGCCGGAACGAGTAGTCGCTGGTGGCCATGGCCGTCGCCTCTCCTTGCAGAAGGTTGTGGGGCTTGTGGTTCAAAAAAAGGCGGGGCAGGCCCCGCCTTGGTCTACTTGGTGCCGAAAATCTTGTCTCCCGCGTCGCCCAGGCCCGGCAGGATGTAGCCCACGTCGTTCAGCCGCTCGTCCACTGCGGCGGTGTACACGTCCACGTCGGGGTGGGCGTCCTCCAGGCGGCGCAGGCCCTCGGGCGCCGCCACCAGGAACAGGCCCCGGATGGACTTGCACCCGGCCTGCTTGAGCAGGTCGATGGTGGCGATGAGCGTGCCGCCCGTGGCGAGCATGGGGTCCAGGATCAGCGCCATGCGCTTGTCGATCTGGTTGGCCAGCTTCACGTAGTACTGCACGGGCTTCAGGGTTTCCTCGTTGCGGTAGAAGCCGACCACGCTGGTCTTGGCGCCGGGCACCATGTCCAGCACGCCGTCGAGCATGCCCAGGCCCGCGCGCAGGATGGGCACCACCGTCAGGGTCTTGCCCTCGATGTTGTCCACCACCACGTCGCCCGCCCAGCCTTTGACGGTTTTCTTCTCGGTCTTCAGGTCCTTGGTGGCCTCGTAGGTCAGCAGGCGGGCGATCTCGTTGGCGAGCTGGCGGAAGTCCTTGGTGGACAGGCCGTCCTGGCGCAGCAGGCCGAGCTTGTGCCGAACCAGCGGGTGGTCCACGACGTGCAGGGGCATGGTGTCTCCGTTTGGGTGAAGGGTGCGGCGGTGACGGAACCGGGGCAAATCCCCAACCGCCTAACTCCGTTGGCGCCCCGAGGTCAACCCCTTTGGCGCGCGGCGCGGCCACTGGCCCGGCGGGCGAAAGCGGTTTGCTTTTGCCGCCGGTGCTGATACCGTCTGCCTTGCGCCGCGCTTGGCGCGAAAGGAGCAGGTATCATGCCGCTGGCAGACCGTATCCGGCGCGCGAGGGGCGCCCTGTTGACGGGGCTGGCCGTTCTGGCGCTGCCCCTGGGGCTGGCCCTGGCCCAGGGCGGGCCGGTGCCGGCCGGGCCGGAGCTGTTCCAGGAGCGTTGCACCGTCTGCCACGGGCCCGAGCCGGTCTGCGCCAGGCTCGGCCGGATGGACCGCCCCGGCTGGGACTGGACGGTGAACGAAATGCACCGTGGCGGCGCGCGACTGGGCGTGGACGAAAAGCGCATCCTGGTGGACTGGCTGGCGGCCCTGGCCCCGGGCAGCCCGCCGGTGTGCCCGGCGCCCGAGGCCGCCCCGCCCGCCGAGGCCCACGACGGGCAGACCCTGGTCATGACCCGCTGCACGCGCTGCCACGACACGGTGCGCCTGTGCCGGAGCCTGCGCGCCAAGGGCAAGGACGCCTGGGACATGGCCGTGACGCACATGATGCTGCGCGGGGCTCAGGTGGACCCGCAGGAGAAGGCCCTCATCGTCGAATATCTTTTCACCCTCCCGGCGGGCGCAAGGCCGGTCTGCCCCTAGCCGGGCCGGAGGCAAGGATGGCGAGTACGGACGGCGACGCCCGCATCGTGTACATGACCGCGCCCGGCGCCGACGAGGCCGCGCGCATCGGCCGCCTGCTGGTGGAGCGGCGGCTGGCCGCCTGCGTCAACATCCTGGGGCCCATCCGCTCCATCTATTCCTGGCAGGGCGCCATTCACGACGAGGCCGAGACGGCCTTCATCGCCAAGACCTGGGCCGATCGCCTGGAGGCCTTGACGCGCACCGTGCGCGAGGTTCATCCCTACGACGTGCCCTGCATCGTGGCCCTGCCCGCGGCGGGCGGCAGCGCCCCGTTCCTGGATTGGATTCACGAACAGACCCGGCCGTTCATGACGGCCTGAAACCCGAAAAGGAGTCCTTACGCCCATGCAGCTTCTCGTCTCCGGCTCCCTGGCCTTCGACTTCATCATGAGCTTCCCCGGCAAATTCGGCGACCATATCCTGGCCGACAAGATCCATATCCTCAACGTCTGTTTCGTGGGCAACGGGCTGACCGAGCGCTTCGGCGGCACGGCGGGCAACATCGCCTACAACCTGGCCCTGCTGGGCGAGCGCCCGCGCATCCTCTCCGCCGCCGGCAAGGACTTCGACCGCTACCAGGAGCGCCTGACCGCCCTGGGGCTGGACCTCTCGGCCGTGTGCCGCGTGGCCGATGAACTGACGGCCAACTGCCACATCACCACCGACATGGCCGACAACCAGATCACCTGCTTCAACCCCGGGGCCATGGGCACGCGCTGCGGCTTCGACGCCGCCGGGGTGGACCCGGCCCGCGCCCTGGCCATCGTCTCCCCGGGCAACCTCGAAGACATGGTCGCCCTGCCCGCGCTCTACAAGCAAAAGGGCATCCCCTACATTTTCGATCCCGGGCAGAACATCACGGCCCTGTCCGGCGAGGCCATGCTCGGCTGCATCGACGGGGCCCTGGCCCTGGTGTCCAACGACTACGAGCTGGAGCTGATCATGAAGGCCACGGGCCGGTCCCTGGCCGACCTGCTGGGCCTGACCGCCAACGTCATCACCACCCTGGGCGAGAAGGGCTCGCGCATCCACGCGGCGGACGGCACGGTTGTCGAGGTGCCCGCCGTGAGCGTGGCCCGCGTGGCCGACCCCACGGGCGCGGGCGACGCCTTCCGCGCCGGGCTGCTCAAGGGCCTGGCCCTGGGGCTGGCCCTGCCCGAGGCCGCGCGCCTGGGCGCCGTGTGCGCCAAATGGGCCGTGGAGAACCTGGGCACCCAGGAGCATACCTTCACCCGGGACGAATTCTGGGCGGTGTACGAACGTCACTTCGGCCCGGCTCCGGCGCGCTGACGCCCGAAGCACCGGGAGCCCCGGCGCCGCATTCGTGCCCACGGCACAAGGAGGCTGGCGATGGTCGAACTCAAGCGCGAGAGCGTGGAACGCTACCTGGGCGAGGCCCTGGGCGGCACGGTGCGCGTCACGGCCATGGGCGCCGTGGGCTCCCTGGACGAGCAGGGCATCAAGGACTTCGGCTACGGCCGCCCGGTGCGTGTGCGCTGGGAGCGCGGCGGCAAGGTCGGCGAGGCCGTCCTTTCGCTCATGCGCGGTGACCGTTACGGCCACCAGGATTACTGGGACCGCGCCCGGGTGGCCATCTTCCAGTTCGAGACCGGCGCGCGCATGGAGCGCCACGTCCGGCCCCTGGGCATGGGCTATGTGGACGGCTCGGGGCGGCTGGTGCCCGTGCGCGCCGCCCGCGAGTTCTTCATCGTCAACGAGATGCTCCCGGGGTCGGACTATTTCCTGGAACTGGAGCGCATCCGCAAGGAAGGGCTCACGGAGCACGACCTGGAGCTGGCGCGCGAGTTCGGGCGCTGGCTGGCGCGGGTGCATGCCACCCGGACCGACGAGCCCGACCGCTACATCCGCCACGTGCGCAACCTCATCGGCGACTGCGAGTGCATCTTCGGTATCGTGGACGGCTACCCGCACCCTTACGACGCCTTCCCGCCCGAGCGTTTCAAGGCGCTGGAAAAGCGGCTCATCGACTGGCGCTGGAAGCTGCGCGGCTACACGCACCGTCTGGCCGAGGTCCATGGCGACTTCCACCCCTGGAACGTGCTGGTGACCCGCGAGGCCACGGGCCGCTTCGAGTTCCGCGTGCTGGACCGCAGCCGGGGCGTGTGGGGCGAGCCTGCGGGCGACGTGGCGACCATGGCCCTGAACTACGCGCTGTTCGGCCTGCTGGGCGGGCGGCCCCGGCTGGAGGGCGCCTTCCTCGAACTGTACCTGGCGCTGTGGCGCGAGTGGCTGGAGCGCACGGGCGACCGGGAAGCCCTGGAGGTCGTGGCGCCGTTCTTCGTGTTCCGGGGGCTTGTGATCGCCTCGCCGCAGTGGTACCCACGCCACACGCCCGAGGTGCGCGCCGCGCTGCTGCGCTTCGTGGAAAACGTGCTGGAGGACGGCAAATTCGACTACGCGGACTTCAACCACTACCTGCGATGACTCCCGCCGGGGCCACGGAAGGCGACGGAACCGGCAAGGCCGCCGGGCCGGGTTGGGCCGTGTGGGTCGTGGGGCTGCCGGGGTCGGGCAAGTCGGCCCTGGCGCGCGGGTTGGCCCGGGCCCTGGCCGAAGAGGGCCGCGACGTGGCGCTGCTGCAAATGGACGCCCGGCGCAAGGCCTACTTTCCGAACCCGCAATACACCGCCGCCGAGCGCGAGCAGGCCTACCGCCTGTTCGCCGAGGAGGCCGCCGCCCTGGTCGCCGCCGGGCGTGGGGTGCTTATGGACGGCGCGGCGTATCGCACGGCGTTCCGGGAATATGCCCGCTCGCTCATCCCGCGCTTCGCCGAGATCCACGTGCGCTGCCGCCTGGAAACGGCCATGGCTCGCGAGGCCAAACGGCCCGAGGGGCTGGTCATGGCCGGGCTGTACGCCAAGGCGTTGGAGCGCCGGGAGACGGGGCGCGAGTTCCCGGACCTGGGCGAGGTGGTGGGCGTGGACGTGCCCTTCGAGGAAAACCCGCGCGCCGAACTGGCCATAACCAACGACGACATCCCCAAGGACGAAACCCGCCGCCGCGCGCTGATCTGGCTGCGCGGCTGGCTGGCGGACAGTTGAAAAATAAAAATCCGCAGACCGTTCAAAACGACGAGAAGCAGGAAAGCGGAAAAATCCAGGATACGCGGTGTGTTGCGCAGACGGAACCGGCCTGGTTTTTTTCGCTGACACGGCGGATCGCCGTCTGGAACGGGCTGTCAGCCGGTGCCCCGGGCGCCGAAATGAGCCCATGACCCTGGAAAACAAGACATTTCATATCCTGACCTTCGGCTGCCAGATGAACGTGCACGATTCGGACTGGCTGGGCCGGGCCCTGACGGCCCACGGCTGGACCCGCGCCCCCGAGGACCGCGCCCGGGTGGTCGTGGTCAACACCTGCTCGGTGCGCGAGAAGCCCGAGCGCAAGGTCTACAGCCTGCTGGGGCGCCTCGCGGGCCTGGGCGCCGACGTGCCCGGGCGCTTTCTGGCCGTGGGCGGCTGCGTGGCCCAGCAGGTGGGGCGCGGGTTCTTCGAGCGCTTCCCCCAGGTGCGCCTGGTGTTCGGCACGGACCAGACCGCGCGCGTGCCCCGGGCCCTGGACGATCTGGCCTCCGGCGTCGAGGCCGGACCCCTGGCCCTGCTGGATTTCGAGTCCGCGTTCCTGCCCCGGGCGCTGCATCTGCCCGCGCCGGGCGCACCGGACTCCCCCGGCCCAGAGGGCGGGGCCGCCGCCGCAGAGCAGCCCGACGGCCAGACCCTGGCCCGTCCCGGGCAGGCATTCGTCAGCATCATGCAGGGCTGCGACAATTTTTGCGCCTACTGCATCGTGCCCTATGTGCGCGGGCGCCAGAAGTCGCGCCCGGCGCCCGAGGTTCTGGCCGAGGTCCGCGCCCTGGCCGAACGCGGCGTGCGCGAGGTGACCCTGCTCGGGCAGAACGTCAACAGCTACGGGCTGGACCGCCACGGCGACGGCACGGGCTTCGCGGCGCTGCTGCGCCATGTCTGCGCCGTGGACGGCGTGACCCGCGTGCGTTTCACCACCTCGCACCCCAAGGACCTGGCCCCGGAGGTCATCGAAGCCTTCGGCACCTTGCCGCAGCTCTGCCCCGCGCTGCATTTGCCCCTTCAGGCCGGTTCCGATAGGATACTTGCCAGCATGGGCCGCCGCTACGACATGCGCCGCTACCTGGACCTCGTGGCGGCCCTGCGCGCGGCCCGGCCGGACATCGCCCTGACCACCGACCTCATGGTCGGCTTTCCGGGCGAAACCGAGGACGACTTCCGGCAGACCCTGGAGGCCATGCGCGCCGTGGGCTACGAGTCGAGCTTCTCCTTCGCCTACTCCGACCGCCCGGGCACGCGCTCGGTGGACATGGCGCCCAAGGTCCCCCGGGGCGAGATGCTGGACCGTCTGGCACGGCTCCAGGCCCTTCAGGAGGAGTTGACGGCCCGGGCCCTGGCCGCCCGGGTGGGCGCGCGGGCCGTGGTGCTGCTGGAGGCCGAAAGCAGGCGCCAGGACGGCCGGGGCCCCGTGGCCTGGCGCGGGCGCGACGAAGGCGGGCGCGTGGTCAACGTGCCCCTGGGCGGCCCCGGCGGGCGGCCCGGGCAGCTCCTGGACGTGGCGATAGTGCAGGCCAAGAAGCATTCCCTGCGGGGAGAGGCGGTGGGTGAGCCATGGTAGAAATGAAGGTGTACGGCCTGGCCTTGGACGAGGCCTCCAACGTGCCTGTCCTGGTGCTCAAGGACATGGGCGAGGAGGTGACCCTGCCCATCTGGATCGGGGCCATGGAGGCCATGGCCATTTCGCTGGTGCTGAACAACGTGTCCCTGCCCCGGCCCATGACCCACGACCTGCTGGTCAGCCTGACCGGGCTTCTGGGCGCCACGGTGACGCGGGTGGAGGTCACCCGGCTGGAGGCCGGGACCTATTACGCCGAGGTGGAGCTGGACCAGGGCGGCACCCTGCGCCGTCTGGACGCCCGGCCCTCGGACGCCGTGGCCCTGGCCCTGCGCGCCAAGTGTCCCATCTTCGTGGCCCGGGCCGTGCTCGACGACGTGGCCCGCGACGCGGAGGCCTCCGCCGCCGGGGCCAGCCCCGTGCTCAAGACCGAGGAAGCCTCCAAGTGGAACGATCTGCTGGAGAAATTTTCCGGCAAGGACAGCAAGTACAAGATGTAGCGCCCGGCGCCGCCGGAACGGGGGGACAGCCTTTTCATGATCGACCTGCACACGCACACGACATTTTCCGACGGCGTGCTCATTCCGGCGGAGTTGGCCCGGCGGGCCCGGGTGGCGGGCTACGCGGCCCTGGCCATGACCGACCATGCCGACCACTCCAACATCGAGACCGTGATTTCCGGCGTGCGCCGCGTCACCGATCTGTACTCGCCCTATGCGGGCATCGACCTGTTCTGCGGGGTGGAGCTGACGCACGTGCCCCCGGCGCTCATCGCGCCGCTCGCGGCCCGGGCCCGCGAACTGGGCGCGCAGATCGTGGTCGTGCACGGCGAAACGCCCGTGGAGCCCGTGGAGCGCGGCACGAACCTCGCGGCCATCGAGGCCGGGGTGGACGTGCTGGCCCACCCGGGGCTGATCACCCCCGAGGAGGCGGCCCTGGCCGCCGAGCGCGGCGTGGCCCTGGAAATCACCACCCGCAAGGGCCACAGCCTGACCAACGGCCACGTGGCGGCCCTGGCCCGGGCCCACGGCGCGGCCCTGGTCATCAACAACGACGCCCACGAGCCGGGCGACCTCGTGTCCGCCGAGCGGCGCCGGGCGGTCGGCCTGGGGGCCGGGCTGTCGGCGGAGGAGCTTCTGCGGGCCGAGGCCAACTCGCGGGCCATCATCCAACGGATCATGGTCCGCTGAGGCGGGCGCCCATGAGCGAACCCTGGCGCACACAGTGCGGGCGGGCGGCGGCGCTGCTGCGGGCGGCGCGCCGGGCCGTGGCCTTCACCGGCGCGGGTATTTCCGTGCCCAGCGGCATCCCGGACTTTCGCAGCCCCGGCGGGCTGTGGTCGCGCTTCGACCCCATGGCCGTGGCCTCGGTGCAGGCGCTGGCGGCCAACCCCGTGGGCGTGTGGGAATTTTTGCTCGACGCCGTGCGCCTGTTCCACCGCGCCGAACCCAACCCGGCCCACAGGGCCCTGGCGGCCCTGGAGGCCGACGGCCTGCTGGCCGGAGTGGTGACCCAGAACATCGACGGCCTGCATCAGCGCGCGGGCTCGCGGCGGGTGGTGGAGTTCCACGGCAGCGCGGGCGCGTGGCGCTGCCACCGCTGCGGCCTGCCGCACGACCACGCGAGCTACCACGAACTGACCCGCGCCGACCTGCCCGTAACCTGCCCCTGCGGCGGGCTGGTGCGCCCCGAGGTGGTCTTTTTCGGCGAGGCCATCCCGGAGCGGGCCGTGGACGGGGCTCAAGAGCTACTGGACGGAGCCGACCTGGTCCTGATAGTGGGCACTTCGGGCGACGTGGCCCCGGCCAGCGCCATCCCCTGGCGCGTGAAGCGCGCGGGCGGGACGATCCTGGAGGTCAACCTCGGGCCCACGGCCTACGCGGAGTTGTCGGACCTCCGCCTGGACGCCCCCGCCGAAAGGGTGCTGCCCCTGCTTTATGAACTTGCAAAATGCTGATATGCCCCCCGTGATGCGGGCGGGAACCGCCGCCGCGCGGGAGTGGACTGTCTCGAACCCGGGCCGCCTTCGGGCGGCATGACCCAAGGGGTTGAACGACCATGGAAACGATGCCTCAGATGGGTGTGATGGCCCTGCTGGCCGGAGCCACCCTGACCGTGAAATTCGTGCTCGGTGTGCTGGTGCTCATGTCCGTGACGAGCTGGAGCATGATCCTGTACAAGTTCTTCGCCCTGTCGGCCGCGCGCAAGACCGCCGCCCAGGACCTGCTGGCCTTCCAGGGCGCGCGGACCCTGGACGAGGGCATGCGCGTGCTGGCCTCGCACCGCAGCTCGCCGCTGTACCGCGCGGGCACCATGGCCGTGAACGAGCTGCGCCGTCTGGACCAGTCCGGCCTGCTGCACACCGCGTCCATGAAGGTGGTCATGGGCAACCTCGACCGCGCCCTGCGCCAGGGCGTGGGCGCGCAGATGAAGGAGCTGACCCGCTCCCTGGCCTTTTTGGCCACCTGCGGCAGCTCCGCCCCGTTCATCGGCCTGTTCGGCACGGTCTGGGGCATCATGCATTCCTTCCACTCCATAGCGAACATGAAGACCGCCGCCCTGGCCGCCGTGGCCCCGGGCATTTCCGAGGCGCTCATCGCCACCGCCGTGGGTCTGGCCGTGGCCATCCCCGCGTCCATCGCCTACAACTCCTTCCTGGGCATGCTCTCGGGCATCGAAACCGAACTCAACGGTTTCGCCGGGGCCTTCATGAACACCGTCCAGCGCGAGATGTCCGCCCCGGTCAAGGGCGAGTAGCCCGCAAGGAGTTCCGCCATGGGTATGAGTTCCGGCAGAAACGGATTCATGGCCGAGATCAACGTCACGCCCTTCGTGGACGTGATGCTCGTGCTGCTCATCATCTTCATGGTCACCGCGCCGCTGATGACCCAGGGCCTGGAGGTCGAGCTGCCCCAGACCAAGACCGTCAGCACCCTGCCTCAGGACAAGGACCACATGGTGCTCACCGTGCGGCGCGACGGCAGCGTGTATCTCGACGAATACGCCGTGCCCGCGGGCGAGCTGGAAGGGCACCTGAAGCGGCTGGTCGCGGCGGAGCGCAAGTTCCTCTACCTGCGCGCCGACCGCGAGGTGCCTTATGGTGTCGTGGTCGCGGTCATGGGTGAAATCAAGTCCGCAGGCATCGACCAGATGGGCGTGGTCGCCGACCCCGCCGACGCACCCGCCCCCGCCCGCGGCGGCAAGAAATAGCTGCGCCCGCCCCCCGGGGCGATGTGCGTCCTGTTGCGATGCGACCGATATTCTCCTGGATACTCTCCCTGCTGCTGCATGGCGCGGTCCTGGCCTCGGGCATGTTCCTGTCCGCGCCCAGTTCCATGCACATCGACCTGGGCGTGCCGGTCTATCAGGTGGACCTGGTGAACCTGAAACCGCTCAAGGGCGCGCCCGCCAAGGCCGCCCCGGCCCCGGCGGCGCAGAAGAAGACCGTGGACGTGACCCCGCCCGCGGCGCCCAAGCCCGCTCCGGCCCCCGAGCCCAAGCCCGAGGCCAAGCCCATCGCCGCCAAGGCCGAGGAGCCCAAGCCCAAGGCCGAGGAGGCCCCGGCCAAGCCCAAGCCCGTGGAAAAGAAGCCCGAGCCCAAGCCCAAGCCGCCGGAAAAAACCAAGGAGCAGATGCTCGCCGAAGCCCTGGCCGACGCCAAGCGCGAAGCCCAGGCCAAGGCCAAGGCCGAAGCCAACGACCGCAAGGCCCTGGAAAAGAACGCCCTGGCCGACATCGCCAAGCTGGTCGCCGAGCAGGACGCCGCCATGACCGACAACCCCGCCGAGGGCCCCGGGGCGGGCGGCGAGGACGACGACGGCGTGCCCATGGGCCTGGAGGCCATCTACGCCGCGCGGGTCAAGGAAATCATCAAGAGCAACTGGCGCTTCCCGAACATTCCGGTCAAGCAGTCGCTCATCGCCAGCGTGTTCATGCGCGTGGACGAGCAGGGCCGCATCACCGAGGCCGTGCTGGCCGCGCGCTCGGGGCGCCCGGATTTCGACGAATCGGTGCTCAAGGCCGTGCAGGAGACGGAGCAACTGCCTCCGCCGCCCGGGAGCGTCCGTGAAATGCGCATCAACTTCAACCTTCAGGATATGCGATAACCATGCTGCGACGCGCTGTTGCAACTCTCGTTCTGCTGTTTGCCGCCGCCATGGCGGGCGCCCCGGCTCCGGCCCGGGGGGCGGCCCTGTCCATCGACATCTTCGGCCCCGGCCAAAGCCGGGTGAACATGGCCTTTGCCGAGCCCCTGCCCCTGGCCCCGGCCCCGGCCGTGCCCCAGGAGGCCGCGCGCTTCGCGACCCTGGTGCGCGAAAACCTGGGCTTCCTGCCCTTCCTGCACCTGGTGGCCGATTCCGAAATCCTCGGCGGCACGCGCATGCCCGGCGTGACCCGCGACGACCTCGACATGCGTCGCTTCCAGCTCTCCAAGGTCGATCTGATCATGACCACGGGCTGGCAGCCCGGGGTAGACGGCTCGCGCCTGGAATGCCGCGTGTACGAGGCTTCCTCGGGCCGTCTCGTGCTCGGCAAGGCCTACCTGCGCGTGGACGCCGACGGGCTCGTCCGCGTGGCCGACCTGTTCTGTTCCCATTTCATGGAGGCCCTTACCGGGCGCGGCGAGTTCTTCCGCTCGCGGCTGGCCTTCTCGCGCCGCGAGGGCCAGAAGCGAGAAATCTGGGTCATGACCCCCCAGGGCCGCGACATGCGCCAGGTGTCCTTCCTCGGCGGCACCAGCAGCAGCCCGGCGTGGTCCGTGGACGGCCGCTACCTCGCCTTTTCCCACCACAGCGTCTGGCAGCACACCCTGGCCGTGTGGGACTCGCAGGCCAACCGCATCTTCGAGACCAAGATCCCCGGAACGACCATCGGCGGCATGGACTTCCTGCCCGACGGTTCCCTGGCCGTGGCCATGACCCGGGGCAACATGGACATCTTCAAGATGACCCGCGACCTGACGCGCGTGAGCGACACCCTGGTCTCCCACTGGGCCATCGACGTGTCGCCGAGCTTCGACGCCGAAGGCCGCCTCATGGCCTTCACCTCCGACCGCCAGGGCAACCCGCAGATCTTCGTCAAGGACCTGCAAACCGGCCGCGAGGAGCGCGTGACCTACGAGGGCAAATACAACACCAGCCCGAGCATCTCGCCCGACGGGCGCCTTGTGGTCTATTCCCGGCGCACGCCCGAAGGCCACCGCATCTTTATTTCCGACATCCAGGCCATGCGCGAGCGTCAGCTCACCTTCGGGCCCGGCAACGACGAGGAGCCGACTTTTTCTCCCGACGGCTACTTCGTGGCCTTCTCCTCCAACCGCAGCGGCAGTTACAAGCTCTACCTGACCACCCGCCACGGCGACGAGCCCCGGATGCTCGAAACGGGCAAGGGCGCGGCAACGCATCCCGCCTTCGGGCTCAGGATCGAGTAGATCATGAAAAATGCCTTGCGGGAGTAGGCAGAAAAAAGGTTTGGCGTCCTATTGATTTCCTGCTTCGGGCGGAGTAGTGTGTTGGGCTGGTTGGAACCGCCGGTGTCTCCGGCGTTCGTGATCGAAAGGGGCGGCGTAATTTTTACATCCTTTGAACGGTTTTTTGTGAGGAGGAAACAATGCGTACGAGGTTTTTGATCGGGATGGCCATGGTTCTGGCCATGATGTTCGTGGTTTCCGGTTGTGCCAAGACCCAGAAAGACGCGGCCGAGCAGCCGCTGTCCTTCTCCACCCCCGAGCCCGCCGAGCCCGCCATGGTCGACAGCTCGGCCCTGGACGCCGAGGCCCAGAAGGCTTTCGACGCCCTGACCGCCAACAAGATCTACTTCGACTTCGACAAGTTCGACCTCAAGGACGAGAGCAAGGACGTGCTCAAGTCCAAGGCCGACATCCTGAAGAAGTACGCCGACTGGAAGATGCTTGTTGAAGGCCACTGCGACGAGCGCGGCACCGAAGAGTACAACCTGGCCCTCGGCGAGCGCCGCGCCCGCGCCGCTTACGAGTACCTGGTCGTTCTCGGCGTGCCTTCCTCCCGCCTGAAGATCGTCTCCTTCGGCGAAGAGAAGCCCGCTGTCGAGGGCACCGGCGAGGCCGCCTGGGCCAAGAACCGTCGCGACGAGTTCAAGGTCTTCAAGTAAGCCTTACCGCTCCCTGTGAGATCCGGCGCCGCGCGGGCAACCGCGCGGCGCTTTTTTTTGTCGTCTGCGGGAGGGGTTGCCCGGGCGGTGAGAGAGGGCGGGCGGGGTCTTTCCCTGCGGCGAAAAGGTCCCTGTGCACCCGGGAGCATGGGGGGGAACATTTTCGGCGCCGGGCACCCCGACCTCACTGGCCCGGCCCGGAGGATCGACGCACCCCGCGCGGGAAAGGCGGGCGGTATGGGCCGGGGCGCCGCGCGGAGGGTGCGCGCGGTGGCGCGGGGAGAATGGAACCCGGCAGGGGGCACCTCGCGGCGCGAGAGGACGGGGGGAGCGCGAGACCCCGGCCGGGGTCGTGGGCCGGGGCGGAGCCGGGCCCGTTGCGACCGGCCGTTGCCCGCAGGCGTTTTCCAGGCCGGTGCGCGGCGCGGCAGGCCGCTACATCATGCCCCGGCCCGAGTGCCCGGCCACGAAGGCCACGTAGCCCCAGCGGGCCAGCCACAGGGCGCAGGCCGCGTAGAGCCCCGCAATGGCGTCGTCGAGCATCACGCCCCAGCCTCCGGGCAGCCAGGTTTCGGCGCGGCGGATGGGGAAGGGCTTGGCAATGTCGAACAGGCGGAAAAAGAGCAGCCCGGCAAAGACCTGCCACACGGGCAGCATGGCAAAGGGCAGAAAGGTCAGCCACTGGCCGAGCACCTCGTCGATGACCACACAGCCCGGGTCCTTGCGGCCCAGGGCGGCCTCGGCCCGCCCGGCGGCCCAGGCCCCCAGCACGAAGAGCCCCGCCAGGATGCCCGCGCGCCCCCCGGGCGAGAAGGGCAGGAACAGGAAGGGCGCCAGCAGGACGGCGGCGGCGGAACCCCAGGTTCCCGGCCCCTTGGGCAGGTGACCCACGGGGCCCAGGGTGGCGATGGCGGTGGCGATGCGGTCCGTGGCGCTGGCGGCGGGTGCGGTCATGGCGTGTCCTCAGTTTATGGCGGCTTGCGGCGGCTTGCGGCGGCCGGGCCGGTTTGCGGAGCGGGCCCAGCCTAGGCGCCGGAGGGCCAAAAGGCAAGGGCCCGGGCGGCGCGCGCCGCCCGGGCCCCTGTCTGTGCCGGTTGGCCGGTTCCGGCTAGATGCCCTTTTCGGCCATCAGGGCGATGAGGTCCGCGATGCGGCAGGAGTAGCCCCACTCGTTGTCGTACCACACGTAGGTCTTGGCCAGGGTGCCGCCCTGAACCAGGGTGAATCCGTCGTCCACGATGCCCGAGTGCGGGTCGCCGATGAGGTCGGAGGAGACCAGCGGTTCGGTGGAGTAGGCCAGGATGCCCTTGAGCGGGCCTTCGGCGGCCCGGCGCAGGGTGGCGCGCAATTCCTCGGTGTCGGTGGGCTTCTTGAGTACGGCCACGAAATCCACCAGCGACACCGTGGGCGTGGGCACGCGCACGGAGTAGCCGTCGATGAGGCCCTTCATCTCGGGCAGTACCAGGGCCACGGCCTTGGCCGCGCCGGTGCTGGTGGGGATCATGTTGCACGCCGCGGCCCGCGCCCGGCGCAGGTCCTTGTGCGGCAGGTCCAGGATGCGCTGGTCGTTGGTGTAGGAGTGCACGGTGGTCATCACACCCTTTTCGATGCCGAAGGCCTCGTGGATGACTTTCACCGCCGGAGCCAGGCAGTTGGTCGTACACGAGGCGTTGGACACGATGCGGTGCCTGGCCGGATCGTACAGGTGGGCGTTGACGCCCAGCACCACGGTGATGTCCTCCTCCTTGGCCGGGGCGGAAATGATCACGCGTTTGGCGCCGGACTCCAGGTGCTGCGCGGCGGTCGGCCCGGTGCGGAAGATGCCCGTGGACTCGACCACCACGTCCACCTTCCTCTCGGCCCAGGGGATGTTGCGCGGGTCGCGCTCGGCGAAGCTGCGGATGGACCATTCGCCGCCGATATGGATGGTGTCGCCGTCCACGGTCACCTCGGCCGGGAAGGCGCCGTAGGTCGTGTCGCGGCGCAGGAGCTGCGCGTTGGTCTTCACGTCGAACAGGTCGTTGACGGCAACGACCTCGATGGCGTCGCGATGGTATTTCCAGATGGTCTTGACGACCTGGCGGCCGATGCGGCCGAAGCCGTTGATGCCTACTCTGACTTTGCTCATGGGGCCTCCGTGGCACAGGGCCGGGGGTTAGTCCTCGAACGTCTGGTAGACGTAAGCGTTGGCCAGCTCCGAGGTGCGCTTGAGGGCGTGGTACATGCGCGCGTTCTCCAGGGCGATGCCCGAGAGGTTGGCGATGCAGGTCAGGAAATCCAGCTCGTCGGCGGTGAAGGTGCGCGGCGCGCCCGAGTAGATGCGCAGCACGCCGATCACCGCGCCGCCGCGTGCCGTCAGCGGCACGACCACCAGCGAGACGAGGCCTTCCTCGGCGGCCTGGGCGCCATACTGGAAGCGCGGGTCCGAGCGCACGTCGTCGATGGTCACGATGCGCCCCTGGAGCACGTCCTGGTCCAGCAGGCTCTTTTCCACTTCCACCGGGCCCTTGGCCGCATAGCGTTCGGACAGGCCGTAGGAGGCGTCTGGCAAGAGTATCTTGCCGCTGCGGTCCAGCACGCGAATGAAGCAGCCCTTGGCGTCCATGGCCCGGGTGGCCTGCTCGGCGATGCCCGCCAGGACCTTCGACGGGTTGAGCGTCGAGTTGATGACCTTGGCGATGCCGTAGATCGTTTTGTACAGCCGTTCGGTACTCATCTTCCACCTGCCTGTTGCGGGGTTTGGCTCCTGCTCCGCGCCCGGCGGGCGCGGGGCCGATTCGTATCACAGCATACCTTGGACGGTACGCGTTTTCGCGGCGCTTAGAAAGGGAAAAGCACGGGCCTCGGGTGCGGGCGTGCGCCGTCCGCCGCCGTGTGTCGCGATTGTTCAAGACCGGGCTCCGCAGGCGTGCTACAAGGCGGCGCATCAGGTACAGCACATCCCCAAGGAGGCAGCCATGCGGCTCAAGTACACCATTTTATTCGTCGAGGACGTGGCCGCGAGCATCGCGTTCTACGAGCGGGCCTTCGGCCTTGCGCGGCGGATGATTCACGAATCCGGCGATTACGGCGAGCTGGACACGGGGGCGACCACCTTGTCCTTTTCCTCCCTGCGGCTGATGACGGCGCTGGGCAAGACGCCCGGGCGCCCCGAGCCCGAGGCCCCGGTCTTCGAGGTCGCTTTCGAGACGGACGACGTGCCCGCCGCCCTGGAACGGGCGCGGACGGCCGGGGCGCGGGTGGTCCAGGAGGTCCGGGCGGAGCCTTGGGGCCAGACCACGGCGTACGTCCTTGATGCCGACGGCTATCTGGTGGAGATCTGCTCCCCGGTCCACGGCGCGTCGTAGCCGGGGTCGCACAGGTGGCGGGCCGGGTGGTCCTTCCGGGTGCGGGCTGCGGCCAGGGCGCCGGGGGTCATGGCGAACCAGCGGCCCAGGTCGCGGGTCATGTGTGCCTGGTCGGCGTAACCGCCCGCGCAGGCCGCCTCGGGCAGGGGCACGCCGCGCAGGATGGCGCGTGCCGCCCTGCGCGCCCGGGCCAGGCGGCGCCAGAAGTCCGGAGGGTGGCCCGTGGCGGCCAGGGTGTGGCGTTGCAGGGTCCGCAGGCTGACGCCCAGGCACCGCGCGGCGCGGGCGGGGCAGGGCGCCGCCGCCAGGGCGGCGAGTATCTCGGCGTTGCCTGGCGGGAGCCAGGCGGCCCCCCGGGCCAGGGCCGCCAGTTCCTCCGGGCTGTCCGGCACGGGGGCGCCGTCAAGGGCGCCGGGCCTGATCCGCGCGCCGGGTTGCAGCCGGACGCCCAGGAAGGCGTCCCCCGGGGCGACGGCCACCCGCTGCGGGGCGGACATGACCGGGGAAATTTCCAGGCGCGGCGCGCCGCCGGGGCTTCGGCGCACGATGAAATCCCGGCAGCCGTCGGGCAGGATCAGCAGACACCGCCCCGCGTCGGCCGTGTAACTCCAGGCCGCCAGGGCGGGGTCGAGGTCGGAGCCCGGTCCGCAGCCCGGTCCGGAGCGGGGATCAGAGCAGAGGGTGATGTCGGGGGGCATGCGTCCTCCCGCGAATGGCCGGATGGAGCGGCCTGGGCCCGGGCTAAAGGGGCGCGGGCGCCACGGCGCCGCAGGCCAGCAGGGCGTCCACGGTTTCCGCCAGGGGCAGGCCGACCACGTTGGTGTACGAACCGTGGATGCGCTCGACCAGGAAGCCGCCCCGGCCCTGGATGGCGTAGGCTCCGGCCTTGTCCATGGGTTCGCCCGTGGCCACGTAGGCCATGATGGCGCCCAGGGGCTGCGGGCCCATGGTCACTTCGGTGGATACCGCGAATTCCGTGACCCCGCCGCCGGGTTGGACGAGCACGCAGCCCGAGACCACCCGGTGCGTGGCGCCCACCAGCCGGGTGAGCATGAGCATGGCTTCGTCGGGGTCGGCGGGCTTGCCCATGATTTCCTCGCCCAGGACCACCACGGTGTCCGCCCCCAGGACCACGGCGTCGGGACGCAGGGCGGCCACGGCCACGGCCTTGGCCCGCGAGGCGCGCAGGGCGTAGACCTCGGCGGTTTCTCCCGGCAGGGGCACGGGCTCGGGCTCCGGGCAGGGCAGCACCTCGAAGCGCAGCCCCAGGCCCGCGAGCATCTCGCTGCGGCGCGGCGACCCCGAGGCCAGCACCAGGGGCCGGGCGGCCTCGAAAACGCCCGGTGCGCCGGGCGTGTCTTGCATGCCCGGCATGCCCGGCATGCCGGGTGTCGGGGATTCGGGAACTCCGGGGAACATGGCGTGTCGGCTCCTGGCTAGCCTTTGGCCGGGGCGGGCTCGGCGGTCAAGGCGTGGAGCAGGGCCTCGTCCAGGGTCGGGTGGGCCCAGATGAGCGCCTGGGCGTCCTCGCGGGTCCAGCCGTCGCGGACCATGAGGGTCGCGGCGGTGACCAGATGGGCCACGCCATGGCCCACGGCGGTCACGCCGACCACGCGCCCGTCCAGCCAGACGATTTTGACGAAGCCCTGGGCGCTGGCGTGGCTCTGGGCGATGGGGTTGGCGGCGAGTTGGGCCGCGCTCACCCGGGGCTCCAGGCCCTGGGCCAGCAGTTCGGCGGCCATGCGCCCCACGCGCACGGTTTCCGGCGCGCCGTAGATGCACCAGGGCATGGGCCCGGGGGCGTAGGGGGCGCAGTCGCGGCCCGCCGCATGGGCCGCCGCGTGCCGGGCGGCGTAGCGGCCCTGGTGCGAGGCGGCGTGGGCCAGCATGGCCTTGCCGTTGGCGTCGCCGACGACGGCCACCGTGGGTGCGGCCAGCAGGAAGGCGTCCACCTCGGCGAAATTGCCCCGGCCCAGACGCACTCCGGCGGTTTCCAGGCCGATGCCCGTCGTGTTGGGCCCGCGTCCGGTGGCCACCAGGGCCAGCTCCGCGCCCAGGGTCTGGCCGGATTCCAGCTCCAGCAGGGCCGCGCCGTCCGCCGTGCGCAGGCTTTTCACGCGGCTGCCCAGGTGCAGGGCCCATTTTTCGCGCTTGCACAGCCCGGCGATGGCGGCCGACACCTCGGGGTCTTCCCAGGGCGCCAGGCGGTCCATGGCCTCGACCACGGTGATGGCCGTGCCCAGGCGGGCGAAGAAGCGGCCCAGTTCCAGGCCGATGACCCCGCCGCCCACGATGAGCAGCGAGGCCGGAGCCTTGGTCACTTCGAGAATGGCGTCGGAGTCCAGCACGCAGGCGCCGTCGGGCTCCATGCCCGCAAAGGCCGTGGGCCGCGAGCCGGTGGCCACCACCAGCCGCCCGAATTCCACGGCCACGGGGCCCTGGTCCGTGGCCACTTCGAGCTCGCTGGCCGAACGCAGCGTGCCCTGGCCGCGCAGCAGGGTCACCCCGGCGTCGGCAAGCTGCTTTTCGATGGCCTTGCGGCTGCCCGCCAGCATTTGGCCCTTGCGCTTTTGCAGGGCTTCCAGGTCCACGCGGATCTCGCCTTCGAGCAGGCGCAGCCGGGCCTGGGCGTGCATTTCATGCACGCAGTCCGTGGCGCCCAGGAACAGCTTGGTGGGGATGCAGCCGCGGTTCAGGCAGGTGCCGCCCAGCTCCGCGCGCTCCACCAGCGCCGTGGACAGGCCCAGGGCGGCGGCTTCCAGGGCGCAGTCCACGCCCCCGGGCCCGCCGCCCAGAACCACGAGGTCGAAACGCACGCGGCGCTCAGCCGCAGTCGCAGTCATCGGTCAGCACCATTTCGCGCGCGGCGCGGGTTTCGTCCAAGCGCGTCACGGGCAGGGTCACCGGGGCGGCCTTCACGGCCTCGGGGTCGGCCCCGGCCTGCTGGACGATGGCGATGAGATCGTCCACGAAGGCGTCCAGGGTGTCCTTGCTCTCGGTTTCCGTGGGCTCGAACATCAGGCATTCCTTGACGATGAGCGGGAAGTAGATGGTCGGCGCATGGTAGCCCCTGTCCAGCAGGGCCTTGGCGATGTCCAGCGCGCGCACGCCGTTCAGGCCCTCGCCCACGGCGCTGGCCACGAACTCGTGCATGCAGATGCGGTCGTGGGGGATGTCCAGCACGCCTTCCAGGCGCTTGCGCAGGTAGTTGGCGGCGAGCACAGCGTTTTCCGTGGCCCGCGTCAGCCCCTCGCGGCCCAGGCGCAGGATGTAGGCGTACGCCTTGAGCACCACGCCGAAGTTGCCGTAGAACGGCGCCATGTAGCCGATGGACTGCGGGTGGTCGTAGTCGAGGACGAAGCGGTTGTCGTCCAGCTTTTTCACCCGCGACACGGGCAGGAAGGGTACCAGCTTGTCGCACACGCCCACCGGGCCGGAGCCCGGGCCGCCGCCGCCGTGGGGCGTGGCGAAGGTCTTGTGCAGGTTCAGGTGCACCACGTCGAAGCCCGCGTCGCCCACGCGCATCTTGCCCATGACGGCGTTCAGGTTGGCGCCGTCGTAGTAGAGCAGGGCGTCGACATCGTGAATCATGTTCACGATTTCCGGCAGGTTGCGCTCGAACAGGCCCAGGGTGTTCGGGCAGGTCATCATCACGGCGGCCACGTCGTCGGTCAGCGCCGCGCGCAGGGCCTCGGGGTCGACCATGCCGTCGCGCGACTCGATGGACACGACCTCGAAGCCCGCCAGGGCCGCCGAGGCCGGGTTGGTGCCGTGGGCGGAGTCGGGGCAGATGACCTTGGTCTTCCTGTTGCCCTTGGCCTTGTGGTAGGCGGCGATGATCATGGCCCCGGTCAGTTCGCCGTGGGCTCCGGCCATGGGGTGCAGGGTGTAGCCCGCCATGCCGGTGATTTCGCACAGCAGGGCCTCCATGTGGTACATGACCTCGAGGGCGCCCTGGGTGTGGTGCCCGGCGCCGCGAAGCTGGGCCATGAGCGGGTGCAGGCGGGTGAAGCCCGGCAGGGCGGCCACCTGCTCGGTGAACTTGGGGTTGTACTTCATGGTGCACGACCCCAGGGGGTAGAAGTTGCCGTCCACCCCGAAGTTGCGCCGCGAAAGCCGCGTGAAGTGGCGCACCACGTCCAGCTCGCCCAGCTCGGGCAGGCGGGCCCGGGAGGAGCGCACGAGCCCGGCGGGCAGGAAATCCGTGGCCTTGGCCGCGGTCAGCCCGGCGCAGGCGCCCTGGCGGCAGGGGATGGATTGCTCGAACAGGGTCTTCATCGCAACAGTCCTCCCAGCATTTCGGCCATGACGCCGATGTCCTCGCGGGTGTGCTTTTCGGTGCAGGCGACCAGCAGGCAGTTTTCCAGCCCGGGGTAGTAGCGCCCCAGGGGGAAGCCGGGCACGAAGCCGCGCTCGGTCAACTGGTCCACCACCTCGATGGCCGGCACGGGCAGGCGCACGGCGAACTCGTTGCAGAAGGGCGCGTCGCCCAGGCGCGAGACGCCGGGGATGGCCGTCAGGCGTTCTTCGGCGTAGTGGGCCAGCTCCATGCAGCGCAGGGCGGTCTGCTCCAGGCCGCCGGGGCCCAGCAGGCTCACGTGGATCAGTGCGCGCAGGGCGCACAGGGCCTGGTTGGAGCAGATGTTGGACGTGGCTTTCTGGCGGCGGATGTGCTGCTCGCGGGCCTGCAGGGTCAGCACGTAGCCGGTGCGGCCCTGGGTGTCCACCGTGCGGCCCACGATGCGCCCGGGCATCTGGCGGACCATCTTGGTCGTGCAGGCCATGACGCCCAGGTACGGCCCGCCGAAGGACAGCGGCTGGCCCAGGCTCTGGCCCTCGGCCACGGCGATGTCCGCGCCCATGGCTCCGGGGGTTTTGAGCACGGCCTGCATCAGCGGATACACGGCCATGACGCCCACGGCCTTCACGGCCCGGGCGTGGTCGAACAGCTCGGCGTAGTCGCCCACGTTGCCGAAGAAATCCGGGTTCTGGACGACCACGGCGGCGGTGGTCTGGTCCACGGCGTCCATCATGCCCGCCATGTCCGTGGCCCCGTTTTTGTGCGGCACGGTGACCAGTTCCAGGTTCAGGTTCGACGTGTAGGAGTCGAGCATGATGCGGTAGATGGGCGAGAGGGTCTGGCTGACCACCAGCCGGGTGCGCTTGGTGGCGCGCACGCCCATCATCATGGCCTCGAACAGCGCCGAGCCCCCGTCGTAGACCGAGGCGTTGGCCACGTCCATGTCCAGCAGACGGCACATGGCCGTCTGATACTCGAAGATGGCCTGGAGCGTGCCCTGTGAGGCCTCGGGCTGGTAGGGCGTGTAGGCGGTGTAGAACTCGCCCCTGCTGGACAGGGCGTCCACGGCCGCCGGGATGTGGTGGTCGTAGAAGCCCGCCCCGAGGAAGCTGACCAGATCGGTTCTGTTCTTGGCGGCCAGGCGCTCCATGCGCGCCATGACTTCCATTTCGGAGAGCCCGGCGGGCAGGTTGAAGCTTTTGGGCCGCAGATGGCGGGGAATATCCGCGAACAGATCGTCCATGGACGCGACGCCGATGGCCGCGAGCATGGCGCGCGTCTGTTCCTCGGTATGGGGAACGTAGGGCATGGGGCCTTGCTCCTGTGGGTTAGTGGGCGTCCTGGGCCACCAGCTCTTCGTACTCGTCGGCGGAAAGCAGGTTCTCGGGGTCGGAGGAAATCTTGAACTTCAGCAGCCAGCCTTCGCCGTAGGGGTCCTGGTTCACGGTCTCGGGGGCGTCGGCCAGAGCGGCGTTGACCTCGATGACCTCGCCGGACACGGGGGCGTAGATTTCGCTGGCGGCCTTGACGGACTCCACGGTGCCCATCTCGTTTCCGGCCTCGAAGGTGTCGCCGACCTCGGGCAGTTCGACGTAGGTCAGGTCGCCGAGTTGCTCCTGGGCGAACTGGGTGATGCCGACGGTGGCCACGTCGCCCTCGATGAGCGCCCACTCGTGGGACTTGGCGTAGAGCAGATCCTTGGGAATCACGGCGTCCTCCTTGCGCCCCGCGCGGCGGGGGCGGGTGGTGTTTGCGACTGGTGCTGGCCGGAAACGGACGGGCGGTGCGGCCCGCGCTCCGGCGCAAGTGGCCGCACTTATACCTTTCGGCCACCGGGAGCAAGCACGGACGAACCTCCCGGGGCGCAGAGCCCCGCGGCGACGGGCGGCGCGGCGCGCCTAGTCCGTCTCCTCCAGGGGCAGGCCCAGGTTGCGGATCTCGTTGAGCAGGGTCTTCTTGCGGATGGGCTTGACCAGATACGAGGTGGCCTCGCCCAGGAAGAACGCGTCGTGCAGTTCCTTGGTGTCGTCCAGGGCCGAGATCATCACGGCCTTGACGCGCCTGGCCTCGGGCACGCCCATTTCGGTCTCGATTTCGCGGATTTCGCGCAGGGCCTGCTGGCCGTCCATGTTGGGCATGATGATGTCCAGGCAGACGAGATCGTAGGGCTCCTGGTTTTTCAGGGAGCTGCGAAAGGCCTCCACGGCCTCCTCCCCGTCCACGGCGACATCGCAATATCCGAACGGATAAAGGATTTTCTGCATCAGGCGACGGCTGTCGAAGTCGTCATCGACGATGAGAAAACGCATTGCGCACCCCCCCGGGAAAGGTTCGTCTTGTTTGGCGATGAGTTCAAGCCATGGCTTAAAGAATTCCGGGCAGCTTGGCAACCGCCGGGCGCTTGTGGCCGCCGGGGGAACGCGCTAGGTTCGGGCCGTCGCGCCGCCCCGGGCGCGGCGCGGCGCAAGAACGGGAGGCGGAGTGTTCAACAGTCTGTTTTCTTTGATGGTCTCGGCCCAGGCTGCCGGGCGCACCGGCTGGGAAGGCTGGCCCTTCGGCGGCTCCGGCCCGGGCGGGGCGGTGCTGGCCTCGGCGGCGCGCATCCTGTTCATCCTGGCCGTGTTCGCCCTGCTGGCCTGGGTGTTGCGCAGGCTTTTCGGCCCCGGCGGGCCCCTGCGCCCGCGCGAGTTCGGCACGGAGCACATCGAGGAGCGCCGCAGGCGCGAGGCCGCCCGGCGCGAGCTCCACGCCCGCTGGAAAGCCGGGGAACTGGACGACGCCGCCTACGCCGCCGCGCGCAAGGCCCTGGACGGCGATTGAGGCCCGCCATGCCGTGCTCCTGCACCCCCGGCCCCGGTGCCTCCGGCGCCCCGGCGCGCCCGGCCTTCCTGGCGCCGCACCTCGAAGCCCTGCGCGCCTGCTGGCTGCTGCACCGCGAGCTGGCCCCGGACGAGGCCGACAACCTGCGCCTGAAATACGAGCACAGCCTGCGCGTGCTGGACGAGGCCGTGGCCATCGTCGCCACCCTGGACCCGGTCCCGGCGCCGGACCTGGAGCGGGCCATTCTGACGGCGGCGCTGTTGCACGACATGGGGCGCTTTCCGCAACTGGTGCTCCACGGCACCTTCAACGACCGCGCCTCGGAAAACCACGGCGTTCTCGGCGCGCGGACCCTGGTGCGCCTGGGTCTGCCCCGGGGGTTGGACCCGGGCCGCACGCGGCTGGTGCGCGCCTGCGTGGCCATGCACAACCGCAAGGAACTGCCCGCCGCGCTGCCGCCGGACCTGGAACTGGCCCTGCACGTGGTGCGCGACGCCGACAAGCTGGACATCCTGCCCGTGGTGCTGGAGCATCTGCGGCCCGGGGCGGGCAACGACGTGGTCACCCTGGGCCTGTCGCGCGACCCGGGCCTGTGGAGCCCGGCCCTGCTGGAAAGCCTGCTGGCCCGCCGCCCGGGGAGGTATGAAGACATGCGCAGCGTCAGCGATTTCCGGCTGCTGCTGCTGTCGTGGGCCTACGGGATGCGTTTCGCGGTGTCGCGGCGGGCGCTGCTGGAGCGTGGGCTTTTGCGCGAACTGGCGGCCGGGCTGCCCGACGATCCGCCCCTGCGCGGGCTGTACGAGCGCTTGCGGGCCGACCTGGAGCGCGGCGCCTGCGGCGTCCGGGAGGGTCAGGACGCGGCAAGCGGGGCCGCCGGAGCGTCCAGCAGGCCGGACACCGTGCGCAGGTAACCGTCGATGCTGCGGCCCACGGCCTCGGGCACGGCGGTGAAGGCCAGGCCCAGGGTCGTCCGCCCGCCGTTGGTCTGCATGCCGCGCACCTGGCAGCCCAGGGTCTGGCCGCCCGCGGCGCCGAAAATGGCGCATTCCAGCTCCACCTCGTCGCCGATCTCCAGCCGCGCCAGAGGGTCGCCGGGCTCGCAGGCCAGGCGGCAGCCGTTGCGGCTGATGTCCAGCAACATGGCTTGGCCGTGCGTCGCCCCGGCCCGGACCTGGACCGGGAACAGGCACTCGATGCGGGTTTCCTTGCGCAGGTTGTGCGATTCGATGCGCGAGGGAAAATCGATGAACAGCAGCGGGTAGGGCCGCAGGGTGTAGCTCTGGACGCGCGCGGGAAAGCCCCAGATGTTGCCGTCGTGCAGGTAGCTTACCGTGATGGTGTTGCCCTGGTAGAGGTATTCGTAGAGCCCGGTCAGCCCGTTGGCCGCCGCGCTGGGCAGGCGCATGAGGAAATAGCGCCCGCGCTCGTGGCCCACGAAGGTGGTGCGGATGCGTTCCTCGTAGCCGGTCAGGCCCAGGATGAGCTGCAACCCGGGGCGGATTTCGAAGATGCTGCGCGGCAGGGCTGTTTCGTCGTTGGGGGGCATGGCGTGGGTCTCCGTTGTCGTGTCGCCGCGCGGGCGCCGTCCCGTGCGGTCGTCGTCTGCGCAAGGCTTGACAGTAAACACATTTCCCGGGCCGAATGCAAGCCTTCGCGCGCCGGAGGGCAAAAAATCCCCCCGGATGCGGCGGGCGGCCCGCCCGGCTTGCCAAGGCCGGTGCTTCAATGGATAATACCTCGTCTTCGTAACCGTGACGTGACAAGGACGCCCGTGACCGAAACTCCGCAAAAGGAACTGGACCTGCGCCAGATGCCCATCGAGGCCGTGGCCGCCTATTGGCTGTCGCTGCGCAAGGTCATGGGCCCGAAGGTCTCGCCCAAGACGCTCCAGGAGGAGGCGGCCAACACCGCCGAGCCGTTCATCCGCTACATGCTCGACCTGGGCCTGTGCGGGCTGGACGAGGCCACGGTCCGCCGCGCGGGGGAGCGCCGCCGCGACACCGCCCTGCGCGAACTGGGCCGCAAGCTCGGGCTGATGCGCGACGCGCTGCTGTCCATGGCCGCCGCCGAGAACCCGCGCCTGGCCCTGGCGCGGATGCTCGCCCGCCTGCCCGCCCCGGGCCAGGGCGAGGAGGGCGTCACGCGCCTGGCCCTGGACATGGTCCGCTTCGTGGAGCAGGGCGGCGCGGGCACGACCCTGGCCGTGGACACCGGGCTCTCCGCCGAGGAACTGCTGGTGCGCCTGACTTTCTACGTGCTGTGGGCCCGGCGCGAGGGCAAGGCCGCCGTCTGGCCCCTGGGCGGCGGGAGCTGCCGTTTTTTCGCCCAGGGTCTGGCCCTGGCTTCCGACGGCCACGACCGCAGTTTCGTCAAAACCTGCCTGGATACGGCCTGCGCCGAGGTCCTGGCCGACTATCAGACCAGGATGGACCTGTGCGTGGACATGGTCCTGGCCCTGCGCGCCAAGGCCGGCTACGAGGACCTGTACCGTCTGGCCCGGGCCTATGTGCCCTGAGGCGTCCGTGGCCGACTGCACCCCCGCCGTTCGCGCCTGGACCGTGCCCGCCGCCGCGCGCGGCACGCGCCTGGATGCCTTCGTGGCCGGTCTGCTGGCCGACGAGGGCGTCTCGCGCGGCGCCGTGCAGGAGCTGATCCGCCAGGGCCGCGTGACCCTGGACGGCCGGGCCCCGGCCAAGGCCGGGCAGCGGCTGGCCGGGGGCGAGGCCCTGGCCGTGCGCCTGGAGCGCGAGGGCACGGGGCTGGCTCCCGAGGCGGGCGACCTGCGCGTGGTGTACGAAGACGCGCGGCTGGCCGTGATCGACAAGCCCGCCGGGCTCACGGTGCACCCCGCGCCGGGGCTGGAAACGGGAACGCTCGTCCACCGCGTGCTGCACCGCTGGCCGCGGGCCGCGCTCATGGACGGCCCGCGCCCGGGCATCGTCCACCGCATCGACAAGGACACCTCGGGCCTGTTGCTGGTGGCCCTGGACGAGGCCGCCCGGCTGGCCCTGGCCGAGGATTTCGCCCAGCGCCGGGTGCGCAAGGAGTATCTGGCCCTGGTCCACGGCGTGCCCAGGCCCCGGGTGGAGCCGTGGGGCGAGATCGACGCGCCCCTTGGCCGCGACCCGCGCCACAAGACAAAAATGGCCGTGCTGCCCCAGGGCGGGCGCGAGGCGCGCACGTCGTGGCGGGTGCTCTGGGCCGCGCCCGGCGGGGCGGCCAGCCTCGTGCTGGTGCGCATCCATACCGGGCGCACGCACCAGATCCGTGTGCACATGGCCCACATCGGGCACCCGCTCGTGGGCGACGCGGTGTACGGCTCGCGCCAGCATGCGGAGTTCGCCGCCGCCACGGGGCTGGACCCGGCCCTGGCCGGGCGCCAGATGCTGCACGCCTGGCGCCTGGGCTTCACTCACCCCGAGACCGGGGCGGCCGTGAGCCTGTGGACGCCGCCCCCCGAGGACTTTCAGGCCCTGGCCCGGGCCCTGGGCGCCACGGTGCTGCGCGTGGGGCTGGTGGGCATGCCGGGGTGCGGCAAGTCGGCCCTGGCGGGGCTGCTGGCCGGGGCGGGGCTGCCCGTGTTTTCCGCCGACCGCTGCGTGGCCGAACTCTACGCCCCGGGAGCCGACGGCTGGGTGCTGCTGCGCCGCCGCTTCGGCGCGGCCCTGGCCCCCGACGGCCGGGCCGTGGACAAGGCCGCCCTGCTGGCGCTCATGCGCTCGGGCGAGGCGAGCCGCCGCGAGGTGCAGGACATGATCCACCCCCTGGTGCGCCACCGGCTGGAGGAATTCTGGCGGGCCCACGCCCGGGCCGAACTGGCCGTGGCCGAGGTGCCGCTGCTGCTGGAGGGCGGCTGGCCCGCTCAGGGGCTGACGGACGTGGTGCTCGGCGTGCATTGCCCCGAGGCCGTGCGCCGGGCCCGGCTGCGCGAACTGCGCGGCTGGGGCGACGCCGTCCAGGCGACCCTGGAGGCCTGGCAGTGGCCCGAGGCCGACAAGCTGGCCCGCTGCGACCTCGTGGCCGACAACGGCGGCGGCCTGGACGCCCTGGGCGCCGAGGCCGCGCGGGTGCTGACGGCGCTGCGCGAGCTGGCCGCCGTCCGCCGGGCGCGCATGGCCGAGGCCCTGGCCGCCCTGTGGACTCCCGGCCCGCAGGACGGGGAGGGCGGGCCGTGATCCCCCTGCGCGACAGCATCCCCCGGGTGTACACGCCCTGGGCCACCTGGGTCATCATCGCCTGCAACGCCCTGGCCTTCGCCGGGACCCTTTCCCTCGGCCCCCAGGCCCGCGAGGTGCTTTTCCACCTGCTGGGCGTGGTGCCGCTGCGGTTTTCCGAGCCCGCCCTGGCCCTGCAGGCGGGCTTTCCGCCCCACGGGCAGTACGCCTTCGTAACCTACATGTTTCTGCACGGCGGCTGGCTGCACTTCCTGGCCAACATGTGGACGCTGTGGATTTTCGCCGACAACATCGAGGACGTGATGGGGCCGTTGCGCTTTCTCGTCTTCTATCTCTGCTCGGGGCTGGCGGCCCTGGGGGTGCACTACGTGTTCGAGATGCACTCCCCTGTGCCCGTGGTCGGCGCCAGCGGGGCCATCGCCGGGGTCATGGGCGCCTATTTCCTGCTCTACCCCCACGCGCGGGTGACGACCCTGGTGCCGTTGTTCTTCATCCCGCTGATTTTCGACCTGCCCGCCGTGATCTTTCTGGGCTTCTGGTTCCTGTCGCAGTTCTTTTCGGGCGTGGCCGGGCTGGTGGGGCCGGGGCAGGGCGGGGGCATCGCGTGGTGGGCCCACGCCGGAGGCTTCGTGGCCGGGGCGCTGCTCCTGCCGTTGTTCCGCCGTCCGGGGCGCTGCCGTTTCTGCGTCCGGCCCGAGGACGACCCCCTGCGCCGTCTGCCCTTCCTGCGGCGCTGACCCCGCCCCCCGCGCATCGCGCGACTGCCCCGCCCCGCGCGACCGCTTGCGCGATGCGGCGCGTCGTCCTGCGGCTCCGGGCGGTCCGCGCCGGGTTTTCGCGCCGTTGCGGGTGTGGACTTTTCCGCAAATCTGGTTATTGGTTTTGGGCGCGCGGGCGGGGCCGCCTCCCGGCGCAATCCGAATCGAGGGACGCCAATGCTGAAAATCGAGAACCTGCACGTACGGATCGGCGAACGGGAGGTGCTGCGCGGCATCAACCTGGAGATCGCCGAGGGCGAGACGTTCATCCTGTTCGGCCCCAACGGCTCGGGCAAGACCACCCTGCTCATGACCCTCATGGGCTTCGGCAACTACACCATCACCGAAGGGCGCATCCTGTTCAAGGGCGTGGACATCACCCACGCCCCCATTCACGAGCGCGCGCGCCTGGGCATCGGCATGAGCTTCCAGCGCCCGCCGACCATCCATGGCCTGAAGACCCGCCACCTCGTCCAGATGTGCGCGACCCACGGGCACAACAAGGACGGCATCGACGTGGAGGCCATGGCCGGGCGGGTCAACTTCGACTCGTTCCTGGACCGCGACATCAACGCGGGCTTCTCCGGCGGCGAGATCAAGCGCTCCGAGCTGCTCCAGCTCATGGCCCAGGCCCCGGACCTCGTGCTCTTCGACGAGCCCGAGTCCGGCGTGGACCTGGAGAACATGAAGCTCATCGGCACCACGGCCCGCAAGCTGCTGGACGGCTTCATCGAGCCCCGCCCGGGCCTGTCCATGAAGGAGCAGAAGTCCGGCCGCAAGACCGCCGGGCTGATCATCACCCACACCGGCTACATCCTGGAATACGTCAACGCCGACCGGGGGCAGGTCATGTACAACGGCCACCTGTGCTGCGAGGCCCGCCCGCGCGACATTCTCGACCACGTGGGCCGCTACGGCTACCAGGAGTGCGTGCGCTGCCTGAGCCAGCCGGGCACCATCCAGGAATCCTTGGGAGGCGCGCAATGACCGGACCCGAATTCAAGCTTTCCGACTTCTCCTTCGACGGCGCCGAGGCGCCCGCCATCGAGGACCTCTCCACCCTGAGCGAGGCCGACAAGAAGCGCCTGCTCTACGCGGGCGTGGACGTGGACCAGAAGGACCGCGCCGGGTCGTTCCTGCACATGGACCATTCCGGGGTCCACTGCCGGTCGAACAACCCCGGCGTGGAGATTCTGGACATCAAGCAGGCCCTGAAGAAGTACGACGGCCTGCCCGGCCATTTCTGGACCCAGGTGGACCCCGACAAGGACGAGTTCACCCGCGCCGCGCGCGAACATCTGCACGGCGGCTATTTCGTGCGCACCGAGCCCGGGGCGCGCATTGCCGAGCCCGTGCAGTCCTGCCTGTTCCTCAAGGGCCAGGCCGTGGGCCAGAACGTGCACAACGTGGTCATCGTCGAGGAAAACTCGGAACTGCACATCATCACCGGCTGCGCCGTGGCCGGTGAAACCCAGTCCGCCGCGCACCTGGGCATCAGCGAGTTCTTCATCAAGAAGGGCGGCAAGCTGACCTTCACCATGATCCACAACTGGGGCCACAACACGGTGGTCCGCCCGCGCACGGCGGGGGTCGTCGAGGCCGGGGGCGTGTTCCAGAACAACTACGTCCTGCTCAAGCCGGTGAAGACCTTGCAGTCCTACCCGGCGATCACCCTGGCGGGCGAGGGCTCGGTGGCACGCTTCAACTCGGTCATCGTCGCGCCCGCGGGCTCGCACGTGAACTCCGGCAGCCGCATCAACCTGAATGCGCCCGGCACGCGCGGCGAGATCATCTCGCGGACCATGACCACCGGCGGCACCATCATCACCCCGGCCAACATCACGGCCAACGCCGTGCCCGCGCGCGGGCACCTGGAGTGCAAGGGGCTGATCATCGGCGAGGGCCGCATCTGGGCCATCCCGGAGCTGGACGGCACCCTGGAGGGCGTGGAGCTCTCCCACGAGGCCGCCGTGGGCAAGATCGCCCAGGAGGAGATCGAGTACCTCCAGGCGCGCGGCATGGACGAGGACGAAGCCACCTCGACCATCGTGCGCGGCTTCCTCAACGTGGACATGGACGGCCTGCCCGAGAAGCTCCAGCAGGCCATCAGCGAGCAGATCGACCAGCTCGATTCCGGCGACGCCATGTAGCCGCCGCGCGACCGTCGCCCGGGGGCGCGCAGGCACTTCCGGCCGTGCCCGGGCCGGGCAAAAGGCCCGGAGGAACACGCGTTCCTCCGGGCTTTTTCGCGCCCTCGGGCCGGGGCGCGGCCCTCGGGAAAAGATTCACGACAGTTGACGCGCCCCCTGAAATGGACGACAACCGCAGGCGCGGACCGCAACGGCCCGTGTTTGTTTCGATTGCAGGAACGGGTGGACGGACTGTCCGCACCCCGGGGCGGGGGAGCCACGGGGAGGCCGCGGGCGGTTCTCATCGGATCGAGAGGATGGATGCCGGGCTACAAGGGACACCTGGCGGGCGCCGGCCTTGTGGCCGGGGGCGCCTGGGCGGCCCTGGGGGCCTGGCTCCCGGCCCATGACCCGGGGCCGCTTCTGGGCAGCGTGCTCGTGGCCGTGTGCGCCCTGGCGGCGCTGTTTCCCGATGTGGACACGGACTCCAAGGGCCGGGGGCTGTTCTACGCCATCCTGGCCGCCGTGGACCTGGGGCTTCTGGCGCGCGGGCAATACCGCTGGGCCGCCGTGATCGGTTTCGCGGCCATGCTGCCCGCCCTGGGCCACCATCGCGGCTGGACGCACACCTGGTGGGCCATGCTGGTCGTGCCGCTGCCCATCCTGGTGCTGCCGGTGGCGTTCTACGGCGTGGAGCCCTTGGCCCTGGTGCCGTTCTACGCCGCCGCCGTGCTGGGCTACCTCTCGCACCTGGTGCTCGACGCGTTGCTGTGACCCCCCGGGCGCCCGCGCAGGGCCGACCCTCCCCGCCCCCAGGCCGCAAGGAAGACCGATGCGTAAGATTTGTGCCCGCTGCCTGCACTGGGTGCCGCCCAAGGACAAGCCCATCTTCTGCGACGTGGAGGGCGTCTGCCTGTATCGTCCGCCCGGCGAGCCGGGCGGCGGCACCCCGCGCTACGAATGCCTGACCGAGGCCTGCGGCTGCTGCGAGTTCTACGAGCCCAACCCGGAACTGGCCTCCGGGCAGGGCGGCGACGACTACTGAGCCCGGCCGCGCGGCTGCGCGCCGCCATGGTCTTGAAGCGGAAAAGCCCCGGAGCACGATGCTCCGGGGCTTTTTCACGATCCATTGGCTTGGGAAGGGGCTATTCTTCCTCGTCGCCCATGCCGGGCAGCCACTGGCCGAGGACTTCCACCAACTGGCGGGCCTGGCGGGCGGAGGAGATGTTGAACTTGGACTGCAACGAGTAGCGCCCGCCGCGCTTCTGGTAGCGCCCGACGCGGATCTTGGGCGCCTTGTACTCGCCCGTGCGCTTGTCCATCTCCTGGTACAGGAACATGATCGTGGACCAGGAGCCCTTGGTCAGGACTTCCTTTTTGAGTTCCTTGACCAGCAGACGGCCTTCCTCGTCTTCCCAGTTGATCGTGATGTCTTCGATGGTTTCGGCCATGGGTCCTCCTCTGAATTCTTGCGCGAAGCGCATGCCCGGGCAATGTGGGCCACGGCGCCCGGGTCCTTCTTGCGCCCGTTTCACTCGCACGGATGGAACTGGATGACAAATCTTTTTTCCGTGACGCGCGCGGCGGGTTGCGTCTGCGAGGTCCACCGCCGCCTCGGAACGCCCGCTGGAAAATCAATATTCACAGGCTGTTCCAAAATGGTGATCGGCAAGGCAGCGGGGAGAGGCAGAGCTTCTGGAGGCGGCCGGTCTCCCCTCCTGTTCTGGCGGGCGGCTGCGCCCGGCCCTACAGGGCCATGAGGCGCAGGTAGAGGTCGCCCTTGAGGGGGCCGAGCTTGCGGCCCAGGCCGCGCAGGCGCAGGGCGCGGCCGATCACGTAGTCGGGCGGGATGGGCACCTCCACGGTGACCGGGTCGCCGGACCAGGCACGGCGCACTTGCAGGCGCAGGCGGTTGCCGGGCAGGAGCTGGGCGGCGGGCAGGCGCACGGTCTGCTCGTCGTCCATCTGGCGGCGCAGCCAGCCCTTGAGCCCGCGCCACAGGCCGAAGGTCAGGTCCAGGGCGATTTCGCGCTCGCCCCAGCGCAGGGCCAGACTGCGGCTGCGGGTGACCCCGGGGGCCGCCGTGGGGGCGCCCCGGCGGATCTGGCTGTAGATGTCCTCGAACACCTTGCGCGCGAAGGGGTCGTTCAGGATGTTCTTGAGCACTTCCTCCTTGCGGTAGAAGAAGCGCCCGTCGGCGGCGGCCCCGGGCCGGGGTCCGGCGGGGCCCGCGCCGTTGGCGGCGCCGTTGCCCGCGCTCGCGCCCGTGCCGTTGCCCGCGGCCTTGCCCTGGCCCGGGGCCTTGGCCTCGGCCTGGGCGCGGTAGCGCGCGGCGCCCTCGGCCCGGTCCGCCGTGGGTTTACTTCCGGGGCGCGCCCCGGGGCGTGCTCCGGGCTCCTGGCCCAGGGCTTCGCGCAGCAGCACGTAGGCTTCGTTGAGCTTCTGGAATTCGGCGTGGGCCTGGGGGTTGCCGGGGTTCAGGTCCGGGTGCAGCTCGAAGGCGCGCTTGCGGAAGGCCGACTTCACGTCGTCCAGCGTGGCGCCCCTGGGCAGGCGCAGGATGCGGTAGCACTCGCGGATGTCCACGTCGCCCCCGTCGGCCCCGGGCTAGTCGGGCAGGTTCAGCAGGGCGCCGGGCGCGCCCTCGTCGGTTTCGTCCACGCCCAGGGCGCGCACGTAGGCCAGCCCCTGGCGGCGGAATTCCGCATGGCCCGCCGGGGCGCACACACCGGGGCAATCGTCCTGGATCATCTCCCAACTGGAGCGGTCCACGAGGTTGCCGCGAAAGAAGGGCCAGGCCCGGCAGATGTCCGGCCGCCCGGGGTGCACGGCGCAACCGCGTTCGCGGCTGTAGAACACGCAGAATCCGTCGGCCCCGCAACGCAGGCGGATCTTGCCGCCCACGGCCTCGGCGTAGCGCTCGACCATGGCCGCCTCGGGCAGGCCCAGGTGCGCCGCCAGACGCGCGCGGTCGCGCGCGGCCAGGACGATGCCCCCCGTGCCCTCGCAGCAGTGGCCGCACATGCGGCACTCGAAAACCGTGGCGTCCCCGCGCTCCCCGCTCACAGGCCGAGTCTCCGCCATTCGACCATCAGGCAGGCGTCTTCCACCACGCGGATGCCCGACCCGGCCAGCACGGCCCCGGCCTCGGGGCTGGCGATGCCCGACTGCATCCAGAAGGCCAGGGGCCGGGGCGCCAGGGCCAGGGTCTCGGCGGCATGGGCCGCGCAGTGCTCCGGCGCGCGGAACACGTCCACCAGGTCCACGCCCACGGGCACCTCGCCCAGGCTGGGGTACGTCGGCAGGCCCCACACGTCGCGGCGCACGGGATGCACGGGGACGATGCGAAGCCCCGCGTCCATGAGCGCGCGGCCGACCATGTCGACCGGGCGGCCGGGCTTGTCCACGGCGCCGATGATCGCCACGGTCTTGACCTTTTGGAGCAGGGCCTTTAGCTCATCGTCGAACAGCATGCGGTCTCCGGGGGGATGGGCCGGGGCCGCGGGGCGCCCCTGGCCGGGTGCCCTGTTCTCCGCGAAAAACAACGCCCCGTCAAGCACCGTGGAGGTTCGATGACCCAGCGTCTGACCCCGCAGGACGCCCGCGCCCTGTATGAGCACCGGGATGTGTTCGCCCTGGGCCGCATGGCCCATGCCCGGCGCCTGGAGCTGCATCCCGACCCGGTGGTCACCTACATCGTCGACCGCAACATCAACTACACCAACGTCTGCGTGTCGGGCTGCCGCTTCTGCGCCTTCTTCCGCGCCCCCGGCGACCCGCAGGGCTACGTGCTCTCGCGCGACGAACTGGAAGCCAAGGTCCGCGAAACCGTGGAACTGGGCGGCTACCAGATTCTGCTCCAGGGCGGCATGCATCCCGGCCTGGAGCTGGATTTCTACACCGGCATGCTGGCCTTCCTCAAGGAACGCTTCCCGCAGGTGGCCATCCACGGCTTCTCGCCCACGGAAATCTGGTACCTGGGGCAGAGCACGGGCCTGGGCCACGGCGAGGTCCTCCGCCGCCTCGTGGCGGCGGGGCTGGACTCCATCCCCGGCGGCGGCGCGGAAATCCTCACCGAACGCATGCGCGCCCTGGTTTCACCGCGCAAGTGCACCGCCGCGCAGTGGCTGGAGGTCATGCGCGAGGCCCACGCCCAGGGCCTGCGCACCACGGCGACCATGATGTTCGGCCAGGGCGAGACCCTGGAGGAGCGCATCGAGCACCTGGACCGCCTGCGCACGCTTCAGGACGCCACCGGCGGCTTCACGGCCTTCATTCCCTGGACCTTCCAGCCCGCCAACACGCGCCTTGCCGCGCCCGAGGCCTCCTCGGTGGACTACCTGAAGATGCTGGCCCTGGCGCGGCTGTACCTGGACAACGTGCCCTCGGTGCAGGCCTCGTGGGTCACCCAGGGGCCGCTGATCGGGCAACTGGCCCTGCTGTGGGGCGCCAACGATTTCGGCTCGACCATGATCGAGGAGAACGTGGTGGCGGCGGCGGGGGTCCATTTCCGGCTGCCCGAGGCCGAACTGCGGCGGCTGGTTGAGGCCGCCGGGTTCCGCCCGCGCCGCAGGACCATGGACTACACCTTGCTGGAGTGATTCCGTTTTCCGCCCGGGGCGGCGCCTGGGCGCCCCCGGGCGGCGCCCGCAACCCCGGAGCCTGCCGTGCCCGCTTTCCGTTCCGACACCGACGCGCCCTTGTGCTGGGCCCACCGCGGCCACAGCGCCGCCTTTCCCGAGAACACCATGCCCGCCTTCGAGGCCGCCGTGGCCGCCGGGGCGGACGGCGTGGAACTGGACGTGACCCTCTCCGCCGACGGGCGGCTGGTGGTCATCCACGACGCCACCCTGGACCGGACCACCGACGGCCACGGCCCGGTGAGCGCCCTGCCCTGGGCCGAGCTGGCCCGGCTGGACGCCGGGTCGTGGTTCGGCCCGCGCTTTGCCGGGGTGCGCCTGCCGCTGCTGGAGGAGGTGCTGGCCGCCGTGGGCCGCCGGGTGCTGGTGAACATCGAGATCAAGCCCGAGGCGGCCTGCGTTCCGGCCTGGGCCCCGGGGGTGGAGCCCGTGGAGCGCCAGATGGCGGCCCTGGTGCGGCGCATGGGCCTTACGCGCCGGGTGGTCGTTTCCAGCTTCAACTACCAGAGCCTCATCGCCCTGCGCTCCCTGGACGCGGAGCTGCCCCTGGGCGTGCTTTGCGAGGGCGAGGCCAACGTGGATTTCCTGGCGCTGCTTGGGGCCGTCGGCGCCGCGTCGTTCCACCCCTGGCTGGACGCGCTGGACGCGGACCTGGCCGGGCGGGTGCGCGCGGCGGGCTACGGGCTGTTCCCCTGGGTCTACGCCGAGGCCAACACCCCCGAGGGCATGGCCCGGGCGCTGGACCTGGGCGCCACGGGTTTTTTCGCCAACGACCCCGCGCCGTTCCTCGCGGCCAGGGCTGCCCGGGGCGCGCGCCCCGGGCGCTGACTCAGCCCCGGGCGCCCACGCCCACGAAGAGCTTCTTGGCCTCCATGACCTTGGCGAGGTAGCGCCGCGTCTCCTCGGCGGGCAGGCGGGTGCGCAGGTGCTCGTAGACCTGGGCCGGGCCCAGGGCGTTGATGCGCGCGGCGGCCCGGGCGCGGTCGGCGTCGAAGCTGCGCAGCACGGCGCCGGACCCGCCGTTGTATGCCGCGATGACGCAGTACTCGCGCGACACCGGGTCGGCCACGGCGTCCAGATGCCGCGTGTCCAGCAGGTGCAGGTAGGCCGTGCCGTATTGGACGTTGTTCGCGGGCTCGAAGAGGAACTCCTTGCCCGGCTGGCCCTTCCTGCCCGTGAGGAACAGGGTCACGTCGGCCCCGGCGGTGCCGGGTACGATCTGCATCAGCCCGAAGGCCGGGGCGGAACTGACGGCGAACGGGTTGAAGTCGCTCTCGGTCTTCATGATGGCATAGATCAGGTTCTCGCTGACCGCGAAGCGCCGGGCCTGCTCGCGCACGGTGTCCGCGTAGCGCGCGGCGCGCACGTGCAGGTGCCCGGGCACGAGGTCGAAGCGCACCGAGCGCGCCGTCAGCGGGCCCGCGTCGCCCTGCACCGTGCGCGTGGCCGTGCCCCGGGCCACCAGCTCGCGGGCGAAGTTTTTGGCGCGCCACTCCCAGCGGATGTCCCGGCCCTCGAAGTCCTTGACCTGCCCGTGGAGGAAGGGCTCCTCGCCCAGGGTGATCTCCGAGGCGGAGTAGAGGTCCACGGCGCGCGGGTCCGCCGGGGCAAGGACGGTGGCGGTCACGGCGGCTTCCAGGCTGGCCTGGGGCGTTTTCTGGTCCACGGTCTCCACGGTCACCGTTCCGGCGTCGAAGTCCACCATGGCCCGGCTCAGGTAGTCGCCGCTGTATTTGACGTAGCGGCGCGGGGTGGGCTCCTCGCGGTCCTTGGGGCCCCAGACGGAGTCCACGGCCTTGCGGAAGCTTTCCAGGCGGTTCTTGAAGGCTTTGATATCCCAGGCCAGGGCCTGGGGGTTGGCGGCGTAGCGCACGGCCTTTTCGGCGGCCATGACCTGGGCCCCGGCCACGTCGCCCGTGGCCAGGATGCGCGCGGCGCGCACGGCGTCGCCCGTGCTGCATGCGGCCAGCAGCAGGCACAGCGGGGCCAGCAGCAGGCGCAAAGGGCGCCGGGCGGGGGCAGGGTCGCGGGCGGCCGGAGGGCGGGGAGCCGTGGGGCGTTCGGCGCTGGGCATGGCCCGAACCTAGCCCAAAAGGCGGCGGAGCGGAAGGGTTTCCGGGCCCGGGGGGCCGCTGGCGGAAGGGGACGGCAGGGGACGGAAAATGTTCCGGCCCCCGCCCTCAACTGCGCAGGGTGGCCACCAGCCGCCCGGGGAGAAGCAAAAGGTCGAGAGCGTCGCGGATGTCGGTGCAGACAACGTCGGCGGCCAGCAGGGCCGCTCCCGCCGCGCCCTCGGCCAGCACCACGGCGATGCCCAGCCGGGCCAGGGTCAGCATGGGCACGTCGATGCGCCCGTTGCCCACGGCCACGCAGCCCGCCGGGCCCAGGGTGCGGATCAGCTCCGCCTTGGCCTCGGCCTGCCCCGTGGCGGGCAGAGGCTCCAGGGCCACGCCCAGCCCGGCGGCCAGCCGCGCGGCGTTGCCGCGGGTGTCCGCGCTGACCAGGTGGACGGCCAGATGCCTGCGCAGGGCCTCCAGGCGCTCGGCCACCCCCGGCACCAGCGCGCCGTCCACGGTGAGGGTGCCGTTCAGGTCCAGCACCAGATGGGTCAGTTCCAGGGCGCCGAAGCCCGGAATGTCCGCGCGCAGCATGGCGGCGCTCAGGCCCGGCCCTGTTCCAGGGTCTGTTGCAGGGCGGCCAGGGCGGCGTCGGCCAGGGCCTCGTCGGCGCCGAAAAAGGCCTCCACCCGGGCGGCGGGCAGGCGCTCGGGGTCGTAGCGCAGGGTCACGCTCATGGTGAAGATGCTCACGTCCACGCCCAGGATGCCCGGGGGCAGGTCCGCGTCGCCGGAGGCAAGGCTCTTGAAGCGCGCGTCGCCCAGGATGGCGGGGTTGACGCCCAGGCGCAGGGCGCCGGGGGTGTGGGCCTTGATGGCGAGGTATTGCCGGGCCTGGAAGAGGGTGGCGAGGTCCATGGGTCCGTCCTTGGAAGGGGTGGTCTGCGGTGCCGGGGCGGCGTCCGTTGGATAAACCAGGGGCGGCGCCTTGGCAACCCGCGGGTGCCCGCGCGGTCCTTTCCAGGCCTGCGCCCGCCGCCCCGGGTTGCCAAGGGGGGCGTCCATTGCGTATGATCATAACCCCGGGGCGCCGTTCCCCTTCCCCCGCACCCGAACCCGGAGCGCCGCATGTTCGCCGCCATCGAAACCATCCCCGCCCAGGAGCTGGAACAGCGCTGGGCCCGCTGCCGTACTCTTTTGGACCGGCACCAGCCCGAGGCCGGAGGGCTGCTGGTCTTTTCGCGCGTGGCCATCTACTGGCTGTCGGGCCACCTGGGCAACGGCCTGTTCTGGCTGCCCCGCGAAGGCGCGCCCGTGCTGCTGTGCCGCAAGGGCGAGGAGCGCGCGCGGCTGGAATCGCCCCTGGAGAACATTTTCGCCTTCCGCTCCTACCGCGACGTGCGCGGCCTGCTGGAGCAGGCGGGCGCGCCCCTGGCGCCGGTGGCGGCCTGCGAGATGGGCGGGCTGCCCTGGAGCTTCGGCCTGAAGCTGGAACAGGAGCTGGACCACGGCACGCGCCTTGTGCCCGGCGACGCGGTGCTGACCCTGGGCCGGATGAAGAAGACCGCCTGGGAGCTGGAAAAACTGCGCCTGTGCGGCGAGCGGCACCACCTGGCTCTGCACGAGATGCTGCCCGGGGCGCTGCGTCCGGGCATGAGCGAGCGCGAGGTGTCGCACCTGGCCTGGGAGGCGTTTTTCGCCCTGGGCCACAGCGGCCCCCTGCGCATGGGCGCCTTCGGCGAGGAGTGCTTTCTGGGCCACGTGGCGGCCGGAGACAGCGCCAACTACCCCAGCGTGTTCAACGGCCCGGTGGGCCTGCGCGGCGAGCACCCGGCGGTGCCCTTCATGGGCTACGCGGGCAAGCTCTGGCAGCCCGGCGAGCCCCTGGCCTGCGACATCGGTTTCTGCCTGGAGGGCTACGTCACGGACAAGACCCAGGTCTACTGGGCCGGACCGGCCTCCGGCGTGCCCGACGCCGCGCGCCGGGGCCACGACTTCTGCGTGGAGGTCCAGGCCCTGCTGGCCGAACGCATGGTGCCCGGGGCCCTGCCCGACGACCTCTATCGCCAGATCATGGAACTGGCCGACGCGCGCGGCATGCAGGAGGGCTTCATGGGCCTGGGCGCCAACAAGGTGCGCTTCCTGGGCCACGGCATCGGGCTGGTCATCGACGAATCCCCGGCCCTCGCCGCCAAGATCAAAACGCCCCTGGAAGAGGGCATGGTCCTGGCCCTGGAGCCCAAGTTCGCCGTGCCCGGCCTGGGCATGGTCGGCGTGGAGAACACCTTCGAGGTCACGCCCGCGGGCGCGCGCTGCATCACCGGCGACGAGTTCGACATGATCTGCGTGGAGTAGGCGCCGCGCGCCCTGCGGGGCGGAGGCGCGCACAGGGGGCGGTCGGCGGGCCGCCCCCTTTTGCGTGGAAACCCGGCGTCTTCTAGTCGAAAACCCCGCGCGCGGCCATGGCGACCTCGCCGCCGACGAGTACCCGCTCCGGGGCCTCGGGCGGCCCCTCCACGCGCACGCGGATTTCGCTGGGGCGGTGCACGAAGCGGCCCTGGCGGATGGTCAGGGGCCGCCCGGGTTCGGCCAGCCCGTGGCGGACCAGGTAGGCCCCGGCGGGCCCGGCGGCGCTGCCCGTGGCCGGGTCTTCCAGCAGGCCGTGGTTGTCGAAGCTGCGGCCCTCGCGGGTGGTTACGTCCAGCGGGTAGCAGAAATGGGCGCCCACGGCGGCGAGCAGGGTCGCGAAGTCCGCGCTGGCCGGGCGGGCGCGTTCCAGCCCCCGGCGCAGGGGTACCAGCAGGTAGGGCAGCCCGGTGGAAACCACCTGCAGGGGCAGCCCGGGGGCGAGGTCGTCCTCGTCCAGGCCCTGGGCGCGCAGCAGGGCCCGGGCCGTGTCCGCGCCCGGCCCCGCATCCGGCCCCGCGCCTGGGCGCAGGGTCAGGGGCGGCCCGAACTGTGGCGCGCCCTGGTCCATCTCGGCTTCGTACCAGCCCCCGCGCGGGCCCAGGGCCCGGCGCGTGGTCACGCGGACCTCGCGGGCATTCAGGGCCAGGATCCAGGCGGCTTCGGGGGCGTCGGCCCCCAGGGCCTCGTGGAGCACGCAGGCCGCCCCGAGCACCGGATGCCCGGCGAAGTCCAGTTCCTCCTCCACGGTGAACATCCGCGCGCGTCGGGCTCCGGGGTGCGCCCCGGGGGTCAGGAAGATGGACTCGAACTGGCGCAGCTCGCGGGTCAGGGCCTGCATGGCGGCCGCGTCCAGGCCCCGGGCGTCGGGGAAGACGGCCAGCCCGTTGCCGCCCAGGGGCGTGCGCGAGAACACGTCCGCCTGCCTCCAGGCCAGCCCCGGGGGCACGGGCGTGGCCGCGCTCATTGGGCGGCGGCTCCGGGCGCCAGCACCCGGGCCAGGGCGTCGTCCATCTGCCCGCTGGTGAACAGGTCGCGCAGCACCAGGGGCCGCAGGCTGTCCGCCCCGGCGGGGAACACGGCCACCACCGGGATGCTCTGGCTGCCCAGGGCGCGCAGCAGCTCCAGGTGCCCGGGGGTTTCGCGGGTCATGTCCACCTGCATCAGGCGCAGGCCCCAGCGCCGTTGCCAGCGGGCGAGGTTGTCCGGAGCCAGGGCCGTGTGTTCCAGCAGCTTGCAGTTGGGGCACCAGTCGGCGGTGAAGTCCAGCAGCACGGGCTGGCTGCCCAGGGCGGCCCGGAAGGCGGCCTCGTCGTAGGGCTCCCAGGCCGCCGTCCGCCGGGCGGGGCTGAACAGCAGAAAGACCGCCGCCAGGACCACCGCCAGGGCTCCCGCACGCACCAGCACCCGGCGCAGGCGCGAGTCGGACAGGTCCGTCCAGCCGCCCCACATCCAGGCCGCGAGCCCCACGGCCCACAGCAGGGCCAGGGCGGGCACGAGCATGCCCCCGGGCAGGATGGACAGCAGATAGACGCAGGTGCCCAGCAGGAAGAAGCCCACCGCGCGCTCCAGATGGCGCATCCAGGCCCCGGGCCGGGGCAGCAGGCGCGCCAGCCCGGGCCGCGCGGCCATGAGCAGGAACGGGCTGGCCATGCCCAGGCCGATGGACAGGAACACGGCCAGGATGACCTCGGGCCGCTGGAGCAGCACCCAGCCGAGCACTCCGCCCAAAAACGGCCCGCTGCACGGCGTGGCCAGCAGGGTCGCCAGCACGCCGGTGAACAGGGCCTGGGCCCGGGGGCTGCCCGAGCGCCCGGCCTTGAGGTCCACCACCGGCAGCGAGTAGAGCCCGAAAAGCGACAGGGCCAGGGCGAAGACGACCACAGTCAGCCCCAGGACCACGGCCGGGCTCTGGAAAAGCTGGCCCCAGGCCAGCCCCAGGGCGGCCAGGGCCGTGCCCAGGGCCAGGAAATAGAGCAGCACGCCCGCCGAGAAGTACAGGTTGTGCTCGCGCAGGGCGCGGGTGCGCGCGGCGGGGTCGGCCGTCCCTCCCCCGGCCAGCAGGCCCGAGAGCTTCAGGCTGACCACGGGCAGCACGCAGGGCATGAAGTTGAGAACGAGCCCGGCCAGGAAGGCCAGGGCCAGGGCCAGCCCCAGGCCGGAGACCTCGAGCCCGGGCGCGAGGTAGCGCGGCTCGAAGGGCGCGGGCGCGGCGCCGGCCTGGCCCTGGGGCGCCAGGCCCGGCGCGGCGGCGGCCAGGGGGTCGCGGCTGGGGTCGGCGGCGGTGAGCGACGAATAGAGCGGGAACCAGAAGGTGAACTGGGCGTCGGGCAGTTCGGCTACGGCGCCGTCGTAGGTCAGGGCGACCTCGGCGCGCAGGGGCCAGCAGTTCTTGTCCGAACAGGCCGCCAGGGCCAGGGTGCCGCGCAGGTCCAGGCGCTCGCCGGGCTCCAGGTCCAGTTGCACGAACAGCGGCACGGTGCCGTGGTAGGTGTTCACCGTGAGCTTGGGGTCGAAGATGTCCGACTCGCTGGTGCCGGGAGGGTAGAGCACCGGCAGCGGCGGCCCGGCCTCGCCCTCGCGCAGGCGCAGGCTGGTGGGCATGCCGGTGTCGCCCGCGGGGTTGGCGTAGGCGTGGAAGTCCTCCTCCAGCGTCAGCCAGAGCACGGCCACCAGGGGCGTGGGCCCCGACGGGGCGGCCTCGCCCACGCGGAAGAGCGCCCATTTGGTGGAGAAGGGGGCGCTGGCGTCCTGGGCCCGGACGGAGGCGGGGGCGAGGGCGGCCAGGAGGGCGAGAACCAGGAACGCCGCCAGGGCGGCGCGACGGGAGCGGGAGTGATTCGCAGTCATGGCTCCGGGTATAAAATTGAATTTTGCGGTTGACAAGGGCGGGCAGGATGCATAGGTACTTTCCCGCGCCAAGAGCGCCAAAGGAACGTGGGTCATTAGCTCAATTGGTAGAGCAGTGGACTCTTAATCCATTGGTTCGGGGTTCGAGTCCCTGATGGCCTACCACGATCTCCAAGCCGCCTCCCGCCGGGGGGCGGCTTTTTTTGATGCCCGGGGGCGCGGGGAGCGCCTGCGCGCCCGGGGACTGTTCGCCCTTGTAAAAATTTTTACAGGTTGTGGAAAAGGAGCGCCTGCGCGCCCGGGGGGCTGTTCCGGGCCCGGCCGGGCGGGGCTGCCCGGCGGGCGCGGTCGGCTTCTGCGGGCGCGGCGCGTGCCGCCCGTGCCGCCCGGGGCCTGCGGAAGACGGCGGGCGCCGTCGGCACACCGCTCGGCATTGCGCGCAAAATCCATTGGGGCACAGGCATTTTGTGGAAATTGACCGGGTAGTGTCTTTTTTGTTGACTTCCCTCTTCGGGGTGATGTAATCAGGGCCTCCCAAACGGGAAACGTGGGTCATTAGCTCAATTGGTAGAGCAGTGGACTCTTAATCCATTGGTTCGGGGTTCGAGTCCCTGATGGCCTACCACGATCTCCAAGCCGCCTCCTTCGGGAGGCGGCTTTTTTTTGTGCTTGCGCCGCGCACCCGGGGCACGCGGGCCGGAGCGGCTCCGGCGGCGGCGGGACATCGGGCCGCTCCCCGGGGCCAACGGGCGAGAATGCAAGGGAATTAGAAAGAGTCTAGACAATTTCTACCGCAGCGGATACGTTCGACGAATCTGGATGGTCCGTTCCGGGCCGCCCGCCCGCATCGGGCGCGGCACCGGACAGCAGGGGCAGCGTGCCCCGCAGGAGACGCGCCATGGACGACCACACCCCGCCCGCCGCCCGCCCCGCCCGGGAGGCTGCCGCCCGCTTCGGGCGTCCGGCCGCTCCCGGCCGCGGTTCCGTTTCCGACGCCGCAGGGCTGGACCCGGCCCTGTCCCAGTCCCTGGCGGCGGTCATGGACCGCGTGGCCGGAGTGCTCGAGGGCCAGGCCGTGTACCGCCGCGAGATCGCCGCTCTGCGCGACGAGGCCGCCGGGCTGCGCGCAGCCCTGGAGCGGGCCGCCGGGGAGCGCCGCCAGGCCCTGGAGGCCCTGGGCCTGCACCGCGACCGCGCCGCGGCCCTGGAGGCCGAGGCCCGGGCCCTGCGTGCCGAGAACGCCCGCCTGGAGGAATACGTCCGGCGGCGCATCGAACAGGACAACCCCCTGCACGCCCGGCCCGGGGACGCTTTCCTGGATTTGCCCCTGGTCATCCGCAGCGGGCGCGGCGAGTTTCTGGGCGTGGCGGGCCGCCAGCGCGGCCCCTTCAGCACCCGGGCCCTGCTGGCGCTCATGCGCTCCAGCCAGCGCGCCGGGCGCGACGTGCGCCTGGGCTGGGACCGCGACGGCGAACACTGGGCGCTGCGCGCGGCCGTGCGCGACGAGGAGCGCGAGCAGAACCTCGTGTTCCTGCTCGACGAGACCGTGACCCCTAGCGGCAACCGCGTGGCCCGGCTGGCGCATATGATCGTGGACGGCAACGAGGCGCCCGACGGCGTGCTGGTGTCGCTTTTTCGCCAGATCAAGGACAGCTTCGACGCCTGAGCCGGAAGGCCGGTCCGGCGCGGCACGCGCAACGGGCCCGCGCGGGACATTCCCGCGCGGGCCCGTCGTCGTTCGGGCGCGATGCCCGGGCTCAGGCCGTCCCGGCGGGCGGCGTGTCCGGCGTGCCCTGCGCCTCCGGCATGCCCGGCACCGGGCCGTCCGCTTCCGGCGCGCCGTCCGTCCCGGCCGGGGCGGCGACCACGCGGTTGCGTCCGGTGCGCTTGGCCTCGTACAGCGCGTCGTCGGACAGCTTGAGCAGCGCGTCCAGGGCTGTTTCCCCCTGGGCGACGGCCAGGCCGATGCTGATGGTCAGGCGCAGTTCCAGGTTTTCGTAGCGGACCACCAGCCGTTCCACGTCGCTACGGATGCGCTCGGCGATCTGCCGGGCCTCGGGCTCCCCGGTTTCGGGCAGCAGCACGGCGAATTCCTCGCCGCCCACGCGCCCGAGCACGTCCGTGCGGCGCAGGGAGTTGCCCACGCAGGCCACCAGGGCGCGCAGCACCTCGTCGCCCGCCGGGTGGCCGTAGGTGTCGTTGATGCGCTTGAAGCGGTCGATGTCGAGCATCAGCAGGCCCACGGGGCGGGCGTAGCGCCTGGCGCGGTCCATTTCGCGCCCGGCCAGTTCCATGAACTGGCGGCGGTTGCTGGCCCCGGTCAGGGAGTCGCGCGTGGCCAACTGGCGCAGGACCTCCTCCATCTCGCGGCGGCGCGTGGTGTCGTGGGCCACGGCATAGACCAACCCCTCGTCCAGCAGGGCCAGGGCGTTCCAGTTCACCCAGCGGAAGGTGCCGTCCTTGCGGCGGAAGCGGCTTTCCAGGCCGACCACGTTGCGCCCCCGGGCCAGTTGCCCGAAGGCCTGGCGCACGGTGTCGGCGTCTTCGGGGTGGGTGAAGGCCGCCCAGGGCAGCCCGAGCAGTTCGCCGCGTTCCCAGCCCAGGGCGCGCGTCCAGGCGTCGTTGACCTTGCGGAAGCGCCCGTCCAGTCCGGCCACGCAGAGCATGTCCAGGGACACGTCGAAGAAGCGCTGCTGCTCGCGCTCGGCGCGCTTGCGCAGGGTGGCGTCCTGGAGCAGGAGCACCAGCCCGGCCACCCGGTCCCCCGTGTGGTGGGGGATGCAGGCCGCGTCGAAGTGGTGCGTCTCGCCCCGGGTGGAGACGAAGGGCATCTCGAAGTGTTGGGGCTGCCCGGCCAGGGCCTTTTCGCAGCGGGGCCGCACCAGGGCGCAGGCCTGGTCGCCGAACAGCTCGCGCAGGGGGCGGCCCACGATGTCCGCAGGCGTCAGGCGGAAGATTTCGGTGTGGTACGCGTTGGCGAAGCGGTAGCGCAGGTCGCGGTCCAGGTAGGCGATGAGCGCCGGGGTGTGGTCCATGACCAGGCGGACCATCTCGTCCCGCCCGGTGGCGGCGTCCGTCTGCGAAGCGCACAGGGCGGCCAGGTCGGTCACGTCGGCCGTCTGGATCACCGCGCCCCGGGCCTGCTGCGTGGTGCCCAGCAGCCGGGCCATGGTCAGGCGGAAGCTGCGCGGGCCGGACTCGTCCCGGGTCCGCACGTCCAGGCGCTGCATGCTGCGCTCCCCGGCCAGGAAGGCCGTCATGGGCGCCTCCAGCCAGGGCAGCAGCGTGGCCAGGGGCACGCCGTGCAGGCTGGCGCGCGTGCGCGGGCAGTGGGTGCCCCGGGCGTCCGGCCCGGGCGGGGCCTCCCCGGAGTGCAGCCCGCCGGGGGCCAGGGGGATGCCCAGCCGCGCCGCGGCGGCGAGGTTCAGGTGGCGCACGCGGCCCTGGGGGTCTACCAGGGCCAGGGGGTCGGGCAGGCTTTCCAGGGCACTCAGGTAGAGATTGCGCTCGTGGCGCAGCTCGCGGTTGCCCGCGCGCAGTTCCTCCAGGGCCGTGGCATCGTCGGGGGCGGTCCATTCGGCGCACAGGGCGATCTCGAAGCGGTCGAGGCAGCCGTTGACGAAGAGCTGGGCCGCGCGAGGGTCGGTCTGGGGCAGGGGCTGGTCCGCCAGCAGGTCGAGCAGGCTGCGGCGCAGGAGCTTGAGCAGGCCGAGATACAGGGCCAGGCGCGCGCCCTGGCGGTGCTGGATGCGGGCCTGACGGGCGGCCAGCTTCTCCAGGGGCTCCGAGGGCGGGGCGCCGGGCGGGGCCGGAGGCGGAGGCTGCCCGCCGTGGTGCCGGGCCGTGTCCAGGATGGCGGCGCAGACCTCGGCCACGGCCTCGCGCCAGGCGTCGCCCAGGGGGGAGACATACGGCCCGAAGCCCCGGGCCTCGGCGTAATGCAGCACCCGCGCCATGAGCCAGCCCTGGTTGGCGGCGAGCAGGTCTTGCAGGGCGTGGTGTTCCGGGAGCTGGGTCATGGTTCCGCCTCGGGGTGCCTGTAGTTCGCGGGGCGCGCGGGAAGGGTGCGCCTTTCATTGTATACCATGACCGTGCGGAAAAGAAAACCGGGAGGGCGGAAAGGGGAAATGCGTTCCACGGCAGGGGCGCGGGCCCGGGGCCCGCGCCCGGCTGCGGATCAGGGCTCGTCTTCGCGCAGCGGCGGCAGGAAGGAGGGGTCGTTCAGGTCGACCACCCGCTGGCCGATGGAGTTGTAGATGCGCACGTCCTCGTGGGTGCGCTTGAGCCGGTAGGCCCGGCCCTTGATGGCGATGAGCTTCTCGTCCTCCAGGGGGATCTTGTCGATCCAGCGTGCGCAGTCGCGGCAGGCGTCCACCTCGTCGAAGCGGCCCTGCTCGTGGCACTCGAAGGTCCGGATGCGCTCCAGGGAGAGGAACATGTCCTCGAAGTTCTGGGCGCCGAGGTTGCCGGCCTGGACGAAGCCGCACTGGCAGCCGATGGTGTCGCCGCCGGAGTTCACCGAGAAGCAGCCCGGCAGCCGCGAGCAGAAGACCCGGGGCCCGGTGTACTTGCCCTCGTGTTCGGCGCGCGTTTCGCCATGCACGGGCATGTAGCGCTGAATCCATACGTCGTCGGCCCTGGGGGCCCAGTATTCGCAAAACGCCTTCCAGTCGTTCCTGTTGAACGGCGAGTGACACAGCGAGACGGTGATGTGCGGCTTTGGTTTCATCCGCCTGCACTGGACGATGAAGTTCTCCACGTTGCGGACGACGCGGTTGTACATGCCCTTCTGGCGGATGGCCGCATAGGTCTCCTCCGAGGCCGCGTCGATGCTGATGTGCAGCTCGTTCAGGTTGGCGTCCAGCAGGGCCTGGGCCCGCTCGCCGTGCAGCATGGAGCCGTTGGTCGTCAGCCGGGTGCTGTAGCCGAAACGGGTGATTTCGCGGATGATGGCGTGGAAGTCCGGATGGATGAGCGGTTCCCCGCCGCCCTGGGGATGGATGATGATCCGTCGCCGGTCGTAGCGGATGCCGTAGGCCTGCTCCATGATGCGCAGACCGCGTTCGACCTTGTGGATGTAGCCGCGGGCCTCCTCGAAGGGCATGTATTTGCGGATGTCGCGCTCGTCGGTCCAGCGGTGGGCGGCGAACCCGCAGTGGGCGCAGCGGTAGTTGCAGAAGTTGGTGATGTCCAGATAGACCACGCTCAGCCTGAAGAAACGCTCCACGTCGGCCAGCCGGGCCTGGATCAGCTTGCCGCGTTCGACTATGTCCTGTGGGCCCAGGGCCTGGGGCTGGGCGTTTGCGGCCGCGCGGGCGGCGGCGTCGGCCTCTTCCAGGGCGCTCAGGCGGGCCTGGCCCTCGCCTTCGGGGTCCAGCTCGATGACGCGGCAGAAGGCGTTGACGGCTTTTTCGCGGTCGCCCAGCTCCTGGTAGAGCAGGCCGAGGTCGAGCCAGACCGGGGCGGGCTTGCTGCGGTCGCTGTAGGCCTGCTCCAGGTACTGCGCGGCCAGGGCCGGGGAGGGCAGGGCCCGGGCCTGCTCCTGTTCGGGGTAGGAAGGGGCGGCGATGGAATTCATGGGTTTCTCCTGGAAGGATGCTCGGTTGCGGAACCCGGGGCGGCGTGGAAGGTCACGCAGGTGGCCTCCAGGGCGGACGCGGGCAGATGCCTGTAGGGCGGGGCCAGAAGCGGGCGGACGGCCGCCAGGGCCGCCGGGTCCGTGGCGTGGATTTCCGTGCGGCAGCCGCCGAATCCGGCCCCGGCCAGGGCCCGTTCATAGTCATCCACGCGCCAGCGGTTGAGCAGGCAGGGCGCGCGCGGCGAGAGGGCCCGGCGCCACAGCCACTCGGGAAAGGTGAGCATGATGAACGGGTTGTGGTCGCGTTCGTGGCTGGTGAGGTCCACGCAGTGGGCCATGGCGCCGTCGGGGCGCAACCAGGCCCGCAGGGCCAGGAACACGGCCCGGGGGTCGGCCACGTGCTCCAGCACGGAGCCGCTGTAGATCAGGTCCACCCGGCCCTCGGGGCGCGGGGCGGGCAGGGTTTCGATGGTGCCGCGCAGCAGGGTCAGGCGCGCCCGGGCGTCGGCCCGGGGCAGGCCCGCGCGCCGGCAGGCCTCGCGCAGGCGGCGCCGGTGCGCGGGGTGATCGGGCGGTGCGAGTTGCGGATCGGCCAGGGTCACCCGGGCGAACCCGGCGGCCAGCAGGTGGACGCCCTCCAGGGCGTAGCGCCCGGCGCCCAGGAGCAGCAGGCTTGTTTCGCCCGGGGTGCGGCCCAGGCGGGCCGTCAGGTCGAGCAGCTCCGCCGCCAGGGCCTGGGGCCTTGTTTCGCCCGCGTTGGCCCGCCCGGGGCGCACGAGGTCCAGGGCGCGCAGGGCGCCAGGCGGCAAAAGCCGCCGGAGCAGCGCCTTGGCTGTGAAGCGTATCCGGGCCTGGGGGGGCATGGGCTGGGGTGGTCCTCCTGCTTTTCCGGGGGGCGGGCCGGGGGCCGTTTGTGCCGGTGCGCGGTTTTCCCGGGCGAAAATGCATGAATCGTTCCAGGCCGGGCGAACCCGGGCGGGAGCCGCCCGCGCGGATTCCCGCCCGGGGCGGCGTCGGCGCCTTGACGCCGCCCGCCCGGGGCCGTACCCTGCGCCGCGCAGCACTTCATACAGCCACAGGACGGCCATGCTCAAGCACACGTTCTGCCATATCCCGCGCGTGGGCGTGGGCACCGAGGAAAAGTACTGGCGCCGGGGCCTGACCTGCTGGGACGACGCCCTGGCCGCCCCGGAAACGGGCGCTGGCGCCCTGGGCCCGCGCGCGGGCTGGGTCCGCCAGCATCTGGAGCAGTCGCGTCGGCGGCTGGCGGCGGGCGACGCGCTGTGGTTCGCCCGGTCGCTGCCCTCGGGGCAGGACTGGCGCCTGTTCGCCGACTTCCGCCACGGCGCGGCCTACGTGGACATCGAAACCACCGGCCTGTCGCGCGACGGCGGAGACCACATCACCACCATCGCCCTCTACGGCGGCGGGCGCGTGCGGACCTACGTCCACGGCCGCGACCTGGAGCGCTTCGCCGACGACATCCAGGCGTTCTCCCTCTTGGTGACCTTCAACGGCAAAAGCTTCGACGTGCCCTTTTTACGGCGCGAGCTGGGCCTGAAGCTGGACATGGCCCACATCGACCTGCGCCACGTCCTGAAGCGCGTGGGTCTGTCGGGCGGGCTCAAGGCCATCGAGCACCGGCTCGGCCTCTCGCGCGACGGGCTGGACGGCGTGGACGGCTACTTCGCCGTGCTGCTGTGGCACGAATACCGGACCACGGGCAACCCGGCGGCTCTGGAAACGCTGCTGGCCTACAACGCCGCCGACGTGGTCGGCCTGGAGCCGCTCATGGTCCACGCCTGGAACGCCCTGGTGGACGAAACGCCCCACGGCGCGGCCCTGCGCCTGCCCGCCCCCCCGGCCCCCGCGCCCCTGCCCCACAGGCCGGACCCGGCCCTGGTTGCCGCCCTGCGGCGACGCTACGGCATCTAGATCGCGGGTGCCACGTTCCGGCGGCATTGCGGCGGCACCCCCGGTGCGCCGATTGCGGGCCGGTTTCCGTTCTGCTATTGTGCCGCGCCCCGTGCGGGAGCCCCCGGGCTCCGGCGGCGCGGGCAGCCTGCAACCCGACCGGGGCCTCGATGGTTTTCTCGTCGCCGATCTTCCTGTTCCTCTTCCTGCCCCTGGCGCTGCTGGGCAATTTTTTGCTGCCCGCGCGGGCCCGCAACGCTTTTCTGCTCGCCGCGAGCCTGCTGTTCTACGCCTGGGGCGAGGTTTTCTACGTCCTGGTGATGTTGGCCTCCATCGCCGCCAACTACGCCTGCGGGCTGCTGCTGGCGCGCGCGGCCACGCCCCGGGGGCGGCGGCTGGTGCTGTGGGCCGCCGTGGCCTTCAACCTCGGGCTGCTGGGCTGGTTCAAGTACGGCGGCTTCCTGGCCGCGAACGTCGGCGCCGCCCTTGCCGCCCTGGGCTTCGCGCCGCTGCCCGCCGTGGAAACGCATCTGCCCATCGGCATTTCCTTCTTCACCTTCCAGGCCATGTCCTACGTCATCGACCTCTACCGGGGCCAGGCCGCCGTGCAGCGCAGCCCCGTGAATCTGGCGCTGTACGTCAGCCTGTTTCCCCAACTCATCGCCGGGCCCATCGTGCGCTATCACGACGTGGCCGCGCAGCTCCTGCGCCGCCATGTGGACCTGGACGGCTTCGCCGAGGGCGTGCGCCGCTTCGTCGTCGGCCTGGGCAAGAAAATGCTGCTGGCCAACACCCTGGGCGAGGTGGCCGACCAGATCATGGCCCTGGACCCCGCGGCGCTTTCGGCCCCGGTGGCCTGGCTGGGCATCGGCTGCTACGCGTTGCAGATCTATTTCGACTTCTCGGGATATTCGGACATGGCCATCGGCCTGGGGCGCATGTTCGGCTTCCGCTTCCTGGAAAACTTCGACCATCCTTACGCGGCGGCGTCCATGCGCGAGTTCTGGCGGCGCTGGCACATCTCGCTGTCCACATGGTTTCGCGACTATCTGTACATCCCCCTGGGCGGCGGGCGGGCGGCGCCCTGGCGCGTGGCGCTCAACCTGTGGATCGTCTTCCTGCTCTGCGGGCTGTGGCACGGCGCGAGCTGGAACTTCGTCATCTGGGGCGCGCTGCACGGGCTGTTCCTGAGCCTGGAGCGCACGGCCTTCGGGCGGCTGGTGGACCGGCTGTGGCGGCCCCTGCGCCACGGGTACGTGCTGCTGGTGGTCCTGGTGGCCTGGGTCTTCTTCCGCGTGGAGGCGCTGCCCCAGGCCCTGGACTACCTGCGGACCATGGCGGGCGTGGGCGCGGCCACGGTCAAGGCCATGAGCGTCGAAACGTTCCTGCCCCGGGAGAAGCTGCTCATGCTGCTGGCGGCGGCGGCCCTGGCCCTGCCGTGGGCCCCGGCCCTCGGGCGGGCCCGGGCCCTGCTGGCCCGGCGCTGGCCGCAGGCCGGGCGTGCCGTTCCGGCCTGGGGCCCCGAGGCCCTGCGGGCCCTGGGGCTGCTCGCCGTGCTGGGCCTGTCGCTGCTGCATGTGGCCTCGGCGACCTACAACCCTTTCATCTATTTCAGGTTCTAGGATGGACGGAACGGGCGTGAAACGGGTGCGCGGGGCGCTGGCGGCACTGTTTCTGGCGGTGCTGTTCGTGCCCCTGGGCGGGTTGGTGCTGCATTGGAGCGACACCGTGGCTTCGGACGAGAACCGGACCCTGGCCGCGCTGCCGGGCTGGCCCGAGACCCTGGAGCAGGCCCGCGGGTTTCCCGGCGCGGTGGACCGTTTCGTGGGCGACCGTTTCGGCCTGCGCGCGGAGATGAGCGCCCTGTTCAACCTCCTCCAGTTGCGGCTGCTGGCGCCCAAGCCTTCGCGCTGGGTGGTTTCCGGGGCCGACGACTGGCTCTTCCTGGGCCAGAGCCTGGAGTACGGGCGCAAGGCCGCGCCCCTGGACGCCGCAAGCCTGGACGCCTGGGCCGCCCTGCTGGAGGCCAAGGCCCGCTGGCTGGCCCGCCGGGGCGTGCGCTACGTCTTCGCCGTGGCGCCCAACAAGGCCTCGGTCCACCCCGGGGAGGTGCCCCCGGAGCTGGCCCCGGCGGCCGTCACGGCGCTGGACCAGCTCCAGGCGCGCATGGCCGGGGTGGCGGGCTCGCCCCTGGTGGACCTCAAGGCCGCGCTGCTGGCCGGGGCCGGAAACGAACGGCTCTACCACAAGACGGACACCCACTGGAACGACGCCGGGGCCGTGCTGGCCGCGGCGGCGGTGCTCGGGCGCGCGGGCGTGCCCGCTCCCGGGTTGGACGAATTCCGGCGCACCCGCGTCTCCGGCCTGGGCTTCGGCCTGGCGCGGATGCTCGGGCTGCAATATGTGCTGCCCGAGGACTACGAGGAACTGACCCCCGTGGCAGAAAGCGCGACCGAAACCCTGGCCCCCCGGTGGCTGGGGCGGGACTGGAAGCAGTACCCGGCGCGGTTGTTCGCCGCGCCCGGGCGCCCGGGGCGGGTGGCCCTGGTGGGCGACTCCTTCGTCATGGGCACGAGCTTCGCCCGGCGCGTGGCCGAGCGCTTCGGCGCCGGGGTGGCCGTGCACCGCGAGCTGCTGCGCCCCGATTCCCCGGCGGAGCTGGAAACACTGTTGGACGCGGCGCGTCCGGACGTGCTGGTGGAGGAACTGGTGGAGCGCAACCTGCTGACCGTGCGGCCCGACGCCGCCCCGTTCCTGAACGCCCCGGCGGCGCCCTGAGCCCGCACGGCCGTCGAATCGCCTGACCGTCCGCCGGACGCGAAAAGGCCGCCTGCGCGCACTCCTCGCGCAGGCGGCCTTTTCGCGTCCCGGTTGTTTCGGGCCGCTACGCCGTGGCTTCCTCGCGCAGATCCTCGGAGAAGGATTGCAGGTTCGCCCGCAGTTCCTCCAGCAGGGAGATGCTGGCCTGGACCCGTGAATCCGGGATGCCCGCGTAGAGGGCCTTGTTCAACCGACCCATGGCGTTCATGAATATGCGTATGAATTCCTGGGCCTTGGGCTCCATGGAGACCAGCTTGATGCGCCGGTCCAGGGGCGAAACCCGGCGGCGGACCCAGCCGTCGCGCTCCAGGGCGTCGATGATGCGCACCAGGGTGGCGCCCTCGATGTCCATGCGCAGGGCCAACTCCTTTTGGGACATGGGTTCCAGGGCGTCCTTGAGAATGGCCAGGGCCATCCAGCGCGAGCTGCTCATGCCGTAGGGCCGGAACATGTCGTCCATGGCCTGGCGCAGTTCGCGGACGAAGAGCATCGTGCTCATCGCGTGGGCCTTGAAGAGCGGGGTGGCCCCGGCGGGCTTCGCGGTGTCCATGCGTCTCCTTGCGGCGGGCGGCGGCAGGGCCGCCCGGTTGCGGGCATGCGGCGCCCCGCCCGGAGGAGTGTCGGGCGGGGCGCCTTTTTCGGGGATCAGCCGTCGCTCTTGGGGCGACGACGGAGGCGTTCGGTGATGCCGACGACCGTCTTGTAGAACGTCGGGATGAAGAACGGCGCGATGAACGTCGCCGCGAGCATCCCGCCGATGACGCCGGTGCCGATGGCGTGGCGGCTGGCCGCGCCCGCGCCGCTGCTGATGGCCAGCGGCAGGCAGCCCAGGATGAAGGCCAGGGAGGTCATCACGATGGGCCGGAAGCGCAGTTCGGCGGCTTTGGCCGCGGCCTCGGCGATGCTCAGCCCGGCCTTGTGCTGCTGCACGGCGAACTCCACGATGAGGATGGCGTTCTTGGAGGCCAGGCCGATGAGGGTCACCAGGGCGATCTGCAGGTAGGTGTCGTTGGACAACCCGCGCAGCAGGGTGGCCCCGGCCGCGCCGAACAGGGCGAAGGGCACCACCAGGATGACCGCCAGGGGCAGGGTCCAGCGTTCGTACTGCGCCGCCAGGATCAGGAAGACCATCAGCAGGCCCAGCAGCAGCACGGTGAACGAGGTGCCGCCCGTGGCGCGCTCCTGGTAGGCCGAGCCGGTCCAGGCCAGGTGGTAGGTGTCGGGCAGTTCGCTGCGCGTCAGCTCCTCCAGCGCGTCCATGGCCTGGCCGGAGCTGTAGCCCGGGGCCGGGTTGGCCATGATCTTGGCCGCCGGGAACACGTTGAAGCGTTCCACCACCTCGGGGCCGGTGGTCTGCTCCACCGTGGCCAGCACCGTCAGCGGGATCATTTCGCCCGAATCCGAGCGCACGTACACGTCGGCGAGGTCGTCGGGGTTGTCGCGGAATTCGCCGCGCGACTGGAGCTGGACCTTGAAGGTTCGGCCCAGGCGGTTGAAGTCGTTGATGTAGTAGGCGCCGAAGGTGGCCTGCATGGTCTCGAACACGCGGTCGATGGGCACGCCCATGGCCCGGGCGCGCTCGCGGTCGAGGATGACGTTGATCTGCGGCGAGTTGACGCTGAACATGGCCTGCACGTTGCCCAACTCGGGGCGCTGGCGGGCCTTGCCCACCAGTTCGTTGACCCGCTCGGCCAGGGTCGTCAGGCTTTCGCCGCCGCGGTCCTGCACGTAGCCTTCCACGCCGCCGGTGTTGCTCATGCCCATGATGGGCGGCAGGTTGAAGGCCAGCACGAAGGCGTCGGTGATGGACGCGCCCGCGCCGAAGGTCATGCCCACGATCTGCTCCACCGTGGGGCCGTGCTTGCGCTCGTCCCAGGACGTGAGGTTCACGAAGGCCGTGCCGGTGTTGGTGCGCATGGCGCCGGAGAGCAGGTCCAGCCCGGCCAGGGTCATGATGCCGTTGACGCCGGGCATCTTGGTCATGCGCTCGGTCAGGGCGTCCATGGCCTCCTCGGTGCGCGAAAGGGACGCGCCCTCGGGCAGCATGGTCACGGACAGGATGTTGCCCTTGTCCTCTTCGGGCACCAGGGCGCTGGGCAGGGCCTCGAACATGCGCCAGGAGACCACGCACAGCACCGCGAAGATGGCGAAGGCCAGCAGCGAGCGCTTGAGCAGCAGGCGCACGCCCGCCGTGTAGCCCGCCGTGAGCCGCGTGAAGAAGCGCTCGAAGAGCAGAAGCGGCAGGATGGGCTGGCGGTGCTCGTTTTTGAGCAGCAGCGCGCACAGGGCCGGGGTCAGCGTCAGGGCCACGATGCCCGAGATGATGACCGACACGGCGATGGTCACCGCGAACTGGCGGTACATCTCGCCCGAAAGGCCGCCCATGAAGGCCACGGGGATGAACACCGAGCAGAGCACCAGCACGATGGCCACCACCGCGCCGCTGACCTCGCCCATGGCCTTGATGGTCGCCTCCTTGGGCGGCAGGAACTCGGTTTTCATCACCCGTTCCACGTTTTCGATGACGACGATGGCGTCGTCGACCACGATGCCGATGGCCAGCACCAGGCCGAACAGGGTCAGGGTGTTGATGCTGAAGCCCAGGGCGTACATGCCCGCGAAAGTGCCGATGATCGACACGGGCACGGCCAGCAGGGGGATGAGGGTCGCCCGCCAGTTGTGCAGGAAGATGAAGATGATCAGCGACACCAGCAGGAAGGCCTCGATGAGCGTCTGCTGCACCTCCTGCACCGAGATGCGCACGAAGGTGGTCGTGTTGTACGGCACGGTGTAGTGCACGCCGTCGGGGAACTGGCCCGAGAGGCGGTCCATGGCTTCGAGAACGCGGTCGGCGGTGGCCAGGGCGTTGGCGCCCGGGGCGAGGTAGACGCCCATGGCCACCGAGGGCTTGCCGTCGTGCTTGCTGCTCAGGACGTAGCTCTGGGCGCCCAGTTCCACGTCGGCCACGTCGCGCAGGCGCAGGAAGCTGCCGTCGTCGTTGGCGCGCAGGATGATGTCCTCGAACTGCTCGGGGTCCACCATGCGGCCCTGGGTGGTCACGGTGTAGGTCATCTCCACCGGGTTTTCCAGGGGCGAGCTGCCGATGGCGCCCGCGGCGAACTGGGCGTTCTGCTCGCTGACGGCGGTGGCCACGTCCGTGGGCGTGAGGCCCAGGGTGGCCAGCTTGTCGGGGCGCAGCCAGATGCGGATGGAGTAGTCGCGCGAGCCGAAAACGGTGGCGTCGCCCACGCCGGGCAGGCGCTTCAACTCGTCGATGACGTTGACCAGGGCGTAGTTGCTGATGTCCACCGTGTCGTAGCGGTCGTCCTCGGCCTCCATGGCCAGGACCATGAGCATGCTCGACGACTTCTTGCTGACGGTGACGCCCTGGCGGCGGACTTCCTCGGGCAGGGACGACTCGGCGGCCTGCACGCGGTTGTTGACGTTGATGGTGTTCTGGTCGGGGTCGGTGCCGACCTCGAAGCTCACGGTGATGGCCAGGCTGCCGTCGCCCGCGCTCACCGAGCGCATGTAGATCATGTCTTCCACGCCGTTGATCTTCTGCTCGATGGGCGCGGCCACGGTCTGGGCGATGGTTTCGGCGCTGGCGCCGGGATAGCGCGCCGACACCTGCACCTCGGGCGGCACGATGTCGGGGAACTCCGCAATGGGCAGCACCTGCAGGGAGATGAGCCCCGCGAGCACGAAGAACAGCGAGACGACCGTCGCGAAGATCGGCCGGTTGATGAAGAAGCGCGAGAACATCAGCTCTTGCCCTGCCCGTTGCCGGCCTTGGGTGCGGCGGCGCCCTCGTCGATGACGGCGACCTTGGCCCCGGGGCGGACCTTGATGACGCCCTCGGCCACGATGGTCTGCCCGGGGGCGAGCCCGCCCTCGACCACGAAGCTGTCGCCCACGGCGCGGCCCAGGGTCACGGGCACGGGCGAGGCGGCGTTTTCGGCGTCGAGCACGTAGACCAGGGGCGCGGCCTTGGTGAACAGCACCGCGCGCTGGGGAATGAGCATCACGTCCTTGAGCACGGCGCCTTCCACCACCGCGCGGGCGTAGCTGCCGGGCAGCAGCAGGCCGTCGGGGTTGGGCAGGGTGGCGCGGAAGTTCACGGTGCCGGTCTGCGGGTCTTCGCGGCTGTCGGCGAAGCCGATGGCGCCGGCGTGCTCGTAGAGGCTGCCGTCGGAGAGCTTCAGGCGCACGGTCATGCCGCCCTCGGGCGTGGTCAGCTTGCCTTCGCGCTCCAGGCGCCGGTCGCGCAGCACCTGGCTGCCGGTCACGGAGAAGTTCACGTACAGCGGGTCCACCTGGGTGATGGTCGTCAGCAGGCTGTTGCCGTCCACGCTGACGAGGCTGCCTTCGGACATGGATTCCTTGCTGGTCACGCCCGAGATGGGCGCGCGGACCTCGGTGTAGCCCAGGGTGATGGCCGTTTCGCGCACGGCGGCCTCGGCGGCCTCCACGGCGGCGGCGGCCTGGTCGTGGGCCGTCACGGCGTCGTCGCGCTCCTGGGCGCTGACGACGCCCTGGGCGAACAGCGTTTCGGTGCGCTCGCGGTCCACCCGGGCCAGCTCCAGGGTGGCGCGCAGGCGCTTGAGTTCGCCCCGGGCCTGCTCGTTGCTGGCGTGGGCGGAATCGGGCTCGATGCGGAAGAGCAGGTCGCCCTTGCGGACGTAGGCGCCTTCCACATAGGTGCGCTCCAGCAGGATGCCGCCCACCTGGGCGTGGACCTGCACGTCGCGCGAGCCGGTGACCTGGGCGGCGAACTCGCCCGTGAGGGGCAGGTCGGCGCTGGTCACGGTCATGGCCCGCACCTGGGGCGCGGGGGGCGAGGCGGCGGCGCTCGCCTGGGGTTTGTCGTCGCAGCCCGACAGGGCCACGGCCAGGGCGATGGTGGACAGCAGGGCCAGGAGGCGCCTGGGGGCGGAGCAAAGGATGCGCGGCATGGACGGAAAATCCTCCGGGAATGGACTCTGGCACGCGGACAAAATTGTTAGCGTGCTATTCAATAGGGAAGCAGGTAATGCTTTCGGCCGGGGTTGGCAAGGGGGAAAATTGCGGCCAGGCGTATATAAATGGCAACAGGGCCTCGGAGCGGGACATTTTTTTCGGCCCGGACGGCATCCGAGGGCGGGCCGCCCGGGGGCTCAGGGCACCGTGCGCAGGGGATGGCTCTGCCCGGCGTAGAGCACGCTCTCCAGGGCGCCGGTGGGATCGAACACGGCGGTGACCGCGAAGGGTATGTCGCGCAGGCCCGCCAGACCGCGCAGCACGGGCGAGGCGGAGTGGAAGCGCACGTCGAGGAAGCGCACGGCGTGCCCGCCGCCGGGGGGCGCCCCCTGCGGCGGCAGGGGTGCGGGCTCCATGGCCGGGGCGTGGGCGAACCAGACCCAGGTGGCGAACAGGGAGGCCCGGCGGCCCAGGCGCTCCAGCAGGGCGGGGTCGGCGCGGGTGAAGGCGTCGAACTCCAGGGGTCGCCCGGCGGCGGGCAGGGCGGTGGTCGAGCCGACCAGCCAGCGCCCGCCGTCCTGTACCGTGACCTTCCAGAAAAGGGGCGAAAGCGCGTCGGGGCTGACCTCGAAGGGCCGGTCGGCCAGCCCCTGGGCGGCCAGGACCCGGGGCATGGCCGAGGCCACGGCGGTGCGCACCCCGTGGCAGGCCAGGGGGTAGGCCACCAGCAGCGCGAGTCCGGCCGCGGCCAGCCGCCGTCCCGGGGCCCCGCGCGCGCCCCGGCGCAGGGCGAGGCCCAGCAGCGTCAGGGCGCTCAGGGTCAGGAAGGGATCGATGATGAACACGCTGCCCCAGGCTAGGCGCGCGTCGGAAAAGGGCGCAAGGAGCTGGGTGCCGAAGGTGGTGATCATGTCCAGCCACAGGTGCCCGGCCAGCAGGGCCAGGGCCAGACAGAAGGTCTTAAGCGGGGTGAAGGCTTTGCCGAAAAGGCGGAAGACGGCGGCCAGCAGCAGCGCCTGGGCCACGATGCCGACCAGGGAGTGGGTGATGCCCCGGTGGTGGCGCAGGTAGGCCTCGGGGCCCAGGCCCACGAAATTGTCCACGTCGGGCAGCCAGGCCGCGAGCAGGCACAGGCCGTAGGCCGCGCGGGTGCCCAGGCGGTCCCTGGCGATGCGCCCGGCCAGGGCGCCGGAAACGAGGTGCGTCACCGGGTCCATGCCCGGGTGTGTAGCCCGGGGGCGGGCCGCTGGCAAGCCGCCGCCGTGATGCCGGGCCCTGGCCCCGGCGGCCCGGCTTGACTGGAGCCGACTTGCCCCTACCATACCGGGTGGGGCCCACCCTGGCCGGGAGTTGACCGGGAGGCCGCGATATGTTCATGAAGGCACCTTTGCGCTGGAGGATTGCGACCATGGTTCAGAAGATCGTGCAAAACGCGACGGGCGGCCCGTGCCAGGGGCTGGACGCCGTGATTTTCGATTTCGGCGGCGTGCTGGCCGAAGAAGGCTTTTTCGAGGGCTTCAAGGCCATTGCCGCGCGTCACGGCATGGACGCGGGCGGTCTGGCCGAGACGGCGGTGGACGTGATCCGCCGGGGCGGCTACGTGGAAGGCCGGGCCACCGAGACCCAGTTCTGGGAGGAGTTGCGCGCGCGCACCGGCCTGGGCGAATCCGACGAGGCCCTGCGCCGCGAGCTGCTTTCGCGCTTCGTGCCGCGCGGGTTCATGTTCACCCGGGTGGACAAGCTGCGCGCCGCCGGGTACAAGGTGGCCATCCTGAGCGACCAGACCAACTGGCTCGACGAACTGGACGCCGCCCACGGCGTCTTCGCCCACTTCGATCTGGTGCTCAACAGTTACCGCCTGGGCAAGACCAAGAAGGACCCGACCCTGTTCGACGACATCCTCGCCGCCCTGGGCGTGGCGCCGGACCGGGCGCTGTTCATAGACGATTTCGAGGGCCACATCCGCCGCGCCCGGGAGCGGGGCCTGCACACCATTCACTACACCGGCCGCCAGGACTTCGAGACGCGCCTGCGCAAGTTCTGTCCCGGCCTGGAGGCCTGAGCCGTCATGAAAACCCCCCGCGTCGGCATTGCCCTGGAAGGCGCCCCCGCCATCGCCCTGGCGGCGTTTTTCACCGTCATCCTGGCCGTCCTGGACTGCGTGACCGGCACGGCCCTGGGCTTGGTGCTCACGGCGCTGACGGTGAACTTCTTCCGCGACCCCGAGCGCTACCCCGCGGCCGAGCCGGGGGTGGCCGTCTCCCCGGCGGACGGCAAGATCGTCAAGGCCGGGCTGGCGCGCGACCCCTTCACGGGCCAGGAGCGCAAGGTCGTGTGCATTTTCATGAACATTTTCGACGTGCACGTGAACCGCATGCCCGTGGCGGGCACTGTGGAGCGCCTGCAATACCACCCCGGCAAGTTCCTGAACGCCAGCCTGGACAAGGCCAGCGAGGACAACGAGCGCATGGCCCTGGACATCCGCGGCTCCGAGGGCGGGCAGTGGAGCGTGGTGCAGATTGCCGGGCTGGTGGCCCGGCGCATCGTCTGCCACGTGGAGCCCGGCGACACCTTGGGCCGGGGCGCGCGCTTCGGGCTCATCAAGTTCGGCTCCAGGGTTGACCTTTATCTTCCGGATGCCTATGACATAGCCGTGCACGTCGGGGACCGGGTCCTCGCGGGGCAGACGATCATCGCCCGCCGCAAGAGCGGCGCGCAAGAGTAGAGCAAGAAGGACCATGAGCGAGCCCACGGACAGACCGTTCCACAAAGGTGTCTACATCCTGCCGAACATGCTCACCACGGCGAGCCTGTTCTCCGGATTCTTGGGCATCATGTGGGCCATCCAGGGCCAGTTCGAGTCCTGCGCCCTGGCCATTCTGGTCAGCGCCCTGTTCGACGGCATGGACGGCAAGGTCGCCCGGCTGACGGGCTCGGCCAGCGAGTTCGGCGTGCAGTACGACTCCCTGGCCGATCTGGTGGCCTTCGGCGTGACCCCGGCCATCATGGTCTACCAGTGGCAGCTCCACGCCTACGGGCGCCTGGGGCTCATGGCCGCTTTCCTGATCGTCGTCTGCGGGGCGTTGCGGCTGGCACGCTTCAACGTCAACACCTCCACGTCGTCGAAGAAGTATTTCATCGGGCTGCCCATCCCGGCCCAGGGCTGCGCCCTGGCCACCCTGGTGCTCTTCGAGCCCTTCGCCCCCGGGTTCCTGGCGACCCACCTGCCCGAGGCGAGCCTCGTTCTGGCCTACGCCCTGTCCTTCCTCATGGTCAGCCGCGTGCGCTACGCCGCCTTCAAGGAATACGATTTCGTCAAGGCCCATCCTTTCAGCAGCATGGTCACGGCCATCCTGCTCTTCGTGATGGTCGCCTCCCAGCCCAAGGCTCTGGGATTCCTGATCCTGTTCGGGTACATCCTCTCCGGGCCCGTGCATACCTACTACCTGCTCCTACGCCGCCCCCATATCCTACGGGAGCGGACTCGCACGCACTCGTAGCGCCACGGCGCACCCTCCTTCCCCACGGGTTTTTTTCCCTGGGCGGCGCGCGCCGGGCGCGGCGCCCGGAACGCCCAGTATGCTTCTCCGGACGCCACCGGCAGGTTCCCCTCATCGTCCACCACCCACCAGCGGCGCCGCCGCCGGGCTCCTCCGCCCGGGCCGGGCCCGCCGCACAGGCACCGCCAGACCGGCATTGCCAAGGAGAAGCACATGTCCGACCGCGTCTATTTCTTCGACACCACGTTGCGCGACGGCGAACAGTCCCCGGGCTGCACCATGAACCTGCGCGAGAAACTGCGTCTGGCGCGCCAGCTCGACAGCCTGGGCGTGGATATCATCGAGGCCGGGTTCCCGGCGGCCAGCGAGGGCGACTTCGAGGCCGTGCGCGCCATCGCGGGCACCGTGGAGCGCGCCCAGGTGGCCGGGCTGGCCCGGGCCCTGCCCAAGGACATCGACCGCGCCTGGGAGGCCATACGCGGCGCGCGCAACCCGCGCATCCACACCTTCCTGGCCTCCAGCCCGCTGCACATGAAGCACAAGCTCTGCAAGGAGCCCGCCGAGGTGCTGCGCATGGCCGAGCGCGCCGTGCGCCACGCCGCAAGCCTCACCGCCAACGTGGAATTCTCCGCCGAGGACGCCTCGCGCTCCGAGCGGCCCTTCCTGGCCGAGATCTGCGAGCTGGCCATCGCCTGCGGCGCCAGGGTCGTGAACATTCCCGACACCGTGGGCTACGCCCAGCCCGAGGAGTTCGCCGACCTGATCGCCTTCCTCATGGAAACGGTGCCCAACGCCGCCCAGGCCGTGTTCTCCGTGCATTGCCACAACGACCTCGGCCTGGGCGTGGCCAACACCCTGGCCGCCGTGCGCGCCGGGGCGCGCCAGGTGGAGGTCACCCTCTCGGGCATCGGCGAGCGCGCGGGCAACGCCGCCCTGGAAGAGGTGGTCATGAACATGCGCACCCGCCCCGCGTACTACAACGTGAGCCACGGCATCGACACCGAGCAGCTCTTCCCGGCCAACCGCATGCTCTCGCGCATCATCGGCCGGCCCATTCCGGCCACCAAGGCCGTCATCGGCGACAACGCCTTCGCCCACGAGTCGGGCATCCACCAGGACGGCATGCTCAAGCACCGCGAGACCTACGAGATCATGACCCCCGAGAGCGTGGGCCGCTCGGCCACGGATATGGTCATGGGCAAGCATTCGGGCCGCCACGCCGTGAAGTCCAAGGTCGAGGCCATGGGCTTCCGCCTGTCCGACGAGGAGGTGGAGGTGGTTGCGGCCGCAGTGAAGAGGCTGGCGGACATCAAGAAAAAAATATACGACGAGGATGTCGAGGCCATCGTGCTCGAAGAGGTCTTCCGCATCCCCGACAAGTACCGCCTGAAGCACCTGCACATCCAGTCCGGCACCATCAGCGTGCCGCCCACGGCGGCGGTGATCATGGACGTGGACGGGCAGGAACGGAAGATCGCCACCTTCGGCGTGGGGCCGGTGGACGCGGTGTTCAACGCCATCAGCGAGATCACCGGGCAACGCCCCGTGTTGGAGCAGTACCTCGTCAACGCAATCACCGACGGCACCGACGCCCAGGGCGAGGTGACCGTGAAGATCGAGCAGGACGGCCAGCGCGCCGTCGGCCGCGGCTCCGACGCCGACATCATCGTCGCCAGCGCCAGGGCCATGCTCAACGCCTTGAACCGCCTGGAAAAGAAAAGAGAGGACAAGTAGATGCCCCAGACCCTGGCCCAGAAAATCCTGCAACGACACAGCGCCGAACCCGTGGGCGAGGCCGGGAGCATCGCACGCTGCCGCGTGTCCCTGGTGCTTGCCAACGACATCACCGCGCCCCTGGCCATCAAGGCCTTCGAGGCCATGGGCGCGCGCGGGGTGTTCCACAAGGAGCGCGTCGCCCTGGTGTGCGACCACTTCACGCCCAACAAGGACATCGACTCCGCCGAGCAGGTGCGCACCGTGCGCGAGTTCGCCCGGCGCATGGGCGTTGTCCACTACTACGAGGGCGGCGACGTGGGCGTGGAGCACGCGCTGCTGCCCGAGCTGGGGCTGGTCGGCCCCGGCGACGTGGTGGTCGGCGCCGACAGCCACACCTGCACCTACGGCGGCCTGGGCGCCTTCGCCACGGGCATGGGCTCCACGGACATCGCCGGGGCCATGGCCCTGGGCGAAACGTGGTTCAAGGTACCGCCGACCATCCGCGTGGAGATCGACGGCACCCCCGGCGAGCACGTGGGCGGCAAGGACTACATCCTGCGCCTCATCGGCGAGATCGGCGTGGCCGGGGCGCTGTACAAGGCCCTGGAATTCGGCGGGCGCGCAGTGGAGGCCCTGACCGTCGAGGGCCGCATGACCATGGCCAACATGGCCATCGAGGCCGGGGGCAAGGTCGGGCTGTTCGACGCCGACGCCAAGACCCTGGCCTACGCCGCCGCCGCCGGGCGTGCGGGCGACGCCGCCCTGGCCCCGGACCCGGGCGCGGTCTACGAACGCACCGTGCGCCTGGACGTGACGGGCATGGAGCCCCAGGTGGCCTGCCCGCACCTGCCCGAGAACGTGCGCCCCGTGTCCGCCGTTCGCGACGTGACCATCCACCAGTCGGTCATCGGCTCGTGCACCAACGGGCGCATCGAGGACCTGCGCGAGGCCGCCGCCGTGCTGCGCGGCCGCCGGGTGGCCCGGGGCGTGCGGCTCATCGTGCTGCCCGCCACCCCGCGCATCTGGCGCCAGGCCCTGAAGGAAGGTCTGCTGGAAACCTTCATGGACGCCGGGGCCGTGGTCGGTCCGCCCACCTGCGGGCCGTGCCTGGGCGGGCACATGGGCATCCTGGCCAGGGGCGAGCGCACCGTGGCCACCACCAACCGCAACTTCAAGGGGCGCATGGGCAGCCTGGAGTCCGAGGTCTACCTCAGCGGGCCCGCCGTGGCCGCCGCCTCGGCCGTGGTCGGCTCCCTCGCCAGCCCGGCGGACCTCTAGGACGGAGAAAGCGACAATGCACTATACCGGAACCGCCCACGCCGTGGGCGCCAACATCGATACCGACGCGATCATCCCGGCGCGCTTCCTGGTCACCACCGACGAGGCGCAGCTCGGGGCCAACTGCATGGAAGGCCTGGAGGCGGGTTGGGTGTCCCGCGTCCGCCCCGGGGACATCATGGTCGCCGGGCCCAACTTCGGCTGCGGCTCCTCGCGCGAGCACGCGCCCATCGCCATCAAGGGCGCGGGCATTCCCGTGGTGGTGGCCCACAGCTTCGCGCGCATCTTCTACCGCAACGGCTTCAACATGGGCCTGGTGCTCATCGAGGTCGGCGACGGCTACGCCGACCTCGGCGACGGCCACCGCATCGAGGTGGACACCGACGCGGGCGTGGTCCGTGATCTGGACACCGGAGTCGAGGTCCGCTGCCAGCCCGTGCCGCCGTTCATGCAGGAGATCCTCGACGCCGGGGGCCTTGTGGGCTACGTGGGCCGACGTCTGGCCGGGGAGGCCCGCTAGCCATGCGCAAGACCATCTGCATCCTGCCCGGCGACGGCATCGGCCCGGAAATCATGACCCAGGCCCGCAAGGTTCTGGAGCGCGTGGGCGCGCGCCACGGCTGCGAGTTCGTCTGCACCGAGGCGCTGCTGGGCGGCGCGGCCATCGACGCCACGGGCGGCCCCCTGCCCGAGGCCACCGTGGCGGCCTGCAAGGCGGCCGACGCCGTGCTGCTCGGCGCCGTGGGCGGCCCGAAGTGGGACACCATCGACCCCGCCATCCGCCCCGAGCGCGGCCTGCTGGGCATCCGCAAGGCCCTGGGCCTGTTCGCCAACCTGCGTCCGGCCAAGCTCTTCCCGCAGCTTCGCCGGGCCTGTTTCCTGCGCCCCGACATCGTGGCCGACGGCCTGGACGTGATGGTCGTGCGCGAACTGACCGGCGGCGCATACTTCGGCGAGCCCCGGGGCGTCGAGGTCCGCAACGGCGTGCGCGTGGGCTGGAACACCATGATCTACGACGAGCACGAGGTGGAGCGCATCGCGCGGGTGGCCTTCGAGGCCGCCATGCGTCGCTCGCGGCGGTTGTGCTCGGTGGACAAGGCCAACGTGCTCGACGTGTCGCGCCTGTGGCGCGAGGTGGTGGTCGAGGTCGCCCGCGACTACCCCGAGGTCGAGCTTTCGCACATGTACGTGGACAATGCGGCCATGCAGCTCGTGCGCAACCCCGCGCAGTTCGACGTGCTGGTTACCGAGAACCTGTTCGGCGACATCCTCTCCGACGAGGCCGGGTGCATCACCGGGTCCATCGGCATGCTGCCCTCGGCCTCGCTGGGCTCGGGCGGGCCGGGGCTCTACGAGCCCATCCACGGCTCCGCGCCGGACATCGCCGGGCAGGACAAGGCCAACCCCCTGGCGACCATCCTCTCCGTGGGCATGATGCTGCGCCATACCCTGGACATGCCCGCCGCCGCCGACGCCGTGGAGGCCGCCGTGTCCGCCGTGCTCGACGAGGGCTGGCGCACGGGCGACATCCGCGAGGAGGGCTGCCGCATGGCCGGGTGCGAGAAAATGGGTGACCTCGTGGCCGAAAAGCTGTAGAAGCGGTGCGGCGCGAGCCCGCACATTGCCAGCAACCCAGAACCCGGGAGGCCGCGCGGCTTCCCGGGTTTTTCTTCGTCAGCCGCCCCAGCCGGGCGCATGTGAGCCATGTCCAGAATCAGCATCCAGTCCCTGTCCAAGTCCTTTGGCGGGCGCGACCTGTTCCAGGCCTTTTCCCTGGAGGTCACGCCCGGCATGCGTCTGGCCGTGGTCGGCCCCAACGGCTGCGGCAAGTCCACCTTCCTGCGCATTCTGGCGGGCATCGAAGACCCCGACTCCGGAACGGTGTCCATCCCCAAGGACGCGCAACTCGGCTACTCCAAGCAGGAACTGGCCGAGCGCGACCTGGGCGAGTCCGTGACGAGCTGGGTCATGGAGGGGCTGCCGTCGTGGGGCGACTTCTGGGAGCGCTGGGAGGCCGCCACCCGCGCCGGAGACAAGGCCGCCCTGGGCGCCCTGGCCCAGGAGCAGGCCCACCTGGAGCACGTGTGCGGCTACAACCCCGAGCACAAGGCCCGGGCCGTGCTCTCGGGCCTGGGCTTCTCCGCCGAGCAGTTGGGCAGCCCCCTGCGCGAGCTTTCCGGCGGCTGGCGCGAGCGGGCCAAGCTGGCGCGCATCCTGGTGGAGGGCGCGGGCGTGCTGCTGCTCGACGAGCCCACCAACCACCTGGACCTGGAAGCCGTGGAATGGCTTGAGGACTACCTCAAGGCCTTCGAGGGCGCCCTGGTCTTCGTGGCTCACGACCGCATGCTCCTGGACCGCGTGTCCACCCATGTGCTGTTCCTGGGCGGGGTCAAGCCCGTGGTGCGCAAGGGCACGTTCACCCAGTTCTGGGCCTGGATGGACGAAACCGAGGAGCAGCGCCGCCGCGCCGAGCAGCGCGTGCAGGACGACATCGCCAAGAAGATGGATTTCGTGCGCCGCTTCCAGGTCAAGGCCACCAAGGCCCGGCAGGCCAACAGCATGAAAAAGCAGGTGGCCAAGCTGGAAAAGGAGCTGGAAGGCGTGCGCGCCGAGCCCAAGGCCAAGGAGCTCAAGTTCTCCTGGCCCGCGCCCGAGCGCGGCAACAAGACCGTGCTCTCGGCTATCGGCGTGCAGGTGGCCTATTCGGGCGGCACGAGCCTGTGGCGGCCCCTGGATTTTCACATCTACGCGGGCCAGAAGATCGCCCTGGCCGGGCCCAACGGTTGCGGCAAGACGACCCTGCTGCGGGCCATCACCGGCCAGCTCGCGCCCAGCGCCGGGTCCATCGAGGTCGGCTCCAAGATGCGCGTGGGCTACTTTTCCCAGCATCAGGCCGAGACCCTGAACCTCGACCGCACGGTGCTCGGCGAAATCCGCCGCCTGTCCGACCCGCGCACCACCGAGGAGGAGCTGCGCAGCGTGCTCGGCCTGTTCATGCTGCCCGAATCGTTCTGGGACCGGGAGGTCCGCGAGCTGTCCGGCGGCGAGAAGAACCGGCTGATCCTGGCCACCCTGTTCCTCAAGCGGGCCAACTTCCTGGTGCTGGACGAACCCACCAACCACCTGGACCTGGAAAGTCGCGACGCGCTCATCAGGGCCCTGTGCGACTACGAGGGCACCATCCTCATGGTCGCCCACGACCGGCACCTCATGAGCGCCGTGGCCCGCGAGGTCTGGTGGCTGAAGCCCGGGGGCATCGAGGTCTTTCCCGACGGGTTCGAGGGCTACGACCGCGCCCGGCGCGCGGCCCTGGAGCCCGCGTGCGCGCCCCAGGCCGATGCCCGCCGGGGCAGCCGCGCCGATGCCAAGGAGGCCAAGCGCCGTCAGGCCGAGGCCCGCAACGCGCTGTACAAGAAGCTGCGCCCGCTCCAGGAGCGCTACGCCGCCAAGGAGGCCGAGCTGGAAAAGCTGCTGGCCGAGCAGGGCGAGGTGGAGCAGACCCTGGCCGATCCCGAGGTCTACGCCGACGCGGCGCGCTCCTCGGGGCTCATGAAGCGTTTCGCGGAGCTGCAGGGGCTGACGGAGAAGCTCGTGGAGCGCATGGACGGGCTCGAAGGGGAGATCGCGGCCCTGGAAGCCGAACGCGAGGCCCTGGGCGACGGCTGCTGACCCGGGGCGCTAGCGGTAGGTGTCCACGATGGCCTGGAGCCGTCCATCGGCGCGCATGCGTTCGATTTCGGCGTCCAGGCGCCCGACCAGGGCCCTCCAGTCGCGCGCGCGGGTGAAACCGAAGCGCATCCAGGCCAGGCCCACGCTCCGTTCGGAAAAACGCAGGGAGTCGGCCCCGGGCTCGTGCAGGCCGCGCAGCACCCAGCGCGCCACCAGCTCGTTGACCACTGCGGCGCCGGTCCTGCCGTAGAGCAGTTTGCGCAGTTGGCTCGCGGTGTCCGGGGCGTCGTCGCGCGTCACCCGGCCGCTGGCCAGGGCCTCGTCCAGGCCGGGATAGGAGTAGCCGAGCACAGTGCCCAGGCGCAGGCCCGTCAGGTCCTGCGGGCCGTCGATGGGCCGCCCGCCCGCCGGGGCCACGAGCACGTCGCGCGAGGGCAGCACCGGCGCGGACCACAGGAACGCCTCGGAATCCTCCACCCACTCCGGCGCCTTGCTGTACACGTCCACCTCGCCCTGGCGCAGCATGACCAGGCTGCGCTTTTCGGGAAAACTGCGCGTGACCACGGTGACGCCCAGGCTTCGCATGGCCTCCCGGAATATCTCGGGCATGATGCCGCGGCAGTCGGAACCGTTGCAGGGCAGGAGGTAGGGCGGCCAGCCCGCTTCCGGGCAGCAGAAGACGATGGTGGCGGGCGCGTCGCCTCCGGGCCGCCCGGCCCGCGCCGGGCCCCCGGGCGAGGCCAGCAGCAGCGCCGCCAGCAGCAGGGCCGCGGGGCAACGGCCCCATGTCCGGCGGGAGGGCGCGGCGCGGGCGGGCAAAGGCGGGGCGGGGGGGTGCATGAATTCTCGCTGGTTCGGCGGGCGAACAAAATATAGTCTGTTTGTACAGGTGGTTCAGTTGGCTTGTCAACGCGGTGGCGCTACTTTGTCGCCACGGGGGCGTTTTGCGCGGCGGGCCCGCCTCGGGCTTGCCTTCGGCGGACATCGCGAATAAGGTCTGCGGTTGCCGCAAGCTTTTTGGAGTCCGGGAGGACGCACGGTGCAGACGACGGGCAGCGCGCCGCCGAGGGCGGAAATCGACGTGGTGGCTGCCGTCATCTGGCGGGACGGGCGCTTTCTGGCCGCGCGGCGGCCCGAGGGCAAGCCCCAGGCCGGGTTCTGGGAGTTCCCGGGCGGCAAGGTCGAGCCCGGGGAGAGCCTGGAGCGGGCCCTGGCCCGCGAACTGGACGAGGAGTTGGGCATCGCGCCCACCGAGATGGCCTTCTGGCGCGAAGCGCGCCACGCCTACCCGCATCTGCGGGTGCGGCTGCATTTCTTTCACGTTTACGGGTTCACGGGGCGGGTCGTCCCGCGCGAGGGCCACGAGCTGCGCTGGCTGGCCCCGGGGGCGGCGGACGTGCCGTTCCTGGAGGCCGACGCCGGGATCGTGGCGCAACTGGCCCAGACCCCGGCCCGCTGAGGAGTTGGCATCGTGCGCATCATCGATATGATCCGGTCCGGGGGCAAGTTCGTGTCCCTGGAGTTCTTTCCGCCCAAGGACCCGCAGGAGTGGCCGGGTTTCTTCCAGACCGTGGAGCGCCTGGCGGCGGTGAACCCGCTGTTCGTCTCCGTGACCTACGGCGCCGGGGGCGGCACCCAGGACAACACGCTGGAAATCGTGCGCCGCCTGCGCCGCGACATGGGCCTGACGCCCATGGCCCACCTGACCTGCGTGGGCGCCAGCGCCGCGCGGCTGGACGGTTTCCTGTCCGCCCTGGAGGGGGCCGACGTGCATAACGTCCTGGCCCTGCGCGGCGACCCGCCCAAGGGCGACGCCCGTTTCGTGCCCGACTCCGACCAGTTCCGCCATGCCTCGGATCTGGTGGCCCACATCCGCCGCCACTACCCCGACATGGGCGTGGGCGTGGCGGGCTACCCCGAGGGGCACCCCGAGTGCTCCACCTTCCGCGAGGATTTCGAGTTCCTGAAATTCAAGCTGGACCGGGGCGGCGACTTCGCCATCACCCAGCTTTTCTTCGACACGCGGCTGTACTGGAACTTCACCGAGCGCCTGGGCGAGATGGGCGTGACCAAGCCGATCGTCCCCGGGGTTCTGCCGGTGATGAGCGTGAAGTCGGCCAAGCGCGTGCTGGGGTTCTGCGGCGCGAGCATCCCGGGGCGGCTGCTGCTCGACCTGGAGGAGGCCGACGCCCGGGGCGGCGCCGAGGCCGCCTACCGCGTGGGCATCGACTGGGCCAAGCGCCAATGCCGCGAACTGCTGGAAGGCGGCGCCCCCGGAGTGCATCTGTATACCCTCAACCGCCCCGAAGCCTGCCTGGAAATCGTCGGGGCCCTGGACCTGTGAGCAGGCCCGAAGCGGATTCGTAACCCTCCCGGCGCCCGCACGGGGCGCGCCGGGGCATCGCTAGGAATGGAGAGGTCGCAATGAAGAAGGACGGACTTGTCGTCGCGGTGTGCGGCGCCACCGGGGCCGTTGGCCGCGTGATGCTCGAAGTGCTCGCCGAGCGCAATTTCCCCGCCGCCGAGGTGATTCCCTTCGCCTCCAGCCGCAGCGCGGGCAGCACCGTGACCTACAAGGGCCGCGAACTGACCGTGCGCGAGCTCAAAGAGGACTCCTTCGCGGGCATCGATCTGGCCCTGTTCTCCGCCGGGGGCGGCACCTCCGAAAAATTCGCGCCCCTGGCCGCCAAGGCCGGCTGCGTGGTGGTTGACAACTCCAGCGCCTGGCGCATGGACCCGGCCTGCCCGCTGGTCGTGCCCGAGGTCAACCCCCACGACCTCGCGTGGCACAAGGGCATCATCGCCAACCCCAACTGCTCGACCATCCAGATGGTGGTGGCCCTCAAGCCCATCCACGACGCAGTGGGCATCCGGCGCATCGTCGTCTCGACCTATCAGGCCGTGTCCGGCACGGGCCAGAAGGCCATCGAGGAGCTGGCCAACCAGGTGCAGCTCATGTTCAACGGCCGCGTGGACGAGATCGAGGCCAAGGTCTACCCGCACCGCATCGCCTTCAACTGCCTGCCGCAGATCGATGTCTTCCTGGACAACGACTACACCAAGGAAGAGATGAAGATGGTCAACGAGACCAAGAAGATCATGGGCGACGATTCCATCCGCGTCACGGCCACCACCGTGCGCGTGCCGGTCTTCTTCGGCCACAGCGAGTCGGTGAACATCGAGACGGGCGGGAAACTCACGGCCAAGGAGTGCCGGGCGCTGCTGTCCCAGGCGCCGGGCGTGCGCGTGCTGGACAACCCCTCCGAGCGCATCTACCCCATGGCCATCGACGCCCAGGGCCAGGACGACACCTTCGTGGGCCGCATCCGCGAGGACGACACCATCGACAACGGCCTGAACCTGTGGATCGTGGCCGACAACATCCGCAAGGGCGCGGCCCTCAACGCCGTGCAGATCGCCGAGAAGCTTGTGGAAATGGATCTGCTGCGCGTGCCCTGACGCGCGGCGAGGAGACGAGCATGATAGCTGTCCTGGAGTCCGAGGAATACCTGAGGCGGATGCTGGCCGTGAAGCGGCCCGGCACCGACGAGGTGCTGGCCTTCTACGAGCACCGCATCGGCGCCGTGTGCAAGGATCCGCGCCTGATGCTCATCCCTCTGGACGACCACATCGTCCACCGCGGGGACGGCATCTTCGAGACCATGAAGTACCTCGGGCGGCGGGTTTACCAGTTGGACGCGCATCTGGCGCGCATGCGGCGCGGGGCCGAGGCCATCGGCCTGACCCCGCCCTGCACCTGGGAGCGCCTGCGCGAGATCGTCCTCGAGGTCTGCGCGGCGGGCGGCTCGGACGACGGGCTGGTGCGCATCCTGCTCGGGCGCGGCCCGGGCGGCTTCGGCATCGACCCGCGCGAATGCCCCCTGCCCAGCCTTTACGTGGTGGCCTACCGCTTTACGCCCAAGCCCGCCCAGTGGTTCGACAAGGGCACGACGGCCTTCCGCACGGCCATTCCCGCCAAGCAGGACTGGATCGCCCAGATCAAGTCCGTGAACTATCTGCCCAACGTGCTCATGAAGCGCGAGGCCACGGCCCAGGGCTACGACTACCCGATCTGCTTCGACGAGAACGGCTTCGTGGCCGAGGGCGCCACGGAGAACATGGCTATCGTGGACGCGGCGGGCACCCTGGTCATCCCCGAGTTCACCAACGCCCTGCCGGGCACGACCCTCATCCGCGCCGTGGAACTGCTGGCCGGAAAGGTCAAGGCCTTCTTCCGCAAAGTGACGGAGGAGGACCTCTATCAGGCGCGCGAGGTGCTGGTTTTCGGCACCACCGGGGACTGTCTGGCCATTGTGCGCTACAACGGCAAGCCCATCCACGACGTGCGCCCCGGCCCGGTGTGCCGCTTGGCGCGTGAACTGATCGCGCGGGACATCGCCGAAAGCGGCGTCCCCTTCTAGCAACCACGGGCCCCGGCGGCATGCGCCCCGGGGCCCTCTGCCCTCGCCCGGAGGCGGAGCGCGTGAAGATCCTGCACCTCGACCTCGGCCGCGGGATGCGCGGCGGGCAGCGCCAGGTCCTGTACCTGATGCGGCGGCTGGCCGCGGCCCCCGGGGTGGAAACCCTGCTGGCCGCGCCCCGGGGCTGCCCCCTGGGCACGGCGGCCCGCGCGGCGGGCCTGGACGTGCACGATTTGCCCGGCCGCCAGGGCTGGGACCCACGCGCCCTGTGGGCCCTGCGGGCCCTGGTCCGCCGCCGGGGGGTGGACGTGATCCACACCCACTGCGCGGCCAGCGCGCTGCTCGGCGCGCTGCTCAAGGGCCTGACCGGCGCACGACTGGTGCATTCGCGCCGCGTGTCCTACCCGCTACGGCCCGGCCCGGCACGGGCCAAGTACCTCGCCGGGGACGCCGTGGCTTGCGTGAGCCGCGAGATCGCCCGGGTCATGGCTCGCTGCGGCGTGCCCGAGGCGCGTCTGAGCGTGATCCACAGCGGCATCGACCCGGCGCTGTACGCCGCCGCCGCCGCGACCCCGCCGCCGGAGTGCCCGGTGCTGGGCGTCGTCGGCGCCCTGACGCCGCAAAAGGGCGTGGCCGTGTTTCTGGAGGCACTGGCCGAGCTGGAGCGGCGCGCTCCGGGGCTGGGCTGGCGGGCCCTGGTGGTCGGCGACGGGCCGCTGGGCCCCGGGCTGCGGGCCCGGGCCGAGGCCCTGGGGCTGGCCGGGCGGGTGACGTTCACGGGCTGGCGCGAGAGCGCGGCCGTGCTGGGCGAGCTGTCCGTGCTGGCCGTGCCCAGCGTGGACGGCGAGGGCTCCAGCGCGACCATCAAGGAAGGCTGGGCCGCCCGGCGCCCGGTGGTCTGCTCGGACCTGCCGTCGAACCTGGAACTGGTCGAGCCCGGGCAAAGCGGCCTGGCCTGCCCCCGGGGCGACGCCCCGGCCCTGGCCGCCGCCCTGGAGCGGCTGTGCGCCCCGGGCGGGCAGGGCGCGGCCCTGGCGGAAGCCCTGGTGCGCGGCGGAGCCGGGCGCCTGGAACTGTTCACCGAGGCGGCCATGGCCCGGGGCTACCTGGAATTGTACGCCCGGCTGTCGGCCTGAGGCCCGCCGGAAGAATTACCGCCGCAACGCAAGGACGCCCGCCCCTTTTCCGGGGGCGGGCGTCCTTGCGTTGCGGCGGCAGAAGCGTTGATCCGATGGTAGGCCGGCAGCGGGCCGCCGGTTGCCCGGGGTGCCAAAAACGGCTGGCCGGGCTCCGGGGCTACTGGCGCGTGCCTTCCTCGGCGCTGACCGGGCGCACCTCGTCCAGCAGCCAGCTCCCGCCCGTGGGCGTGGTGAAGCGCCACAACTCGCGGACCTTGCCCACACGGTTGGAAGACAGGTCCTTTTCGGTGATCACGTAGTAGACCGTGGCGTCGCGGCGGCCGTCGGGGTGGTCGGCCACCCCGGCCAGCCCGGCCTCCAGGTGCTGGATTTCGTGGCGCGGGGGCCGGGCCTCCACCTGGGCCCGGCGACGGAATTCTTCCATGCACGCTTCGGTGCAGAAGGCGCGCAGGTCGTTCAGGTCGCGGTTGTTCCAGGAGCTGCGGATGCGCGAGCAGAAAGCCTTGGCCCCGCGCATGAAGTCGTCGGTGTCGAAGTCGGCGGGCACGGGGCCGGGGGCGGGCAGGGCCGGGGGCAGGTCCGCCGTGTCCAGGGTGGAGGCGGGAACCTCGCCGGGGCTGGCCGTGTGGCCGGGGACGTAGGCCACATCGGGCACCGGGGTGTCCGCGCCGGGCTGTCGGCGCTCCCGGGGCGGCTCGGAGCGCAGCATGTCCCAGGCCTGCTGGGCGCGGGTGTAGGCGTCGTTGGCCTGGCGGCGCTGGTCTTCGGGGGCGGCGGGGCCGTCGTTGTGCGGGGCGCGGGGGCCGTCCTGGCGTCTGCCGCCGCCCGAGCGGCGCCGGAACCAGCTTATGACCAGATAGACCAGGATGCCGACGAGGAGTATGTCCAGTGGACTGGCATTCATGATTTTTCCCTTGTCTTGTGCGTCCGGGGCGCCGTGGGGATGCTCCCGCCGGGGCCGGACGCTGTGGGGCGATGGCCGCCACCCCGACGCTACCGCGCCGGGGCCCGGGGTGCAAGCCTCAAGCGCCGAAGGCGTCGGAAAAGGCCGGGTCCGTCGTCTGCCCGGTCTTTCCCCGTATTCCTGGCTTTTTCGTACCGCGGCGCTTGCCTCGCCGTGGTCATCCGCCGCTGCGCCGCTACGCCGCTACGCCGCTACGCTACTTGATGAGGCCGATGTTGCGCAGCAGTTGCAGGAAAAGCTGGCGGTCGATGGGTTTGGGCACGTAGGATGTGGCCCCGCCTTTGTAATAGGCCTCGACCACGTTCTTGGGGTCGTCCAGGGCGGTGGTCATGATGACCTTGGCTTCGTCGGGCCCGGAGCGCTCGCGCAGGCGTTCGATCTGGCGGATGCGCTTCAATGCTTCCTGGCCGTCCATTTCTGGCATCATGATGTCCATGCAGACCAGGTCGTAGGGTTTGGCGTCGCGCAGGGCGGTTTCGAAAGCGTCCACGGCTTCCTGTCCATTCACTGCGACATCCACCTCGCCATAGGGGGAGAGGATTCGTTGCAGCAGTTTGCGGCTGGTGAAGTCGTCCTCTACGACCAGAAATCGCATCTTTCCCTCCAGGGGCTGAAGGTGTACGCTTGGCAGGATGGGCTTTTGCCCGCCCTTCGGGGCGGAGCAGGTCGGCCCGATGTCCACAATACCAAAGCGCAAGAGGAAAGCAACTTCTGTTCGCTTTTGCAGCGGGTCTTGCGCCCAGCGGGGAATCATGGCCGGTTCCGAACATGCGAGCCTGGCCCGGGTCCGGGGCAGGGCCTTTCTGGGGGCGCTGCTGGCGGGTCTGGTGGCGGGCGCCCTGGCGGCGCATCACGCCGGAGACGGCTGGCTGCTCACGGGCGCCTCGGGCGTGATGCTCGTGCTGTTGGGCGGCGGCATGGGCGGCTTCGCGGGCACGTTCGTGCGCCTGGCCTGGCTGCACCTGCGCGGGGCCGCCGGGGGCGCCGGAGACGATGACGGCTATGGAACCGAGGGCGTGTTGGTCCTTTCGGCCTACGGCGCGTTTTTGGGGCTGGTGGCGACCCTGGCCCTGGGGCTGCCCGCGCGGGCGCACCTGCTGGCCGGGGCCGGGGCCTTTCTCGGCGGAGCCGTGGCGGCGCTGCTGGGCCGGGCCGGGCAAGTGCTGCTGGCTCTGCTGGTTCTGGACGGCCTGGACGACGCCGCACGGACCCGGGCGCTGCGCCGGGCAAACGAGGACACGCGCCGCGCGCTGCTGCCGCCCGACGACGAGGACGGCCCCGGCCGCCCCTGAGCGGTACAGCCCGCCCCCTGCCCGGCGCGTCGTTTGCCGTCCCCTCGCGCGCATTTCTCGCGCCCCCGAAAGACAAGGGCCCGCCCGGGATCACTCCGGGCGGGCCCTCGCGCAGCGGCGCGCCGGGTTACTTCCAGGGCGCCATGTAGGTCCAGAATACGGCGCCCAGCTCCACGCCCTTGTCCTTGCCCTTGTCGGGGCCGCTGGCGGCGGGCAGGGTGTAGTCGGCCTCGGACAGGGCCGCGAAGCCCCACCAGCCGGGCTGCGGACAGGTGAAGGCGAAGACGCCCTGGGCGTCGGCCTTGATCACCTGGGTCTCGTTGTACTCGGTGGGCATGGTGAAGCGGCCCTGGTTGTACAGTTCCACTTCCACCTCGGCGCCGGGAACGGGCTTGCCGTCCAGCAGCACCTGACCCACGAAGGTGTTGCCCGCCCAGTTGCCGAAGGGCCGCAGCATGGGCACGATCTCGGTCTTCAGGCCCAGGGGCTCGTCCCAGCCCTCGTCGCCGCCGAAGGCCGCCACGCTGACCTTGGTGTAGTGGATGATGGACACGTCCTCGGCGGGCTCCCAGTAGGGCTCGGGCTCCATGAAGAAGGTGTATACGCCCGGGCGCTTGAAGGCGTAGTCCAGGGTGAAGGCGTCGTGGTCCATGATCTTGGCCGGGGCCAGGGCGGCGCGCAGGTCGGTGATCTGGCCCTCGAAGGCCACACCGGCGGCCTTGGGCCGCACCAGGTTCATGCCCTCGCCGCCGAAGGGATGCGAGAAGGAAAACTCCAGGGTGATGGACTTCTGGTCCATGTCGGCCACGGGAGCTTTGGGGACGATCATGCCGAAATGGGCCCAGGCCGGTGCGGCCAGGGCGACCACCAGGGCCGCCGTGGCGGCCAGACGGGGCAGGAAGCTGGTCATGGGGGACTCCTCTGGTTTGGATTGGCGAACGCCAGTTTCATACTAAAATGATTTTCGTATGTAAACAGAGTGGGCATGATTTCCATTCATATTCGTTAAAATCATATTACATAATATGATGTATGGGATTGTGAAAGGCGACAGGGGATGCCAAGGCATCTGCTGCGGGATGAAGATTGCGCTGTATTCCTGGAATAATTTGGAAATAGCATTTCCTGGAGGTGCTGTTTCGGCGTAAGGCGGGAGCGTGTGGTGGCACGTTCTTTTCTGCGAAGGAAGTGGCGGCCGGTGGCGCCTGCGTGGCATTTTCAAAATATCGGCAGCCCCGGTGAGGCCTGTGCGCGAGGGGGGGCACGACGGAGGCAGGAGCGTGGCGGAGCGGGGTTCCCAGTTGCGTCCGAGGCCCAAAAGGAAAGCGCCGACCCGAAGGTCGGCGCTTTGAGAGGAGGCCGGGCACCCAGCGAAAACCGTTACCGTTGCTCCCTTTCGGGCCTGGCGGGGTTGGCGGCGCCGCTGCCGCCCGGCCTCCCTCGTGGACGGCTCTTATGGCCCGGCGAGGCGATTCTGTCAAGCCCGCCACCGGGTGGGCGGCCCTCCATCGGCCGCACCGACGTGCCGAGGCGGGCGCCCGGGTCAGGATGCGGCCCCGGACCCGGGGGGTTGCCCGGGCCCGCTCCCGAGGGTATCGTGAACTCCGCGTGTTTTTTGAGGGGCCGTGCCCCGGGAGACTGCCATGAAACCGCTTGTTCTGCCCGTTCTCATGCTCGCGCTGCTGGCCTGCGCCGGGTGCGCCCCGCGCGCCATGCCCCTGACCGAGGCGCGCGGCCTGTGCTTCACCTATTCCACCGGCGGGGGCCACAGCTCCCAGAATCCCGACGGCGGCGGCGGGAGTTGCAGCGAGGTCACGCCCATCTGCGAGGCCTTTCTGGACGAGGGGCGCCTGGGGCCCCTGGACCGCGAGGCCTGCCTGAGCGACTGCGAGGCCACGCGCCGCAGGCTCTACGCCAAGCATCTGACCGACGGCTGCTGGCCCTATGCCAAGCGTGCTTCGGACTTGTGCCAGCGCTATTGCCGGGGCCTGGAGGACTAGCACCCCGCGCCGCTGCCGCCGGGCCTAGAAGCGCGTCAGGCCGTCGTCCGCGTCGTCCGCGTCGGTGGGCGCGCCCGGCTCTGTTTCGCCCGCCGCGCCGCCGGGGCGGACGGCCGACGGAAGCGCCGTCCGTCCGTTCCGCGTCTGCTGGCCGACGTTGAAGAAGCTCGCGGTTTCAAGCAGTTGCGACGCCTGCTCGGACATTTCGCGCGAGGCGGCGGCCATCTGCTCCGATGCGGCGGCGTTCTGCTGGGTCACGCGGTCCATCTGCTGGATGGATTCGTTGATCTGCCCGGCGCCCGCCTTCTGCTCGGCGCTGGACGCCGCTATCTCCTGCACCAGTTCCGCCGTGCGCAGAATGTCGGGCACCAGTTCGTCGAGCATGGTTCCGGTCTGCTCGGCGGTGCGTACGCTCGTGGTCGACACCTGCCCGATGTCCGCCGCCGCCGCGCCGCTGTGTTCGGCCAGACGGCGTACTTCCGCCGCCACCACCGAGAAGCCCTTGCCGTGGGTGCCCGCGCGCGCGGCTTCGATGGCCGCGTTGAGGGCCAGCAGGTTGGTCTGGCGGGCGATTTCACCGACGACGGCGATTTTTTCGGCGATTTGCTTCATGGCGCTGACGGTCATGCGCACGTGCTCGCCGCTGGTTCTGGCGTTGGCGGCGGCCTTGGTGGCCAGGCGCTCGGTCTGGGCGGCGTTCTCCGCGTTCTGCATGATGCCCGAGGTCATCTGCTCCACGCTGGCGGAAACCTCCTCGATGCCTGCGGCCTGGCTGGTGGCCCCGCGCGAGAGGGAATCGGCGGTGCTGTGCATCTCGCCGCTGCTGGCGGCGACGTGGGACGCGCCCGCCAGCACGCGAGTGACGACCTCGCGCAGGCGGTCGGCCATGCCGTTCAGGGCCCGGGCCAGGTGGCCGATTTCGTCGCCGGAATCGATGTCCACACGGCGGGAGAAGTCGCCCTCGGCCATGTCGCTGGCAAAGGCCTCGATGCGCGCGATGGGCCGGATGATGCCCGTGCGCAACAGGGCCCAGGCCGCAAGCACCACCAGGATCAGGATGCCGCCCGTCCACAGGGCCACGCCCAGGGCCGCCTGGCGCACCTTGGCCCTGGCCGGGGCGCGGGAGGTGATGATCTCGAAGGCGCCGTGGACCTCGCCCGCTTTCCAGCCCTCCTTCACGCCGCCCACGGCGTCGGGCTGGCCCTGGGGGTAGCCGTGGCAGTAGAGGCACTCCTCGGTCAGCCGCACGGGCCGCAGGTAGCGGATCTGGTCGGCCTCGACGATGATTTTCTCCTTCAGCCCCAGGCGCTGGAATTCGTCCAGCACGGCCTGTTCCACGGCGTCGGGGGCGTTGGCGGGGTTGCGCGGGCTGTTCTTGGGCGCCTTGAAGCGGTAGCCCATGGCCTCGGCGTTTTGCGCGGCCATGCGCATGGCCGTGACCACGGGCACGGCCTCCAGGAGCTGGTCGCGCGGAATGTCGTCGAAGGGGCGGATGATGCCCGCCTTGAGTTTGCGCGACATGTCGTCGCGCACGGCCTCGGCCATGAGGGTTACGGCCCGGCTTTCGCTGACCAGGGCGGCCGTGGCGTCCCCGTCGATGCCGCGCACGCGCATGACGGCCATGACGACGGCGATGACCAGCGGCCCGGCCACGGCCACGGCCAGAATTTTCCATTTCATGCTCATGTTCCCGAACATGCTTCCCCCTCGGCGTCTGCGCGCGGGCCATGCCCACACCCGCCCCGAACGGCCCGCGCGAGCGCCGGGGCGGCTTGCGAAAAATTGGAGACTGGAACAACAGTCCCATAGGTTCGGCGTTTTGTCATTGCAAAAGGAATAAAAGGCCAGCCTTGGCGAGGCGGATTTTCTTTTCCCGCTGCGGGGCTGGGGAAACAGGCGGGAAAGGCGGGCGGACGCCGGGGATGGAGAAGGGCTGCGGCGCGGGGTGGCACGGCAGGGACGATTCGCAAACGCAAAGGCGAAGCGGCGCACACGACGCGCGCCTTGGCCGGGCACCCGGTTGTGTGCCTGCCGCCCGGCCTGCCCGCCGTCGGATGTGCCGCCTCTTGCACCCCCGGCCGTCCGGCGCCAGACGCAAAAAAGCCCCGGGATTGCTCCCGGGGCCTTGCTGCCTTGTGGCGGAGAGGAGAGGATTTGAACCTCCGACTGAGTTTCCCCAGTACACGCTTTCCAGGCGTGCTCCTTAAACCTGGCTCGGACACCTCTCCGCGAGGGAGTGCCTATGTAGTAAAAAGCCGGGCGCTTTTCAAGGCTTGGGGGCCGGAAAAATGAAGAAATCCGCATAATGGCGGATTTCTTCATTTTTCGCTGCGGCGTGGCTGGCGCGGAGTCATTTGTCCCCGGGGCGCCTGGAGGTTTCGCGGGCTTCGGGGGCCTGGGGTTCCACTGTCTTGCCCGGGGCCTTGTCCTTGGGGTGCCAACTGCACTCCGAGGCCGGGCCTCAGCCCCGGATGCCCAGCCTGGGGAAGACGAGTTTCACCAGCACGAGGTAGGCGGCGACGGCCCCCAGCAGGGGCAGCAGGTTGTCCATTGGGCCTCCTTGCGGCCATGCGGCCGCGTATCGAAAAGGGTAATGCTTCCCGGCGCAGTGTCAATGCCGGGTCGATGCGGGAGCGGAACCGGCGCCTGCGGGGGGCGACCGGACAGACCTGCGCGACCGCCGGGGTGGCGCGGTCGCTCCGGGTCGGAGTGCTTGCCGGGCCGGTGTGCTTTTCGCGGCTATGGCCCGCGGCCCGGCGGAGGGAATCGAACGGCAGGGGCCGCCGCATCGGAACGGCAGGCGAGAGCGCGCCCCTTCGGCCCCGGCAGCACCCGTCGCTTTGCGGCACCCCGGGCGGGGGCGGGCTTTTGCCCAGCCCCCGGCCTTTGCCCCGGTTCCCCCGGCCTCAGGCGTAGAAGCTGCGGATTGCCGCGCAGACCTCTTCGACCTGCCCGGGCTCCAGGCCCGGGTACAGCGGCAGGGAGAGCACCTCCCCGGCCAGACGCTCGCTCAGGGCCAGGGCGTCGGCGCGCATGGGCGCGCGGCCCTCGGCGAACAGCGGCTGGCGATGCCCGGGCACGGGGTAGTGGACGGCCGTGCCGATGCCGCGCGCGTTCAGGTGCTCCACCAGTTCCGCGCGGCGCGGGGCGCGCACCACGTAGAGGTGGAAGACGTGCTCGCGGTCCGCGCCCGTGGCGGGCAGGACCAGGGGGGTGCCTGCCAGCAGGGCGTCGTACTGCGCGGCCAGGGCGCGGCGGGCGGCGTTGTCGGCCTCCAGGCGCCCCAGGCGCAGGCGCAGGAACGCGGCCTGCATCTCGTCCATGCGGCTGTTCACGCCGGGCACGGCGCTGTGGTAACGGCTGGATTCGCCGTACTGGCGTTCCAGGCGCAGGGCGGCGTCCACCGCCCCCGCGTCGCAGCACACGGCGCCGCCGTCGCCCAGGGCGCCGAGGTTCTTGGTCGGGTAGAAGCTGTAGGCCGCCAGGGCGCCGAAGGTCCCCGCCATGCGGCCCTTGTAGGTCGCGCCGTGGCTCTGGGCGCAGTCCTCGATGAGCGGCAGGCCGTGCGCGGCGCACAGGGCGCCGAGTTCGTCCAGGTCGCAGGGCTGGCCGTAGAGATGCACGGCCAGGACGGCGCGGGTGTCCGGCCCGATCATGCGCGCGGCGCTGGCCGGGTCCAGGGTGTAGGTGTCCTCGCGGACCTCGGCGAACACGGGCGTGCATCCGGCGGCCAGCACGGCGTGGTAGCAGGGCAGGGCCGTGTGCGCGGGCAGGACCACCTCGCCCCCCGGGCAGTCCAGGGCGCGCAGGGCCAGGATCAGGGCATCGGTGCCGCTGTTCAGGGCCACGCAGGCCCCTCGCCCGGCCCAGGCGGCGAATTCGGCCTCGAAGGCCTGAACCTCGGGGCCCATGAGGAACCAGCCGCGCCCGAGCACGCGCTCGAAGGCCGCGCGCAGGTCGTTTTCGCAGGGGGTGAGCTGAACCTTGAGGCTGTTGAAGGGGATGGACATGGGGGAACTCCGGCGGGGTTGCGATGCGGCAGCGGCAAAGACGGCGCACGCCCCGGGCGGGCCGGTGTGTCCGGCCCCGGCCCGGGGCGCGCTGGCGCGGCGTCTGGAGGCTAGGCCTTGGCGCCCATGGCCTTGGCGTATTCGGCCTTGAGCGAGTCGATCAGTTCGCCCACGGAGACGATTTCCTTCACGCGGTGCACGTTGGCTCCGGCAAAGGCGAAGCCGTTCTCCAGCTTGCCCTTGACGGCGTTGGTCAGGGCGGCGGCGATGCAGTACGGGCTCTTGGTGATGTCGCAGGTCTTGATGCAGTGGAAGGGGCAGCGGAACGGGCGGCGGCGCCCCTCGCGCACGGCGTCCAGGAACTTGCTGTGCACCGCGCGGCCCGGCAGGCCCACGGGGCTCTTGATGATTTCCACGTCGGCCTCGGTGGCGTTGACGAAGGACTCCTTGAAGCGGATGTCGGCGTCGCACTCGTGGGTGGCCACGAAGCGGGTGCCCATCTGCACGCCCGAGGCGCCCAGGGCCAGCATCTTGCCGATGTCGCCGCCGTCGTAGACGCCGCCCGCCGCAATGACCGGCACGCGGCGGCCTTTTTCCTCCTCGAAGGGGCGCACGGCCTGGATCACGTCGGCCACCAGCCGCTCCAGCTCGAACTCGGGCTTGTCCAGCTCCTCGGGCTTGAAGCCCAGGTGCCCGCCCGCTTTGGGCCCCTCGACCACGAAGGCGTCGGGCAGGTAGTCGAAGCGCGAGAGCCATTTCTTGCAGATGATGGCCGCCGCGCGGCCCGAGCTGACGATGGGCGCCAGCTTGGTGCGCGCGCCGTCGGTCAGGTAGCCGGGCAGGTCCAGGGGCAGGCCCGCGCCGGAGAAGATGATGTCCGCGCGCTCGCGCACGGAGGTGCGCACCATGTCGGCGAAGTTGGTCAGGGCGACCATGATGTTCACGCCGATGATGCCGTCGGTTTTTTCGCGGGCGGCGCGCAGCTCGTTTTCCAGGGCCCGGACGTGGGCTTCGGAGTCCTTGGCGGCGGCGTTGTCCTTGAAGCCGATCATGGCGGCGGCGATGACGCCGATGCCGCCCTCGTTGGCCACGGCACTGGCCAGGCCGGACAGGGAGATGCCCACGCCCATGCCGCCCTGGATGATGGGCACCCGGGCCACCAAGTCGCCGATGTGCAACTCGGGCATCTTGAATTCCGGCACCGCGAACTGCGGCATCCGAAGCTCGGGGAGCTTGAATTCGGGCATCTTCAGTTCGGGCAACTTGAATTCGGGTATCTTCACTGGCGTGTCCTCTCTTGGCGCCCCGGTGGCGGGGCGGAGGTATGGGGTCCGGCGCGGGGCGCGCCGGGGGTCATTTCACCGGGAAATCCGTTCCGGTCAGGCGCTCGTAGGCTTCCACGTATTTGGCGCGGGTGCGCTCCACCACCTCGGGGGTCAGGGCCGGGGGCGGGGGCGTCTTGTCCCAGGGCTGGGCCGAGAGCCAGTCGCGCAGGTACTGCTTGTCGAAGCTGGGCTGGCCCTGGCCCGGGGCGTAGCCGTCCATGGGCCAGAAGCGCGAGGAGTCGGGGGTCAGCACCTCGTCGATGAGAATCAGCCCGGCGGCGGTCATGCCGAACTCGAACTTGGTGTCGGCGATGAGGATGCCGCGCCCGGCGGCGTAGTCGCGCCCGGCCTTGTAGATGGCCAGGGCAGCGGCCTGGGCCTGGCGCACCACGTCCTGCCCCGCCGTGGCCATGGCCTGCTCCACGGTGATGTTCTCGTCGTGGCTGCCCAGCTCGGCCTTGGTGGACGGCGTGAACAGCGGCTCGGCCAGCTTTTCGGACTCGCGCAGCCCCTGGGGCAGCGTGTAGCCGCAGACCTGCCCGCTGGCCTTGTAGTCCTTCCAGCCCGAGCCGGTGATGTAGCCGCGCACGATGCATTCCACGGGCAGGGGCCGGGCGCGGCGCACGATGACCGCGCGGCCCTCCAGGGCGTCCGCGTGGCGCGCCAGGGGCGCGGGGAAGCGCGACACGTCCGATTCCAGCAGGTGGTTGGGGATGATGTCGCGGAATTTGTCCATCCAGAACAGGGTGATCAGGTTGAGCACCACGCCCTTGTGCGGAATGGGCTCGTTCATGACCACGTCGAAGGCGCTCATGCGGTCGGTGGTCACGATGAGCAGGCGCTCGGCGTCGATTTCGTAGATGTCGCGGACCTTGCCGCGCGACAGCAGGGGATATTCGGTGATGTCCGTCCTGGTGACGACTTGCATTGCGGTTCCTCGCTTGCGGGAAATTGTTTTACCATACGCCAAAGGCGGCGGATTTGGAAGGGGCGCGCCGGGGCCCGCCCCGGGCCGCCCGCCGCCCCTAGCCCCGGCGGGCCTCCACGGACCGGGCGTGGGCCTCCAGGCCCTCCATGCGCGCCAGCCGCGCGATCTTGTGCGCGTTGGCGGCGGTGAAGGCCGGGCTGGTGGCGACGATGCTCGACTTCTTGAGGAACGTCTGCACCGACAGGGCCGAGGAGAACCGCGCGGTGGACAGGGTCGGCAGCACGTGGTTCGGCCCGGCGAAATAGTCGCCGACGGGCTCGGGGCTGGTGTGGCCCATGAAGATGGCCCCGGCGTGGCGCACGCGGCCGACCAGCGCCCAGGGGTCGGCCACGGCCAGCTCCAGGTGCTCGGGAGCCAGGTGGTTCACGAGGTCCACGGCGGCGTCCAGGTCCGGCGTGAGGATGGTCGCGCCCCAGGCGGCCAGGGAGCGGGCGGCGATGTCCGAGCGCGGCAGCAGGGCCGTCTGGCGCGTGAGCTCGGCGCGCACGGCCCGGGCCAGGGCCGCGTCGGGCGTGGCCAGGATGGACGAGGCCAGGGGGTCGTGCTCGGCCTGGGAGAGCATGTCCGCCGCCAGCCAGGCCGGGTCGGCGCTGCCGTCGGCGATGATGGCGATTTCGCTGGGCCCGGCGATCATGTCGATGCCCACGCGGCCCATGAGCAGGCGCTTGGCCGTGGTCACGAAAATATTGCCCGGCCCGGCGATGACATCCACCGGGGCCACCGTGGCCGTGCCGTAGGCAAAGGCCGCCACGGCCCAGGCGCTGCCCATGCGCACCACCTCGTCGATGCCCAGCAGGGCCGCCGTGGCCAGGAGCACGGGGTCCAGGCTGCCGTCGGGGCGCGGCGGCGAGGCCACGCAGATGGAGCCCACCCCGGCCACCTGGGCCGGAATGGCGTTCATCAGCAGGCTGGAGACCAGGGGCGTCTGCCCCGCCTGTCCGCCGGGTACGTAGAGGCCCACGCGGTCCACCGGGCGGACCATCTGGCCGAGGATGGTGCCGTCGGGGCGGGTGGTCCACCAGGAATTTTCGCGCTGGCCTTCGTGGAAGGCGCGGATGTTGGCGGCGGCCTCGGCCAGGATGTCCAGGTCCGCGGCGGGCACCCCGGCCCGGGCGGCGGCGATTTCCGCGGCGGGCACGCGCAGGGCGGCGGCGGTCAGGGTCGCGCAGTCGAAGCGGCGGCCGTAGTCGGCCAGGGCCTCGTCGCCGCGCATGCGCACGTCGGCCAGGATGGCGGCGACGGTGTCGTCCACGGTGGCGCCGGGCTCGGCGCGGGGGGTCAGCCAGTCCTTGATGGCGGGCCAGGACTGCGGGCCGGAGTAGGCCAGATCGCGGCAGGGCATGGGCGGGGTCTCCTCGGGGGCGATGGATTGCGGCGCGCGGCGCCGGTGCGGCTTGTATAGAGGAGCGCGGCCCAAAAGTCGAGCCGCGCCGGGCCGGAGCCCTTGGCCGCGTCGGGCCGGAGGGCTGCCGCCCGGTGACGCCGGAGCGTCGCGCCGGGTTGGATGCTCCTCCGGTTGCCGCCTTCCTCCCGGCCATGGCCCGTCCGGTTCGCTCCGGCTCGGCCCCGCGCCAGCCGCGCCGGATGCGCCGGGCGCCTCGTCGCCGCAATGCCGCGCGCGGCATAAAAAAGGGCCGGAACCCGAAGGTTCCGGCCCGTGGTGGTGTGCGTCAGCAGGTGGTCAGGCCACAACTAGAAGTTGTAGCGCAGGATGACGGTGAACTTGTAGGCGTCGTCCAGATCGGAAGCGGCGGTGCCCCACACGTCCTCGTCGCGGTCGGCGGAGACGTAGCCGAACTTGCCGGCCAGGGACAGGTTCTCGTAGATCTGGTAGGTGGAGTCGAAGTTCACTTCCCAGAAGGTGTCCTCGTCGGTCAGCACGGGGCGGTTGGCAGCGTAAGGAGCGCCGCCGAGGCCGTACTTCTTGACGATGTCGGAGTCGGAGGTGCCCATGCCGTAGGCGATGGTCAGCTTGTGGGTCAGGTTCTCCACGAAGCTGATGTCGTCCACGATCAGAGCCACGGCGGCGTAGTCGGTGCGGCCGCCGAGGATGCCGCCGGTCTCAGTCCAGGCAGCGCCGTCGAAGCCGAAGTGGGTCAGGCCGAAGCCGCTGCTGCCGCCGCCGCCGCTGGCCAGGGTGGGCAGCACTTCGGAGCCGTCGGTCGGGTCGTCGTCGTCGCCGGTGCCGTACATGAAGGCCAGGGACGGGGTGACCATGTCCATCTTGTAGGTGGCGATGGCGGCGAAGAACCAGCCGGCCATGTCGTTCTGGCTGGCCTTGTCGCCGTCCACGGAGCCGTAGATCAGGTCGGCGCCGAAGACGAAGGGATCAAACATGGTCAGCTCGAAGGCGCCGCCGGCCCACCAGGCGTCCATGTTGTCGGTGGTGCCGGTGGCGTTGACGGCCTGCATGGAGGTCAGCAGACCCACGTCCTTGCCGTACTTCGCGTAGATCACGTAGGGGCTGAGGGACCAGCCGTCCATGGTGATGGGGGCGATGACGGTGAAGGCGTCGACTTCGTCGTCCAGGCCGTTGTTGTTGCCGGTGCCGTCGTCGCCGGTGACGGCGTCGACCAGGCGGGCCCAACCGGCGGTCACAGCGAAGTTGTCGTTGAACTTGTAGGAGGTCACGATACCGGCGACGTCGTTGTCGAAGATCGGGTTGCCGGCGACGGCGGAGGGCCAGGTCAGGCCCTGGAGACCGACGCGGAAGGCCACGCCGCCGACGTTGAAGTCGGTGTAGGCGTGCTTGACTTCGACGGCCACGCGGTCGGTACCGAAGTTGGCGTTAGCCGGGTTGCCCCAGACGTTGTCCATCTCGAAGCCGACCACGGCGCGCAGCACTTCGCTGTCCACGTACTGGAAGTACATGCGGATGCGCTGCAGGGCGGTGAAGTCGTCTTCGGAGTCGCCGGACTTGTCGGAATCCAGCAGGCCGGGGTTGTCGAGCCACTCGAGGGTGTGCTCGAACTGACCGACGAACTGCATCTCCTTGGCGGAGACGAAGCCGGCGGACAGCACGAAGCAGGCCACCAGAGCCAGGGTAAGAATGCGTTTCATTTCCTTTCCTTCCTTCGTTCGGGTTGGATGACCACTGCCAGACGCAGAGCCGCTTGCGCAGGCTCAGGTTCGTGACTATCGACTTCGGGCCCCGGTTGCAAGGGGAAAGTCGGCGTTTTTTTGACGAACGTAAAAATTTTTTTACCGTCCAAATTGTTGAACCGGGCTGGATGGATGTTTTCTGTGTCTGTAGCAGATTGTTTTATTTACTAAAAATGGTGTCATCCCGCCCGGCCATGGAGTCATGAGGAATTCTAAAAAAAATCTCGACCCCGGGGGCGCCCCCGTCCCGGGCTTTGACCGCAACCCGCCTTTGGCGCATCATCCCCAGCCATGAACGACCAGCCGGACACCGCCGCGGGCTACGCCTTCACTCCCGCCGAGCACCCCAAGGGCCCCGGGGTCTACCTGATGAAGGACGCGCGCGGGCGCATCATTTACGTGGGCAAGGCCAAGAGCCTCGTGCGCCGCCTGACTTCCTACTTCCGCGGGCAGGACCGCCACACGCCCAAGACGCGGCTCATGGTCGCGCGCATCGCCGCCGTGGAGACCATCTCCACCGCCACCGAGAAGGAGGCGCTGCTCCTCGAAGCCAGCCTGATCAAGAAGCACCGCCCGCGCTACAACATCGTGCTGCGCGACGACAAGTCCTACGTGCTCTTCCGCCTGACCCGCGCCGAGGCCTACCCGCGGCTGATGATGACCCGCAAGGTCGTGCGCGACGGCAGCACCTATTACGGGCCCTTCACCTCGGCCCTGGATGCCCGCCAGGCCTGGAAGCTGCTGCACAAGGTCTTCCCGCTGCGCAAATGCTCCGACCGCGCCTTCGCCAACCGCGTGCGGCCCTGCCTGTATTATCATATGAACCAGTGCCTGGCGCCCTGCGTGCTGGACGTGCCGCCCGAGGCGTACGCCGCCGTGGTCCGTCGGGTGGAGCTGATTCTTGCCGGGCGCGCCGGGGAATTGCTGACCGGGCTGCGCAAGGAGATGCTGGCCTGTTCCGCACGCCAGGAATACGAGCGCGCCGCCGCCCTGCGCGACCAGATCCGCGCCGTGGAGGGCACGGTGGAGCGCCAGGCCGTGGTGCTGCGCGAGGGGGTGAGCCTGGACGCCCTGGCCGTGGCCGAGGCCGCCGGAGGCCTCGGGCTGGCCGTGCTCTTCGTGCGCCAGGGCCGCCTGCTGGACAGCCGGACTTTCCACTGGCCCGGCCTGGGCCTGGACGACGCCCCCGAGGCCGTGGCCGGGTTCCTGACCCAGTTCTACTGGGCCACGCGCTTCATCCCCGAGCGCATCCTGCTGCCCTGGACGCCGGAGGACGCCGACGCCCTGGCCGAAGCCCTGGCCGAGCGCCGGGGCGGCCCCGTGCGGCTTGCCGCCGCCTCCAGCGGCCCGGAGAAGCAGCTTTTGGAAATCGCGCGGGCCAACGCCGCCCGGGCCCGCAGCGACACCCCCGCCGCAGAGGACGCCCCCGCACGGCTGGCCCGGGCCCTGCACCTGCCCGCGCCGCCCGCGCGCGTGGAGTGCGTGGACGTGTCGCACCTGGGCGGGCGGGGCATGCGCGCCGGGCTCGTGGTTTTCGAGAACGGCGCCCCGCGCAAGGACGAGTACCGCACCTATACTTTCGAGGACCTGGAAGGCAGCGGCGACGACTATGCGACCCTGGCGGCCTGGGCCGGGCGGCGCGTCCTGGCCGGGCCGCCCTGGCCGGACCTGCTGCTGGTGGATGGCGGGCGCGGGCAGGTGGGGGCCGTGGTCGCCGCCCTCGAGGCCGCCTTCGGGGCGATCGGGGATGCGGAGGGGGGCCTGACCCCGGGTCTGCCTTCGGAAATGGCTCCGGGTGCGGCCTCGGGCGTTCTTTCGGACGCGGCCTCGACCTCGCCCCAGGCCTTGCCCCCGAGCACGCCCCCGGACGCGCCCCGGCCTGGGCCCGGGGCCGCCGTCTTCCCCGTGGCGGGCATCGCCAAGGCCACCGGCGCCCCGGGCACGGGGCCCGACCGTCGTGCCGGGGCCCTGGACGACCGCATCTTCCTGCCCGGGCGCAGCAACCCGCTGCCCCTGCGGCCCGGCAGCCCGGAGCTGCTTTTTCTCCAGCGCGTGCGCGACGAGGCGCACCGCTTCGTCATCGGCCGTCAGCGCCGCAGCCGGGGCCAGGCGCTGCTGGCCAGCGAGCTGCAAAGCCTGGGCGGCATCGGCCCCAAGACCGCCCGCCTGCTGTGGGACGCCTTCGGCTCCCTGGACGCCATGCGCGCCGCCGACCTGGAGACGCTGCGCAAAATCCCCGGCCTGGGCAAAACCCGCGCCGCTCAGGTGCTTGCTGCCCTGCGCAGCCTGGGCGGCGGTGAAAAGTAACCGGAGCGGAGGGCGGTCGATGCGCGGCGGTGCAAGCCAGCGAAGGAGGGGGGCCTTCCCCCCAAAGACCGTTTTCAGTGGGGGCCGAGGCTGAATGTGAAGGACGTGGGGAGAGTTCCGACGCCTGCTGCTTCGTGAAGGAGGCACCGGCGCGAGTTTTTTCGATTCTCCCCGGACCGGGCCGTGCGGCGCTTCGCCGTGCGGCCCGGTTCGCGTGTGGGGTCAAGGGGCTGTTGGCCCCTTGCGGGGGGCCGGGGCGGCGCCCCGGCGGCCTCAGGCCGGGGGCAGGGCCAGGGGCTGGCCGATGGCGGCCTGGACGAGGGCGGTTTCCGGGGCGAATTCGGCCAGGGCGGCGGCGAAGGCGGCGGTGCTTTTTTCCAGCACGGGGAAGGTGCCCCAGTGCATGGGCAGCACGGCCTTGCAGCGCAGGAGCTGGCAGGCCAGGGCGGCCTGGCGCGGGTCCATGGTGAAGAAGCCGCCGATGGGCAGCAGGGCCAGGTCGATGGCGTGCAGCCGCCCCCAGGTCTGCATGGAGGCGAAGATGCCGGTGTCGCCCGCGTGGTAGATGGTGTAGCCGCCGGGCAGGGTCAGGATGTAACCGGTGGGCGCGCCGCTTTCGGAGGAGTGGAAGGCCTGGGTCATGGTGATGCGCACGCCCGCGATTTCGGTGCTGCCGCCGATGTTCATGCCGATGCCGCCGACGATCTGCGCGGCGGGAACGCCCGCCTGCTGGAGCCTGGCGGCGGTGCCGACGATGGCCACCAGGGTGGCGCCGGTGCGCTGGCAGATGTCCACGGCGGCGCCGACGTGGTCGCCGTGGTCGTGGGTGACGAGCACGGCGTCGCAGGCGGTGACGGCGGCGGCGCCCACGGGGGCGGTGGGGTTGCCCTCGAAGAACGGGTCCACGAGGATGGTCGCGCTGCCGGTGTCGATGCGGAAGTTGGCGTGGCCGTACCAGGTCAGGGTGTTGGTCATCGGTCCTCCTTGCCGGGTGGGCGGGGGCTGGTTTCTCAGGGGCCGGGCGCGGGCGCCGGGGGGCGCAGGGCGCGCACGGTGAATTCCACGAGGCCGAGCACGGTTTTTTCCATGATCCGGAAATCCAGGATTTCCGGCGTGTCGCAGGGGGCGTGAACGCAGGCGGCCAGGGCCACGCCCGGCGAGGTCAGCAGGGCGCCCTGCCAGCCGTGGCGGATGAAGGCGCTGTGGTCCGAGTTGTCGATCCAGGCGCCGCCGGAGTCGGTGACGACGGTCTCCACGGGCAGGCGGGTGCCCAGGGCGGCGGCGAGGTCGCGGGCCAGGGGCCCCGAGGCCTCGCGCGCGCCCACGGCCACGCCGGAGCCGAACAGCGCCGCCAGGACGCCCGTGGCGGGAGCCTTGGCGCTGAGGCCCACGGTGTCCACGGCCACGACGCGACCGGGGGGCGCCCCGGGGGCCGGGGGCGCGGCCAGCAGGGCGGCGTAGACCACGCTGCCGCTGGCGGGGGTCATGAAGTTGGGCGCCTCCTCGTTGGGGAAAAAGGCGATGCGCACGGCCCCGGGCGGCGGGGGCAGGGGCTGGTCGCGCCAGGTCTTGCCCGGCGGCGGGGCGTGCAGCAGGTGCGCGGTTTCCAGGAGGATGGCCACGCCGGAGGCGTTGTCCGCCGCGCCGGGGGCGTCGGGCACGGTGTCGTAGTGTGCGCCGAGGACGAGCGGCCCCGGGGGCGGCGGCACGTCGAGGATGGGCGGCTCCGGCATGGCGGGCGGCGGCGCGTCGGCGGCCGGGCCGGAGGGCGCCGGGGGAACGGGCGGCGCCGGGGGCGGCGGCACGGGCGGGCCGCCGGGATAGGCGATGATGATCGGCGGGGTGTTTTCGGCGCCGGGCACGGGGATTGTTTCATAGGGCACGCCCCAGCGCGCGAGCAGGGCGGCGATGCGCGCGGCGGCGCGGGCGTAGGCCTGGGGCGCGCCCTGGTGGCGCGGGCCGATGCCCACGGCCAACTCGTGGACCGTGCGCTCCAGGCTGGCGCGCAGGCCGGGAAGCTCCGGGTGGGCCCGGGCGGCGGGCGCCAGGGCCAGGAAGAGCAGCACGGCCAGCGCCAGGGCCGGAGCGCGGCGCGCGCGGGCACGGTCGGGATGGCGGACCGGGGCGGCCGTGGAGTGGCTTGGAATAAATGGAATGCCCCGGCGCGGGGGACGCGCAGGGATTTCGGGGAACATGGGCGCCATGGCGCCGGGGTTGGGGGCGGAGGCAAAGCCGGACTTTGAGCCGGACCCGGCTCCGGGGCCGGAGATGAGGCGGACTGCGGCGCGGGGGCGCATGGGCGGTCAGCCCTCCCAGGGGCGGGCGAGGGTCTGGGCGATGCCCAGGGTGTCCAGCACGCGGCCGCAGAAGTGGTTCACGAGGTCCTGCACGCTGGCGGGCCGGTGGTAGAATCCGGGGCTGGCCGGAAGGATGGTCGCCCCGGCGTCGGTGGCGCGCAGCATGTTTTCGAGGTGGATGCGCGACAGGGGCGTTTCGCGCGTGACCAGCAGCAGCGGGCGGCGCTCCTTGAGGGTCACGTCGGCGGCGCGGTGGATGAGGTTCGTGCCCGCGCCGCTGGCGATGGCCGCCAGGGTGGCCATGGAGCAGGGGCAGACGACCATGCCCGCGTGGCGCCAGGAGCCGCTGGAGGGCGGCGCGGCGAAGTCGGCGGCGGGGTGGACGGCGTGGGCCAGGGCGGCCAGATCGTCGGCGGTGGCGTCGGATTCGCGGGCGAGCACGGTCCGCGCGGCGTCGGAGACGATGAGGTGGGTCTGCACGCCGGGGGCGGCGGCCAGGGCCCGGGCCAGGGTCAGGGCATAGGGCATTCCGCTGGCGCCGCTGACGGCCAGCACGATGCGTCGGGTTTCGGTCACGGGAACTCCTTGTGGTCCAAGGACGATAGCCTTGGCGGGCGGGGATGACAAGGCGCGAAGGGACGCCGGTCCGGGCCGGTCGGACGGCCGGGGCGGGTGCCGGGGGCGGAACTGGATTTCCGTCCGCCGCCTGCCCCCCCGGCCCGCCGCCCGCCATCCGCGCGCAGCAATCATCCCTTGACAACGCCCTTGCGCCGTCATAGGTACTCATCCCTCAAGCGGGCAATTAGCTCAGGTGGATAGAGCGTTGGCCTCCGGAGCCAAAGGCCGTAGGTTCGAGTCCTACATTGCCCGCCATATTTTCAGCGGTTTGCGGTGATGATGCCGCAAGCCGCTGTTTCTTTTGCTAGCCTATTGCTACCCTGACACGCACTTCCCTCCCCCACGCCCGACCCAGGCCGTCGCCTCGTGCCCGGGCTCTCATGGGGATTGACGACGAGGTCTTGATCAAGCATGTGGACAAGGAACCTGGGGTCTATATTCTAAGATCGGCCAACAGGGACTATAGGCCGATCTCAATAGACCTCCGGGATGAATCCCTGAACGTCCGCGTCATAGGAAGAGTCATCTGGTGGTGTCGGGAGGCAAGATGAATACTGTCTATTCTGGGATTCTGGCGCTGTTCATAGTTTGTGGAACACCTGGAATATTACCTGCCAATGAGTTCCTACTCGTTGGAGATTTCGAGTATTCCATTGCTGGGAAGCCTGCTATACCCATCATGTTTGGCCCATCAAGCGAGCAATATTATGATGTCGCAATAGCGAAAGAGGCTGTTGTAGACGGCGCGATGGTCAGCAACCCGTACATTTCAATGAGCTTCACAAAAGATGCCCGCGTTTACGTCTGCCCCAAGGAGCATCGTGATTGCGTATCTGTTCAGATTGAGATGGACGCCAATAGCGTTGAATTCTTCTTTGATTTCAGGCTGGTAAATACAGACACAGGCGAGGTGCTGGCAGGCCACGAGCAAGTCATCGTTGACGGTGAAAACTACGGGCGCCTGGGCCTGGAGTAGCTAGGTGTTTTCTCATCTATCGTGCAACCACCGCCCCTCTTTCGGTATTTTTCTCATTTTGACCTTTCGGCCTGGCTACGCCCAAACAAACCTCAAAACCCCGCACCACTCCTGCACTTCTCCCACATCTCTCCGACTGCCCCAAGGCACCTGGCCCTTTCTCAACTAGCCTGCCCCCCTATATCTCACTCCGTGCGGGTGATGTATCCCGCGCTCCTGCTCCCACTGGCCGTCCGGCGCCGCTCCCCCCGCTCCTCTCTGACTGGTGGGCTGGCCAGAGGGTCCTGTTTGCGGCCTCGGGGCGAGGCGGGGGCGCGGGGCCTTCCCGGGCGTCGCCCTGTGCGGGTGCGCGACCTCTCACGGTTTTCGCGTGGGGGTGGAAAAGATTGTGCGAGAAAATGGAAAATGTCGTGGCGCCGTACCTGGCTGGTGCTTGTTGTCCGGGATTCGTGACACGCTCGGAGGTGGTGCATGGGCGCTGACGGCGAGCACGGCACCGGGCCGCAAATCGTGGCCGACGCCGCCGGAATGCGGGGCGCGGGCAAGGCCAGGGCGCACGCCGTGGACCAAACCAGGGTGCAGGGCGCGGGCGATATGACCGCCGAATACTTCGACGACAAGAAGCTCTGCTGGCTCTGCCCCGAGGGCAAGGACAACCACTTCTGGGACTGCGAGGTCATGGCCCTGGTCGCCGCCTACGAGCTGGACCTGCGCAACTGGAAGCGCCCAACCCCCAGACCCAGGCAAACCGCCCAGACCCCGCGCGGCGCAGCCCCCACCCCGCACTCCCTGCCCGGCTCTGGAGCCCGTCCGGACTGGTTCAACCAAAGGAGATGCTCGTGGACAAGAAGAAAGGCAGAAAGCTGAACTGGAAGCAGGCCTGCGATATCCTGAATTGTTCCAAGAGCCATTTTTATAATTTGGTCAACGAGAGCAAGATTCCCGCCTTCCGGTGCGGGAAAGTGCGGGGGGTGTGGGTCTGGGAGGAGGATGTCGCGAATTTTTTGACAAATTTATAGATTGAAAGATGAAAGGCGGTGAAGTAAGCGTTTGAGGTGGATTGAATAGAAAGAAGAGGGGATTGTATACTGTTTTAATGTAATAGGAGGGGGGGTATGCGCATTATTGTGACGGATTTGACTCATTTTCAAAATGAGGATTGCGTATGTATTGCAGGTATTTGTTTGGATAATAAGGTGTGTGTTCGGCCTATGCCTTATTTGGATTCTCAGGTTTGCAAAAATAGTAACATATTACCTGGAGCAATCCTCGAGGGTGATTTTAAGCCAAAATCAGTTGTAACCAAACCTCATACAGAGGACTATTCGTATACTTCTTTGAAATTTTTGGGTCCGTCGTCATCCGATGACTTTTTATCTAGTTTGTGTTGTGGATTAGTTGGTTCTATTGAGGAAGGGTTTGGGGTCAAACTTGAAGATGGTCAAAAACACATCCCACTTGATGAGGCTCCAGAGAGATCGATAATAACAGTTGGCGTCAATTCTATTTCTATTGTTGAAGATAAGTATAACCCTGGAAAGATGAGAGCTGTTTTTACTGATAAATCTGGAAAAACGTTCAGGTATCTGTCAATTACAGATCTTGGCTTTTATAGCTACGCTAAAAAGAATAATACGGAAGAGGGGCGGCGCAAGGTTAATGGTTTTTTGAGGAGGCAGAAAGTATATTTACGCATTGGTTTAAGTAGAGAACATTCAGTTGGTGATAGGGTTGGGTATTGGATGCAGGTGAATGGCATATATACATTCCCTGATTTCTTGGAAGAAATACGCTGTCATAAGTAGATTGGGTGTCTTTGTGGTATCTGAAAAAAAGGACTTGTACACAATAGGCTATGCACAGTTCTCATTGGATTCGTTTGTCCGCGTTCTAAAGCAATTTGGTGTTACTGCTGTTGCGGATGTGAGATCCGTGCCATTTAGTTCTTTCCATAGTGAATATAACTCAACTAATTTAAAACGGTTTTTGAAGTATAGTGGTATTGAATATGTTTTTTTAGGCGAGCACCTTGGTGCTCGGTTTCCCGATAAGTCTGTATATGTGAACGGGGTTGCAAGATATGACAAAATAGCTAAACATGAGTTGTTTCTCAGAGGTATTAAGAGGTTGATAGACGGGTCAATGAATTATACTATCGCATTAATGTGCGCAGAAAAAGATCCACTCAATTGCCATAGGGCTATGTTAGTTGCAAGAAATGCAACGAATTTTTTTAATATAAAGCATATTTTGGGTGTAGGAAAAGTTGAGATTCATCGTGATACAGAGTTTCGGCTGCTCAAAATGTATAATCTTGAGCAGCTTAAACTTCCTGGTCTGAGTGGTGAAAGTGCTGCTCTGGATGAAGCTTACCGGCGGCGTTCCGAACAGATCGCTTATAACGATGGTACTGAGAGTAATGACAACGAGGATATGGATTGTGCATAGTAATGTCATTTATACAATAGGTTTCACGAAGAAGAAGGCTCGTGAATTTTTTGGTTTACTTAAAAAATATAATATATCGCTATTAATAGATGTTAGGTTGAATAATGTTTCTCAGCTTGCAGGTTTTGCTAAAAAAGAAGATTTGCAATTTTTTTTGGAAGAGATATGTGGATGTGAATATGAACATAAACCGGAGTGGGCGCCTACAAAAGATATTTTGTATAGGTATAAGAAAAAACAAATTGATTGGATGGCGTATGAGAAGGATTTTTTGAGATTATTGAGTGATCGTAAAATTGAGCACGGTGTGGATGTAAAGCGTCTTGGCAGTGCAGTACTCTTGTGCAGTGAGAGCCGGCCTGATAAATGTCACCGACGACTAGTCGCTGAATATCTGAAGTGTATGGTCGGCGACATTGAGATTCATCATCTTTGATGTTTTATTTTTCAGGCCATAGGTGATAAGAATAGTTTGTACAGAGATAGTATTCACCTGACACTGCCGCCCCTGGCGGGGTGATTTCTAGGCGGCCTTTGTGGTCGCCTTTTCCTTGTCCTTTTTCGGCTTGGGCAGCCCGTCCAGGAAGGCCTGGTTCGGGGTTCTGCGCATCGCGTAACCCTGGTCAACTACCGGCCCCGGCGCATCACGCATTCCATTGACACGGGAGACCCCAGAAGGCGAGATATTCAGCGGACAACCGGTTCAGCCCACATCCAGCCGCGCGAGTTTTTCGGCGGTGCGGAAGGCGTTGTAGGCGTCGTGGTCCAGGGGGTAGTCCCAGGAGCCGCTGCGGTATTCGATGCGGCCGCCGAAGCCGGTCTTGAAGCGGTAGAGCCCGTGGAAGGGGTGATCGGGGTCGTCGGCGGGGGAAACGGCGCCCATCTCGTAGCTGCGACAGCCGCGTTGCCGGGCCAGGCGCATGGCCTCCCAGTGCATCAGGCTCGGGGCCATGCAGTCGCGCTTGGCGTTGCCCGAGGCGCCGTAGAGGAAATGCGCGGCGCCCCGGGCGATGCCCACGATGGCGCCCGCCAGGATGTCCGTCTCGTGGCGGGCCAGGAGGAAGAGCAGCTCGGTGTGCTCCGGGGCCGCCAGCAGGCCGTGGAACATGGCCGCGAAATGGCGCTGGCCGCAGGGCGTGAAGCCGTTGCGCCGCGCGGTCTGCTCGTACAGTGCGTGGAAGTCCGGCAGATTGTCCGCACTGCCGGGCAGGATCGTGACGCCCTTGCGCCGGGCCAGGCCGATGTTGTAGCGCGTTTTGGGCTTCATGGCCCCGAGTATGGCCTCCTCGCTGCCGCGCAGGTCCACCACCAGCGAGCTGGCGACGGTCAGGTCCTCGAATGATTTGCGCAGGTTCCAGTGCTGCGTGCCCATGTTCATGCGCATCTCGCGCACGCGGGCCTCGGGGAAGGCGTCCCGCTCGCCCTGGCGCAGGGCCTCGGCGTAGGGCGAGGACCAGGGCAGGTCGTAGCGGATGAAGGCCGTTTCAGGGCCGAGGCATTCGGCCAGGGCCAGGGAGAAACGCTCCAGGAAGGGGCCGCGCTGGTCTTCGGGCGGGGCGTACTCCGGGCCCTGGGGCACCACGGCGACGGTCCGCCCGCCCCAGCGGCGCAGCAGCACCAGCACGTCGCCCCACGGCCCGGCGCTGCGCAGGTCGAAGGCCAGGGCGCCCAGGCCCAGACGGGCCTTGACCCGCGCCCAGTAGGCGGTCTGGAAAAAAATGTCCGTGGGCAGCAGCGCCGCGGTGGATTTGGCTGCGAGGTCGAGCATATCGTGTGTCCTTGTGTGGCTGTGGGTTTTCGTCGGCCGCGCGGCTGCGGGCGGCGCGGCGGGCAAAAAGAAAGGGCGCCCCTGGCGCCCCGTCGTGAATGCAGCGGTCCGGAGGCGTTCTACACGACGGCAGCCTGGCGATTTGCAAGCGCCATGGCCGGGGCGGCCTGGATGGTGGGCGTGTTTTTCGGGCTGGCCATGCGTGTGTCCTGTCCTGTTGTTTCGTGCGTCGCGTCATGGCGCGGGGGTGTTTCCGCGAGGCCATAGCCCGGCTGGATGGTTTCGGCAACCGAAAAAAAGAAAAAGAGGCATCATCCTCTTGCGGATAATCCCTTTGTGCATGCCCTGACGGAGCGGGGGAGGGGCTGGCGGCTTTTCGGGAACGGCCATGGGGGGCGGCGCCTGATGGCGCGACCCCGCGCCTCCTGCCGACCATCGACGGCGCGACGCAGCCGCGCAGGCCGGGCCGCCGAGGGCCCGGAAAAGCCGGGGCCCTCGGAGGAGGGCCCCGGCTTGGTTCGTCCGGGGGCTGCCGCCGTCCCGTTCAGAGCGGTCGGCGGCACGGAGCCGTCGCTTCGTCAGCGCGTCGCGCGCAGCACGTGGCCCGCGGGCCGGCCCGACCAGTGCGGCAGGGCGTCCAGGCGCGGCCCGGCGTGGGCCACCGCGCCGTTGACCATGACCAGCTCGATGCCCGTGGGGTGGCGGCAGGGGTCGGTGTAATCGCCGGTGTCGCGCACGGTGGCGGGGTCGAAGGCCACGAGGTCCGCGAAATAGCCCTCGCGCAGCAGGCCGCGCCGAGGGAGGGCGAAGGTCCGGGCGGGCTGGCCGGTCATTTTGCGCACGGCCTCCTCCAGGCTCAGGATGCCGCGCTCGCGGGAGTATTTGCCCAGCACGCGCGCGAAGGCGCCGTAGGTGCGCGGGTGCGGCTTGCCGTGCATCAGTCCGTCGGTGCAGACGTTCATCTCCGGCCGGGCCAGGAAACCCTCCACGTGCTCTTCCAGCCCGTAGAAATCGACCATGCTGACGCCGTTGGCCTCCTCCAGGATGAGGTCCAGGGCGGCTTCCAGGGGCGCGACGCCGCGCATGGCGCCCAGCTCCACCAGGCTCTTGCCGATGGCCTCCGCGTTGGCCGGGGTCTGCACGTTGGTGACGAAGATGCCGTCCACCGAGGCGAAATCCACGAAATTGTCCCAGGCGCTGGGCACGGTGGCGATGTCGTCCAGCATGCGCCGCCGGGCCTCGGGGTCGCGCAGGCGGCCGAGCAGGGCGTCGGTGCCCCCGGCGTGGGCCCAGGGCGGCAGGATGGCGCTCAACATGGTGCTGCCCGCCACGTAGGGGTACTGGTCGAAGGTCACGCGCAGGCCCTCCTCGCGGGCCCGGTTCAGCAGTTCCAGCATCTTCGGGAACTTGTCCGCGTTGTTCCTGCCGCAGATCTTGAAGTGCGAAAAATGAACGTGCACGCCGCTGTCGCGGCCCACGGCCAGCACCTCGGCCATGGATTCCAGCACGGCGTCGGCCTCGCTGCGCTGGTGGATGACCAGCGGGCGGCCGAAGCGCGCGGCCACGGCGCACAGCGCCGTCAGCTCGCGCCGGTCGGCATAGGTGCAGGGCGGGTAGATGAGGCCCGTGGACAGGCCGAAGGCTCCGGCCTCCAGTTCGCGCTCCAGCACGGCGCACATGCGCTCGAGCTGCGCGGGGCTCGCGGTCTCCGGGCCCAGGCCCATGGCCTCCATGCGCACGTTGCCGTGGGGCGCCAGGGCGCAGACGTTCACGCCCACGCCGCGCTCCTCCAGCAGGCGCAGGTAGCCCGCCGTGTCGCGGTGGTCCCAGGCGATGGAGTCGGACACGCCCTCCAGCCCGGCGAGGTTGCGTCGCCAGGGGCCGACGTGTTCGGCGGGCAGGGGGGCCATGGCGATGCCGTCCTGACCGAAGATTTCGGTGGTCACGCCCTGGCGCAGCTTGGGCCAGGGCATGGGCGCGTCGAGGATGGCCAGGTCGGTGTGGCTGTGGGTGTCGATGAAGCCGGGGCACAGGGCCAGGCCGCCCAGGTCCGCCGTGTGGTCGGCTTCGGGGCGCTGGCCCGGGGCGGTCAGGGCGGCGATGTGCTGGCCGTCCAGCAGCAGGCCCCCGGGGCGGGGGGCCGCGCCCGTGCCGTCGATCAGCAGGGCGTTGTCCAGGAAAATGCGCATGGGCGTGTCTCTTTGGTGGACCGGCCCGACCGTCCGTCGGCCCGGGCCGGTCCCGTTGCGTCAGCTTGCGGGCAACAGGGCCCCGAGGATGGCGCGGTAGCCCTCCTCGGCCTTGGCCAATTGCTCGATTTCCACGTATTCGTCGATGGTGTGGGCCAGGTTCTCGCGCGAGGGGCCGAAGCCCAGGGTGCGGATGCCCGCCTCGCCCGCGTAGTGGCTGCCGTTGGTGCAAAACGCGTAGTGCGACACCGCCGGATTCTGCCCCGCGCCGCGCAGCCCGGCCAGCACCGCCTGGACGAAGGGTTCGTCCTCGGTGTGCAGCCAGGCCGGGAAGAAGCGCTCGCCTTCGATGTCGCGGCCGGTGTAGCAGGTTTCGCGGCCCCGGGCGAAGGAGACCTCGGCCCGGAAGTCGGCGTACTCGGCGCTCAGTTCGGCGATGGCCTGCCGGAAGGGGCGCAGCACGTCCTCGCGGGTTTCGCCGGTGAGCAGCCGCCGGTCGTAGGTCACTCGGCAGGCGTCGGGCACCACGGAGGCTCCGGGGTAGGGGCTGGACTTGATGTCCGTGAGCACGCAGATGCCCTTGCCCAGCACGGGGTGCTCGGGCGGGGCGATGCGCTCCACGCGTTCGGCCAGGCGCAGCATCATCAGCACGGCGTTGACGCCTTTTTCCGGGTTGGCCGAGTGGGCCGGGCGCCCGAAGGTTTCGACCACGATTTCGGCCCGGCCGCGCTGGGCGATCTTGAGGTTCAGCTCCGAGGCCTCGCCGATGACCACGTAGTCCGGCTTGACCGCCGCCGTGACCTCGCGCGCGGCCACGCCCTCGAAGCACTCCTCGTGAACGACCCCCGCCACGCAGACCCGGCCCCGGAAGGCCCGTCCGCTCCGGCGGGCGAACTCCGCCGCCGCCACGGTCATGGCGGCCACGGCGCCTTTCATGTCCGACGCTCCCCGGCCGTGGACGCGCCCCCCGGCGATTTCGCCGCCGAAGGGGTCGCGCGCCCAGGCCGACGGATCGGGCACGGGCACGGTGTCGATGTGCCCGTCGAGCAACACGCAGGGGCCGGGGGCGCTGCCCGCGATGGTGCCGACCACGTTGCCGTGGCTGTCCACGTCCACACGGTCGAAGCCCAGGCGCCGCATGGCGGCGGCCAGGACGCGGGCGGCCTCGTCCTCCTGCCCGGAGAGGCTCTTTGCGCGGATCAGCTCGGCGCACAGCGCCGCGACCGGATTTTCCATATTGTCCATGGCGTCCTCCTAGGCCAGGGCCTTGAGCAGGCCGGTGCGCTCGTTGAATTCCCGGATGCGCTTGTCGATGGCCGGAGCCAGGGCCGGGATGGCGCTCCAGTAATGCTCGTCGTACCACTGGGCCTGGATTTCCTCGTAGGTTTTGCCCTGCTGCTCGACCCAGGTGTAGTACTTCAGGTTGTGGATGCGCTTGCGCGACAGGTAGGTCAGTTCCTCCATGGCGTCGGTGCCCACGGCGGCAAAGGCGCCGTGGGTGCGCGCGGCGTCCTCGCGGGTCAGCGGGCCGCGCTCGGCGTCCAGCTCCGCCAGGCGCGAGCCGTACATCTCCATGGAGTCCGTGGCCATGGTCAGGACCACGTCGTCCGGGCCCAGCTCATAGTACTTGGCGAACTTGATGGCCGCCACGGTGTTGGCCACCGAGGAGATACCCAGCTCGCACAGCCGGGCGATGGTCGCGGCGGGCACGCCCTGCCCGGCGAGGTATTCGTGGCCCGTCGGGTCGTTGAAGACGCGGATCAGGCGCATGGGCAGTTCGTCGTCCACGGCGATGACCATATCGGTGTTGCGCACGTTGTGTACCCAGGGCACGTGCTTGTCGCCGATGCCCTCGATGCGGTGGGCGCCGAAGCCGTTCATGAGCAGGGTCGGGCACTGCAGGGCTTCGCAGGCGGCGATCTTCATGCCCGGGTAGCGGGTTTTCAGGTAGTCGCCGCTGGCCAGGGTGCCGCCCGAGCCCGTGGAGAGCACCACGCCCCGGAAGCGCCGGGGGTCGTCCATGAGCGAGGCCAGGCATTCGGCCATGGCCCGGCCCGTGACCTCGTGGTGCCACAGGTAGTTGCCCGGATCGTCGAACTGGTTGAAGATCATCAGCTTGTCGCCCGAGGCGGCCAGTTCGTTGCACTTGTCGAAGATTTCCTTGACGTTGCTCTCCGAGCCGGGGGTGCGGATGGTCTCCCCGGCGACCTTGGCCAGCCAGTCGAAACGCTCCTGGCTCATGCCCTCGGGCAGGATGGCGATGGAGTCGCAGCCGAGCAGGTGCGAATCGTAGGCGCCGCCGCGGCAGTAGTTGCCCGTGGAGGGCCACACGGCCTTTTGCTGCGTGGGGTCGAACTGCCCGGTGACCAGACGCGGCACCAGACAGCCGAAGGCCGCGCCGACCTTGTGGGCCCCGGTGGGGAACCATTTGCCGACGAGCAGCACGATGCGCGCGGGCACCCCGGTTAGCGCCGGGGGCAGCTCGATGTGGTTGACCCCGCCGAAGCCGCCGCCCGTGGCCACGGGCTCGTTCTTCCAGGTGATGCGGAACAGGTTCAGGGGGTCGAGGTCCCACAGGCCCAGGGCGCCCAGGCGCTCGCGGATGGGCGCGGGGATGGTCTCGGGGTGGCGCATCTGTTCCAGGGTGGGGATGATGATGTTCTTTTCCCGGGCGCGGGCCACGGCCCGCTCCAATCCGGGTTCGTTCACGGTCAGGTCGAGCATGGGGTCATCCTTGCGGCTGAAGGTGCATGATGGGTGAAAAACTCATTGCCCGGCCAGCCGGGCGGCCTGGGCGTCCAGGGCGCGGCGCAGTGTCCGGGGGTCGGGGTCCAGGGCCAGGGGCTGGTCCGCGGGGCCGGAGCAGGCGCGCATGGCGGCGTCGACATCCTTCAGGCCGTTGCCGGTGATCAGCAGCACCACGCGGTCGCCCGGGCCGGTCAGGCCCTGGGCCCGGGCCTGGGTCAGCCCGGCCAGGGCGGCGGCTGCGGCGGGCTCGGCGAACACGCCGCTGGCGCGGGCCAGTTGCGGAATGGCTTCCAGGATGGCCTGATCGGCAACCCGCAGCCACGCGCCGCCCGTTTCGGCCACGGCGGCGGCGGCCTTGATGCGGTCGCGCGGCAGCCCGGCGGAGATGGAATCGGCCACGGTGCGGGCCTCGATGGCCGGGACATCGAGCAGGTCCGCCCCCCGGAGGCCCCGGGTCCAGGCGCGGTGCATGAAGTCGCTGCCTGCGGCCTGCACGCCCATGAGCCGGGGCATGGAGTCGATGAAGCCCAGGGCCAGCAGGTCCTTCAGGCCCTTGTGCAGCCCGCCGATGATGCAGCCGTCGCCCACGCCGACGAAGATCTGGTCCGGCGCGCGCCAGCCCAGTTGTTCGCAGATTTCAAAGGCGGCGGTCTTCTTGCCCTCGGTCATGTACGGGTTGTAGCCGGTGTTGCGGTTGTACCAGCCGTAGGTTTCGGCGGCGCGCAGGCACAGCTCGAAGGCCTGATCGTAGCTGCCGCGCACCAGATGCACCGCGGCGCCGTAGGCCACGAGCTGGGCGACCTTGGCCCGGGGCGCGCTCTGGGGCACGAACAGGGCGCAGGCCATGGCGTCGGCCGCGCACATTCCGGCCAGGGCGGCGGCGGCGTTGCCCGTGCTGGCGGTGGTCACCACCCGGGCGCCCGCCTCGCGGGCCTTCATGACGGCCAGGGCGCTGGCGCGGTCCTTGAGGGAGCCGGTGGGCTGGCGGGTTTCGTCCTTGAGGTGCACGGCGCCCAGGTCCAGGGCGTCGGCCAGCCGGGGCGCGGGGAGCAGCGGCGTCCAGCCCACGGGCAGGGCCGGGGCCGGGGTGTCGGGCAGCACGGGCAGCAGGGCCCGGTAGCGCCACTGGGTCCAGTCGCCGCAGGCGGCCAGCCCCAGGCGGGAAATGTTTTTGGCGACGGCGTCGTAGTCGTATTCCACGTCCAAAACCCCGTGGTCCCCGTGGTCGGGGCACACGTAATCCACGTCCTGGGGCCGGTGGCGTCTGCCGCAGACCATGCAGCGCAGGGCGGTTACGTGCTCGGGGTGTTTTCGGGGCATGTCGTTTCCTGGTGGTTGCTGTTGTCCTGCGGCTTGGGGCCGCGTTTCGCGCAAAGCCCGTGCCTGCCCGCCGGGGTGGCGGGCAGGCACGGGAAGAGGGTTCCGTTGCCGGTTGGGCCGCTGGCGCCTAGGAGGCGTCCTTGATGGCGGCCAGGAAGTCGTTCAGCAGGGCCTTGCCCTCGTCGCCGAAAGCCTCTTCGAGGTACTTGGTGACCACGGGCAGGGACGCCTCGCGGAAGCGCGCCTTCTCGGCCTCGGGCAGGGTGTAGATTTCCATCTTCTCCTTCAGGAAGGGCAGGCCGCGCTCGGAGGCCTCGATGGAGTTGGCGATGCCCCGGCTGGTGACGATGGCGGCGCGGGCGGCGCTTTCGACCACGGTGCGCTCGCCGGGGGTCAGCGAGGCCAGGAACTCGGCGTTCATCAGCCAGACGTGGGGCGCGAAGAGATGGTTGGTGATGGTCAGGTACTTCTGGACCTCGTACAGTTTGGCGAACTCCACGATGGGCACGGGGTTCATCTGGCCGTCGGCCACGCCGGTCTGCAGGGCGGTGTAGACCTCGGACCAGGCGATGGACACGGGCTGGCCGCCCAGGCTGGACACGAGCAGCTTGTGCGTCTCAAGGCCCATGGTGCGGAGCTTGAGGTCCTTCATGTCCTCCAGGGTCTTGATGGGCCGCTTGGAGTTGGTGAACTGGAAGAAGCCGCCCGAGTCGCTGAAGCCGAGGACGGCCAGGCCGGTCTTGGCGGTGATGTCGGCGGCCAGTTTCTTGCCGAAGGGGCCGTCGAGAACGTCGTAGGCCACGGCGTGGTTGGGGAAGGCGAAGGGCACGTCGAGCACGGAGATCATGGGGTAGACGCTGCCCACGGCGCCCACGGAATGCACGCCGAGCTGGATGATGCCGGCCTTGACCTGCTGCACGACCTCGGCGTCCTTGCCGAGCTGGCCGCTGGGGAAGATCTCCACCAGCACGGAGCCGTTGGTGCCGGACTCCACGAGGTTCTTGAAGACCACCGCCGCCGCGCCCGAGGGGTTGTCGAAGGCGCCGTTCTTGTTCAGGTGGTGCATCTTGATGACCTTGGCGGCCAGGGCGGCCTGGGCCGTGAACACGACCAGGGCGCAGACCGCGAGCAGAACCGAAAGCCTCTTTGCAAATCGCATGACGAGCCTCGCTGGGGGTTGTTCCGCTACATGTCGAGCAGAAGTTTGGGGACGAACATTGCCAGGTCGGTCCAGAAGGTGATGGTGAACAACACGCCCACCTCCACCAGGATGAACGGCCACAGGGCGGCGCTGATGCGCTCGATGCGCTCGCCGGTGACCGAGGAGAGCACGAAGAGACAGGCGCCCACGGGCGGGGTCATGAGCGAGATGTTCAGGGCCAGGACGATCATCACCCCCGCGTGAACCGGATGCATGCCGATGGTCTGCGTCAGGGCGCTGAGCATCGGCGTGAGGATGATCAGCGCGGCGTTGATGTCCATGAACATGCCGATGGTCAGCAGCAGGGCCAGGATCATGGCCTTGATGACCACCGGGTTGGAGGACAGGGACAGGAACAGGTCGGCCATCTGCTGGGGAATCTGCATGAAGGTCATCCACCAGCTCAGGATGGAGGCCGAGGCGATGATCAGAAAGACCACGCCGGTGATGCGCGCGGTGCGGACGAGCATGTCCATGACATCGGCCATGCGCAGGGTCCGCTCGATGCACAGCCCCACGAACAGGGCGTAGAACACGGCGATGGCCGCCGCCTCGGTGGGCGTGACCACGCCGCCCAGGATGCCGCCCAGGATGATGGCGGGCATGATCAGCGCCAGCAACCCGCCCCGGAAGGCGGAGAGGATTTCACGCAGGCTGGGGCTGCCCTCCTGCTTGGGCAGGCCGAGCTTGCGGCCCAGGGCCACGATGAGCGCCATGCACACCAGGCAGATGAGCAGCCCGGGCAGGATGCCCGCCGCGAAGAGCCCGGCGATGGAGACTCCGGCCAGGGAGCCGTAGATGACCATGAGGTTCGAGGGCGGGATGGTCGGGCCGATGATGGACCCGGCGGCGGTCACGGCGCAGGCGAAGGGCCGGGAGTAACCCTGCTTGACCATGGCGGGCACCAGGGTGTTGCCGAAGGCCGCCGCGTCGGACACGGCCGCGCCGGTCATGCCCGCGAAGAGCACCGAGGCCACCATGTTGGAGTGGGCCAGCCCGCCGCGCATGTAGCCCACGAGGGCGTCGGCCAGCCCGGCGATGCGCTGGGTCATGCCCACGCGGTTCATGATCTCCCCGGCCAGGATGAAGAAGGGCATGGCCATGAAGGTGAACAGGTCCAGCCCCTCGAAGAAGCGCTTGGGGGCCATGACCAGAAAATGCTCGCCGCCGACCTGCACCAGCCCGGTCAGCCCCGCGATGCCCAGCACGAAGCCGATGGGCACCCCGGCGAGCATCAGCCCGAAGAACAGCACCGCCACCAGGATCATCGTCCACCCTCCCGCGCCAGATACAGCGGCTCGGTGCCGAACCACTCGCGGGCCATGCAGACCAGGATCTGGACCACGGTCAGCCCGCAGGACACGGGCACCGACAGGAAGGGGATGGTCATGGTCATGCCGAAAATGGAGGCGAACTGCGTGGCGCCCATGCGGGCCATGGTCACGCCGTACAGGGCCATGAAGGCGAAGAAGCCCAGGCCCACGCAGTCCAGAACGATGCGCGCCGGGCGCTGCGCGGTTTCCGGCAGCTTGCGGAAGAGCATGTCCAGCCCGATGTGTTCGCGGCGGTAGGCGCAGCAGGGCACGGCCAGCAGGGCGGCCCAGATCATGACGTAGCGCGCCAGCTCTTCGGTCCAGGTGACGCCGAAGTGCAGGGCCGGGAAATAGCGCCCGACGATGCCCAGCCAGACCACGAGGATCATGCCGGCCACCAGGGCCGCGCAGACCCGTTCGGTGATGTGGTTCAGGACGTGCCCGAAGCGCTCGATGCGCTGGGCCACGCCGGGGGTGTCGCTGGGATGCTTCATGCTGTCGTCCGTCCTGCCTGGGCTTGAGGGTCGCGGGTCGATTGCGCAGTTTGCACAGCCTGTGCCAGGGGGGCGAATGGACAGGACTGTTTTGATTTTTCATCATTGAATTTGCTGTGATAGGTGCCGCATCTTGGGCGGCGAAGCCCCTTGGCCAGGGTTCCTTGGTCTCCGGGCGCGGGCGCCTGGTGTCCGTTTTTAACAAAAAAGAAATCGTTTGTATCGTTATGATACTGGCGGCCCGTCATACCCGCCAGGAAGCGCCGGAGGAACCGTACTCCTGTTGAACCTTGCCTGTCGACAAGGATTGGGATAGTGTCTTCGTATCGTTTTGATACGAATGGAAATTGTTACATATCAAGAGGTTTCAATGACAGTCCTGCGCAGCCTCCGTTCCGAGGTCGAGAAGTTCGCCCTGGTCATCTCCCGCGTCCTGGGGGTGGACGTGGAAATCGTGGACACCGAGCTGTTCCGCGTGGCGGGCACGGGGCGCTTCGCCTCCAGGGTCGGGCTGCCCATGGACGCCGCCAGCAGCGTCTACCGCAAGGTCATCGCCCTGCGCCAGCCGCTGGTGGTCCGCGAGCCGGGGTTTGCCGAGATGTGCCGCGACTGCCCCAACTGGCAGTGCTGCGAGGAGACCTTCGAGATGAGCACGCCCATCCTGGAGGGCAAGGCGGTGGTCGGGGTCATCGGCTTCGTCTGCTTCACCCAGGAGCAGAAAGCCCATATCCTGGACAATTTCGACATGTTCTTCGACTTCCTGGCCCAGATGGCCGGGCTTTTGGCCGCCAAGGTCCATGAGGCCCGGGAGCTGCGGCGCACCCGCAGCGTGGGGCGCCTGCTGGAGCATATCGTCAACCGCGTGGACGAAGGCGTGCTCATGCTCGACCGGGCCGGGGCCGTTCTGGGCTACAACCGCGCCGCCGGGAGCATCCTGGGCCTGGATGCGCGCCGGGCCATGGGCTACGAGGGCCCCGACGCGCAGCCCGGCCCGCAGCCCGGGCTGCGCGCCGTCCTGCGCCAGGGTGAGGAGGGTGTGCTGCACTATCAGGCCTACGACCTGGAATGCGCCGGGCGGACCCTGCCGGTCATGGGCCAGGAGCACGCCCTCGACTACGGCGACTGCGCGCGGGTGTTCGTCTTTCAGGACGCCCAGGCCATGCGCAAGAACGCCTACCGCATCACCTCGGCCACGGACCGCATCGGCCTGGACGTGCTGCTGGGCGAGTCCGAGGCCATGGCCGAACTCAAGCGGCAGATCAGGCGCTTTGCCGGGGCCCGGGCCTCCACGCTGGTCATGGGCGAGTCGGGCACGGGCAAGGAACTGGTGGCCCGGGCCCTGCACGACGAGAGCGGCCGGGCGGGCGAGGTTTTCGTGGCCATCAATTGCAGCGCAATCCCCGAAACCCTGCTGGAAAGCGAGCTGTTCGGCTACGTGGGCGGAGCCTTCACCGGGGCCGACCCGCGCGGGCGCGTGGGCAAGTTCGAGCAGGCCCACGGCGGGACGCTGTTCCTGGACGAGGTCGGCGAGATTCCCCTGCACCTGCAGGCCAAGCTGCTGCGGGCCCTGGAGCAGCGCGAGGTCCAGCGCGTCGGCGCGCCGGGCCCTCTGCCGGTGGACACGCGCGTGGTCGCCGCGACCAACCGCGACCTGGGCCAGATGGTCGCCGACGGCCTGTTCCGCGACGACCTCTACTACCGCCTGAACGTCATCCCCATCACCACCCCGCCCCTGCGCGAGCGCGGGCGCGACGTGTTCCTGCTGGCGCGGCATTTCCTGGAGTTGAGCTTTTCCCGGCTGGGCAAGTCCTTCGTCACCGTGCGCGACGACTTCTGGAAGGCCGTGGGTGCCTATTCCTGGCCCGGCAACGTGCGCGAATTGCAAAACGCCATGGAATACGCGGCCCACGTGGCCGACACGCGCTGCGCCGTGTGCGCCGCCATGCTGCCGCGCAAGATCGTGCGCCGCGAACCGGCCCTGGACGGCACCACCCTGCACCTGCCGACCATCGAGCGGTTGGTCATCCGCAAGGCCCTGGCGCCTTACGGCGGGGCCTCGGCCTCCAAGCAGGACAAGGAATTCGTGGCCGGGCAGCTCGGCATCGGCATCGCCACCCTCTACCGCAAGCTGCGCGAGGCGCAGGGCTGACGGCGGCCCGGCGGCCGCCGGGCGCAGGCCCGCAAAGAAAGGGGCGGCCCCGGGGCCGCCCCTTTCTTTTGGGCTTTCGTCAATCCGCCGCGCAGGTCAGGCGCCTGTTGCGCAGGTTGCGCCGCGCCAGCAGCACGCAGGAGAGCACCGTCAGGCCGATGAAGAACCAGCAGATGCCCGAGCGCAGGAAGATGGACGGGTCGCCGCCGGACAGCAGCAGGGAGCGGCGCAGGTTGTCCTCGAACATGGGGCCGAGGATGAAGGCGATGAGGAAGGGCGCCACGGGCAGCCGGGCGGACTGCATGGCGTAGCCCAGGATGCCCATGCCGGTCATGACCAGCACGTCGAAAAGGCTGCTGTTCACGGCGTAGGCGCCGTAGGCGCAGAGCACGGCCACGGCGGGCAGCAGCAGGGCGCGGGGGATGGCCGCGATGCGCGCGAAGAAGCGGATGCAGCCCAGCCCGGCCAGCAGCAGGAAGCCCGAGCTGAGAATCAGGCCCATGAAGATGGCGTAGACCAGCCCGGTCTGCTGCTCGAAGAGCAGCGGCCCCGGGGTCAGGTTGTGGATCATGAAGGCCCCGAGGATGATGGCCGTGATCACGTCGCCGGGCACGCCCAGGGCCAGCAGGGGGATCATGGTCGCCCCGCAGCAGCCGCTGTTGCCCGCCTCGGCGGCGGCCACGCCCTGCAACTCGCCCCGGCCGAAGCGCTCGGGGTGCCTGGAGGTGCGTTTGGCCTCGCTGTAGGCCATGAAGGCGGCGGGCGCCCCGCCGATGCCCGGGATGGCGCCCAGGAACACGCCGATGAGGCTGCCGCGCAGGATGTTCTTCAGGCTTGCGCGGTATTCGGCGAAGGACAGGGACGAGCCCTGCGTCGTCGCCGTTCGCGGCAGGCCGCCCGTGGGTTTGGCGACTCCGCCGATGATCTCGGGCAGGGCGAACAGGCCGATGAGCACGGGCACGAAGTTCAGCCCGCCCATGAGGTCGGGGCTGTCGAAGGTGAAGCGGTTGGTGCCGTAGACGAGGTCCAGCCCCACCGTGGCGGCGAACAGGCCCAGGAAACCCGCTATGAGCCCGCGCAGCAGGCTGTCGCCGCTGACCCCGGCGATGATGGTCAGCGCGAAGGCCACCAGGGCGAAAAACTCCGGCGGGCCGAAGCGCAGGGCGAACCCGGCGATGGCCTTGGCGAAGAAGATCAGCGACAGGTTGGAGATGAAATCCGCCGTGCACGAGGCGTACAGGGCCATTTTCAGGGCCTTGCCCGCCTGGCCCCGCTCGGCCATGGGGTAGCCGTCGAGCACCGTGCAGGAGGCCGCCGGGGTGCCGGGGGTCTTGATGAGGATGGCCGGGATGGACCCGCCGTAGATGGCGCCCTTGTAGATGCCCAGCAGCAGCAGGATGCCTGTGACGGGTTCGAGGGTGAAGGTCAGGGGCAGGGCCAGGGCCACGGCCATGGTGCCCGTCAGCCCCGGGATGGCCCCGACGACGACGCCGCACAGGATGCCCCCGCCGATGGCCAGCAGGTTGACCCAGGAGGCGAACAGGCCAATCGCGTATCCGAGATGTTCCAGCACGGGTCAGTCCTGCGCCCCGGCCAGCAGCCCGGCCAGCAGGTCGCCCGCGGGCATGGGCACGTTGGCGACCTGGGTGAAGAAGAGATACAGCCCCACGGGCAGGCCCACGGCCACGACCGCGAGCACCCCGGGGCGGCGCTCGCCGTAGAGCAGGGCCAGGGCCGTGAAGGCCAGGGCCGAGGGGATGATCATCCCGGCGGCTTCCAGGGTCCAGGCGTAGGCCGCGAGCAGTGCGGCAACGCAGGCCGGGGCGGCCCTGCCCGGGCGCGCGGGCCGCGTGGGGCCGGGGGCGGGGTCGGAGCCGGGCGCCGGGGCACACCCGCCGCAGCCGGACTCCGGGGCCGGGCGCGCGGGCCCCGACAGGGAGCCCGCCGCAAGGCCCAGCCCGAGCAGCACCAGCACGCCGCACAGGATGGACGGCCAGAAATCGGGCCGCAGGGAGGGCACGACGGCGCTGGAAGGGATGACCACCGCCCGGGGGATGACGAAGAGAAGCACGGCCCCGAAGAAGGCGGCCAGCCCCAGCCCGAGAGAGGTGTCTTTGTTCGGCGTGCGCATGGGATGCTCCTGGGCTTGGGCGGCGGCGCGGCTAGTGGATGATGAGGCCGCGCTTTTCGCCGAGGGTGCGGTACATTTCGTACTGCTGGCGGATGAACTCCCGGGTTTCCTCAGGGGACTTCACGAAGGGGATGGACCCCGCCATGCGCGTGCGTTCCGCCCACTGCGGGTCTGCGGCGATCCGCGCCATGGTCGCGGCCCAGGTGGCGATGATCTCCCGGGGCAGGTCCTTGGGCCCGAGCAGGGCGCTCCAGCCGATGACCGACTCCAGGGCCGGATAGCCGCATTCACGCACGGTGGGCACGTCGGGGATGGACTCCAGGCGCTCGGGGGTGGTTACGGCCAGGGCGCGCAGCTTCCCGGCCTTGATCTGTTCCAGCACGGGGCCGATGTTCACGCCCAGGAAATCGACGTGCCCGCCGAGCAGGGCCGTGGCCGCCGTGCCTCCGCCCTCGTAGGGGATGCCGACGGCGGCGTCGGGCGCGAGCCCGGCCTGGTCCAGAAGCATGAGCGTGCCCAGGGCCAGCAGGGTCTGCGGGCCGGAGTCGCTGTAGGATATGGTCCCCGGGGCGGCCTCGATGGCGGCCAGGAGGTCGGCCAGGGTCTTGTGGGGCGAATCGGCCCGGACCACGTAGACGAAGGGGTTCATCTCGACCAGCCCGATGAAGGAGAAGCTGTCCCAGTGGTAGGCGATGGATTCGTTCAGGGCCGGGACCAGGCAGTTGGCGCCCACGCGGCCCATGAGCAGGGTGTAGCCGTCGGCGCGGCTGCGGCTGACGAAGGTCGTGCCGACCACGCCGTTGGCCCCGGCGCGGTTGACCACGATCACGGGCTGGCCCAGGTATTCGGGCAGCGACACGGCCAGGGACCGGGCGGCGAGATCGGACGAGCCGCTGGCCCCGTAGGGCGTGACCAGGGTGACGGGCCTGCGCGGATACCCGGCCAGGGCGTCGCCCGCGGGCAGCAGGAGCAAAAGGAGCAGGGGCAGGATCGCCAAAGGCCAGGTGGTACGTCGCGGCATCGCTCCCTCCGGTTCGGACCTTGTGCGGCTTCGCGTTGCGGTCGGCTGCCTGCGTAAGACAGGCACCCTAGCATTGCGGGCGCCATTGAACAACTTTGCCCGGCTTCCGGGCCGCGCGCGCCCGGGGGCCGGTCGGCGGCCTGCGCGGCCGCCCGGGGCAGGCCCCCTTCCGGCCCCCCGGGTGCGGTCCGGTTTGCCGTTTCGGATGTTTCGGCGTGTTGCGCGCGCTCCGGGCTTCCGGCACATGCCGCGCCGCTGCGTGCGGCGCGGTGGATGCTCCGCCGCCCCGGCGTATTGTCGACCGCCGACTGGTCTTTTGTTTTATCAAAAGAAACGTGATTGCATTATTGCGACGCCAGCCTCGGGGCTGGAGGCTTTCCGGCGAGCCGTGCCCGGCGGGCCTGGCATCGGCGCTTTTGCCTGCTTCCACCGGGCGCCTTCGCTGGCGGGATGACTCTTCCGGGCCGGGCCGGTTCCGTGGGCTTCTTGCCTCGCAATTGGAAACAAAGCGTCGTAAAACGAAATAACGTTTAGCATAAAGAAACAAATGGGGTCAACGGGAAAATCTTCGGCGCTCGCGTCTTCTCGGGTGGAAAGCATTTTCCCGTTGCGGGCGGTGTGCTCCGGAGGGGGGCGTCGGATGCCGGACCCGGCGCTGCGTCCCGGCGGCGGCACGGCGGGCACGCCAGGGACGGGTGCCGCGCATTCCGCCCGGCCGAGCCGGACGCCCGGGCGACGGCATGCGGGGGACGGGGCGCTCCGGTCCGGGGAGGGCGGCGGAAAAAGAGCAGGCCCGCCGCGTCGCCCGGAGCGGGCGCGAAGCTTTGCGGCATGGCCGTCGGACGAAGCCGCGCTGTCAGCGGGCGGCTGGCGGTGCAGTTCGCCTTCGGAGCGGGGATGGGCCGCAAGCGGACGGCCCCGATGCCCCGGAGGCGGCTAGCGGTGGTAGCCGAGCTTGCGGGAGATGCGGGAGCTGTAATCCAGGATGAGCTCGCTCAGGCGGGGGATATTGTGCTCGATGCGCACGCTGGGCCCGGTCAGGCTGACCGAGGCGACCACCTCGTCGGAATAGTTGCGCACCGGGGCGGCCACGCAGGAGATTCCGGTGTTGTTTTCCTGGCGGTCCACCGAGAAGCCGCTTTCGCGGATTTCGTCCAGTTGGCGTTTGAGCACGGTCCGGTCCACGATGGTCATGGGCGTGTGGGCGTCCAGCGGCGTTTCGGCCAGATAGTCCTCCAGCCGGTTCAGGGGCAGATGGGCCAGGAAGACCTTGCCCGTGCCCGTGGAATACAGGTCGCTGCGCCGCCCGATGTGGAAGGAGACCTTGGTGCCGGTGCGGGCCTCGACCTTGTCGATGATCACGGCCATGACTCCGTCCTTGATGGACAAGTGGACCGACTCACCGGACTTTTCGCTCAGTTCCTTGATGATGTCCGAGGCCAGACCCCGGATTTCCATCTTGTTCATCACGCTGTTGCCCAGGGAGAGGATCTTCATGGTCGGGCGGTAGCGGTCGGTGTCGGGGTCCTGCTCCATGTAGCCGGTTTCCACGAAGGTGCGCAGCAGGCGGAAGACCGTGGCCTTGTTGATGTCCAGTGCTTTGGAGATGTCCACCACGCGGGCGTCCTTGGTCGCGCGGCAGACGAATTCGAAAACGCGCAGGGCTTTGTCCACGGATTGGATCATGGTGGAAGGGCTGGATGTTTGGGCGGGTGCTGTCATGTCCTTGGGTGTTTGTGGTTTGGAAGGTCTATGGGGTGGGAGTGTCTTTGCGGAATGTGGTTTTCCGTCTGGTGGCGTCGTTTCTCCTGTTGCATACGGCAAAGCGCAGGGGGTGTCTAGTTTTGTTTCACGTTGGGAAACATTGTTCCATGGATTAAGGATTCCAGATCAGGCGCCAGCGCGCGGACCTGCCGATGCGCAGGAACGGGGCAGCGTTTCCCGGGCGGCGCGGCGGACGGGATGGCGACGGCAACAAGAATGATGAAGGGCATCCGGGGCGGGCGGGGTGTACCAGGGAGTGCGGGGAGAGGCCAGGGGCGGGGGCGCCGCCCCGGATGCATGTGCCCCCGTGGCGCGAGGGCGGGGGCGGCGGAAGGGAAAACGGGTGCTTATGATTTGGGCCGCCCGCCCCGGGGGTTGACGGGACGGGCGGCCACCGGGTGCGGGTGGGCCTGCGGGCTGGCTATGGCCGCACCACGTCGAGCCAATGGGCCACGTGCACTCCCTGCGGGCGCGTGGCCGTAAGCTGGATGGTGCAACCCGAGCAGCCGGTGAGCACCTGGGTGCCCGGCTCGGGGGCCAGCGCCTTCCAGCAGGCGTCGGCAATGTCCATGGAAAGCTGGCGGTTGGAGAGTTGGACCACTCCGCCCAGGCCGCAGCAGTTGATGCCCTGCGGCGCGGCCAGCGCCTTGCCGACCACGCTGCGCAGCCAGTTCTGGTCGGCCTTGTGGGTCAGGCCGTGGCAGGGCGTGTGCCAGCGCAGGGAGAGCGGCTGGTCGTGCAGATCGAAGGTCGTTTTACCCCACAGGGCGGCGAGGCTGCTCAGGCCCGCGCTCCACTGCCGGGCTTCGTCGGCGTTCAGGAACAGCCCTTCGTGCTGCGGGTAGGCGCTCAGGGCGTGCAGGCACGAGGCGCAGGCCGTGGCCACTTCGGGCCGTCCTGCTTCGCGCCAGGCCGCCACGTTGGCGGCCATGCTCTCCCGGGCGCTTTTGCGCAGGCCCGCGCTGAGCAGCGTGCCGCCGCAGCAGGCCTCACGGGGGCGGACGACCTCGTAGCCCAGGCCTTCCAGGATGCTCTGGCTCGTGGCGAGCCACCCGGGGCGCACGCGCCGGGCGGTGCATCCGGCAAAGAACTGGATGCGGCGCCCCCCGGCATGGCGGTCGTATTCGCGCACGCTGATCCAGGGCGCGATGCGCGGGGTGGCGCCCATGGCCTTGGCCCCGGCGAGCACGCCCTTGCCGGGCGCGTCGCCCAGGGCCTTGCCGATGGTGCCCAGGGCGGGCCAGAGCATGTCGCCCTGGGTGATCCACAGTTTCCAGAGATACTGCTCCCAGCCCGGATGCGCGGCGCGCAGCTCGGCCAGCCGCTCGGGGACGGACAGGTGCTGGGCGCAGGCCGTCACGCAGCGTCCGCAGGACACGCACATCTCGCCGAGCTTGCGGCACAGCGCCTCGTCGAGCCGGGCGTCGCCCGCCGCCAGATGCTCGAAAAGCTGGTTCTTGGCCTTGGGCGACCATTCCTCGCGCTGGCTTGAGAGAAACACCGGGCAGAAGGACAGGCACCGGCTACAGGCCACACATTTCTTTGCCGTTGTCATGCGGGGGCTCCGTGCGCTCGCCCGGCTAGTAGGACTTGCCGGGATTCATGATGTTGTCGGGGTCGAAGACCGCCTTGATCCCGCGCATGAGGTTCTGCTCCACCTCGCCGATTTGCAGGCGGAACGTCTTGGCCTTGGACAGGCCGATGCCGTGCTCCCCGGAGAGGACGCCCCGCAGGGAGATGATCAGTTCGTTGATTTCCAGCTTGGCCTTGGTGGCGATGTCCTGCTGGGTTGCGGCGTCGAACATGATGTTCACGTGGATGTTGCCGTCGCCCACATGCCCGAAGGTCAGCACGGTCAGCCCGGAACGCTGGCCCACGGCGTCGATGCCCTTCAGGGCCTCGTGCAGCCGGGAGCGTGGCACGGTCACGTCGTCGGCGATCTTGTTGGGCGCCACCAGGGCCGAGCCCGCGTTGATCAGCCGACGCACGGTCCACAGTTCCTCCTCGTCCTCGCGGGTCAGGCCTTTGCGCAGGAAAGCCGGGCGCATGGGCTCCACCACGCGCATCAGCTTGTCGATCTGCGGGGCCAGGGTGTCCTTGGCGCCGTCGAGCTTGATGAGCAGGCAGGTGGTCACTCCGGCGGGGAAGATGTCGTGGCCCATCTGGGCGATGGGTTTCAGGCACTGTTCGCCGATGAACTCCAGGGCGCAGGGCAGGATGCCCGTGGCGAAGACGTTGCGCACACAGTCCATGGCCGCCTTCAGGCTGTCGAAGCCCACGAGGATGGAGGCCGAAGCCTCGGGCAGCGGGATGAGCTTCAGGGTCATTTCGGTGATGACGCCCAGGGTGCCCTCGCTGCCGCACAGCAGGCGGTTCACGTCCAGGCCGACCACGTTCTTGTGCGTGCGCGCGCCGAAGACGGCCACTGTGCCGTTGGGCAGGACCACGCGGGTGGCCAGCAGATAGTCGCGCGTGACGCCGTACTTCACGGCGCTCATGCCCCCGGCGCAGGTGGCGATGTTGCCGCCGATGGTGCATACGTCGAAGCTGGCCGGGTCGGGCGGATACATGAGGCCCTTGGCCTCCACGGCTTTCTGGAGATCTTTTGTAATGACCCCGGGCTGGGTGACGACCACGAAGTCGTGCTCGTCGATTTCCAGGATGGCGTTCATCTTGAGCAGGGACAGGACGATGCCCGGCGTGGTGGGGGCGCAGCCGCCCATGGTGTTGGTGGCCCGGGCCCGGGGGTAGACGGGAATCTTTTCCCGCGTGGCCCAGCGCATGAGCGCGACGATCTGCTCTTCGCTCGTGGCGCGCACCGTGGCCAGGGGTTCGCCGCTGATGCGGCTGGCGTCGGTGGTGTACACCAGCAGTTCCTCGGGGGTGAACAGGCAGTCCTGTTCGCCGAAAATATCCAGAAGTGCTTTTTTCCGCTCCATTGAAAGCTGTGTGGACATGCGGCCACATCCTCCTTGGTTTCCCGCTGCGGGCTCGGGTGCCATGACCAGCTTCAGGCGATCCCGGTCTGTTTGTTTCGTTTAATGAAACAGTGTTTCCCTGTGAGGTATTCCTTTTCGTTCTTTGGGTCAAGCCTGTTTGTGGAGAAGACAGGGCAACTCGCCGCCGGAGCTGCCGCGTGGGGAAGGGCGGGGTTGCCGTCTCAGGAAGAGGGAGCGGGGCCGGGCGCACAGGGGAAGGCGCGGTGCGGAATTCCTCTTCCCGGCGGAGGGGAATATAAAGTTTTATGCAAAACATCCGAAAAAGAATGCAGCAGCGGCTTTTGTCGATGGGCAGAAGCATCGGGAGGGCAGCATGGACATTGGAACGATTCTGGGGAGTGGAACCATCGGGTTGAATACGGAGGCCGCCGCGCCGCGTCTTGGCGGGCAGGCCCGGGTGGAGCATGATGACACCGTGGCCGTGCAGGCGGCCACGGGTGCAGCCATTCCCGAGGCGCAGACTGGGAGCGCGGCCACGGCTGGCGATGCATCCGACGCTTCCGGCAGGTACGTCACGGCGCGCATGGAAGGCCTGCGGGCCGCCTCGGCCCAGCGCAGCCGCCTGGACGGCGTCCTGGCCGCGGCACTGGAGCAGGCGGGTCAGGGCGGGTCGTATGTCGAGCGGATCATTCGCGGTCGACGGGCCGCCCGGGGCGCGATGCGGGAGATGGGCCGGGGCGTGCAGGAGGCCAGCGAGCAGACGCTCAAGGAGAACCGCGAGCGCATCGAGGCGGCGGCGGAAAAGGCCCTGGCCGCGGACCCCGACACCACGACGCAGGTGCCCGTCACCGGGGATGTCCCCGCTGCCGAAGCCACGCCCGCTGCCGAAGCCGCCACGCCCGCGGCGTCCGTCGCGCCCGCCAGGTCGGCCGCGAGCGAGGCCCCGGCGGCCAAGGCGTCCGTCGCGTCCTCGTCCTCCTCTTCATCCTCCTCCGCTCCGGCGGCGTCTTCCGTGGATATTACGGTCTGAGCGCGCCGCCCCCGGGCAAAGCGAAAGCGCAGACGGAGCATTCCGTCTGCGCTTTTCGCCGTGCTGGCGCCGCATCTTCGGGGAAGGGGGCGGGATGCCCCGACGGGGCCGGCGCGGGTGCGGTTCCACGCCGCTCCGGCGGCCCGGAGGCCGCTTGCCGCCTGTCAGGCCTGGGCGGGGGCCGTCTGGTAGTGCAGCATGCGGAAGGCCCGGGCGAAGGTCGGTACGAAGGACATCAGCCGGGACGTGAAGTCCCAGCGGTGTTTCTCCTTGTTCATGTAGTACTCGACCTGGCGCAGGGTCAGGTTCGGCGCCCACTGCTGGAGCAGGGCGTTGTCGTCCAGGCCCCAGAGGAAGCGCGCGTTGGTCTTCTTCACCGTGTCGTGGCGCGAGGAGAGCTTGCAGCCGAAGCTGGAACACACGTCGAAAGCCATTTCCCCGGGGGCGAAGACGCGGGCCAGGTTCTGGATCAACGGGCGCATCCGCTCCTCGGTGAAGTACATGAAGACGCCCTCGGCCAGGACCAGGAAGCGCCCTTCGGGGTGGCGCTCGCGGATGGGCGCCATCCAGGAGGTGTCGAACATGGACTGGGAGATGGAGACGTTGCGCTCGTCCGGGGGCAGGAGTTCGTCGCGCAGTTCCATGACCTCGGGCAGGTCCACGTTGTAGAAGACGCCCTTGGTTCCGCCCACGCGGGCGGCCCGGCTGTCCAGCCCGCAGCCGAGCTGAATGACCACGGGCTCGGCGTTCGCGTCGAGGAAGCGGCGGGTCACGTCGTCGAAAAAGCGTACGCGGATGCAGGTGCCCACCTGGCTGCGGGTGGCCTGGTCGTATTTGGAAAAATCGTAGTCCACGGCGTCGACGATGCGGCAGGCGTCGGGGTCCTCGATGATGCGGTCGGTGCGGCGCGTTTCCAGGCAGCGCATGTACAGCGGGATGAACAGGGTGTCGGCCACGGTGTCGGAGATATGCACCTTGATGGTGTCGGGCATGATGGGCCTCGTATGTGCCTGCCCGGGCGGTTGCGGGGCGGCACGGGGCGTGCCGGGTTGGGATGGAGGCGGCGGCCGCCGGGCCGCGCGCGGGGGCCGCGGCGGGCACGTGTCACCACGGGTGCCGTGAAAATGAAACTCAATATCACTTAAGTCAAGGGTTTTCTGCCCGGCGGCGCGCTGGCCCGGCAGAAAGGGGGCGCGGGTGGCGGCGGGTTATTTCACGGCGTGCAGCAGGTAGCCGAGGGTGTCGTCGTCGGCGAAATAGATCCGGCGCAGCCCCGTGCCCGTCAGCAGGGCGTCCATGGTCTCCAGGTCGGGCAGCATGTCGTGCTCGACCACCGTGCCCGCCTTGCGGTGCACGTCGTTGATGGCCGCGCGCTCGCGGAAGTGCATGACCAGCAGCGCGCCCCCCGGGCGCAGCGCGCGGGCCATGCAGGCCAGGGCGGCGGCCTTGTCCTCGTAGTGGGGGAAGACCTGGTGGCAGACCACGAGGTCCACGCAGCCCGGGGCCAGGGGCAGGCGCTCCATGGCCGCCAGGCTCACGGTCGCCTGGGGCAGGTCGGCCACGCGCTCCATGGCCGCGGCGCACATGCGCGGGCTGATGTCGCAGGCGTGCACCGCGCCTTCCTCGCCCACGGCCCGGGCCAGGATTTCGGTCAGCCGCCCGGTGCCGCAGCCGGGCTCCAGCAGGGTGCGCCCCGCGAGCGGTCCGGTGCGCGCGAAGAAGCGCTCCAGCTTGGGGGCATGTTCCGCGCCGTAGGGCGCGGCGGCCCAGGGCGCGGCGGCCTCGGCGTCGAAGAAGGCCGCGCGGGGATTGGCTGTGGTCATGGCGTATGCTCCCGGGCCTTGTCGCGGACGCCTACGCGGCCGGAAAAGGCGGTTTGCAGGCGGCTTAGGAAGGCGGCCGATCGCGGCGACTTGGGCGAGAATATCGTGGCGGCCACGAAGATGGCCGTGGACAGCAGCACGATCATCGCCCCGGCCGGAACGTCCAGGACCGTGGCCAGCAGCAGCCCGCCCCAGCTCGACCCCACGGCGAACAGGCAGGCCAGGGCGAAGATGCGCCGCAGGCTGTAGGACAACTGGTAGGCCGCCGCCGCCGGGTTGATGATCAGCCCGTAGATGAGCAGCCCGCCGACGCTGCGCAACGAGGCCGCCACCGCCGCGCCCACGGAAAAGAGCATGGCGTAGTAGATCAGCGTGGCGGGCACGCCCACGGCCAGGGCCACGGCGCGGTGGCAGAGCACGGCTTGGATTTCCTTGAAGAAGAGCACGAGCCCCAGCAGCAGCGCGGCCGTCACCGCCGCGAGCACCTTGATGTCGAACCACGTGGCCGTGAGGATGCTGCCCCAGAACAGATCCAGGGCCTCGGTGCGCGGGCCGGTCATCAGCCCGAGGAACAGGAAGGCCAGCCCGAGCATGGTCGAAAACAGGATGCCCACCACCGTGTCCGGGGCCAGGTCGGCCTTGTCCGTCAGCGGGCCGAGGATGCCCGCCACCAGGAAGCTCGTCAGAAACGCGGGCCCCAGCGGGCCCATGCCCAGCAGGATGCCCAGCAGCGCCCCGGCGAAGGCCGCGTGGGCCACGCAGATGCCGATGGCCGAGATGCGCATGGTCACCACCAGCACCCCGGTCAGGGCGCAGGACACCCCTCCCAGCAGCCCGGCCAGCAGCGCCTTGTGCATGAATCCGTATTGCAGCAGCGACCAGTCCATGGCGCCCTCAACTGACGATATGGTCGCGCCCGGCATGGCGCACCACGTGGATGGGGATGTTGTACAGGGCCGAGAGCCGCGCGCCGTCCACGGCCTGGGCCGGGCTGCCGCTCCAGGTGATGGTGCCGCCCTTCATGTAGGCCACGCGGGTGCACACGGCGGGCAGGGTGTTCAGGTCGTGGGTCACGATGAGCGTGGTCAGCCCGAAGCGGGCGTGCAGCTCCTGGATCAGGGCCAGGATGCCGCGCTGGGCCTGCCAGTCCAGGGCCGCCGTGGGTTCGTCCAGCAGCAGGATGTCCGGCTCCTGGAGCAGGGCCCGGGCGATGGCCGTGCGCTGCTTTTCGCCGCCGGACAGGTGCCCCAGAGGGCGGCGGGCCAGTTCCGTCAGGCCCACCAGGTCCAGCAGCTCTTCGGCCCGGCGGCGGGCGGCGGCGGGTACGCGGCGCAGCGGCCCCACGCGCCCGAAGCAGCCCGAGAGCACCGTCTCGCCCACGGTGATGGGCAGCAGGGGGTCGATCTCCTGCAACTGGGCCACGTAGCCGATGCGCTTGCGCAGGGCGCCCACCGTGGCGGGCGTGAGCGGCCGACCGAGCACCTCGACCCGCCCGCCCACCACGCGGGCCAGCCCGTTGAGCACGGTGAGCAGGGTGGTCTTGCCCGCGCCGTTGGGGCCGATGACGCCCAGGAACTCGCCCCGGCCCATGGTCAGGTTCACCTCGCGCATGGCCACGTGGCGCCCGTAGGCGGCGCTGACGTTTTCCAGGCGGAGGGCGGTTTCGCCCGGGGCGTGGGGGTGTTCGTCCGTGGCGGCCATGGTCAGGCCCCGGCCAGGGCTTGCAGCAGCAGGCGCACGTTGGCGCGCAGGGCCTGCTCCCAGGTGTCCGCGCCGTCCGGCGCGCCGGGGAAGCTGGTCAGGTCGATCTGCCGCGCGCCCAGTTCCTCGGCAAGGCTCCGGCCCGCGCCCGCGCCGCTTTGGATGTTGTCCATGACCAGCACGACGTTGGCGGCACGCCCGGCCTCCAGCAGGGCGCCCACGCGCCCGGGCGTCAGCTCCTCGGGGCGGCCGTAGGTCATGGCCACTTCCAGCCCGGCCCAGCGCGCCAGGGGCGCCTGGAGGGCCGAGGCGAGCACCGCGGGCCGGGCCGCCCGCAGGGGGGCGAAGGCGGCCTCCATTTCCCGCTCCACGGCCAGGATGCGTGCCGTGCGGGCCTCGGCCCGGGCGCGCACGTGTCCGGCCCAGGCCGGGAAGCGCCGTTCCAGAATGCCCTGCACCGCGCGGGTCAGGGCCTCCTGGCCCCGGGGCAGCATGGGGTTTTCGGGCTCGGGCAGATAGTCCGCGTCCAGGGCTTCGCTCTGGGCGGCGCGCAGCAGGTTGCGCATGGCGGCCATGTCCTTCTGCCACTGGTGCAGGATCACGGCCTGGGCGTCCTGGACCAGGGCCAGGTCGCCGGGCTTGAGGTCGAAATGCCCGGGGCAGGCCCCCCCGGGGATGAGCACCCGGATTTCCACCCCCTCGGGGCACAGGTCGCGCAGCGCGTCGGCCACGAGGGTCGTGCCCGCCAGGATGCGCACCGGTTTTTCGGCCAGGGCCGGGGCGGCCCACAGGGTCAGGCACAGGGTCAGGACGGCGACAAGGCGTAAAGGCACGGGAACCTCCGGGCCGCTAGCGTTTGCGGCCGATGATGATCTGGCTGTCCAGCCGGTCGCCGAACTTGCCCAGGTCGGGCGAGGCGAACTGGCGGGCGTCGAGATGGGCCAGCAGTTCGTAGCGCTCCAGGAAGAAGGGCAGAAACTCCTCGCGGGGCATCTCGTTGGCGAAGCGGTAGACGTTGGGCTGCTTGTCGATGCCCGGAAAGCGCGTGAGCAGCCATTCCAGGTCCAGCAGGGGGCTTTTGGAGCCCTCGGCCGCGTTGTAGTAGGCGTGCTTGGTCACGAACAGACCGCCCGGGGCCAGGGCCTGGTGAATGCGCTCCAGGATGGACCGCTGCTTGCCCCCGGGGTTGTAGGAGAAGAAGATCAGGTCGTAGCCCCGGCCCCAGTCGTCGCGAAAGAGGTTGCCGGGCCGGAACTGCATGCGCTGGTAGCCGAATTCATCGGCGAAGGACTCGAACACCGGCTGGGTGCCCGGGGTGTCCAGGACCACGGCGTGCAGCCCGGGGTTGCGCTCGCACAGGGCCCAGGCATAGAGCCCGTGGCCGCCGCCCAGGTCCAGGGCCAGACGCGCCGTGTCGAACCCCGGGGCGGCGGCGATGGCCTCGGCGCAGGCGTGGACTTCGCGCAGCAGCCCCTCGCGGCCCAGGGCGTCGATGAAATTGCCCTTGAAGACCTGCTCGCGGGCCATGTCCACCGGCCCCTGGCGCAGCAGCTCGGGCAGCCTGCGCCACAGGTCGAAGCCTTCCTCCATGCAGCGCAGCACCTCGCCCTGGAACAGGCTGGAGCGCGGGTCGAGGTACAGGGCGGCCAGTTCCGTGCGCCGCCAGCCTTCGGCCTCGCGGCGCAGCAGGCCCATTTCGCCGAGCAGGGCGCACAGGGCCTCGGTGAGCACGGGGTCCAGGCCGCGGGCGGCGGCCAGGGCGGGGGCGGCGGCGGGCCGCTCCAGGTGCTCGAACAGCCCTGCGCCCAGGGCCGCGCGCAGGGCGTGGAAGCGTTTGATGCCCTCGGAGGCGGCGCGCAGTTGGTCGTACAACCGCGCGCCGTCCACGGCCGGGGGCAGGAGGGTGCTTGCGGGCATCGCTCCGTCTCCGGGGGGTCAGAAGGTGAGCTTGGCGCCGATCATGCCGTTGATGCCGGGCATGGGGTAGTCGGGCCGGTAGGCGTATTCCTCGTCGGTCAGGTTCTGCACCAGCAGGTAGAGCTCGCCGTGGGCGTCCCACCGCGGCAGTTCGAACTCCCAGCCCAGGCGGGAGTTGACCAGGAAGTGGCTGCTCACGCGCGCGGTGTTCGCCTGGCCGACCTTGCGCGCCTGGCGCAGGGCGTACATGCCGTCCACGTATTCGCAGTCCGCGCTGAGGGTGAACTTTTCCAGGAAGCGCCAGTTGAAGCCGCCGCTGACGGAGGTTTCGGGGGCGTAGGGCATGTCGTCGGGGGTGACGCGCTGGGCCGTGACCCCGGCGAACAGGGACAGGTTGGCCAGCGGGGTCACCGTCAGCGAGGCCTCCATGCCCCGGATGTCGAAGTCCTCGGTGTTGGTCCACACCGGGGGGAAGGGCGGCAGGTTGAAGGAGTAGCGGTTGCTGCCCTTGTCCTGGTAGACGGCGAGGTCGAACACGGCCAGGTCGCCGAAGGAGTGGCTCAGGCCGACCTCGTAGTGCATGACATCCTCGGGGTCCAGGACCTCCCAGTCGCTGGCGGGGAAGACGATGAGCACGTCCAGGCCGGGATAGTTCACTCCGCGCGCGACGTTGACGCGCAGGTCGGTGTCGCCGTAGCCGGCCACGATCCCGGCGAAGGGCGCCATGCGGCTTTCGAACTGGTTGTGGAAGTAGCCGCGCGCGCCGATGGAGGGCGTGGCGTGCCAGGTTTCGTCCTCGCCCAGGGTGCGGCTTACGGCCACATAGGGCATGGTCAGGGAGAACTGCGGGGTGGTCAGGGTGTCCTCGGTGCCGCCGATGTAGTCGTAGCTGACGATGCTGTCCCACCATTCCTGGTCCAGCCCGAGCAGCAGTTCGCCGCCCTGGCCGAACTCGACGATTTCCTTGGCGTGCATGCCGAAATACCAGAATTCGTTGCGATTTTTGTCAACGCCGTCGGGGATGTCGTCGCTCCAGACGCCTTCGCCGCCGTTGGCGAAGAACTGGACCTCGCCGTGGGCGCCGTCCAACTGGTTGCGCAGGGTCAGGGCGGCCATGCGCGCGCGGGTTTCGTAGCGGCCCTCGGAGACGGCGCCGGGCGTGTCGGCGCCGGGGTCGTCGGCGTAGTTGTCCATGGCCAGCCCGAGCAGGCGGGCGGACCAGATGTCGTTGAGCCGCATGCCCATGTTGGCGAAGCCCGAGGTCAGGCGGCCGTCGGAGTTGTCGCGGTGGCCGTTGGAGTAGCGGAAGCTCTCGCCCAACTGGTAGTCGAAGTCGCCTGTGCGCCCGGCGTGGCTCAGGCTCTGGGCCACGGTGCCGTAGCTGCCGCCCGCGGCGGCCACGGTGGTGCTGAAGCCTTCCTCGGTGTGCTGTTTGGGCACGAGGTTGATGGCGCTGAAGGTGTTGCCCACGGTCTGGGGCTGCGGGCCCTTGATGACCTCGATGGCCGCGGCCATGTCCACAGGCAGCAGGTCGAGCAGGGGGTGGCTCCAGGGGCCCATGTACATGGGCACGCCGTCGATATACATCTTGATTTCCGAGCCCGGGCGGGTGGAGCCCATGCCGCGGATGAACACCGCGCCGCCCTCGGCGCCGCCGAAGGAGCCCACCTGGTTGTAGCGGGTGATGGTCACGCCCGGGGTCTTGCGCAGGGCGGAGCTGAGGTCCGAAGCGCCCAGGCGCTCGATCTGCTCCTGGCCGACCACGGTGGTCAGGGCCCCGAAGCGGTCCACCTCGTTGCTTTCGATGATGGGCCGTTCGATGACCACCATCTCCGGCATCCGCACGGCGGGTTGCTCTTCCTTCTGGTCCTGCTGCGCATGGCCCGGCCCGGCCATGCCGACCACCAGGGCCAGCGCCGCGAACAGTACGAAAATCCGTTGCATGACACCCCTCCATCTCGCTGTTTGGTGCGCGTTGAGTAGCACCAATTGAAATATCATGCAATTAAAACGGGAACATATCTTGTGATGTTTTTCCTGTCAGGCTGTTTTTCATATTGTCGGCAGGGGGAGACATACAATAACACTGTAAAATAAATGATTTTATTTTACTCGGCTGTCCGGGCTGCCGCTTGTTCGTATGCCTTTTTTCATACTTTTTCAGATTCATTTCTTTTGTGATGGTGGCACGGAGGCGGCCCGCCCGCTGCCGGGCGCCGCGTCGGCTGGCGGCGCTCGCGTCGGTGCATGTGGCGGACGAAGCGACGCCGAAAAATGCGCAGGAGGCGGCTCCTGCGCATTTTTCGGCGTCCGGGCGAGGGGGGGCGGCGTGCCCGGCGTGTCGGGCGCGCCCCCGGGGCGGTCAGTCTTGCGGGTCGGCTTCCAGGGCGGCGGGCAGGTCGGCCAGGGGCACGCAGGTCAGGCCCATGGCGCGCAGGTCGGCCACGTTGGCCTCGGCCACGGCCTGGCTGGCCGCGGAGCAGCAGTCGGTGACCACGATGACGCGGTAGTCCCGGGCCAGGGCGTCGGTGGCCGTGGCCCGGATGCAGTTGGGGTACTGCGTGCCGCCGATGACCACCGTGCCCGTGCCCAGGGCCGTCAGGCGGGCGTGCAGGTCCGTGCCGAAAAAGGCGCTGAAGCGCTTTTTGACCACGCGCTCCTCGCCGGGCAGGGGCCGCAGGGGCTCGACGATGCGCGCCCCGTCCGAGCCCGGCAGGCAGAAGCCCCCGCCGCCGGTGAACAGCCCGCGCCGGGTGATCTCGGCGTCGCTGCCGTCCGGCGCGTGCTCGCGCACCACGTGGAAGACCGCCCAGCCCCGGGTGCGGCCCAGGGCCAGCAGCCGGGCCAGGGCGGGCAGCGTGGCCGGGGCCCCGGCCACGAAGAGCGGCCCCGTGGGCAGCACGAAGTCCTCCTGCATGTCGATGACGAGAAGGGCCACGGGCGCAGCCTCTGTTTCCTTTTGTGTCGTCGTCATGGCGCGGCCTCCTCGGGGCCGTGCCCCTCGTAGGGGCAGGTGCGGAAGAACAGGGTGTAGAGCACGGGCACCAGGACCAGGGTCAGGAACGTGGCCGCGAACAGGCCGCCCATGATGGTCGCCGCCATGGAGGCGAACAGCGGGTCCGTGAGCAGCGGGATCATGCCCAGGATGGTCGTTCCGGCGGCCATGACCACCGGGCGCAGGCGCGAGACCCCGGCGTCGAGCACGGCCCGCAGGCAAGGCGCCCCGGCGCGGCGGTTGGCCTCGACCTCGTCGATGAGCACGATGGCGTTCTTGATGAGCATGCCCGACAGGCCCAGGAAGCCGAGGATGGACATGAACCCGAAGGACAGCCCCGTGGCCAGCAGGGCCGCCGTCACGCCCACCAGGGCCAGGGGCAGCACCAGGAAGATGATGGTCGCCCGGCGCATGGAGTTGAACAGGGCCACGGTGGTCACGAACATGCCCAAAAGGCACAGGGGGAAGATGGCGTAGATGCCCGCTTCGGCCTCGGCGGCGTCCTCGTGCTCGCCGCCCCATTCCATGGAATAGCCCGGCGGCAGGGGAATGGCCTCCAGGGCCGGGCGCAGCTCGGCGCGCAGGGGCTCGGCCAGCCCCCGGGCCGGGTTGCAGCGCACGGTGACGATGCGCTGGCGGTCGCGGCGCTCGATCAGGGCCTGTTCCCACGCGAGCTCCGTTCCCGGGGCGGCCTGCCCGATGCCCACGAAGCGCCCGCTGGTGGAACTGAAGACCTGGACGCTGTCCAGGTTGTCCACGGCCACGCGCTCGGCCCGGGGGGCGCGGGCGATGATGGGCAGCAGCTCGTCGCCTTCACGGTAGACGCCCAGGGTCTGGCCGCTGAAGTTCCATTGCAGGGCCTGGGCCAGGTCCTCGCGGGTCAGCCCGGCGCGGCGCGCCGGAGCCTCGGCGTAGTCGGGACGCAGCACGGGCACCTGCTGGCGCCAGTCGGTGCGCAGGTCGCGCACGTTGGGCGAGGCGGCCATGACGGCCCCGGCCCGGGCGGCCAGCTCGCGCAGCACGGCGAAATCCGGCCCCCGGAAGCGGGCCTCGACCTTCATGTCCACCGCCGGGCCGGTGGTGACCTTGAGGCAATAGGGCTCGGCGTCGGGGAAGCGCCGGGCGATGTACTCCTCGATGCGCGGGATGAGCGCGTCGATGCGGTGGTAGTCGTCCACGCGCACCAGAAGCTGGCCGAAGCTGGTGTCGGGCTTGGCCACGTCGTACACGAGCATGAAACGCAGGGCGCTTTGCCCGGCCAGGGCGGTTACGCCCGTGACGCCCTCCATGCCGCGCACGGCCTGCTCGATGGTTCGCAGGTCGGCCAGGGTGGCTTCGATGTGCGCGCCCTCGGGCTTCCAGTAGTTGACCATGAACAGGCGCTGGGTGGAGTCGGGGAAGAACGACTGCGGCAGGCGTGCGGCGCCGGCCAGGGCCAGGCCCAGAAGCAGCAGCACGAACGCCGTTGCGCCCACGCGGTGGCGCAGGGCCCCGGCCAGGAAGCGCCGGTAGGCCCGGAAGAAGGGCCGGTCGTAAGGGTCGCCCCCCGTGCCGGGCGCGGGAACCTTGAGGAACCAGACGCACAAAAGGGGCGTGGCCGTCACGGCCAGCACCCAGCTCAGGCCCAGGGACAGGGCCATGACCTGGAACAGGCTGCGGCAGAACTCGCCCACGTTGCCCGGCGAGAAGCCGATGGCCGTGAAGGCCAGCACGGCCACCGCCGTGGCGCCCAGGAGCGGCAGTTGCGTTGCGGCCACGACCTCGCGCGCGGCCTGCTCGCGGTCCATGCCGCGCTGCACGCGCACCAGGATGCCGTCGGCGACCACGATGGCGTTGTCCACCAGCATGCCCAGGGCCAGGATCAGCGCGCCCAGGGAGACCTTGTGCAGGTCGATGCCCCACAGGGCCATGCCCGCCAGGGTGCCCAGGATGGTCAGCCCCAGCACGGCGCCGATGAGCAGGCCGCTTTGCCAGCCCATGAAGAGCATGAGCAGGACCACGACGATGACCACGGCCTCGGCGAGGTTGACCAGGAACATGTCCACCGCCTCGGTGACCACCTCGCTCTGGTAGAAGATGGGGGCGAGCTCCATGCCCGCCGGGCGTTGGGAATCCAGTTCCGCCAGCCGTTGACGGATGGCCTCGCCCATGGCCACCACGTTGCCGCCGTCGCGGGTGGCGATGCCGATGCCGATGGCGGGTCGGCCGTCGTGGAGCATGGCGCTTGCGGGCGGGTCCTGGTAGCCCCGGCGCACGTCGGCCACGTCGCGCAGACGGACCATGCCCGATGCCCCGCCGATGAGCAGGTCGCCGATGTCGCCCTCGGAGGTGAAGGCGCCGCCGGGGGCGATGCGTATGTAGCGGCCGTCCACCTCCACGCGCCCGCCCGGGGTCACGGCGTTGCGCCCCTCCAGGGCGGCGGCGATCTGCGCGGGGCTGACGCCGAGCCTGGCCATGCGCGCGCGGCGCATCTCCAGGTACACGACCTCCTGTTGCAGGCCCCAGAACTCGATGCGCGCCACGTCGCGGCACAGCAGCAGTTCCTTCTTGAGGCTCTGGGCGTAGGCCTTGAGCTGGGCCGGGCTGTAGCCCGGGCCCGTGAGAGCGAAAAAGACGCCGTACACGTCGCCGAAATCGTCGTTGACCACCGAGGGCCCGGCCCCGGGGGGCAGGCCTGCCTGGGCGTCGGCCACCTTGCGGCGCAGTTCGTCCCATATCTGGGGCAGGTCCTTCGAGGGGATTTCGTCCAGGATGTCTACATAGACGTAGGACACCCCGGCCTCGGACGTGGAGCGGATGTTCTTGATCTGCCCCATGGCCTGGACGGCCTCTTCGATGGCGTCGGTGACCTGGCGCTCGACCTCCAGCGGCCCGACCCCGGAGTACGGGGTGGTCACCAGGGCCGTCTTGATGGTGAAGGACGGATATTCGAGCTTGCCGAGTTTGCCGTAGGCCAGCACTCCGGCCACGGACAGGACCGCGAGCAGCAGGGTGGTGGTCACCCGGTTGCGCAGGGCGAAGGTGGCGGGGTTCATCACGGCCGGGCCTCGCCGCCCTGGGGGGCTTCGGCCCCGGGGGCGCCCGGGGCGTCGGCGTCGGCCAGGGGCCGCAGGGCCATGCCCTCGGCGATGAAGTCGCGCCCGGCGGTGACCACCTGTTCGCCTTCGGCCAAGCCGTCCAGAATCTCCACCCGCGAGCCTTCGAGCATCCGTCCGGTGCGCACGGCGCGGCGCGCGGCGGTTTCCGCGGCGGGGTCGAAGACCCACACGTCGGCCGCGCCGCCGCCTGCCCGGGCGGAGGCCAGGGCCGAGGCCGGAACGGTCAGGGCGCCCAGGGCCGCCCGTCCGGTGGGCAGCAGCACCTGGCAGGTCATGCCCGGCAGGATGGCCAGCCCCTCGGGGGCGGGCAGGGCGAAAGTCACGCGGTAGGCCCGGGTGGCCGGGTCGGGCTCGGCGCTCCACTCCTTGAGCCGCGCCGGGTGGCGCCGCCCGGGTTGGGCCAGGAACTCGACCTCCGCCGCAGGCGCCGTAGGCGCTGCGGACGCTCCGGGCGCCCGGCCCGGGGCCATGCGGGCCATTTCCGTCTCGGGCACGTCGGCGTCGATTTCCAGCTCGGAAATGTCGCGCAGGGCCAGGGCCTGCTGCCCGGCGGCCACCAGTTCGTGGTTCTCCACGTGGCGGGCCGTGACCAGCCCGTCGAAGGGCGCATTGAGAGTCGTATCGTCCAGGGCGTGGCGCGCGGTGGCGATCTGGGCTTCCAGGGCCCGGGCCTGGGCCCGGGCCGTGTCGCGGGCGCTCAGGGCGTCGTCGTAGTCGGCCTGGGCCACGGCGCCGCGCGCGAGCAGCGGCCCGGTGCGGTCCAGGTGCAGTTGGGCGTTGTGCTCGGCCGCGCGGGCCCCGGCAAGTTGGGCTTCCAGGGTGCGGATGGCGTCCTCGAAATCGCGCGGGTCGATGCGCAGCAGCGTCTCGCCCTTGCGCACCACGTCGCCGGGAGCGACGCGGACCTCCACCAGGGGCCCGCCCACGCGCAGGGACAGCTCGGCCTGCCGCGCGGCGCGCACGGCGCCGGGGTAGCCGCGCCCGGGGCCGTCGCCCAGGCGCTCGGCCCGGGCCAGGGAAACCACCCGGGGCTGGGCGGCGGCCTGTTCCTCGGGCTGGCCGGAGCAGCCCGCCAGCAGCCCGGCCGTCAGGGCCAGCGTCAGGGCCATGGTCAGGGCCATGGTTCGCAGGGTCGGGGTCGGGATGGCGGGTTTCATGCCGGGGCGGCTCCCGCGCTCAGGGTGTGCAGGGTCTGGTTCACAAGCATATCCTCCAGTTCGCGAAGATAGTCCTGGTCGTAGCCGTCGCCTCCGATGACCTGATGGATGGGCATGGCGTAGTCCAGGTGAAAGATGATCGGCCCGATCATGGCCGTGTAGAGCATGACCTTGCGCCGCAGGGGCAGGCCGGGGAGGGCGCTGTCCAGCAGGCGGAAGAAGAGGCTGGTTTCCTGGTGCGCGAATTCCTCCCAGGCCACGTCGAACAGCGCGGAGTCGTGCTGCATGGCCTGGTAGAGGATGCGCTTGTGCCAGGAAGGGCGCTTGGGGTCGAACAGGGCCTGGATGTGCCCGCGGACCATGGCCCGCACCAGCTTGGCCTGGACCGGCGGCGCCCCCAGGTCGGCGGTGTGGAACCCGGCCAGGGTGTCCAGGTATTCCTCCTGGGCCCAGGCCAGCACATGGCGCAGCACGGCCTCGATGAGCCCGGCCTTGCTGCGGAAATGGTAATGGATGCTGCCGATGGTTTCTCCGGCGCGTTTGGCCACGGCGCGGGTGGTCAGGCTGGCGAAGCCCACCTCGGCGGCCAGTTGCCCGGCGGCGCGGATCAGCCGCGCGTGGGTCTTGCGGCCGCTGGCGTAGGACGTGGCGGCTTCGGCCTTGGGCGCGGGGCGGCGGGCCCCGGCGGCCGGGCCGGGCGCGGGTGTGCTGGCGGGGGTGGCGTCGGACATGGCGAAGTCATATCAAGCGACCAAATTTTTTCAAGTGAATTATTTTGTGCCCGGCAGCGGCGATGCAAGGCGTGCCCGGACCGGGGCGGGGCAACGGTGCGCAACGGGATGCCCGGGCAGGGCCGGGCAATGGTGGCGCAAGGGGGCGGGGAAAGGCGGCTGCGGTGGCGGAGGGCGAAGCGGAAGCCGTTGGTCCACGCCACCCGCCCGGTCCGGGTGTGAACGGAAGCGGGGGTGGCGGGGGGCTGGAAAGGAAAACGGCCCGGACCGGAAGGCTCCGGCCCGGGCTCATGGAACGGCGAGGTCGGGGGGGCTGCGGTCCGGCGTCGGCCTAGGCCAGCGGGCCGGTGACGGCGCGCAGGGCGCGCACCAGGGCGGCGGCGTCCTCGGGGCCGGGGGTGGGCGCCAGGGGCATGAGGATGCCCAGGCCCTCGCTGGCCTCGTGGAATTCCTCTTCCTCCAGGGTGCTGACCACCGCCGTGTTGATCATGGCGTTGACGCGCAAGAGGGCCCCGGCCAGTTCCAGGGCGCCCATGCCGGGCAGGTTCTCGTCGATGACCACCAGCTCCGGGGCGTGGGCGGCGGCCAGCTCCAGGGCGCGGGCGGCGCTGGGGGCGTGCAGCACCCTCGCCCCGCCCAGGCGGACCAGTTCGTCGGTGAAGGTTTCCAGCTCCACGGGGCGCGGGCTGGCCAGGATGTGCAGCGGCTGGGTCGTGGGCATTGGCGTGGTCTCCTTGTCAGCCCTGGGTGCGCCCGCAGCAGGAGCCCGGCCCGGCGCAGCCCGCCGCGCCGGGGTGTGAGCCGCAGCAGCCGGTGTCGCCGGGGCCGGGGTGGCTTTTGGGTGTCCTGCCGGTCAGGGAGCTGGGGGCCGAAAGGCGGCGGAACGTGTCCGCCGCGCCGCAGGCCGGGCAGGGCGGCAGGGGGCCGTCGCCGGAGGCGATGACCTCGCTCACGGCGCCGCAGGCCCGGCACTCGATGTCGTACAGGGGCATGTGTCTCTCCTTGGTGTGCGGCCCCGTCCGCGATTTCCGGTTTCGGAACGCGGGGCGGGCGGGGCCGCGCCGGGGCGAGCCTAGTGGCCGCCGCCGCAGGTCATTTCGGGGCGGAACTCGACCAGCCCGCCGCGCAGGAAGGCCTCCACGGCCTGCCCCACGCTGGGCGCGTCCGCGCCGTGGAAGACGTGGATGCCCACCTGGTTGAAGCCCATGAGCGGGCGCATGCCCAGCCCCCCGGCGATGAGCACGCCCACGCCGTTGTCGGCCAGATGGCGCACCGGGGCCATGCAGCCGCCCTGCTGGTGGGGCACGTTGGGCAGGGTGCGCACCCCGGCCACGGCGCCGTTTTCGACCTCGATCAGGGTGTACAGGGCACAGTGCCCGAAGTGGGCGCCCATGGGGGAGTCCATGCCGCCGGGGGCCTCGGAGGGCACGGCGATGAGGGTCTTGTCCATTTTTATTCTCCTTGTGCGTTGAGCGGTTGCAGTGGAGCCCGGCGGGCGGGGCGCCCGGCCAGACGCAAAACATGTTCCCATGCCTGGGTGAGAACCTCCGAGGTCGGCGAGGGCGGCAGCTCCGTGACCACCTTGCCCCGGGCCATGGCCTGGACGAAGGCCGGATCGTAGGGCAACTCGCCCAGCAGGGCGTGGCCCTGGTCGCGGCACAGGGCGGCCAGTCCCTCGGCGGCCTCGGGGTTCAGGTCGGCCTTGTTGACCAGCACGGCCAGGGGCACCCGGAAGTGCGCGCACAGCGCGGCCACGCGCTCCAGGTCGTGGCGGCCCGAGGGCGTGGGCTCGGTGACGGCCACGGCCAGATCGACCCCCGACAGGGAGCTGATCACCGGGCAGCCGATGCCCGGGGCGCCGTCGCACAGGATGAGCTCCAGGCCGCGTTCCCGGGCCAGGGCCCGGGCCTCGGTCTTGAGCAGGCTGACCAGTCGCCCGGAGTTCTCCTGCCCCGGGAAGAGCTGGGCGTGGACCATGGGCCCGAAGCGCGTGGCGCTCACGGCCCGGTGCCCGCAGTGGCGCGCGGGGAAGGCCACGGCCTCGGCCGGGCACACCGCCACGCAGACCTTGCAGCCCTCGCAGCGCAGCGGGTCCACGGCGAAGGCGCCGTCTTTTTCGTGGATGGCCCCGAAGCGGCAGGCGGCGGCGCAGGCCCCGCAGCCCAGGCACAGGGCGGAGTCGATGCGCGCCTCGTTGCCGGAGATGAAGTCCTCCTCGCGCTCGGGGCGCGGGGCCAGCAGGATGTGCAGGTCCGGCGCGTCCACGTCCAGGTCGCAGATGACGGGCGGGCGGGCCGTGGGCTCGCCCCGGCGGGCGGCCAGGGCCGCGAAGGCGCCGGTGATGGAGGTCTTGCCCGTGCCGCCCTTGCCGCTGATGATCACGATTTCACGCACGGCGTCACGCATGGGCGGCCTCCTTGCGGGCTGCGGCCATGCCGCGCACGGCGTCGCGCAGGGCGGTGAACGCCGCCCGCTGCTCCGGGCCCAGGTCGGCGACCACCCGGCCCCGGGCATAGCCCTCGGCCACGGCGCGGTCGAAGGGGATCTCGGCCAGCACGGGCAGGCTCTGGGCGCGGCAGAACCCGCGCACGGCGTCGTCTCCCGTCCCGTCGCCCACTCCGGCGCGGTTGATCACCACGCCCAGGGGCACGCCCAGCGCCCCGAAGGCCTCCACGGCCAGGCGCAGGTCGTGCAGCCCGAAGGCCGTCGGCTCGGTGACCAGCACGGCCATGTCGCTGTCCATCACGGCATTGACCGCCGGGCAACTCACCCCGGGGGGGGCGTCCACCACCGCGTCGGCGGGCTCCTGGGCCAGCATGGCGCCCAGGCGGGCCTTGACCTCGCGCATGAGCGGCGGGCTCATGGCCTCGCCCACGCGCAGGCGGCCCATGAGGAAGCGCGCGCCACGCGCCCGGCCCCAGGCCACCTCGCCCAGCACCCGTCGCCCGGCGCTGACGGCGCCCTCGGGGCATACGACCATGCATCCGCCGCAGCCGTGGCACATCTCGGGGAAGGTCAGCAGCGTGTCGCCCATGAGGGAGATGGCCTTGAACTGGCACAGATCGGAGCAGGCCCCGCAGCGCGTGCAGCGCGCGAGGTCCACCACCGGCACCTCCAGGGTCGCGTCCCGGGCGCCGTCCAGCTCGGGGCGCAGGAACAGGTGCAGGTTGGGCTCTTCCACGTCCAGGTCCACGGCGACCAGGGGGGCGTCCCACACCGCCGCCAGGGACGCGCTGACCGTGGTCTTGCCCGTGCCGCCCTTGCCGCTTGCGATGGTCACGATCATGGCGGCCTACCGGTTGGGGGCGGTGGCGGCGGTGGTCCGCCCGGCGGCGAATTCCTCCACGGCCTGACGCACGGTCATGTCGCCCATGTCCTGGACCACGGCGATGCCCGCGGCCTTGAGGGCGGCGAAGGCCTTGGGGCCGACGTAGCCCGTGAGCAGCGTGCCCGCGCCCGCCCGGGCGATGGTTTCGGCGGCGTTGATGCCCGCGCCCTGGCTCATGGCCTGGGACGCGCCGTTGTCCACGTACTGGAATTCCCAGGTCGCGGGGTCCACCACCATGAATCCGGCGGCCCGGCCGAAGCGCGGGTCGAGCATGGAATCGAGGGTCGGGCCCTCGCTGGTCACGGCGATCTTGCTCATGGTCGTCTCCTTGCTCCGGGGCGCCGCTCCGGGGCTTCTTTTACAGTGCGGTTTCACGGCCCAATGGCCGCCTTCGATGCGCAGGGCCTGGCCCCCGGTCAGGGCGCGGGCCACGGTCCCGCGGGCCTGGGCCAGCACGCGGCCGAAGGTGTGGCGCGACACCTCCATGACCGCGGCGGCCTCCTGCATGGACAGTCCTTCCACGTCGGCCAGGCGCAGGGCCTCCAGGCCCTCCACGCTCAGGCAGGCTTCCTCCAGCTCGCGCATGGGGATGCCCCGTGGCTTGTAGAAATCCACCCGGGGGGTCTTCTCGATGCGGCGGCACTTGCGGGGTCGTGGCACGATGGGCCCTCCTGTTTTGCTCAAATGAGCAAATAGGTCCGGGCATCCGATGTGTCAAGTCATGATAAAATATGACTTTTTTAATATAATATTAAAACGATATTAAATAGTAGGGAAATACAGGAAAGGCGCGGGGTTGGCACGAGGCCGGGGCGGCCGGGTGGAGCGGCGCGTGGGCCGGGGTTGAGAAAAGCAGGCCGGGAGCGCGGTGGGGAAGGCCGGGGTGGGCGGGGCCGATCGGGGCTGGGCGCCGGGCGGGCGGCCCAAGGGATGCGGCCGACGATGGCGCACTGTTCCGGTGGGCAGAGCCCCGGGCGGCGGGGGGGGGGTGCCGGGATCGAAAAAGGCGCGGGGGCCGCGTCGGCGCGGCCCCCGTGTGTGCCGACCTGGGGGCGGGGCGGTGGCCCGGGTCTGCCGCGCCGGTCGTCGCGGGGCACCCGGTGCGGTGCGGGCTCAGGGCAGGGGCGGGGCCTCGGGCGTCGCGTGGGCCGGCCGCCCGGCGACCCACGTTTCCAGCACCGCGATGCGCTCCACCTCGTCCGGGCTCGCGGCCAGCGGGTCCGCCCCGAGGACCGTCAGGTCCGCGCGCATTCCGGGGCGCAGGCGGCCGCGTTCGGCCTCGGCGAAAACGGAGTGGGCCGCTTCGGTGGTGAACATGGCCAGGGCCTCGGGCGCGGTGACCGACTGGCCGGGGATGGGGTGGCGCATGGCGTCGGCCATGCCGCGCAGGGGCGCGTAAGGCGTGACCGGGCTGTCCGAGCCGCCGCACACGCGCACCCCGGCGTCCAGGATGGTGCGGTAGGGGTGCAGGCGTCGCACGCGGTGCGGGCCGAACAGCTCGACCATGTGCGGCAGCCGGGGCCCGGCGATGAACTCCGAAAGGAAGGCGGGCTGCATGGAAGCCACCACTCCGGCGGCGGCCATGCGGTCGATCTGGTTCCTGGTCGGCAGCTCGAAGTGCTCGATGCGGTGGCGGGCGTCGGCCCGGGGCACGGCGCGCTGGGCGCGCTCCACGGCCCGCAGCACCTGCTCGATGGCCCGGTCGGACTCGCAGTGTACCGCGACCTGGAGGCCCCGGCCGTGAGCCGCCAGCACGAAGTCGTCCATGGTCCGCTGGCTGTAGAGCAGGGTGCCGTCGTTGCCCGGGTCGTCGCAATAGGGCTCGAACAGGGCGGCGGTGCGCGCGTCCAGTTCGCCGTCGGCGCAGATGCAGCCGCCGACCCGGGGCAGGCCCAGGGTCTGGACTTCGGCCAGATCCATGCTCTGGTTCCAGCAGATGACGGGCAGGGGCAGCCGGGGCGCGCAGGCCAGCAGCAGCCCCGAGCAGCCCGGGGTCAGTTCGCCGCCTTCCATGGACTGGACCAGGGTCACCCCGGCGGCCAGGGCCTGACGCGCGGCGGTCAGGGCGGCGTCTTCCAACTCCGTCCGGGCCATGGCTTGCAGCACGCCGGGGAAGACGCGGGTCAGGATGCCCGGGTCGCGAACCACACCCGTGGGCGCGCCGCCTTGCAGGTCCAGCCCGGGCACGGCCCGGGGGTTTTCCAGCAGCCCCAGGGCCCGCAGGGCCGCGCTGCTCAGCGAGCAGCGGTGCAGGGTGGGGTGGAAGAGCACCACCGGGCGTCCGGGCGTCACGCGGTCCAGCTCCCGGGCCTCGGGCATGCGGCCCTCGGCCAGATTCCGGTCTTCCAGCAGGAAGCCGCGCAGCCAGGATTCGGGGGGCAACCCGGTGCAGGCCCCGGCCACCAGGGCGCACGCGTCGTCCACGCTACGCGCCGCCGCGAGGTTCAGCCCCTGGGCGACCATGCCCGTGAGCAGCATGTGCGAGTGGCAGTCCATGAATCCGGGCAGGATCACGGCCCCGCCCATGTCGCGGCGGGTCAGGCCCTGGTCCTGCAACGGGGTCAGGTCCGCCTCGTGGCCCAGGGCCAGCACGCGCCCGTTCCGCACGGCCAGGGCCGTGTGCGGTGCGGCTTCGCCGTCCAGGGCATGCACGCGGGCGTTGACGAAAAGCACGCCCGCGTTCATGACGCGGCCTCCCCGCCGTCCAGGGTCGTCAGCGCGCCGTAGGCCTCGGGCCTGCGGTCGCGGAACAGGCCCCAGCCCGCCCGGCGCACGGCGATGGCCGCGAAGTCGAAGGCCGCCAGGGCCACGCCTTCCCCGGTGCGGTCCAGGTGTGCGGCCAGTTCTCCCGTGGGCCCGGCCAGGAAGGACGAGCCGTAGAAGGTCATGGCGAAGGCCGCGCCCTGCTCCTCGCCCACGCGGTTGGCCGCCGCCAGGGGCATCATGTTGGCCGCCGCATGGCCCTGCATGGTCCGCCGCCAGTGGTCGCGCGAATCCCAGCCCGGGTCCGTGGGCTCGGAACCGATGGCCGTGGGGTAGAGCAGCAGGTCAGCGCCCATGAGGGCCATGGCCCGGGCGCATTCGGGGAACCACTGGTCCCAGCAGACGCCCGTGCCCACGGCGCCGTACCGCGTGCGCCAGACGCGAAAGCCCGTGTCCCCGGGGCTGAAGTAGAATTTCTCCTCGTAGCCCGGGCCCTGGGGGATGTGCGTCTTGCGGTAGACCCCGAGCAGGGTGCCGTCCGCGTCGAGCATGGCCAGGGAGTTGAAATAGGCCTGCCCCCGGCGCTCGAAGAAGCTCACGGGCAGCACCACGCCCAGCTCGGCGGCCAGGGCGGCCATGCGCCGCACGGCGGGGCTGTCCCGCACCGTGCGGGCCAGGGCGAAGTGGGCGGGGTCCTGGTCCTTGCAGAAGTAGGGCCCGCTGAACAGCTCCGGGGGCAGGATCACCTGCGCCCCGCGCCCGGCGGCCTCGCGCACCAGCGCTTCGGCGCGGGCCAGGTTGCGTTCCTCGTCCTGCGTGCAGGCCATCTGCACGACGGCGACCATGGTTTCGGCCATGTGCGGCTCCTAGAAAGGCGGCAGGGGCGGCCCCGCCGGTTGCTGCTGGGTGATGCAGTGGATGCCGCCGCCGCCCCGGAAAATGTCCAGGGACGGCACCTGGACGACCTCGCGGCCCGGGAAGGCCCGGGCCAGGGTTTCGCGGGCCCGGGCGTCGGTTTCCGGCGCGTCGAAGCCGGACATGACCAGCCCGCCGTTGGCCAGGTAGAAGTTGATGTAGGACAGGTCCAGCCGCTTGCCGCCGTGGTCCACGCGCGGCGGCTGGTCCACGGGGATGATTTCCAGGCGGCGCCCGGCGGCGTCGGTGGCCAGTTCCAGGCGGCGCAGATTGTCCTGGTAGACGCGGGAGTTGTGGTCCTCCGGGTCGGTGCAGCGGTGCAGCAGCACGGCCCCGGGCCGCGCGAAGCAGCATACGATGTCCACATGGCCGCGGGTGTCGTCGTCCTCCAGGCCCTCGCCCAGCCAGACGACCTTGCGCACGCCCAGGTACGCGGCGAACAGCTCCTCGAAGTCGGCCTTGGTCAGCCCCGCGTTGCGCCGGGGGTCCAGCAGGCACTGTTCGGTGGTGATCAGCGTGCCCTGGCCGTCCACGTGGATGGACCCGCCCTCCAGGATGAACGGCGCGGGATAGCGGCGCATGTTCTGCGATTCGAGGATGCGCTGGGCGATGTCCGTATCGTGGCTGCGCTCGGTGTAGAAGTGGCCCCAGGCGTTGAAGAGCCAGGAGATGCCCGCCACGCGGCCCCGGGCGTCGGTGACGAAGGTCGGGCCGAAGTCGCGGGTCCAGGCGTCTTCCACGGGCAGTTCCATGATTTCCGCCCCCGGGCCGCACAGGCAGGCGGCGTGGCGGGCGTGCTCGGGGCGGGCCAGCATGGTCACGGGCTCGAAGCGGCCAATGGCCCGGGCCACGGCGGCGTAGGCCTCGCGGGCCCGGCCCAGGCCCTGGCCCCACAGGGATTCCAGGCAGGGCCAGGCCATCCAGCAGCGGGCGTGGGGCGCCCATTCGGCGGGCATGGCCAGCCCGTCGCTGGCCGGGGCGCGCACGGGAATGCGCACCGGCCAATGGCCGTGGGTTGCGGAGTCGGTCCCGGGTCGGCCAGCCCCGGGCTCCGGCAGAGTCTCGGGCCGGGAGCCCGGCGGGCTCCCGGCGTTGTCGGTTTCGATATGCATTGCGCGCTCCCTAGGAGTTGAGAATCATGACGTGCTTGGTTACCTGATAGTCGCCTACGGCTTCGCTGGAGAGATCCTTGCCGAAGCCGGACTGCTTGAAGCCGCCGTGGGGCGTTTCGGAGGTCAGGGGCAGGTGGTCGTTGACCCACACGGTGCCGAACTCCAGCGCGGCGGAAACGCGCATGGCCCGGGCCACGTCGGCGGTGAACACGCTGGAGGCCAGGCCGTAGACCACGTCGTTGCCCAGGGCCACGGCCTCGGCCTCGGTGTCGAAGGTCTGGATGGTGATGACCGGGCCGAAGACCTCCTGCTGGATGATCTCCGCGCCCTGCTCCACGCCGGTGATGACCGTGGGGGCGTAGAAGTGCCCGGGGCCCGCCTCGGGCATCGGGGCGCCGCCGGTGAGCACCGTGGCTCCGGCGGCCCGGGCGCGGTCCACGAATCCGGCCACGGCCTCCAGGTGCCCGGCGGAGATCAGCGGGCCCATCTGGGTGCCCGGGGCGAAGGGATCGCCCACGGCCACGGAGCGCATGGCCTCCACCAGCGCCTCGGTGATCTCCTTTTCGCGGCTTTTGTGTACGTAGACGCGGGTGGCGGCGGTGCAGTCCTGCCCGGAGTTGCAGAAGGCCGCCAGGGAGGCCTTGGCCGCCACGTGGGCGGGGTCGGCGTCCTCGAAGACCAGCACCGGGGCCTTGCCGCCCAGCTCCAGATGCACGCGCTTCAGGGTGTCCGCGCAGGAGCGCATCACGTCCTTGCCCGTTTCCGTGGCGCCGGTGATGCTGACCATGCGGATGTCGGGGTGGGCGGTGAGCCGGCGGCCCACCCCGCCGGTGACCACGTTGACCACGCCGTCGGGGATGCCCGCCTCGGCGGCCAGTTCGCCCAGGAGCAGCGCCGTGCGCGGCGTGAGCGAGGCGGGTTTGAGCACCGTGGTGCAGCCCGCCGCCAGGGCCGGGCCGAGCTTCCACACGGCCATGAGCACGGGGTAGTTCCACGGGGTGATCTGTCCGACCACGCCCACGGGCTCGCGGCGGTACAGCGAGGTGTAGCCGGGCATGTACTCCCCGGCGTGGTGGCCGTGGGTGTCGCGCACGGCGGCGGCGAAGAAGCGCATGTTGTCGATGCAAAACGGCAGGTCCGCGCCCAGGCTCAGGAACTCGTAAGGCTTGCCCGTATCTTCGGACTCGACCCGGGCCAGGGTCTCGATGTCGGCCTGCATCAGTTCGGCCAGCTTCCACAGGGCTGCCTGGCGCTGCCCCCGGGGCAGGCGCGACCAGCGCCCGTCCTCGAAGGCGGCCTTGGCGGCGGCCACGGCGCGGTCCACGTCGGCAGGGGCGCCCGCCGGGACGGTGGCCACGGTCTCACCCGTGGCGGGGTTTTCCACCTCGATGCGCGCGGCGGACGCGGAATCCGTCCACTGCCCGTTGATCCACAGTTGCATGTCCTTTGCCACGGCGACTGCCATGATCGGCCTCCTTGCGGCGTCAGGCCGCGATGCCCCGAAGGGTGTCTTCCAGGCGGTTGAGCATTTCGTCGAGCACGTCGTAAGGCACGTTGAGGGCGGGTTCGATGCGGATGCACTCCGCGTTGGTCAGGGTGCCCGCCGTGAGCACGCGGCGCGAGAACAACCCGGCGGCGACCTTGTAGCCGACCTCGCCGCTCATGAATTCCATGCCGATGAGCAGGCCCTTGCCGCGAATTTCGCGGAAGATGCCGGGGTGGCGCTCGGCCAGCCCTAGGAGCCGGGGCAGGAGATAGTCGTTCTTGGCCTTGGCCTGGGCGGGCAGGTCCTCGTCGAACATGACCTCGATGCCCGCCAGGGCCGAGGCGCAGGCCAGGGGATTGCCGCCCGTGGTGGTGGTGTGCATGAAGGGGTTGGGTTCCATGACCTTCCAGATTTCCGGGGTGGACATGAAGCCCGACAGGGGCACCACGCCGCCGCCCAGGGCCTTGCCGAAGCACATGATGTCCGGGGCAACGTCCCAGTGGTCCACGCCGAAGACGGCGCCGGTGCGCCCGAAGCCGGTCTGCACCTCGTCGGCGATGAGCAGCACGCCGTAGCGGGTGCACAGCTCGCGCAGGCGCGGCCAGTAGTCGTCGGGCGGGGTCACGGCTCCGGCCTCGCCCTGCACGGGCTCGGCGATGACGGCGGCGATGCCCTCGCCCACGGCCCGCGCCGAGGCCAGATGCGCCTCCACGGCGTCGGCGTCGCCAAAGGGCGCAAAGCGTACGTTGCCCAACAGCGGCAGCAGCGGCTCGCGGAACATGGCCTTGCCCATGACGGACAGCGAGCCCAGGGTCTTGCCGTGAAAACCCTTGAGGGTCGAAATGAATCCGGCCTTGCCGGTGTAGAACTTGGCCAGCTTGAGCGCGCCCTCCACGGCCTCGGTGCCGCTGTTGGCGAAGAAGCCGTACTGGATGTCGCCGGGGGTCATGGCCGCAAGGACCTTGCCGAGCTGGGCGCGCAGGGGGTCGAGCATCTCCTGGCTGTATTGCGGGGAGCGGTCGAGCTGGGCCTTGACGGCCTCGACGATGCGCGGGTGGCGGATGCCGTAGCTGTACAGCCCGAACCCGCCGAGCATGTCGATGAACTCGCGCCCGAGCACGTCGCGCAGGATGGACCCCTGGCCCATCCACTCCGTCACGGCGAACCCGCCGGACTCGGTGACGGACTTGCGATATTGCAGGAAGCCCTTGTTGATGTGGTTGGCGAAGTTCTCGGCGGTGTCCCGGGCGATGCGCTCGCGCTCCTGTTGGGTGATGGCGTCTTCGGGGCGGCGGATGATGTCCAGGATGCGCGAGGCTTCCGCCTTGGCCAGTGCGAGGTCGCGGTGCATTCGGTCTCCTTGTGTTGCGGTGGCTGGGCGCCGCCGGGGCCGGGGGAGGGGTCGGAGCCCCTCCCCGCGCGGCACCCTAGCGGGTTTTGATCATCGTCCAGAGTTCGTCGTAGATGCGGTTGTCCTTGCCCAGGTCGCGCAGGAGCTGGAGCTTGTCCATGTACTCCGCCGGGGGGTAGATGGCGGGGTTCTCGCGGTCCTCGGGGGTGATGAATTCCATGGCCGCGGCGTTGGGCGTGGGGTACTGGGTCCAGTTGGACAGCACGGCGCCGGCCTTGGCCTCGAGCACGTAGTCGATGAACCGGTGCGCGGCCTCGGGGTTGGGGGCCTTCTTGGGGATGCACAGGCTGTCCACCCACATCACGGCGCCCTCGGCGGGGTTGGCGAAGCCGGAGGTCGGGTCTTCGGCCACGGCGCGCAGGCCGTCGCCGTTGTAGACGATGGCCGCCACGGCGGCCCCGGCCACGACCTTGCTGCGGGCGCCGGTGCCGACCTCGAAGCCCTGGAAGTAGGGGCTCTTCTTCACCTTGAGCATCATGTCGGCCAGGGCCTTGAGGTCCGCCGGGTCGGTGGTGTTCACGTCCTTGCCCATGTAGCACAGGGCGCTGCCGAGCATCTCGCGCACGGAGTCGATGAGCACGAAGGGGCCGACCTGCTTGGTCTCGTCGAACATCACGGCCCACGACGGCGGGTCGCCGGGCACCTTGTCCTTCTTGTACATCATGCCCAGGGTGCCCCACTGGTAGGCGGCGCTGAACTTGTTGCCCGGGTCGTACACGGGGCTCACGAACTTGGGCGCCAGGTTTTTCAGGTTGGGCACCTTGGCGTGGTCGATCTCGGCCAGCAGGTCGAGGTTGATGAGCGTCGGCATCACGTAGTCCGAAGGCACGATCACGTCGTACTGGGACACGCCGCCGGCCTGGAGCTTGGCGATCATCTCCTCCATGGACTCGTAGTAGTCCACGCGGACCTTGATGCCCGTGCGCTCCTCGAAGGTGGGCACGAATTCCTCGGGCATGTACTCGGACCAGATGAACAGCCGCATTTCCTTGTCGGCGGCCAGGGCCAGGTTGGCGGCGAACAGGACCATCGCCAGGGCCAGAAGCAGTCTGCGCATGGGGGGTCTCCTCGGGCTATGGGTTGCTTTGTTTGCGGGACAGGCGTTCGGACAGCATGACCAGCACCACCGTGACCAGCAGGGCCAGGGTCGACAGGGCGTGGATCTCGGGCGTCACCCCCCGGCGCACCGAGGCGTAGATGTACAGCGGCAGGGTGACGGAGGTGGGCCCGGCAGTGAAGAAGCTGATGACGAAATCGTCCAGGGACAGGGTGAAGGCCAGCATGGCCCCGCCGACGATGCCGGGCTTGAGCAGGGGCAGGGTCACGTGGCGCAGGATGTAGGCGTTGTCGGCGTAGAGGTCGCGGGCGGCCTCTTCCAGGTCCTGCGTGATGGCCTCCAGCCGCGCGCCGACCACCAGGGCCACGAAGGAGATCTGGAAGGTGATGTGGCCGATGATCATGTTGAGCATGCCGGGCTCGAAGGCCGAGAAGGCCAGCCGCAGCACGCCGAAAGCCACGGCCAGGGCCGCCGCGAAGACGATCTCGGGCGTGACCACCGGCAGGTGCAGGTTCACGTCCAGCGCGGCGAAGATGCGCCGCGACCAGGGGTGGCGGTACAGCCCGATGGCCAGCATGGTGCCGATGACCGTGGCCAGCACGGTGGATACCGTCGCCAGGACCAGCGTATTGCGCGCGGCTTCGAGAATCTGCTCGTTGGCCAGCAGCCGGGCGTACCAGTCCAGGGTGAAGCCCTTCCACGACAGGCCGAAGCGCGAGGCATTGACCGAGAAGACGGCCACGGCCAGCAGCGGCACATACAGGAAGGACAGGGCGCCCAGGGCCGTTACGGGCACGAGCCAGTGGAAGCGTCGCATCACGCGCCCTCCTTGGCCTTGCGGTCGTATTTGCGGTGTACGTGCAGGCCCACCAGGGTCAGGACCATGAGCGCGAAGCTCACGGCGGCGCCGAAGGGCCAGTCGCGGCTGGTGCCGAACTGCTGCTGGATCAGGTTGCCGACGAGCATGTATTTGGCCCCGCCCAGAAAGTCGGGCACCACGAACATGCCCATGGCCGGGATGAAGGTCAGGGTGATGCCCACGGACAGGCCGGGCACGGTCTGCGGCCAGATGGCGCTCCAGAACACGCGCCAGCGCCCGCTGTAGAGGTCGCGCGCGGCCTCGACCAGGGCCCAGTCCAGCTTCTCCACGCTGGCGTAGAGCGGCAAGGTCACAAAGGGCAGGAAGGTGCCGATCATGCCCAGGTAGACCGCCAGGGCGCTGGGATACAGCGGCGCGCCCTCGGGCACGATGCCGAAGATGGCCGCCAGCCGCGCCAGGGGGAGCTGCGGCGCCAGCACCAGCAGCCACGCGTAGGCCCGGATGACCAGGTTGGTCCAGAAGGGGATGATGACCAGGGTCAGCCAGAAGTAGCGCGTGCGCGCGGGCTTGTTGGCGATGTAGAAGCACAGCGGGAAGGCCAGCACCACGCAGATGAGCGTGGTCCAGAAGGCCACCCACACGCTGCGCAGCAGGATGAGCAGATAGTCCGCCGACCAGCCGAAGAGCCCGTAGCCCATGAGGCGGCGGAAGTTCTCGATGGAAAAGGTCCATTCGATTTCGCCGTAGGTGCCGCGCGTGGTGAAGCTGACCACGATGAGCAGCAGGCTCGGCAGGGCCAGGAACAGCAGAATCCACAGCATGCCCGGCGCGGCGAAGAACAGCCCCCGGCGCAGCAGCCGGATGCGGGTGGTCAGCTCTCCGTACCAGACGAGGAAGGTGTCCTTACTCATGCAGGGCCACCAGGGAGCCGGGCAGCAGTTCGACCCAGATTTCGTCGCCCTTGGCGATGCCCCGGCGCGGGGCGGCGGTCATGCGCAGGTTGCCGGGCTCCAGCCAGACCTCGGCGCTCTCGCCGCGATAGAAGACCTCGGTCACCCGCACGCGCAGGCCGTTGCGCTCGGGCTGCTCGGGGTGGAAGACGATGTTCTCGGGGCGGATGGCGATCTGGCCTTCTTCCCATTCGGGCAGGCGGTCCATGGCCAGCAGGCCCAGGTCGGTCATCACTCCGCCTTCCGCACGGCGGCCCTCCAGGATGTTGGCCTTGCCCAGGAACTCGGCCACGTAGCGGCTGTTGGGCCGCTCGTAGAGCTCGCGCGCCGGGGAGCACTGCACGATGCGCCCCTGGCGCATGACGGCGATGCGGTCGGAAACGGTCAGGGCCTCCTCCTGGTCGTGGGTGACCAGGATGAAGGTCTTGCCCAGGGTCTGCTGGAGCTGGCGCAATTCGGTCTGCACGGCCTGGCGCAGCTTGGCGTCCAGGGCGGACATGGGCTCGTCGAGCAGCAGCAGTTCGGGTTCGTTGACCAGGGCCCGGGCCAGGGCCACGCGCTGGCGCTGGCCGCCGGAAAGCTGCGCGGGCAGGCGGTCCTTCATGGGCAGCATGTGGACCATTTCCAGGGCGGCCTTGACCTTGTCGGCCACCACGGCCTTGGCCACCTTGCGCGAGCGCAGGCCGAAAGCCACGTTCTCGAAGATGCTCAGGTGCGGGAACAGGGCGTAGCTCTGGAACACGGTGTTGACGTTGCGCTCGTTGGCCGGGGCGGTGGTCACGTGGCGGCCCGAGAGCATCACGGTGCCCGAGTCGGCCAGCTCCAGCCCGGCGATGATGCGCAGCAGGGTGGTCTTGCCGCAGCCCGAGGGGCCGAGCAGGGTGAAGAACTCGCCGCGCGAGGCGATGAGGTCCACGTTGTGCAGGGCGGTCACGTCCCCGTATTTCTTGTAGATGGCGTAAGCTTCCAGGCTCATGCGGCTGCCTCCGGGCGCGGGGGGTGCGTCACCCGATCCACACGGTCTTCTGGTTCATGAATTCGCGCATGCCGTTTGCGGACAGCTCGCGGCCGTAGCCCGAGGCCTTGATGCCCCCGAAGGGCAGGCGCGGGTCGCTTTTGACCTGCCCGTTGACGAAGACGCTGCCGGCCTCGATGCGCCGGGCCATGGCCTCGCCTTTGGCCCGGTCGCGCGTCCAGACCGAGGCGCCCAGGCCGAAGGGCGTGGCGTTGGCCAGGGTCAGGGCGTGCCCGGCATCGCGGGCGCGGATGACCGCCGCCACGGGCCCGAAGGTCTCCTCGTCGAAGGCGGCCATGCCGGGGGTCACGTCGGCCAGGATGGTCGGGGCGTAGAAGGCCCCGGGTCCGGGCAGGGGCGCCCCGCCGCAGACCAGCCGGGCTCCGGCGGCCACGCTGGCGTCGACCTGGGCCTGCAACTCGCCCACGAGGTCGCGCCGGGCCAGGGGGCCGACCACGGTGTCGTCCTCGCGCGGGTCGCCGACCCTGAGTGCCGCCACGCCCCGAGCCATCAGTTCCAGAAAGGCGTCGTACACCGGCTCCTCGACGATGAAGCGCTTGGCGGCGATGCAGACCTGGCCCGCGTTGGCGCAGCGGGCCATGACGCCCGTGGCCGCGGCCTGTTCCAGGTCCGCGTCGGCCAGAACCACGAAGGGATCGCTGCCGCCCAGCTCCAGGAGGCTCTTCTTGAGCAGGGCCCCGGCCATGGAGGCGACCTTGGCCCCGGCCGGGCCGCTGCCCGTCAGGCTCACCCCGCACACAGCCGGGTGGGCCAGCACGGCCTGCACCTGGCTCGCGCCGATCATCAGCGTGCGGAACACGCCCTCGGGCAGGCCCGCCTCCTGGAAGACGCGCTCGATGGCCATGGCGCACTGGGGCACGTTGGAGGCGTGCTTGAGGACCATGACATTGCCGCCCACGAGGCAGGGCGCCGCGAGGCGGAAGACCTGCCAGAAGGGGAAGTTCCAGGGCATGACGGCCAGCACGGCGCCCATGGGCTCCCAGGCCACGTAGGAGCGCACGGCGTCGCTGGCCACGGGCTCGGGGGCCATGATGGCCGCGCCGTTGTCGGCGTAATACTCGCAGACCAGGGCGCATTTGCCGATCTCGCCCCGGCCCTGGGTCACGGGCTTGCCCATTTCGGCGGCCATGACGGCCGCGAGTTCGTCCGTTCTGGCGCGCAGCACGGCGGCCACGGCGCGCAGGGCGTCCGCGCGCGTGGCCAGGGGGGTGTCGCGCCAGGCGGGCCAGGCGGCGCCCACGGCGTCCAGGGCCTGGGCCGTGGTGGCGGGCTCCCATTCAACGAAAGCCGCCAGGGTGGTCCCGGTGCAGGGGTCGATGGAAACGAGGGTCATGGCTGCTCCTTGTCCGGTGGTCTCGGGCAGGGGGCCCGGCTAGGGGCGTTTGGAAAACACGTGGTCCAGGGCCTCGCGCAGGATGGCCAGCCCGCGCGTGAGTTCCGCGTCGGAGATGACCAGGGGCATCAGGGTGCGGATGACGTTGCCGTGGTGCCCGCAGGAGAGGATCAGCAGGCCGTTGTCCGTGCAGCGGGCGACCACGGCCTTGGCCTCGGCCCCGGCGGGTTCGCGGGTTTCGCGGTCGCGCACCAGCTCGATGGCCAGCATGGGCCCCAGGCCGCGGATGTCGCCGATGCAGGGCATTTCGGCGGCCCAGGCCGTGAAGGTGGCGCGCACCCGTTCGCCCAGGGCGCGGGCCGTGGCCAGCAGGTCGTCGCGCTCGAACACGTCGAGCACCGCCAGCGCCGCCGCGCAGGATACGGGGTTGCCGCCGTAGGTGCCGCCCAGGCCGCCGGGCAGGGGGGCGTCCATGATCTCCTGGCGGCCGACCACGGCGGAGATGGGCATGCCGCCGCCCAGGCTCTTGGCCGTGATGGTGATGTCGGCGGCCACGCCGTGCTGCTCCATGGCGAACATGGTCCCCGTGCGGCCGATGCCGGTCTGGACTTCGTCGGCGATGAACACGATGCCGTGGCGGGCGCAGATTTCGGCCAGGCGTTTGAAGTAGCCCGGGGGCGGCACGATGAAGCCGCCCTCGCCGGTCAGGGGCTCGACGATGACGCAGGCCACGGACTCGGCGGCCACGTGCCCGGCGAAGAACTCCTCCAGGCGGTCGGCGCAGGCCAGGTCGCAGCCGGGGTGGGTCCGGCCCAGGGGGCAGCGGTAGCAATAGGCGTAAGGCATGCGGTAGACCTCGGGAGCGAAGGGCCCGAAGCCGAGCTTGTAGTTCTTGACCTTGCTGGTCAGGGTCATGGCCAGCAGGGTCCGGCCGTGGAAGGCCGTCTCGAAACAGATGACGCCCTGACGGCCGGTGGCCGTGCGGGCGATCTTCACGGCGTTTTCCACGGCTTCGGCGCCGCTGTTGAGCATCAGGGCCTTTTTGGGGAAGTCGCCGGGGGTCAGGGCGCACAGGCGCTCGGCCAGGGCCACGTAGGGTTCGTACATGGCGATGTGGAAGCAGGTGTGCATGAGGCGCCCGGCCTGCTCGCGCACGGCGGCCACCACGTCGGGGTGGCAATGGCCGACGTTGTTCACGCCGATGCCGCCCACGAAGTCGATATACTCGCGGCCTTCCACGTCGGTGACCCGCGCGCCCTCGGCGCTGGCCGCGAAGCAGGTGCAGAGGTTGGAGACGCCGCGGGGCACCACCGTGTGCCGCCGCTCCAGAAGCGAAGATGTGGACATGATCTGCCGCCTTGTAGGTGTTGTCTGCGGCGCGGGGCGCCGTGGGAATGCGGGACACAGTACAAGGGGCGGGCCAATGGGATTTTAATTTGTTATTTCAGCATGTTGACAACTTAAGGGTGCTGGTTGGGCGATGCGTGATTCATTTTTGAATCATTTGTTTATTTAATATACTGGAATAAAATACTTTTTACACGATTCTACATTGAATCGAATTTCAAAGTTTCCATTTTTGTCTAAAATGAGGCTTCCGGCCTGGTCGCTGCGCCCTTTACCCGGGGCATGCCGGTCCGTCTGCTATTGAAAGCAAAAAATATCTGCGTGTTGCAGATATTTGCCTGGATATGGATTTTATAACAAAAAAGGAAAATAATTGTGTATTTCTAAAAGAATTCACGGAAGATGTCGCCATTCAGGGCTTCTTTCCGGGGATGCAGTCTTAGTTTGTTGAAATAATATATGATTTGTGTTAACGAAAATGTCTAAATCAGGAATCGGTATGCAGCCCGGCCTCGGCGCGGGACAGGCGGATGCCGTGCTGGCGCAGCTTGCGGACCACCGTGGGCTGGCTCACGCCCAGGTGGGCGGCCATTTCGCGGGTCGAGCGGCAGCGCGCGGCGGCGCGCAGCAGCAGGTCGCGCTCCAGGGCCAGCAGCTCGCGTTGCAGGTCGATGCCCTCCTCCGCCGGGATGGGCCGCACGCCCAGGGATTCGGCCAGAAAGCCGTCCAGCAGGTCGTCCTGGGAAACGACTACCCCTTTCTTGAGCAGGTTGATGAGTTCGCGCACGTTGCCCGGGAAGGAGTGGGCCTGGAGCAGGCTTAGGGCGTAGGGCGAGAGGCGCTTGCGCGTGCCGAAGTCGCGGTTCAGGGTTTCCAGAAGCTGCGGGGCCAGTTGCAGCAGATCCTCCGGGCGCTCGCGCAGGGGCGGGATGCGCACGGTGAAGGCACTCAGGCGGTAGTAGAGGTCCTTGCGGAAGCGCCGCCCGGCCACCTGGGCCTCCAGGTCGCGGTTGGAGGCGGCCACGATGGTGCATTCCAGGCGCCGGGGTGCGCGGGCCCCCAGGGGGTAATATTCGCGCTCATCGAGGCATTTCAGCAGCTTGGCCTGGGTTTCGGCGGGCATGTCGCCCACCTCGTCCAGGAAGAACGTCCCGCCCCGGGCCAGGTCGAGCAGCCCGGCCTTGGCCTCGTGGGCGCCGCTGAAGGCGCCGCGCTCGTGGCCGAACAGCTCGGCCTCCACCAGGGCCGGGGGCAGGGCCGCGCAGTTGATCTGGATGAAGGGCCCCTGGGCGTGGGCGCCGTGGCGGTGGATGAACTTGGCCAGCAGGCCCTTGCCCGTGCCCGATTCCCCGAGCAGCAGGATTTCCCCGCTGCCCAGGCGGGCCAGCTTGAGGGCCGTGGAGAGCACCTGGCGCATCTCCTTGCTCTCGGCCACGATGCGCCGGTCGCCCAGTTCCAGCAGGTTCAGTTCCGTCAGGGCCTCCTCGGCCTTGAGGCGCGCCCGGCGGTCCTGCTCCATGCTCGTTTGCATGGAGCGCACGTCGGTCACGTCGCGTTCGTGGACCACCACCAGATACAGCTCCCCGCGCTCGTCGAACACGGGCACCCCGGTGACGTACAGGTGGCGCCCGGTGCGCCGCGCCTCCTGGACGAAGCTCACCTGGCGGCGCCGGGTCAGAACCTCCAGGCTGGCCGAGCGGTCCACGATGCCCCGGGCCACCACCTGGTCCACGCGCTGGCCGATGACCTCGTCGGCGCGGATGCGGTTCAGCAGTTCCGAGGCCTTGTTCAGGTCCAGCACGGTGCCGTCGGCGGCGGTGATCCAGATGCCGTCCGTGGACGAATCGAAGACCGCGCGCAGGCGGCGGATGCGCTCCTGGCAGCGGGCGAGTTGCTCGGCGGGGTGTGTGTCGGTGGTCATGGCTGCTCCTGCGTGGGCCGGGGGGACTGACCCGGCCCATGCAGGAAGCGTGCGCGCCGGGGCGTTAGAAGGCGTTGCCCGGTTTGTTTTCGGCCACCGGATGCGACGCGGGCGGGATGGGCTCGGGGGGCGCCGGGGGCGCGGCGGGTTCGGCGCCGTCCTCTCCGGCGGTTTCGGGCAGGCCGCTTTGCAGGTCGCCCAGGGGCCCGGCCTGGATGGCCAGTTCCTGGAGGTCCTCCAGGTAGTGCTGGTAGCGGTCCAGGTAGAAGGCCAGCGCCTTGGCGAAGTTGCGGCCGACCAGTCCGTCCAGGAACATCTGGCTGATTTCGTGCTCGCGTTGCAGCACCATCTGCGAGAGCAGGAACACCCGGCGCTCCTCGCGGGTCATCTCGCGCAGCAGCAGGGTCAGCACCGTGCGCGCCCGGGGCTGGTAGAACCAGAAGTACATCAGGTCCAGGGCGTTGACGATGATCATGGACAGCAGTTCGCGGCTTTCCACGCCCAGCTCCGCGACCAGCCGCTTGGGCGATTCCAGCAGCCGGGCCACGTCCTGGGTGGGGTGGCGCAGTTCCAGGCTGGCGTAGGTGTCGAAGAGCTGGCGCAGCTTGCCGCGGTAGTCGAAGAAGCGCAGGCGCATGTTGGCCCGGCGGTCGGCCAGCCCCTCGATGACGGCGGCCACGCAGTCCGAGGCCAGCTTGGAGATCACCGCCGCCCATTTTTGCAGCTCGCCGTCCACGTCGGGCAGGCCCGCCTGGGTCAGCAGCAGGCTGGCCCCGGCGTTGAAGGCCACGGCCAGGGGGATGGACAGCACCGTGCGGAAGAGGTTGGCGAAGGCCGCCGAGCGCGGCAGGCCCCGGAAGAGATTGTGGCTCATGATGTACAGGCCGTTGACCAGGGCCATGGCCGAGTAGAGCAGGATGGGCCCGGTGTGGGCGTTGATGCCCAGGCCCTGGTCCAGCAGCAGGCTTTTCACCAGCCAGTCCAGCAGGGGCACGGAGAAGCCGGTGTACATCAGCGAGTCGGCCAGGCGGTCCCAACTCACGTATTCCGTCCAGCGCAGGAGCGGCGAGCGGCGGATGCCCCCGGAGCCCAGCACGGACTGGATGACGTTGCGCACGCCGGTGATGCCGAACCACAGGAAGGCACCCAGGTAGGCCAGCACCCACCAGTCCTTGGTCAGGGCGAAGGTCAGGAAGGCCGGGACGAAGCCCAGCAGGACCTTCAGGGTGTTGGACACGGAGCTGTTCAGGTAGCGCAGGGGCGGGCGCGCCTCGGGCTCGGGCGGCGGGGCGTCGCAGTCCAGGTGCAGGCCGTTGCCGCTTTCGGGCTGGAAGCCGCCCAGCAGGCAGATGTTGCTGGCCTCGGGCGTGGAGGCCTCGTAGCCGTCCACCACCCAGTCCTCGCGGCGGTCGTATATCCATGGGGTCAGCAGCGGCACCCGGCGGGCCAGGCGCTCCTTCTGGCGCCACAGCCAGGAGTCGTCGTCGTCGGGCAGGTAGGTTTCGCGGCGCAGCACGCGCACGCGCACCGGGACCCGGGCGTGCAGGGCCAGGGCCTGTTCCAGGCTGTGCTGGGCCTTGCGCGGCAGGGTGTCGCGCACGGCCATGCCCATGCCCGGCACGCGCGCCGAGCTGCCCGTGGAGTCCGTGCCGATGCGCGAAGACAGGCGGACCTTGGCGTAGGACGCGCGCAGGATGGCCATGCCGCCCAGCACGCGCAGGAGCTTGGCGCGCTGGTCGGCCTGCTCCGGGGCGTCGCCCAGGTCCTCGATGGTGGTGACGATGGCCTTTTTCAGGCGCACGGCGTTGCCCGAGTTCACGGCGCACTGGAGCTCGATGATCCGTTTGTTGTCCGTGGAGCGGCCATAGGCCGTGTCCTTGTAGTTGAAGATTTCCAGGTGCGTGATGAGCCCGCCGCAGTCGTAGAGCAGCTCCAGCACGTCGGCGGCGCGCAGGTGGGCCAGGTTCAGGGTGATGGTGTGCCCCGAGTGCAGCCCGGCAAGGCGCGCCAGGAGCACCGCCGGGGGCAGGCGCAGCAGCAGCGGCGCGTCTTCGTCCTGGCCGGGGACGTAAGGGTTGTGCAGCCCCGGGTTGCACTCCGGGCACAGGTAGCGCGCGATGAGGTGTTCGATGTCCAGGGCGTTCATGCGCCGAACGCGTTCCTCGGCGGCTCTGCGCTCCTCGGGGCCCAGGGCGCAGGCCGCGCGCATTTCCTGGGCCTTGGCCGCCAGCAGGGGGAAGAGCTGGTCGTGGATCAGCTTGGCCAGGTGGTGCAGCGAGGCTTCGCCCGAGCCGACCATGGCCTCCAGGGTTTCGCGGGCCGGGGGCGCCATGTCCAGGCCGAACTCGGCGTTGAGCGCGGGCAGGTGCCGGGCGTTGAATTCGTCCAGGGCGGCCAGCACGTAGCGTTGCTGGTACTGCGAGACCTCGCGGCCCTCGGCCATGAGTTGGGCCGTGTCGGGCAGCTCCAGGAAATCCAGAAATTCCGAGGGGTCGGCTATGCCGCGCGGGGTCCAGATGAAGCGCACGAAGCGCCCGCGCAGGGGGGCGCAGTATTCGATGCCCACGCGCACGCGGATGTCGGTGATGGCCCCGGCCTCCAGCAGTTCGCGGGCGACCTCGGGCGGCACGTGGTTGTAGTAGATGACCGTCAGGCGCCGGATGCCCTTGATCCAGGCGTCCATGATCAGGTGCGTGGCGGACTTGCGGCCCTTGGTGTTCGCGTCGTGAACGTGGTCGTCGAAGCTGACCTGGTTCCAGGCCTCGGGCATTTCCACCAGATGGTAGCGCCGCAGTTGGGCGGCCACGGTGCGCGGCTTGCCCGTGGCGGCGTTGCGGAAGTCGCGCGCCAGTTGCAGGCGGCGCAGTTCGTCCTTTTCGCGCACCAGTTCCTTCATGATCTGCATGAGCACGCGGGCGGTGTTCAGGCGCAGGTGGCTGTGGGAGCTGTGCAGGGTCTCGTCGCGCAGGGCGCGCAGGCTGCGCAGGCGCTCGTCGGCCTGGCCGCGCTCCAGGGAGCGGAACAGGCTGGCCACGGCGTAGGCGATGCGCAGGCCTTTGGTGGCGGCCATTTCCTTTACGCCGCGCGGGTGCATGATGGGCGCCAGCAGGCGCTTGAGGTCGCGGCCCTCGCGGTGGCGGAGCACGTCGGAGACGATGCCCAGAAGCTGGTGGTCCTTCTGGTCGAAATACAATGGGGAACGGATGCTGCTCTGGTACATGGACACGCTGCCGCTGGAACCGGCCCGGGGCGGGCCGGAATGTTACGAAGTTGTCACAAGCAAATTCCAAATTTCACAATCGGCGGAAGTCGCGGGGATGTCAAGGGGGTTTCGGGCTGCATGCCGGAGGGCGCGCAAGGCCGGGGGGCCGGGCTCCCGGCGGTCGACCGGGGGCCGGGGCCGGGCCTGGCTGGCGCGGTGGTGCGGCCTGGGCGGGGCTCAGGCACCCGCGCGGTGGGCCAGCAGGTGCCCGGCCAGCTCCACGAAGCCCGCTCCCCCCCGCGAGGGGGTGACGAAGGCCGGTTCGGCCTCCAGCTCCCCGGCGAAATCCAGGACGTTGGCCACGCCCACGGCGTTGGGGAAGTAGGCGAACATCGGCGCGTCGTTGGGCGAATCTCCGCTGAATACCACGGTCTGCCGGGCGGCGTCCAGGTCGGCGCCGAAAACACGGGCAAACAGCGCGCGGGTCATGGACAGTTTGTCCCACTCGCCGAACCAGCCGTTGACGTGGATGGAACTGACCTTGGCCCGGGCTCCGGCCGCCTCGAACATCTCGCGGATGCGCCGCACGGCCGGGCGGGGCAGGGGCGGCACGTCCTCGCAGAAGTCGATGGCCAGGTCGGTTTCGCGGTAGGCCTGATCGGCGGAGATGGCTGCGCCGGGCACTTCGGCCACGATGCGCCGCCCCAGTTCCGCCAGCCGGGCGCGGTCGGCCTCGCGCCGGGGGGCGTCCAGGGCGTAGTGGCGTTCCATGCTCCGGGCGGCGTGGTCGTAGCGGAAATAGAAGGCTCCGTTTTCGCCGACCACGGCGTCCACGGGCCACATGCGCGCGATGTGGTCGCACCAGCCCGCCGGGCGCCCCGTGACGGGCACCACGGCCAGCCCGGCGGCGCGCAGGCGCTCCATGGCCGCGTAGGTGGCGGCGCCCAGCCGGCCGTGGTCGGTCAGGGTGTCGTCGATGTCGGTGAGCACGCAGCGCACGGCGCGGGCTGTGGCCGGGCTCATCTGGGCCAAGGGGCGCATGGGGCCTCCGGGGAAGGATAAGCGGGAACCGCCCCGCCCGGGGCGGCTCCCGCCGGTTCGTCGCTTTTTCCGCCCGCGCTAGATGATGCGCTGGCGGATTTTGGTTACCACCACTTCGGCGGCGATGACCACCGCGAAGATGCACAGCAGGATGAGGGCCACCTGCTGCCAGCGGAAGAGGTTCAGGGCCGTGTCCAGCGCCACGCCGATGCCGCCCGCGCCCACCAGCCCGATGACGGCGGACTCGCGGACGTTGATGTCCCAGCGGAACAGGGTGATGCCCCAGAAGGCCGGGGCGATCTGCGGCCAGTAGCCCTTGAGGAAGATGCTCGGCCAGGGCGCGCCCGCGGCCCGCAGGGCCTCGACGGGCCCCTTGTCGCACTCCTCCAGGGCCTCGGAGAGCAGCTTGCCGCAAAAGCCCACCGAGCGGAAGCCGATGGCCACCGTGCCCGCCAGGGCCCCGGGGCCGAAGACGGCCACGAACAGGATGGCCCAGACCAGGGTGTTCACCGAGCGCGAGGACACCAGGATCAGCTTGGACAGCCAGTTCAGCGCGGGCACGCGCACGATGTTCGACGCGCCCATGACGCCCACGGGCAGGGCCATGAGCAGCGCGAGAATGGTGCCCAGCCCCGCGATGTTCATGGTTTCGATGAGCGCACTGTGGACGTGCTCGGCGTAGCTGGCCGTGTCCGGCGGCCACATGCGCCGGAACAGGTCGGCCATCTGCTGCGGGGCGTCCCACAGGAACTCGGGGATGACGCTCACCGTGCGCATGGAGACCGCGAGCAGCACGGCCATGGACAAAAAGACCGTGAACCGCGCCAGACGCTGGGCCGGGGTGAAGCGCTCCCATTTGCGGTGGAGTTGGGCATCAGTCATTGAACACCGCCTTGACCCGGGTGGCCACATACTCGCTGCACATGATCAGCGCGATGATGGACAGCAGGATGGCCGCCAGGAAGTCGTAGTCGAAGCGCTGGAAGGCGGAGAACAGCGTGCCGCCGATGCCGCCCGCGCCGACGATGCCGACCATGGTCGAGTTGCGCATGTTGGCGTCGAACTGGTAGGTGGCGAAGCCGATGAAGCGGTTGAGCACCTGGGGCAGCACGGCGTAGAGCAGCAGGCTCATGAACGGCGCCCCGGCGGCCCGGCAGGCCTCCACGGGCTTGAGCGAGATCTCCTCGATGGCCTCGGCGAAGAGTTTGCCGATGAAGCCGATGGAGGCGAAGATCAGCGTCAGGATGCCCGCCAGGGGGCCGAAGCCCACGGCCTTGACGAACAGGATGGCGAAGATCACCGGGTGGAACGAGCGGCAGACGGCGATGACGGCGCGCGCGGGCCAGGTGGCCCAGGCGGGCATCAGGTTGCGCGCGGCGGCCAGGCCGATGGGCAGCGAGAACGCGACCCCGAAGGCCGAGGCGATGACCGCGATCTGCACGGTTTCGTACAGGCCCTCCATCAGCAGCTTCCAGCGCTCGAAGTTGGGCGGCACCATCTCGGCCAGGAAGCGGGCGCCGTTGTCCAGGCCGATGAGAAACCGGGGCCAGGTGATTTCCAGCGAACCCGCGGCGTAGAGGCAATACACCCCGAGCAGGACCCAGCCCGCCCGGGCGCCCCAGTTCGGCCTGAAGGGCCGCTTGGCGGCGGTGGCGGTCATTGCAGCCAGCCCTCCCCGCCGTAGATGTCCTTCAGGTGCTCGTCGGCCAGTTCGTCCGGCGGGCCGTCGAAGACGATGCTGCCCCGGGCCATGCCGATGACCCGGTCGGCAAAGCGCTTGGCCAGGTTCACGTCGTGGATGTTGATGAGGATGGGGATGCCCCGGGCCCGGGAAAACTCGTTGAGCAGGCCCATGATCTCCACGGAGGTCTTGGGGTCCAGGGAGGAGGTCGGCTCGTCGGCCATGATGATGCTCGGGCTCTGCATCACCGCGCGGGCGATGCCCACGCGCTGGCGCTGGCCGCCGGAGAGGGCGTCGGCCCGGGCGGTGGCGAAGTCGGCCAGGCCGACCTGCTCGATCAGCTCGAAGGCGCGGTCGATGTCCCGCTGGGCGTATTTGCGCAGCCAGGCGCGCCACACGGGCACCGAGCCCAGCCGCCCGCACAGCACGTTTTCGATGACCGTCAGCCGTTCGACGAGGTTGAATTCCTGGAAGACCATGCCCACCTGCTGGCGGGCGCGGCGCAGGTCGCTGCCGGACAGGCGCGTCATGTCGCGCCCGGCAACGGAGATGGTGCCCCGGGTGGGGTCGATGAGCCGGTTGATGCAGCGCAGCAGCGTGCTCTTGCCGGTGCCCGAGGGGCCGATGATGGCCACGGTGGTGCAGCCGGTGACCTCGAAGGAGATGCCCTGAAGCACGGGTTTGCCCGGCACGTATTCCTTGACCAGATCCTTGACGATCAGGGAACGGGGGGCCGAGCCCCCGTTCCCTTTGCAGTTGTTGTCGTTCACTTGGGTCGCCTTGGGGGAGGGTTACTGCTTCTTGGCCTTTTCGGCTTCCTTCTTGGCCATCTGCTGCAGGCCTTCCTCGTTGTAGCTGGTGCCGGTGGCTTCGGCGATCTCGCGGATGACCTTCCAGTCGGCCATGTAGGTCACGGGGTAGAAGCGGTCGGCCCCGTCGAAGGACTTCTGCATGGACTCGGGGAAGCGGTAGGTGTGGAACGCGCCCACGACCTTCTGCGCCAGTTCGGGGCAGAGCTGGTTGGAGTAGCCGAAGGACGAGGTGGGGAAGCGCGGGCTGGTGTAGATGGCGCGCAGTTCGCCCTCGGCCACGCGGCCGGCCTTGAGCATGCGCTCGTACACGTCGGAGGCCACGGGGGCGGCGTCGTAGTCGCCGTGGGCCACGCCCAGCACGGACTGGTCATGCTTGCCGGAGTACAGCACGGTGTAGTCCTCGTCGGGCACCAGGCCGAGCTTGGGGAACAGCGCGCGCGGGGCGAGGTTGCCGGAGTTGGACGAGGGCGAGGTGTGGGCCACCTTCTTGCCCTTGAGGTCGGTCAGGGTCTGGTAGGGGCTGTCCTTCTTGACCAGCATGATAAGGTGGTAGCCCTGGAAGCCGTCGGGATAGCCCTTGACGGCGATGGGGACGTAGCCCGCGAGGTTGACGGCGAAGCCGGTGGGGCCGGTGGAGAAGCCGGCGATGTGCAGGCGGCCGGAGCGCATGGCCTCGACCTCGGCGGCGTTGGACTGCACGGTGTAGTAGACGACCTTCTTGCCCGTGGCCTTGGCCAGATACTCCTGGAAGTCGGCGAAGGCGTCACGGTACACGGCGGGGTCTTCCACCGGGGTGTAGGTGAACACCAGGGTGTCGGGGTCCTTGCACTGGTCGGGCCCGGCCAGGTCGGCCACCAGGTCCATGTCGTTGTCGCAGTACATGCTGTCCAGCAGGCCGCGGTTCTTGCACTCGTCGGCCAGGGCGGGCGCCGCCAGGGCCAGGAGCAGCGCCAGCACGAGCAGGCTCAGGCATTTTTTCATCGTCTCTTCCTCCATCCAGACAGGGTTGTCAGCACCGGCGCGGCCCCGCCGCGCCGCCTCCACACACGCAAAAAAACGGTTCAGCGCGCCGGGGCCATGGTCCGCACGGCCTTGAAGGCCGTGGCGATGGCCACTCCGGCGCCGCATTTCATGCGAATCCAGTCCTGCCCGGCGAGGATGGACCCGGCGGCGAAGAGCCCCTCGTGGGCCGGAGTGCCGTCCGGGCCCAGGGGCCGCAGGGCGGCGTCCACCCGCAGCCCTGCGCGGTGCAGGCCGTGGCCGCGCGGGTCCAGGTAGTCCTGGCGGTACCAGTCGGCGCGGTCCTCGGGCTGGGCCACGGGCAGGCCGAAGACCGTCTCGGTGATGCGCCGCCCGCGCAGCCCGCCCAGCCCGCCGCCCAGGAAACGCCCGCTGCACAGGAGCACCCGGTCGGCCAGCACCTCGTGCTCCACGGGCTGACCCGTGACGCGCAGGCGGAAGGGCTGCCCCGGGGCGGGCAACGGGCCGACGAGCTTCTGCTGGCAGAACAGGGCCACCCCGCGCCCGGGCAGCAGGCCCTCGAAGGTCTCCTTGAGGCGGATGCCCGGCACGCCCGGGGGCATGGTCGGAATTTCGAACACCGGGCGGCCCAGCAGGCGGGTCATGTCCGCCGCCACGTCGCCGGGGCGGTGCATGCCCAAAACGGCGGGCAGGCCGACCACCCGCGCCCGGCCCACCAGGGGCGCCAGGGCCCCGGCCAGGGCCCGGCGGGCGGCGGGCACTTCGAGCATCCGCGCCACCTGCTCGGGGTAGACCTCGCCGCCCGGGTGCCCGGGCATGGCCACGCGGGCCGTGGTCAGCCCCGGCCAGCGCGGGCCGAGGTTCGCGGCCACCTGCCGGGCCGAAAAGCCCTTCATGCCCTCGAAGGCCACGATGCACGTCGGGGTGCCTTCGGCCAGGGCCTCGCAGCCGGGCAGGGTCGTTTCGGGCACGCACCAGGAGTGCTTGAGGGTGCCCGCCGGGGTGGGCAGCAGGAAGTTCGTTTCGCCCCCGGCGCGGTAGGGCAGGCCCGCCTCGCGCAGGAAGTCCATGACCTCGTGGAAGGCCAGGCGGATGTCTTCGGGGTCCAGCAGGGCGTAGGGGTGGCCGGGCTCGTCGCGCAGCAGCGCGGCCAGGGCCTCGAAGGGCCGCTCCACGGGCCGCGCGGGCTGGCCTTCGGCCATGGCGGGCAGGGCGCCCAGCACGTCGAAAACGCCGCTGGTATAGGATATGGCCCCGGTGCTGCCCGCCTGGACCACGGACAGCCCCCGGGCCGAGGCGAAGACGGCGGCGGCCATGCCCGCCAGCCCGGTGCCGACGACGGCCAGATCGTAGCGCGGGGTCTGGCTCATGACCGGGCCTCCCCGTCCTTGGCCGCACCGGGCGCATCGGACGCCGCTGGGGCGCCGGGTGCGGAATCGTCCAGCTCCAGGCCCAGCAGGCCGCAGTGCAGCGCCTCGGCCAACTCGGCCTGGATGAGCTGCGGGCCCCACAGAACGGGCCGCTGGCCCTTGAAGCGCTCGGTGAAGAATTCGCGCATCCGCGCAAGCCCCTTGGGGGAGGTGTAGTGGCCGGTGTCGTACAGGTGCGCCGCCACGCGCACGCCGCAGAAGGCGCCCTGGCAGGAGCCCTTGCCGATGCGGCTGCGCTTGCCCAGGGCCTGGAGCCCGGGGTCGGGGAACTGCTGGCCGCAATCGTTCATGATGCCGTCCACGGCGCTGGCGGGCACCATTTCGCACTCGCACAGCAGCGGGTCGTCGGCGTCGTGGCGCTGGGCCCACAGGCGCGGGGCGAAGCCCGGCTCGGTCCAGCGGCAGGCCGGGGCGGCGGGCAGGGGCTCGGTGCGCGTGCGGCACGGGGCGCCGACGCCCAGGCGCGCGCAGACCAGATCGGCGGTCTTCTCGGCCATCAGCCGGAAGGTGGTCAGCTTGCCGCCGGAAACGGAGCAGAAATTGGAGAGTCCGGCCTCGGCGTGGTCGTAAAGCATGAACCCGCGACTGACCGTGCGCCCGTCGCCGCCGCCCGCGCTGATGAGCGGGCGCACGCCGCAGTAGGCGCGCACGAAGCGCGTGTAGGCCAGGGAGGGGATCATCGGCAGGGCCTGGCGCAGGTTTTCGTCGGCCTCGGCCACGGTGGGCCGGGCCGCATCGGGGTCGTCGATGGTCACGCTGGTGGTGCCCAGGATGGACACCGTGCCCCCGGGCACGAGGATGTCGCCGTTGCCCGGCGGGCGCAGGCGGTTGACCACCCGGCGCGTCATGCGCTCGTGGGTCACGAGCAGCGTGCCCTGGGAGCAGAGCATGGGAATGCTCGCCCCGGCCAGGGCCGCCACGCGCCCGGCCCAGGCCCCGGTGGCGTTGACGACCTGGGCGGCCTCGATGGTTCCGGCCTCGCCGCTGACGGTGTTGACCGTGTGCACGCGCACCACGCGTCCGGAGTCCACGTCCATGCCCGTGACGCGCGTGCGCCGCAGCAGGGTGCAGCCCGTGAGGCTGTGGGCGTGGGCCATGTTTTCCAGGGCCAGCCGGAAGGGGTCGATGGTCGCGTCGGGCACGGCGAAGGCCGCGATGACCTTGGGGGAGAGCACGGGCTCCATGGCCCGGGCCTCGGCGGGCTCCAGGCAGCAGACTTCGATGCCCGCCGCCGCGCACCAGCCGGGATAGTCGGCCACGAAGCGCTCGTCGTCGCCGGCCACGGCCACGAACAGCCCGCCGCAGTCCTCCACGCACTGCGGGGCCAGGCGTTTGATGAGCGCGCCCTCCTCGCGGCATTCGCTGGCGGCCTCGGTGTCGTTGGACACGTAGCGCCCGCCGCTGTGCAGCAGGCCGTGGTTGCCGCCCGAGGCCCCGGAGTTCACGTCGCCGGTTTCCACCACCACGCACGACACGCCGCGCAGGGCCAAATCACGCGCAAGGCCGGTGCCCGTGGCACCGGCGCCGATGATCAGCACATCCGTCTGCATTCTGCTCCTTCCGCAGGTCCGCGGCGGCCGCCCGGGGAATGTCGTCCGGCCGCCCCACCGGGGCCGGGCGCGGGCAGGCCGCTGGCTGAAAGTTCTAGATGAACCCGGGAGCCAAGGCAACCCTTGGCGCAGGGAAATGCCACCGGAGCGCTGTTTTTGGGGATGACTGTCGGCCCGGATGGCGGTATGGCCCCCTGGGTGCGGCGGGTTGCCTTTACGGGCCGCCGTGTTATCTTTCACGCTCGGAACACGACGACGCGCCCGGCTCCGGCGGCCGGGCGTCAACCCACAGGGAGCCGCCATGGACGCCACCCCCGCCCCCGATTCCAACTCCGCCTCCGCCGCGGGCGCGCCCGTCTGCGCGGCCTGCGCCCCGGCCTTCCAGGTCAAGGCCCTGGAGTTGCTGCCTTCGGGCGGCAACTACACCATGTGCCTGACCTGCGGGCTATGCTCCTCGGGCTGCCCGGCCTCGGGCCTGGAGGGCATGGACCCGCGCAAATTCGTGCGCATGGCCGCCCTGGGCATGAACGAGGAACTGGCCGCCACGCCCTGGGTCTGGATGTGTACCATGTGCAAGCGCTGCCAGCACGTCTGTCCCATGAACATCGACATCCCGCGTCTGGTGTTCCACGCGCGCTCCTGCTGGCCGCGCGACAAACGCCCCCGGGGCATCGTGGCCTCCTGCGAGCAGGCCCTGCGCACGGGCACCCACTCGGCCATGGGCATCGGCCCCGACGACTTCGCCTTCGTCGTCCAGGACGTGCTGGAGGAACTGCACGAGTCCCAGCCGCAATTCGCCGGGCTGACGGCCTCGCTGAACCGCAAGGGCGCCCATTTCTTCCTGAACCAGAACTCGCGCGAGCCCGTGACCGAGCCCGACGAGATGCTCCCGCTGTGGAAGATCCTCGACTACGTCGGCGCGGACTGGACCTACGGCACCAGCAGTTGGGCCGCCGAGAACTTCTGCATGTTCGCCGCCGACGAAGCCGCCTGGGAAAGCATCGTCCGCGACCTGGCGCGCAACGTCCACGACCTGGGCTGCAAGGTCTGGCTGAACACCGAGTGCGGCCACGCCTACTACGCCGTGTGGGAGGGCATGCGCCGCTTCGGCATCCAGGCCGATTTCCGCCTGGAGAATCTGGTGACCTGGTACGCGCGCTGGATCCGCGAGGGCAAGCTGCCTGTGAACAGCGACTGGAACCGCGAGCTGGGCATCACCTTCACCGTCCAGGACCCCTGCCAGATCGTGCGCAAATCCCTGGGCGACGACATTGCCGAAGACCTGCGCTTCGTCATCAAGGCCGTGGTCGGCGAGGAGCATTTCATCGAGATGTACCCCAACCGCTCGAACAACTACTGCTGCGGCGGCGGGGGCGGGGCGCTCCAGGGCGGCTACCCCGAGCAGCGCCGGGCCTACGGCCTGCGCAAGCGCGACCAGATCCTGGCCACGGGCGCCAAGTACTGCATCACGCCCTGCCACAACTGCCATTCGCAGATCCACGACCTCTCCGGGCAGGCGGGCCACGCCTGGGAAACGGTCCACCTGTGGACGCTCATCTGCCTGTCCCTGGGCATCCTGGGCGAAAACGAGCGGGCCTACCTGGGGCCGGATCTGGCCGGGGTCGGGCTGTAGGCGGGCCGCCGCGCGCCTGCTTTCCGCCGGAAACGCGAGCGCCCCGGCTGCCTTGGTGGCAGCCGGGGCGTTTCGCGTCCGGGGGCATATGGGGCCCGCCCGGGGAACCTGGCGCCCTAGCGTCTGCGGGCCACGAGCAGCCCCTGGGGCGTGGTGGTGTCGTGGTAGAGCACGTCCCAGTCCGGCGAGGCCGCGAGCATGGCGCAGAGCAGGAACGTCTTGACGCTCTTGGGGAAATGCACGTCGTGGAAGATGGCCAGCCCGCCGGGGCGGATGCGCCCGCTGGTCAGGGTCCATTCGGGCATGGTCGAGAATTCGCCGCAGTCGTAGAACACGGCGTCGAAGGTGTCGGCCTCGGCCAGCACGCGGTCCAGGGCCGTGGGGCCCTGGGCGGCGCAAAAGCCCGCGTCGGCCTCCCAGCGCTCGGGCAGGACCCGCGACAGGCAGCGCAGCCCGCCATCCTCGAAGAGCCGCGCGTCCACGGCCGGGGCCAGGGCCCCGGGATCGGCGGGCAGGCCCAGGGCCGCCGCGTAGGCGCCGCGCTCCACCGGGCGCACGAAGGGCCCCAGATGCCCGCGCAGGGCCGCCACGGGCAGGCCCAGGAAGTCCGCCCTGGTTTGGCCGTCGTAGAAGGCGCGGTACTGTTCGCGGGTCAGGGTCGGGCCGGTGATGAAGCGCACCCGGCGGGCCACGGCCCGCAACGGCTCGCGGATGTCGTAGGCGTCCACGGGCTTGCCGTCCACGGAAAAGACCCGCGTGCCCTCCGGGGCCAGGGTGCCCCAGAGCAGGGAGCTGTAGCCCGTGCCCAGTTCCAGCACCGTGTCTGCGCGGTCCAGGTTCAGCGCGAAGTTGACGCCTGTGGCGTATTGCAGGAAAACCGGGATGTTGTGGCGGTCGTTGGCCCGGCCAGCGCGGGTGTCCAGGGCGGCCTTGGCCAGCCCCTGGAGCAGGGCGGTGTTGGCGTCGGGCCGCAGGGCGCTCACCGCGTGGTACTTGAGCAGCTTCCTGTTCCAGTCGAAGGACATAGGTTCCGCCTTGGTCTGCCGTGGGGATACACAAACTATCCCAGGCCTTAGGGCATCCGGGCGGGAACGTCAATGGGCGCCGCCGCGCGCAGGATGGCCGTCAGTTCCCCGATGCGCGCGCCCACGTCCGGGGCGCCGACGATCTCCGTGACCAGACAGACCGTGCGCGCGCCGTGGGCCAGGACTTCGGGCAGGTTGTGGGCCTTGATGCCGCCGATGGCCGCGAAGGGCAGGCCGATTTCGCGGGCCACGAAGTCGAGGTAGCCCAGGCCCACGGGGGCGCTGGCGTCCTCTTTGGTCTTCGTGGCGTAGACGGGCCCGGCGCCGATGCTGTCCGCCCCGGCGGCCACGGCGGCCCGGGCCTGCTCCGGGCCGTGGGTGGACAGGCCGACGGCCACGCGCGGGCCCACCAGCCGCCGCACGGCCTGCACCGGCAGGTCCTGCTGGCCCACGTGGACCCCGTCGGCCTGCACCAGCAGGGCCAGGTCGATGAAGTCGTTGACGATGAAGGCCGCCCCGGCGGCGCGGGTCATGGCCCGCAGCTCCTTGCACTCGCGGTACATCTCTCCGGCCTTCTTGTGCTTTTCGCGGTATTGGATCAGGCGCACGCCCGCGTCGAGCATGGCGCGGACCACCTCCACGTTGCCCCGCCCCAGGGAGAAAGGCTCGGCGGTCAGGCAGTACAGCCCTCCCTCACGCATCAGTCCGGTCACCAGTTCGCGTCCGTCGGTCATCGGGGTTCCTCCTGCGGGTCGTCGTTCACTGTGGGGCCGGGCTCCTGCCCGGCCAGGAAGCGGTTCAGGAAATGGGCCAGCACCGCGTCGGCCTGCATGGCGGCGGCCACGCCGACCATGGGCGACAGGGGCGGCGCTCCGGGCCCGCAGGCCGTGCGGCCGTCGCCCACCAGCACGAAGTTGGGCCGCAGGGTGCGGGTGGCGATGGCTCCGGCGCGGCCGAAGCCGCCGATGCCCGAAGCGGCCACCAGCAGCGCCGGGCCGGGCAGCACGGCCTCGGCCAGGGCTTTCTTGGCCCGGGGGTCGTCCAGGGCCTCGACCACCGCATGGCAGGCGCCGAAGACCGGGGCCGCGTTGTCCCGGTCCAGGCGCGTGTGGTGCAGGGTCAGGTCCAGCTCGGGGCACACGGCGCGCAGGTTTTCGGCCAGGGCTTCGACCTTGGCCCGGCCGACCTGGGCCGCCGTGTAGCACTGGCGGTTCAGGTTCGAGGGCTCGACCACGTCGAAATCGGCCAGCACCAGCCGGGTGAAGCCCGAGCGCACCAGATGCATGGCGCAGTTGGAGCCCAGGCCTCCGGCCCCGGCCACGCCCACCGTGACCCGGGCCAGGAAGTCCAGGGCTTCGGCGGGCAGGTGCCGGGTCAGGCCCCGGCGCAGCGTGGAAGTCATGCGGCCCCCCGGGGTGCTCCCCCGGCCGCGAGCGGTTGCCCGGCGTGTTCCAGGGGCTCCCAGTCCTTGAACACGGGCTGGTAGCCGCGCCGGCGCAGGGCGGCGCACATGGCCTGCACCCCGCGCGGATCGGAGATCTCGAACTGCCCGGTGCCCGCCGCGCCGCCGGTGTGCCCGCCCACGGCGGTGGACACGCCCGCCGACATGCGCGTGACGCCCAGGGGAACGAGGTTGTCGCGCAGGGCCGGGGATTCGCGGGTGGAGATGGTGATGCCCGCCTGGGGCAGGAACAGGCGCAGGGCGGCCATGGCCTGGACCAGCGCGCGGTCCGTCAGCGGGTGCGCGGGTTGCCAGCTCCCGGCGTGGGGGCGCATCCGGGGCAGGGAGATGGCCAGGTCCACCCCCGGATAGCGGCGCTGGAGGTACCGGGCGTGCATGGCCGTGGCGAAGACTTCCAGCCGCCAGGGCGCGAGCCCGAGCAGGGCCCCGAGGTTGACCGTGCGCATCCCCGCGCGGCAGGCCCGCTCCGGGGCGTCCAGGCGCCAGGCGAAGTCGCGCTTGGGGCCCCGGGGGTGCAGGGTGGCGTACAGCTCGCGGTCGTAGGTTTCCTGGAACATGGTCATGCCGTCCACCCCGGCCCGGGTCAGGGCGCGGTAGTCGTCCTCGGACAGGGCGTGGACCTCCACGGCCAGGGACGGGAACAGCGGGCGCAGCAGCCGCGCGCAGGCCGCGATGTACTCCGTGCCCGCGCGGGCCGGGGCCTCGCCCGTGAGCAGCAGAAGCTGGCGCAGGCCGGTGGCGGCGATGGCCCGGCCTTCGTCCAGGGCCTGCTCCGGGGTCAGTTGCGCGCGCGGGATGCGGTTGGCGGTATTGAACCCGCAGTAGACGCAGCCGTTGGTGCAGTGGTTGGAGAGGTACAGCGGGGTGAAGAGCTGGATGGTCCGCCCGAAGTGGCGCACGGTTGTTTCGTGGGCCCGGCGGGCCAGGGCCTCCAGGTGCGGCTGCGCCGCCGGGGAGAGCAGGGCGGCCAGATCGTCCGACCCGGGGGCCGGAGCCGCCAGGGCGCGCAGCACGGCGGCCTCGTCGGCGGCCTCGATGGCCCGGGCCGCCTCGCCGTCGTGCAGCGCCGCGCAGGGTGCGACGAAGCTCATGGCGCCACCTCGCCTGGGACGGGTGCGCCCTGGGGGGCGTCCTGTCCTGCATCCAGAAAACCCGTCAGCGGCGAGGAGGCGCTGGCCCGGCGGCGCTCGGCCCCCGGTCCGGCCAGGAAGGCCGTGCGTCCGGCGGCCACGGCCCGGCCGAAGGCCCGGCCCATGGCCACGGGGTCGCCCGCGGTGGCGATGGCCGTGTTGACCAGACAGGCCGCCGCGCCCATCTCCATGGCCTCGCAGGCCTGGCTGGGCCTGCCGATGCCCGCGTCCACGATGACGGGCAGCGCCATTTCCTCGATGAGGATGGCGATCATCTCGCGGGTGCGCAGGCCGCGGTTGGTGCCGATGGGCGCGCCCAGGGGCATCACGGCGGCGGCCCCGGCGTCGGCCAGGCTGCGGGCCACGTAGAGGTCGGGGTTCATGTAGGGCAGGACCACGAAACCCTCGCGGGCCAGGGTTTCGGTGGCCCTGGCCGTGGCGTAGCCGTCGGGCAGCAGGTGGCGCGAGTCCGCGGTGACCTCGATCTTGATCCAGTCGCCGCAGCCCATGGCCCGGGCCAGCCGCGCGATGCGCACGGCCTCGTCGGCGGTTCGCGCGCCGCTGGTGTTGGGCAGGCGGACCATGTGCGCCGGGACGTGGCCCATGAGGTTGGCGGGCCCGGCGTCCAGGTCCACCCGGCGCAGGGCCATGGTGATGACCTGGGCGCCCGAGGCCTCGCATACGGCGGGGATCAGCGCGTCGTCGCCGAGCTTGCCGCTGCCGATGAACAGGCGGCTTTGCAGCCGCAGGCCGCCGATTTCCAGGGTGTCGTCCGTTTCCGAAATGCGGGTCATGATTCAGCCTCCGCCCACGAAGGTCAGGATTTCCAGCGAGTCGCCGGGTTCAAGGGCCGTGGCGGCGTAGTCGGCGCCGGGCACGATGGCTCCGTTGCGTTCGACGACCACCACGGCGGGGTCCAGGTCGCAGTCGCGCAGCAGGGCGGCCACGGTGGCCGGGCGGGGCAGGGGCCGGGCCCTGCCGTTGACTGTGAGGGTCATCGGGCAGCCTCCTCGGGCTTGTGCCGGGGAGGCCGGGTTCGCGGGGGGCTTGGCAAACGCGGCGCGCCCGCCGGGAGGGGCGGGCGCGCTACGGGTGTGCAGGCTGCTGTGAACCGGCTTCCCTACGGCAGAATGATCTGCATCAGGTTCGGAGGGTCGGGACGTTCGTCCCCTCTCAGCCCCGTCTCGGGGCTCCCCTAGCGCGTGTTTGGAGCCTATGCCCTCGGGCGGGCGATGTAAAGGGTCAACCGCCCATGAGGGTCACGGCCTCGGTGTCCGTCAGCGGGCGGCCCAGGGCGGCGGAGGCGCTGCGCACGCGGCGGGTGGCCTCGCCCACGGCGGGCCCGGGGATGTCGCGGCCCATGCGGTCCATGGCGGCGGCCACGGCGGCGCGTCCGCTCTTGGCGCCCAGGCGCACCTGGCGCGCCCCTCGGGGGCGCCCACGGCCCCGGGGGGGAAGGGCTCGAACAGGGCCGGGTCGCGCAGCATGCCGTGGGCGTGCAGCCCGCTTTCGCAGGCGAAGATGTCGCGCCCGCAGATGGGCTTGTCGCGCGGGATGGGCACGTCGGCCGCGGAGCTGACCAGCAGGCAGGCCTCGCGCACGGCGCGCAGGTCGTAGCCCGCGCCGCCCCGGCGCAGCACGAGGTAGGAGGCGACCTCTTCCAGGCGGGCCACGCCCGTGCGCTCGCCGATGCCCAGCACGCTCACGTCGGCCCAGCGGGCTCCGGCGCCCAGGGCGGTCAGGGCGTTGGCCGTGGCCATGCCGAAGTCGTCGTGGCAGTGCACGCCCACCTCGCCGGGGAACACCTGGCGGACCATCTCCACCAGCCGGGCGGCGCCCGTGGGGTCGAGCACGCCCACGCTATCGGCCAGGCGCACGCGGTCCACGCCCAGGCGCGCGCAGTGGCGCGCGGCTTCGAGCAGGAAGCCCTCGTCGGCCCGCGAGGCGTCTTCCAGGCCGACGGAAACGTAGGCCATGCCCCGGTTGCGGGCCAGGGGAACGACGTTGCGCATGCAGCGCAGCAGCTCCTCGCGCGTGGTGCCCAGGCGCGAGCCCAGGTGCGCGTCGGACACGGGCACCCCCAGGTTCAGGCGCGCGGCTCCGGCGGCGGCGGCCAACTCCACGTCGGCGGCCTTGAGCCGCGACCAGACGGAAAGCGCCGTGGGGTCGGCCAGGCCGCGCGCCCAGGCGAGCAGGTCGGCCAGCCCGTCCTGCCCGGCCCATCCGGCCTCGATTTCCTCCACCCCGGCCCGGACCAGCAGCTTCACGATTTCCCGCTTGGCGGAGGTGTCGAAATAGACGCCGTAGGTCTGGGCGCCTTCGCGCAGTGTCGTGTCTATGAGCATCGGGTCTCTCCTTGTCTGCGGCCGGTTCCGGTCGGTTCGTTCCCCGACGTATTGCAGGGATGGTGCCAGGAAGGTCTTTGCGATTATCTTTAATTATTGCACCGTGTTGTTTTGGCGTGGAGCCGGGAGTGCCCTACCAAAGCGTAGGAACCTACGCTTTGGTAGGGCCGGGAAGGCTGCTTTTGTAGCCTTTGCGGGCCGGGGGGAGGGGGCCTGGATTTTATTATGAAGCAAACCTGCATATTAGCGCATTCAGTCTGCTCTGGCACGCCCTTTGCCCTAGGCCCCCCAAGACACCAACCCATTCCCCGAGCACTTACAACCTGGGAGGCAGACAATGCGAAAGGTAGCAATCTATGGAAAGGGCGGCATCGGCAAGTCCACCACCACGCAGAACACGGTGGCGGGGCTGGCCGAGATGGGCCGCAAGGTCATGGTCGTCGGCTGCGACCCCAAGGCGGACTCGACCCGCCTGCTGCTGGGCGGCCTGGCCCAGAAATCCGTCCTCGACACCCTGCGCGAGGAAGGCGAGGACGTGGATCTCGCCGATATCCGCAAGCCCGGCTTCGGCGGCACCTGGTGCGTGGAGTCCGGCGGCCCCGAGCCGGGCGTGGGCTGCGCCGGTCGCGGCATCATCACGTCCATCAACATGCTGGAGAACCTGGGCGCCTACGAGGAGTCCGAGGGCCTGGACTACGCCTTCTACGACGTTCTCGGCGACGTTGTGTGCGGCGGCTTCGCCATGCCCATCCGCGACGGCAAGGCCGAGGAGATCTACATCGTGTGCTCCGGCGAGATGATGGCCATGTACGCGGCCAACAACATCTGCAAGGGCATCATGAAGTACGCCCAGTCCGGCGGCGTGCGCCTGGGCGGGCTGATCTGCAACTCGCGCAACGTGGATAACGAGAAGGAGATGATCCAGGAGCTGGCCAAGAAGCTCGGCACCCAGATGATCTACTTCGTGCCGCGCGACAACGACGTGCAGCGCGCCGAAATCAACCGCAAGACCGTCATCGAGTGGGACGGCGCGGTGAGCCAGGCCGACCACTACCGCAACCTGGCCAGGGCCATCGACGGCAACGAGATGTTCGTCGTGCCCAAGCCGCTGGCCATCGAGGAACTGGAGCAGTTGCTCATGGACTTCGGCCTGATGCAGCAGGCCTAGCCCGCTGGCGCACCCCTTCCCCCAACACAAGCAAGAAACCCAGGAGAGAAGCGATATGTCGATGATCATGGTCAGGGCCATTGTCCGGCCCGAGAAGGCGGACGACGTTCTTGCGGCCCTCATGGACGCCGGTTTTCCGGCTGTGACCAAGTACTCCGTCGCCGGGCGCGGCAAGCAGCGCGGCATCAAGATCGGCGAAGTGACCTACGACGAGATTCCCAAGACCATGCTCATCAGCGTGGTCCAGGCCCAGGACAAGGATTTCGTGATCCAGACCATCATGACCGCCGCGCGTTCGGGCAAGAAAGGCGCGTTCGGCGACGGCAAGATCTTCGTTTCCGAGGTCGAGGACGTCTACACCATCAGCTCCGGCGTGAGAGACACCGCCCCGGCGGCGGAAGGGGTGCCCGCATGAAGGAAATCGTCGCCGTCGTGCGCATGAACATGATGAACCAGACCAAGAAGGCCATCACCGCCGCCGGTGTGGACGCCTTCTTCGCCCACGAGGCCCAGGGCCGGGGCCAGGGGTTCGTCAATCCCACACTCGTGGCCGGAGCCAGCAAGGGCTACGAGGAGGCCGCCGCCCTGCTGGGCGAGAAGGGCAAGCTCTACCCCAAGCGCATGATCACCGTGGTGGTCAAGGACGACCTGGTGCCCGGCGTGGTCAGCGCCATCATCGAGGCCAACCGTACCGGCAAGCCCGGTGACGGCAAGATATTCGTCCTGCCCGTGGCCGACGCGGTCCGCGTCCGCACCGGCGAGGTGGGACTGAAGTCCATCATCTAGCAAACACGCGAGGAATTCCCATGGCGACGACCAAGCACATGCCCGCGCCCGCCGAGGTCAAGGAGGAGCTGCTCAAGAAGTATCCTCCCAAGGTGGCCCGCAAGCGCGCCAAGCAGATACTCATCACCGAGGCCCAGCAGGCCGAAACCCCGGAAATCACCGCCAACGTGCGGACCATCCCGGGCATCATCACCATGCGCGGCTGCACCTACGCGGGCTGCAAGGGCGTCATTCTCGGGCCCACCCGCGACATCGTGAACATCACCCACGGGCCCATCGGCTGCGGCTTCTACTCCTGGCTCACCCGCCGCAACCAGACCGACGCCTCGGCCCCCGGCGCCGAGAACTACATGACCTACTGCTTCTCCACCGACATGCAGGACCAGGACATCATCTTCGGCGGGGAAAAGAAGCTCGAAGCGGCCATCCAGGAGGCCTACGAAATCTTCCACCCCAAGGCCATCGCCATCTTCGCCACCTGCCCCGTGGGGCTCATCGGCGACGACATCCACGCCGTGGCCCGGAAGATGAAGGCCAAGTTCGGCGACTGCAACGTCTTCGCCTTCTCCTGCGAGGGGTACAAGGGCGTGTCCCAGTCCGCCGGGCACCACATCGCCAACAACCAGATATTCCGCCACGTGGTGGGCGAGAACGATGCCGACAAGCCCGGCGAGTACCGCATCAACCTGCTCGGCGAGTACAACATCGGCGGCGACGGCTTCGAGATCGACCGCATCCTCAAGAAGTGCGGCATCACCAACAACGCCACCGTCTCGGGCAACTCGACCTACGACCAGTTCGCCTCGGCCCACAAGGCCGACCTCAACGCCGTCATGTGCCACCGGTCCATCAACTACGTGGCCGACATGCTGGAGACCAAGTACGGCATCCCGTGGATCAAGGTGAACTTCATCGGCGCGGCCTCCACGGCCAAGTCGCTGCGTAAAATCGCCCAGTACTTCGGCGACCGCTCGCTCATCGACCGCGTGGAAGAGGTCATCGCCGAGGAGATGCCCGAGGTGGAAGCCGTGGCCGCCGACGTGCGCTCGCGCACCGACGGCAAGACGGCCATGCTCTTCGTGGGCGGCTCGCGCGCCCACCACTACCAGGACCTCTTCGCCGAAATCGGCATGAAGAGCATCTCGGCGGGCTACGAGTTCGCCCACCGCGACGACTACGAAGGCCGCCACGTCATCCCCGACCTCAAGGTCGACGCCGACTCGCGCAACATCGAGGAACTGGAAGTCGAGGCCGACGCCGAGCGCTTCTCCTCCCGCAAGACGCCGGACGAGCTGGAAAAGCTCAAGGAAGCCGGGTTCAAGTTCAAGCACTACGACGGCCTGATCCCCGACATGGACAAGGGCACCCTCGTGGTGGACGACCTGAACCAGTACGAGGCCGAGAAGCTCGTGGAGCTTCTGCGCCCGGACATCTTCTGCGCGGGCATCAAGGAGAAGTTCTCCATCCAGAAGCTCGGCATCCCCATGAAGCAGCTCCACAGCTACGACTCCGGCGGCCCCTACGCCGGGTTCAAGGGCGCGGTGAACTTCTACAAGGAGATCGACCGCCTGGTGAACAGCAAGGTCTGGGGCTACCTGAAGGCCCCCTGGCAGGAGCACCCCGAACTCTCCGCCGCCTACGTGTGGGAATAACGGGCCCGGCCCACTACCGCTCAAGGAAACAGACATGCTACTCAGACATACCCCCAAGGAAGTCGCCGAGCGCAAGGCCTTGACCATCAACCCGGCCAAGACCTGCCAGCCCATCGGCGCCATGTACGCGGCGCTCGGCATCCACGGCTGCCTGCCGCACAGCCACGGCTCCCAGGGCTGCTGCGCCTACCACCGCAGCGCCCTGACCCGCCACTACAAGGAACCCGTCAGCGCGGCCACCAGCTCGTTCACCGAGGGTGCCTCGGTGTTCGGCGGCCAGGCCAACCTGCTCCAGGCCATCGACAACATCTTCACCGTCTACGAGCCCGATGTCATCGCCGTGCACACGACCTGCCTGTCCGAAACCATCGGCGACGACCTGAAGCAGATCGCCGACAAGGCCCGGAAGGAAGGCAAGATCCCGGCGGGCAAGCACGTCATCGGCGCCTCCACGCCGAGCTACGTCGGCTCCCACGTCACCGGTTTCTCCTCCATGGTCAAGAGCATGGTGGCGGCCTTCTCGGAAAAGACGGGCAAGAAGAACGGCAAGGTGAACATCATCCCCGGCTGGGTGGAGCCTGCGGACATGGAGGAGCTCAAGCGCCTGGCCACCATGGTCGGCGTGGAGCACATCCTGTTCCCCGACACCTCCGGCGTGCTCAACGGCCCGCTGTCGGGCGAGTACAAGATGTTCCCCGACGGCGGTACCACCGTGGCCGACCTCAAGGCCACGGGCGACGCCATCGGCACCCTGGCTCTGGGCGAATGGTGCTCGGGCGACGCCGCCCGCCTGCTCGACTCGCAGTGCAAGGTGCCCTGCAAGGTGCTCGACATGCCCTTCGGCCTGAGCGCCACCGACCGCTTCGTGGACGCCCTGCGCACGCTGGCGGGCGTCACCGTGCCCGACGAGGTCGCCCTGGAGCGCGGCCAGCTCGTGGACCTCATCTCCGACATGCACCAGTACTTCTACCACAAGAAGGTGGCCCTGGTCGGCGACCCCGACCAGATCATCAGCATGGTCGAATTCCTGGCGACCCTGGACATGCTGCCCGTGCATATCGTCACCGGCACCCCGGGCAAGGCCTTCGAGCGGCGCATCAAGGCCCTGACCAAGGACCTGCCCTGCGAGGTCAACGTGCGCGCCGCGGGCGACATGTTCCTGCTCCACCAGTGGATCAAGAACGAGCCCGTGGATCTGCTCATCGGCAACACCTACTGCAAGTACATCGCCCGCGACGAGGACATCCCCTTCGTGCGCTGGGGTTTCCCGATCCTGGACCGCCAGGGCCACCAGTACTTCCCCACCGTGGGCTACAAGGGCGGCCTGCGCCTGCTGGAGAAGATCCTCGGCGTGCTCCTGGACCGCAAGGACCGCGACGATCCCGAACAGACCTTCGAGCTGGTGCTTTAGCACCCCTTCCCGGGGAGGGGCCGCCCTCCCCGGGCACCATTTCGACCACGAGGCGCAGCCATGACCAACCCCTGCTCCACCGCTCCGCACGCCAGTTCCCGGCCCGCCGGGGCCGCCCGGCTGCTCCTGCCCGTGGCCCCGCGCGCCGCCGCGCGCACCCGTTTCGCGCCCTCGGGCGAGGCGCCCCGGGCGCTCGGCCCGGCCGAGGCCCTGGCCCTGGTGGACGCCGCCGTGGCCGCCGGAGCCGAGCCCCGGGTGCTGACCATCGCCGGGCCCGGCGACCCGCTGGCCCAGCCCGGGCCGACGCTGGAGACCCTGCGCCTGCTGCGCGGGCGCTACCCGCGCGCCACCCTGGAACTGACCGCCCTGGGCCTGGGCGCCGAGGCGCTGGCCGACGATCTGGCCGCCCTGGGCGTGGGCCCGGTGACCCTGCTGGTGGACGCCGTGAGCCCCGAAGCCGTGCAGGCGCTGTACGCCTGGATTCGCCCCGGCGTGCGCACCGTGCCGCTGCCCGAGGCCGCCCGCATGCTGGTGGACGCCCAGGCCCGGGCCGTGTCGGCCCTGCGCGCGGCGGGGCTGGCCGTCCACCTGCGCACCACCGTCTACGCCGGGGTCAACGACACCCAGGTCGAGGCCGTGGCCGCGACCATGGCCGCCCTGGGCGCCGGGGGCATCCGTCTGCTGCCCTTCGACGGGCCCGACGAGGACTGGGCCGCCCTGCGCCCCGATATGGCCCTCATGCACCGCCTGCGCGGGCTGGCCGCGCGCCATCTGCCCCTGCTGGAGCCCGAGGCCGACGGCTCCGAGGCCGCGTCCGCCCCGGCCCGTGCGCCCGGGGCGGACGAGATTCCCGCGCCCGTGCCCGGGCGGCCCAACGTGGCCGTATGCAGCCTGTCCGGCGCGCGGGTGGACCAGCATCTCGGCCAGACCGGGCGCTTCCTGGTCTACGGCGCGCCGGACGGCGTGCCCGTGCTGCTCCAGGTGCGCCCGGCGCCGGAGCCCGGCGGCGGCGACGCCCGCTGGGAGGCCGTGGCCGAAATCCTCGACGATTGTTTCGCCCTGCTGGCCACGGGCGCCGGGGAGCGCCCCCGCGCCGTGCTCGCCCAGCGCGGCGTCCGCGTCCTGGTCCGCGACGGCGGCGTCGGCGGCGCGGTGGGCGCGCTGCTGGGCGTCCCCAAAGGCGGACGGCGCTGCTGCTGACCCTCAACCGACCTCACACACCACAAAGGAGACTCCCCATGGCCCTTCCCGAGCGCATCATCCTCGTCTGCCAGAGCTTCCGTTCCGGGGGCGACCCCAAGGGCATCTGCCACAAGCAGACCGAGGGCTTTCTGCAATATCTCGAAGAGGAAATCCTCGACCGCGGACTGGACGTGCAGATCGCGGCCACCGGCTGCCTGAAGCAGTGCGAGGTCGGCCCGGTGATGGTCGTGCAGCCCGACAACTGGTGGTTCAAGGGCGTGGCCAGCGAGGCGGCCATCGACGCCATCCTGGACGGCATCGAGGCCGGAGAGCCCGCCGCCGAATACCTCATCGCCTAGGACCGCGCCATGACCGACCCCGCCATCCTCGTCCGTCCGGCCACGGCCATCGATCTGCCGGCCATGGTCGCCCTGCTGGGGGAGCTGTTCGCCCTGGAGGCGGACTTCACTCCCGACGCCCAGGCCCAGGCCCGGGGGCTGGCCCTGCTGCTGGCCGACGGGCGCGCCCGGCTGCTGGTGGCCGAGGCCGGGGGGCAGGTGGTGGGCATGTGCAGCGGGCAGTTGCTGGTTTCCACCGCCGAGGGCGCCCCGGCGGCGGTGGTGGAGGATGTGGTGGTCCGCCGGGACTGGCGGGGGCGCGGCGTGGGCCGGGCCCTTTTGGACGCCGTGGCCGCCTGGGCCGCAGGGCGCGGGGCCTGGCGGCTCCAGCTCCTGGCCGACCGCCACAACCTCCCCGCCCTGGCCTTCTACGAACGCACAGGATTTTCAAGCACCCAACTCGTCTGCCTGCGCAGACGCGAGATTCCAGGAGCCTGACATGACCACGGGCATACTCAAGGAACGCAAGGACCAGGTCCACACCGTGGGCGAAAGCCCCTTCGACATCGCCTGCAACCGCGAGAGCCTGGCCGGAGCGGTGAGCCAGCGGGCCTGCGTGTTCTGCGGCTCGCGTGTGGTGCTCTATCCCATTGCCGACGCCCTGCACCTGGTCCACGGGCCCATCGGTTGCGCGGCCTACACCTGGGACATTCGCGGCGCCCTGTCCTCCGGCCCGGAGCTGCACCGGCTGTCGTTTTCCACGGACATTCAGGAGCGCGACGTGATCTTCGGCGGCGAGCCCCGGCTGACCAGGGCGCTGACCGAACTCATCGACCTGCACCGGCCCAAGGCCGCCTTCGTCTACTCGACCTGCATCGTGGGCATCATCGGCGACGACATCCAGGCCGTGTGCCGCAAGGTGGAGCAGGAAAAGGGCATCCCGGTGATCCCGGTCATGTCCGAAGGCTTCAAGGGCAACAAGCGCGCGGGCTACGAGGCCGCCTGCAAGGCCATGATGCACCTGGTGGGCACCGCCGACGTGTCCGGCGTGTCCCCGGTGTCCGTGAACCTGTTCGGCGATTTCAACCTGGCCGGGGAGATCTGGATCATCCGCGACTATCTGGCGCGCATGGGCGTGGAGGTGGTGGCCAACGTCACCGGCGACGGCCGCGTGGCCGACCTGCGCCGGGCCCACGGCGCGGCCCTGAACCTCGTGCAGTGCTCCGGCGCGACCATGGACCTGGCCAGGATGATCAAGGAGCGTTACGGCAAGCCGTTCATTCGCGTCTCCTGGCTGGGCATCGAGGACATGGCCGACTCCCTCTACGCCGTGGCCGAGCATTTCAAGGACATCGACCCCCAGATCGTGACCCGGACCAAGGCCCTGGTGCGCGAGGAACTGGAAGTGCTGCTGCCCCGGTTGCGCGAAATCCGCCGCGACCTGGAGGGCAAGCGCGCCGCCGTTTACGTGGGCGGCGCCTTCAAGGCCTTCTCGCTCATCAAGGCTTTCCGGCACCTGGGCATGCGGGTGGTGGTCGTCGGCTCGCAGACCGGCACCCGCGAGGATTACGAGGAGCTGGCGACCATCACCGATCCCGGCACCATCATCGTGGACGACGCCAACCCCCTGGAACTGTCCCAGTTCATCAAGGAGAAGGACGTGGACGTGTTCGTGGGCGGCGTCAAGGAACGGCCCATCGCCTACAAGCTCGGGGTGGGCTTTTGCGACCACAACCATGAGCGCAAGGAAGCCCTGGAAGGCTTCACGGGCATGCTGAACTTCGCGCGCGAGGTCCACGCCTCGGTCATGAGCCCGGTGTGGCATTTCGTGCCCAGGCGACGCGGCGGGCCGGAGCCTTCGGGTTCCCGGCAACCGACGACCCCCACACCCCCGAACATGGACGGCACCCCGGCCCGCCGCACCGCAGGAGAGAAGTGATGAAGGACTCGCCCTACGTTTCGACGACCAACGCGTGCAAGCTGTGCACCCCCCTGGGCGCGACCCTGGCCTTCAAGGGCGTGGAGGGCTGCGTGCCCTTCCTGCACGGCTCCCAGGGCTGCGCGACCTACATGCGCCGCTACGTCATCAGCCACTACCGCGAGCCGGTGGACATCGCCTCCTCGGCTTTGGGGGAAAAGAACGCCGTGTACGGCGGCGGCCCGAACCTCAAGAAGGGCCTGCTCAACGTCATGCGCAAGTACGAACCCCAGGTCATCGGCGTGGCCACCACCTGCCTGACCGAGACCATCGGCGACGACGTGCCCATGATTCTCAAGGAATTCCGAGCCGAGTTCGGCGACCTGGACCTGCCTGACGTGGTCCAGGTGTCCACGCCGAGCTATTCGGGCACGCATATGGACGGTTTCCACGGCGCGGTGCGCGCCCTGGTGGAGCAACTGGCCGTGGAGCCCGCTCCGGCCTCGCGCACGGTGAACGTCATGCCCGGTTTCGTTTCGGCGGCGGACCTGCGCCACCTGCGCGCCCTGGTGCGCGCCTTCGGCGTGGAGCCCGTGCTGTTGCCCGACTACGCCGACACGTTGGACGGCCCGGCCCTGGAGGACTACCAGACCATCCCCTCGGGCGGCACGCCCGTGGCGGCCATCCGGACCATGGGCGGCGCCCTGGGCAGCATCGAATGCGGCCGCGTGCTGGCCGGGGCCAAGACCACGGCGGGCACGGCCCTGGCCCAGCGTTTCGGCGTGCCCCTGGCGCGGGTCGGCCTGCCCATCGGCCTGCGCGAAACCGACGCCTTCATGGCCGCCCTGGAGGCCGCCACGGGCACGCCCATGCCCAGGGAGCTGGAACTGGAGCGCGGCCGACTGGTGGACGCCTACGTGGACGGGCACAAGTACGTGTTCGGCAAGCGGGCCGTGGTCTACGGCGAGGAGGACCTCGTGATCGGCCTGACGGCGCTTTTGGCCGAGATGGGCGTGCGCCCGGTGCTGTGCGCCACGGGGGCGCGCGGCGAGGGCTTCGGCCGGGCCATCGCCGAGGTCTGCGAGGGGCTGATGCCCGAGCTGCCCCAGGTGCGCACGGGTGCGGACTTCTGGGAGATCGAGGGCGACGCCCGGGCCCTGGCGCCGGACCTGCTGGTCGGCCACTCCAAGGGCTACCGCGCCTCGGGCCGCCTGGACGCGCCCCTGGTGCGCGTGGGCTTCCCCATCCACGACCGCTTCGGCGGCCAGCGCCTGCGCCACCTGGGTTACGGCGGCACGCAGGAACTGTTCGACCGCATCGTCAACACCGTCATCGAACGCAAGCAGAGCACTTCCGACATCGGCTACGGATACATCTAGGAGCGCAGCGTCATGAGAGAACTGAACATCACCCCGCGCACCGAGCGCAACAGGGTCATGCACCCGTGTTTCAACAAGGACGTGAAGGGCGAGTGCGGGCGCGTGCATCTGCCCGTGGCCCCGCGCTGCAACGTGCTGTGCAATTTCTGCAACCGCAAGTTCGACTGCGTGAACGAGTCCCGCCCGGGGGTGACCTCGGCCGTGCTCGGCCCGGCCCAGGCCGCGCGCTACATGGAGCAGGTGCTGGAAAAGGAGCCGCGCATTACCGTGGCGGGCATCGCCGGGCCCGGTGATCCCTTCGCCAACGCCGCCGAAACCCTGGAAACCATGCGTCTCATCCGCGAGCGTTTCCCGCAGTTGCTGTTCTGCGTGTCCACCAACGGGCTGGCCCTGCCGCCGTATCTGGACGCCGTGGCCGAACTGGGCGTGACGCATATGACCGTGACGGTCAACGCGGTGGACCCGGCCATCGCCGGGGCGGTCTACAAGTGGGTGCGCGACGGCAAGGTCGTCTACCGGGGCCTGGAGGCGGGCCGTCTGATCCTGGCGCGGCAGATGGAATCCGTGCGCGGGCTCAAGGCGCGCGGCATCACCGTCAAGGTCAATACCATCGTCCTGCCCGGGGTCAACGACCACCACGTGGCCGAGATCGCGCGGGTCATGGCCGCCGAGGGGGTGGACCTGCACAACCTGATTCCCCTGCATCCCAACCCGGGCACGGCCTTCGGCCACCTGCCCGAGCCCACGGCCGCCGAAATCCGTACCCTGCGCAAGGCCGCCGGGGAGCATCTGGCCCAAATGACCCACTGCAAGCGCTGCCGCGCCGACGCCGTGGGCCTGCTCGACGACGACCGCTCGGGCGAGATGGCGGGCTGCCTGTCGGCCTGCTCGCGCCTGGAACTGCCCGCCGGGGAAACGCGGCCCTACGTGGCCGTGGCCACCCGCGAAGGCATGCTGGTCAACCAGCACCTGGGCGAGGCCCGGGAGTTCCAGGTCTGGGGCCTGCGCGGCGGGGCGCCGGTGCTGGTGGAAACGCGCCAGGCGCCGCCCGCCGGGGGCGGCCCCCGGCGCTGGGAGGCCCTGGCCGCCACCCTGCGCGACTGCCGCGCGGTGCTGTGCGCCGCCGCCGGGCCCATCCCCGCCCAGCTTCTGGCGGAATACGGCCTGACCGTGGAGGTCTGCTCCGGGTTCATCGACGACATGCTTCCGGCGGCCCTGGGCGGCGGCAGCCTCGCGCCCTTCAAGGCCCGGCGGGCCGGGGTCGGCGGCGGCTGCTGCGGCGGGCGCAGCGGCGAGGGCTGCGGCTGATCCGGGCGGTCCGGACGGCCGGGAGCGAAAAACACGATCCAAACCATGCGCCGCAAGGCGGGGAGAGCGCAATGAACAAGGCGACCCTGGAAAAAGTCTTCGAGTACGCATCCAAGCCCGTGCACGGCACCCTGTCGCGCAAGCTGCGCGGCGACATCGCCATCCAGGTCAACGAGGGCGAGGTCTACAACGACGCGACCCTGTTCATCGGCGAAGAGTTCGTCCGCGTGACCTGCGTGAAGGACGGCAAGACCACGAACACTTATTATGACTGGGACAAGATCGTCTCCGTGCGCACCATCGGCCCGGAGGGCTGATCCGCCGCGCGACGGCGGACAATCAAGCACGCCCCGCCGGAGGATCCGGCGGGGCGTGCGTCGTTTGGCGGGGTGCGGGGGAATGGTGTTCCCGTTGCCCGAAGTCCGGCCCTAGAAGCGGTATTCCAGCGTGGTCACCACGCGGTCCTGGTCGCGCCAGCGGCCGTAGTAGCTGGTGCCGGGGCCGTCGAAGATTTCCATGGCCGTGTGCCAGGTCAGGTTGTCGGTCATGCGCCAGGTGGTGCCCACGCGGTGCATGCGCGCGGAGTTGGAGAGCAGGATGTCGGCCAGGTAGTGCAGGCTCACGTCCTCGGTCAGGAACAGTTCGGCGCGCAGCACGGCGTCGTTGCGGCCCAGGCGCGCGTCGCGCGAGGAGATGAAGTAGCCGTCGGCGTTCTGGTGGTGGGTGATGCTCTCGCCCACGTATTCGGCCGTGAGGTCGAAGCGGTGCAGGCCCAGGCGCGCGGGCCAGGACTGGTTGGACCACGTGGAGCCGCCCACGTAGTGCAGGTAGCTGTCGTCCTTGCCGTCCTCGGTGTGGGAGTAGAGGGCCTCGCCGTGGAATTCCAGCTCCTTCCAGGTGGTGGAAAAGCCGCTGGCCAACTGGTCGGCCACGGGGTGCTCCACGGTGATGGCCACCTTGGAGGCGGTCTGGTTCAGGTCCGCGCGCATGACGGGGTAGATGCTCGGGCCCCGGAAGGCCGAGGCGAACAGGTCCCAGCCGCCCATGGTCGTCTTCACGCGGCCCAGGTAGCTCCACTGGTCGGGGTCGTCGGCGTCGGGAAGGTCGTAGCGGGTGGTGATGTCCGGCGTGGTGCCGCCGAAGCTGATGCCGAAGAAGTTCTCGAACAGGGTCACCAGATCGACCTGGGTCAGGCTGGAGAAGAAGTGCAGCCATTCCAGGAAGTCGTCGAACTGGCCCTGGCTGTTGCCGAAGTAGGCCGGGATGCCGCCCCAGGCGTCGCCGGAAACCCAGCGTGACTCGGGGCTGGGCGTCTTGGGCGGGGTGAAGAAGGGCATCAGGGCCACGGTCCAGGTGGTGTCGCCGTCGGGCACGTCCAGGGCCGCCTGCCACACGCCCAGGCGGCGCGGGTCCAACGGATCGTTGAAGTCCACTGGGCTGTAGCGGTTGGCCGGGGAGACCAGGGTCGAGATGCCGTTTTGCAGCACCTTGCGGCCCAGGGTCAGGTCTGCGGCGTCCAGGTCCACCACGGCGTAGAGTTCGTTGATTTCCCAGGCGTTGCGGCGGCGGTTGTCGTCCTGGAAAAAGCGGCTCACGCCCGCGTAGGTGTCCTGCTGGTTGCCCGCCTCGATCCAGCCCGAGGTCACCAGCCGCACGCGTTCCACCGTGGCGCTGGTGGCGTATTCCAGGCGGACTTCGCCGAGGTTGTCCTGGGTGTCCTTGGGCAGGCCGTCGTCGCCCGCCGTTTGCAGGAAGTGGGCCCCGCGCAGGCGCACGGTGAGGTCCAGGTTGTCGGCGAACTGGGCGGCGGCGCCCTGGGCCTGCGGGGCGGCCTGTTCCTTCTCGGCGCTGGCGGCCATGGCCGCGTCCAGGTCCTGAAGCAGGTCCACTTCGTCGGCGGCGGCGGGCAGGGCCGTCAGGGCCAGGGCCAGCAGCCATGCCGCCAGGGGCAGGGCGTGCGCGGGGCGGCGGATCGCGGGGTGTTTCATGGCCTCATCCTTGGTGTTGCAGGGATTTCTGGTAGTACATGACGTTGGCGATGGCCAGCCGGTGGCCGAGGATGCGCGCCAGGTTGCGGTGGGCCATGCTGGCCAGGCGCGGGTACAGCCGGTGCAGGCGCAGGAAGTCGGCGTGGCTGATCTCCACCAGGTGCAGGTCCGAGAAGGCGCGGGCGGAGTAGGAGCGCGGCCCGGGGTCGAGCATGGCCGTCTGGCCGAACACGTCGCCCACGCCGAACAGGGCGTAGGGCACCTCGCGCCCGGTGTCCTCCTGGATGGAGAAGGCCCGGACCTCGCCGTCCAGGATGATGTACATGGAATCGCCCTGGTCCCATTCGTTGAAGATCGTTTCCCCGGCACGGCGTTCCTGGATGCGGCCCATGAGGATGAGCTTCTTGATGTGCCACAGGCGCAGGTCGCGGAAGAACTCCGACTGGCGGATGAGCTGCGGGTCCACGTGCAGGGAGAGCATGTCCCACAGGGTGAGCAGCTTGGTGTTGGTCAGCAGCGGCCCGGTGAGCAGCAGGTCGCCCGCCAGGGCGGCGATCATCACCAGGGCCGAGAGGGCGCCGAACTGGATGATGGTCACGAACTCCGAGGCCAGCAGCACCGAGAAGCCCAGGGCCAGGGCCAGGGAGGTGGCCGTCACCGGCCGGATTTCGGCGTGGATGCAGACCTCCATGGCCCGGTGCTGGTCCTTCAGGCGCAGCATTTCCTTGTTGTAGCGGGTCATGAAGTGGATGGTGTCGTCCACGGCGATGCCGATGGCGATGGCCGCGACCATGGCCGTGCCGATGTTCAGCGGGATGCCCAGGATGCCCATGGTGCCGAACATGATGAGCACCGGGAAGATGTTGGGCAGCAGGGAGAGCAGCCCGGCCTTCATGTTCACGAACAGCACGGACATGATGAGGAAGATGATGCCCAGCAAAAGGGCGATGGACAGGGCCTGGCCCTCGGCGATGCTGTCCGCGCCGCCCAGGATGAGCATGCTTTCGCCGGTGAAGTCGCTCGTGTAGTGCGGGCCGAGGGTCTGGTCCATGAAGGTGCGCAGCCCGGCCAGGGCCTGCTTCTGGTCGTAGGACGATTGCAGGCTGTGGCGGACCAGGATGTGGAACTGGCTGAAGTCGGGGCTCACGCTGCGGCGCAGGTCCGAGTCGTGGATGAACAGCAGGTACTGGGCGACCTGGGCCTCGGTGTCGGGGATGGTGTAGTAGGCCGGGTCGCCGCCGTGCATCTCGCGGTTGATGAGCCGCAGGGAGTCGGCCAGGGAGAAGGACGTGTCGAAGTCCGGGCTGGCGGCGATGTAGTCCTGGATGGCCGCCATGGCGCGCAGGGCGTCGGGCTTCTTGAACATGCCCTCCACGCCGCTGGCCACGGCGATGGAGAAGGTCTGCACGCCGGGCAGGTGTGCGCCCATGGCCTCGGTGCGCTGGCGGATGGGCGAGGATTTCTTGAACACGCCCAGGATGTCGTTGTTCAGCCGCACGTTGACCGCGAACAGGGAAATGCCCACGGCGAACAGCAGCAGCCCGGCCACGAGCTTGCGGTCGTGGCGGTTGGCGGCGGCGCTGGCGGCGCGGCCGAGCACGTCGAAGAGGCTCAGGCTCTTCTTCCAGGGCTGGGGCTCGGCGTCCTCGTCGTCGTCGGGCCGGGCGGGCCCGGCCGGGGCCTGGGGCGAGGCGCCGCGCCCGCCCGTCAGGCGCAGGTAGGCCGGGATGAGCGCCACGGTGATCACGGGGTTGACCAGCAGCCCGAAGGCGGCGGCCATGCCGAACTGGCGCAGGATTTCGATCTTGTTCACCGTGATGGAGGCAAAGCCCAGGAAGGTCGTCAGGCTGGTGATGAGGATGACCACGCCCATCTTGGAGACCATGTAGTCGAAGGCCAGCTTGCCCGGGCCGCGCTTGTGCAGCCCCTCGCGGTATTCCGAGATCAGGTGGATGTCCTCGGTGGAGCCGATGACGATGACCAGCGAGGGCACGATGATGGTCAGGATGTTCAGCGGGATGTCGGCCAGGACCATGAAGGCCGCCATCCAGCAGATGCTCGTGCCCGCCGTGAGCAGCGGCAGGATGGCGCTGGCGGGCGAGCGGGTCATGAGCACCAGGGTCAGGATGAGCACGGCCACGGACAGCGGCACGAGGCGCATCTGGTCGTGGATCATGGTCTGGGAGATGACCGTGCGGAAGTACGGGTTGCCGAGCTGGAAGGCCTCCTCGAAACGGCCCTGGCAGGGTTCGAGGAGCTTTTCGATGGCGGCGGCCAGGGTGTCGTAGAACTGCGGGTCGTCCGGGTCGGGCTCCACGAAGACGTTGACCGAGGTGGTCGTGCCGTCGCGCGAGAGCAGGTTGCCCGCCACCAGCGTGTTTTCCAGGGCGCGGGCCCTGGCGGCCAGGGCTTCCTCGCGGTCCGCCGGGGGCTGGCGCATGAGCGGGCCGGAGCGCAGGGTGCCCGCGTCGTTGCGGAAGTCGGCCACGGAGAACAGGCTCTCCACGCGCACCACCCCGGGCAGGCTCTCCAACTGGTAGGCCAGCTCCTCGATGAGCGCCAGGCGTTCGGGGTCGAACAGGTCGGGGTCGCGCAGGCAGACGACGGTGACCTGGTCGGTGCCGAAGGTCTCCACCGTGCGCTCGTACATGGCCCGCGCCCGGGGGTCGTCGGTCATCATCCCGTCCACGGACGGGTCCAGGCGCAGGTCCTTGGCGATGAAAAGCGAGGCCGCGGTGACGACGGCCAGGGTCAGCACGACCGCCCAGGGGTGGGCGTAGGCAAAACGCATGAATCGCTGCACGGGCAAACTCCGGCTGGGCTGGCGGGGCGCTGGGGGCTATTGCAGGGCGCGGCCCTGGGTCACGTACAGCTCGGTGAACACCTCGTCGTCGATGGACGCATCCACCGCGAAGGCGGCCAGGCCCATGAGCGTCTGGTGCTTGGCGCGCAGGTTGTTCATCAGCGTCTTGCGCGCGATCCACATGTCGCCGCGCACGTTCTCCAGGTCGTGGGCGGTCTGGACCTTGACGAGCCTGCCGCGCGGGTCGTGGTATTCGATCTTGACGGTGAAGGTGATGTCCTTGCGCACGTAGAACACGCGCTTGCCGTAGCCCGACTCCCTGGCCTTGGTCTCGTTGGCGGGAACGACCTCGATGACGTGGCAGTCCTGGCCGTCCACGTCCGCCGAGCCGGTGAGGGTCATGGTGTACTGTTCCAGGTCGTCGGGCTCCATGTCCTCGTAGGTGAAGTCGGTGCCCATGAAGAAGTCGGCCTTGGAGCTGGAGGCCACGCGCTGCATCTTGCCCGTGGAGGGCATGTACAGCCATTGGCTGGCCAGCGCATCTTCGGTCTCCCAACTGAGCAGCGCCGTTCCGGCCAGGTCCGCCGGGGCGCTGAAGACCATGAGCGTGCGCGCCAGTCCATCAGTCATGGTTTTTTTCCAGGTCTTGAACTCGCGCTGCTTCTTGTTGCCCGTGTTGTCGGCCAGGATCATGACCACGGTGGACGTGGCGCTGGACGTTTCGTGCAGGTCGCGCTGGCGTTCCAGGATGGCCCGGCCGTCGGCCGCGGCGTCGGCGCGGGCCTCGGTGCAGGGCAGGGCGAACAGGAGGCAGATGAGAAGCGGGACGATGGACGCCAGGGGCATAGGCAACTCCTTGTTTTGGGGAGCCGCAGCATAAGTCAAAGACACCACGTTTTCCATCGGAAATATTGGTGCGCGGGGGATGCCCGGCCGGGGCGGTCCGGTGCGGAGGCGACGGCGGCGGGGCGTGCGGTCAGCGCGCGTTGCGCAGGCGCATGCGCTCGGCGGCCACGCGGTCTTCGAGGTCGAACTTGCGGATGCGGTAGCCGATCTGACGTTCAGTGAGGCCCAGGGTCTCGGCGGCGCGGCGCTTGATCCAGCCCGCCTCGCGCAGGGCGGAGATGATCTCGGCGCGCTCCATTTCCTTGAGGGAGGGCTTGCGCTGCTGCGGGCCGTCGTCGTGGGGCAGGGTGGCCCGGGCGGCGGGGCCCGCGTGTCCGGCCGGGGCGCCCGCGCCGGTGTCCAGGGCCAGGCGGACCAGGGTCTCGTCGATGCGGTCGCCTTCGGCCATGATCACCAGCCGTTCGACCAGGTGTTCCAGCTCGCGCACGTTGCCCGGCCAGTCGCTGGCGGTGAGGAAATCCAGCGCCCCGGGGGTCAGGAAGAGGTTGCGCCCGTACTCGTGGGCCATCTTGCGCAGGAAGTGGTTGAGCAGGCCGGGCACGTCCTCCTTGCGGCGGCGCAGGGGCGGCACGGTGATGGGGAACACGTTCAGGCGGTAGTAGAGGTCCAGGCGGAACTCGCCCTGGTCGACCAGTTCGCGCAGGTCGCGGTTGGTGGCGGCCAGGATGCGCACGTCTACGGTCTGGGTGCGGTTGCCGCCGATGCGCTCGAACTCGCGCTCCTGGATCACGCGCAGCAGCTTGGATTGCAGCGGCAGGGGCAACTCGCCGATTTCGTCCAGGAAGATGCTGCCCCGGTGGGCGTCCTCGAAACGGCCGGGCTTGGAGGACGTGGCGCCGGTAAAGGCGCCTTTTTCGTAACCGAACAACTCGGATTCCAGGAGATTTTCGGGGATGGAGGCGCAGTTGACCTTGACGAAGGGGTGGGCCTTGCGTTCGGAGAGATCGTGGATGATGCGCGCGATGAGGGTCTTGCCCGTGCCGGACTCGCCGAGCAGCAGCACGGTGGCCTTGGTGGGCGCGACCTTCTCGATCTGGCGCTCGACCTCCTGCATGGGCGTGCTGGCGCCGACGATGTACAGCCCGCGCGTCTCCTTGGAAATCTGGTACTTGAGGGTCACGTTCTCGCGGCGCAGCTCCTCCTCGCGCCGCCGCACCGTCTCGCTGATGCGGAACATCTGGGCCAGCAGGGTGGCCACCACGTTGAGGAAGTCGATGTCCTCGCGCACGTCCACGCCCTCGCCGAAAAGCCGGTCCACGCTGAGCACGCCGATGGTCTCGTTGCCCAGGATGATGGGCACGCCGGTGTAGGACACGGGGCGCGCCCCGCCGTCGCGGGCGCGGGTCTTGTTCAGGAACAGCGGCTCGTTGCAGACGTTGGGGATGTGCAGCGGGGTGGCGGTGCGGAAGATTTTCCCCGTGGCGCCCTCGTTGGTCTTGTAGACGCCCCGGCGGCGCTCCTCCTCGGTCAGCCCGTGGGAGGCCATGATGACCAGTTCGCCGGTGTCGCGGTCGAGCATGGTCACGGTGGCGCGCTCCATGGCCAGGGATGCCGACAGGATGCGCAGGGCCTCCTTGAGGGCCTGGCCGAGGTCCAGGGCCTTGTGGATGATGGTGCTGATCTCGGAGAGCACTTGCAGCTTGAGCTGGGTCAGGGACGGCGGCATGGAGCGGGCTATGCAACCGCAGTGCCGGAGTGCGCGGCGGCGGCGTCTCCCAGGAATCGGCAGCCATTATATTGATTTTATTTGTTTTATGTTGAGGCGAGGAAGCGAGGAGTTCGGGGCGGGCACTGTCCTGTGTTGACAAAAAAGGAAAACACACCTGCAGTTTAAGCAAAATTGTCGAAGCTTCTGGCTGGAATTGTCAATTTCAGCAGATGCCCGCGCCGCCCGTGACGCGCGGGGCGGCACGGGCGGCCTTTCCGGGGCGGGCGGTCAGTATTCCTGGGCCTCCAGGTCCACGCCCAGGCGTTCCCACTGGGCCTGGGCCTCGGCCCGGGCCCGCTCGGCCTCGGCCTCGGTCCAGGGGTCGAGCACCAGGGTCTCGGCCACGAGCTGCCAGATGTACTTCACCTCGTACCTGGCCTCGGGGTAGAACTTGGGGATGCGCTTCATGATCTGGTCGCGGCAGTTGGAGCAGCCGACCACCACCACGTCGGCCCCGGTGCGCCGGATCTGGTTGAACTTGTGGCGCGCCTGCCAGGCGGATTCCTTTTCGTAGGGCATGGGCCACATGCCGCCCCCGGCGCCGCAGCAGTAGTTCAGCTCGCGGTTGGGGGTCATCTCGGCGAAATCGTCCACGCACTGGCGCAGTATCCAGCGCGGCTCCTCGAAGAACCCGCGCCCGAAGTGGCGCAGCAGTTCGCGCCCGTGCTTACACGAGTCGTGCCAGGTGAAGCGCCGCCCGGCGTTGACCGACGGGTCCAGGCGGATGCGCCCGTCGCGGATGAGCTCCACCAGATAGTCGTAGAGGTAGAGGTAGCCCACGCGGTTGTTGGGGTCCTCGACCACGCAGCGTTCCATGCCCTTGCGGCAGCCGTAGGAGCCCCCGCCGCAGTCGGGCATGATCATGCGTTCGATGCCCATGCGCTGCATGTAGTCGATCTTGCGCTTGGCCAGCAGGCGGTTGGCGTCGTAGTTGCCGGTGAACAGCGCCCAGTCCACGGCCTCCCAGCCCTCGCTGGGCACGGTCCAGTTCTCGCGCGCGGCGTAGAAGATGCGCCACCACCAGAGCTGGTCCTCGAAGTCGCCGTAGACCTCCTTGGAGTTGGGGAAGAACAGTATCTTGGCCTCCTGCCGGTCCACGGGCACATAGAAGCCCGGGCAGTCGTCGTCGGCCATTTCCTGGCCCAGTTCGGCCATGCCGGTCAGGTAGTCCTCGCGGGCGATGGCCAGGTTGTTGCCGGTCTCGACGTTGTTGGCCATGCCTTTGTGCAGGCTGCCGGGCACCTTGTCGCGCTCGCGCAGGTGCTTCATGTGGCCCATGACCCCGGGGATGTCCACGCCCTGGGGGCAGGCCTGGGCGCAGCGGCCGCAGCCCGTGCACAGCCAGGGGAAGGCCGAGTCCACGACCTCGTCCACCAGGCCCAGGGCCAGCATGCGCATGACGCGGCGGGTGTCCCAGCCTTCCATGCCCGGGGTCCCGGTCACGGGGCAGCCGTTGGAGCAGGTGCCGCAGGCCGTGCAGGCGTTGAAATCGAACTTGGCCAGATAGTCGCGGACATCGGCGGGCATCGCCCGGGGAATCACGGGCGGCGGGGCCTGGGGCGCGGCGGTTTGGGGCGCTGTATCCATGGCAAGCTCCTTGGGCGCTTGGAGCCGCCGGAGGCGCGGAAGCGCTCCCCCGGCGGGCGGTTGCGGCCCGGGGGCGGCGGGTGCCCCCGGGCCGTCGGGCTAGGCCGTGGTCGGTTCGGCGGCCCGCTCCGGCTGCACGGCGGCGCCGGACTGGTCGTAGAACATGCCGCAGCGCAGGTCGAAGTGGCGGTTGATGCTCATGGTCGGGCAGCTCGCGTTCAGGGCCACCTGGGCCACCGTGGAGCCGAGGTAGGCCTCCTCGGGGTCCTTCTCCTGGCTGTGGTGGGCCATGAGAATCAGGTCGGCCCCGCGCATCCGGGCGTACTTGAGGATTTCCATGGACGGCACGCCCTCCCAGCTCTCGTAGGACACTTCGCGGATGCCTTCCAGGCGCGGTGCGAATTCCTTGAGCATCCGCTGGCGGGCTTCGGCGATGCCGGTTTCGATCTGGCGCTGGTCGGGCGCCTCCATGCCGTGGCCCACGTCCAGCGCGTGGAAGACGTGCAGGGCCGCGCCGTACTGGCGGGCGAGCTGCCCGCCGTAGCCCACGGCGCATTCGGCCTGGAAGGAGAAGTCCGTGGCCACCACGATGCTGGCGAACTGCATCCGGCCTTCGGGCACCTCGCGGGCCACGATCATCACCGGGCAGCGCGCCTTCTGGCTCACGCGCTCGATGTTCGAGCCCGCGATGCCCCACATGCGCGAGCGGCGTTGCAGGTCGTCTTCGGTGCTGCATCCCATGACGATGAGGTCCGCGTTCTTCTTGCGCGCCAGACGCAGGATTTCGGCGTGCGGGATGCCGGGCACCACGAGCACGTCGCAGCCCGGGCAGTCCGCGAGCTGGGGGGCGTAGACCTGCTCGATGGTCGCCTTGATGCGCTCCACTTCGCCCGACGGCATGAGGTGCTCGATGGCGCCCCAGCCGGGGGACGGCAGGCCGCAGACGTGAAGCAGGGTCATGTTCGCCTCGTGCTTGCGGGCGAAGGCGAAGGCGGCGTTGGCCGCGCTGCGGCAGACCTCGGACGGTGTCACAGCCAGGATGATGTCCTTGAACATGATGTTACCCCCTGTTGCAGGGTTGATCCTCGGCCTTGGCGCCCGGCGGGCCGGGCCTTGGCCGGGGGGCGGGGGTGCCTCCGCCCCCCGGCGGCCCCTTGCGGGGCGCGGTGGAGGGCCGGCCGGCCTAGCCGGCCTCCGCCGCCTGGGTCGCGGGCTGCGGCGCGGGCGGGCCGTGCCGCAGCCGGGCGAGGAATCCGGGCGGCACGGCCAGGTTCTTGCCAAGTCGCACCTGCCCGGCGTCCAGGCCCATGGCCAGACCCAGGATCTGGGGCAGATACAGCACGGCCACCGGCGCGGTCAGCCCGGCTTGCCTCTGGAACGCTTCGAGATTCATCTGACACATGGGGCAGACGGTGACCACGGCGTCGGCCCCGGCGGCGGCGCGCAGAATCTCCGCGATGCGCGGCAGGGCCGCCTCGCGGCAGGTGGTGGACAGCGAGGCCCCGCAGCAGCGGGCGCCCTTGTCCCAGGCCAGGACTTCGGCCCCCGCGGCCCGCAGCACGGCGTCCATGCTCACGGGGTGCTCGGGGTCGTCGAACGCGGCATAGGGCCGCAGGGTCTGGCAGCCGTAGTACGGGGCCAGCACCAGCCCGGCCAGCGGGCGTTCCGTCGCCCCGGCGATGCGTCCGGGCCCGATGTCGTTGGCCAGCACGTCCAGCAGGTGGCGGACCTCGACGCCGTTCTCCCAGGGCAGGTGTTCGGCGGTCAGGGCGTCCTGCACGCGGGCGTACAGCTTGTGGTCGCGCCGGGCCTCCCGGCGCGCGGCCAGCAGGTTCAGGTAGCAGGCGCTGCACGGGGCCAGCACGTCGCATCCGGGCAGGTCGCGCTCGGCCAGGGCCAGGTTGCGCGCGGGCAGGGCCATGGCCAGCAGGGCGCTCACGGCGGGGGCCGCGCTGGCGCCGCAGCAGGTCCAGCCCGGAATCTCGGCCACCCGGGCGCCCAGGCGCTCGAGCACCAGGCGGGTGGACACGTCGTACTCCATCGCGGTGCCCGTCAGGGAGCAGCCGGGGTAGTAGGCGTACTTCAGGTCCGTTGCGGTCGTCATGGGCGGGCCTCCTTGGCTTCCAGGCGGGCGGCGCGCTCGAACAGCGGGCCCAGGACGCCGTCCCACGGGCCGGAGCCCAGCTCCAGGCGCACCTTGCCCCGGCGCATGAGCCGCAGCCCCAGGGGGGTGAAGCGCAGGGCCTCGCCCGGGCCCGCCGCGCTGAAGTAGCGCATCATCATTTCCGTTTCGCGCACGCGGCCCCTGCGGTGCACGTTGCCCAGGAAGGCGCGGTAGAAGGCGCCGTGCCGGGCCAGGGCCGGGTGCCCCGAGGCCCCGGCGATGCGCTTGAGGGCGTTCATGGCCGAGGTGAGCGGCAGGCCGCGCGGGCAGCGCAGGGTGCAGGCGTAGCAGTTGGAGCACATCCAGAACGCGCCGCTGGAGAACACCGCGTCGGCGCGGCCCATGAGCACCAGCCGCCACATGCGGCGCGGGGTCATGTCCATGCTCTCGGCGTTGGGGCACGATGCGCTGCACGTGCCGCACTGCATGCAGGCCGCCAGCATGGCGCGGACCTCGCCCATGGCGCCCGCCAGGGCCGGGTCGGCCGCCTGGGTCAGGGGGATGCGGGTCATGGCGTCGCCTCCGTGGGCTGCGGGGTTTCGGCCAGGGCGGCGTCGATGACGGACAGGACCTGCCCGTCCTTGAAGCCCGCCAGCACGCTGGCGCTGTTGGGGCACACGGCGGCGCAGGAGCCGCAGCCCTGGCAGAGCAGTTCGTCGATCTCCACGCGCCCGCGCTCGAGGTCGATGCGTCGGGCCCCGTAGGCGCAGGCCGACACGCAGCGCCCGCACAGCGAGCACAGGCTGTGGCGCACCTGGGCCGTGACGCGCCCGCCGACCACGTCCTTGTGAGCCAGGATGCGCGCCGCCTTCTGCGCGGCGGCCTCGGCGGAGGCGATGGTTTCGTTCATGTTGCGCGGGCTGTGGGCCACCCCGCAGACGAAGATGCCCTGGCGCAGGAACTCCACGGGCCGCCACTTGCTTTCGGCCTCGCGGAAGAACCCGTCGGGCCCGGTCTGCAGGCTGAAGACCTCGGCCAGCTCCTCGTTGTCGCCGGGCTCCAGGCCCACGGACAGGGCCAGCAGATCGACGCTGACGCGCAGCTCGCGGCCCAGCACGGGGTCGGTGGCGGCGATGGTCGGCCTGTGGTCCTGGTCGAAGGTCACGCGCGGCTTGTCGGCGGGGGCGTAGCGGATGAACAGCACCCCCCTGGCCCGGGCCTCGGTGTAGAAGCGTTCGGTGAAGCCGTAGCTCATGATGTCGCGGTAGAACACGTAGACCGGCAGGTCGCGGTTGCGTTCCTTGAGGGTCAGGGCGTTCTTCAGGGCCGCGGCGCAGCAGATGCGCGAGCAGTAGTTGCGCGGCTCCTCGCGCGACTCCACGCACTGGATCATGGCCACCCCGGTCAGGGCGCCGGTGTCCAGGGAACCGTCGGCCAGGCGGGCTTCGAGCTCGCTTTGGCGCAGCACGGTCTTGTGGACGCGGTAGCCGTAGGAGTCGGGCACCACTTCGCGGCCGCCGGTGGCGATGATGGTCGCCCCGTGTTCGACGGTCAGGGCCGGGCCCTCGGCGGTGGCCAGGGCGGTCATGAAGCGCCCGGCGCGGCCCATGGAGAGCATGATCCGCGACTGGGTGAAGACCTTGATGTTGGGGTGGCGCATGACCTGCTCGGCCAGATCCTCCATGGTCCGGCGCGGGTCGCCGCCGCCCAGCATGGTGTGGTGCGCGGCGGCCATGCCGCCCAGGCGCGGGGCCTTTTCGCTCAGGCACACGCCGTGGCCCATGTCGGCCAGGGCCAGGGCGGCGGTCATGCCCGCCAGCCCGCCGCCGACCACCAGCGCGCGCGGGGTCACGGGCAGCCTGCCCAGCAGGGGCGAAGGCTCGGCCCCGGCGAGCTTGACGGCGGCCATGGCCAGGGCGGTGTAGATTTCGGTCTCCAGGGCCGGGCCCGGCTCCATGGCCCCGGGGAATGTCGGGGTGTAGATGTCGGTCACGTCCATGAAGGCCGGGTCCAGCCCGATCTGCGCGCCCAGCTCGCGCAGCCGGGGCACGTAGGCGTAAGGCATGCAGGCGCCGACGAGGATGCGGTTGGGCCGCAGCTCGGCCGCCAGATCCTGCACGGCCTGCCAGCCCGGGGCGGAGCAGGCGCCCTGGACGCGCGCCACGCGGATCACCGTGGACAGCCCGGCCAGACGCGCGGCCAGGGTTTCCATGTCCACCTTGGTCTCCAGGGTCGGGCACGAGTCGCACAGCACGACGAGGGTGCGCGGGGCCTCGCGGGTCACGTCGCGGTATTCGGGCACGGGCTCGGGCTCCTCCTCGCGCGGCGGGGAGTGGACCTTGAAGGTGCGCGCGGCGTTGAGGGCCGCGGCCCCGGCCTGGATGACCGAGTCGGCGATGTCGCGCGGCTCGTTGAAGGCCCCGGCGGCATACACGCCCAGGCGCGAGGTGCGCGCGGGCTGCAGGGGCGGGGCGACGGCGAAACCGTTGTCGTCCAGGGCGATGCCCGCGGCCTCGGCCAGCCGGTCGCTGCCCGCGGGCGGGCGCGCGCCCGTTGCCAGCACCGCCAGGTCGAAGACCTCGCGGCGCAGGGTGCCGTCGTCGTCCATCCAGGCGATGGGCACGCCGTCGGCCTCGGGGTCGGGCTCGATGGAATGGATGCGCGTGCGCACGAACCGCACGCCGTCGCGGGCTTCGGCCTCGTCGCGGTAGCGCTGGAAGTCCTTGCCGTAGGTGCGCACGTCCATGGCGAAGATCGTCGCCCGCGCGGCGGGGTCGAGCCTGCGGGCCAGGCGGGCCTCCTTGATGGCGAACATGCAGCAGATGCCCGAGCAGTAGTCCGCGCCGTGGGCCGGGTCGCGCGAGCCCACGCATTGCAGCCAGGCGACGTTTCGGGCCGGGCGGCCGTCGGGGCGCAGCAGGCGGCCGCCGGTGGGCCCGGTGCCCGAGCACATGCGCTCGAATTCCAGGGCCGTGACCACGCCGGGCACGAGGCCGTAGCCCCAAAGCTGCCCGGCCTGGGCGGGGTCGTAGCAGTCGAACCCGCAGGCCAGCACCACCGCGCCGACCTCCAGCTCGTGGCGCAGGTCGGACACGGCGCGGATGTAGTAGTGGTCCAGCCAGCGGACCACGGTGCGCTCCAGGGGCCGGGCCAGCCACTGGCGGGCCCCGGCCTGGACGAGCGCCTCGGCGCGGTCCTGGTCGTCCGGCCCGGCCACGAGGATCACATGCAGGTCGGGATACAGCTCCAGGCCGCGGCGCATGATCTTTTCCGGGTCCACGTCCGTCACGGCCAGGTCCAGCAGCAGGAGCGCCGTGCGTTCCTGCTCCAGGGCCTGCTGGGCCGCGGCGCCGCTTTCGGCCAGGGCCAGGGGGAAGTTCTGGTCCGCCAGCCAGGCGGCCAGGCCGGTGCGCGCGGCCTCGTCGGGCAGGGCCGCCACCACGCGGAAGTCCTTGCGCTCGGCGTACTTGAAGTCGATGGCATCGGTCGGGCAGGCCTCGAAGCACGACCAGCAGCGCGTGCAGCGGTCCAGGTCCACCACGTAGTGGTTGGGGATGGCGTGGGGCACGGGCAGGTAGATGGCCCCGCGCGAGGCCAGCCCGGAGTTGAACTCGCTCGGCACATGCACCGGGCAGACCCTGGCGCACTCGCCGCAACTGATGCAGCGGGTGGGGTCCACGAAGGTGGACCGCTGGCGCAGGGTGGCCCGGAACTTGCCGGGGTCGCCTTCCAGGGCGGCCAGCTCGGTATGCAGCAGTATGTCGATGTTCTTGTGGAACAGCCCCTTGCGGATGCAGAACTGGCTGGACGAGTCGCGGCTGGTCAGGGGCAGCATCTTGCACATGCCGCAGGCATCGGTGGGAAACTGGTGGTCGAGCTGGGCCAGGATGCCGCCGATGTTGGGCCGCCTGTCGACGAGCGCGACCTTGAGGCCGGATTCGGCCAGATCCAGGGCCGAGCGGATGCCCGCTATACCCGCGCCCACGACCAGCGCCGCGTAGTGCTTCCTCTTCATGGCGTCCTCCGTCGCGCTAGTGCGCCTCGCCCGTCATCTCGCTGAATTCGTCCTCGCGGAACACGGTCATCGGCGGCGCCTCGTCGGGGCTGCGGCCCGGCTGGTAGCCGAAGGCCCGCTGGGTCCGCTCGGCCACGGTGCGGAACAGCTCCATCACCGGCACGTCGTTGGGGCAGGCGTTGGAGCACTGCCCGCAGCCCACGCAGGCCGTGCTCATGTGCGCCAGGCGCGTGAGGTGGAAAAACACCGTGTCGGTGGGCAGCTTGACGGCCCCGCGCTTGTGGGCCCAGCCCAGGTACTGGTCGGGCTTGTAGTCGAACACGTCGGTGAGGAACACGCACTCCTTGCAGTAGCAGACCGGGCAGGCCACGCGGCAGTTGTAGCAGTTCACGCAGCCCGAGAGGTATTCGGCCAGCCCGGCCAGGGAGGCCGTGCGGGCGCGCGTGGCCTCGAACATGGCGTCGCGCGCGGCGGTGCGCCGGGCGGTCAGGGCCTCGACGGCCTCGCGGCGGCCCGGGGCGCCGAGGGCGTCGGGCAGGCCCAGGCGGGCCAGCACGCCCTCGCCGCGCGCGGTGTTGCCCAGCACGGGGATGGCCTGGTCCAGGTCGGCGCCGTGCAGGCCGAGGATGAGGTCCGCGCCCTCGGGGGTCGGGTGCTCGCAGACGAGGCAGGCCTTGGCCACGCCATGGCCGCCGGCCCGAGGCTCGCCCCCGGCCGCCGCGCGCAGGAAGTCGCCGGTCCGCTCCAGGAGGTTGCCCTCCAGGCCGAACGCCCGGAAGTCGGCGTTGGTCATCGCTCCGGGGCAGTCCACGCCCACCAGGAGCACGTTGTCCAGCCCGCCCTGGTTGAGCTTGACCAACTCGATGAAGGCGCGGATTTCGCAGGGCCGCAGCACGGCGGCCACGTGGCGGCCCGAGGTGGAGCCGCGCGTGAGCCGCGACACCAGGCGCGCCGCGTTGAGCGGAAAGGCCGGGGACAGGGGGTCGGCCTGGTCCAGGGCGGCGGGGTCGTTGATCAGGGTCGGCATGACGGTGCCCCCCGGGGCCAGGTGGGCCGGGGTCAGCACGGCGTCCACGCCGCCGCTGGCCAGCAGGGTCTTCAGGAAGCCCTGCACGGCGCGCACGGGGCCGCCCTCGCCGATGTCGATGCGTGCGATGGTTGCCATGGCGTTCTCCTTTGCGGCCTTACAGGGCCGTTACCGCGCGGGCTTCGCTGGGGCCCAGGGCCCGGATTTCCTCCACCAGTTCGGCCACGGTGCGCGCGAAGTCGTTGCCTTCGCTGGCGCCGATCCAGGTCAGCTTCAGGCGGCGCTGGTCAATGCCGAACTGGGCCAGCATCTCCTGGAGCAGCTTGACCCTCCTGCGGGCCTTGTAGTTGCCGTTGATGTAGTGGCAGTCGCCGGGGTGGCAGCCGCTGACCAGCACGGCGTCCGCTCCGGAGAGCAGGGCGCGGATGATGTATTTCGGATCGACCATGCCGGTGCACATCATGCGGATGAGCTTGACGTTGTATGGCTGGATCATGCGCGATGTGCCGGCCAGGTCGGCGGCCGTGTAGGTACACCAGTTGCAGACGAAGGCTACGATGGTCGGTTCGAATTGGCTCATGGCTCCTCCCTTGCGGTGCCGGTCTACGCCTGTGCGGCGGGGGTTTCGGGGGCGGCCTGCGCCTGGGGCGCGGGGACCGGAGGCAGGGCGTCCAGCAGGCCCTCCAGTTCGGCGAAAACCTGGCGGCCGTTGAAATGCCGGACCCGGGCCGCGCCGCTGGGGCAGTGCCCGGCGCAACTGCCGCAGCCCTTGCACATGGCCTCGTTGACCACGGCCACGCCCCGGCGGGCGTCGAACTCGATGGCCGAATAGGCGCACAGGCCCACGCAGGCCCGGCAGCCGGTGCAGATATCGGGGTCGATGCTGGAGACCGTGGGCGAGATTTCCACCGTGCCGCGCGCGGCCATGGCCAGGGCCTGGGCCGCCGCGCCCGAGGCGTGGGCCACGGCGTCGGGAATGTCGCGCGGGGCCTGGCACGTTCCGGCCAGGAAGATGCCGTCGGTGGCCGTGGACACCGGGCCGAGCTTGGGGTGCTCTTCCAGGAAAAAGCCGTCCTGGCCCTGGCTGATGCCGAAGACGCGCGCGGTTTCGGCGGCGTCGGCGCGCGGCTGCATGGCCGTGCAGAGCACCACCATGTCCACCGGCACGCGGACCAGCGTGGCCGACAGCGTGTCCTCGGCGACGACCACCAGCTTGCCGTCCTGTTCGACGACTTCCGCCGGGCGCCCCCGGATGAAGGTCACGTCCTCCTCCTGCACGCGGCGCAGGAATTCCTCGTAGCCCTTTCCGAAGCAGCGCAGGTCGATGTAGAAATTATAGACCTTGGCCTTGTGGCCGATCTTGTCCTTGATGAGATGGTCGTACTTGAGGGCGTACATGCAGCACACCCGGGAGCAGTACTCGTGGTGGTTCGCGTCGCGGCTGCCGACGCAGTGCAGGATCGCCACGCTTTGCGGCGGCTGCCCGTTCTTCATCAAAATGCGCCCGCCGGTGGGGCCGACGGCGTTGTTCATGCGCTCGAATTGCAGCGAGGTGTACACCTCCGGATAGCGTCCGTAGCCGTATTGCGTCATGGGCGTGGGGTCCAGGGTGTCGAAACCCGTGGCCAGGATGATGGAGCCGACTTCCAGCTCGAAGTCCTGGGCGGTCTGCTCGTAGTCGATGGCTCCCGAAGGGCAGATCTTCTGGCAGGCGCCGCACTTCTTGCCGGTCAGCGTGCGGCAGTGGTCGGGGTCGATGACCGGGAAGCTCGGCACGCTCTGGGGCGAATTGCGGTAGATGGCCCGGCGCGTGGTCAGGCCTTCCTCGAACTCCGAAACGACCTTGGTCGGGCACTTTTCCAGGCACATTCCGCAGCCGGTGCAGCGGTCCTCGTCCACATAGCGCGGCTTCTTGTGCACGGTGACGGTGTAGTTGCCCACGAAGCCCTCGACCTTGGTCACTTCCGACCAGGTCAGCAGGTGGATGTCGGGGTCCTGGGCCACGGCGACCATCTTCGGCGTGGAGATGCAGGCCGCGCAGTCCAGGGTCGGGAAGGTCTTGTCGAACTGGGCCATGTGCCCGCCGATGGACGGCGCGCGCTCCACAAGGTGGACCCGGTGGCCCGAGCGGGCCACGTCCAGGGCGGCCTGGATGCCCGCGATACCGCCGCCCACGACCATGACATCGGGGTGGACGCGCTCCTTGCGCGAGTAGAGATCCTCGTGCCAGTGGACGCGGGCCACGGCGGCGGCCACCAGGTGCTTGGCCTTGCGCGTGGCCTCCTGCGGGTCGCGGGTGACCCACGAGACGTGCTCGCGGATGCAGGTCATCTGGAAATGGAAGGGGTTCAGCCCGGCCCGCGCGCAGGCCTTCTGGAAGGTCTTCTCGTGCAGCCGGGGCGAGCAGGAGGCCACCACCACGCGGTTGATCCCGTGGTTCTTGATGTCCTCGATGATCATCTCCTGCCCGGGGTCGGAGCACATGAACTTGTAGTCGCGCGAAACCATCACGCCCGGCAGGCTCTTGGCGAATTCGGCCACCCCGTGGGAATCGACCTTGCCCGCGATGTTGGTGCCGCAATGGCAGACGTAGACGCCGATGCGGTTCGGCATGGCTCTTCTCCTTGCGCGCCGCCGGCGCGCCTGGACGTGTCGCTTCTGCCCACCGAAGAACAAGAAGCATACCTGCATGGGAAAGACGTTGTTTTTCAAGCTGTTGGGCTGGTGTTCCCAGGGAGGGGCGGCCCGCACCCGGCTCCTGGGCCGGGTTTGTCTTGCGCCGCAAGACGAACCCGGAGGGCGGAAAACCTGCCGGGAATGTATGGAGATACTGTTTACCCTTTATTTTCATTATGTTACGTTTAGACTGGTGGTCGGCCCGCGGCGTCTCGCGCGGCGAGACGGCGTAAAAAAGCAATGGGTCTTCGCAGGCTAGGGCGCGCGTTGCGGGGTGTCTCGCCCGGCAAGACATTGCGGGCAGACGGGGTGGGGCATCCGGAAAATCCTAGCGTCGTTCTTGCATTTGGAGCGATTTGACAATTTGCGTCAAAGCGGCCCATAGTCAGCATCGGGTTGCTCCGCCTGGCCTGTAACGGGGGGTGAGTGCCATGCAGGACGCGACGCGCCGGGCTCCGGACTGGTTCCTGCCCGCCGACGGCATTACGGCGGTTCCCACCCTGGACCCGGCCTCCAACTACGCCATGCTGATCGACCCCGACGGCACCGTGCTGGCCGCCGACGCGGCCCTGGCATCGCGGTTGGGGCTGGCCCACGGCGAACTGGTGGGCCGTTGCATCTTCGACCTGTTCGCGCCCGGGGCGGCGACCCTGCGCCGGGCCGTGGCCGAGGACGTGGCCCGCCTCGGGCTGCCGCGCTCCTACCAGGACAGGTCGTCCTCGGGGCATGTGCTCGACGTGTTGGTGCAGCCGGTGCTCGGCGCGGGCGGAGCCGTGCGGGCCCTGGCGGTGTTCGTGTGCGACGTGACCGGGCACTGGCGGCTGGCCCACGACCGGGTGCGCCTGTCCGCCGCCCTGGAACAGGCCGTGGAGGCCGTGATCCTCATCGAGAACGACTTCACCATCGGCTACGTGAACCAGGCCTTCGAGGCCATGACCGGCTATTCGTTCCGCGAGGTCCGGGGCAAACCCGTGGCCCTGCTTTACCAGGGGAGCCACCAGCAGGCGGCCTATACCGAGATTCGCGCCGCCCTGGACGAAGGCGACGCCTGGACCGGGCGGACCTTCCACACCGTCAAGGACGGGCGGATGATCCGCGTGGAGAAGACCGTTTCGCCCATCCGGGGCCGGGGCGGGGTGGTGCTCGGCTTCGTCAGCGTGTGGCGCGACGTGACCCGCGTGGTCGAGCTGGAGCGCCAGCTCCGCCAGGCCCAGAAGATGGAGGCCATCGCCACCCTGGCCGGAGGCATCGCCCACGACTTCAACAACATTCTGGGCCCGATCATCCTGCATGCCGAGCTGGGCCTGGCCCGGCTGCCCGAGGGCGACCCCGTGCGCGCCGGGCTGGGCGAGATCCTGGGCGCGGCCCACCGCGCCGGGGCCCTGGTCGGGCAGATTCTGGCCCTGTCGCGCCGGGGGGAGGCCGAGGAGCCCAGCGTGTTCGGCCTCGCGGGCATCCTGCGCGAGTGCGAGAACTTCCTGCGGCCCTCGCTGCCCGCGACCATCGCGATCCGGCTCGACCTGCGCACCCCCGACGACGCCGTGCTGGCCGACCCGACCCAGATCCACCAGGTGGTCATGAACCTGGCCACCAACGCGGCCTATGCCATGCGCCGGGCCGGAGGCACCCTGACCCTGGCCCTGGAGGCCGCCGACCGGGGCGCGCCCTGCCGGGCCATGTTCCCCGAGGCGGAAATGGAGCTCGCGGTGATGCTTACCGTGCGCGACACCGGCGAGGGCATCCCCCCCGAGCGCCTGGAGCGCATCTTCGATCCCTTCTTCACCACGCGCCAGCGCGGCGGCACGGGCCTGGGGCTGACGGTGGTCCACGGCATCGTGGTCGGGCGGCTGGGCGGGGCCGTGCAGGTGCGCAGCAGTCCCGGGGCCGGGGCGGCCTTCCATGTGCTGCTGCCGCGCGCCGAGACCCGGCGGGACGCGGCCCGCGCCGGGGCCGCCGAAACTCCGGTGGGCGGCGGCGAACTGATTCTGCTGGTGGAGGACGAGGCGCCGCTGCGCCAGAGCACGGCCATGGTGCTCCAGGGCCTGGGCTACCGGGTGGAGGCCTGCGCCGGGCCCGCCGAAGCCCTGGAATGCTTCGCCGCCGGTGGGGCGGGCTTCGCCCTGGTCCTGGCCGACGTGACCATGCCCGGCATGACCGGAACGGCCCTGATCCGCCGCCTGCGCCAGGACGACCCGGGCCTCCCGGCGCTGCTCGTTTCGGGTTACAGCGAGATCGTGACTCCCGAGCTGCTGCGCGAGCTGGGCGCGGACTACCTGCGCAAGCCCTTCACCACCCGGAGCCTGGGCACCGCCGTGCGCCGGACCCTGGGCCGCTCCCGGAGCCGCCGGGAGGGCGGCGGCGATGGCTGAAATCCTCATCGTGGACGACGACCCCATGCTCTGCGCGGCCCTGGCGGAGGTGCTGCGTTCCCTGGGCCACGCCCCCGACAGCGCGCGGACCCTGGCCCGGGGACTGGAAATGGCCGAGGCCGGAAGCTACGAGGTCGTCATTCTCGACGTGCGCCTGCCCGACGGCGACGGGCTGGAGGCCCTGCCGCGCTTCCGCTCCGCGCCCGCGGCCCCGGAGGTCATCATCCTCACCGGGGCGGGCGACGCCGACGGGGCCGAACTGGCCATCCGGGGCGGCGCCTGGAGCTACATCACCAAGCCGCCGACCCTGGGCGGCATCCGCCTGCCCGTGGAGCGCGCCATCGCCTACCGGCACACCCGCGAGGCCTCGGGCCCCGTGCCGCCCCTCAAGGACACGGGCATCCTTTCCGCCAGCCGGGCCATGGCCGCCTGCCTGGAGCGCGCCGCCCGCGCCGCGCGCACCGACGCCGGGGTGCTGCTCACCGGCGCCACGGGCACGGGCAAGGAGCTGTTCGCCCGGGCCATCCACGCCAATAGCGCGCGCGGCAGGGGGCCTTTCGTGGTCCTGGACTGCGCGGCCATTCCCGAGCACCTGGCCGAGTCCACGCTGTTCGGGCACGAGCGCGGGGCCTTCACCGGCGCGGACCGCAGGCACGAGGGGCTCATCCGTCAGGCCGACAGGGGCACGCTGTTCCTGGACGAGGTGGGCGAACTGCCCCTGGCGATCCAGAAGGCGCTGTTGCGGGTGCTCCAGGAGCGGCGCTTTCTGCCCGTGGGCGGTTCGGCCCTGGTGGAGAGCGACTTCCGGCTGGTGGCGGCCACCAACCGCGATCTGGAGGCCATGACCCGCCAGGGCGAGTTCCGCGAGGACCTGCTCTTCCGGCTGCGGACCATCTCCATCGTCCTGCCGCCGCTGCGCGAGCGCGAAGGCGACGCCCTGCTGCTGGCCGGGTGCTTCCTGGAGCGCTTCTGCCGCCGCCTGGGCATCGTGGTCAAGGGCATGGCCACGGATTTCATGGACGCCGTGGGCCGCTACCACTGGCCGGGCAACGTGCGCGAGCTGATGGGGGCTGTGGAAAACGCCCTGGCCTCGGCGGAGGGCGAGCCCAACCTGCTGGCCCGCCACCTGCCGACCAACATCCGCGCGGCCCTGGCCCGGGCCACCCTGGGCGAGGGCGCCCCGGGCGCAGCGGGCGGCCCCCCGGGCCTGGGCGGCGCGGAGCTGCCGACCCTGGCGGCGTTTCGCCAGAGCCGGCTGGACGAGGCCGAACGTTTCTACCTGGTGGAACTGCTGCGCGTCACCGGCGGGGACGTGCGCCGGGCCTGTGCCGTGGCGGACCTGTCGCGCGCCCGGCTGTACGCGCTGCTCAAGCGGTACGGCCTGCGGCGGCGCCCGGGCTGAGGCCGGGCCGCGGCGCCGGAAAGCTTCGGGGTTGACGAAAACCGTTTCCTATATCAGAAGCTATACTGACCGAGCCTCTCCGCCCGGTTCGGCGCCCTTTCGCCAGGGGCGCCACGTCTGCGTCCGGCCGCAAGGCCGCTTGTCCGTAACAAGGGAGGTTGCATGTCCACCACGCGTCTTTCGTTTTCGCGTTCCCGCCCGGCTTCGGCACGGTGCGCCCCGCGCCGCCGGGCGTGGCTGTCCGCCGTCGTGTTCCTGGCCTTGCTGGCCCTGGGGCTGCCCGCTCCGGCTCCGGCGGCCCATCCGTCCCGCCCCGCGCCGACCAAGGCGGAACTGGCCGCCGGAGCCACGCTGTTCACGGCCCATTGCGGCCCGTGCCACAGCGTGGGCGAGGGCGGCATCGACATCATGCCGCTCACCGCGCACCTGACCCGCCTGGGCCTGGAGGCCTACATCGAGGGCCAGGGCCTGGTCTTCGACCACATGCCCGCGTTCACGGGCACCCGCGAGGAGCGCGACGCCATCGCCGCCTACGTGGTGGCCGGGCTGCACGGGCGGGTCGAGCCCGCCGAGGCGGCCGCGTCCCTGCCCCAGCTTCCCGTGACCATCCCGCCCTTCGACCCCGCCAAGGACGAATACGTCCTGCTGACCTGGAATACCCTGGGCATGAAGTGCATCACCGACTGCGACGCGATGTACTCCTACCTGCCGCCCGGCAACGCCCTGGGCGCGGTGGTCATCCGGCGCGGGGCCAAGCCGCGGATGCTGGGCGACGACGCCGTGGCCCTGAGCTACGAGGCCCCCGAGGGTTTCCGCCAGCCCTCGCGCCACGTGCGCTACTGGGACTTCGCGGCATCCATCTCCGGCAAGGCGCTGCCCGCCGACACCTCCACCGCCGGGGCCACCCTGCAGGGGCCCATGAAGTGGAACGCCAAGACCAAGGTCTTCGACGCCGTGGGCATTCCGGTGGTGCCGTATTCCGACGACGGCTCCGTGAACCCGTACCCGCTGTTCACCGTGCGCGCGACCGACAAGGCCACGGGCAAGGAACTGGCCGCCACCCAGGCGGTGGTTCCCGTGGGCACGGAGATGAGTTGCTGGCGCTGCCACGGCGGCACCTGGGGCCGCTCCGAAGGCACCGGCGTCTCGCTGGAGACGGCCCGCGCCATCCTCACCGTGCACGACAAGCGCAACGGCACGGAGCTGCTGGCCGGGGCCGATGCGGGCAAGCCCGTGCTCTGCCAGAGCTGCCACCCCGACCCGCTGTTCAATGCCAACGTCCGGCCGGAACTGCTCAGCCTGCCCGCCGCCTTGCACGGCTTCCACGTCAATTACCTGAAGGGCCGGGGCGCGGAGACGTGCTCCTACTGCCACCCCGACAGCACCGCCGGGCTGACCCGCTGCCTGCGCGACAGCCACGGCAAGGCCGGGATGACCTGCACGCCCTGCCACGGCTACCTTGAGGACCACGCCCTCTCGCTGCTCAAGAAGGAAAACGAAAAGGGCAACGCGCGCGCACCGCTGCTCATGCGCGCCGTGAGCCCGCGCCTGCTGCCCGACGTGGCGGCCATCAACGCGCGCACCCCGTGGCTTCAGGAGCCCGACTGCCTGACTTGTCACACCGACGGCTACACCCGCCCCGGCGCGGACGCAGTGGCCTTCAACACCTGGACCGCCGACTCCGGAGGCCTGTACCGCGCGCGCAAGGAGCACACGGGCAACGTGCCGTGCATCGCCTGCCACAACAGCCCCCACGCCACGCACCCCTCGGCCAACCCGCTGGGGGCCGACCGCGACGCGGTGCAGCCCCTGCAATACCAGAAGCTCAACGCCGCCATCGGCGCCCGGGGCAACTGCGTGGTCTGCCACGGGCCGGATGCCGGGCTGACCCCGGAGATGTCGCCGCACCACCCCATGCGCTGATCGCCCGGAAGGCGCGGGAACCGAAGCGCCCCGTCGCCGCAAGGCGGCGGGGCGCTCTCGTTTTCGCTTGCGGGGAACAGCGGGCGGGAAGCGCGAAGGAGGGCGGCGCGGCTCAGGGCGCGGGAGCCAGCAGCCCCAGGGCCCGGGCGGCGGCGCCCAGTTCGGCGTTGGAGCCCAGGTGCAGCTTGGCCAGGGCCCGCGCGCGGTAGGTGCCGACCGTCTTGACGCTGACGCCCATGGCCCGGGCGATGTCCGTCAACCGGGCGCCCCGGGCCAGGGCCCGGGCGGTGTCCAGCTCGCGGGGCGAAAGCAGGGCGCGGGCCGGCTGGGGGCGCGGCACGGCCAGCCGCGCGGCCAGCACGTTGCCCAGCCCGGGGCTGACGTAGCGCCTGCCCGCGAGCACGGCGCGCACGGCATCCAGGAAATCCTTCTCGCTTGCGCCCTTGGAGACGAATCCGCGCGCGCCGCCGCGCAGGGCGCGCGGCGCGTGGGCCTGCTCGGGCAACAGGCTGAAGGCCAGCACCGGCACCCGGGAATGCCGCGTGACGATGCCGCGCAGCATTTCATCGCCTCCGGCCAGCCCCGGCTCCAGGATCACCAGGTCCGGCGGGTTCAGGGTCAGGCGCGTTTCGGCCTCGCTCAGGGTGCCCGTCACCGTGCAGGAGCAGCCGGGAAACCCTTCGGCCAGCACGGCGGCGGCGCCCCGGAAAACGATGGGCTGGTCGTCGATGAACAGGATGTCCATGGGCTTGTTCACCTGTGGAAAAGATTACCGTGCCGGGCCCCGGGCGCTTCCGGTTCCAGCAAACGGAAGTGATGTCGGTCTGTTTTCTCCGGTTGGGGCTTTCCCCCACGCTGCCAGAATATTCTTACATAGTCTAGGGGAATGTCCTGGTCGGCTTGGGCGCATTTGAGCGGAAGACCCTATTGACCCCCCAACCCCTCTTCCTCTAGGTAGAATCTGGCGTTTTTCACGGCATCTAGAAAATCTCTAGAAGTGTCTCGAAAACGTCTCCGGCTTGTGCTTCTGTAAGCGCTTCGGAGCGGAGACACCCGCGACGGGAGAGGGAAGGAGACATCATGGCCGCACGGGGCGGAAATTCCACGGACAAGCTGCTGCGCATCATTCGCGGTGCGGAGGGGGCCGGTGCGTCCGGAGCCGGGGCTTCGGGCCGGACCGGGAAGGGGGGGGCGCCCGCCGCCTCCGCCGGGCCCGGCCGCCGGAGCCGCGCCGTGCTGCGCCAGTTGACGGCGCCGCGCAGCGCGGCGCGCAAGGGGGGCGTCGTGGGCGTGGACATCGCGCCCACCGGCCTGCGGCTGGCCAAGATGGCCCACGGGGCCGACGGGCCGCGCCTGCTGGGTTGCCGCGAGGTGCCCTTCGGGCCGAAGATGGGGCCGGACAGCCCGGATTTCCCGGCCTTCCTCGGCCGCCAGTTGAACGAATTCCTCCAGGGCGACAAGGGCCTGGAGCTGTGGTCCCTGGCCTCCAGCGCCCAGGCCGAGCTGCTGCACGTGAACATCCCCCGCGTGCCGCCGTCGCGGGTGTCCGACACCGTGTACTGGACGGCGCAGAAGGAGCGGCCCTTCGACCCCGCCCAGTTCGTCATGGACTACGAGATCCAGGGCGACGTGGACGACAAGGGCATCGCCAAGCGCCGGGCCCTGGTGTACCTCGTGCCCGCCGCCGAGGTGGCCCGGGTCACCGCCCTGTTCGCCTCGGCCGGGCACAGGCTCGCGGGGCTGACCATCTCGCCCCTGGCGTTGCAGACCATCTTCCGCCGCAACTGGACCCCCGGGGCCGACCGGCCCTGCGCCAACGTGTTCATCGGCCGCAACTGGTCGCGGATCGACATTTTCACCGGGGGCGAGTTGGTCCTGAGCCGCGGCGTGAACACCGGCCTGAGCAGCCTGGCCGACGCCCTGGCCGAGGGCTACAACGAGCGCCTGCGCCTGCGGGCCGAGGCGGCGGCCCGCCCCGCGCCGCCCGCGCCTTCCGGGCCCCTTGCGCCCGAGTCGGCCATGGAGTTGGACCTCGACCTGGAAATCCTTCCGGAGCAGGACCGGCCCGCCGGAACTCCGACTCTGGAGCTGGAACTGGAGCCCGCCCCGGCCATGCCCCTGCCCGAACCTGCCGCGCCCCCGGCGCGCATGGACGCCGAGACCGCGCGTCAGGTGCTCTCCGCGCGACTCCTGGGCGGTGAACCGGATCCGGCCCTGCCCGGGGCCGAACTGGACGAGGCCGAGGTCGTGGAACTGGCGGGTTCCGCCGTGCACCGCCTGGGCCGCCAGCTCGACCGGACCTTCCACCATTTTTCCGAGCTGCACGGCGGCGCGGTGGTGGAGCACATGCTCTTTTCAGGCGTGGTTTCTTCCAGCCAGGCCCTGCTGGACGCCCTGGCCCGCGACCTGGGCATTCCGGCGGAACTGCTGGACCCCCTGGCCTCGGACGCCTGCCGCGTCGGCGCCGCCGGGTTGCCAGGGGCCCGGGCCGACCGCCTGGCCCTGAACCTGGTCACCGGGCTGGCCCTGTCCGATTCCACCGACACGCCCAACCTGCTGCACACCTACAAGGCCAAGGACCGCGCGCTCCAGGTCGTGCGGCAGGGCAATGCGGTTTACGCCGTGTTCCTGGCGCTGGTGCTGGCCCTGGCGGGGGTCTGGTTCTGGCAGGACGGCGTGGCCCGGGGCAAGCGGGCCGAACTGGGCCAGTTGCGCGGGCGCATCGCGGCCTTCCAGCCGGTGGTGGACCAGAACCTGCTGCTGAATCTGGCAGGCGACCTGGGCCGCAAGCGCCTGCGCCTGAAGGACCTCTCCCGGCGCTATGAGGGGCTGGCCCTGTTCAATGAGCTTTCGGCCCTGCTGCCCGAGTCCGTCCTGTTGCGCAACGTGAGCGTCGAGCTGCCCGGCCCGGCCGCCGCGCAGGCCAAGGCCCCGGCGGCCAAGGGCGCCCCGGCCCCGGCCCAGGCGGGCTTCGTGGTCCTCGACGGGCAGGTGGCGGGCGATCCGGAGATGTACGACGCCCGGCTGGCGGCGTTTCTGATCAGGCTCGAGGGCTCCCCGCTGTTCGAGGGGGCGGTGATCCACGAACGCCAGGTGCTGCGGCCCGCCGCCGGCGGCGAGGTGCTGCGTTTCGTGGTCCACGTGCGGGTGCGCAAGGAGGGGGCGGCATGAGCGGGAAACCCGTGCGCCTGGATGGCCAGGTGGCCGTGAAGATCGCCATCTGTCTGGCCGCGCTGGGGGTCTTCTTCTGGCTGCTGGTGCAGCCGAAGATGGCCGAGGTCACGCGGCTGGACGCCGAAATCGTCGAGGCCCGGGAGGTCATTTCCCGGCAGGGCAAGCTGTTCCCGCTCTATGCGGCCATTTACGCCGACCTGGCCCAGGCGGACCTGACGCCCTTCCCCGAGTTGCGAGGCGGGCTGCTGGGGCTGGAGGACATCCCGCGCATTCCGGACCTGCTGGGCTCCCTGGCCCGGGCCCATGGCCTGGAGGTGCGCTCGGTGACCCCGGCTCCCGAGTCGCTGGACGTGGAGGCGGGCACCCTGCGCACCCAGTGCGTGCTGCTGGGCGACCTGGACGGCATGCGCCGCTTCTTGGCCGAGCTCGGCGGGGTGGAGTGGGTGCAGGGCATGCAGGCCCTGCGCTTCGAAGATTCCGGCGGCCGGACCCTGGCCACCTTGACGACGGTGGTCCGGCTGGCCGGACAGCGCGCCACCGTGGCCGGGAGGAACTAGCCCATGCCCAAGCGTCAAGTTGTGCTGCTCGCGGTCATGGCCCTGGCCCTGGCCTATGCGGGCTATGACTACCTGCTGGCCGACAAGGGCGAGGACCTTCAGGCCCGCGCCGCCGAGCACGCCCGGCGCGTGGACGCCGTGGCCGCCTCGGTGCGCGACGTGGTCGCCAAGGACCGGCTGACGCCCATCGAGGCCTACCGCCTGACCCTGGTCGCCGCCGGGCAGAGCATCGACCCGCTGGTGCGCGCGCGCCCCGGCGCGGGCGGACCCGAAAAGGTGGACGAGGTGCTCGAAGCCGGAGGCCGCTTCCTGTACAGCGGCATGGTGGCCCTGGGCGCCCAGCGTCTGGCCGTGGTCAACGACTCCGAATACCGCACCGGCGAACTGGTCGGGGAAACCGGGTTCACCCTGCTGGACATCCGCCCCGAGTCCGTGGTGCTCCAGGGCCGCAATCCGCAGACGGGTGTGCTGGAGAACGTGGTCGTGCCCATCGAGGAAGACATCATCAAGTTCGTCGAGGAAGGCGATGCGAAACAATAAGCGTATTTTCGGCGGGTTCTCCGCAGTGGCGGCCCTGGCCCTGGCTTTGGCCCTGGCCCTGGGCGGCTGCTCGAACAAGACCAAGCCCCAGGACGATCCCTTCTTCGAGAAATGGCGCGCCATGGCCGAGCAGTCCCAGGGCCACACGCCCACCCAGCAGCCCCTGGACGTGACCGAGGAACAGGCCGCCCAGACCTCCGAGGCCCGGCCCGAGCGCGACCTGCCCGACATGGTGGTCGGCAGTCTGGACATGCGCAACGCCAATATCGTGGCCGTGCTGCGGGCGCTGGGGCGCATCGCCGGGCAGAGCATCATGGTCAGCCCCAAGGTCGAGGGGCTCATCAACGTGAGCGTCAAGGACGTGCCCTGGAGCCAGGTTTTCCGGGGCATCGTGCGCACCCACGGGCTGACCTACGAGTGGGAAGGCGACATCCTGCGCGTCATGACCCTGGCGGACATGGAGGAATCCGTGCGCCTGGATGAACTGCGCAACCGTCAGGCCCTGAACAGCGCCACGGTCAGAATCCGCTACGCCGACGCCGCCAAGCTGCGCGAAACCCTGGCCCAGTTGCTGACCAAGGATTCCGACGGCAAGGCCCGGGGCTCCGTCGAACTGGTGGAGCACACCAATTCCCTGGTCATCAACGCCGTGCCCGGCGACCTGCGCAAGATGAGCCAGCTTATCGAGCAGACGGACAAGCCCAGCAAGCAGATCCGCATCAAGGCCTTCATCGTGGAAACCACGGGCGAGACCGCGCGCAGCCTGGGCGTCTTGTGGGGCGGCGCGTACAAGCGCGCCTCCGTGGGCGGCGATGGCGACTCGCTGTGGGTCACCCCCGGCGGCACCGGCGGCACCGGCGACCCCATCTCCGGCTCCACCGGCACCACCTCCGGCTACACCCCGACGGTGGGCGGCACCACGGGCCTGTCCAACCAGGGCGCCTTCTCCAACATGCTGCCCGACCTGGGCGAGAGCGGGCGCGGCGGCTCCCTGGCGCTCATGTTCGGCACCCTGGGCGGCAATATCCTCGAAGCCCAGCTTGCCGCCCTCCAGGAGGACAACAAGCTGAACATCCTGTCCAGCCCGTCCATTACCACTCTGGACAACCAGACCGCCGTGACCGAGAACGGCGAGGAAGTGCCCTTCATCACCCTGGACGAAGCGGGCAACACCGACGTGGAGTGGAAGGAGGCGCTGATGCGCCTGGAGATCACCCCGCACCTCATCGACACCCAGCACATGCGCCTGAACATCCTGGTCAACAAGGACGAGGTGGACTTCACGCGCAGCGTCTCCGGCAACCCGTTGATCATCAAGAAGAAAACAGAGACTTCGCTCATCTCGCGCGACGGCGAGACCATCGTCATCTCCGGGCTGACGCGCAAGCGCCTCTCGGCGGACGACGCGGGCATCCCCGGCTTGCAGGACGTGCCCGGCCTGGGCCACCTGTTCAAGTCCACCAGCAAGAGCAATTCCCTGGAGGAAGTGCTGATCTTCATCACGCCCACGGTGCTCGGCGAGTGGCAGCCCGATTTCCGTCAGAAGAGCCTGGAGGAAATCGAGCAGGAGCTGGAGCGCAAGCACGAGGAAGAGGCCGGGGAGGACGCCCGGGGCTAGGCCGCCATGCGCTACTACGAGCTATTCGACCTGCGTGGGGAGCCGTTCTCCAACTCGCCGGACCCGGACTTCTTCCACGAGTCGCCCGGGCACCGGGCGGCCCTGCACGGACTGGAAATCGCCTTGCGCCTGCGCCGGGGGCTGAACGTGGTCCTCGGCGAGGTGGGCACGGGCAAGACCACCCTGTGCCGCAGGCTGCTGCGCGAACTGGCCGCCGACCCGGGCATGGAGACGCACCTGCTGCTCGACCCGGCCTGCGCCGACACCGCCGAGTTCCTGGGCGTGCTGCGCGGGATGCTCTGCGGCGCGCCCCCGGCCTCCGGCGACTCGCCCTGGCGCCTCAAGGAGGACATCAAGGACGCCCTGTTCCGCAAAGGGGTCGATCAGGGCCTGACGGTGGTCCTGGTGGTGGACGAGGCCCAGAAGCTGGCCCCCGGCGCCCTGGAGGCCCTGCGCGAACTCTTGAACTACGAGACCAACGAGAGCAAGCTGTTGCAGATCGTCCTGCTGGGGCAGAACGAATTCCAGGCCGCCCTGGACGCGGCGCCGAACCTGGCCGACCGGGTCAACGCCCTGTTCCGCCTGGGGCCCCTGGGCCCGGCGGGCACGCGGGCCCTGGTGCGCCACCGGCTGCGCTGCGCCGGAGCCGCGCCCGGCGCGCCGGAGCCGTTCACCCCCGGCGGCTACCTCGCGCTGCACCTGGCCTCGGGCGGTTTTCCGCGCCGGATCATCCGTCTGGCGCACAAGGTTTTGCTGGCACTCATCGTGCAAGACCGCAGGCGGGCGGGCTGGCGGCTGGTGCGCGCCGTGGCGCACCAGGAGCGCCCCGCCGCCCGGCGGCTGGCTTCGGCCCTGGCTGCCGGGGCGGCGGCGCTGGCCCTGGCCGTGGCGGGCGCCGCCGCGTGGCTGCCGGTTCCGGCCCTGCGGGCGGTGTTGCCCGGGGCTCAGGCCGCCGTGGCTCCGGCACCGCCTGCGGTGCCGGTTCCCGAAGGAGCCTCGGGGTCCGGTGCCGCCGGTTTTCCTGAGGCCGTGGTGTCCGCCCCGGTGCCCCCGGCCGCCCCGGTGGCTCCGGCGGCGGAGCAGGGCGCGCCGTTGCTGGGCAGCCTGGAGGTCGGCCCCGGCGAGAGTCTTTCCCAGGTGATCCACGGGGTCTACGGGCGGTATACCCCCGCGCTGCTCGGGCAGGTGCTGGCCGTGAATCCCGACCTGACGGACCCGGAGTCGGTGCGGGCGGGCCAGCGGCTCGTGCTGCCCCTGCCGGACGGCCGCGGGCAGCGCTTCTGGGTGCAACTGGAAGAGCGTCCGACTTTGGACGCGGCCTGGGCCGCACGCCGCGCGGCGCGTCGGATGGGCCTGGACGCCCGGGTGCTGCCCTGGCGCGGCGACGACGGCACCGCGCGCTTCGCCGTGGCCCTGGGCGGGCCATGGGCCGCGCGCGAGGAGGCCCAGGCGGCCCTGGAAGCCGCCGGAAGCGGCGCCCCGCTGACCCTGGGCCACGGCTTGGCCATGCTTTCCCCGCGCTAGGCGGGAACTACGGATACGAGGCGGATATGCAGGCGACACGGAAGAAGAAACTGGGCGAGATGCTGGTGGAGGCCGGACTGCTGGGTCAGGAGGAACTGACGCGCATCCTGGCCGAGCAGCGCGGCAGCGGCATGCGCCTTGGGGAATATCTGGTCAACCGGGCCATTCTCAAGGAATCCCAGATCATCGATCTGGTCAGCCGTCAGCTCGGCATCGATACCTACAGCTCCGAGAAATATTCCTACGACGTGTACCTGGAGTCGCTGCTGCCCGCCGAGCTGGCCCAGCGTCACCGCGTGGTGCCCGTGGCGCGCAAGGGCCGCCTGCTTACCGTGGCCACCCCCGACCCCATGGATATCGCCGCCCTGGACGCCGTGGAAATCCACACCGGCCTGGAAGTGGAGCCGGTGATGTGCACCGAAAAGGACTTCGAGGGCCTGACCTACGCGCTCTACGGCGTGGCCAACGACCTGGGCGGGGTCATGGACGGCATGGAGGACCTCGCGGCCGGCGGCGAAGCCAGCACCGAGGACATGGAGCAGGCCGCCGACGTGGCGGTGGCCTCCCTGCAGGACATGGCCGAGGAAGCCCCGGTGGTCCGGCTGGTCAACTCCATCCTGACCCAGGCCGTGCGCGAGGGCGCCTCGGACGTGCACATCAGCCCGGAGAAGGACCACGTGCAGTTGCGCTTCCGCGTGGACGGCCGCCTGCGCGAGGTGCCCGCCCCGCCGCGCAACTATTTCCTGCCCATCGTCTCGCGCATCAAGATCCTGGCGAACATGGACATCGCCGTGGCCATGGTGCCCCAGGACGGACGCTTCACCTTCAACGTCGAGGGCCGCGAGGTGCACGTGCGCGCCTCGACCCTGCCGACCATCCACGGCGAGAACCTGATCCTGCGCCTGCTCATGCGCTCGGGCACGGCCCTGACCCTCGACGACCTGGGCATGCCCGACGAGGAGCGCGCCAAGATCGAGGCGGCCATCGTCAAGCCCTACGGCATGATCCTGACCACGGGGCCCACGGGCAGCGGCAAGAGCACCACGCTCTACGCCGTGCTGCGCAAGCTGAACACGCCGGACATCAACATCGTGACCCTGGAGGACCCGGTGGAATACCGGGTGCCCAAGATCCGGCAGGTGCAGCTCAACCGCAAGGCGGGCATGACCTTCGCCAGCGGCCTGCGCTCCATCCTGCGTCAGGACCCCGACGTGATCATGGTCGGCGAAATCCGCGACCAGGAAACGGCGCGCATCGCCGTGCAGGCGGCCATGACCGGCCACCGCCTGCTCTCCACCCTGCATACCAACGACGCGGCGGGCGCCGTGACGCGGCTCATCGAGATGGGCGTGGAGCCGTTTTTGGTGGCCTCCACGCTGCTGGTGTCCATCGCCCAGCGGCTGGTGCGCCGGGTCTGCCCGCATTGCCGCGAGGTGGACGACAGCCGCCCGGCGGGCCTGCGCCTGCTGGGCCTGCCCGAAGACGGCACCTACTACCGCGCCGTGGGCTGCCGCCTGTGCGGCGGCACGGGCTACAGCGGCCGGGTCGGGCTCTACGAGATTCTGGAGATCGATCAGGCCACCCAGGCGCTCATCCTGGCGCGGGCCGCCGCCCCGGAGATCGCCCGGGCGGCCATGGACGCCGGGAAGCTGTGTCTGTTGCGCGACGACGCGGCCCGCAAGGTCGCCCAGGGCGTGACCACCGTGGCCGAGGCGCTGACGGCGGTGCTGGTCTAGATTTTTTTGCTGAAACAGGACGAGACGGATGCCCAACTACAAATACAAGGCCATGAGCGAGACCGGGGCCCCGGTGAGCGGGGTCGTGGCGGCGGCGGACGAGGCCCAGGCCATGCAGATGCTGGCCGCGAGGGGGCTCATCCCCCAGGCCGTGCGCGCGGGCGGCTCCGACGCCGCCGAGGGCGGCGGGGGCGTCAGGTTTTTGCAATCGGTCAAGCCCCAGGAGCTGATCCTGTTCACCAAGCAGGTGCGGACCATGGTCCATGCGGGCATCTCCATCGTCAACGTCTTTCGCATCATGGAGCAGCAGTCGGGAAATCCGCTCATGCGCCGCACGGTGAGCGCCGTGGTCGAGGAGCTCAAGCAGGGCACAACGCTCTACGACGCCTTCGCGCGCCACCCCAAGGTCTTCAACGAGCTGTACTGCGCCATGCTGCGAGCGGGCGAGATCAGCGGCAACCTCGTCAACGTCTTCGACCGGCTGATCTATCTCATCGACCACGAATACAAGGTCCGCAAGCAGATCATCTCGGCCCTGACCTATCCGGCCATCGTGCTGGTCATGCTCGTGGGCGCCTTTTTGTTCCTTTTGTCCTTCGTGGTGCCCAAGTTCGCCATGCTTTTCGAGCGGGCGGGCATCGACCTGCCCGTGCCCACGGAAATCTGCATCGCCATGTACAAGGGCCTTTCGGCCTACTGGCCGATGATGCTGCTGGGCACGGTGGCCGTGGTCGGCGGCGCGTACCTCTACGTGCGCACGCCGGTCGGGCGGCTGAACAAGGACCGGCTGACCCTGGCCCTGCCCCTGGTGGGCCCGGTGTTTCAGAAGGCGGCCATGTCGCGGTTCGCCAGCATCTTCGGGCTGCTGCAATCCAGCGGCGTGTCCGTGCTGGCATCGCTGGACATCATTTCGCGGACCATCGGCAACGCGGCCATCTCGCGCGTGTTCGACGGGCTGGGCGAGAAGCTGCGCGAGGGCCGGGGCATCTCGGCGCCCCTGCGCAGCAGCGATTATTTCCCGCCCATGGTGGTCAACATGATCGCCGTGGGCGAGGAGTCGGGCAACCTGGAAGACATGCTCACCGAGGTTGCCGCGCACTACGACTACGAGGTGGAATACCAGGTGGGCCGCATGGCCGAGATGATCGGCCCGCTGCTCATGGTGGCCCTGTCGGCGGTGGTCGGCTTTTTCGCGCTGGCCATTTTCATGCCGATGTGGGATTTGACCAAGATGGCGCACTAGGCCCGGCCTCCCGGGCCAAAGGCATTTGGCTTTTTCAACCCAACAACCGTTCCGGAGGAACACAGTCATGCAGACCACTTCCCGCACCCTGAAGCGTCAGGGCTTCACCCTCGTCGAAATCATCGCCGTGCTGGTGATTCTCGGCATCCTGGCCGCCGTGGCCGTGCCCAAGTACATCGACCTGCAGAGCGAGGCGGCCGACAAGGCCGTCGACGCGGTCATCGCCGAACTGAACGCCCGCGACAGCCTGCTCTGGGGCAAGGGGAAACTCACGGGGACCGCGTATACGTTTGCTGCGGCCGACTTCGCCGTGGGTGACGACTTCACCTGGACGGACGGCCCCGAAGCCGACGGCGGGTCGATTCGCCTGACTTCGCAGACGACCATGACGCCGGTCGACCTGACGAGAGCGCTTCCCACCGGCGCCACCGCCACCGAAAGCCCCTATGTGTGGAGCCGCTAGCGCGGCGGCCGGGGTTCCGGCGGTCTCCGGGAGGGGCTTCCCCCTCCCGGAGGCCTGCCGGGTGTCGTCACAACCGTGGAAAGTGTTGAAAAAATGAGACGCAAGGCAAATGCGGCGGCAGGCTTCACGCTGGTGGAAATGTTGGCCGTGCTGGTGCTGCTCGGCATTCTTGCCGTCGTGGTGCTGCCCCGCTACGGTGCGCTTCAGGACGAAGCGGCCCTGCGCGCCGTGGATGCCGGGGTGGCCGAGTTGAACACCCGCGAGAAGATGGCCTGGAGCAGGCAGCGCATCGGCAACTCCGTGCCGGGGAGCGATTCCGCCATGGACGCCGCGGTGCGCACCGAAGTGGATACGACCCTGGGAGCCCGGTATACCTGGGCCTCCGCTCCCGGCGCCGACGGCGGCACGCTGGAGTTCGAGGGCCAGAGCGTGGCCCTTGCGCGCAGTGCCGCAACCCTGGCCGAACCCGCCGTCTGGAGCCGCTAGCCGTGACCGCCCTGCGCCGCCTCCCGCCGCGCCCCCGGCGCGCCCCGGGTTTCACCCCGGGTTTCACCCTGGTGGAAACCGTCATGGTGCTCATCCTGCTGGGCATCCTGGCCGTGGCCGCCCTGAGCACCATGGGCGGAGAGGACCGCACGCTGCCCCAGGAATTTTCCGTGCTCAAGACGCACATCCGCTTCGCCCAGGCCCAGGCCATGGGCCTGAACACGCCCTACGGCATCCGCTGGCAGGACGGGGCCTACTGGCTGTTCACCGGGGCGGACGCGGACACGCCCGTGCGCCTGCCCGGGCAGGACGCCGACACCGTGACCCTGCACTGCGCCCTGAACCCGGCGGCCTTCACCCTGGCCTTCAACGGCCGGGGCCAGACGTTCACCTCCGCCGCCCTCGGCGATGCCAACGCCCTGGGCGCCAACCGGGCCGTGACCCTGAGCCTTGACGGCCAGAGCATGAGCTTCACGGTCACCGCGCACACGGGGTACATCCCATGACAGCCGCCGTCCGCCGTTTTTTTGCCGCCCGCGGCCCCCGGCGCACCCCGGGTTTCACCCCGGGTTTCACCCTGATCGAACTCATCATCATTTTCGTGATCGGCGCCGTGCTGGCCGTGATGGTCACCACCCTGGCCCGCGAAACCATGCCCCACTTCGGCAACGAGACGGTGATCCAGGTCGACCGCCAATACGACCTGCTGCGCGAGATCGAGGACCTCCAGTCCGCCTACCGCAGGCAGATCGAGGCCGGAACCCTGGACCTGGACGCCCTGCTGGCCGGGTGGACGGCCACGGGCGACGTGTCCTTCACCGTAAGCAGCGAGACCGTCTCGGACTCCGGCGGCTCGTTCACCTTTTCCACGCCCGTCCGCAAGGTGCGTTTCACCTGCGGCGATTACGTGATGTATTCCTACTTCGCCGAGTAGCCGCCATGCGCACGCGTCCGGGCTTCACCCTCATCGAGATCATCCTGGCCATGAGCATCCTGGCCTTCGTGGGCGTGATGTTCCTCTCGGCCCTGACCTACACGGCCACGAGCTGGATCGCCGCCGCCGAGTCCGTCGAACTGGCCCAGAAGGCCCGCCTGGGCCTCACGCGCATCTTCGTGGAGCTTCAGGAACTGCGTGGGATGGACGCCAGCCAGCGCGCGAGCAACGACGGCGACAATTTCTATTTCCTGGATGTGGACGGCCAGGCCCTGGCCCTGCGCCACGTGGGCGGCACCATCCTGCTCGGCGGGCGGGTGCTGCTGGACGGCGTGGCCGCCGACGGCGACATCCTGACCTACAGCCGCGCCGACGGCAGCGCCTGGAATCCCGTCTCCGGCGACCTGACCGACCTTTACGAGATCGGCGTCAGCGTGGTTTTCGATTCGCAGTACCTGGACGCCCAGCGGGCCTTCACCACCACCGTCAATCCGCTGTACACGGGCGTGGCCCGTGCCCCGAGGCTGCAATGAGCCGACTTCGCGCGCTTTTCGCCCCGGCGTCGCGCCCCGGCGCGGCCATCGTGCCGCTCATCGTGACCCTGCTGCTGCTGGCCGGGGTGGGCCTGTCGGTCCACGACCTTTTGAGCACCAACGTGCTGGAGCCGCCCGGCGCCGTGCCCGGCCGCGCCGCGCTCTACGCCGCCGAGGCGGGCATCCGCCTGGCCGCTGCGGAATACAACGCCCAGAGCGCCTCCGACGACCGAGCGGAACTGTTCGAGAACATCGACGGCCGCGAGTTCATCCTGGACGCGGACACCAACACGCGCTTCAGCGTGGACGTGTACTCCTACGGCTTCAGGCCCCTTTCGCACAACACCGCCACGCGGACCATCACCGCCCGGGCCGTGCGCCGCGTGCCCCTGGCGGACATGACCGACCTTTCCTCGGGGGCCATCGCCTTCCCTGCGGGCAGCCAGATCAGCGTGCGCGACGAGATCGGCAACGACACCCCCGCCACGCTGGCTTCCGGCGCGACCATCAGCACCGCCGACGACGGCAGCCAGATCGTGACCTTCACCTATCAGCCCCTGACCGGCGGGGCCGTGCTCGGCGCCAGCGCGGACCTGGACTTCGTGAACATCGCCCACGCCACGGACGGCTCGCCCTCGGGCAGCGCCGCCAGCCTGGGCGGCCTGCCCGCCGCCATGGCCAACTTCCCCCCGGAAAACGGGCGCATCTACATCCCCGAGGCGGACAAGACCTACACCTACCGCCAGCGCGTGGTGGAAAGCGGCGGCAGCGTGACCCTCAAGGGCCTGGAAGCCGTGGACGGTTCCTTCGCTGCCGGCGATTTCCAGAACGCCACGGTCATCCTGCGCACGGCCTACGCCCTGCGCTCCACGGGCAGCGTGGGCACGGGCACCTACGCAGCCCAAAAGACCCTGGCCTACTACGACTCGCCCCTGGACGACGGCCAGAACCTGGACCCAACCGAACGCGTGGCCGACCCCAACAAGGTCATTGAAACGACCATGAACGACCTGACGGCCTTCAACAGCGCCGACAAGACCGTGCGCCTGGACGGGCGCAACAGGACCGTTCTGGAAATCAAGTCCTACCAGTCCACCCAGGGCACGCACATCAACTACGCGGCCATCCACAGCCTGGAACGCGACAGCAGCGGCCCCTGGGGCCACGTGGTGCGCCTGAACAAGGACCCCCTGTTCAAGTGGCGCTGGAAGCAGGACACCCGCCTGTCCTACGACGTGCAGACCAAGATTTCCTCGGGCTGGAAGCTGCCCTTCGCCCTGGCCGGGCTCTCCCTGCGGCTGACCGAAACGGGCACCAGCGGGCAGTACGACTTCTACGGCGTGTCGTTCCTCAAGTTCTACGGCAGCGGCCCCCTGCCCAGCCGACGCTACTGGGGCACGTGGTACACCGTGCAGGGCGACCATATCCCCAGCGGGGTCAAGCCCTCGGGCCAGGGCACGACCATCCACACCTGGAACACGCCCCCGGAGCTGGTGGATTCCGACGACTATCCGCTGGAGATCAGCGAGTCCGACCGGGTGCTGCTGGTGTTCTGGCGCAACAGGGGCGGGGTCAGCACCTGGCTGGCCTACAAGGTGCTGGGCTACAAGAACAGCAACGCATCCATCGTGGGCGAATGGGGCATGTACCCCAAGCAGCAGGACATCGACGGGCGCATCGTCAGCGACAACACCACCGTGGTGGTGCGCGCCGAGGAGCAGTTCGTCAACGGCGAGAAGGTCAACCGCTTCAAGGTGTTCTACGGCGACGGCTCCAACAGGAGCGGCCAGACCAGCCGCACCGGCGACGCCCTGGCCTACAACATCATCACCGGCGCCTCCAACGCCGCCTCGCGCGACCGGGGCCGCCTGCGCTACCTGCCGGAATGGGATCGCAACCGGACCCATTCCTATCCGCTGTACCCCGTGCTCAGCATCGGCAACTGGACCGCCAGCGCGGACTATTTTTCCTTCATCATGGACGCGCCGTCCTACACGCTGCACCAGTGCAAGTGGGACGCCATCAACACCACGGCCATCGCGGCCGACCCGGACGCGGACATCCGCCTGCTCTCCGACGGCGGCACCATCCGCACCCGCGAGTTCCTGACGCCGGACAGCGACACCTGGCCCGCCGATCCCAACAACTGGCCCACCAACCGGCCCGAGGTCGGCCTGCACGCCTACGGCAGGCTCACCGTCTCCGACGCGGGCAACAACGCCGTGACCTTCGACGACCTGGCCCTGGGGTTCCTGCTCTACGAGGACACCCCGACGCCCCTGGTGGACTGAGGAGGAAGCCATGCGACGCCTGACATGCCTTGCCCTGGCCGCCGCGCTGTGTGCGGCACTGCTGGCCCCGGCTCCGGCCCGGGCCCTTCTGGCCCTCGACCCCGAGACCGCCGGGACTGCGACCCGGCCCGGGCAGGGCGCCCAGGGGCCGGTGCATGTCGCGCCGCAGGGGCAGGGCCATGCGCCCGAGGCCCCGGCCCCCGGGCCGGATACGCCCGGCACGCGGGACAAGGCGCCGCAGCCCGCTCCGGCTCCGGCGCCCGCAAGTCCGCCTCCGCCAGGGGCAAACTGACGCCCGGCCCCACGCCGCGCTTGACAATCCTCGCCCGACCTGAAACCACAAAGGCGGTCGGGCCGCTGCCCGATCTTTCGGCATCGCTCCAATTGGGCAACCCTGCGAGGCTCCCGTGGCTCTGAACCGACGCGACACCGGCGGTATGGCCCGCCGTCTGGCGGTGATCTTCTCCTTGGCCTGGTTGGCGTTTTGCGTGCTGGTGGCCCTGGGGTTGGCCGAGCGCCTGTGCGCCACCTCGGGCTGTGAACTCTACGGCGAATGGACGCTGTGGGGCGTGTCCCTGTGGTGGTGGGGCGCGGGCGCCTTCGCCCTGCTGGCGGTCGCGGCCCTGGCCTCGGCACCGGCGGCCCTGGCCCTGGCCGGATTCATCGTCCTGCTCGACGCCGGGCTGCTGGCGGCCATGACTTTCATGGCCCCGTGCACCAACTGCCTCATCGCCGGGGGCGGATTCTTCCTGGTCTGGCTCTGCCTGCTGTGGGCCGTGCGCCCCAAGGGCTCGGCCACCCTGCTGGCCGTGCTCTGGGTCGCCACCCTGTCGCCCAACCTGGTGGCCCTGGCGGGCGACGGCGGCGGGTGGGCCATCTATGGCGACACCGAAAACGCCGCCACGCGCGTGTACTTTTCCCCGAGTTGCCCGGCCTGCCGCCGGGCGGTGTTTACCCTGGGGGCGCTTTCGCCCTCGGGCGTGGCCTACATCCCCGTGTCCGAAGTCCCGCAGGACGTGGACCGGCTCATCTCCCTGCACCAGGACATCCTCGCGGGCGCGCCCTTCCTGGAGGCCTTCCGCCGCGCCGTGGCGCCGGACTTCCAGCCCGGGGACCACGGCTTCTGGCGCCGCCTGCGCTACCGTGCGCTGCTGGCCCACAACCACGCCGTGTTCCGGCGCATGGGCGGGAGCGCCGTGCCCTACGTCGCCACAGTGGGCCTGCGCCCGCTGCCGGGGCTGTCCGGGCCCGTGCCGCTCTTGCAGCCCCCGGGCGAACCCCGGCCAGCGCCCGTTCCGGCCCCGGCGCCCGACGCCGCGCCGGAGCAGCCCGCGTCCGCGCCCGACGGGGCCGCCGCCCCCGAGGCAGCGCCCGACGGGACCTCCGCCCCCGAGGCATCGCCCGCCGCGCCATGAGCGACTTCGAGGCCCTGGTTCAGTCCTGCGTGCAGCAGGGCGTGTCGGACATGCACATCACCGGCGGGCACCCCGTGGTGCTGCGCAAGGACGGCACCGTGGCGCCGCAGCGCAAGATCGTCCTGCGCCATGGCGAGGTGGACGAACTGGCGCGTTCGCTCATGACCCGCCAGCAGGCCCGGACCCTGCGCCGCCAGTGGTCCGTGGACTTCGCCATTTCCGTTGCCGGCACACGCCTGCGTATCAATATTTTCGCCACCACGCGCGGGCTGTCTCTGGCCGTGCGTTTTCTGCCCGGCGAGGCGCCCGAGATCGAGATGCTCAACCTGCATCCGTCCCTGGCGGAGTTCTGTCGCGCTCCGTCGGGGCTGGTGCTGGTCTGCGGGGCCACGGGCAGCGGCAAGACCACGACCATCGCCGCGCTGCTCGGCGAGATCAACCGCAACCGCGCCGCCCATGTGGTGACCCTGGAAGACCCGGTGGAATACCGCTTCCGCTCGGTGAAGTCGTTCATCGAGCAGCGCGAGCTGGGTTCCAGCTTCCAGAGCTTCGAGCAGGGGCTCGTGGACGTGTTGCGCCAGGCGCCGGACGTGATTTTCGTGGGCGAGCTGCGCCGCGCGGAGATCATCCGCCTGACCCTGGACGCCGCCGAATCCGGGCACCTGGTTTTCGCCACGCTGCACGCCAACTCGGTGGAGGAGGCGCTGTACCGCATGCTCAACGCCTTCCCGGCCGACGCCCAGGAATTCGCGCGCTCCCAGTTGTCGTCGGCGCTGTGCGGGGTGGTGGTCCAGCGGCTGGCCCTGCGCCAGGAGCTGGGCTTCCGCGTGCCCGATCTGGCCGTGCTGCGCGCGGGCAAGGCCGTGCGCAGCATCATCCGCGAGAACCGCCTGAGCCAGCTCGAAAACACCATGGAACTGGGCCGCGAGGCGGGCATGTTCACCTTCGGCACCTACGCCGAAGAGATGCAGGCCCGGCGCAAGGCCTACGTGCACCCCTCGCGGACCCTGCGCCCCGGGCAGGAGGCCGCCCGCGAGGCGCTCTACGAATCCCCGCTCATCGATCCCCTGGCGACGGTGCATCCGGCCTTGGACGGCTCCGGCGCCCCGGGGGCGCCCTCCGGCCTCGAGGCCGGGGCGGCACCCGCAGCCCTGACCCTCGAGAACGACGACGCCCTGTCCGAGGTCATCCGCCAGATCACCGATCGCGGGCCGCAGCCCGGGGAGTGACCCCGGCGGGGTCGAGGGCGTGGAATTTGTGGTTTCGCACGCCCCGGGCCGCTGGGCCCGGGGCGTTTCGTTTCCCGCAACGGGCCGGGGGCGGACGTTCCGGCCGGGCCGCTACTTCTGGGCCGCGAACCAGTCGGCCACGGCCTGCATGTCCTCGTCGGTCATGCCCCTGGCCTTGTTTTCCATGATCTTGTTGAAGCGGGTGCCGTCGCGGAAAGCTCTGAGGGCGGCGACGATTTCGGCCGGGTCGGCGCCGTGGAACTCGGTGCCGTGGCATTTGCAGCCTTTGGCCAGGGCCTCGCCCCGGGCGGCGTCGGCCGCGTCGGCGGCGGGCAGGGTGGGCGCGGCGGCGGCGCACAGGGTCAGCACGGCGGCGGCGAAGAGCGCGGCAAGGCGCGGCATGGAACCTCCGGTGGTTTCACGTGCCGGGAGGGGTGCGCCGCCCTGGCCCTTGCCAAGGTCGCGCGGGGTCTGGCACAGTCCTGTTTTCCGCAAACCCTAGCAGGGCACGGGGGCCAGAGGCAATGGGCTATCTCGACATGCAGGCCTGCCTGCGCGACCTGGAACGGCGCGGGCAACTGGTGCGCATCCGCCAGGAGCTGGACGCGCGTCTGGAAATCGGCGCCGTGCAGCGCCGCGTATTCGCCGCCGGGGGGCCGGCGCTGCTCTTCGAGAACGTGCGCGGCTGCCGGTTCCCCATGGTCGGCAACGTGTTCGGGACCATGGAGCGCCTGCGCTTCATCTTCCGCGACACCCTGCGGACCCTGGAGCGCCTTTTCGCCCTCAAGGTGGACCCGCTGGACGCCCTGCGCCGCCCCTGGCGCTATGCGGGGGTGCCCCTGGCCCTGGCCCGGGCCCTGCCGCGCACGGTGCGCTCCGGCCCGGCTCTGGCCGTGCGCGCCCAGGTGGCCGACCTGCCCATGCTCGTGTCCTGGCCCATGGACGGCGGGGCCTACGTGACCCTGCCCCAGGTCTATTCCGAAAGCCCGGCCCGGCCCGGCTATGCGGCCTCCAACCTGGGCATGTATCGCGTGCAGCTTTCAGGCAACGCCTATGTGCCCGACCGCGAGGTCGGCCTGCACTACCAGATCCATCGCGGCCTGGGCCACCACCACGCCGAGGCCCTGGCCCGGGGCCGGCGCCTGCCGGTGAACGTCTTCGTGGGCGGCCCTCCGGCCATGACCCTGGCCGCCGTGATGCCCCTGCCCGACGGCATGCCCGAGGTCTTTTTCGCCGGTGTGCTCGGCGGGCGGCGGCTGCCCATGCTGCGCCAGCCCGGTGCCCTGCCCGTGCCCGCCCACGCCGATTTCTGCATTCAGGGCCATATCGTGCCCGGCACGGGCAAGCCCGAGGGCCCCTTCGGCGACCACCTGGGCTACTACAGCCTGACCCACGATTTTCCCGTGCTGGAGGTGGACGCCGTGTTCCACCGGCCCGACGCCGTGTGGCCCTTCACCACCGTGGGCCGCCCCCCGCAGGAGGACACGGTGTTCGGGGCCTTCATCCACGAGTTGACCGCCGCGCTGGTGCCCACGGTGTTTTCGGGAGTCCACGAGGTCCACGCCGTGGATGCCGCCGGGGTCCACCCGCTGCTGCTGGCCGTGGGCAGCGAGCGCTACGTGCCCTACGCCGAGCGCCGCACGCCCCAGGAACTGCTGACCAACGGCATGGCCCTGCTGGGCTCGACCCAGACGGCCCTGTCCAAATACGTGCTCATCGCCGCCCGCGAGGACGACGCGCGCCTGTCGGCCCACGACGTGCCCGCCTTTTTCCGGCACATGCTGGAACGCGTGGACCTCGGGCGCGACCTGCACTTCATCACTCGCACGACCATGGACACCCTGGATTATTCGGGCATCAGCCTGAATCAGGGCTCCAAGCTGCTGTGGGCGTCGTGCGGCCCGGCGCGGCGGATCCTGGCCACGGAGCTTCCCGCCGGGCTGGCCCTGCCCGAGGGCTTCGGCGACCCGCATCTGGCCGCCCCGGGCATCCTCGTGCTGCGCGGCCCGGCTCACGACCAGGGCCGCGACGCCCACGATCCGCGTCTGGAAGCCCTGGCCCGGGCCCTGGAGGGCGCCCCCGGCCTGGAGGGTCTGCCCCTGGTCGTCTGCGCCGACGACGCGGCCTTCGCCGCCCGCACCTGGGACAACCTGCTCTGGGTGGCCTTCACCCGGTCGGACCCCGCCACGGACATTTACGGCGCCGGGGCCTTCACCCACTGCAAGCACTGGGGCTGCGCCGGGCCGCTGGTGCTCGACGCGCGGCTCAAGACCTACCACGCCCCACCCCTGGAACCCGACCCCGAGGTCGAGCGGCGGGTGGACGCCCTGGGCGCCCCGGGCGGCCCGCTGGCGGGCATCATCTAGGCCGCCGCCCTGCAACGCGGGGCGGGCCGCCGCCGCGCGCGACGAAAACGCCCCGCCCAGCCCGCGGGCACGATGCGGGTGCCCGTGAAACCCCACGCGGGCCGGGGCTTGCGCCCGGGCCGTGGCGGGCGTAGAACCGGGCTTTGCCGTTCCGCCGTTTCCCACTTGCAAAGGAGACTTTTTGCCCATGCGCCGATTCCTGCCCCTGCTGCTCGTGTTCGCTGCCCTGACCCTTGCCGCCTGCGCCCCGCGCACGGGCGGTCCGGCCCTCAAGGAGCGCATCCGCGAGGCCGTGCGTGAAAATCCGGAAATGGTCCTCGAGGCCCTGGCTCAGGACAAGGTGGCCCTGCTGGAGCTTGTGGAGCAGGGCGCCCGCGAACGGCGCGACCGGGCCATGCGCGACAAATGGCGCCAGCAGTTGGACGCGCCCCTGGAACCGGCCCTGGACCCCGCCCGCCCCTGGGACGGCGCGCCCGACGCGGCGGTGACCGTGGTCTCCTATTCCGACTTTTTGTGCGGCTACTGCGCCCGGGGCTCGCGGACCGTCGACGCCCTGGTGCGCAAGTATCCCGGCAGGGTCCGCCACCTGACAAAGCACGCGCCCATGTCCGAGCACGGCGAGTACGCCGCCCGGCTCTACGAGGCCCTGGGCCTGCAACAGGGGGAACTGGCGCTGGAATTCGCCCGGCAGGCCTTTGCCGGGCAGGCGGCGATCGCCGCCGCGCCGCAGCCTCAGGAGGCCTTTCTGGCGCTGGCGCTGGCCCTGCCCGGGGTGGACGCCGCGCGCCTGACGGCCGACATGGAGAGCGAGGCCGTGCGCACCCGCGTGCGCGACGATGCCCGCGAGTTCCTGGACTGGGGCTTCTCCGGGGTGCCGGTCTACCTGTTCAACGGCGTGGCCCTGGAGGGCGCCGTGTCCGAGCAGACCATGGAAGAGGTGCTGGAGCTGGTCCAGGGCGGCAAGTAGCCGCCCCGGGTCCGGCCGCCCGGTCTGCCCGGGGGAACGAAGGCCCGCAGCCGTGGTGACGGCTGCGGGCCTTCGTTTTGGCGCGGCGGGCGTCCGGGGTCAGGGCCGGTCCAGGGCATAGTCGCGGCAGATGGCCTCGAAGGCGTCCATGTCCGCCTCGCGGCGCCCGCGCATGAACGCGCCCAGGAGCACCGCGCCGATGCCCGCGCGCCACATGCGCCCGCGCCGGACCCCGGCCCAGGGGCGGCGCAGCAGGCGCCTGAGCAACGGCGCGCCCTGGCGTCCGGCGCCCTGCACCATGTCCGGTTCCGGCCTGGGTTGCGCATCTGGCGATGCGTCCGCCTCCGGGGCCGGGCTTTCGGCAAAGAAACCCGCCGGGGCGCCCAGGGTGCCGTAGAAGGCGTCGGCGTATTGGGCCAGGGTGCGGTTGCCCAGCAGGGCGTCGGTCGGGCCCAGGCGGTCGAGCACCAGGTCGCAACCGGTGCGCGGGGCGGCCAGCGTCAGGCGGAAATGGCCCGGGGTAAAGGAGAAGGCGCGCAGTTCCAGGCCGCCGGGCACCAGGGCCGTGACGCCGAAGGCGGCCCAGGGTACGAGGCCCTCCGGCGGGTGGTCGCCCAGGCTTTCCAGCACGGCCAGGGCCGTGGCCGCGGCCGCGTCTTTCTCGGGCAGGGGGCCGCCGGTGGGCAGGATGAAGCGCGCGTTGGCCGTGAGGCCCGTGTCCGGGTGGTGCATCAGGGCGCCCAGGCCGCCGCCCTCCTTGCCGCGCCAGGCAAAGGGCAGCCGCACGGAACCCGGCCCCTGCGGGGAGGATGCGGCGGCCCACCCCGGGGGCAGGGTGTCGGGAGCCCGGTCCAGGGTCGCGCCCGGGCCCAGGGCCGCGGCCAGGCGCGCCCAGTGGGCCTCGGGGTCGAAAGGCTCCCGGGAGCGGCGCCAGCGCAGGTCCAGCTCCTGGCCGTCGCGGCCTTCCAGGCGCAGGGCGCAGGCCTGGAATTCGGCCGCCGCCCAGTCGCGCGGCACCTGGACGCTCACGCCGTTCCACGCCAGGGTCTTGGGAGGCGCCTGGGGCTCGGTCATGGGGCGGCGGGGGCGTGCTGCGGCGCGGTTCTCGACATGGTGGCGAGGATAGCCCCGGGTCCCGGGATTGTCCAGATATCCTGGCAAGGCCGGAACTTTCATGGTATGGAATTGGCGGACCCCTCGAAGAAGATCGCGTCTTCCGCCTACCGCAAAGGGCCTTGGGGAGGGCAGGGAGGGCGCGGATTTTCCGGATTCAGATGGAAATACGCGTCCCTGCATTCCCCCTGCGCGGGTCGGAGAATACCCTACCGCAGCGATAGGATTTTCATGTATTTGAGCGTGTTGCGCCCATTTCGCTGGACAGGAACCGCTTGGGCGAATTATGGGGGTCGGGATATATCCGGTTCGGAGGGCGGGCTTTCCGGGCCGTGGTGGAGTGACCCCGTCATGCGTGCCTGGCACGAAAGGAGGGCAGCGGTGGAGACATCGGGATGGAACTGGGAGCCGGGCGAGCGCCTTGTTGCGGACCTCGGCGCCAATAAGGACAAGTACGAGTGGGTCGAGGAACCTCAGGTGAGCCCCGACGGCGAAACCTACGCCGCGGTGGCCAACGTCCAGGGCGAGTTCACGGCCTGCGTGAACGACGAGGCCTGGGAAAACACCTTCGAGCGTGTCTGGAACCTCGGCTTCGCCCCCGACGGCAGGCTGACGGCCTGCGCCTCGGAGATGGGCGAGTGGAAGTTCGTCGTGGACGGCGAGCCCTGGGAGGACAGCTTCGGCTACGTCTGGGAGCCGCAGTTCAGCGCCGACGGCGCGGTCATCGCCGCCGCCATCCAGAACGACGGCAGCTACGGCATGGCCGTTGACGGCACGCCCTGGGAAACGCTGTACGAGAACGCCACGGCCTTCACGCTCAGCGCGGACGGCGCGCACAGCGCCGCCGCCGTGCAGGCCAAGGAACTGGGGCAGGCGGACATCAAGCGCTACCAGGAAGGCCTGTACACCGTGGCCATCGACGGCGAGGCCTGGGAGACCCTGTTCACCAACGTTTTCGGCGTGACCCTCTCGCCGGACGGCAGCCGCGCCGCCGCAGAGGTGCGCACCAACCTGTACGACTTCACCGTGGCCGTGGACGGCACGCCGTGGGCCGCACGCTTCCAGGGCGTGTGGAAGCCGGTGTTCGACCCGCGCAACGGCTCCATCGTCGCCCCGGTGCGCCAGGGCGGCAAGTGGTCGCTGGCGCGCGACGGGCATCTGATCTGGAGCCAGTACGTCCAGTGCTGGCACGCCGCCTTCAGCGCCGACGGCGCGCGTCTGGCGGCCATCGTCAGCCCGCAGTTCGGCCGCTGGACCGTGGCCGTGGACGACAAGCCCTGGGGCCTGACCTTCGGCGAGATGGTCACCGACCTGACGCTGTCGGCCGACGGCGCCCGCGCGGCCGCCCTGGGCAAGGACGGCGGCAAGTGGGCCGTCATGGTCGACGGCAAGGCCTGGGCGGGCCGCTACGACATGGCCTGGGCCCCGGTGTTCAGCGCCGACGGCGCCCACGTTGCGGTCAAGGTCGAAAAGGGCGGCAAGTACACCGTGGCTGTTGACGGCAAGGAGTACTCCCGCGCCGGTGAGGCCTGCTTCGATCCGGCGTTCAGCCCCGACGGCAGCCTCGTCCTCGTCAAGATGATCGAAAACGGCAAGTACCACCGCCGCGTGGTGCCCGTGGCCGATTTCAAATAGGGGGGAGACATGCACGCATTCTACGCCCTTGTGAGCGGCCCCCTCGTCTGGGTGGCCTTCGCCCTGTTCCTGGGCGGCAGCATCTGGAAAATCGCCTCGCTCCTGGCCGAAACCAAGGCCAAGGACACCTACGTCGTCGAGTACTGGAGCTGGCGCCACGCGTTCGCGAGCTTCCTGCACTGGCTGGTGCCCTTCATGAGCACCAACTCGCGCCGCCAGCCGGTGATGACCATCGTCACCTTCCTGTTCCACGTGGGCATCGTCCTCGTGCCGCTGTTCACCCTGGGGCACCTGGTGCTGCTGGAGGAGAGCGCGCTCGGCGTGAGCTGGGCCGCGCTGCCCGACAGCGCGGTGGACGCCGCCGCATGGATCGTGGTGCTCGGCTGCGTCTACTTCGCATGGCGCCGCCTGACTCTGCCCGAGGTCCGCTTCGTGACCAGCGCCGCCGACTTCGGCATTCTGCTCGTCGTGGCCGCGCCGTTCATCACGGGCATCCTGGCCTACCACGGCTGGGGCGACAACCTGCTCATGACCAGCCTGCACATGCTTTGCGGCGAGATCATGCTCGCGGCCATTCCCTTCACGCGGCTGTCGCACATGCTGACCTTCTGGTACACCCGGGGCTACACCGCCTCCGAGTTCGGCGCCGTGCGCAACGTGTACGACTGGTAGGCCCGCCCGAACCCGCGAACGCATTGCCAAGGAGATCCTACAATGGCTGAAATCGCCGAAAACACCCAAGCCGCAGCGAAGGCCATGACCTACGTGGAGCGCGTGGCGGCCAAGTCGGCCCAGGACAAGGCCGACGGGAAATATGACCAGTTCGCGTCCATCAAGGACGTGGGCGTGGACGACGGCGTCGCGCGGCTGACGCCCGAACGCATCGAGAAGACCATCAACCAGGTGCTGCGCGGCGAGTGCGGCGCCCGGATGCGGGCCTACGTGCAGACCTGCGTGCATTGCGGCCTGTGCTCCGACGCCTGCCATCACTACCTCTCCAACGACAAGGATCCCAAGTATTCCCCGGTGGGCAAGGTCAAGCGCACCGTGTGGAACATGCTGGAGAAGCAGGGCAAGCTGACGCCCCAGGAGTGCCGTGAGGCCGTGGTCGTGGCGCACACCGAGTGCAACCTGTGCCGCCGCTGCCAGCAGTTCTGCCCCTTCGGCATCGACGTGGCCTACATGATCCAGACCGTGCGGCGCATCTGCCACAAGCTGGGCATCACTCCGCAGTACATCCAGGACACCTGCCACTCCCACGCCTCCACCAACAACCAGATGTGGGTCAAGGACGACGAGTGGACGGACACCCTGCAGTGGCAGGAGGACGAGGCCCGCGACGAGATTCCGACCATCCGCATCCCCATCGGCAAGGTCGGGGCGGATTTCATGTACTCGGTCATCGCGCCGGAGCCCAAGTTCCGCACGCACCTCATCTATCAGGCCGCGGTGATCTTCGATCAGGCCGGATGCGACTGGACCATGCCCGCCACCCCGGGCTGGGACAACTCCGACATGGCCATGTTCACCGGCGACTTCGAGACCATGGGCCGCGTGAAGAAGGTGCACTACGAGGCCGCCCAGAAGCTGCGCGTGAAGAAGATCGTCATGGGCGAATGCGGCCACGCCTTCCGCAGCGTCTACGACGTGGGCAACCGCTGGCTGGGCTGGAAGATGCCTCCGGTGCCCATGGTCCACTCCATCGAGTTCTTCTATGAGTTGGTCAAGGCCGGGCGGGTGAAACCGCGCGAGCTGTTCCCCGAGCGGGTGACCTTCCACGACCCGTGCAACACCGTGCGCGGGCGCGGCCTGCACGAGATGGGCCGCTACGTGGCGAGCGCCTTCACCCAGGGCGTGGTGGAAATGGCGCCCAACAAGGTCTTCAACATCTGCTGCAACGCGGGCGGCGGCGTCATCAACTGCGGGCCGCCGTGGAAGACCAAGCGGGTGCTCTCCAACCGTTACAAGGCCGAGCAACTGGCGCGCATGAAGGACCAGGGCATCAATACCATCATCTCGCCCTGCCACAACTGCCACGGCGGCCTGGAGGACATCATCCACCACTACGGGCTGGAGATGAAGCTCATGTTCCTGGGCGACCTGCTCTTCAAGTACATGGAGAAGCCCGGGGCGGCGGAGTAGCCTAACCGACAACGCCCCGGCAACGGGGCGGGGAGGACCACCATATGCATCCCAAACACGTTCTTGCGGCCCTGGCCCTTGCGGTCCTTGCCGCCGTGGCCCTGGTGGCGGCGCCTGTCGCCTGGAGCCAGGACGACATCGTGGAGCTCAAGGCCGAGGCCTTCGGGACGCACCTGCGCCCGGCGGCGGTCTTCAACCACGACGAGCACAACGAGAAGGCCGAGCTGGACGACTGCGCCCGCTGCCACCACGTCTACGAGGACGGCAAGCTCGTGGAAGGCGAGGACTCCGTGGGCACCCCGTGCAGCGACTGCCACGGCCTGAAGGCTTCCGGCAGCCAGCCGGGCCTGCGCGAGGCCTACCACCGCCAGTGCAAGGAGTGCCACGACGCGCGCTCGGCCGGGCCCATGGCCTGCGGCCAGTGCCACGTGGGCAGCTAGGAAAACGAAGCATCCGGGGCGTTCCAGGGGGCTGCGTGGCCTCTTGGAACGCCCTTTTTTTTCAGCAGGTTGCCTCTGGGCGGCCGGGGCCGGGAAAATTCTTGGCCCCAAGGTTGAAAACCGTTGACAAGAGGGGGCGCTGCCGATAGACACAGTGCTCCCGACTGTGGGAGCGCGGGCGGGTAGCTCAGCTGGGAGAGCATCGGCCTTACAAGCCGAGGGTCACAGGTTCGAGCCCTGTTCCGCCCACCACAGAGGTCCGGGATCACGCGGAGCCGTAGTTAAGTTGGTTATAACGCCGGCCTGTCACGCCGGAGGCCGAGGGTTCGAGTCCCTTCGGCTCCGCCACTTGAAAGACCAGGGGCTTGCACGCAAGCCCCTTCTTGATGCCCCAAACTGAGAGCGGGATTTGGGGCGATCATCGCCCAGGGGTGACGGCTTCCAGGGGGAGCCCGTGGTCATGCGGCCACAGCCCGAAGGAACCTCTCGCGCCCCGGCGCGACGTTCAGCCCGCCATGTTCATATCGCGGAGCCGTAGTTAAGTTGGTTATAACGCCGGCCTGTCACGCCGGAGGCCGAGGGTTCGAGTCCCTTCGGCTCCGCCACCGACACTGACCGCCCCTGCGGGGCGAAATCGACCCAAGCCCGGAAGCGCAAGCTTCCGGGCTTTTTGTCGTGGTCCGCTACGCGGCGGCGCTTTTCCGGCAGCGAAGCTGAACGCGGCGCGCCGGTGGCTCCCGAGGCCGGACGGGACGTTTTGAAGAACTGTTTCCACTTCTCCTGGCCTCGAATTGCCGGGGGTGTGGAGACATTCCCGTTGCATTTCAAATCTGCTTTTAGTGAAGTGGGTTAACTGATTTTGTATAAACAAAAAAGAGATGCTTTACTCGCATTTTTATTTTATTTATGACAAGCGATGCTCGGATTCAGTGCAGGATGCGGCATGGTGCCGCCCCTGGCTGTAGAGCCTGAAATGGAGGCTGTCATGGGGAAATACGTAATCAGGAAGACGACGGACGATCAGTACATGTTCAATCTCAAGGCCGGGAATGGGGAGATCATTCTCACCAGTGAGCGGTACACGACCAAGGCGGCGTGTAAAAACGGGATTGCTTCGGTTCAGGCCAATTCTCCTTTTGAGGAAAGGTATGAAATTCGCGAATCTTCATTGAAGGAGCCGTATTTTGTGCTCAAGGCGGCCAATAATCAGATTATCGGCGTGAGCGAGATGTATTCGTCCATGGCGGCGTGCAGGAATGGCATCAAGTCCGTCCAGGCCAACGGCTCCACCGAGACGATTGAGGAGGAATAAGCCCCGCGCCAAAGGGGTTTGCCTCCGAGGGCCCCAAACGCCACAAGGCCCGGGAGCGCAAACTCCCGGGCCTTGTGGCGTTTGGGGCCCGGCCCGGCCTTAGCGGCCGTGGCCCAGGCGGAAGGAGATGCGGGCGCTGTAGTCCAGGATCAGGCGGCTGAAGCGGGGGATGTCGTGCTCGATGCGCGCGCTGGGGCCGGTGACGCTCACCGAGGCCACGACCTTGCCCGAATAGTCGCGGATGGGTCCGGCCACGCAGGAGATGCCGGTGTTGTTCTCCTGGCGGTCCACGGCGTAGCCCTTTTCGCGGATTTCCTCCAGGGTCTTGCGCAGCAGGACCTGGTCCGTGATGGTCATGGCCGTGTGCGGTTCCAGGGGCGTTCGGGCCAGAAAGTCCTCCAGCTCGTTCATGGGCATGTTGGCCAGGAAGACCTTGCCCGTGCCCGTGGAGTGGAGGTCGCTGCGTCGTCCGATGTGGAAGGAAATCTTGTTGCTGGTGTGGGCTTCCATCTTGTCGATGATGACGGCCTGGGCGTGGTCGTTGATGGACAGGTGCACCGATTCGCCGGAGGCCTCGCACAGTTCCTTGATGATGTCGGCGGCGACCTTGCGGATTTCCATCTTGTTCAGAACGTGGTTGCCCAGGGCCATGATCTTCATGGTCGGCCTGTAGCGGTCGGTGTCGGCGTCCTGCTCCATGTAGCCGGTGTCCACGAAGGTTCGCAGCAGGCGGAAGACCGTGGCCTTGTTGATGCCCAGATGCTTGGCGATGTCCACCACGCGCACGTCTTTTTCCGCGCGGCAGACGTATTCGAAGACGCGCAGGGCCTTGGTGACGGACTGGACCGAGGAGGAGGACGTTTCTTTTTCCGGTGTGGTGTTCATGGCTCTCGGGTCGGGGGGATGAAACGGTCCGGATGCGGCCCCCATGGCCCTCCGGAAACTCATTCAGTTAATGCATTTTTGAGTGTTTCGTCAAGTGAAACGGATTTTTACGCCTTGTCGCCAAAAAAGAACCGGGAGCGGGCCCGAAGGCCGCGCTCCCGGGAGGCAGGGGGGAGGGGGATGGCAATTCCTGCCGTTTACTGGGGCGTTACACGATGCCGACCAGAGGCCACCAGAGCTTCAGGGCGGCGATGAGCACCAGGCAGGCCATGATGGCCAGCGGAATGGCGCCCTTGAGTTGCTGTTGGACCGTATAGCGCCCGGTACCGTAGAAGATCAGGTTGGGGGCGCTGTTGAAGGGCATGAAGAAGGCGCCCACGGACAGGGCCATGGACGAGATCAGGCCCACGACGTAGGGGTCGAAACCGAACTGCTTGGCCAGGGCGATGGTGATGGGCAGCACGATCAGCATCATGGCGTTCATGCCCGCGAACATGAAGTGGATGAAGACGATGATCGGGATGAGGATCAGCAGGAAGCTGGTCAGGCCCATGCCTTCGAAGATCGGGTTGCCGGCCAGGGTGACTTCCACAAGCCACTTGAAGCCGCCGAACTTGTTGATCAGGTTGGCCATGCCCATGGCGAAGCCGAGCCAGATCAGCGCGGGCCAGGACACGCGGTTGTTGATGTCCTTCCAGGTCACGGCGCCGATGCCGGGGAAGAGCAGGGCCACCAGCAGGAAGGAGGACTTGGTGGCGTTGATGCCGTGCAGGAACTCCGTGGCCCACATGAGCAGGGTCAGGCCCATGATGATGGCGGTGCTTTTTTCCTGACGCGTCATGGGGCCCATGGCCTTCAACTGGTCGCGGGCGAAGGTCGAGCAGCTCACGCCGAGGTCGCTGGTCATGGGGAACATCTTGTAGACGACCCAGGGCAGCAGCAGAATGAGCGGGAGGCCCGGGAAGAAACCGGCGACAAACCAGTCCGTCCAGGTCACGGTGCGTCCGGTCATCTCGCTGATGATCTTGACGCACAGCATGTTGCCGCCCATGGCGGTCATGAACATGAACGTGTTGGTCGTGTTGATGAACATGTTGGCCAGCATGATGGTGTGGTCGCCCTTGTGCTCGCCGGGCTTGTAGCCCAGGCTGTCGCACAGGCTGTCCGTCACGCCGCACATGATGGCGCCGCGCGCGGTGTTGGACGGCGTGAAGGGCGCCAGGATGTTGTTGGCCATGGTGGTGACGTAAAGCAGCTTCAGGTTGCCGTCGCCGCATTTGGTCAGCATCAGGTAGGCCAGGCGCTTGCCCAGGCCGGTGTGCCCGATGGTCGCGCCGAGGATCATGGCGAAGAGCACCATCCACCACACCGGGCTGTTGAACCCGCTAAGCACCAGGTCGGCCGGGGCTTTGCCCACGATGATGAGCGCCGCCGCCGCCACGATGGCCGAGAGGTATTCCGGGATGGGCCGGACGATCCAGAAGACAATGGCTGCCAGGAAGATGATCAGTGCATGCTTGGACATGGGGTCCAGGCCCTCGAAGGGCAAGGTCATGTCCAAGATCAAGAGCAGGATCGTCGCTCCCAGGCTAATGCCCCATTTCAGCATAACACGCCTCCTCACTTCGCTTCTTTTGCAACCGAGCAGACCAGTGCGAGCAGCTGCTCCAGCGTTTTGGCGGTCTTCACGCCCGCAGCTTCAAGCGCCGCATACTTGGACTCGGCCGTTCCCGAGTTTCCGGCGACGATGGCCCCGGCGTGGCCCATTTTCTTCTGGGCCGGGGCGGTGCTGCCCGCAATGAACGCGAAAACCGGTTTGGGGTATTTTTCAGAGGACAGGTAGGCGGCGGCGGTTTCCTCCCCGGCTCCGCCGATTTCGCCGATGAGCACCACGCAGGTGGTCTGCGGGTCATCGCGCAGCAGCTTGAGCACGTCGGTGAACGAGCTGCCCGGCACGGGGTCGCCGCCGATGCCCACGCAGGTGGACTGGCCGATACCCTGGATGCTCAGGCAGGAGGCCACCTCGTGGGTCAGGGTGCCACTGCGCGAAACGATGCCTACGTTGCCCTCCTTGTAGAGGAAGCCGGGCATGATGCCGATCTTGCTCCGCCCGGGGCTGATGACGCCGATGGTGTTGGGCCCCACGATGACGGCGCCCAACTCGGCGGCGCGCTCACGCATGGCCAGCGTGTCGCGCACGGGAACGTACTCTGTGACGGGAACAATGGTTTTCACGCCGTTTTCCATGGCCTCGATGGCGCAGTCCTTCACGCCGAAGGGCGGCACCAGAACCATGGATGCGTCGATGGGCCCGCAGGCGAGGATGGCTTCGGCCACCGTGTCGAACACGGGCAGGCCTTCGACGGTCTGTCCTCCCTTGCCGGGGGTGACGCCGCCCACGAGCTTGCAGCCGTATTCCAGGCTGTGTTTGGCGTGAATCCGGCCCTGTTTGCCGGTGATGCCCTGGATGATGAACCGGGTTTCCTTATCGACAATGATGGCCATGGCTTACTTCTCCCCGTCCATGATGGACACGAGCAGGCGCACGGCCTCCTCGGTCGTGCCGAACCTGATGTGCGGGACGTTGTGTTGTTCCAGCAGCGCCCAGCCCTCGTCCTGGGAGTGCCCGCGCATCTTGACCACCACAGGCAGGCCGGGCTTGTCGGCCTCCAGATAGGCCACCACGCCCCTGGCGATGGTCTCGCAGTTGTTGATGCCGCCGAAGATGTTGATCAGCGCGCCCTTGATGCCCGGGGTGGTCATGGAGATGCGCAGGGCCTCGGCGGTGTGCTCGGCCGAGATGCCCCCGCCGGTGTCCAGGAAGCTGCCCGTGGTGTGGGTGGTGTAGTTGACCATGTCCATGGTGGCCATGGCCAGGCCAGCTCCGCCCGCCAGCACGGCAACGTCGCCCTCCAGGGGCACGTAGTTCACGCCGATTTCCCGGGCGCGCTTTTCCAGCTCTGTGGCCGGGGCCTCGGCCTCGCAGCGGTAGGGCTGGCGGCGCAGGGCGTTGTCGTCGATGACGGCCTTGGCGTCCAGGGCCATCACTTCGCCCTGCCCGGTGACGACCAGGGGGTTGATCTCCAGGGTGGTGCAGTCGCCGTCCAGGAAAGCCCTGGACAGCGCCACGATGACCTGGGCGATCTTCAGCTTGAGGGTCGCGTCGAGTTCCAGGCCCGCGAGCAGGTCCAGAACCTTGTACTGCGGCAGCGGGCTGCGCACGGAGAAGTGCATGCGCAGCACGTCCTGAGGGGCGCTGGCCGCCACCTCCTCGATGTCCATGCCGCCGCGAAGGGAGAACATGAGCAGCGGGGCCCCGGCGATGGAGTCCAGGGTGACGCCCGCGTACAGCTCGGTCTTGATGTCGGTCATCGGGTCGATGAGCAACTCGCGGCAGACCTCGCCCTTGATGGTCATGCCCAGGATGTCGGTGGCGTAACGCAGCACCTCGTCGCTGGTTTTGGCGATCCTGACGCCGCCCGCCTTGCCGCGCCCACCGGCCAGCACCTGAGCCTTGACCACCACGGGCAGGCCGATTTCCCCGGCGGCGGCCACGGCGTCCTGGGCCGTGGTCACAACCTTGCCCGAGGCCACGGGGATGCCTGCCTTTTTGAGGATTTCCTTGCCTTGGTATTCAAAGAGCCTCATTTCGCAGCCCCGCGCGACGCGAAGTCGAAGTTGTAGCCCAGGTCGAAGGCGGCGTAGTTTTTCTTGATGACCTTGGCGGGGAAGGAATCCTCCAGGGCCTGCTTGCACTGCTCGGGGGTCGCCAGGCCGGTGACCTTGGCGATGGCGCCGAACATGACGACGTTGGCGACCACGCGCAGGCCGATTTCGCTCTCGGCCAGCCCGGTGGCCGGGATGCGGTAGACGCTGGCATAGCCTTCGGGCACAGTCTCGACCAGGGTGTCGTCCACCAGCAGCACGCCTTCGGCGGGCAGGTCCTTGACGTAGGTGTCCAGGGCGGGCTGGGACATGGCCACCAGCATGTCCAGGTTCAGCACCTTGATGTAGTCGATGGTGGTGTCGGAGATGACGATTTCGGTCTTGCAGGCGCCTCCGCGGGCTTCGGGCCCGTAGCTCTGGGTCTGCACCACGTCGCTGTCGCCATACTGGCCCACGGCCTTGGCCAGCAGCAGGCCGATGGTGATGACACCCTGGCCGCCGAAGCCCGCGATTCTCAGTTCCTTTCTCATTCTAGCGCTCCTTCACGACCGTGATTGCCAGATCGGGGCAGATGAGTTCGCACATCATGCAGCCCGTACATTTCTCCGCGTCGTGCGCGGGGACGATGTAGCCCTTGGCGTTGCGTTCGGTGCCGCTGGTAAGCGCCTCGAACTTGCAGGAGGCGACGCAGAGTTCGCAGCCTTTGCATTGCTTTCTATCTATTTCGACCATCTCGGTTCCCTTTTGTGCTTTGGTTGTGCCTTGGGGCTAGACTGCGGCCGGAGCCGCCACCGGGGCATAGACGGGGCTGTCCTCGTCGAGGTGAATGATGCCCGTGCGGAACTGCCCGGGCTGCAACTCGGCGTCGGCCTTGGACACGGCGCTTTCCTTGAGGATGTTCATGATGGCGCCGGGCGCGGCCTTGCCATAGATGTTGCGCCCGGCCTGGGTGGGACACTGGCTCATGATTTCCACGAAGGAGAATCCCTTGTGGTTCACGGCCTTTTCCAGGGTCCTGGCGATGCGCACCGGGGCGGCGGTGGTTTCGCGGGCCACGAAGGTGGCTCCGGCGCCGATGGCCAGCTTCACGGCGTCGAAAGGCGCCTCGTTGCTGCCGTAGGGCGAGGTTTTGGTCTTGCTCTTGAGGGGCGTGCCCGGGGAGACCTGGCCGCCGGTCATGCCGTAGATGTAGTTGTTCAGGGTGACCACGGTCAGGTCGATGTTGCGGCGGGCGGCGTGGATCAGGTGGTTGCCGCCGATGGCCAGACAGTCGCCGTCGCCGTTGAAGACCATGACCTTCTTATCCGGCTGGGCGAGCTTGAGGCCCGTGGCCACGGCCACGGCCCGGCCGTGCAGGGTGTGCAGCACGTCGGCCTTGATGAACACGGGCAGCCACGAGGAGCAGCCGATGCCGGAAACGAAGAGGAAGTTCTCCAGGCCGACCTTCTCCAGCATCCGCAGGGTCGCGTTCAGGACGGTGCCGTGGCCGCAACCGGGGCAGAAGATGGTGGGCAGGGCCTCTTTGCGCAGATACTTTTCGCCGAGCGGATTCATGGTCAGCTCCTTTTGATGGCGTCGAGGATTTCGGAGGGAATGTGCATGGCGCCACCAAGCTTGGGCATGGACTCTACATCCTGGCGCACGACACGTTGCACCTCGTTGCAGATCTTGCCCGCGTTGCACTCGGGAACGATGATCCGCGAAGCCTTGGAGGCCACCGCGCGGATCATGGCGTCGGGGAAGGGGAATAGGGTCTTGAGCTTGATGAGCCCGGCCTTGATGCCCGCCTTGCGGGCGTCGAGCACCGAGCGCAGGGCCACGCGCGAGGTGCTGCCGTAGGCGCAGACGATGATTTCGGCGTCGTCGGTGTGGTACAGTTCGTAGTCGGCGATGTCGTCGGCGTTGTCGGTGATCTTGGCCATGACGCGGCGGACCAGGGCGGCGCTGGGCTCGATCAGGTGGCCCACGCGCATGCCGCGCTCGTCGTGGAGTTGGCCGTCGACGCAGATGTTGTAGCCCTGGCCGAAGTCGGCGCGGTAGGGCACGCCGCCCAGGGCCTCGATGCCCTTGAAGGGCAGGTAGGGCTCGCCCGCAGGCGGGGCCACGCGGTTGTAGACCTCCGGAGCGTCGGGGATGACCACGCGCTCGCGGGTGTGGCCGACGACCTCGTCGGTGAGCACGGACACGGGCACCAGGTATTTTTCGGAAAGATTGAAGGCCCGGATGGTCATGTCCAGCGCTTCCTGGGCCGAGGAGGGCACGAGCACGATGGGCTCGTAGTCGCCGTGGCTGCCGTACTTGGCCTGATAGACATCCTGTTGCGAGGTCATGGTCGGCTGACCGGTGGACGGGCCGCCGCGCATGACATCAATGATGACGCAGGGGGTTTCGGTGATGGCGGCGTAGCCGATGCCTTCCTGCATCAGGCTGTAGCCGGGGCCGGAGGTGGCCGTCATGGCCTTGTTGCCGCCCCAGGCCGCGCCGACGACGGCGTTGATGGACGCCAGTTCGTCTTCCATCTGCACGAAGACGCCGCCGACCTTGGGCATCCGTTCGGCCATGACCTCGGCGACCTCGGTGGCCGGGGTGATGGGGTAGCCCGCGAAGAAGGAGCAGCCCGCCAGCAACGCGCCCTCGACACAGGCCTGGTTGCCTTGGATGACCACCGCTTTGGATCCAGTTTTCGCACTCACATCAAACTCCTTGGAAACAGGCAAAGGGGGATGGATACAGCGTTCGTTTCGTTCTTTAAAACGCTATTTCTTATCTGTCAACATGAGTTCTCAAAAATTATGCCGTCCTTCGGCATTCCATTTTTAATGGTCCTGAATCCATGGTGATTGCTGGGGATTTCCGTGTGGGGAGTCGCTGTGGGCCACGTGCCGCAGGCATGGGAGCCGGGCTTGCGGGCGGAGTTCTGGAGGGGCACGGTGGCTTTAGGGTGGTGTTTTTGGGAGAGTGGAGCGCCTATTTTAGAAAGACTGTTTTGATGTATGAAACGACGTTGTTCATAAAAGAAGGACAATGGGCTGGATGGATGCGGCGCGGTGGCTCAGGCTGCGGAGCAGACGGCAGGAGAGAACCGGAGTCGGAGCCGGAGGCGGGCGAGCGCTGGAGAAGGAACCCGGCCGGGCACGGGAGCGGGAAAGTGCGGGCGGCCCAGAAGCAGGCCCGACCCGGGAGAGGGCACGGAGATGGGCCCGGGGGGAGATGCGAAGTAGCCGGAAACAGAGCGAGGCCGAAGCCGGGGGCGGGAAAAAGGTGACGGAACGAACCGGACGGACAGAGCGGGATTTGGGCCGTTGTCCGGAGCGGAAGCCCGGCGCGGCCTGCGGGGGCACTTCCTCGTGGGTCGTGCCTCCGGCGGGTGGCGCTAGAACCAGTATTCCGGATACTGGCGGGTGTGGGGGATGTTGTTCACCAGCAGGGCCACGACCAGGAGCACCAGCGCTCCTGCCAGGGCGGGTACCAGGGCGTAGAGATAGCCGAGGGCATGGATGGAGTCGCCACCGATGACGGCGATGAGGGCCGTGGCTCCCCCGGGCGGGTGCAGGGTGCCGGTGAGATGCATGAGGGCGATGGAGGCGGACACGGCCAGCCCGGCTGCGAGCCAGGGCACCGGCGCCAGATGGGTTGCGCAGGCCACGCCCACCAGGGCGGAAAGCACATGGCCGCCCAGCAGGTTGCGCGGCTGGGACAAGGGAGCGCTGGGCGCGCCGTAGAGCAGCACCGCCGAGGCGCCGAAGGAGCCGATGAGCAGCATGGTGCCGGTCCGGTCCAGCAGCAGGGCGCTCAGGGCGCTGACGGCGGAGATGCCGGCCAAGGACCCCAGGAAGGACCAGAACGTTTCGCGGAAGTTGACGCAGAAGCCGTTGGTGCCGCAGCCGCGCATCTTGTGGAAATAGTGCAAGGGCGCTTCTCCTGTTGGATTTGCGCCACCCTAGGCCTCTCCGGCGCCCCGGGCTTTGACCGGGGTCAAGGACAGATCGTCGGAGCCCTGGCGGGATCCGACGGGGAGGCTAATCTCGCATGCGCGCAATGAGTTTCTGAAGCTCGCGGGCCTGGGTGGAGAGGCGGTCCAGGGCCTGCCGCGACTGGGCCATGCCCTGGGCGATGCGCGCGGAGACGGTGCTGATTTCGTCCACGCTCCTGCCGATCTGTTCGCTGGCTGCGGACTGTTCCTCGCTGGCCGCGGCGATGCCGCGCACCATGTCCGAGCTGGAGTCGGCCAGGGAGAGGATCTCGCCCAGGGCCGCGCCGGAGTCTTCGGCCAGGGTGGTGACGCGGGCCACGGCGTCCACGGCGCTGTCCATGCCCTGCATGTTGCGCTGGGTGCTGGCCTGGATTCCGGCAATGGCGTTGCCGACTTCGCGGGTGGCGGTCATGGTCTTTTCGGCCAGCTTGCGCACCTCGTCGGCGACCACGGCGAAGCCCCGGCCCGCGTCGCCCGCCCGGGCGGCCTCGATGGCGGCATTGAGCGCCAGCAGGTTGGTCTGGTCGGCAATGTCGCTGATGACGGTCATGATGGCGCCGATGGACTCGGCCTGCTGGCCGAGGTCGCCCATATCCTGCTTGAGGCTGCGGGCCAGCGTGGCGACCTCGGCGATGGCGGCGGCGGCCTGGGCCACGATTTCGGCGCCCCGGCCGGCCTTGTCGCGGGATTCCTCCGCGCGGCTGGCGGCCTGTTGGGCGTTGCGCGCCACGTCGAGGATGCTGGCGTTGACCTGGTCCATGGCCGCGGCGGCCTGGCTCGTACGCGAACGTTGCAGCTCGGAGCCATGGTCGGCCTCGCGAACGTGCCCGGAGAGGTCGTCCAGTGAATCCAGGACGTTGCCGGCAATGACCTCGGCCTGGGTCGCGGTGTCCAGCAGGGTCTTGTGGCTTGCGGCCACGGCCTGCTCCTGGGCCTTGAGGCGCGAAACGTCCTGCATGAGGGTGAAGGCGCCCAGGAGGTTGCCGTCGAGGTCGTACAGCGGGGCGACGCTGGACAGTACATGGGCCTGCGTGCCGTCGCGCAAGGCGATTTCGCCTTCCTCGCTGCTGAACTTACGCCGGGCGTTCACGACTTGGCGGATCATGTCGCGGTGGCGCTGGTCGCGGGGGAAGAGAGCGTCCACGGTACTGCCCTGGCCGCCGTCGGGTAGGGCGGAGCAGCCCAGCAACCCGGTCATCCGGGTATTGATGAAGGTGGCCCGGCCGTCCGTATCGCTGACCAGACAGGGAGAATCCAGTGCGCCGAGGATGCCCTGGGCAAAGCCCAGACGCGCCTTGAGCTGGGCGACCATGGCCTGGACATGGGCCGCCAGGGCGCCGAGTTCGCCGCCGAAGCGGCCTTGCACGCGCACGTTCAGGTCGCCGTCGGCCACGGCCTGGGCATAGGCCTGGACCTGGCCCAGAGGCCGGGTGACGCTGCGGCCGATGAGCAGCACCAGCAGCCCGGCCGCGAGCAGGGCCGCGCCGGTGCAGACCAGGGAGACGAGGCGGGTGGTCTTGTAGTCGTCGATACGCACCTGGAGCAGGGTGTCCAGTTCGTCCACCGCGGTGGACCACAGGGCGAAGCTGGCGGCCAGGGCGGCCTCACCCTTGGCGAGAAACGCCGCCGGGGCAAAGCCGGGCGCGTCCTGGTCGGCCAGGGCATCGAGCAGGGCCAGGAAGTCGGAGGTGGCCTGTTCGTAAGCCGCCAGGCGCGGCGGCAGCGCGGCCTGGAGCGAGGGGCTCACGCCGTAGAAGTTCTGGTCCTCGCTCAGCGAAACCTTGGCGCTGGCCAGGACGCGCTGCATGTCCGCCTCGCGCAGCATGGCGGCCATGACCATGAACTGGCGGCGCTGGGCTTCGTTCAGGGGCTCCCCGCGCAGGGTGCCCAGGCCGAAATCGAGGATGCCCGCCAGCCGGGCCTGGGTCTGGGGCAGGGCCAGGAGGGTCATATCCATAATATAATAGCTGTCCAGATCGGGATCGAGGATCAGGTTGGAGGTGTCGCCCACGTGGGCGATGAGGTCGCGCACGTCCTGAAGCAGGGCGGCGTGGGCCTGGGGATCGGGCCGGGACAGGCCGCGCAGGGCGCCCCACTGCGCCTTGAGCCGCGAGACCTTGAGGTGGCTGCGCTGGCGCAGGGCCAGGCCTTCGTCGGTGACCTGGAGGTCGCCGCCGTGGGCCTTGTCCACGGCTTCGAGGTCCTTGAAGGCCTGGTCGGTCCGGCGGATGGCGGCGGACAGTTCGCCGCCCAGCCCGGGTTGTCCGGCGGCCTGGAGCGCCAGCAGCCGCCCGTGGGCGGGCACGGCCTCCAGCAGGTTGGCCAGGGGCCGCTGGTATGCGTCGCCGTAGTGTTCCATGGCCGAGAAACGGATGCTCGCGTTGACTCCGGCAATCATGAAATACAAGAGAACTGCTATAGGTAAAGTAAACGCAAGGCTGCTGATGGTGAGCTTGGTCGTGATGCGCATTTTCGAGATGGACATACCTTCCAGCCTCCTGTTGGCGGCTTCGTTCCCGATTATTTCCACAGTCGCTGTCTGAAAGAACAGGCTGTCATGTTGCGCGCGGCATCGCATCCGACCTCATGTTCATTTTCCATTGGAGTGGACAATATTGTTCTGTCGCCACCTACAATATTGTAGCTTTTTGTCGGCTTTGATTCAATGTAACGCAACAGACAATGAAACGCCATATGTACGCCACTGTCTGGAATTCAACGCAGCACCGAAGCCTTTTTCTGTTGCTGTGACTGAAAAATGTTGTGCCACAGCATATTGTGAACAAGGGCGACGGGGGCGGCGCTGGCAACCCTCCCGGGAATCCTGGCACGTCGGTGTGAAATATTCTTCTTTTGCAGCCTCTTTGCCGTGTGCCGGTCTGAAACTGTTCGCCTTTTGCGCCTGACGGGGCGGCTTGGGGAAAGTGACCTCCGGCAGGCACCCGGGGCTGTCGCTTCCGCGCGGCAGGATGGCCCGTGAAATCGCCGCGCGGCGCGCAGGCTTGTCCCGGCCGCCGGACAGGCGGTTGACCCCTGATCCGGACGGGCGTAGCGTGCGGCCATCAATCCTCAGGGCGGGGTGGAAGTCCCCACCGGCGGTATCCCGGCCATGGCCGGGGAGCCCGCGAGCGCCCGCCCCCTGCGGGGCGGGGTCAGCAGATCCGGTGAAAAGCCGGAGCCGACGGTTACAGTCCGGATGGAAGAGGAGAGGACCTGCCGTCCCGCCACGGGCCTTGCCCCGTGCGCGCCGTGCCGTGCCCGGCCTGCCGGGGCGGCGGCGTCTCTCCTGTGTGGCCCTGGTTTCGCCAACCCCATAAGGAGCGACGCCATGCATCAATCCCTTCTCACCCCCTTCGGCTCCCCCCGGCAACGGGTGGAGAGCGCCCTGGCCGCCCTGCGCGCAGGCCGGGGCGTGCTGGCTGTGGACGACGAGGACCGCGAGAACGAGGGCGACCTGTTCTTCGCGGCCCAAAGCGTCACCCCCGCGCAAATGGCCCTGCTGATCCGCGAGTGCAGCGGCATCGTCTGCCTGTGCCTGACCCCGGAGAAGGTCCGCGCGCTGGACCTGCCGATGATGGTTGCCGAGAACACCAGCGCCTACGGCACGGGGTTCACGGTGTCCATCGAGGCCGCCCGGGGCGTGAGCACGGGGGTTTCCGCCGCGGACCGCGTGGCCACCGTGCGCGCCGCCGTCGCCGAGGACGCCCGCCCGGCGGACCTGCGTCGCCCGGGTCACGTCTTCCCCCTGTGCGCGCGGCCCGGCGGCGTGCTGGAACGGCGCGGGCACACCGAGGCCAACGTGGACCTCATGCGTCTGGCGGGGCTGGCGCCCTGCGGCGTGCTTTGCGAACTGACCAATGCCGACGGCACCATGACCCGCCTGCCGGGTATCGTGGACTTCGCCTTGCGCCATGCCCTGCCCGTGGTCACGGTGCAGGACGTGGTGGACTACCGCCTCGGGCCCGGAGCTCCGGCCTTCGCGCCACCCCGAACGGTCGCCTGCGCCGCCTCCCGGGCCTGATCCGGGAGAGAATGGCGGCCCGGCCTTGCGCCGGGCCGCTTTTTTTCTTCGTTTCCTTCTCCGTGCGCGCCGCAAATTGCGCCACGCCCTCGCTTGGCCCGGCAACGCCCTTTGCGCAACGAACCCGCGCGGCCGCCTTTTTTCGCCAAAGCGCGCAACGAATCGCGCGGAGGCGTTCCGGGACGACCGGGGCGGGGTTTGCCTGTTGCGCGACATGCGGAGAGGCGTTCGTTTTTGGCGACGGCCCCGAGGCGAAGGGGAGGGCGACGGGTCGTTTCCACCCCTGCGGGCGGGCTTGCCCGACGCGCTGTCGCGCAACGGCCCGCTGGCACATCCCTTGCGTTGGTTTTGTCACAAGCCGCGCGCCGCGCCGGGAGCGGCACCGCGGGAGAGGGGGGCATCGTGATTCCGTATCGCAGGGTTTTTCGCCATTTACCGCAACCGGCCCTGGTGCTTGCCCCGGGCGAAAAGCTGGCCGACGCCAACGAGGCCGCCCTGGGCCTGTTCGGCGGGTGCGCAGCAAACCGGCGCGAGCGGCTGGACCGCGTGTCCGCCGCCCTGGGGCCCTGGCTGCACGCCGACGTGGAAGGCTTCTGCCTCTCCAATGAGGAAACCCGGACCTACGAAAAGGAACACCAGGGGTTCAACCAGAGCCCACGCTACTATCGCGTGCGCCTGGCCCGTCTGGAGAGCGATTGCGCCGGGCGGGGCGTCATCGTCATCCTCACGGACATCACCGAGCGCCGCCGCGCCCTGGAGGAGATCGCCCGCCTCGCGGTCATCGTGGATTCGTCCGACGACGCGATCATCAGCATCGGCCTGGACGGGCGCATCCTGTCGGCCAATCGTTCCGCCGGGCGCAACTACGGCTACGAGCCCGACGCCCTGCGCGGCATGTCCGTCTTCGCCCTGGTGCCCGAGGGGCTGGACGGCGAGATGCGCTACATCATCGAGGAAATCGGCGCCGGACGTTCGGTGGCGCGTTATGAAACCCTGCGCCGCCACAGCTCCGGGGCGGTGTTTCCCGTTTCGGTGACCTACTCGCCCATCCTGCGCGACGAACGGGTCTGGGCCATATCGGCCATCTCGCGCGACATCTCCGCGCGCAAGCGTGTGGAAAGCAAGCTGCAACGCACCAACGAGACCCTGAATCATCTGCTGGACGAGACGGTCAAGGCCCTGTCGGCGACCCTGGAAAAACGCGATCTGTACACCTCCGGCCACCAGCAGATGGTGTCGCGGCTGTCCTGCCTGCTGGCCGGGCGCCTGGGCATGGACGGCGCCCAGGTCGAAACGGTGCGCATCGCCGGGTTGTTGCACGACATGGGCAAGGTCTGCGTGCCCATGGCCATCCTGTCCAAGCCCGCCCGCCTGTCGCCCGGCGAGCTGGCCCTCATGCGCCAGCACCCGGAAACGGGGTTCGAGATTTTGCGCAACATCCCCTTTCCCTGGCCCGTGGGCCTGGCCGTGCTGCAACACCATGAGCGCATGGACGGCAGCGGCTATCCCCGCGGGCTGGTCGGGGATGCCATCCTGCCCGAGGCCCGGGTGCTGGCCGTGGCCGACGTGCTGGAGGCCATGTCGTCGCACCGGCCCTACAGGCCCGCCCTGGGGTTGGCCTGCGCCATGGAGGAGATAGGGCACCAGGCGGGCGCCTGTCTGGACGGCGAGGTCTGCCGCGCGGCCCGGGCCCTTGTCGAGGAACGTGTTGTCTCGGAAGTCCGAGGGGAGTTGACGTTATGTCAGTGAAGGGACGGCTTATCCTGGTTCTCATCGTGTCGCTGGTGGGCTTCGGCGTGGTCTTCGCGGTGAACAAGATCGGCGAGGACATGGTTTCCGGAAGCGCGGCCCTGCGCACCCTGGCGGAGGGCGCTTTCGTGGACCTGCTCCAGGCCCGGCGGCACGAGAAGAACTTCCTGATCCGCAGCGACGAGACCTACGCGGCCCGGGTGGGCGAGCACGCGGCCAGTATCCACAAGGCCCTGGAGCGCATCGGCGAACTGGACGCGGACAAGGCCCGGGACTGCGCCACGGCCCGCCGTCTGGCGGACGCCTTCGACGCGACCTTCGCCCGCGCGGCGGACACGGCCCGGGCCATCGGCCTGGACGAGGAGCACGGCGTGCGCCGCGAGTTCATCGCCGCCGGGCGCGCCCTGGAGGCCGAGATCGACACCCTGGGCGACCGCGAGGCCCTGGTGGCCCTGCTGCAACTGCGCCGCCAGGAGAAGAATTTCCAGTTGCGCGGCACGGACAAGTACCTGGAGCGCGCGGCCAAGGCCCGCAAGCAACTGGAAGAACGCCTGAACGCCCTGGGCCTGGAGTCCTCCGCCCTGGCGCGGATCATGGGCGTGCTGCACGGCTACGACGCGGCCTTCGGCGACTACGTGCGCCTGTACAAGGAGGTGCGCGCCATGGATCAGGCCCTGGCCACGGACGGCCGGGCCCTGGAACCCGCCATCACGGCCCTGCGCGATCACTACACCGTCGAGATGGAGCGCGTGGCCAGCATGGCCAACCACGCCATCCTGGCCGCCGAGGGGCTGACCGTGCTCGTGCTCGGGGCGTTCATCCTGCTGACCGCCCGGGGCATCACCCGGCCCCTGGCGGGGTTGACGACCTATTCCCGCGCCGTGGCCTCGGGCGATCTGGACGCCCATCCCGACGGCAACATGCCTCCCGAGTTCGCGGCCCTGTCGGCGGACATCACCACCATGGTCGCCGAACTGCGCACGCGCCTGGACGAGGTCCGCCGCCAGCAGGACGAGACCGCGGCCCAGGCCGAGGCCGCCCACACGGCCATGCGCGAGGCCCAGCGCCAGGAGGAGCGGGTCAAGGCCCTGTGCGGGCGCATGCACGAGTCGGCCCTGCGGGTGGACGCCTTTTCCGGGCGCGTGGGCGACGCCGTGGCCGAATTGTCGGCCATGATCGCCCAGGTGCGCCAGGGGGCCGAGGTCCAGAGCACGCGCATGGCCGAAACGGCCACGGCCATGGAGCAGATGAACGCCGCCGTCGTCGAGGTGGCGCGCAACGCGGGCGACGCCTCGCAGAACGCCCGCGACGCCAAGGACAAGGCCGTGGCCGGGGCGGCCATGGTCGAGCGCGCCGTGGCGGCCATCACCGAGGTGGACGGCCACGCCACGGGCCTGAGCCGGGGCATGGAGAACCTGGGCCGCCAGGTGGAGGAGATCGGCCGGGTCATGGACGTGATCAGCGAGATCGCCGACCAGACGAACCTGCTTGCGCTGAACGCCGCCATCGAGGCCGCCCGGGCGGGCGACGCGGGCCGGGGCTTCGCCGTTGTCGCCGACGAGGTGCGCAAGCTGGCCGAGAAGACCATGAGCGCCACCAAGGAGGTGGACAGCAGCATCCTGGCCATCCGCGAGGCCACGGGGCGCAATATCGAAACCATGCGCGCGGCCCTGGGCGCCGTGGAGCAGAGCGCGCGCCTGGCCACCGAATCCGGCCGCGCTCAGGAGGAGATCGTGCGCCTGGTGGAACTGAACACCCTGCAGGCCGAGGGCATCGCCTCGGCCAGCGAGGAGCAGTCCGCCTCGTCGGAGCAGATCAACCGCGCCGTGGACGAGGTCAACCGCATCGCCGGGGAGTCCATGGCCGGGATGCAGCGCTCCTACGACGCCGTGGCCGCCCTGCACGAGCTGGCCGGGGACCTGAAGCGCATGGTCGGGGCCATGCTGGAGAGCGGCGGCGGGCCCGAGGCCGGATAAATCCACTTCGACCGCGGGAGTCCGCAGGCTCCGGGCCCGCGCAAAGGCGCCGCCGCCCCTTCCGGGGCGGCGGCGCCGTCGCGTTGTTTCCGGGCCGGGCTACTTGCCCTGGTTCTGCTGCTCTTCCACGAACGCCCGCAGGCGGAGCTGGATGCGCACGATGCGGTACATCATCTCGCTCATGCCGAACAGGGCCACGGAGACGACCACGCTGACGGCCAGGGCGCCGAAGGCCGCCGCCAGCAGCAGCAGGTTGCGGTCCACGTCGGGCGAATCGGTCTGCCAGAGCAGGATCAGGCAGGCCGCCGTGCCGAACATCCACATCAGGTGGGCCATGGCCCGCAGGATGGATTCGATGGGCAGCCGGGCGATGGGGTTGACCACCGTGTAGCCCGAGAAACGGGTGCTCTTGCACTTGGGGCAGCGGTTGAAGTCCTTGGGGAAGATTTCCCCGCACTTTTCGCACTGCAACATGTGCCGGATGATCACGTTGCCTTGCACTTTCATGGCTTGCCCTCCCCGGCCAGGGGATTGATGGTCACCTGCCTGGTGCCGATGCGGGCCTCGTCCGCCGCGCGCCTGGGCTTTTGCAGCAGCCACACGCCCGCCAGCAACCCCGTGCCCAGCAGGTAGAACCAGTAGGGGTGGAAGGGCGTCGCCCAGTGGTAGCGCACCGGCGCGTCGCTGAACAGGCTTACCAGGTGGCCGGTGAGGTTGCCCAGGGCGGGCAGCACGTTCATGGGCTGCATGAGGATGAAGGTCACCGCCAGGAGCAGGGGAATCTCCCAGGCCTTGTTGCGGGCGACGAACCAGCCCTGGGTGGCCGAGGCGAAGGCGAAGTTGCCCAGGCAGGCCATGGCGAAGATGAGCAGCCCCTGCGGCCAGCTATGGATTTCGTGCAGGATCAGCTCGGTGTTGAATATGAACATGAACGGCAGGATGGCCGTGCGGATGTCGTACATGAAGGCCTGGAGCCCCGTGGGGATGGGCGGGCCTTCGGCGATGGCCGCCGCCGCGTAGGCCGCCAGGCCCACGGGCGGGGTGTCGTCGGCCAGGATGCCGAAGTAGAAGCAGAACAGGTGCGCGGCCATGATCGGCACGAAGAATTCCTGGAGGCTGGCCACGGCCACGATGGCCGGGGCCGTCAGCGAGGCCATGACGATGTAGGTCGCCGTGGTGGGCAGGCCCATGCCGATGAGCAGGCTGGCCATGGCCGTGATGGCCAGCAGCAGGAAGACGCTGTCTCCGGCGAGCACGGCGATGACCTCGGTGATCAGTCCGCCCAGGCCCATGGCCACGATGCCCACGATGATGCCCGCCGCGGCGGTGGCCATGGCCACGCCGGCCATGTTGCGCGCGCCGTCGGCCAGGCCCCGGAAGACCTCGCGCATGCCCAGCAGGAAGGCCGGGCGCAGGGGCTCGCCCGCGCGCCATGCGCGAATGGGGTGCTGGGCGAGCATGATGACCACCAGCACGCAGATGGCGCGGAAGGCCGCCAGCTCCGGGCTGTGGCGGACCACGATCAGCTCGAAGAGCAGCATGCCCAGGGGCAGCATGTAGTGCAACCCGGAGAGCAGGGTGGCCACGAAGGGCGGCAGCTCGCGCCGGGGGATGCCCTGGAGCCCGAGCTTGCAGGCCTCGACGTGGGAGATCCACAGCAGCGCCGCGTAGGACGCGAAGGCCGGGATGGCGGCGGCCTTGCAGACCTCGATGTAGGGCACGCTGACGTACTCGGCGATGATGAACGCCGCGGCGCCCATGATCGGCGGGGCGATCTGGCCGTCGGTGGAGGCGGCGACCTCGATGGCGGCGGCCTTGGTCGGCGGGTAGCCGACCTTTTTCATCAGCGGGATGGTGAAGGTGCCGGTGGTGACCACGTTGGCGATGGACGAGCCGGAGACCATGCCCGTCAGGCCCGAGCCGAGGATGGCCGCCTTGGCCGGGCCGCCCTTGAAGCTGCCCAGAAGGCACAGGGCCACGCGGATGAAGAACTGCCCGGCGCCCGCTTTTTCAAGCATGGTGCCGAACAGCACGAAAAGGAAGACGATGGTCGCCGACACGTCCAGGGGGATGCCGTAGATGCCCTCGGTGTCCATGGTGATCTGGCCGATGAAGCGGTTCACGGACACGGCTTTCTGCAACAGCACGTCGGGGATGAACGCCATTTCGGAGCAGAAGGAATAGGCCATGAAGACCATGGCGATGACCGGCAGGGCCGGGCCGATGACCCGCCGCGTGGCTTCGAGCAAGAGGACCACGAGCATGACGCCGAAGATGAGGTCGCGCGTGGTGGGGTTGCCGATGCGCGTGGCGATGCCCTCGTAGTCGAGGATGATGTACAGCGAGGCGACCACGGCCAGCACGCCCAGGATGTAGTCCAGGATGGTCACCCGGTGCATGGCCAGGAAGAACCGCAGGTCCGGCCGCCAGTTGTGCGAGAATTTGAAGGTCGGGATGTTGGTGTAGATGAGGAAAATGGCGAAGGCCAGGTGCGCGGCGCGGATGAAGACCGTATCCACGATGAGCCAACTGGCAACCGAAAGCTGGAACAGCGACCAGGTGATGGCCACGATCAGGGTCAGGTTCCTGGTCACACCCGCGAGGTCGCCCTGCAGGCCGTGTTCGGCCTCGGCGAGCTTTTGCGCGTACTCGACGCCCTTGACGTTGTTCTCTTCTTCTTCCCAGGTTTTGTCGGATGCCATGTGTGCAGTCCCGGATAAGCTTGAGATTCGCGGTCCACAGGGGAGCCGCCGGAAACGCCGGCCGCTGCGGGGGAGGCGGACGGCTGGAGGGCCGGAATGGAACATGGCCGGGCGCCGGGGCGCCCGGCCATGCGGGGGCTACTTCAGCAGCCCGGCTTCCTTGAAGTACTTCACGGCGCCGGGGTGCAGGGGCGCGGAGAGGCCCTCAAGCATGTTTTCCTTGGTCAGCACGGCGAAGGCGGGGTGCAGGGCCTTGAACTCTTCGAGGTTGTCGAAGACTTCCTTGGTCACGGCGTAGACGACCTCGTCGGGCACGTCGGCGCTGGTCACGAAGGTGGCCTTCACGCCGAAGACGGGCACGTCCTCGGTGTTCACGGCGGACTCGTAGTTGCTCATGGGCACAAAGGCCTTGGCGTAGTAAGGCTTTTCCTTGACGAGCTTGTCCACGCCGGGGCCGGTGATGGAGGCGAAGCGGACCTTGCGGGCGCCGGCGGTGGCTTCCTTCATGGCGCCGTTGGGGTGGCCGACGGTGTAGAAGAAGGCGTCGATGCGGCCGTCCTGGAGCAGGCCGGGAGCCTCGGCGGCCTTGACCTGCTCGGCCTTGATGTCGGTCTCGTAGTTGAGGCCGGCGGCGGTCAGGGCGTCGATGGAGTTCTGAAGCTGGCCGGAGCCGGGGTTGCCGATGTTGACGGTCTTGCCCTTGAGGTCGGCGATGTCCTTGACGCCGGAATCCTCGGCGGCGACCAGGGTCACGGTCTCGGGGTGCAGGGAGAACACGGCGCGCAGCTTCTCCTGGGGCTTGCCCTCCCACTCGGCCAGGCCGTTCACGGCCTGGTACTGGCGGTCGGACTGGACCACGCCGAATTCCAGGTCGCCGGACATGACGGCGTTGACGTTGAACACGGAGCCGCCCGTGGCTTCGACGGTGGCGCGGATGCCGTAGGTGTCGCGCTTTTCGTTGACCATGCGGGCGATGGCGCCGCCGGTGGGGTAGTAGACGCCGGTGATGCCGCCGGTGCCGATGGTGGCGAAGACGGTTTTGGCCTGGGCCGGGGTGCTGGCGACGGCGCCCAGCAGCAGTCCGAGACACAGGGCCGCGATGAGGGACGTGACTTTCCGCATTCTTGCCTCCTGTCCTGAGTTTTGGAAATGACGATCACTTGGCCCGGGCCTTGGGGCCTGGGCCGCGCCTCTCCTCCTCCGCCCGGCGGGGACGGGCGGTGTCCGCCCAAGGTGGGGCCGGTCTGTCCGGCGCAACCAGAGGAAAACGAACCGATTTGAAGTGAAAGAGGTAGCAAAATCGAAAATAAATTGCAATCCTTCCGGCACGCGGACGCGGCTCCGGCCCCGCTGTGCAGGCCGGGGCTCAGCCTGCGAGGGTGGGCTTGCGGCCCCGGCGTCCGGGGCATATACAGGACCGCACACCACGCGCAAAGGGAAGGCCATGGACGACGTTGTCTTTGAAAACGTCCGGCTGGAGCCGGGTTTCGAGTATTTCCTCTACGTGGGCGAGATCAAGGCCCACGGCCTGAACGATTTCGTGCGCCGGGGCCTGGAGCGTCGCTTCCAGCGCCCCTTCCGGGCCATCACCGTCTGTCCCGACGTGCTGGAAACCTATCCGGCCGGCAACATCCTGGCCGTGAACCCCTGGCTGGCCGGCGACCGGGGCCGTACCGCCGGGCGCAGGCCCATGGGCGCCTTCGCCCATTACCTCTCGTGCGACCGCTACTTCCGCTCGCTGGTGGAGCGCCTGCTCGCGGCCCAGGGGCGGCTGTTCGTCTGGATGTTCGAGACGCGCCTGGAATTCCTGCTGCGCGACATGCGCGGGGTGACGCTGCTGGGGCCGGACCCGGCGGTGGTCCACGCCGTGAACGACAAGACCTGGCAGTACCGCAACCTGTCGGCCGTCGTGCCCATGGTGGACTTCGAGGTCTGCGACGGACGCGCGGCCATGCTGGAGGCCTGCGGCCGCCTGGGTTGCGCGTGCGGGCGGCGGGTTTTCGTCTCCTGCCCGTACAGCGCGGCGGGCGCGTCGAGCATGGTCGTGGCCGACGCGGCCCAGGCCGGGGCGCGCTTCGACCAGGACGGCTGTTTCCTGGTCAGCCGCTACGTGCCCCACCAGTGGGACCCCACGGTGCTCGGCGTGGTCGGCAACGAGCGCGAGGTCTTCGTGGCCGGTGTGGCGGACATGACCATCGAGGACGGCAACAAGTTCCGCGGGTCGACCTTCCCCTCGCAACTGCCCGAGGCCGTGCAGGCCGCCCTGCGCGGGCACACCGCCGCCGTGGGCCGGGCCCTGGGGCGCATGGGCTTCCGGGGCATCTTCGGCTGCGACTACATCGTCGCTCCCGACGGGGCGGTCTATTTCATCGAGGTCAACCCGCGCAAGCAGGGCACGACCATGGAATTCTGCTGCACCCTGGAGCACCTGCTGCCCGACGGCGCGCCGAACCTGCCGGAGCTGGAGATCGCCGCCGTGCTGGACGGGCATTTCCCCGCGGGCACGCCCGAGGGGCCCGAGTTCGGCCGGACGGCAGGGCTGGGGCTGCACTGGGGCACCTACAACCACAAGATCGAGACTTCCGGCGTGCGCACCACGCGCGCCGTCATGCAGGACATGCCCGAGCGCGACCTGTTCCGCCGCGTTGCGGCGGACGGGCCGGGCGGGGCCGTGGTGCTGGAGCATGTGGGCGGCCGGGTGGCCGTCCTGCCCGGCACGTTCCTGGGCCGGGTGGCCGCCGTGGCCCCCACCCGGGAGCAGATGCTCGCCGCCCTGGCCGGGGGGCGCAACCAGCTTGCGGCGTCCATTACGGGCGCCTGAACACGAGGAGGCAGTACATCGTGTCGCAGAGCAGCGAGGCCGCACTGGACAAATTCACCACCGATCTTCTGGAGCAACTGGCCGGAGGCGGCGACGCCCCGGCGGAGCTGCGGGCGCGTGTGGACGCCCTGGCCGCCGCCGCGCGCGACGCCCAGGCCACGGCGCCCATCGTGGCCCTGTTCCGCGCCCTGCGCGAGGCCAAGGCCGCGTCCGGCCTGGGCCACGAGGCCTTCGGCCTGTCGCGGGCGGACCTGGAGGCCCTGGCCCGGCGCCATGCGGTCATCGACGAGCACGGCGTGACCGTGGGCGGCCGCGCGGGCCGCGCCCTGGACATCATCGCCCAGGCCAACCCGCGCGTGGCCGACTATCTGGCCCACAAGGCCGAAGAGGCCCCCAGCGGTATCGAACTGTGGGACGTGATTCAGGAAAATCAGGCGCGCATCAAAAAGGCCCTGCGCCTGGACGAGGCCACGTGGAATTCCTTCGGCGGCCAGCTTGCCAACGCCATCAACGACGTGGAGACCCTGGCCCGCTGCATCGACCTGCCCGCCGACACCATCCGCGACGTGACCCGCGTGACGCGCCGGTACCGCATGCGCCTGACGCCGTACTACGCGAGCCTGATCCGCCCCGGGGTGGTCAACGACCCGGTGCTGCTGCAAAGCGTGCCCACCGGCGAGATGGTCGACACCATGGGCGAGGAACTGCCGCCCGTGGCCAGCGACCATTCCCCGGCCCGGCTCATCGACCAGTTCTATCCCCGCGTGGTGGCCGTGAAGGTGACCAACATCTGCGCCATGTACTGCACGCACTGCCTGCGCATCGCGCATATCGGCTCCGCCGACCGCACCTTCTCCAAGGCCGCCTACCAGGAGGCCATCGACTATATCGCGGCCAACCCGGCCATCCGCGACGTGCTCATTACCGGCGGCGACGCCTTCATGCTGCCCAACGCGACCCTCAAATGGCTGCTGGACAAGCTCGACGCCATCGACCACGTGCGCATGAAGCGCCTGGGCACCCGCGTTCCCGTGACCACGCCCCAGCGCGTGGACGACGAGCTGCTGGACATCTTGGAGGCATCCAACGAGCGCGGGCCCGTGCGCGTGGTGACGCAGATCAACACCGCCCAGGAGATCACCCCCGTGTCCAAGGACGCCTTCCGGCGCATCTCGCGGCGGGTCATGGCCGTGCTGAACCAGGCCGTGCTCATGCGCGGAATCAACGATTCCAGAATCAAGATGTGGAAGCTGTGCGAGACGATTCAGGAGGCCTATGTGCGGCCGTACTACGTCTTCAACTGCTCGTACCGCAACCCGCAGTACACGCACATGCGTGTGCCCATCGAGAAGGGCCGCGACATCGTGGAGAGCATGTACGGCAACATCTCCGGCGACGCCGTGCCGCGCTACATCGCCGCAGCCGGGGGCAAGGTGCCCCTGCACCGCGACAACGTGGTGCGCCGCGAGGGCGGAGCCGTGGTGCTGCGCAAGCCCTGGAGCGGGGAGGAGACGGCCTACCCCGACGCCCTGCCCGAGCTGTACGGCGACGACACGGACTTCGCTTTCAACAAGTACGGCAAGGAGTAGATATGGGTGCCAGGCCCTACGGCCTCACGTCCCGAACCGCGCAATCCATCCTGCGCTGGGCCCGCGAGCGCGAGCCCGAGATGCTCGCCCTGCTCGAGCGGCTGGTGCGCATCAACTCGTACACCGCCAACAAGGCCGGAACCGACGCCGTGGGCGCCGTGCTGCGCGAGGTCATGACCGGCCTGGGCTTCGCGGTGCAGACCATGCCCCAGGCCGAGGTGGGCGACCACCTGGTGGCCCGCTGCCCCACGGCGCGCAAGCTGGCCCCCGGGCAGCGTCAGGTGCTCTTCTGCGGGCACATGGACACCGTGTTTCCGCCCGACGGCGGCTTCGACGCCTTCGTCAACCAGGGCGACCGCGTGACCGGGCCGGGGGTCATCGACATGAAGGGCGGGCTGGTGGCGGGCATCTACGCCCTGGCGGCCCTGGACGCCCACGGCCTGCTCGACGGCATGCCCGTGGCCTTCGTCTTCAACTCCGACGAGGAGACCGGCTCCTACCACTCGCGCGAGCTGATCATGGCCGAGGCCGCGCGCAGCGCCTTCGCCTTCGTTTTCGAGTGCTCCGGCCCGGGCGGGGAGACGACCACCGGGCGCAAGGGCAAGACCACCCTGCGCGTGCGCGCCACGGGCCGCGCCGGGCATGCGGGCAACCTGGGCCACGCCAAGCCCAGCGCCGTGCTGGAGCTGGCCCACAAGACCATCGCCCTGGAGGCCCTGAACGACGCGGCCCGGGGCGTGTCGGTCAACGTGGGCCTCGTGTCGGGCGGGGTGGGCCCCAATACGGTGGCCCCGCGCGCCGAGGCCACGGTGGAGTGCCGCTACCGCACCGAGGCCGACGGACAGGCTCTGGTGGCGGCGGCCCTGAAGCTGGCCGGAATCCCGGCCATCCCCGGCACGGGGGTGGAGGTCGAGGTGCTGCCCGGGCGCCCGCCCATGGAGCCCGGCCCGGCCAACCGCAAGCTGCTGGAGCACGTCGTGGCCGCCGGGCGCGAGCTGGACGTGCCCGTGGCCGAGGACTACCGGGGCGGCGTGTCCGACGCCAACTACATCGCCCACATGGGTACCCCGGTGCTCGACGGCCTGGGCCCGGGCGGCGAACGCGACCACTCGCCCGAGGAATACATGATTACCGGTACACTGGCCGGGCGGGCGGCCCTGGCCGCCGTCTCCGCCCGGCGCATATGGGACGCCATGGCCCGCGAGGGCCGTATTCCCGGGGCGAAACCCTCTTGACGGCGCATAGGGAAGCGGATACGCAAAGAGCACAATTTACTCCCCGTCGGATCAGCCGCGAGGCCTCCGGCGGGGTTTTGTCTCCCGTGAGGACATCATGCCCATAGAACCGGCCCTGAAGCGGGCCCACGTCTTCGTGGACGGCCAGAATCTCTTCCACGCCGTGAAGAGCGCCTTCGGCTACACCTACCCCAACTACGACATCCCCCGGCTGGCCGAGGCCGTGTGCCGCCGCATGGGCTGGCACCTGGACGGCATCTCCTTCTACACCGGGGTGCCCTCCGAGGCGGACAACGCCTTCTGGCACGCCTTCTGGAGCGCCAAGCTGGCCGCCCTGGGCACGCGCGGCGTGCGCACCGAAAGCCGCGAACTGCGCTACCAGAACCGCGTGGTGCGCATGGCCGACGGCGGCGAAGTGAGCCTGCAGACGGGCCTGGAAAAGGGCATTGACGTGAAAATGGCCCTGGACGTGGTGCGCATGGCCCGCGAGGGCGCCTGCGACGTGCTGCTGCTCTTTTCGCAGGACCAGGACCTGGCCGAGGCCGCCGCCGAGGTGCGGCGCATCTCCGTGGAGCGCGACCGCTGGCTGAAGGTCGCCTCGGCCTATCCCGCGGGCCCGGACTACTTCAACCGCCGGGGCGTCAACGGCACGGACTGGATCAGGATCGACCGCGAACTGTACGACACCTGCATCGACCCGGCCAACTACAGCCCGCCCCCGACCCGGGCCGTCCAGCCCCCGGAGCAGCCCGGAGACTACACCGTGCGCCGCGTGGCACCCCAGGGCCCGGGCCAGGACGTGGCCGCGCTGGTCCGCCTGCGCCGGGCCATGTTCACCGAGATGTGGAGCGGCAGCTTCGACCCCGAGGCCCTGGCGGCCCACGACGGGGCGTTCTTCCTGCCGCGCCTGGAGCGCGGCGGGGCGGCGGCCTGGCTGGCCCTGGACGCGGGCGGCGAGGCCGTGGCCTGCGCGGCGGTGAGCATCGCGTCCGGGCCGCCCAAGCCCTGGGCCCTGGACGGCCGCGCGGCCTATGTCAGCAGCATGTTCACCGCCCCGGCCCATCGGCGCCGGGGGCTGGCCCGGAAGCTGTTCGCCGAGTGCCTGGCCTTCGCCCGGGCCCAGGGGCTGTCCGGGGTCAGCCTGCATGCCGCGCCCGTCGGGCGCCCGCTCTACGAGTCCTTCGGCTTCGCCGCGACCAACGAAATGCGCCTGCCCCTGACCCGCGAGGAGGGCTGACCCCGGACGGCGGCTCCGCGCCCTCCCCGCGAGCGGTGCGGACCGAGGGGGAATGAGGCCCCTCGGGCGGCCGGGGCCCCGGGGTTTCCCGGGCTTGCTTCCGGCTTGCCATGCGGTATAGGCTCCGGAAAACTCTCCTTCGGGGACCCATGAACGAGCCGCTGCAAATCCTGCTCGCCTTCTCTCATCCTGGCTGGGCCGAGACCGTCGGGCCCGTGCTGCGCGAGGCCGGAATCCATTTCCGGTTCGCGGCCACGGGCGCGGGCGGGGATGTGGACTCCCTGCTGGGCTGGCCGTGGGACGCGGTGCTGACCGACCCGGACGCCCCACCCTTGGGGCTGGACGGCCTGCTGGCCCGCATGGCCCTGCACAGCGCCGCGCCTCCGGTGCTCGTCCTGATGGCGGATGCCGGGCTGGACGCCGCCGTGCGCGCCATGCGCCGCGGCGCGGCGGACGTGGTCCGCCTGGACGACCTGGCCCGGCTGCCCCGGGCGCTGTCCTCGGCTTTGGCCCGGGCCCGGAGCGCGCGCCTGGGGCGCGACGAGGAGCGCCTGCGTCAGTTCTCGCGTTTTTCCATCGAAAAGGCCGTGGAGGCCGTGTTCTGGCTCGACTCCCTGGGCCGCTTCTTCTACGCCAACGAGGCCGCCGGGGCCCTGCTGGGCTACGCCCGCCGCGACCTGGGCGCCATGAACATCTTCGACGTGTGCCCGGCCATGGCCCGCACCCGCTGGCCCGGGCTGTGGGCCGAGCTGTGCGCCACGGGCAGCGCCGTGCTCGAAACCCCGATTCTGGCGCGCGACGGCAGGCTCATTCCCGTGGAGATGACCCTGAACCATCTGGAGCTGGAGGGCCGGGAGTACGTTTCGGTCTTCGCCCGGGACATGACCGAACGCGAACGGGCCAAGGCCGCCCTGGCGGCCCAGGAAAGCCGTTATCGCTCGCTGTTCGAGGACAGTCCCCTGTCGTTGTGGGAGGAGGACCTCTCGGAGGTCAAGGCCTTCTTCGACGAATTGCGCGCCCGGGGCGTGCGCGATTTCGGCGCCCATTTCCGCGCCCATCCCGAAGACGTGCTGCATTGCGTGCGGCTGGTACGCATCATCGACGTGAACAAGGCCACGGTGGACCTGCTCGAAGCGGGCAGCAAACAGGAGTTGCTCGCCGGGCTGGACCGCGTGTTCACCGAGGACTCCCTGCGCGTGGCGCATCAGGAGTTCACGGCCCTGGCCCAGGGCGAGCATTGCTACCGCGGCGAACTGGACCACCGGACCATGACCGGCCGGATCATCCGCGTGGCCGTGCATTTCAACGTCGCCCCGGAGTACCGTCAGACGCTCGGCCGGGTGCTGGTGTCCCTGCTGGACATCACCGCCATCCGGCGCATCGCCGCCGAACTGGAGGAAACCCGCGACGCCCTGGAGCGCCGCGTGCTGGAGCGCACCACGGCCCTGGCCGAGGTCAACGCCCACCTGCGCCGTGAGATCGCCGAGCGCCAGGCCGTGGAAAGCCGCCTGCGGACCAACGAAAGCCGCCTGCGCCTGCTGGTGGACAGCCTGCCCGTGCTGGTGCACGCCCACGACGAGCAGGGCCGTTACGTGTTCTGGAACCACGAGAGCGAGCGCGTGCTGGGCTACGGCCTGCGCGAGGTCATGGCCGACCCGGCCTTCCGCTCGCGGATGTACCCCGACCAGGAGCAGATCGCGCGCGTGGAGCGCGCCCGGCGCGAGGGCGACATGCGCGACCAGGAACTGGACGTTCTGGCCAGCTCCGGGGAACCGCGCACCATCCGCTGGACGGTCATGTCCGACCGCAGCCCCATCCCGGGCTGGGCGGTGTGGGAGGCGGGCATCGACATCACCGACGTGCGCAAGGCCGAGCGCCGCGTCCACGCCCTGACCCACGAACTGCTGCGCGCCCAGGAAAACGAACGCCGCCGCATCGCTCTGGAATTGCACGACAACGTGGCCCAGAATCTGTCCTCCCTCAAGATCTGCTGCGAGACGCTTTTCGACGACGAGGCCGGGGTGTCGGCGCGCCTGCGCGAGCGCGCGGCGGCCTTGGCGGAAATGCTCCAGCAATGCATCGGCTCGGTGCGCGACATGTCCTACGCCCTGTGTCCGCCGGGGCTGGAGCAGCTCGGGCTGGTGCAGGCCCTGGAGCAGTTCTGCCGCGAGATCGAGCACGACGCGGGCGTGCCCGTGGAGCTGACCGTGGCGGGCATGGAGGGCGTGCGCCTGGGCCGCGACGCCGAGATCAACCTCTACCGCCTGGTGCAGGAGGCTCTGCGCAACGCCGTGCGCCACGCGCGGGCCGACCGGGTGACCGTGAAGCTCGTGGCCTCCTCGCCGAACCTCATCCTGCGCGTGGAGGACGACGGCCGGGGCTTCGACGTGGACGCCCGGCGGGCCGAGCTGCACGAGAACCGGCGCATGGGCCTGCAAAGCATGGAGGAGCGCGCCCGGCTGCTGGGCGGGCTGTTCAGCATCGCCAGCAAGGTGGACAAGGGGACGAGGATTTTCGTACAAATCCCCATGGGAGAGCACGACCATGCACGATGAGACCATCCGCGTCCTGATCATCGACGACCATCCCATGTTCCGCGAGGGCCTGAAGGCCATCCTCAAGCGCGACGCGCGCTACGAGGTCGTGGCCGAGGCGGGCAACGGGCGCGAAGGCCTGGAGGCCGCCGCCCGCCGCAGGCCGGACATGGCCCTGGTGGACATCTCCCTGCCCGACATCAACGGCATCCGCCTGACGCGCGAGCTCAAGCAACTCGTGGCCGGGGTGCGCGTGGTCATCGTCAGCATGCACTCTAAAATCGAACACATCGCCGAGGCCTTCAAGGCCGGGGCCTCGGGCTACCTGGTCAAGGAGTCGGCCTCCGACGGCCTGCTCAAGGGCCTGGACACCGTGGCCCGGGGCGAATACTTCCTGGACAGCTCGGTGTCGCCCACGGTGGTGGAGAGCCTGATGACCTCGCCGCTGCAAAAGAGCGTTTCGCGCGATGCCGACTACGGCACACTGACCCCCCGCGAGCAGGAGATCATGCGCTACCTCGCCGAGGGGCTTTCGTCCAAGGAGATCGCCGAGAAGCTGTTCATCAGCCCCAAGACCGCCGAGAACCACCGCGCGAACCTGATGAAAAAGCTCAACCTGCACAGCAACGTGGAGCTGATCCGCTACGCCGCCCGCCTGGGGCTCATCGATCTGGACCTGTGGATCGACCCCGGGGAGCCCGTCTAGCTTCGCGCGGATACCACTCTCTTCAAGCCGGTTTCCTGTTTTGGCCTTGCGGCCTGGGATTTTTTCCCGAATGCTGCCGCGTGGGGCCTGTCCTTGGTTTCTTCCCCGTCCTTTTATTTCAACTGGTTGTCGCCGTATCCTCTTCCGGCGTGGGGGAAACTCCCGGGTCTGCCCAGGATTTCCCCCCACGCATTTGGTTTTTCCCCCTATGTACAGGAATCCCCGAAAATCCTTACACCACGGTGGAAAATTGATTTTCAACCGTACAGCAAGGAGTTTGGGATATGACCAAGGCGGCGATGGTGGAAAGAATCAAGGAAAAGGCCAACTTGACCACGAAGGTTCAGGCCGAGAAGGTCTTCGATTGCATCATGGACTGTGCCCGTGAGGCGCTGCTGGGCGGAAACTCGGCTATCCTGACGGGCCTCGGGTCCTTCAAGGTCGTCAACCGCGCCGCGCGCACCGGGCGCAACCCCGGCACCGGCCAAGCCATCCGCATCCCGGCCTGCAAGGTGGTCAAGTACACCATGGGCAAGCGCATCAAGAAGGCCATCGGCTAACCGGGGACGGGGTTCATGCACGAGGATCGCAGGCGCCAGCCCAGGATGATGGTCTGCTTGCCGACGGTGGTGTTCGACAGGCCGGGAGGCCAGGTTTCGGCGACGGTGACGGACCTGTCCGTCCTGGGCTGCCGGGTTTGCGCGCCCTGGAGCGGCGGTTTGCCGCCCGGAGGATTTGCGGGTTTCGAGGCTGTCTTCTACACTCCCGGCGTCCCCTGGCCCATCGTGCTGCCGTGCAGCACCATCTGGACCCAGGAGTCGGCCCGGGCCCTGGACATCGGCGCCGCCTTCGACGGCGGCGACCAGGAAAGCCTGCTCGCGTTGCAACGGTATCTGGCCTCGCGGGCCGTGGCCGAGCGGGCCGTCTTGTAGCGCCCCCCATGCGGGGCGGGGCACGCAGAAGGGCCGCGCATGCGTCAGCATGCGCGGCCTTTGTCTTGTCTGGGTCGGCCCGGGTTGGCTCAGGCCCGGCGGCCGGGGCGCCGGGGGCGGCCCAGGGCCGTGCGTACGGCCCGGGCCAGGTCCTTTTTCTGTACGGGTTTGTGCAGGGTCACGGCGATGCCCATTTCGCGGGCCTGCCCGGCGGTGGGTTCGCGGCAAAAGCCCGTGCACAGGACCACCGGCAGCTCCGGGCGCAGGGCGCGGACCTCGCGCACCAGCCCGGTGCCCGTCAGCCCGGGCATGGTCTGGTCCGTCACCAGCAGGTCGAAGGCGCCGGGGTCGGCGCGCAGGAGTTCCAGGGCCCGCAGGCTGTCGGTCTCGATGTGCGCGGCCAGGCCCAGGCTCCGGAGCATCTCGCCCAGCACCGCCGCCAGGGGCGCCTCGTCGTCCACCAGCAGCACGCGCCCGCCCGGGGCCGCCGCGCCCCGGGCCCGGGGCGCGGCCTCGGGGCCGGGAGCGCCCGGGGCCGCGGGCAGCAGGATCTCGAAGACCGTGCCCCGCTCCGGGCCCGGGCGCACGGACACGGCCCCGCCGTGACCGGTGACGATGCCGTGGACCATGGCCAGCCCCATGCCGGTGCCCTCGTCGGGGCCCTTGGTGGTGAAGAAGGGGTCGAAGACCTTGTCGCGGATGGCCTCGGGGATGCCGTGGCCCGTGTCGGCCACGGTCAGGCGCACGTGGGGCCCCGGGGTCAGCCTGGGGTGCAGGGCCGCGCCCGGCGCGTCCAGCTCCACGCGTTCCAGGGCGATGGACAGCCTGCCCCCGCCGTCGCGCATGGCGTGGGCCGCGTTGGTGCACAGGTTCATGAGCACCTGATGGACCTGGGACAGGTTGGCGCGCACGGTGCCCGGCCCGGTCAGGTCCAGGGCGATGTCCACATTGGCCGGAATGGAGGCGCGCAGCAGCTTCACGGCCTCCTTGACCACGCTGTCCAGGGCCAGGGGCCGCAGGTCGGGCTCCTCCTGGCGGCTGAAGGTCAGAATCTGGTGGATGAGGTCGCGCGCGCGGCGCCCGGCGGTAAGCACCTCGGCCAGTCTGCGCCGGGCCGGGGCGGGCAGGTCGGGCTCCTCCAGGCTCATTTCGGTGTAGCCCATGATGACGCCCAGGATATTGTTGAAATCGTGGGCGATGCCTCCGGCCAGGGTGCCGATGGCCTCCAGCTTTTGCGACTGGCGCAGCCGGGCTTCCAGCTCCTTGCGCCGCGACACGTCGTGGGCCGTGAGCACGAAGCCGCCGCGCGCGTCCTCGCCCAGGTCGAAGGGCGACACGGTGACCAGGAACCAGCCGCCCAGGGCGGGGATGTGCATTTCCTCGGCCTGCCCGCCCTCGCGGACCATGCGCCGGATGCGCGGCCCGGCCAGGGGCGGGCCGTCGCCGGGGTCGAATACCGCCTCGCACGGCTTGGCGACCACGTCCTTGGGGTGCGCGCGCAGGCGCTCGGCCAGGGCCATGTTCACCCGGCGCACGGTCAGATCCTCGTCGAGGATGACGATGATGTCGGGCACGCTGTCGAAGGTCTTTTCCCACTCCTGCTTGGCGCGGACGATCATGCCCTCCACGGCCTTGCGTTTGCCGATGTCCTCGATGGTGCCCTCGATGCCCGCGACCTCGCCCGCCTCGCCGCGCATGGCCCGCGCGGCGATGGATACCCAGGCCAGGGAGCCGTCGCGGCGCAGCACGCGGGTTTCGAAGTCGGACACGGCCTCGCGCTCGCGCACGAGGTAGAGCAGGGCGTCCATGGCGCGCTCGTCGGCCAGGGGCAGCTTGCGGTCGTTTCCGGCCAGGTGGCGGCCCAGGGCCTCGGGCCCGTCGTGGCCCAGGATGCGCGCGAAGGAGGGGTTGAAGGTCACCAGCGCGCCCCACGGCGTGCACTGGAAGATGCCCAGCACCGAATTTTCGATCATGCCGCGGTAGGTGCTTTCGTCGGCGTGCAGGCGCTCCCACTGGCGGGCCAGCCTGCGGCGGCGCGAGGCGTCGCGCAGCAGCCGGGCGAACACGGCGGGGGCGCGCCAGTCGGCGTGGGCCAGCACGTCGTCGGCGCCCTCGCGCACGGCGGCCTGGGCGTCGGCGGGGTCCTGCCAGGAGCCCAGCAGCACGAAGGGTACGTCCTCGCGCACGGCGCGGGCCAGGGCCATGGTCTCGCGCCAGGGCAGGCCGGGCACGTCGCGGTCCGAGGCCACGGCGTCCCAGGGCTCTTCGGCCAGGGCCATGGACAGGTCGTGGATGTTGTCGACCACGGTGTAGGCGGGCTCCAGCCCCGCGCGGGCCAGGGTCCGGGCCAGTGTGGCGGCGCGGTCCTCGGAGGCGGTGGCGAAAAGCAGGCTGAAGCGGGTTCCCATGGCGCGGTCCTCGGGCTGCGGGGGCGTGGCGGGGTCGATGCTAGCAGAAGGCAGGGCGGAGGTAAAACGGGACATGGCGCACCGGGGGTTTCCTTTTGGCGCAAAGGGGGATAGGGCTGGGCCCTGGGCCGGTCGGCCCGTCAGTCCGTGCAACCGCACACAAGGAGCGCCATAGCCATGCAGGCCCCCGAGATCGAACCGCGCGTCGCGGCCCTGGTCATCGACTCCCTGGCGGCGGATCTGTTCCGCTTCGCCAAGGGCTTCCAGCGCCAGGGCCGGCGCAGCGAATTCACGGTCAAGGTCGCCGACGACGAAGCCCTGACCGCCGCATATCTGTTCCGCCCGCGTTCCCAGGTGCTGGAACTGGGCGGGCTGCCCGAGTCCTTCCGCAGTCAGGTCAGGCCCTTCAACATCCTGGGCATGATCCGCGACAAGGGGCCCGAGGGCTCGGCCACGGGGCGCGTGGTCCTGGATCTGCTGGCCGGGCAGGCCCGGCCCTTCGCCACCCTGCGCAGCCCCGTGGAACTGCGCGCCGCGCTGTACCCCGGCTCGGTGCTGACCTTCGTGAATCATCTTCTGCGCTGCCGGGGCCTGGAAAAGGACATTGCCGATTTCGAGTACGAGGAGTTCCGCGCCGAGCTGCGCCGCCGCGAAACCCTGAACCAGGCCGTGCGCGGCGTTCCCGGAATGCCGTAGCCGGGGGGATGCCCGGCGCCTAGCCGCAGGGCGTCCAGGGTTCGTTGATCATCCGGCCCTGCCCGCGCAGGGGGATGTTTTCGGGCAGCATGTCGCCCACGATGGGCGTTACGGGCTGGTAGTCGCAGCGTACCTCGACCTCGACCATGGCGCAGGGGCGCCCGGCGTCGCCGGTCGTGGCGGTGGCCGAGGGGTCCGTGCCCGGCCAGGAGCGGACCAGCACGCTCACGGGCCGCCCGCCCGCCGCCGGTTCGGCCACGTCCAGGGCCGCCTGCACGATGCGGTTCAGGCGGGTGCCGTCGTCCTCGCCGCGGCCGGTGACGGCGGCGCGCGCGCCCATCTGGGCGGCCTTGTCCATGGCCGACGAGAGAAAGAGCACGTTGCCGAACTCCACCAGCCCCATGACGATGGTCAGCAATACGGGCAGCACCAGGGCGAATTCCAGGGCGCTTACGCCGCTTTCCCCGCCCGCCCGCCGCCGCGTCCGCGCGCCGTTCATGGGAGCCTCCTAGTCCAGCAGCCGCCAGCCGAGCTGGCGGCCGATGAGCTTGAACATGTCGCCGATGTCGTAGGACGAGGGCGCGTCGAAGTAGTGGTCGTCCGTGCCCGCCTTGCTGGAGGCCACGGCCTTCATGAGCGCCACGTCGGCGGAGTCCGACGAGCCGAAGCGGATGCTGAAGATTTCGATGCCCGCGTCCTTGGCCTTTTGGGCCTCCTCCAGCATGGCGTTGTTCAGCGCGCCGCCGTTCTCGCAGTGCGAGTCCATGTCGAGCATGCCGTAGTAGGCGTTGGTCCAGTATTCGTTGGGCGTGTAGGTCACGGCGTAGCCGCCGCCGCACTTGCCGTCCTCGGTGTCGCCGTCGGTGAGCAGGATCATGATCTTGCGCATGTCGTCGCGGTTCGAGGCCTGGGTGAAGGGCGGCTCGGGGGTCAGCACGTGGCGGGCCCATTTGATGCCCTCGGAGATGACCGTGCCCGAGGCCGTGCCCAGGGCGTCCTGGGCGTTGATGGCCGCGATGATCGTGTCGCGGTCGTCGGTCAGGGGCTGGGTTTCGGGAATGGACGAACAGGTGCCCGAGCCCACGCGCAGGGAACTGCCCTTGGGGTAGCGGTACTGCGATTTGTAGTATTCCTCGTGCAGGTCCCAGTTCCAGGATCCGTCGGCATTGCGGCAGCCCGCGGGCAGGTCGTCCACGCCGTCCGCGAGGCGCACCTTGCCCCGGAAGGGGACCACGGCGGCCTTGACCGTGGCCCGGGCGCCCACGGGCATCATCAGCTCCACCAGATCGATGGCCGCCTGGTTGGTCTCGTTGATGGGCGAGCCCTTCATGCTCCCGGAGTTGTCGATGACGAAGACCACCTCCAGGTTGTTGAAGCCCGCCGCAGCCGAGGCGGTAAGGACCTTGTCCGAGGCGCCGACCACGCCGAGCAGCAGCACCTTCACGCGCACCCGGGCCGACACGCGCACGCTGCGGACCTCGGTTCCGGATGTCACGCCGGTCACCTCGGCCTCGGGCATGTTGCGGGTCAGGTAGTCCTCCACGGCGGCGCGCACCAGGCCCTTGGTCAGGTCCGGGTCGTAGGGCAGTTGCAGGCTTCCGGCCAGGGCCGCCGCGTCGGTGGCGGACTGAAGGCGCGAGTGGGCCTGGTAGAGCCGGGCCGAGTCGATGCCCAGGCCCACCAGCCCGATGATGACGGGGATGGCCACGGCGGCGAAGACGGCCACCGAGCCGCGCGCGCCGCGCCACAGCGCCCTAGGGCACCGGCATGCTCGTATACGCGGCCAGCGTGAGCAGCGGCTGGTGGCCTGTGCCGAAGGGGTTGGCGCGGAAGAACGACGGGTAGGCATAGCTCACCTCGACGGTTACGGTGGAACCGGTGGGGTCGGTGGTCACGGTGGTGGACAGGGCGCCGGGGTCCAGGTCGGGCGTCAGGGCGCGGACCAGGGCCGAGGCCGCATCGGCGCTGGCGTCGCCGGAAACGATGGCCTGGCGCGCGGCGGTGCGGCTGGCCTCGGCGATGGTCGCATAGGCCTGGAGCACGGCCCCGCCTTCCACCAGCAGGTACAGCAGCCCGGCCAGCACGGGCAGCAGCAGGGCCACCTCCAGGGCGGCCACGCCGGGGCGGCGCGGCGCGCGCCGGGATGCGGCGGCCCGGGTCCGGGCGGAGGGTGTCGTCGATGCGCTCATGGCTGCCTCCCGCACGGCGGGGCTAGAGGTTCTCGAAGGCCACGGGGGCCACGGGCGCCGGGGCGACCGGCGCATCGGGCGCGTCCGCCTCGGGGGGCGCGCCGGGCCCGGCCAGGCGCACCACGCGGGCGTCGGCGGCGGTCCGCCCGGCGCGCAGGGCGTCCCGGGCGGCGCGGGCCTCGCCCAGGTCGGCGAAGGCGCCCACGGTCACCCGCCACCAGCGGCCCGAGTCCGCAAGGTCCACGGGCACCACGGCGCTGTCGTGCCCGGCCTGGCGCAGGCGTTCGGCCTCGCGCCGGGCGTTTTCCTGTTTGCGCCATGAGCTGCAATGCACGGTGTACGCGCCCGCGTCCGGGGCCTGGGCCTTGGCGGCCCGGGGTTCCGGCGCGGCCAGGGCCGCCGGTGCGGCCGCCCTTCCGGTCGTGCTTCCCGTTGCGTTCAGGAAGGCCGGGGCCGGAAGGACGGCCTGGGTGGAGGCCAGGGCCACGGGCAGGGGCCGCGGCGCAAGGGCCTGTGCGGGCGCGGGTTGCGCGGGCTCGCCCCCGGCAACCGTCAGCGGCCCGTCGGGGATGGCGGCCAGGCCCTGGCCGTCCAGGGCGGGGATACCCTGGCGCAGGGCGGCCGGGCTCGGGCCGCCGGGCGCGCCTTCCTCGAAGCGCAGGGCGAGGCGGGCGCGCTTGAGATTCTCGTGGGCCCGGGCGTAGTAGGACGGCTCCAGGGCGATGGCCCGCTGGAAGCTGTCCACGGCCTGGGCGTAGCGGCCTTCCATGAAATAGAAGTAGCCCAGGTTGTTGTAGGCTCCGGCCTCGCCCTCGGCGCAGCGGAAGGCCTCCAGGGCTTCGGCCTCGCGGCCCAGGCGGGCCAGGGCCAGGCCCATGTTGTTGTAGGCCTTGGCCGAGGGCGCCCCCAGGCGCAGGGCCATGCGGAAGGCGGCCACGGCGGCCTCGTGGTCCCCGGCCATGGAGTGGGTCAGGCCCAGGTTGTTGAAGATGGCGCCGTCGCGCGGGGCGGAGAGCAGCGCGGCCTGGAAGGCGGCCACGGCCTTGTCGTGCTCGCCGCGCAGGTTGTGGATGGCCCCCAGGTGCGTCAGGGCGCGCACGCGGGTGGCGTCCAGGGCCACGGCGCGGCCCAGGTGCTCCTCGGCCTCGGCGTAGAGCCCGGCGCGGAAATAGACCAGCCCGGCGGCTTCGTGGGCCGGGGCGTAGTCGGGCAGGGCGGTCATGACGTGCTGGAACTCGGCCAGGGCCTCGTCCAGCAGGCCCTTGTCGAGCAGGATGGTGCCGCGCGCCTCGCGGGCCAGGGCCAGCTCTGGGTCCAGCCGTGCGGCGCGGGAGAACTGCTCGAAGGCCAGCTCCTGGCGGCCCTGGGCCAGGTGGGCCTGGCCGCGCGCGTAGTGCTGGCGGGCCTGGTCGGCGGGGCTGCCGGGGGCCGGGGCCTCGGCCATGAGGTCCTCGCCGCTGTGGTAGCGCTCCATGAGCGAGGGGCCGGCGGCGGCGGGGCCGCCCTTGGAAACGGCGCAGCCCGCCAGGGCCGGAGCCAGGAGCAGGGCCGTCAGGGCCAGGATGTGCAGCGGTCGGGTGGGCATGGTGTCCTCCGTGGTCATTCCATGCTGGCGAAGGTCTGCATCAGGCGGATGCCCGCCGGGCCGAGGATGGCCACCAGCAGGGCGGGCAGGATGCAGAAAACCAGGGGGAAAAGCAGTTTTACCGGCATCTTGGCGGCGATTTCCTCGGCGCGCTGATAGCGCGTGGTGCGCAGGGCGTCGGAGTAGACGCGCAGGGTCCGCGCGATGCTCGTGCCGAAGGCGTCGGCCTGGACGATGAGCGTCACCAGGCTGGTCACGTCTTCCAGGTCGGCCCGGCGGGCCAGGTTGCGCAGGGCGTCGGCCCGGGGCTTGCCCGCGCGCAGTTCCAGGATCACGGTGTGCAGCTCCTGGCCGAGCACCGGGCTGGTCAGGGCGATCTCGCGCGCGACGCGCGCCAGGGCCTGATCCAGGCCCATGCCCGCCTCGACGCAGACCACCAGCAGGTCCAGGGCGTCGGGCATGGCGTTCAGCAGTTCGCGCCTGCGGTTGTTGATGCGCGCACGCAGCCAGACGTTGGGCAGGTACATGCCCACGGCGGCGGGCGCCAGCAGAGCCAGGGCCAGCAGCCCCGGGGGCACCTGCACCCCGGTCAGGGCCTTCACCGCGCCGACGACGAGCATGCCGCCCACGGCCAGGGCCGCCTTGGCGCCGAAGAAGGCCAGGGGCGCGCGGGGGCTGCGCAGCCCGGCGCGCACAAGGTCCAGGGCCGTGTCCTTGATTTCCTCTTCGTTTTTGGGGCCCAGGGTGCGGCCCAGGCGGGCGGCTCCGGCGGCCAGGGCCTCGGGCAGGCCGCGCCCGGCGCGCGGGCCGTCGCCCAGCAGGCGGCTGCGCACGCGCTCGCTACGCCGCCTGGCCGCCAGGAACCCCCCGGCGGCCAGGGTCAGCAGCAGCACGGCCACGGCGCCGAGGGCGGCGGCGGCCAGGGGGGCGAGCAGCGGGCTGTGCGGCAGGGTCGTCATGTCCATACGTCGGCTCCCGGAGGTCCTAGACGGTGATGCGCGTCAGGCGTTTGAGGGCCAGGGCGCCCACGGCCATCCAGACCATGGCCAGGGTCGAGAGCACGCGGCCTTCGCGGGTTTCGCGCAAAACGGCCATGTACTCGGGGTTGATGATCGAAATGACCAGGGCCACGGCGAAGGGCAGGGCCAGCAGAATCCAGGCCGTGAGCCGCCCCTCGGCGGAGAGCACGCGGACCTTGCCTTCGAGCTTGAAGCGCTCGCGGACCAGGGTGGCGATGTTGCCCACGATTTCGGCCAGGTTGCCGCCGGTCTCGCGCTGGATGTTCACCGAGACGACGAAGAAGCGCAGGTCCGGGCAGTCCACGCGCCGGACCAGATGCAACAGGGCCAGGTCGGCGGACACGCCGAAATTGATTTCGTCCAAGGTCTTGGCGAATTCGGGGCCGATGGGGTCCTCGAATTCGTCGGCGACCATGCGCATGCCCTGGGGGAAGGCGTGGCCCGCGCGCAGGGCCCGGGCGATGAGGTCCAGGGCGTCGGGCAACTGGCGCTGGAGGCGGCCCATGCGCGCCGCACGCCGCCGCTCGACCCACAACAGCGGCAGCCCGCCCAGGACCGGGGGCAGCGCCGCCAGGACCAGGGGGCTGTCCGTCGCAAGGCGCGCGGCGTAAAGGCCGGCCGCCGCCAGCACCAGGCACAGCAGCACCAGGGTGCCCACGTTGAGGCTCAGCCCGGCCTGGGCCAGGGAGCGTTCCAGACGCGAGGTCCAGGCCTGGGCGGACAGGGCCCGGTGCAGCCAGGGCACCTCGGAGAGGATGCGCCGCCGCTCGATGTCCACGCCGCCCATGCCGGAGCCGTCGCCCGCTCCGGGACCGCGCAGGGCCTCCAGGCGGCGGCCGACCTGGGCCCGCCCGGCGGCGCGCGCGGCGCCCAGGGCGTTCAGCACGCCAAGGATCAGGCTGAAGAGCGCCAGGGCGCCCAGGGCGGCGGCGAGCGCGGTCATGGCCTGCCCTCCGCGCCCAGGGCGGGGTCGAAGAGCCCGGCGCCGAGGGTGATGCCCTGGGCCTCCAGGCGCGTGGAGAAGCGCGGGCGGATGCCCCCGGCCTCGAACTGCCCCTGGACCTTGCCGCCCTCGTCCACGCCCGTCTGGCGGAAGCGGAACAGCTCCTGCATGGTGATGGCGTCGCCCTCCATGCCCGTGATTTCCTGGATGCTGGTCATCTTGCGCGAGCCGTCGGCCAGCCGTGAGATTTGCAGGATCACGTCCACCGCCGAGGCGATGTAGCGCTTGAGGGACTCGGGGCCGATGGCCAGCCCGGCCATGGCGACCATGGTTTCCAGGCGCATGAGGGCGTCGCGCGGGGAGTTGGCGTGGATGGTGGTCAGCGAGCCGTCGTGGCCGGTGTTCATGGCCTGGAGCATGTCCAGCACCTCGGCCCCGCGCACCTCGCCGACGATGATCCGGTCGGGGCGCATGCGCAGGCAGTTGCGCACCAGATCGCGGGCGGTGATCTCGCCCAGGCCCTCGATGTTCGGCGGACGGGTTTCCAGGCGCACCACGTGCTCCTGCTTGAGTTGCAGCTCGGCGGCGTCCTCGATGGTTACCACGCGCTCGTCGTGGGGCACGAAACGCGACAGGCAGTTGAGCATGGTCGTCTTGCCCGAGCCTGTGCCGCCGGAGACGATGATGTTCAGCCGGGCGCGCACGATGCCGCGCAGCACCTCGCCCATGCCCGGGGTCAGGGCGCCGAAGCCGATGAGGTCGTCCAGCTCCAGCGGGTCGCGCGAGAAGCGGCGGATGGACAGGCTCGGCCCGTCCAGGGCCAGGGGCGGAATGATGGCGTTGACGCGGCTGCCGTCCTCCAGGCGGGCGTCGACCATGGGCGAGGCCTCGTCCACCCGGCGGCCCACGCGGGTCACGATGCGGTCGATGATCTTGCGCAGGTGGGCGTCGTCCTTGAAGCGGGTCTGCACGCGCTGGAGCTTGCCCCGGCGCTCCACGAAGACCATGCGGTAGTTGTTGACCAGGATGTCGTTGACCGTGGGGTCCTGAAGCAGCGGCTCCAGCGGCCCCAGGCCGAGCACCTCGTCCTGCACCTCGCGCACCATCTGGGCCCGTTCGGCGGCGTTGAGCTGCGCGGCGCGGTATTCCTCGGCCATGATGCGCTCCACCAGCCGGGCGATCTCCGCGCCGAGCAGGTCGGCGGGCAGGGTCTCCACGGCGCCGAGGTCCAGGCGCTCCACCAGCCGTTCGTGAACCTGGGCCTTGATGGCGTAGTAGCTTTCGTCGCGGGCCAGTTCGGACTGGGGCACGGGCACGGCGACGGGAGCGGCAACGGGCGTGGCCTGCCGCGCGGAATGCGGAGCCGGACCCGCCGGGGCCGCCGCCGGACGCGGCAGGGCGCAGACCGGGGCCGGGCCCGGCCCGGGGGCGGTGCGCGATACCTCGCGGTGCAGGCGGTCGGCCAGGGGCATGTCAGCTCCCCGCCCCGTTCAGGGCCGCAGCGGCCATGCGGGCGCGGCCCGGGCGGCCCAGCAGCCGCCCCAGCAGCCCGGCGGGCGCCGGGCACCGGGCCGGGGCCGCCGGGGCCAGATCGGCGGCCAGGGCAGCCAGGGCCCGGGCGGCCTGGGAGCGCGGCGCGGCCTCGGCCAGGGGGCGGCCCTGGTTCACGGCGGCCATGGCCGCCTCGTAGTCGTTGGGAATCTTCCAGGCCACGGGGCGCCCGAGCAGTTCCTCGGCCTCGGCCACGCCGATCTCGGCCCGCGACAGGTGGCGGTTGACCACCAGACGCACCCGGCCTTCCAGGGCCGGGTCCAGCCCCCGGAAGGCGTCGAGCATCCGGCGCACCCCGGCCAGACAGGGCAGGCTGAGCACCAGGACCATGACGATCTCGTCGGCCTCGGCCAGCAGCGCCAGGGCCACCTCGTCCAGGAACGGCCCGCCGTCCACCACCACCGTGGGGTACATGCGCCGCAGCAGCCCGGCCACGGCGCGGGCGGCCTCGGGCCCGGCGGCTCCGGCGTCCTCCAGGCTCAGGGGCGCGGCCAGCACGTCCAGCCCGCTGGCGTGGCGGACCATCAGGCTTTCCATGAAAGTGGCGTCCAGCCGGGCCAGGTTGCGTCCGGCCTCGGCCCAGGTCGTGGGGCAGTCCAGGTCCAGGAACAGGGGCGCCTCGCCCATGGTCGGCCGGGCGTCCAGCAGGGCCGTGGACCCCGGGCCGCCCAGGCGCGCGGCCTCCACGGCGGTGTTGACGGCCACGGTGGTCGCACCGGTGCCGCCCTTGGGCCCGAGCACGTGGATGATCCGCCCCCGGGGCGCCTGGGGCCGGGGGTTCTGCCCGGCGCCGCGCCGGGCGAGGTAGCGGTCCAGGGCGGCGCGCAGGTCCTGAGGCTGCACGGGCCAGGGCAGGAATTCGTCCACCCCGGCGCGCATGGCGCGCAGGATGCATTCCGGATCGCGCGCCGGGGCGGCCAGGAAAACCTCGGTCACTCCCGGGGCGTCCTGAAGCCGGGCCATGCGGGCGAAGCCGCCGTCGGCATCGGGGCCCAGCTCCAGCAGCACCAGCCCGGCGGGCGCGCCGCCCTGCGGGGCCAGGGTGAAGGCCCCGTGGGCCTCCACCAGGGCGCCCACGGCGGCCCGGGCGTCGGGGTTGTGCAGGAGCAGGGTCACGGTGTGCATGGCGGCGGTCTGGTCGGTGTTCATGGCGGCTCCTTGGATCACTTGTCGTCCACCAGGCTGTTCAGGACATCGGCGAAGCTCGGGCCCTCGTCGACCGGGGCGCGCAGGTCGTCCATGCCGCGCCGGGCCAGGTGGCCGTCCAGGCCTTCGACGGGCGTCGGCGCCGTGTAGGCCTCGCCCACGAGCTGCTGGTGGAACTGCTCGGTGTAGGCCTGCCCGAAGGGCCGGGCCGTCTCGGACTGCACGCAGCCCGCCAGGGGCAGGACGGCCAGGGCGGCCCAGAGAAGGGGCGCGGGCAGGGAAGCAAGGGCGGGGCGTGGGGGCATGCCGGTCTCCATTGGTTGCGCGGTTACTGGCCGAGGATGTGCCCGAACTCGCCTTCCAGGCCCGCGGCCGGAGCCTGGGCGCCCGGCAGGGCCGGGGCCGCGGCGCGCGCGGCGGTGGGGCGGATGGCGGGCGGGGTGCCCGGCGTTTGGCCTTCCATCTTCCCCAGGACGAAGAATTCGAACTCCGAGGGCTCGGTGTAGTGGTCCGTCGGCAGGCTCTGGGCGGCCCTGTCCAGCGGCTTGGCCAGGTGCGGGGTCACGATGATGACCAGTTCGGTTTCGGCCTTCTGGAACTCGTTGGAGCGAAAGAGCATGCCCAGCACGGGCACGTCGCCCAGCACGGGATACTTCTTGGCCGTCTCGCGCACGTGGTCCTGAAGCAGCCCGGCGATGGCGAAGCTCTGGCCGTCGCCCAGCTCCACGGTGGTGGAGGTGCGCCTGCTGGTGATGGCCGGGATGGTGATGCTGGAAACCTGGATGGCGTTGGCGTAGTCCAGCTCGGAAACCTCGGGGAAGACCTTCAGGCTGATGCGGCCCTCGGAGAGCACCGTGGGCGTGAAGGCCAGGGCCACGCCGTAGGCCTTGAATTCGATGGCCACGGTGCCCAGGCCCTGGGGCACGGGCACGGGAATTTCACCGCCCGCCAGGAAGCGCGCCTCCTCGCCGCTGCGGCAGATGAGCGTGGGTTCGGCCAGGACCTTGATCAGCCCGTTTTCCTTGAGCACGTCCAGGAAGCCGGTCAGGGTCTGCTGGCCCATGTGCAGGCGGAACATGCCGTTGCGCGCGGAGTTGGGCTGCATGTTGCCCGCCGCGAGCGCCCCGTTGTTCGTGGCGGCCTGGGAGTTCAGCGGCAGGGGGCCGTCGTCGTCCAGGGTGAAGAGGTCGTTCAACAGGGTGAAGGCGAAATCGCCGTTGGCGTAGTAGGCCAGATCGATGCCGACCCGCTCCATGACCGAGCGGTGCATCTCGGCGATTTTGACTTCGAGCATGACCTGATGGACCCCGCCCACGGAGAGCATGTTGGCCACCTGCTCGGGGGCGTAGAGCTCGGCGGTGTCCAGGGCCGTGGCCAGGGCGGCGCTGCTGGACACCGTGCCCGCCAGGGCCACGGATTCGCCCGCGGGCAGCACGCGGATGTCCTGCTCGGCGGGCAGCAGCTTGTGCAGCATTTCCTTGAGCGCGGCCACGTCGGGGCCCACGGTCACGTCGTACACGCGCACCACGCGGCCCGTGGCGTCCCACAGGGTCAGGTTGGTGGCCCCGGGCTTCTTGCCCGTGAGGTAGATCTGGTGCGGCGAGAGCAGCAGGATGTCGGCCACCTCGGGGTCGGCCAGGGACAGGCGGCGGATGGCCTGGGCGCTGTCGAGCACCAGGGACTTGCCGCGCGTGAGCGCCACGGACCCGGGGGCCAGGGCCTCGGCGCAGCGGGCGGGCGCGGCGGCGGCCAGGGCCAGCAGCAGCGCCAGGGCGCACAGGGCGGCGCCCAGGGCCGCGCGCCGGGCGCGGGGGTCAGTTTGTCCGGGCATGGGCGAACCTCACGGTCTGGCGGCTGGTGCCGGTGATGAGTTCCACCTCGGTCACGGGCCGGGCCGGCCCGGCGCCGCCGCCGGATCGCGCGGCGCGCAGGGAGCCGAAAATGTCCTCGGCGCGCACGCCGGGGGTCGTCAGGCCCGTGCCCTCGTCGGGGTTGCGCAGGGCGAAGTTGAGCACGCCCTTGGTGGAGGCGAAGGCCAGCTTTTCGCTTTCGCCGGGGGTCAGTTCCAGGGTGTAGAGGTCCACCGGGGCCAGTTCGCCGTCGTCGCCGGAGACTTCCAACTCCGAGCCCGTGGCCAGGACCTTGATGTTCTCCAGCACGGTCTTGGTGAAGGGGATTTCCCGGCCGTCGCGCAGGATGTCCACGGTGACGAGCACGTCCACGCGGTTGCCGGGGCGCACGAAGCCGGACAGGCCCATGACCATATTGCCCTTCACGGCCACGGCGCGCATGCCCGGGGCGATGAGCGTGCTGACTCCGGCGGCGGAGGCCGTCTCGCCCAGCAGGCGCGCCTCGGTGACGGGCTCGCCGGGGGCGAGGTCCGTGGCGGCCATGCGCCCGGTGAGCGCGGCCGTGTCGTGGAAGGCGCCCTGGGGCACGCTCTGGGCCAGGAAGGGCGCCAGGCGCAGGTGCTCGGGGGTCAGGCGCTCGCCGCGCGCCAGGGCCTTGGCCGCGACGGCGACCTGCACCTGGGCTTCCTGCGGGGCCGGGGCTTGAGCCGTGCGGGCTTCCATCCAGCGGAAAATGAGCGCCCCGGCCGCCAGAGACAGCAGCAGGGCCACGAGGATTTGGGCAAGAGCGGTCCGGCGCATGGCCTAGGCCCACCAGTGGGGGATGAAGGCCGCCACGCCGCCGCTGTGCAGCACGGAAGCCACGGTTCCGGCGGCGATGGCCGCGCCGTAGGCCAGCTTGGGCAGGCGGCCCGTGGCCACCGGGGCGTAGGCGAATTGGCGTGTGGCCAGGAAAAGGCGCAGGCTGTCGCGCAGGGCGCCCAGGGCCCGGGCCAGCAGGGCGGGCCGCAGGGCCAGCACGGCCAGGGCGTAGACGCCGCCCGCCAGGGAGGTGAACACGAAGGCCTTGAGCACGGCCCCGGCGCCCAGGAAGGCTCCGGCGGCGGCCATGAGCTTCACGTCGCCCGCGCCCATGACCCCGAACAGGAAGGGCACGAGCATGAGCCCCAGGCCGAGTCCCAGGCCGCCCAGAGCCAGCAGCAGCCCGTCCCACCCGCCGTTTGCGGCGTGCAGGGCCAGGCCGAGGACCATGGCCGGAACGGTCAGCAGGTTGGGAATCCTGCGCGTGCGCAGGTCGGTGACGGTGGCGGCCAGAAGCAGGGCCAGCAGGGTCAGGTGGATGAGGGCGTCCATGGCGGTCTCCTGGGTGCTGCATGGGACGCCGGGGCGGGGTTGCCCGGGAAGGCGGGCGGAGGCGCGGGGGTGAGGGGGATGGGCGCCTCCGCCCACTTTGCGCACGCGGTGCGCAAATTCGTCCCGTGCGGGGGTGCTGCGATCAGCCCGTGGGCATGCTGCCCGCGATGGTGTTGAAGGTGTTCTGCACGTTCTGGCCGAGCAGGGTCACGGCGCCGACGATGACGGCGGCGATGAGGGCCGCGATGAGGCCGTACTCCAGAGCGGTGACGCCTTCTTCGCCGTGGATCAGGGTTCTCAGCTTGGTCATGGCTTGTCTCCTTTCGTGCGGTGTTGTGGCCGGGGGGGCCGTTGGTTTCGCCTGAAGAAAGGCAAGCCGCGTGCCACGGGCCAGGCGGGAAGCGGACGGCGTCAGGTTGTTTGTTTGTTTTTCGGCGTAATGATTGGATATTATTTTTCGTCGAGCGGAGGTCCGGGGCCAAAGCTGACATGGTGTTTCCCCGGGGGGCCGGGATGGATCGTGGAAAAATCTATGAAAATTCGATTCCGTGTGTGGGCCGGACGGGTGGGAGGGTGTTCAATTTTCCCTTTTTGTGGAGCATGTTACCTCTCTATCTGCGGCAATCTATGATTAATAGATAACGTGAGGGAGCGGGAGGGGGATGTGGGAGCGGTGAGGGGTGAGAACGGCGGCCATAGTTGAGCCCCGGATGATTCGTCTGTGGGAACGATGAAGCTGGGAATCTATAAAAATGAGATTTTCAGCGGGCCAGACAGGTGTCCGCACGGGACCGGAAACACTCCGGAGCTTGCGGCGGCGGTGCCGGTTGCGAACCCTCCGGGCGGTAATCCCCCGGAATTGCTGGAAGGCGGCCTTCGGGGACGCCTTGGGTCCGGCTGGCACGGAACCTGCTGACGGGAATGGAGAATCGAATCCTTTCGTTCCTGCGTTTGGAAGCCGGTGTGCGGGTGTGGTGGCCCGGGCGCCGGTTTCCGCATTTTTGTGGTCGCGGGCAGGGAATATTGAGGCACGGGCGCGGCGAGTGGCGTCTTCGAGGGGCTGCCCCAGGCTGTGCGAGCGCGAATGCGGCGCGGCCTGGGCCTCGGGGGCGGGGCCCGGGGTCAGGGCAGGGTTTTGGGGTCGATGCCGTGCTTGCGCAGCTTGGCCCAGAGGTTTTTGGGCGTCAGGCCCAGCAGGCGCGCGGCCTCGGTCTGGCGGCCCCGGGCGGCGCGCAGGGCGTCTTCCAGAAAGCCGCGTTCGGCGTCGCGCATGGCTTGGCGCAGGTCGATGCCTTCGCCGTCGGCAGGGGCCGGGCCGCACAGGGCCGCGCGCGGCGAGGGCCCGCCCCGGCCCAGGGCGGCGGCCACGTCGGCCTCGGCCAGCTCCGGGCCCGTGGCGCGGATGGCCGCGCCCTCCAGCACGTTGGCCAGTTGGCGCACGTTGCCCGGCCAGTCGTGGCCCGCGAGCAGGGCCAGGGCGCCGGGGCTCAGGCGCTCCACGCCCAGGCCCAGGGTGGCGGCGATGCGCCGCAGGAAGTGCCCGGCCAGCAGGGGCACGTCCTCCTTGCGGCGGCGCAGGGGCGGCAGATGCACGGCGGCCACGTTCAGCCGGTAGTAGAGGTCCTCGCGGAAGCGCTTGTCGGCCATGCGCTCGGTCAGGTCCTGGTTGGTCGCGGCCACGATGCGCACGTCCACGTCCACCGGGCGGCGGGCGCCCAGGCGCTCGACCTGCTTCTGCTCCACGGCGCGCAGCAGCTTGGGCTGGATGGCCAGGGGCATGTCGCCGATTTCGTCGAGCAGGATGGTGCCGCCGTGGGCCAGCTCGAACTTGCCGGGCTGGGCCGTGCCCGCGCCGGTGAAGGCGCCGCGCTCGTGGCCGAACAGTTCGTTCTCGAAAAGGTGCTCGGGGATGGCCGCGCAGTTGATCTTGATGAACGGGCCCGAAGCGCGCGACGACAGGGCGCGGATGGTGTCCGACACCAGCTCCTTGCCCGTGCCGGATTCACCGGTGATCAGCACGGTGGTGTCCAGCGGGGCGATGCGCTCCACCAGGGCCTTGAGTTCGAGCATGGGCGGGCTTTCGCCGATGATGCGCCGGGCCGGGCCCTCGCGGCGCAGGGCCTCGCGCAGGCGGTGGACCTCGCCGCGCAGGCTGCGGCGCTCCAGGGCCCGGCGGATGACGATTTCCAGCTCGCCCAGGGAGAAGGGCTTGGCGAAGAAATCCGACGCGCCCAGGCGCACGGCCTCCACCGCCGTCTCGCGCGAGGAGAAGGCGGTCATGACGATCACGTCGGCCTCGGGGGCGGCGGCCTTGATGCGCGGCACGGCCTCCAGGCCGGACATGCCCGGCAGGCGCACGTCGGTCAGCACGATCTCGAAGGCTCCGCCCGCGAGCAGGGCCAGGCCCTCCTCGGCGCGCGAGGCGCAGGCCACGCCGTGGCCCCGGCCTTCCAGGGCCTCGCGGATCATGGCCTGAAAGGCCGCGTCGTCCTCGATGAGCAGGATGCGGGCGTGCATGAGGCGCGATGCTATCCGCTTTCCCGGGAAAACTCAAAGGTTCGTGCCGCCGCCCGGGCCGGAGCCGGTGGCCCCCCACGCCGCCGGGCGCTCCGGCCCGGCGGTTGCGGCCCGGGGTCGGCCGTTTTCGCCCTGCTCCCGGCGGTTTCCGGCCGGCGGCGTTGACAGCGGCCCCGGGGCCGGGGTATGCCTCTTGCGGCTGTAACAGGCTGGAATAGAGTTCATTTTTGTTTAAAACACAACGAGGCGGAGAACAGATGCATAAAGCGATATATGCCGCGCTTATGGCGTGGGTTTTGATCCTGGCCCCGGGCGCGGGCCGGGCCCTGGCCGGGGAGCTCGGGCTGACCGCCGGAGTGCGGGCCGAAGCCGTGGCCGGGGCCGACGTGGACGACGGCGAAGGCTCGATGGCCGTGACCGGAACCCGGGCCTCCCTCGGCACCTCCTGGGGCGGCCTGGACTACGCCGTGGCCCGCTACCACTGGGACGACGCCTCGCGCCTGCCCCTGGGCAACGGCAACGACGACCCCTGGGACACCCTGCATTCCCTGCGCCTGGACCTGCGCCACCGGGCCATGGTGAACGACGACTGGGGCTACTTCGTGGGCGGCGGGGTTTCCGCCGGGTGGGAGGAGGAAATGGACGACGCCGGCGCGCTGCATCTGCGCGCGGGGCTGCTGCGCGTCCTGCGGCCGGGGTTGACCCTGAGCCTGGGCCTGGGCGGCGCGGTGCACAAGACGGGCCTGCGGGCCATGCCGCTGGCGGCCCTGGCCTGGGGCGCCGAGGAGGAGCCGGGGTTCTCCGCCGTGGTCGGCCTGCCGGAAACTTGGCTGCGCTACCGTTTCGACGACGCCTGGCTCGTGCGCCTGGGCGCGCGCATGGAGGGCGGCCTCTACCGCCTGGCCGACGACAGCCCCGTGGTTTCCTCGGGCTATGTGCGCCAAAGCGGCGTGGCGGCCGCGTTCGTGGCCGACTGGTCCCCCCTGGAGAATCTGACCCTGAGCTTCGGCCCCGAGTGGCATTTCGCGCGGGAGCTGACCCTGTACAACGAGGACGGCGACGAGCAGGATTCCTACGACGTGGATGCGGCGCCGGGCTTCGGCCTGGGCCTGCGCTACGCCTTCTAGCCGGGCCGGGGGGCCGCAATGCGAAACGGGAGCCGGGCCGTTGGGCCTGCTCCCGTTTCGCGTGGTGTCGCCCTTGCGTGGGGCGGTCAGCTCCCGCGGCCCAGCAACCGGGCCGCGGCGTCGAGGATGACGTGCATGTCGGCCAGGGGCTTGATGAACACCTCGTCGTGGGTGATGCCGATGTCGCGCAGTTCGCGGGGCAGCTTGTAATTGGTCGAGCCGGTGTGGACGATGAAGCGGGTTTCGGGGCTGAGGGCATGGGCCTTGACGATGAATTCGCTGCCCGCCATGCCCGGCAGGCGCATGTCGATCACGCCGATCATGACCTTGTTGGCGGCCAGGACGTTCAGAGCCTCCTCGCCGTTGCTGGCGGTGAGCACCCGCATCCCTTCGTCCTCAAGGAAGGCCTCAAGGTTCTCGCGCACCATCTGCTCGTCGTCGAGGATGAGCATGGTCACGTCGGAAAGGTCGCTCATGGCTGCTCCCGGATGCCTTTACTCACGAAATCGAGGCGTTCCACAGGGTTATCCCCTGTCCGGTCCTGGTGGATGGCGCATGTCCGGCACCACTTCGTTTTTTATAGCACACGGCGGGCGGTCCACGGAAGGAAAAAGAGCACGGCGGCGTCCCTGGCGCTCCGGCGGCGCGTTTCAGCCCGTGCCCGGCCCGGGGCTTCCGGTTTCACGCTCCATGGCCGTGCGGATCATGCGCAGGCGGTCGAAGCCGTAGCGCCCGCCCAGGGCTTCGTGCACCGGGGTCAGGGCCACGGAGCGCCCGGCGCCCAGGGCCGCGCGGACCTCGTTTTCCTGCTCGGGCGTGAGCCCGGAGGCCGCCACGGGATCCACCAGCCCGGCGGCGACCAGGGCGTGCAGGTGGTTCCAGACCGTGGTTTCGGTCAGCCCGCGCTCGCGGGCCACGGCCCCGGCGTCGCCCAGCTCGTGCCACAGGCGCAGGGTTTCGGCCTGGGTGGGGCTGGGCTCGGCCGGGCCTGAGGCTTCGGGCGGGGCCGGGGGCGGGGTGGTTCGGTCCACGGCCCGGGGCCGTCCCCGGGCGGCCTCGTGGGCGTCCAGCGCGTCCAGAAACGCCGCGCCGTAGGCCGCCAGCTTGCGCTGGCCCACGCCGTGCAGCGCGGCCATTTCCCCGGCGTCGGCCGGGCGCGCGGCGACCATCTCCAGCAGGGTGCGGTCCTGAAACACGGCATAGGGCGGCACGTCCTGGTCGCGGGCCAGGTCCAGACGCAGGGCGCGCAGGGTCTCGAAAAGCTCGCGGGCCTCGGCATCGAGCCCGGCCAGGGTCGCGGGGGTGCCCGCGCGCCCGGCGCGGCCTTTCCGCTCGCGCAGGGGCACCGGGTCCCTGCGCAGGGTCACCTCGCGTTCGCCGCGCAGCACCTCCCAGCTCGCCGGAGTCAGGCGCAGGCCGCCGTGGCCCTCCACGTCCACCTCCAGCCAGCCCCCGGCGGCCAACTGGCGGAACACGGACATCCAGCCCCGGCGGTCCAGCTCCGGGCCGCAGCCGAAGGTTTTGAGCCGGTCGTGGCCGAAGCGGGTCATGCGTTCGGTGGCCGTGCCCAGGAGCAGGTCGGTCAGGTACCCGGCGCCGAAGCACTGGTCCGTGCGGTAGACGGCGGACAGGGCCTTCTGGGCGGCCACGGTGCCGTTCCAGGTGTCCACCGGGGTCAGGCAGTTGTCGCAGTTGGCACAGCCGCCGGGGTGGGGCTGGCCGAAGTGCCCGAGCAGCGCCGTGCGGCGGCAGCCCGCCGTTTCGCAGTAGCCGAGCATGGCCGTGAGCTTCATGGCCTCCACGCGTTTGCGCTCGGGCGGGGCGTCTCCGGCGTCGAGCATGGCGCGCATGGCGCCCACGTCGGCCAGGCCGTAGGTCATCCAGGCGTCGGCGGGCAGGCCGTCGCGCCCGGCGCGGCCGGTTTCCTGGTGGTAGGCCTCCAGGCTGCGCGGCGGGTCCAGGTGGGCCACGAAGCGCACGTTGGGCTTGTCGATGCCCATGCCGAAGGCCACGGTGGCGACCATGACCAGCCCTTCCTCGCGCATGAAGCGGTCCTGGTGCTCCTGGCGCACGGCGGGGGGCAGCCCGGCGTGGTAGGGCAGGGCGGGCACGCCGTGCTGCGCCAGCCACTGGGCGCAGGCCTCGACCTTCTTGCGCGACAGGCGGTAGACGATGCCCGCCTCGCCCTGGTGGCGCCCGGTGATGAAGGCCAGGAGCTGCCTGCGCGGGTGGTCCTTGGGCAGCACGGTGTAGCGCAGGTTGGGCCGGTCGAACCCGGCGGAGAAGACCTGGGCGCCCTCGAAGCGCAGGCGTTTGACGATGTCGGCGCGGGTCGGGCCGTCGGCGGTGGCCGTCAGCGCCACACGGGGCACCTTGGGCCAGCGCTCGGCCAGCACGTCCAGTTGCAGGTATTCGGGGCGGAAGTCGTGGCCCCATTGCGAGGCGCAGTGGGCCTCGTCGATGGCGAACAGGGCCAGGGGCGTGCGGCCCAGAAGCTCCAGAAAGCGCGGGGTCAGCAGCCGCTCGGGAGCCACGTAGACCAGATCCAGCGCGCCTTCGGTCATGGCGCGCTCGACCTGGGCGGCCTCGCCGGGGGCCAGGGCGGAGTTGACGGCGGCCGCGCGCACGCCCATCTGGCGCAGGGCCTGGACCTGGTCGCGCATCAGCGCGATGAGCGGCGAGACCACCACGCAGACCCCCGGCAGCAGCAGCGCCGGAAGCTGGTAGCACAGCGACTTTCCCCCGCCCGTGGGCATGAGCACCACCGCGTCGCCGCCGCCGAGCACGTGTTCGATGACCGGCCATTGCAGGCCCCGGAAGTCGGGGAAGCCGAAGGTGGAGCGCAGGATGGTCCGGGCGCGGGAGAGCATGGTCGTCCTTGGGCTGGGGTGGTCGGGGCGGGGTTTGGCCGAGGGCTTCGGTGTACCTCATCGCGGCCCGGGTGACAAACGGGCGCCGGGGCCGCTTTCGCCCCGGTACGCCCGGCTCCGCGGGAATTTTGGGCCCGGGCCTCCGGTGACGCTTGCGCGTCGTCGCGCAAACGTCACCCAATGTCCATGGCTCCGTCACCCCGGTGGATACAATTGGGATACACCCAACTGGCCTTGATGACGGGAGGTTCCGGTCGTGAAAAGGCGCAAGGACTCCATCTCCGCATCCTTTCAAGGAGTGCATATGCTCGAAACCCTGCGCGGCTTTGGCTCCGGCCTTTTCGTGCGCGAGCAGGCGGCCCAGCCCGCCGTCGGCCGGGGGGCGCGTACCCTGCGTTTCCTTCAGCCCGGGGAGCGCCGCAGCCTGGAAGGCTATCTGGCCGCAGGCAACATGCTGGCGCTCATCTATTTGGAAATCGAGAACTTCCAGGTTTTTGCCGATGTGTACGGCGGGCTGGTGGCCGGGCGCATCCAGGACATCGTGCAGCAGGAGCTGGAAGCCCTGCGCGACGAGCAACTCGTCAACTGCCGCGTGAGCTATGTGGAAACCCTGGAGCCCGGGCGGCACCTGCTGCTGTGCGGCGACGCCCACTGGGACGAGGGCTACCTGGGCGAACTGGTGCTGGCCATTCGCCTGCGCGTCAAGAGCCGGGTCAAGCAGGAGTCCCTGAACCTCACGGGCCAGAGCCTGAACGTGCTGGCGGGCTACGGCCTGTTCGACAGGACCGCCGGGAGCCTGGGCGACGCGGTGTTCGCCGCCCTGTCCGACGCCCGGCGCGTGGCCGCCGGGGCCCTCGACGTGACCAAGCTCTCCCTGCTCAAGGAGTTCCGCGAAATCGTCAGCGACCGGCTGATCCGCAGCGCCTACCAGCCCATCGTGGACCTGGATTCGGGGTCCATTCTGGCCTGGGAGGCCCTGGCCCGCGGGCCGGAGGCCTCGCACTTCCAGTCCCCGGCGGTGCTCTTCGACTTCGCCGAGGAGGTGGATCAGGTCTTCGCCCTGGAACAGTCCTGCCGCGAGAGCGCCATCCACCGCCTGGGCACCATCGGCCAGGAGCAGAAGCTCTTCCTGAACATTCACCCCAGGACCATGGTCGATCCCGCCTTTTCCCCGGGCGAAACCGTCCGGCTGCTGGGGAAAAGCGGGCTGACCCCGGCGGATGTGGTGCTGGAAATCACCGAGCGCCACAGCGTGCGCGATTTCGCGCTGTTCCACCGCACCCTGGACCACTACCGCAGCCAGGGCTTCCAGGTCGCCGTGGACGACGTGGGCACCGGGTATTCCGGGCTGTGGTCCATCGCCGAAATTCGCCCCGAATACCTCAAGGTGGACATGTCCCTGGTGCGCGAGATCGACCACAACCCGGTCAAGCGCGCGCTCATGGAGACCCTGGTCACCTTTTCGGACAACATCGGCTGCCAGCTCATCGCCGAGGGCATCGAGAACGAGGGCGAGCTGGCCACGCTCATGCGCATGGGCGTGCACTACGGGCAGGGCTTTTTCCTGGCCCGCCCGGGCTACCCCAAGCCCGGCCTGCCGCCCGAGGTGCAGCGCCATTTCTCGCGCGGCGGGCGCGGCATGGTCGCCGACCGCAAGCTCTCGGCCGTGATGCGCGACCTGGTGGAGACCGCGCCCACCGTGACCCAGGAGACCAGCGTCAGCGAGGTCAAGGAACTGCTGCGCGGCGCCGGGCCCATGGGCTGCGTGGTGGTCGTGCGCGCCGAGCGGCCCGTGGGGCTGGTCATGAACCACCACCTGGACCAGGCCCTGTCGTCGCAATACGGCCTGGCGCTGTATTACAACCGGCCCGTGAGTCTGATCATGGACCCCTCGCCGCTGTACGCCGAGGGCACCACCGCCGTGGAGAACGTGGCCCGCGAGGCCATGAAGCGCAAGAAGGCCAAGGTTTTCGACCATATCGTGGTCACCGAGCGCGGGCACCTGGCCGGGGTGGTTTCCGTGCAGCACATGATGGATGTGATCGCCACGGCCCAGGTGGAGATGGCCAAGGGCATGAATCCGCTCTCGGGCCTGCCGGGCAACGTGGCCATCGAGCTGGAACTGGAACGGCGCTGCAACACGGGGGCGCCGTTTGCCGTCATCTACGCCGACCTGGACAACTTCAAGGTCTACAACGACACCTACGGCTTCAAGAACGGCGATCAGGTCATCCTGCTCCTGTCGCGGGTCATGGACTGGGCCGCGCGGCGCCACGGCGGGATGCAGCGCGACTTCGTGGGCCACATCGGCGGCGACGACATGGTCATCATGTGCGAGCAGGACCGCGCCGAACGGATCTGCAAGGCCATCGTGCGCTGCTTCGGGCGGCTGGTGCGCCGCTGCTACATGCCCAGCGACCGCCAGCGCGGCTGGATCGAATGCAAAAGCCGCGAAGGCGAGATGCGCCGCTTCCCGCTGGTGTCCGTGTCCCTGGCCATTGTGGACTGCATGGGCGTCTGCGACCTTTCGGCCCTGGGCCACCGCGCCGCCGAGGTCAAGAAATACGCCAAGAGCATCGACGGCAACTCCTTCGTGCGCGACCGGCGCGGCGGAGTCGGCGGGGGCGATGGCAAGGCCGCCTGCGCCGGAGCCGCCCTCGTGGCCGAGGACACCGCCCCGCGCCCCGCGCCCCTGGCCGTCGCCGCCGGGCACTAGTCTTCCGGTTTTCCTCCCCGGTTCCGGGGCGCCGCGCGGCGCCCGCCGTCTCCGGCCCGGGTCGCGCGCCCCTGCGACCCGGGCCCATTTCCCGTTCCCTCCGCTCTTCGCAGGCTCCGCTCCGTCGCGCCCCTCCCCGGTTCCGGCCTTGTGCGCCAATGGACAAAGCGGGGTCTTTCCGGTATGCCACTCGCCACCCCATTACCGGAATCGATTTCCTGGAGGAGCCATGAGCACCAAGGTCTATTATATTGAGGGAGACGGCATCGGCCCCGAGGTCTGGGCCGCCGGGCGGCCCGTGCTGGACGCCGCGGTGGAGAAGGCCTACGGCGGCGCGCGCGCCTTGCAGTGGGTCGAGCTGCTGGCGGGCGAAAAGGCCTACCGCGAGACGGGCAGCCACCTGCCCGAGGAAACCATGGACGCCCTGCGCGGCGCGTCCCTGGCCATGAAGGGCCCGCTGACCACCCCGGTGGGCAAGGGCTTCCGCAGCCTGAACGTGACCCTGCGCCAGGTGCTCGACCTCTACGCCTGCATCCGGCCCATCCGCTATTTCGAGGGCGTGCAGTCGCCCGTCAAGCGCCCGCAGGACGTGGACATGGTCGTCTTCCGCGAGAACACCGAGGACGTGTACGCGGGCATCGAATACGCCGCGGGCACCCCCGAGGCCCGGAAGCTCATCGCCTTTTTGCGCGACGAGCTGGGCGCCCAGGTCGACGAATTGGCGGGCGTCGGCGTGAAGCCCATGACGGCCAAGGGCTCCAAGCGCCTGGTGCGCAAGGCCCTGCGCTTCGCCCTGGACCACGGCAAGCCCAGCGTGACCCTCTCGCACAAGGGCAACATCATGAAGCACACCGAAGGCGCCTTCCGCGCCTGGGGCTACGAGGTGGCCGCCGAGGAGTTCGCCGCCAGCGTCATGACCGAGGACGAAGCCAAGGCCGGGGGCGCCAAGCCCGTGGTCATCAAGGACCGCATCGCCGACGCCATGTTCCAGAACGTGCTCATGTATCCGCGCGACTACAGCGTCATCGCCACCACCAACCTGAACGGCGACTACATCTCCGACGCCCTGGCGGCCCAGGTCGGCGGGCTGGGGCTGGCCCCGGGCGTGAACATGTCCGACGATCTGGCCTTTTTCGAGCCGACCCACGGCACGGCGCCGACCATCGCCGGGCAGGACAAGGCCAACCCCGGCAGCCTGATCCTCTCCGGGGCCATGCTCCTGGAGCACGCGGGCATGCCCGAGGCCGCCGCGCTGATCCACGCCGCCGTGAACGCGGTCATCTCCCGCCGCCGCGTCACCGTGGACCTTGCCGGGCAGATCGAGGGCGCCACGGTGGTCGGCTGTCGCGAGTTCGGCGAGTTGCTGGGCCAGGCTCTGTAAGGGCCCGGCGGCTTGCCGCGACGGCCCCGCCCCGGGTTTCGCGGGCCGTGACGAAGACCCCCCGCCTTGCTGCCGCAAGGCGGGGGGTCTTTCGCGTGGCTTGTTGTCCGGGCCTAGTCGGCCAGGGTGATGTTCAGCTTGGCCAGGGCGTCGGCGATGGGGATGAAGAAGTTCAGCCCCGAGCCCAGGTTGGAGCCGCCCTCCGAGATGCCGGAGACGGAGATGCCGACCACGTTGCCGTTGGCGTCCACCAACGGGCCGCCGCTGTTGCCGCCGTGGATGTCCGCGTCGGCCTGGATGATGGGCTGGTTCTCCGGGGCCTGGGTGCGCAGGGCGCTGACCACGCCCTTGCTGAGGGTGGAGGCCAGCTCCAGGGACAGGGGCGCGCCGATGGCGTACACCGGCTCGGCCACCGCCAGGGGCGCCGTGCGGATGGGCAGGCACGCGGCGTGGCTCATCTCGACCTTGACCAGGGCGACATCGCGCGCGGCGTGGACCTTGAGCACCTTGCCCGGCAGCTCGAACCCGCCGGGGAAGCGCACGTTGACGCTGTCCGCGTTGCCCACCACGTGGGCGTTGGTCAGGATCAGCCCGTCCTCGGACACGAGGAAGCCCGAACCGTGGCTCTGGGCCAGCCGCAGGGAGACCACGGCGTTCAGCACCTGCCCGGAATGGTTGGCCAGGGGCTCGGCGAATGCTCCCTTGCGGGAGAGGGCCAGCATCTCGCCCACGGGCCCCATGGGCGCGGCGGCAGCGGACCCGCCCTGTCCGGACAGCAGGTCGTGGAACTCCCGGATGGCGGCCAACTGCTCCGTGGCGCCGCTGAAGGCTTCCATGAACAGATACTCGAAGCCGTCGGGCTGGGGCGTGCCGAAGGTGAAGTAGCCGGTGGTCGTATACTCGGCCACGATTTTTTCCTGGCGGGAGGAGTAGACCATCCACTTCACCTCCAGCCACATCTCGCCGATGTCGGTGCCCTGGGGGATGCCGTGCCAGAAGTCGTGGACGCGGCAGATGTTGGCCTTGATGTCCGTGACGACGGCGGCGACCTTGAACCTGGCCCGCGAGATGTCCTTGTCCGAACCGAAGACCATGTCCGGATTGCCGACAACGTCGTAGCCGAAGCTGGTCATCGTCCTGTGGAACGTGTTCCCGGCTTCGTTGTGAACGCCGCCGACGTTGAAACGGTCGCCCGTCCAGGTGATGGGTCCGCCGCGCTGGTGGTTGCACAGTGCGGTGATCTCGTCGGGCACGCCGGTGTAGTACACGCCGATGTTCGTGCCGCGCTTGATGGCGACCATGAGTTGCTCGAAGAGGATGGGGGCGGTTTTTTCTCCGGTCCGGACGAGGATGGGGGTTGCGGTGCCGTGCTCCGGAAGGGGAATCTTCTTGTGCATCGCGCATCCGCAAAGCAGAGTCAGGCTCAGGAGCAGGACGGACAGTCTCATTGCGCGCATGATGTTCCTCTTGAGGGATAAGCGGTTCAGGACGGCGGGGCAATGTGTCGGTTCGGGCGTACCGAATACCCTACATCCCCCGCACTTTCAAGAGGTTATGCGTTCATTTCCGGCCTCTGGCCGGGCGGTGTGCGGGCTAGACGAACAGCGAGATCAGCACGCAGATGGGCAGGGCGGGCAGGAAGTTGGTCAGCGCGATGCGCTTGATGTCGAGCAGGGTCAGGCCGATGCCCAGGATGAGCACCCCGCCCGTGGCCGTGAGCTGGGCGACCATGGGTTCGGTGAAGACGTGCTGGAGCAGCCCGGCGAAGAGCGTCAGGCCGTATTGGTAGAGAAACAGGGGGATGACGGAGAACAGCACGCCCAGGCCGTAGGTCGCGGCCAGGGCCACGGCGGCCAGCCCGTCGAGCAGGGACTTGGTGAACAGCAGGGTCGGGTCGCCGCGCAGGCCCTCGTCGAAGGCGCCCAGGATGGTCATGGACCCGACGCAGAAGAGCAGGAAGGCGGTGACCAGCCCGTCGGTGAACAGTTCGTTTTTGGAGCGCAGGCGGGCCTTGAGACGCTCGGACAGGCCCTCCAGGCGGGCCTCCAGGTGCAGCAGTTCGCCGAGGACCGCCCCGCCGACCACGCTGAAGATGATCACCAGCGGGTTGTTCATTTTCAGGATCATGGTCACCCCGATGCCCAGGGTGCACAGGCCCAGGCCCTGGAAGACCACGGTGCGCACCCGGGCGGGCAGGCGGTTGCCCGCCAGCAGTCCCGCCGCGCCTCCGGCCAGTACGGCCAGCACGTTGACTATGGTTCCCACGGGCAGCATCGCCAGGGTGTTAGGCCAAGGCGGGCGGAAATTCAAGGGGATCGTGGGCCTGCGGGGCGGAAGACGCCCCGCCCGGGCGGGCTTGCGTCCCGGAAGGTTCCCGGGCATGGTGGGCACGGGAGAAGGGAATGCAGGAGGAATGATGCGCGGTTATCTCGAAGCGTTGCGGCAACCGGGGCAGACGGTGAACCCGCTGTTCGCCACCCTGGGCGTGGAAGTGGAGCACGTGACCGACGGCGAGGCCACCTTGCGCCTGGCCACCGGCGGCGGACTGGTGCAGGGCGGCGGGGTCATCGCCGGGGGCATTCTGGCGACCATGGCCGACGAAGCCATGGCCCACGCGGTTATCGGCGGGCTGGCCGACGGGCTTGTGACGGCGACCATGGAGTGCTCGGTGCGCTTTTTGTCCCCGGCGCGGGCCGGGGCGGTGCTGCTGGCGCGGGCGGTGGTGGTCCGCCGGGGGCGGACGGTGGTCTTTGCCGAGGCCAGCGTCACCGACGGCGACGGCAGGCTTTTGGTCCGCGCCTCGGGGTCGTTCCTGGTCCTGCCCCGCAAGGGGAACCCCGCGCCCGGCGAGACCCCTTGACGCGGCTCCCCCGATGCCATAGGAAGTCCGGGCACTGGCCGGGGTGGCGGAACTGGTAGACGCACCAGACTCAAAATCTGGCATTGGCGACAATGTGCGGGTTCGATTCCCGCCCCCGGTACCAGTTGAAGCAAAAGGGTTTTCCTGTTCTCCCGGTGGGAAGGACGGGAAAACCCTTTTTCGTTTGGATTCGCCCGCCCCTTCGGCCCCGTTGCGCCCCGGGCGCACCCCGTTTTTGCGCCGTACCGTCCTTTGGATGCGTACCGGCCCGCTCCGGCTTTTGCGGTTCCGGGGGGCACTTCCCGGCGGGATGTGCTCCGTCGGCGCATCGGCCCGGGGCTTTCCCTGGCGCCGTTGCGCAGCATGCCTTGCGGGCGTCGTCGGGCCTTCCTTCGGCACCGTGGCCGGGCGGCGTGGGATGGCCCACGCGGGTCGCGCGGCCCTGGGCTGCCGGGAGGCGCTGCCGCAGCCAGGCGTGTCCCTTCCGGTCCGGTTTCCCGGAAACTCGCGGGTGCGGATTGCGCAACCCGCTCTCGGGCAACGGATTTCGTCTTTTTGAGTTGACACTGATTTTCATTTTCAATATTGCTGGACGCGGTTCGAGAACGTCGGGAAAGGAGCGGCGCGGATGGACAGGGACTGCGAGTTGGACAAACTCTGCGAGCACGATCCGGTCGGGGAACTGTGGCCGCTCATGGCGCGGCTGGGCACGCCTTTGCAGGTGCTGGACATGCAGGGCCGGATGCTGGAGTGCAACGGCCCGGCCCGGGCCCTGCTGGGCCTCGAAAACGACGACGCCTGGCGCGGGCGCTGCCCGTGCCCTCCGGGCAGCGACGGCGCGGTGCATCTGCCGGACCTGTTGCGCGAATGCGCCCAGGGCTTGCGCGACGAGTTCATCCAGGAGGAGGACCTGCCCAGGGCCGACGGCGTGCCCCTGGCCCTGCGCCGCTGCGGGGCCGTGGTGCGCGACGGCCAGGGGCGGCCCGTGTGCGTGGTCGCCTCGCTGGAGGACCGCTCGGCGGTGCGCCGGGCCGAAGTCCGCCTGCGCCATGCCGCCCTGCACGACGATCTGACCGGCCTGCCCAACCGGACGCTGTTCATGGAGCGGCTGCAAAGCGCCCATCGCCTGGCCCGGCGCCACGACGACTACGATTTTTCCGTGCTGTTCCTGGATTTCGACCGCTTCAAGCTGGTCAACGACAGCCTGGGCCACCGCGCGGGGGACGAATTCCTGAAAACGGCGGCGGGGCGCATCCGGTCCTGCCTGCGCGACGTGGACACCCTGGCCCGCTTCGGCGGCGACGAGTTCACCGTGCTGCTGCCCGACGCCTGGGAGCTGCGCGAGGTCAAGGGCGTCATCGACCGCATCCGCGAGGCCCTGAGCGAGCCGGTGAACCTCGGGGGCCGCGAGTTCTTCGGCAGCGTGAGCATCGGCGTGGTGCTCGGCGCCGGGCGCTACCATCGCGCCGAGGACATCATGCGCGACGCCGAGACGGCCATGTACCGTTCCAAGGCCGTGGGCAAGGCCGGGTACGCCCTGTTCGACGACGGCATGCACCGCCACGCCCTGCGGCTGCTCGAATGCGAAACCGAGCTGCGCCGGGCCCTGGCGCGCAGCGAGCTCCTTTTGCACTACCAGCCCATCGTGAACCTCGAAACCTCCACCGTGGACGGGGTCGAGGCTCTGGTGCGCTGGCAGCACCCCACGCGCGGGCTGCTGCCTCCGGGAGAGTTCGTGCCCCTGGCCGAGGAGGCCGGGCTGATTCTGGACATCGACCGCTGGGTGCTGGGCGAGGCCTGCCGCCAGCTTCGGGCCTGGCAGGAAACCGGGGCGCCCGGGCGGGCCAGCGTGAGCGTCAACCTGTCGCCGCGTTTCTTCATGCGCCCCGGCGCGGCGCGCGATTTCGAGGCCATCGTCCGGGCCAGCGGCGCTCCAGCCGGGCGGCTCAAGGTCGAGATCACCGAGTCGCTGCTGCTGGACCCCTCCAGCGAGGTGGAGCAGGCCATCGCCACCGTGCGGGCCATGGGCGTGTCGCTGGTCATGGACGATTTCGGCACGGGCTATTCGTCCCTGTCCAACCTGCACCGTTTTCCCTTCGACACCATCAAGATCGACCGTTCGTTCATCGCGCGGATGGTGGACAGCCCGGCCCACGGCGGCACGGTGCGGGCCATCATCGGCCTGGGCCGGACCTTCGGCATGGACGTGGTCGCCGAGGGCGTGGAGACCCCGGGCCAGGCCGACGCCCTGCGCGCCCTGGGCTGCGACCGCGTGCAGGGCTGGCTCTACGCCCGGGCGGTGGACGCGGCCAGCGCCGGGGCCATGCTCGGGCGACGCCTGGCTCCGGAGAGCGGCCGCCGGCGCTCCGGCGGGGCGCCCCTGGCCGTGGGCGCGTGAAGGCGCCGCGCGGCCCGGGCGGGCTTGGCAAACGGCCCGCCCCGGTGTATCCAGAGCGCGGACCCCGGGGCCCCGCCCCGGGCGCTGCACCACGCAGAACACCGGAGGCGACCATGGCGCGGCACTTTTTGAAATCGACGCTGGCGGCGGGGGTGCTCCTTGCCGTCGGCCTGGCTCTGTTCGGCTGCAAGACGACCGGCACCGGGGCCGCCCAGGCTCCGGCGGCGGCCCCGACGGGCGCGCCCGCGCCCGCCACCCAGGCCGACCCCATGGCCGACCTGGAGCGGCGCATGTTCCTGTTGCCCGACGGCCGGGACATGAGCTTTGTCATCGTGCGCGCCGTGGGCCAGGGCGCGAACGAAAGCGCGGCGCGCGAGGCCGCGCAGGAATTGACCTTCGCCGATTTCCGAAGCTGGCTGAACGATTCGGCCCAGGCCCATCGCGTGAGCTACCTGGGCGGCGGCAGAATTCAGGTGGACGCCCTGCACCTGCACATGGACGGAGTGGAGTTCATGGAGACGAACTTCGTGTTCCACCTGACGAACTTCGCCACCGCCGGGAAGACCATCGAGGGCGTCATCCTCGACCGGCTGGTGCTCGACGGGCGCGACCTGACGCGCAATGCGGGCCTCAAGGCCTACGAACTGCTGCTCCAGCGCAAGATCGGACTCTAGGGGCCGGGCTTCCGGTGCCGGAGACGCGAACGGGGTGCGGCCGCAAGGCCGCACCCCGTTTGCCGTCGCAGGGGAGCGGGGCGGCTACTTGGCGTCCACCACGCGCACGGCGGTGCCGTAGCAGGAAATGTACTTGCTGCCGTCGGGGTGGAAGGCCACGTTCTCCTGGTAGCCGACGATGGCGTTGGCGCCGTTGGTCAGGGCGCGGGTGATCATGCCGTAGAAGGCCTGCTCCATGTCGTAGGCGCGAAAGGCCGCCAGGCCGATGATCCGGCGCACGGCCTTGCCGGGCATGTCCCGGGTGGTCACGACCTGGAACTGGCCGGAGGTGAACAGCTCCTTGGCGCTGTCGATCTTTTGCCTCTGGGCGCCTTCGGATTCGGGACGTTTGAGCAGCGAGAGCATGATGGTCCTCCTTGGGAGCGTGCTTGCAGGTGCGTGGTGTCGGAGCGCTGGCGTCCGCCACGCCGGTCGGCACCCTTCAAGCAAACACCTTGCCAACGGAGCAACATGCCGTAAATTCAAGATTTACCAGGAATGTTTGGCCCGGTCTTGGTCCTGGGGGCGCTCCGGGCGTCAAGGAGCCGCTTTTCCCTCGACTTTCGAAAATCGCGGAATTAGGACTGGGGCATGAACCCGAACCCCGGGCCGCGCCGGGAACCTGTCCGAGAGAAAAGGCCATGCGCAAGGGAGTGAAGATTTTCGGCACGTTCAACGGCATTTCGCCCCAGGCCTTCGAGCGCCTGGAAGAGGTGCTGGACTTCGACGAGGTCAGCTACGAGGGCGGCACCGTCGTGGTGGAGCACGACGGCGAGTACGAGCAGGTGGAGGATGTCGTGCTGCGGGTCATGGAGGCCATGGCCGAGGGCCACGAGAGCGGGCTGGACATCATCGACCACGACGGGAACACCATCACCCGCTACGTCATCGAGGCCGACGGCTTCCGCGCCAAGCGGCTGAACATGGACGACGTGGTGGCGCCGTATCCCAATTCCCAGGCCTGACGTGCCGCGCGGGCGGGGCGCTCCCTCCCCGCGCGGCGCCTCCGTCCCGCAGGCTACGCCGCCGCGAGCACCGCGCCCAGCAGGCGCGACAGCCGCCCCGAGGCCGCCCCGGCCTGGGCGATGACATCATCCAGGGACGTTTCGCCCATGCAGTCGGGCAGGTTCTTGTTGGTCAGGCACGAGATGCCCAGCACCGCAAGGCCCATGTGCCGCGCGGCAATGACCTCCAGCACCGTGGACATGCCCACCGCGTCGGCCCCCAGCAGGCGAAAGGCGCGGGTTTCCGCCGGGCTCTCAAGATTTGGCCCGCTTACGCCGATATAGACACCACGCTCCAGGCGGATGCCCAGCTCGCGGGCCTGCTCCAGGGCCAGTTCGCGCAGCCCGGCGTCGTAGATGCGGCTCATGTCCGGGAAGCGCTCGCCCCAGGCGTCCTGGTTGGGCCCGATGAGCGGATTGGCGCCGGTGAAGTTGATGTGGTCGGTGATGAGCATCAGCCCGCCCGCGTCGAACTGGGGGTTCAGGGCTCCGGCGGCGTTGGTGATGACCAGCCGCGAGACGCCGAGGGTCGCCAGGGTGCGCACGCCCATGCAGACCTCGGCGGGCGACCAGCCCTCGTAGAGGTGGAAGCGCCCGCGCTGGACCCATACGGGCACTCCGCCCACCAGGGCCGCCGTCAACTTTCCGGCATGGCTCTGGACGGTGGAATGCGGGAAGCCGGGAATGGACGGGTAGTCGAAGGAGGCCACCTCGGCCAGGCCGTCGGCCCAGGCGCCGAGGCCCGTGCCCAGCACCACCGCCGTGCGCGCGGGATGCGGCGCGGGAAGGCCCGCGCGGATGAACTCCGCAGCTTTCTGGACTTTTTCGATGTTTTGCATAATTATGTGAATCTTTGGAACGAGGTTGACGATCGTGTCGGCCTCGGCGGGCCGCCCGGGAGGCAGTGTTGACGCATTCCGCGCCGGTGTCAACGCTGATGCAACACTAGCGGAGCAACGCGCATGGATATCGTTACCCTACTTGGCTCCATACTCGGCTTTGTCCTCGTCATCGGGGCCATGGCCATGGGCGGCGACCTTGCCCTGTTCTACAACGGCCCGGGCCTGCTCATCGTCGTGGGCGGCACCTTCGCGGCCATCTGCGTCACCTTCCCCCTCAAGGATGTCATCGACTCGCACATGGGCGCCCTGTCCATGTTCATGAAGAAGAAGGGCAAGGTCGAGGACGTGGTGAACATCATGGTCCGCATCGCGGAAATCAGCCGCCGCGAGGGGCTCATCGCCCTGGAGAACATCCAGACCGAGAACCCCATCCTCAAGAAAGCCTGCCAGCTCATCGCCGACAACGCCGACCCCCAGCTCATCCGCGACACGCTGACCATCGAGATCGGGACCATGAAGCGCCGCCACAACATCTCCATCGAGGTGTTTCAGAAGCTGGCGGGCTACTCCCCGGCCTTCGGCATGATCGGCACCCTCATCGGCCTGGTGCAGATGCTCTCCAACCTTTCGGACCCGACCTCCCTGGGCCCGGCCATGGCCGTGGCCATCCTGACCACGTTCTACGGCTCGATCATGGCCAACCTGATCTTTTTGCCTTTCGCGGGCAAGATGCGCGCGCGTACCAGCCAGGAGGAACTGCACCTGCAGATCATCTTCGAGGGCGCCAAGTCGATCCTGGAGAACAACAACCCGCGCCTCGTCTACGAGAAGCTGTCGTCCTTCGAGCCGCCCAAGGAGCGCAAGAGCAGTGGCAGATGACAAGTGGGAAACCCTGCTCGGCGTGGAAGAGCCCGAGCCGGAGCAAAACGAGTGGATCCTCACCTTCGCGGATCTGGTCACCTTGCTGCTGGTCTTCTTCATTCTGCTCTATTCCATGTCCACCCTGGACCCCAAGAAGTTCACGGACTCGTTCCTGTCCGTGAAACTGGCCCTGGGCATGAAGGACGACGCCTTGATGACCGCCCGCGTGAAGAGCGAGGAGGCGGCCATCCTGGACACCGTGCTGCTGCAAAAGCAGCTCATCGAGGCCCAGCGCAAGGTGTTTTCCGACGTGCGCACCTTCATCACCCGCCGGGGCGTGGAGGGCGTGGTCGGCGCCGTGCTGGAGGAGGGCAAGATCACCCTGCGCCTGCCCGGCGACGTGCTCTTTGCCAGCGGCGAGGTGGAGCTGAACCAGCGCGGCCAGGAAGTGCTGCGGATGCTCAAGGATTTCCTGGTCAAGGCCAACGACCAGCAGATCAACATCAAGGGCTTCACCGACGACGTTCCGCCCAATCCGCGCGGACGCTTCAAGGATAATTGGGAAATTTCGTCCTTGCGGGCCGTGTATGTTTTGCGCTATCTAATGCAGCTCGGCATCGACCAGAAGCGGTTGACAGCAACGGGGCTGGCCGACATGGAGCCCCTGTTCCCCAACAACACGGAGGAGAACCGCGCCCGCAACCGCCGCGTCGAGATCGTGCTCGAAAAGCAGGTCAGCAGGTAGCAGGAGCCGTGATGTCTTCCGAGGAGTTGTCGTTTTCCATTGCCGGCGACGAGCAGGGTGCCCAGCGGCGGGCCTTCCGGGCCAGAATTCCGGGGCTTGCGGTCTTCATCCCCGAGCGCGGAGCCACCTGTGAGGTGATGGACGTGTCCGCCATGGGCCTGGCCTTCAAGGCCTGCGACGGCGCGCCTTTCGCGGCCGGCTCCCTCGTCGAGTTCGATCTGCTCATCAACAAGAAAGTATTCATCCCCAAGCTGCGCGCCAAAGTCATGCGCACCCTCGACAACGGCCTTGTGGGTTGCAATTTCGAGGGCCTGGACCGCCGCCAGGAAGTCAAACTGGACAAGCTGGTTCTGGAAGTCCAAAAGCGCATGATCGCCTTGCGCAAGAAACAGCAGGGGCAATGATTCAACCAGGACGGGAAACGTGCCCATCAAAGGAAAAGTACTCGTAGCCAACAGAGGCGAAATCGCCATGCGGATAGTCCAGGCCTGCATCAAGCTGGGCCTGGATTTTGTTTGCGTCCATACCGCCGCCGACGCCCACTCCGGCCACGTGCGCATGGCCCGCGAGAAGGGCGGCCCGGGCTCCCTGTACCGCATTTCGTCGTATCAGGACGCCAATGAATTGCTTGCGGTCGCAGACGATGCGGGCGCAACGGCGTTGCACCCCGGCTACGGCTTCTTCGCCGAGGACTTCCGCTTCGCCCGCCGCGTCACCGAGCGCACCCGCTCGCTGGTCTGGATCGGCCCGTCGTGGCGCGTCATCCGCGAGTTGGGCGACAAGATCAACACCAAGCGTCTGGCCCGCGGGCTGGGCGTGCCCACCGTGCCGGGCTCCGACCGCCCGCTCTACGACGAGCTGGAGGCCGAGGAGATCGCCGCCAACCTGTTCAGCTTCCAGCGCGAGCAGGGCGTCGCCCGCCCGGTGGTGCTGGTCAAGGCCTCGGCGGGCGGGGGCGGCATGGGCATCGAGGAAATCCACGACATCGATTCCTTCCGCATGACCTACCGGCGCATCCGCAACTACGCCAAGCGCCAGTTCGGCGACGAGGGCGTGCTCGTGGAGCAGCGCATCTTCGATTTTAACCACCTCGAAGTGCAGATTCTGTGTGACCGCCAGGGCGGCGAGCCCCTGCATTTCGGCACGCGCAACTGCTCGGTGCAGTCCACCGGGCGCCAGAAGCGCATCGAGGTCGCCCCGGGCTTCGCCCCGGCCGAACTGCGCTACGCCTTCGACGCCGCCGGAGTCATGGAGGCCATCAAGGACCACAGCCTGGCCATCGCCCGGGAGGCGGGCTACGACAGCGTGGGCACCTGGGAGTGGATCGTGACCCCCAAGGGCGAGCCGTTCCTCATGGAGGTCAACACGCGCATCCAGGTGGAAAACGGCGTGTCCGCCGTCATTTCGCGCATCGGCGGCAAAAACGGGGTGGACCTCATCGCCGAGCAGATCCGCTGCGCCCTGGGCGAGCGCCCCGGCTACACCCAGAAGGACATTTCCTTCGAGGGCGTGGGCATCGAATACCGCCTCATCGCCGAGGACCCCGACAACAAGTTCACGCCATGGGCCGGGCGCATCGACACCTTCGCCTGGGAGCCCGCACCGTGGCTGTCGATGTACACCCAGGTGCCCACCGACGAGCCCTACCAGATCCCCACGGACTTCGACCCCAACCTGGCCCTGGCCATCGTCTGGGGCAAGGACCTGGCCGAAGCCAAGGCGCGCGGCCTTGAGTTCCTTGACAAACTGGTGTTGGGCGGTACAGATTCCACAGGCGTGGAACTGAAATCCAACGTGGAGTTCCTGCGTCACAAGACGGAGAAGCTGCTGGTCTTCTAGGCGCGACGCGCCTCAACCCCCGGCGCCCTCCGCCCCGCCCGCCGCGCCGCCAGCGCGCTGCCCGGGGCCGCCGCGCCGGTCATCCCCCGGATAGCCATGGACATCGAAAAGCGCATCCAGAGCCTTGTGGAAAGGCTCAAGTATATCCAGGACATCTTCACCGAGAAGGAAAACGCCAACATCGAGCTGCTCCAGTCCAAGCTCAAGGACTTCACGGACAACGGCTCGGGCATGTCGGCCCAGGAAGCCGCCCGTCAGATCGATGCCCTGGAAGACCTTTACGTCTTTCTGGAGAAAAAGCTCGAACGCGAGCTGACGCCCATGGACAAGGTGCGCATCGTGCGTCACCCCCAGCGCATCTGCCTGAAGGACATCCTGGAAAACGTCTACGACAACTACACCGAGATCGGCGGCGAGGGCGAATACAACATCGACCCCAGCGTGCTCATCGCCCGGGCCTACATCACCCGCCGCGTGGGCGGCAAGGTCTACAACCAGCCGGTCATGGTCATCGGCCAGGAAAAGGGCCACGGCGAGGAGTTCCGCAACGGCGGCTCGGTGAAGCCCTGGGGTAACGCCAAGGCCCAGCATTATATGCAGGTCGCCGAAACCGAGAACATCCCCATCCACACCTACGTCTTCACCCCCGGGGCCTACCCCATCGAGGACTACCCCGGCGCCGCCCAGCAGATCGCGCGCAACCTCTACGAGATGGCCGGGCTCAAGGTGCCGGTCATCGCCGTGTTCTCCGAGGGCGGCTCGGGCGGGGCCGAGGCCATCGGCCTGGCCGACATGCGCCTGATGCTCTCCCACGGCTACTATTCGGTCATCAGCCCCGAGGGCGCGGCGGCCATCGAGGGCCGCCTGCGCGACGGCCAGCGCGCCACCCCGGAGCTTATCGAAACCTGCGCCCGGCGGCTGAAAATGACCGCCGACGACAACCGCGCCATGGGCTACGTGGACCGCGTGGTCCAGGAGCCGCCCCTGGGCGCCCGGCCCGAGCACTACGACTTCTTCAAGATCCTGCGCTCGGAGGTCATCCGCGCCACGGACGAGGTGGTCCTCAACGTGCGCGGCTGGAAGTTCTTCCGGGCCATGACCCTTTCGGCCCAGCGCAACAAGCGCAACGCCACCGCCGAGGACATCTACGTGCGCTGGACGCTCTCGGCCGGTGCACGCGACCGGCTGGTCTGGCGGCGCTACCAGCGCTTCCGCCGCATGAGCCGCCACGCCTACATCGACAATTCGCCCCTGGGCAAGAAGATCGAGCGCCTGGCGCGCGAGGCGGGCTGGTCGGTCTACTCCTTCTTCAAGTACGACTTTTTCCGCAAGCACAAGAAGAAGTTCACGCACATGCTGGAGGAGATCGGCAGCGAGTTCCAGGTGGTGCGCGACAAGGCCGCCGTGCCGGTGCGCTGGGCGCGCCGGGTTCTGGCGCTGGACCGCGCCCCGGCCTGCTCCGAGGAGACGGGCAAGAGTCTGACGGAGCTGTCCTGCTGGGACAAGGGCTCCTGCGACGCCCCCGGCGTCTACGTGAGCCCCCAGGCCCGCGAGGACCGCGTGCTGACCTGCACCAATGCCGAAACCCACGGCTGCAAGGACCTTTGGGCTCCGGACCTCTTCGGCGACTTCGCCGGGGTCTGCCCCACCTGCGGGCACCATTTCCGCATGGAATACCAGTGGTACCTGCACAACGTCTTCGACTACGGGTCCATCTTCGAGTTTTCGCGCAGCGTGGAGTCCGGCAATCCGCTGGACTACGACGGCCTGTCGGCCAAGCTGGAAAAAGCCAAGGCCGAGACCGGCCTCAAGTCCGCCTGCGTGACCTTCGAGGCGCGCATCAAGCACGTCAACGTCATCTGCGCCACCCTGGTGGGCACCTTCAGGGGCGGCAGCGTGGGCGCCGCCGAGGGCGAGAAGTTCGTGCGCGCCGCGGAACGCGCGCGCAAGAAGCACTATCCCTTCATCGCCTACGTCCACGGCACGGCGGGCATCCGCATCCAGGAGGGCGTCAACGGCGTCATCCAGATGCCGCGCTGCACCATGGCCGTGCGCCGCTACATCGAGGCGGGCGGGCTGTACATCGTGGTCTACGACACCAACTCCTACGCCGGGCCGGTGGCCAGCTTCCTGGGCTGCTCGCCCTACCAGTTCGCCATCCGCAGCGCCAACATCGGCTTCGCCGGGCCCGGGGTCATCAAGGAAACCACCGGCCTGGACATTCCGCCGAACTATCATGTGGCGCATCAGGCTCTGTCGCGCGGGCATATCCACGGCATCTGGGACCGCCGCGACGTGCGCGCCAACCTGAACCAGGCCTTGCAGACCATGGGCGGGCGCAACCTCTACTACCGCTAGCCCCGCGGCCCTGCGGACACGACAACAGGACGGAATCTCCAGTGATGGATGTGAAGGCTCTTCTCGACGAAATGAAATCCGCCCCCTACAAGCTGGTGGAGGTGGCGGCTCCGCATACGGGCGTGGTGGCCCACGTGGTCACCGAGCCGGGCACCAAGGTCACCGGCCCCCAGGGCACCTGGAACGAGCGCCCCGGCACGCTGCTGGCGCACCTGGAACGCGAGCGCAACAGAAAGCCCATCCGCGCGCCCATGCGCGGCGAGGTGGAAACGGTGTTCACCGAGCACGCCGGGCGCTTCGTGGAGGCGGGCACCGTGCTCTACACCCTGCGCCACTACCTGACCAAGGACGAGGTCATCCAGGAAATTCTCAAGAAGACCTTGTACTTGTTCCAGGCCCGGGAACAGGCCAAGTATTACTTTTTCCCCGAGGTGGACACCAAGATCAAGGCCTACGGTCCGCAGTCCGTGCGCGTGCGCGACGGGCAGGACCTGTTCATCGTCTCGCGCATGAAGCGTGAGACGGTGCTGCCGTATTCCGGCCCGGAAGGCATGATCTACGCCGTGTACTTCAAGGACAACCACAGCGTGGAGGCCGGGCAGCCGCTCATCGGCGTATGCCCGCCGGACCAGTTGACCCTGATCCAGGACGTGGTCAACCGCGTGAAAAGCGAGTGGGAGGAGCGCACCTAGCGCCGCGCATGGGCAGGAATCTGCAAATCCGCGTGACGGCGACGACGTTTCGCCCCGAGGACGTGGCCCGCGACTGGCCCCGGCTGGTGCATCTGGCCTGGCGCGGCGAGCAGGCCCTGCCCGGGGCGGCGCCGCGCGGTGTGCTGGAACTTGCGCGCGACCTGGCGGACGTGCTGCGCCTGGAGGCGCCGCCCGAGGTGCGCCGGGCCCTGGAGGCCGACGCCGCCCGGGCCCAGGCTCTGGCCGACGAGCTGGACGCCGCCCTGGCCGACTGGAACCCCGCGCGGGCCAACGCTTTGTCCGAACGGCTCGAAGCCCTGCTGGACGAATTGGAGCCCCTTGCCCCCGAGGCCCCTTTCATCGTATCCAGGCCCAGGACGAAACTTTAACGGGAGAACGACATGGCATCGCTGAACAAGGTCATGATCATCGGCAGGCTGGGGCGCGACCCCGAGCTGCGCTACAGCCAGAGCGGCGCCGCCATCTGCAACCTGAACGTGGCCACCGACGAGAGCTATACCGACAAGCAGGGCCAGCGCGTGGAGCAGACCGAATGGCACCGGGTGGCCGTGTTCAGCCGCCAGGCGGAGCTGTGCGCCAACTATCTGCATAAGGGCAGTCAGGTCTATGTGGAAGGCAGCCTGCAAACGCGCAAATGGCAGGCCCAGGACGGGACGGACCGCTACACCACGGAAATCAAGGCCCAGCGCGTGCAGTTCCTGGACCCCCGGGGCGCGCAGCAGGGCGGCTACGACGCCCCCCAGCCGCAGCAGGCCCCCGCGCGCCCGTCCGCCCCGGCCAAGGGCGGCAACCGCAAGCCCCAGCAGCAGTTCCAGGAGGACGAAGACCTCGGCCCGGCCTTCCCCAGCGAGGCCAGCGGCATGGACGACGTGCCGTTCTAGGCGCGAAACGTCTCCTGGGCGCAAGGTTGCTGCGCGAAGAGGGCGGGGATTCCCCGCCCTTTTTTTGTGCCCGAAAGGGACCAAAGCGACGGGACCGGGCACCGTCTGGTCAGCCTGATGTGCCTTGGATTCGGGGTGGGGTTTCCGGCGGAATGGATGGGGGACCGGGGACGGCCCGGGCTCAGAGCAGCGGCGCCACGGCGGCGGGGGGCAGGTTGAAGGCCAGCAGGGTGAAGCCGCCGGGCCGGGGGCGCAGCAGCGTGGCGCGGGCGTGCAGGGGCTCCAGGCGGAAAAGGTGCTCCAGAGGCATGCCCAGGGCGTGGCAGAGCACGGCGCGGATGACCCCGGCGTGGGTCACGGCGACGACGGGGCCGGAGGGCGGCGAAGCGGCGAAACGCGCCGCTCCGGGCTCGAAGTGGGCCATGGCGTTGCCGGGGGCGCAGGCCGGAGCGATATCGGGAGCGGGGAGAGCCGGGGTTCGGGAACTTCTTTCTGCGGCCACCTGTGCCGTTTCCGTTTCCTTTGCCAGAGTTGTCAGCGTCGCCAGGGCCGCCAGGGCCCGGGCCTGGAGTTGGGCGAAGCTCTCGCCGCCCGGGGGGCGGAAGTGGGTGAAGTCGCGGCCCCGGGCGGCGTAGGCCGCCGGGTCGGCGGCGCGCACGGCTTCGCGGGGCTGGCCGTCCCAGGTGCCGAGGTCGATTTCGGCCAGCCCGGGCAGGGTGCCCACGGGCAGGCCCAGGGCTTCGGCCAGGGGCCGGGCCGTGGCCTGGGCACGGGCCAGGGGGCTGGCGAACACGGCGCGCGGCCGGGCCGGGGCCAGGGCGGCGGCCAGCGCCTCGGCCTGGGCCTGCCCGGTGGCGGACAGGGGCAGGTCCGTGCCGCCGATGAAGCGACCCTGGCCGCCCTGGGCTTCGGCGTGGCGCAGCAGCACGATCATGGCCGCCCCTCGCGTATGACATCCAGCAAATCCGGGGCTCCGGGGCCCAGCAGTTCGCGCACCCGGGCCGCCACGGCCAGGGCCCGGGCCTTGCGGCCCTCGATGGCCCGATGCACCTCGGGCTCATGGCCCCACTGGGCGATTTTTTCGTCGTAGCGCCGGGCCACGGGCACGGGTTCCTCGCCGCGCACGAGCTTGTCGGCCAGGAAGACGAGTTCGCGCTCTCCGGGCAGGACTCCGGGGGCCAGCTCCAGGTCGCGGTGGGCCGCCACCAGGGGCGCCAGGGCCGTGAAGCCCCAGGCCGCCAGCAGCCGCCCGCCCTCGGCCTCGTGGCGCTTGTGGCCCTTGGCCAAGTCGTGCAGCAGCCCCCCGGCCTCGGCCAGGGCCGGGTCCAGCGGCTCCGGGCGCTCCGGGGTGCCCAGGCGGGCGTTCAAGGCCCGGGCCAGGGCGGCGGCGGCCCGGCCCACGGCCCGGCAATGGGCCCGGGTGGCCTCGGGGGTGCCCGCCAGGGTCCAGAGCATGTCCACCTCCCCGGGCAGGGGCACGTGGCGCCGCGCGGCCAGGGCCGTGGCGCGCTCGTAGTCCCCGGGCTCGTCCAGGTCCATGAGCACGGCGGCGTCGGGCACGGGCACCTCGGTCACGGCCACGCCCGGCGCTTCGAGTACCGCGCGCAGGCCCCCTCGGGCCTGGGCGTCGTCGGGGCCCAGGATGGCCGGGATGAGCCGGGCGCGGATCGCGGGCGGGTGCCCGCGCTGGCCAGCGAAGCACGGCACGGCCCAGTCCGCGTCGCTCGCCGCCAGGGCGGCGGCCACGGCGCGGCAGGTGGCCGGACGGACCAGGGGCGTGTCCGCGGGCAACACGAAAAAGGCTTCGACCTCCGGCCCCAGGGCTGCCACGCCCGTGGTCATGGACCCGAACATGCCTTCGGCGTAGCGCGGGTTGTGCACCGGGCGGGCCCCGGCACGCCGGGCCAGGGCGGCCACGGCGTCGGCCTCGCGGCCCGTGACGACGACCACATCGGCGGCCCCGGCCTCGCGCAGGCAGGCCACGGCGCATTCGAGCACCGTGGCGTCGCCCAGGGGCAGGGCGGGCTTGAGCCGCCCCATGCGCGCGGACAGCCCGGCGGCGGGCACCACGGCGCCCAGGCGCAGGGGAGGGCGGGCCTCCGCCGCGTCTGCCGGAGCCGCCGGGTGCGGCGCGGACTGGCCGCCCGGTGCGCCCTGCGCGGGCTTCACTTGCCGCCCTCGGCCGCCGCGCGGCACTGCACCAGCTCGGCCACGATGCTCACGGCGATCTCCTCGGGCGTGCGCGCGCCGATGCTCAGGCCGATGGGGCAATGGCAGCGGGCGATGGCCGCATCGGGCACGCCCTCGTCGCGCAGGGCGGCGTACACGGCGTCGCGCTTGCGGCTGCTGCCGATCATGCCCACATAGCGCGCGGGGGTTTGCAGGGCGGCGGCCAGCACGGTCTTGTCGTGCAGGTGGCCCCGGGTGACGATGACCAGCGAATCGGCCTCGCCCACCTCCAGGCCGTCCAGGGCCCGGTCCATGGACGGCGGGACCAGCACGGCGTCGGCGTCGGGAAAGCGTTCGCGGTTGGCGAACTCGGTCCGGTCGTCCAGAACCACGGTGCGGAAGCCCGCGATGCGCGCCACCTGGGCCGTGGGCCGCGACACATGCCCGGCGCCGAAGATGAACACGGCGGGCTGCGGCGCCAGAGGCAGGGCCGCCAGGAGGCCGCCCGGGACGGGCAGCAGCCCGGGGCGGCCCGTGTTCTGGGCCGTGTCGCGCGCTCCGGCCAGGGCGGCGGGGTCGTGCCCCGGCCAGGACGGCGGCTGCTGCCCGGGGGCCAGGGCCGCCCGGGCCGTGGCGCGCAGGGCGCCTTCGGCGGGGCCTTCCAGGGCCGTGAGCAGCGTCGCGCGCCGTCCCCGGCGCAGGGCGTCGTCCAGGGCGGCGAAGGCCGGGGCGTCGGCCGGGCCCAGGCGTTCCAGCAGTACGGTCACCCGTCCGCCGCAGACCATGTCGGCCTTGGCGGCCAGGTCGTTGTCCAACTCGTGGCGCTGCACGCACGCCGCCGCCGGACCCCGGGCGAACAGCTCCCGGGCGGCACGCATGGCCCGGGCCTCCAGCAGGCCGCCGCCCACGGTGCCCTCGATGCTTCCGTCGGGCCGCACGGCCATCATGGCCCCGGCCCCGCGCGGGGTGGAGCCGCTGCTGGAGACGATGGTCGCCAGCACGAGGTCCCGGCCCGCTTCCAATGCCGTGCGCACGGCGCGCAGGCAGTCGTTCATGACGTTTCTCCGTTGGTTGGTCCGTTGTCCGCCTTGTCGTCCGTTGTTCCGGGGGCCGGAGGCATGGCCCGTTTGGCGAAGCCCGGGGCGATGCGCCCGTCGCGCGCGGCCACGCGGATATCGGCGCGCGAGGCGTTCCAGGGGGGGGCCGCCAGGGCGGCGGCCACGGCCCGCGCGGGGCTTTGGGCGCCGGGCGCGAGATACAGGTCCAGTCGCCATGCCCCGGGGCGCGGGCCCCGGCTCAAGGCATAATCCAGGACGCCCGCAAGGGCCAGCACTGCGGCGTCCAGGGTGGCGCGGCCCGGGCCGCTCCCGGCCCCCAGCCGTCCCGGCACGGTGTCCAGCCGCCGCAGGGGGCTGGCGCAGGGGCAGGCCCCGGGCAGGATGCGCCCGGCGTCGCCGCTGCGGTAGCGGATGAGCGGCATGGCCCGGCGGCCCAGGGTGCTGATGATGATTTCGCCCCACTGGCCGTCGGCCACGGGCGCGCCCGTGGCCGGGTCGGCGATTTCGACCAGCAGGTCGGCCTCGCGCAGGTGCATGCCCGGGCCCCGGCCGCAGGAGACGGCGCCGCCCAGGCCGGTTTCCGTCATGCCCCAGTGCTCGTGGACGGCGCAGCCCAGCAGGGCCTGCACGCGCGCGGCCAGGCCTTCGGGCAGCGCGTCCCAGCACATGAGCACCCGGCGTACCTGCCCGGGAGGCACTCCCCGCGCCGCCGCCAGGCGCGCCAGGGCGTGGACGTGCACCGGCGTGCCCACCAGCACCCGGGCGCCGGAATGCTTCAGCACGTCCAGCGCGGCGGGCACGTTCCACGGCTCGGGGCAGCACAGGCAGCGCGCGCCCAGTGCTTCCACGCCCCGGGTCAGCAGCCGCCCCACGCCGTCCTCGCCGGCTCCGGGCAGCAGGGCCAGGACCACGTCCCCCGGGGCGGCCAGCAGTTCCATGCCGTGGCGGAAAAAGTCCACTGTGGCGTCCAGGTCGGCCCGGGTGAAGAACAGGCGCTTGGGCGCGCCCGTGGAGCCCGAGGAGGCCAGGGTCACCACCCGGGCCACTTCGTCCTGCGAGGTACACAGCAGCCGTTCGGGCGCCGCGCGCAGGGCCCGGGCCTCCAGGCGCGGCAGGCGGGCGAGGTCCGCCGGGGCGCGCAGGGCGGCGGGGTCCACCCCGGCCAGATGTTCGCGGTAGAAGGGGCTCTCGCGCCGGGCCAGGGCCACGGTTTCGCGCAGGCGGGCCATCTGCCACGCGGCGAGTTCCTCCCGGCCGGGGGGCGGGCCCTGGGCCGGGAGGCCCATGCGCCGGTTCAGCCAGCGGTCAAGGGCGTGCATGGCCGGGCCTCATGGGCGGATGGGGTGCGGGGCCTCGCGCCGGGCGCTGGTGGCCCTGTGCAGCGGCGTGCCGTCCGTGGCCGTGAGGTTGTAGGCGCAAAAGGGCACCAGCCGCCCGTCGGGCGCGGCCACGTGGATGCAGCAGCCGCGCAGGCGCTCCAGGTCCAGGGTCCAGGCGTCCTGGAAGGCCATGGCCGACACGGCGAAGATATGCGTGCGCGCCCGGGCCAGGAAGCGGTCCAGGTCGTCGGCGGGCCCGGCCATGGGCAGGGCCGCGCCCCGGGGGGCGGCCCACTGGCGGGCCACGTAGGCCTTGGCCTTGTCCGCGCCCTCGGCGGCGGGGCGCGGCGCGCAGCAGTTGCCGCCCCCGCGCGACAGGCGCGTCAGGCCGCCGTCTTCGCCCACAAGGTAACTGGCGTTGAAGGAGCACAGGGCGTGCTCGCAGCCCGGGGGCGAGAAGTCGGCGGCGTGGACCAGCCCTGCGGTTTGGGCCTCCAGCGCGGTCATGACCTCGGGCAGGGTGATGCGCGCGGTTTCGGCCGGGGGGGCCGGGGAGCCCGGGTGGCGGCCGAAGTAGCTCACGGGCTGGAAATGCACCCCGCGCACCCCCGGGGCCCGCTCCACGCCCAGGCGCAGGATGGCGCCCAGCTCGGCGTCGTTGACCCCCGGCACCACCGTGGGCACCAGCACCACGCCCACCCCGGCCCGCGCCAGGGCCTCGATGGCCGCGAGCTTGTCCTCCAGCAGGGGGCGCCCGCGCAGGGCTTCGTAGGGGCCCTGGGTCACGCCGTCGAATTGCAGGAAGGCCGAGTCCAGCCCGGCGGCGGCCAGGGTCTCGGCGTAGCCGTCCTCGCGGGCGATGCGCAGGCCGTTGGTGTTGAGCTGCACGAAGGGAAAGCCCGTGGCCTTGGCCTGGGCCACCAGGGCGGGCAGGTCGTCGCGCACCGTGGGTTCGCCGCCCGAAAGCTGGATGTTGCACGGCCCGGACTGGCGCATGATGCCCTCCAGCAGCCGGGCCACGGCCCCGGGAGCCGGGTCCGGGCGTGGAGCCTCGCCCGCGCTGGCAAAGCACAGCGGGCAGGCCAGGTTGCAGCGCCAGGTGACCTCCACCAGGGCCGTGCAGGTGTGTTGGCCGTGGTCCGGGCACAGGCCGCAGTCGTAGGGGCAGCCCCGGGCCCGGGGCGTGGCGGGCGCGGCGGGGGGCGAGGGCGTCTTGGGCCGCAGCCAGCCCGCGAAATCCGGAGCCCCGCGCCATATGGGCGTGGAAAACTCGCCGTGCCGCGGGCAGGTCTTCACCAGTCGGGTCTGGCCGCCCACGGTTTCGCGCCGGGCCGGGACGACTTCCAGGCAGACGGGGCAGACGCTGGCCGTGGGTTGCGGGGCATCGGGAGCGCTCATGCCGGACGGCCCAGGGTCGGGTCGATGCCGTTTTCGGCCAGCAGGTCCATGGTTCGCTCGAAGGTCTCGGCCACGATGGCCCCGCATACGGCGCGGTCGGGGGCCGTGCAGTCGCCGCCGGTGATGGCCCCGCAGCTCACGCCGCCGTGGCGCGCACCGACGGTCTCGCGGAACCAGTCGTTGAGTTCGGCCAGCATCAGCGGCAGGCGGTCGTGGGGTTCCTCCCCGGCCTGACCCCGGCCCGCGTGCAGCCCGAGCACCAGGGCCGCCCCGGTCAGGGCGCCGCAGGGCCCGGCGCAGTCGCCCGCGCCCAGGCACAGGCCCTGGGCCGCGCGCACCAGGTCGGGGTTGTCGCGGCCCAGGTCCTCCAGGGCCAGGAGTACGAAAATCTGGGCGCAGCAGAAGCCCGCACCCGCCAGCCGCGCCATGCGCAGGGGCGTTTCGCCCATCATGCCCATCGTGTCTGTCATGTCGGTCCTCCGGGTTTACGGGCCAGGAGCAGAAAATAGCCGCGCCGCGCCGGGCAGGCCGGGGCCGCGCCGCCGAAGGCCAGCCGTGCCGCCAGCTCCCGGGCCAGGGCGCCGTGGTCCTCCACGGCGAAGGGGTCGAGTCCGGCGGCGCGCACCAGGGCCGCGACCTCGGCCACCGTCCTGGCTCCGGTGGCGCAGGAGGGGGGCGCCTGCTCTCCGGGTTCCTCAGGGGTTTCGATCCCTCCCGTCCCTTCGACCCGGGGCGCGCCCGGGGGCAGGCAGAGGTCCGCCAGGGCCAGCACCCCGCCCGGGGTCAGCACGCGCGCGAACTCGCCCAGGGCCGCCGCCGGGTCGGGCACCAGGGACAGCACGCATTCGCACAGCACCAGCCGTTGGCTGCCCGCGCGCACGGGCAGGGCTCCGGCTGCGGCGCGCATGAGCGGGAGCCCGGGCTGCACCGGGGCGTCGAGTTGCCCGGGGTCCGGGTCCAGCCCCACGGCCCGGGCGCCGTGGCGGCTGCGCAGCCGGGCCACGCTGGCACCGCCGCCCGCGCCCACGTCCAGCACGGGCCAGCCCGGCAAGAGCCCGGCCAGGGCCACGGCGCGCTCGGTCAGTGCGAAGCCTCCCGGGCGCAGGGTCGGCCCGGTGACGGCACGCAGGGCCGGGTCGCGCCACGAGGGCCCGGCGCAGGGGGCCGCCGGAGCGCTGTTTCGGGGCGCGGCCTCGTGGCTCATTTGTCCTCCAGCAGCTTTTCCACTTCGAGCATCTTGCCCAGGGCCAGGTCCTCGGGCACCAGGGTCAGGTCGCAGGCCGTGCAGCGCGGCAGCTCGACCTCGAAGCGGCTGCCCATGTATTCCAGCACCGCCGGGGCCATGACCAGGGGCTGGCCGCAGGCCGTGCAGCGCCAGTCCGAATAGTCGCCGTCCAGAACCTTCATGGTGCTCATGACCGGCCTCCCATGATCTGCATGCGGTGGCTCCAGGCCTTGTGGACCACAAAACCCCCCGCGTCGTCGGGTTCGTATTCCACCCAGTAGGTCACCGGGCCGGGCTGCAGGCTGGCCAGATGGCGGCCCGTGGCGGCGTTGACCATGGCCCGGCCCGTCTCGCGGGCGTGGAGGATGACCTTTTGCAGGTCGGTGACCAGGATGCGCCGGTCCTCCATGGCCCGGGCGGCTTCGGGGGCGAGGGTCAGGGCCACGGCCTCGTGGGCCGGGCGCGGGCCGGGCTCCTCGGCCCACAGGCCGCGCAGCAGCGCCTCGCGCAGGCGTACGCGGTTCTCGCGCCGGGCGGAGTGCCCGGGGGCGGGGCGGGCCGCCGGGTCGGGCGCCTCGCCCGGGGCCAGCAGGTCCAGCAGGTGCAGGGCGCGCTTGCCCGCGCGGGCCAGCATGTCGCGGCACATGGCGCAGGAGGTGACGAAATCCTCGCTGGCCGCCCGGGCGCGCCGGGCGGCGACCTCGGCGCCCAGGGCGGGGTTGGCGGCGTCGAGCAGGCCGCCGAAGCCGCAGCACTCGGTGTATTCGCCCGTGAGGACGGGCTCCACGGTCTCGCGGCCCAGGGCGTGCAGCAGGTCGCGCACGGCTTGGCGCTGGGGCGTGTCGTGGCGCGAGGCACAGGGGTCGTGCACGGCCAGGGCGGAGCCCGGGGCCGGGGCGGGGGCGGCGTGCCGGGTCAGGGCCTCCCACAGGGTGCCCACCCGGGCCTCGGGCAGGGCCCGGCGCAGGGTCAGGGCGCAGGTCGGACAGGCGGCCACGAGTTCCGGTCGGCCCAGGGCCTGCCAGTCGGCGCGCAGGGCCTCGCCAACCTGGGTGAACAGGGCCTCGCGCCCGGCCCAGTGCGCCGGGGCGCCGCAGCAGCGCAGCAGCAGCCCCGTGGGCCCGGGCAGGGCGCTGCGCAGCAGGGCGTAGGCCCGCTCGACGGCCCCGGGGTCCGAGGCCGCAAGCTGGCACCCGGGGAAGAAGGCGAAGGCGCTGGCCGTCTCGCCGGGGGCGTGGCGGGCCAGGGTGCAGTCCGGCCCGCAGGCCTGGGCCATGTCGTCCAGGGCGAAGTCGTGGGCCGAGGGCGGCATCTTGCCGCGCGCCACCATGTCGCGCCGCGCCGTGAGGCACAGTTCGCCCATGTCGAAATCCTCGGGGCAGATGGCCTCGCACAGGCCGCAGACCATGCACGAGTTGATCATGGTGTTGGCCTGGCGCATGCCCATGACGATGGAGGCGTTGTTGTAGATCTGGCGCGCGTAGACCTTGGGGTAGCCCTTGTAGTGCTCCAGGTAGGCGCACTGGCGCACGCACTGCATGCACTGGCAGCGCAGGCAGCGCCCGGCTTCTGCCCGGGCCCAGGCGGCATCGGGGCCGTCCGGGGGCGGGGGCGGCGGAGCCAGGGGCGCCACGCCCGTCAGGTCCGTGGACAGGCGCGACTCGAAGGCTCCTTCGCGTTCGCGCCCGGCCGTGAGGGACGCGCCCTGGGTGAAGCGCTCGATGGAGTTGGCCGCGCGCCGCCCCAGGGCCGCCAGCAGCACCGGGGACGGCGCCGCTCCGGCCGGAGCCCCTGCCGGAGCGGCGGGCAGGGGTGCGGCGAACAGACCCAGGCGTGTGGTGCCCAGAGTCAGGGCGTCGGGCTCGCCCACGCCCAGGGCTGCGGGCGGCAGGGCTTCTGGGTCGGCGAACACTGCGTCCATGCCCTCGGGCAGGGCGCCGGGGTCGTCTTCGCGCCCGGCCATGGCCGGGGTGGGCTCGGCGCCCGTGCGCAGGGTCACACCCATGCGCTCCAGGGCGGCCAGGGCCTCGGCAAGCACGGCCCCGGGCAGTTCGTCGCCGTGGCGGTCCAGCAGTGCGCGGCCCGGCTCGCGGGCCGCCAGGGTCACGGCGTAGCCCTTTTTGGCCAAGTCCCAGGCGCAGGTCAGCCCGGCCAGCCCGCCGCCCAGCACCAGGGCGGCCTTGCCCCGGGCGGGCAGGGGCCGCACGGGCGGGGTGCGCGTGGCGGCCCGGGCCAGGAAGCGCTCCAGCGCGCCCATTTCCACGGCGCCGCCGAGCCCGGCGCGCAGGCAGGCGGCCTTGCAGGGCGCGTCGCAGATGCGGGCCATGACCCCCGGCAGGGGCAGGGTGCGGCAGGCCGTGGCCCAGGCGGCGTCCACCTTGCCCCCGGCCAGGGTCTCGCACAGGCCCCGGGCGTCCAGGTGCAGCGGGCAGGCCGCCTGGCAGCGCGGGGGTTCCTCCTGGGTGCAGCGGGCTTCCCACTGGCGCAGTTCCGTCTGGTCCATGCCCATGGCGGCCTCCGAAAAAGACGGCGGCGGCCCTGCGGCAAACCGCAGCGCCGCCGCCTGTTTATCCAGTTGCTTACGCCTTGGCCTTCAGCCCGGCAAGCACCTTCTCCGGCAGGGCCGGAAGGGCGGTGATGCGCACGCCGCAGGCGTTGTAGATGGCGTTGATGATCGCCGGGTGCGGGGCGCACAGCGGAATCTCGCCGACGCCGGAGGCGCCGAAGGGACCATCGGGGCGCGGGCTCTGCACGTAGATGATCTCCATGTCGTCGGGGATCTGCTTGATGTACGGGAACCCGGCGCCGACCATGGTCGAGTGCTTCTTGATGTCCTCGTAGTCCTCGGACAGGGCAAGGCCGATGCCCTGGGCCATGCCGCCGTAGATCTGGCCGTCGGTGACCAGGACGTTGTTCACCTTGCCGATGTCGGCCACCATGGTCATCTTTTCCACGGAGGTCTTGCCGGTGGCCAGTTCCACGGCGACCTCGGCCATGAACAGGCCGTACATGTAGCAGCAGAACGGGCTGCCCTGGCCGTTGGCGTCGCAGTCGCGGGCCGGGGCGGTGAACTTGCCGCTGTGGCGCACTTCCAGGCCCTCGGCCTTCATCTCGTCATAGGTGCGGAAGGAGCCGTCGGGCTTCTTCATGGCGGCGATGAGCACTTCGCAGGCGTTCTTGGTGGCCTGCCCGGTCATGACCTGGGAGCGGCTGCCGCCCGCGGGGCCCGCGTTGGGCGCCTTGCTGGTGTCGTTCATGACCAGATGAATCTTGTCCGGAGCGATGCCGAGCGGGCGCAGGGCCTCGTGGGCCGTGCCCAGGGAGCCCATGTCCGCGCCCTGGCCGTGGTCTTCCCAGCAGGTGTAGATGGTCACGCTGCCGTCGGGGTTCAGTTCGGCGTCCACCTGGGAGGAGTCGGGGCCGTCCAGGCCCGAGCCGTACACGCCGATGGCGATGCCCACACCGCGCTTCACGGCGTCGGTGGAGGCGGCGGCGGCGCGCTTTTTGGCTTCCGCATACTTGGGCCGCAACGTGTCGATCATCTCGGGCAGGGAGTAGACTTCGGGGTCCTGGCCCGTGGGCGTGGTCGAGCCCTTGCGGTAGACGTTCTTGTAGCGCAGCTCCAGCGGGTCCATGCCCAGCTTTTCGGCCAGTTCGTCCATGAGCACTTCGGAGGGGAACTCGGCCTCGGGGCCGCCGTAGCCGCGGAAGGCCGCGCCCCAGGCGTGGTTGGTGCACACGGTGCGGCCCTCGCCGCGGATGGCCGGGATGTCGTAGCCCGCGCCGATGAATTGGGCGCCGCGCAGGGTCAGCAGGTCGCCGAACTCGGAGTAGGGGCCGTGGTCCACGGTCCAGTCGCTTTCCATGCCCAGGAGCTTGCCGTCCCTGGTGGCGGCCATGCGCACGGAGGTGAACTGGGGCGAGCGCTTTCCGGTGTAGGTCTGCTGCTGGTACCAGGTGTAGTTGAGGAACACGGGCCGCCCGGTGGCCAGGCAGGCCGCGCCCACCAGGGCTTCCATGGTCGGGCTGAACTTGTAGCCGAAGGTGCCGCCCGTGGGGTTCTGGACCATGACGATCTTGTCGGCCTCGAGGCCCAGGCCCGGGGCGATCATGTACAGGTGCAGGTGCAGGCCGATGGACTTGGAGTGGATGACCAGCCGGCCTTCCTCGTCGAGGTAGGCGAAGCCCGTGTCGGGCTCGATGGGCATGTGCGGCTGGCGGGAGGTGAAGTAGTCGCCCTCGACCACCACGTCGGCCTTCTCGAAGATGGGCGCGGTGTCCTCGCCCTTGGCGATCTTCTGGATGTAGTAGACGTTGGGCGTGCCGGGGTGGATTTCCATGGCATCCTCGGCCATGGCCGCCTGGGCGCTCATGTATTCGGGCAGCTGCTCCAGCTCGACGCGGACCTTGGCCACGGCGGCCTGGGCGTTGGCGGCGGTGTCGGCGCAGACGATGGCGATGGCGTCACCGTACTGGAAGACCTTCTCGTCGCACAGGATGGGCCGGTCCCAACCGTCGCCCTTGTTGGTCGGGAAGGTGATCAGCCCGGTGATGCGGTTCTTGCCCTTCACGTCCTTGTGGGTCACGACCTTGAAGACGCCGGGCATCTTCTCGGCTTCGCTGGTGTCGATGGACAGGATTCTCGCGTGGGAGACCTCGGCCTGGACCAGGGCGCAGTGCAGGCTGCCGGGGGGCAGGCGCAGGCCCATGTCCGCGCCGAAGTCCCACGTGCCGGTGACCTTGGCCACAGCCGTGGGCCGGGGGTACTTGGTGCCCCAGATGCGTCCGTCCTCGGGAATCTTGAACAGCAGGTCGTCGGCGCTCATGTCGCCGCGCATGACGGCGGCGGCGTCCATCACCGCGTCGACCAGCGGCTTGTAGCCGGTGCAGCGGCAGGCGTTGCGGTGCTTCTGGAACCAGTCGCGCACTTCCTCGCGGCCGGGGGCGGGGTTGGCTTCCAGCAGGGCGTAGGTGGAGACGATGAAGCCCGGCGAGCAGAAGCCGCACTGGGCGCCGCCGTGGGCGATCCAGGCCAGTTGGATGGGATGGAGCTGGCCGGGGGTGCCGATGCCTTCCAGGGTCAGGATTCTGGAGCCCGAGGGCACGCGGTTCATCTTGCGCGTGCAGGAGCGGACCAGTTTGCCGTCCATGTACACGGTGCACGCGCCGCACTGGCCCGTGCCGCAGCCGACCTTGACGCTGGTCAGCCCGAGGCCCTCGCGCAGATACTGGACCAGGGTGCTGTCCGGGTCGGCCAGCACCATGCGGTCCACGCCGTTGACGTTGAGAGTCAGCCTGAGCATGGGTGTTCCCCTCCTTGAGGTCTGGGGTGGTTTGCCGATATGGCCTGCGCCCCGCCCGGGGCGCGGTCGTGCCTATTTGCCGAATGGACACACGGGGTAGCGGCATTCGGGGCACCCGGCGCAGAAGCCGCCGTGGCCCAGGGCCGTGATGTCCTCGCGCCGGGGCCGCTCCCCGGCCAGGATGCGCGGCACCACCAGGTCGAAGATGCTCGCCCGGTGGTACATGACGCAGCCCGGCAGGCCCACGATGGGCACGTCGCCCTTGTAGGCCAGCATGAACATGACGCCGGGAAAGGTCGGCGCGCCGTAGGTGACGACCTCGGCGCCCGTGGCGCGGATGGCCGCCGGGGTCTGGTCGTCGGGGTCCACGGACATGCCGCCGGTGACCACGACCATCTGCGCGCCCTCGGCCAGGAAGGCCTCGATGGCCGCGCAGGTGGCCCGGGGGTCGTCGCCCACGAAGCGCTGGCCGGTCACCGTCGCGCCCAGAGCGCCGAATTTCTTGCGGATGACCGGGCCGAACTTGTCCTGGATGCGCCCGGTGTAGACCTCGTTGCCGGTGGTGACCACGCCCACGGCCAGCGGCCGGAAGGGCTTGATCCGGACCACCGGCCCGCACTCGGCGCAGATGGCCTCGACCTGGGCGATCTTGGCTTCGTCGATGACCAGGGGCACCACGCGGGTGCCGGCCACGTCGCGCGGGGCGGTGATCTGCTGGCCGGTGTGCAGCGTGGCCAGCACCACCTCTTCGATGGCGTTGATGCGCTCCAGGGCCTGGACGTTGACGCACAGCAGGCCCGGCTCGGCGCGCAGGTTGATGCGCCCCTCGCACACGGGGGTCAGGGTCAGGCCGGGCCCTGCGGCGGCGCGGGCGATGCGCTCGGCGGCTTCGTTTTCGTGGAGCTGCCCGGGTTCGAGGTTCAGGACGTAGATGTGTTCCTTGCCGATTTCCAGCAGCGGCCCGATGTCGTCGCGGGTGACGACATGGCCCTTGCGGAAGGCCGGGCCCTTGTATTCCCCGGGGACGATGCGGGTCATGTCGTGACAGAGCACCATGCCCACCGCCTCTTGGACCGGGACCGATTTCATCATGCGCATACCCCCTGGGTCGCACGTTGCGCGTTCCCCGGGCCGCCCCGAATCCGGCCCGGCTTCCCTGGGGCATTATGCTCTGTCGGGCATAATGCCTTTTGTGCTTAGTTGAGCATGACAACCGAGGCAGGTCAAGAGGGAACCCCTGTGCAAATGGCTCGGTATAGAAGAGTTCCCAGCACCGCGGGAAACTGCTAGGGTCGGGCCTCGTCGCGCAGACTGGCGCGGGCCGGAGGGCAGGGAACGCATGGAGAAGCTGCAACCGAGGATGCGGGTCAAGATTTGGCTGGAGCACGAGGACAAGCTGGTCTTCGGGCCCGGCTGCGCCATGCTGCTGCGCGAGATCGAGCGCAGCGGCTCCCTGTCCGGCGCGGTGAGGAACCTGGGCATGTCCTACCGGGCGGCCTGGGGGCACATCAAGAAGGTCGAGCAGAACCTGGGCCGCGACCTGGTGGTCAAGACCGGGGGCAACAAGGGCGGCTACAGCCTGTCCGACGAAGGGCTTCGGCTGCTCGAAGCCTACGAGGCCTGGCTGCGCGCCGTGCAGGACAACGCCTTCGAGCTGGCGGGGGAACTCTTTCCCTGGGCCGTGCGGCGCTAGCGGGCCGCGGGCGGACGGCCCCGGCGCTTCGGCGCAGAAAATTCAGGCCCGCGCAGGTGACGACACTGCGCGGGCTTGAGTTTTTGGGCGTTGTTCCGCCATGGCCGGACGACCGGCCCAAGACGCGGCGCCGACGGGCAGCTAGGGCTTGGCCTCGGCCCGGGCGTCCAGGCAGTCCTTCACGGCCGCTTCCCACTGCGGGGTGTAGCGGGCCTTGTGGTGTTCGTCGGCCTGGGCGCGGCATTGGAGCAGCGCGTCGTCTTCGGCGCCCGGCGCGCCGAAGGTCGCGCAGCCGGACAGCAGCAGGGCCGCCAGGGCGGCGGCGATCAGGGTTCGCATACTCTCCTCCAGGCGGGCGGGCCGCCGTGTGGGCTCAGGGGGCCAGTTTGTTCCAGGCCGTGCGGGCCACCGGGGTGAAGCCGTCGCGCTGCATGACCATGTCCATGGGCAAAAGCCCCAGGGCGGCCACGTCGGGCACCGGTTCCTCCGTGGCGCCCGAGGCGTCGCAGGTCGCCAGGTAGTGGTTGCACTTGCGGCACAGGTCGGCCCGCTGCTCGGTGTGCTCCCGGGGGTGGAAGTACTCCAGGGTGCCGTGCTCCTCGTTGCCGCAGTGGGGGCAGGCGTGGCGCTTGAAGCGCCAGCGGCTGGCGCACTGCGAGCAATGCAGCCAGCGCTGGCCGCCGTGCTTCTTCAGGTACGGGTCGTCCTGGCCGGAACTGCTCAGGATGGCCAGCCCGGGCAGGGCGCCGCACACGGGGCAGTAGCCCCGGCCCCAGGCGCCCAGGGTCGCCGCGCGGGCCACCTCGACGCCGACGACTTCGAGCACGGGCCGCAGGACCAGGGTCGCGGCCAGGGTCAGGGTCCGCACGCCCACTTCCTTGGGCCGGACCCGTTCCAGGGCGGCCTCGTCGCCCTGGATCAGGGCTTCCATGAGCGCCGCCGGGTCCATGGCGTCGGATTCCAGCGCATACATGAGCCTGCGCAGTTCTTCGGACACGCCGGGGAAGGACTGGGCCATGACCGGCAGCATGCGCCGCGCCGAGGCCAGGAAGGCCAGGGCGTAGTCGCCCAGGGGCGCGTCCACGAAGCGGGGCAGCCCCCGCGAAAGACGCTGGGCGTCGGGCTCCACCGGGGTCATTCCGGCGGCGCGCAAGGCGGCCCGGGTCTTGGCCAGCTCGGTGAACAGCGGCTCGAAGGCGTCGAGCAGCCCGCCCAGGGAGGCGTTGTCGGCGCGCAGGCGCTCGGCCCAGGTGTGCAGGTTCTCCAGTTCCTCGTTTCGATTCATGATACCTGCCTTGTGGAGTGGCGGCGGGAAAACCCCGGAAGGCCTTCCCGCCGCCGTCAGGTGGAGGTGTATCCAGATTATGCGCGGCCGAGTCGGGTCAGGGGCCGGCCCAGCCGGGCAAGCATCTGCTTGCGGTTCATGGGCGAGACCTGGGCCACGGCGTTCTTGTGCAGCCGTGCGGGCTCGTCGGCCAGCAGGTAGATCACCGACACGTCGTCGGGGTCGGCCAGCGACGCGTTGGGAAACTCCTTGAGCACGACCTTCAGGCGCTCCTGGGCCATGGCCAGGATGTCGTCGTACTCGCCGAAGTGCATGGCGCCCATGGCGCAGGTCTTGACGCACATGGGCACGCGGCCGTTCTTCACGCGGTCGATGCACATGTCGCACTTGGAGACCAGCCCGGTGCCGCTGTCGCGGCGCGGGATGTCGTAGGGGCAGGCGTGGCGGACCTCCTCGAACTCCTCGGGGGTCAGGTGCCTGGTCAGGTCGGTGTAGAGCACCGCGCCGGTGTCCTCGTCCTGCACGATGGCGCCGGGCACGTAGTCCTCGGCGGTGAACAGGCAGGGCGGCTGGACGCAATGGCGGCACTGGTCCGGGAAGAAGTACCAGCGGATGACGCCATCGATGAGGTGCTCGCTGAAACGCACGAGCTTGTAGTTGAAGGGGTTCAGATCCGGGGGGTTCTGGTGCGTCCCGGTCTGGCGGGTCTTCAGGGCGGGCAGGTTGTGCCATTCCTTGCAGGCGACCTGGCAGCCCCGGCACGCCGTGCAGCGCGTGGTATCGACGAAGAATGCCTTGGGCATGTCCGACTCCTTGGTGGTCCGCCGGGCGGGAGCTCCCTCCCGCCCGGCGCGTTGGCTACAGTTCGGTCACCTTGTCGGCCTTGCGGATGTTCACGAGGCTGACCTTGTACTCCGGAATGGTCGTGTTGGGGTCGCCCACGGCGGGGGTCAGCCGGTTCACGGCGTCACCGCACTTGGGCGTCATCCATCCGAAGCAGAAGGGCATGCCGATCTCGTGGACGATCCGGCCTTCCACAGGCAGCGGGCGCATCCGTACCGTGACCATGGCCACGGCCTCGACGCGGCCGCGCGCACTTTCCACCACCACCACGTCGCCGTTGGCGATGCCCTTCTCCTCGGCCAGCTCGGGCGACATCTCCACGTACTGCTGGGGCTCGGCCTCAAGCAGCACGGGGGTGTTGCGCGTCTCGCCGCCGCCGCACCAGTGCTCGGTCAGACAGTACGTCGTGAGCACGATGGGGTAGCGGCTGTCGGCGGGCTTGGCCAGCGGGTCGGCGTCGCTCTTCATACGCTTCATGCACGGGTTGCTGAGCTGGCCCGAGAACGGGTTCTTGGCCAGCGGGGTTTCGGCGGGCTCGTAGTGCTCGGGCAGCGGCCCGTCCAGGCGGCCGGGGCCGTAGAGCTGGCCGTAGCCGTCGGCGGACATGATGAAGGGCAGCTTGCCCTTGCCGCTGGCCATGGGCGGCCAGCCGCCGTCGGGCACGTCGCCGACCCACTTGCCGTCCTCCCAGGCGATGACCGGCTTGGCCGGGTTCCACGGCTTGCCGTTGGCGTCCACGGAGGCGCGGTTGTAGAGCACGCGACGGTTCATGGGCCAGGCCCAGGCGAAGTTCGGGAACAGCCCGATGTTGGCCTGCATGGGCGTCTGGCTCAGGTCGCGCCGCTTGGCGAGGTTGCCGGAGTCGAGGTACGAGCCGCTCTGAATCCAGGAGGAGCAGGCCGTGGCGCCGTCGGCCGTGAGGTTGGCGAAGCCCGGCACCTGCTGGCCCTTCTTGTAGGCCACCCCGTTCACCTCCACGTCGCGCGTGAACCAGCCGTTGTTGCGCTTGGCGATCTGCTCGGGGTCGTAGGCCTGGGGCCAGTCGTGGGTCAGGAGCTGCTCGGGGAAGGCCCCGGGTTCCTCGCGGTAGAGCTTGCGCACGGCGTTCATGATGTCCACCACCATGGCGCCCAGGGGGCGGCTCTCGCCGATGGGCTGCTGGGCCATGTAGTGCCACATGAGCCAGCGGCCGGAGTTGGTGATGCTGCCTTCCTTCTCGCCGCGCTGGGCGCTGGGCAGCAGGAAGACCTCGGTGCCGATGTCGGACGGGTTCATGCCCGGGCCGTGCCAGAAGTCCGAGGTTTCGGTGTGGTGCAGTTCGCCGACGACCAGCCAGTCCAGGTTGGACAGGGCGCGCCGGGTCTTGTGCGTGTTGGGCGCGCTCTGGGCCGGGTTGGTGCCGAAGACGAAGCCGCCGCTGATCTGGCCCTTGTACATCCGGTCGAAGAGGTACATGAGCGAGTAGTCGCCGTGCTCGTCCAGGCGCGGAAGCAGGCCGTAGCAGAACTCGTTCTCCTCGGTGGCCCTGTCGCCGAACCAGGACTTGAGCAGGCTGGCCATGTACTTGGGCCGGTGTTGCCACCAGTTGGCGCTCTGCGGGTCGCTGGACTTGGGCGTGTTGGCCTTGTTGTAGTCCGCCAGGGTCGGCCAGTTGGCCTGGACCATGGGCAGGTAGCCGGGCAGGATGTGGTAGAGCAGGGCATGGTCCGTGGAGCCCTGGACGTTGGGCTCGCCGCGCAGGGCGTTGATGCCGCCGCCCGCCACGCCGATGTTGCCCAGCAGGAGCTGCACGATGGCCGCCAGGCGGATGTTCTGCACGCCCACGGTGTGCTGGGTCCAGCCCAGGGCGTACATCATGGTTCCGGCCTTGTCGGGGGCGCCCGTGGCCGCGAAGGCCTCGTACACGCGCATCAGGTTCTCGCGCGAGACGCCGGTGGTGCTGGACACGCGGTCCACCGTGTAGCGGCCGTAGTGGGCGCGCATGAGGTTCAGCACGCAGCGCTTGTTCTTGAGGGTCGTGTCGCGCCGGGGCATGCCGTTCTCGTCGCGCTCGAAGGCCCAGTTGCTGCGATCGTAGCGGCCGGTCTTCTTGTCGAAGCCGGAGAACATGCCGTTGGAGAAGGAGAACTTCTCGCTCACGATGCAGGCAGCGTTGGTGTACTGGACGACGTATTCGTGGAAGAACTTGTCGTTGTCCAGGATGTACTTCACCATGCCGCCCAAAAAGGCGATGTCGGTGCCCGAACGCAGGGGGACGTGGAAGTCGCTGCGCGCGGAGGTTCTGGAGAATTTGGGATCGACATGCATCACCACCGCGCCCTTCTCCTTGGCCTTGAGGACCCACTTGAAGGAGATGGGGTGGTGCTCCGCCGCGTTGCTCCCCATGATGAGGATGGCGTTGGCGTGTTCGATGTCAGTCCAGTGGTTGGTCATCGCGCCGCGTCCGAACGACTCTGCCAGAGCCGGTACAGTGGCGCTGTGTCAGATACGTGCCTGATGGTCGATATGGACGACCCCCAGGCCTCGGAGCATTTGGTGCGAGACGGAACACTCCTCGTTGTCCATCTGCGAGGTGCCGAGTTGGAAAATGGATTCCACGCGGTTGATGGTCTGGCCCTTGTCGTTGACGGTCCTGAAGTCGCGGTCGCGGGTGTCCTTCACCAGACGGGCGATGCGCGAAAGGGTCCAGTCCCAGTCCTTTTCCTCCCACTGCACGGAGCCGGGGGCGCGGTACAGGGGCTTGGTCAGCCGGTGTTCGTTGACGTGCATGCTGAGCAGCGCGGCGCCCTTGGCACACAGCGCGCCCTGGCTCACCGGGTAGTCCGGGTCGCCTTCCACGTTGACCACCGTGCCGTCCTTCACGTGCATGAGCACGTTGCAGCAGCACGAGCAGAACGGGCAGATGGAAATGACCTCCCTGGCACCGTCGATCTTCATCGCGTAGGCGTGTGCCGCGACGGGCTGCAGGTCCAGGCCGAGTTGGCCCAGGGTCAGCCCCACGGCCCCGGCTCCCGCGACCTTGAGGAAACTTCGCCTCGAAATGTCCATAGGATCCCTCCGTCTGGTTGCGCGGTTTGCGGGTTTCCCGCGCGCCGCATTATGCTTTGAGAGGCATATTGAAAAATGTGATCGCTCCCCGCGCTGCCGCGCGGCGGGCGCCGCCATGGGCGGGGCCCGTTCCCTCCGGGGCCGCTGGGCCGGTTCCGGAGGTTCTTGTCTAGTGTCCTAAAGATGGGAGGCCATGGCGTCAAAGAAAGCTGCGTTGCGCATTTTTTTGCACAGAAAATGGGTCATGTTCACATATAACATACTGTATTAAAAAATAATATGTATCGCCAAGCGTTGCTGGAGAACCTGTCGGTCCGGCGCGCCAGGAGTGCCCCGGGGGCGCTGGGGGAGCCTTTGTCGCGTTTTGCCGTGAACGCATAACATGTTGTTTTTTTGTCTGTTGAAGGGCAGGCGAGGCGCCATGCGGCAAGAGGTTTGCCTCAGGAGCGCACCGCTCCCCGTTAAAGGAAAACTTTTTATGCTGTTTGCGGCAAGGAAAGCGTCAGGCGGGCCTTGTTTTGGCGTTCCGCGTCCAGGCGAAGCCGCCATGGGGCCGGGCGCGGGGCTTTTGTGCGTGCCCCGGCGCCCTGGCTGCGCGGGGATGACGGCCGGAGACACTCCCCCTGGCAACTGCGGGCCGACGGTGGCGCGGTTCCCGGGAAGGCGGCGCGTGCCCGGCGCGCCGCGCTTTCTTTTTTTTGCGTGATGTGACGCCAGCTCTGTAACGATTTCATGACTGCGAATAACGGTCTTTGTCTGATTCTCATTTTTGAGGCTGAAAAATAAAATGATTCAAGTCGGAAGAAGGTTGTAATGCAATGGGCGCACGTCGATTTGACGTGGCGCCTGTTTCCCGCTATACAATGGCGATGATCGCGTCGGGTTTTCAGGATTGAGATGCCTGTTTTTTCATCTCTCCGCGAATCCGCTTCCTGATTTTTTGCCCGATTCAGGCGCATGAGTGGCGTTGCGGCATGGGCCGCCGCGCCGCGCGCCGTCCTCCGTTCGCCCCGCTTCGCCGTTCGTCCGCCGCCTGGTCCGCGCCGTCTTGTGCCGTGCCCGGCGGTCCGGTCCGCCGGGGCGCCGCGCGAATCCGCAACCCAAGGAGCAGCCCATGCCGACTTTTACCAAACGACTGCGCACCCTGCCGCTGCTGGCCGCGTGCCTGCTGATGCCTCTGCTGCTGGCCGGATGCGGCCAGGAACCCCGGAACGCCCTGGAGCGCGTCAAGGCCGCCGGGGAGATCAGCTTCGCCATGAGCGGCGGCTATCCGCCGTTCAATTTCTACAACGAAAGCAATGAGCTGGTCGGCTTCGACGTGGACGTGGCCCGCGAGGTCGCCGGGCGCCTGGGCGTAAGCCTCAAGCCTGTGACCACCGAGTGGAGCGGCATCATCGAGGGCCTGCGCGCCGGGGCCTACGACGGCATCCTGGGCAGCATGGCCATCACCGACGAACGGCTGAAGGTCGTGGATTTCTCGGTGCCGTACTACTATTCCGGCGCGCAGCTCCTGGTGCGCGAGGACGCGGCCTTCGGCGCGCCCGGCGACCTGGCCGGACGCACGGTCGGCCTGGTCACGGGCACGACCTTCGAGGGCGACGCCCAGGCCCTGGGCGCGGGCGAGGTGCGCCTGTACAAGGACGACACCCAGACCCTGCTGGAGCTGGACAACGGGGTGGTGGACGCCGTGATCACCGACCGCGTGGTCGGCATCGGGGCCATGAACAGCGGCAAGTTCGCCATCCGCCTGCTGGGCGGCCCCCTGCGCAGCGAGGACATCGGCGTGGCTTTCCGCAAGGACGACGGCGCCCTGCGCGACGCGGTGAACACCGCCCTGGCCGCCATGCACGCCGACGGCACGCTGACGGAGCTGTCCATGAAGTGGCTCGGGGTGGACGTTTCCGTCCGCTAGGCTTCCCGGGCGGGGCGGCGCGCGCCGCCCCGCCGCTTTCCGTTTCGCCGCCTCCTTCCCCTCAGTCCAAGGACACAAGCATGCACTACGACGTTTCGGTGCTCGCGCACTATTTCCCCTTTTTCCTGCCCGCCGCGTGGATGACCCTGCAGGTCACCGTGCTGGGCATCGCCCTGGGCCTGGCCCTGGGCCTGGGCACGGCCTTCCTCAGCCTGTCGCCGCGCCTGGCCCTCAGCGGCCCGGCCCGGCTGTACATCTACGTCATTCGCGGCACGCCGCTGCTGCTGCAACTGCTGTTCATCTACTACGGCCTGCGCGGGGTGCTGGGGCTGGCGGCGGTGCCCTCGGCGGTTCTGGCCCTGGGCGTGCACAACGGAGCCTACATCGCCGTCATCTTCGCCGGGGCCATCCGCTCCATCTCCGGCGGGCAGATGGAGGCCGCGCGCTCCCTGGGCATGACCCACGCCCGGGCCATGCGCCGGATCATCCTGCCCCAGGCCCTGAAGCGCGCGGTACCGCCCCTGGGCAACCAGTTCATCATCGCCCTCAAGGATTCGTCCCTGGCCAGCACCATCACCATCAACGAGCTGCTGCTCAAGTCCCAGCAACTGGCCTCCAGCAACTTCATGATGATGGAGATGCTGACCATCGCCGCGTTGTTTTATCTGTTCTATACCGGGCTGTTCACGGTGCTCTTCCGCAGGGTGGAGCGCCGCCTGGAGGCCGGGGGCTACGCCTAGGAGGGCGCCATGATCGAAATTCGCGGCCTGCACAAGTATTTTGGCGACAACCACGTCCTGCGCGGGGTGGACATGACGGTGGACCAGTCCGAGGTGGTGGTGGTCATCGGCGCCAGCGGTTCGGGCAAAAGCACGCTCTTGCGCTGCGTGAACAAGCTGGAGCGCTTCCAGAAGGGCGAGGTGCGCATCCGGGGCAAGGTCGTGCCCGAGGACGAGCGCGCCCTGAACCGCATGCGCACCCACGTGGGCATGGTTTTTCAGCATTTCAACCTGTTTCCGCACATGACGGTGCTGGGAAACGTCATGGAGGGCCCGGTGCAGGTCAAGGGCGTGCCCCGGGCCCAGGCCCGCAGGACGGGCCTGGCCTACCTGGAAAAGGTCGGCCTGGCCGACAAGGTGGACGCCTACCCCGGGCAGCTTTCCGGCGGGCAGAAGCAGCGTGTGGCCATCGCCCGGGCCCTGGCCATGGAGCCCGACGCCATGCTCTTCGACGAGCCCACCAGCGCCCTGGACCCCGAACTGGTGGGCGAAGTGCTGGCCGTCATGCGCGAACTGGCCGCCGAGGGCATGACCATGATCGTCGTGACCCACGAGATGGGCTTCGCCCGCGAGGTGGCCGACACCGTGTATTTCATGGACGAGGGCGTGGTGGTGGAGCAGGGCCCGCCCGAGCGGATTTTCGAGAACCCCGGGCAACCCAGGACCCGCGAGTTTCTCGCGCAGATTCTCTAGGCTGCCCCAACCCGAACCCCAGGAGGACCATGCAGGTTTTCAACGCACACCAACAAACGGTCGCCCGGCGCATCAACGCCGGGGCCGACCACGGCAACTGGACCGACTGGCGCTGGCACCTGAAACACAGCGTGCGCGACGTGGCGACCTTCGAGCGCCTGGCGGGCCTGCGCCTGGACGCGGAGCACCGCGCCCGCGTGGCCCTGACCACCGAGCGTTTTCCCATGAGCGTCACGCCGTACTACCTCTCGCTCATCGACGGGGAGAACTATGCCGGAGACCCGGTGTTCCGCCAGTCCTTCCCCTCGCCGCGGGAACTGGACATCGGCCCCCACGACATGGCCGACCCGCTGCACGAGGACCGCGACAGCCCCGCCCCCGGCATCACCCACCGCTACCCCGACCGGGTGCTCTTCCACGTCAGCAACCTGTGCTCCATGTACTGCCGTCACTGCACGCGCAAGCGCAAGGTGGGCGACGCCGAGGGCGTGCCCTCGCGCCGCGACCTGGAGGCCGGGCTGGCCTACATCCGCAACACCCCGGCGGTGCGCGACGTGCTGCTGTCCGGCGGGGATCCGCTGATGCTCTCCGACGAGCGGCTGGACTGGATTCTGGGCGAACTGGGGCGCATCGACCACGTGGAGGTGGTGCGCATCGGCACGCGCATGCCCGTGGTGCTGCCCTACCGGGTCACCGACGATCTGGTGGCCATGCTGCGCACCCACCACCCCCTGTGGCTGAACACGCACTTCAACCACCCGCGCGAGCTGACGCGCTCGTCGCGTCGGGCCCTGGCCCGGCTGGCCGACGCGGGCATCCCCCTGGGCAACCAGACCGTGCTGCTGGCGGGCGTCAACGACTGCCCGCGCATCATGCGCGCCCTGGTGCGCAAGCTGGTGCGCGCGCGGGTGCGGCCGTACTACATCTACCAGTGCGACCTGTCCGAGGGCCTGACGCACTTCCGCACGCCGGTGGCCAAGGGCATGGAAATCATGGAGAGCCTGCGCGGGCACACCAGCGGCTTCGCCGTGCCGACCTACGTCATCGACGCCCCGGGCGGCGGGGGCAAGATTCCGGTCATGCCCAACTACATCCTGTCCTGGGGCGTGAACAAGGTCGTGCTGCGCAACTACGAGGGCGTCATCGCCACCTACGACGAGCCGGGCGACTACCGGCCCGCCGAGTGCGACCGCCGCTGCGACGCCTGCGACCTGAGCCTGATGACCGACGATGCCGAGGAGTGGACCGCCGTGGGCATCGAGAAGCTCATCACCGACTGGGACGACACGCGCAGCCTGACCCCCCGGGGCAACGAGCGCCTGGAGCGGAGGCGCCATGACCACTAGCGCCGACCGCGTGACCGCCCTGGGCGGCTCCACGGTGCAGCACGGGCCGTTGTCCAACCGCGTGTACCTGATGCACCTGGACCCCGGCGACTGCCCGCAGATCGTGGACGTGCTGGACGACCTGGCCGCGCGCCGGGGCTACACCAAGGTCTTCGCCAAGGTGCCCGCGCGCGAGACGCGCTGGTTCCTGCGCCGGGGCTACAGCGAGGAGGCCGTGGTGCCCGGGTTTTTCGCCGGGCGCGAGGACGGCGTGTTCCTGGGCAAGTTCCTCTGCTCCCGGCGGCGCGAGCCCGCGGACCCGGGCGCCCTGGCCGGGGTGGTGCGCACGGCGCGGGCCAAGGCCGCCGCCCCGCGCCGGGCTCCGGCCCTGGCCCGGGGGCTGCGTCTGGCCGCCCCCGGCCCGGAACACGCCGAGGCCATGGCCGGGCTTTACGCCCGCGTCTTCGTCAGTTACCCCTTCCCCATTCACGATGCCGCCTACCTGCGCCGGGCCATGGAACAGGGCGTGGTCTTCATGGGCGCCTGGCACGACGGGGAGCTGGTGGGCCTGGCCTCGGCGGAGCCCGACTACGCCGCGCGCAATGCGGAGATGACCGACTTCGCCGTGTTGCCCCGGCAGCGGGGCAACGCCCTGGCCCGCCACCTGCTGCGGGCCCTGGAGGCCGAGATGGCCCCGCGCGGGGTGGACCTGTTCTACACCATCGCCCGGGCCGCCTCCCACGGCATGAACACGACGTTTGCCCGCCAGGGCTACCGCTTTGCCGGAACGCTGGTGAACAATACGCACATCGCGGGCGGCATCGAAAGCATGAACGTCTGGTACAGGCGCCGGAACTGAGGCGCGGGGCGCGGGCGGCCGCCGACCCCGCCGCCCGGCCCCGGCCGCCGGCCGCACAACCGGCGCGTCCGGCCCTCCCCCGGGCGCGCCCATGGGGAGGACCATGGCCCGTTCGCGTTTCGACCTGACCTATTCCGTACCCTGGAACCTGGGGCTCATCTTCGTGGGCTCGGTGCTTTTTGCCCTGGGGGCCAAGGCCATCGTGGAGCCCCACGGGTTCGTGTCCGGCGGCGTGTTCGGCGTGGCCCTGCTGGCGAACTACGCCACCGGCCTGGCCAGTCCGGGCGTGCTCTATTTCCTGCTGAACATCCCGCTCTTCGCCGTGGCCTGGTTCTTCATCAGCCGCCGATTCCTCTTCTACAGCCTGTGGTCCATGGTCGTGACTTCGGCGGCCTTCGAGCTCATCCGGGCCGACTCCGGCATCCGCGACCCGCTGCACGCGGCCATCGCCGCCGGGGTGGTCTGCGGGGCAGGGGCGGGCATGGTCCTGCGCTCCCTGGGCTCCAACGGCGGGCTGGATGTCATCGCCGTGCTGCTCTTCCAGCGCTACAACTTCGGCATCGGCAAGTTCTACTTCCTCTTCAATCTGGCCCTGTTCTCCCTTACTCTTGCCGCCCTGGACGTGGATCTGGTCATCGATTCGCTGATCATGGTCTTCATCACCTCGGTCATGGTCGAATACTTCCTGGCCCTGTTTTCCCAGCGCAAGGTCGTCTACGTCATCTCCGACGCCAGCCCGCGCATCTGCGAGCGCATCCGCGACGAGATGAACCTCGGGGGCACCTTCATCCAGGGCCGGGGCGCCTACAGCGGGCAGGGCAAGGACATTCTGATGACCGTGGTCAACAACGTGCAGCTCAAGCGCCTGGAGGAGGTGGTCTTCACCACCGACGAGAACGCCCTGTTCATCGCCGAAAACACGTTCAGCGTCATCGGGTCGTCCTTTTCACGGCGCAAAATCTACTGAACCGGGGCGGGCGGGGCAGGACCGCCAGGCGGCGGCGGGCCGGGACGCTGCCGGGCCCGCCGGGAGCGGCGCGCGGGCTACAGGGCCGCGTCGGGGTGGATGATGACGCGGTTGCGCCCGGTCTGCTTGGCCTCGTAGAGGGCGGTGTCCGCCGCCGCCACCAGGGTCGAGGGCGCGGAGCCGCGCTCGGGGATCATGCAGGCCACGCCCATGCTCACGGTGACGCAGTGGGAGACGAAGGAGCAGGCGTGGTCCATGTCCAGGGCCTGGACTCCGGCGCGCATCTGTTCGGCCAGGGCGGCGGCATCCTTGGCGGTGGTGTCGGGCAGGATGGCCGCGAACTCCTCGCCGCCGTAGCGGGCCATGGTGTCCGAAGGCCGCTTGAGCACGCTGCTCATGACCTCGGCCGCGTGGCGCAGGCAGTCGTCGCCCGCCAGGTGGCCGTAGTGGTCGTTGTAGTTCTTGAAGCAGTCCAGGTCCACGAAGATGAGCGAGATGGGCTTCTGGTGGCGCTGGGCGCGGCGCCATTCCAGGTCGAGCACCTCGTCGAAGCGGCGGCGGTTGTAGATGCCGGTCAGCCCGTCGATGGCCGACAGGCGCTCCAGCAGCGCGTTGGAGCGCTCCAGTTGGCGGCGCAGCTTCTCCAGCTCCTGGATCTTGGCGTCCAGTTCGCGGGTCTTGTCCTGCAATGTCCGGCGCTGGCGGTACAGTTGCAGGAACACGTCCACCTTGCTGCGCAGGATGTCCGGGTCCAGGGGCTTGAACATGTAGTCCACGGCGCCCGCGTCGTAGCCGCGGAAGATGTGCTTCTGCTCCTTGCTGATGGCCGTGGCGAAGATGATCGGCACGCCGCGGGTGTTCTTGTGTCCGCGCATGAGTTCCGCCGTCTCGAAGCCGTCCATCTCGGGCATCTGCACGTCGAGCAGCACCAGGGCGAAATCCTCGCCGAGCATGCGGCCCAGGGCCTCCTGGCCCGAGGTGGCCTTGACCACCTCGACCTCGGGACCGTCGAGCAGCGCCTCGATGGCCAGGAGGTTCTCGGGCCGGTCGTCCACCGCCAGGATCTTGATGCGTTCAGTCATTGTCTTTCGCCATCCTTGAAAGCAGGGGGCCGATGGCCTCCAGGGGCAGAACATGGTCCACCGCCGTGGCCGCCAGGGCGGCCTGGGGCATTGCCGGGGCCGTGGCCGTGGCGGGGTCCTGCACTATGGTCAGCCCACCCGCGCGGGCGATGGCCGCCAGGCCCCGGCTGCCGTCCTCGTTGGCTCCGGTGAGCACGACCCCCGCCAGGGCCGGGCCGAAGGCCACGGCGGCCGTCTCGAACAGCACGTCCACCGAGGGCCGCGCGAAGCAGACCCGCTCGTCCGTGGACAGGGACAGGGTCGCGTCCTGCTCCACGAGCAGATGGTAGTTGGCGGGCGCGAAATAGGCCGTTGCCGGGCGCAGGGGCTCCTTTTCGTCGGCCTCCTTGACGCGGATGCGGCAGCGCTCGTCGAGCAGGGCCGGGATGGAGCTGTCGGCCGTGGGGCTGACGTGCTGCACCACCAGCACGGGCAGGGGAAAGTCGGCCTCCAGGGCGCCCAGCACCCGGGCCAGGGCCTCCATGCCCCCGGTGGAGGCGCCCACGACCACGGCCCGCAGACGGCGCGCGTTCATGGCTCGTCGTCCTGCGTCGCGCCGGGCAACAGCTTGCGGCGGAAAATCTTCTGCCCCGGCTGCAACTGCTCGAAGGCCTGGAGATGCCCGGAGAACTGGAGGCTCTCCTTGGTGCCCAGGCACAGGATGCCGCCCGGGCACAGGCTGTCGTGGAACAGGTCCAGGGCCCGGGCCTGGAGCTGGGGGTTGAAGTAGATGAGCACGTTGCGGCAGAAGATGAGGTGCATCTCGCCGAAAACCCCGTCGGTGACGAGGTTGTGCTCGGAGAAGACCACGTGCTCGCGCAGGGTGCGGTCGATGAGGGCGCTTTCGTAGCGCGCGGTGTAGTAGTCGGCGAAGGAGGCCTCGCCCCCGGCGGCCTGGTAGTTGCGCGTGTAGTTGCGGATGGCCTCCAGGGGGTAGATGCCCTCCTTGGCGCGGCGCAGGGCCTCGGGGTTGAAGTCCGTGGCGTAGATGCGCGCGCGGCCCTCCAGCCCGGCCTCGCGCAGCACGATGGCCATGGAGTAGACCTCCTCGCCCGTGGAGCAGCCCGCGTGCCAGATTTTCACGAAGGGCCAGGTGCGCAGCCGGGGCACGATCTCCTCGCGCAGGGCGCGGTAGAAGGGCGGATCGCGGAACATCTCGGTGATGTTGATGGACAGCACGGCCAGCAGCGAGCCGAAGAACTCGCGGTCCGTCAGGGCGCGGTGCATCATCGCCGGGACGGAGTCCATGCCGGACAGTTCCATGCGGTGCAGCAGGCGGCGGCGGACGTGGGCCCGCGAATAGTCGCGGAAGTCGTAGCCCCAGCGACGGAAGACGGCCTCCAGCAGGCAGTCGATCTCGATGCCCAGCACATCGGCCCCGGCGTCGGGGGCGGCGTCGGGGGCGGGCTCGGGGGCCGGGGCGCGGTCGTTGGGTTCGGCCTTCATCGGTACAACCAGACGCGCAACAGCGAGAAGAGCTTGTCGGTGTCCACGGGCTTGGCCATGTAGTCGCTGGCCCCGGCCTCGATGCACTTGTTGCGGTCGCCCTTCATGGCCTTGGCCGTGAGGGCGATGATGGGCAGGTTCTGGAAGCGTTTGCGCTTGCGGATGGCGCGCATGGCCTCGTAGCCGTCCATCTCGGGCATCATGATGTCCATGAGCACGAGGTCCGTCTCGGGGTTGGAGGACAGCTTCTCCACGCCCTCACGGCCGTTGCGGGCGATGGCCACCTCCATGCCGTGGGCCTCCAGGGCGCTGGACAGGGCGAAGACGTTGCGCATGTCGTCGTCCACCAGCAGAATTTTTTTGCCCGCGAGCATGGCCTCCTTGTCGTGGACCATGCGCAGCATGCGCTGCTTGTCCTCGGGCAGGTTGGCCTCCACGCGGTGCAGGAACAGGGTGGTCTCGTCCAGCAGGCGCTCGGGCGAGCGCGCGCCCTTGATGATGATGCTCTCGGCGTGGCGTGAAAGCTCCTCCTCCTCCTCGCGGCTCAGTTCGCGCCCGGTGTAGACGATGATGGGCAGCCTGTCGGCCACGCCGTCGTTGCGGATGCGCCGCAGCAGCTCGAAGCCGGACATGTCCTTCAGGCCGAGGTCGAGGATCATGCAGTCGAAGGTTTCGGTTTCCAGCATTTCATAGGCTTCCTCGCCGGTCTCCACGGCCACGGTTTCCACGTCGCCGTTGCCGATGAGCGCGCGGATGCTTTCGCGCTGGAGGGCGTCGTCCTCGACCACCAGAAGGCGCTTCACGGGCTTGGAGAGCACGCCCTCGATGCGCGCCAGGGCCTTGTTCACGGCCTCCAGGGTCACCGGCTTGGTCAGGTAGCCCACGGCGCCCATGCGCATGGCGTCCAGGGTTTCGTCGGCGGCGGACATGAAATGCACCGGGATGTGCCGCAGCTCGGGGTTGCTCTTCAGGCGGTCCATGACCGTCCAGCCGTCGATGCCGGGCAGGCCGATGTCGAGCACCACGGCGCTGGGCCGGTAGTAGTCCGCGAAATGCAGGCCGGTTTCGCCGTCGCCGGCCACAAGGCATTTGAAGCCCCGGTCGTGGGCCATGTCCACGAGGATGCGCGCGAAGTTGGGGTCGTCCTCGACGATGAGCAGCGCGCGGTCGCCCTTCTTGATGGATTTGCGGTCGTCTGGAATCTGGTCCGTGGATTCCAGCGGAGCCGGGGGCGCGGGGGGCTCGGGAGCCGCCGGGGCTTCCGGCGCGCCGGAAGCGGTGGACGCGCCGTGGGCAGCGGACGCGCCGGACGCGGGGGGCGCCTCGGGGGCCGGGGGCCTGGGCGCCTGGGGCGCGGCCTGGGGCTGCGCGTTTCCGGGCTGCGCCGTCTGGGGGGCGGAGGCCTGGGCGCGGGCGGCTTTCTTGGCCGCCGCGCCGCCCCGGGCCGAGCGGGGCACCCAGGCGGCCTTTTCCTGCTCCGGGCCGGGCTCGGGGGCACGGTAGGTTTCGGGCAGGAACAGGGTGAAGGTCGAGCCCTGGCCCGGGGCGCTCCGCAGTTGCAGTTCGCCGCCCAGCAGCCGCGCCAGCTCGCGCGAGATGGACAGGCCGAGGCCCGTGCCGCCGTATTTGCGGCTGGTGGTTCCGTCGGCCTGCTGGAAGGCCTCGAAGACGACGGCCTGTTTGTCCTCGGGGATGCCGATGCCGGTGTCGATGACGGCGAAGGCCAGGGAGGTCGCGGGGTCCAGGCCGCTGGCGGCGAGGCTGGCGTCCGTCGCGGGGCGCGAGATGGCCAGGGTCACCGTGCCCTGCGCGGTGAACTTGAAGGCGTTGGAGATGAGGTTGCGCAGAATCTGTTGCAGGCGCTGGGCGTCGGTGGTCAGTACGGGCGGGGCGTCCTCGGCCACGTCCACCACGAAGGCCACGCCCTTGTCCGTGGCGATTTCGGCGAAGATGCGCGTCAGGTCGGCGGTGACGCGGCGCACTGGCAGTTCTTCGGGCACGACCTCCACCTTGCCCGACTCGACCTTGGACAGGTCGAGAATCTCGTTGATGAGCGAGAGCAGGTCGGCGCCCGAGGAGTTCACGGCCCGGGCGGACTCGACCTGCTTGGGCGTCAGGTTGCCCGCCGGGTTGTCGGCCAGGAGCTGCGAAAGGATGAGGATGCTGTTCAGCGGCGTGCGCAGCTCGTGGGACATGTTGGCCAGGAATTCGGATTTGTATTTGCTGGCGATTTCCAGGTCGCGGGCCTTCTGTTCGATGAGGTCCTGGGCGCGCAGCAGGTCGATGTTTTTCTGGCGCAGGGCCGCGCCCTGCTTTTCCAGGGTCTTGGTGCGCTCCTCCAGTTCCTCGTTGGTGACGCGCAGTTCCTCCTGCTGGGCCTGGAGCTTTTCCTCCGAGGCCTTGAGGGCCCGGGTCTGCTCCTCCAGTTCCTCGTTGGTGACGCGCAGTTCCTCCTGCTGGGCCTGGAGTTCGGCCTCGGAGGTCTTGAGGGCCGCGGCCTGGGCTTCCAGGTCCGTATTGGCGCGCGCAAGCTGCTCCTGCTGCTCGCGCATGGCTTCGGCCTGGGCCTGGGCCTGGCGCAAAAGGTCCTGGATGACCTGGTGCGAGCGGGCGGTGAGCACGTGGATGGCCAGGATTTCCAGGCTCTCGGCCACCAGCCGGCGCATCAGGGGCGTGAAGGGCGCTGTGGCGCCCAGCAGCACAACGCCGAGGACTTCGTTTTCGTGGATTACGGGGGCGATGAGCACGTGGGGCGGCACGCGTTCGTCCAGGCCGGAGCTGATGGGCGGAGCCTGGCCGGGATCGATCTGCGAGAAGACCACCGTCTGGCGCTCCAGGGCCACCTGGCCCACCAGCCCCTGGCCCAGGGAGAAGCGCGTGAAGCTGCCCCGGCGGTCGGAGAAGGCATAGCCCGCCACGAGGTCCAGGAAATCGGCCCCCTCGGGGCGGGCATAGACCGCGCCGACCTGGGCGCCGCAGAAGGCGGCGAAATAGGTGATGAAGCGCCGGGTGATTTCCTCGGGGTCGTGCACGCCGCGCAGGGCGTCGTCCAGCCCCTGTTTGCCGCGCGCCAGCCAGTCGATGTCGCGCAGGCTCCCGGCCATGCGGTTCAGGGTCCGGGCCAGGACGCCCAGCTCGTCGCGCTGGTCCAGGTTCAGGTGCGCCGAAAGGTCGCCGTCGGCAATGGCCCGGGCGAAGGCCACGTCCTGCTCGATGGGCCGAACCAGACGGCGGGTGAACAGGAAGGAGCCCACGGCCACGGCCAGCAGCAGCCCGCCCCCGGCCAGGCTCAGGCGCCCGAGCAGGGCCTTGGCCGGGGCGGTGACCTCGGCCACGTCCATCTTGGAGACCAGGGCCCAGTCCAGCTCATGGTGGCGCAGGGGCGTGTAGGCCACCAGAACCGGGGAGCCCTCGCTGTCGGTGAATTGCCCCGCGCCGCCCTCGGGCCCGGCCTCGAAGGCCTTGGTCCAGTAGGCCGTGGGCGCGATCGTGCGGCCGATGACGTAGGCGCCGTCGCCCATGGTCCGCATGGACGAGCGGAACTCGTAGGTGCCCCGCCCGGCATCGCGGGCGATGATGTACGATTCGCCGCGCTCGCCCATGCCCTGGCGGGTGCGCATGAGCGCCTCGAAGGTGTCGGGCGAGAACTGCACGGCCACCATGCCCAGGAGCGTGCCGTCCGGGGCGAAGACGGGATGGCCCATGAAGGCGGACTCCACGTCCTGCGCCGGGGAGAAGGGCGCGAAATCCACGAAGCGCAGGCGCATGGAGCGGGTCACGAGCCGCCAGAGCTCGGCCAGGTTGGAGTCCGCCAGTTGGCCCACGGTGAGCATGGTGCCCGGGGCGGCGTCGGAGCGCGAGGAGAACAGAAGCTGGCCGTCGGTGGAGACGAGCAGCACGTCGTGATAGCCGAAGGTGCGCGCGTACTGGGTGAAGTAGGGCCGGTACTGGTTGTGCACGGCGTGGAAGATGCGCGCCTCCATGGCGTGCTCGGCCAGGCCGTCGGCGCCGATCCTGTGCTGTTCCAGTTCGCGCAGGGCGTTCTGGGCCTGCATGCTCTCGGCCAGGATGCGCAGGTCGTCTTCGCGTTCGCGGAAGAAGCCGCCGATCTGGGCGGTCTTGATGTCCTGCACTGTGCGCAACTGGTTGAACGCCTGCTCCATGAGGGCGTCGGAGGCCAGCCGGGTGCCCATCCAGCCCACGGCGAACAGGGGCAGGGCGCCGGTGAGCAGGAACAGCAGGACCAGCTTGGGCTTCATGCGGATGTCGGCGAATCGGATCATGGGGCGCCTCGTCTGGGCTGGGGCCGCACGCAAAAGGCGCGGCGGTCGGCTGGCGGCGTTTCCGTGCCGCTGGCGTTTTCCACAAAACTCCGGTGGATGCGTGATGGATAACCCTCCGGTCAATACATGCAACATGCGTTTTCTGCAAGCATAATGCGGTGCGTGATACGTTCCGGCAATGTTGCGATTTGATTTCAACATGTGGATAACGGCGTCGTGAATCCGGATGCGCCACCGGGCGGGCCGGTGCGCCATCTTGAATCCGGATGCCAAGGCGTCTATAGTGGCGCCCTGAAGCCGCCGGGCCCGCCCCGGGCGCGGCGGTGCGCACCCCGGCCGGGAGCCGTCATGTCTTCCCCCGTACGCTACGCCTATTATTCCATCGCCGCCTCGGTGCTGACCCTGGGCCTGAAGTTCGGGGCCTGGTCGCTCACGGGCTCGGTGGGCCTGCTCTCCGACGCCACGGAGTCGCTGGTGAACCTTGCGGCGGGCATGCTGGCCCTGTGGGCGCTGCTGGTGGCCGTGCAGCCCGCCGACGACGCCCACGCCTACGGCCACGGCAAGGCCGAGTACTTCTCCAGCGGCGCCGAGGGCGTGCTGATCATCGTCGCCGCCGGGGGCATCGTCTGGGCCGCCGTGGGCCGCTTCCTGGACCCGCAGCCCCTGGACCGCCTGGGCCTGGGGCTGGTCATGGCCCTGGTGGCCTCGGCGGTGAACTGGGTCACGGCCCAGGGCATGCTGCGCGCCGCGCAGCGCTACGACAGCATCACCCTGGAGGCCGACGCCCGGCACCTGATGACCGACGTGTGGACCTCCGTGGGGCTCGTGGCCGGGCTGGCGGTGCTGCTGGTGGCCCCGCCCTCGTGGGCCGTGCTCGACCCGATCGTCGCCGTGGTCATGGCCGCGAACATCGTGTGCACCGGGGTGGGGCTGGTGCGCCGCTCCATGGGCGGGCTCATGGACAAGGCCCTGCCCGAGGCCGAAATGCGCGCCATCCACGAGGCCATCCGCGCCGTGGCCGGGCAGGACGCCCTCTACCACGGCCTGCGCACGCGCAAGTCCGGCCCGCGCCGCTTCGTGGATTTCCACCTGCTGCTGCCCGGGTCCACCTCCGTGGCCCGGTCCCACGCGCTGTGCGACGCCGTGGAGCTGTCCATCGTCTCGCGGCTGCCGGGCACGCAGGTGACCATCCACGTGGAGCCCGTGGAGGACCCGGCCTCCTTCGACGGCCACGCCGTGGGCGGAGCCTGCGCCGGGAGCGGCAATTGCGGAAGCTGCCCTTCGGGCAAGGGCTGAGCCGGGGCGCCCGGCGGCCCGCCGTTGCGTATCGCCCCGTTTTCCGGTAGGCGGACACCTCTTATGAGCACCTTCGACTGGAACGACTTCATGGCCGCCCGGCTGGCCGAGGCCCGGGCCCGCTCCCTGTGGCGCGACATCCCGCCCGTGGACCGCGGGGCGGACCGCGTGCTGTCGTGGCAGGGCCGCCGTCTGCTGAACCTGGCCTCCAACAACTACCTCGGGCTGGCCGGGCGCGGCGAACTGCGCGCCGCCGCCGAACGTGCCGCCCAGGAACTGGGCACCACCTCCGGCGCCTCGCGGCTGGTCACGGGCAACTTCGCGGCCTGCGACGAACTGGAACGCCTGACGGCGGAGTTCAAGGCCCAGCGCGCGGCCCTGATCCTCGGCTCGGGCTACATGGCCAACCTGTGCGTCATGGCCGCCTTTGCCGACCGCCGGACCACGGTCTTCTCCGACCGCCTGAACCACGCCAGCATCGTGGACGGCATCGCCCTGGCCCGCGCCGCCCACGTGCGCTACCGCCACGGCGACATGGCCCACCTGGAGGCCCTGCTGGCGCGCCACGCCGCCGCCCCGCGCAAGATCATCGTCACCGACACCGTGTTCAGCATGGACGGCGACGTGGCCGATCTGGCGCGCATCGTGGAGCTGGCCCAGGAGCACGGCGCGCTGACGGTGGTGGACGAGGCCCACGCCACGGGCGTGCTCGGCGAGGGGCGCGGGCTGGCCCATGAACTGGGCCTCTCCGACGCCGTGGACGTGCACATGGGCACCTTTTCCAAGGCCCTGGGTTCCTACGGGGCCTATGTGGCCGGGCGCGAGGACGTGGTGGCCATGCTGCGCAACTTCGGGCGCCCGTTCATCTTTTCCACGGCCCTGCCGCCCACGGTCGTCGCCGCCAGTCTGGCGGCGTTGCGTCTGGTGGCCGCCGGAGGCGCCAAGGCCCGCAAGCTGCTGGACTACGCCGCCGACCTGCGCCACCACTTGGCGGCCCTGGGCTTTTCCACCGGGCGCTCGGTGACGCAGATCATCCCCGTGGTCATGGGCGACAATGCCGCGGCCCTGGCCGCACGCGATTTTCTCATGGAGCGCGGGGTGCTCGTTCCGGCCATCCGTCCGCCCTCGGTGCCCGAGGGCACGGCGCGGCTGCGCGTCTCCCTGCGTGCGGACCTGACCGAGGCCGACATGGAGCGCGTGCATACGGCCTTTGCGGATCTGGCCGTGGCCCGTTCGCGCGGGGAACTGGCGTGAGCCTCGGGGCCTTCGTTTCCGGCTGGGCCGGATACGCGCCGCTGTTTCCGCACCTGTCGCGCACGCTGGATTTCGTGGTGCCCTTCGTGGACGAGGACGAAGCCGGGCTTGCGGCCCGGCTCTCCGCCGGGGGGCGGGTGCTGGTGGCGTGGTCCACGGGGGCGCACATGGTCCTGCGCCTGCGGGCCGAGCTGTTTCCGCGCTTCGGGAAAGTGGTGCTCGTGGCGCCCTTTGTGGCCTTTTACGACTATGTGGCGCGCGAGCCCGTGCGGGCCATGCGCGCGGCCGTGGCCGCCGAAGGGCCCCGGCGCACGGTGCGTGCCTTCCACCGCGCCTGCGGCCTGCGCGGGGGCGTGCCCGATGCCCCAGACGCCGACGGCCCGGCCCTGGCCCGGGGCCTGGACTACCTGCTGACCTCGCGGGCCGTGCTGGCCGCCGGGGAGGACGGCGCGCGGGTGCGCGTGGTCCACGGCGCGGGCGACCGCGTGCTGCCCCTGGCGGCCTCGGCCCACGTGGCCGGGCTGCTGTCCGGCTCCTGGCGCTCCCTGGTGGACGCCGGGCACCATGTTCCCGAAGACATCCTTTTGGGCATTCTGCATGAAGAAACGGGTTGCGACGCGTTTCAGCCGCGCGGCTGAAAGCTACGCGGGGGCGGCCCGGGCCCAGGCCGAGGTCGCCCGGGCCTGCGCGGCGGCGCTGCCCGCCGGGCCCTGCGGGCTGGCCGTGGAGATCGGCGCCGGGGGCGGGCTGCTTACGGAGCTGGCCCGCGAGCGTTGCGCCTGGAGCCGCTACGTGGCCCTGGACATCGCCCCGGGCATGCTGGCCCGGCTGCCCCTGCGCGGCCCGCACGAGGCGGCCCTTGTCGCCGACGGCGAGGCCGCGCCCCTGCGCCCGGGCCGGGCGGACCTGCTGCTCAGCGCCTCGGCCATGCAGTGGTACCGCGACCCGTGGCGCTCCATTCCGGCCAACCTGGAACTCTTGGCCCCGGGCGGCGCCTTTGCCCTGGCCCTGTTCGTGGAGGGCACCCTGGCCGAACTGGCCCGGGCCAGCGCGGAGACGGGCTTCGGCTCCGTGCTGCCCCTGCGCCCGGCGCGGGAGTATGTGAATCTGCTGGCCTCCCTGCCGGGGGTGGCCTTCCAATGGCGCGAGCTGGAGGCGGCGCACACGGCGCCCTCGGTGCGCGAGGCCCTGGCCGGGCTGCGGCGCACCGGCGCCACGGCCACCCCGGCCCCGCGCGCCCACGCCCCCGCGCGCTGGCGGGCATTTACCCGGCGCTACGAGGAACTCTTCCCCGTGCCCGGCGGGGTGCGCGTGAGCTACCGCGCCGTGCTCTTGTGGGGCCGCCGGGAGGGGTAGGGGCCGGGGAACCCCGGGCGCCCGGGAGCAGGGCGCGTGCCGAAACGAACGGCCCGCCGCGTAGCGCACGCGGCGGGCCGTTGGCGTTTTGGGATTTCGTCCGAATCCCTAGATGTCGAAGAGCATTTCCAGGTCGTCGCGGGTCAGGGACTTCCAGGAGTCCTGCCCGGGGATGATGGACTCGGCCACCCCGCGCTTCATGTCCTGAAGCTGGAGAATCTTCTCCTCCACCGTGTTCTGGCAGATCATCTTGTAGGAGAAGACCTGGCGCGTCTGGCCGATGCGGTGGGTGCGGTCCGTGGCCTGGGACTCCACGGCGGGGTTCCACCACGGGTCGTAGTGAATCACGTAGTCGGCGCTGGTCAGGTTCAGGCCCGTGCCGCCCGCCTTGAGGGAGATGAGGAAGATGGGAATGTCCGGGTCCTGGTTGAAGCGGTCGACCTGCTCGAAGCGGTCCTTGGAGGCGCCGTCGAGGTAGGCGAAGGGGATGTCGCTGATCTGCAACCAGGAGCGGATGATGTGCAGCATCTGTACGAACTGCGAGAAGACCAGCACCTTGTGGCCTTCCTCGATGATGTCCGTGACCATGTCCTTGAAGGCGTCGAACTTGCCCGAGGGCAGGTTGGTGGACACGCCGGGCATGTCGAGCTTGAGCAGGCGCGGGTGGCAGCAGATCTGGCGCAGCTTGAGCAGCGCGTCGAGGATGGACATCTGGCTCTTGGCCATGCCCTTTTCGTCCACGTCGGCCAGCACCTGCTCCTTGAGCTTTTTCGCCAGCTTGGCGTACAGTTCAAGCTGCTCGTCGGCCAGGGCGCAGTACTGCACGTTCTCGATCTTGGGCGGCAGGTCCTTGGCCACCTGGCCCTTGGTGCGGCGCAGGATGAACGGCTTGACCCGCGTGCGCAGGAATTCCAGGGTCTCCTCGTCGCCGTCCTTGATGGGTTTGACGACGCCGCGCTGGAAGGAATGCTGCGAGCCGAGGAACCCGGGCATGAGGAACTCGAACAGGCTCCACAGCTCGAAGAGGTTGTTCTCGATGGGCGTGCCCGAGAGGCACACGCGCAGCTTGGCGTCGAGTTTGCGCACGCTGCGCGCGGTGATGGTGTTCGGGTTCTTGATGTTCTGGGCTTCGTCCAGGATGATGGAGTTGAACTCGAACTTTTGCAGTTCTTCCAGGTCGCGGCGCAGCAGGGCGTAGGTCGTCAGCACCAGGTGCGACTCGCCGATGTGGTGGAAGAGATTTTCGCGCCGCGAGCCGTAGATGGTCAGCCGCGTCAGGCCGGGCACGAATTTTTCGGCCTCGCGTTCCCAGTTGGGCAGCACCGAGGTGGGCACGACGATCAGGTTCGGCCCCTCCATCTTGCGTTCGACCATGGACTGGATGAACGACAGGGTCTGGATGGTTTTGCCCAGGCCCATCTCGTCGGCCAGGATGCCGCCGAAGCCGTATTCGCGCAGGAAGTTCAGGAACGACAGGCCCTGGGTCTGGTAGGGCCGCAGGCTGGCGTTCAGGCCCTTGGGCGCGTCGAGCTGGCGGATGGCCGTGAAGTTGTGGATCTTGGTGCGCAGTTCCTCCCAGAAGCCGTCCACCCGGGCCTCGGGCAGGTCTTCCAGGATCTTGTCCAGCACCGGGGCCTCGAACTGCTGGAATTCCTTCTTGGGCGGCTTGGCCGGGTCCAGGCCCATGGCCCGCAGCTTGTGGCCCAGCTTCTCCAGCCAGGCCTCGGGCAGGCTGGTGTAGGTGCCGTCCTTGAGCTGCACGTAGCGCTTGCCGCTGGTCCAGGCCTCCCAGATGGTGTCCATGTCCACGCGCTGGCCGTCGTAGTCCACGGCCAGTTCGAGGTTGAACCACTTCTGTTCCTCTTCGGTCTGCACTTCGGCGACGATGGTCGGCGAGGTCAGGCGGACCTTGTAGCGCGTGAGGTTCTTCTCGCCGTAGACGCGGTATTTGGCCACCAGGGTCGGGTAGGCGTCGAGCAGGAAGGCGATGGCCTCCTCGGGCTCCAGGAACCAGTTCTCGTTGTTGCGCGGCTGGAAGTGCATGTCCACGAGCATCTGGGTCAGCTCGCCCTCGGCGGCCTGATCGCGCAGCAGCAGATACGACTTGCCGCCGTACTGGTAGCTGCCGGTTTGCAGGTCGGGGTTGGGCCCGGGCAGGGAGGCCTCGCCGTGCTCGGTGTCGTAGATGTTCTGGATGCGCAGGGTCAGCAGGCTGCCTTCCTCGTCCAGGTAGAGCTTGGGCCGGTAGCTGGCGGGCACGAAGATCGGCTTCATGCGCTCGATGAACTCGTCGTGGCCGTGCAGGTCCGAAGTGGGCAGGCGCGTCCAGACGCGGTCCAGGAACTCGGAAATGTCTTCCTGGGGAATGATCGGCGGCGACTCGACCATGGACTTGATCAGGTCGGGCTCAAGGCCGGTCTGCACCGGGTAGAAGGTCTGCTTCAGGCAGACCCACAGCGGCATGCGCCCGTAGAAGAAGACTTCCTGGTTGCGGATGGAGAAGGGCACCTTGCCCTCGCGCGAGAGCATCACGTCGAAGGACAGGCCCTCGTCGCCGATGACCGGCGAGAGTTGCAGGCGCATGGTCTTCAGTTCGATGCGCACGGGCTGTTCGGTGTCCTGCCAGAACAGGTAGTATTCGTTGCGGATGGCCCGGAAGAACCAGGAGTGCAGGCCCGAGGGGATCTCCACCCGGTGCCCGGCGTAGTCGAGGTAATGGGCGATCTGGCGGGCCAGGGTCGGCAGCATGGGCGCCATTTCGCACCAGTCGGGGTTCTCGGCGATCTGGGCGAGGGTGACCTCGTTTTGCACGTTGGACAGGCCGGACTTGTTCTGCCGGGCGCGGAAGAAGGACACCTGGAGGCGGCCATGCTCGGGGTGGAAGCGGTAGATCAGGTAGTGCTTGCCCGCCTCGGGGTCCGGCTCGGTGGAGAAATAGGCGCGGAAGGTCTGGCGCCAGTCGGCATGGGCCCGGATGGGCGCGGCCTCGTCCTTGACCTCGAAGGTCTGGTAGAGCTTGAGGGCCGTTGCGGCCACATGGCGGCAGACCCCCGAGAACGAGTCCGGGCAGTTGCAGTAGAAATTCACCGCCCCGGCGGCGAGGTTCAGCCCCAGCTCGGGGCTGTAGGACTGGAAGTCGTCGCCCTCGATCTGGCCTTCCACGTCCCAGTAGCCCTCGCGCTTGTTGAGCGACAGCTTCTGCACCCCGCCCGCTGCAAGGATGGCGTGGGCGCCCTCGACGATGTATTCGGGGACGGTGAAATTGATGAATTCCTGGAGAAGGCTTTCGACGACCTTCTCTTCTCCGCTGTCCATGTGTGCCTTGGCCTCGTGTTCGCAGCCGGATGGTTTTTCCGGTGGGGTGGTCTGGTCCGTGGTCGGGGTGGTTCGGCGTCCTGCCCTGTGATGCTACCAAAATTTGGGGCCTTGGCAAGAGCCCCTTGGCTTTTCAGGCGCCGTGGTCCATACTCGCAAGTCCCGGCAAAGGGTCGACCGCCGGGGGGGCGGCTGTATGTATCACACTTCACAATAAAGGCAAGACCGGAAACCCCATGCCCCACAGACGTTTATTTTCAAGCATTTTCATAGTGTTGTGCCTTGCCCTGGGTGCCTGCGATTCCGGCTCCGGCGGCTCGGGGCAGCAGTCCGGAGCCGATGCGGGCCGGGCGGCGGACATTCCCCGGACCCCCGAGGACGGCGGCACCTACGTCACCGCCACCATCGGCGAGCCGTCGAACCTCATTCCGCTCCTGGCGTCGGATTCGTCCTCCCACGAGGTGGCCGGCCTGCTGTACACCTCCTTGCTCAAATACAACAAGAACCTGGAGATCGAGCCCCGGGCGGCCAAGTCCTACGAGGTGCTCGACGGCGGGCGGCTGCTGCGCTTCGAGCTGCGCCCCGGCATCCTGTGGAACGACGGCCGGGAGCTGACCGCCGAGGACGTGGAGTTCACCTACAAGCTGTACATCGACCCCAAGGTGCCTACGGCCTATGCCGAGAATTACAAATTGGTCAAGGAGTTCAAGGTTACGGGCCGCTACACCTTCGAGGTGCGCTACGACAAGCCCCTGGCCCGGGCCCTGACCTCATGGATGCTCGACATTCTGCCCAAGCACGTTTTGGAGGGCCAGAACATCCTGGAGACGCCGTTCTCCCGCGCGCCCGTGGGCGCCGGGCCCTACCGGCTGGCGGAGTGGACCCAGGGCAGCCGCCTGGTGCTTACGGCCAACCCCGACTACTTCGAGGGCCGCCCCCATTTCGACCGCGTGATCTACCGCATCATCCCCGATCAGGCGACCATGTTCATGGAGCTCAAGGCCCGCAACCTGGACCTCATGGACCTGACCCCGCAGCAATACCGCTTCCAGACCACGGGCCCCGAGTGGGAAGCGGATTTCCGCAAGTACGAGTATCTGGCCTTCGGCTACACCTACGTGGGATACAATCTGTCCAACCCCATGTTCTCCGACGTGCGCGTGCGCCGCGCCTTCGCCCACGCCATCGACAAGCAGGCCATCGTCAAGGGCGTGCTGCTCGGCCTGGGTCGGCCGACCATCGGCCCCTACAAGCCCGGCACCTGGGTCTACAACGAGGCCATCGAGGACTACCCCCTCGACCTTGAGGCCGCCCGGGCCCTGCTGGCCGAGGCGGGCTGGACGGACACCGACGGCGACGGCGTGCTCGACAAGGACGGCCGACCCTTCGAATTCACCCTGATGACCAACCAGGGCAACGAATCGCGCATCAAGGCCGCGACCATCATCCAGGCCAATCTGGCCGCCGTGGGCGTGCGCGTGAAGATCCGCACCGTGGAATGGTCGGCCTTCATCAAGGAGTTCATCGACACCGGGCGCTTCGAGGCCCTGGTCATGGGCTGGAACATCATCATCGACCCCGACCTGTACGACGTGTGGCACTCCTCCATGGCCGTGCCCGGCGGGCTGAACTTCGTGGGCTACAAGAACCCCGAGCTGGACGCCCTGCTGGACAAGGGCCGCCACCTGCTGGGCCAGGACGAGCGCAAGGCCGTCTACGACGAGGCGCAACGCATCCTGCACGAGGACCAGCCGTACACCTTCCTGTACTGCCCGCTGGCCCTGCCCGTGGTGGCCGGGCGCATCCAGGGCATCGAGCCCGCCCCGGCGGGCATTGCCCACAACTTCGAGAAGTGGTGGATTCCCAAGGCGCTCCAACGCTCCACCATGCAGCAATAAGGCACCACGCGCATGATCCGCATCACGGACATCCTCGACCGTTGCAGCTACCTGCCCGAGGCGGACAGGGCGCTGATCCAGAAGGCCTACGTGTTTTCGGCGGCGGCCCACGCCGGGCAGGTGCGCCTGTCCGGCGAACCGTATCTTTCGCACCCGCTCGACGTGGCCTACGAGCTGGCCGGGATGCGCCTGGACGGCGCGACCATCGCCGCCGGGCTTTTGCACGACACGGTGGAGGACACCAAGGCCGAGGTGGAGGAGATCGACTCGCAGTTCGGCGAGGACGTGGCCGACATCGTCGACGGCGTGACCAAGATCAGCCAGATGCAGATGTCCTTCGACTCCAAGGAGGAAGCCCAGGCCGAGAACATGCGCAAGATGATTATGGCCATGAGCGAGGACATCCGCGTGCTCCTGGTCAAGCTGTGCGACCGCCTGCACAACATGCGCACCCTCGACTTCCAGAAGCCCCACAAGCGCAAGCTCATCTCCCAGGAGACCATGGACATCTACGCGCCCCTGGCCAACCGCCTGGGGCTGCACCTGCTCAAGACCGAACTCGAAGACCTGGCCTTCAGGCATATCCGCCCCGACGTGTCCGATCAGGTCACCAAGGGCCTGACGCACTACGCCGAAAGCGGGCGCGAGTACATCGAGCGCGTGGTGCAGCTCATCACGCGCAAGCTCAAGGACAACGGCATCAAGGCCGACGTGTCCGGCCGGGTCAAGCACGTGTACAGCACCTGGCGCAAGATGGAGCAGCAGGGCCTGACCCTGGACGAGGTCCACGACCTCATCGCCTTCCGCGTGGTGGTGGCGACCATCAAGGACTGCTACGCCGTGCTCGGGCTGGTCCATGCCGACTGGAAACCCGTGCCCGGGCGCTTCAAGGACTATATTTCCATGCCCAAGGCCAACATGTATCAGTCGCTGCATACGACTGTCGTGGGGCCTGAGGGCGAGCGCATCGAAATCCAGATCCGCACCGAGGAGATGCACAAGCTGGCCGAGCTGGGCGTGGCGGCCCACTGGAGCTACAAGGAAAAGGGCTCGGTGAAGACCGCCACCCGCGACATGGAGCGCTACTCCTGGCTGCGGCAGATCATGGACTGGCAGAAGGACGAGGCCGACCCCAAGGAATTCATGAAGTCGCTGCGCTTCGACCTGTTCAAGGACGAGGTGTACGTGTTCACCCCGCGCGGCGACGTGCGCGAACTGCCCGATGGCGCCACGCCCGTGGACTTCGCCTACCTCATCCACTCCCAGGTCGGCGACCACTGCGCCGGGGCCAAGATCAACGGGCGGCTGGTGCCCCTGTCGCGCAAGCTGCGCAACGGCGATACCATCGAGATCATCACCGACAAGAACCGCCGCCCCAGCCGCGACTGGCTGAAGTTCATCAAGACCGCCAAGGCGCGCACGCGCGTCAAGCACTTCATCCGCACCGAGGAGCGCGAACGGGCCGTCGCCCTGGGCCACGAGATGCTGGAGAAGGAAGGGCGGCGCATGGGCATCAACGTGGCCAAGGCCCAAAAGGAAGGCCTGCTCGGTCCGATAGCGGAGTTCTTTTCCTTCAAGGATGTGGAGGAGCTGTTCGTCTCGGTGGGCTATTCGCGGCTGACCCCGCGCCAGGTGCTCAACCGGCTGGCCCCGCGCCTGGAGGACGACGAGCGCCGCGACGTGCGCCGCCCCGACGAGACCGCCCGCCGCACTCCGGCCCCGGCTTCGGCCTCCGGCCCCGAGCGCCCCGCCGCCGCCCCCGGCGAGAAGATCAGCATCAAGGGCGTGGACGACGTGCTGGTGCGCTTCTCCAAGTGCTGCAATCCCGTGCCCGGCGACGCCATCATCGGCTACATCAGCCGGGGCCGGGGCGTGACCGTGCATACCACCGACTGCCCCAACGTGCAGGCCATGGAGCCCGAGCGGCTTCTGGCCGTGAGCTGGGAGGGCCAGCAGGAGCAGCCCTTCCCGGCCAAGATCCGCGTGGTCTGCCGCAACGTGCGCGGCGTGCTCGCGCATATCGCCGGTGTGCTGGACAAGCTGGAGGTCAACATCGACTCCGGCAGCTTCAGCTCCAACGTGGACGGCAACAGCGACCTGCACATGACCATCGAGGTCCGCGACTCGGACCACCTCTACTCGGCGCTGAACAAGCTCTCGTCCCTGGACAACGTCATCGAGGCCATCCGCGAGGCGACCAAGAACGAGGGGTGAGGGGAGGGGCTTTCCGGGCGGGATGCAAGGGCCTTTGGCCCTTGGCGGGTGCAGGGCGGCGCCCTGCCCGCCGGAGGCCCGGCGCGCAGCGCCTCTTTCCCCTCCCGACCCGCGCGCATGAAAAGACCCGGCCCGCAAATGCGGGCCGGGCCTTTCGTCTTTCCCGGCGGTGCTTCGTCCCCGGTGGTCAGCCCTGCGGGGCGGCCGGGGCGGGGGCTTGCGGGGCGGAGTAGTCGGTGCCCCAGCGGGCCATGCGGCGGCCCGAGTCCTTGTAGTGGTCGCGAATGGTGCGTTCGATGTGCGCGGGGTCGCGGGTCAGCAGGGCTTCCAGGACGGTGCGGTGGCGCTCCAGGACCTCCTGGGGCGTGAAGACCGTGCGCCAGTGGCGGAAGAGCAGGAACTTGGACAGCCCCTGGCAGGACCGCCGTGACAGTTCCACCAGCAGATCGTTGTCCGTGCGCGAGAAGATGATGCCGTGGAAGGCCGTGTCCAGCTCGGCCAGGCGGTCCATGTCGCCGTCCTCGGCCACGGTTTCGGCCATGGCGTCCACCAGGGCGCGCAGGCGGGTGAAGTCCTCGTCGGTGAAGAGGTGGATGGTCGAGGCGGCGGCGGCGCCTTCGAGCACGCCGCCGGTGAAATAGCTGTTGCGGATTTCCTTGGAGGTCAGGGCGGCGATGAACTTGCCGCGCTGGGGGATGGACACCACCAGCCCCTCCTGCACCAGCAGTTGCAGCGCCTCGCGGATGGGTGCGCGGCTGATGGACAGCCGCGCGGCCAGAAGCACCTCGTTGAGCTTGTCGCCCGGGGCGAACTCGCCCGCGAGGATGCGCCCCTTGATGTATTCCGTAATCTGGTCGCAGTAGGTCTGCTTGGTGATGCCTTGCATGGGCCCCTCTGTTGGAAGTCTTCCGTGCTGATATATTCCCGGGGAAGGGCGGTCAAGCTCTGCCGGAGGCCCGGGGTGCGGGATGGGGCCGGGCGGGCGCAAAAGGGCCGGGATGATTCCCGGCCCTTGCGCTGTCTTTGCGGTTGTGCGGTGCGTTATGCGGCTTCGGCCAAGGCCTGGTCGTTGCCGCCGAACCTGCGGTTCCAGCCGGTGACGGCCGAGAAGAGCAGCACGGCGAGCAGGGCCCAGGAGTAGGGGTTGTACAGGGCCGCGCTGATGGGCGGAGCGGCGATGCCGTAAGCCTCGGCGGCGGTGACCAGGGCGGCGTACCACGCGGCGACCACGATATGCCACGGCAGGGTGAAGAACACGGTGCACACCGCGCAGTCCATGAGGTTGGCGCGGCGGGCCGGGGCGAGGTCGAACTTTTCGCCCACGGGGCGCACCAGCGAGGGGCCGACCAGCAGCTCGGCCGGGGCGTTGGCCGAGATGGGGATGGAGGCCAGGATGGTCACGCCGACGATGAACAGCTCGGCCTGGCGCACGCTGCCGATGATGGCCTTCTCGGCGGCGGTCAGGATGCGCTTCATGATGCCGCTTTCGACCAGGATTTGCGTCACGGCCAGGATGAGGATGGCGAAGATGATGGCGCCGACGACGCCGTTGATGCCGTCCTCGATGATGCCGGTGGAGACGCCGCGCTTGGCGGGGATGCTGAAGATGGAGGCCAGGGTGGTGTGCCCGGTGAGCACGCCGACCACGGCGGCGGCCACGTTGCCGTAGATGAGCGACTCGATGATGTGCCGCCCGGAGAGGGCGGCGGCCACGACCACCACCAGGGCCAGGAGCATGAAGGCGCCCGTGGGATCCATGCGGGCCTGGATTTCCGGCAGGGGCCGCAGCTCGCCGCCGCCGCCGAAGATCAGGAAGACCACGGCAGCGATGCCTGCGGCCGTGATGGCCAGGGGGAAGCGGCTGCGCACCACGTCCTTCATGGTGGCGCCCTGGGTGTAGGCCGAGACGATGGTGGTGTCGGACACGGGGGCGAGGTTGTCGCCGAAGGCCGCGCCGGAGAGGATGGCCAGGCCGAGCATGGCCGGGTCCGCCCCGAGGAAGTGCCCGGCGGGGTAGAGCACCGGGGTCAGGGCGATGCAGGTGCCGGTGCTGGTGCCCGTGCCCAGGGCGAAGAGCATGGCGGCCACGAAGACCATGACGGTGAAGACGGATTCCTGTGCGCCGGTGACCATGCCCATCCAGAGCAGGCCGTCGACCAGCCCTCCGGCGACCATGAGCTTGCCGAAGACGCCCGCGAAGAGCCAGGCGGTGACGATGACGATGCCGGTGCGGTCGCCGATGCCGCGCATGGCGGCCTTGCAGTACTCGGACTTGTTCCTGGCGAAGAACAGGCCGACGACGATGGCGATCCAGGCGCAGGCCCAGAAGGGCTTGGTGCCGCCGCGCTCGGCCACGGAGAGCCAGACCAGCCCTCCGACGAGAACGAACAGGGGGACGAGGCCGCCGAGGATCCCGCCGTGCATTTCCAGTCGCTTTTCCATGGTGCAGACTCCTTCCGAAAAGATTCGGGTGGCGGGCGCCGCGTGCGGAGGCGGCGCCCGTTCGCGGGCCTACCTGAAGGTTTCGAGGTAGGCGTACAGCGCCGGGGAACCGCCGGTGTGCAGGAACAGGACGTTCGAGCCCTCCGGGAAGTAGCCCTTGCGCACAAGATCCACAAGCCCGGCCATGGCCTTGCCGGAGTACACGGGGTCGAGAAGGATGCCTTCGGTTTGGGCCAGCAGCTTCACGGCCTCGACCATGGAATCGGTGGGGACGGAATAGCCGGGGCCGACGTAGCCGTCGAAACAGGTCACGGCCTCGGCGGGCAATTCGCCCCGCACGCCCACGCGCTCGGCGGTGGCCCGGGCCAGCTTGAGCACCAGGGCCTCCTGGTCGGCCTTGCTGCGGCTCACGTTGATGCCCGACACCGGGATGTTGGCGTTGCAGCCCTGCATGCCGACGACGATGCCCGCGTGGGTGCCGGCGCTGCCGCTGGGCACGACCATGTGGTCGATGCGCAGGCCCATCTCGAAGAGCTGTTGCAGGGTTTCCTGGGCGCAGGCCACGTAGCCCGTGGCGCCGATGGTGTTGGAGGCGCCGCCGGGGATGATGTAGGGCGTGCGGCCCTGGGCGCGCAGCGAGTCGGCCAGGGTCTGCATCTGCTCCATCATGTTGGAGCCGCCGGGCACCACGGTGATGCTCTTCACGCCCATGAGCTGGAACAGGAAGTTGTTGCCCGAGGCCTCGGGCTTGTAGCTGCCCTTGACGCGCTCTTCGAGCACGAGGTGGCAATCCAGCCCCTCCTTGACGGACCAGGAGAGGGTCAGGCGGCAGTGGTTGGACTGCACGGCGCCGCAGGTGATGATGGTGTCGGCGCCCTGCTCGAGGGCGTCGGCCATGCAGAAATCGAGCTTGCGGGTCTTGTTGCCTCCGGCGCAGCCCGGCAGCAGGTCGTCGCGCTTGATGTAGACGTTGACCCTGTCGCCCAGGGCCCTGGAGAAGGCCGGGCAGGCCTCGATGGGCGTGGGGCCTTGCAGGTAGCCGCGGCGGGGGAAAATGGCCAGGTTCATGACAACTCCTTGGGTTGAGGTTGGCTCGGACTTGCGGGGGGCCGGGGCGCGGAGGGAAGCCCGCCGTGCCGGAGGGGGGACGGCACGGCGGACGGGACCCTCGGCGGATGCCCTAGCGTCCGAGGGCGAATATGGCTTCCACCTCGATGGTGCTGCCCAGGGGCAGGGCGGCGACCTGAATGGCGCTGCGCGCGGGGTGGGGCTGCCCGAAGAATTCGGCGTACACGGCGTTGACGGCCGCGAAATCGGCCAGATCGGTGAGGAAGACGGTGGTCTTCACTGCGTCGGCCAGGGTGCACCCGGCGGCCCGGGCGATGGCCTCCAGGTTGCGGAAACTCTGGCGGGCGCGGGCCTCGATGCCGCCGTCGACCAGGGTGCCCGTGGCGGGGTCGATGGGCAGTTGGCCCGAGGCGAAGAGCAGGGTTCCGGCGACGACGGCCTGGGAGTAAGGGCCTATGGCGGCGGGAGCTTCTGCGGTGCTGATGGCTTGCTTGGTGGACATGGTGCCTCCTGTGTTTTTGCCGACTGTATAAATGTCGACATTTGACCTCTTGAGAATCGGATTACGTGATTTCCTGCACAAGGTCAAGGCGGGGAGGAGAGATTTGTTTTGGCGTGTGTCGGTTGCGGAAATTGCGGCGCCGGGCGCGGGACTGACCGCTGCGGGCCGGGTGCGCCCGGGCCATGGCGGCGCACAAAAAAGGCCCGGCCCGCACACGCGGACCGGGCCTCGGCTTTGTTTTCTGCGCAGCGCCTGTGCCGGGGCTAGTCGCCCAGCTCCTGGCTGCGCTTGGCGGACTTGAGCACGCCCTTGACGATGGCGGCGCGCACGGCGGCCTTGTCGAAGGCGTTGGTGGCGGCGATGGTCGTGCCCGCCGGGGAGCAGACCATTTCGCGCAGCACGCTCACGTGGTGGCCGGACTCGGCGGCCAGCCTGGCCGAGCCGACGAAGAGCCCCTCGACCATCTGGGTGGCCTGCTGCCGCGTGAGCCCCAGGGTCACGCCCGCCTCGATGACGGCCTCCATGAAGTAGAACACGTAGGCCGGGCCCGAGCCCGCCACTGCCGTGAAGGCGTCGAAGAGCTTTTCGGGCAGCACGTGGACCTGCCCCAGGCCCTGGAAGAGCCCCACCAGGAAGTCCTTGCGCTGCTGGTCCAGCCGGTCGTCCTCCAGGCACAGGGCGAAGACCCCGGCGCCGACCATGGCCGGGGTGTTGGGCATGACGCGCACCACCGGGGCCGGGTCGGCCCATTTGACGAGCTTCTTCATGGTGATGCCCGCCGCGATGGACAGCACGGTGCGCCCGGGGTTCAGGGCGGGGCAGATGTCCTCCAGCACGGCTTTGACCTGGTGGGGTTTCACGGCCAGCAGCACGATGTCGCACTGCCCGGCCAGCTCGCGGGGCGAGGCGGCGGCCCGCAGGCCCACGGGGGCCAGGGCCGCGAGGCTCTCGGGGTTCAGGTCGTAGCCCATCAGGGTCACGTCGCCGCGCGCGGCAAGGCCCCGGATGATGGCGCTGCCCATGTTGCCCACGCCGATGAAGCCGATGCTGGTCATGGTCGTCCTACCTCACCAGTTGGAGCGCGTTGAAGAAGTAAGCGATTTCCACGGCGGCGGTGTCGGGCCCGTCGGAGCCGTGCACGGCGTTGGCCTCGATGTCGTCGGCGTAGAGCTTGCGGATGGTGCCCTCGGCGGCGTTGGCCGGGTTGGTGGCGCCCATGATCTCGCGGTAGCGCGCGATGGCGTCTTCGCCTTCGAGCACGGAGACCACCACCGGGCCCGAGCACATGAAGGCGCACAGCGAGTCGAAGAAGGGCCGCTCGCGGTGCACGGCGTAGAAGCCTTCGGCCTGGGCGCGGGTCAGGTGGAGCATGCGCGTGCCCACGATCTTGAGCCCGGCGCCTTCGATCATGGCCAGGATGGCGCCGACCTTGTTTTTGGCCACGGCGTTGGGCTTGATGATGGAAAAGGTGCGTTCCAGAGCCATTGTGTCCTCCATGCCTTGGTTGGTTGCGGAAAACGGCGGCCCGGCGGGATCGGCCGGGCCGCCGGGGATTACGTGAGCAGCATTTTGTCGGAGCTGAATTCCTCGCCCTTGACCTTGTAGAACTGGGCCAGCAGGTCGTTGACCGTCAGCCCGGCCTTGGTTTCTCCGGAAATATCCAGAATGATTTCACCCTGGTGCAGCATGATCAGGCGGTTGCCGAGCTTGATGGCCTGATTCATGTTGTGGGTGACCATGAGGGTGGTCAGGTTCTGGGTGGTCACCAGATGCTCGGTGAGCAGCAGGGTCTGGTTGGCGGTTTTGGGGTCCAGCGCGGCGGTGTGCTCGTCGAGCAGCAGCAGGTCGGGGCGGACCATGGTGGCCATGAGCAGGGTCAGGGCCTGGCGCTGGCCGCCGGAAAGCAGGCCGATGCGGTCGTCCAGGCGCGACTCCAGGCCCAGGCCGATCTTCTTGACCTCGGTGGCGAAGAGCGCGCGGTCGGCGGCGGTCACCCCGCGTGAAAGCCCGCGCCACTTGCCCCGGCGCAGGGCCAGGGCCATGTTCTGGGCGATGGACAGGCTGGCGCAGGTGCCGCGCAGCGGGTCCTGGAACACGCGGCCCATGAAGCGGGCGCGTTTGTGCTCGGGCCAGCGGGTGATGTCCTGCCCGCGCATGGTCACGCTGCCGCTGTGCGGCGTGTAGGAGCCCGCCAGGGCGCTGAGCAGGGTCGATTTGCCCGCGCCGTTGGAGCCGATGACGGTGATGAAGTCGCCCTCGTGGATGGTCAGGTCCACGTTCGACAGGGCGCGGACCTCGTTGATGCTGCCCTTGTGGAAGTAGAGGGTCAGGCCGGAGAGTTCTAGCATTTCCCGAACCTCTTCTTGAGCCTGGGCGCCGTGAGGGCCGCGACCACCAGCAGGGCGGTGATCAGGTTCAGGTCGCTGGGGGTGAAGCTGAAGGAGCCGACCTTCAGGCCCAGGGCCAGGGCGATGGCCACGCGGTAGATGACGGAGCCGACCACGGCGGCCACGATGGCCCGGGGCAGGGAGCGGTTGCCGAAGACCGTTTCGCCCACGATGACCGAGGCCAGCCCGGCCACGATGGTGCCCACGCCCATGTTCACGTCCGCCGCGCCCTGGTTCTGGGCGATGAGCCCGCCCGCCAGGGCCACCAGCGCGTTGGACAGCCCGACCCCGAAAATGATGACCTTGTGCGTGTCCACACCCTGGCTGGTGATCATCTGGCGGTTGTCGCCGGTGGCCAGCATGGCCTGGCCCATTTCGGTGTACAGGAACCAGATCAGCGCCAGGACCACGACGGCGGCCACCGCGGCGAAGAGCAGCGGCGAGGCGTAGTATCCGGGCAGGCCCGCGCGCATGAGCGGGTCGAGCACCGTGTCCACGCCGAGCAGCGAGACGTTGGGCCCGCCCATGATGCGGATGTTTACGGAATACAGGGCGGTCATGGTCAGGATGGAGGCCAGCAGGTGCAGGATGCCCAGCTTGGTGTTGAGCAGGCCGGTGACCATGCCCGCCAGGAAGCCGGCGGCCATGGCCGCCAGCAGGGACAGCACGGGGGGCATGCCCTGGGTGATGCATACGGCGGACACGGCCGCGCCCAGGGGCAGGCTGCCGTCCACGGTCAGGTCCGGAAAGTCGAGAATCCGGAAGGTCAGGTAGACCCCCAGGACCATGATTCCGTAAACGAGGCCCTGCTCCAGGGCTCCCAGAAGGGCGAAAAGGCTCATCAGAGGCGATCCGGTGGCAAAAGGGTGCGAGGGGGCCGGGCCGGAAAACAGGCAGGGCGCGGCCAGGCCGCGCCCTTACCGTGTATTGCGGCCAAGTGCAAGGGGCCCCTTATTCCACGGTCTTGTCCGCCTTGGCGCGCACGGCCTCGGGGATGACCACCCCCTGGGCCTCGGCGGCGGGCAGGTTCAGGTGCAGGCTCATGCCCTGCTGGAATTCCACGGGCGTGTCGGCCACGGCGGCGCCGCCGAAGATGCGCCCGGCCATGGCGCCGGTCTGCTTGCCGTGCAGGTAGTAGTCGAACCCCAGGGCCGCCACGGCGCCGCGGGGCACGGAATCCACGTCGGCGGCGAACAGGGGCATCTTGTTTTGTTCGCAGACCTTGACCATGGACTCCAGGGCCGAAACCACGGTGTTGTCCGTCGGCACATAGACGGCCTGGGCGCGTCCGGCCAGGCTCTTGGTGGCCTGGTACACGTCGGCGGTCTTGGCGGCGGAGGCTTCGTGCAGGGTCACGCCCTTGGCCTGGCAGGCCTCGCGCAGCATGTTGACCAGGGTCTTGGAGTTGGCCTCGCCGGAGTTGTAGACCACGCCCAGGTCCGTCAGGCCCGGCATGATTTCCATCATCATCTCCAGGTGCCGGTCCACGGGGGTCATGTCGGACACGCCGGAAATGTTGGCGCCCGGGTGCTCCAGGTCGGCCACCAGCCCGGCGCCCTTGGGGTCGGTGACGGCCGAGAAGAGCAGCGGCACTTCGGCCATGTGCGGGGCCTTCTTGATGATCTGGGCGCAGGCCTGGGCGCTGGGCGTGGCGATGGCCACCACCAGATCGGGCTTTTCGCCCGCGATGGCCTGGGCGATCTGGTTGGCGGTGGCCATGTTGGCCTGGGCGTTGTGGACGTTGTATTCGACCTCGAAGCCCTGCTCCTTCAGGCTGTCCTGCACACCTTTCAACACGGCGTCCAGGGCCGGGTGCTCCACGAACTGGTTCACGGACACGGTGTAGGTTCCGGCCCAGGCGGCGGAGGCGCACAGGCTGGCCAGGATCGCCAGGGCGGCGAGGATGGGCAGGCGTTTCATGGCAGGTTCTCCCTTGGTCAATTGAGTGGTTTGAGTTCCTTCAGATGGACGATGGTTTCCGTGCGGTCCTTGCGCTGGGCCCATTGGCGCAGGGCGGCCAGGGTTTCGGGGTATGGGTGGCCGATGGCCACGGCCTGCCCGGTGGCCGCCGCCGCGCGGGCGGCCTTTTCCATCTGGCGGGTGATGGCCCGCACGTCACGGACGTTATCCAAAAAAACGCTGCGGCGATAGACCGGCAGGCCCATGTCGCGGGCCAGGCCCACGGCGGTGCTGCCCTGGGCGGTCAGGCTGTCCAGGAAAAAGAGCCCCCGGGCGCGCAGTTCGTCGAGCACCACGGCCATGCCGTCGGCGTCGCCCGTGAAGCGCGAGCCCATGTGGTTGTTCACGCCCACGGCCCCGGGCACCTCGGCCAGATCGGCGGCCAGCACGCGGCGCATCTCGTCGGGCGCCATGAAGGTGAACAGCGCGCCCGGGCCGGGGTTGATGCCCGGCCAGCCCTTGGGCTCCATGGGCAGGTGCAGGAGCACCTCGCGCCCCGAGGCCTCGGCCAGGGCCGCGACCTCGCGGTTGTGCGGCGTGCCGGGCAGGATGGAGAACGTCACCGGAAAGGGCAGGGCCGCCAGGCCGCGGGCGAAGTGCAGGTCCTGGCCCATGTCGTCGATGACCACGGCCAGCAGACCGCCGGGGCGCGCGGGACGGGGCGCGACCGGGCCCGGCGGCGCGGGCGCGGGGGTGGCGAACTCCAGCACATGGGTCGGCACCCCGGCCACGGAAACGACGAAGGCGCCGTTTTCGCCGGAGGCCAGGGCCGCCTCGGGGGCCCATTTGGACAACGAACGGGTCAGGATGTCCAGGAAGCGCTGGGGGCCGCTTTCCAGCACGATGTCGACCACCTGGAAGTGATAGCGCTCCTGGCCCCGGGTTTCCAGGCGCGTTTCGCGGATGGTCATGGCGTGAGGGTCGTAGCCGGTGAAAAGCAGCGTCTCCAGCAGGGCGAAATCGATCTGGCGGATGGTGCGTTCCAGCTCGGCGTCCTGGCCCTGGGGCTCCTCGTAGGGCAGGGCGGGCAGGCCCTCGCCGGGAGAGGGGGGCGTGGCTTCCGGGGGCGTGGCGGCGGGAGCGGGCTGCCCGGTCGCGGCGGGCGGTTCGGCGGGCTGCGGCGCGGGGGCCGGGGCGCGGCCCAAGGCCATGAGCAGCACTGCCCCGAGCGCGACCGCCGCCAGGGCGGCGGCGGCCCAGGCCCACAGGGGCACGCGGCGCCAGGGCGCCCCGGTCGCCGGGGCCTCGCCTGGGGCCTCCCCCGGGGTCGGCGCCCCCTCGGGGGCGTCGACGGCATCGTCGCCGTCGGCGCCCTCGGGGCGGATGTCGCTGTCGTGGTCGTTCATGGGCGTGTGGCGTCCTGGCCCGGCGCGGCCGGGCGCTCTACTTGCCCGCGCCGATGAGGCCCAGGTCGGGCAGCTTTTTCACGAGTTGCAGGGCCATGCGCAACTGGTTGTCGCGCTCCAGGCGCATGCGCACCTCGTCGGACAGCTCGGGCTTGCCGGGCTTGGCCTCCTGCTGCGGGGCGACCTCGATGTGCCCGCGCATGTCCTTCTCGCGCAGCACGGGGCCGTTGTCCTGGCCCTCGGCGGGCTCCTCGAAGGGCACGAGGATGTCGGGCACGATGCCCTCGGCCTGGATGGAGCGGCCGCCGGGCGTGTAGTACAGGGCCTTGGTCAGCTTGATGCCCGAGCCGTCGGCCAGGGGGATGATGGTCTGCACCGTGGCCTTGCCGAAGCTCGGCTCGCCCAGGATCAGGGCGCGCTTGCGGTCCTGCAGGGCACCGGCCACGATTTCCGAGGCCGAGGCCGAGCCCGCGTTGATGAGCACGACCATGGGCACGGTCACGTCGGAGGCCGAGGGCCGGGCGTTGAAGTCCTCGCGCGAGGCTTCGTCGCGGCCCTTGATGTAGACGATGTTGCCGCCGGACAGGAAGGTGTCGGCCACGGCCACGGCCTGGTTCAGCAGGCCGCCGGGGTTGCCGCGCATGTCGAGAACGATGCCCTTGAGCTCGTTCTTCCTGGTGTAGTCGGAGATGGCGTCGCGCATCTCCTTGGTCGTGTTTTCGTTGAAGCTCATCAGGCGCAGGTAGAGGTACCCGGCCTCCAGCTCGTTGCTCTTGGCGCCGCGGATGGGGATGGTCGCGCGCTTGATGGACACGGTGTAGGGCTTGGAGTCGCCCTGGTGGATCAGGGTCAGGCCCACGCTGGAGCCCTTGGGCCCGCGAATCTTGTTCACGGCGTCGAGCAGGGAGATGCCCTGGGTGCTCTGGCCGTCGATTTCCAAAATGGTGTCGCCGGACTTGAGCCCGGCCTCGAAGGCCGGGGTGTCCTCGATGGGCGCGATGACCGTCAGGCGTCCGTCGCGCAGGGTGATCTCGATGCCGATGCCGCCGAATTCGCCGGTGGTGCGGATCTGCATCTCCTGGAATTCCTCGGGGTCCATGTAGGTCGAGTGCGGGTCGAGCTGTTCGAGCATGCCCTTGATGGCGCCGTTGACCAGCTCGTCGCGGCTGACCTCGTGCACGTAGTTCTTTTCCACGAGGTCGAGCACGTCGCTGAAGCGGCCCAGGGCGGCGTAAGGGTCGTCCTGGGTGGCCATCAGGGGCGGGGTGGCGAGGGTCAGCAGGGCAAGGAGCAGGAACGTGCCAAGCCAGACGGCGAAACGCATGAAAAAGCCTCCGGGTTCGATGCCCCGGTCGGGGGGCTCGGGTTCGCGTGGTGGGGGCGGCGCGGGGCCTAGGGCCGCTGCGCGAGCCACTCAACAGGGTTAATTGCTTTTTGGCCGGACCGCAACTCAAAATACACCCCGGAACCCTTGGCCGCCGGGTAATAGCCCGCGTGGCCCAGCGTGGCGCCGGAGGCGACCTCGCGGCCCTGGCTCGCGGCGTCTTCCCGGAGGAAGGCGTAGAGTGTGTACCAGTTGTCGCCGTGGGAGAGGATGACCACGTGGCCGTAGCCGCGCAGCAGGTCGCTGACGACCACCCGCCCCGGGAACACCGCGCGCACTGCGGCGCCGTCGGCCGTGGCGAAGCCCACCCCGCCGCCATGGCCGCGCGCGCCCGCCTCGGCCATGGCCTTGGCCGAAAGCCGTTTGCCGTCCACGGGCCAGGGCAGTTTGCCCTTCTGGTCCTTGAATTTTCCGGCGTCCGCAGCCTGCATGCGGTATTCCAGGTCTTCGATGGCCGCCAGAAGCTGCTCCAGGGCCTGTTCCTGGTTCAGGCGCTCGGCGCGCACCTCGCGGATGCGGCGCACGAAATCCAGGCGCTTGCCGAGCATGGCATCCTTGTCGGTGTTGACGGCGGCCAGGGTCGCCTCGGCCTGGGCGCGCAGGGCTTCCTGCTCGGCCACGGCCTTGGCCATGCGCGCGCCGCGGGCCTCGATGTCTTTGGCGGCGGCGCGGGCCTCGGCGTAGAGCGCCGCGCCCCAGGTGAAGCGCCGGTCGGCCTCGTCCCAGCCCCGGGCTGCGGCGCGGGCGTGCACGTCGGCCACGCGCAGCGGCCACAGGGCGCGCACCAGCCGCCCCAGGTCCGCATAGGCCGCCCGCTGCTCGCGCTCCAGGCGCTCCATTTCGGCCCGCGAGCGCGCGATGCGTCCGTCCAGGGTTTTCAGCTCGGCCTCGTGTTTGCCCACACGGGCGCGCAGGGCGTCCAGTTCGTCCTCCACCGCCGCCAGGTCGCCGTGCAGGGCGCGTTCCTGGGCCGTCAGGCGGGTCAGGCTCTCGCGGCCCTGGCGGGCCAATTGCTCGTTGGCCCGCAGGGACTGCTCCACGCTGCCCGCCGGGGCGGGGCGCGGGGCCAGGGCCGGGGCGGCCAGGGCCAGCACCAGGGCCAGCAGCACGGCACGCGCGGGCATCATTCGAGGAACGGCTCCAGGGGGCACCCGGCGCAGCGGGGCTCGGCCTTGCGGCAGTGGTCCTTGGCAACGCGCACCAGAAGCGCGTGGTACTCGTTGAACAGCGCGGCGTCCTCGGGCAGGGCGTCCATGAAGAACTCGCGCACCTCGTCGTAGTGGGCGTCCTCGGGAAGTAGGGCGTGACGGCCAAGGATGCGTCTGGTATAGGCATCCACGACGAAAGTCGGCTCGCCCAGGGCGTAGAGCAGGATGCTGTCCGCCGTTTCCGGGCCCACGCCGCGCACGGCGAGCAGCAGCGGCCGCAGGGCGTCCAGCCCGCGTCCGGACAGGGCGGTGATGTCGTAGTCGGCCTCGTCGCGCAGCAGGGCCAGCAGGCTCTTGAGCCGCGCGGCCTTGACGTTGAAGGAGCCCGAGGGCCGGACCAGCTCGGCCAGCCGCTGCGGGGGCAGGGCGTCCATGGCCCGGGCCTCCAGCACTCCGGCGGCGCGCAGGTTGTCCATGGCCTTCTCGACGTTCTTCCAGTTGGTGTTTTGGGTCAGCACGGCGCCGACGGCGACCTCGAAGGGCGTGTCGCCGGGCCACCAGCCGCTGGGGCCCAGGGCGGCGAGCATGGCGTCGTGCATGGCCAGAAGCAGTTGCGGGCGTTTCATGTTCCAGGCGGGTCCGGGGCTGGGGCTCTGGGCCGTGGGGCCGCGCCGGGGGGATTCCCGGCGGGGCCCAGTGTAGAACGCGGGGCGATTTCCCGCAACCTCGGGCGTGGGCCACGTATGCAGGCATTGTCGACTCTCCGTTCCCTCCTGGCTCCGGCCCCGGCGCCCGCGACCCTGCGCGCCTGCCTGGGGCCGCGCCTGTGGCTGGCCGCGGCCCTGGCCTGGGCCGCCGGCGCGGGGCTGCGTTTCACGGAACTCGGCGTTTTTCTGACCGACTCCTTCCTCAGCGGCGGCGAGCGCATGCTGGCGACCCACGACGGCTACGCCTTCCTGGCCGGGGCCCAGGGCACCAGCCGCTATCTCCTGGACCCCCTGGCCCGGGCCCTGGCCCTGTTGCACGGCGTCACGGGCATCGCCCTGGGCGACCTGGGCTTCTGGCTGCCGCCGCTGGTGGCGGCGCTGGCGGCGCTGCCCGTGTGTCTGGCCGCCGCCCGGGCGGGCCGCCCCGAGGCCGGGGCCGTGGCCGGGCTGGTGGCCGCCTCGTGCTACGGTTTCTTCATCCGCTCGCGCATCGGCTTCCTGGATACGGACATGGTCAGCCTGTTCTTCCTCGGCTCCGTGGCGGCGGGGCTGTACGTCTGGCTCGTGCCCCAGTGCCGCGCGGGCTGGCTGCCCGGGCGGGACGCGGACTCCGGGCCGGGGCTGGCGCTGCATTCGGCCATCGCCGGAGGCGCGCTGCTGGGGCTGCTGGCCCTGGGATCCGTGCGGTTCTACGTGTCCAGTCGGCCGCTGCTGCTGGCCATGATCTGGGGCATGGGCGCCCTGGGGCTGCTTTTGGCCCGGCCCGGCCGGCGCACCGGGCTGCTGCTGGGGCTGGCGGCCCTGGTGGGAACCATGGAACACGGCTGGATCGGCCTGGGCGTGGCCCTGGCCGTGGCGGGCGCGGCCCGGGTGCGGCCCGGGGCCGTGCGCGCGCATCACCTGGGCGCCGTGGCGGGCTGCGTGGCCCTGACGGTATTCGCGGCCACGGCGCTCCTGCCCCGGGCCCAGAGCGCCTGGACCCTGCTGCTGCTCTACCTCGACCCCTCGGGCGTCGAGGTCGGGCAGGGGCAGATCCGTCCCGGGCTGGCCCTGGCCTCGGTCATTTCCACCGTGCGCGAAACGGCGGGGGTGGACTGGGCGACCCTGCCGCTGCTGGCGGGAGGCGGGGTCTGGATGTTCTGGCTCGGGCTGGCGGGCTACGCCCTGGCCGTGGTGCGCAGGCCGCTGCTGCTGGCCTTCGCCCCGCTCCTGGGGCTGGCCCTGGCCTCGCTGTGGCTGGGCGTGCGTTTCACCATGTACGGCGGGGCGGCCCTGGGCCTGGGCCTGGGCCTGCTGGCGGCGGACCTCGCCGCCCTGGCCACCCGGCGCACGGCCTTGCGCCTGGGCGTCCAGGGGGCGTTGCTTATTGCCTGCCTGACGGCCCTGTATCTGCCCATGCGCGGCCTGCCGCCCCAGCGGGTGCTTTTGCCCGGGTTCGCCCAGACCCTGCGCGACCTGGACGCCGTGGCCGCGCCGGACGCCGTGCTCTGGCAGTGGTGGGATTACGGCTACGCCGCGCAGTACTACGCCCGGCGCGACACCTTCGGCGACGGCGGGCGGCATTCCGGGGGTTGGCTCTACCCCCTGGCCCTGGCCCACGCCAGCACCTCCCCGGCCCAGGCCGCGGGCATCATCGCCTGGACCGGGGCGGACCTCGCCCGGCAGGTCCGCATGCAGAAGATTGCGGGCCGGGAGCCCTATCCCCCCGCGCCGCTGGAATACTTCAGCGTGGACCCCGTGGCCGGGCTGGCGGAGATGGGCGGCGCGGCGGCCGACGCCTTCGTCGAGCGCATGGCCGCGCAACGGCCCGCCCTGCCCGGGCCGTTGCCGGAGCAGTATTTCATCGTGGCCTGGGACAATATGCCCTACCTGGGCATCTTGAGCTCCCTGGGCAACCGCAGCCTGGACACGGGCGCCTCGTGGGGCGGCAAGTCCTCGGCGGTGCCCGGGGCGACGCTGGACCTCGCGCGCGGCGCCCTGCGCGCGCCCACGGGACAGACGGCGGCCCTGGCCGGGCTGACCCTGGTGGAGCAGGACGGCACGGTGCGCACCCTGGACTGGCTGCGCCCCGGGGCGCCCTATGCCGTGGTCAACAGGCGCACGGGCGAAAGCTACGTCATGGAGGCGCGGGTCTACAATTCCATGGCCGTGCGTATGCTGCTGGGCGCCCCCCGGGAGTTCGAGCCGTACTTCACCCTGGTGGTCGACCGCGCGCCCTGGTGCCGGGCCTATCGCGTGAACTGAGCGCCTGCTGCCCCCTTGCGGGCCGAACGCAGACGCCCCGTCCGGATTCTCCGGGCGGGGCGTCTGGCGTTTCGGGCGCGGGGGAGGCTAGCAGCCCGGGAAGCGGTGTGCCCAGGCCGCGCGCAGGGCGGCGGGAGTCAGTTCGGCCAGGGGTTCCAGCTCGCCGACCACGCGCACCTGCCCGTACTCCTCGATGGCCTGGCGGTTGTGGCCGTCGGCCGCGTCGCGCGGGCCGCAGAGCACCACCCCGGCCACGGCCAGCCCCCGGGCGCGCAGGGCCTCCACCGTGAGCAGGGTGTGGTTGATGGTGCCCAGGCCGCTGCGGGCGACCACGAGCACCGGCAGGCCCAGGGCGGCCATGAGGTCGGTCATGAGCAGGCCCGGGGCCAGGGGTACCAGGGCGCCGCCCGCGCCTTCCACCACAAGCGGCTCCCCGGCGGGGAGGGGCGGCAGGGCCAGCCGGGCGAGGTCGATGCGCACGCCGTCGAGCAGGGCGGCCCGGTGCGGCGAGAGCGGCGCGCGCAGGCGGTAGGCCTCGGGCAGCAGGCAGCCCGGTCCGCGACCGGAAAGCTCGGCCACGGTTTGGCTGTCCGAGTCTTCCTCCGCGCCGCTCTGCACGGGCTTCCAGTAGCGCCCGCCGCGTCCGGCCAGGAGCAGGGCGCTGACCACGGTCTTGCCCACGCCGGTGTCCGTGCCGGTGACGAAAAGGCGCGCGGGCAGGGGCGTGCTCATGCGAAATGCTCCTCGCGGGCCACGGCCCCGGTGAGGGCCGAGGTCAGTTGTTCCAGGTCGGCAGGGGCGATGCAGTAGGGCGGCATGAGGTAGACCAGCCTGCCGAAAGGCCGGACCCAAACGCCCCGGGAGACGAAAAAGTCCTGGATCGCCGCCATGTTCACCGGGCGGACTGTTTCCACCACGCCGATGGCCCCCAGCACGCGCACGTCGGCCACCGTGCCCAGCCCGGCGCAGGGCGCCAGGCCCTCGCGCAGCCCGGCCTCGACGGCCGCCACGCGCTCCCGCCAGGGGCCGTCGAGCAGCAGGCGCACGCTGGCCAGAGCCACGGCGCAGGCCAGGGGGTTGGCCATGAAGGTCGGCCCGTGCATCAGCGCGCCCAGGGCGCTGTGGGAGATGGTGTCGGCCACATGGTCCGTGGCCAGGGTGGCGGCCAGGGTCATGGTGCCGCCCGTGAGGGCCTTGCCCAGGCAGAGGATGTCCGGCGCCACGTCCGCCCACTGGCAGGCGAACAGCCGCCCGGTGCGCCCGAAGCCGGTGGCGATCTCGTCGGCGATGAGCAGCACGCCGGTCTCGTCGCACAGCTCGCGCACGCGGCGCAGATAGTCCGGGCTGTAAAAGCGCATGCCCCCCGCGCCCTGGACCACGGGCTCCAGGATCACCGCCGCCAGCTCGTGGCGGTGGGCCCGCAGCAGCCGGGCGAATTCGGCAATGTGCGTTTCGTCCCACGGCTGGCCGAAGGCCGGGCCCGGCGCGGGGGCGAACACCTGGCGGGCCAGCACGCCCTCGAAGGCCTGATGCATGCCCGTCACGGGGTCGCACACGCTCATGGCCCGGAAGGTGTCGCCGTGGTACCCGCCGCGCACGGTCATGAGCCGCGTGCGGCCCGTCTCCCCGCGCGAGAGCCAGTACTGGTGGGCCATTTTGATGGCCACCTCGACGGACACGGAGCCCGAGTCGGCGAAAAACACGCGCGTGAGCGGCGCGGGGGTCAGTTCCACCAGCAGCCGGGCCAGTTCCACCGCCGGGCGGTGGGTCAGCCCGCCGAACATGACGTGGGCCATGGTTTCGGCCTGTTCGCGCAGGGCGCGGACGAGCACGGGGTGGCCGTAGCCGTGGATGGCCGCCCACCAGGAGGACATGCCGTCCACCAGTTCGCGCCCGTCCGCAAGACGCAGGCGCACGCCCGAGGCCGAGGCCACGGCGCGCACGGGCAGCGGGTCGGCCATGCCGGTGTAGGGGTGCCACAGGTGGGCGCGGTCGTAGTCGATGAGTTCGCGGTCGGTCATGGGCAAGGGGGGCGGCGGGGAGCCGCCGGGGGAATGGGTCATGGGCGCTCCGTGCCCCGGTTGTTGCCCATGGGGCGGCGGTTGTCAATGCGCCCTGCGTGGGGGCCGGGGTGAAACGCTTGCCGGGCGGAGAGCCCAACGGGGGACGCCCGGCGCGATGTGCCGCGCCGGGCGTCGGGGTGTGTGGTGCGCCCGGGCCCGAAAGTGGCTTTCAGGGGCGGGGTGCGCGCGAGGGTGGCGGGTGCGCGCCGCCCGTCCGGGCGTCTTCGGGAAATCTAATTCGTCTGTTCCGGCCCGGGGCCGTGGGGCCGGTAGAGCACCGTGTTGCGGGTGTTCAGGTTGGCCACGGCGCAGGCTTCCACGTCGGTGTAGTAGAACTTGCCGGTGTTGATGCCGGAGTCGTCGATGAAGCGAGCCATCCGGGACATGGCCTGGTTGCTTTCCACGAAGGCCGGGGCGGCCACGAAGCAGACCGCCCAGGTCACGGCCAGGGCCAGGATGAAGCTCGTCCAGCGGCGCAGGGTGCTCTTTTCTTCCATTGTCTTGGCTCCGCTTCCCGGCCCGGGGGCCGGGAGTTGCACCCGGCGGGCGGCCGAAGCCGCCCGCCGGGCGGGATGAGGCGTTGTGAGGCCTTAGATGCTCGCGGTGATCTCGGGGAACACCAGGTAGAACATGACGTAGGCCATGCCCAGGGTCAGGATCAGGTTGAAGGTCTGGCCGCAGACGTACAGGATGAGCGGCTTGCCGCCCTTGAAGTAGTGGCGCAGCTCGCGGAAGTTCGTGGCCAGGCCGATGGCGGCGAAGGACAGGCAGAAGAACCAGCCGCGGAAGGAGCCGCTGAAGCCGCGCAGCACGCCCTGGTCGATCATCGTGAACCCGGCGTCCTCACCGATGGCCGCGTACAGCCAGGAGAAGGTGATGGAGGCGGCCAGGAAGCCCAGCACGAACTTGGGGAAGCGGTTCCAGATTTCGCCGACGCCCACGGTGCGGCCCCCTTCGCATTCCACGCGGGTGCACCAGTACACGGCCACGCCGAAGGCGGTGACGCCGATGAGCACGTTCTGGATCATCTTGATGGTCGCGGCGACGTACAGGGCCTTCTCGGAGAGGAAGGCGCCCGCGGCTGCCACGGCGCCGGTGGCGTCGATGGTGCCGCCCATCCAGGCGCCGCCCAGGATGTAGGGCATGCCGGTGGCCTTGATGACCATGGGCATGACGATCATCATGATGGCCGTGAAGACCAGCGACAGGCCGATGGCCATGGTCAGCTCTTCCTTCTTGGCCCGGCAGGCGGCGGCGGTGGCGATGGCCGCCGAGGTGCCGCACACGGACATGTCGGCGGAGATGACGATGTTCAGGGTCTTGGAGGGGATCTTCAGCACCTTCTGGCCGAAGATGAAGGTGCAGATGAGCACGATGGGCGTGACCACCCAGGCCACGAAGATGCCCGGCACGCCGATGGCCACGATCTTGTTGAAGAGCACCTCGGCGCCCAGCAGCACGAGGCCGGTCTTGATGTAGAACTCGACCTCGAGGGCGGGCTTGACCCACTTGGGCGTGCCGATGGTGTTGGCGACGAGCATGCCGATGAAGATGGCCCACACCGCGTCGCCCACGCCGTAGTGCTTCATGGTCGCCTGGCCGGCCAGCAGGTAGGCCAGCGTGGCCAGGGCGAAAACGGCGGCGAAGCCCTTGAGGAAGCCCGTGGTGTCCTTGCCCATGAACTTGATGCCGATGGAGAAGAACAGGGCCAGACCGACCATCAGGCCGATGAGGCCGGGGATGAGGTTGTAGGGCTTGTTCTGGGTCTTGCCCTTGGCCTTGTTCTCGGCGCCCCGGGCCTTGCGCCAGGAGTCGACCTTCTCCTTGGCGGCTTCGTTCAGGCTGGCGTCCTGGAAGGCGGCGCCCATGGCGGCGGTTTCGGCGGCCAGGGCCTCGTCCAGGGCGGCGGCGGTCTTCTGCTTGGCCTCCTCGTACTTGGGCATGGCCTTGGCGTTCATCGCGTCGGCCTGGGCCTGGGAGAGGATCAGCGAATCCATGGGGTTGGTCGTCCAGCCCTTGGGCTTGGCCAGCCACTTGGAGATGGCCTTGGCGTAGGACTCGCCGCTGGCCTTGAACTTCTCCTTGGCGTCCTGGGCCTGATACCAGGCCACGGTCTTGAACGGCGCGCGCTCGGCCTCGGTCTGCATGATGGCGTTGGACTTGTCGAAGACCTCCTGCATGCCCGCGGGCGGGCGGGGCAGGAAGATCATGCAGCCGACGATGAGCAGCAGGGCGCCGAGCCAGATGGCCCAGTAGTCTTCCTTGGTCCACAGGTCGGACAGCTTGGACGCGGCGTTGTCGACGACCACGTTCTGGTTCTGGGACGTGTTTTCGGCCATGTGCGGAATCCTCCTCGGTCTGAAAAGGTGTTGGGGGTTGTGGCCATGTTCCGCAAGCGGCAGCGCCTCCGAGGCGGACCCCCTCGGGCTTCGGGGGCGGCGCCGTTTGCTGAACGGGTAGACTCCGGTGCTTCCTAGGCAATGTTTGTGCCAGAAAGTACGAGATAATATCCATTTGATAATAAAGGAAAAATTAAATTTCACCCGGGGGCGTGGTGCAAACTTGCGGCCCGCAGGTGCTGCCTTGGGTTTGCACTACGGTGCGCGGCCGGGTGGCGGGAGACGCCGGGGCCCGCGCGCAGGTGCGGGCTTTTTGCATTGGACCGGCCCCCGGGTCGGTGCTAGCTCTGGCGAAACCGCCACGACGGCGAGGAGGAACGACCATGGGCAAGCTGGAAGAGATGAACAGGCGGCGCAAGCTGGCCCACACCCGGCTGGTGGGCACGGGGTCCAAGGTCTACGCGGCCTTTCTGGAGATGGAACGCGCGGCCTACGCCGACGGCGCCCTGCCGCGCAAGGTCAAGGAGCTGGTCGCCGTGGGCATTTCGGTGGTCATCGACTGCGAGTCGTGCATGCAGTGGCACATCGGGCAGGCCGCCGAGGCGGGAGCCACGCGCCAGGAGGTTCTGGAGGCCGTGGAGGTGGGCATCGAGATGGGCGGCGGCCCGGCCACGGTGTCGGCGCGCTTCGCCCTGGAGGTCATGGACGCGACCTTCGACGGATGAGGTCGGCGGCCGGGTGTTTGACCTCGCTGTCGGCATGATGCATATTCGGCATCATGAAGGATTCCCCGTACGTTCCGCTGTGCGTGATTTCGCGTTGGGCGCGCCCGCTGGGCGCCCTGGCCTGCGCCGTGCTGGCGCTGGCCGCGTGGTGCCTCCCGGCGTTGGCACAGTCCGCCGGGAGGCTGGTGGTGGCCCGGGCGGATTTCCAGTCTCCGCCGCTGGAATATGAACAAAACGGCCAGGTTCTCGGGCTGCATGCGGACCTGGTGCACGGAGCGGCGGCCCGGCTGGGGCTGGAAGTGGAGTTTCGCAGCGTGCCCTGGGCCCGGGCGTTGCATCTGGCCCGCACCGGCAGGGTGGACGCCGTGACCTTCGTCACCCGGACTCCGGAACGCGAGAAATATCTGCTTTTCCTGGACGGCAACGTGCTGCACTCCGTGCGCAACGTGTTCATCGCCCTGGCCGGGAGCGCCGCGGCGAACCGCTGGACCGGGGAGGTGGCCTCCCTGGCCGGGCTGCGGGTGGGCTTGGTGCGCGAGTTTTCCTTCGGCGAGGCCTTCGACACGGCCCCGGGCGTGCAGCGGGTGGAGGTCGAACACCTGGACCTGCTTTGGGACCTGCTCTTGCGCGACCGGGCGGACGTGCTGCTTTCCGAGGAGCGCAGCTTCTGGGAGCGCCTGCGGGGCAACGATCTGGGCGCCAGTTTCGTGACCCTGGAGCCGCCCCTGGCCATTGAGCCGCAGTATCTGGCCTTTTCCATCCCCGCCGCCCGGGGCGGCGACCTGCCCGTGCGCTTTGCCGCCGCCATGGCGGCGTTCCGGGCCTCGCCCGAGGGGCGGGCACTGGTGGCGGGAGCCATGGCCTCCCGGATCCAGGCCGCATCCGAGCCCTGACTTTTCCCGGGCCGCGCCGTTGCGGGAGGCCGCAGCGGAGCCCGGCCCCGGCCATGCGTCCTTTGTCTGTGCGCAAACATAGCGGGCCGCCCCCGGCACTGGGGGCGGCCCGCTTTTGCATTGCTGCCCGGCAGAAACCTGCTAGGCCACCCGCTCCCAGACCAGGGCGGTCCATTCGCCGCTGTTTTCGCGGCGCGGCGCGGGCAGGCCCAGGGCCATGTACGCTTCGGCCACGGCGTCGGCCTGCTCGGTGAGGATGCCCGAGAGCACCAGACAGCCCCCCGGGGCCACCCGGGCGCGCAGCTCCGGGGCCATGGCCTTGAGGGGCCCGGCCAGGATGTTGGCCAGCACGAGGCGGAAGGTGCGCCCGGGCGCCAGGGCCTCCAGGCTGCCCACGGCCAGTTGCAGGGTCTGGTCCGCGCCGTTGATGGCCCGGTTTTCCACAGCGTTTTCGATGGCCAGGGGGTCGATGTCCAGCCCCGTGCCGTGCATGCCCAGCAGGCAGCAGCCCAGGGCCAGGATGCCCGAGCCGGTGCCCAGGTCCAGGAAATCGTCGCCCGCGTGCAGCAGCCCGGCCTCGCGCAGCCCGGCCAGGGCGCCCAGGCACAGGGCGGTGGTGCCGTGGTGCCCGGTGCCGAAGGCCTGCTTGGGCTCGATGACGATGGGGATGCGCCCGGCGGGCGCCTGGTCCGCCAGCCAGGGCGGCAGCACGGTGAAGGTGCTCCCGGCGTGGACCGGGGTGAAGAATTCGCGCCAGGCCAGGGCCCAGTCCTGTTCCTGCACCTCGTCGCGGGTGATTTCGGCCTCGGGCCAGCGGGCGGCCAGCTCCTGGACCAGGGCCTGGGCGGCGGCGCCCTGCTCCAGGTGCAGGGTGAAGGCCGTGCGTCCGTCGGGCAGTTCCTCCTCCTGCCAGCCGCCGGGAACGGCGAGGGTCAGGTGCAGGGTCAGGGCGTCGGTCAAGGTCGGCGGCACCAGGGCCGTGATGCGCAACAGGGTCTTCATGGGGCTCCGTCGGACGGGGAAAAGGATATTGGGGGCGGCGGGGCCGTGGCTGGCCCGCGCGGGGCGCTCAGACGAGGGTATCCACCACGCTGCCCGTCATCTGCTCGGGGTAGCGCAGGGGCGGGGTCGGGCTGGCGGACGGCGGCGCGGCGTAGGCGGGCTCCTCGGCCACGGAGGCGGCCTGGGCGGCCGCGCCCGCGGGGGCGCTGTCCACCTGCGGGCTGGTCGGCGGGGGGCTGACGGGCTCCACGCCTCGGTCTTCGGTGTGCATGGCAACCATGGCGGTGCTTCCTGCTCCGGGGTTCTGCCCCTGAAATAAGGGCTTTTGCCATGCCGGTCAAGGGCCGCCGGGAAGCCTCCCCCCGGCGGCCCCCGTCCGCGTCGCGTCCGGCTAGGCCCGGGCGCGCAGAATGTCCTCCAGGGCGGCGGCGAAGGAGTCCAGGTCCTCGCGGGTGATGACCAGGGGCGGCACCAGACGCAGGGACGTTTCGTGGGTCAGGTTGCAGATGAAGCCCCGGTCGAGCAGGGCGCGCCACACGTCGGCGGCGGGGCGGCCCAGGTCCACCGCCAGCATGAGGCCCATGCCGCGCACCTCGGCGATGGCCCCGGGGTTGCGCGCGGCGATGCCCGCGAACAGCTCCCGGGCGTGGGTGCCCATGGCTTCGGCGCGGCCCGCAAGGTCCTCGGCCAGCATGATGTCCACGACCTTGGAGGCCACGGCGCAGAGCAGGGCGCCGCCGCCGAAGGTCGTGGCGTGGGTGCCGGGGGTGAAGCCGCGCGCGGCCTCGTCGGTGGCGAACATGGCGCCCATGGGCAGCCCGCCCGCCAGAGGCTTGGCCACGGTGAACACGTCGGGGGTCAGGCCGTGATGCTGGTGGGCCCAGAAGCGGCCCGTGCGGCACATGCCGGTCTGGACCTCGTCGACCATGAACAGCACGCCGCGCTCGCGGCACAGGGCCTGGACGGCGCGCACGTAGTCGGCCTCCAGGGGGCGGATGCCGCCCTCGCCCTGGATGATTTCCACCAGCACGGCGGCGGTCTGCGGGCCCATGGCGGCGCGCATGGCGTCCAGGTCGCCCTTGGGCACGGTGGCGAATCCGCCGGGCAGGGGGTCGAAATACTCGCGGAACTTCTCCTGCCCCGTGGCGGTGACCGTGGCCAGGGTCCGGCCGTGGAAGGAGCCGGACAGAGTCAGGATTTCATAGGCGTCGCGGCCCTGGACGGTGCGCATGTACCGCCGGGCGAGCTTGATGGCGGCCTCGTTGGCATCGGCGCCGGAGTTGCAGAAGAAGACCTTGCCCGCGTGGGTCGTGCCCAGCAGCTTTTCGGCCAGGTCGGACTGCTCGCGCTGGTAGAACAGGTTGGAGACGTGGACCAGCTTGCCGTACTGGCGGGTGATGACCTCCAGCAGCTCGGGGCGGCTGTGGCCCAGGCTGCACACGGCGATGCCCGCCACGAGGTCGAGGTAGCGTTTGCCGTCCAGGTCCCAGACGTGGCAGCCCTGGGCCCGGTCGACGGCAAGGGGGTAGCGGCCATAGGTGTTGCAGATGAACTGCTCGTCCCTGGCCTTCAGGTCGTTGAAAGCGCTCATGTAATATCTCCGGGGCGTTATAATGTTCCGGTGTGTCCGAACCCGCCGTCGCCACGGCTGGTGTCGGAAAGCTCCTCGGCCCGAACGAGGGCCGCCAGGAACACGGGCAGCAGCACCAGTTGCGCGATGCGCTCCCCGCGCCGGATTCGTCGTCGCTCGCCGGAGGTGTTGAGCAGCGAGACGATGATCTCGCCGCGGTAGTCGGGGTCGATGACGCCCACGCCCTGGCTGACGGTCAGCCCCTGGCGCGTGCCCAGGCCGCTGCGCGAGAACACGAAGCCCGCCACCCCGGGGGTGGCGATTTCGATGGCCATGCCCGTGGGGAAGGCGTGGCGCCCTCCGGCGGGGATGTCCACCTCGTCCTGGTCCATGCAGGCCCGCAGGTCGATGCCCGCGCTGCCCGGGGTGCCGGGGCTGGGCGGGTTCTCCTCCAGCAGGGGGTGGAGGTATTTGACCTTGACCTCGACGGCAGCGGGCTGCGCCGGGGCGGCGGGAACGCAAGGCATGGGCGGCTCCTGGCTTGGTGTGCGCATCCGGCCCGGGGCCCCGGAGGGGGCGGCGGGCGGTCGGATTGCAGTAACGCCAATGCCCGGCGAAGTCAAAGTCCGGGCCGGGGCCGGGAGGGTCCGCACCCTTTGCCTTGCCTTTTCGGGCCCGGGTTGGCAGATAAGGAGAACGGCGGCTTGAACCGAAAACCGGACCCGCCGCGGCAGGACGCCGCGCCCGCGCCGCGAGGCCGCGCGCATCCTCCGCGCCCCCGCACCCCGCGCCCGGGCGCCGCGCACCATGACGACGACCCCCCTCGGGGAGGAGCCTTCCATGAAGCCTATCCAGACCTACAGCGTCGTGCCCAAGCTGCCCAAAAACCTCAAGCCGCTTTGGGACCTGGCCTTTAACTTCTGGTTTTCGTGGAACGACAAGGTGGAGGCGCTGTTCTCGCGCATCGACGCCCGGCGCTGGCGCGAGAGCGACGGCAACCCCGTGGCCTTCATCAACGCCATGTCGCAGCAGGAGCTGACGGACCTGTCCAACGACCAGCTCTTTCTGGACCGCCTGGGTGAAACCCACGCCGAACTCGTGGGCTATCTGGGCAAGACGGTCTCGGCGGTCGAGTTCAAAGCCCGCGAGGACGGCCAGCCCGTGGTCGCCTATTTTTCCTTCGAGTTCGGCATCGCGCCCGCGCTGCCCATCTATTCCGGCGGCCTGGGCATCCTGGCGGGCGACCATCTCAAGTCCGCCAGCGACCTGAACCTGCCCCTGGTGGGCGTGGGCCTGTGCTACCAGCAGGGCTATTTCCGCCAGTACCTGACGCCCGACGCCTGGCAGAACGAGCGCTATCCGGTCTATGATTTCGAGCAGATGCCTTTGACCCTGGTGTCCGACGAGCAGGGCCACCCCGTGCGCTTCGGCGTGGAGTTTCAGGGCCAGGACGTGCAGGTCCAGCTCTGGAAGGCCGCCGTGGGCCGCGTGGCGCTCTATCTCATGGACACCAACATCGCCGAGAATCCGTCCGAGTTCCGCCAGTTGACCACCCGCCTGTACGGCGGGGACCTGGAAATGCGCCTCAAGCAGGAAATCCTGCTGGGCATCGGCGGGGTGAAGGCCCTGGCCGCCCTGGGGCTTACGCCCTCGGTCATCCACATGAACGAGGGCCACTCGGCCTTTGCGGGGCTGGAGCGCATCCGCGTGTTCATGAAGCACAAGGGCCTGCCCCTGGAGGCGGCCATGGAGCTTACGGCGTCGAGCTGCGTGTTCACGACGCACACCCCGGTTCCGGCGGGCAACGACCGCTTCCCGCCGGACCTGATGCAGCGCTTCTTCGAGCCCTATGCCCGCGACATGGGCCTGGCCTTCAAGGTCTTCCTGGCCCTGGGCCGCGAGGACCCGCGCGACGACGCCGAGCATTTCTGCATGACCGTGCTGGCCCTGCGCCTGTCGCGTTTCAACAACGGCGTGAGCAGGCTGCACGGCAAGGTCTCGCGCAAGATGTGGGAGCGCGTGTGGCCGCAGTTTCCGCTGGAGGACGTGCCCATCGGCGCGGTGACCAACGGCGTGCACCAGCCGACCTGGGTGGCCGACGAAATGGCCCTGCTGTACGACCGCTTCCTGGGCGGCAACTGGAGGGAGGACCCGGACTGCGGGCGCGTGTGGCGCAATGCCGACACCATCCCCGACGCCGAACTGTGGCGGACCCACGAGCGGCTGCGCGAGCGCCTCGTGGGCTTCGTGCGCCAGCGCCTGCGCGACGAACTGCTGGCCCGGGGCGCGCGCCACAAGGACATCGAAGCCGCCGACGACGTGCTCGACCCCCAGGCCCTGACCATCGGCTTCGCCCGGCGCTTTGCGACCTACAAGCGCGCCAACCTGCTGCTGCGCGACAAGGACCGTCTGATGAAGCTCATCAGCGACCCGGCGCGGCCGGTGCAGTTCGTTTTCGCGGGCAAGGCCCACCCGCGCGACAACGAGGGCAAGCGGCTGATCCAGGAGCTTGTGCAGCTCTGCCGCAGCGTGGATTGCCGCAACAAGATGGTTTTTCTGCCCGACTACGACATGGAGTGCGCGACGTATATGGTCCAGGGTTGCGACGTGTGGCTGAACACGCCGCGCGTGCCCCTGGAGGCCTGCGGCACCAGCGGCATGAAGGCCATGGCCAACGGCGTGTTGCACGTCAGCACCCTGGACGGCTGGTGGGCCGAGGCCTACCGCCGCGACAACAGCCTGGGCTGGGCCATCGGCCAGGGCGAAATCTACGACGACCCCGAGCATCAGGATTTCGTGGAGAGCCAGACGCTGTATACGCTGCTGGAGTCGGACATCGTGCCCGAGTTCTACGAGCGCGGGCACGGCGGCCTGCCGCGAAGCTGGACCCGGCGCATGAAGCGCGCGCTGCTGGAGCTGGGCCCGGTGTTCAACGCCCACCGCATGGTGGAGGATTATGCGCGCCAGGCGTACATCCCGGCGTCGGAGAACTTCCGCACCCTGGCGGCGGACGGTTTCGCCAAGGCCCGCGAACTGGCCGAGTGGCGCATGGAGATGATGACCCGCTGGGGCGGCACGGCGGTGCGCTCCGTGCAGGCCCGCGAGGCCGCCGGGCGGCTGTTCGTCGGCGAGGCGGTGGATGTGGTCTGCGAGGTGAACCTGAACGGCATCGCCCCGGAGCACGTGAGCGTGGAAATCTACGCCGGGCCCCTGGACCATGAGGGCACCTTCACCGCCCGCAAGGCCAAGGCCATGGAACCGGCGGGCAACACCTCCGACGGCTGGCTGCGCTACGCGGGCATGCTCAAGCCCGGCGAACCGGGCCGCTTCGGCTTCACCATCCGCATCCTCCCCCGCCACCCCAACCTCCTCGACCCGAGGTCGCTGGGGCTGATTCGCTGGGCGTGAGGGGGAATGAAGGGGTGAAGGAGAGGGGGCGAAAGGCAAAGGAGAAGGGCGGAGTTTTGCCCCGGATTGTTTGGAACAAATGGAAGGAAAAAGAATAGACCCTGGCAAATAGGAGAAAACAGAGAATGTGGGGCAAGGCTACTTTTCCGGACGGTTACGGCGGTTACGATTGGTGAGGATAGTGACAAAGGGTAGGTTAAAAGTGATCGCCTAAAACTGCTGCGGAATTGACACTGCAACATAAAACTAAAAATTAACGGGATGAAGGGGGCGTAATTCCCATGAGTGAATTTGATCAACAACCATTCAGCGATGTGGAGTTTGCGGAAAACCCAGAGCAGAGATGTCCTGTAATACTCCTATTAGATACATCCTATTCCATGAGCGGCAAGCCAATTTCGGAATTAAATGAAGGGTTAGCTGCTTTGCGCCAAGAACTCATGAACGACGCCGTGGCCGCAAAGCGCGTGGAATTAGCTATGGTCACTTTTGGGCCAGTCGAGGTCAAATCCGACTTCGCTACAGTGGATCACTTCTATCCCGAAACACTGGTGGCGGACAATGCGACGCCGATGGGCGAAGCGATTGTGACTGGGCTCACCATGCTCCGGCAGCGTAAGGATCGCTACCGTGAGAATGGTGTTAAATATTACCGCCCGTGGGTGTTCCTTATTACCGATGGCGCCCCGACCGATAGTTGGGAAGAGGCTAAGCGACGGGTGCACCAAGGCGAAGAGAGCAAGGAATTCATGTTCTATGCTGTAGGTGTGGAACAGGCGGATATGAACGTTCTTGGACAGATTGCTACGCGCCAGCCGCTCAAGCTGAAAGGGTTGGCCTTCAGGGAGCTATTCCAGTGGCTGTCCAGCTCCCTAAGCGCTGTCTCTCAGTCCAACCCTGGTGATGCCGTCCCACTCGAAAACCCAGCCGCCCCGGATGGCTGGGCTGTTGCAGGGTGAAATTGTGGCTTGGCGGTGGGCGTCCGCGTCCGTAATCGGAACGTCGCACATTCAGAATGAGGGTAGGCTGCAAGATGCCTACGCTGTTGCCGCATTCGAAAACGGCGGCATTTTCGCTGTTATTTCGGATGGCGCAGGCAGTGCCAAATTTGGTGCATACGGCGCATGGCTTACTTGCCGCTTCCTTTCGGTTCGATTCCGGGAATGGGTTCGTATCAATCCAGACATGCCGCCCAATGAAATATTGGCGGACTGGATTGATGAACTGCGGGATCGAATATCAGTAATAGCTACCCGGCGAGAATCTACACCCCGGCAATTCGCCGCGACGCTGGCGGCAATCGTTGTTACGCCGAATGAGGCCGTAACGCTCCACGTCGGCGATAGCGCTGTTGTCGGCCGGAAAAACACCGAGTGGGAGGTGCTGTGCTGGCCAGAAAACGGCGAATATGCGTCCACCACCTACTTTGTGACCGATGATCCCGAACCGCGCCTGAACATCACCCGCCACCCACGCAAACACGATGCATTCGCACTGTTTTCCGATGGTGTCGGTGATCTGGCGTTGTCGCATCTGGAACAGAGTGCGCACGCCCGGTTCTTCGATCCCATGTTTCGACCGGTGGATGCCGCATCGGGTGAGGGCCGCCTTGTCGAACTATCGGCGAAGCTCGTCACATATCTCGCCGGTTCATCGGTCTGCGAACGCACCGATGATGACAAGACACTCATCCTCATATCCGGGGGCTGACCGTGCCGAGCGTAGTCATAGGAAAGGAACGGTGCACTGTTGGGGAGAAGCTGGGAGGTGGAAACGAAGGTGACGTTTTTCGCCTGAGAGGGAAGTCCGATCTGGCGGTCAAGCTCTACAAGCCGAACAACCGAGGCAGCCGCGAGGCTAAAATACGGGCCATGGTCGCCGAGGGGCTTGGTCAAGCGACGACTCTGGTAACGTATCCTGTGGAGGTAGCAACATCGGCGACTGGGGAATTCCTTGGGTTCGCTATGCGGCTGGTGCCAACACACCGTGAACTACATGAGCTCTACAGCCCAAAATCACGCCAGCACCATTTCCCGAAGTCGGATTATCGGTTTCTCGTCCACGCTGCATTGAACGTCGCGCGCGCCGTTGGGACGGTGCACCAGACGGGATGTGTCATCGGCGATCTGAACCATTCCGGCGTGCTTGTGGCGCAGGACGCCACAGTTGCCCTCATTGATGCCGACAGCTTTCAGTTTCGGCGAAATGGCAAAACCTATCCTTGTGTTGTTGGCGTTCCTGAATTTACTCCACCAGAACTGCACGGAATTCGCTTCGAAAACGTGGAGCGCACTATAGAGCACGACAATTTCGGGCTGGCGGTTGCGATCTTCCACCTTCTTTTCATGGGCCGTCACCCCTACGCCGGGTGCTACAAGGGGCCGGATATTTCCATGGGCGAAGCCATTGCCCAGAACCGGTTTGCTTTTTCGCTCATCCGGCAAGCGGCAACACAGACAACGCCGCCACCCGGTGCGCTGAGACTCGACATGTTTCCGGATGCCGTCTCCCGTGCATTCGAAAACGCATTCGGACTGATACCGGACGTACGTCCGAGCGCGCAGGACTGGATTTATATCCTCAAAACTTTGAAAGTCTCACTGAATCACTGTAGCAAGGTCAAGACACACTACTATCCCAGCGCCGCCGGTGGGTGTATCTGGTGCAAGCTGACCACCAACAGCGGCTTTGAAATGTTCCCGGACCTGACCTCCGTGGAATCGAATATCCCGACCGATGCGCGGGGCACAGAACAGGCAATCCGCGAGATTCTGGCATTTCGTTTCCCAACGGTCGCGGACTTGCTTCCCGCTACGGCTACGCCACGAGGTGCCAGCAATGCACTAAGTGAAGCTAGGAACGGGAAGCGCGGGCGTGCTTTCATGGGCCTGTTGATGATGGGCGGCGCAGTTGCCGGTTTTATCTATTTCACCCCGGCGTGGTTTGTGTGGATCGGGCTGGTAATTTTGGGGTGGGTCATCTTCTTCAGCCGTGAAGTTGACCTCGGCCCGTTTCAACAAGCCTTTAAGAAGGCCGATGAACGAGTGCAGCGCGAGTTGAATGCCTTTGTTAAACGTAATGGCATGACTGAGATTGTGAAGGTGCGCGGCGATTTGGACGCCGCAATCGGCGTCTACAAGGGCCATGACGATGCGCTTGCCCGCGAACTCATGGTGATGAAGTCCAACCGGGAGTCGCGCCAGCGACAGGCCTATCTTGACCGTTTCTCCGTCCGGCGCGCGGGTATCTCCGGTATCGGCCCGGCGAAAACGGCCACGCTGATATCCTTCGGAATTGAGACCGCCGCCGATGTGAACCATTCCGCCGTGCTGCGAGTGCCGGGGTTCGGTGACGTGATGACCGGCAAGCTGGTGGCGTGGCGACGGGGACACGAGTCCCGGTTTAAGTATGACCGGACGCCGAACGCTCAGGACGTTGCCGACGAAAGGGCGTTGCGTGGACGGTTCGCGGCAGAAAAGGCGAAGCTGGAATCCACGATCCGCAACGGGCTGGGAGCCCTGAGAAACGCCAAGGCCCGGCTAGACGCATTGCCCACCAAGGCCAGAAGTGATAGGGCGCTGACCGACGCGCTTGCTGCTCGCGCCCAAGCCGAACAAGACCTGCGCGAGTTGGGTGCATCGATTCCGACATCAACCGTCTCGCTGATAATGACACCACCGACCAGTTTCACGCCGCCACCTTCCCAAATATTCCGCGTCGCAGCACCTGCACCACCACGAACAATTGCCACATCTAGCACCCCCACCTGCCCGCGTTGTGGTTCCACGATGCGGCAGTGTTCCGGGCGTTACGGGAAATTTTGGGGTTGTTCGCAATATCCTCGCTGTAAGGGCAAACGAAATATCTAATGTAAGATGTAATCTGGTTAGATCCCATCCCGGTTGCTATGAATGGCATTCAAGAAACCGTCAGTTTAATTCTGGTCAGATCCACCATGATAGTCCAAGGGTATCACCCCAACTCCCGCACCGCCTCCTCCAGGTGGTCGAGCCAGAGGGCGGCGAATTCGGGGTATTCGGCGGTGCCGGTGGTGGCGCAGATGGGGGTGATGCCGACGGTGCGCAGGATGGTGGCCCAGGAGCCTTGTTGGGGGCCGCACATGTCGTGGTGGACGTGGCGGCCGGGCATGGCCAGCAGGGGCTGGAGCCAGGCGCGGGTGGCGTCGCGCGCCAGCAGGGCGTCGCGGACCTCGGCGATGGTCAGCCGCCCGTCCATGGTCGCCAGGAACACATCCTCGCTGCGGGCGCGCAGGGCGTCGTAGAGCAGGTCGTAGAGGCTGTCGCCCGTGTGCCAGGTGCCGTGGCCCATGAGCACCACGGGGTCGCCGGGCTCGCGCTGCGGGGGCAGGTTGGCCAGGATGGCCTCCACGGCGGGGGGCACGTCCGCCGGGCCGCGCAGCAGCGGGCCGCCCAGGGCCAGCCCGGCAAAGGCCCGCCCCGGCGCGTTGAAGCCCGCCACGTCCGCCGCCAGCCCGTCGTACTCCCGCCCGGTGATGACGTGCAGCGATTGCACGGCCACGTGGGTGTACTTCTCGAACCACATCTTTTCCAGGGCCTTGGCCACGGAGTCGGTCTTCATGCCCGACTCGGCCAGCTTGCCGCGCACGACCCCCGAGGTGAAGGCCCAGCGCGCGGGCAGGCCCGGGAAGCGCTCGCGCACCCGGGCATCGAAGCGGTCCAGGGTCAGGTGCGCCTCCTGGCGGCTTGAACCGAAGGCGACCAGCAGGATTCCTTTCTTCATCCGCCTTCCCTAGCAGACAAAGGCCCCGGGGAGAAGCCCCGCGAGGCGCTTCCCGCCCGGCTTTCGGCGCGGCGCCGGGAGGCTCCGCGCCCCTTGGGCCGGGGAGTGGGCGAAATCCGGGCCGCCCGCCTGCCTCGCGCGTTTGGCGCCTCGCCGTCCGGATGCCGCCCGTATTGTCGCACCGGCGCCCTCCCGGTGCCGCCCAGGCGCCGCGCTCGGCGCTATTCGCCCTCGGGCCGCGCGGCCTCGAAGGCCGGGTCGAAGGGGCCCATGTGGCCGTGCTCGGCGAACAGGGTGAAGAATTCCACGCGCCCGTAACGCACGGTGCGGGCCGGAGCGATGCCCAGGCGGGCGTAATAGGCCGCCGGGTCCTGGGGGTCGTGGGTCTCGGTGAGATCCAGCACGCCCGCCCCGGTTTCCACCCAGGCGTGGACGTGCCAGAATCCGCCCTGGTTCACCCAGCCGTGAACCACCACGGCGTCCTCATGTTCGCTGGCCGCCTCCAGGGTGGCGTCGAATCCGTGCTCGCGCAGATGAAAGGCCATTCTCGGCTGCTCCTTGTCCGTTGCTGGCGGCCCGGGCGTGCGCCTCAGGCGGGGGTGTGGCCGGGGTCCGGCCCGGGCCCGGCGGCGTGTTCGTGGTCGTCTTCATGCACGTGGGGCACCGCGCCGTGGGCGTGGGCATGCACATGGGCATGCACGTGGGCGTGAATGTGCTCGTGGGTCGCGGTGTGGCCGTCGAAATGGACGCGCCCGTCGGCCAGGGCGTAGATCGTCCGCGTGGTCTGGGCCAGGAAGTCGAAATCGTGGGAAATGATGATGCGCGGGATGTCCAGTTCGTCCAGGATGGCGATGAGCCGGGCGCGGGTGTCGGTGTCCAGGGCGTTGGTGGGTTCGTCCAGGAACAGCGCCCGGGGCCGCATGGCCAGCACGGCCGCCAGGGACACGAGTTTCTTCTCCCCGCCGGAAAGTTTGTAGGTGATGCGCTGCTCGAAGCCCGCAAGGCCCAGGCGGCCCAGGGTTTCACGCGCGCGGGCCAGGGCCTCGGCGGGCGCGAGCCCCAGGTTCAGCGGCCCGAAGGCCACGTCTTCCAGCACCGAGGGGTAGAAGAGCTGGTCGTCGGCGCTCTGGAAGAGCAGGCCCACCTCGCGGCGGATGGCCGTGAAGTCGCGGTCGCACGTCAGGGGCTGGCCGTGGTGCAGCACCTGCCCCGCGTCCGGCCGGGCAAGGCCCATGACGATGCGCGCCAGGGTCGTCTTGCCCGAGCCGTTGGGGCCGATCAGCCCGATCTGCTCGGTTCCGGCAAAGGAGAAATCCAGGTCGCGCAGCACGGGAGGATGGCCCGGGTAGCCGTAGGTGACCTTGCGCAGTTCGAACAGCGGGGCGCTCATGGCGCGGTCCCCCAAAGCCCGGCCCAGGCCAGCAGCGCCGAGGCGCAAAGCATGGCGGCCAGGAAAAGATGATCCACAGGCCGGGCGGCCAGCGGGTTGATGGAACGCAACTCGCCGGTGAAGCCCCGGCAGAGCATGGCTTCGCGCACGCGCTCGGCGCGGTCCATGCCGCGCACGAGGATCATGCCCGCGAGGCAGGCGTAGGCCCTCCAGGTGTGCAGGTCCGAGCGGGGCACGAAGCCGCGCACGGTCATGGCCTGGCGCATGCGGCGGAATTCTCCGGCCATGGCCTGCACGGCGCGGTGGGTGAACACCAGCAGCAGCGCCAGCTTGAGGGGCACGCCGACCTTGCGCAGGGCATGGCCCAGGTCCTGGACCGGGATGGTCGCCACCAGGGCCATGAAGGCCAGGACGATGGCGTTCGATTTCAGGGTGATGAGCGCGGCCAGTTCCAGGCCCTGGCGCGTGGCCGCGAGCCCGAGCACGGAGAATGCGGGCTCTCCGGGCGTGCTGAAGGGCATGAGCACCCAGAGCAGGGCGATGAAGACGTTCACCGCGCCCAGGCGGCGGGCCACCTCGCCCAGGGGCGGACGCGCGGCGGCCAGCAGCAGGGCCGAGGCCGCCAGGGCCGCCCAGGCCGCGGGCCGGGCCTGGATCACCGCCGCCGCGACGGACCACGCCGTGGCCGCCACGAGGCGGGCGCGCGGGTCCAGGCGGTGCAGCGGGCCGTGGCCGTGCTGCAGGCGCTCCTCGATCACCGGCCCGCCTTGCGGCTGTGCATCCAGGCGGCGATGCCGAACAGGCCCAGGATGTAGCCGATGCCCGCCAGCACGTCGTGGACCGTGGGGCCCGGCTCGGCCATGGCCGCCAGGGAGCGGCGCAGGGGCGCCAGCTCGTGGCTCACGGCATCGGCCACGATGCGCCGCAGGACGGCTTCGTCCACCGGGGCCGCGCCGGAAGCGGCCTGGGGGGCGGCGGAAGGGGCGCCGGGCGTGGGCGCGGCCTCGCCGCCGGGCGCGGCGCCTTCCAGGTCGGCTAGGTATTCCCCGGCCTTGATGGTCCACTCGCCCCGGTGGCCCTCGCCCGCCAGCAGCACCAGATTCAGGTCCGCCCGGGCGTCGCGCGCGGCCTGGGGCACGGCAAAGGCGCCGCGGCCCTCGGCGTCGGTCTGCGTGGTCAGCAGCAGGGCGCCCGAAGCGGCGTCGTAGACCTCCACCGGGGAGTTCATGACCGGCTTGCCGCCGCTGAAGGAAGCCTCCAGGCGGATCGTGTCACCCTCGGTGTAGGCGAAGATGTTGGCGCGGTGTGCCTGGGCCGCCTCCGGCAGGGCGGCCAGGACGGCCAGGGCCAGGGCCGCCAGAAGGGCGGCGTGAAGGCTGCGTGCGGAATGCATGGCGTTTCTCCGTTGCCTGGGCCGCGCGGCGGCCGGTTGCCCCGGGTGCGTGCCCGGTGGATGGCGCGTATCACAAAGTGGCGCGAAGTGCCATAGCGCGGATATGTTCCCGGTGGCGCAAGCGCGTGGTTCGGATGCGCCGGGCACCGGGCCCGACGGCAGGCGCCCCGGCCCGCGCTGCGGGCCGGGGCGCCAGGACGGGAACCCGGGGCGTACTAGTCGTCGTCGCCGAAAATGTCCTCACGCGCGGGGCTGATTTCCAGGGTCGGGTAGAGACCCTGCTTGTCCCCGGCGGGGTAGGGCTGGACGATGTTGTAGGCCATGTCGTTGTTCTTCTGGGCGTGGCCCGCGCCCTGGCCGGTGGCGGGGTCGTAGTAGGCGCCGTTGGCCTCCAGGATGTGCCGGATGCGGTTGGAGAACGCATCCACGAAGGCCCGGCCGCTGCCGGAAAAGCGCATGGTGCCGAAGTCGGCCTCGCCGCTGAAATCGCGCAGCCGCGAGAGGGAAACGGAGTGGCGCTTGAGGTCTTCGGCGTTCTGGATGTAGCCCCAGACCAGGGTGCCCGGGGGGATGGCCAGGGGCTCGACCGCGTCGATGATGGTGTGCGGCATGACGATGCAGCCCTTGCCGATTTGCAGCGGGTGCTCCGGGGTGCCGTGGACGAAGGCGTTGAAGCCCACGAAGCAGTTGGACTCGCAGTGGGCGTGGATGATCTTCCCGCCGTGGGCCGTGACGTTGTAGCCCTCCAGGCGCGAGTGGACGATGTAGCAGTTCTCCTGGGCGTTGGCGCCGTGGCCCAGGGATGCCTCGGCCAGGTAGGCCCGCTGGCAGACGAGCACGTTCTCGTCGATGTTCGTTTCGCCCTTGACCACGGCGTAGGGCGACAGGGACGCGCCCCGGGGCACGGGGATGGAAACGGACTGGTTCACGGTCGAGTAGACCGGGATGAAGTCCTCTTTGCGGTCCTCCACGTAGTCCATCATGATGCCCGAGGGGCAGCTTCCGGGCTCGTAGTGCACGAAGCGGTCGAGCACTTCCTGGGGGAACTGGTAGTCGAACTCGAAGGAGCCTTCGGAGCGGATCCAGACCCGGCCGGGCTTGACGTAGGTGTGCGACAGCTCGCCGACCTGCACGTAGCTGTGGGCGCCGAACACGCAGTTGTGGGCGCTGGTGAAGTCCACCGTGGCGAAGGGCTCGAGCAGGCAGCCCTCCACGGGCGAGCCGTGGATATTGGACCAGTGCAGGGCCACGGTGTTGCGGATGGCGAATTTTTCGAGGTTTTCGGGGTCGTGGGAATAGTTGTGGACCAGGGTCTTGAGCAGGTAGCTGTCGCGGATGGCGATGAATTCGTCGCTGTAGACTTTGATCTTCATGCCCTCGATGTCGAACACGTCGCCCTTGCGCTTGAGTTCGTCGCCGCGGATGTCGCTCTTGTAGATAATGGAGCGCTGGACATCGCACTTGCCGAGGAAATAGGTGCCGGACAGGCAGGATTCGCGGAATTTGAAATGCAGGGGGTGGTGCAGGGTCAGGGCGTAGAAGGCGTAGAAACAGGAGAAATGTTCGAATGGGACCAGCTCGCGGATGTGGGGGCCCACATCCGCAAACTCTCGCAAGTTGACGTTGGCCCTCGTGATGATGCTCTCCAGCAACTTGTTCAACTGACTCATGAAGATACCGCCTTGCTTTCGTTTGGCGAAGAGAGGGGCGACGCCGGCCCGACCCGGCGCCGCCCCTTTGTCTACGCTTTTGGTTCCCTACGGTCTAGCCCCCGGTGGGCAGGGTGGTGGGCATGCCCATCAGCGGCCAGATGACGAACACGGCCAGCCCGACGACGATCAGCAGGATGATGCTGGCCGGGATGCCGAGCATGAAGAACTCGCCGCTGGTGAACTGGCGCGAGTTGTAGGCGATGGCGTTGGGCGCCGCGCCCACAAGCAGCAGGAAGGGCATGCCCGCCGTGACCAGCGAGGCGAACAGGATGACCTCGCCGGACACGCCCAGGTAGGGCGCGATGACCAGGGCCACGGGCAGGGAGATGGCGATGGCCGCCACGTTCATGATGAAGTTGGTCATGACCATGACGAAGAAGGCGATGGACATGACGAAGACGAACCAGTGGGCCTCCTTGAAGATGGCCAGCCAGTTCACGGCCAGCCACTTGGCCGCGCCCGTCTCCCACAGGCAGAAGCCGATGGACATGGCTCCGGCGAAGAGCAGCACGATGTTCCAGGGCACTTCTTCCAGGTCCTTCAGGTCCAGGATGCGCAGGACGTAGAAGAGCACGGTGGAGGACAGGATGATGGCCGTCTTGTCGATGGCGTCCAGGGCCGGGATGAAGGAGCGCAGGCTCATGATGACGATGGCGGCGCCGACGATGACGGCGGCCAGGATCTCATCGCGCGAGAGCGGCCCCAGGGAGGCGTTCAGCTCACGGGCCTTCTGGCGCAGGCCGGGAATGGTCTTCTTTTCGGGCTTGCAGGCGATCATGATGAAGCCCCACAGCAGGAAGATCATCAGCCAGCCTATGGGCGCCATGTAGTAGGACAGCTCGAAGAAGCTGATTTCCTTGCCCATGATGTCCTTGTAGAACCCCAGGGCCACCGCGCCGCGCGCGGCGCCGAGCAGGGTCACGATGGACCCCGCGCCCGCCACGAAGGCCATGCCGACGAACAGGCCCTTGCCGAACCTGGTCGGGGTGTGCGGATCGTCGGAGTACAGGCCGTAGATGGCGATGAGCAGCGGGTAGAGGGTCGCGGCCACGGCGGTGTGGGCCATGATATGCGTGAGCAGGCCGCAAACCACGAAGGACCCCAGGTAGATCATGGACGTACGCTCGCCCACGATGTCGAGCATCTTGTATGCCAGGCGCTTGGTCAGGCCGGTCTTGGTGAACACGGCGCCGATGACCAGCGAGGCGAAGATGAACATGACCGAGGGGTCCATGAAGTCCTTGAAGGCGACCTTGGCCGGGCGGATGAGGAAGGCGGCCTGGAGGATGCCGATCATCAGCGAGGTGATGCCGATGGGCACGACCTCGAAGACCCACCAGGTGCCTGCCAGCAGGAACACCGCCAGGGCGCCTTTGCCCTCGCGGCTCAGCGTGAAGTGCGCGCCCATGGGGTCCACGGCGTCGGGCCAGGCCGGGGAGAAATAAACGACGGTGAACAGGACCAGCCCCGTGAGCAGGAACACGAGGCGCTTCCAGTCGAAAGGTTGAGCGGGTGCCGTTGCTGCTGCGTTCATGGTTGCATTATCCTTTGTGGTCGGGTTGGAAATCGGGGCTTACAGGGCGCAGGCCAGGGTCATGTCCTTCACGCGCTTGAACACGTCGCCGAAGCGCAGCACGCCGCTGACGCGCCCGCCCGGGCCGCGCACCAGCAGCGGCTGATGCACGCCCATGACGTAGCGGTGCAGGCCCACGTCCACGGGGTCGGTCTCCTCGACGAATTCGGCGGCCTCGGGGCGGTGCATGATGTCGCCCACGGTCAGGCGCGCGGCGCGCTGGCACAGGGTGGGCAAGGGCTTGGCCCACAGGTCGAAGTCCTTGTATATTCCGGCCAGATAGCCCGGGGTGAGCACCGAGGTGCTCGACAGGGATTCCAGGATGCTTTTGTAGCCCGGCTCCAAAGCCAGAAATACGTCGTAGATGGTCACCTTGCCGGCCACCTGGCCGTCCGGGCCCATGACCAGGGCGTCGCGGTGGCAGTGGGCCGCGGCCTTGGCGGCGCGGGCGGCTTCCAGGGCCTGGAAGTACTCGTACAGCGTGTGCTCCTCGCGCACGGTGACGTATTCCTCGATGGGAATCATGAGTTCCTTGATGGTCGTTTCCATGAACCTGCCTCCTGGCGATGTTGTGGCCGACCCGGGGCCGACCTTGTGTGCATGGGCGCGGGGCGCCCGGTCAGCGTTGCGGGCCCCGGGCGGCGCGCCCGGCCTGTTCGATCCGGGCCAGCAGATCCGCCATCTCGAAGGGCACGAGCATGTCGTCGAACACGCCGTGGCGGCGGGCCTGCATGGCGAAATCGACGTCGCCGCCGGGCTCGAGCAGGATGATTCCGGCCCGGGGGGCGGCGGCCAGAAGCCGCGTGAGCAGGGCGAGGTCCTTGTCGTGTTCCTCTCCGGCGGCGAACAGCACCACCTCGGCGCCCCGGTCGGCCAGCACGCGCACGGCCTCGTCGGGGTCCGCCTCGGCCAGCACGTCCAGGCCGCAGTCCGTGAGCCGGTCCGCGACCTTGTGCCTGAAGCCGTCTTCCGGCGCGATGAGAAGCACCCTGTAGTCCATGATCCCCCGCTTTTCGGCCCGGCCCGGGCCTCCCCGGCCAGTGGCCAATGCAACATACTGAATTTACTTGTGAAAGAAAGAGATAAAATTCACAAGTCGAGATTGGTAGAGCATGAAATATGCCAGAGAGGAATACGTAGTATTTTTGGTATGTTGTAAAAAGAAAGGTTCGAGTTGTCCGGGAAGTGAAACAAAATAAGACAAAATGAAAGATTCAAGATGAAACATTCTGATACGAAAAGGTTGAATATGAGCGGAACAGTCTGTTTTTTCAGGATGCGTTCCGTTCGTGGCGCAACTGTTCCGGGCGCGACTTTTCCTCCCGAAGCGGTCGGATTTTGCGGCGGTGGAGCGGGCCAGGCGATGGGGTGGTCGATACGGAGCGTGGCGCGTGGAGCGGGCCGGACGGCAGGCGGATGGCGGGAAGAGCGAGGCGCGCGGGGGGCCCCCTGCGGCGGTCCCGAAGGCGGGAGGTCTCCCTGCCCGCGAAGATGCGCGGGGCCGGAAAGAGGAGTCGCGGTGGCCGGGGGGCGCGGCGGAATTGTTGTGCGATGATGCAAAAAGCCTGTGCCGCCGCCGCCGGTGGCGTTTCCGCTGGCCGCGCCCGCCTGCACCCGGGCGGGCTTCGCCGCCGGGGCCCCGAAGGGGGGCTCCCTGTCCGTGAAGGTGCAAGGATTTACCCGGCCGGGCCACGATCCCTGCCTGGTGGACCTGTCCCACCCAAGGCCGACCTTTGCTCCGGGCGAATTCTGTCGTCCGGCCCGCATCCCGCGCCGCGCTTCGCTTATTTCCCGCATGGGATTTTTTTGGGGACTATATACATAGCTAGCCAAAACTTGCTTAAAACTTTATAAGCGCACTTGACTAGCCACTTTTGATTCGCTATCTTGTATCCAACAAGACACGAATGGAGAGCGCCAATGTCTAGCAACGATTCATTAAGCCTCTACGAATTCTTACAAAATTTCCCGGATGAAGAATCTTCCCGCGTGTACTTTGAAAATAGGCGCTGGGGAGATGAGCGGCGATGCCCCCATTGCGGCAGCGACAACACGGTTGAGTGCGTTGACCACAAGCCCATGCCCTACCGCTGCCGATCCTGCCGAAAGCATTTCAGTGTCCGCACTGGAACCGTCCTGTCTGAATCAAAGGTTCCTCTCCATAAGTGGCTCATGGCTATTTACATGATGACCACGGCCCGCAAGGGAATTCCGTCCACTCAAATGGCTAGAGAGCTTGGCGTTACCCAAAAGACTGCTTGGTTTCTTGCTCACCGCATCCGCGAAGCGTGGTTTGGTGACGGGAACGACAGGCTTGATGGGCAAGTCCAAGTTGACGAGTGCTATATCGGCGGCAAGGAGACCAACAAGCACTCAAATAAGAAGCTGAGAATGGGCCGTGGCAGCGTGGGCAAGTCACCAGTCGGCGTGGTGTCCGAGTCTGGTCAAGTAATTGCCAGCCGCGTTGACCGTGTTGACAAAAAGACACTTCACGAGTTTATTGCTCACAATGTGGCCCAAGGTTCGGTTGTTGTGACTGACGATTTGGCCTCTTATCGTGGGATAGCCGGATATAAGCATATCACAGTGAAGCATTCAGTTGGCGAGTACATTAAGGACAAGGCGCATACGAACGGGATTGAAAGTTTCTGGGCGCTCCTCAATCGTGGATACTATGGCGTCTATCACTATATGAGTGCAAAGAATCTGCACAGATACATCAATGAGTTTTCTTTCAGGCACAACACTTTTGATTTGTCAACCATGGAATTCATTGAACGCACTTTGTGCGAAACCGTAGGCCAGAGGCTTACGTATGTGGAGTTGGCTCATGGCTAGAAAACAGAAGCTTATCGAACCAATTGATGCTGATTTTGATGATGTGTCAGCTGCAGTTTTAGGCCCACCCCAAATATCACAAAAAATCAATGTGTTAGACGCAAAACTTCCTGTTTTAGGCCCACCCCCGACTCAGGGGGTATTATTCCATGTTGAAAAGCAAGTTGAATACCGTGGGATCGAAATGGGCGTTCTTGAAAATGGGACGCCGTATTTGACCGAAAGCGGCCTAGCTAGAATGTGCGGTGCCGACAGGAAGGTTATCAATCGCCTCGCATCCAACTGGCAAGATGAAAAAAGTAAACCGCGAGGTAAGAAAATTGTAAAACTTCTTAAGTCATTTAACTATGACGAAAATTTTCTATTCGTCCCGTCAGAATACAATGGGTCAAGGATTAATGCGTACACCGAGCCAGTATGTATGGCAATCCTTGAATACTACGCCTTTGTTGCAGATGATAAAAAAGAACAGGCTATTGTTGCCTACAGGCTACTTGCAAGACAAACTTTCAGGGATTTAATATATACTGCAACTGGCTATACTCCAAATAGAGAAGCCCTGGATAGTTGGAAGCATTTTCACGACAGGATTGATATCACACTTGATGCGGTACCACTTGGTTATTTCAGTGTGTTCAGAGAAATAGCATCAATAATTGTACCGATGATTAGATCTGGCATCATCATAAGCGACAAGGTTGTTCCAGATATTTCGGTTGGAAAAGCATGGAGTAAGTTTTGGACAGACAACAACCTCGCTGAGCACTTTGGGGAGAGAACACGCTTTAACCATGAATACCCAGATTATTATCCTCAAGCCAAAAGCAACCCGCAACCGTCGTATGCCTACCCTGATGCGGCGCTTGGATACTTTCGGCAATGGTTAAGGATTAACTACTTAACAGTAAAATTCCCTAAGTATCTTCTCTCAAGCGCCAAACAGGGGAAAATACCGACAGAGACCGCCCTAAAGGCTATCGGAGCCTTCCAGGGTATAGACCAAATTGAAAAATAGGATTAACGGATAAAGAACTTCAGAATGGGAGCCTCAGGGCGCATTCAGAGCATCTCCGCAGGCAGGCCACAATCTGGGTGACGGCTGACCAGAGGACTGGCCCTGGTCACAACCTGCAACAAGGAGAATGTGTATGGATGATGCGATCGCGTTGGCCATTGCTATCCTTCAGCTTGTTAATGTCACGATGACCGTCGTGGCTAAGCTGAAGAAGCTGTGGTCCTAACCTAAGCAGTCGCCCTGTGGCTCCCTCCATTTCTAATCATTTCTCACAGAAAATCAAGTTTTCATATTGGTCAACAAAATCAATCTTGTTGGATCGCGGCTAGCCAAGTATATAGCTCCCATTTTTTTACAAACCCTGGGTGCCTCCGGAGGAGCAAGCCATTCCGGGCAGGGAGGGGCGGAGCGGAGGCCGGGGGAACCGAAGTTTTAGTTAAATATTCAGCGTGTTATGAATTTGCCGCCGATTTTCTCTGACCGGAATTTCCTTTGTTCTGCGGAAGAATCCCCTCTTGCCTTTCCTCTTGGGAATCGTTACATCTTTCACATGGCTGTTTGTTCATTCAAACAGTATGTATGCACGCGGCGCGGCCAGGATATTTCCGCCCGGGGCGGGTGGTTCCGGCAGGCTGTTCCGGCGGTCGGCCCGGCCGGGGAGTTGCCCCGGGTTTCGCGGAGCCGCCAGGGCGCGCACGTTCCGTTGCCGCCGGTCGGCGCGGAAAGCCGCTGGGCGGCCCGCCACGGCGGGGGGCCGGTGCCGGGCCCGGCGCCGCATGAGGGCGAAGGCAACAAGGGTGGAAACGCCGTAACAGCAAGGAGATTGAAGACGTGCAACTCGTATTCGCCGCCGAAGGCAATTGTTGCGACCTGGCCGTGCACCCCGTCTCGGAGGCCACGGCGCGCAAGGTGCGGCGCCTGGGTAGCGGTATTTACAAGCAGAAGTATTTGAACTGGTGGCGCAAGGGCAACACCTGCGCCTACGGCATGCGCCTGGACGCCGAGCTGCGCGTGCGCGTGGCCCTGGACGGCGCGCCCGTGGCGGGCGGCGGGCAGGACCTGCCGCGCGGGCGCATGGACGTGACCCCGCCGCGGCACCTGGGCGCCAAGGTCAACTACCTGTGCGTCATGGGGTACGACAACGAGCGCTGCGGGTGCTCCTGGGTCTGGAACGGCGTGGCCGACTATGATCCCGCCGGGTTCTCCTACGAAACGCGGCGCCTGGATCAGGCCATGGGCACGGCGGATTACCTGGTGCTCGAGGCGGTGCTCTACCAGGGGCGCCCGGCGGACGACGTGCGCTGGCACGGCTCCAAGGGCTTCGAGCTCATCGTGCCCCGGGTGATCGCCCTGGATCGCCCCGTTCAAGGCCGGGCCGTGGGCCTGTAGGCCGCATTTTCCTCATCGCGGCGGCGCGCGGCGGCGGGTGGGCCCGCCCCGCGCGCCTTTTTTGGGCTCATTCCCCTCCGGGTAGGGGCGCGAGCACGGCTCCCGGCTCCAGGGCGCCCCGGGCCAGGGCCCGGATCACGGCGTCCAGGTTCCCGACCACGGAGTCGAGCACGCGCACGTCCTTCCATTGCAGGTACTCGTAGTACTTGTCCTCCACCGCGCCGCAGACCACCACGTCGATCTTCTCCGTGAGCGCCAGCTTGCACAGTTCGTCGGCCGAGGCCGAGGAAAGCACAAGGGTTTTGGCCTCGCGCACGCTTCCGTCGGGCTCGATGCGTCCGATCCATACGTCGGCCGTCAGGTCGAAGCGCGGGGCCACGGTGTCCAGGTCCAGGGTGATGAGGGCCTTCACGGCCCGGGGGGCGGTCATCGGCGCTCCTCCTCGTCGGGCATCTCCAGCCCGTGGCTGCGCATCTTGCGCCATAGGGTGCTGCGGGCCCAGCCCAGGATCTCGGCGGCCCGGCCGCGTCTGCCCCGGGCCTGGGTCAGGGCTTCGAGGATCAGCTCGCGCTCGGCCTCGCGCCAGCTCGACGCCCCGGGCCGGGGCGCGGCGGCGCGCAGGGGCGCCTCGGCCCGGGCCACGGGAGCCTCCATGCGCCGGGCCTCGGGGCGGGTCATGTACGTGGGCAGATGGCGCGGCGAGATGATTTCGCCGTCGCAGACGTTGACGGCGTACTCCACGATGTTGCGCAGCTCGCGCACGTTGCCGGGGTAGGGATAGCGCAGCAGCAGCTTGCGCGCTGCGGGCTCGAAGCCGCCGATGCGCTTCTGGAAGGCGGCGTTGAACTGGGCCAGGAAATGGTCCAGGAGCATGTCCACGTCGCCGCCGCGCTCGCGCAGGGGGGGCAGGTGCATGCGCACCACGTTGAGCCGGAAGAGCAGGTCCTCGCGGAAACGGCCCTCGCGGACCATGGCCTCCAGGTCGCGGTGGGTGGCGGCGATGATGCGCACGTCCACCTTGAGGCCCTTGGTGCCGCCCAGAGGATAGACGGTCTTGTCGTCCAGGAAGGAAAGCAGCTTGACCTGGAGCGACAGGGGCAGGTCGCCGATTTCGGTCAGAAACAGGGTGCCGTTGTGGGCCAGCTTGAAGCGCCCGCTCTTGTTCTCCACCGCGCCGGTGAAGGCGCCCTTGACGTGGCCGAACAGTTCGGACTCCAGCAGGGTTTCGGGCAGGGCGCCGCAGTTGACCTTGACGAAGGGGCCCTTGGCCCGGTCCGAGGCCTGGTGCAGGGCTTCGGCCAGCAGGTCCTTGCCCGTGCCCGTCTCCCCGGTGACGAGCACGGAGGAATCGGTCTGGGCGATGCTGGGCAGGAGCTTGAAGACCCCGCCCATCCGCGGGCTCTGGCCGATGAAGCCCGCGTAGCCCAGGGCGTTCATGTTTTTCGGTTCCATGTTCTGGAACAGCCGCAGGTCCTCGATGGTCTCCATGTAGCCCGCCAGGTGGCCCCGGGCGTCGTGCAGGGCCGAGGCGGTGATGCGCACGGGCAGGCGCAGGCGGTCGGCGTTGATGATGTCGCCCTCGCGGCACAGCGGGCCCGACCCGGCGGCCAGCTCGGCCACCGGGCAGCCGCGCACGCAGACGTTGGCGCGCAGCACGTGGCGGCAGGGCAGGCCCACGGCGCGCCGGGCCGGGAAGCCCGTCAGCACCTCGGCGGCCTGGTTCATGGCCACCACGGTGCGCTCGCGGTCGAGCAGCACCACGGCCAGGGGAATCTCGTCCAGCAGGGGCAGGAAGGGGATGGGCGCGTCGAACACGCCGTCGATGCGCGGGGCGGCCCGGGCCGTGGGGGGCTCGGTCATCTGGGCGCTCCTGGGTTGCGGGTTGCGCCCCGGGGTCAGGCCCCGGCGCACTTTTTCTATGAAACATTTTGAAACGGTTTGGCAAGGGCCAATATGCGGCAATTCGCTCCAGGTCGCGTTGTTTCTATTGACATATCGCTTGTTTCCTGTGCAATGGACCTATGTGAAGAAGTGAACGAGACGCCCGTTCCAACGGGCGAGTGGTGGACAGGAAAAAAGCAGGGCCCCGCCGGGGCCGGGACAACGCGACAGGCGCCGGGCCGCAATCGGCCGTGCCGCGCCGCGAGGAGAGAGCGATGCACGAGAAGGTCTTGTTGGTGGACGACGAGCAGGGCTTCGTGGAGGCCATGGAAAAGCGACTGGCCAAGCGGGGCATGGTGGTGCGCACGGCGCTTTCGGGCGAGGCCGCCCTGGACGCCCTGCAAACCGCGGGCACCGAGGTGGTCGTCCTGGACGTGAAGATGCCGGGCATGGACGGGGTGGAAACCCTGCGGCGCATCAAGGCCGAATACCCGCTGGTGGAGGTCATCATGCTGACCGGCCACGGCACGGTGGAGACGGCCATCGAGGGCATGCGCCTGGGCGCCTTCGATTACCTGATGAAGCCCTGCGAAATCGAGGACCTGGTGGCCAAGGTCGGCAAGGCCGCCCTGCGTCACCAGGGCCACGAGGCGCGCATCCTCCAGGCCGAGGCCGAGGCCATCGCCCTGCGCCGGGGCGACTAGGACCGCGCCGTGACCTCGGTGGATGCGACCGGTCGGCCCCTGCGCCTGCTGCTGGTGGACGACGAGGCGGGCTTCGCGGACGTGCTTGCCAGGCGGCTGGCACGTCGGGGGCTGCGCGTCCAGGTGGCCGGGTCCGGGCGCGAGGCCGTCCGCATCCTGCGCCGGGCCGATTTCGACGTGGCCGTGGTCGACCTCAAGATGGAGGGCATGGACGGCATCGAACTGCTGCGGATCGTCAAGGCCATGGTCCCGGAGCTGCCGGTGATCCTGTTCACCGGGCACGGCTCGGAACGGGCCACGCGTCAGGGCCTGGCCCTGGGAGCCTTCGACTCTCTGCTCAAACCTTGTGAACTGGACGAACTGCTGGGCAAGATTCGTCAGGCGGCCGCCCAGGGCGCGCCTGCCTGAATCCGCCCGGCGGACCGGGCACAGCGCTTCTTCGCCCCCCGGGCCGCCCGCGCGGCCCGGGGGGCTTTGCGTGGGCGCGGGCGCGGCGGGGGGCCGGGAAACGGGCCCAGGGCCCAGGCGGTTTCCAATCCGGGCGAAACCGTGTATGTCCTGTCCGCCCGGCCCGTCCGGCCCGGCTCCGTCCGGTGCCGCGCCGGACGGCAGGAGGAACCATGCACGACGACGATACGACCCCGGCCCCCGAGGTCCGCAAGAAGGAGCGGACCCGCGTGCGCCGCACGAGGAGCGCTGTGAAGAGAATCCCCGAATGCCGGACCGATGACCGCAAGGCCCGGGTGCGCCAGGTGCTGGAGCGCAGGCAGAAGGATCTGCGCCTGGTGCTGACCAACATCCACGACCCGCACAACGTCTCGGCCATCCTGCGCAGTTGCGACGCCTTCGGGGTCAACGAGATCGACCTGTTCTACACCGACACGGCCTTCCCCAACCTGGGGGCCAAGTCCTCGGCGTCGGCCCGCAAATGGGTGGCCCGCCGCCGTCACACCGACGCCCAGGCCATGGTCGCCGACCTGCGCGCGCGCGGCTTCCAGCTTCTGTCCACCGGCTTTTCCGGAACCGCCCGGCCGCTGACCCACTGGGACCTGACCCGGCCCACGGCCATCCTGCTGGGCAACGAGCACCGTGGCGTCTCCCCCGAACTGGAAGCCTTGGTGCCGGACCAGATTTTCATCCCGATGATGGGCATGGTCCAGAGCCTGAACGTGTCCGTGGCCGCCGCCGTGATCCTCTACGAGGCCTTCCGCCAGCGCAATGCGGCGGGCATGTACGACCATCCGAGCTTTTCCGCCGCCGAGATCGAGGCCCTGGAGCGCGAGTGGTGCGCCCGCTAGGCCCGGAGCTGGAACGAGCCCTGGCGGCCGTGGCCGCTGGGCAGTGTCTGGTCTACCCCACCGAGACCCTCTACGCCCTGGGCGGCGACGGCACCAGCGCCGCCGTGGCCGGGGCGGTGTGCGCCCTCAAGGGCCGCGATCCGGCCAAACCGTTGCCCCTGGTCATCTGCGGGCCGGAGCAGTTGCCCCTGGTCACCCCGCGGCCCGCGCCCGAAGTGCTGCGCCTGGGCGCGGCGTTCTGGCCGGGGCCGCTGTCGGTGCTGGTGCGGGCCGCGCCGGGGCTGCCCGGGGCCATGCACGACGCGCGCGGCCTGACCTCCGTGCGCGTGACTTCCCATCCCGTGGCCGCCGCGCTGTGCCGCCTGTCCGGGCGGCCTTTGGTTGCCACCAGCGCCAACCTGAGCGGCAGGCCCGCCACGGCCCGGCTGGAGGAGCTGGACCCGGCCCTGACCGCGCGGGTGGCCTGCGTGGTCGGGCTCGGCCCGGCCCCCGCGGGCGGCGCGCCGTCCACGGTGGTCGAGCCTCTGGGCGGGGCGGCCCTGGTGGTCCACCGCCTGGGGGCCGTGGGGCTGGAAGCTTTGCGCCGCGCGGGGTTCGATCCGCGTCCGGCGGCCTGAAGGCTCGCATCCGGGGAACTCCCGCCTTCCTTTCGACTCGTCCCGCCGTCCGTGGTTCAAAATCCTTGCCTTGCGGCCTGTGCGGTGCAGCCGTGTTGTACCGCCATGGCCTGTCGCCGCGCAGGCCGCGCCGTCCGGGGCTTGGCGGGCCATTGTGCCGCGCCTGGCCCCGGGGCCGGGGTCGGCCCGGGCGGGGTGCGGAGCCGGGTGGTTAAAGATTCTATACCCCGGCCCGCCCCGGCTGCGCGATGGCACGAAGGAGCGATTTGTATATAATAAATTGAAATAAAAGGATTTTTAAATAATTTTTCTGTGCCGTGTCGTTTGGCACGGGATGTGCTTAGTGAGAAGCATCCTTTCGTTCCTTCGTTGGAAGCCGGCTTTCGGGTTGTGGTGGCCCGGAAGCCGGTTTCCCCGTTTCTGGCCCGCCGCACGGCGCCAGGGGAAAACCGGGGGCCGTGCACCGACTGCCTCCGGGTGCTCCCCGGCGCCTGGCGGCGGTATAAATTCCTTGTCCTTTGGGTGCGCGAGCTTCGGGGAAGGAGCGGCCGGGCCGTTGCGCCGGTCCGCCCCCGGGCCGGGCGGCTTCGCGCGGACCCGCAGCGGAGGCAACCCCGCCGGTGGTGCCCGGAGAGCGGCGGCCCCGCACAGGGGCGGCACCGGGTGGTTAAATATTCTGAACCTCCGGCTGGCCGTGTTCGGCGGTGGCGGAAATTATGCCTCGTACAACATGCCGTAATTGCAAGATTAAAAAGGTGCCTCCTTCGTTTCGGCCCTTTGGCACGGGATGTGCTTGGTGAGAAGCATCCTTTCGTTCCTTCGTTGGAAGCCGGCTTTCGGGTTGTGGTGGCCCGGAAGCCGGTTTCCCCGTTTCTGGCCCGCCGCGCGCGTCCGGAGAGGCGGGCCGGAAGGCGTGGAGCCGGGAGGGCGACCCGGAGGCGGAGTACAAATTTCTTGCCGCCGGGGCCCCGCGCCGCCCGGAGTTGCACAACGCGCCCCCCCGCCGCCGGATGTGCCGCCCGCATGGTTTCTTCGCCCGCCCGGTTTCCCCGCAGGCGCCTGCGGTTCTCGAACCCGTGGCGGGGGGCGGGGCGCCGGTCCCCCACAGCGGAGCGAGGCGGCGGAATCGTCCTTGTCTTTCCGTTGCGATTGTCATATGTCCAAGCATGATAGCGTCTTCAAAGTCGGCGGCCCCGGCCTGAACGGGCACGGGACGGTCGGTGTGGGCGGGGTGCCTCCGGCGCCGCCCGGGGGGAGTCATGGCCTTGGAACCACACACGATCTGCCCGCACTGCGGCCGCGACGCGCCCCGGCAGCGCAACCCCTTTCCCACGGTGGATGTGGTTGTCTATGACCCCGCGCGGGGGGTGGTCCTGGTGGAGCGGGCCAACCCGCCCCACGGCTGGGCCCTGCCCGGCGGGTTCGTGGACCTGGGCGAGAGCGTGCCCGCCGCCGCCGTGCGCGAGGCCCGCGAGGAGACCGGGCTGGACGTGGTGCTCACGGGCCTTGTGGGCGTGTATTCCGACCCCGGGCGCGACCCGCGCTTCCAGACCATGAGCGTGGTCTACGCCGCCCAGGCCCGCGATCCCCTGGCCCTGCGCGCCGGGGACGACGCGGCCCGGGCCCGTTTCTGGCCCCTGGACGGGCTGCCCGCGCCCCTGGCCTTCGACCACGCGCGCATCCTGGACGATTTTGCCGCCGCCCTGGCCCGGTTTGCCGTGAAATCGTCATGAACCGCCGCTAGCGTGGCCCATGCCGCGCAGGACGACAGACATGCCAAGCTCGCCGCCCGTATTGCTCGTCACCTCCGAGATGTACCCCTTCTCCAAGACCGGGGGGCTCGGGGATGTGCTGGGTGCGCTGCCCCTGGCCCTGGCGCGCCAGGGGCTGAACGTGGCCGTGGTCACCCCGCTGTACGGGCGCATGGCCACCGGCGGACACCCCATCCATCTGGTGCGCCCCGGCGTGCCCGTGGGCTACCCCTGGGCGCCGATCACCTGCGATGTCTACATGGCCGTCTTTCACGGCGTGCCGGTCTATTTCATCGACCGCGCCGAATATTTCGACCGCCGTTACTACTATTGCACGCACCACGGCGACTATTTCGACAACTGCGAGCGATTCGTGTTCCTGGCGCGGGCGGCCCTGGCCTGGGCCCGGCGCCTGGAAACGCCCCCGGCGGTCATCCACCTGCACGACTGGCAGACCGCCGTGGCCGCCGCCTACCTGCATTTCGCCCGCTCCGGGGACCCCATCCTGGCCGACACGCGCTGCGTGCTGACCATCCACAACCTGGCCTTCCAGGGCCGCTTCGCCTCGCGGCTGTTCGAGAACAGCGGCCTGCCCTGGGAGGCCTGGGGCATGAACGGCGTGGAATTCTACGGCGACTTCAACCTGCTCAAGGCGGGCATCGCCTACGCCGACTGCATCACCACCGTGAGCCCCGGCTACGCCCGCGAAATCGTGACCCCCGAGTTCGGCTGCGGGCTGGAAGGCATCCTGGCCCACCGCCGGGGCTGCCTGCACGGCATCCTGAACGGCGCGGACTACGACGTGTGGGACCCCGGGGCCGACCGTTTCCTGCCCCGGCCCTACGACCCGGACGACCTGCGCGGCAAGCAGATCTGCAAGGAGCACCTCATCACCGCCTACGGGCTGGACCCGGCCCTGGCCAACCGGCCTATCCTCGGCTTCATCGGCCGCCTGCGCCGCCAGAAGGGCATCGACCTCGTGCTGGCGGCCATGGAGCGGCTGATGGCCCTGGACGTGGGGCTGGTGGTCCTGGGCGAGGGCAACCTGGAGTTCGAGGCGCGACTGGCCGACATGGCCGAGCGCTACCCGGGCCGCGTCTGGGCGCACATCGGCTACACCGAGGAGATGGCCCACTACATCCAGGCGGGCACGGACATTTTCCTTATGCCCTCGCGCTACGAGCCCTGCGGGCTGACCCAGATGTACGCCCTGCGCTTCGGCACGCCGCCGGTGGCGACCGCCGTGGGCGGCCTGCGCGACACCATCGTGCCCCATCCCGAGCCCGGGGCCACGGGCTTCACCTTCGCCGGGCCGGACCCGGCGCTGCTGGTGGAGGCCGTGGCCCGGGCCGTGGCCGTGTGGGAGGACGCCCCGGCCTGGCGGGCCATCCAGGAGCGCGCCATGCGCACCGCGTTTTCCTGGGACGACTCGGCCCGGGCCTACCTGGAGGTCTACCGCTCGGTGGGGGCCGCACTTTGAGGGCGCGGGGCGGGGCACATCTCGTGCCCGGCCCGCCGGCGTCCGGGAGGAAACGACCATGAGCCTGAAGAAGCAGTACCTGAAGTCCAAGGACCGGGCCAAGGTGACCTTTCGCCTGCCCCGGGAGGCCGCTCTCGAGGCCCGGAACGTGGCCCTGGTGGGCGAGTTCAACGACTGGAACGTCTACGCCACGCAGATGAAGAAGCTCAAAAACGGCGAGTTCACCGTGACCCTGGAGCTGGATGCCGGACGGGCCTACGAGTACCGCTATCTCATCGACGAGACGCGCTGGGAGAACGACTGGGACGCCGACCGCTACGCCCGCAGCGTGTTCGGCAACTGCGACAACTCCGTGGTGGACGTGTAAGGCCGCCCGGCCTTTGCCCTCCCGCGTCGCCTCGCGCCGCCTCGCGCCCGAAAAGCCTTGCGCCGCCCGGGTCCACATGCTGGACCGGGGCGGCGCTTTGCCGTAGAACGGGCCGGTCATGACCGCACCATCCGCAAAACCGCTGCTGCTTACCCTGGGCGACCCCAACGGCCTGGGGCCGGAACTGGTCTGCCGCGTGCTGGGGGCCGGGGGCGCCCCGGCGCGGCCCGTGGTGCTCCTGGGCCCGCGCGAGGCCTTGGAGCTGCACCGCTCGCGCCTTGGGCTGCCGCGCTTCTGGGCCGAGGCGGACCCCGCCGGGCCGCTGCCCGTCGGGCCGGGGGTCTGGCTGCGCGTGCCGCCGGGGCTGGAAACCTTCACCCCCCGCCCGGGCCGGGCCCACCCCGAGGGCGGGCGCGCCGCCGGGCTGACCCTGGACGCCGCCTGCGAGCTGCTGCGCGCCGGGGCGGCCCCGGGGGTGGTCACCTGCCCGCTGCACAAGGCCATGCTCCAGGAGGCGGGCTTCGACTTCCCGGGGCACACGGAATTTCTGGCCGAGCGCCTGGGCGTGGGCCGCGACGGGGTCTGCATGCACCTGTGCGGACCCCGGCTGCGGGTCAGCCTGGTGACCACGCATCCGCCCCTGGCCGACGTGCCGCGTCTCGTGACCGTGGAGCGCATTCTGCGCTGCCTGGAGCTGACCTGGGAGCTGATGGTCCGCCAGGGGCTTTCCGGCGCGCCGGTGGCCGTGTGCGGCCTGAACCCCCACGCCGGGGAATCCGGACGCATCGGCACCGAGGACCGTGACATCATCGCCCCGGCGGTGGAGGCGGCCCGGGCGCGCGGCATCGACGCCGTGGGCCCCCTGCCCGGGGACACGGTCTTCCATTTCGCCGCCGCCGGGCGCTATTCGGCTGTGCTGGCCATGTATCACGACCAGGGGCTGGCGCCGCTCAAGCTGCTGCATTTCAGCGAGGCGGTGAACGTGACCCTGGGCCTGCCCGTGGTGCGCACCAGCGTGGACCACGGCACCGGCTACGACCTCACGGGGCGCGACACGGCCGACACGGGCAGCCTGCGCGCGGCCCTGGCCCTTGCGGAGCGCCTGCTGGCCTGACAGGACGCGGTATGCTTATTGCAAATTCGTCGCGGGGAGGGCCGTCGCGGCCCTTCATGCCGTAACGCTTCCTTTCGGGCCGGAGGCCGGAGAATGAATACCGAGCAACAGCCGATCAAGGTCGCCCACCTGTGCATGCAGCACTACGGCGGGGCGGGAACGAGCACCTGCCGCCTGCACCGGGGGCTTCTGGCCGAAGGCGTGGACAGCACCCTGTGCGTGCTCAAGACGCGGGGCGACGAGCCCGGCGTGCGGTTCATCGCCGGGGCGAGCGCGGCGGACAACGGCGGCGAGCGGGTTTCGGACCTGTGGGGCCGGTCCGTGGCCCGCTGGAACGCCGCCTTGCGGAATTGCCGCAACATATCAAAAGAACTGGAAATTTTTACGGACCCCTTTTCGGCCTTCGAGCTGTCCGCCATCGAGGCCGTGCGCAATGCCGACATCCTGAATTTCCACTGGATTCCCGGGATGGTGGATTTCGTCCGCGATGTGGAGTTCCTGGCCGGGAAGCCCGTCGTCTGGACCATGAAGGACATGAGCCCCATGACCGGCGGCTGTCATTACTCCGTCGGCTGCGACAAGTGGACGCGGGAGTGCGCCGACTGTCACCTGCTGGGCGAGGGCTGCGGCGACGACCCGGCCCGGAGCAATTTCCGCATCAAGCGCGAGGCCTACGGGCGGTTGGATGTCTGCGTGGTTTCCCCCAGCCGCTGGCTGGCCGACTGCGCCGGGCAGAGCACCCTGCTGGGGCGTTTTCCCCGGCGGGTCATCCCCAACGCCGTTCCTGTGGACGTGTTCCGACCCTATGACCGGCAGGCCGTGCGCCGGGAGCTGGGCGTGCCCGAGGGCTCGCGGGTGGTGCTTTTCGGCGCGGCGGGCATTCACAACCGGCGCAAGGGCCTGCGTTATCTCGTCCGCGCGCTGGAATTGCTGGCGGCGGACCCGCGCACCCCGCCCATCGTCCTGGCCCTGTTCGGCGAGTTCGGCGGGCAGGCGCCGCGCCTGCCCTTTCCCGTGCTTCCGGCGGGCTATGTGACCCAGGACGCGCAACTGGCCCTTTTGTATGCCATGGCCGACGCCTATGTGCTGCCCTCGCTGGAAGAGAACCTGCCCAACGTGATCCTGGAATCCCTGGCTTGCGGCACGCCGGTGGTGGCCTTCGACACCGGGGGCATCCCGGACATGATCGAGCACCGCAAGACGGGCTGGCTGGTGCCGCCGGGCGACGCCGCCGGGCTGGCCGACGGCCTGCGCTGGGCCCTGGCCGCGCAGGGGCCCGAAGCGGCGCTGCGCACCCGGCTGTGCCGCAGCGTGGCCCTGGAACGCTATCCCCTGGCCGTGCAGGCCCGGGCCTACGCGAACCTGTACCGTAAAATCCTCGCGCGCCGCGCGGGGCAGGGGATATGACCATGCCCGCAACCAAGGGCCACGTTCTGGTTACCGGCGGTGCCGGATATATCGGCAGCCACACATGCAAGGCCCTGGCCGGGGCCGGATACGTGCCGGTCACCCTGGACAGCATGGTCTACGGCCATCCCTGGGCCGTGCAGTGGGGCCCGCTGGTGGAGGGCGACCTGCGCGACGCGGACCTGCTGGACTCGGTGTTCGCCCTGTTCCGGCCCATGGCCGTGTTGCATTTCGCGGCGTTCACCTCCGTGGGCGAGAGCGTGGCCGACCCGGGCCGGTACTACGACAACAACGTGGGCGGGACCATTGCCCTGTTGGAAGCCATGCGCCGCGCCGGATGCGCCACGGTGGTCTTCTCCAGCACGGCCGCCGTCTACGGCGAGCCCGTGGTGCCCGGCGCGCCCATGGACGAAACCCACCCCCTGGCGCCCGTGAACCCTTACGGCCGGGCCAAGCTCGCGGTCGAGGGCATGCTTGCCGACTACGGGGCGGCCTACGGTCTGCGGCACATGAGTTTGCGCTATTTCAACGCCGCCGGGGCCGACCCCGACGGCGAACTGGGCGAGGAGCACGACCCCGAGACGCACCTCATTCCCCTGGCCATCGGCGCCGCCCTGGGCACGCGCGCTTCGCTTAAGGTCTTCGGGCAGGACTACCCGACCCCCGACGGCACCTGCGTGCGCGATTACGTTCACGTCGCCGACCTGGCCCGGGCGCACATCCTGGCCCTGGAGCACCTGGGCGCGGGCGGAGCCCCAGGGAGCCTGAACCTGGGCACCGGGCGCGGGCATTCCGTGCGCGAGGTGCTGGACGCCGTGGGGCGCGCTGCGGGGCGCCCCGTGCCCCACGAGGCCGCGCCGCGCCGCGCGGGCGACCCCGGGCTTCTGGTGGCCGCCGCCGGGCGGGCCCGCGAGGTGCTGGGCTGGGCGCCGGAGTTCACGGACATGGACGCCCTCGTCGCCACGGCCTGGCGCTGGCACGCCGCGCAGGCCCAGCCCCGCTGACGCCGCAACAGGGCGGGATTCGGCCATGCGCATCGTCGTCGTCAACCAGCGGACCATGGCCCGGACTTTCCGGGAGCTGGGCCACGAGGTGCTGGAACTGCACCTGGAGCCCGGGCCGCGCAGCGTGCCCGCCGCCCTGGCGGATCACGGGCGGGACGCGGCGTGGCCGGAGCTGCTGCTCGAAGTGGAGCGCCTGTCGCCGCGCACCATTCTCATGGGCCTGGGCGATCTGGCCTGCCCCAAGCTCTTCTGGGCCATCGACGTGCATCTCAATTCCTGGTGGCACCGGTTCTATGCCCGGCAGTTCGACGCCGTGCTCTGCTCCCAGTTGCCCTGGGTCCGGCGGTTGGAGGCCCTGGGCGCCGGGCGGGTGGCCTACCTGCCGTGGTTCGGCTCGCAGCGGCCCTGGCGGCCCTGGGCAGCGCGCGGGCGGGCCCTGTGCCTCGTGGCCCGCGTAACGCCCGAGCGGCCCGTGCGCAAGCGCATGGTCGAGCATCTCGTTGCGCGCCACGGCCTTGCGCACCTGGACGGGCTGGACGCCGAGGCCATGCATGAGGCCTATTGCGACACGTGCATCGTGCCCAACGAGGCCATTGCCAGCGAGGTCAACTTCCGGCTGTTCGAGGCCGCCTCGTGCGGCTGCGCGGTGCTCAATCATGCCGCCGAGGGCGGCGTGGGGCATCTGTTCGAACTGGGGCCCGAGGTCTTGGAGTTCACGGATATTCATACGCTGGATGCCCAGGTGCGGGCACTGCTGGCCGAGCCCAGCCGGGCCGAGGCCATGGGCCGCGCGGCCTGGGAGCGCGTCCGGCGCGAGCACCTGCCCGAACATCGCTGCGCCGCCATCCTGGAGACGGCGACCCGGGTGGCGGGCACGGCGCCCCGGGGGGCGCTGGCCGACGCCCATGCCTGGGCCGCCGTGGACCTGCTGGCCGAGGGCGGCATGGTGGAACCTCCGGCCGGGCCGGTGCTCGCGGCCCTGGGCGCCCTGGGCCGGACCGAACCCTGGGCCTTCACCGGGCTGGTGCGCACCCTGTGGCGCGCGGGTGAAACCGGAGAGGTGTTGCGCCTGCTGCGCGCGGCCCTCGGCCAGAGGGCTTTTGCGGGCGACCTGGAAGCGGACCTGACCGCTTCGGGCGCTGCCCTGCGTGCAGGCGATCCCGATCTGGCTCGGGCCTTCTGGCTGGGCCACGCCCGGGCGCACGGGCTGGCCGACCGGGGCGGCAGCGGCAGCCCGGTGGACCTGTTGCTTTCTTGGGCTGGGGAATGCGAGCGCGCGGGGCACGACATGCGCCCCGGGCTGCGTTTCAATGCCGCGCGCACCGTGCCCGGCTCGGCCATGGAGTGCCTGCTGTGGGCCAACGAACTGGAGCCCGGGCAGCCGGGAATCATGCGCCGCCTGGACGCCGTGGCCGCGCGCCATCCGGGGGTGGAGGAGTTCCGGCTTTCGGTGCTCTCCTGGCTCGGGCTGCGCGAGCCCGGCGACTGGCGCCTGGGCCTGGAACTGGGGCTGGTGAACCTGCGGGCCATGCGTCTGGCCCAGGGCCTGGAAGAGCTGGCCCTGGCCCGGGGCGCGGCCCTGGCCAAAGGCGCCGCGCGGCGCTTCGACACCGTGCTTGCCGCGCGCGGCGGGGCCGCCCTGGCCGCCACGGTGCGCGGCCTGGAAGCCCGCCCTCAGGGCGCGGCCGCGTCCGTCCCGTCTGCGGATTCCCCTCCTTCCGCACCGTCCAGATAGATACCTTCGGCAATCCACAGCCCGTGGTAGGCGCGCCAGGAATCCGCCAGCGCGCGGGGCACGACGTGGCGCACGCGCACGCTGTACGGCTCGGGGTATCGCGCGCGCACGGCCCGGCCGAATTCGCGCAGGCCGAGTTTGTCCAGCGCGCTGCCGTCCGGGTCGGGCAACGTTTCGGTGAAATCGAAAAATTCCGTCTGCATGGGCAGGGGCGCCAGGGCGCGCAGGTGGCGGTTGTTGGCCAACTGCTCCGCGCGCCGGGCGCGGCAGTTGTTGCCCGCGTGCTCGCGGTAGCGGTAGAGCTTTTCGGGTACGAAGGCCGCCTTGGCCGCGCCCGCGCGCTCGATGAGTGCGAAATACAGCGCCAGGTCGCCCGCCGCGCGGCAGGGGCCGCCCTCGGGGTCGCACAGGTACTCCGGCGGCAGCCCGCGCAGCAGGTAGCCCTTGAAGCTGCGCAGTTGCGACAGGCACCAGAGCTGCTGGCGCACGGGCACCCCGGGCAGCAGCGCCCGGCCCGTGGACCCTGCGCGACCTTCGATCTCCATGTCCGTCCAGACCACGTCGCAGCCGCGCGCGTGCTCGGCCATGAGCCGCGCCAGGGCTCCGGGCAGCAGGGTGTCGTCGCCGTCGAGGATCGCCACCACCTCCGCCGGGCCGGGGGCCAGCCGGGCCAGGGCTTCCCTGGTGTTGGCCATGAGCCCGCCGTGCGCGGGCAGGCGGCGCCAGGTGATGCGCGGGTCGGCCAGATAGGGGCGCACGGCGTCGGCCGTGGCGTCGGTGGATGCGTCGTCGGCCACCAGCAGGCGCCAGCCGGTGTACTCCTGGGCCAGGACGGAATCCAGGCAGGGGCCGATGAAGGCCGCGCAGTTGCGGCAGGGCACCACCAGGGTCGGGCCCGTCGGGCTCAGGGCGCTGCGCACGGCGCTTTCCCGGGGCTGTCGGGCCGCAGCCCGGCGTAGAATGCTTCCAGCCGCGCCACAACCCGCGCCTCGGACCAGCGCTGCTCCATGAAGCGGCGCGAGGCGCGCCCGGCGGCCTCGCGGGCCTCGGGGTCGCGCGCCAGCCGGGCCAGGGCCGCGGCCAGGGCCGCCCGGTCGCGGGCCACGATCCACGGCAGCTCCCCGCAGTCGGCGAATTCGCGCATGTGCGCGGAGCACCAGTCGTCGAGCCCCGCCACCACGGGCACGCCCTGGGCCAGGGATTCCAGGCTGCTCATGCCGTAGTAGCCCTGCATGTGGTCGAAGACCATGTGGCAGCGGGCCTTGCGGCGCAGGCACTCCTCGTGGGGCGCGTCGTCGATGAGTTCCAGGCCCAGGTCCAGCCCCGAGGCGCGCAGCCCGGCGACCACGGCCAGCAGGTCGTCGGTGTTCTTGAGGTCCTTGCGCGTGGGCGCGTGGGCCACCAGGGGCGGCCCGGCGGGGCGGTCCTCCACGGGCCGGTAGGCCGGGGCCTGTTCGGGCACGAGGTTCGGCTGCCAGCGGGCCCCGGGCAGCAGGGGCAGCAGGTCCGGCGTGGAGACCAGCAGGTTGCGCCGACCCCGTTCGGCGTAGCGTGCGCGGTATTTTCCGGGGTGGGCCCGGAAGTCGGGGTGGCCGTGGTGGTGGTGGACCACCAGCTTGCCGCGCAGGAAATCCGCCGGGACAAAGGGCCCCAGGCGCAGGTGCTCGTCGGCGGTCATGTGAAAATGGAACAGGTCCGCCCCGCGCAGGGCGGCTTCCAGCTCGGCCAGCCCGGCGTCGTCCAGGTCCGGCAGGTGCAGGTCCTTGCGCCAGCCGTGGTTGTAGCGCGTTTCCAGGGTCGCTACGCGGCAGCGGTGGGCCGTCAGGCGGTTTACGGCGTCGGCCAGGCCGATGGCCGTGCCCGCCGGGTCGTTGACGGCGATCATCAGGATGTTCACGGTCGGCCCCCGCCTTCGGCGGCCCGGGCCGGGGCGAGGTCGTCCCAGGCCAGGGGGGCGTCGGCCTCCAGGGCGCGCAGCAGCGTGCGCCCGGGCAACTCGTCCCAGAACAGCGGCGAGATGCCCGTGCCCGGGCATTTCACCGTCAGGTCGGCGGCGGTGAGCACCGTGCCCGGGGCCAGGGGGCGCGCGGCGACGATGCTCTTGCGCAGCTTGGCCGCCGTGGCCTGCTCGGCGGGGGTCACGGTCTTGCGGGTCACGCGCAGGGCGGCTTCCAGCTCGCGGACCATGCCCGCCAGCCGGGCGAAGCCTTCGGGGTCCAGGGAGGCCGGGTGGTCCGTGCCGGGCAGGGCGCGGTCCAGGGTGAAGTGGCGCTCGAGCATGCAGGCGCCCAGGGCCACGGCGCCCAGGCTGGGGGCCAGCCCGGCCTCGTGGCCGGAGTAGCCCACGGGCAGGCCGAAGCGTCGGGCCAGGGCGGGCAGCACGGGCAGGGCGGTTTCTTCCGGCGGGCAGGGGTACGAGGAATTGCAATGCAGCAGGACGAGCGGCGCGCCCGTGGCCCGCAGCGCGGCCACCGCCGTGGCGATTTCGTCCATGGTGCTCATGCCCGTGGACAGCGCCACGGGCAGCCCCAGGGCCCCGGCGCGGCGCAGCAGCGGCAGGGTCGGCAGGTCGGCCGAGGCGATTTTGAGCAGTTCCACGCCCAGGGCGGCCAGGGCGTCCAGGCTGGGCGCGTCCCACGCGGAGGCGAAGAAGACCAGCCCCAGGGCCTCGGCGTGGGCCTTGAGCCGGGCCAGGGCCTCCAGGGGCAGTTCCAGGGCCAGGCGGTGGGCGCCGTAGGTCGGGCCGAAGCTGTTGGGCCCCGCGTAGGGCGCGTGGCGTGCGGCGCTGGTCAGCAGGGCGTGCACGTCGCGTTTCTGGAATTTCACGGCGTCGGCCCCGGCGGCGGCGGCGGCCTCGATCATCCGGCGGGCCGTGGCCTCGTCGCCCTGATGGTTGTTGCCGATTTCGGCCACCAGGAAACAGGGCCGCCCGGGGCCGATGGCCCGGCCCGAGGCCAGTTGCACGGGGCGCGGCGCGCTCATAGCCGGACCACCTCCAGGGCGGCGGCGCCGGGCATGGCCCGCAGGCGGGCCTCGATGTCGTCGCCGCGCCCGAAGGAGGTGACCACCACGGCGTCGCAACGCAGGCCGGGCAGCACCTCGGGCGGCAGGATGGGGTGCCCGCCGAGCACGCCGCCGTGCTTGGCCGGGTCGCTGTCCAGCAGGGCCAGCACGGTCAGCCCCGTGGCGCCCAGGGCCGCGAGGACGACCTCGCAGGTCTCCGACGCGCCCCACAGGGCCAGGCGCGTGCGCCCGGCGGCTTCCAGCCGCGTCAGCTTGGCGCGCACCAGAGCCTTGATGGCCGTGTAGCCGCGCACGATTTCGGCGCAGTAGTCGCCGAGCAGGGCGCGGCGGGTTTCCTCGCCTCCGGGGGTCAGTTCGTAGCGGAAGCTTTTGCCGTTCACCGGGCGGGCCGCGACCAGCCCCCGGCTCTGGAAGTCGCGCAGGTAGGTGTTGACCATGGCCGGAGACAGACCCGTGCGCTCGCCCAGCACGGACTGGGAGCAGTCCGGCGCCTGGGCCAGGGCCTCGAGCAGGGCCAGGGTGCGCTGGGCGGTGCTGGGCCGGACGAATCGGCCCTGGTGGAGCAGCATGGTGCCTCCCGGCAAAATCGTTCAGTGGTCAAGCGATTCTATGCAAATCGCGCACCACTGTCAAAGCCGAGCGCAGGGCGGCCTCGCGCATGGGCAACGGAGAGTCCAGGAGGTCAACGATCAGGCTTTGTGTAATTATTTCTTTTGAATGTTTGAATATTCCGAGCAGGGCCCCGGGGGCCGGGGCGGGCAGGGGCGCGGGGCCCGGGGCGGCGGCGCAAGGGCTGGCCGGCCATTCCTGCCGGGTTTTATTCATTAAGTCGATGAACAATTTGTCCGGTACGGGAGGGGTGGCGGTGGCGTGGCGCGCGGCGTCGGCTCCGGCCCGGGCCCCGAAGACCAGGGCCGCGGCGGCCATGGCTCCGCCCACGCGGTCGGCGCCGTGCATGCCCGTGGCGCATTCTCCGGCGGCGAACAGACCCGTTACGGTGGTTGCGCCGTGGGCGTCCACCCGGGCGCCGCCGTTGCCGCTGTGGGCCAGGGGCGCGATGCGCGTGCGGCGGCCGTCGGCCAGGGCCACGGCCAGGGTGCCGTCCGTGTCCGGACGGGTGGCCAGGGGGGTGGCCAGGAAGCGGTCCAGGGCGGCGTCGGGTCGGCCCCAGGCCGCCGGGCAATGCGTGGCGCGCGCGGCGGCGTGGGCCGCCACCCCGGGCGGCAGGGGGCGCACGCTTCCATCCGCCGCGCACAGCCCGGCCCCGGGCGCGGCCAGGGTGTGGACGCGGAAAAATTCCCCGCCGGGAACCTCGCTCCAGAAGAATTGGACAAAGCCTTGGTTGTCCTGGCGGGCTCCGGCCCGTTCCAGCAGCCCGGGGCCCAGGCCCAGGCTTCCGGGCCCGGCCAGGGAACCTTCGAAAAGCGCCGCCGGGCCGCCCAGGGCCGCCACCACCGCCCGGGCCGCCACGACCACGGGGGACCCGTCGGCCAGGCGCACGCAGAGCGCCCCGCAGGCCGCGCCTTTCGGGTCCGGCAGCAGGCGCACGGCAGCCAGCCCGGGCTGGAACCGCACGCCCAGGTTCAAGGTGCGCGCGGCCAGCAGAGCCTGGGCCCGGGGCAGGTCGGGAAGCAGGACGGCACAGGGCAGATCGGGCACGAAGCAGGCCGGGTGCCGCCGTACGGCGCCGCCGGGGTCGCGGTCCAGGGGCACGCCCAGGGCGGCCAGTTCGGCCACGCGGGCGGCGGCTTCCTCCAGCAGGATGCGCACCAGGGCCGGTTCGACCCGACCCGGCGCGGCCAAGGCCAGGATGCGGGCGGCCAGAGCCTCGCGCAGGGCGTCGGTGTCCGGCGCCAGGATGCCCAGGCGGGCGTTGGCGTTGGCCAGGGCCGAGCCGGAGGGCCCGGGCCGGGGCGCGGCCAGCAGCACCCGCGCCCCGGGCGCGGCCTCGGCTGCGGCCCAGGCCGCGCGCAGCCCTGCCAGCCCGGCCCCGAGCACAAGCACGTCGCAACGCAGGAATGGGTTGGGCACGGGGCCTCCCGCAGGCTGGGGTGGACGGGGAAATCCGAAGACGCAGAATCCGGCGGCCGGAAGCGGACCGGAGCGGACGGGGCGACCGGGCCCCGCTTCGGCCGCCTGCGCCGTACCGCGTTTGCGGCGGGCGGGGCCGGGCGGGGGGTGGAATCAGGCCTGCTCTTCGGCCTTCTTGAGCTTCTTGGTGGCAAAGGCGCGCATCTTGCGCGCCTCGGCAAAGCCGGGGTTGATTTCCAGGGCGCGGGTGGCCATCTCGTCCACCTTCTCCCAGCGCTCCCAGTCGATGTACAGCCGCCCGATATTGAAGAACAGGCCCGCGTCGTCCTTGGAGAGGCGCACGGCCTTCATGTAGTATTTCTCGCTCATCTCGAACTCGCCCATCTTGCGCAGGACCATGCCCACGCGGTTGTAGAGGTGGGCGGATTCCGGGAAGTCCTTCAGGGCCTCGGTGAGCCATTGCAGGGCGTCGCGGTTGCGTTCGTGGCGCAGGAAGAGTTCCGCGATTTCGTACTTGAGGTCCGTGTCGTCGGGGAATTGCAGGACGAGTTTGTTGAAGATGAACTTGGCGTCCTTGACGTTGCCCTGGCCCAGGAGTTCCTCGCCCCGGGCGAGTTGCAGGCGCTTGGTGTCCTCCAGGGCCTGGAGCATCTGCTGGGCCTCGGCCACCGCCGAGCCCTGCAGGTCGTCCAGCAGTTCCTTGAGGGTGGTCAGCAGCGCCTTTTCCTCGCCCTCGGCATACTCCAGGACCATGGGGCAGATCTTGCGGAACCCCGGGTCGTTGTTCAGCAGGTCCAGGGCGTTTTGCAGGCTGCGCGAGAATTCGTCTCGCTCGTGCTTGATGAGCGGAGTGCGCACGATGATGCCGATGGCCTCGTGCAGCGAGACGATGGCGGGGAAGAGCTTTTCCTGTTTCAGGTAGCTCTTGATGCTGGAGATTTTCGATCTGGCCTTGATGAGTTCGCTGGACATGCTGCGCGCCTCCCCCGCTGTGTGGCGCATTGCCGGGCCACGTCCTGCTGCGGCCCGGCAATGCCTTCCAGGAAGTCTTGCCCGTTTTCCGGTTCTGCGTCTACACGCCCGCGTGCTCGCGGACCATCTCCCGGAAACGGCGGAAGAAATAACGGCTGTCGTGCGGCCCGGGGCTGGCCTCGGGGTGGTGCTGGATGGCCAGGATGGGCTTCTTGGTGTGGTGGAAGCCTTCCAGGGTCTGGTCGTTCAGGTTCACGTGGGTCACTTCCACGTCCTTCAGGCTGGCGATGTCCACACAGAAGCCGTGGTTCTGCGAGGAGATTTCGATGCGCCCGGTGGTCAGGTCCTTGACCGGGTGGTTCAGGCCGTGGTGGCCGAACTTGAGCTTGAAGGTCTTGCCGCCCAGGGCCAGGCCGAGAATCTGGTGGCCCAGGCAGATGCCCGCCGTGGGATAGCGGTCGGCCAGCTCGGCCGTGGCTTCGACCACGCCCTCGATGGCCGCCGGGTCGCCGGGGCCGTTGGAGAGGAACACCGCGTCGGGCTCCAGGGCCTTGACCTGGGCGGCGCTGGTCGCGGCGGGCACCACCAGGATGTCGAAGCCCTGGGCTTCGAGCAGGCGCAGGATGTTCCACTTGATGCCGAAATCGTAGACCACGACCTTGGGCCCGGTGCCGCGCCACTGGTGCCTGCCGTCCTTGATGGCGGCCGGGGCGGGGTGGGTGCCGGTCCAGACGTAGGGTTCGGTGGGGGACACGCGCGAGGCGAGGTCCTGGCCTTCCATGGAGGGGATGGCCCGGGCGCGCTCCACCAGTTCGGCCGGGGTGGCGTCGTCGGTGCTGATGACGGCGCGCTGGGCGCCGTGCATGCGCAGGTGGCGCGTGAGCGCGCGGGTGTCGATGCCCTCGATGCCCATGACGCCATGGTCGGCCAGATAGTCGGGCAGGCTCTTTTTGGCGCGCCAGTTGCTCGGCTCCTTGCAGCATTCCTTGACGATGAAGGCCTCGACCCACACGCGGCCGGACTCCACGTCGTCGAGGTTCACACCGTAGTTGCCGATGAGCGGGTAGGTCATGCAGACCATCTGCCCCGCGTAGGACGGGTCGGTCAGCACTTCCTGATAGCCGCTCATGCCGGTGTTGAAGATGGCCTCGCCCTGGGCGTTGCCCTTGCCGGTGAAGGACAGGCCCTCGAAAAAGGTTCCGTCTTCCAGTGCCAGGAATGCTTTCATCAGGGGTTCTCCGAGAGTCTTGCTATGACTTTGTCCACGTCTTCGGGCCGGTCCACGCCGCAGGTGCGGTGGGTGGTGGGCACCACGTAGATGGGGATGTCGTTTTCCAGCAGGCGCAATTGCTCCAGGCGCTCGCGCGTTTCCAGTTCGCTGGGGCCCAGGGCCACGAAGCGGCGCAGGGTTTCCATGCGGAAGGCATACAGCCCCACGTGGCCCCAGTAGAGGCCGGGGCCGCCGTCGCGGTCGTACGGAATGGCCGCCCGCGAAAAATATAAGGCCCCGCCGCGCTTCGTCCAGACCACCTTGACCTGATCCGGCCCGGCGGCCTGGGCGGCGTCGATGCGCGAGGCCAGGGTGGTCACGCGGATGGCCGGGTCGGCGAAGGGTTCCAGCAGCTCGGTGAGCATTTCCGGGGCCAGCAGGGGCTCGTCGCCCTGGATGTTGGCCACCACGGCGTCCTGCGGCACGCCGAGTTGCTCCGCGGCTTCCAGGACGCGGTCCGTGCCGCTGGCGTGGTCGGCGGCGGTCATGACCACGGGCACGTTGTAGCGGCAGGCGGCGTTGTAGATGCGGTGGTCGTCCGTGGCCAGGACCACGCGGCCCAGCAGCGGGCACTGGATGGCGCGCTGATAGACGTGCCAGAACATGGGCCGCCCCAGGATGTCGGCCAGAGGCTTGCCCGGAAAGCGCGACGACTCGTAGCGCGCGGGGATGATTCCGTAACAGGGCGGCAGTTGCGGCATGGTGCTCACAGGTAGCTTGCGATACGTTCGGCGGCCTGCCGGGTTCCGCCCCGGCGGTCGTTCACATAGGCCGCCACCCGGGCGCGCACATCCTCACGCGCGGCGGGGCGGCGCAGGGCCGCGACCATGGCCCCGGCCAGTTCCCGGGGGCCGTCCACTTCGACGGCCAGGCCCAGGTTCACGATCTCGCGGCCGATCCAGGCGAAGTTGGACCAGTGCGGGCCGATGACGGGCACCACGCCGTGGGCCAGGGGTTCGAGGAAATTCTGCCCGCCCAGGGGGCGCAGGCTGCCGCCCACGAAGGCCGCCGTGCAGAAGGCGTAGGCCTCGGCCAGCTCCCCGAAGGTGTCCCACAGGACCACCGCGCCGGGGGCGGGCGGCCCGCTGTGCGAGGACAGGGCCGAGCGCATGACGGGCGACAACCCGGCTTCATACAACGCCCGGCGCCAAAAGTCGAGTCTGTGCATGTGCCGGGGAAAGACGGCCAGCCCGGCCCCGGGCTCCGCGGCGCGGATTTCGCGCAGGGCGGCCAGGGCGTCCTGTTCCTCCTGGCGGCGCACCGAGGCCAGCACGGCCCAGGGCCGGCCGTCGCCCATGATCGCCGCCACGGGGCCCGCTTTGGGGGCGGCGGCGCCCTCGGCCGCTCCGGGCGCCAGGGCCGGGAAGCGGTCGAACTTGATGTTGTGCATGCGCTCCACGCGTCCGGCTCCGAAGAGCAGGGCGAAGCGCAGGGCCGCCTCGTCGGACACGGCCAGGATGCGCTCGGGCGCAAGCTCGCGCAGCAGGGCCCCGGCGCAAAGATATCCCGCCAGGCTCCTGGCGTTCATGCGTGCGTTGGCCAGGACCACGGGCACGTCGAATTCCTTTGCCGCCGCCAGCAGCCCGGGCCAGATTTCCGTTTCCAGCAGCACCAGCACCCGGGGGCTGGTCTGCTCCATGGCCCGGGCCATGAGCGAGGGCTGGTCGAAGGGGCAGTAGGCCGGGATGAGGCTGACCCCGGGGCGCAGTTCGGCCACTTCGGCGGCGGCGCGCTCGAGCACTTCGCGGCCCTGGCGGGTGTTGGTGGTCGCCAGGATGCGCAGGGGGCGCTCCTCGGCCATGGCCTCGGGCAGGGCCAGGGCCAGCTCGCGCACGAGGTAGGCCTCGCCGCCCGAGGCCGCCTGCATCCAGACGTCCACGAAGCCGTCGGGCCCGGTGCGCAGCAGGCGCTCGGCAAACCCCTCGCGCAGGCGCGGGGCCAGCCACAGCGCCGGAATGGCCAGGGGCCAGAGCAGGTCGTAGAGCCCGATCAGGGCCTTGCACTTGCCGCGCAGGGTCACGGCCGGGCCTCCCCGCGCGCGCGGGCCAGCCCGAGGTCCATCAGCCGGGCGATGAGGGCGTCGAAATCCAGGCCCACGGCGGCGGCCTCCTGGGGCAGCAGGCTCGTGGGCGTCATGCCCGGCAGGGTGTTGATTTCCAGCAGCAGGGGCTTGCCGTCGCGGACCAGGAAATCCGCCCGGCTGTAGCCCGCAAGGCCCAGGGCCCGGTGCGCCGCCAGGGTGATGGCCTGAATCTCCCCGCTCAGTTCCCGGGGCACGGGCGCGGGGCAGACTTCCTCGCAGCGCCCGGCCTCGTATTTGCTGGCGTAGTCGAAAAAGGGCGCGTCGCCCGCCGGGCGGATGGCCACCAGGGGCAGGGCCTCGTCGCCGAGCACGCCGCAGGTCAGCTCGTCGCCGGGCAGGTAGGGCTCCAGCAGGGCCTCGCTGCCCGAGGCGAAAATGGCCCGCAGGGCGGCGGCCAGTTCGTCCCGGCCGCGCACGCGGGTGGCGCAGACGCTGGAGCCGCCGGTGTTGGGCTTGGCGAACAGCGGGAAGGGCAGCCGGGGCGTGAAGCCCGGCCCCGGGTCGCGCGGGACGAATTCCCAGTCCGGCGTGGGCAGGCCCCGGTCGCGGAAGATGGCCTTGGAGGCGTTCTTGTTCAGCGCCAGATAGGAGCCCGCCGGGCCCGAGCCCTGGTAGGGGCAGCCCGCCACGTCGAGCATGGCCTGGATGAGCCCGTCCTCGCCGGGGGCGCCGTGCAGGTTGATGAAGGCGAAGTCGACCCCGCGGGCGGCGTCGAGCAGGCCGCCCAGGTCCGCCACGGGGTCCAGGTCGGCCACCTCGTGCCCCAGGCGGACCAGGGAGCGGCGGATGCCCCGGGCACCCGACAGGGAGACTTCACGCTCGGGCGACCAGCCGCCCGCTATCAAAAGGACACGCATGGAGCTTGACCTCCAGGAGTTCGCTTAAGGTGTGTTCCACGGCCCGGCCCTGGCGGAAGGCGGCGTCGATGCGTTCGCGGGCCGTCTCGTTCTTGCCGTAGCGCTCGAAGAGGTCCGTATAGCGCGCGCCGAGGGACACCACGGCGTCGTGGCGCACGCGTTTGTCGGCGTATTGCACGGCCAGGGGCAGGAAATAGCGCGCGGGCTCCACGGGGTAGGGCCACCAGACGTGGTGCATGACGCCCTGGGCCAGGGCCGGGTTGCCCGTGGCCTCCAGGGCCCAGGCCGCGCCGAGCTGGGCGTGGTTGCCGCCGTGCTGCACGCAGTAGAATTTCGCCAGGTCGTGCAGCAGGCCCGAGGCGCGCACGGCCCGGGCCCAGCCCGGGGCGACGACGCCGAGCTCTTCGCCGCGCGCGGCCAGGGCGCCCGCGATGTCGCCGACCAGGGCGCTGTGGGCGCGGATGTTGTCCGGCACGCCGAAGCGGTCCCACAGGGTGTGGCACTGCGCGTCGGTGGGGATGGGGAATTCCGTCGGGTCCGGGGGCAGGGCGGGAGCCAGCAGGGCGGGGTCCTGCGCCGCCCGGGGCCCGGCGGGGCCGGGAGCCGGGGCGAAGGGGCTGGCGTGCGGGGTCTGGGCGGTCATGCGTCGCGTGGTCCGGGCTTGAAGGGCACGCCGGGCGCGCCGTGCGTCCGGTGCCCAGGGTTCTACCAGCGTCACCGTGAAAAAGAAAGGGGTCGGCCTTGAGGTCATGGCGGCTTCGTAGTATGGCCGGGGGCCGGGGCGGCACCCCGGCGCGCAGGCCGCCTGCGCCCAACCTGCAACCGGACCTGGGAGCGCACGTGAGCATTTTCGACCAATTCAGCGATCCTGACCTGTGTAAGGCCGTGCTGGACGCCATCCACCGCGAACTGGACGGCGAGCTGCGCTTCATGGAGGTCTGCGGCACGCATACGGTGGCCATCTTCCGCAGCGGGCTGCGCTCCATGCTGCCGCCCGGCATCAAGCACCTTTCGGGCCCGGGCTGCCCCGTGTGCGTGACCCACGAGAGCGAAGTGGGCATGTACATGGACCTGGCCGGGCGCGACGGAGTCATCGTGGCCACCTTCGGCGACCTGGTGCGCGTGCCCGGCCCGGGCGGCACCTGCCTCAAGGACGCCATGGCCCAGGGCGCGCGGGTCGCCGTGGTCTATTCGCCCTTCGACGCCATCACCCTGGCTCGCGAGAACCCGGGCGACACCGTGGTCTTCCTGGGCATCGGCTTCGAGACCACGGCGCCCACCGTGGCCGCCACCCTCCAGGCCGCCCGCGCCGCCGGGGTCGGCAACCTCCGGGTGCTGTCGTTCCACAAGCTGGTGCCCCCGGCCCTGCGCGCGCTGCTGGGCGACCCGGAGCTGAACCTGCACGCCCTGGTCATGCCCGGCCACGTTTCGACCATCATCGGCCTGGAGCCCTACCACTTCATCGCCGACGATTTCCACCTGCCCGCGGCCATCACCGGTTTCGATCCGCTGGACATCCTGCAATCGCTGCTGGACATCGTGCGCCAGCGCAACGCGGGCCGGGCCGAGGTAGTCAACCTCTACCGCCGCGCCGTGCAGGACCTGGGCAACCCCAAGGCCGTGGCGGTGATGGACGCCGTGTTCACGCCCACGGACGCCCTGTGGCGCGGCATCGGCCTGATTCCCGGCTCGGGGCTGGCCCTGCGGCCCGAATACGAAGCCTTCGACGCCCAGAAGACCCTGGGCCTGACCCTGCCCGAGGCCAAGCCCATTCCCGGCTGCCGCTGCGGCGACGTGCTGCGCGGCAAGCTGACCCCCGACCGCTGCCCGCTGTTCGCCAAGGCCTGCACCCCCGCCAAGCCCGTGGGCCCGTGCATGGTCTCCACCGAAGGCTCCTGCGCGGCCTATTTCAAGTACCAGTTGGAGATATAGGCAAATGGACGCCAAGCACATCCTTCTCGACTACGGCAGCGGCGGCAAGGCCTCCCAGCGGCTGATCAGCGAACTCTTCCTGCGCCATTTCGACAACCCCGTGCTGGCGCGCATGGACGACGCGGCCTTTCTGGACATCCAGGGCCCCCTGGCCATGAGCACCGACTCCTTCGTGGTCGATCCGGTGTTCTTCCCGGGCGGGAACATCGGCTCCCTGGCCGTACACGGCACGGTGAACGACGTGGCCATGCTCGGCGCGCGGCCCCGGTTCCTGTCCTGCGCGTTCATCCTGGAGGAGGGCTTCGAGCTGGAGAAGCTGGAGCGCATCGTGGAAGCCATGGGCAAGGCCGCGCGGGACGCCGGGGTCAGCATCGTCACCGGCGATACCAAGGTCGTGCCCAAGGGCATGGCCGACAAGATATTCATCAACACCACCGGCGTGGGCACCATGCTCGTGGCCGAGCACCCCAGCGGCCACCGCGCCGCGCCCGGAGACGCCGTGCTCGTTTCGGGCAGCATGGGCGACCACGGGCTGGCCATCCTGGCCCAGCGCGAGGGGCTGGCCTTCGAAACGCCCGTGCTCTCGGACAGCGCGGCCCTGAACGGCATGACCGAGCGGCTGCTTCTTGAGGTCGGCGACATCCACGTCATGCGCGACCCCACGCGCGGCGGGCTGGCCACGACCCTGAACGAGATCGCCGGGCAGTCCGGCGTGGGTATACTGCTCGACGAGCCGGCCATCCCCGTGAGCCCCGCCGTGCGCTCGGGCTGCGCCTTCCTGGGGCTGGACCCGCTCTACCTCGCCAACGAGGGCAAGCTGATCTGCATCCTGCCCGAGGCCAAGGCCGAAGCGGCGCTGGAAGTCATGCGCGCCGACCCCCGGGGCGCGGGAGCGCGGCGCGTGGGCGCCGTGGAGGCCGCCAACCCCGGCAAGGTCGTGCTGCGCACGGCCCTCGGCGGCAAGCGCCTGCTCAACATGCTCGAAGGCGAGCAGTTGCCGCGCATTTGCTAGCGTGTTCCGCACCCGGAATGTCGGCGCCCGGCATCCCGGGCGCCTGGACGCCATGAGCCGGACAAGGCGCCGGGGCCGGGCGCGCAACCGGAAAAGACGCGCGCGAACCCCGCCCCCGCCCCGTTGCGGCCCGCTGCCGAAAATCGTGCTGCGGGCCGCGTCTTTTTCTGCTAGTTTCCTCTCGTGGGCCGGGGTGCGCACCGGGCGCGCCGTCGGCTCCGTCGCCCGTCTCCTTGCCGGGAGCCGCCATGTCTTCGCCTTTCCTGTGGCCCGCCCTGCGCATCAGCGCGCTTTACGCCCTGTTCGGCTGGGTCTGGATCGTGTTTTCCGACCAGGCCGTGGAGGCGCTGGTTTCCGACCCCGGGCTGCGCGCGCTGATGCAGACCTACAAGGGCGCGTTTTTCGTCTGCCTGACGGCGGGGCTCTTGTTCGTCCTGCTGTGCGGGGAGCTGCGCACGCGCGAGCGCGACCGGGCCCGGCTGCGCGCCCTGCTGGATGAGCAGGTCGTGCTGCTGTCCGAACTGCACCACCGGGTGAAGAACAACATGCAGACCGCCGTGGGGCTGGTGGAACTCCAGGCCGCACAGTTCGCCGACCCCGCCGACCGGGCCCGGCTGGCCGACTGCGCCCGGCGCATCCGGGCCCTGGGGCTGGTGCACGAGGCCCTGAGCCGCGAGGGCGGCCAGGGGCTGGTGCATATGGACCGCTACCTGGACAGCCTGGGCGGCGAACTGCTGCATGCCTACGACGGGCAACGCCGGGGCGTGACCCTGGAAGTGGACGGGGGCGGTGTCGTTCTGGGGGTGGACCGGGCGACTTTCCTGGGGCTGGCCCTGGCGGAACTGCTGACCAACGCCTTCAAGCACGCCTTTCCCGCCGGGACGGGCGGCACGGTGCGCGTGACCCTGCGGGCCGACGGCGACTGGCTGGAGGCCGAGGTGGCCGACGACGGCCCGGGCCTGCCCACGGACCTGGACCCGGACACGGTCCAGTCCATGGGCATGACCATCCTCGGCGGACTGACGGCGCAGATGCGCGGGAGCCTGGAATTCTTCGGCCCGCCGGGCACCCGGGCCGTGCTGCGCGTTCCCCGCGAGGGCGCCGGGGGCCCGGAGGATGCGCGGCGTGCGGGCGGCGCGGAGGGCGGCGCCGCTACTTGAGCAGCGCGCCCAGATGCACCGGGGCCACGCCCTGAACGGTGAACTCGCGCACGAAACCGACGCTCCGGCCCAGCAGCCCGGCTCCGGCCAGGCGCAGGGCGCGTTCGGCAGCGGTGGCCGCCCGGCGGCGCCCGGCGCGGACCTTGAGCCGCAGCGCCGGGCCCGGGGGCAGCGCCCCGCGCAGCAGCCGCCGCCACCAGGAGCCCGCGCCGCCCACGGCCAGGATGGCCACCTCGGCCGCGCGTTCCAGCCCGCCGGGCATTACCGCCGTGTCGTCCTCGAAATAGAAGCCCCGCCCCTCGCCGGTGAGCACCACCGAGCCGATGGGCGTGACCCGGGGCGCGCCGTCGGCGTCCACGGTGCTCAGGGCGCGGAAGCGCGCGGCGGCCACGGTGCGCCTGATTTCGGTCCAGGGCATGGGGTCGGACGTTTCGGTCGCCATGTCCGCCGCCTGCCTCGGCGCCGTTCCGGGCATTTCGGCTCCGTCGGGTCTCCCGGTCTGGATGCGTTCGGCGGTCGTTTTGATGTTCGGCGACGGCGCAGCGGTCGCGGTCGGTGCGGTCATGAGTCCTCCTTGCCCCGGCGTTCGCCAGGGGCCATGCAGAGTTCCGTCCAAAGCACATCGAGCATGGCCGCGCGCTGGGCCGGGCCCAGGGGCGGAGCCAGGGCCTCGGCCCCGGCCAGCAGGGCGCAGCCCATGCGCGCCAGCAGGGCCGCCCGGGCGGAGTCGCCCGTGGTTTCGCGCAGCAGGGTTTCCAGGGTTTCCAGGCGCCGGGCATCCACGCGGCGCTGGTAGGCCCCGACTTCCGGGTCGCGCATGGCCCAGGCGCGGATGGCGGCCTCGGGGCCGCCCGGGGCGGGCAGCAGGGCGTCCAGGCGGCGGCGCGGGTTGCGCGCGCGGCCCGGAGCCACGGCCCCGGCGGCCCAGTGCTCCAGCAGGGCGCGCAGGAAGGCGTCCCGCCCGGAAAAATGATGATAGAACGAGCCTTTGGTCACCTTCAGGCGCGCGCACAGAGCCTCGATGGTCAGGGCGTCGATGCCGCCCTCGGCCAGCAGTTCCAGCCCTTGGCGCAACACGTCCTCCCGCGAGCGGCGCGGCGCGGCGGCCGCCTTGCGCCCGCCGCGTCCGGTCGTTCCTGTTTGAGTTCTGCACCCTGAAATTCCAGAAGAAAGTGCTCCGACGTGCCGCATGTTCCCGTTCCATTGCCGGTTGGGTTCTTTTGTTCAGTACCATACGGTATGGTATTGTTTAGCGCAACTCCGGAAGGTTGTCAACGGAATAGGGCCGGAAAGACTGGAAATGCGCGGGGGAGGGAGGCGAATTGGGAGCAGGGGCCGGAGGGGCGGGGAGAGCCCGGCATGCGTTCGCGTTCGACCGGAGGGCTTCGCAGCGGGCGCCGAGGCCGGAGGCCTTGCGCATACCGGGCCGGAAACCCGGCTACCGGAAGCCGGGGCAAACGGGGGCGGTGTAAGGCCGTTGCGCCTGGATTTTCCGACATGACGAAGACCACGGGAGGAGCTTTCGGCAAGCCGGGCGTGGTGGGAAAATGGGGAGGAAAACGCGGCGCACCGGGCCCGCGCGTTCGATTGCCGCCCGTCCTCGGCCGTTTTGCGGAGCCTGGAACATCGGCACTGCAACGCTATCCATGGGGCGGGCGACAGGGCGCTTTCGGCGAGGCTTGCCCATACCCCGCAGGGTGCGCCCGCAGAGGTGCCCGCCGGAATTGCCCGCCGGGCGGGAGAAAATACCTTTGCAGGTCCGCGCCCGGGGTGCTACCAGGAAAGCGATGGACTCTCCATCCCCCTGCGGCTGTTGAAAATCGCGCTCCCGGCCGCAGGCGGCAGCGCGCGTATGGGAGCTCCATGGTGCTCAAGCGATTCTTTGCCCTGCCGCCTTGCCCGCCCGAGGCGGGCGATGCGGACGGTCCGGACCGAGACGCCCTGGTCGGGCTGGCCCTGTCCGCCGACCGCATGACCCTTGCCGTGGGCTGCCATACGCCCGCGCGGGGCCGGGGCCGCGCCGTGGACGAAACGGCCCTGCGCCAGGCCGCGCGGCGGGCGGGAGTCGAGGCCGGGCTGGACCCGGAGGCGGTGCGCCGGGTGCTGGCGTTGCTGGCCTCGGGGGGCGATCCGCGCAAGGTGGTTTTGGCGCGCGGACGCGAGCCGGTGGCGGCGGCGGACGCCACGCTGACGCCGCTGCTGGACCTGACCCGCCCGGTGCCGGAGGGGGCGGTTTTCGCACGGCTGCAACCGGCGCGCCAGGCCCTGCCGGGCCGCGATCTGACCGGAACGCCCGTGCCCCCGGCACAGGCGGACCCGCCGCACGATCTGCTTCTGGACCGCGAGGCCGGGTGCCGCCGCGAGCCCGACGGGCGGCTGACGGCTCTGACGACGGGCATGGTCCGCGTGGCGGACGGACTGGTGCGTGTCGCGCCGCTGTTTGTCGTGGCGGACGACCGGCTGACCGTGACCGGCACGCTGCACGGATTCGACGCCCAGGGGCAGCGGTTCATCCTGAGCCGGGTGGAGCAGGAGTTGGAGCGCCTCGGCGTGAGCTTCGGCATCGACCTGGACGCGGCCGCCCGGGCGCTGGAAGAAGCCTGGGCCACCGGGCGGGCGGCGCCGGATGTCGTCCTGGCGCGGGGGCGCGCGCCGCGCCACGGCGAGGACGAGCGCCTGGAAATGCTTGTGGAGGAGAAAAATGCCCTGGGCAAGCTGGATTCCCAGGGGCGGCTGGACTACCGCGAGCGGGGCTTCAGTCCGGTGGTGGAGGCCGGGGAGGAGATCGCGCGGCTGCATCCGTCCACGCCAGGGGAGGCGGGGATGGACGTGTTCGGCCAGGAGCTGCCCGCGCGCCATGGGCGGCCTCTGGGGCTGCGCCTGGGCCGGGGGGTGGAGGCCGCGCCGGACGACGACGCCCTGCTGCGGGCCACGGCCACGGGCGTGGTGCTGCATCTGCGTAATGTCATTGAAATTTCCGATCTTCTCGTGGTGCCGGGCAATGTGGACCTGAGTACGGGGAACGTGCGCGTGCGCCAGGGCTCGGTGCGCGTGCGCGGGGGCGTGGGCTCGGGCTTTGCCGTGCAGGCGCCGCACAGCGTGCTGGTGGACGGCACGGTGGAGGACGCGGCCATCGAGTGCGGCGGCGATCTGGTCGTCGGCGGGGGCATCGCCATGTCCGGAGAGGCGCGCGACGGCGCGCGGAGCGAGGACGGCCCGGGCATCCGCGCCGGGGGCTCGGTGCGCGCGCTGTTCGCCCAGAATGCGCGCGTCACGGCTGGCGGCGACGTGCTGGTGGTGCGCTATATCGCCCACAGCGACGTTCACGCGGGGTTCATGGTCCGCGCCGGGGGCTCGGTGCGCGTGACGGGCGGCAGCGGGAGGATCATGGGCGGCACGGTGGTGGCCGGGCGGGGCATCGAGACGAGCGAGGCCGGGTCGCCCATGGGGGTGGCCACGGTGCTGGTCCTGTCCCAGGAAGTGCCCGAGGCCAAGCCGCTGGTGGACGAGAAGCGCGCCCTCAAGCGGCGCATCGCCCAGATCGACACCGGGCTGGCCAAGCTGCCCCCCGAGCGCATCGCGGCCCTGACCCCGGCCCGGCGCAAGACCCTCGATCAGGCCATCGAACTGCGCCGCGCCCTGGCCGCGCGGGTGGCCAAGGTCGGCCAGGCCCTGGCCGAACTGGCGCGCACGCTTATGGAAAGCGTGGAGGCCGCGCGGATCACCGTGCGCGGCACGGCGCACCCCGGGGTGGTCATCAAAATGGGCGGGACGGCCCTGCGCCTGGAGGAGCCCCTGCGGGACGTGGCCTTCACCTGGAGCCGCCGCACGCGCAGCATCAAGGTCCTGCGCTGAGGCCGGAACGGCCCGGGCGCGATCCGTTTTCGGGGCTTTGTCTTCCGGAATGCGCGCCGGGCGCGCTCAGGTGCGCAGGCGGGATGCTAGGGGCATGCGCCAGCCGGTGCCGAAGGCGCGGTCGGTGATCTTCAGGCCCGGGGCGGCCTGACGGCGTTTGAACTCCGCCCCGGCCACCAGTGCGGCCACGCGGCGGACCAGGGCCGGGTCGAAGCCCCGGGCGGCCACCTCTTCCGGGCTTTCGCGGCGCTCCACCAGTCCTTCCAGAATCGGGTCCAGCACGTCGTAGGGCGGCAGGGAGTCCTCGTCCTTTTGGCCGGGGCGCAGCTCCGCCGAGGGCGGCTTGGCGATGATGGGCGCGGGGACGACCTCGCGGCCCCGGGCGGCGTTGAGCCAGCGGCACAGGCTGAAGACCAGGGTCTTGGGCACGTCGGAGATGACGGCCAGCCCGCCGGACATGTCGCCGTAGATGGTGCAGTAGCCCACGGCCAGCTCTGATTTGTTGCCCGTGGTCAGGAGCAGGGCCCGGCGTTTGTTGGACAGGGCCATGAGCAGGTTGCCGCGGATGCGGGCCTGAATGTTCTCCTCGGTCACGTCGGGGGCGGCGCCCGCGAAGGCCGGGGCCAGGGCGGCGTCGAAAGCGGCCATGAGCGGGGCGATGGGCACTGTCATTGTTTCGATGCCCAGGCTGCGGCCCAGGGCCAGGGAGTCGTTCACGCTGCCGGGGCTTGACCACGGCGAGGGCATGAGCACGCCGAGCACGTTTTCCGGGCCCAGGGCCTCGGCGGCCACGGCGGCGGTCAGGGCCGAGTCGATGCCGCCGGACAGGCCGAGCAGCACCCGCGAAAAGCCGCACTTGCGCGCGTAGTCGCGCGTGCCGAGCACCAGGGCGCGCCAGGTTTCGCTTTCCGGGGCGAAGTCGTCGTCTTCCACGCGCCCGGGGGCGGGCGGAGCGCCGCCGTCGCCCAGGTCCACCAGCAGCAGGTCGGTCTCGAAGGCCCGGGCGCGGGCCAGCAGGGCGCCGTCGGGCCCGAAGGCCATGCTGCGCCCGGCGAAAAGCAGGTCGTCGTTGCCGCCGACCTGGTTGGCGTAGACCACGGGCAGGCGGTATTTGGCGGCCAGATGGCCGAGCATCTTCTGGCGCACCTGCTGCTTGCCCAGGGTGAAGGGCGAGGCCGAGAGGTTGAGCACCACGTCGGCGCCCAGGGCGGCCACGGCCTGCATGGGGTCGCCGGGGTAGCGGCGGTGCTCCCAGAACTGCGAGTCGTTCCACAGATCCTCGCAGATGGTCACGGCCAGGCGCCGCCCGCCGAGCTCGAAGCAGCCCGGGCCGGGCCCGGGCTCGAAGTAGCGGTCCTCGTCGAACACGTCGTAGGTGGGCAGCAGGGTTTTGGGGAAGCGGGCCTCGACGCGCCCGGCGCGCAGCAGGGCCGCGCCGTTGCGCAGCGGGCGGCCCGGCGCGGCGTCGCCCGCCCAGGCCGTGCCCACCAGCACCGGCGGCAGGGCGGCCAGTTCGCGGGCCAGCTCCGTGAGCCTGGCTTCGGCGGCCTGCACGAAAGACGGCGCCAGAAGCAGGTCGCGCGGCGGATAGCCGAGCAGGGCCAGCTCGGGCGTCAGGCACAGGTCCGCCCTCTGGGCGGCGGCGGCGCGCACGGCGTCGGCCAGCAGGGCGGCGTTGCCCGGCAGGTCGCCCACCGTGGGGTTGGTCTGGATCAGGGCGATGCGCATGATGCTGCGAAAGGAGCGGCCCGGGTCAGCCCTGGGCGGTGCCCATGCGCTCCTCGATGAGTTGGCGCGCGCGCAGGGCCAGCCTGGAGACCTCGGGCTTGGACACCTGCTCGTCGGCGCCCACGGATTCGCCCTTGTGGCGCAGCTTGTCGGTGATGAGCGAGGAGAACAGGATCACCGGCAGGTTCTTCAGGAAGGGGTCCTGGCGCACGCGCACGGTGAGGTTGTGCCCGTCCATGCTGGGCATCTCGATGTCCGAAACCAGGACGTTGACGTAGTCCCACAGGGCGCGGCCCTCGCTCTGGGCGGTGTCGCGGATGCGCTCCAGGCGCTCCCAGGCCATGCGGCCGTTGACCACGGTTTCCACCGCGAAGCCCGCCTTTTGCAGCAGGTCCTTGAGCATCTCGCGGACCAGGGCCGAGTCGTCGGCGACCAGGGCGCGGTAGCCCTGGTTGGAGGTCCAGTCGATGGTTTCGTCCAGGCGCAGGCCCAGGTTGGGGTTCAGGTCGGCGACGATCTTCTCCAGGTCGAGGATGAAGACGATGCGCCCTTCGAGCTTGACCACGCCGGTGATGGAGTTGTTGGACAGCGAGGAGACGTAGCGGTTGGGCTGCTCGACTTCCTCCCAACTGATGCGGTGGATGCGCGTAACCCCGGAAACCAGGAAGGCGGTGGTCACCTGGTTGAATTCGGTGACCACGACCTTGGGCGAGTCGGCCTCGGTGCGGTTCTTGCCGAGCCACATGGCCAGGTCCACCAGGGGGATGATGTGCGAGCGCTGGTTGAAGGCGCCGAGCACCGAGGGGTGGTTGACCTCGGGCATTTCGGTGATCTTGGGCTTGCGGATGATTTCCAGCACCTTGGCGACGTTGACGCCGTAGTACCCCTGGTAGGCGGCTCCGGAAGGGGAAACCTCGTCGATGTAGAATTCGACGATCTCCAGCTCGTTGGTTCCGGCTTCGAGAAGGATGTTGGTCTGGGACATGGAGCCTCCGGTGCGGCCTGGCGGGTCGCGTGGTGCGGTTAAAGCGCCGCGAGCAGGGCGCGTACTTCCTCTATTGTCTTATCGTGGGTCGAGGCCCCCGCTGTCAAGCCGACAGTTTCGCACCCCGCGAAATCGGCGGGGTTCAGTTCGGCGGCGGTTTCCACGTGCACGCAGGGCACGCCCTGTTCGGCCACGACCTTGGCCAGGCGGCGGGTGTTGCCGCTTTCGTAGCCGCCGACCACCACCATGCGCTGCACCCGGCGGGCCACGGCGATGGCCTCCTCCTGGCGCACGCGCGTGGCGTCGCAGATGGTTTCCAGCACGGGGACGGTGCGCGTCACCCGGGCCTGGACGTAGTCCTTGATGCGCTGGAAGACTTCCTTGTCCTGGGTGGTCTGGGCGGCCAGAACGTAGTCGCGCCCGGGGTCCAGCCTGCCTTCCAGTTCCTCCGGTTCGCCGAAGACCAGGGCCTCGGTGGATGCGTAGGACAGCAGGCCCTGCACCTCGGGGTGATTCTCTTCGCCGTAGAGCAGCAGCGTCCGCCCGCGCTGGGCCTGGCGTTCGATGAGCAGTTGGGCCTTTTTGACCTTGGGGCAGGTGGCGTCCACGACCTGCACGCCCAGGTCCGCCAGGGTGCGTTCCACGCCCACGGGCACGCCGTGGGCGCGAATGACCACCGTGGCGCAGGGCGGGGCCTCGCCGGGGCCGTCGATGCGCCGCACGCCGCGCCGGGCGTACATGTCGAGCACCTGGGGGTTGTGGATGATCGGGCCCAGGGTGCAGATGGGGCCGTCGGGCCTGCTTTCCAGCAGGCCGTCCAGCCGCTTGAGGGCCAGGCTGACGCCCATGCAGAAGCCGGCGGTTTCGGCGAGGATGACGCGCATGACGGATGCTTCCGGGTTGAGAAATGTGTAATCTGTTGAATATGAAACTATTGCGGGGGGCTGTCCAGGAGAAATGCGCAAATCAGTGCGTCCAGTTCCTCCCAGGTCCGGCAGTGGACCAGCCGGGCGCGCAGGGCTCGGGAGCCCGGCAGGTGGCGCACGTAGCGCGGCACGATGGTGCGCATCCGCAGCAGGGCGTGGCGCTCGCGCAGGTGCTCGCGGGCCAGGGCCGCGTGGCGGCGGATGATCGCCGCCAGCTCCGCCGGGGAGGGGGCGGGCAGCTCGTGCCCGGCCAGCAGGGCCGTGTGCCGCGCGAAGATGGACGGGCCGTAGAGGGCGCCCCGGGCGTACATGACCCCGGCCGCGCCGGTTTCGCGCAGGCAGCGCACCCCGGCCTCGGGGTCGAACAGGTCGCCGCTGGCGATGACCGGCACGCTCACGGCCTGGGCCAGGGCCGCAAGGCACGACCAGTCGGCATCGCCGGAATAGCCCTGGCGCGCATGGCGCGGATGCAGGGCCAGCCAGGCCGTGCCCGTGTCGGCCAGACGGCGGCCCAGTTCCAGGTAGTTGTCCTGCCCGGCGGCCCAGCCCCGGCGCAGCTTGACCCCGCAGCGGCCCGGCCCGGCCAGGGCGGCCATGCGCCCGGCGATGGCCACCAGCAGGTCGGGGTCGTTGTGCAGGGCGGCCCCGGCACCGGTCTTGACCACCTTGCGCACCGGGCAGCCCGCGTTGAGGTCGAACCAGCGGAAGCCCTGGTCCAGCAGCAGGCCCATGGCCCGCTCGATGTATTGCGGCTCGGAGCCGAAAAGCTGCACCACCAGGGGCGCGTCGGCCGGGGTGCGGGCCAGCAGTTCGGCAGTGCCGGGGCTGTCGTGGCACAGGCCCTTGGCGCTGACCATTTCGGTCACGGCCACGGCGGCGCCATGTTCGCGGCACAGCAGGCGAAAGGGCAGATCGGAAAATCCGGCCAGGGGCGCGAGCCAGGGCGCGTCGGGGGCGATGGGCGGGCTGTCGGGGTGGCGCATGGAACCGTGGTTCGGGGCTGGAGGTGGGCCCTGGGCAGGGGCGACCCGCGGGCCATAGCATCCCGGGCAGCGAAAGACAAGGCGCCGATGGCGGAGGGGCAGGAGCGTGACGGCGGGCGGGGGCTTCCCCGGGGCTCAGACCCTGCGCGAGAGCCGGGGCCGGGCTCCGGCGGCGCGCAGCAGCGGCGCCAGCACTCCGGCCCGGGCCGGAACGGGCAGGGTCGCCGGGGCGAAAAGACGCACCCCCGCACCGGGCCAGCCTTCGTCGCGCAGGGCGCGCAGCAGGTCGGCGGCGTCGTCGGGACGCTCGGCCAGCAGCCGGGCGCTGGCCCTGGGCGGGCTTTCCAGCAGCCGCAGTTCGCACTGGCCCGGGCCGGGCACGGCAAAGGCGAAGGTCGTTTCCGTCAGGGCCGGGGCGTTGGCCGAGGCTGGGCGCTCGGCCACGAGCATTTCGCCGGACAGGGCGCGCGGCAGCAGCCAGGGCCGGTATTCCAGGCGCCCGGCGCCCCGGGCGGCGGTCAGGGCGCTGGCGGCGGCCCGGGCCTGCTCCAGGGTCTGGAACAGGGCGTCCAACCCGGGTTCGGCGGTCAGGGCCCGGGCAAAGGCCGCCCGGCGCGCGGCGGGGTCCGCCCCGGCGGCGGCCATGGCCTCGCGCAGGGTGCCCGCGCCGGCCTCGAAGTGCGAGCGGGCGGTCCAGAAGGCGTCGGCCGCCGGGCCCAGGGGGTCGCCCAGGGCCCGGGCGACCTGGAGTTCGCGCAGCAGGATGTCGGGGTCGGTGCGCAGCACCTCGAAAAGCAGGATCGTTCCGGGCTCGGGGTTCGAGGCGATGTTGGCCAGCAGTTCCAGGCCCTGGAAGTCCACCCAGGCCAGCCCGGGGGCCTCGCGGCGCAGTACGCGCCCGGCCAGGCGCTCGCCGGGCCGGTGCCTGCGGCGGAAGGCCCCGGAGCGATCGCCGCTTTGGCCGCCGCCCTGGCCGCCCAGCCCCGCGCCGTAGCCTTGGATGCGCACGGCCCTAACCCTCGGCCTGGCCGAGAATCAGTTCCACTTCGTCCACGGACAGGCCGGTGGCCATGGCCAGAGCCTGGGCGGGCTTGCCCTGGCGGTGGCCCGAAAGGACGACCTCGCGCAGGAAGCGCGGCGAGCGGCTGACCTGCTCGGCCTGCCTGAGCAGTTTTTCCAGCTCGGCGGCGCGGGCCTGGAGGCGCTGATCCAGCCCGGAGAGCACCTCCTGGCGCTGGGCGAAGGTGGACACGAGTTCCTGTTCCAATTCGGCGTTGAAGTGCAGTTTGCGCAGGAGCAGCTCCTGCTTTTCCTGCAGGGCGCCGAGCAGCGCCTCGGAGCGGCGCAGGCGCAGAAAGAACACCAGGACCACCACCAGCAGCACCAGTTCGCTGAGGCTGACCACCAGGAGCAGGACGAGAGACGGGGACATGCGTGCTTCCATGGCCGGGCGCGCGGGGCGGTCGGCGGTTCAGATCTTGAGGTTGATGATGTTGCCCGCCCAGGGGGACGCGGCCTTGGGCTCGTCCTGGTCGTCCTGGTTCCGGTCGTCCTCGGGGTCGGGTTTGCGCCGGGCCTCGCGGCGCGGCTCGGGTTGGGTTCCGCCCCGGCGCTGGTCGTCGGTCACGGCGGTCTTTTCCTTCTTGTCGATTTCCTGGACCTGATCCCGCGACAGTTCCTGGTGCTGGCGCGCCAGTTCCTCGGAAAAGCGCGTCTGGGCGGCGGGCCCCGACTGCTCGGCGCTGGTCAGCTTGGCCAGGTGCGGCAACTGGGCCAGCAGCACCGGGAGGTTGATGGTCGCGGGCATCTCATTTCACCAGATACTGGTCCACCAGGATGGTTTCCAGCCTTCCCACGCTGAGGTACTGGTTCATGACGGACAACAGGTCCGCCTTCAATGTCTCCACGTTGTTCTTGTCGGACAGGTAGGTCAGGTCCTTGTTCTTGAGATAGTAGTAGACCGCGTCCCGCAGGATGGTGGTCTTCTGGGAAATTTCGAAGGAGAACTTCTCGTCCTGCGTGACGGCGGTGAACTGGCAGACGAGAAAGCGCACCGTGCCCTGGTCGTCGCGCTTTTCCACCCAGAAGGGGGCCAGCGTGACCATGTAGTCCTTGGGCTGCTCCGGCTCGGGGGCCGGGGGCGGCGGCGGCGCCTCGGCGCTTTCGGCCGGGGCGGGGGGCTCGGGGGCGGGCTCGGAGCCCGGGCGTAGCGCCAGCCATGCCAGCAGCACGAGCAGGAGCAGCAGGCCGACCCCGGCGGGGATGATGATCTTCCTGCGCCGATACCAGGGGTCGGCGGTTTTGGGGGCGGGGTCGAGGGCGACGGGAGCGGCGGACTGCTCCTCGGGTTGTTCCTCCTCTTCCTCCTCCTCTTCCTCGAGGAAGGGCGCGTCCTCAAGGTCGAGTTCGACTTTTTGCTGTTCCCGGGGCAGCCCCGCGGTCAACTCCTCGACATCCAGTTCCGCCTTGGCGCCGTCGTCTTCAAGGCCGGGGGGGATGCCGGGACCGGGAACCATGGGAACCACCGCTGCGCAAGGCGCCCAGGCGGCCTGCTACCTGCGCTCGAAGATCTTGTCGATCTTCTGGGACAGGGTCTCGGCGGTGAAGGGCTTGACGATGTAGTTGGACACCTTGGCCTGGACCGCCTCGATGATGTTCTCCTGCAAGCCCTCGGCGGTGACCATCAAAAACGGGATGTGTTGGAACTCCTCGCTGGCGCGGACCTTGCGCAGCAGGTCGATGCCCGGCATCTCGGGCATGTTCCAGTCGGACACGATGAAGTCGATCTTGTCCTTGTTGAGGATTTCCCAGGCGGTGCTCCCGTCGTCGGCTTCGACAATATTGTTGAAGCCGAGCTGGCGCAGGATGTTTTTGATGATCCGGCGCATGGTCGAAAAATCGTCCACGACGAGAACGCGCATGTTTTTGTCGTAAGCCATGAAAATCTCCCGCTCTACTCCAGGCCGTAGGCGGCCCGGAATTTGTGTCGCAGCTTCTTGAGGGCCTGGGAGTGGAGTTGGGACACCCGACCCTCGGTGATGCCCATAACCTCCGCAGTTTCCCGCATGTTCAACTCGTCGCTGTAATAAAGCGATAATACCAGTTTCTCGCGGAGGGTCAACTCGTCTATCAGCTTGGCGATTTTGTCAACAACATCCTGCATGGCCGCCGAGCGGTAGGGCTCGTTGTCGTTGTGCGCCCCGTGTTCGGCGGAGAAGTGGTCCTGGATGGTTTCCAGGCTCAGGCAGAGCTGGTTTTGCAGGGCGGCAAGGCCGGACTCCACGTCCTTGCGCGACAGGCCCGTTTCGCGCATCAGCTCCTCCCGGGTGGGCTTGCGCCCGGTCTGGTGCTCCAGGGTCAGGGTGGCGTCCTCAAGCTGGCGCACCCGGGCGCGCAGCCCGCGCGAGAACCAGTCCATGCGCCGCAACTCGTCGAGCATGGCGCCCTTGATGCGGTTTTCCGCATAGGTCTCGAACTTGATGTTCAGCTCGGGTTTGTACTTGCGCAGGCACTCGATGAGCCCCAGGGTTCCGGCGGAGATCAGCTCGCCCAGGTCCACCTGCTGGGGCAGCTTGCCCTTCAGGCGCAGGGCCAGAATCTTCACCTTGGGGGCGAAGTGGCGGACGATGGCGTCCTGCTCCCGGGCGTTGAACTGGGCCCACGCGCACTCCCCGGTTTCGAGGAGCTTCCACGGCTCAGTTCTGGAAGAGGAGCTTTTTCCAGAAAAACTTAATGTTTCCATCGAGCTGTGTCGTTCCCTTCCATGAGGTTACCTTCCTGGCGACCTCCGCCAGGGCGGTGGCTGCCGGACCGTCCGGGTCCAGCACGGTAAACGGCGTCTGGCGCACCACGGCCGTGCGCACCCCCGGGTCGAAGGGCACCACTCCCGCGAGGTCCAGGGAGATGCCCGACAGGAAGTGGTCGCACGCGGCGTGCAGCTTGGCGTAGACCTCGCGGGCGGCCTTGGGCGTGCGGGCCATGTTCACCAGCACCCGGAAGCGGTCCACGTCGTGTTCGGCCTTGAGCACCTTGATCAGGGCGTAGGCGTCGGTCAGCGAGGTGGGCTCGGGGGTGAGCACGAGCAGCCGCTCCTGCACGGCGAGGTTGAAATACAGGACGTTTTCGTTGATGCCCGCGCCGGTGTCCACGATGAGAAAGTCCACCTCGTCCTCCATGGCGTCCATGGATTCCAGCAGGTCGAGCTTCTGGCCGGTGTGCAGCTCCAGCATCTCGCCCACGCCCGAGGCGGCGGGCAGGATGGAGAAGCCGTAGGGCGTGGGCAGGAGGATGTCGGCCAGTTCGGCCCCCTCCTGGAACAGGTGGAAAAGGTTCTTCTCCGGCGTCAGGCCGAGAACCACGTCCACGTTGGCCAGGCCGAGGTCGGCGTCGAGCAGGACCACGCGCTTGCCCGCGCGGGCCAGCAGGCAGGCGAGGTTCACGGAAATGTTGGTCTTGCCCACCCCGCCCTTGCCGGAGGTCACGGAGATGACCTTGGGCGTGGCCTGGGCGCGTCCTGCGCGGGGGGCGGGCCTTTCCCTAGTGAGCGTATCGGCCACGTTTCTCCTCGATGGGGCTTTGCGGCAGCTCGTGCTTGAACAGGAGCTTCCAGAGCATGATCGCCTTGGCCGGAACCAGGGTGCCCCGCAGGCCCGTCCCGAAGGACAGGGCCGACACGGGCAGGCCCGTTGCGTAGGCGGCGTTGACGATGTCCCCGTAGTTACAGGCTTCGTCGAGCTTCGTCCAGACGAGGGACGCCGTTTTCGGGGATTTGTAGGCCCGCAGGTAACTGGAAAGCTGCGCACCGGCATACAGCGGCGAGAGCACCAGGTGCACGGCCAGGTCGTCGCGTTCGGACAGGCCGAGCAGCTTCAGGTAGCCGTCCAGGGTCAGGCCCTTGCCCACGGGGGGCAGGTCCAGGAACACCTTGTCAAATTTTTGTCCGGCGGCGAGCACGCCCGCGAGGTCGCGCGGGCTGGCTGCCTCGCGGAAGGTAATGCCAGACAACTCGGCGTAATGCTTGAGGAACATGCGGCCCTTGGCCTGGGCTGCGTCGGCGTTGACCAAAAGGATGCGCGCGCCGGGGCGGGCCTGCTGGCAGGCCAGGGCCATGCGCAGCAGCGTGGTGGTCTTGCCCGCGCCGCTGGGCCCGGCCACGGCGTGCAGGCGCTGGGGCCAGTGGCGCGCGTCCATGGGCGCGGCGGCGACCATGGCGCCCAGGGGCGCCAGGATGGAGGCCTGCCGGTCGGCGCGCAGCGCCGCCGCCAGGGCCATGACGGCGCCTTCGCCCACGCCCTCGGCCTCCAGGTGCTCCAGGGCCTGACGCTGGCGCGGGGCCAGGGCGCCCAGGTCGAGCTGCGGGCGCATGAGCGCCGTCAGGTGGGCCTTGATCTGGTCCCACTCTCGGTGCCATTCGCCCCAGCCCGGGGCCGGGGCCGCCAGGGCGTCGTCGCCGGGCGCGGCCTGGGGCAGCGGGGAGTCCAGTGCGGCGGTGATCTCGCACCAGCTCCGGCCGCCCTCGGCGCATTTGCGGGTGGAAAGGATCACGGCGTCGCCGCCCAGTTCGGCCTTGACCCGGGCCATGGCGGCCGGGGCATCCTTGGCTGTGAACGTCTTAACCTGCATGGGGCCTGTCCGTGCGGTCTGTGGGTTGCGCTCTCAAGTCAGTTGCCATTGCCGGGCATGTCCACGTGGGCCAGGGTCTGCAACTTCACGTCCGCCGGAATCTCGGCCTGGGAGATGACCGGCAGGTTCGGGATGAACCTATGCAGCAGTTGTGCCAGGTGCGGGCGCACCGCCGGGGTGGTCAGCAGCACGGGCTGGCCGTCGGTGTTCACGGCGCGCTCGGCGGCGTCGTTGATCAGGTTGATGACGCGCTGGGCCAGGGCCGGGTCCATGGCCAGATAGGCGCCGTGCTCGGTCTGGCGCAGGTTTTCGCTGAATATCTTGTCGATCCGGGGCGCCAGGGTCACGATGGGCAGGGTGCCCTTGGAGTCCAGGTAGGGCTTGGTGATGGTCCGGCCCATGCGCGAGCGCACGTATTCGGTGAGCTGGTCGGTGTCCTTCACCGAGCGGCCGTAGTCGCCCAGGGTTTCCACCACGGTCAGCAGGTCGCGGATGGAGATGTGCTCGCGCACGAGGTTCTGGAGCACCTTCTGCACGGCGCCCAGGTCCATGGCGCCGGGCACGATGTCCTCCACGGCCTTGGGCGCGCGCTTGGCCAGGTTGTCCAGCAGTTCCTGCACCTCCTGGCGGCCCAGGAACTCGTGCAGATTGCGCTTGAAGACCTCGGTCAGGTGCGTGGCGATGACCGTGGAGGGATCGACCACCGTATACCCGGCGAGCATGGCTTCCTCCTTCTGGGCTTCGGGAATCCACAGCGCCGGAAGGTTGAAGGCCGGCTCCATGGTTTCGATGCCCTGGATGCGGTGCTTGGCGTCGCCGGGGTCCATGGCCAGATGATGGTCGACCATGATCTCGCCCGTGGCCACCTGGTTGCCCTTGATGAGTACGCTGTACTGCCCGGGCTTGAGCTGGAGGTTGTCGCGCAGGTGCAGCGAGGGCACGACCACGCCCATGTCCAGGGCGAACTGGCGGCGGATGGAGCGGATGCGCGCCAGCAGGTTGCCGTCCTGCTCCTCGTCCACCAGGGGGATGAGCCCGTAGCCCACTTCCAGCTCCAGCACGTCCAGGGGCAGCAGGGTCTGGACCTCCTCGGGGCTGTCCAGGGTCTGGGGGGCCTTGGCCTTGGCGCGGGTCTGCTCGCCCTGGGCCTCCTGGTGGCGGGCCGACAGGGTGGAGAGGAAGAACACCAGCCCCGCCAGGGCCAGGAAGACCAGCATCGGCATGCCCGGCACCAGGGAGAAGACCACCAGGATCACCGACACGAGCTTGAGGGCCCGGGTGTGGAAGGTGAGCTGCGCCAGGAACTCCTGGCCCATGCGCGCCTCGGCCGCCGCGCGCGAGACGATGATGCCCGCGCTGGTGGAGACGATGAGCGAGGGGATGGTCGCCACGAGGCCGTCGCCGATGGTCAAAAGGGTGTAGGTCTGGGCCGCGTCGGTCCAGCTCAGGCCCTTTTGCAGGGTGCCGATGAGGATGCCGCCCACGAGGTTGATGGCCGTGATGAGAATGCCCGCCTTCACGTCGCCGGAGACGAACTTGCCCGCACCGTCCATGGCGCCGTAGAAGTCGGCCTCCTTGCGGATGGCGTGGCGCCGCGAGGTGGCCTCCTTCTCGTCGATGAGCCCGGCGTTCAGGTCGGCCTCGATGGCCATCTGCTTGCCGGGCAGGCTGTCCAGGGTGAAGCGCGCGGCCACCTCGGCGATACGCGTGGTGCCGTTGACGATGACCATCTTGTTCAGCGCGAACAGGATGAGGAAGATGACGATGCCGACGATGTAGTTGCCGCCGACCACGAACTGGCCGAAGGTCTGGATGACCTTGCCAGCGGCCTGGGGGCCGGTGTCGCCCGTGAGCAGGATGAGCCGCGTGGAGGCCACGTTGAGGGCCAGGCGCAGCATGGTCGTCACCAGCAGCAGCGAGGGGAAGATCGAAAATTCCAGCGGGCTGGACATGAACATGGAGGTCACCAGGACCACCAGGCTCAGGCTGATGGAAAAAGTCAAAAGAATGTCCAGAAAGATCGTGGGCAGGGGGATGAGCATCACGAACAGGATGATGACCACACCCGTTGCCAGCAGGACATCGCCCTGCTTTTCAAAGCGCCCGTAGTCGAGGTTCAGCGCGCCGCTGCTTGGAGCCATTGCTTTGACACCTTGTGGCTGGGGTTCCGGGTGGCGGTCAGTTCCGTCTGCGCTTCATCTTGTAGACCTGGGCCAGAATCTGGGCCACGGCCTGGAAAAGTTCCTCGGGGATGGAGTCGCCCACCTCGCAGCTCTTATACAATGCCCGTGCCAGGGTGACGTTCTCGCGGATGGGCACGCGGTTTTCGCGGGCCACTTCCTTGATCTTTTCGGCCAGATGGTCGGCGCCCTTGGCCAGCACCAGCGGCGCCGGGCTTTGCAGCGGGTCGTATTGCAGGGCCACGGCGATGTGCGTGGGGTTGGTGACCACCACGTCGGCCTTGGGCACGTTCTGGAGCATGCGCTTGGCCATGGATTGCAGCATCTTCTCGCGCTGCTTGCGCTTGACCTCCGGGTCGCCCTCCTGCTGCTTGTGCTCGTCCTTGACCTCGTCCTTGCTCATCTTGATGTTTTCTTCGTAGTCCCAGCGCGTGTAGAGCAGGTCGGCGATGGCGATGAGCAGCATGGGCACCAGGGCGTAGAGCACCATGCGCGCCCCGGCGTCCAGGATGTAGGCCGCCACGCCCTGGGCGTTGGCGTAGAACAGGGCGCTGGCCTTCTTGATCTCCTGGTTGAGGACGATGACCGGGGCGATGCCGATGACCAGGGCCATGAGCACGTTCTTGACCAGATTCACCAGGGTCTTGGTGGAGAGGAACATGCGCTGGAGCCCGGCGGGCACGTTGAATATCTTGGCGAACTTGGGCTCGAAGACCTTGGTGGTCCACAGCGGGCCGACCTGCAGGCGCTGGGTCAGAAAGGCCACCAGGGCCATGACGGCCATGGGCGGCAGGATCATCAGCGCCAGGTGGCCGCTGATGTCCAGGGCCAGGGTGTAGATGGTCTCGCGGTTCAGGTCCACGCCCGGCGAGGCGCTCAGGAACTGGGAAAAGACCTTGCGCATCTCGCGGTCGATAAGGTTCATGAACAGGTACAGCCCGGCCAGGCCCGCCAGCAGCACCGTGGCCTTGGGCAGTTCCATGCCCTTGGCGACGTTGCCCTCCTCGCGGGCCTTCTTGCGCCGTTTTGGCGTTGCCTGTTCTGTTTTGCTCGGGTCTTTGGCCATGGGGCACTCCTGTCGCCGCTAGCCGGCGGCCTGCATCAGGCCCTGGAAGGTGGGCCCCATGTCGATGATGAAGTCGCCCACGTGCCGGGCCAGGGTGGTGAACAGGATGCCCAGAAAGAAGAAGCCCACGGCGATCTTGATGGGAAACCCGAGGATCAGCACGTGCATCTGCGGCGCGGCGCGGCCGACCAGGGCCAGGGCCAGGTCCACCAGGAACAGGGCGGCCATCACCGGCGCGGCGATGCGCACGGCCAGCAGGAACATGTCCGCCGCCAGCTCCATGAGCCCGCCGTGCAGGGCCGGGGTGATCAGGATGCCCCCGGGCGGCACCAGGGCGAAGCTGTCCGCCAGCCCCCGGAGCAGGTAGAGGTGGCCGTCCAGGGCCAGGAAGGTCAGCAGGGTGGTCATGTAAAGGAAGTGCGAGGTGATGACCACCTGCTGGCCCGTCAGGGGGTCGATGACGTTGATCATCGAAAAGCCCATCTGGAAGCCGATGATCTGCCCGCCCGTCTGCACCGCCGCGAACAGGACGCGCACCACGAGCATGAGGCACAGCCCGAGGATGACCTCGCCCACGAGCATCAGCGCGATGAGCCACATGCTTTTGGGCATCATCTCCCCGGGGAAGGACAACTGCGGCCACAGCGCCCAGGCCAGCACGACGCACAGCGCGCCCTTGACCGTCGCGGGCAACTGCTCCCCGCCGTAGAACGGCATGAGGAACAGCACCAGACTGATGCGCATGAGCGTCAGCAGGAAGCTGAAGACGTGGGCGGGGTCGAAGACGAAGATGTCCATGGCCCGGCCACTGCAAAGGCCGGGCCATGTGACGTGAGGATGCGCTTGTGGCTATCTATCCGTAATTCAAGTTATTCTTGTGCCGTGTCCGGCGTGTATTCGGGCACGATGGCGACGAGTTCTTGGCGGATGCGCGCCCGGTCGCGGGCGGCGGCGGCCTGGCGCAGGCGCTCCAGGGCATTCTCCAGCCCGGCGGGGGCGCTGGTGTCGCTGCGCAGGACCATGATCTGCTCGTGCCCGGTGGGCACCACGCCCTCGTCGGCGGTAATCAGCTCCTCGTAGAGCTTTTCGCCCGGGCGCAGGCCGATGAAGCGAATCTCGATGTCCCGCCCGGGCTCCTTGCCCGAAAGGCGGATCAGGTCGGCGGCCATGTCGGCGATGCGCACGGGCTGGCCCATCTTGAGCACGAATATCTCGCCGCCCTCGCCCATGCTCCCGGCCTGGAGGATGAGCTGGCAGGCCTCCTCGGTGGTCATGAAGAAGCGCGTGACCTCGGGGTGGGTCACGGTCACGGGGCCGCCGCGCTCGATCTGGCGGCGGAAGAGCGGGATGACCGAACCCGCCGAGCCGATGACGTTGCCGAAACGCACGGCCATGAGCCGCGTGCCGCGCCCGCAGTGGGCCTGCATGATCTTTTCGGTGATGCGCTTGGAGGCGCCCATGACGTTGGTCGGCCGCACGGCCTTGTCCGTGGAGACGACCAGCAGCCGTTCCACGCCCCGCTCCACGGCGGCCTCCATCAGGTTCCACGTGGCCAGCACGTTGTTGAACACGGCCTGCCAGGGGTTGGCCTCCAGCATGGGCACGTGCTTGTAGGCGGCGGCGTGGAAGACGACCTCGGGCCGGTAGGTGTCCAGCACGTGGGCGGTCCAGGCCGTGTCCTGCAACGAGCCGAGCAGGGCCTCGTAGCGCTTGAAGCCGCGCTCGTGCTCCATTTCCATCTGGATGGCGTAGAGGTTGGATTCGCTGGAATCGAGCAGCAGCAGCCGCCCGGGCTCGAAGGCCGCGATCTGGCGGCACAGCTCCGAGCCGATGGACCCGCCCGCCCCGGTGACGAGCACCGTGCGCCCGCGCAGGTAGCCCGCGATGCCTTCCATGTCCAGGTGCACGGGTTCGCGGCCGAGCAGGTCCTTGTAGTTCACGTCGCGCAGGTCCTTGACCGAGACCTTGCCCTGGGCCAGCTCCGAGAGCCGGGGCAGGCGCCTGTAGGTCAGGCCCGTGGCCTCGCAGGTGGCGATGATTTCGCGCATGGCCGGGCCCGAGAGGTCGGAGATGGCGATGAGCGCCTCGCGGGCGCGGTACTGGTCGGACTCCATCCAGCGCTTCAGGGTGCGCACCGGGCCGACCACGGGCACGCCGTGCAGGGCCGCGCCCTGCTTCTCGGGGTCGTCGTCGAACAGGGCCACCACGTGCAGGTCGTTTTTCGTGGCGCCGGTGATGTCGCGCAGCAGGCGTTCGGCGGAGTTGCCCGCGCCGATGATGACGCAGCGCGTGGCCGTGGTGTGCTTGCGCGAGCGGCGCAGCACCGAGGGCAGGTCCACGAAGCCCAGGCCGTAGAACAGGCGGATGCCCACGCGCAGCCCGGCCACGAGGGCCATGGTGAAGAACCAGTCCAGGACGAACACCGAGCGCGAATAGCCCGCGAAGTTGCGCGAGAGCACCAGATAGCCGACCACCAGCAGCGTCGCGCCGGAGGCGGCCTTCACGATGTTGGCCATGTCCGTCAGGCTGGTGTAGCGCCACATGCCCCGGTACAGCCCGAAGGCCAGGAAGCAGCACAGCTTGACCACCAGCAGGGCAGGCAGGGCCGCGAACATGCGTTCGGCCTGCCAGGGCGGCGGAAAGCCCTCGAAGCGGATCAGGTAGCTCAGGACGTGGGCCGCCAGCACCAGGGCGGCGTCCATGGTGAGCAGAATATAGAAGTTGTATGATTTGAGTCTGTTGAGCATGGTCATCTCGCCTGTTCACGGCCCGTTCGGCGGACCACGTCGCACACGCGGTCCAGGTCGGCTTCGGTCATCTTGGTGTCCGAGGGCAGGCACAGGCCCCGGGCGAAGAGCGTCTCGTCGGCGCCGGAGCCCACGAAGGGCGCGTCCGCGAACACGGGTTGCATGTGCATGGGTTTCCACACCGGGCGCGATTCGATGTTTTCGGCCTCCAGGGCCAGGCGCACGGCCTCGCGCAGGCGGTAGCCCGATTCTGCGTCGTGGCCGAGCTGGGCGCAGGTCAGCCAGCGGTTGGCGCGGCCCGTGGGCACCTCGGGCATGAATTCGATCCACGGTTCGGCGCCCAGGCGCTCCCGGTAGCCCGCGAACAGGGCGCGCTTGGCCTCCACGCGTGCGGCCAGCACTTCGAGCTGCCCCCGGCCCACGGCGGCCAGCAGGTTGCTCATGCGGTAGTTGTAGCCCAGCTCGGAGTGCTGGTAGTGCGGCGCGGCGTCGCGGGCCTGGGTGGCCAGGAAGCGGGCCTTGTCCGCCACGTCCTTGTCCTGGGCCACGAACATGCCGCCGCCGCCGCAGGTGATGATCTTGTTGCCGTTGAAGCTGAACACCGCCGTGGGCGCGAAGGTGCCGGTCTGGCGCCCGGCGTGCAGGGCGCCCAGGGATTCGGCGGCGTCCTCGACCAGGGTCAGGCCGTATTCGGCGCAGATGGCGCCCACGGCGTCCATGTCGCAGGGCTGGCCGTAGAGATGCACCAGCATCAGCGCCCGGGGCATGGGCCTGCCCGCGCGGCGCCGGGCCGCCAGATGGGCCTCCAGGGCCTCAAGGTCCATGTTCCACGTCGCGGGGTCGGCGTCGACGAAGATCGGGCGCGCGCCCTGATAGAGGATGGGCGAGGCCGAGGCGATGAAGGTCAGGTCCGAGCAGAGCACCTCGTCGCCGGGGCCCACGCCCGCCAGACGCAGGGCCAGATGCAGGGCCGCCGTGCCCGAGGCCACGGCCACGCAGTGCCCGCGACCGATAGCGGCCTCGAACTCCTGCTCGAAGGCCGGGATGTGCGGGCCCACGGGGGCGATATAGTTGTCCGTGAAGGCTTGTTCGACGTAGCGCCGTTCGCTGCCGCCCATGTGCGGGGAGGACAGGAAGATTCTGTCTGACACGAGTGTCCACTCCTTGTTGCCGGGCTCCGGGATGGAGCCGATGGCGCGGGTCTATCCCAAAAAAGGGGGGCCGACAACGCCCCTCTAGGGGTTGCCGGTGAAGGGCGAACGGGTGGCCGCGCCGGGCTCGCTGACGCCCCGGCGCGAGAACACGGCGCCCACGGTGCGCGCCAGGATGGTCAGGTCCAGCAGCGGATTCACGTTGTCCACGTACCACACGTCGAGGTTGAAGACCTCGGGCCAGGTGATGGCGTTGCGGCCGTTGACCTGGGCCCAGCCGGTGATGCCCGGCAGAACCTCGTGGCGCCGGGCCTGCTCCGGGGAGTAGAGCGGCAGGTACTCGGGCAGCAGCGGCCGGGGGCCGACCAGACTCATGTCGCCGGTGAGCACGTTCCACAGCTCGGGCAGTTCGTCCAGGCTGGTGGCGCGCAGGATGCGCCCGAAGCGCGTCAGGCGCGCGGCATCGGGCAGGGGCGCCCCCGAGGCGTCGCGGGCGTCGGTCATGGTCCGGAATTTGCGGAGGGTGAAGATTTTCCCGCCCAGCCCGGGCCGGGGCTGGGAAAAGAGCACCGGCCCGCCCAGCCGGACGCGCACCAGCAGGGCCACCGCCGCCGCCACGGGCAGCCACAGCGGCGCCAGCAGCAGCACCAGGCCCACGTCCATCCAGCGTTTCCAGGCCGGGATGCGGGCGTAGAGGGTCAGGTAGGCGGTGTTCATGCGAACTCCTTGTGGACCCGGCCGTAGACCTGGACGATCTCCCCGGCCAGGGTGTCGGCGTTGAAGAGGGTTTCGGCGCGGCGGCGGCCCGCCTGACCCATGCGCTGGCGCAGGGCCGGGTCGTCCAACAGGGCGGCCATGGCCCGGGCCAGGGCCGGGGCGTCGCCCACCGACGCCAGCAGGCCGCTTTCCCCGGGGGCGACCACGTCGCGGCAGCCCGGGGCCTGGGTGGTGACGATGGGCAGCCCGCAGGCCGCGGCCTCCTGGAGGCTCACGGGCAGCCCCTCGCGGTAGGACGGCAGCACGGCCACGTCGGACAGGGCCCAGATCAGGGGCATGTCCTCGCGCCAGCCCGCGAAGACCACGGCCCCGCCCGCGCGCGCGGCCTCCAGGGCCTGGGGCGACAGGGAGGCCGGGTTGCCCGGGTCGGGCTCGCCCACGAGCAGGAAACGCGCCCGGGGGTGGCTTTCGGCCAGGGCCCGGGCCGCCTCCAGGAACTCGAACACGCCCTTGTCGCGGATCAGCCGCGCGGCCAGGGTCAGCACCACGTGCTCCGGCTCCAGACCCAGGGCCGCGCGGGCGGCCGCCACCCGTTCGGGCGCGACGGCCCCCGGGCGCAGGGCGGCCACGTCCACCCCCGTGCCCCGGACCATGAACACGGGCGTGGGGCCCGTCAGGCCGTGGGCCGCGAAGTGGGCGCGGTCGTCGTCGTTCTGGAAAATGAGCGCCGCGCAGCGCGGGCGGGTGGCGCGGTAGAGCGTGTGGAACAGCGCACGGCGCAGCCCGCCGCCCAGGCCCCGGCCCAGGAAGTTGGACCCCAGCCCGGTGACGGAATTGACCAGGGCCGCGCCGCCGCCCACGGCCAGCCGGGCGAAGATGTTCGGCTGGTGGGTAAAGGAATGGACGACCTGGGGCCGCGCGGCGGCCACGATGCGCCGCAGGGCGGCCACCGAGGCCAGGGCCGCCCCCGGGCCCAGGCTGCCCCGGGCCATGGCCCAGGGATGCACCTCGGCCCCCAGGGCGGCCACGGCCTCGAAATGCGCGTCGCGCGGCACGGCCACGTGGACCTGCGCGCCCCCGGCCAGCAGGCGGCGCACCAGGGCCCGGCGCAGCAGGGCCACGTTGACCCCGGCCGGGGCGGCCAGCAGCACGCGCGGCGCGCTCATTGGCCGTACTCCTCCAGCCAGGCCTGGAACATGAGCACGGCCCAGAGCTGGTATTGGCGGTTGGCGCGGCCCGAGAGGTGTTCGTCCAGGGCGCGGGCCACGGGGGCCGGGTTCAGGTGCCCTTCGCGGTTCAGGCGCGCGGGGTCCAGCAGGGCCCGGGCCCAGTCGCGCAGGGGGCCGCGCAGCCATTGGTCGATGGGCACGCCGAAGCCCTGCTTGGGGCGCTCGAAGATCTCCGGCGGCACGTGGCGGTAGAGCACCTGGCGCAGCAGCCATTTGCCGCGCCCCCGGCGCAGCTTCATGGCCGGGGGCAGGGTCAGGGCGAATTCGGCCACGCGGTGGTCGATGAGCGGCACGCGCGCTTCCAGGGCCACGGCCATGGACGCGCGGTCCACCTTGTGCAGCACGTCGCCGGGCAGGTAGGTGCGCATGTCCATGGCCATCATCCAGGCCGCGTAATCCGGCTGGTCGGGCCAGCGGGCGGGGTCGGTGAAGGCCGTGGGGCGCGGGGCGGCCCCCAGGGCCACGGCCTCGGGGTGCGTCCAGTACGAGGCCAGGGCGTGGAAGAACGCCTCGCGCGAGGGCGCGCCCAGGGCGGCGGCCAGCTTGTGCAGCTTGTCGCGCACGATGAGCTGGCGTTTGGCCGGGGGCCGCAGGAGTTGCAGGGCCTGCACCGCCGCGCTGACCAGGGCGCCGCCCGGGCCTTCCAGCAGGGCGCCCAGGGCGCGGCGGGCGCGCCGGGGCAGCCGCGCGGCCCGGGCCCACAGCGCCGGGGCCAGCAGGTAGCGGTTGTAGCCGCCGAACAGTTCGTCGCCGCCGTCGCCGGACAGGGCCACCACCACCTGCTCCCGGGCCAGCCGCGAGACGAGGTAGGTCGGAATCTGCGAGGCGTCGGCGAACGGTTCGTCGTAGAAGCGCGGCAGCAGCGGAATGACCTCGCGGGCCTGGGCCGGGCTCAGGCGCAGGGTGGTGTGTTCCGTGCCCAGGTGCGCGGCCACGGCCTCGGCGTGGGCGGCCTCGTCGTACCCGGCCTCGGCGTAGCCGATGGTGAAGGTCTTCACCGGGCGGGTGCTGATTTTTTGCAGCAGGGCGGTGACGGTGGAGGAGTCCACCCCGCCGGAGAGGAAGGCGCCCAGGGGTACGTCGGCCACGGTGCGCAGGCGCACGGCGTCGGTGAGCAGGGTTTCCAGGGCGTCCACGGCCTGGGCGTCGGAGCCCGCGAAGGGCGTCCGGCGCCCCCGGCGCACGGCCTCGTCCAGGGACCAGAACGCCCGGGGCGCGGGCAGGGTGCGCGCGGCCAGGTCGGCGGCGGTGAAGCGCACGCTGTGCCCGGGCTCCAGCTTGCGGAAGCCGGGGTGGATGCTCCACGGCTCGGGCACGTAGAGGGTTTGCAGGTACAGGGCCAGGGCGCCGGGGTCCACGCCGCCGGTCCAGTGCGGATGGCGGCGCAGGGGCTTGAATTCCGAGCCGAAAAGCAGGCTCGGCCCGGCAAAGCCGTAATACAGGGGTTTCACGCCCAGCCGGTCGCGCACCAGGGTCAGGGAGCGGTCGCGCCGGTCCCACAGGGCGAAGGCGAACATGCCCGTGAAGCGCGACAGGGCGTCGTGCAGCCCGAAGGCGCGCACGGCTTCCAGGATGACCTCGGTGTCCGAGTGGCCGCGCCAGCCCGTGGCCGGGGCCTGCCCCAGGGCCTCCAGCTCGCGGCGCACGTCCGCGTAGTTGTAGACCTCGCCGTTGTAGATGATGGTCAGGGCGCCGTCGGCGGAGTGCATGGGCTGTGCGCCCGCCGGGGAGAGGTCGAGGATGGACAGGCGCACGTGGGCCAGGGCCGGGCCGCCTTCGGGGTCGGCGAAGCCGCCGCTGGCGTCGGGGCCCCGGTGGTCCATGGCCCGGGCCATGGCTTCCAGCAGCGGCGCGTGGCCGCCCGGGGGCGGGGCGGGGCTCCAGTATCCGGCTATGCCGCACATGGCGGGTTCCTGCGGAGAGTGGGGCGTTGGGTCATGGCTGCTTCCTGTGGGCTCCCGGGCGATGGTTTGACGGCTGGCGGCCTGCGGCGGAGTGCCGGGGCTTGCCCAAGAGAAAGCCCTCTTGCGTTGGCGAACCGGCAAGAGGGCTGGGGGCGCGTGGTGCCGGTCGGCCGGCTAGTTCAGGATATAGCGCATGGGGTTCACCGGGACGCCGTTGAGCCGGACCTCGTAGTGCAGGTGCGGCCCGGTGCTGCGGCCCGTGTTGCCCACGTAGCCGATGAGCTGGCCCCGGGTGACCTTCTGGCCGGCTTTGACGGCCATGGAGTGCATGTGCGCGAAGCGGGTCGAGATGCCCGAGCCGTGGTTCACGGTCAGGCACAGGCCGTAGCCGCCGTCGCGCCCGGAGAAGTTCACCGTGCCCTTGGCCGGGGCGTAGATGGGCGTACCCTGGGGCGCGGAAATGTCCAGGCCCTTGTGGAATTCGCGTTTGCCGGTGAAGGGCGAGGTCCGGTAGCCGAAGTCGGAGGAAATCCAGCCCTGGGCGGGCCAGATGCTCGGGGTGGCGGCCCACAGTTCGCGGTTGTCGCGGATGACGTGCATGAGCTGCTGCTGACGCACTTCTTCCATCTGGGTGTCGGTGTTCAGTTGATGCAGGAAGTTGTGCATCTTGCGCGCCAGGAGCTCCTGGCGGTGCATGGGCAGGTAGTTCTCGGAGAAGTCCGAGGGGGCGGCGCCGCCCAGGGACGTGCCGCCGTCGCGCTCCTGGTCGAGGTTGATCATCACCCGCAGCTTGGAGTCGAAGTCGCGGATGCGCATGAGGTCTTTTTCGAGGTTCTTGATCTTGGAGGCCAGGGAGAGGAGCTGGGTGCGCTGCTCCTGAACGGTTTTCTGGGCCTCGTCCAAATCGGCCTGGGCCGAGGAATAGCCGGTGAAGTAGGTCCAGAAATAGACGTTGCTGGCGATGAGCCCCGCAGTCAGGCCCGCCAGTACGAACAGCAGCCAACCCCGCAGGCGGAGCTTTCGGGAACACCCCTCGTTATCCTTGAAGACCACGATGTGGTATTTTCGAAAAAGCATACGCCTCCCTGTCGGGCCGGGCGGTTGTTCCAAGGGAACAGGAACCCCGGCACGATAGCTTCTTGTGACCTATTGTTTCCCGTCTGTTCTGTCAAGCTGCCAGCGTTGCAGGCCCTGGAGCACGTTGGGCCGGATGTGCTTGGCGCGGCGGTAATGCTGGTCCAGCCAGCCTTCCCAGTCGGAGCGGCGGGTGGATCCGGCGCTGGGGCAGGGGTTGGACCATACGGGCAGATCGAAGGCCGTGGCGGCCTTGATGACGGTCTTTTTCTCCAGATAAAGCAGGGGCCGGATGACCTTGAGCCGCCCCCCGAAGAAGTCCTCGGCCATGCCCAGGCCGTGGACCTTGCCCGTTTCGAAAAGATTCATAAAGAATGTGGTGGCGAGGTCGTCGGCGGTGTGGGCCAGGGCCAGGTGGGTCAGGCCGTAGGTCCGGCACAGGGCGAACAGCGATTTGCGCCGCAGTCGGGCGCAGTAGAAGCAGGTCGAGGCCTTGCGGTTCTCCTCGGAGTGGGCGCGCGGGCCGTGGTCGGCCAGCTCGATGTGCGCGGCCACGCCGCGCTCGCGGCACCAGCGGGCCAGGGGCTCGTGGTTGTGCGCGTCGAACCCCGGGTTCACGTGCAGCACCATCAGCTCGAAAGGAAAGGGCACGATGCGCTGGCGCATGGTCAGCACCTGGAGCATGAGCCAACTGTCCACCCCGCCCGAGGCGGCCACGCCGACGCGCGCCCCCGGGGCGAGCATCCCGGCCTGCTGCATGAGCTTGCCCACGGCCCCCAGGCACTGCTTCTGGGCATAGGTCAACTTTCCCCAACGGGACATGATTCGTGCGTCGCCTCGCGGAGTTGTTCAGGATTTTTACGCGGAGGCCCGGCCTGGCGCCGGGCGCGTGCCGTCTGTGTACGGCAAACGCGGGCCGGACGCAACCGCCGGAAAGGCGGCCGAAGCGGGGACGGACCGCGGCTCCGGGTGGTTTTCGGGCGGCAAGGGGATGATGATGAGTGCGTTTCCCCGGTGCGCCGCCGCGCGGCTCCTGTGGGCGCGGTCCGGCCCCGTGGGCGGGGTGTCCTTTGTTCCGGGCGGCTTGACAGGACCGGGCCTGCAAATTAGGCATGGCTGCCCGCGCGCCCGTGTTGCGGCGCGAAATTTCCGCCCCTGCCCTGGGAACGAGCATGAAGAAGCGTCTTTTTGCGGCCCTGGCGGCCTTCCTGGCCCTGGGCGCCGCCCTGGCCCTGCCGCGCCTGCCCGCGCGCCACGACGCGGCCTGGCCGGAGCTTGCGCCCGGCAAGGTCGCGGCCCTGGCCGTGCGCGGCGCGGGCGGGAGCTATGCCCTGCGCGCGGGCGACGGCGGCTGGACCCTGAGCGGGACGGGCCTGGATGGGGAGTGGCCCGCCGACCCGGAGGCGGTGGCCGGGCTGGTCGAGTTCGTGAACCGCAACCGGCCCCTGGGGCGCGTGGCCGACCCCGGCCCGGAGCACGCGGGCCAGGACCGGGGCGCGGAGCTGATCATCAACGGCACGGACCGCCTGGAGCTTGGCGCCGCCGGGGACGGCGGGGGACGGCGCTACGCCCGGCGCGGCGGGAGCGGGGTGCTGCTGCCCGGGGAGTATGCCCAGGTTCTGGCCCGCCCGGCGGCGTTCTATCTCGACCTGCGTCTGCTGGCTGCGGACCCCGGGCAGGTGGAGGCCGTGACCCTGACCCGGGGCGGCGAGATCGTCGAGATGGCCGACAGGCCCGGGGGCCCGGTGTTCGTCCGCCCGGGCGGGCTGGCCGGGCAGCCTGTTTCCGCCGAGGCCCTGGGCCAGTGGCTGCGCGAAGTGGTCGCCCTGCGCGCCCTGGGGCCCGCGCCCTCAGGCGGCGCGGGCTCTGCTCCGGTCCCGGACGCTCCGGTCCCGGACGCTCCGGTCCTGCTGGTGGAGCTGCGCCTGCGCGGCGGCGGCACGCGGACCCTGGCCCTGTACGGTGCGGCCCAGGGGCCCTGGATGGCGGTCCGCAGCCCGGGTGGCGCCCATTTTCTGCTTGACCCCGGGCAGGTCGCCAAAGTAGACAGAAATGCTTTTTCGTTCGCTGATCGCCGGTTGGCCGTCCTCGATCCGGGTGCGGTCGACCGGCTGGTGCTTTCCGCTTCCGGCCAGGAGTTGCGCGCCGAGCGCAACGGCAGGCGCTGGCGGGGCCAGGGCGTTCCCGGCGAGTTGACGGGGATTGACATGCTCCTGTGGCGCCTTACAGATTTGCAGTACGAATCCGGCCCGTTGGCGGCCGGGGCGCCCGGCGCGCGCGAGGGCCTGCGGATGGACCTGGGCCTGCGCGGCGGGGCCCGGTGGGAGTTCGTGTTTCATATCGACCCGGGGTTGCCCTCGGGGCGGTGTTGGGTGTCCGTCGGCGGTCAGCCGGGGCTCTACCGGATTCCGGACCAGATTTACAAGGATTTGAAGGGCCTTTTGCCTTCGGCGCCGAAGGCGGGCTCAAACCAGAGTGCCCGGACCAGCCGGGCCCGCAGCTTTGCCAAGGGAGACGCACATGGCCAGAATCACTGTTGAAGACTGCCTTGAGAGGGTCAACAACCGCTTTCTCATCGTGCAGATGGGCATCAAGCGCGTGAAACAGTACCGCGAGGGCTACGACACGCTGGTGCCGTGCAAAAACAAGGAAGTGGTCTCCTCCCTGCGCGAGATCGCCGCCGGGAAGGTGCTGCCCTCGGACGACCTCAGCGAGATCGGTGTCGCGGCGGACAACGGGTAGCGGACCATGGCCAAGGCTGACTACTACGAGGTGCTGGGCGTCGCGCGCGAGGCATCGGACGACGAGGTCAAGCGGGCCTACCGCAAGAAGGCCTTCGAGTTCCACCCCGACCGCAACCCCGACGACCCCGAGGCCGAGGTGCGCTTCAAGGAAGCCGCCGAGGCCTACGACGTGCTGCGCGACCCGGACAAGCGCGCGCGCTACGACCGCTTCGGCCACGAGGGCCTGGGCGGCAACGGCGCCCACGGCTTTTCCAACGCCGAAGACATTTTCAGTTCCTTCTCCGACATTTTCGGCGACCTGTTCGGCTTCGGCGCCGCCTCGCGCGGCCCGCGCCCGACCCAGGGCTCCGACCTGCGCTATAACCTGCGCATTTCCTTCCGCCAGGCCGCCAAGGGCGACAGCGTGACCATCAAGGTGCCGCGCAACGTGCCCTGCCCGGACTGCGGCGGCAGCGGCGCCGCCCCCGGCACGCGCCCCGAAACCTGCCGCCACTGCGGCGGCACGGGCCAGGTCGTGCAGTCCCAGGGCTTCTTCCGCGTGGCCACGCCGTGCCCCTCGTGCCGCGGCAAGGGCCAGATCATCGCCGAGCCCTGCCCCGGCTGCCGGGGCGTGGGCATCGTGCAGCAGATCCGCGAGCTGGCGGTGAACATCCCCGCCGGGGTGGACAACGGCTCGCGCCTGCGCCTGCGCGGCGAGGGCGAGCCCGGCATCCACGGCGGCCCCCCCGGTGATCTCTACGTGGTGCTCTACGTGGAGGAGGACAAGACCTTCCGCCGCCAGGGCCAGGATCTGGTGCATACCATCGAGATCGACATGGTCGCCGCCGCCCTGGGCACCAGCGTGGAAATTCCCACTCTGGACGAGCCCGAGAAGCTGACCGTGCCCAAGGGCACCCAGAACGGGGCGGTGTTCCGCCTGCGCGGGCTGGGGTTGCCCTTCGTGAACCGCGGCGGCATGGGCGACCTGCTGGTGGAAGTCATCGTGACCACGCCGACGGGCCTTTCGCGCCGCCAGGAAGAGCTGCTGCGCGAGTTCCTCGAAATCGAGGAGGGCAAGGTGGGCAAGAAGATGAAGAACCTCTTCAAAAAGGCCGTGGACAAGGCCATGGGCGGGTGAGGCCATGAGCGGGACGGGCGGACTGACGCATATCGACGGCTCGGGCGACGCGCGCATGGTCGACGTGGGCCACAAGGCCGACACCCGCAGGGTGGCCCTGGCGGGCACCACGGTGCGCATGTCCGCAGCGACGTTCGCCCTGCTGCGCGAAAACGCCCTGCCCAAGGGCGACGCCCTGGCCACGGCCAAGGTCGCGGGCATCCTGGCCGCCAAGCAGACGCATACGCTCATCCCCATGTGCCATCCGTTGCCCCTGTCCTACGTGGACGTGCGCTTCACCCCCGTGGAGGCCGAGTCGGCCATCCACGTGGAGGCCGAGGCGCGCACCACGGGCCCCACGGGCGTGGAGATGGAGGCCCTGATGGCCGCCCAGATCGCCGCGCTGACCATCTACGACATGTGCAAGGCCGTGCAGAAGGACATCCTGATCACGGACTGCCGCCTGCTGCACAAGAGCGGCGGCAAGAGCGGCACCTACGACGCCCCCGGGCGCTGACCCCGCGCGCTGTCCGGGTGTTCGTGCCCCCGCGCCAAAGGCCCCCGGAACCTCGGTTCCGGGGGCCTTTGCGCGGATGCGCGGGCGTGAGCTTCGCCTTCCCGCCCGCCGCCGCTGGGCTACCAGACCTCGCGGACCTTCACGCCCCGGGCCTTCATGACGTTCTTGCAGTCGCGGATGGAGTATTCGCCGTAGTGGACGATGCTGGCGATGAGCGCGGCGCTGGCGCGGCCCTGCTGGCAGGCCGCGGCCATGTGCTCCGGGGTGCCCGCGCCGCCCGAGGCGATGACCGGGATGGACACCGCGTCGCAGATCATGCGCGTGAGCTTCAGCTCGTAGCCTTCCTTGGTGCCGTCGGCGTCGATGGAGTTGACGCACAGCTCGCCCGCGCCCAGGGCCTCGGCGGTCCTGGCCCACTGGATGGCGTCCATACCCATGCGCTGGCGTCCGCCGTGGATGACGATCTCGTAGCCCGAGGGGCAGGCTTCCGAGGGCGGCACGGCCAGCACGTCCATGCCGACCACGATGCACTGCGACCCGAAGGCCGCCGCGCCCCGGCTGATGAGGTCCGGGTCCTTCACCGCCGGGGAGTTGATGGACACCTTTTCGGCGCCCGCCAGGAGCACGTCGCGCATCTGCTCCACCGTGCCGATGCCTCCGCCCACGGAGAAGGGGATGAAAATCTGCCTGGCGACCTCTTCCACGACCTTGAGCATGATGCCCCGGCCCTCGTGGGAGGCGGTGATGTCGTAGAACACCAGTTCGTCGGCGCCTTCCTCGTAGTAGGTGCGGGCGGTGGCCACGGGGTCGCCGATGTCGATGTTGTCCTTGAATTTGATGCCCTTGGTCAGGCGTCCGTCGCGAACGTCCAGGCAGGGGATGACGCGCTTACTGAGCACGGGCGGCCTCCTTGCAGTAGGCGGCGAAGTTGGCGAGCAGGGCCAGGCCCGGGCGGCCGCTTTTCTCGGGGTGGAACTGCACGGCCCACAGGCCTTCGCGGCCGTGGATGGAGCAGAATTCGATGCCGTAGTCGGTCGTGCCCAGAACGTATTCCGGCGCCGGGGCCGGGTAGTAGCTGTGCACGAAGTAGAACTCCGAAGCGGGGTCGATGCCCGCGAAGAGCGGCTCGGCGGGGTTCTTGAGGGTCACGCGGTTCCAGCCCATGTGCGGCACGCGGATGGGCACGCCGTCCTCGTCGGCCCAGGAGGGGTTGAACATGCGGCACTCGCCGGGAACGATGCCCAGGGTGGTGGTGTCGTTCTCCTGGCAGTAGTCGAGCATGATCTGGCAGCCAACGCAGATGCCCAGAAGCGGCTTGCCCGCCGCGATATGCCCGGCCAGGGCCTCGTCCAGCCCGCTGGAGCGCAGTTGGCCCATGGCCTGCCCGGCGGCGCCCACTCCGGGGAAGATGAGGCCCGAGGCGGTGCGGATGCGCTGCGGGTCGGCCGTGATTTCGCAGGCGATGCCCAGGGAATCCAGAGCCCGGCGCACCGAGGTCTGGTTTCCGGCCTTGTAGTCGAGGATGGCGAGCATGAGCGGTTCTCCGTTGCGGTGAGGGCCGGGCGGCGGCGCCCGGAATGCGCGGGACGCGGCGTTCCCCGTGCGTTCCCGCGCGGGCGGGGCCTGCCGCGAGGCGGGCCTCCGGGCGCAACCGGCCGTTCGGGCGGCACTCCCGCCGGGCGGGACGGCCGCGCGCACCCGCGTGGGTACGGCCTTCGCGCAATAGTAAAAATCCGCCGTCAAGACAAGGGGCGGGCAGGGCGTTTCGCCAATTTTGCCAAAACATCGCGGCGGGCTGAGGCCGGGGCGAGGTCGCGGAAAAGCCGGGGGAAGGCAGCGCGCGGCAGGCGCGGTGCCCTTGGGGGCAACCGGGAACACGGGGCACTTCTGTCCGGAAACATGGATAAAACGTTCAGTGTCGGTGCTCCGGTTCCACGGGGCTGGTCGCCCCGGGTGCCCTGGCGGCTTGCCCTGCGGCGCCGGGGAGGGTAAGACAGGGCGGCCGCGCCCGGGGCCCCCGGCCAGGGGCCCAGCCCGAGGCTCCAAAAGCCTGGGGCCGCCAATTCCGGGCCCTCGGGGCCCTCCCGGGGCGCCGGGCCCGCCCCGGCCCGCACGGCCCAACCCGCAACTCCCGCGCTCCGGCGCGAAAAGGAAGGCAGCATGCATATCGTCACCGGCGGCGCCGGGTTCATCGGCAGCGCATTCGTCTGGAAACTGAACCGGATGGGCATTACGGAGATCGTGGTCGTGGACGAACTGGGCACCAGCGAGAGCTGGAAGAACCTGGTCGGCCTGCGCTATGCGGACTACCTGCACAAGGACGCCTTCCTGGACCTCGTGCTGCACGACGAGTTGCCCTTCGAGGTCGAGAGCGTGACGCACATGGGCGCCTGCTCCTCGACCACCGAGCAGGACGCCGACTACCTGATGGAGAACAACTACCGCTACAGCGTGACCCTGGCGGCGTGGTGCCTGGAACATGGCGTGCGCTTCATCAACGCCTCGTCGGCGGCGACCTACGGCGACGGCTCGCGTGGCTTTTCCGACGACGAAGCCCGCCTGGGCGAGCTGCGCCCGCTGAACATGTACGGCTACTCCAAGCAGCTTTTCGACCTCTGGGCCCAGCGCGAGGGCGTGCTCGGCTCCCTGGCGAGCCTGAAGTTCTTCAACGTCTTCGGGCCGAACGAGTACCACAAGGGCGACATGATGAGCGTCATCTGCAAGGCGCACACGCAGATCGGCCAGACCGGGAAGCTCAAGCTCTTCAAGAGCTACCACCCCGACTACCCCGACGGCGGCCAGATGCGCGATTTCGTCTACGTGAAGGACTGCGTGGACGTGATGTGGTGGCTTTTGGAGCACCCGGAGGTCGGCGGCGTGTTCAACGTGGGCACCGGCCGGGCCCGCACCTGGAACGACCTCGCCCGCAGCGTTTTCGCCGCCATGGGCCTGCCCGAGGCCATCGAATACATCGACATGCCCGAGCAACTGCGCGGCAAGTACCAGTACTTCACCCAGGCCGAAATGACCAAACTGGCCGCCACCGGCTGCCCCGTGCGATTCACCAGCCTGGAAGACGCCGCGAAGGACTACGTGCAGGGCTATCTGGCGCGGGAGGAGCGGTATCTGTAGAAATCGGGCGCCGGAGCCCCGATTACGCCGGGCTACGCGCCACGCAAAAGGGCTCCCCCGCATGGGGGAGCCCTTTTGCGTGGCTTGCTGCCGGGGAGGCTACCCCTCCCCCTCGCCCAGCAGGTCGTCCAGTTCCACTTCCGCGCCGCCGGGGGCGAAGAGGGCGGGGACGATCATGCGTTTGCCCTTGCTGTCGTCGTGGCCGGGGGTCATCGGGCGGCCCGCGTAGCTCAGGCCGGTGATGAGTTTGTCCTCGTGGCCGAACTCGGCGAAGCTTTCCATGGCCACCGCCAGTTGCGCGGGGTCGAAGTCGCCCTCGAAGCCGTCGAGCAGGAAGGTTTGGGCGCCCTTGTCGATGGAGCCCATGAACAGGAGCACCTCGCCCTCGCCCAGCTTGTGCAACAGGGCGCGCTGGGACACGGGCGTTTCGGCGTGGCTGACCTGCGAGGGGTAGATGGTCTGCTCCTGGCCACCGGTGCGGACCAGGATGCGCATGCCGCCCTCGAAGACATAGGCCGCGCGGTGGTGGAACTTGCATTCCTCCCACCAGCCGTTCCAGTCGTAACCGACCTGCTGGGCGAACTTGCGCGCCAGTTCCTCGTCGAAATAGAGCACGCCCTTGAAGCAGTTGTGGGCGAAGTAGGGCGTATTGTTCTTGCCGTGGCAGTGGCGGGCCACCCGGGCCAGGAAGGCGCGGGGCACGGCGGAGATGGCGACCTCGTTCTTGTAGCCTGCGATCTCGATGCTCAGTTGCACGGGGAAACTCCTTGCGTGGCGGGGGGATGCATTCCTGCTTCGGGCGATGATAGCCCCGGGCGCGGCTTTGGCGCAAGCAAAACCCGGGGCGCCGGGCATGGGGGCGCTGCCGCCGGGCTGTGCGTACGGGCGGGCCGCCTGCGCAGACGGCCCGTGCGGCGAGGCCGGAACTCCGGACCGCGGGCCAGCGCGCCACGGGGCTTCCATGCCGGAAGCCGCATGCAACGGGGACGGCTCCGCCCGCGAACGCTCCGGCGGCCTTTCACCGGCGCGCCCCTGAGGTGGAGTTGCAAGGCGTTGCTCACGCCCCAGCCCGGGCGGGAACTGGGTGGTTCGCGCTGTAACGCGGAGTGATTCCCGGCTCGGCTAGGCCTTGCGCTTGAACAGGCGTTCCAGGTCGGCGGGGGTCCAGGCGATGCGTACCGGGCGGCCATGGGGGCAGTAGTCGCGCCCCGGCACGGCGCGCCAGGCTTCCAGCAGGGCCAGGGCCTCGTCGCGCGCCAGGGCCTGCCCGGCCTTGATGGCCGCCTTGCAGGACATCAGCGCCCACAGGTCGCGCACGTCGCGCGACTGGCCGCTGACCGCCGCGCGCAGGTAGTCCTTGGCCCGGGCCACGGTGAGCAGCGGGGGGATGGCCGTCACGCGCAGCAGCTCCGGCGCCGGGCGGGCGAGGCCGAAACCCAGGCCGCGCAGGCCCTCCCAGAGTTCGTCCAGCCGCGCGGCCTCGGCGGGGTGCAGGGGCAGGTCCAGCGGCACGGCCAGGGGCTGGGCGTCGCCGCGCGTCTGGGCCCGCTCGAAGCTGTGGTAGAGCACGCGCTCGTGGGCGGCGTGCTGGTCCACCAGCGAGAGGGTGCCGTCGTGGTGGCGCAGGATGAGGTAGGTGTCGGCCAGTTGCCCGAGGTACGTGGCCGGGCCGCCGCCCAGGTCGTCCAGGGTCGGGCCCGGGGGGGGCGCGTCCAGGGCCGGAGCGGGCGCCGGGGCCGGGGCGTCCGGGCGCGGGCCCGGGCCGGGTTCGGCCAGCCGGTCGGGCCCGGTGAAGTCGCGGGAGGCCGCCGCCCCCGGGCGCGGGGGCAGCCCGAAGCCCAGGCGCTCCTCGCGGGCCACGGTGCGCGTGTATTCGCGCCAGGTGTCGAAGCCCGGGCGGGTGTCCGCGCGCGGGGGCAGGTCGTCGTGCGTGGCCGGGTCGCCCGGGGCGGCGGGCGTCGTCTCCGCCGGGCCCGCCCCGCCGCGCAGGGCCTCGCGGACCCCGGCGCCGGAGCCCGGGGCGCCGTCCATGTGCCGCTCCAGGGCGCTGGCGATGGCCCGGCGGACCACGGAGAAGACCAGGGATTCGTCGCGGAAGCGGACCTCGGTCTTGGCGGGGTGGACGTTTACGTCGGTGGCGCCCGGGGGCAGCTCCAGGAAAACCACGGCCTGCGGGTATTCGCGCGAGAGCAGCCGCCCGGTGTAGGCCTCGCGCACGGCGCGCAGCATGAGCCGGTCCTGCACGGCGCGGCCGTTGACGTAGAGCAGGATGCGGTCGGCCCGGCCCTGGGCGGCCTGGGGGTCGCCCGCCAGCCCGTGGGCCCGGCAGCCGTCGCGCTCAAACCCGAAGGGCAGCAGCGCCCCGGTCACCGCCGGAGGCCAGGCCACGGCCAGCCGCTCGGCCAGAGTCTGCCCCGGGCGCATGGCGAAGATTTCCCGCCCGCCGCTGGAAAAGCGCAGGCCCACGTCCAGCCGGGCCAGGGCCAGCCGGAACAGGGCGTCCTGGCAGCGGCGGGCCTCGGTGGCCGGGGATTTGAGAAACTTGAGCCGCGCCGGGACGCTGACGAACAGGTCGCGGACCTCGATGCGCGTGCCCGCGCGCAGGGCCGCCGGGCCCCGGCCCGCCTCGCGCCCGGAGTCCACCTCGATGAAAAAGCCCTCGGCGGCCCCGCGCGGCACGGAGGTCAGCTTCAGGCGCGACACCGAGGCGATGGACGGCAACGCCTCGCCCCGGAAACCGAAGCTGGAGATCGATTCCAGCTCGCGCACGTCCATGATTTTGCTGGTGGCGTGGCGGGTCAGGGCCAGGGCCATTTCCTCCGGGGCCATGCCCCAGCCGTCGTCGGCCACGGTCATGGCGCCCTGGCCGCCCTGGTCGATGCTCACGTCCACCTGGGTCGCCCCGGCGTCGAGGCTGTTTTCCACCAGTTCCTTGAGCACCGAGGCCGGGCGCTCGACCACCTCGCCGGCGGCGATCTGGTTTTGCAGTTCCGGAGGCAGGACCTGGATGGGGCGGCGCGGGGCGGCGGGCTGGCTGGGCATGAGCCTATCCTAGCCCAAAGCCGGGCCGGGCGCCAGGGGGCGCGGGGGCCCCGGGGCGGCGGCTCCGGCGCGGGGCGGCCCCGGGCGTCCCGGAAGGCCGCTCAAAACGGCGACCTGCCGCGGTAACGGAAAAATCCAGGCCGCCTGTGCATGCGGGATACACTGCGCGTCCTGGATTTTTCCGTTCCCCTGCACCGCACCGTGTTTGAACGGCCTGCATTCTTTGAGTTTTTCAAAGGCTTCAGCTAGAAGGTCAGGCCCATGAGCTGGACCCGGGCCTCGAAGCGGTCCTCGAAGGGGGTGTGGGTGTAGTAGACCGTCACGTCCCAGCATTGGTGGGTGTAGGTGGCGTAGTAGGTCTGCTCCAGGTCGGTGTTGTCGTCCAGGTCCGCGCGGTAGACGAACCCGGCGGACCAGCGCCGCGAGGCGATGATGTCCAGCCCGAAGCGCAACTGGCGGATCTTCCTGCGCGTGCGCGACTGGTAGGTCTCGGGCGTGTTCAGGAAGTCCAGGCCGAATTCCGCCCGGCCCACGTCCTCCCAGTAGCCGCGCAGCAGATGCTCGTGGCGCGTGATGTCCGAGGTGTAGGGCGACCAGTAGCTGCTGTTGACCAGCGAAACCCACTGCCCCGGCGAGACGAGCAGTTCGGCCTTCACGTCGCTGAAGGGCCGCCGGGGGTATTCCTCGACCTTTTCCGTGCGCGTGGCCTCGCGCAGGTCGAAGGTCTGCTTCAGGTTCAGGCGCAGGAACTCGCGGTAGTCCGCCAGGAGCAGGGGCGTTCCCTGGGGCAGGCCGTCCTCGCCCAGGGGGGCCTCGGGGTCGCGGGTGATGATGTAGCGCTCGCGCTTGCGGTCCAGGATGTTGGACAGGGAGTAACTGATTTCATTGCGGGCCGAAAGGCGGTCCAACTCGTCGAAGAAGGGCTTGGTGGACTGGGAGACGTAGGGGGCCCAGTCGTATTCCAGGCGCGGCTGCACCGCGTGGCGGATTTTGGTCCAGCGGCCCTTGTCGCGCACGGCGCGGAACTGGTCGTCGTCCGAGAGGTTGCTGCTCAGGAATTCGTCGGACAGCAGGCTGCTGTCGCGCAGGCGGTCATCCAGCGTTTCGTCCTGCCGGTCCGCCTCCGCGGCCAGCGCGTCCATGGTGGGCGGCTCGGGCGAGGGCGCCAGGGTGAAGACCTTGAAATACTCGGTGAAGGCCATGACGTTCATGGTCGGCATGGTCCGCGTGGTGAAGCTGTCGTCGTGGCTGTCGGCGGGGTGGTTCTCGTAGCCGCTTATGAAGTAGGCCGTCTCGCGCAGGCCCAGGGTGGGGATGACCGAGACGTTTCCGGCCCGCACGGGCAGGCTGACCTTGGGGTACATGTCCACGCGGGTGCCCTGGGTGCCGTACTGGCGCCAGAAGTGGGTGGCCCCGGTTCCGGCCTCGAACTCCAGCGGGCCGGAGAACAGGCGATCCTTCCACAGGTAGGCGTGCAGTTCGGGCAGGGTCTGGACCGAGGGGTCCTCGTCCTTGTCCTTGTTGCCGTTGCGGTAGCTCAGGTTCTGGGTCCAGGCGGTTTTGGCGACCACGCCGCCCGCATCCCACGAGCGGGAGAGCATCGCGGCGGACTCGCGTTCCAGAGCGTCGGCGTTGGCGATGTTGCGCGAAAATTCTTCAAGGAATTCCTGACGGTTTTTGGCGAAGCCGGTTTTTCCGATCTTGAATTCGCGCAGGTAGTTCTGGTCCGAGACCCAATCGATGTCCAGCTTGGCCTTCCAGTTGGGGTCGAGCAGGTGCGTGTCGAGCTTGCCGCGCACCCAGTAGCGGTCGGCATTGGGGCGCACCAGCCCGTCGCGCTGGAACTGGCTGTCCTCGTCGGCCCTGGTGGGCTCGCGGATGGCGTCGTTCAGGTAGTCGATGCGCCACAGGCCCTTGGTGCCGGTGTTGGGGGTGTGGCGGAACTCCAGGCCCTGCATGAGCCCGCGGTCGCTCATCCACGTTTCGTAGAAGGTGGCGTCGGCTTCGTCGCTGATGGCCCAGTAGATGGGCTGGTTGAAGGTGAAGCCGTTGCGCGAGCTGGTGCCCCATTCGGGCAGCAGCAGGCCGGACTGGCGCTTGCCCTTCACGGGCAGGATGGCCATGGGCGAGTAGACGGTGGGCACGTCGCGCACCAGCAGGCGCGGGTTCCACAGCCAGGCGTAGCCCTCCAGGGTGATTTCACCCTCGTCCATGGCGATGGACCATGCCTCGCCGGGGTCGTCGCAGGCCGTGACGCGGGCTTTCTTGAAGGAGTAGTGGTCGCCCTCGTGTTTTTCGATGTGTTCGCCCTGGAAATAGAGATGCTGCTCGGCGACGAAGATTTCGCCGTTCTTCAGCCAGCCGACCTTGTTGCGCAGGTCGAACTCGGCCTCCTCGGCGCGCAGGCGGTCCATGGACCAGTCGATGTCCACATTGCCCACGAGGTGGACCCAACCCGTGGCGCGGTAGTAGGTGGCGTGGTCGGCCTTCAGGATGTTGGGCCCCTGGGTCAGCACGACGTTGCCGTCGGCCTGGAGCACCTCGGTGTCGTGCTGGGCGGCGAGGTTGTCGGCCTTGATCTGCCAGGGCTGGTTCTTGCTTTCGGTTTCGAGCTGGTCGGCCAGCATGTCGCCCTCGGCCCGGGCGGACGGGGCGGGACAGGCCAGCAGGGCCAGCAGGGCCACCACCAGGGCCAGGGCCCCCAGGGCCGCAAGGGGCGGGGCCTCCGGGCGTTTCGGGCGACGGGGCGGGTGCGGTTCGGTCATGCTCTGCCTTGGGCTGCTGACGTGGGCTGGCGGCGGCCAGCGTGACGATGCCGCCCTGCTTATCACAGCCGGGGCGAAAAGAACAGTGGAAGACCGGACGGAAAATCCGTATATCTGGCCGCGTTGCGCCGCCAGGAAGCGGCAAAGGAGCATGCAATGACCATCGGCTACAATCATCTGGTCACGCGGGTCCGGCCGGGCGCCATCGCCCACAACTACAAGGTCATGAACGCCCTGGGCGGCAACGGTTGCGCGGTCGTCAAATCCGACGCCTACGGGCACGGGCTGGCCGTGGCCGCCGAGGCCCTGGCCGGGGCCGGGGCGCGGACCCTGGCCGTGGGCACCGTGGGCGAGGCGCTGGACCTGGGCCGCACCTCGTTCACCGGGCGAGTGGTGGCCCTTTTGGGGCCGCAACTGCCCGAGGACTACGAGGCCGCCGCGCGCAAGGGCGTCGTCTGCTTCTGCGCCCGGCGCGAACAACTGGAAAAGCTTTCCGAGGCCGGGGTGCGCGCCGGGTGCCGGGCGCCCGTGGCCCTGAAATTCGACACCGGCATGCGCCGCCTGGGCTTTCTGCCCGACGAGGCCGGGCGCGTGCTGGAAAAGATCCTGACCCTGCCGGGCATCGAGGTGGTCATGGCCGCCTCGCACCTGGCCGTGGCCGACGACCCGGATCAGGAGGCCTTCGTGCGCGAGCAGGGCGCGCGCTTCGCGGCGGCGGTGGCCGTGCTGCGGGCGGGCGGGCTGCGCGTGGAGGCGACCCTGGCCAACTCGGCGGCCATAGTGGCCTACCCGGACCTGCGCCTGGACATGCAGCGTCCCGGCATCGCCCTCTACGGGGCCGACCCCTTCTGGGGCACGGCCGCCCAGGGCCGGGGCCCGGCCCTGGAGCCCGCCATGGAGACCTTCACCCGGGTCTATCAGGTCCATGACCTCAAGAAGGGCGAGACCATCAGCTACGGGCGCACCTTCACCGCCGAGCGCGACATGCGCGTGGCCGTCATCGGCGCGGGATACGCCGACGCGTGGTCGCGCGGGCTGTCCAACCGGGGCCGGGTGCTGCTGCACGGGCTGCGCGCGCCGGTGGTCGGCCGGGTCTGCATGCAGATGACCGCCGTGGACGTGACCGACGTGCCCCAGGCCCGCGCGGGCGACAAGGTCTGGCTGCTGGGCGGCCCGGGGGAGAACTCCATCCGCAGCGAGGAGCTGGCCCAGTGGTGGGGCACCATCAGTTACGAGGCGCTGTGCCTGCTGGGCATGAACCGCCGGGAATACATCCTTGACAGCCCGGTGGAAAACGAATAACAACCCCGCTTCGCCTTGCTCGCGCCCAGGGGGGCGCGGGCCATACGACCGCAAGGAGAGCATCAATGAGAAAGTTTGAAACGCTGCTGCTGCTTTCGCCGGAGCTTCCGGCGGAGGAGCGCCAGGGCCTGCTGGACGCCCTGACCGGCGTCATCGCCCGCGAGGGCGGCGCGCTGGTGGAAGTGGACGACTGGGGCATGCGCGACCTGGCCTACCCGGTGCGCAAGATGGATCGCGGGCACTACGTCCGCCTGGTGTACGACGCCCCCGGGGCCCTGGTGGCCGAGCTGGAGCGCAACATCCGCATCGCCGACGGCATCTTCAAGTTCGTCACCGTGAAGCTGGATGAGAACGTCGAAAGCGCCGAGGAGGTCGCGTAGCATGGCTTTCCGCAAGAAGTTCACCCCCCGGCGCAAGTTCTGCCGCTTCTGTGCCGACAAGGACCTGCCCATCGACTACAAGCGTCCGGACATCCTGCGCGACTTCATCGCCGAGCGCGGCAAGATCATTCCCCGCCGCATCACCGGGACCTGCGCCAAGCACCAGCGCGCCCTGACCACCGCGATCAAGCGTGCCCGCCAGATGGCCCTTCTCTACTACACCGCGACCCACAGCTCGGCTGTGCGCAAGCGGACCATCTAGGAGGATACGACCATGAAACTCATCCTCCGCGCCGACGTGGATAATCTCGGCCGCCTGGGCGAAGTCGTCACCGTCAAGCCCGGCTTCGGTCGCAACTACCTGGTGCCCCAGGGGCTGGCCATGCCCGCCACCGAGGGCAACCTGCGGGCCTTCGAGCTGGAGCGCAAGAAGCTCCAGGCCAGGATGGACGCCGTGAAGGCCGCCGCCCAGGACCTTTCCGACAAGCTCACCGCCGAGCGCGTCATCGTGCGCGTGCGCGTGGGCGAGGGCGGACGCCTGTACGGCTCCGTGTCCACCTCGAACATCGCCGAGGCCCTGGCCGAGCGCGGTGTCGAGTTCGACCGCCGCAAGATCGTGCTGGGCGAGCCCATCCGCGCCCTGGGCGAATACTCCCTGGAAGTGAAGCTGCACCCCGACATCGAGACCGTGCTGGTCGTGGCCGTCGTGAGCCATGACTGGGTTCCGGGCCAGCCCATCACCCCCGAGGAGGCCGAGGCGGCCGCCGCCGCCAAGGCCGAGGAAGAGGCCGCCAGCGATGACGCCGGACAGCCCGAGGAACAGCCCGCTGTATAGCGACAAACGGCAGCGCCGCCCCGCAGGGGGCGGCGCCGCCGACGCCGGCGCGACCCTGGAACGGGTTTCGTCGGACCTGCTGCGCAAAGTCCCCCCCCACAACCTTGAAGCCGAACAGGCGGTTCTGGGGGGGGTCTTTCTTCGCAACGAGGTCTTCCACGACCTCGTGGACATCCTGGGCCCGGACGACTTCTATTCCCCGGTCCATCAGGTCATCTTCGAGACCTTCTCCGAACTCTTCCGCAAGAGCAGGCCCATGGACCTGCTCACCGCCCAGGACGAACTGGAGAAATCCGGCCGCCTGGACGAGGTCGGCGGCGCGGTCTATCTGGCCGAGCTGGCGGGCAGCACCGTGGCGGCCTCCAACGCCGTGCACCACGCGCGCATCGTGCGCGACAAGTCCGTGCAGCGGCAGCTCATCTCCACTTCGGCGGACATCATCGCCTCCTGCTTTGAAGGCCACCTGGACGTGGAGGAACTCCTCGACCGCTCCGAGCAGGCCATCTTCGACATCACCGAGAAGCGCTCCACCAAGGGCTTCATGGGCTCCAAGCAGCTTTTGCAGCACGTCTTCGACAAGCTGACCGAGCTGTACAACCGCAAGGAGCAGGTCACCGGCGTGCCCACCGGCTTCTACGACCTGAACGAGATCACCGCCGGGCTCCAGCCCACGGACCTGATCATCGTCGCGGGCCGCCCGGCCATGGGCAAGACCTCCTTTGCCCTCAACGTGGGCCTGAATGCCGCCGCCGATTATGGCGTGACCACCGCCGTCTTCTCCCTGGAAATGGGCATGGAGCAGCTTATGATGCGCATGCTCTGCACCCGGGCCCGGGTCAACCTCTCCAGCCTGCGCCGGGGCTTCCTGGACGACGAGGACTGGCAGCGCCTTTACGACGCCGGAGACTACCTCGCCCGCGCGCCGCTGTTCATCGACGACACCCCGGCCATCACCACCATGGAACTGCGCGCGCGCTGCCGCCGCCTCAAGGCCGAGCACGACCTGGGGCTGGTCATCGTGGACTACCTCCAGCTCATGCGCCCCGGGCGGCGCATCGACTCGCGCGAGCAGGAGATTTCCGAAATTTCGCGGACGCTCAAGGCCCTGGCCAAGGAACTGCACGTGCCGGTGGTGGCCCTGTCGCAGCTCAACCGCAAGGTCGAGGAGCGCACCGACAAGCGCCCCAAGCTCTCGGACCTGCGCGAGTCCGGCGCCATCGAGCAGGACGCCGACGTGATCATGTTCCTGTACCGCGACGCCGTGTACAACCCCGCCGAGGACAACCCCAAGCGCCACATCGCCGAGGTCATCGTCGGCAAGCACCGAAACGGCCCCACGGGCACGGTGGAACTTTTCTTCGACAACGAGTACACAGCCTTCCGCAACTTGACCCGCGAGCCCCGCGCGGAGTAGCCTGCTCCGGCCTTGCAACCCTCAACATCGGAGCACACCGTGGAAGTCTTCGACCGGGCGGAACGGCTCTCGCGCGAGGAGCTGGACGCCGTTCAGCTCGTGCGCCTGCGCGGCGCCGTGGAACGCGCCCGCCGCTCCCCGCACTACGCCAAGGCCCTGGCTGGCGTCACCCCCGATTCCATCCGCACCCTGGACGACGTGCGCCGCCTGCCGCTGACCACCAAGCAGGACCTGCGCGACAACTACCCCTACGGCCTGTTGACCCAACCGGTGGACCGCATGGTGCGCCTGCACGCCTCCAGCGGCACCACAGGCAATCCCACGGTCATTTTCTATACCCGGAACGACGTGGACACCTGGGCCGGGCTCATGGCCCGCTGCATGCACATGGCCGGTGTCCGCCCCGAGGACCGCTTTCAGAACATGTCCGGCTACGGGCTGTTCACCGGCGGGCTCGGGTTCCACTACGGCTCCGAGCACCTGGGCTGCCTGACCATCCCCGCCGGAGCGGGCAACACCGCGCGCCAGATCAAGCTCATCACCGACATGGGCGTCACGGTGCTGCACATCATTCCGTCCTACGCCCTGTATTTCGCCGGGGCTCTGGAGCAGATGGGCATCGACCCGGCGGACAAGACCCGCTGGCCCGTGCGCATCGCCATGATCGGCGCCGAGCCGCACACCGAGGAAGTCCGCCGCAAGATCGAGGAAAAGCTCTGCCTGCGGGCCTTCAACTCCTACGGCCTGTCGGAAATGAACGGCCCGGGCGTGGCCTTCGAGTGCCCGCATCAGGCCGGGATGCACGTCTGGGAGGACGCCTATCTGGTCGAAATCCTCGACCCCGTGACCCTGGAGCCCGTGGCCGAAGGCGAGGTCGGCGAGATCGTCATGACGACCCTGACCCGCGAGGGCATGCCCATCCTGCGCTACCGCACGCGCGACCTGAGCCGCTTCGTGCCCGGGCCCTGCGCCTGCGGGCGCGCGCACCGGCGGCTGGACCGCATCAAGGGCCGCGCCGACGACATGATCATCATCAAGGGCGTGAACATCTACCCGATGCAGATCGAGCAGGTGCTCATGTCCATGCCCGAGGTGGGCGAGAACTACCTGATCGTCCTCGAAAAGGAAGGCTTCATCGACCAGATTCGCGTCAAGGTCGAGATTCGCCAGGAGTATTTCGTGGAAGACATGCGTGTGCTCTCCGGCCTGCAAAAGCGCATCCAGACCCGCCTGCGCGACGAGTTGCTGGTGACGCCCCGGGTGGACCTGGTGCAGAGCGACAGCCTGCCCAAGAGCCAGGGCAAGGCCCAGCGCGTCCTGGACGAGCGCGGGGAGGGCTAGGTGGAACTGGCGCAGATCGTCCCCGGGCTGTTCATCCTGCTGTGCATCGCCGTCATGGGCCTGCACGTGCTGTCCCTGCCCGCCAACTGGATCATCCTGGTCCTGCTGGCGCTGTGGAAGTTTTTTCATCCGGCCATGGACATGAGCTGGTGGTTCTTCCTGGGCCTTGCGGCCCTGGCCGGGGTGGCCGAGGTGCTGGAATTCGTCATCCAGTTGAAGGGCGCCAAGAAATACGGCGCCACGGGGCGCGGCAACCTGGGCGGCATCATCGGCGCCATTGCCGGGGCCATCCTCGGGGCCGGGTTCCTGCTGGGTGTGGGGGCGCTGCCCGGGGCGCTCCTGGGCGCCTGGGGCGGCTGCCTCGTCGTGGAGCGCATGAACGGGCGCGACTGGGCCGAGGCCAAACGCGCGGCCATGGGCGCCATGTGGGGCAAGTTCTTCGGCATGACCGTCAAGATCGGCTTCGGGGCGGTGATCCTTTCCCTGGCCGTGCCGCCCGTCTGGGGCGGCTGAAACCTCCGGCGCGACGGCGCCGGGGGACGCGCCCGCGCGGGCGCAAAGGAGCGTTATGCGACATTGCGAGTTCCCGGCCCATCGCGGCCGGATGGAATACGTCTGCCTGGGCTGCGGCGCCACCTACGGCATCGGCGAGCTGCACTACACCTGCCCGACCTGCGGCGGGGTCTTCCTGCTGCGCGACACGGCTTTTGACGAGTTGAAGAAAACCTCCGGCGCCGCGTGGCGCGAGGTCTTCGACGCGCGCATGGCCGCCAAGCGCAGCGCCCTGCGCGGGGTCTTCCGTTTCTATGAGCTTATGGCCCCGGTGCTGGAGGAGGGCGATATCGTCTACCTCGGCGAGGGGCAGACGCCCATCGTGGAGTCTTCCCCCGCGCTTTCGGCCCGCCTGGGCGGCCAGCGGCTGGCCTTCAAGAACGACGGCCAGAACCCCAGCGCCAGCTTCAAGGACCGGGGCATGGCCTGCGCCTTCAGCTTCCTGCGCCAGCTCATCCGCACCACGGGCGCGGACGACATCCTGGCCGTGTGCGCCAGCACGGGCGACACCTCGGCGGCGGCGGCGCTGTACGCGGCCTATGTGGGCGGCGGCGTGAAGAGCGCGGTGATCCTGCCCCAGGGCAAGGTCACCCCGCAGCAGTTGGCCCAGCCCCTGGGCAGCGGGGCCGTGGTCCTGGAGGTGCCGGGCGTGTTCGACGACTGCATGAAGGTCGTGGAACACCTGGCGGACAATTATCAGGTGGCCCTTTTGAACTCCAAGAACGCCTGGCGCATCCTGGGCCAGGAGTCCTACGCCTTCGAGGTCGCCCAGTGGTACGACTGGGACCTCGCGGGCAAGTGCGTGTTCGTGCCCATCGGCAACGCGGGCAATATCACGGCCGTCATGGGCGGATTCCTGAAGCTTTTCGACCTGGGCGTCATCGCGGCGCTGCCGCGCGTGTTCGGCGTGCAGTCGCACCACGCCGACCCCGTGTGGCGCTACTACGACCAGCCCGAGGGCGCGCGGGAGTTCCACCCCGTGGCCGTGACGCCCAGCGTGGCCCAGGCGGCCATGATCGGCAACCCGGTCTCCTTCCCGCGCGTGCGCCATTTCGCCGAGCGCTATCTGGCCGCCGGGGGCCCCGGGGCCTTCCAGGTGGTTCAGGTCACGGAGCAGGCCATCGTCGAGGGCATGCTCGACGCCAACCGCCACGGGCACATCGCCTGCACCCAGGGCGGCGAGTGCTTCGCGGGGCTGGTGCGCGCCCGCGAGCTGGGGCTCATCGACCGCGACGAACTGGCCATCCTCGACGCCACGGCGCACATGCTCAAGTTCATCGGCTTCCAGGACATGTACTACGAGAACGCCTTCCCGCCGGAGTACGGCATCACGCCCCGGCCCGAATACGCCAACCGCCCGCAACTGGTCATCGACCCCGCGCGCAAGGCGGCCTTGTCCGAGGCCGACTACACCGCCGAAGCCGCCCAGGCCGTGGTCGAGCGCCTGGGCCTCAAGGCCCGGTAAGACACGGCTCCACCGGGCCCGGCGTCCGGCGTTCCAAAGATTCACGGCATCCGGCCCCGGTCCGCACACGCGGGCCGGGGCCGTCTGCTTTCCCTGCCGCTGCCGTGACCGTTTGTGGTCGCCCGGGCGGATATCCTTGCCTCTGCGCTCGCGGAGGCCGACCGCATGGCTCGCACCGGGGCGGCGGATACCCTGAACGGCCCGCACACCCTCGACCGACTCCTCCGGAATGGGGAAAACCTGATCGTCATCCGGAGGCCGCGTGACCGGTGCGCCCTTGATTTCGCGCGCCTGCCGGGCGCAGGGCGTCCGGCTTCGGGAACAGGCCGATGCTCCGCCCTTGTGCTTCCTCCCGCTCTTTGCGACAGTGTATCCTAGAGCCTCGGGGCGGCATGCCGCCCGGGCGCCGGGCCTACAAGGGCAGCGGCGGCGGGGGCGGTGCCTTCCGCCCGATGGCTCCACGTTCAGGGAGGTATTTTATGGAAAAAGATCCCCGGTTTTCCAGGCGTGCCTTTTTGACCGCCGCGGCGGAAAGCGCGGTCGCCATCGGATTGCCCGGCCTGTTCGCCACGGTTTCGGAGGCCCGCCAGCGGAGCCTGGCCGGGGAGTTGCGCAAGGATGGGCGGCCCCGGCTCCCTCCGGGGCAGCGTGCGATCGAGGAGCTTGAGGACATGGGCGGCACGCCCGGCTCGCCCGACCCCCGGGATTTCCGGCTCCGGGTCCACGGGGAAGTCGAAAACCCCTATGAGATCGACTTCCGGGAACTCCTGGAGTTCCAGCAGACGGACATCGTCTGCGACGTGCACTGCGTGACGGGGTGGACCCTGCTCGATTCCTCCTGGCGCGGGGTGCCGCTCTCCGCCCTGCTGGACCGGGCGCGCCCCGTGCGGGACGAGGGTTTTCTCGTTATCCAGGCCGCCCACGGGTACACCACGAGCATCCCCCTTGCCGAAGCCCGGAAGGAAAACGTGTTTTTGGGGCACACCCTGTCGGGCAACCCGCTGCCCGGGCCCAACGGCGGCCCGGTGCGGGCGGTGGTGCCGGACCTGTACTTCTATAAAAGCGCCAAGTGGGTGGAAGGGCTGAAGGTGACCTCGCGCGACGAGTTGGGCTTCTGGGAAACACGCGGCTACAGCAACTCCGCCGACCCCTGGAAGGAGGAGCGCTATTCGCGCTAGAGGCGGCGGTTCGGGGCGTCACCCCGACGCAACGGGCGCAGCGGGCGGAATCTTCGCCGGGGCCTGCGGCAGGCCGGAAACCACGGATTGTTTTTGCGGTGGCGCCGCCAGCACCAGCGGCCCCTGGGTGTCGCCGACGTGGACCACGGCGATGCGCGGGTCCAGGGTGGCGGGGGTCTGGTGGCTGGTCATGAGCAGGGCCGCGCCCGCGTCCAGGGCCTCGGTGAGCAGGGCGGCCACGGTGGCGCTCCAGGCCGCGTCGAGAAAGGCGAAGGGTTCGTCCAGGAACAGGGCCTCGGGGCGGACGGCCAGGGCCCGGGCCAGGTTCAGGCGACGGCGCATGCCGCCCGAGAGCGTCGTGGGCAGGGGCCGACCGGGCAGGCCCAGGCGCTCCAGCCAGGGCCGGGCCTGCTCGCGCCGCGCGGCCAGGGGCCCGCGCAGGACGTAGGCCACGTTGTCGCGGCAACTGAGCCAGGGCAGGAGCACGTCGTCCTGGAACATGCAGCCCAGGCGCGAGGTGCCCAGGCGCACGCCGCCCGCGTCGGGCCTGCTCAGACCCGCCGCCACTTCCAGCAGGGTGGTCTTGCCGCAGCCCGAGGGCCCGGCCAGACACAGCCCCTGGCCCGGGGCCAGGGCCAGGTCGGCCCGGGCCACCACCGGCCGCCCCCCGGCGGCCTTGACCACGCCGTCCAGGACGATCATGGGCCCGGCGGCGGCCCCTGCTCCCCGCGCCGCGTCGGCGGCGGCCATGGAATTCTTCATCCGAACCTCTTCCGGGGCGCTCATTGCGGCCCCCGGGCGCGGCTGGTGTAGCGCAGGGCCGCGCGGCGCAGCCGGGCCACCAGCCCGATTTCCAGGCTCACCCCGGCCAGCATGAGCACCAGGGCCCAGGCGAACAGTGCGGGCACGTCGAGCATCCGGTAGGCCCAGTACATGCGCGCGCCCAGGCCCTCGTCCGCGCCCAGGTACTCGGCCACGGCGGTGATTTTCCAGGCCGCCGCCATGGCGTAGGACAGCCCGGCCAGCACCGCCGGGGCGATGCCCGGCAGCACCTCGCGGGCCAGCCGCCGGGGCCAGGGCACGCGGTAGAGCCCGGCCATGGCCGCGTAGCGCGGGTCAAGCGCCGCGCAGCCCTGGGCCACGTTGGCGAACAGCGGCGGAAAAACCCCGGCGAAGACCACCAGCACGGGCATCACCGAGCCCGTGCCCGCCCAGACCATGACCAGACTGGTCCACAACACGGGCGGGCAGGATTGCAGCGCCGCCACCAGCGGGCCCAGCAGGGCCACGGCGGTGCGGTGCAGCCCGGCGGGAATGCCCAGGGCCAGGGCCGCGCCCAGGCCCAGGCCCAGGCCCAGGGCGCCCCGGGCGGCCGTCAGCCCCAGGGCGCGCCAGAAATCGGCCTGCGCGGCCAGCCCGCCCAGCACGGGCAGCACCCGCCACGGCGGCGGCACCAGCTCCGGCGAAAGCCACACCCCGGCCAGACTCCAGCCCCCCAGGAGCAACCCCAGGGACACCGCCAGCGGCGCCACGCGGTTGGTCATGGCCAGAAAAATCCCTCGGGCAGGAGCGAGGCGCCGTCCGGCCCCACGCTTTCGGGCAGGACCATGGCCAGATAGGCGCGCACGGCCTCGCGGCACTCCGCCGCCGGGCGCACGCGGATGGGGTCGCGCTCCAGGGAGCGGCGCACCGTGGCCGGGTCGATGAAGGCCGCGAATTCGGCGGGCAGCACGGCCACGGCGGCGTCCGGGTCGCGGGCCAGGGCCGGGGCCTCGTCCTGCATGGCTTGCAGCAGGCGGGCCACCAGTTCGGGCCGCTCGGCGCACAGCCGGGCGCTGACGGCCAGTCCGGCCAGGGGCAGGGTGCCGTCGCCGCCCGCCGCCCGGGCGTACAGGTCTTCCACCGCCGCCAGCACGCGCAGCCCGGGCACCTTGTCCAGCAGCACGCTGGTCAGCGGCTCGGGCACGACCATGTCGCACACCGCGCCGCGCGCGGCGTCCCGCAGCAGTTGCCGGGGTTCGGCCAGGCTGAAGGCCACGGGCGGCCCGCCCCGGCGGCGGACCTCGCGCAGCACGGCCACGGCCGGGCTCTCCCGGGGCGTCACCGCCAGATGGACCACTCCGTCGGGCCCGGCGAGGTCGGTAAGCTCCCGCGCGTCGGCCCGGGTGGTCAATACGGAAAACTTGCGCCAGCCGGTGACGGCCAGCAGCCGCACCGGCGCCCCGCGCAGGGCCGCCTGGGCGAAGCCTTCCAGGTGCCCGAGCCAGATGTCGCCCTGGCCCGCCAGCAGGCTGGCGCGCAGGTCGTCCAGGTTCTTCCAGTGCCGGACCTCCAGGTGGGCCAGCTCCGGCAGGCGCCCGTGGGCCACGGCGGCCCAGAAGGGCATCTGCGGTGTGGTGGCCTGGCCGGTGGTGTGGAAGCGCAGCGTGGGCACGACCTCGGCGGGGGCGGGCCGCTGGCCCTGGGCCAGCAGCGCCGCCCCCAGGGCAACGAGGCAGAAGGTGCAGAAGGCGAAAGCGCGCGTCATGGACGCCCCTAGAAGGACAAGGTGTAGAGCACCTCGGCGTTGAAGCCCGGCTCAAGGACGGTCATGCCCCGCGAGTTGGCCAGGGCGTTCACGTAGCGCCGGTCGAGCAGGTTGCGCAGGTGCAGGGAGATGTCGTGGTGCAGGCGGCCGGAGTCCGTGCCGTAGCCCGCCGCGAGGTTCGCCGTGCCCCAGCCGGGCAGGTCTTCCACGTCGTCGGGGCCGTTGTTCTTGTCCGCCGCGCACTGCACCTCGCCCAGGGCCCAGAAGCCGTTGCCCCGGTCGTAGCGCAGGCCGAAGAGGCCGGACAGCGGCGGGATGTTGCGCAGAGGCTCGTCGGCATTGGTGTCCTTGCCCGTGAGCCAGGCGACGTTGCCGTACAGGGTGTGGCGTTGGGTCAGGCGCCATTCGGCCTGGCCCTCGGCGCCCAGGATGCGCGCCTTGCCCACGTTCTCCATGGTGTACAGGGTCGGCGAGGCGTAGGCCTCGGTGATCAGGTCGTCCACCCAGTTGGCAAAGGCGTTGGCCGAGGCCGAGAAGCGCCCCTCGGCATAGCGCAGGGTGTATTCCAGGGAGCGCGACTTCTCGGGGTCGAGGTCGGGGTTGCCCGCGAGGGTCACGCCGCCGCCCAGGTTGATGGACTTGAAGCGTTCCATGATGTCCGGCGCGCGGTAGCTGGCGGCGGCCAGCAGGCTGTGGGACCAGCCCGGGGCGAAGCGCCAGGTCAGCCCGGCGTGGGCGATGCTGCCGGTGTTGCTGTGCGAATCCTCGGCCCGGGTGCTGGAATCCTCGTTGTCCAGGCCCACGCGGTCCAGGCGCAGGCCGAGGTTCAGGGTCCAGTCGGGGTGCAGGGCCCAGTCGTCCTCCGCGAACACGCCCATGGAGGTCATGGTCGCGTTGGGCGTGGGGTCGTCGTGGTTGATGACGCCGCTGTTGAAGAAGTAGGTGCGGTCGGAAGTCATGCGCCAGCGCCAGGCGTCGGCCCCGGCGACCACGGTGTGCGCGCCGGGGGTGGCGATGGCCTGGAGCTTGGCGCCCATGGTTTCGTGGGAGGCCACGGGCCGCAACTCGCGCACCAGCGGATTGGGGTTCTCGATGCGCGTGCGCCGGTCGTTCTTCATGTAATAGGTGTCCAGTTCCAGGCTTTCCAGCCAGCCCGCGTCCACGTCCCAGGTCGTGTCCATGCTGAGCATGACGTTGCTGGTGCGCGGGTAGGTCACGGGGGCGTTGGCGGGCATGCTGGACGAGCCGCCGGGAATACCGACCTCGTTGGCTTCGAGCACCAGGGCCTGGAACTCGGTGGTCAGCCCCGGGCCCCAGCGCAGCCCGGCGGCCAGGCGGCCCTGGTTGTCGGCGTAGCCGCTGTTGGTCATGGTCGTGGCGTCGCCGCCGCGGTAGTCGTCGTGGTCGCGCAGGCCGCCCGAGGCCTGAACCCAGAGGGTCTCGCTCTCGTAGGCCGCGCGGCCGTAGCTGTCCACGCCCTCGGTGTTGGTGGAAAAGCCCTGGGACACTTCGCCCGTGAGCGTCGGCTCCTGGCTGAAGCGGCCCTTCTTGGTGATGACGTTGATGACCCCGCCCAGGGAGCCCGAGCCGTAGAGCGCGCTCACGGCGCCCTTGAGCACCTCGATGCGCTCCACGTCGCGCGGCTGGACGAAACCCATCTGGGCGTTGATTTCCGTGGCGGTGTTCACGCGCTTGCCGTCGATGAGGAAGACCACCGAGGAGCCGGACAGGCCGCGGATGTTGATGGCCTGGCCCCAGGGCGAGTCCCCGCCGTGGAACACGCCGGGAATGCGCGCGGCGGCGTAGGCCAGGCTGCTCTTGGGCTCCAGGAGCACGTCGGTTTCGGTGGCCACGCCCACGCCGCCGGGCGTGTTGGACAGGGAGCTGGCCATGCCGCGCGCGGTGACGATCATTTCGTCCAGAACCGTTTCTTGCGAAGCGGTGGGCGCGGTGGCGTTCTGGGCCGCCCCGTCCTCCCGGGCGAGCAGGGGCGCGGGCAGGGCGCAGCACAGGGCCAGGGCCGACAGCAGCAGTGCGGAAGAAAATATGGAGTTACGCATGGCTAGACCATCAGGGACTTGACCTGCACGCCCGGGAGCATTCCCAGCTTGCCGGTCATTGCGCCGAGCTCGTCGGTGGTGGCCTCGACGATGAGGCTGATGACGCTGACGTTGCGCTCGCGGTAGGGCAGGCCCACGCGGGCCACGATGAGCTCGCCGAAGGTGGTCAGCACTTCGTTGACCTTGGGCGCGGTCTGGGCGCGGTTGCCGACCACGAGCCCGACGACGCCGATACGTTTCTCCATGACGGACACTCCGCAGGGGGTTGCGGCAGGGTTTCCGCCTGGGCGAGGAGGGGGGCTTCCGGCGGAGCCGGAGGGGCAGGGGGATCCACAAGCGCGGCGCGGGCGGTCGTCCTTGCGGAGAACCCCGCCCTGAAGGTCAGATGCTTCCTCGCCGCAGGCAGATTCCCAAACCAGGTTGATGAGGTGTCACGAATGTTCCTTCGTGGCGAATTCAAGGTGTACTAATTTGAAAAACGTGTCAAGAGTGTTGCGCTTAAAATGGATAATTTTTCAAAAAGTGTGTCACTATGTGCCCGCCGGAGGCGACAGCGGGTCTCCGTCCGGGTGCGCTCCCCGGCGGTGGGATCGTGGAGGGCACAGACGGCGGCGCGTTGAAACGGAAGGGAACGGGAGGGCAGGCCCTTGGGTCAGACGCCGGGGGGCATCCTCCACTCAGGCCGGATCGGCGGGAGGCTACAGCTTCAGGGCCACGCCCTTGGCCTTGAGGGCCTCGACGGCGGCGCCGCGCTCCACGTAGTGGGTGTGCAGCAGACGGTGGGACATGTGGCCGCAGGGGCCGTCGTGCAGGAAGCCGTCCTCATGGTTGTAGAGTTTCTGGACCATGGGGTTGTCCTGGGATTTGCGAATCTTGTAGACCTTGGCGTCGGCTTCGTACACGGCCTGCTGGCGCAGGCCGACATAGCCGCCGACGTTGGCGAGGGCCGAGCCCGCGAAGCGCAGGCCGACGATGGTGTAGCCGGTCACGATGGCGGCGGCCTTGAGGAAGCCGCGTCGGGACATGGTGGCAATGCCGCTCATTGTTCGTCCTCCTGGCTGGTTAGGCGGTGCGGTGCGCGAAGCGCTTGGTGATGCGGGCCACGGCGTTCTGGAACAGGGACGCGCGCAGAGCCGGGTCGATGGGCTGGCCGCCGCCGTTCACGCACCCGCCGGGGCAGGTCATGATCTCGATGAAGTGGTAGGGCGACGTGCCCGCGCGCACCTCGTCGCACAGCTTGGCCGCGTTTTGCAGGCCGCTGGCCACGGCCACCTTCACGGTGCCGAAGTTCGGCACTTCCACGTCGGCGGTGTTGATGCCTTCGTGGGTGCGCACGACCTTGATGTCCGGATTGGCCAGCTTCTTGCCCGAGAGCACCTCGTAGGCCAGGCGCAGGGCCGCTTCCATGACGCCGCCGGAGTTGCCGAAGATGGTCGCCGCGCCGGTGGACATGCCGAGCACCGGGTCGGGCTGCACGTCGGGCAGTTCGTTGAAGTTGATGCCCGCGGTCTTGATCATGTAGGCCAGCTCGCGGGTGTCGATGGTCGCGTCGATGTCGCGGAAGCCGCTGTCGCACATCTCGGGGCGCAGGCCCTCGAATTTCTTGGCGATGCAGGGCATGATGGACACGGTGTAGATCTTCTTGCCTTCGACGTGGACCTCGTGAGCGCCGTAGGTCTTGGCCAGCGGGCCGAGCATGCCGATGGGCGACTTGCAGCTCGACATGTGCGCCAGCAGGTCGGGGTAGAAGCTCTCGGCGAACTTGACCCAGCCGGGGCAGCAGGAGGTGAACTGCGGCAGGGGCCGCGCGTCCTTCTTGCCTTGTTCCTGCACGCGCTGGATGAGCTCGGTGCCTTCCTCCATGATGGTCACGTCGGCGGTGAACTCGTTGTCCCACACGTAGTCGAAACCCAGGGCCTTGAGGGCCGCGTGCATCTTGCCGCCGACGTAGGTGCCGGTGGGGTTGCCGAAGCTCTCGCCCAGGCCGTAGCGCACGGCGGGGGCGGGCATGGAGATGACGATGGTGTTCGGGTCGCGCAGCTTCTCGAACACTTCGTCCACGTAGGACACGCCCTCGTAGATGGCGCCGAAGGGGCAGTTGACCAGGCACTGGCCGCAGTTCACGCACGCGGCGGGGTTGACCACCTGGTGGATGCCGTCGTCGTTGATGGCCTGGATGACGCCGGTGGGGCACACCTCGTCGCACGTGCCGCAGGCTTCGCACTTGGTGGCATCGACCTGGACGAAGAAGATGTTCGCCGGGTCGACGTTTTTGGGCGCGTTGCTCTGGTAGAAAACGCCTTCGATCTCCCTCATCGTTCCCTCCTTGACTGGTTGAATGGAAGAAAGATCCACAGGGGCCACGGGTGGGCTCTGGGCCCTGCAACCTGCCATAGGCAGACCTCCTTGGAGCGCCACGGGGCGTGGCGCGTTGCGGTGATTAAATCAAAATACGTAGCACGAAACGTCGATAGTATGAAAAAAAGTAACCGTCAAGGGGCGATGGGGATTTTCAACGGCTGGAGCGGCCCTTGCCAAGGCCCGGGCCTTGGGGCATGAACCGGGCTGCGTCCGTGTCCGTCCTGTCAGCCCCGGAGAGCCTGTGCCCCCGAAAATCCGCGCCGATCAGCTCCTGTTCCAGCAGGGCCTTGCCGACAGCCGCGAGAAGGCCAAGCGCCTGATCATGGCCGGGCAGGTGCGCATGGAGCAGGGCGGGCGGATGGTGCCCGTGCCCAAGCCCGGCCACCCCCTGCCCGAAGACACGGCGCTGGAGGTGGAGGGCGGGCGGCGCTTCGTTTCGCGCGGGGCCTACAAGCTGCTCACGGCCATCGAGCACTTCGGCATCGACCCCGCCGGGATGGTCTGCCTGGACGCCGGAGCCTCCACGGGCGGCTTCACCGACTGCCTGCTGCAACACGGAGCCGCGCGGGTCTACGCCGTGGACGTGGGCTACGGCCAGCTCGACCAGAGCCTGCGCCAGGATGCCCGGGTGGTGAACCTGGAGCGCGTGAACCTGCGCCTGGCGCCGGACGACCTGATCCCCGAGCGGGTGGATCTCGTGGTGGCCGACGTGTCGTTCATTTCGCTGACCAAGGTGCTCGGGCCGTGCCTGCGCTTTTTACGGCCCGGGGGGCGGGTGGCGGCGCTGGTCAAGCCGCAGTTCGAGGTCGGCCCCGGGGGCACGGACAAGGGCGTCGTCCGCGACGAGGCCGCCAGGCGCGCCGCCGTGGACGGCGTGCTGGCGTTTTGCACCGCCACGCTGGGACTGGCCTTCCTGGGCGAGGTGCCCTCGCGTATCAAGGGCCCCAAGGGCAACCAGGAGTACATCGTCTACCTGGAGAAGCCCGGCGTGTAGGGCGGTGCGGGTCGGCGGCCGCATGCGGGCCCCCGCGTCGCGCGACGCGGGGGCCCGCATGCGTTTCGTGAACGGGAGGGGCGGCCGGGGGGCCTTCGGAATCGCTCAACCCCGGCCCATACGGTCCAGCAGGGCGCCCAGGGCCTTCAGGTGGCCGCGCTCCTCGTCGGCCAGCCCGCCGAACAGGGCGCGGGCCTCGGGGTTTTCGGCCCGGGCGGCGCAGCGGGCGTAGAGGTCCATGGCCTGGGCCTCGAACATCATGCCCGCCTCCAGCACGCCGCGCGGGTCGGCGAATTCCGCGCCGTGCAGGGCCAGGAATTCGGCGGCGGTGAGCCCGCCTTCCAGCGGAGGGGCGCCGCCGGGCGCCTGCGCTGCCGCTGCGGGCGCGGTGTCCGCAACGTCCGCGCTGTTCTCGCCCTTCCCCTCTCCCGGCGCCGCCTGGGGCCCGCCGTCTTCGGCGGTGCAGCCGGGCGTCTTGCGGCACAGCTCCAGCAGGCGGGCCTTGTGGCGTTCCTCGAAGCCCGCCAGGCGCCGCAGCAGGGCGGCGGCTTCGGGCGGGGCCGCGTCGGCCGTGGCCGCGTAGAAGTCGCCCAGGGCGGCCTCCATGCGCCAGGCCCGGGCCAGGACCAGGGCCGGAGGCCCGCCTGCGGGCAGGGCGTGCAGCCCGGCGCCGCCGGGGCCCGCGGCCACGGCGCCGTTCCAGGCGAGGATGCCGCCTTCCAGGTTGAAGACCTCGCCGAAGCCGTGGGCCGCGAGCATGGCCGCCGCCGCCGCGCTGCGGCTGCCGCTGCGGCAGTAGACCACCGTGGGCCGCCCGGGGGCCAGTTCGCCCAGGCGACGGTCCAGCTCGCCCAGGGGCACATGCACGGCGCCGGGCAGGTGCGCCTCGGCGTATTCCCAGTCCTGGCGCACGTCGAGCAGGGTGTGGTCGCCCTGGGCGCGCGCGGCCAGCCAGCGCCGGGCCTCGTCGGCGGTCATGGTCCCGTGGTGCATGAACGGTCCTCCTGCGGGCGTCCCCGCGTGGTCTGATTCCTTTCTAGCCCTTTCCCGGCGCGGGTTCCAGGCAAAAACATGTTTGCCCCTGCGCGCCGAAGCGGGTATACCCCTGAAACCGAACGCACACACCGGCCCCGGAGGAACCCCATGCCGCCCCTGTCCGCGCCGAAAACGTTGTTTCTGGAAGCGCTGGTCCTGCTGGCCCTGTCCGCCGCCCTGGCCGTGGCGCTGAACATGGCGCGCCCCGCGCCGCTGCCCTGGCTGGGCAACGGGCTGCCCGAGGCCCCCGCCACCCCCGCTCCCCCCGCCGGGACGGACGCCTCCGGCGAGGCCGCCGCGCCCGCCGTGCGCGAAGTGCCCGAGATCGATACCGCCCAGGCCCTGGCCCTGCACGCCGCCGGGCAGGCCCGCTTCGTGGACGCCCGCTTCGCCGAGGACTTTGCCCAGGGCCACATCCCTGGCGCCCTGAACGTGGCCCCCGGCCTGTTCGAGGACGAAATCCGGACCCTGCTGGGCGACCCGGACCCCGCGCGGCCCCTGGTGCTGTATTGCAGTTCCCCGACCTGTCCCATGGGGCAGGAACTGGCCCTGTTCCTGACCTATATGGGTTACGAGGCCCTGAGCGTGTACCCCGGGGGCATGGCCGAATGGACCGCCGCGGGCGGCCCGGCGGAGGTGACCCGATGAGCGCCGTCTTCACCGTGTTGCGCGTGCTGTTCGGGCTGACGTTCCTGGCCGCCGCCGTGTCCAAGGCGGCCTATCCCGTGGAGTTCGCGGCCATCGTCGCCAATTATCAGCTTTTGCCCGACGCGTTGGTGAACCCCGTGGCCATGGTGCTGCCGTGGGTGGAAGTCGTCTGCGGCGCGGCCCTGGTGGCCGGGTTCTGGCCCCGGGGGGCGGCCCTTGTGCTGTGCGGGCTGCTGGTCGTCTTCCTGGGCGCTTTGGGCTTCAACGCCATGCGCGGGCTGTCGGTGCAGTGCGGCTGCTTCAGCGTGGCGCCCCAGGCCGGGGCCTCCATGCGGGCGGACATGATCCGCGACGCGGTGATCCTGGCCGTGGGGCTGCTGGTCTTCGGCCACGCCGTGTGGGAGGAGCGCAGGCGCCGGGCCTCGGCGCGCTTCTGGGAGGTGTTCTCGCGTCCCGCCGTGCCGTCCATGGGCACGGGAGAGACGTTGATCGTCGGCGGCGCGGCGACCTTTGGGGCGGCTTCCGGAACGTTTTCCGCCGGGCCGTCGGGCGAGGGGGCGGGCGAAACCCAGGGCGAGACGTTCGACGCCGCCTCCGACGAGGCCCCCGCCGCGGCGCCCATTCCGGTGTTCGCGGCGCCCGAGGCCGCTCCGGCCCTGGCGCTGGAAGCCCAGCAGGAAGCCCTGGCCGACCGGGAGGATCAGGACCGGCCCGCCCCGGTGGCGGACGGCCCCGACGCGCCCGGGCAGCCCGGGATGCCTACGCCCGAAGCCTCTCCGGCCTCCGGGAGCCCCGATGCCCCTGGAGGCTCCGGTTCCACGGGTGCCGCCGCGAATGACGAGGACGACGAGGACGCCCGGAAGTTCTAGACGGCGGCTTCTTCCGGCGCGGCGGGCAGGTTCCAGACCTCGCGCACGGCGCGCAGCAGGGCGCGGATCAGGGCGTCCCCGCTGCGGCGCGAGTGGTGAATGAAGCTCAGGCCGATGCTGCCCGGGCAGTGGGGATGCAGGGCGACCGTGCCCCGCGCCAGCGCATCCAGGGCTTCGGGTTCGCGCATGAGCGCCAGTCCGTGCCCGGCCTCCACAAGGGCCAGAACCACCGATTCGTCGTCGGCCATGGCGGCCTTGGCGGGGCAACGCCCCCGGCCCGGGAACAGGCTCTCGGTCACCCGGGTGAACGGGCATTCCGGCGGTGTCCATATCCAGGGCAGGTCCACCAGCTCCTCGCAGGGGGTGCCCGCAAGCCGGTCGGCCCAGGCCGCTGGCCCGACCACGCGCATGGGCGTCCGCAGGACGGTCAGCGCGGCGAAATCCTCAGGAATTTCTCCGAATATATAGCCAGCGTCCATCTCTCCGGCGGCGATGGCCCCGATGACCTGATGGGACATGGTGTTGTTGAAGCGCACGCCCAGCTCCGGGTGGTCGCGGCGCAGGGCCGCCACGAGGCGGGTTCCGCGCAGCAGGTCCGGGCAGGTGTTCAGCCCCAGGCGCACCGTGCCCGTGAGCCGCCCGCGCAGGGTTTGCGCCGTTTCCAGCAGATCCTGCGCGCTGGCCAGGGCCTTGCGGGCGTGCTCCAGCAGCCGCCGGCCGTCCGGAGTCAGGTGCATGCCCCGGGGCGTGCGCTGGAACAGGGCCAGCCCCAACTCTTCCTCCAGGGCCTTGATCTGTGCGCTGACTGTGGATTGGCTGGCGTGGACGCGCCCGGCGGCGCGGGTCAGGTGGCCTTCCTCGGCCACGGCCACAAAGGTGCGCAACTGGTAGAGTTCCATGGCTGGGCTCGTGGCTGGGCGTTCGGCGGAGCCGAACGCGGGGTTCGAAGACTCTCGTTGGATTGCCGCGCGCGGGCCGGGGTAGGGTGACTGCGCCGGTGGACGGACGATGCCCCATCCCGGGGTGTTCGTCCAGCACCGGGCAGCCGCCCCGCATGGGGTTTCCGGAGGCCGCATGTCCCGTCGTGTCCCCATTGTGCAGCGCGCGTTCCGTCTTGCTTCGGCCTGCGGGCTGGTTCTGGCCCTGGTGGCGGCCCTGGCGCCTCCGGGCTCCCGGGCCCAGTCGGGCGGCCCCTCCGGGCCGCTGGCGCGCAGCGCCCCCTGGCGTGGGCCCGCCCCCCGCGTGGCGGACCGGGACATGTTTGCCCTGCGTTACCGTCTGCTGTGCGCCGACCCCGGCCGACCCTCGGCCCTGCCTTCGTCCTGCGAGGCCTGCATCGCCGCCGCTGTGGACGCCGGGGCGGGCCGGGCCGCCGCCGCCGCCGCCTGCCGTCGGGCCTGCGGGCTGCCCTAGGCCCGGGCGGGCCGCAGGCCTGTCTGCCCCTGAAGGTATTCCCTCCGCTCCGGGCGGGGTTTCCTTGCCGTCGCCACGGCTTCTCATGCCCGCCGAAATGCGCTAGCCTTGGGGACAAGGAGTCCGCATGGCCGCATCCGCCCCGGGCGTGGCGCTGATCCTGGCGCTGCCCGACCACCTGGAAAGCTTTCTGGAAATCTGGCCCCGGCGCATGGGTCTGGCCGGATATCTGGCCTTCACCACCGCCAAGCGGGAGGACTGCACCCTGTCCTTCCTGTGGTTTCTGGAGCCGCTGCTGGAGCGCCTGCGCCAGGGCGGCGGCGCCCCGGCCTTCGAGACGCTCATCCGCAACGCCGACGGCTGGGCCGACCCCCTGGTGGAAACCGCCCGGCGCCACCATTCGCGCGGGGTCACGGCGGGCATGTTCCTGGGCTGCCTGCACACCCTGGTCCATTCCATCGAGGAGATCATCGAGGCCCAGGACGCCCCGGCCGCCGAGCGCGCCGCCGCCCTGCACCTTGTGCGGCGCTATGGCGACGCCTACGCCGCCATCGTCATGGACGACTGGGACGCCAAGTCCGGCCACGAAAGCCGCAAGCGCCTGGACGCCACCAACCGCGAACTGACCCTGGGCAAGAACAAGTTCGAGAACATGCTGGCGGCCATTTCCGACATGGTGCTCGTGGTCGGGGAGCAGGGCGTCATCGCCGAGGCCAACGAGGCCGCCGTGGCCAGCCTGGGCAGCGACCCCGTGGGCCGGACCCTGTGGGACGCCCTGGGCCTGGAAGGCCACAGCATGGCCGACCTGCGCCGCTTCTATCCCGTGGAGTCGTCTCATGAAATCCCGCTGCCCGGCGGGCGCTTCCTGGAAATGAAGCTCGTGCCGCTCAGTGCCGTGAGCCTGTCGTCCACGGAGTCGCTGGTGGTTTTGAGCGATATCACGCCCCACGTCACCCAGCGCGCGACCCTGGAGCGCGTCGTCTCCCAGCGCACCGAGGACCTGCTGCGCGAGAAGTCGCAGCTCGAAGAGATGAACATCACCCTGCGCCACGTCCTGGGGTCCATCGAAAAGGAGCGCGAGGAGTTCGGCCGCTCCGTGGCCCATACGGTGAAGACCGTCATGCTGCCCGCCCTGGCCCGCATCCGCGTGCAGGACGACCCCTCCGTGCGCAAGGGCTACACGGACGTGCTGGAGGACCAGCTCCTGCGCCTGGCCCCGGGCGCGGACGGCGGCCAGGACGCCCGCCTGCTCAAGCTGACCCCCACGGAATTGAAGATCTGCCGCTTTTTGCAGGCCGGAAGCGCCACCAAGGACATCGCCGAGGCCATGCACCTCTCCCTGGGCACCATCCAGACCCACCGCAAGAACATCCGCAAGAAGCTCGGGCTCCAGGGCCAGGGCGTCAGCCTCTACACTTTCCTGCAAACGCTCGACACCGCCTCTTCTCCAAGTGGGTAGATAGGGATACCCATTTTATCACCGCTCCCTCACCTTGTTGCCCCGGGTGCGCACGGCGTATCCAGGGAAGCATGGATGGTCCGCCCTTTTCCCGGGGCAGGACGCAACGCAGGGAGACCCCATGGAATCACGACAGGACAGAACGGCCCTGACCACGGCGCTGCGCGACTTCTTTTTCGCCTCGGGCGGGGAGGAGTTGCGCCGGGCCTACGCACGGCTGGCCGCCGCACCGGGCACCCAGGCGCCATCCGTGGACGACTGGGAGCGCGAAGAGTTCGCCTTCAACCGGCTCTTCGTGGGCCCGGGCGCGCTCCAGGCGCCGCCCTTCGCCTCGGTGTACCTCGACGCCGAGCCCCAGGTCATGGGCCGGACCACGCTCATGGTCCGCAGCATCTACGACGCGGCGGGCCTTGCCTCGCCCTGGCAGGGAACCCTGCCCGAAGACCACCTGAGCCTGGAGCTGGACGCCGCCGAGGCCATGGCCGCCGGCCTGGACGCCGCCTGGGACGACGGACTGGCCCGGCTGCGGGCCTTCCTGGTGGCCGAGCACATGGCGGCGTGGCTCCCCGGGCTGGTGGGCGCCGTGGAGCGCAGCGGGGAGACCGCCCCGGGCGTGCTCCACGCCGTGCGGCGGCTTCAGGACTGGATGGAACACGAAAGGGCGGCCGCGGGCGTTGGCACCGTGGCCGCCGGATGAACCTTTCACCTCGGAGGACGGCATGCAAAACAAGACCCCCCAACAGCGGGAGCGGGCCTGCGGCCCGACCCTGGACCGCAGGCGCTTTCTGCAGGGGCTTCTGGCCTCGGGCGTGGCGGCGGCGCTGCCCTGCGGGCTGCTCGCGCCCGCATCGGCCAGGGCTGAAAAAATCGTCTATGAAGGCAATTACGATATTTTCCGCAACGCCTGCCCGCGCAACTGCTACGACACGTGCAGCATCAAGAGCTACGTCAAGGACGGTGTGCTCCAGTTCATCGAGGGCGCGCCGGAATCGACCTTCACCCGCGGCGGGCTGTGCGTGAAGGGCTACAGCTACACCCGCAGGCCCTACAGCCCCGACCGCATCAAGTACCCCATGGTCCAGCAGGGCCGGGGCAGCGGCAACTGGAAGCGCGTTTCCTGGGACGAAGCCATGGGCCGCATCGCCGACAAGCTCCTTGAAATAGGGGAGAAGGACGGCACCATGCTCGGCCTGGGCATGACCAAGTACTCCGGCAACTTCGGCATCACCAACTACGGCGTGGAGGGCATGCTGACCTCCCTGGGCTACACCACGCGCTTCGCGGGCACGCCGTGCTGGCCCGCGGGCATCGACGCCCAAAACTACGACATGGGCAACATGTGGTGCAACGACCCCGAAGACATGGTCGATTCGCGCTATATCATCCTTTGGGGCGGCAACCCGGCATGGTGCTCCGTGCACAGCATGAAGTACATCTACGAGGCCCGGCGGCGCGGGGCCAAGGTCGTGGTCGTCGACCCCATCCTGACCCAGACGGCGGCCAAGGCCGACGTGTTCTGGCAGGTGGAAACGGCCTCCGACGGCGCCCTGGCCCTGGGCATGGCCCGGCATATCCTGGACAAGGGGATGGTCGACGAGCAGTGGGTGCGCGCCAACTCCGTGGGCTTCGAGGCCTTTGCGGACTATCTGCGCCGCGAGGTCAGCGTGGAATGGGCCGCGCAGCAGTCGGGCATTCCCGCGCAGCAGATCGCCGAGGTGGCCGAGGAGTTCGCCCAGGCCAAGCCCGCGACCATCTGGATCGGCTACGGCATGCAGCGCCACGTCAACGGCGGGGCCAGCGTGCGCAGCATCGATGCCCTGGTGGCCATGACGGGCAACGTGGGCAAGGTCGGCGGCGGGGCGCGCTACGGCCACCTGCAAACCTGGGGCTTCAACTACCACGCCCTGCTCCAGCCGCGCCCCGAGGGCGCCAAGGGCTACGTGGGCGGCGGCACCATCAAGGGCGACTTCCACTTCACCGGCGACGAGGGCGCCGTGGAGTACACCGACCGCTCCATGAACATCAACAAGATCGCCCAGGAAATTCTGGACGCCAAGGAACCGCCGGTGCGCGTGCTGTGGGTGTCGTGCAAGAACCCCATGAGCCAGGACTTCGACCGCGCCAAGCTCCAGCGGGCCTTCGACACCCTGGAAATGGTCGTCACCGTGGACCAGTTCTTCAACGAGACGGTCAAGCAGTCCGACATCGTGCTGCCCGTGACCACGCTCTTCGAGGAGTGGACCGTCAACGCCTCGTACTGGCATTACTGGGTGGGCATCAACGAGCAGGCCATCAAGCCGATGTACGAAACCAAGTCGAACATCGAGATCGCCGCCGCCCTGTCCAAGGCCATGAACGAGCGCAAGCCCGGCTCCTGCACTTTCCCCACCGAAATCGACACCAAGGACTGGATGGCCAGGGAGTTCAACTCCGGCGTCTACGACCTGCTCGGCATCAAGGACTGGACGGAGCTGCGGGACGGCCCGCGCAAGGCGCGCATGCATCCCGCCGCGTGGCACGACCTGAAGTTCGGCACACCCTCGGGCAAGTACGAGTTCCAGTCCGACCTGTGCGCCGAGCACGGCCATCAGGCCCTGCCCGCGTACAAGCAGCCGCGCCCGGCCTACGACAAGCTGCGCGTGCTCACCCCGCACACCAAGTTCGCCATCCACTCCCAGTTCGTGAACCTGGACTGGATGGAGGACTTCAACCCCAAGCCCTTCGTCTACCTGCATCCCGCCACGGCGGCCCAGCGCGGCATCGCCACGGGCGACACGGTGCGCGTGTTCAACAAGACCGGCGAGGTGCGCCTGGAGGCCAAGCTCACGGACAACGTGCCCGCCGGATGCGTGCTGCTGTACGAGGCATGGTTCCGCAACAACGACTTCAACTGCCAGTACCTCGTGGACGACGAATCCTCGGACATGGGCGCGTACAAGACCGGAGCCCCCGGCGTCGCCATCCATGACCAGTTCGCCGACGTGGCCAGGGCCTAGGAGGAAAGACCATGAAGAAACAGTATGCCTTCCTGGTTGACGCCGAGCGCTGCATCGGGTGCTTCTCCTGCGCCATGGCGTGCAAGAACCAGTATCATCAGGAGCCCGGCGTGGTCTGGCGGCAGGTCCACCCGCTGGATGAGCAGATCTACCCGCACCGCGAACGGGCCTTCCTCTCCCTGGCCTGCAACCACTGCGAGCATCCGACGTGCCTGGAGGTCTGCCCCGTGCAGGCCTACTACAAGCGCGAGGAGGACGGTGTGGTCGTCCACGAGCAGGACAAGTGCATCGGCTGCGGCAACTGCATCCGCTCCTGCCCCTTCGGTGCGCCCAAGTATAACCCGGTGGAAAAGCGGGCCGAGAAGTGCAGCTTCTGCTGGCAGCGCCTGGACGCCGGGCTCCGGCCCGCCTGCGTGCAGAGCTGCCCGGTGGAGGCCCTGCAACTGGTGGACCTCGCCGCATTCGACGAGACGGGCACCGTGCGCTTCCCCCCCGGTTTCCCGCGCTTCCCCAAGCTGAACCCCTCCGTGCGGTTCCGCACGCCCAGGCAGCCCCACGTGGTGAGGAGGAACGAGAGATGATCGCACCCATGGAACTCCCTCTGGTGGTGTTCACGGTCCTGGCCCAGGCCTCCGTGGGCATCGTGGTCATGAGTCTGGCCCTGGCTCAGGCGGGCGAGAGCCCGGGCGGCACGGCGCGCAGGCAGTGGCGCCTGGCGGCGGTGCTGCTGGGCGTGGGTCTGCTGGCCTCCCTGGCCCACTTGGGCCACCCCCTGGGCGCGCCCATGGCCATCAAGCACCTCTCCACGGCCTGGCTTTCGCGCGAGGTGCTGTCTTCCGGCGCGCTCCTGGGGCTCATCGCCGTCGGCGTGCTGACCATGCGCGAGGGCCTGAACCACGGCCTGGGCTGGCTGGCGGCCCTGGTGGGCCTGGGGGCGCTCTTCGCCATGGGCATGACCTATTCGCCCCCGGCCCTGCCCGCCGTGAACAACGTGCTGCCCTTCGTGTTCTTCACGCTCACGGCGGCCATCCTCGGCGCGGCTTTCGGCAGCATGCTGGTGTCCCGCGAGCAGGAGCGCCTGCTGGCGCGGGTGCTGGCCTCCGCGCTGCTGGTGGCCCTGGTCGTCTATCTGGTCGTACCCTGCGTGTGGCTCTCGGGCGGCACGGTGACGGAACTGACCGGCAAGGCCTGGATCGCCTCGCCCCTCTACTGGGCGCGCATCGTCTTCGGCCTGGGGCTGCCCCTGGCCGTGGTCTGGCGCAAGGGCGCGGTGCCCACGTGGCTGCCCGTGCTGCTGCTGCTGGGCGAACTGGCCGGGCGGCTGGTGTTCTTCGGCGAAACCATGCACGCCGCCGCGAACATGGGCGGACTGTACTGACCTGATCCGCCTCCGGGCGGGGCGGCACGCGCCGCCCCGCCCGGGGGCATCCGCCTTGAAGGAGCCTTTATGCCGTTCCCGCGCTTCGCCTCGCCGCGCTTTCGGGCCGCCGCCCTGGCGGCGCTGTGCCTGCTGCCTGCCGCCGTCCCGTCCCTCCCGGGCCCGGCCCGGGGCGCGGGATTGGCCCAGGTTTCGGACTACACGGCGACACTCGATTCCGGCCGCCTTTCCGGCACCGTGGGCCGGGAAGTGGAACTGACCATGACCCTGAGCCCGCCCGTGCCGCCCGCCGGGTATTTCGTGACCGTCCTGGTCACACCCCTGGAAGTGCCCGAGGGCGCGGCGCCGACCATCCTGCCGGGCTTTCCGGTCACGGTCGTCGTGCCCCGTGCGCCGGGCCGCCACAGGTTCGGCGTGCGCGTGAACATGATTACCAAATCGAGCTGCGGCGGAGTGGAGGCCCACAGCGTGCTCGACGCCATGGCGACCCTCGACGCCGCGCCCGCGCCCGCCGCACCCTGACCGAAGCCGCGCTTTCCGCCGGTCCGATTCGTCGGCCCTCCGGGCCGTGCCGCGCCCATGCGTCCGTTTTTTTTCGGCTTCCTTGCCCCGTGCGAACCAATTCATTTGACCGCGTGTTACCCCGGGTGTATTTTCCCGCAAGAACGCGCGTCTTATCGGCACGTGCCCCGGTTCGGGGCGTCTTGTCGGCCTGAAGCAAGGCAGCGTCGTCCCAGGAGAATCCCCATGGTCACCGTCCCCTTGGCCTCGCAGGCCGCGCCGCCGTCCGAGCGGCTTCTGCCCGTGGTCGGGGGCCGGACCTGGATCGTGGAGCGCCGGGGCGACCTGGAAGCCATGTGGCAACAGCTCGGCGAGGCGGACTTCGGGCCCGACGAGCGCATGCCGTACTGGGTGGAGCTGTGGCCGTCGAGCCTGGCCCTGGGCCGCTGGCTGGCCGGGCAGGCCGGAGCCCTGGCCGGGCGGACCTGCGTGGACATCGGCTGCGGCCTGGGGCTCTCGGCCATGATCGGCGCCGGGCTCGGGGCGCGGGTGCTGGCCTTCGACTACGAGTTCGCCCCGCTGCCTTTCGCGCGGCGCAGCGCGGCCCTGAACGGCGTGCCCCAGCCGCTGTGGATTCAGATGGACTGGCGCGCCCCGGCCCTGGCGCCGGGCTGCGCGGCCTTCGCCTGGGGCGGCGACGTGATGTACGAACTGCGTTTCGTGGAGCCGGTCACGGCCCTGCTGGACCATGTGCTGGCGCCCGGGGGCCGGGCCTGGATCGCCGAGCCGGGGCGTTCCATCCGCCAGCCGTTCCTGGACCACGCCGCCGCGCGGGGCTTTGCCTGCTCGCGGGCGCTCACCGAGCGCTTCGAGCACCAGGGCCACCCCGTGACGGTGCATATTCTCGAACTGCGCAAACCCGGCGGCGCCCACTCCTAGGCGCGCCGCTCCAACTTCCGGAGGATTCGTATGGGCAAGACCATCCGCTTCGGCGTGTCCCTGGACTCCGACCTGCTGGACAAGTTCGACCAGCTTTGCGAGGAGCAGAGCTACCAGACCCGCTCCGAGGCCATCCGCGACCTGATCCGCAACCATCTGGTGCGCCGCGAGTGGGAGGACACGGACAAGGAGATCGCCGGGTCGCTGACCATGGTCTACGACCACCACCAGTCCAATCTCTCCCAGCGGCTGACCGAATTGCAGCACGAGGCCCACGACATCATCCTGTCTTCCCTGCACGTGCACCTGGACCACGACAACTGTCTGGAAGTGCTGGTGCTCAAAGGCAAGGGCGACGAGGTGCGCATGCTCGGCCAAAAGCTCATTTCCACCAAGGGCGTGAAGCACGGCAAGCTTTGCCTGACCACCACCGGGGAGAATCTGGTCTAAATGCAGGACGTACAGAGCGGCCCGGCGGAGGTGGCCATGCCCATCGACCGCGTCGGGGTCAAGAATCTTCAGCTTCCCGTGCGCGTGCGCTCGCGCGACCAGCAGGGCGCCGTGCAGCACACCGTGGCCGAGGTGGACCTCTCGGTGGACCTGCCCGCCGAGTTCAAGGGCACGCACATGAGCCGCTTCATCGAGGCCCTGCAGGACTGGGGCGAGGACCTGGGCTACGCCAGCTTCAAGAACCTGCTCGAAAGCGTGCGCACCCGGCTGGCGGCGCGCCGCGCGCATATCCTGTTCCGCTTTCCGTACTTCATCCAGCGTCGGGCGCCGGAGTCGGGCAGCCCCGCGACCATGAACTACGCCTGCATGCTTCAGGGCGAGCTGGAGGGCGGACGGCTGGCCTTCATGCTCGGGGTGGACGTGCCGGTGATGACCGTGTGCCCGTGCTCCCTGGCCATCAGCAGCGGGGGGGCCCACAGCCAGCGGGCCCTGGTGCGCATCCGCGCGCGCTTTACCGGCTTTTTGTGGCTGGAAGACCTCATCGCCATTGCCGAAGAGTCGGGCTCCTCGCCGGTGTTCGCCCTGCTCAAGCGCGAGGACGAGCGCCACGTGACCGACCACGCCTTCGCCCACCCGGCCTTCGTGGAGGACGTGGTGCGCGCCGCGGCCCACCGCCTGGCCCACCACCCGCAGGTCACCTGGTACCGCGTGGAGGTGGAGAGCATGGAGTCCATCCACAACCACAGCGCCTACGCCAGCATTGAAAGCGGGGGCGATGTGTGAGAAAATTGCCCCATGGGCGGCATTCTCCGGGCCCGCGCCCGGCCCGCCCGGGAGGTTCGCATGTCCATCCGCGCGCTGGATGCGGCGGCCTCGGCCCTGGATGCCTTTTCCACGGTCCAGGCCGTGTCCGCCAACAATGTGGCCAACATGAACACCGAGGGCTTCGACCCCTCGCGGGTGATTCTTGAGGACCGCCCGGACCAGGGCGGCGTGGCCGTGCAGGACATCCGCCGCGAGGACGTGCAGGGGCCCATGGTGCCCTCGGCCGTGCCCGGAACCACCTACGCCGAGGGCTCGGGCACGGACCTGGCCCAGGAGATCGTCCTGAGCATGGCCAACGAGCGGGCTTTCGAGGCGGCGGCCACCGTGGTGCGCACCGCGGACGAGATGCTCGGCACCTTCCTGGACGAGGTGGTCTGAAAGCCATGATCGCCGGTACAGCCCCCGCGCCGGAAACGGACGGGGGCTTTTCTTTTTCCGAGCCCGGGCCCTTGAGGGCCGTTGCGGCCGCCGGGGGCCGTGGGCCGGGGCCGGCCGGGCGGGAGCGGGGCAGGGCGCCCGGTGACCCGGGGCACGCTGCCGAAAATATTTCTAGAACTTCTCTTGACATTGTGTCAGAGGATTGACAGCAAGGATATGCCTTCCGTGGCCGCCCTTGGCCCGGTTCCGGTTTTTTCGAGGGAGAGGAGATGGATCTGAACACCTGCGGCATCATCGGCCAGAGCCCCGCGCTGCTGGACGTTTTCAAGGTCCTGGCCAAGGTGGCGCCCACGGACAGCACCGTGCTTGTCACCGGCGAATCGGGCACGGGCAAGGAGCTTCTGGTGCGCGCCCTGCACACCAACAGCAAGCGCGCCGACAAGCCCTTCGTGCCCATCAACTGCGGAGCCATTCCGCGCGAGCTCCTGGAGTCCGAACTCTTCGGCCACGAGAAGGGCGCCTTCACCCACGCCATCCGTTCGCGCCAGGGGCGCTTCGAGTTGGCCGACGGCGGGACGATCTTCCTGGACGAAATCGGCGAGCTGGACCTGTCGCTGCAAGTGAAAATCCTGCGCGTGCTCCAGGAAAAGGAGTTCGAGCGCGTGGGCGGCACGGGCACCAGGAAGGTCGACGTGCGCGTCGTCGCGGCCACCAACCGCGACCTGGAAGCCGAGGTGGCGCGCGGGGGCTTCCGCGAGGATTTGTTCTACCGCCTGAACGTCATTCCCATCCATCTGCCGCCCCTGCGCGAGCGCGGCGAGGACACGATGCTCCTGGCCGAGGCCTTCCTGCGCGGGTTCTGCCGCGACAAGGAACGCAAGACCCTGCGCCTGGCGCCCGACGCGCGGGCCATGCTCCTGCGCTATTCCTGGCCCGGCAACGTCCGCGAGCTGGAAAACATCATGGAGCGGCTGTCCATCCTGTGCGACAACGACGTGGTCGCCGCCGACGACCTGCCCGCCAAGATATGGACCAGCCTGGGCCAGGAGAAGGCCCGGCCCGTGGCCCCGGCCCCGGTGGCGGCGGCGGGCTTCGCCTGGCCCACGGTGCGCGACCTGGAAGACAAGGGCATGGATCTCAAGGCATTCCTGGACGAAATGGAGGACCGCCTGTTGCGCGAGGCCCTGGACATGGCCGACGGCGTGAAGAACCGCGCCGCCGAGATTCTGGGCATCAAGCGCACCACGCTCATCGAGAAGCTGAAGAAGAAACAGATCGGCTGACCCCGTGCGGGCCCCGGGGGCGTTGGGCGTTCCGGGGCGTTTGGGGCCGCCCGGCCGCCCCGCGGCGTTTCCAGCCGCCGCGAAAACTGGTCATTGCACGGTTATTGCAGAGCTTTTTGCCGTGAACGCACGTTCCGCCAGCAGGGTTGCCTGCCTCTTCGTCCTGACGGGCCTCGCGGCGCTCGTCCTGGCCGCCCCGGCCCAGGGGGTGGTCTACTCCTTCGGGCGCCATCCGGACAAGGAGCGCCTGGTCCTGCAATTCCCGGACAGGCTCCCGCAATACACCCTGGCGCGCAGTGCGGCCCAGGCCCTGGCCCTGCGCCTGCCCGCCGGGGGCGACATGGCGGGCGAACTGCCCGACGTGGGCGGGGCGCGGCTGGTGTCCGGCCTGCGGGTGGTGCCCGGCGGGCTGGATGTCGAGCTGGGAACGGCCGAGGCCGGATTCGTGGCCTTCACACTGGACAACCCGCCCCGGCTGGTGGTCGACGTGTTCAGCGACCCGCTGGGCGCGCGCTGGAAGCCCGAGGGCCCGCCCCTGCGCCAGGAGCGCCCGGCGACGCCCACCGGCCCGGTGCCCACGGCGCGCGCGGCCACGCCCCGGGGCGCGGTGCCCCCCGCGCCGCCCGTTGCCCCCGCGGCCCGGCCCACGACCCCGGCGCCGGTCCAAAGCCGGGAGCTTCCCGACCCTCCCGCGCCGCAGGCCGCTCCGCCTGAAACGCCGCCGCCTGTCACGCCCGTGGTGGCCGCAGCGCCTGAAACGCCGCCCGCCCGGGCGGCCGCACCGCGTTCCGGAGCCGCGACCGCCTCGGCCCCCGGAGTGCCTCCCGTCACCCAGGCCGCTCCGGCACAAAATACCCCCCAGGTCGGGGCGCCCCAGGCAGAGCCCGAGGCACCCTATGCCTTCCGGGGCCGGGTCACGCCTCCGGGCCAGCCCGCGCCCGCTCAGGCCGAGCGCGTGCCCGCGCCACAGGCCGCCACCGCTCCGGGAGCCATGGCGGATTCTGCCACGCCGCCCGCCGCCGATGCCCCGCAGGCCGCCGCGCCCGCCCCGGGAGCCGGGGCCCAGGACGCCGTGCCCGTGCCCGGCAAGCCCGGCACCTTTTCCGTGGGCGGCCCGGTGGCCGTCGGCGCCGCGCCCGGGGCCGAAACGCCCGTGGAGTCCGCCGCGCCGCCCCGGCCCACGCCCACGCCGCCGCCCGCCGAAAGCCAGCCCCTGCAACGCGACGTGGTCGAGCGCATCACCGAGAATCTGCTCGGGCCCCAGAGCCCGGCCTCGCAGTTCCGGGGCCGGGTGTTCAGCCCGGGCGAGGGGCCGCCCATGCCCGGGCCCTCGGCCTCCGGCCCGCTGCCCCAGCCTGACGCCGAGCAGACCAGCCCTCCGGCGCCCTCCGCCGAGGACGTTGCTCCCGCCGTGCCTGTGGAGCAGCCCGCCGCTCCCGATGCCGCCTCCGCCGTGGCCTCCGCCGCTGGCGCCCAGAACGCCACGGCCGAGGAGCAGGCCCGCGCCCGCCAGGAGGCTCTGGACGAGATGATGAACGCCGCGCGCGCGGCCCAGGGCAACGAGGACTACGACACCGCCCTGAAGGAGCTGGCCACGGTGCTGGCCCAGCCCGACGTGCCGCCGGACATGGCCGAGGAGGCCATGTACCTGAAGGCCGACGTTCTTTCGGTGAAGTACAAGGACGATCTGGCCGGGAATTTCGACGAGATCAACGGCGCCTACGAGGCCGCCGTGAACAGCAACCTGGAGTCCTGGCGCGTTCCCGCGGCGCTGCTGCGCCGGGGCGTGCTGAACCTCAAGGTCGGCAACGTGCCCGAGGCGGCGGCCTTTTTCCGCCTGCTGCGCGAGCGCTACAAGGGCGACCCCAACGTGCCGCTGACCTATTACTATTGGGGCGACTACTACTTCAACAAGGGCGACTACCAGAAGGCAGCCGACGAGTTCCAGTATCTCGTACAGGTCTATCCGGACAGCAAGTTCGTGCGCGAGGCTTCCCTGGGGCTGGCGCGCTCCCTGCGCCACCTGGGCTACGACAAGCAGGCCTTCCAGATTGTGGACTACATCGAAAAGCGCTGGCCCAGGTTCTACATCGAATTTCCGCCTTTCCTGCGCCTTCTGGGCGACGCGGCCTACACCGTGGAGAACTACGACAAGGCCAAGGACGACTACTGGACCTATTACAACCTCGACCCCAAGGGCGACGAGGCGGACATCATCCTGGCGCGGCTGGGCGACATCTACGTGCGCACCAACCGCCCCGAGGCCGCCCGCGAGATGTACGACAAGGCCCTGGCCGACTTCCCCGACCGCGAGGGCGGGCTCATCGCCAAGATGCGTCTGGCCGAGGAGGGCATCTACGACGAACCCAGCGTGGAGCAGATGTTCACGGTTTTCGACCGGCCCCTGAACCTCGCCCCGGCCCAGGCCTACCAGGACATTGTGGACAATCATGCCGACAGCGCCCTGGCGCCGCTGGCCCAACTCAAGCTGGCCATGTGGCAGCTCTGGAACAACAAGAACCTCGACGCCCTGACGGCGGTGCTCGACTTCGAGAAGAAATTCCCCGAAAGCACTCTCATGCCCCGGGCCCGCGAGGTCGGCCTCAAGGCTTTCGGCGGATTGGCGACCCAGCTTGTGGTGGACGGCAACTATCCGAAGATCGTCTCCCTGTGGCAGGAATACGACTTCGTGCGCGAGCAGGTTGCCGGGCTGGACCCTCAGGCGCGCATCGCCCTGGGCCTCAGCCTGTGGAAGCGTGGCATGCCCGATCAGGCCCTGGACGTGGTCCGGCCTTTCCTCAACGAGGAGCAGGTGCCCGAGCAGTCCGAAATCGCCATGAACCTCGTGCTGTCCATCTATGCCGACAACGCCCGCTGGGAGGACGTGCTCGGCGTGGGCGAGGCCGTGCGCGACTGGGAGCTGCGCCCCGAGTCCCAGCGCGACCTGCGCTACGCCACGGCCCTGGCCCTGGAAAACCTCGGGCGTTTCGACGAGAGCCGCCCGCTGTGGGTGCGACTGGGCGACGACGCAGGGTTGACTCCGGCCCAGCGCGCCTACGCCACCTTCTTCCTGGCCCAGGACGCCCTGGCGGGCAAGCGCCTGCGCGAGGCCTACGAATACGCCCAGGACGCCTACGAAATGCTTGTGGCCCAGGGCGGCGAGGAGCCCAAGCTGCGCGAGACCCTGGGCATCCTGCTGGACGTGACCGAACGCTCGGCCCGCTACCGCGAGGCCCTGAAATGGGGCACCGAACTGGAGGGGCTGCTGCCCCAGGGCGACCCCTCGCGCGCGGCCCTGGTCTACCGCATGGCCGGGCTGCACCGCCGGGCCGGGGATCTGCCGCGCTGGCGCGAGCTGCTGAACGAACTGGCCACCCGCCAGCCCGACACCCTCTACGGCCGCATGGCCGCCTCGGACCTGCAACTGGAAAAGATCGAGCAGGCCGCGCGGGAATACGCGCCCTCCGGGAACTTCTAGCCCGGGCGCCCGCGCAGCCCCGCCGCACGGCAAGGAGGCCCCCATGGACAGACCCGCCGCTGTTGCCGGACGCTTCTACACCGCCGACCCGCGTGCCCTGGGCCTGGAGGTGGCCAGCTATCTGGCCCTGGCCGAAACCCCCGAAGAGGCGCCGACCCTGCTGGCCATGGTGCCCCACGCGGGCTATGTGTTCTCCGGGCCCGTGGCCGGGCGGACCCTGGGCGAGGCCCGGCTGGCGCCGCTGGTGGTGCTGCTGGGGCCGAACCATACCGGCCGGGGGCGACCCCTGGCCCTGTGGCCCTCGGGCCGTTGGGTCGTGCCCGGCGGCGGGCTGGACGTGGACACCGAGTTGGCCGAGGCCCTGCTGCATGCCGAACCGCGCCTTGCCGCCGACACCGCCGCCCATGCCCAGGAGCATTCCCTGGAGGTCGTGCTGCCCTTCCTGGCGGCCAGGAATCCGCAGACGACCATCGTGCCCCTTTGCGTGGCCGAGCCGCGTTACGCCGAGCTGGAGGCCGTGGCCGCCAGCCTGGCCGGGGTGCTCGGCGTGCTGGGCCGTCCGGCATCGCTGGTGGTCAGTTCGGACATGAGCCACTTCCTGCCCGACGCGCAGACCCGCCGGGTGGATGCCCGGGCCCTGGAACCCGTGCTGACCCTGGACCCGCGCGGTCTCTACGACACCGTGCGCGCCCAGGGCATCAGCATGTGCGGCGTGCTGCCCATGACCCTGGGCCTGCTGGCGGCCAAGGCCCTGGGCGCGACCTCGGCCCGGCTGGCGGCCTACGGCACCTCCGCCGCCGCCAGCGGCGACGCTTCGCGCGTCGTGGGCTATGCGGGCGTCATCGTGCGCTGACCCGCACCGGCCCTTGCCAGACCGGCGGCAGGCATTATACTTCAGCTTTCCCCGCAACCTGAACCCGAGGGATGACCATGTTCAAACGTCCCGTGCGTCAAACCGTCGCTTTCGGCCTGCTGGCCGTGATGTTGCTGTCCCTGGTGGCCTGCCAGGCCACCAAGCCCCTGCCCCAGCCCCGCCGCGTGGTGGATCCGGCCCAGGTCGAGGGCTCGGCCCAGTCCCAGCGTTGGGACCTGGGCGCCATTCATTACGAGCACTTCGGTCAGGGCATGGACTACCGCGAGGCCGGGCTCGACCCGGTGTTCCTGGTCTTCAAGAACAAGAGCCTGCAAACGCCCACCGTGCGCATCGAGGAAGTGCGCGGCGTGGGCGCCGACGGCGAATACCTGGCCTACACCCTGGACGAGGCCACGACTCTGGTCTTCGCCTCCGAGGCCTTTTCGACCACCATGGCCAACGCCTCGCGCACCGGCGCCCTGGGCGCCTTCCTGGGCGCGGGCCTGGGCGCCCTGGCCGGAACCATCGGCGGCGGCGACAACATCTGGAAGGGCGCGGCCATCGGTGCGGGCGTCGGCGCCCTGGCCGGCGGCGCGGCGGGCACCATGGCCAACTCCGAGGCCGACCTCAAGCGGACCATCCGCAGCGAACTGACCCAGTACGGCTGGAACGAGGAGCCCATCCCGGCGGATTACACCCGCGTGGGCTACGTCTATCTGCCCGCCGGGCGCGGCATCGAAAGCCTGAAGGTCATCGTGCGCGTGGACGGGCAGGTGCTGCCGTACACCATGCGCATCGCCGACGCCCAACCCCCGGCCGCCCAGTAGCCCCGACCGCACGCGGGGCCGCCGGAACGGCACACGGACGCCGCCTTCCTTTGGGGAGGCGGCGTTTTTTTTGCGATTGCCAGAGGCGCGGCGGACACCGGGAAAAGCGCGGCGGGCCGAAGGGCAGGCGGCAGCAGGGCCGGAGGACAGGACGCTGCCCACGGCAACGCGGCGGACGGCTCGGGCGCGGCGGGCGCGGCAGCGGGACGGACCCGGGGGCCGCGCGGCACGGGCAGGGTAAACGCGGGGGCAGGGTGGGGCGGGAGGAAAGGGGCATGAAAAAAGGGCGGAGGCCGCAGCCTCCGCCCTGTGGCATTTGCATTGTCGGGGTGTGTGCCAGCTCCGGGAATCCCGGCCGTCGTCATTGCCCCGTCGTCGTTCGGCCTACCGGCGGCCGCCTCGGTCGCGGTCGCGGCCGCCGCGGTCACGCCCGCCGCGGTCACCGCGGTCGCCCCGGTCGCGGTCACGGCCGCCCCGGTCGCCGCGGTCGCGGTCGCCGCCCGGGCGGCGGCCCGAGGTCTTGGCGAAGTCGGCCAGATCGACCTCCACGCCGCGCTCTTCCATCTGCACGGCCTTGCGCGACAGGCGCACGCGGCCCGTGGGCTCCACTTCGAGCACCTTCACGCGCACGTTGTCGCCGAGCTTGACCACGTCGGTGACGTTTTCCACGCGCTCTTCGGCGAGCTGGGAGATGTGCACCAACCCGTCCACGCCGGGCAGGATCTCCACCACCGCGCCGCAGTCGATGACCTTGGTCACGCGGCCGTCGTAGTTGCGGCCCACGTCGGGGGTCTGGTCGTGGTAGAGCACCATCTCCTTGGCCATGGCCATGGACTCGGAGTTGGGCGCGAAGATCATGATGCTGCCGTCGTCCTCGATGTCGATGGAGGCGCTGGTGGCGGCGGTGATGGCCTTGATGTTCTTGCCGCCGGGGCCGATGACGGAGCGGATCTTCTCGGGGTTGACGTGCACGATCTCAAGCTGCGGCGCCAGGGGCGACAGCTCGGGCCGGGGCGCGGCGATGATTTCGCCCATGCCTTCCAGGATGTGCAGGCGGCCCTGCTTGGCCTGGGCCAGGGCGTTGCGCAGCACCTCCGAGGGGATGCCGGCGATCTTGATGTCCATCTGGATGGCGGTCACGCCGTCCTTGGAGCCCGCGACCTTGAAGTCCATGTCGCCCAGGGCGTCCTCGTCGCCGAGGATGTCCGTCAGCACCAGGTATTCCCCGCCCTCCTGGATGAGGCCCATGGCCACGCCCGCGATGGGGTCGGACACGGGCACGCCCGCGTCCATCAGCGCCAGGGAGGCGCCGCACACGGTGGCCATGGACGAGGAGCCGTTGGATTCCAGGATTTCGGAGACCACGCGCAGGGTGAAGGGGAACTTCTCCTGGTCGGGCAGGATGGGCGTGATGGCGCGCAGGGCCAGGGTGCCGTGGCCGATGTCGCGCCGCGACGGCCCGCGCATCATCTTGACCTCGCCCACGCAGTAGGGCGGGAAGTTGTAGTGCAGCATGAAGCGCTTCACGTCGTCGCCGACCAGGGAGTCGGTGCGCTGCTCGTCGCGCGTGGAGCCCAGGGTGGCGGTGACCAGGGCCTGGGTTTCGCCGCGGCTGAACAGCGCCGAGCCGTGGGTGCGCGGCAGCACGCCGACCTCGATGCCCAGGGGCCGGACCTCGTCCAGTCCGCGCCCGTCGATGCGGGTGCGCTCGGTCTTGATGCGCTCGCGCACGACGCGTTTGGTGATGTCCTTGAGGATGTCGCCCAGGGGCTTGAGGCGCGCGGGGGCCTCGTCGCCGAAGCGCTCGGCCAGGGCCTGCTTCACGCTGTCCTTCACGGCGTCCTTGGCGGCGTAGCGCTCCTTCTTGGTGCGGATGGCCAGGGCGTCCTTGAGGGCCGGGGTGGCCAGTTCCTCGACGGCGGCGCGCACTTCGGCGTCCACCTGGGGCGGCGTGATTTCCAGCTTGGGGGCGCCGCACTTGGCGCGCAGTTCCTCCTGGGCGTCCAGCAGGGGCTGCATCTGCTGGTGGGCCCATTCGATGGCGTCGGCGATGAGCGCCTCGGGGGCGAACCTGGCCAGGCCCTCGACCATGACCACGGCGTCCCTGGTGCCCGCGACCACGATGTTCAGTTCGCTGGCCTCGACCTCGGCATAGGTCGGGTTGAAGACGAACTGCTTGTTCACGTAACCCACGCGGCCACCGGCGATGGGGCCGAGGAAGGGAATCTTGGAAATGTGCAGCGCGGCCGAGGTGCCGCAGATGGCCAGCACGTCGGGGTCGATGGCGTCGTCGGCGCTGTGGACCTGGGCGATGATCTGCACCTCGTCGCGGAAGCCCTCGGGGAACAACGGGCGATGCGGGCGGTCGATGAGCCGGCAGACCAGGATTTCGCGCTCGCTGGGGCGGCCGATCTCGCGGCGGAAGAAGCTGCCCGGGATGCGTCCGGCGGCGTAGGCCAGCTCCTTGTATTCCACCGTCAGGGGGAAGAAGCCCTTGTCTTCGGGCAGGGGCTGGGTCACGGCGGTGACCAGCACCACCGTGCCGCCGCACTGGACCCACACGGCCCCGTGGGCCTGCTTGGCCAGCTTGCCGGTCTCGAAGGTGATTTCGTGGCCGGCCACATTGGCTGTGGTGCGGGTGGGGTTGAATTCGAGTTTCATACGTCCTCTTGGGGTAAAACGGTTGTGCGGCAGTGGCCGCAGAATCCCCTTTGAAGGACCATGGCTGTAAAGTTGGGAGGGTGGGGCGTCCGGCCCGGGACGCCGCATCGTCGCAACCTCACAGCGGTCGCCTTCAAAGGGGTGGGGGCTCCCCTGGCGGGAAGCCCCCGGCAGACTACTTGCGGATGCCCAGGCGCGCGATGAGGTCGCGGTAGCGCTGAACGTCCTTTTTCTTCAGGTAGTTCAGGAGCTTCCGGCGCTGGCCGACCAGCTTGAGCAGGCCGGTGCGCGAGTGGAAGTCCTTGGCGTGCACCTTGAAGTGCTCGGTCAGATACTGGATGCGGTGCGTGAGCAGCGCAACCTGGACCTCGGGGGACCCGGTGTCCTTGTCTGCGAGCTGGTACTCTTCGATAACCTTTGCCTTGTCGTCGGCGGTCATGACCACAGCGTTATCCTCCGTTTTGTGTGCCGTCAGCGGCGGTGGGGCTACCAAAGGCCCCGCAGGATGGACCAGTACACGCTGCCATCGCGGTTCTTGACCTCGGCCAGGGCCAGGGGCGTGCCGTCGGGGGCGGCAAGCAGGGCGCGCTCGCCCGGTTTGCCCGTGATTCCCGCAAGGGGAACCTGGGCCACCGGGAGCCACGTCCCGTTGCGCACCGCCTCGGCCTGTTCCCCGGTCAGGGCGGCCAGCGGCCAGTGGGGCAGGGCCTCCCGCAGGGGGATGACCCGCCCGGGGAAGCCCTCGGGGTCGCCGAGCACTTCGTCCAGGCCGTGGGCCTGATCGAGGCCGAACGGATGGCATCGCTCCCGGGTCAGGGCGGTAAGCATGGCGCCGCACCCAAGTCGCATCCCCAAGCTGTGGACCAGGGACCGTACATAGGTACCGGCGCTCACCGTCACCCGGAAGCGCACCAGCGGCAGAGCCGTTTCCAGCACCTGCACGCGGTAAATTTCAACGGCCTTGACCTTTACGGGCACTTCCTTGCCCGCGCGCGCCAAGGCGTACAGCGGCTTGCCTTCATGCTTGGCAGCCGAAACCGGGGGCACTTCCTGCTCGGTCAGCGTTCCCCAGTCCAGAACGGCCTGTTGTACATCGTCCGGGGACAGATGGTCAAACGGCTTTTCTTCGACAACCTGGCCCTGGGCGTCGTAGGTGTCGGTGCGCACGCCCAGGCGCAGTTCGCCCACGTAGGTCTTGGGTCCATCGGTCAAAAAGGGCGCGAGCTTGGTGCCGTGGCCGAGCAGCACCAGCAGCACGCCGGTGGCCATGGGGTCCAGGGTTCCGGCGTGGCCGATCTTGCCCTGGTCCAGGGCCCGGCGGATGGTCGCCAGACAGCCCGCCGAGGTCGGGCCGCCGGGCTTGTCGAGCACCAGCACCCCGTCCTGCTGCGCCGCGCCGCGCTTTCTGCTGCGGCCCACGGTTAGGCCAGCTCCAGCAGGCGTCCGGCGGCTTCGAGCACCAGGGCCTGAGCCTCGGCCAGGGGCGCGGCCACGACGCATCCGGCGGCATTGCGGTGCCCGCCGCCGCCCAGCTCGGCGGCCACGGCCTGGACGTTGACCGTACCCCACGAGCGCAGGCTGACCTTGGTCAGCTCCGGGCCGTCCTCGCGCAGGCACACGGCGGCCAGGACGCCCCTGATGCGCCGGATGTAGTTGACCACACCCTCGGTGTCGGCGCTCTGGGTGCCCGTGGCCTCGAACATGGCGGCGGTGATGCGGATGACGCCCACGGCGCCGCCGAAATGCAGCTCGGCGGTGTCCAGCACCCGGGCCCAGAGCTGGACGCGGCCCAGGGTCCACTGGTTCTGGAGCTTGGCGTTGAAGTCTTCGGGGTCCAGCCCCTGGCGCAGGATTTCGGCGGCCAGTTCCAGGGTCTCGGGGCGGGTGTTGCCGTAGCTGAAATAGCCCGTGTCGGTGATCATGGCCAGATAGACGGCTTCGCCCAGGGGCCCGGACAGGGGCACGTCCAGGTCGGCGGCCAGCCGGGCGATCATTTCGCCCACCGAGGCGAAGCCCGTGTCCACCCAGTTGATCTGGGCGTAGCCCGGGTTGCCCAGGTGATGATCGATGTTGATTGTGCCCTGGGTGCCGAAACGCCCGGCCAGGGCGTCGCCCAGGCGCGTGCGGTCGCCGCAGTCCATGGCGATGATCCAGTCGAAGGGGCCGTCGGGCAGTTCGTCCGAAAGGGGCGCGGGGGGCACCAGCCAGGCGAACTGCTCGGGCAGACCGCTGGCGTTGTACAGCGCGACCTGTTTGCCCAGGCGCACCAGCAGGTGGCCCAGGGCGAAGGTCGAGCCGATGGCGTCGCCGTCGGGTCCGGTGTGGGCGGCCAGCAGGAAGGTTTCGCCACCCGTGAGCGCGGCGCTAACCTGCTTGAGGGCCTTTTCCATACACCATTTCCTCGAGATAGTCGTCATGCACGAAGACCAGCCGGGGGATGAACTTGGTCTTCAGGCGTTTGCCCAGGCCGCCGCGCAGGAAGTGCGCGGCTTTGTCCAGCCCGGCGCGCACGGCGTCCAGGTCCGCCCCGGCGGGGGCGGAGTAGAGCACCTCGGCGATGGACAGGTCCTTGTTCATGCGCGCTCCGCTCACGGTGATCATGGCCAGCCGGGGGTCGGCCACCTCCAGAGCGAGCATTTCGGAAACCTCGCGCATGATCTGGTCGGCCATTCTGTGGGCGCGGCGTGAGCCGGAAGGATGCATGAAAACTCCTGAAAGTTCAGTTCCGGTCCCCGGCGTCGCCGCCGGGGCCGCAGGGCCCGTCGCCGTCGTCCGCCCCGTACGCGCCATCGGCGCCGCCCGCGTCGTCTGCGGAGAACAGCTCGATGGCCGAGTCGGCCAGTTCCTCGGCGGTGGCGGCCTGGGCGTGCATGAGGGCCTTGTCCAGGCGGCTTTGCACCGTGCGCGAGTCGGGCGCGACGCTGACCACAGCCAGGACCAGGGTGCCGGGGTCGTCCTGGCGGGCGACCTCGCTCACGGCCACGTTGAATGTGTTGCGCAGCTTCTGCTTCAGGCTGGCCGCCACCTGCCGCTTGCCCTTGAGGCTGCGGTTGCCGTGCAGGCGGAAGGTCAGGGTGAGCACGCCGATGATCATGGCCCCGCCGGGCGGCCCCGGGCGGTGGCGCCCGGGGCCGTCAGGTCCAGGTTAATCCAAAGTCGCGGCGGTTTCCACTTCTTCGAAGGCCTCGATCACGTCGCCGACCTTCACGTCGTTGAACTTGTCCAGGGCCGCGCCGCACTCGTAGCCGCGCCGCACTTCCTTGGCGTCGTCCTTGAAGCGCTTGAGGGAGGACAGGGCGCCCGTGTAGACCACCACGCCGTCGCGCAGCAGGCGGATCTTGGCGTTGCGCCGCAGTTCGCCGTCCACCACGTAGCAGCCCGCGATGGTGCCGACCTTGGGGATGCTGAAGGTCTCGCGGACCTCGGCCTGGCCCAGGTACTTCTCGGAAATCACCGGGGCCAGCATGCCGGTCATGGCGTCCTTCACGTCGCTGACCAGCTTGTAGATGATGTCGTAGAAGCGCACGTCCACGTTCTCGTGGTCGGCGACCTCCTTGATCTTGGCCGTGGGCCGGACGTTGAAGCCGATGACGATGGCCTCGGAGGCCGCCGCCAGCAGGATGTCCGATTCGGTGATGGCCCCCGCGCCGCCGTGGATGACGTTGACCTTCACGGCGTCGGTGGACAGCTTCTTCAGGGCGTCCACGATGGCTTCCAGGGAGCCCTGCACGTCGGCCTTGAGCACGAGGTTCAGGTTCATGGCCTCGGCGCCGGGCTTGGAGGCCATGAAGCTCTCCAGGGTCACGCGGGACTCGCGGGCCAGGGTGCGCTCGCGCTCCTTGAGCTGGCGGTTGCCCGCGATGCGCCGGGCCACCTTTTCGTCCTCCACGCACACGAACAGGTCGCCCGCCTGGGGGATGCCGTCGAAGCCCTGGACCTCCACCGGGGTGGCCGGTCCGGCCTCCTTGAGCTTGCGGCCCTGGTCGTTGAACATGGCGCGGACCTTGCCGTTCTGCGTGCCGCAGATGAAGGTGTCGCCCTGGCGCAGGGTACCCGCGGTGATGAGCACCGTGGCCACCGGGCCGCGGCCCTTGTCCAGCCGGGCTTCCACGATATGGCCCTGGGCGGGCTTGTCGGGGTTGGCCTTGAGCTCCAGCACCTCGGCTTGCAGCAGGACCATTTCCAGCAGGGTGTCCAGGTTCGTCCCGGCCTTGGCCGACACGTTGACGAAGATGGTCTCGCCGCCCCACTCTTCGGACGAGAGGCCCTGTTCGGCCAGTTCGCGCATGACGCGGTCGGGGTTGGCCTCGGGCTTGTCCATCTTGTTCACGGCCACGATGATCGGCACCCCGGCGGCCTTGGAGTGGCTGATGGCCTCGCGGGTCTGCTCCATGACGCCGTCGTCGGCGGCGACCACCAGGATGACGATGTCCGTCACCTGGGCGCCGCGGGCGCGCATGGCCGTGAAGGCCGCGTGGCCCGGGGTGTCCAGGAACACGATCTTGCCGCGCGGGGTCGTCACGTCGTAGGCGCCGATGTGCTGGGTGATGCCGCCGGCCTCGCCCGAGGCGATCTTCGACTTGCGGATGGCGTCCAGCAGGGAGGTCTTGCCGTGGTCGACGTGGCCCATGATGGTCACCACCGGGGCGCGGGGGACCAGGGTTTCGGGGCTGTCCTCGTCCTTGGGCGCGAGGTATTCCTCCTCGGAGAAGCCGACCTTTTCCACCTCGTAGCCGAACTCGGCGGCCACCAGGGCGGCGGTGTCGTAGTCCAGGGACTGGTTGATGGTCGCCATCAGCCCGAACTGGGCGAAAAGCACCTTGATGAGCGCCTGGGCCTTGACGCCCATGCTCTTGGCCAGATCGGCCAGGCGGATGGCGTCCTCGATGCGCACCTTGCGCTTGGCGGCCTTGATGGGCTGGGTGCCCTGGGGTTCGGGAATCTCGAAGCCGCGCCGGTCGCGGCGGGTCTTCTTGCCCTTCTTGCCCCGGTCGAAGCCCTTGGGCACGTCTTCCTTGTAGGAGAAGTCCACCACGCGGCGGTCCTTCTTGCGGCGCTTTTTGCTGGACGCATCGCCGGAGTCGCCCGCGGGGGCCTCGCCGCCGGGGGTGTTCGCGGGGGCGTTGAAACCGCCGGGGCGGCCGGGGCCGCTATAGCCGCCGGCGGGACGGCCCGGCTCGGCGCCGGGCGCACCCTGGCCGCGCAGACGCAGCACGGGGCGCTGGCGTTCCTGGGGCTGCTCCTCGGCAACGGCCGCCGCGGGGGGGGCCATGTTCGGATCGGGCCGCGAAATGACGCGCACCTTGGGGGTGATGATGATCTTCTTCTTTTTCTTCTTGCGCGGCTCGCCCTCGGCGTCGGCGCCTTCGGCCTCGGGGGCCTCGGGGCCTTCGGCGGCGCTCTCGGGTCCGGCTTCGGCCTCGGTGACGGGCGTTTCGGCTTCGGGGGCCGGGGCGTCCTGACCGGGGGCCTGGGGCTCTGTGGCCCCCGCCTCGGGTGCCTCGGCCGTCACGGGCGCTTCGGGAGCCGCAGGCGCTTCGGGAGCCTGGGGCTGGGCGTCGGCGGGCTGGGCGTCGACGGGCGTCTGGGCCACGGGCTCTTCGGCCTCGGGGGCCGGGGCGGGCTCGGAGCCGCGCAACTCGGCGGGGGAAATGATGCGGGCCTTGGGCGTTTCGCGCACGACGCGGGCCTTGCGGGCCGGGCGGGGCTGCGCGGGGGTGCTTTCGGCCGCCTGGGCCGCCTCGTCGGGCGCCTCGGGAGCGTCGGGGGCGTCGGCCTGGGCCTCGTCGCCGGGCTCCATGTCCTGGGCCTCGTCGTCCTCCGGCTCGTCGGCGGAATCCTCGGCCACGGGCTGCGACCCGGGGCGCACGGCCTTGCGGCGGCGGCGAACCACCATGCCCGGCTGCACCTCCTTGAGCACGACCTCGGTGGCCTTGGCACCCTTTTTCACGTGGGCGCGAATCTGGTCGGCCTCGTCGTCCTCGATGGTGCTCATATGGCTTCTGACCGGAATATCGAGATCGCGGCACGCCTGCATGACGTCCTTGTTGCCGATCCCGAGTTCCGCCGCGATGTCCTTAACCCGAAGCTTGTTGTCTACCACGTCGTTCCCCTTGGCATTTCTTCCGCCAGCCCTTGTATTTCCCAAAATTCCGTATGCACTGCGGCGCTTGGCAGCAGTAGAACCCGCGTCCCGGCATGGTCTGGGCCGGGTCGGGCACCGGCTCCCGGCCGTCTTCGCCGGGGCAGACATGGCGCGTCATGGCGCCCTTGGGCAATCTGGCGCCGCAGATCACGCAGCGGCGCAGCGGCCCTTGGCCCGGATCGTCCTTTGCCATGACTTCGCCGGTGCGCCCGCCTTCCGGCGGGGCTAGGCCTCGTCTCCGGGGGCCTGCGGGGTCTGTTCCGCGTCGGTTTCGCCGTCCCCGCCGTCTTCCCCGTCCGCATCGTCCGCATCGTCCGCATCCTCTGCGGGGGCATCGACCCGGAAGGAACGCAGCAGGTTGATGGCCGAGCGGATGTCGCCGATGCGGTCCTCGGTGATGGAGTCGATTTCCAGGAGTTCCTCGTCGGTGGCGGTGTCCAGCTTCTCCATGGTGTCGTAGCCCGAGGCCAGGAGCCGGTCCACGGAGATTTCGGCCACGCTGGCGATCTGCTCCAGGGTCTGCAACTCCGCGTGCAGTTCGCCGTAGCGGCTTTCGGTGAAGATGTCGATCTTCCAGCCCAGCAGCTTGGAGGCCAGCTTGACGTTCTGGCCCTTGCGGCCGATGGCCAGGGTCAACTGGCTGTCGGGCACCACCACTTCGAGCATCTGCTCGTCCTCGTCCACGGTGATGCGCGTGATCACGGCCGGGGAGAGGGCATTGACGGCGTAGGTGGCCACGTCCGGGCTCCAGACCACGATGTCGATGCGCTCGCCGCGCAGTTCCTGGACCACGTTCTGGATGCGCGAGCCGCGGATGCCCACGCAGGCGCCCACGGGGTCCACGTCGCGGTCGTGCGAGGTCACGGCGACCTTGGCCCGGCTGCCCGGATCGCGTGCGACGCCCAGGATGCTCACCGTGGCGTCGGCCACTTCGGGCACTTCGCGCTTGAACAGGGCGATCATGTAGTCGGGGTGCGAGCGGGACACGATGACCTGCGGGCCCCGGCCCTCGCGGCGCACGTCGATGAGATAGGCCTGAACCCGGTCGCCGCGCTTGTAGCGCTCGCGGGGGATCTGCTCTTCCTTGGGCAGCAGGGCCTCGGTGCGCCCGAGGTTGATGATCCAGCCCGTCTTGTCGCGGCGCTGGATGATGCCCGAGACGATTTCGCCCACGCGGTCCTTGTATTCCTCGTAAATGATTTCCTGCTCGGCGTCGCGCATGCGCTGGATGATGACCTGCTTGGCCGACTGGGCGGCGATGCGCCCCAGGTCCTCGATGCTCAGGCGGAAGCCCAGCTCGTCGTCGATCTGCGCCCCGGGGTCGGACTTGCGGGCATCGTCCAGGGAAATCTCGATGGCCGGGTTTTCCACGGTCTCCACCACGGCCTTGAACTGGTAGACCTCGATCTCGCCCTGCTCGTCGTTGTAGCTGACCTCGACATCCATGTCCTCGCCGTACTTGCGCAGCACGGACGAACGCACGGCCTCCTCAAGGGTGTCCACCAGCATTTCGCGGTCGATGCCCTTGTCCTTGCTGATCTGGTCGATGGCCTTTTTCAGTTCCATGCCCATGGTATGCCTCCAGTCGCATCCGAGCCCGGGCGGGCCGTCGCTTGGGACGTTAAGCCTTTTGCCCCTTGGCGGGGAATTCGTAGCGCAGGGCGGCCTTTTTCACATCGCTCCAGGCGACGCGCACGGGCTGCCCGTTCTCTTCGATCATGAATCCGTCGGGTTCCACGGCGGTCAGCCGCCCCTGGTACTTGCGGCGGCCGTCCACGGGCCCGCGCAGGCTGACCTGCACCTCGGCGCCCTCGTGGCCGAGCATCTGCCGCGGCGAGAAGAAGGGCCGGTCCAGCCCCGGGGAGGACACTTCAAGGTAATAGCTGCCGGGGATGAGGTCTTCCACGTCCAGGGCCACGGAAAGGTCGCGCGAGAGTTCGGCGCACTGGTCCACCGTGACGCCCGTCTCGCCGCCGGGGCTGTCGAGGTAGACGCGCACCACCCCGCGCCCGTGCCCGCCCGTCAGCTCCACGCCCCACAGGGTCAGGCCCATGGCCTGGGCCATGGGGGCGGCGAGTTCTTCGAGGGCTTTGCGGAGGCGGTCTTCGTTCATGCCTGAAGTCCTTAATAAAAAAGTGGACCCCAGGGTCCACTCGAATCATCTTCCAGGAGATGCGAGAGGGTAAAAGGTTTGTTTGGAGCGGGCGACGAGATTTGAACTCGCGACCTTCAGCTTGGGAAGCTGACACTCTACCACTGAGTTACACCCGCTTGTACGCCCAGCCGGGGCCCCCCGGCGTTGCGAACGACCTTCTCTAACAAACCGTGCCTGCTTGTCAACATCTTTTCTTTTCCGGGCGCGCGCCGGTCGCGCCCGCGGCGGGCGGGCCCCGGCCCGGGGTCGGTTCGCTGACGCCCCGGGCGGCCGCGCCTGTCGCACCGGCCCCAGGCAACGTGCATGCAACATGCTCTAATAAAAGATGAAAAAGCGCCACGTCTCCTTTGGCGCGCTCTTTGCTTTCCTTGCGGCAGAGCAAACCCCCACGGAGGGTGGAGACGATGCAGGAAAGCATGTACAGCGCCATGTTCGGGGCTTTGACCCAGGAACACCGCCTGAACATCATCGCCAACAATTTGGCGAACGTGAATACCACGGGCTACAAGCGCGACCAGATGGCCTTCAAGGACGTGTTCGTCCGTTTCGCGCACGACGAAATCCGCGAGGCGACGTTCAACCTGAAGTCCGAGCAGTTGTTCCCGGACCCGGACCACTACGCCAAGCCGCGCATCGCCGTGGCGCAGATCGACTTCGAGCAGGGCAGCCTGAAACAGACCGGCGGCCCGTTGGACGTGGCCCTTTCGGGCGAGGGGTTCTTCAAGGTCCGCACGCCCGAGGGCGAGGATTTCTACACCCGGGGCGGCGCCTTCCACGTCAACGCCGTGGGCCAGCTCGTCAACGGCAACGGCCACCAGGTGCTCGGCGAGGGCGGCCCCATCGAGCTGCCCGGGGAAGGCGGCCAGGTGACCGTCAGCGGCTCGGGTCAGATTTTCGTCGACGGCGACGAGGTGGACGCGCTGACCGTGGTCGGCGTGGACAACCCCCAGGTGCTGGAAAAGGTCGGGCACACCTATTTCAGAATCCGCACCCCCGGCGCGGCGGCGGAAATCCCCGTGCCCGAGACGGTGGTGGAGCAGGGCTATCTGGAGATGCCCAACGTCGAGGTGGTCACGGAGATGGTCAATATGATCGAGGCCCACCGCGCCTTCGAGGCCTACCAGAAGATCATTACCAACACCCGGGAAACCGACAGCAAGGCCACCGACCAAGTCGGCCGCGACAAGTAAGGAGGAACCCCAGCCATGATGCGCTCCCTTTGGACAGCCGCCACCGGCATGGTCGCCCAGCAGCTCAATATCGACGTGATTTCCAACAACCTGGCCAACGTGAACACCATCGGCTTCAAGAAGAGCCGGGCCGAGTTCGAGGACCTCATGTACCAGAGCCTGAAAATCGCCGGGTCGCCCACCGAGGCCGGAAACCTGATCCCCACCGGAATGCAGGTGGGCATGGGCGTCAAGCCGACCACGGTCCACAAGTTCTTCACCCAGGGCGACTTCCAGAACACCGGCAACCCGCTGGACATGGTCATCGAGGGCGACGGGTTCTTCCAGGTCGATGTCAACGGCGAGATGGCCTACACCCGCGCGGGCGCCTTCAAGCTGGACAACGAGGGCCGCGTGGTCACCGCCAACGGCTACGTGCTCCAGCCGGAGTTCACCGTGCCGGTGGAGACGGCCAGCGTGGTGGTTACCGAGGCCGGGCACATCGCCGCTCTGGACGAGAACGGCGACGAACTGGCCGCGACGGACATCCCCATCTACACCTTCATCAACCCCGCCGGGCTGAAGGCCATGGGCAAGAACCTGTACTCGGAGACCGAGGCCTCCGGCGCGGCCACCGAGGGCGTGCCCGGCGAGGACAACTTCGGCACCATCGCCCAGGGGTTCCTGGAAATGTCCAACGTGGAGATCGTGGATGAGATGGTGGCCATGATCGTCGGCCAGCGGGCCTACGAAATCAACTCCAAGGCCGTGCAGACTTCCGACGCCATGCTTCAGACGGCCAACCAGCTCAAGCGCTAGGCGCGGGGAGGAGAGCGACGATGACCTGCATGCAACGCCGCATGGCCATGGACAGGCTCGGGCATTTCGCCCCCGCGCTGGCCGCCCTGGGCACGGCGGCCATGCTGCTGACCCTGCTGCTGCTGACCGTGGCCCACGCCGGAACCATGCAGGCCTCCTGGCGCCTGGCCGTGGCTCCCGCCGCCGTGACGCAGACGGACACGGTGCTTTTGGGCGACATCGCCCGGCCCGTGGGCGACCTGCCCGAGGAACACTGGCGGACCCTGGCGGCCACGCCCCTGTGGGCGGCCCCGGCAAGGGACGGCGAACAGCAGAACATCACGCGCGGCAAGGTGGAAAGCCTGCTGCGCTACCATCTGCGCGACCTGGCCCAACTGTGCGTCGTGTCCGGGCCGCTGGTGGTGCAGCGCGGCGGGCGCCTGCTCGACGAGGCCGCCCTGCGCGCCCTGGTCAGCGAATCGCTCACGGCCCGCGTGTCGGGCATGCGCGGGGAGGTTTCCCTGCGCGATTTCCGCCTGCCGTCGCAGGTCTTTCTGGCCGACTCCCAAAACACCCTGGCCGTGGACGTGGCCGGGGGCTTCGGCCCGGGGCGGATTTCGCTGCTGCTGCGCGAGGTCAACCCGGCCCAGATCACCGTGCGCAAATACGGCGCCACCGTGTTCCTGGACCAGTGGGTGAACGTGGCCTGCGCGGCGCGGCCCATCAACCCGCGCGACGAGCTGAGCCCCGACAAGGTGACCTTCATGCGCAAGAACGCGGCCTACCTGCGCGGCGAGCCCTGGGACGGGCGGCGCTTCGGCCTGCGCGCCGTGCGGCCCATGGGCACCGGCGAGGTCATCTACAAGGCCAACCTGGACGACGTGCCCCTGGTCAGCCGGGGCGATACCCTGACCTTGGTCTATCAGGGGCGCAACGTGCGCCTGCGGACCCAGGTGGAGGCCCTGGCCGACGGCGGCCTGGGCGACATGATCCCCGTGCGCAACACGGACAGCAAACGCGAGGTCGTCGCCGAAATCCGCGACGCCGAAACGGTGGTGGTGCGCTAGGCGCGCCGAATTTCCCAAGGAGCCAAGTCATGAAGCTGTATCCCTATGCCGCCCTGACGCTGCTGACCCTGGCCGGGTGCGCCGCCTCCAGCGACAGCCACGTGCCGACCCCGGTGCTGACCCCGCCCGTGGTCGAGGCCCCGGCGCCCCAGGACAATCCGGGCTCGCTGTTCAACCCCGCCGACGCCAGCTACCTCTACGGCGACACCCGCGCGCGCAACGTGGGCGACGTGGTCATCGTCGAGGTGGTCGAGGTCGCCAAGGCCACCAACAAGGCCGACACCACGGCGGACCGCACCTCCAGCGTGGAGATGGGCATCTCCAACTGGTTCGGCAAGAACGACGCGCGCATCCTGCCCTTCGGGCCCAGCCTGGGCATGGTCGGCAAGGTCGGCGACACGCCGATGATCGGCGCCAGCTCGGCCAGCACCTTCGAGGGCACGGGGGAAACCAAGCGTGAGTCCAACGTGTCGGCCACCCTGGCCGCGCGCGTGGTGCGCGTTATGCCCGGCGGGTTGCTGGAGGTCGAGGGCGCGCGCGAGGTCAAGGTCAACAACGAGACCCAGGTGCTCGTGGTGCGCGGGCTGGTGCGCGCTCAGGACATCAGCCCCGCCAACACCATCGCCTCCACGCACATGGCCGACGCCAAGATCGAGTACTACGGCCAGGGCGTGCTGGCCGACAAGCAGCGCCCCGGCTGGATGACCCGCGTTTTGGACAACATCTGGCCGTTCTAGTCTTTGCAAGGAGAAGGTCCATGTCCATCGTTTCGCTGCTCCGCGCCCCGCGTCCCGCCCGCTCCGGCCACTGCGTGGTCCGTCTGGCGGCCCTGGCCCTGGCCGTGCTGGTGCTTTTGCCCGCCGGCGCCTGGGCCGTGCGCCTCAAGGACGTGGCCACTTTCGGCGGCGTGCGCTCCAACCAGCTCGTGGGCTACGGGCTGGTGGTCGGCCTGTCGGGCACCGGCGACAAGACCGGCTCGCAGTTCACCGTGCAGTCCGTGGCCAGCATGCTGGAGAAGATGGGCGTGGCCGTGGACAAGAGCAAGCTCAAGCCCAAGAACGTGGCCGCGGTGATGGTCACGGCCAAGATGCCCGTTTCCGCACGGCCCGGCACGAACCTGGACGTGACCGTCTCGTCTCTGGGCGACTCCCAGAGCCTGCTCGGCGGCGTGCTCCTGCTCACGCCCATGCGCGGGGTGGACGGCAACGTCTACGCCCTGGCCCAGGGGCCCCTGGCCCTGGGCGGCGTGTCGGCCGAAGGCGCGGCCGCCACGGCCCAGAAGAACATCACCACCGTGGGCACCGTGCCCAACGGCGCCACGGTGGAGCGGGGCGTGCCCTTCCAGTACAACGCCCAGGACGAACTGACCCTGAACATGAACGTGGCCGATTTCAGCACGACCATGAACGTGGTGGATTCCATCAACAACACCCTCGGCCAGGACTTCGCCCGCGCCGACGACATCACGACCATCCGTCTGGCCGTGCCCCAGGAGTTCCGGGGCAACCTCGTGCCGCTCATGGCCAGCCTGGAGAACCTGGAAGTCACTCCCGACGGCAAGGCCCGGGTGGTCGTGGACGAGAAGACCGGCACGGTGGTTCTGGGCCGCAACGTGCGCCTGACGCGCGTGGCCGTGGCCCACGGCAACCTGCAGATCGTGGTCCAGGAAAGCGCCGACGTGTCCCAGCCCGGGCCCTTCAGCTCCGGGCAGACCGTGGCCACCCCGCAGACCAACGTGAACGTCGCCGAGGAGCAGAACCGGCTGGTGATGATGGAGGGCGCGACCCTGCAGGAGCTTATCGACGGGCTGAATTCCATCGGCGCCACCCCGCGCGACCTGATTTCCATCCTCAAGAGCCTCAAGACCGCAGGCGCGCTGCACGCGGAACTGGAGGTCATGTAGCATGCTGGCTCCCAAGATCGACGCCCAGGCCGCCCTGGATCAGACCCGGACCGACGAGGTGCGCCAGAAGCTGGCCATGGACCGCGTGCGCGCGGGCCTGGTGCCCGCCGGGCAGGAAGAGAAGAAGCTGCGCGAGGCCACCCAGGGCTTCGAGGCCATGTTCATCCAGCAGCTCTGGAAGCAGATGCGCCAGACCGTGCCCCAGGAAGGCTACCTGCACAGTCGCGAAGAGGAAATGTACCTCTCCATGTTCGACGAGGAGCTGTCCAGGAAGATGGCCGGGGCCGGGGGCATCGGCCTGGGCGACATGCTGCACCGCGAACTGCGCGAGCAGCTCACGCGCTCGGCGGGCGGCGCGGCGTCGCGGCCCGACGCGGCCCTGAGCCCGCTGCACGCCTCGCCCATTTCCCTGAACGGCGCGGCGGATGTGAAGAGCCTAGCCGAAGCCGAGGCCCTGCGGCCCCTGGACGCCAGCGACCGGCGCATTCCCCTGGCTCCGCGCACCGAGCCGCGCTTCGATCCGCTGCTGGACATCGACCCCACCCTGCGCGACGGCGTGAGCAGCGGGCCGCAGATCATGCAGCAGGTCACGGCCCTGGCCACGCGCATCCGCCTGGAGAGCGGAGAGGGCGCTCCGGCCACCGTCGCGACCTTCGGGCCGGTGATTCCCGCCGCCGCCTCCGCTGAAGCCGTCTCCGCGCCCGCCGACGAAGGCGCGGCTCCGACCGAAGCCGCCGTTGCGCCCGGGGCCGCCCCCGCCGCCGCTTCCACCGTTTCCGCTGCTCCGGCCGCGGCCGCCGCGCCCGGAGGCATGCACTGGCCCGTGCAGGGCGAGGTCGTTTCCGGCTACGGCTGGCGGACGGATGCGGTCACCGGCGCCCAGCAGTGGCATTCCGGCCTGGACATCGCCGCCGCCGAGGGCGACCCGGTGGCCGCCTGCTGGGACGGCAAGGTAGTTTTTGCCGGGCAGCGGGGCCGTTTCGGCAACATGGTCATTCTCGAACATCCCGGCGGATGGCGCAGCTACTATGGCCACAACCGGGCCAACCTGGTCTCCGAGGGCCAGACCGTGACCGCTGGCAGCAAAATTGCAGAAGTGGGCACGACGGGAAGGACCTCGGATGCCCACCTGCACTTCGAAGTCAGGCGCGAAGACAGGGCGGAAAATCCCCTTGAGGTTATGGAACGATTGCAGGCCGGGCTTTCCGGGACAACTGCCAGCATGCCGGAGTAGGGGCGATGTTCGAAAAGCTGATGGAGAACGTGGGGCGGCAGGAGAAGGGGCTCGCGGTGCTCCTCGAGTTGTTGCAGGAAGAATTTTCCCTGCTGACGGGGCGCGATCCCAAGGCCGTCACGGGCTGCGAATTCTCCATCCAGGAGCTTTTGCGCCAGTTGGCCGCCGAACGCGTGGCCCTGCGCGCGGTGGTCAAGGCCACCGTGCCCGGGGCGCGGTCGCTCAAGGACGTGCTGGCGGCCCGGGGCGAGGCCGGGGCGCTCCTGGCCGAGGTCATGGAGCGCGTGGACGCCCTGGAGCAGCGCTGCGCCGTGCAGGCCGAAAAGAATTCGCATCTGGCCATGGCCTTGGCGGACCAGAGCCGCAACATGCTCGACTTCCTGCACAAGCAGATCCAGCCCAAGGGCAACGCCACCTATTCGCAACGGGGCCGCGTGTCCTCAAGCCATCCCGAGGCCGCCCTGTTCCGCGGGAGGTCGTAGATGGCCGGGCTGAACACGATCCTCGACATCGGCAAGGGCGCGTTGTTCGCCTCGCAGACGGCCATCAGCGTCGCGGGCAACAACATCGCCAACGTCAACACCCCGGGCTACGCCCGCCAGGCCGTGCGCCTGGAGGAGCAGTACGCCCTGGACCGCACCCCGGGCCAGATCGGCACCGGGGTCAAGACCGTCGAGGTCATCCGCTATTTCAACTCCTTCGTGGAGCAGCAGTACGTGGACAAGGTGTCCACCCAGCGCCGCTGGGACGCCGTGTACCAGAACATGCGCGCCCTCGACAGCCTGTTCAACGAAAGCCAGACCGAGGGCATCAACGCCTCCATCGCCCAGTTCTGGCAGGACTGGCAGGACCTGGCCTCCCACCCCGAACTGAACGCCTCGCGCGAGGCGCTGCTCGGCAACAGCCAGACCCTGCTCTCGGCCATCCACACCGTGGCCGACGACATGCGCCGCATGCAGGTCCAGATGGACGAGTTCATCGCCCAGGAAGTGGACACGGCCAACGACATCATCAAGCAGATCGCCGAGGTCAACCTCCAGATCCAGACCTCCGACGTGCCCGGGCAGAACAACGCCAACAGCCTCTACGACCGGCGCGACCAGCTCGTGCGCGAACTGGCGGGCTACCTGGACGTGGACTACGTGGACAACGGCGGGGGCGAATTCACGGTCATGACCAAGGCCGGGCACGTGCTGGTCGACGGCGTGCAGACCTACAAGCTGGCCTTCGAGAGCCCCAAGAGCGCCCAGGAGCTGACCGGAGGGTCGAGCTTCGACGGCGACGTGTATTTCGAGGGCGGCGACGATTTCGAATACACCCTCGAAGTGGTCCAGCCCGGCGACGTGGCCCTGGGCGGCACGGCGGCGCAGTTCCGCGTGTCGCTGGACGGCGGCAAGACCTGGATGACCGACGACGACGGCAACGAGATGCACTTCGCCGCGCGGCCCGACGAGGGCAAGATGCGCATCGGCGACCTGAACATCTGGTTCGGCGACAAGGCCGACGCCGGGGCCGACCCCGCAGGCACCCTCGTGGAGGGCGACAGCTTCACCATCGTGCCCAAGAAGGGCCTGTACTGGTACAAGACGACCTCCACGCCGATGAACATCACCCCGCAGCAGTACGCCAACGGGGCCGACAACACCCGGCGGCTCACCGGCGGCAGCCTGGCGGGCTATTTCCAGTTCCGCGACGAGAACATCGGCAGCTACGTGGACAAGCTCGACGGCTTCGCCAAGTCCTTTGTTTGGGAGGTCAACCGGCTGCACAGCCAGGGCGCGGGCGCCCAGAACCACGTCAACATGGTCGGCACCTACGCGGTGGACTCGACCTCCGCGCCCCTGGGCAGCAACAGCTCCGGCCTGGTCTGGGCCGACCGGCTCCAGCAGGGCAACATGCAGATGTTCTTCTACGATTCCAGCACCGGGGAACTGGCCTCGGGGGCGTCCTTCGGGCCGCTGGATTTCGGCGGCGGGGCCATGTTCGACCCTTCCGTGCATTCCCTGGAAGACGTGGCCGACGCCGTGAACAACACCTGGGGCACCTACGTCACCGCCGACATCGTGAACAACCGCCTGCGCCTGACGGCCGAAAACGGCTACGAGTACGCCTTCGGCACGGACACGGCGGGCCTGGCGGCGGGGCTCGGCCTGAACACGTTCTTCGACGGCACCACGGCGGCGGACATCGAGCTGACCACCATGGTCCAGTCGGACCTGGACTTCATCGCCACCGGGCACGTCAACGGCGCGGGCGAGATCAATACGGGCGACAATACGACGGCCGGCGCCATCGCCGCCCTCAAGGACAAGGCCGTGGCCATCAACACCAACTCCGAACGGCCGACCAGCCAGACCCTGGCCAAGTATTTCAACAGCATCGTGACCAGCGTGGGCGGCGACACGTCCACGGCGCAGTTCAACTACGAGTACAACGAGGCCCTGGCCACGGACCTGGAGTCGCGCCAGCAGGAGACGGCGGGCGTGAGCCTGGACGAGGAAATGAGCAGCCTCATCAAGTACCAGCACTCCTACACCGCGGCGGCCAAGCTCATCTCGGCGGCGGACCGGATGCTCCAAACCCTCCTGGGCATCAAGAACTAGGCGGAGACAGCCATGCGCGTGACCCACTCCAACAGGTTCAACATGTACATCGGGAACCTGAACGGTTCCCTCTCCGAACTGATGGAGCTGAACATCCAGGCCGCCACGCAGAAGGTCATCAACAAGCCTTCGGACAACCCCGTGGGCATGGCCCGCGTGCTCGGCCACCGCGACACCCTGGCGGCGCTGGACCAGTATCGCGCCAACGTGAGCACTGCCAAGGGTTGGCTCAGCCTGGCCGACAACAAACTGACGCGCATGGAGGAAATCCTGACCCGCCTGCGCGTGCTGGCCGAGCAGACCTCCACGGGCAACGTCAGCGCCGACAACCGCAGCCAGGTCAGCTACGAGGCGCGCCAGCTCTACGAGGAGCTGGTGGTACTGTCCAATACCCAGTACGAGGACAAGTACATTTTCGCCGGCCACAAGACCGACACCAAGGCCTACGAGCAGGCTCTGTGGGTCACGGACAACGACGGCTCCACGGCGGGCACGAACTTCACCATCACCGGGGCCGCGCAGAGCACCGTGCTCGTGCGCTTCACCTCGGCGGGCACCGTGGGCACCGACGCCCTGACCTACGAGTATTCCACCGACGGCGGCGACACTTTCGTCAACGGCACGCTTGCCGCGGGCGACACCCAGCTCGACCTGGGCTCGGTGCAGCTCGACCTCGAGGCCGGAACGGCGGTGACCCAGCACGACCCCGCCGTGAGCGGCAGCACGGGCAACGGCACCTGGCTCTGGGTCCGGCCCACGGCCATCTACCAGGGCGACGACAACGACAGTCTGGTGGTCGACAAGCTCGGCTCCAGCAATCTGGATGTCACGGCAAACGGCCTGTTCGACAAGAACATCACCGTGCGCATCGACAACGACACCACCCTGGACGGCAACCCGGTGCACTATTCCTACAGCCTGGACGGCGGGGCCAACTGGGTCACGGGGCTGTCCACCGACGGCTCGGGCGACCCGGCGAACCTGACCCTGGTCGTGCCCGGCGGGACCATGACCCTGTCCGACTCCGGCGGCGGCAACCTGCTGGCCGCGGGCGAGCAGTTCGTCATCCGCCCGCACACGGCGAGCATTTCCCTGGAAATTTCCCCCGGGGAGAACCTGCCCATCAACAACGTGGGCAAGGACATCTTCGGCGGCATCTACACCGACCCCGTCACCGGGCAGACTTCCATGGTTTCCGGCCTGCCCGACGGGGTGAACATGTTCGACGAGATCGGCAAGCTGGTCGGCTACCTGGAAACCAACAACCAGCAGGGATGCGGCGAGGTTCTGGCGGCCATCACGCCCATCGGGCAGCACCTGATGAACAATGCCGCCCGGGTGGGCGCCCTGGAAAACCGGCTCCTGGTGGCCGACGGCGTCCTGGAGACCATGCAGCTCAACGAGAAGGAACGCATGTCCGAGGTGGAGGACGCGGACCTGGCGGAACTGATGACCAAGCTCGCCAACCAGCAGATCGTCTACGAGACCGTGCTGCGGTCCTCGTCGATGGTCATGCGTCTGAGTCTGGCGAACTTCATGTAGCGCGCACGCAGGACGCGGGCGCAAACGGCACGCAAGCAAGGAAGGCGATGGATACGCGATGCTCATACTGACACGGCGACCCGGGGAGAGCATCTACCTCGGGGACGACATAAAACTCACGGTGCTCTCGGTACAGGGCAAGCAGATCAAGATCGGGCTGGAAGTGCCCGACGACATGCCCGTCTACCGGGAGGAGGTCTACCTGCGGGTGCAGGAACAAAACAAGCTGGCCCTTCAACTCACGGACCAGGATCTCCTGGCGGCGACACGGTTATGGCAAAAAGAGAAATAACGCAGAAGGTGCAGACCCGTCTGGGCAACCTGGCTGTGGACATGGACCGGGTGATCCGCTTCCCCCGTGGGCTCATCGGTTTCGAGGACTGCAAGGAATTCACGCTGCTGCAATTGCGCCAGGATTCCCCCTTCCTCATCCTGCAAAGCCTGGAACGCCCCGAACTCGGGCTCATGGTGGCCGACCCGTTCTGCTTCATCGTCGACTACAACGTGAAGCTGGGCACGGCGGAGCAGAAAATCCTGAAACTCGACAACATCCGCCAGCTCGCGGTGCTCGTCACGGTGAGCATCCCCAAGGGCCGGCCCGAGGAGACGGCGCTGAACCTCATGGGGCCGATCCTGGTCAACCACGAGGCGCGCATCGGGCTCCAGGTGCCGCAGGTGGACTCCAAGCACCCCAGTCGCTTCCTGGTCGGCGCCCAGACGCAGGCGCCGGAAACGCGGGAAGCCGCCGAGCCCCTGGCCGGTCGGGCGGGGGGCTAGGCGGCTTCCGGAGCCGGAACCGGGCCGGGCCCGGCTACAGCAGCAGTTCGAGGTCTTCCTCGACGATCTTGGCCGCGGTCTTGCGGATGTCGGGCTGGTACTGGCCCGACTCCACCAGGGCCTTGAGTTCCTCGACCTTCTGGCGGCGCACGTCCGGGGCCTGCTGGGCCGCGCTCATGGCGCTGCCGAAGAGCCTGGCCTCGCCGGACAGGGTGACGGAGTCGCCCTGTCCGGACGAGGCCTTGGCGCCCTTTTCCTTGCGCGAGGACGGTTCGGGCTTGTCCACCTGGCCGTAGCCCTTGAGGCTGCCGATGAGCCCTGTGATTTCCATTGCCATTGTCTTGCTCCCCTGCCCCGAGTCCTCAGAGCATCGTGTCGCTCACCTTGTCCAGGGTGATCTCCCACAGCCGCTTGAACACGGCCTGTTTCTCGGCGCCGGTGACCTCCCGGGCGCCTTGGTCCGTCATCCTGAACACTTGCAGATCGATGGCAGCGGGCGGGTATTGGAACTGGAACTGCTCCCCGAATTCGCGGTTCAGGCTGCTCAGGATGGACTGGACGGTCGGGTTCTCGCTCCCGGTGACGACAAGATTTTCAACGATCTCCCTGGAAACTTGCTCCACCAGCAGCCGCCGCTTGGCCTGACGCAGGGTGGCGGTCTCTTCGTCCACCTCGGTGAAGGAGCGCCGGAACCGCGCCAAGCGGCGCGCGCTCGTCATTTGACGGGCGTAGGTCCGGAGCATTCTCTGCGTTTCCAACGGGCGTGCTGCGCTCAAAGCGGTTTCCTCTCGCAAGACTTATCGGCAGGGGCGGGTACTTTCTTTAGGGGTCGGGGTCGATTTTGCCGCTTTCGGGCCGATTGTCCGGAAACTGCTGGCGGGCGCATCTATTTCTGCGCCGCCCTTTCCGGGGTGGCCCCCGGCGCCTTGAATTGCTCCCCGCCATGAGCTAGAGAAGGAACCCATGTCCACGATACCAAAGACCGTTCTGCTCGTCACCAAGGCAGGCCATGCCCAGGCTCCGGCCCTGGCCGAAACCATCGCCCACTGGCTGCGCACCCGGGGCGAGAGCGCCCGCGTGGCCGAACACCGGGCCGGGCAGGGCGGCCCGGGCCTGCCCGTGGACGGCTGCGACCTCGTGCTCGTGCTCGGTGGCGACGGGACCATGATCAGCGTGGCCCGCGAGGTGGCCGGGCGCGCGCCGCTGCTCGGGCTGAACCTCGGGCGGCTGGGCTTTTTGACCGAACTGACTCCCGAGGGCTGGCGGGAACCCCTGGCCCGGCTGCTGGACCGGGGCGTGCCGTGGTGCGAGCGCCTGGGGCTGGCCTGGGAGGTGCTGCGCGACGGCGTCGTGGCGGCCTCGGGGGCGGTGGTCAACGATCTGGTGGTCAACCGCGGCGCCCTGGCCCGGCTGCTGCACCTGTCCCTGGCCCTGGACGGCGAGGACCTGGGGCACCTGCGGGCCGACGGGCTGGTGGTGGCCACGCCCACGGGGTCCACGGCCTATTCCATCTCCTCGGGCGGGCCCATCGTGCATCCGTCCCTGGCGGTGTTCACCGTGACGCCCATCTGTCCGTTTCTCAGCAATTTCAAGCCGATGGTCCTGCCGGGCGCGGCTGAGCTGCGCATCGCCGTGCGCGACGCGGGCACCGAGGTCTTCCTGACCCTGGACGGGCAGGGCGCCTTCGCCCTGCGCGCCGGGGACGAGGTGCTCGTGCGCCGCTCCCCGGCGGGCATGAAGCTGGCCGATGCGGGCATCACCACCTACGTTTCGCGCCTGCGGGCCAAGGGCGTCATCGAATAGCCGCGCCCGCCCGGGCCCCCGGCGCAACCGCAACACCTGGATGGAACCATGACCCCGCGCCGCTGCGTCGTGATTTTGGCTGCCCTGGCCCTGTTGGCGGCTCTGGCCGCCTGCGGCCCGACCCGGACCTGGACCCGCCTGGACGACGGCGCCGCGCGCGGCGTGGCCCGGGAGCTGGCCCCTGCGTCCCAGGGGCTGGGTTCCTGGGCGGAACTGGCCCCGGCCCTGGAACGCAGCCTCCAGTACGTGCGCGTCAAGCCGCAGGACGCGGTGGTCGTGCGCCAGGACGGGCTGGCCCTGACCTGGGGCGACCTGGGCCGGACCCTGGAAACCCTGCTGGCCAGCCTGCCGGAACTGGACGCCGACCCCGGGCTGCTGGCCCGGCGCTTCACCTGGCTGCGGCTGGCCCCCCGGCCGCTCATGACCGGCTACTACGCCCCGCACCTGGACGCCAGCCCCGTGGCCGACGAGCGGCACGTTCACCCGCTCTACGCCCGCCCGCCGGAGTCGCAGGAGGCGGACCTCGGGCAGTTCCACCCGCGCTGGGCCGGGCAGCGCCTGACGTACCGCATCGTGGACGGGCGGGTGGCGCCCCTGCCCACGCGCGAGGCCATCGACCAGGGCGGGGCCCTGGCCGGACGCGGCCTGGAACTGGCCTGGATACATGACCCCGTGGACGCCTTTTTCCTGCATATCCAGGGCTCGGGCATCCTGCGCTTTCCCGACGGCAGCGTGCGCCACGTGCTCTACGACGGCAAGAACGGCCATCAATACGTGAGCCTGGGCAAGGTGCTCATCGAGCGCGGGCTGGCCCCGGCCGAGGGCATGAGCATGAAGGTCATCCGCGAATTCCTGGCGGCCCACCCGGAGCGGATGGACGAACTGCTGGCCACCAACCCGAGCTACGTCTTCTTCCGCCTGGGAGACTCCGGGCCTTACGGGGCCATGGGGAAACTGTTGACGCCGCGCGTCAGCGTCGCTACAGACCCGGGACTTGTGCCCCTGGGCGCGGTACTGGCCCTGGAGGCCGTCCTGCCGCCCGAGGCCCCCGGCGGCCCGGCCCTGCGCGTGGCCGGGCTGGCCCTGGCCCAGGACACCGGCGGCGCCATCAAGGGCCACCGGCTCGACTACTACTGCGGCGACGGCCCCGATGTCGAATTCCTGGCCGGGCACATCAAGGACCCGGCCACCGTCCATCTGCTCGTCAGCCGCGAGGTGCTGCCATGACCCCGACTTCCCCGACGGCCCCGACTTCCTGCACCGCCTGCGCCCCCGGCCCGGGCCCGGCGGTGGATTTCGCCGCCCTTGCGGCCTGCGTGCGGGCGCTCATCGAGGTCCAGGGCCCCCTGGTGGCCGAGTGGCACGCGGCCGAGCCCCCCGATGCCGGGCCCGGCGCCGAGCCCGCCCCGGCGGCGGATCTCGCCGTGCTGCGCGCCCTGGCCGCCGGGCAGCATCTGGCCAACTTCCGGCTGTGGCACGTGGAGGACGAGGCCCGACGCACCGACGTGGGCCCCGAGGTCATCGCCGACTGCAAGCGGCGCATCGACGGCCTGAACCAGCGCCGCAACGACCTCATCGAAAGGGTGGACGCCTGCCTCGTGGCTTTGGTAACACCGTTCATCCCCGAGGGAACCCCGGCGCGCCACAACACCGAGACCGTGGGCATGGCCCTGGACCGGCTGTCCATCATCGCCCTGAAGATCCACCACATGGACGAGCAGGCCCGGCGCGACGACGCGGACGCCGCCCACCGCGAGGCCTGCGCCCGCAAGCTGGCCGTGTTGCGCGAGCAGCGCGACGACCTGACCCGGGCCGTGCTGGAGCTTCTGGACGACTACGCCCGGGGCCTGCGTCGGCCCAAGGTCTATTATCAGTTCAAGATGTACAACGACCCCGCCCTGAACCCCGCCCTCTACGCCCGCCGGGGCGCCTAGGGCGGCAAGGAAGCGCCGCCATGCCCGTCTACGAAGCCGTCATCGGCCTGGAAGTCCACGCCCAGTTGCGCACCGAGTCCAAGCTCTTCTGCTCGTGCTCCACGCGCTTCGGCCAGGAGCCGAACACCAACGTCTGCCCCGTGTGCACCGGCATGCCCGGCACGCTGCCCGTGCTCAACGCCCGGGCCGTGGAATACGCGACCATGATGGCCCTGGCCGTGGGCTGCCGCGTGAACGCCCGCAACGTTTTCGCGCGCAAGAACTATTTCTACCCCGACCTGCCCCTGGGCTACCAGATTTCGCAGTTCGACCTGCCCCTGGCCGAGGGCGGCGCCGTGACCATCGACGCGGGCACCGGGCCGAGGACCGTGGGCATCACGCGCATCCACATGGAGAACGACGCGGGCAAGAGCATCCACTCCCAGGCCGACAATGCCTCGTTCGTGGACCTGAACCGCGCGGGCACCCCGCTCATCGAGATCGTCAGCGAGCCGGACATGCGCAGCCCCGAGGAGGCCGAAGCCTACCTGCGCGCCCTGCACGGCATCGTGACCTGGCTGGGCATCTGCGACGGCAACATGGAGGAGGGCTCCTTCCGCTGCGACGCCAACGTCTCCATCCGCCCCGTGGGGCAGGCGGAGTTCGGCACGCGCACGGAGCTCAAGAACATGAACTCGTTCCGCAACGTGCGCCGGGCCATCGCCTACGAGATCACCCGCCAGGAGGACCTGCTGGCCGACGGCGGCGCCGTGGTGCAGCAGACGCGGCTGTTCGACGCCGACAAGGGCGTGACCCACGCCATGCGCGGCAAGGAGGAGGCCCACGACTACCGCTATTATCCCGACCCGGACCTGCTGCCGGTGGAGATTCCCCAGGCCATGATCGACGCTCTGGGCGCGGCCCTGCCCGAGCTGCCCGCCGCGCGGCGGGCGCGTTTCGAGGCCGACCTCGGCCTGCCCGCCGAGGCCGCCGCCGCGCTGACCGCCGAGCGCGCCCTGTCCGATTACTTCGAGGCCGCCGTGGCGGCCTACGCCGAGCCGCGCAAGGTCGCCAACTGGATGCTCTCCGAGATGCTGCGCCGCCTGAACGACACCGGGGCCGCCGTGGCCGACTGCGCCCTGGCCCCCGAGGGCTTCGCGGCCATCGTGCGCATGGTCGAGGAGGGCGCCGTGAGCCAGAAGAGCGGGCGCGACATGTTCGCGGCCCTGTTCGCCGAGGGCGGCGACCCCGAGGCCTATGCCCGCGAGCACGGCCTGGCCCAGGTGTCGGACAGCGGAGCCCTGGAGGCCGCGGTGGACGCCGTGCTGGCCGCCAACCCGGCCGAGGTCGAGGCCTACCGCGCGGGCAAGACCAAGCTCATGGGCTTTTTCGTGGGTCAGGTCATGCGCGCGACCAAGGGCCAGGCCAACGCCAAGCTGCTGAACGAAATCATCGCCGCCCGCCTGGGCTGACGCCCCGGGCCGACCCCAACCGCACCGAGGTTCCCGTGGATTGGCATATCCGCTTCAACGACGCCCAGGCCCGCCTGGAACTGCTGGATCAGCGCATGCTTCCCGTGCGCGAGGACTGGTTTTACTGCACGGACACGGCCAGCACCATCTATGCCCTGCAAACCATGGTCGTGCGCGGGGCTCCGGCCATCGGCGTGACGGCGGCCTACGGCTGCTGGCTGGCCGCGCGCGAGGCCGCCGCCACGGCGGGGACGGCGGAGCAGGACTGGCGCCCGTGCCTGGACGCCCTGCTGACGGACCTGGAAAACGCCCGGCCCACGGCGGTGAACCTGGCCTGGGCCGTGCGGCGCATGCGCGCGGCCTGGGAGCCGGAGCAAGGCATCGAGGCCCTGTGCGCCTCCTGGCTGGCCCTGGCCAAGGAGATTCACGAGGAAGACAAGCGCTTCTGTCGCCGCCTGGGCGCCGTGGGCGCCGCGGTCATCGACGACGGCGACACGGTGATGACCCACTGCAACGCGGGCGCCCTGGCCACGGCGGACTACGGCACGGCCCTGGGCGTCATTCGCGGCGCGTGGGACGCGGGCAAGCGCAACATCCGCGTCATCGCCAACGAAACGCGGCCCTTTCTCCAGGGCGCGCGGCTCACGGCCTGGGAGCTGGCCAAGGACGGCATCCCCGTCAAGGTCGCCTGCGACAACGCCTGCGCCCTGCTGATGAAAAAGGGGCTGGTCCAGAAGGTCGTGGTCGGCGCGGACCGCATCGCGGCCAACGGCGACGCGGCCAACAAGATCGGCACCATGGGCGTGGCCATCCTGGCGCAGCATTTCGGCGTGCCGTTCTACGTGGCGGCGCCGCTGTCGACCATCGACCCCGCCACCCCCGACGGCGACGCCATCCCCATCGAGGACCGCACCCCGCGCGAGGTGACCCACGTGGGCGCCACGCAGATCGTGCCCGACGGCGTGGAGGTCTACAACATGGCCTTCGACCCGACCCCGGCGGCGCTCATCGCGGGCATCGTCACCGAGGTGGGGATTCTCCGGCCGCCGTACAAGGAAAGCATCGCGGCGGCCCTGGCCGGGCGCTGAATGCCCGGCGCCGTCCGCCGCCCCCTTGCGCGCGGCGGCGAATCGGGATAGCACCACGGGCCGCCCCGGAGCCCCCCGCTGCCGGGGCCGGGCGCGGCCCGCGCCTTTCTGTTCCACTCCCTGCAAATCTACGCTATACGGACAATCATGCTCGCAACCATCGCCATCATCGGACGGCCCAACGTCGGCAAGTCCACGCTGTTCAACCGCCTGCTGCGCCGCAACAAGGCCCTCACCCACGACATGCCCGGGGTCACGCGCGACCGCATCCACGGCGTGGTGCGGCCTCAGAGCGGGCGGCCCTTCACTCTGGTGGACACCGGCGGGCTCGTGCCCGAGTCCAACGTGGACATCGAGCGGGCCATCGAGGAGCAGGCCGCCGAGGCCCTGGCCGAGGCCCAGGCCGTGCTGCTGGTGGTCGACGCCCGCGAGGGCCTGACCCCGGTGGACGCCCAGGTGGCCCGCGAGCTGCGCCAGAGCGGGCGGCCGGTGCTGCTGGTGGCCAACAAGGTGGACGGCGGCGAGCAGGAGAGCGTGGCCGCCGAGTTCCACGCCCTGGGCCTGGAAATGCTCTGCGTCAGCGCCGAGCACGGCCATGGCGTCCCGGCCCTGGTGGAGCGCCTGGAGCGTTTTCTGGACGAGCACGGCATCGACTCCGCCGAGCCGCAGATGGACCCCGAGGCCCGGGGCCTGCGCATCGCCATGCTCGGGCGGCCCAACGCGGGCAAGTCGTCGATCATCAACGCCATCCTGGGCGAGCGGCGGCTCATCGTCTCCGACGAGGCGGGCACCACCCGCGACAGCGTGGACGTGACCTTCGAGCGCGGCGGACGGACCTACACGTTTGTGGACACCGCCGGGGTCCGGCGGCGCACGCGCATCGAGGACGCCCTGGAGCGCTTCTCGGTGCTGCGCAGCCTGAAGAGCAGCGCCAAGGCCCAGGTGGCCGTGCTGGTGGTGGACGGCATGCAGGCCATGTCGCACCAGGACAAGCGGCTCATCGAGTTCCTGGACCGCGAGAAGACGCCGTTCATCGTGGCCGTGAACAAGACGGACCTGCTGCCCAAAGACACCATGACCGCCCTGCGCGAGCACTACGCCAAGGAACTGGCCATGGTCGGCCACGTGCCCATCGTCTACACCAGCGCCCTGACCCGGGCGGGCCTGGGCGGGCTGCTGCCCCTGGCCGAGAAGATCTGGGCCGAGTGCTCCCTGCGCGTGGGCACGGGCGAGTTGAACCGCATCATGCAGGAGGCCATCGAGCGCCACCAGCCGCCGCTCATCAAGCGCCGCCGGGCCAAGTTCTATTATCTGACCCAGGCCGCGACCCTGCCGCCGACATTCGTGTTTTTCGTCAACGATCCCGAGCTGGTGAAGGAATCCTATCAGCGCTATCTCGAAAAGCAGTTGCGTAAGTTCGTGGGCCTGAGCATGGCGCCCATGGCCGTGCATTTCCGCGCCAGCCACGAGAAGAAAACCACCACGACCAAGCCGCGCCGCCCGGCCCCCGAGCCGCGCCGCGCGCCCAAGCCGCGCCAGAAATCCACCAAGCTCGGCCCCGCGCCCGAGGGCGGCGCCGCTCCGGCCGCCAAGGGCGCCCCGGCGCCCGCGACCAAGGGCAAGCCCGGGGCCGACGCCCCCCGCCCCCGGCCCGCCAAGCCCAAGGGCCGCACCCCGGCCAAGGGCATCGCCCGCAAGCCCGGCGGCGGCAAATCCGGTGCGCGCAAGGCGGGCGCGGGCAAGGGTGGCGCCAAAGGCGGCGGCAAGGGCGGGCGCGGGTAGGGCGCCAAGCCCGGGGCGCCTTTCGCCGCCTTGCCGCCTTGACCTCACCCGGGGTTTTTCTTACCTTCGTCCGTCACGCCGCGCGCCCATACCACGCCCGGTTCCGCAGGGCCCGAAAGAGCCGGGGCGGACCGGGGGCGACCCGGGGCCGGGTCGTCCCGGCGCTCAACTCTTCATCCCCGAGGGAGTCTCCACCATGGTCCAGAAAGCCGAAAGCATCTGGTTCGACGGCAAGCTCGTGCCGTGGGATCAGGCCCAGGTCCACGTCCTGACCCACACCCTGCACTACGGCTGTGGCGTGTTCGAGGGCATCCGCGCCTACAAGCTTGCCGGGGGCGGCTCGGCCGTCTACCGCCTGAAGGAGCACATCCACCGCCATTTCAATTCGGCGAAGATCATGGAAATGAAGATTCCCTTCACCGAAGAGGAGATCTGCGACGCGGTCATCGCCACGCTGAAGGCCAACAAGCTGGCCGAGGGCTACATCCGGCCGCTGTCCTTCATCGGCGCGGGCGTCATGGGCGTGAACCCCGGCGACAACCCCATCCAGACCATCATCGCCACCTGGCCCTGGGGCGCCTACCTGGGCGAGGAAGCCCTGGAGAAGGGCATCCGAGTGAAGACCTCCACCTTCACCCGCCACCACGTGAACGTGATGATGACCAAGGCCAAGACCGTGGGCAACTACTGCAACTCCATCCTGGCCAAGCGCGAGGCCGTGGCCGACGGCTACCACGAAGCCCTGATGCTCGACACCGAAGGCTACGTCTCCGAAGCCTCGGGAGAGAACATCTTCATCGTGCGCCGCGGCAAGCTCAAGACCACGCCGCTGACCTCCGTGCTCGACGGCCTGACCCGCGACTCGATCATCGCCCTGGCCAAGGATCTGGGCTACGAGGTCATCGAGGAGCGCTTCACCCGCGACGAGCTGTACAGCGCCGACGAGGCCTTCTTCTGCGGCACCGCCGCCGAGGTCACGCCCATCCGCGAGGTGGACCGCCGGACCATCGGCGCGGGCAAGGCCGGCGACGTGGCCAAACACATCCAGCGCGAGTACTTCAAGATCGTCAAGGGCGAGAACCCCAAGTACGACGCCTGGCTCGACAGGTACGACATCTAGACCGCATCCGCCCCGCGCCGCGCCCCTCCCGGGCCCGGCGCGGGGCAGGGCCCCGCATGAGCCAGACCCACCTGACCCACAAGTACCGCCCGCAGCGCTTTTCCGAAGTCGCCGGGCAAGAGGTCATCAAGACCATCCTTTCGCGTGCGGCGGCCACGGGCGCCGTGGCTCCGGCCTATCTGTTCAGCGGCACGCGCGGCGTGGGCAAGACGACCATCGCGCGCATCTTCGCCAAGGCGCTGAACTGCGAGCAGGGCCCGGCCGCCGAGCCCTGCAACCAGTGCGCCCATTGCCGCCAGATCCAGGCCGGTGCCGCCGTGGACGTGATGGAGATCGACGGCGCCTCGCACACCGGCGTGGACAACGTGCGCTCCCTCAAGGAGGACGTGGGTTTCGCGCCCATCGACTGCCGCTACAAGGTCTTCATCATCGACGAGGCGCACATGCTCTCCAAGGGCGCCTTCAACGCCCTGTTGAAGACCCTGGAAGAGCCCCCGGCCCACGCCACGTTCATCATGGCCACCACCGAGCCGCACCGCTTTCCGGCGACCATCATCAGCCGCTGCCAGCATTATACCTTCCAGCGCCTGGGGCAGAAGGAACTGGAAGAGCATCTGGCCGGGCTGCTCAAGGCCGAAGGGCTGGCCTACGACGCCGACGCCGTGGCTCTGTTGGCCCGGCGCGGGGCGGGCAGCGTGCGCGACGCCATGTCCCTGCTGGGGCAGGTGCTGGCCCTGGGCGGGCAGCGGCTGACCAGCGCCGACGTGCGCCAGGTGCTCGGGCTGGCCGGGCGCGACATTCTTTTTCGGCTGCTGGAGGCCATCCACGGCCGCGATTGCCTGGGCGTCTCGACCATTCTGCGCGAGATTCTGGACCAGGGGCTGGATCTGGGCTTCTTTTTACGCGAACTCACGGAATGCTGGCGCACGCTGTTCCTGCTGGGCCAGTCGGGCGAGGCAGCCCTGGCCGTGCTGGATATCGGCGAGGACGAAGCCGCGCAGTGGATGGAGTGGACCCGGCGCTTCGACCCGACCCACGTCCACGCCTGCTGGCAGTTGACCCTGGAGGGCCAGCAACGGGTCAAGGGCAGCCTGGAACCGGCCCTGGCCCTGGAATTGCTGCTGCTCAACCTGGCCTGCCTGCCCCGGCTGCTGCCCCTGGGCGACATCGCCCGCACGGGCGCCGCGCCTGCCGGTCCTGCCGCCCCTGCGGCAGGGCACGCGGGGGGAGGGCAGGGCGCCCCGGCTCCGCCCCGGGCCGGAGCCGCGCCGCACGGCGCCGCGCGCAACCGCGAGGCCGCGAGCGCGTCGCACGCCGCCTCCAGCGCTGCCGCGGAGGATGCCGAAGCCGACGACACGGACCCAGGCGCCGCCCCGGGCATGCTGCCGGGGCCGGGCCAGGAGCAGGCGCCTGAGCCCGCACACCGCGCCGCACCCCCGGCCACGCCGGACGCGGACCCCGACGCATGGCGCGCCGAAATGGCCGACGCCGCCCCCGGGGCTCCCGATCTTGAGCCTCCGGCGCCCGAGCCCTCCCGGGGGCTGCCCCCGGCGCACCCGCGTGCTGCGCATCGCACCGCGCCCGCGCCTTCGGTGGCCGGGCACGGCGTGCCTCTGCCCGAAGGGCCGCGCTCCTGGGCAGGGTTCCGCCAGTTCGCCCAGGCGGTGCAGGAACGCACCGGGCGGGGCGTGAACGGCCTGATGCAGGCCGAAGCGCAATTCGCCGAGGGCGTGCTGACCCTGGAATGCCGCAGCCAGATGCACTGCAACCAGATTCGCCGCGGCGAGGCCTTTGCGGCGCTGACGGCCCTGGTGAACGACTATTTCGGGCCGGAAACGGCCATCGAGTTCCAGATTCCCGAGCGGTCGCAGTCGAACCGCAGGGACATGGAATCCCTGGCCAAGGCCCATCCGCTGGTGCTGTCCGTCATGGACGCCTTCGAGGCCGGGTTCGTGGAAGCGCGTCCGCCCGAGGTCGTCGTTGCGGACGAACCCGACACGCAACAAACAGAAACCGATGGAGAATAAGCCATGCGTGGCATGAACGACCTGATGCGTCAGGCGCAGATGATGCACAAGAAGATGGAGAAGCTCCAGACCGAGATGAAGGAGCGCGAGGTGGAGGCCAGCGCCGGGGGCGGCATGGTCAGCGTCACGGCCACCTGCGCGGGCGAGGTGCGCGCCATCCGCATCGACCCGGCCTGCGTGGACCCCAACGACGTGGAGATGCTTCAGGACCTGGTGCTGGCCGCCGTCAACGAGGCCGTGAAGAAGGGCAAGGAAACCGCCGAGGCCGAAATGAAGAGCATCACCGGCGGCGTCAACATCCCGGGCATGTTCTAGGAGCCTCGGCGTGCAGCAGCTTCCCGAGCCGCTCAAGGCGGTGGTTGACCAGCTCTCGCGGCTGCCGGGCCTGGGGCCGAAATCGGCCCTGCGCGCGGCCCTCGAGCTGCTCAAATGGCCCCTGCCCAAGGCCCAGGCCCTGGGCCGGAGCATTCTGGACCTGCGCGAGCGGCTGTTCTTCTGCGACCGCTGCGCCAGCCTGTCGGACTGCAACCCCTGCTGCATCTGCGCCGATCCGGCCCGCGACGGCTCGCAGCTCATGGTCGTGGCCGAGTGGGACAGCCTGCTGGCCATCGAGGACGGCGGATTCTACAAGGGCCGCTATCTGGTCCTCGGCGGGCTTCTGGCTCCGCTGGAGAACGTGACCTCCCAGAACCTGGAAATCCCCCGGCTGCGGGCGCGGCTGGCCGAGGGCCGGGTGACGGAGGTCATCCTGGCCCTGGGCACGACCCTGGAGGCCGAAACCACGGCCAGTTTCATCAAGGATCTCGTGGCCCGCGCACACCCCGCCGTGCGCGTCAGCCGCCTGGCCCAGGGCATCCCCCTGGGCGCCGAGGTCAAGTTCGTGGACCGCGAGACCCTGCGCCAGTCGCTGCGGTTCCGCCAGGACCTGTAGCGCCGCCCCGGCGCGCCCCGGCGGGAGAGCATGTCCGAGACCCTGAAAGCCGAAGTCAAGAGCGTGGTCTACCACAACCCGGCCAACGGCTACACCGTGGCCCGGGTCCGCGCCCGGGGCGAGGCCGGGGACGTGACCGTGGTCGGCACCATGGCCCAGGTCTGCCCCGGCGAGATGCTCGACCTCACGGGCCGCTGGGTGGAGCACCCCAAGTTCGGGCGCCAGTTCGAGGTCCACGTGGCCCAGCAGGCCATGCCCGCGACCATTAACGGCATCCGCCGCTATCTCTCCTCGGGCAACGTGCGCGGCATCGGCCCCAAGCTCGCCGCCCGGCTGGTGGACCATTTCGGGGCCACGGTGCTGGACGTGCTGGACCAGGAGCCCGAGCGCCTGCTGGAAGTCGAGGGCCTGGGCCGCAAGAAGCTCGCGGCCATCCGCGAGTCCTGGGCCGGGCAGCACGAGGCGCGCAACCTGATGATCTTCCTGCAATCGCATCAGGTGTCGCCGACCCATGCGGCGCGCATCTGGCAGCGCTACGGCAGCGGGGCCGAGGCCAAACTGCGCGAAAATCCCTATGAACTGGCCTACGAGATCCGTGGCGTGGGCTTTCGCACCGCCGACGGCATGGCCCTGCGCCTGGGCTTTTCGCCGGACGCGCCCCAGCGCGTCGAGGCCGGGGTGATCTACGCCCTGTTCGCCGCCAGCGAGAAGGGCCACCTGTTCCTGCCCGAGGACGAGCTTGTGCGCCATGTGCTGGGCCTGCTCGCGGGCTGGGAGCGCGTGCTGGCGCCCCCCGACGCCGCCGATGGCCCCCCCGGGCCCGGCGACGGCGGCGAGGGCGAGCCCGCCATGGGCCCGCCGGATGAGGACGGCCCGCCGCCCTGGCTGCTGGAGGACGACCCGGAGCTTGCCGGCGCCGGGGGCGGCCCGGGGCCCGAGGCCGTGCGCACCGCCGTGGCCGCCCTGGAGCACCGCAAGCGCGTGGTGGTCGAGGATCTTTCGGCCCAGGGCGTGCCGCGCGCGGTGTTTCTCATGCATTTCTACCGCCACGAGACCGAGACGGCCACGCGGCTGTACCACCTGATCGAACACCCCACGCCCATGGATTTGGCGGCCATCCGCAAAGTCATGCCCGGCATCGAGGCGGCCGCGCAGGTGGAGCTGTCCGCCGAGCAGCGCGAGGCAGTGTTGGCCGGATGCGAAAACAAGGTTTTCGTCATCACCGGCGGCCCGGGCACGGGCAAGACGACCATCACGCGCACCCTGGTCAGCGTGCTGACGGCGCTCAAATTCAAGGTCAAGCTGGCCGCACCCACGGGCCGGGCGGCCAAGCGGCTGGCCGAGGCCACGGACCATCCGGCCTCCACCCTGCACCGCCTGTTGCAGTACTCCCCCGAGGGCGGCTTCCAGCTCGGGGAGGACAACAAGATCGAGGCCGCCGCCGTGGTGGTGGACGAGGCCTCCATGCTCGACGAAGCGCTGTTCCTCGCGCTGCTGCGGGCCCTGCCCCTGACCTGCCGTCTGGTGCTCATCGGCGACGTGAACCAGCTCCCTTCGGTGGGTCCGGGCAACATCCTGGGCGACATCCTGGCCAGCCAGGCCGTGCCCCACGCCGTGCTCACGCGCATCTTCCGCCAGGCCCGCGAGAGCCTCATCGTCACCAACGCCCACCGCGTGAACGCGGGCCAACTGCCCGAAAACAACGAGCCCCCCGGGCCCGCGGACGATTTCTTCTGGGTCCGCCGGTCGGACCCCGGCGACATCCGCGACTACATCCTGCATCTGGCCACCGAGCGCATCCCCCGGGCCTATGGGCTGGACCCGCGCCGCGACATCCAGGTGCTCACGCCCATCCACAAGGGCCCCCTGGGCACCCAGGTGCTCAACCGCCTGCTTCAGGACCGGCTGAACCCCAAGGGCCGTGAAATCCGGCGCGGGGAGACCATCTTCCGCCAGGGCGACCGCGTGCTGCAACTGCGCAACGACTACGACAAGGACGTGTTCAACGGCGACCTGGGCTGGATCGCGGCGGTGGACCCCGCCGAGGGCGAACTGCTGGTGGAATTCGACGGCCGCGAAGTGGCCTACGAGGCCCACGAACTGGACGAACTGGCCCCGGCCTACGCCGTGTCGGTGCACAAATCCCAGGGCAGCGAGTATCCGGCGATCATCATGCCCGTGGTGCCGCAGCATTACATCATGCTCGAACGCAACCTGATCTACACCGGCCTGACCCGGGCCCGGAAGCTGGCCGTGCTCATCGGGCCCACGCGGGCCATGGCCATCGGCCTGGGCCGCGCGGGCAGCCGCAAGCGCAACACCAACCTGCAATACCGCCTCCAGGCGGCGTGCAACCGCTAGGGGAGGACGCCATGCCGCAACCCACGCGCCAGCCCGCGCAGATTCTGACCATCGCCGGATCGGACTCCGGCGGCGGAGCGGGCATCCAGGCCGACCTGAAGGCCGTCGCCATGCTCGGCGGCTACGGCATGAGCGTCATCACCGCGCTCACGGCCCAGAATTCCCGGGGCGTCACGGGCATCGAGGCTCCCACGCCCGGCTTCGTGGCCCTGCAACTGGCCACGGTGCTGGAGGACTTCCGCGTGGCGGCGGCCAAGACGGGGATGCTCTTCTCGGCGCCCATCGTCCACGCCGTGGCCGACGGGCTGGCGGACAAGACCTTTCCCCTGGTGGTGGACCCGGTGTGCGTCAGCCAGAGCGGGCACCGCCTGCTGAAGGAGGACGCCGTGGACGCCCTGCGGCGGCGGATGCTGCCCCTGGCGGACCTGCTGACGCCCAACCGGCCCGAGGCCGAGCTGCTGGCGGGCATGGAGATCGCCAGCCCCGGGGCGGCGCGCGAGGCCGTGGGACGGCTGCTGGACATGGGCGCCCGGGCCGTGCTGCTCAAGGGCGGGCACTTTGCGGGCGAGCACCTGGAAGGCCCCGGGGCGGGGCGCATGGCCGACCTGCTGGGGCTGGCCGACGGGACGTTCCAGGTCCTGGACCAACCCCGGGTGGACACGGCCCATACCCACGGCACGGGGTGCACCCTGTCGGCGGCCATCGCCACCGGCCTGGGCCAGGGCCTGGGGCTGGCCCAGGCCGTTGCCCGCGCCCAGCGCTATCTGAACCTGGGCCTGCGTCACGCCTTCGCCCCGGGCCACGGGCCCGGGCCCGTGGCCCACGGCATGCCCCTGGCCCTGCTGGCGGGTGGGGCCGACCCGCTGGACGCGGCCCTGGCGGCGGAGCGCGGCGGGGCGGGGGAGTAGGCCGGGCTCCCGTTCCGGCGAGGGCTCCGGCGAGGGCTCCGGCCCCGGGCCGCAGCGCCCGCGCCGGATGCCACAGACTTGACACAGCGGGGCAAATAGGGTTTCTAGCCTGCGCACCGTGGGACGATTGACACCCCCGCCCGGCGTGGCTATTGCATGGCCTTTTGCGGGGCGGAGCGTGCCGGGTCGCGGCGTGCGCCACCAGTGGCGCGGGCCCGGGGCGGGCCGTCGTCGCCCGGATTCTTTTTTTTCGCCCGCCGGGGCCCCGCCCCGCCGCACCCGCGATGGGGCGGGTTCGCGCCATGCAGGGGTGGTGGAATTGGTAAACACGCTGGTCTTAGGAGCCAGTGCCGCAAGGCTTGAGGGTTCGAGTCCCTCCCCCTGCACCAGGCCCGCGCTGGCCAACGATTTCCTCTGAAAACGAGGCAGACGCACAAGGAGCCGAACAATGGAATACAAGGTCGAAGAACTGTCCCCCGTCGAGCGCAAGGTGGTGGTCACCGTTCCCGTCGAGGAAGTGGACTCCGCCATCCAGGCCACCGTGGCCGTCTACCGCACCACGGTGGACATCAAGGGCTTCCGCAAGGGCAAGGTGCCCTCGCAGCTCGTGGAGAGCCGCTTCCGCCAGCAGATTGTCGAGGAAGCCACCACCGACCTGGTCAATGTCCACCTGAATGAAATCATGGGCGAGCTGGGCGTGCAGCCCATGTCGCGCCTGGACGTGGACGCCGGGCTCCTGGCGCGGGGCGAGGCCTTCACCTACAGCGTGAAGTTCGAGGTCGCCCCGACCTTCGACGTGCCCGAGTACATGGGCCTTGAGGTGGACCAGGAGAAGCCCGAGGTCGATTCCGCCGAGATCGAGGCCGTGGTGGACCGCATCCGCGAGAACCTGGCCGAGGTCCACACCGTCACCGAGGACCGCACCGCCCGGGACGGCGACATCGTAGTCGTCGACTTTTCGGCCTGGCAGGACGGCAAGGCCGTGGACGAGATCAAGGCCAACGGCTTCCAGATGGCGCTGGGCGAAAACCAGTCCCTGCCGGAGTTCGAGGCCATCGTGAAGAAGCTCAAGCCCGGGGAGAACGGCGAGGACGAGATCACCTTCCCCGAGGACTTCATCAACCGCGATTTCGCGGGCCGCACCGTGACCCTGCGCGTGAAGCTGCACGAGATCAAGGCCAAGGCCCTGCCCGAACTGGACGACACCTTCGCCAAGAAGGCGGGCGGTTTCAAGGACATGGCCATGATGCGCGAGGCCATCGAGAATTCCTACCTGGAGTCGCGCCGCAACCTCGTGCGCTCCGACGCCCAGAAGAAGCTGGTGGACAAGCTCCTGGCCCAGGTGGACTTCCCCCTGCCGCCCATGGTGGTGGAGGAGCACATGGCCCAGATTCTGGCCGACTTCAAACAGCGCGTGGAGAGCCAGGGCCGTCGCCTGGATGCCCTGGGCAAGACCGTGGAGGAGCTGCGGGACGAGTTCCGGCCCAAGGCCGAGGAGATGGTCCGCACCCAGATGCTGCTCCTGGCCGTCGCCGCCAAGGAAGGCATGGCCGTGAGCAACGAGGAAGTGGATCGCTTCCTGCTCCAGGAGGCTATCCGCACCAAGCAGGACCCCGAGACCGTGCGCCGCTACTATGAGGAGCACAACCTCATGTTCGCCCTCAAGGACCGCCTGCTGGCCGACAAGGCCGTGGACCGGATCTACGCCAGCGCCAAGGTGAACGAGGTCGCGCCCAAGGCCAAGGCCGATGAGGACGGGGAGGCCGCCCCGGCCAAGCCCGCCCGCAAGGCCCCGGCCAAGAAGGCCGCCAAGGAGCCCGGGGAGGCCGAAGACGAGACGGCCGCCAAGCCCGCCAAAAAGCCCGCCGCCAAGGCCAAGGCCGACGGCGCCGAGAAGAAGGCCCCGGCCAGGAAGGCCGCTCCCAAGGCGGACAAGGCCGAGAAGTAGCCAGCCTTTCGCAGGACGGGGCTCCGGCAGCGGAGCCCCGCCCCGTCTCCTTCGGGCGCCCGCGCCCGGCCCAGCCCGCGCCCAGCGGGCACGCGCGTTTTGAGGCTGGACGCGTCAACGGCCCATGACGTATGCTGTTTCATGGGCCCGAGGCGTCCGCAGGGCCCGACCATCAGCAAGAAAAGGGGGAGTGTTCCATGCCCACCGTTCCCATAGTCATCGAGACCACCGGGCGCACCGAGCGAGCCTACGACATCTATTCCCGTCTGCTGCGCGACCGGATCATCCTGCTCGGCACGGCCATCGACGACCACGTGGCCAGCCTGGTCTGCGCCCAGCTCCTGTTCCTGGAGTCCGAAAATCCGGAAAAACCCATCAACCTGTACATCAACTCCCCGGGCGGCGTGGTCACGGCGGGCATGGCCATCTACGACACCATGCAGTACATTTCCGCCCCGGTGTCCACCGTGTGCATCGGGCAGGCCTCCAGCATGGGCGCAGTGCTCCTGGCCGCCGGTGAATCTGGTATGCGTTTTGCTTTGCCTCACGCGAGAATCCTCATCCACCAGCCTCTGGGCGGGATGCAGGGCCAGGCCACGGACATCGACATCCACGCCCGCGAGATTCTGCGCATGCGCGAGATGCTGAACGGCATCCTGGCCCAGCATACCGGCAAGAAGCTCAAGAAGATCGCCGAGGACACCGAGCGCGACTACTTCATGGGCCCCCAGGAAGCCAAGGATTACGGCATCATCGACAAGATTCTGGTGTCGCGCAAGGAACTGCCGGAGCAAGCCAAGGAGTAGAAGGCACATGTCCGACAAGAAGATTGGCCTGCCCCCCGAACTGAGCTGCTCGTTTTGCGGCAAGGGGCAGGACGAGGTGCAGCGGCTCATCGCAGGGCCCGATGTCTACATCTGCGACGAGTGCGTTGGCCTGTGCAACGAGATCATCGCCCAGGAAAACGTTGCCGAGGAGGTGGAGGAAGGCCGCCTGCTCACCCCCGAGGAGATCAAGAACCTCCTGGATGAATACGTCATCGGCCAGTCCACGCCCAAGAAGACCCTGGCCGTGGCCGTGCACAACCATTACAAGCGCGTGTTCTACGCGGGCAAGTCCAAGAACGACGTGGAGCTGGACAAGAGTAACATCCTGCTCATCGGCCCCACGGGCTCGGGCAAGACCCTGCTGGCCCAGACCCTGGCCCGCGTGCTCAAGGTGCCCTTCGCCATCGCCGACGCCACGACCCTGACCGAGGCCGGGTATGTCGGCGAGGACGTGGAGAACATCCTCGTTCAGCTTTTGCAGAACGCCGACTACGACATCGAGGCCGCCTCGCGGGGCATCATCTACGTGGACGAGATCGACAAGATCGCCCGCAAGGGCGACAGCCCGTCCATCACCCGCGACGTGTCCGGCGAGGGCGTGCAGCAGGCGCTGCTCAAGATCATCGAGGGCACCGAGGCCAACATCCCGCCCAAGGGCGGGCGCAAGCACCCGCAGCAGGAGTTCATCCGCATGAACACCTCGAACATCCTGTTCATCCTGGGCGGGGCGTTCATCGGCCTGGAGAAGATCGTCCAGAGCCGACGCGAGGGCAGCGGGCTGGGCTTCGGCGCGGAGCTGCGCAAGACCCAGGAGGCCAAGGCCGACGAGCTTATCCGCAACGTCAGCCCCGACGATCTGGTCAAGTTCGGGCTGATTCCGGAGTTCGTGGGCCGCATTCCCGTGGTGGCCAGCCTGGAGGAACTGACCGAGGAAGACCTCGTGCGCATCCTCACCGAGCCGCGCAACGCCCTGGTCAAGCAGTACCAGAAGCTCTTCGAGCTGGACGACGTGCGCCTGCGCTTCACCGCCAACGCCTTGACGGCGGTGGCCAAGAAGGCCCTGGGGCGCAAGACCGGCGCGCGCGGCCTGCGCAGCGTGCTCGAGGGCGTGATGCTCGACATCATGTACCGCCTGCCCTCCCTGGAGGGCGTCAAGGAATGCGTCATCAACAGCGCCGTGGTGGAAAACGCCCAGGAGCCGCTGCTGATCTTCCAGTCCGAGGTCAAGTCCGCCTAGGCGGCTGGCGCGCCGGGGGCCGCCCCGGCGCGCCGCCGCGAGGGAGTTGACATCCGCCGCGGCGGTCATAGCTTGTCGGAGTTCGGGCCTGAGCGCCCGCCCTCACCCCTTCCCGGAGGAATAGATGTCGAACTTCGTCATGGTGGACAACGACCCCCGCTCCGAAGAACTGCGCCTGCCGCTCATGTCCTTGCGCGAGGTGGTCATGTTCCCGCGCTCCATCGTCCCGCTTTTCGTGGGGCGCGAGGCCTCGGTGAAAGCCATCGAGACCGCCCTGGCCAACTTCAACAAGAAGATTTTTCTCGTCGCCCAGCGCAGCCCCGAGCAGGAACGCCCGACCCCCGACGACCTTTTCGATATCGGCACCGTCAGCAAGATTCTCCAGCTTCTGCGCCTGCCCGACGGGACCATCAAGGTGCTCTTCGAGGGGCTCTACCGCGCCCGCTGGACCCCCGCCGACGGCCTGGTGCCGCTGGATTCCAAGGACGGCAAGGCCGAGTTCCCCATGGCCGTGGTGCGCCGCGTGCCCGACTTCGAGGCCGACTCCGCCGACGCCGAGGCCCTGGTGCGCGCCACGCACGAGGCCCTGGAGGAATACGGCAAGGTCAACAAGAAGATGGCCGCCGAGACCATCGTGGCCATCTCGTCGCTGACCAACGCGGGCAGGCTGGCCGACGCCGTGATGCCCCATCTCAAGGTGGACTACGCGCGCAAGCAGGAGATTCTGGAGCAGGCCGACCCCCTGCGCCGCCTGGAAGAGGCCTATGCGCTGCTGCAAAGCGAGATCGAGATTTCCTCGCTGGAAAAGAAGATCAAGTCGCGCGTCAAGGACCAGATGGAGCGCAACCAGCGCGAGTATTACCTGAACGAACAGCTCAAGGCCATCAACAAGGAGATGGGCCGCGAGGACGACCCCAACGTCGAGGTCGCCGAGCTGGAAAAGCGCCTGGCCGAAAAGGTCATGCCCGACGAGAACCGCGAGAAGGCCCTGCGCGAGCTGAAGAAGCTCAAGCAGATTCCGCCCTCGTCGGCCGAGTACACCGTGGTGCGCAACTACGTGGACTGGATTCTGGACCTGCCCTGGAACGTCTACAAGGAAACCGAGCTGAACATCGAGCAGGCCCGGACCATCCTCGACCAGGACCACTTCGGCCTGGAAAAGCCCAAGGAGCGCATCCTCGAATACCTGGCCGTGCAGAGCCTCGTCGAGACCATGAAGGGCCCCATCCTGTGCCTTGTGGGCCCTCCCGGCGTGGGCAAGACCTCCATTTCCAAGTCCGTGGCGCGGGCCACGGGGCGTGAGTTCGTGCGCCTGTCCCTGGGCGGGGTGCGCGACGAGGCCGAGATTCGCGGCCACCGCCGCACCTACGTGGGTGCACTGCCCGGCAAGATTATCCAGGCGCTGAAGCGCGTGAAGTTCAACAACCCCGTCTTCTGCCTGGACGAAGTGGACAAGATGTCCATGGACTTCCGGGGCGACCCGTCGGCGGCGCTGCTCGAAGTCCTCGACCCCGAGCAGAACTCCAGCTTCAACGACCACTACCTGGACATGGACTACGACCTGTCCAAGGTCTTCTTCATCACCACGGCCAACAGCCTGCATTCCATCCCCCTGCCGTTGCAGGACCGCATGGAGATCATCAAGCTGCCCGGCTATCTGGAAACGGAGAAGATGCAGATCGCCCGCAACTTCCTGGTGCCCAAGCAGATCAAGGAGCACGGCCTCAAGCCCGAAAACCTGACCCTGTCGGACAACGCCCTGACGGAGATCATCCGCCGCTACACCCGCGAGGCGGGCGTGCGCAGCCTGGAGCGCGAGGTCGCCGCCGTGTGCCGCAAGTCGGCCATGAAGCTGGTGGAGGAGGGCGACATGGACAAGGCCCTCAAGGTCACCAAGCAGCAGTTGCCGCAACTGCTCGGCATCCCCAAGCACAGCTACGGCGAGAAGGAGGACGCCCCGCAGGTGGGCGTGACCACCGGCCTGGCTTATACCGAGCTGGGCGGCGAACTGCTGCTGGTGGAAACCGCGCTCATGCCCGGCACCGGGCGGGTGGAAATCACCGGCAAGCTCGGCGAGGTCATGCAGGAGTCGGCCAAGGCCGCCCTGTCCTATATCCGCTCGCGCTCGGACCTCTTCGGCCTCAAGCGCGACTTCCACAAGGAAATCGACATCCACGTCCACGTGCCCGAGGGCGCCATCCCCAAGGACGGGCCCAGCGCGGGCATCACCCTGGCCACCACCCTGGCCTCGGCGCTGCTCAACCTGCCTGTGGACAACGAACTGGCCATGACCGGCGAGATCACCCTGCGCGGGCGCGTGCTGCCCATCGGCGGCCTGCGCGAGAAGCTCCTGGCCGCCCACCGGGGTCTGATCAAGAAGGTGCTCATCCCCAAGGAAAACGCCAAGGACCTGAAAGACGTGCCCGCCGCCATCCTGCGCGACCTGACCATCGTCGAGGTCGCCAACATGGACGAGGTCCTCTCCCACGCCCTGGTCTGCGCGGACCCGGAGAAGATCTTCTCCGGCCGTGGAACGGAGATGTGCCCCGTGGCCGCCTCCCTGGCCAAGGAAGCCGTGGAGGGCCCGACCCACTAGGGTCGGCGGCGCCGCAGAAAGAAACGAAAAGGCCGGAGCGCGATGCGCCCCGGCCTTTTTTTGCGTTTTCCCGCCGGGGAATCCCGCCCGCCTGGGGGCGGGGGGCCTGCGTGGTCCTATTCCCGGAAGTCGAGCACCGTGGGCTCCTGGGTGGCGGCGTTCAGGCTGCGCACCGGTGCGGGCAGGCTCCACGGGGACATGCCCAGGGCCCGCGCCGCGCGGGGCGCCCAGGCGGTGTCCACGCTGGGGCGCACGCGGGCGGCCTGGGCCCGGGCGTCCACGTCCAGCAGTTCGGCGGTCTCGGGCGTGATCTGCACCGTGCCCGAGGCCATGGCCAGCACCTCGCCCGTGGGCGCGTGCAGCAGGCGGATGTTGAAGCGCACGCTGCGCGAGGTCTGGCTGTAGGTGCCCGCCAGGAGCACTTCGCTCTGCGGGCTGCGGTCGCCCAGCAGGCGCACGTCGCGCGAGAGGGCCATCTCGCCGGTCCCGGGGTCGAGCATCAGATTGCGCGCCCGGCGGACCTCCTGGACGCGGTAGCCGTTGGCCACGAACCAGGAGGCCAGCTCCTCGCCCATGAGCCGGGCCAGGGGCGAGCTTTTTTCCAGGTCGCCCAGGTCCACGGGGGTGGAAAGGATGAGCGTGGTGCCCCGGGCGGGGCCTTCCAGCAGTTGCAGCCGCTCCACGAGCTGGCCGTCGAGCTGCACGGCGATGGACGCGGCGGTCTGGGGCACGCTCTGGGAGGCCCGGGCCGGGGCGGCCAGGGCCAGGGCGGCCAGCAGGGTCAGGGCGATGGTCAGGGGGCGGAGGGTGGACATGGGCGTCTCCTACCTGTTGCTCAGGATGATGCGGTCGGTGGCTTCCACTTCCCGGCTCAGGGTCTCGCGCATGGCGTCGTCGCGGGCCGTGGCCAGGCCGTGCATGAAGGTTTCGCGCGCCAGCTCGAAGCGGCCTTCGGCCTGATAGCGGCGGCCCAGGGCCAGGCAGCGCACGGAATTCTCGTTGTAGGCCATGGCGCGGGGTTCTGTTCTGGGCGCCGCCGGGGCCGGGGCGATGGCCTGCCACAGGGAGCAGCCTTCCAGAAGGAGGGCCAGCAGGGCGGCGGCCAGCAGGGGCATGACGGATCTGCGCATGGTGCGTCCTTGGCGTGGGCCTAGTGGAGCGTGTTCTGCTGGAGCATGAACTGCAGGCTCGTGTCGTCCTTCATGTCCGCCAGCGATCGGACCTCGGTTTGCGCGGCGCGCAGGCGCATGCCGCCGCCCTTGGTCAGCATGGCCCGGGTCACGGGCGTTTGCGGAAAGACCATGTTGGCCGTGCGCAGCACCAGCCCGTCCTTGGTGTTGAACAGGCGCGCGTTGACGAACACGTTGTGCTTGTCGAAATAATAAGTGCCCGAAAGGGCCAGTCCCGCCGGGCGCGGGCGCGCGGCCTTGGCCATGTCGCGGGTGATGACGAACTCGCCCTGTTCGGGGCGGGTCAGCACGCTCGGCATGGTCCGGTATTCGCGCACGGGGATGCCGAGCTGGTTCAGCTCGTAGAACATCTGCTCGGCGATGTAGCGCCCGAAGGCCGAGGAGCTGTCCATGTCGTCCTGGTTGACGAACGAGGCGGGCAGGGCCACGCCGCCGCCCAGGCCTGTGGTGCCGCGTTCAAAGAGCTGGGCGGCCATTTCGCGGATTTGCAGGCGGATTTCGCGCGCGGCGGCGTGCTCCTCGCTGGGTGCGGGCACGGGCGCTGCGGTGCCGACCCACACGTAGCCCCCGCCGCCGTCGGGCGCGAGCACTCCGGCGGGCAGGCCGGAAGCCCCCGCGACGGGGCGCCGGGCGCCGTCCACGTAGGCCTTGCCCATGGGCGCGGCCAGGGCCCCGGCGCCGGGGTCCAGGGCGCCGCCCCGGGTGGCGCTCTCGGCGTTGCGCCGGGCCAGGGATGCGGCATCGGCCTCGCCCGCCACGGCTGCCCCGGCGGACAGGGCGACGGCCAGCAGGCCGCCCAGCAAGGAGAGGAATACGGGTCTCGTGCGCATGGTTTCCCCCGAAGGGTCGTTGACGGAATTGGCTCTGGAGGCTCTATCGGCCGGGGCGACCAAAAGCTTTACACCCCGCGCGGGGTGCGGGGGGCGGCAGGGCCCGGGGCGGGCGAAGGGGAAGGGGCCCGGGCGCGGGGAGCCCGGGGGAGGGGACGGCGGCCGCGCGGGCCGGGGCGTCAGATTCTGTCGCAGGGGATGTTGAGCATGAACTCTTCGATCTGGTCCAGGTACTCGGAGTAGGCGTCGAGCTTGAACTTGCCGCCGCACTGGCCGCAGAAGAGATAGACCTCGCGGCAGGAGCGGATCACGCGCAGGGAACCCTGGCATTCCTTGCACGCCATGCGCGTGTCGGCCTGGCGGGGCCCGCCGAACAGGGTGGGGGTGTTCCACATGGTGGGGAAATCCTCGGCTGTTGTCGGTTTGCGGAAAGGCCGGGGCGGAGGTCGAACCGCCGGGGCGGATCATGCCTTATTTCCCGCCCCCGGGCAAGTCCCTCCTTTCATGGTGGGAAATAGACCGCAATTTCTCCGAATCATGGTTTATTCCTACGCGAATTTCAGGTATGCCCATGGGTATGGCCGCCTCGTCCCGCCAGCGCGGGCCGGGCGGACGCACCCTTCCCGCCTGGAGCAAGGAGAACCCATCATGGCCGAACATTGTGTCAATCTGATGATCGCGGGCGCCGCAGGGCAGGGGCTGGCCACGGTGGGCCAGTTGCTGGCCAAAAGCCTGGTGCGCGGCGGCTACGAGGTGCTGGTGCGCCAGGACTTCATGTCCCGCGTGCGCGGCGGGCACAACACCTTTCTCATCCGTGCCGCCAATTTTCCCCTGGACGCGCCGCGCGAGGCCGTGAACCTGCTCATGGCCCTGAACCAGGAGAGCGTGGACCTGCATCTGGACGAGATGGCCCCGGGCGGGCTGGTTTTCGCCGACACCGGGCTGGACCGCCGGGGCGCGGCGGGCCGGGGCGTGCCCTTCGGCGAGTTGGCGCCCAAGCCCATCTTCCAGAACGTGGCCGCCCTGGGCGTGCTGGCGGGCGTCCTCGGGCTCGATCCGGCCATCCCCAAGGCCCTGCTGGGCGAGACGTTCGCCAAGAAGGGCGAGGCCGTGGTCGCCCAGAATCATGAGGTTCTGGACGCGGCCTACGCCTGGGTGCGCGCCGGGGCCACGGCCTTTGCCCCGCTGCCGCCCATGGCGGCCCCGCCCCGGCGGCTGATGCTGACCGGCAATGAGGCCCTGGCCCTGGGCGCCATGGCTGCCGGAGCCAATTTCTGTTCCTATTATCCCATGACTCCGGGCACCTCCATCGCCCAGGTCCTGATCACCCACGGTCGCAAGCTGGGCGTGGTGGTCGAACAGGCCGAGGACGAGATCGCGGCCATGAACATGGGCCTGGGCGCGGCCTACGCGGGGGCGCGGGCCCTGGTGCCGACCTCGGGCGGCGGCTTCGCGCTGATGACCGAGGCCGTGAGCCTCGCGGGGGTGACCGAAACGCCCATCGTCTGCGCCGTGGCCCAGCGGCCCGGCCCGGCCACGGGGCTGGCCACGCGCACCGAGCAGGCCGACCTGAACCTCGTGCTCCACGCCGGGCACGGCGAGTTCCCCCGGGCGGTCTTCGCCCCGGGCACGGTGGAGGAGTTCTTCCACCTGACTCACCGCGCCTTCGACCTGGCCGAGCGCTTTCAGTCCCCGGTGTTCGTGCTGTCGGACCAGTACATGGCCAATTCCTACCGCAGCGTGGCGCCCTTCGACCCGGCGGCCCTGCCCGCGCCCGCCGAGCCCCTGCGCCGGTGGACGGCCAAGGAGCCTTACGGGCGCTACGCCGTGACGGAAAGCGGCGTGTCCCCGCGTCTGCTGCCGGGCTTTACCGACCAACTCGTGCTGGCCGACTCCCACGAGCACGTGGCCAGCGGGCACATGAGCGAGGACATCGAGGTCCGCAACACCATGCAGGACAAGCGCCTGCGCAAGGGCGCGGGCCTGCTGGCCGAAACCGTGGCCCCGACCTGGGACGGGCCCGAGGCCCCGGAGCTGCTGCTGGTCTGCTGGGGCTCCACCCGGGGCGCGGCCCTGGAGGCCGCGCGCGACCTGCGCGCACGCGGGCGCTCCGTGGGCGTCGTGCATTTCGCCCAGGTCTGGCCCCTGCGGGAGGACCAGTACCTGGAGCGCATCCAGGCCGCCGGGCGCACGGTCTGTGTCGAGGGCAACAGCACCGGCCAGTTCGAGCAGCTTCTGCGCCAGCAAAGCTGCCTGCGCATGGATGCTCATATCCACAAGTACGACGGCCGCACCTTCACCCCGGAATACATCCTGCGGGCCCTGGACGCCCTCGGGCTGGCATAGGGAGGCTTTGCCATGATCGACATCAAGGAATACGGCGAGTTCACCACCTCCTGGTGCCCGGGCTGCGGCAACTTCGGCATCATGGACGCCGTGCGTGCGGCCCTGTCGCGCCAGGGCATCGCCCCGCACCAGTTCGTGTATGTTTCGGGCATCGGTCAGGCGGCCAAGGCGCCGCACTACATCCGCTGCAACGGCTTCAACGGGCTGCACGGCCGTTCCCTGCCCGCGGCCCAGGCCATCCGTCTGGCCAACACCCGGCTGCCCGTGCTGGTTTCCAGCGGCGACGGATGCAGCTACGGCGAGGGCGGCAACCACTTCCTGGCGGCCATCCGGCGCAACGTGAACATCACGCTGCTGGCCCACGACAACCAGATCTACGGCCTGACCAAGGGCCAGGCCAGCCCGACCACCGCCCAGGGCCACGTGACCAAGGCCCAGCCGCAGGGCGTGGCTTCGGCGGCCTTCAACCCGGTGGCCGTGGCCGTGGCCATGCGTTGCGGCTTCGTGGCCCGGGGCTTTGCGGGCGACAAGGAATTCCTGGCCGATCTCATCGTGGCGGCCATGCAGCACGACGGGTTCGCCCTGGTGGACATCTTCCAGCCCTGCGTGTCCTTCAATAAAATCAACACCTATGCGTGGTATAAGGAACGCTGTCGCCCCCTGCCTGCGGACTACGATCCCACGAATTGGGAGGCGGCCATGGCCGCGGCGGCCACCTTCGGCGACGAAATCCCCGTGGGCGTGCTGTACCGCGAAGACAAGCCGAGCTTCGAGAGCCGCCTGGGGCACCTGGCGGGTGAGCCCCTGGCCGCGCGCGGGCCCGATCCGGCGGGCATGGCCCGGGTGCTCGAAGCGTTTGCCTAGCCCGCGAGGCTCTGGTAGGACAGGGGTACCGCCCGGGTTCAGGCCCGGGCGGTGCCCCTTTTTTCGCGCCCGGCGGGGCGCGTACACTGTGCGGGAGGAGCCATCATGAAGAAAGTTGCCCTGTTTCCCTTTCGTGGCGAACTGCTGTGCTTTGTGCACGTGCTGCTCAACGCCCTGGACATGCAGGCGCGCGGCTACGACGTGCGGCTGGTGCTCGAAGGCGCCTCGGTGACCCTGGTGCCCCAGTTGGCCGACCCGGACAACCAGTTCCACCAGCTCTACGCCAAGGTTCTGGCCTCGGGCGTGCTTGACGGGGCGTGCAAGGCCTGCTCGACCAAGCTCGGCGTGGCCGAGGCCGTGCGCGCCGCGGGCATCGCCCTCATCGGTTCCATGGGCGGACATCCGGCCATGGGCGAGTATCTGGACCAGGGATACGAGATCATCACCTTCTAGCGCATACGGACCGGCCCGCCCGGTCCGTCAGGGTATCCGTGAAGTTCCTCGCCGCCCAGGTCACCTACCTGCTTCAGGACCGCACCGCCCGCCGCAACATCGGCTTCCTGCTGAAGTTCGTGCTGCTGCTGGTGGCCGTCATCGCGCTGTACAGCGTGCTGTTCCACTTCATCATGCAGCGGGAGGGCCAGGAGCATTCCTGGATTACCGGCGTCTATTGGACGCTGACGGTCATGTCCACCCTGGGGTTCGGCGACATCACCTTCAGCGGCGACCTGGGGCGGCTGTTTTCCATCCTCGTGCTGCTCTCTGGCATCATCTTCCTGTTGGTGATGCTGCCGTTCACGTTCATCCAGTTCTTCTACGCCCCGTGGCTGGAGGCCCAGAACAAGGCCCTGGCCCCGCGTGAGCTGCCCCCGGGCACCAGCGGCCACGTCATTATCGTCGGCCCGGACGCCACGGCTCAGAATCTGGCCCAGCGCCTGCGCCAGTACGGCCACGACCACGTGTTGCTCTGCCCCGACGTGCAAACGGCCCTGGCCCTGCACGACCAGGGCTACACCGTGGCCGTGGGCGACCACGACGACTCCCAGACCTATCGCAAGCTGCGGGTGGATGCGGCGGCCATGGTCGTCGCTCTGGACAGCGACGTGCGCAACACCAGCGTGACCTTCACCGTGCGCGAGGCCTGCGCCACGGTGCCCATCGTGGCCAAGGCGGACCAGGAAGCCTCGGTGGACATCCTGACCCTGGCGGGCAGCACGCATGTGTTCCAGTTCACGCGCATGCTCGGCCAGACCCTGGCCCGGCGGACCCTGGGCGCGAACATGCGCTCGGGCATCATCGGCCGCTTCGACGAACTGATGGTCGCCGAAACGCCGGTGATGCGCTCCAACCTCGCTGGCCGGACCCTGCGCCAGAGCGGCCTGCGCGAGGCCGTGGGCGTGAACGTCGTCGGCCTGTGGGAGCGCGGGCATTTCACTTTGCCGGACCCGGACCTGCCGCTGACCGGGGCCATGGTCCTGGTCCTGGCGGGCACCCTGGGCCAGATCGAGGCCTTCGACCGCCTTGCGGGCGTGAATCCCAGCAAGGACGGGCCGGTGGTCATCCTCGGCGGGGGCCGGGTGGGCCGGGCGGCGGCGGAGCAGCTTCACCGCCTGGGGCTGGCCTATCGCGTGGTGGAGAAAAAGCCCCGCCAGATCGGCGACGAGGAGCATCTCGTCATCGGCAACGCGGCGGATCTGGACGTTCTGGAGCGCGCGGGCATCCGCGAGGCGCCCTCGGTGTTCATCACCACCCACGACGACGACATGAACACCTACCTGACCATCTACTGCCGCAGGCTGCGCCCGGACATCCAGATCATCAGCCGCGCGACGCTGGACCGCAACATCGGCGTGCTGCACAGCGCCGGGGCGGATCTGGTCATCTCCCACGCCTCCCTGGTGGCCAACACGGTGGTCAACCTGCTCTCGCCGGGCAAGGTGCTCATGCTCACCGAGGGCCTGAACATTTTCCGCATGCCCCTGCCCGCCGCCCTGGAAGGCACCACGCTCATGGGCAGCGACATCCGCGCCGCCACGGGGTGCAGCGTGGTGGCCGTGGGCTCGGCCCGGGGCCTGGAAATCAACCCCGACCCCACGCGGACCCTGGGCGCGGGCGACGAGTTGATTCTCATCGGCACTTCGGAGTCCGAGCGCCGCTTCCTGGACCGCTTTCCCCAGGCTGCGGGGCAGGCCTAGACCGGCGCGGGCCGCCCGCCCGCCACGCGCAGCCGCGCAAGGAGGTGCCATGCGTTCCGACGCCATCCCCCAGGGGCGGCTCTATGCCGAACTGGCCCACCTGATGCCCGTCATCACCCCGCCCGGGGACTACGCCGAAGAGGCCGCCTTCTGGCGGACCGTGCTGCGGGATTCGGCGGTGCCCCCCGGGGCCGGGGTGCTGGAACTGGGCGTGGGCGCCGGGCACAACCTGTCCCACCTTGCCGGGGAGTTTCGCGCCACGGGGGTGGACCTCTCGGAGGCCATGCTGGAGTTGTGCCGCGCGCTGAACCCCGGGGTGGAGCTGCACCGGGGCGACATGCGCCGCGTGCGCCTGGGGCGGCGCTTCGCGGCGGTGCTCATCCACGACGCCGTGAGTTACCTGACCACAGAGGACGATCTGGCCCGGACTCTGGAGACGGCGGCGGCGCACCTGGAGCCCGGCGGCGTGCTCGTCGTCGCGCCGGAGCATTTCACCGAAACCTTCCGGGGCCCGGCCCTGGAAACGAGTGCGCACCAGCGCGGGCCCCTGCGGGTCCATTACGTGGAATACACCCATGACCCCGACCCCGGAGACACGAGCATCGAAGTGCTGATGACCTTCATCGTCACCGACGGCGAAGGCACGCGCGTGGAACTGGACCGCCACGTGCTGGGGCTCTTCCCCCGGGCGGCGTGGGCGCGGCTGTTCGCGCGGGCCGGGTTCCGCCTGGAAACCCGCGCCTTCCCCCTGGCAGGCCTGGACCGGCCCTACGAACTGCTGCTGGGCATTCTGGAATAGGGCGCCCGGCTCCGCCCCGGGGCCGGGCCCAGCCCTTGCCTACGGTTCCCACATCTCGCGCAGCGCCTTGAGGGGCGTGGTCACCTGGTAGAGGGTGTGCCAGTCCGCATCTGCTTCCTGCGGGCAGGGTTCGAGCCGCGACGGGTCTGCCCCGGCCCAGGGCGCCGGGGCCCGGGTCAGGCTGCCCCCGGCGCCCAGCAGGCCCATGCCGCCGAGGTTGGCCACCCGCGCGCGGTAGGCCGCCAGCTCCAGTTCGGCCAGGGTCTTCCAGTCCGCCGCGGCCTGAGCCACGGTCTGGGCATCGACGGCCACCTCCGCCTTGAAGTAGCTCTCCATGCTCACGTCGGACAGAAAGGCGACATGCCGGGCCTGAATGAGCAGGGTGGTCACCTGGGGCCAGGTGGTGAAGGCGCCGATGTTGCGCAACCCGGTCCAGTGCGCCCCGATGTCCTTGCCCACGTAAAGCCGCGCGACGCGGATGCCGCCCAGCACGGCCAGCCCCGAGCGCCCGGCTCCCGAGCCGCCGGAAAGGCTGGCCCGCTCGCCGGAGCTGGCGTTGTATTCGGACTCCTGCGCCACGGACCAGCGCACCACCAGCAGCCCCGGCTTCTTGAGCGCCTGGCGCACGGCCTGTTCGGCCGTCGTGAACTGGCTCTCGGCTTTTTTGGCCTCCCGGGCGGCTTTGTCCGCAACGGTTGCCGTTTGCGCCTGCGGGGCGTCTTCCCCGGCGGCGGCTTCGGCTTGCGTGGCCGCAGCCGGGCTGCCCCCGGCGGCGCGGGCGTCCAGGGCCGTTCGCAGGGCTTCCAGCCGGGCCCGGGTGGCGTTGGCGGCGCTGTCCTGGGCCTGGAGCAGGGCGTCGCGCAGGGCCAGCACCTCGTCCAGGGTCACGTCGGCGCCCACGGTGCGCGTGAGAAAGTAGCTGTCGCCCTCACTGACGCCGATGGCCGAGTTCGGGCCCCGCCTGGGATTGTAGCTGTGCAGGACGCCCGGCTCGCGCGCGGGCAGAAGCCCCAGCAGGGACACCGATTCCCACTGTGAGCCCCAGAACAGCCGGGTGAATTTCGGCCCCAGGGCGTTGCTCTCGGTGGTCACGCCGTGCAGGGTGCTGATGGTGCTGGCGGGCTGGCAGGCCGCCAGAAACAGTGCCGCGCCCAGCAGGGCGGCCGCCGTCATGGTGCGCATGAGAGTCCCCCCTTTGTGAAATGATTTCAATTATCTTATATTATTAATCGAAAAAAGTATTTCTGGCAACGTGAAGATGCGCGGACAAAGAGAGAGGCCGCGCCCCGCGTGTGCGGGGTGCGGCCTCTTTCCTGGCGGCGCGCGGCGCCGGGGGCGCGCCGCGTGTCCGGGGCCGGCTAGTCGTATTTCACGGAGGAGAACTGCATCAGTTTGTCGAAGGCGTGGCGCGCCTCGACGTAACGGATGCTGCCGGTCTTGCCGCGCATGACCAGGGAGTGGGTGATGGCGCCGTGGCCGGTGTAGCGCACGCCGGCCAGGAAGGTGCCGCCCGAGATGCCCGTGGCCGCGAAGTACACGTCCTCGGTCTTGACCAGGGTCTTGACGGTCAGGATCTCGCGCAGGTCGCGCCCGGCGTCGATGAGGGCGTGCTCCTCCTTCTTGGAGCGCGGGTCCAGGCGGGCCAGGATCTCGCCGCCCATGGCGCGGATGGCGCAGGCCGAAAGCACGCCTTCGGGGGTGCCGCCGGTGCCCATCATCACGTCCACCTTGGAGCGCGGGTCGATGGCCATGAGCGAGCCCGCCACGTCGCCGTCGGTATGCAGCTCGATGCGCGCCCCGGCTTCGCGGATTTCCTGGATGAGCTGCTTGTGGCGCGGCTTGTCGAGCACGAAGACGACCAGATCGTCCACGTCCTTGTCCAGGGCCTTGGCGATGCGCGTCAGGTTCTCGCGCACGGGCGCATCGAGGTGCACCACGTCCTTGGCCTCGGCGGGCACCACGAGTTTTTGCATGTAGAAGCTCGGCCCGGGGTCGTACATCGCCCCGGCCGGAGCCACGCCGACGACCGAGATGGCGTTGGGCCGCCCGAAGGCCAGCAGGTTGGTGCCTTCCACGGGGTCCACGGCCACGTCCACGGCGGGGCCCTGGCCGGTGCCGAGCTTCTCGCCGTTGAAGAGCATGGGCGCTTCGTCCTTCTCGCCCTCGCCGATGACGACTCGGCCCTTGATGTCCAGGGCGTTGAAGGACAGGCGCATGGCGTCCACGGCGGCCTTGTCGCCGGCGTCCTTGTTGCCTCTGCCCAGCCAGCGGCCCGAGGCCAGGGCCGCCGCTTCCGTCACGCGCACGAGGTCCAGTGCGAGGTTTCTTTCCGGGGCTTCCACGGTGGGACTCCTTTTGCTGTGCGTTCGCTATCCGAGCCGCGCGCGGACCATGTCCGCGATGTTTTCAGGGGTGAAGCCGTAGTGGCGCTCCAGTTCCTTGGCCGGGGCCGAGGCGCCGAAGTGGCTGATGCCGAAGGCGACGCCCTCGGTGCCGACGTATTTGTACCACAGGTCGGGCCGACCGGCTTCCACGGCGACCTTGAGCGCCCCGACGGGCAGCACGGCGGCGCGGTAGGCCGCATCCTGCTCGTCGAACAGCTCGAAGCTCGGCACACTGACCACCCGGCAGCGCACGCCCGCGAGCAGCTCCGCCGCGCGCATGACGAGCTGCACCTCGGACCCCGAGGCCAGGAAGACCACCTCGGGCTCGCCCTGGCAGTCGGCCAGCACGTAGCCGCCCCTGGCCGGGCCGTCCAGCACCGCCGGATGGGCGGCCGGATCGATGACCGGCAGGCCCTGGCGGGTGAGCATCAGGCACGAGGGCCGCTCGGTCTGGGTCAGGGCGATGTTCAGGCAGGCGGTGGTTTCGTTGGCGTCCGCCGGGCGCAGCACGAGCATGTTGGGGATCAGCCGCAGGGAGCTGACGTGCTCCACGGGCTGGTGGGTCGGCCCGTCCTCGCCCACGTAGAACGAATCGTGGGTGAAGACGTGCAGCACGGGCAGCTTTTGCAGCGCGGACATGCGCAGGGCGTTGCGTTCGTAGTCCGAGAAGGTCAGGAAGGTCGCCCCGAAGGGCACCACGCCGCCGTGCAGGGCCATGCCGTTGAGCACGGCGCCCATGGGAAACTCGCGCACGCCGAAGGACAGGTTGCGCCCGCCGGGGTTCTCCGGCCCGAACACGCCCACGGCGTTGCGGAACTTTTCGGTCTGGTTGGAGGGGTCCAGGTCGGCGGAGCCGCCCGCCAGCAGCGGGAGCTGGTCCATGATTTCATTGAGGGCCATGCCCCAGGCCTTGCGCGTGGCCACCGAGGCGCCGGGGGTGAATTCCGGCCAGCGCAGGCGCAGGGTGTTGCGCCGGGCGGTCACGGCCTCCCACAGGGCGGCGAATTCGGGCTCGGAGTCGAGCAGGGCGGTGAGCTTGCGGTGCCATTTGCCGCTTTCGGCACTCAGGTGCCCGAAGCGGGAACGGAAATGGGTCAGCACCTCGTCGGGCACCTGGAAGTCCTTTTCGGGATCCAGGCCCATCTTGGCCTTGCTGGCGGCTATCTCCTCGGGGGAGAGGGGCGCGCCGTGGGTGTTGTGGTCGCCCTCCAGAGTGGCGGTGCCCTTGGCCATGACGGTGTGGCCGATAATCAGGGTCGGCTTGGCGGTTTCGGCATGGGCCTCGGCCAGGGCGGCGCGGATGGCGCCGTGGTCGTGGCCGTCGATGTCCAGCACCTGCCAGCCCAGGCCCTCGAAGATCATGCGGTAGTCCGCGCGGTCGCAGCGGCTGGTCGGCCCGGCGAGCTGGATCTTGTTGCTGTCGTAAAGCACGGTGAGGCCGCCCAGGCCCCACAGCCCGGCCAGGGCCGCCGAGCCCAGGGCCACGGGCTCCTGAAGGTCGCCGTCGGAGGCCAGGGCGTAGGTACGGTGGTTGCAGACGGCCTCGCCCAGGCGATGGCGCAGCATGGCCTCGGCCACGGCCATGCCCACGGCCATGCTCATGCCCTGGCCCAGGGGGCCGGTGGTGGCCTCCACGCCGGGGGTCATGTCGTGCTCGGGGTGGCCGGGGGTGCGGCTGCCCCACTGGCGGAAGGCCTTGAGGTCGTCGATGGTCAGCAGGTCGCAGAAATGCAGCAGGGCGTAAAGCAGCATGGACTCGTGCCCCGCGGAGAGCACGAAGCGGTCGCGGTCGAACCAGGCCGGGTCCTTGGGGTCGAAGCGCAGGGTCTCCTTGAAGAGCACGTAGGCCATGTCCGCCGAGGACATGGGGCCGCCGGGGTGCCCGGAGTTGGCCTTGCGGGTGGCGTCCATGACCAGGCCCTTGAGGGTGCTGACCGCCAGGGCGTCCAGGGCGCTGTCGGTGGTATGTTCCATGGGTGGTTTTCCTTGTGCGGTGGCGGTTGATGCGGCTTTGACGGCCTTATGCGCGGTCCATCAGGTCCACGCGGCGCTTGTGGCGGCCCCCTTCAAACTCGGTATTGAGGAAAAAGTCAAGAATCTGGAGCGCGGCGCCCTCGCCCGTCACGCGCTCGCCCAGGCAGAGCACGTTGCAGTCGTTGTGGCGGCGGGTCATCTCGCATTGGTAGGCGTTGGCGCAGGCGGCGGCGCGGATGCCCGCGAAGCGGTTGGCGGCCATGCTCATGCCGATGCCCGTGCCGCAGACGAGCACCCCGGGCACGCCCTTGTCGAGCACCGTGCGGCACAGGTCCTGGGCGATGGCGGGATAGTCGCAACTGTCGGTGCTCATGGTGCCCACGTCCAGGACTTCGATGCCCTGGCCCTGCATGGCGGCCTTGAGGGTTTCCTTGAGCCGGAATCCGGCGTGGTCCGAGCCGATGGCGACGGTGGTCGGCGGCATGATGCTTCCTTTGCTCCGCGCTGCGGGGCGGCTAGTTGTCGTTGTCCAGGCTCCGCCTGCGGCGGGCCAGCATGTCCTTGCGCGTGCGGCGCGCCTCTTCGGCCATGAATTCCAGCTCCTGCTCCAGGAAGTCGATCTGGGCCATGGCGATGCCCGCCTCGCCGTCGGCGGACAGCGGCGCCTTGCCGCCGGAGGCGAGGTGCGCCCGGGCCAGGCGGCCCAGGGCGGCGTATTCGGCCTCCAGGCGGCGGCGGACCTGGCGCGACTCGTAGCCGCGCAGCCCGCCGGTGACCATCCAGCGCAGTTCGTCGGCCAGCACGCGCAGGCCCAGGCGGCAGGTGCCCAGGATGCCCAGGGACTGTCCGGGGCGCTGGGGCGTGTCCTGCTGCGGGGCGGGCGCGGGCCGTTCCTGCCCGCCGGTGTCGGTGGCGGACCCGGTGGCGGCTTCGGTGGAGGGGCCGCTGGGGGTGGTGTCGGCGGGGTCGTTCCTGTCGGTGGTCATGTCGCCTCCCGTGTGCGCCTGGGCGCCGGGCCCGCCGGGCGGGTCACTGGTCCAGGGTTTCGTAGAGTTCCAGGGGCACGATGCGGGTGTCCTCGGGCACGGCCAGGGCCAGCCTGTCGGCGGGCCAGGGCGCATCGCGGCGCTCCAGGCGCTTGATGCGGATGATGGCCGTGGAGCCGCTTTCCGTGCGCAGGGCCAGACGCCGGGGCTCGGGCAGGGCGGCGGCCTCGTCGAAGGTGCCGAGCTCCAGGGTCCAGGCGGTCTGGCGCAACCGCCCTGCAAGTACCACCGGTCTGCCCGTCGCGTCCAGCGTCAGCGAGGAGACGGGCAGGGCGCCGGAAAACTCGTAGCGGAAACCGCCCTCGGGAGTCGGTGCCACGCTCTGGTAGCGCGCGGGCACGAGCCCGTCGTAGCCGCCGCAGACCAGGGCGGCCAGATCGCCCAGGGCCAGGGGCACGCCCAGGCCCATGCGCGCGGCCCCGGCGCGCGGGTCGGCGTGGGCGTAGAGCGTACCCTCGCCGGGGTAGTAGCCCTCGATGCCCCGGGCGTCCTCGCGCCACAAGGCCACGGGCGTGCCGAAGCCCGCGCTGGTGTCAAGGCGCAGCACCGGGCGCAGCTCCGGGCGCAACACCGGGCGCAGCTCCGGGCGTTGGACGGTCGCGCTTTCGCCGCCGTCGGGGTTGCCCCAGAACAGGAACTCCACGCGCATGGCCTTGCCGTCGGCTCCGGCGTAGTTCAGGCTGCCTGCGGCCGAAAAGCCTGTCGTGGCGCGGCGGGCGGCGTGGCGGGCGGTGTCGAAGGCGGCCCACAGCGCCTCGGCGGGCGGGCTGTCGCCGCGCGGGGCCTTGGGCCCGCAGCCCCACAGCGCCGCGGCCAGGGCCAGCAGCAACAGCGGCACCGCGAGCCGCGCCGGGGCCCCCGGGCCGAAAGGACGCACCGGGCTCACAGGGCGTCCAGCTTGGCCTTGACCCGCGCCTGGCCGGGGCGCAGCTCCAGGCTGTTGCGGTAGCCTTCGCGGGCCTTGTCGCGCAGGCCCAGGCGCGCGGCGATGTCGCCGTAATGCTCCCAGATGTCGGGCTCGTCGGACACGTGCTCCACGGCGCGGCGCGCCAGCTCCCAGGCCTTGTCCGTTTCGCCCATGCGGAAGTGGATCCAGGCCAGGGAGTCGATCACGTAGCCGTTGTCGGGCTCGATTTCCAGGGCGCGGGTGATGAGGACCAGGGCGCGGTCCAACTCGCGGTTCTGGTCGGCCAGCATGTAGCCCAGGAAGTTCAGGGCGTCGGCGTTTTCCGAATCCAGGGCGATGATGCGCTCCATTTCCGCCAGGGCTTCGTCCAGGCGCCCGAGCTTGTCCAGGATCACGCCGCGCGAGTAGAGCAGTTGCGTGTTGCGCGGCCATTTGGCCGTGGCCCGGTCGAGCACGTCCAGGGCCTGGGGCAGGTCGTTTTGGCGCTGGTGCCAGTTCGCTTCCAGCAGGGGATACTGGCTCTGGTCCGGGTAGCGGCGCCCCAGCTCGAGGATCAGCTCCAGGGCGCGCTCGGCGTCGCCCTTGTCCATGAGCAGATGGATGCGGAACTGGGCGGCCTGATGGAAGTTGCGGTCGGTGTCGGGGATGCGCTCCAGGTAGCCGATGGCCCGGCCCGCGTCGTTGTCGCCCTCATAGGCCAGCACGGCCATGGAGAACCAGATGCGGTCGGGCGCGTCGCCGCGTTCGGACAGGGGCACCAGCACCGCCCGGGCCTGCTCGTAGAACTTCTCGTCCATGAACAGCGCGGCGGCGTCCAGGGCGTAGGCCGCGTCGGTGGGGCCCTGGCGGTAGATTTCCAGGGCCCGGTCGGGCTGGTTGAGCTTGAGGTTCAGGCTGATGAGCCGCAGGTGGACCTCGCTGCCCGTCTCGCCCAGTTCCAGCAGGCGGGTGTAGACCTTTTCGGCCTCCAGGTAGTTGCCGTCGAGCTCGAAGAGGTAAGCCAGCTCGGCCCAGGCCTCGACGAAGAAGGGGTCCTTGGCCACGGCCTCGCGCAGCAGTTCCCGGGCCTGACGGTTCATGCCCAGGCCCGCGCTGGCCTTGGCGCTGTAGTAGAGGATGGAGGCGCCGCGCTCGGCGGGCGGAATGGCCCGCAGGTTTTCCAGGGCCTGGGCGAACTGCCCGGCGTCCAGGTGGATGAGGGCCATGTCCTTGTTGGCCGTCCAGTCCTGGGGGTTGCGCGCCAGGTAGTCGCTCATGGTGGCGATGGCGTCGTCGTGGCGGCGCTCGGCGTAGAAGGTGTTGGCCAGGGCCACGGCCAGCTCGCGCGAGGCGGGGTAGAGGGCGATGCCTTGGCGGGCGAGGTCGCGGGCCGCGTCCAGGCGCCCGCTGCGCCACAGGAAGTCCACGCCCTGCCGGTAGACGTGCTCGCGCGGGTCCAGGCGCAGCAGTTCGCCCAGGGCTTCCATGGCGTCGCCGTCGTCACCCGCGCGCCGGGCCTCCTCGAATTTCAGATAGTTGTAGGCCGCCTCGGCCTGGGGCGAGCGCTCGGCCTGGGGCTGCACCTCGGCCTGGGGAGCGGGGTCGGCGGGGCGCATGGGCGCGCACGCGGTCGCCCCGAGGGTCACCAGGAGGAGGAGTATGGCTGCTGTGTGGCGATGCATGGCCTGGTCCTTGGCTGTGCGGCGCGGCCGCGTGTGTTCCGGCTCAGGGCCGGTCGGCGTCGGCGATGTCCCGGGACGCCAGGTCGCGCAGTCTGGTGTGGATCTCTTCGCCCAGGGACAGCCCCAGCGCGATGAACTGCGGCCCGAAGGTCCGTCCCGTTGCCGTGCGGAAGGTTCCGGCGACCTCGCGGATCTTGGCCACCCCGGCGGGGAAGCGGGCCAGGATGTCGGCCACGGGCACCTCGTTGTAGTCGCACATCTCCCACAGGGTGGTGCTGAAATTATCCGGCCCCCAGCGGAATTTGTCGGCGTCGTACAGCGCGCCCGAGAGCAGGGCCGCCTCGGGGTCGTCGGTTTCGCGGCGCGTGCCGAAGGCCTCGTGGTCGGTGATGGCGAAGGCCACGCGGTCGAGGTCGCCGGGCTCCAGCGGATAGTCGGCCAGGATGGAGCGGGACAGCTCCGCGCCGCGGGCGGCGTGGTCGTCCTCCAGGCGGCAGATGTCGTGCAGCAGTCCGGCCAGATGGGCCAGCAGGGCCAGATGGCGCGCCCGGGCCAGGTCGCCCTGGCGCAGTTCCACCAGCACGATGGCCCCGGCCTCGATGGCCACCTTCTTGGCGTGGTCGATGCCGTGGCCGTAGTCGTCGTAAAGGAAGGGGATCACGTCCTCCTGCAGGCGCACCAGCAGGGGGTTGTCGAAAAACGTCGAGCGGGAGTATTCCAGCTCGCGGGCGCAGTCGGTGTAGAAGCCCGGCATTTCCTGACGGGCGACCATGGCCTTGGCCTCGGTCTTCATGCGGGCGAGGAGCTTATTCATCGTCCTTGATCCAGTCCTGTGAAAAGTCGTCGATGTGATCCGACAATTGTTTCTTGATCTTCTGGAGCAGCCGGGCCTCGATCTGGCGCACGCGCTCGCGGGTGATGCCGTAGCGTTCGCCGATTTCGCGCAGGGCCACGGGCGAATCCGAGAGCAGGCGCAGTTCCAGGATGTCGCGCTCCTTGTCCGAGAGCAGGGGTACGATGGCCCGCAGATGGCGGCGCAGCACCTCGGCGATCTCGTCCTGGGCCAGGGTGTCCTCCACGCCCGGGGTCAAGGCGGGCAGGAAGTCCATGCGCGTGGCCCCGCCGTCCTCGGACAGCGGCAGGTCCAGGGACATGTCCTGCCGGGCCAGGCGCTGGTCCATCTCGATGACCACTTCCTCGGACACGCCGAGGTTCTTGGACAGGGTGGCCGTGTCGGGGTCGAAGCCCTGGCTGATGAGCCGCTGGCGTTCCTTGTTCAGGTTGTAGAACAGCTTGCGCTGGGCCTGGGTGGTGCCGACCTTCACCAGCCGCCAGTTGTCCATGATGAACTTGAGGATGTAGGCCTTGATCCAGAAGGCGGCGTAGTACGAAAACTTGATGCCCTTGTCGGGGTCGAATTTCTGCACGGCGCGCATCAGCCCGACGTTGCCCTCCTGAATCAGGTCCAGCACGTTCTGCATCCAGCGGCGCTGGAAGTCCATGGCGATTTTGACCACCAGCCGCAGGTGGGAGGACACCAGCCGGAAGGCGGCGTCGGAGTCGCCGTCGTCGCGCACGCGCCGGGCCAGCTCGAACTCCTCCTCCGGGGCCAGCAGGCTGAACTTGCCGATCTCGCGCAGGTAGAGATGCAGCGGGTCGCGCGTGGCCAGGGCGCCCGTGGGGGCCGGGGCCAGTTCGAAGGTGTCGTCGTCCAGGCCGGGGTCGTCGTCGATCTCGGGGTCGAGGATGTCCTCTTCCCCGTCCTCGTGGAGTTCCTCCTCCTCGGGCGGCAGCACTTCGGGCGTTTCGGCCTGGGGCCGTGGCGTTTTGTCACTCATCGTCTGGGGTCCATGTGTCATATTCCGGTCGTGTTGTCATGCGTGCAGGCGGGCGCGCGGTCGCGCAGGCGGGGCGGGCCCCGGGGGGGCGGGCCGGGGGCGGCATGCCTGCGCCGCGCCCCAAAAAGGGAAGGGTATAGTTTTTGTTTGGCCTTTTCAATGATTTTGGTTAATCATCTCCCCCTCCAGGATGCGCGGGAAGGCCCGCCCCTGGCCGCTTCCCGGGCTCTTCCCGGGCCCCTTTCCGGGCCCTTCCCGGGGGGAGGCAACGCCAACGGAGCCAACGGAGCCAACGGAGAATGACTCTTGCCTGATTTTCGTCGCCTGCTGGCCGACGGCCGCGTCCACCTCTTCGATGGCGGAATGGGAACCCTGCTTCAGGCCCGGGGGCTGAAGTCCGGCCAGTCGCCGGAGCTGTTCGGCCTGGCCTCCCCTGAGGCCGTGGAGGGCGTGCACCGCGACTATCTGGCCGCCGGGTCCCGGGTGGTGACCACCAACACCTTCGGCGGCACGGCCTTCAAGCTCGGCCCCGGGCAGGACCCGGTGGCCGTCTCGCGGGCCATGGCCGCCTGCGCCCGCCGCGCGGCGGGCGACCACGGTTTCGTTGCCGGCAGCGTCGGCCCCACGGGCCATTTCGTCAAGCCCATGGGCGACCTGACCTTCCGCGAGATGGTCGCGGCCTTCGCCGCCCAGGTGCGCGGGCTGGCCGAGGGCGGGGCGGATGTCGTCCTGGTGGAGACGCAGTTCGACCTGGCCGAGGCCCGCGCCGCCGTCATCGCCGTCCGCGAAACCTGCGACCTGCCCGTGGCCGTGTCCATGACCTTCGACAAGGGCGCCTGCCTCACGGGCACCGCCCCGCTGACCTTCATCGACACCATGCAGAACATGGGCGTCGAGCTGCTGGGCACCAATTGCAGCGCCGGGCCCGAGCAGCTTGTGGACGTGGTGCGGGCCATGCTGCCGCGCCTGTCCACGCCGCTGGTCGTGCAGCCCAATGCGGGCCTGCCCGAGCTGGACGCCCAGGGCCGCACGGTCTTCCGCCTGGGCCCCGAGGATTTCGCGGCCCAGGTCATGCCCTTCGTGGAGATGGGCGCCAAGTTCCTGGGCGGCTGCTGCGGCACGACCCCCGGGCACATCCGCGCCGTGGCCGGGCGCCTGGGCGACCACGCCTGGACGCTGCCGGTTTCGCCCGAGCCGCCCGCCCTGGTGGTCACCTCGCGTTTCCTCTCCGTGCCCGTGGGCCACGGGCGGCCCGCAGTCATCATCGGCGAGCGCATCAACCCCACGGGCAAGAAGGAGCTCACGGCCCAGCTTCAGGAAGGCCGCTTCGACGAGGCCCTGCGCCTGGCCGAGGAGCAGGTGCGCGACGGGGCAGGCATCCTCGACGTAAACGTGGGCGCGCCCCTGGTGGAGGAGGCCGCGCTGCTGCCCGCCCTGGTGCAGGGCCTGTCCTCGCGCGTGCAGGCCCCGCTGTGCATCGATTCCACGGACATCGGCGCCGTGCGCGCCGCCCTGGACGCCTATCCGGCCTCGCCCCTGGTCAACTCCATCAGCGGGGAGCCCGGGCGCATGGAGGAACTGGGGCCGCTGTGCCGCCTTTACGGCGCGCCGTTCATCCTGCTGCCCCTCAAGGGCCGCAAGCTGCCCGTTTCGGCCGCCGAGCGCCTGGACGTGGTGGAGGAACTGCTCGTGCAGGCCGAGGGCCTGGGCATTCCCCGGCGGCTCATCGTGGTCGACGCGCTGGTGCTTACGGTGTCGTCCAAGCCGCAGTCGGCCCTGGCCTGCTTCGAGGTCATCCGCCAGTGCCGCGAGCGCTGGGGGCTGGCCACCACCTGCGGGCTGTCCAACATTTCCTTCGGCCTGCCCGCGCGCGAGTTGCTCAATTCGTCCTTCGTGACCATGGGCCTGGCCCACGGGCTGACCTCGTTCATCGCCAACCCCGGCTCGGCCCGGCTGCGCGAGAGCCTGGCCAGCGCCGAGGTGCTTCTGGCGCGCGACCCGCAGGCCGAGCGCTACGTGGCCGGATTCTCCAACTGGACCCCGGGCACGGGCGGCGCTGGCGGCGCGGCGGGCCCCGGCTCCGGCCCGGCCGAGCCGGTGAAGACCCTGGGCGACGCGGTGATCCGCGGCGCCAAGGACTCCATCTGCGCCATGCTCGACGCCGAACTGGCCAAGGGCGCCGACCCCTTCGTCCTGGTCGGCGAGCATCTCATCCCGGCCATCACCGAGGTGGGCGAGAAGTACGAGCGCAAGGAATACTTCCTGCCGCAACTGCTGCAATCCGCCGAAACCATGCAGACGGCCTTCGCGCACCTGAAGCCGCTGCTGGAGGCCGCCGGAGGCGCCCCGCGCGCCAAGATCGTCATGGCCACCGTGGAGGGCGACATCCACGACATCGGCAAGAACATCGTCATCCTCATGCTGCGCAACAACGGCTTCGAGGTCATCGACCTGGGCAAGGACGTGCCCGCCGAGCGCATCGTGGAGACCGCCGAGCGCGAGGGCGCGTCCCTCATCGGCCTTTCGGCGCTCATGACCACCACCATGGTCCGCATGCGCGACACGGTGGACCTGGTGCGCCAAAAGGCGCTGCCGTGCCGCGTCATGGTCGGCGGCGCGGTGGTGACCCAGGATTTCGCGGACTCCATCGGCGCCGACGGCTACACTCCCGACGCCGTGAGCTGCGTGAAACTCGCCAAGGACCTGACCGCCTGACCCGGAGGCTCTGCCCATGATCCGCATCCCGCGCCTGTTGCGCGTCGTGCCGTTGCTTGTCGCCGTGGCGCTGGGCGCCGCGCCTGTTCCCGCCGTCGCCGGGCCCGCCGTTGCGGCCTCGGGCGCCGCCCCGCAGGCTCCGGCCCAGCCCCAGGCCGCCGCCCCGGACGCCGCGAGCACCATGGACACCATGGACGTGGTGCGTCTGGTGGCCCGCTCCCAGGGCAAGGTCGTGCTGCTCAACTTCTGGGCCTCGTGGTGCAAGCCCTGCCAGGCCGAGATTCCCGAGTTGAACGCCCTGCGCCGCGCCGTGGGCGAGGACAGGCTGGTCATCCTCGGCCTGTCCGTGGACGAAGACCCCGCGGCCTATGCGCGCTTCGTGGCCCGCACGCAGTTCGACTACCCCGTGCATCTGGCCGACGAGAGCGTGCCCGCCTTCTACAAGGTCGGCGCCATCCCGCGCATCGTGGTCTACGATCCGCAGGGCCGGAAGGCCGTGTCCTACGAGGGCGGCGTGTCCGCCCAGACCCTGGAAAACCTCGTCTCGACCCTGTTGCCGGAGAACTGAGCCCGTGGCCGAACCCTATATCCGCAAGGCCAAGATGCAGGACGTGCGCGCCATCCACGCCCTGCTCATGCAATGCGCCGGGCGCGGCGAACTGCTGCCCCGGTCCCTGTCCGATCTCTACCGCCGCCTGCGCGACTTCTTCGTCCTGGTTTCGGGCGAGGAGGGCACCGTGCTCGGCTGCTGCGCCTTTGCCATCTGCTGGGAAAACCTGGGTGAAATCCGCTCCCTGGCCGTGGTGCCCGAAAGCCAGAAGACCGGATGGGGGCGGCGGCTGGTGGAAGCCTGCCTGTCCGAGGCGGTGATTTTCGGCGTGTATCAGGTGTTCACCCTGACCTACGTGCCGGGGTTCTTCGGCCGCCTGGGTTTCGAGGAGGTCACCAAGGACGTGCTGCCCCAGAAGGTCTGGGCCGACTGCCTGAACTGCCCCAAGTTCCCGGAATGCGACGAGACGGCCATGCTCCTGGCCCTGTAGGGCCCCCCCTTGCCCTTTGAGCCACAACCTGCAATAATCACAGCATAACGTAAAGGATTCGCCATCCATGAGCCCCGCGAGTGCCCTGACCAGGAACCTGAAGACCGTGCTGCCCCCGGAGCGGATCGAGGCCCGGGTGCGCGAGCTTGGCGCCGAGATCACCCGCATCTACCAGGGCGAGCCCCTGACGGTGGTCTGCGTGCTCAAGGGCGCCTTCCTGTTCTTCGCCGACCTCGTGCGCCGCATCGACCTGGACCTGGAGCTGGAATTCATCCGTCTGGCCAGCTACGGCAAGGGCACCGACAGCGGCGAGCTGGTGTTCTCCAAGGATCTGGAAACCTCCATCCAGGGCAAGAACGTGCTGGTGGTGGAGGACATCGTGGACAGCGGCCGGTCCATGGATTTCCTGCTGCGGACCTTTGCCGAGCGCAAGCCGCGCAGCCTGCGCCTGGCCGCCCTGGTGGACAAGTTCGAGCGCCGCGAAGTGCCGCTGGACGTGGACTTTCCTGGCTTCACGCTGCATAAAGGCTTCATCGTCGGCTACGGCATGGACTACGCCGAGCGCTATCGCCAGCTTGGCGGCATCTTCGAAATCGAGACCTGAGGCCCCGGCGCCCCGACGGGCCGGGACGAAGCATTGCGAGTGCGCCCATGATCGTCGAGTGCCCAAACTGCAAGTCCTCGTTCAACCTCGACGACGCCCTTGTGCCCCCCGGCGGGCGCAAGGTGCGTTGTTCGGTGTGTGAAAACATCTTCACGGCCACCCCTCCGGCCGGGCCCCCCACGGGGGAGCTGCCCGAACTGGACGAACTGGCCGACGGCTTCGGGCAGGACTTCGGGGCCGACGACGACGATCTTCTGGCCTCCCTGGGCGAAGCGGCCCTGGACCGTGACGATCAGGATCTTCCGGGCGTGGCCGAGGCTCCGGAGGCCAAGGCCGCGCCGTCGGCCTCCCGCTCCGCAGGCTCCGCCCCGAAGCTCGACCTGAACCTCGACACCGTGCCCAAGGCGGGCAAGGCCGCCAAGGCCGGGCGCGGGCGCGGGCGGCGCGTGGTCATCGCCGTGGCGGCGATCGTGCTGCTTCTGGGCGCGGGGCTGGGCGCGGTCTGGCAGTTCGCGCCGCAGTATCTGGGGCTGGCGCCCGAGGCCAAGTCCGGCTCCGGGGGCACGGAGCCGGTGGCCGACCCCACCGAGCAGGTCCGGAAGATATCCCTGGAAGGCATCAAGCAGTATTACGTCGAGAACGACAAGACCGGCCGCCTGTTCGTCATCCAGGGCAAGGCCGTGAACCTGTTCGAGACGCCGCGCGAGCTGATCGCCGTGGAGGCCAGCCTCTTCGACGCCCAGAACCAGACCCTGGCCACGCGCCGCCTGCTGTGCGGCAACACTCTGGACCTCTTCCAGCTCCAGGTGCTGGCCCGCGAGGAGATCGACGCCGCCCTGGAGAACGAGGCGGGCATCGGCGCCAACAATATCAGCCTCCAGACCGGCCAGTCCGTGCCGTTCATGATCGTGTTCTTCACCCCGCCCGAGGGGCTGGCGGAGTTCAACGTGCGGGTGGTCGACGCCAAGGAGGTCGCGCCGTGAGCGCGACCCGCGTCCGGGCCGGAAGCCGGGGCGGCGCCTCGCGCCGCGCCTGTGCCGGGGGCCGTCGCCGGGGCGCCCGCGCGGGCGTGGTTCCGGCCCCGGCGCCCCGGCCCCGCGTGCTTCCTCCGGCCTCTGCTTTCCATCCATGAAGACCCGGCGCGTTTACGTCTGCACCGAGTGCGGCGCGAAGTCGCACCAGTGGCAGGGCCAGTGCGCGGGGTGCGGCGCGTGGAACAGCCTGACCGAGCACGCCGAGGCCAAGCCCGCGGCCGGTGCCCCGGGCCGTCGCCCCAGTGCCGAAACCCTGCTGGCCGAGAACCGCCCCGCGCCCCTGGCCGAACTGCGCCAGGGCCGCGCCGTGGCCTATTCCAGCGGGCTGGACGCCCTGGACGAGGTGCTGGGCAAGGGCTTCGTGCCCGGCGGGGTGGTGCTTTTGGCCGGGGAGCCGGGCATCGGCAAGTCCACGCTGCTGCTGCAACTGGTGGGCAACCTGGCGCGCACCGGGCGCAGCGCGGTCTACGTGTCCGCCGAGGAGTCCCTGGGCCAGATTCGCGGCCGGGCCGAGCGGCTGGGCCTGCTTTCGCCGGACCTGCTGGCCATGGCCACCACCCGCGCCGAGGACGCCCTGGCCGCCCTGGCCCAGGGCCATGCGCCGGACCTGATGGTGGTGGACTCGGTGCAGACCCTGTCCTCCGAAGCGGTGGACGGGCTGCCGGGCAGCGTGTCGCAGGTGCGCGCCGTGTCCACGGCGCTGGTGGAGCAGGCCAAGCGTTGCGGCACGACCCTGGTCCTGGTCGGCCATGTGACCAAGGAGGGCCAGATCGCCGGGCCCAAGCTGCTGGAACACATGGTGGACACCGTGCTCTCCCTGGAGGGCGACCGCCAGCACCTGTTCCGCATGCTGCGCGTGATGAAGAACCGCTTCGGCCCGGCGCACGAGATTCTGCTCTTCCACATGACCGGCGCGGGCATGGAGGTGGTCGGCGATCCGTCCACGTTCTTTTTGCAGGACCGCGACCCCGGCCTGTCCGGCGCGGCGCTGTGCATGGCCGTTTCGGGCCAGCGGCCCTTTGCCGTGGAAGTCCAGGCCCTGGTGACCAAGACCTTCCTGGCCATCCCCCGGCGCACGGCCCTGGGCTTCGACGCCAACCGCCTGCACCTGCTGCTGGCGGTGATGGAAAAAAAGCTGCGCCTGAACCTGGGCGGCGTGGACATCTACGCCAAGATCGGCGGCGGCATGAAGCTGGCCGACCCCGCCCTGGACGCCGCCATCGTCGCCGCCGTGCTGTCGAGCTTCTACGACCGCGCCCTGCCCGAAGGCGCCGTGACCTGGGGCGAAATCGACCTGAACGGCCAGATCCGCCCCGTGGCCTCCCACGACATCCGCCTCAAACAAGCCGCCCGCCTCGGCTACGCCCCGGTCCTGCACCCCGGGGAAGTCAAGAACATCGCTGTGTTGCAGACGCGGCTGTTCGGGCGGGGGAAAGAGGGCGGGAGCTGACGGGCAGCTACAGGCTCCTTGGCTGAAGCTGAGAGCGGCTTCGAGCAATCCGCCATGCCCCGCACGGCTCCTGTTCGTCCCGCCGTGTGCGGTGTCCGTAAGACGTTGCGCGCCCGCATGTTTGGTCGCGCCAAAACCCAGGAGTCTCGTAACGGCCTCCCGGCCTGGGAAAGGGCGATGCCGGGGCGTTGCCGCGCACAAGTTTTTGTTGTGTTCTCTGAACAATAGTGTGTCGCTTCCCCTTATTCCGGTTTCCTCCGGGTTTCCCAGGAACCGACTCCTGCCCTCCGAATGGCACCTTGGCCGATTTCCCCTTTCCCCGCCGACACCCAACTCCATTTTGGGCCGGGAAATCCTCTGCTCACGTATGAGGATCGTATTCGCACGGATGCATAATGGCGCCTTGGGATTTCTATTTTCCATTCCCCATCCGCCACGGGCGCCAGTCCATCGCGCTGGCGCCCTCGGCGGAAAGTTTCCGGAACGGGACACGGAAGAGCCCCTCCGAGAGCACCTCCCTTGCGCTCCCTGAACGGCAAAATCCTAGAGAGAAAACGAAAAAATGCTGTCAGGCCTTTCCTTCGCGTGCGGCATTTGCTAGATTCTGACCCTAAGAGTCCAGTATACCGGAGAAGGCGCGGCGGACAGGGGCTCGCTTGCGCCGCGCCCGCACTTTCACGCAAAGGAGGCATCCTATGGCAGACGACAGCAAGGTTTCGCGCCGTAATTTTCTCAAAGTCACCGGCATCGCGGCGGGTGCCGCCGCGTTGGGGACCATGGCCCTGCCCGCGGGCGAGGCCGCCGCGCAACACGCGGAGCACGGCCACGGCGCTCCCGGGGACGTGAACCTGCATCGCGGCAGGATGTTCTTCACCAACACGCTGGAGTTCTCCATCCTGTCCAGCGCGGCGGAGCGAATCTTCCCCAAGGACGAACTCGGCCCCGGGGCCATCGAACTGGCCGTGCCGTATTTCATCGACAACCAGCTTGCGGGCGCCTGGGGCTACAATGCCCGTGAATACATGCAGGGCCCCTTCGCCCCGGGCGCATCCACCCAGGGCCCGCAAACGCCGCTCATCCGACGCGATCTGTTCCGCCAGGGCCTGCTGGCCCTCAACGCGGCCGCGCACCAGCGCCACAAGAAGGACTTCCCCAAGCTCTCCGGCGCCGAGCAGGACGAAATCCTCAAGCTGTGCCAGGCCGGGGAGTTGCCCACCGAGGGCTTCAAGTCGTCCTACTTCTTCGGCGAGTTGCGCGGCGCCGTGCTGGCGGGCTGCTATGCGGACCCGATCTACAACGGAAACAACAACATGGATGGCTGGCGCCTGAAGGACTACCCGGGCGCGCAGATGGTCTACACGCACCTCATCGAAAACGACGGATTCGACAAGGTCGAGCCCATTTCCCTGGCCAGCATGCAGTAGGAGGCGACCATGGCGAAAGAATTGAAGAAAGTGAACGTGGTGACGGTGGGCGTGGGCTTCACGGGCGGCATCGCCCTGGCGGAATGCGCCAAGGCGGGTCTTTCCGCCGTCGGTCTGGAGCGCGGCGGCCGTCGCGGCCTGGACGACTTCCTGGAAATCCATGACGAGTGGCGCTACGCCATCAACTTCGGCCTGATGCAGGACCTGTCCAAGGAAACCATAACCTTCCGCAATTCCGAGAAGATGCCCGCCCTGCCCATGCGGCGCATGGGCTCGTTCTGCCTGGGCGACGGCCTGGGCGGCGCGGGCGTGCATTGGAACGGCATGAACTACCGCTTCAAGCCCTACGACTTCCAGATCAAGACCATGACCGAGGAGCGCTACGGCAAGAACAAGCTCGGGCCGGACTACCAGCTTCAGGACTATCCCCTGACCTATGAGGAACTGGAGCCGTACTTCACCAAGTTCGAGTACGCCATCGGCGTGTCCGGCGAGCCGGGGCACTTCGACGGCAAGCGCTCCAAGCCCTGGCCCATGCCTCCGCTGGTCAAGACGCCGGGCATGAAGCTCTTCGAGAAGGCGACCAAGGGGCTGGGCTACCATCCCTACCACATTCCGGCGGCCATCGCCTCCGAGCCGTACACCACCACGGACGGCATGCAGCTCAACCCCTGCCAGTATTGCGGGTTCTGCGAGCGCTTCGCCTGCGAATACGACGCCAAGGCCCAGCCGACCAATACGTTCATCCCCGTGGCGGAAAAAACCGGCAACTGCGAGGTGCGCTGCAACTGCAACGTGGTTGAAATCCTGAAGAAAGGCAACAAGGTCACCGGCGTGCGCTACGTGGACACGCTGACCATGGAGGAATTCATCCAGCCTGCGGACGTGGTGGTGCTTTCCAGCTACGTGCTCAACAACGCCAAGCTGCTCATGGTGTCGCAAATCGGCCGCCAGTACGACCCCGCCACCGGCAAGGGCACGCTGGGCAAGGGCTACTGCTACCAGATCCTCCCCGGCGCCACGGGCTACCTGAAGGATCCCTCGAACCTCTACGCCGGAGCCGGAGCCCTGGGCATGGTCATCGACGACTTCAACGCCGATGCCTTCGACCACTCCGGGCTGGACTTCATCCACGGCGGCTGCATCGCCCTTTCGCAGACGGGCAAGCGGCCCATCGCGGGCAACACCACCGACCCCGGCACCCCGTCCTGGGGCGCGGAGTTCAAGAAAAGCTCGATCCGCAACTTCAACCGGACCTTCGGCGTCGGCGCGCAGGGCGCGTCCATGCCGCACCGGGCGAACTTCCTGGACCTGGACCCGACCTACAAGGACGCCTACGGCCTGCCCCTGCTGCGCATGACCTACAACTTCACCGACCAGGACAAGGCGCTCTTCACCTACATGAACAAGAAGATCGAGGAGATCGTCAAAAACATGGACACGGTGGCCGTCGCGCCCCGGGGCATGATCAAGGACTACAACATCGTGCCCTACCAGACCACGCACAACACCGGCGGCACCATCACGGGCAAGAGCCCCGAGGACAGCGTGGTCAACTCCTACCTGCAACACTGGGACGCCGAGAACCTCTTCGTGGTCGGCGCGGGCAACTTCACGCACAACGGCGGCTGCAACCCCACGGGCACCGTGGGCGCCCTGGGCTTCCGCTGCGCCGAAGGCATTCTCAAATACGCCAAGAGCGGCGGCATGCTGGCCTAAGCAAGGCGCCCCGATTGCGCGGGGAATCCAGACGCGGCGGGGCGGTCCGGAAGTTCTTCCGGGCTGCCCCCCAGCCCGGGCTCCTGCGCCGTGCCGCATGATCAGGCCTCACTAACAAGCAAACGGCTTTGACGGGTTCGTCAAAGCCGTTTTGCCTTGGGGCGGGGGTGGGGGCCCGGCGCAAGAAAGGAAACCGCCGCCGCAGTCGCAAGACTGTGGCGGCGGCTTTTCTCCGAGTGGAGCGGGGGAGAGTGGCCTGCGGTCAGGCCACGTCCCAGGCCTGCCCGGCGGGGGTGTCCTTGACCGTGGCGCCCAGGGCGGCGAGCTGGTCGCGCAGGGCGTCGGAGGCGGCGAAGTCCTTGGCGGCGCGGGCGGCGGCGCGCTGGTCCAGCAGGGCCTGGACCCGGGCGGTGTCGATGCCCTTGCGCCGGGCCTGGGTGTCGCGCAGGGCGGCGAGGAACTGCGCCGGGTCCTGGGTGAAGACGCCGAGCACCGCGCCCCAGGTGTCCAGGTCGGCCTGGATGCGCTCCCAGGCGGCCTTGGCGCCCCGGGTCTTGCGCAGGGCCTTGTCTTCGGCGATGCGCCCGGCCAGCCGCACGAGGTTGAACACGTGGCCCAGGGCCTGGGCGGTGTTCATGTCGTCGGCCATGGCCGCCTCCCAGGCGGCTTCCTGCTCGGCGATCTCGGCGTTCAGTTCGGCGGGCAGGTCCGTGGCGGCCCATTTCGTGCCTGCCAGGGCGGCGGCCATCTCCTGGCGCGCGGTGTAGATGCGCCGCAGGTTCTTCTCGGCCTCGTCCATGTTGTCCAGGGTGAAGTCGATGGGGCTGCGGTAGTGCTTGGTCAGCAGGAAATAGCGCAGCGTCTCGGGCAGGTAGGCCTCCATGATCTCGCGGATGGTCTTGAAGTTGCCCAGGCTCTTGGACATTTTTTCCGAATCCACCTGCACGAAGCCGTTGTGGACCCAGAAGCGGGCCATTTCCCGGCCCGTGGCGGCCTCGCTCTGGGCGATTTCGTTCTCGTGGTGCGGGAAGACGAGATCCTGGCCGCCGCCGTGGATATCCAGCGGCAGGCCGAGGTGTTTGTCGCTCATGGCCGAGCACTCCAGGTGCCAGCCGGGGCGGCCGGGGCCCCAGGGGCTGTCCCAGGTGGGTTCGCCGGGCTTGGCGGCCTTCCAGAGGGCGAAGTCCAGGGGGTCTTCCTTTTCCTCGCCGGGGGCCACGCGGGCGCCCGCGCGCATCTCGTCGATGTCGCGGCCCGAGAGTTTGGCGTAGTCCGCAAAGGAGCGGACCCGGAAATACACGTCGCCCGAGGGCGTGGCGTAGGCGTGCCCCTTGGCGATGAGTTCTTCGGTCAGGGTGATCATCTCGGGGATGTGCGTGGTGCAGCGGGGCTCCACGTCGGCGCGCAGGATGCCCAGGCGATCCATGTCCTCGTAGAAGGCCTGGATGAAGCGCTCGGCCAGGGCCATGGGGTCCTCGCCGTTCTCGTTGGCGCGCACGATGATCTTGTCGTCGATGTCCGTGAAGTTGCGCGCGAAGGTCACGGTATAGCCCATGTGGCGCAGGGTGCGCACGAGCACGTCGAAGACCACCGCCGAGCGCGCGTGGCCGATGTGGCAGTAATCGTAGGCCGTGATGCCGCAGGCGTACATGCGCACGTGGTTGCCGCGCAGGGGTGCGAACTCCTCCTTGCGGCGGGTCATGGTGTTGTACAGTTGCATGGGGTCGCTCCCTGGCGTGATGATTGCGTTGGCGTGGCCGGGCCTTGCGGGCCGGTTGGGCATCATGCCCGAAACGGCCCGGGCCGTCAAAGCCCTTGGCCGCGCCGGGGCGCCCAAGCGGGCCGCGCCCGCCTTTGCCATTCTTAATAAATCATGAACGAACGTTAACGCGCGGCGGCCATGCGCGGGGGGGCTTCTTGCATGCCCGGGCTGCGACGGCAGGGAGGCGGCAGAATGTGCAGCCGCTTCCCCTTCCAGCCGGGGGCGTAAACCAAGGAGCAAGGACATGTCGATTTCCAGCGTAAGCGGACAGGGCACATCGTCGCTGCAGGACCTGCTGGCGACGATGCAGTCCGGGTCGCAGTCCTCCAGCGGGGTCTCTGAGGACGCGTCGTCCCTCCAGGCCAAGCTCATGGAGGAGTTCGACACGGACGGCAACGGCGAACTGAGCGAGGAGGAGCTTGCCGCCCTCGTGGAGAAGCTCGAAGCCATGCAGGACAATCTGGCCATGATGAACCAGATGCGCATGGGCGAAGGCGAGGACGACGGCGGGCTCATCGGTTCGCTCATGCAGAGCCTTGAGGAGTCCGGCGAGACCGAGGCCGCCGACGCCGACGGCGACGGCGAGGTCACCCCCGAGGAGGCCCTGGCCTACTTCGGCCTGGACCAGGAGGGCGATGCCCTGCTGTCCGCCGTGCAGAATGCGGGAACGGGCTCCTCCGGCAGCGAGGAGGAGGAAGAGGAGGAGACCTCCGTGACCGAGGCGGCCGCCGCGGGCTCGTCGTCCTCCACCGAAGAAGCCGACCTCAACGGCGACGGCGTGGTCACCCAGGAGGAATGGGCCGAATTCTACGGCGTGAGCGCCGAGGATCTCCAGGCCATGGGCCTGGGCGGCAGCCAGGGTTCGGAATCCGGAAACTCCATGGCCAAGCTGCTGCGCGAGGCCGTGCAGGCCTATCGTGACGCCTACAACTCCCAGAACGAGTCGAGCCTCGACAGCCTGGGCGGGTTGATGGATCTGGGTTCCGGCGTGGATTCCGTGGCCTAGGGCATCCGCCGCGCCGGGACCGTAAACGGGAGCCGACCCGCCATGGATGGCGGGCCGGCTTTCCTTTTGCCCGAGGCGGCAGCGGACCGCACGGCCGGGCAGGGGCCGTGTGCCGGGAGCGGGGCGCTTACCCCGGGAGCAGGGCGCTGACGCAGGCCACGGCCTTGATGCCCTTCTTCTCGCCCGTGAAGCCCAGGCCCTCTTCGGTGGTGGCCTTGACGTTGACCCGCCCGGCGGGCAGGCGCAGCAGTCCGGCCACGGCGGTGCGGATCTGGGCCTTCCAGGGCGCCAGGCGCGGCACCTGGCAGATGAGCGTCAGGTCGGCGTGGGTCACTTCCAGCCCGGCTTCCAGGGCCATTTCCAGCACCTCGTTGACCAGCACGGCGGAGGGAACGGCTTCGTAGCGCGGGTCGGTGTCCGGAAAGTGCTCGCCGATGTCGCCCCGGCCCAGGCAGCCCAGCAGGGCGTCGGCCAGGGCGTGCAGCAGCACGTCGCCGTCGGAATGGGCCACGACCTCCGGCCCGCCCTGGATGGGCACCGTGCCCAGGACCATGGGCCGCCCGGGGCCGTACTTGTGCACGTCGTAGCCCCAGCCGGTGACGGGCACGCGGGCCGGGGCGGCGCTTCGGGGCGCGAGCATCCGCAGATCCTCCGGGGTGGTGATTTTCACGTTGCTCTCCTCGCCGGGCACCACGGCCACCTCCAGGCCCAGGGCCTCGACCATGGATGCGTCGTCGGTCACGTCCAGCCCGTTGCGGGCGCAGTGTGCGTGGGCGGCCAGCAGGTCGGCCAGGACGAAGGCTTGCGGCGTCTGCACCGCCGCCAGTTCCGCCCGGGGCAGGGTGGCGGCGACGTGCCCGCCCGCCACGCGTTTGACAGTATCCTTCACCGGCACGGCGGGGATGGCCGCGCGGGCGCCCGCATCCAGGGCCGCCAGCAGCGCGGTGACCAGCGCGGCCGAGGCGAAGGGCCGCGCCGCGTCGTGAACCAGCACCCGTGTGCAATCCCGGGGCAGCACGGCCAGGGCGGCGGCCACGGAATCCTGACGCCGCGCGCCGCCGGGGGCGAAGCGCAGGGGCAGCCCCAGGTCCTCGGCGGCGGCCAGGGCCTCGGCCCGGGCCCCGGCCTGGGCCAGCTCGGCGGGCGGGAAGGCCAGCGCCACGCCGTGAACCCCGGCCACACGGGCCAGGGTGCGCACGCCGGCCCAATAGAGCGGGGCGCCGCGCCAGGGCAGGAACTGCTTGCCCGTGCCGAGCCCGGCGGCGGCCAGCCGCGTGCCGCTGCCTGCGGCGGGAATCACCACCCACGTGCTCATGGGGCCTCCTGGAGGGGTGCGGATACGTTGCGGGCGCGCCGGGGGCCGAGCCCCGGGCGCGCCCGGTCGTGTGCTGAAAAGGGAGCCGGACTGTAAGCCGGGTTCTGTTCCCCTTGCGGGGTGGCCATCATTCCTCTAGGGCGGCGGTTGCCCGCCGCCTCAAGCAGCCTACCCGAAGGCATCGGCCGGGCCAGCCTCAAACGCCTTCCTATTTGGCCTTGCTCCGGACGGGGTTTGCCGAGCCGACCGGGTCGCCCCGGCCGCTGGTGGGCTCTTACCCCACCGTTTCACCCTTACCCTCCGGGGAGGGCGGTTTGCTTTCTGTGGCACTTTCCGGGGATTTCGCCCCCTGGACGTTATCCAGCGTCCTGCCCTGCGGAGCCCGGACTTTCCTCCCCGGCCCTTGCAGGCCGCGGCGATGGCCCGTCCGGCTCCCAAGTCTTGAAACTAGGTCCGCCCGGCCCCGAAGTCCAGAGCCCGGGGCCGGGCGGCACGAATCAGCGGTCGTCGTCGTCGCGCTCGTCGTCGGGGCCGTCGTGGTCGTCCGCGTAGCGCGGCTCCTCGTCGCGCTCGTCGTCGGGCCCGGCTTCGTCCTCGTCGTCGTCCATGGCCACCGGGGTGCGGATGGCGGCGGCGGCCAGGGGCGAGTCGCAGGCGTGGAAATGCTCGCACCAGTAGATCAGGCGCTGGCAGTTGGGGCAGGAGAGGATGGTCTCGCCCTTTTGCAGGTCGTTGAAGGCCTGGGGCGGAATCTGGATGAAGCAGCCCGAGCAGACGCCCGCCGTCACCGGCACGATGACGGGGTTGGAGATGCGCTCGCGGATGAATTCGTAGCGCTTGAGCACCGGAGCGGGCACCACGACGCAGGCTTCCTCGCGCTCTTTCTGCAACTCGGCCAGGCGTTTGCGCGCGGCGGCCGAGCGCTTCTTCAGGTTGCCCTGGTATTCCTCAAGCTGGGCGGTCAGCTCGGCCTGCTCCTTTTGCAGCTCGTCGAGCAGGGCGGTCTGGCGCTCCAGCTCCTCGGCCAGGGCGACCTTTTCCTCCTCGCGGTTGCGCGTGGTCTTCTCCATGTTGTCCATTTCGCGCATCATGGCGTGGTATTCGCGGGTGTTGCCCGCCATCATGAGCTTGTTCTTGCTCTTTTTGATGCGCGAGGTGTTGTCCTCGATCTCCAGGTCCAGGCGCTTGCGCTGGGTGTTCAGGATGTCGAGCTTGTCGTCGAGAACGGCCTTGCGTTCCAGAAGCTCGGCATTCCTGGCCTCCAGGTCGGCCAGTTCGCGGGGCATGCTGCCCAGTTCTTCTTCAAGGACGAGGATCTCGCCGTCCACCTTCTGGAGGACGACGAGTTTTTCGATCTGTTCGAGGTACATGCTCAAAGGGGTATCCTCCCATGGCCGCACGCGGCGGCCGCTTCGGTCTGCGCGGCCCGCGCGGGCCGGCCTTGGTTGCTCGGTTCCGGGCCGGGCCCGGGGAACCTATTTGGGCAGGTGGACCCGCAAGGGGTCGCTGCCGGGGAAAAAACGCACGCTGACGCCCTGCGGGCCGAGACGTTCGTCCAGCAGGGCGGCCATCTCGCGGGTCATGCGCTCCTCAAGGGAGAAATGACCCACGTCGATGGTGAAAATTTCGGCCTCCATGGCCGCGTGGTACTTCACGTCGCCGGTGACGAGCACCTCGGCCCCGGCGGCCTGGGCGGCCCCGCCCAGGGACGCCCCCGAGCCCGTGCAATACGCCACCGTGCGCACCCGGCGCGGCGCCTCCCCCGCCAGGGTCCAGAAGTCGCGCGCAACGCAGTCGCCCAGGTGCGCGGCGAACTCCTCCCAGGGCAGCGGCGCGGGCAGTTCGCCCGCCAGACCGTAGCCCGTTTGCGGCGCCTCGGGGCCTGCGGGTTCGAGCACGCGCAGGTTCTCCAGGCGCAGTGTCCGCGCCAGCCAGCCCGCCGGGCCTTCGGGGCGCACGTCCAGGGAGGTGTGCGCCGCGTAGAGCCACACGCCGTCGGCGAGCACGGCCCGCGCGGCGTCCAGGAAATATCCGGGCCGCGACAGGGGCTTGGGCTCCATGTACAGCGGATGGTGGGTCAGCACCATGTCCGCACCCCAGTCCAGGGCCTCGCGCAGCCGCCCGGGCGCGGGGTCGATGGTCACGCCGAGCTTGCGCACCTGGGCGCGGGTTCCGGCCACCTGCACGCCGCTGTTGTCCCACGCGGCGGCCCCGGCGGGCGGGGCGATCTGCTCGATGCAGGCGATGACGGCTGCGTGATCCATGGTCTCTCCGGCTTCGGGCACCGGTTGGGGAGCCAAGGAGGGCGAGGGCGCTCCGCGCGGCGGGGCTTCTCGCGGCACCTCCGGGGTGTCGGTGGTGGGCCAAGCAGGGGTCGAACCTGCGACCATCCGGTTATGAGCCGGAAGCTCTGCCAACTGAGCTATTGGCCCATCCGGTGCTTGCCAAGCCGAATTTCATATCCTTTTGAGGCGGTTTTTGTCAAGGCGCGGCCCGGTGCCCGGGGCGGCGGGACGTACGCCGACCGCGTTCCATCATGAGCGACGGGTGCGACACGATGCCGGAGCGCGAGCCGGGTCGCCGACTCATGACCGGATGGTCGCGGGCCCGGCTGCGGGCAGCATGGGGCTGCCCCTTTCCCGGGTGAGTGAACAAGCGCGCCGGACCCGGCAGACGGGCCCGGCGCGCGGGAGGTCGGGGATTTTAGTTCAGGAACGCGCCTGTTGCGTGAAAGGGGAGCGGCGCGGCGGCACTGCCGACTTTGGGCCGCCTGCCTTCAGGAGCTTCAGGAGCGGGCCTTGGGGCATTTGTCGCGGCAGTACTTGATGGCCTGCCGGGCGGCGACGGCGCCTTCGCCCACGGCCACGCTGATCTGCGCGAAGCGGCCCACGCAGTCGCCCGCGGCGTACACGCCGGGGATGTTCGTCTCCTGCATGGGGTTGGCCACGATGTGGTTGCCGTTGCGTTCCAGGCCCAGGGTCCAGGCGAAGTCCGACGAGGAGGCCTCGCCCATGGCGATGAACAGGCCGTCGGCGGCGTAGGTGTCGCCGTCCTCGAAGACCAGGGTCTCCAGGGCCGGGGCGCCGCGCAATTCCACGATCTTGCGCTTGATGATCGGGATGTTGGCTTCTTCGAGTTTCTTCAGGTATTCCTGGGAGATCGTCATTTCCTTGCCCTGGGTGCACAGGGCGACCTTGTCGGTATAGGCCAGCAGTTCCAGGGCCTGGCTGGCGGCGTAGACGCCTTCGCCCAGGGCCACCACCGGACGGCCGCGATAGAAGAACCCGTCGCACGACACGCAGTAGGAAATGCCCTTGCCGTCGTAGTCGTCGAAGTTGGAGATGCCGGGGCGGACCTTGGAGACGCCCGTGGCCAGGATCACGGCGCAGGCGTCGTAGTGGCCGGACTCGGTCTTGACCTCGAAGCGCATGGCCTCGTTCATGTGGATGCCGAGCACCCGGGCGGTGACGATGGTGGCGCCGAAGCGCTCGGCCTGGGTGCGCCCGGCGGCCATGATGACGTTGGCCTTGGTGGTGTCGGGAAAGCCGAAATAGTTGTCGATGTCGTATTCGCCGTCGATCTTGGGCGGCAGGCCGACGACGACGGTTTCGATGTCGGCCCGGGCGGCGTAGATGGCGGCGCTCAGGCCCGCGGGGCCCTGGCCGACGATCAGCAGTTGAACCTGTTGCATGCATTCCTCGCGGGGGTTGGCGTTGGCTTGTCCTTCCCCCCTTTTCTATCAGGACCGCGCCCGGCCCGCAACCGTGCCCACATGCCGCGCAAAATACAGGAACGGCGTGTCGAGAAGGGCGACGATGCTCTTGAAAACATACGTCGTAAGCATGATTTCAAGCAGCACGGGCCATGGGAAGACGCCCCAGAACGCAACGAGGCAGAAAATGGACGAATCGAGCAGTTGGCTGACCAAAGTGCTGGCGTTGTTGCGCAGCCAGAGCTTGGCGTCTCCCGTGCGGTCTTTCCAGAAATGAAACGCCCAAACGTCGTGGAATTGGGACACGAGATAGGCGGCCATGCTGGCCAGGGCGATGCGCGGCAGGAGGCCGAAAATGGCTTCCATGTGCGGCTGGGCGAAGTCGTCGGCCGTGGGCGTGAAGGCCAGGGCGATCTGCATGTAGACCGTGGCCAGCACGAGCACCGTGAACCCCAAAAGCACCCCGCGTTTGGCCGCGGCCTTGCCGTACAGTTCGCCGAGCATGTCGGTGGAGAGGAACACGCTGGCGTAGAGCACGTTGCCCAGGGTGGTGGTCAGCCCGAAGAGCTGCACCGTCTTGAGCACCTGGATGTTGCACAGGATCAGGTTGAAGACGATCAGGCCGTAGAGCCCGGCCTTGCCGAAGAAGCGGTGCAGGACGACGACCATGGACAGGTCGAACAGGGCAAAGCCCAGCCACAGGATTTCATTGGGCATGTCGAACTCCGGAGTGATGTTTTAGATGGAGGGCGGCCTCCATCCCGGCGGTGTGCCGGAGGGATGCTCCATAGGCGTCTTCGGGGCGGGGGTCAAGCCGGGCGGGAGGGCCGGGGTTTGAGCGGGAGCCAGGGCGTCGTTGTGCAAAACCCTGGGCGGTTTTTTATCCACTTTTTTCCAGACACGGTTGCCTTGGGTAAAATATTCAGTTATATTAATATGTAAGCAACAGCATAATAAATTTCCGGTCGTACCCCGTTGTACAGGGCCACCCGGCAAACCTGTTGAAAACGCAAGGAGGCTCACCATGAAGGCGCAAATCGACAGCAGCTACAAGCTTTTTATCGGCGGCCAGTGGGTCGCGGGCTCGAACGGCAAAACCTTTACCACCCGCAACCCGGCCAGCGGCGAGGCGCTGGCCACCTGTGTGGACGCAAGCTCCGAAGACGTGGACGCCGCGGTGCAGGCCGCGTGGAAGGCCTTCGAGTCGTGGAAGCGTACCAGCCCGCAGGAGCGGGCGGCCGTTCTGCTGCGCGTGGCCGATCTCATCGACGCCAACGCCGGGCACCTGGCCATGGTCGAAACCCTCGACAACGGCAAGCCCATCCGCGAGACCACGGCCATCGACGTGCCCCTCTCCTCGGACCATTTCCGCTACTTCGCCTCCGCCATCCGCACCGAGGAAGGCCGCGCGGTGATGATCGACGACACCACCATGAGCATCATCCTGCGCGAGCCCATCGGCGTGGTCGGGCAGATCATCCCCTGGAACTTCCCGCTGCTCATGGCCGCCTGGAAGATCGCCCCGGCCCTGGCCGCAGGGGACTGCGTGGTCATCAAGCCCTCCAGCGAAACGCCGCTCAGTGTGCTGGAACTCGCCAAGCTCCTGGCCCAGGCCGTGCCCCCGGGCGTGGTCAACGTCATCACCGGCAAGGGTTCCGGCGCGGGCAACGACATGCTGACCCACCCGGGCTTCCGCAAGCTGGCCTTCACCGGCTCCACCAAGGTGGGCTACACCGTGGCTGCGGCCGCGGCCGCAAAGCTCATTCCGGCCACGCTGGAACTGGGCGGCAAGTCGGCCAACATCATCTTCCCCGACGCGCCCTTCGAAAAGGCGCTGGAAGGCATCCAACTGGGCATCCTGTTCAACCAGGGCCAGGTGTGCTGCGCGGGGTCGCGCGTGTTCGTGCATGAGGACGTGTACGACAAGTACGTCGCGGCGGCGGCGGCGGCCTTCGGCAGGATCAGGGTCGGCCTGCCCTGGGAGAAGGACACCATCATGGGCTCCCAGGTGAACCAGCATCAATTGGAGAAGATCCTGGCCTATGTCGAGGTGGGCAAGGCCGAGGGCGCGACGGTTGCCGCCGGAGGCCGACGCGCCGATGCGGGCCCGTTGGCCAAGGGCGCCTTCATGCAGCCCACGTTGCTGACCGACGTGAAGAACTCCATGCGCGTGGCCCAGGAGGAGATCTTCGGCCCCGTGGCCTGCGTCATCAAGTTCCGCGACGAGGCCGAGGTCGTCGCCATGGCCAACGACAGCGACTATGGCCTGGGCGGCGCGGTCTGGACGCGCGACCTCAACCGGGCCATGCGCGTCGCGCGGGCGGTGGAGACCGGGCGCATGTGGGTCAACTGCTACAACCTCCTGCCCGCCCACTCGCCCTTCGGCGGCTACAAGAAGTCCGGCATCGGCCGCGAAACGCACCTCATGATGCTCGACCACTACACGCAGAACAAGAATATCTACATCCACATGTCCGAGGAGCCCCTCGGGCTGTACTAGCCGCGCACGACCGGCGGGACGGGGCTCCGGCCCCGCCCCGCCCCCGCGCGGGGAGGCGGAACATGGCCGCGATAACGCCGGATACTCCGGTGGACGAGGTGCTGGCCCTGCCCGGAGCCATGACCTATTGCATCCGCAACGGGGTCTCGCCCTTTTCCTGCGCCGGGGAGTACCCGGGCAGCATCGGCGAGTTGCTCGAACGCAAAAACGCGCCCGACCCGGAAGGCTTCATCGCCGGGCTCAACGAGCTTGCGCGGGGGGCGGACGAAGGGTAGGCGGCGGGCGCGCCCCGGCCTTGCGAGAACTCGACCGGACGAGGATGGCACGGTGTCTGCCGGGGCGCAGGTCGCCCCATCCGGCCGATGCCGGGCCAGACCGGGCCAGACGTGGCCAGACATGGCCAGACATGGCCAGACATGGCAAAAAGGCCGCCCAAGGGCGGCCTTTTCATTGCGTGTGCAGGGTGCCCGCGCCGGGCCTCAGCCCGCAGCGCCCGCGCGGGTGGCGGGTTCGGTCAGGCATTCATTGGCTAGGCAGACCTGGTTGCGGCCCTGGCCCTTGGCCGTGTACAGGGCACGGTCGGCCTCGCGCACGAGGTCCGCATTGCGCGCGAAGGCGCCCGGGGTCAGGGACGAGACGCCGATGCTGGCCGTGACCGTGAAGTCGCGACCCTCGAAGGAGAAGCGCAGGGCCTGGACCTTGGTCCGCAGGCGTTCGGCCAGCAGCAGGGCCTGGGCCTGCCCGGTGTGCGGCAGGATGACGCAGAATTCCTCGCCGCCGTAGCGCGCGGCGAAGTCCGTGGAGCGCAGGGTGTCCTGAAGCAGTTGGCCCACGTCCTTGAGCACCAGATCCCCGGCCTGATGGCCGTAGGTGTCGTTCACGGCCTTGAAGTGGTCCAGGTCGAGGATGAGCAGGGAGATGTCCTGCCCGTAGCGCTGGGCGCGCGAGAGTTCCTCCACGATGCGCTCGTCGAAATAATGGCGGTTGTAGATGCGCGTGAGGCCGTCGTGGTCCGCGCGCAGCTTGACTTCGCGGTAGAGCAGGGCGTTCTTCAGCGCGAGGCCCATGTGGCTCACGGCGGAGTTGAGCACGTCGCGCTGCTGGCGCGTCAGGCGGACCTCCTCGCCGGTCAGCAGGGCCAGGCAGCCGAAATTGCGCCCGCCCGCCTTGAGGGGCAACAGGAAGAAGCGCCCGTCGCGCGGGGTCAGGTCCGCGCCCTCGGCCACGGCGTCGGCGTCCATGAGGTAGGTGAGCTGGTAGCTCTCGACCTTGGCGCCCGAGAGTCTGCGCGCGCTGCCCAGAAGCAGTTCTATCCATTGCTCCTGCACGGCGGGGTCCTCGTGGAAGGCCAGGAAAATCTCGCTTTCCATGGAGTCCTTGCCCATCTCCTGCCAGAAGATGCCCTGGGCGGCGGTGACGGGCAGCAGTTCGGCCAGGTCCTTGCGGGCGGTGGCCACGATGGTCGCGGGGTTCAGGCTTTCGGACACCCGGGCCATGAAGCGGTTGAGGAACAGCAGATAGTCCGTCTTGCGCGAGAGGATTTCCCGTTCCAGGGCGATTTCGCGGGTCATGCGCATGATGTCTTCATAGAGCGAGTGGACCTCGCCCGCCTTGCGCATGGTGTCGATGATCTTGGGTTCGGCCAGGGGGCGACGCAGTACGGTCAGAAAGCCCATGTCGATGAAGGCCTCCAGGTCGGCCTCGCCGCCCGGGTCGAGCACCAGCACCTTCTGGGGCGGGTCCCATTCCAGGATGGCCGCGCGCCCGGCGGCGTCCAGCCGCTCCCACACGCGCATGGGAATCCAGACCATGAAAGGCGTTTCCTCGTCCATGTCCGTCTCGCCCGGCAGGGCGGACTCGGGCCAGTTGCGCAGGGTGCAGCCCGGCACGGCGGCCTGGATGCGCTTGGCGTCCAGTTCGTCGAGCCCCAGGCCCCAGAAGAGGATGTTCTGTTCCACAGTGTTCATTGCTGCGTCCTTTGTGCTGAGAGGGCGAATCGCAGTTTGGCTAGCAAGAACGGGGCCAAAATGGAGCGGGGCCCGGCGCGGCAGAAGCCCCCTGGCGGGCGCGGATTTTTTTGCGGCCTGCCCGGCGGTCGGTTTTTTGACTTGGGGCCGCGCAGGGGCTAAACCCGCCGCCGGGTTGCGCCGATGAGCCGACGGACCCGACGCGTCCGATTCGCGTCCGTCTTGCGTTCGGCCCGCGCCCACCCCGTTGGCGCGCTCCGGAAACTTTGTTCCCTGGGAAGGTCCATGCCCGAAACGCCGCTTGTGTCCGTCGTGGTCGCCAATTACGAGTACGCCCGCTTCCTGCCGCGCCTGTTCGACAGCCTCGCGGGGCAGACCTTCGGCCTCTCGCGGGTCGAGCTGGTGGTGGTGGACGACGGCAGCGCCGACGAGTCCGTGCCTGTGGCCCGGGCCTTGGGCGCGGCCCTGGGGCTGGCGCGGCTGCGCGTGCTGCCCCTGCGCCATCAGGGCCACCCCGGCCCGGTGCGCAACGCGGGGCTGCGCGTGGCCGCCGGGCGCTACCTGCTCTGCCTGGACGCCGACGACGAACTGGCCCCGGGCTTCCTGGCGCGCACGGTGGCCGCCCTGGAGGCCGATCCGGACGTGGCCCTGGCCTATACGGACTATGTGGAATCCGGCCCCGGGGGCAGCCGCGATGTGGCCCTGCCGGAGTTCGACCCCGCCCTGCTGCGCACCCAGAACCCCCTGACCCTGGCCACGCTCATGCGCCGCGAGGTCTTCGCCGCCAGCCGGGGCTTCTCTTCGGCCACGGCCTATGAGGACTGGGATTTCTGGGTCCAGGCCGCGGCGGCGGGGTTCTCGGGACTGCGTGTGGCCGCGCCGCTGTTCCGCTACAACCACCACCGGGCGAACTTCTCCTGGCGCGCGCGGCTGGCCGACGGCCGGGCCAAGGCGCAGATCGTTGTGGACAACAAGTATTTCTTCGCCCCCGAGGTGCTGGCCTGGGCCCGGGCGCTGCTGCGCGGCGAGGCCTGGGCCGTGCCCTTCAAGCGCGGGCTCATCCCCCGTGTGCAGGACGTGGCCGCCCTGCGGGCCATTGCCGCGGACGTGGCCCGGGCCCGTGCGGTTCAGACCCAGGCGCGGCCCCTGACCCAGGGTTCTTGACGCGCGCCCCCGCCAGGAGGCATGATCGAACGCTATGGAATCGCGGAAAATCTGGGCCACTCTGGATCCGTTCCACGAGGGCGGGGAGATCATGGGCCGCAGCGTGGCCAACGAGGCCTTCCTGCGCGCCCTGCTGACCCTGGACCCGCTGGACGAATACCATTTCTTCCTGCGCGATCAGGTGCTGGCCCGGGGGATGGAGGAGTTCCTGGCCCGCGAGTTCCCGGCCCTGGCGGGCGACGGGCGCCTGCGCGTGCGCACGCGGCGGGAGTTGCCCGGGGCTCTGGCCTCGGGGCGCCATCACTGTTTTCACCTTTCGGACTGCATCAACAACCCCGCGCACCTGGCCCGGCTGCGCAACGCCCTGGCCCCGGCGCTGTTCCCCATCACCGCGCCCACCCATTCCCTGAGCTATACGCGCTACATGCGCGACCTGCTGGCCCACCTCTGGCCCGGGGTCACCCCGCGCGACTGCGTTGTGGCCACCTCGCGCGGGGCCGTGGGCGTGCTCGGCGCGCTGTACGACCACCTCGACGGCTGCTACGGGCCATTGCCCCGGCCCCGGGTGGAGCGCATCCCCCTGGGCGTGGACACCGAGGCGCTCTGCCCGCCGGACCCCGCCCAGCGCGCCGCCGCGCGCGACCGCCTGGGCCTGGACGAGGACCACTGCGCCCTGCTCGTCTTCGCGCGCATCTCGCAGTATTCCAAGATGGACCTCGTGCCCGTGCTGCGCGCCGCGCGGCGCATGGCCGCCGGAGGGGTCGACCTTGCGCGCCTGCGGTTGTTCGTGGCGGGTTGGACCGACGCGGGCGACCCCTATCCGGCCACCCTGGCGGCCCTGGCGGCCAACGCGGGGCTGCGCCTGGAGGTGGTGTCCCGACCCGACGAGGCCGCCAAGCGCGACCTGTTCCACGCGGCGGACGTGTTCCTCTCGCCGGTGGACAACCCTCAGGAAACCTTCGGGCTTACGGTGCTGGAGGCCGCCGCCTTCGGGCTGCCCGCCGTGGTGTCGGACTACGACGGCTACCGCGACCTTGTGCAGGACGGGAGCACGGGCCTGCTGGTGCCCACCCTGGGCCCGGGGCCGACCCCCGACGTGGACGCCCTGGCGCCCCTGGTGTTCGACAACCAGTCGCACCTGCTGCTGGCCCAGCAGACGGTGGTGGACGTGCCCGCCCTGGCCCGGGCCCTGGCCCGGCTGGTGCGCCAGCCGGAGCTGCGCCGGGCCATGGGCCGGGCCGCCCGCGAGCGCGTGCTCGCGGAGTTCACCTGGGCTTCGGTGGTCCGGCGCCATGTGGAGTTGTGGGACGCGCTGTGGGCCGAGCCGGTGGACGAGGCCGCCTTGCGCGGGCGGGCCCACCCGCTGCACATGCCCTACGGCGCGGCCTTCGCGGGCTATCCCACGGCGGGCTGGGACGACGCCCTGGCCCTGCGCTGGTCGCGCACGGGCGAAGCCGTCTATCGCGGGCAGGATTTCATTACCGTCTGCGCCGGGCTGGAAGGGCTGGTGGACCCGGAGCATGTGTCCCGGCTGGTGTTTTTCGCGCGCAACGCCCTGGGGGCCGGAGCCCTGGCGGCCAAGGTCGCCGCCGGGTGCGGGCTGGACGCCGGGCAGGCGCGTTTCCTGGTGCTCTGGGCCCTGAAGCACGACCTGCTGGAACGCGCCGGGCAGAGCCTGGGCTCCGGCGGGGCGCGCTGAGGTGCCCCCCGTGTCTTCTTCCGGCCCCGGGGATTCTTCGGCGCCCGATGCCCCCCGGGGGGCCCCCGCTGTTTCTTCGGTTTCCGCCGCCTCGGGGCCGCTGCCCCGGGTGCGCCAGCACACCCTGTTGCGCCTGCGCGGGGGCACCACGGGCGTGGCCCGGCTGCTGCACGAGGCGCTCCTGGCCGCCGGGGCCGACGCGGCCCTGAGCTATGAGCAGGACGACGCCCCGGGGGCGGCCTCCGAGGTTGCCCGAAACGCGGACCCCGGGGCCGAAACGCCGCCCCCCGGGCGCGAGCCCGGAGTCGAGATGCGCGTATCGCCCCTGGCCGCCGGGGCCTGGGCCTTGGCCGACGGCCCGGCGCTGCTGCACCTGCACGCCAGCGCGGACTGGCAGGCCTGCCTGCGCGGCGCGCTCTACGCCGGGGCGCGCACGCTGCTGACCCTGCACGACTGCCGGGCGCTGACGGGCGGGTGTCCCTATCCCCTGCGTTGCCGCGAGTGGCGCACGGGCTGCATGGACCCCTGCCCCCGGGGGTTCGAGGAGGCCCGGGCCGCCTGCGCCGGGCGGCGCGAACTGCTGGGCAGGCTGCGCCCGGTGCTGGCCGCGCCCTCGCGCTGGCTGGCGGACATGGCCCGCGAGGCCCTGCCCGGGCTGGACGTGCGCGTCATCCCCAACGGCATTCCCTGGCCCGGGCGCGTGCCCGCGCGGGGCGAGGCCCGGGCCCGCCTGGGGCTCGGGGCCGGGCCGCTGCTGCTTTTCGCCGCCCACGGCGGCACCGAGGCGGCCTACAAGCGCGGCTGGCAGTGGGTCGAGTCCTTCGCGCGCATCCGGGCCCGGGTGCCCGGGGCGCAGTGCTTCATCGTCGGTGGCGGGCGCTACGAGCGGCGCGACGACGGCGTGACCTTCTGGCCTTATGTGGACAACGCCACCATGCTGGCCTTCATGCGCGCCGCCGACGTGCTGGTCTACCCCAGCCAGGCCGACAACCATCCGCTGACCGTGCTGGAAGCCCTGAGCCAGGGGCTGGCCGTGGCGGCCTTCGGCGCCGGGGGCATCCCCGAGCAGTTGGCCGACCCCGAGGCGGGCATCTGCGTGCGCAGCATGCAGTGGGCCGAGCTGGAGGCCGCCGTGGTGGCCCTGCTGTCCACCCCCGGGCTGGCCCGGCGCATGGGCGAGCGCGGTTTCGCCTACGGGCGCAAGCGCTTCACCGCCGAGCGCATGGCGGCGGACTACCTGAAGCTCTACCGCCGCCTGGGGGCCTGAGCCCCGGCGCCTTCAGCCGCGCGGCGCCCTGCCGCGCAGGCTTTCTTCCAGGAAATCCAAGACGATTCGGGCCGTGGGCCGATGAAAGACCATGCCCAGGTGGCAGACGGGGGCGGTTTCGCGTTCCTGCCAGCCGGGGGCCTGGATGCGCAGGCCCTGGCGGGGCAGGACGATGTTGTCCATGGGCGAGGCCAGGCTCAGGCAGGGCGTCTGGGGCGGCCTGTCGGCGGCCTCCACGGCCTGGATGAGCGGGCCGCGAAAGGCCAGGGAGCGGCCCAGGGGGTTCAGGGCCAGCCCGGCCAGGGCGCTGCCCTGGTGCGGCGCGCCCAGGGTGGCGGCGGCCGACACGCGCCCGGCCAGGGGGCTTGTGTTCAGGAACTGGCGGATGGCCAGCCCGCCCAGGCTGTGACCCACCAGGACCACCCCGCGCCCGGGCCGGGCGGCGTCCAGGCGGCGCACCTCGGCCTCCACCCGGGCCACGATGGCCGCGAAGTCGTCGCGCAGGCTGTGGTAGGTCAGGGCGTGCAGGTCGCGGTATCCGGCGGCGTGGAACCATGTCGAAAAGGGCAGCCAGGCCGAGGCGGTGTGCATGTAGCCGTGGACGAAGAGCACCGGCGGCCCGGCCTGGGGCCCGGGGTCGGCCTCGGGCGAACGCAGCCACAGCCGCTGGAGCAGGAAAACCGGATACAGGGCCACGGCGGCGGCCTGGACCACGAGACTGGAGGCGAACGCCGCCGCGCCCAGGCTGAAGACGTGGCCTTGCGAGAGCCGGTGCAGGTGGTCCAGGTGCGCCGCGTCCACCACGCGCCAGAAGCGCCACCACGTCACGGCGCAGAACACGAGCACGCCGAGGCACGGCAGGACGACGAGCGGCAGGATGAACAATGCGGGCATGGACCTTCCTTGGCGGCGGGAGCGTCGGGCCATGGTAGGGCCCGGGGGCGTAAAAGGGAAGGGGGCTCAGGCGACGGGCGTCAGGTTGCCCAGGAACTGGTCCACGCTGCGTTCCCAGGTGTGTTCCAGGGCCAGGGCGCGGCATTGGGCGGGGTCCATGGTCAGGGCCCGGGCCACGGCGCGGCCCAGGTCCTCGTCCAGCCAGCCGGTGCGGCCGTGGGCCACCACGTCGCGCGGGCCGGGCACGGGATAGGCCGCCACGGGCACCCCGCAGGCCATGGCCTCGATGAGCACGATGCCGAAGGTGTCCGTGCGGCTGGGGAAGACGAACACGTCGGCGGCGTCCAGGTGCACGGCGAGGTCCAGCCCGGTCTTGCGGCCCGGGAAATGGGCCTGCGGATAACGGCGGCGCATGGCCTCCAGGGCCGGACCGTCGCCGATGACCACCTTGCTGCCCGCCAGGGGCAGGCTCAGGAAGGCGTCCAGATTCTTCTCCACGGCCACGCGGCCCATGTACATGGCGATGGGTCGGGGCAGGGCCAGGGCGCCCTTGCCGCGCGGGCGAAACAGCTCCGTGTCCACCCCCCGGCCCCAGTGGCGCAGGTTGGCGAAGCCCCGGCGGGTCAGCTCCTCGCGCAGGCTCGGCGTGGAGACCATGGTCGCCGCCGCCGGGCGGTGGAACCAGCGCAGGGCGCGGAAGGTCCACTCCTCGGGCACCCCGGAGCGCATGCGCACGTAGTCGGGAAAGCGGGTCATGAAGGCCGTGGTGAACGGCCAGCCCCGGCGCAGGCAGTGGTTGCGCGCGGCCAGCCCCAGGGGGCCCTCGGCGGGCACGGCCACGGCCTGGGGCCGGAAGTCGTCCAGCAGTCGCCCCAGGCGCCGCCCGGGCAGCAGGGAGAGGCGGATGTCCGGGTAGGTCGGGCAGGGCATGGTGCGAAACAGGCCGGGGTGGATCACGAGCACCTCGTGGCCGCGCCCGGCGAGGCCCCGGGTCATGCGGTTCAGGGTGGTGACCACGCCGCTGGTCTGCGGCTGCCAGGCGTCGGTGCAGATGGCGATTCTCATGGGCGGCTGGCTCCGGGCGCCGGGAGCGGCGCGGGGTTGCGCGCAAGGGTTGCGGGAGGGCAGCGGGACGCTGCGAGGGGCTGGGGCATGGGTACACCGCCCGGCGGCTTGTGACAACGCATGACGGCCCGCAAGGGGCCGTCGTCACCGGAATTTCGCCCGGGCGTCACCGTGGCGCCACGTAGCGGGGGCTTCCGGTGGCGAAACGGGGGCACTCATGCGGCAGGGCAGGGGGAAGATGAAGCGGAGCGCAGGCCCGGGCCGGGCGCCAATGTTACATTTTCGCCGTTTCGTTGACACGAAATCGCCGGGCCGCCTATGGTGGCGCCCTTTCCCCCCGCCGTGCGCGGGGGGCGCAACCTCATGCCGACACCCGCCGGGCCGCCCGCCCGGCGGCGGGGAGCCCGAAGAACATGACCAGCAACGCGACTCCGGCCCCGGGCCGGAACGAACGGCCCGCGCGCGTGGCCCCCGCCGTGCGCCTGCGCAGGGGGGTGGCCGTGGTGGCCAATCCGGCGGCGGGGCGCCTGCGCGGCGGGCGCTCGCGCGGGCGGCTGGACGCCGTGGCCCGCCGCCTGGGCGCCCCGGTGCTCGGGCTGGACTGCGCCAGCGCCCCGGAGTTTCGTCACTGCGTGGCCGAGGCCTCGCGGGATTTCGAGGTGCTGCTCGTGGCGGGCGGCGACGGCACGTTCACCGACGCCCTGAACAGCGAGCGCGGCCCCGCCGCCCTGGGCTACCTGCCTTTCGGCACGGGCAACGCCCTGGCCTGGGCCCTTGGGCTGCCCGGAGCCCGGGGGCGCTACCTGGAGCGCGTGCGGCGCGGGGCCGGGCGGCCCGTGGGCGTCATGCGCGTGGACGGCGCGCGCAAGGCCTTTTTCGCCAGCATCGGCATCGACGCCCTGACCGTGCGCAAGTACAACGAGGCGCGGATGGGCCACGGCCTGGGGCGCTACGCCCTGGCCTTCCTGGCCGCCCTGGCCGAGCACGACCCGGCGGACCTGGAAATCCGCTCGGCGGGCGCGGTGCTCCGCGTGCCCCGGGCCCTGGCGACCATCGTCTCCAAGCACCCGTTCTACGGCTACGGCCTGCGCGTGAACCGTGGCGCCATCACCGACCCCTGCCTGCACGTACGGGCCTACGACCGCTCGCGGCTGGCGGCCCTCAAGGCCCTGGCGGCGGCGGCCCTCAAGGTCGCGCCCACCACGGGCGTCTTCCACCACGGCGCGGCCTTCACCATCGCCTGTGACCGCGAGCAGGCCCTGCAACTGGACGGCGAATGGGGCGGCACGGGCCGCGAATTCCACTTCGAGCTGCTGCCCGAGAGCGTGCGGCTGATTCTGTAGCCGCGCGTCGGGCTCTGGCTTCTGGCCTTTCATGTCCAACGAAAAACCCCGCCGAAGCGGGGTTTTTCGTTTTCTGCCGTCCACGAGGCGCACGCCGGGCGGCGGGGAGGAATCAGCCGTCGGCGTTGAGCTTGGCGACGATCTCTTCCAGCACCTTGGCGGCGCGCTCGTTGTCCACCTGGCAGGTGCCCACGGCCTGATGGCCGCCGCCGCCGTAACGCAGCATGAGCTGGCCCACGTCGGTCTTGCTGCCGCGGTTGAGGATGCTCTTGCCCACGGTGAACACGGTGTTCTGCTTGTTCAGGCCCCAGAGCACGTGCACGGAGACGTTGGCCTGGGGGTAGAGGGCGTAGACCATGAAGCGGTTGCCCGCGTAGATGGTCTCCTGGTCGCGCAGGTCGATGACCACCGCGTTGCCGCGCAGGGCGGAGTTGTCCAGCAGCATCTGGCGGAAGAGCTTGGCCTGGTCGTTGTAGCGCTCCACGCGCTCGCGCACGTCGGGCAGTTCCAGGATCTTGTCCACCGGCATGGCCCGGCAGTACTCGATGAGGTCTTCCATGAGCCGGTAGTTGCTGATGCGGTAGTCGCGGAAGCGGCCCAGGCCGGTGCGCGGGTCCATGATGAAGCCGAGCAGGATCCAGCCCGTGGGGTTCAGGATTTCATCCTCGGTCAGCCGGGCGTCGTCGACCTTGTCCACGGCGGCCATCATCTCGTCGAAGTCCTTGGGGAACTTCTCGTGCCCGCCGTAGTATTCCCAGATGACCCGCGCGGCGCTGGGGGCCTGCTTGTAGGCGCCCTTGAACTCGAAGCCCGCGCCCAGGCGCGCGGCCTCGGAGGCATGGTGGTCGAACCACATGCCGCAGCCCTTGACGTAGGGCACGTTGGCCAGGATGTCGTTCTCGGACACTTCGATGGTGCCATCCTGCAAATCCTTGGGGTGGGCGAATTTCCATTCGTCGATGAGCCCCAGCTCGTTGAGCAGGACGGCGCAGATCAGGCCGTCGAAGTCGGAACGGGTAAGCAACCGCATGGATGTCCTCCTTGATTCTTGCGTCGGGGAGCGTCGGGGGCCGTCGGAGCGGGCTCCCGTGGCATTCGATTGACCACCATGTAATATGCCCAATTGAATTTTATTGTCAAAGTATTTGAAATGCGCGGCAGCCCAACGCTCCCGGACTGCGGGCCGCGGCCGGGGCGGGACGCTTCGCGCGGGCCCGGGGGGGCCGGATTTCTGGCCCGGGTCAGCCCTCGCGGGGCAGGGCGGCCAGGGCCTGGCTGCGCAGTTCGCGCAGGTGGCGGCCCGACTCCTCGCCCCGGCCGCGCCACTGCCCGGGCAGGGTCACGGCCAGCATGGCCCGCAGGTCGCGCCGGGCCAGGGGCGCGTGGTCCTGCCCGTGGTCGGCCAGCACGAGGCGGAACAGTTCGTCCACCAGCCGCGCGCGGTGCAGGGCGTCCAGCAGGTCCACCCGCGTGGCCGGGCGCAGTTCGGGGTAGCGCGCGGCGGTCATGTGCAGGGCGGCGGCCAGCTCCCCGGCCTGGATGAAGCGGTTGGGCAGGGCCAGACGCCTGCCCATGGCCTGAGCCAGGGGCGCGCCCAGGCGGTCATGGCCGTGGTGGCGCGGGTGGTGCTCCGGGGGCGTGGCCGTCTTGCCCAGGTCGTGGACCAGGGCCATCCAGCAGGGCAGTTCGTCGCCCGCCAGGCGGTCCATGACCTGGGCCGTGTGTTCCAGGGCGCTTTCGTCGTGCCAGGGCGCGGGCCCGGCGGGTATGGCCCCGGCTCCGGCCAACTCGGCCAGCCAGGGCGCCAGGGCCCCGGCCCGGGCCAGCATGCGCAGCAGCCGCCCCGGCGCCGGGCTGCACAGGGCCTTGCGCACCTCGGCGCCCACGCGCTCGGGGGGCAGGGCGGCAAAGCCCGCCCCGGCGGCGGCCCGGGCCATGGCGGGCACAAGCTCCGGGTGCGGCTCGAAGTCGGGCATGCGCGCCAGAAAGCGCGCCGCGCGCAGCACGCGCAAGGGGTCGTCGTCCAGGGCGGTCGGCCCCACGGGGCGCAACAGGCGCGCGTCCAGGTCTTCCAGGGAGTGGGGCAGGCCCACGGCCAGCTCGCGGACGCGGGCCGGGTCCGGCTCGGCGGGATAGTCGGGCAGGGGCAGGGCCAGGGCGTTGATGGTGAAGTCGCGCGCCAGCAGGTCCGCGCCCAGGTCGGCCAGCAGGTCGCAACTCTGGGCCCCGCCGCAGCAGGCCGTGCGTCCGCCGTCGCGCGGGAAGGCGTACTCCCGCCCGTCCAGCAGGAAGACAGGGAAGGTTTTGCCGACCTGATACGCCTTGGGGAAGCGGCGCAGGAACTGGGCCGTGGTCGCCCCGAGGACGAGATAGTCCCTGTCGCGGGCCTCGCGGCCCAGGAGCATGTCGCGGACGGCGCCGCCGACCAGACAAATGAGCATGGCCCCAGCAATAACAGGCCGAAGGAGCCTTGCCAACCGCCGCGCGGCGGGGGCATGAATACGTCGAATACGCAAGGGTTCGGCCTGTATTCATACGTCGACCACGCACGCGGACAACCGTGATTACCGTGATTACAGGTGTAATCACGTTGCACGTTGCAATCACAAATTGACCACGCACGCACGCGCGCGTACAACTGCGCCCATGCGCGTGCCAGCGGGAGTGAGCCTCCTGGGCCCGGGGTTGGACGGCCTGTCCGGCCCCCTGAATCCGGATGATCTTGGTGCCGTCCACCCGGTGTGGGCGGCGGATGTTGCCGCATACGGCCCCTGGAGCCGCGACGGGCAGGGCCTGTATCGCGCGGCCGGGGCGCCGGACGGCGCGCCGCTGTGCGTCTGCGGACCGTGCGCCTCGGCGCTGGACGTGGCCTGGGCCCTGGTGCGCGCGCAGGGGCTGCCCGAGTGGGGCGCCGTGCTGGCCACGGCCCAGAGCGCCGGGCGCGGGCAGTTGCGCCGGGCCTGGAGCGGCGCCCCGGGCGACATTCTGGCCGCGTGGCGCTGGCCGCTGCCCCCGGGGCCCTGGGCGCCGCTGCTGCCGCTGCTGGTCGGCGCCGTGGTGGCGGACGAACTCGCGGCGCGGGGCGCGGCCGTGCGTATCAAATGGCCCAACGATCTGCTGGTGGACGGGCGCAAGGTCGGCGGCATCCTGGTGGAGGAGCGCGGAGGCGTCGTGGTGGCGGGCCTGGGGCTGAACCTCGGCGGCGCGCCGCGGGATCATGAATTGCGCGACGCCCGGGCGCCGCGCGCCGCCTGCCTGGAGCCCGCAACGGCGATAAAATCGATTTTCGGCCTGTGGCGGAGTCTTGTGGAGCGGGCTGAAAACTGGTACATCTTGAAAGTTTCCGGCGGCAGTCCTGCACAATTTCTGGAAGACTTGACCCTTCGTCTGGCCTGGGTGGGCCGGGAGGTGAGGGTTTGCGAGGCGGAGAGCGAGTTCACGGCCCGGTTGCTCGGTCTGGCTCCCGACGGGGGGCTTGTCCTTGAGCGCGCGGGGCGCAGGGTGACCTTGCACTCCGGGAGCGTTTTCCTGCCTTGATGCGCGGGCTCCGCCGGGGGGAAGCACGGACGGTTTTCAGGATCATCAGCCCAAAGGGAGTGTGTGGAATTGTCTGAGCAGCAGAAGCGTCCGAAGCCTTTCAAGGAAGTGCTGGCGGAGCTTGCCGGCAAGAAGATTCTCGTGGCCAACCGGGGCATCCCCGGGCGGCGCATCGCCCGGACCATCCGCGAAATGGGTGGCGCCGTGGCCATCATGACCGCCACGGACGTGGACAAAACCTCCCCGGTGCTCTCGGGCGTGCAGGAGCTGATGCTCCTGGGCGACAACCCCAGGGCCTACCTGGACATCGACCGTATCATCCGCAAGGCCAAGGCCCGGGGCATCGTGGCCATCCATCCCGGCTGGGGCTTCGCCGCCGAGGACGACTCCTTCCCCGAGAAATGCAAGCGCGAGGGCATCCTCTTCCTGGGCCCCGAGGCCAAGGCCATGCGCCTTCTGGGCAACAAGGTCGAGGTGCGCCGCCTGGCCAAGACCCTGGACGTGCCCGTCGTGCCCGGCTCCGAGGGCGCGGTGAGCATCCCCGAGGCCCGGCGCATCGCCGAGGAGATCGGCTACCCGATCATGCTCAAGGCCGAGGGCGGCGGCGGCGGCCGGGGCATCTACGAGGTCTTCCGGCCCGAGCAGCTCGAGGACGCCTTCTCCAAGGCCTCGGCCATGGCCCAGGCCTCCTTCGGCAACCCGCGCCTGTTCGTCGAGCGCCTGCTGACCAGCGTGCGGCACATTGAAATCCAGGTCATCGCCGACCGCTTCGGCAACGCCTTCGCCTTCGACGAGCGCGACTGCACCGTGCAGCGCAACCACCAGAAGCTGGTGGAAATCACGCCCTCGCCGTGGGCGGGCATGACCGCCGAACTGCGCGAACGGCTCAAGGAATACGCCGTCCGGCTGGTCAAGGCCGTGAACTATTTCTCCCTGGCCACCGTGGAATTCCTGGTCGACCAGAGCGGCACGCCGTACCTCATCGAGGTCAACACGCGCCTGCAGGTGGAGCACGGCATCACCGAGATACGCTACGGCGTGGACCTCGTGGAGGAGCAGATCGCCGTGGCCTTCGGGGCCAAGCTGCGCCTGAACAAGCGCGACACCAAGCCCCTGAACCACGCCATCCAGGTGCGCATCAACTGCGAGGACCCGCAGAAGAACTTCGCGCCCAACTCCGGGGTCATCACGCGCTACGTCTCCCCGGGCGGCCCCGGCATCCGCCTGGATTCGTGCATCACGGCGGGCTACGAGTTCCCGTCGCAGTACGACTCGGCGGCCTCGCTGCTGGTGGCCTACGGCGCCTCGTGGAAGAAGGCCCTGCGCGTCATGGACCGCGCCCTGCGCGAGTACCACATCGGCGGTGTGAAGACGACCATCCCCTTCCACCGCCAGATCGTGCGCCACCAAGCCTTCCGCGACGCCGAGTTCGACACCAACTTCGTGGCCAAACACCCGGAGTTGATGGACTACGTGGACTGGGAGCCCGAGGCCCTGCGCCTGTCGCGGCTCATCGCCGAAATCTCGGCCAAGGGCTACAACCCCTACGTGCAGCTCGGCGAATACCGGGGCCGGCGCGACAAGCGCATGGGGCGGCTGGACGTGGTCCTGCCGCGCATCTACCCCAACGCCTACAAGTACCCCTATCCGCGCGGCGACCGCCAGGCGACCCTGGACTACGTGCGCGACTCGGGCATCGTCCATTTCACGGACACCACCACCCGCGACATCACCCAGTCCAACAGCGGCAACCGCTTCCGCTGGGCCGAAGACAAGCTCGTGGCCCAGTACCTGGACAACTGCGGGTTCTTCTCCCTGGAAAACGGCGGCGGCGCGCACTTCCACGTGGCCATGCTGGCCAACATGACCTACCCGTTCACCGAGGCCGCCCTCTGGAACGAGTTCGCGCCCAAGAGCCTGAAGCAGATCCTCATCCGGTCCACCAACGTGCTGGGCTACAAGCCCCAGCCGTCGAACCTCATGCGCAAGACCGGCGAGATGATCAACGAGCACTACGATGTCATCCGCTGCTTCGACTTCCTGAACCATATCGAAAACATGCGACCCTTCGCCGAAGTGGCCCTGGCCAGCCCGCGCAACATCTTCGAGCCGGCCATCTCCCTGTCCTGGGCCAAGGGCTTCACCGTGCAGCACTACCTGGACGTGACCGAGGCCATCCTGGCCCTGGTGCGGCAGGTCGCGGGCGTCAGCGCCAAGAAGGCCCAGAAGCTGTTCATCCTCGGCCTGAAGGACATGGCCGGGGTCTGCCCGCCGCACTTCATGCGCGAGCTGGTGGGCGCCCTGCGCCGCAAGTACCCCGACCTCGTGCTGCACTACCACCGCCACTACACCGACGGGCTGTTCGTGCCCGCCGTGGCCGAGGCGGCCAAGGCCGGGGCGCACATCGTGGACACGGCCATCGGCGCCAGCGTGCGCTGGTACGGCCAGGGCGAGGTGCTTTCCACGGCGGCCTACATGGAGCAGGAACTGGGCCTGAAGACCAGCCTGAACAAGGAGATGATCCGCACCTGCAACTTCGTGCTCAAGCAGGTCATGCCGTTCTACGACCGCTACGCCGCGCCCTATTTCCAGGGCATCGACTACGACGTGGTGGACCACGGCATGCCCGGCGGGGCGACCTCCTCCTCCCAGGAGGGGGCCATGAAGCAGGGCTACATCCACCTGCTGCCCTACATGCTCAAATTCCTGGCCGGAACGCGCCAGATCGTGCGCTACCACGACGTGACCCCCGGCTCGCAGATTACCTGGAACACGGCGTTTTTGGCTGTGACCGGGGCCTTCAAGCGCGGCGGCGAACGCGCCGTGCGCGACCTGCTCGATGTGCTCGAATACGTGGTGGCGACCCCCGAACGCGACATGTCCGACAACATGCGCCGCGAGCGGCTGGCCATCTACTGCGACGCCAACGACGCCTTCCGGGGGCTTTTGCTCGGCCAGTATGGCCGCCTGCCCCTGGGCTGGCCGCCGGACTGGGTCTACGAGAGCGCCTTCGGCTGCGAGTACCGCAAGGCCCTGGCCTCGCGCACCGAGGGCACGCCCCTGGCGACCCTGTGCGACATGGACATGGACGCCGAACTGGAGGCCCTGCGCGGGCACATCAAGCGCGAGCCCTCGGACGAGGAGTTCGTCATGTACCTGAACCACCCCGGCGACGCGCTCAAGACCATCCAGTTCCAGCAGAAGTTCGGCGACCCGAACAACCTGCCCCTGGACGTGTGGTTCGAGGGCCTGGAGCCGGGCGCGGAGCTGACCTTCCAGGACTCCAAGCGCAAGCCGCACATGATGACCATCCTGGACATCGCCGAGCCCGACGAACGCGGCATGAGCATCGTGCGCTACGTGCTCGACGCCGAGACGATCTCCGAGCAGGTCAAGGTCGCCCAGGGCACGGGCGTGGTCAAAAGCACCGTGGAAATGGCCAACCCCGACGACCCGCATCAGGTCGGATCGCCCTCCAACGGCGACCTCTGGATCATGTATGTCTCCCCGGGGGATGTGGTCCATGCGGGCGAAGAGCTGTTCAACATCTCGATTATGAAGCAGGAAAAGGCCGTGCTCTCCCCGGTGGAGGGCGTGGTGCGGCGGGTGGTCAAGTCCGCCAACTACAAGGACGACAAGAAGATGGTACCCGTCGTGGAGGGTGAATTGCTGGTGGAGATCGGGCCCATTCCCAGGACCTGCCCCACCTGCAAGGCCCACGTCATCGACGAGCGGTTCAAGTTCTGCGCCGAGTGCGGGCAGAAGCTGTAGGTGTGAGGCACCGCGCACGCCGGGCCCCGGAAAGGCGCCCGGCGTGCGCGTCCATCCCAAGCGCAAAGGGCCGGACTCCGGGGATGGGGGCGGCCCAAGTGGAGCATTCCCGTACCATGCCGTAAGGAGGAGAGCATGGCCAAAGCCAAAAAAGCCGAGCAGGGCAAGGGCACCGAAGCCGCCGGGAACCAGACTGAAACCCAGGCCGCGACCGCCGGGGTACAATCCGGACTCCAGGCCGCGACCCACGACGTTGCCGCCCTGCGCAAGCAGATCGTGCTGACCGGGGCCGAGATTACGGCCATCGGCGAGGAATCCGAGATCCTGGTGGGCGGCAAGAACTACAACACCGCCATCATCAGCCAGGTGTCCGGCATCCGCGCTCCGCAGTTCCGGGCCATTTCCTCCATTGCCTTCCACAAACTGCTGGACGAGACCAAGGTCAACGCCGCCCTGGTGCGCGCCACTGTCGATGCGGAATACAACCGCGTGGACTGGAGCGACGAAGAGGTGAACAAAGACGCGGACTTCCTGCAAAAATTCGTGCGCAACATCGCGCGGGTGGTCCGCGAGGGATCTTCCAGCGGGCCGCTGGTGCGTCTGCGCACCTTCGTCAACAACGTCGTTGACGGCTTCGCCACCTCCCCCGAGGGCATCGACCAGCTCCGCAAGCGCTCGGTGCTCGTGCAATCGGCCATTCTCTCCGTGATTCTGCCGCCCGAGGTGGAGCAGGCCGTGCGCTTCGCCTACCAGGGCATTTGCAAGGAGGCCGGGCTGGAAGACGTGCCCGTGGCCGTGCGCTCCTCCGCCGCGGGCGAAGACAGCCGCAAAAAGGCCTTTGCCGGGCTTCAGGACACCTACCTGAACATCGTGGGCGAGAACATGTGCGTCGAGGCCTACCATTGGGATTGCGCCTCGGCTTACAACCTGCGCTCCATGACCTACCGCCGCGAGGCCATTCTCGACGCCATCGCCCGCGCCGAACGCACCGGCGACGACGAGTACGCCGCCCAGGCCAAGAAGGAATGGGCCATCGAGAACACCTCGCTGTCCGTGTGCATCATGCGCATGATCAACCCGGTGATTTCGGGCACGGCGTTCTCCGCCGACACAGCCACCGGCTGCCGCGGCACGGACAAGAAAGAGCTGGTTTCCATCGACGCCAGCTACGGCCTGGGCGAGGCCGTGGTCGGCGGCATGGTCACCCCCGACAAGTTCTACGTCTTCGAGCGCGAGGACGGCGCCGAGGTCGTCATCCGCTTCATGGGCTTCAAGGACAAGAAGATCGTCTACGACCCCGAGGGCGGCACCAAGGTCGTCAAGGTCGGCGACCTGGAGGCCTACCAGTGGGCGCTGTCCCTGGCCCAGGCCGAGGAGGTCGCCCGGGGCGTGCGCGGCATTTCCAGGGCCTACGGCGGCATGATCATGGACACCGAGTTCTGCATCGACAGCTCCGACCGGCTCTGGTTCGTCCAGGCCCGGCCCGAGACGCGCTGGAACGAGGAGTTCGAGCTGCACCCCAACACCATCTTCATGCGCCGCCTGGAGGTGGACCCCAAGGCCCTGGTCCGGGCCGAGGTGGTCATCGAGGGCAACGGCGCCTCGCGCGGGGCGGGGCAGGGCACGGTGCGCTTCCTGCGCTCGGCCCTGGAACTGAACAAGATCAACAAGGGCGACGTGCTGGCCGCCGAACGCACCGACCCGGACATGGTGCCCGGCATGCGCATCGCCTCGGCCATCCTGGCCGACGTGGGCGGCGACACGTCCCACGCGGCCATCACCTCGCGCGAGCTGGGCATCCCGGCGGTCATCGGCATCCAGCGCGCCGAGATCCTGCGCAGCCTGGACGGCCAGGAAGTCACCGTGGACGGTTCGCGCGGCAAGGTCTACCGCGGCTGCCTGCCGCTCATGGAGGTCGGCGGCGAGATCGACACCGCCGCCCTGCCCGTCACGCGGACCAAGGTCGGGCTGATCCTGGCCGACGTGGGCCAGGCCCTGTTCCTGTCGCGCCTGCGCCAGGTGCCGGACTTCGAGGTCGGCCTGCTGCGCGCCGAGTTCATGCTCGGCAACATCGCCGTGCATCCTCTGGCCCTGGAGGCCTTCGACAACCGCAGGCTGGAAGTGCTGGTCAACCGCAAGCTGCGCCAGCTCGACGCGGAACTGACCAAGATTCTGCGCGACCAGTTGGCCACCGGCGTGCATACTCTGGACCTCAAGCTGCGCGAGTACGTGGGCGTGGTCAGCGGCCTGGGCCGCGAGATCGCCGGGCTCACCGAGCGCGAGGGCTCCCGGGGCGGCACCGACGAGGTGCTGGCCATCCACCGCCGCCTGCGCGAGCTGGACAAGAAGCTCGACACGCACCTGGAACTGGCCACCCAGCGCCTGGACGTGCTCAAGACCTCCGAGGATCTGGAAGCCCACGTGGCCGTCATCATGGGCTACACCGAGATACTGGAGGCCCCGGGCCATGACCCCGAGGTGGAAAAGCACCGCCAGGACGCCCTGGAGGCCGTGCAGGCCCACTGCGCGCGCATCCAGGACGAGCCCATGGTCCAGGACGTGCTGGAGCGCATCGGCCGCCTGCGGGCCGAGGTCGCCCGTCAGGTGGGCCTGGAAAAGGAGATCGAGGATGTGCGCACCCTGCCCGGGAAGATTCGCGAGCTGATCCGCTCGCGCGGCTTCCGCAACGGCAAGGAGCACTACGTCCAGACCCTGGCCCAGAGCCTGGCCCTGTTCGCCATGGCCTTCCACGGCCGCGACATCATCTACCGCACCACCGACTACAAATCCAACGAGTACCGCAACCTGCTCGGCGGCAACCTCTTCGAGGCCTATGAAGACAACCCCATGATCGGCTACCGGGGCGTGTCGCGCAATCTCCACGACTGGGAGATCGAGGCCTTCAAGCTGGCGCGCGGCGTGTTCGGCGGCAAAAACCTCCAGATGATGCTGCCCTTCGTGCGCACCCTGGAAGAAGCCCGCAGCATGAAGCGCTACCTGGAGCAGGTCCACAAGCTCAAAAGCGGCAAGGACGGGCTGAAGATCATCCTGATGAGCGAGATTCCGGCCAACGCCATCCTGGCCAAGCAGTTCCTCCAGGAGTTCGACGGCTTCTCCATCGGCTCCAACGACATGACCCAGATGGTGCTGGCCACGGACCGCGACAACGCCCGGCTCCAGCACATCTACGACGAGGAGGACCCGGCGGTCGTCTGGGCCATCCTGGTGACCATCTTCACCGGCCAGAAGTACGGCAAGAAGGTCGGCTTCTGCGGCCAGGGCGTGTCCAACAGCCTGATCATCCGCGGGCTGGTGGCCATAGCGGGCATCGTCTCGGCTTCGGTGGTGCCCGACACCTACCACCAGACCAAGCTGGACATGGCCGCCGTGGAGGCTCTGAACATCCCGGCCTCGCGCCTGGGCGCCTGGATTCGCGAGCAGCACCTGAACCGGTTGGTCAAGCTCATCGAAGAGCAGAAGTACGGACACATTCTCAAAAAATACAAGACCTCCGCCGACTTCATGGAGTGGTACGAGGGAGAGCTGGCGCGCTTTGCCGAGCAACTGCGCGACAACCTCGACGCCGACAAGGAGGAGTTCTACCGCCAGGAGCTGGAGCGTTTCCGCTCGCTCTTCCACAAGCCGGTGATCTACGCCGACTGGGACTGGGAGGCCACCGTGAGCGACGCGCTGCACCAGTCGGGCTTCAAGGACTTCGAGGAGCAGGCCAGGGCCCTGGAAATCCAGCGCGGCAAGATAAGCTAGCCCGCCGGAACCGACGAAAACACCCGAGCCCCCTGTGGTCACGCCCCGGGGGGCTCGTTTTTCCGGACAGGAGCCGCCATGCCCCGCCGCGATCCCCTGCGCCACTGGCGCCGCCACGTGCCCGAACTGGGTGCGGGGCTGGCCGAACGCCTGCTGGAGCGCGCGGACGGCCTGCGCGCCCGGGCCGAGGTCTTCCCGCCCCGGGGCCAGGAACTGCGCGCCCTGGAGCTGACCCCGTTCGACGCCGTGCGCGTGGTCGTCCTGGGGCAGGACCCGTACCACGGCCCCGGCCAGGCCCACGGGCTGGCCTTCTCCGTGCCGCACGGCGTGCCCGCGCCGCGTTCGCTGCGCAATATCTTCAAGGAACTCGGAGCCCCGGCGGACATGAGCCCGGACCTGACGCCCTGGGCCGGGCAGGGCGTGCTGCTGCTCAACACGGTGCTCACCGTGGCCGCCGGGCGGGCCGGGTCCCACGCCGGGCTGGGCTGGCAGGAGCTGACCGACGCCGTGGTCCGGGCTCTGGCCGCAGGCCGCGAAGGGCTGGTCTTTCTGCTGTGGGGCGCCCAGGCCCGGGCCAAGGCCGCCCTGGTCGACCCCGGACGGCATCTGGTCCTGGAGGCGGCCCACCCGTCGCCGCTGTCGGCCCATCGCGGCTTTCTGGGCTGCGGCCATTTCATCCGGGCCAACGAGTGGCTCGCCGCGCGCGGGCAGGCGCCCGTGCGCTGGATTACCCCGTCATAGTCATAAGGAGCATTGCGCGTGTCCGCCTTCACCATCCGTTCCGTCCGCCACGAGGACCTGGACTCCTGCCACCGCCTGGAATCCTGCTGCTTTCCACCCGCCGAGGCCGCCTCGCGGGAGAACATCGCCGTGCGCATCGCGCGCTTTCCCGAAGCCTTCCTGGTGGCCGAGGCGGCGGGCCTGGTGATCGGCCACGTCAACTGCGGCGCCACCGGCAAGGACGACATCACCGACGAGGCCTTCAAGGGGTTGACGGGCCACGACCCCGCCGGGCGCAATCTGGTGGTCTTCTCCCTGGCCACGGCTCCGCCCTGGCGCGGGCAGGGGGTGGCCTCGGCGCTCATGGCCAGGCTGGTGGCCTCGGCCCGGGCCCAGGGCCGGGGGAGGGTGCTCTTGTTGTGCAAGGATCACTTGAAGGATTTCTACCAAGGGCTGGGCTTCGCCGACGGCGGCCCCTCGGCCTCCACCCACGGCGGTGCCGCCTGGCGCGAAATGCGCCTGAACCTCGACTGAGCGCGGCGCACCCGCCCGCACGAAGCGAGACGCACAGCGCCCCGGAGCCGGAAGGCCCGGGGCGCTGTGTCGTCCGGGGCCCTTCATTCGTTGGGCGCGGTATTTGCCGCTCGCGTCCGGAGCGACCTTCGCCGAAGCGGTGTGCGCCGCCCTGGCGCCATCGAGAAATTTCATGTGGGGGTGGAAAAAATCACGTGTTTGTTTTATGATATACCATCTCAAGTATTTCAGTGCGTTGCAATACCCGTAACGGAGGGCGAAGGTGAGCATTGCGTCGCGGTTGACTCTTGTTGTCCTGGCGTTGTTCTGCGTGACTCTGGTTCTGGCGGGGGCGTCGTGGATGTCCTCTGCGGGGCAGGAGGCCGACGGCCTTGTTATCAACCTTGCGGGGCGCCAGCGGATGCTCAGCCAGAAGGCGGCCAAGGAGGCGCTGTTCCTGCTGGATCGTCAGGCCGCGGGCCGGGACACCGACGAAATTGCCCGCAAGCTGGCGTCCACCGTGGCGGTATTCAACAAGACCTTGGAATCGCTGCGCCTGGGCGGCGCGGCGCCCCTGACAGGCGACCCCCGGGGCCCGGCGGCGGACTTGCCCCCGGCTTCGCCCGAGGTCGCCGCCAAGCTGACCGAGGTCGAACGTCTGTGGCATCCTTTCCGCGACCTGCTGTCCCACCTGGACGCGACCGCCGATCCGGCACGCATCGTCGAGGGCAGCGAGGGCGTGCTCGCGGCCATGAACGCGGCCGTCGTCATGTTCCAGAAGGAATCCGAGGCCAAGGTGCGCCGCCTGCTGTGGATGCAGACGGCGGGCTGCGGGCTGGCCTTCGCCGTCCTGCTGGCCGCGGCGTTCTTCGTGCGTCGCCACGTGACCCTGCCCCTGCGGCGATTGACGGAATTCGTCGCCTGCCTGGGCGGGGGCGAGGGCAGGGCCGACGCCTGCCGGGAAGGGCACTACGCGGGCGAGCTGGCCCAGTTGCGCGACGGGCTGGTGCAGATGGTCGGCTCCCTGTCGCAGACCATGGAGGAACTGCGCGGCAAGGAGCACGTCGCCGCGAGCAGCCTGGCCGAGGCCGAGGCGGCCACCCGACGCGCCAACGACGCCCTACGCGAGGCCGAGCAGGCCAAGCGCCAGGGCATGTACGACGCGGCCCTGGCCATCAAGGAGCTGACCGAGCGCATCGGCGTGGCCACCCGGCGTCTGAATGCCAAGATCGACGAGGTCAGCAAGGGCGCGGCCCTGCAACAGGAACTCACGGCCGAAGCCGCCCGGAGCCTGCAAAGCATGGACGAGGCCAGCCGCGAGATTGCCGGCAGCTCGACCCAGGCCGCCGACGCCGCCGACAGCGCCAAGGAAACCGCCGAACGCGGCGCAGCCACCGTGCAGAAGGTCGTGGAGGCCATCCGCGCCGTGCAGGACGGCACGGACCGTATGAAGCTGGGCATCGACGCCCTGAATCAGCGGGCCGACGGCATCGCCCAGATTCTGACGCTCATCAGCGACATCGCGGACCAGACGAACCTCCTGGCCCTGAACGCCGCCATCGAGGCCGCCCGCGCGGGCGACGCCGGGCGCGGCTTCGCCGTGGTCGCCGACGAGGTGCGCAAGCTGGCCGAAAAGACCGTGCATGCGACCACCGATGTGGGCGAGGCCGTGCAGGCCATCCAGGACGGCACGCGCGACACCCTGACCGACATCAATCAGGCCGTGCAGGCCGTGGAGCGCAGCACGGGCCTCACCGACGGCGCGGGCAGGGCCCTGCACGAGATCGTGACCATCGTGGCCCGGACCTCGACCCTGGTGCGCCCTTTCGTGGCCCTGGCCGGAGAGCAGGCCCAGGCCGGGGAGCGCATGACCGGCAGCATGGACCGCATCACCGAGATCGCGACCCAGTCCGTGACGGGCACCACCGACGGCATGGGCATCCTGGGCGCGCTGCTGGGCGCCACCAACGAACTGGAGGCCCTGGTCGCGCAGTTGTCGGAAAACCGGCTGACCGTGGTCTACGACGAACAGGAGCGCATGGCCGCCGTGGCTCGGGAAGGGGAGTTCGTGACCTGGACCCCGGCCCTTTCCGTGGGTGTGGCCAACATCGACGAGCAGCACAAGCATCTGGTGAGGATGATCAACCAGCTCTACGCCGCCGTGCGCGGCGGGTCCGCCGACGCCGTGATCAACGAGCTTTTCGAGGGGCTCAAGAAATACGTGCAATTGCACTTCACCACCGAGGAGCGCCTGCTCAAGGGCATCGGCTACGACGAACTGGACGCCCACGTGGCCCAGCACCGCAGGCTGGCCGAGGAGGCCAAGGCCCTGGAAGCGCGCTGGCGCTCCGGAGGCCGGGGGGTGGGCATGGAGGTCCTGGCCTTCCTCAAGGACTGGCTGGTCAACCATATCCAGAAGGTGGACAAGCGCTATTCCCAGGCCTTCGCCCGGGCGGGCATCTCCTGACGCCCCGCGCGGAGGGATGAAACGAAGAATCCCCGGGGCCCTTGCGGCTCCGGGGATTCTTTTCGCCTGTGCGCCGGGCGGCTACTGGCCCAGGCCCACGCGGTCGATGACGTTGTTCCGGATCCAGGCCGGATCCCACCATTCGATGGGGTTCACGGGCACGCCGGAAACGTAGACGCCGTAGTGCAGGTGGTCGCCGCCGGCCAGGCCCGTGGCGCCGGTGCGGCCGATGATCTGGCCCCGGGCCACGGTGTCGCCCGTCTCCACGTCGATCTGCGAGAGGTGGGAATAGATGGTCATGAGCCCCAGGCCGTGGTCGATCATGACGTTCTCGCCGAAGATGCCGTGAAAGCCCGTGCGCACGACCACGCCCGCGTTGGCGGCGGGCACCTGGGCGGCCTGGAGGGAGGCCAGATCCACGCCCAGGTGGGTCTGGTGGTCCACCACTTCGCCCTTGTAGAGGTAGGTCCGGGCATCGGCGAACCCGGCCCGGGGCGCGGAGTTGGGCAGGCGCACGAAATCGCCGCGCCACAGGGGCTCCGCGGCGCTGTGCTGCCCCAGTTCCAGGATGGCCGCGTTGTCGCGCACGCGCATCTCGGTGTTGACCTTGAGGTAGATTTCCAGGGGCGAGGTCAGGCCGGGGTAATCGGCCTCGTACTGGGGCATCTTGGCTTCCAGGAAGCTGTCGGGGATGTTCAGCGTGTCCTCGCGGAAGGCGCGGTCGTTGACGTGGAAGGGGAAGGACTGCTCGCGGACGTTGCCCGCGAGGTCGGCGGCTTCCAGGCGCGGGGCGAACTCGGCGGGGGTCATGTCATACGGAAAAGCGAACAGGCAGGCGTAGTTGCCGCCGGGCAGCTTGTAGCCGGGGAAGAAATGCGGCCCCACGCGCACGCCGCTGCGCGACACGTCCTCGTTCACGGTGTAGGAGATGCAGCCCGCGCCGCCGCGGTTCAGGTTGTGCTGCCCGGAGAGCACGGCAACGTGGGGTTTCTTGGTGTCCAGGGTCAGGGGGAAGACGGTCTCGCCCGCGTTGCCCTTGCCCAGGCTGCGGAAGGAACTGTCCACCGCCGAAACCACGATTTCGATCGGCCCGTCGGGCGCCTTGGCCTCGCCCAGGGTGAAGGGGATGCGGGCGGCGGGGGTCTTGTCGAACTCCTGGGAGGCCAGCACCACGGACCCGGAGGGCGAACGCAGGGAGACGATGACCGTGCGCAGGCCCGAGGGGTCGGCGGCCTGGAGGGTGAACTCGGTGCTCATGCCCACGGGGCCCGAAGCCGGGGAGAGGGTCAGGGCCGGGGGCTGGCCGTCGGAAAAATGCAGCAGGGCGGCGCCGCCGGCCAGCACGGCCAGGGCGACGACAAGGAGCAGGGAAAACGTTTTTTTCATGATGTCTCAAGTCCTCGGGCTTGTTGGTTGCTGCCGCGCCGAAGGATGGGCGGGGCCTTTCCGGGAAGGCAGACTACCCGTTTCGCCGACGCCTGCCAAGGGCGGCGCAGGATCCGTCCAGGTAGGAAATGGCGCCGCAGGCAGATAAAGAGAATCATTGTCAGTCAAAGAGTGGGAAGATTTTTTCAATGCAGTGCTCTTGGTAATACGTTCACAATAGGCAGTGTTACCTTTCGGCATAACAATGCATCAAACATGTAAACCACCGGGAATATGCTCAAATCCTGGCGGAAAATTCTGCTTTTCGGTTGACGCCCTCTTTGAATTGTGGTGAAAATCCCTGCAAATTGCGGCCAACGCATGACGATTCATAAACCCTCAACCAGGTTGGATGAAAGGTTTGCCATATTGGCGGGCACGTGCCCACCGATTGTTTGGTAACTATGGAGGTGTCTTATGAAATGTTCCATTGGAAGCGGTAAGAATGATGTGATGAAGTCTCTGGAAGAGAAAGGTGTCTCCCGCCGTGACTTCATGAAGTTCTGCGCCGCTGTGTCCGCCGCCATGGCCGCGGATGCGACGTTCACCCCCGCCAAGGTCGCCGAGGCCCTGACTTCCGGCAACCGTCCCCCGGTCGTCTGGCTGCACTTTGCCGAGTGCACCGGTTGCACCGAGTCCGTCCTGCGCACCACCGAGCCCGACATGGCCACGGTGCTGTTCGACGTGATCTCCCTGGACTACCACGAGACCCTGATGCAGTGCGCCGGCGAGGCCATCGAAGAGGCCCTGCACGACACCATCCACAAGCACGAAGGCAAGTTCGTCCTGGTCCTGGAAGGCGGCGTGCCCACCGCCGAGGGCGGCATCTACGGCAAGGTCGGCGGCAAGACCATGCTCTCCATCCTGGAAGAAGTGTACCCCAAGGCTGCCGCCACCATCTGCATCGGCACCTGCGCGGCCTACGGCGGCGTGCAGAAGGCCGCCCCGAACCCCACCGCGGCCAAGGGCTGCTCCGAGGCTCTCGGCGGCGCCACCATGGTCCAGGTTCCCGGCTGCCCGCCCAACCCCATCAGCTTCATCGGCACCGTGGTCTACTTCCTGACCAAGGGCATGCCCGAGCTCGACGACCTGGGCCGTCCGGTCCTGTTCTACGGCGAGACCGTGCACGACAACTGCCCGCGCCTGCCGCACTTCGACGCCGGCGAGTTCGCCCCCTCCTTCGATTCCGAGGAGGCCAGGAAGGGCTACTGCCTCTACGACCTGGGCTGCAAGGGCCCGGACACCTACAACAACTGCCCCAAGGTGCTCTTCAACCAGGTCAGCTTCCCGATCCAGGCGGGCCACCCCTGCATCGGTTGCTCCGAGCCTGACTTCTGGGATGAGATGAGCCCGTTCTACGAGCCGCTGTAAGGCCGGACGGCTTCATTTTATCGCTGAACAACAAGCAAGAGACAAGAGCAACCATTTAGGAGGAAATCATGGCTGGTTGTAAAACGAGCAAAATGCCGGTGACCCCCGTCGGCAATTATAACGGCAAGGTCGTCATCGACCCGGTGAACCGCCTCGAAGGCCACCTGCGCATCGAGGTCGAGGTCGAGAACGGTCGCGTGAAGAACGCCTGGTCCAGCTCGCAGTTGTTCCGCGGCCTGGAAATCATCCTTCAGGGCCGCGACCCCCGCGACGCCAAGCACTTCACCCAGCGCGCCTGCGGCGTGTGCACGCACACCCACGCCCTGGCCTCCACCCGCTGCGTGGACAACGCCGTGGGCGTCCAGAAGAGCATCCCCGAGACGGGCCTCATCCTGCGCAACCTGCTGCTGGGCGCGCAGTTCCTGCACGACCACATCGTGCACTTCTATCACCTGCACGCCCTGGACTGGGTGGACGTGGTCAGCGCGCTGTCCGCCGATCCCAAGAAGGCTGCCGAGATCACCAACACCGCCGGCCTGGGCCATCGTCAGCACACCGTCGAGGAGCTGAGCGCCACCCAGGAGCGCATCAAGAAGTTCGTTGAGCAGGGCCAGCTCGGCATCTTCGCCAACGCCTACTTCCTGGAGCCCCACGCGGCCTACAAGCTGCCCGCCGAGCTGAACCTCATCGCCACGCATCACTATCTGGAGGCCCTGAAGCTCCAGATCCTGCCCGCGCGCATGATGGCCATCATCGGCGGCAAGAACCCCCACACCCAGAGCCTCTACGAGGGCGGCATCACCTGCTACGACGCCCTCAAGCCCGAGAACATCGCCCAGTTCAAGGCCCTGTTCAAGCAGACCATGGAGTTCGTGAACAACACCTACATCCCGGACGTGCTGGCCGTTGCGCCGTACTACCTGGATTGGGGCGGCATCGGCCACACCACGCACTTCAACTCCTGCGGCGAGTTCCCCATGGACGAGTCGGACCTCGGCTCGCGCTACCTGCCCTCCGGCGTGATCTTCAACAACGACCTGTCCGTGGTCCACGACTTCGACCTGAAGAAGATCGAAGAGCATGTGGCCCATAGCTGGTACAAGGACGGCGCGCCCAAGCATCCCTGGCAGGGCGTCACCGAGCCCATGTACACCTCGCTGAACGAGATGGAGACCGGCAACACCGGCAAGTACAGCTGGATGAAGTCGCCCCGCTACGACGGCAAGGCCACCGAGGTCGGCCCCCTGGCCCAGGTGCTGGTCGCCTACGGCAAGGGCCATCCGCGCGTCAAGCCGGTGGTGGACCTGGTGCTCAAGCACCTCGGCGTCGGCGCCGAGGCCCTGTTCTCGACCCTGGGCCGCACCGCCGCCCGCTGCATCGAGACCAAGGTCATCGGCGACGAGATGGTCTCCTGGATCGAGAAGCTGGAAGCCAACGTGGCCGCCGGCAAGACCGACATCGTGGCGCCCTTCAAGATGCCCGAGTCCGCCTTCGGCGTCGGCTTCGTGAACGCCCCGCGCGGCACCCTGTCGCACTGGATCGAGATCGAGGGCGGCAAGATCAAGAACTTCCAGTTGGTCGTTCCGTCCACCTGGAACCTCGGCCCGCGCTCGGACGACGGCGTCCTCTCCCCGGTGGAGGAGGCCCTTATCGGCACCCCGGTGTTCGATCCCAAGCGTCCGGTGGAAGTGCTGCGCACCATCCACTCCTACGACCCCTGCATCGCCTGCGGCGTGCACATCATCGACCCCAAGACCAACGAAACCTACAAGTTCAAGGTCTGCTAGGGTAGACAGGACGCGAACACAGGTTATACAAAGGGACCCGGCCCCCAGGGGTCGGGTCCCTTTTCTTTGCGAGGAGGCCGCGTGGCGGACCAGACGAAGAACATTCTCGTGCTCGGCGTGGGCAACATCCTTTTGCGCGACGAAGGCATCGGCGTGCGGGTGGTGGAGCGCCTGGAGCGCGAATTCCGGTTTTCCGGCAACGTGCGGCTCATGGACGGCGGCGTGCGGGGCATGATCCTCATGGACCCCATCACCCAGGCCGACCACGTGGTCGTCATCGACGCCGTGGTCAACGACCAGCCCCCGGGCACCATCTACCGCCTGGAAGGCGACGACCTGCGCCTGTCCGTGGCCTTCAAGAACTCCGTGCACGACATGGACCTTCTGGAGACCATGTGCTGCTGTGAATTGATTTCCGGGCGGCGGCCCAGCGCCGTGATCATCGGCATCGAGCCCAAGGACTACCAGTCCGACCCGCTGGTGGCCCTGAGCCCGGAAATCGAGGACAAGATTCCCCGGCTCATGGAACTGGCCCTGGAGGAAATCCGGGCCGCCGGGGGCGAATTCGCCCCCCGAAGCGACAACTAGACCAGGAGGGAGCGCCTATGTGCCTGGCCACGCCGTGCAAGGTCGTGGAGTACATCGACGAGGATATCGCCCGCGTCCAGGTGGGCGACAGCGAGACGTTCATCAAGTGCGCCTGCATGCTGCTGCCCGAAAAACCCGTCATCGGCCAGTACGTCCTGGTCCACGCCGGGTTCGCCATCAACGTGGTGGAGGAGGACGAGGCCCGCAAGACCCTGGACCTTTTGCGCGAAATGTCCGATCTCGCGGGGGTCACGCCCGTGGGCAACACGGCCTTCGACCTCTCGGAATAGCCGCCCGCAAAGGGCTTTTGCGCACAAGGCGCCCCGGCCGCATCCCCGGCCGGGGCGTTTTGCGTTTTGGGCGCCGCCCTCGCGCGGCCGTCGCGCGGCCCGGTGCAGAAACGCGCAATGCGCGGCACGATTCCCGCCGCCGGGCGACCCTGGCGACGGCGGGCCCGTTGCGCAAGCCTTCCTGAGCCGAAATTTCGGGCAATATCGGGCAGAGGGGCACCGCGGGCACGACCGATGCAACGCCTGCGGCAGGCTCCGGCAGAAGAACGGCATTCCCGCGGCAATCGCAATCAAGGAGGAATCCCATGGTCCTGAGCGTCACCGTCCACGGACGGTCCTGCGACCTGGCCCTGCATCCGGTTTCCGAAAAGACCGCCGAGATGGTCCGCCGCCTGGGCACGGACGTGTACCGCGAAAAGCCCCTGCGCTGGTGGCGCAAGGGCAACACGGCCACCTGGGGCATGAAGATCGACGACGAGTGCAACGTGCGCGTGGAATTGGACGGTCGCCCCGTGGCCTTCGACACGGCGCGCATCGTCGCCGATCCGCTGCGCCTGCGCAGGCGCATGTATCTGGACAGCAAGGTCCGCTATCTCTGCGTGCTGGGCTACGACAACGAAATCTGCAAGTTCCAGTGGACCTGGGACAACGTGACCGGATTCGACCCCGACAAGTTCGAGTTCATGGTCCACAAGTGGGACCGCATCATGGGCGAGCAGGACTATTACATCCTGGACGAAATCCGCTACGGCGGCGAGTTCGCCGACCGCCACGACTGGTGCGAGACCTCGGGCTTCACCCTCGTGCCGCCCCGGCTTATCGATCTGGACGAGGTCCGCGCGCTGTACGCCGGAGGAGGGGACCCCGTGGAGGCCGATACCGTGGCCTGAGATCGCCCATGGCGACCTCCCGGCGCCTTCCGGGGCGCCGTAACCATAGAACGGGGCCGCCCGCGCGGGCGGCCCCGTTCCGTTTGCCGTGCGGCAGGCCGGGCCCGGCGGGCCCGGGCTAGAGATCGGCCAGGTCGCCCTCCAGCGCCTCCATGAGCCGGATGGTCAGCTTGAGGAAATCGGCCTCGGTGATGATGCCCCGCAGCACGCCGTCGTCCACCACGGGCAAACAGCCGTACTTGTGGTTCAGCAGGATGTTCGCGGCGTCGCGCAGCTTCATCCACGGCGGCACCACGGTCACGTCGTGGCGCATGACCTCCAGCACGGGGATGCCCGCGTCGATCTCGTCGCGGGTGCTGCGGTCCACCTCGGCGAACTGCGAAATGGTGGCGCTCAATATGTCTCGGTGGGTCAAAAGCCCCAGGAACTCCATGTTTTCGCCCACGATGGGAATGTGCCGAATGCGCGCCAGGGACATCATGGACCGCGCCGTCTTGAGCGTGTCCGTCTCGCGCAGGGTGAACACCTCTCCGGTCATCAGGTCGGCCACGGTGAGCATGGGCAAAACTCCTTGTGTTACTTCTCATAATCCCGCATCGTCCGCGGCCTGTCAAGGGCGGGCGCCCGCGCGCGCCGGGTCGTGAAGTTGACTTGCGTCCCGAAATCTGGTGGGAAACGCCTTGCGTGGCGCCGGGGCGCGGCGTATGGATTCCGCCGGAAAGGGGAGAGCTGATGCGAATCGACATGCGCCGCAGCCGGGAACGCATGGTCCGGGAGCAGATCGAGGCCAGGGGCGTGCGCGACCCGCGCGTGCTGGCGGCCATGCGCCGGGTGCCGCGCCACCTGTTCGTGGACGAGGCGCTGCACGGCCAGGCCTACGCCGACCACCCCGTGCCCATCGGCTTCGGGCAGACCATCTCCCAGCCCTACATCGTGGCCCTCATGACCTGCTACCTCGAGCTGGCCCCCGGCATGAGCGTACTGGAGATCGGCACCGGCTCCGGGTATCAGGCCGCCGTGCTGGCCGAGGCCGGGGCGCGGGTCTGGACGGTGGAGCGCATCCCCGAGTTGTACGAGACGGCCCGTCGGCGCCTGGAGCACCTGAAGTACTCCTCGGTGCACTGCAAGCTCGACGACGGCACCCTGGGCTGGCCCGAGGCCGGCCCCTTCGACCGCATCCTGGTCACGGCGGGCGGGCCCGACGTGCCCCAGCCGCTTTTGGCGCAACTGGCCGACCCGGGCATCCTGCTCATCCCCGTGGGCGGCTCGCGCCGCGAGCAGCAGCTCGTCATGGTCCGCCGCCAGGACGGCCGGTTCCTGCGCGAAAACAAGGGCGGAGTGGTCTTCGTCGATCTGGTCGGCCGCCACGGCTGGTAACCTGTGCCCTCTTTCCCCTGCGGAAGGCGTATGACGTTCAAGCAAGCGTGGCTGCGCGGCCCCGGCCCCACGACCCTGCCCCAGGCCCTGCTGCTGGCGGCCAAGGGCTTCTGCATGGGCGTGGCGGACATCATCCCCGGCGTCTCCGGCGGCACCATCGCCTTCATTACCGGCATCTACGAGGACCTGCTGGCGGCCATCCGCTCGGTGAACGCGCCCTTCGTGGCCGCCCTGGCGCGCCTGCGCCCGGCCGAGGCCCTGGGCGAGGTGCACCTGCGCTTTCTGCTGCCGCTGCTGCTGGGCCTGGGCGCGGCCCTGGTGGGCACGGCCGGGCTGATGCACCATCTGCTGACCGCGCACCCCGTGCAGGTCTGGGCGCTGTTCCTGGGGCTCATCGGGGCCTCCATCCTGGTGGTCGGCCGCATGGTGCCGCGCTGGGGCGCCGCGCCCCTGGGCGCCCTGGTTCTGGGCGCCGTGGCGGCCTGGGTCATCGTCGGGCTCATTCCGGTGGCCACGCCCGAGACGCCGTGGTTCCTGTTCCTGTGCGGGGTCATCGCCATCTGCGCCATGATCCTGCCGGGCATCAGCGGCTCCTTCCTGCTGCTCATCCTGGGCAAGTACGAGTACGTCACCGCCGCCCTGCGCAACCCGCTGGACCCCGGCAACCTGCTGATCCTGCTGATCTTCGGTTGCGGCTGCGTGGTGGGCATCGCCGGGTTCTCGCGGCTGCTCTCCTGGCTGCTGACGCGCTGGCACGCGCCCATGATCGCGCTGCTCACGGGTTTCATGATCGGCGCGGCGCGCAAGGTCTGGCCCTGGAAGGAAACCCTGGAGACGGCGGTCATCCGGGGCAAGGTCCACGTGCTGCGCGAGGCGGCCGTCCTGCCCGACGCCCTCGACGCCGGAGTGCTCCTGGCCCTGGGGCTCATGGCCGCCGGATTCGCGGCGGTGCTGCTGCTGGACCGGCTGGCCTCGGGCGGCGCAGGGGCGCGAAGGAAATGAATTTCCATCCCCGGCCTTGCAGACAGGCGCCGGGGGCTTATGCTAGACGAGGACATGCGGACGGCGGGCCCTGCCCGCGCCGTCCGCTCCACGGAACACGCCAACCACGAGGTATGCATATGAGTTCCTGCGGTTCCTGTTCCTCGGCGTCTTCGTGCGCGTCGGCCAAGAAGGGCGGCGGGTGCGACGACCCCAAGGAAACCAAGCTCAAGGTCCAGGATCAGGTCATCAGCAGCACGCTGGCGCACATCCGCTACAAGCTGTTCATCATGAGCGGCAAGGGCGGGGTGGGCAAAAGCTCCATCACAGTGAACACGGCGGCGGCCCTGGCCCGGCTGGGCTACAAGGTCGGCATCATGGACGTGGACATCCACGGCCCCAGCGTGCCGCGCCTGCTGGGGCTCACGGGCGGCGGGCTGGAAACCGGGCGGGGCAGTCTGCTCGTTCCCCGCAAATACGACGACAACCTCGCGGTGGTGTCCATGGACTCGCTGCTCAAGGACCCGGACCAGGCCGTGCTCTGGCGCGGGCCGATGAAAACATCGGCCATCCGCCAGTTCGTGTCCGACGTGGACTGGGGCGAGCTGGACTTCCTGGTCATTGACTCGCCCCCCGGAACGGGCGATGAACACATGACGGTGCTCAAGACCATCCCCGACGCGCTGTGCGTGGTGGTCACCACCCCGCAGGAGCTGTCCCTGGCCGACGTGCGCAAGGCCATCAACTTCCTGCAATACGCCAAGGCCAACATCCTGGGCGTGGTGGAGAACATGAGCGGCCTGATCTGCCCGCACTGCGCGCAGGAAATCGCGCTGTTCAAGAAGGGTGGGGGCCGCGATCTGGCCGCGAAATACGGCCTGCCGCTGCTGGGCGAGATTCCCCTCGACCCGGCCACCGTGGTCGCCAGCGACCTGGGCACGCCCGTGGTCTACCTGGACGGCCCGTCCCCGGCCAAGGACGCCCTGCTGGCCCTGGCCGGGACCATCGCCGCGGCGGCCCAGGACAGCCTGGAAGCCGTGGCCTCGGCCCACGTGTAGGGCCCTCGGGCCGCCCCCGGCGGCCCGGCCCGTGGAGGAGACCATGCCCCGCAAGGCCGCCTTCCTCGCCGCGATGGCGCTGGGCGCCGCGCTGTTCTGCGCGGCGCCCGTCGCGCGCGCCGCGGGCATGTATTTCTACGAGGACGGCGAAGGCCGGTATCACTTCACCAACCGCCCGGCCAACACCACCTACCGGGTGTTCGCGGTGTTCAAGAACTTCCCCGACGCCCGCAAATCCGACATCCTGCGCGTGGTGCGCTCCAAGGCCGACGCCTACGGGCTGGACCATCGCCTGGTGCAGGCCGTGATCCAGGTCGAGTCCAATTTCCAGCCCGGGGCGGTGTCCAACAAGGGCGCCCAGGGGCTCATGCAGATCATGCCCTCCACCGGGGCGGACCTGGGCCTGACCAACCCCCACGACGTGGAGGGCAATATCGAGGCCGGGGTGCGCTACCTGCGGATGCAGATGGACCGCTTCGGCAGCCCGCCCCTGGCCCTGGCGGCCTACAACGCGGGCCCCGGGCAGGTGGAGCGCTACGGCGGCATCCCGCCCTTCCGCGAAACCCAGGACTACGTGCGCAAGGTTCTTTCCCTGTACCAGAAACTCAAAGGCGGTTCCTGACCCATGCTCAAGCGACTGAACCTGGCCAACAAGCTGACCCTGGGCCGCATCCTGGCCGTGCCCGGGGTGGTGGTTCTCTTAACCTACCCCAACCGAGTGACCTGCCTGCTGGCCATGCTGCTGTTCATCGCCGCCTCGCTGACCGACATGGCCGACGGCTACGTGGCCCGGCGCTACGGGCAGGTCACGGCCTTCGGCAAGTTCCTGGACCCCCTGGCGGACAAGATCCTCGTCGGCTCGGCGCTGATCATGCTCTCGGCCCTGGCCTGGGTGCCTGCCTGGGTGGTGGTGGTCATCATGGCCCGCGAGATCACCGTCACCGGCCTGCGGACCATCGCCGTGGAGCAGGGCGTGGTCATCGCCGCCGACCGCTACGGCAAGATGAAGACCGTGATGCAGATTCTGGCCGTGTGCCCGCTGTTGCTGCACTACCCCTGGTGGGGGTTCGACCCGCAGCCCCTTGGACTGGTGTTTCTCTACGTAGCCCTGGCACTCACGGTTTTCTCCGGGGCCAATTACTTGTACACTTTTTACAGGAATTGGGTATATACGGCAGAAAAGGAAGCATAGGGCGGAACGACGCGTCGCGCCGGGCCGCCTTCCCGTACTTCAACCTGACCGGGGGGAGCAATGGCTCAGATCGATGCGTTCTTCAAGATGGTCCACGACATGGGGGCGTCGGACCTGCACCTGTCGTCGGGCAACCAGCCCATCATCCGCCTGCACGGCGACCTGGAGCGGGTCAAGTACAAGGTTCTGGAGCACGACGAACTCAAGCGCCTGCTTTACGAAATCACGCCCGAAACCAAGATCAAGGAGTTCGAGGAGGCCGGCGACATCGACTTCGGTTACGAAGTGCCCGGTCTGGCGCGCTACCGCGTGAACTTCTTCAACCAGTCCCGGGGCGTGGCGGCGGTGTTCCGCGAAATCCCCTCGACCATCCTGACCGTGGAGCAGCTCGAACTGCCCGCGCTGCTCAAGGACCTGGCCCTGCTGCCCAAGGGGCTGGTGCTGGTCACGGGCCCCACGGGCTCGGGCAAGTCCACGACGCTTGCCGCGATCATGGACTACGCCAACAAGACCCGCAAGCAGCACATCCTGACCATCGAAGACCCCATTGAATTCGTGCACACCCCGCAGAAGGCGCTGATCAACCAGCGCGAGCTGGGCCGCGACACCCGGAGCTTCTCCGCCGCCCTGCGCGGGGCCCTGCGCGAAGACCCGGACATCATCCTGGTGGGCGAAATGCGCGACCTGGCGACCATCCAGCTCGCCCTGGAAGCCGCCGAAACCGGCCACCTGGTCTTCTCGACCCTGCATACCATCTCCGCCGCCAAGACCGTGGACCGCATCATCGAGGTCTTCCCCGGCGATCTGCAGGGGCAGATCCGCGCGGGCCTGTCGGAGTCGCTGCGCGCCGTGGTCTCCCAGACGCTGTTCAAGCGCATCGACCGCAAAGGCCGCGTGGCCGCGCTGGAAATCCTGGTCGGCGTGCCCGCCGTGCGCAACCTGATCCGCGAGAACAAGACCTTCCAGATCAACTCGGTCATGGAGACCGGGCGCAAGTTCGGCATGCAGACCCTGGACGACGAAATCCTGCGCCTGCTCAACCAGCGGATCATCGACCCCAACGAGGCCTACGAGAAGTGCGTGGACAAGGCCAAGTTCAAGCAGTTCCTGACCAAGCCGCCGCAGGACTTCACCGAGGGCGTCTAGCCGGGGGGCGACCATGCTGCGTGCGCATCTCGATCATCTCATCGGCCAAGTGCTGGATTTCGCGCCCGAAACCTCGGACATCTTCGTCGTGGCGGGCAAGCCGCTGCAGGCCGAAGTCCACGGCGTGCTGCGCGACGTGCCCCTGGCCCCGGCCATGGGCGCGCTGACGCCGTTCCAGACCGAGTCCATGGCCCTGTGCATGATGGACAAGAACAACAGGCTGTACCGCGACCTGACCCGCCAGGGCTCGTGCGACCTGTCCTACGCCCTGCCGGGCCGGGCGCGTTTCCGTGTGAACATCTTCAGCCAGCGCGGGTCGCTGTCCATCGTCCTGCGCCAGCTTTCCATGCAGGTGCCCAGCCCGGCGCGCCTGGGGCTGCCCGCCGTGTTCGAGGAAATGGCCCGCGAGAAGTTCGGGCTGATTCTGGTCACGGGCGCCACGGGCTCGGGCAAGTCCACCTCCCTGGCCGCCCTGGTGGACTCCATCAACGAGCAGTTCCCGGTGCACATCCTGACCCTGGAAGACCCGGTGGAATACGTGCACGCCCACAAACGCGGCACGGTGAACCAGCGCGAACTGGGGCAGGACTTCGATTCCTTCGCCTCGGGCCTGCGCGCGGCCCTGCGCCAGGCGCCCAAGGTCATCCTGGTCGGCGAAATCCGCGATCGGGAAACCATGGAAATCGCGCTCCAGGCGGGCGAGACGGGCCACCTCGTGCTGGGCACGCTGCACACCGCCGACACCGGCCAGACCGTGAACCGGGCCATCGGCCTGTTCGACCCCACCGAGGAGGTGCTGATCCGTCAGCGGCTGTCCGAGGCGTTGAAGTTCGTGGTTTCCCAGCGCCTGCCCCCCCGGGTGGGCGGCGGGCGCGTGGCCGCCTTCGAGATCATGCGCAACACCTTGCGCATCAAGGAGCTGATCCAAAACGGCGAATCCGGCGAGAAGACCTTCTACAACGTGGTGGAGCAGGGCGACGCCTACGGCATGACCACCTTCGACCAGTGCCTGGCCGGGCTGTTCCGCGACGGGCTCGTCACCGAGGAGACGGCCATGATTTACGCCTCGGACCGTTCCAACCTCATGCAGCGCCTGGACCGCATCAAGACCGCGCGCGGCGACCAGGTGTCGGACATCACGGGGCTGGAGATCGACCTGCACTACGGTTCCTGAGCCTGGGGGGCAGGCGAGGGGGGGAATGATGATCGTCAAGAGTCCGTACGCGGGCAAGGAGTTCACCTTGCCCGACGACAAGCTGCCCGCCGTGGCGCGCTTCGCCATGAAGTGCCCGTTCAGCGGGCGGCGGATGATTCTGGAACGCCGCCCGGACGGCGGCTACGACGTTTCCGCGGCCGAGGAGGCCGGGGCGGCCCCGCAGGCGCCCGGGGCGCGGCCCCAGGCGCCGACGCCGGGCGGGGCTCCGGCCCCGGTGCCCGCGCTGCCCCAGGTGGAACCCGACAACCACCCGCCCGGAATGCCGGTGGCCTTCCTGTTCCTGGGGACGGCGGGGCAGGGCGGCTGGGCGGACGCGGCCCGGGAGTTCTTCGCCGCCCGGGGCTACGCCGTCAGCACGGCCGCGGGGGAGCTGGAGGCCGTGGCCCGGTTGCGGCTGAACAGCTACGAGGTGGTCGTGGCCGGAGCCGGAGAGGACTGCGCGCGCCTGCGCGAGGAGATGGCCTCCTGGCCGGGCATCCGGCGCCGGGGGGTGAACGTCGTGCTGGTGGGCGACCAGGGGCCGAGCAACGACCCGCGGCTGGCCTTCCTGCTGGGGGCCAACGCCTTTTTTGCCCAGGACGACGCACCCCGGGCAGGGGACTTGCTGGAAGGGGCCCTCACGGGTTATGGGTTGCGCTACACACTGATGGCGGCAGCCCGCAGCCAGGTTGAAGCCTAGCCGAAGGAGCCAATGGACCCGAACGCCACGACCCTTCAGTCGCGCCTGCTCAATTGTCTGGAGACGATCATGGAACTTGAGCGGGACATCGAGCGCCTGGAACTCGGCCACGTGCTGCTGGCGGAGTTCAACCAGCTTCGGTCGTTCATGGAACGCATCGACCAGGTGACGGTCGAGGAGGAGGACGTGCGCCGCATCGAGGCGGCCACGTCCAATTTTCTGGACGAACTCCGGGTGCCCCTGGGGCTGACCCGCGAAGGCGGCGGCAAGGACCGCCCGATGCAATGACCGCCTCGGCCCGCCGCGGGATCGTTCTGTTTTTTCTGCTTGTTCTGAACGGCGTCCTCGGCTATCGCCTCGTTGCCGGCGAAACCGGGATGTTCGCCTATCTCGAATTGCGCCAGCACTACGAGGAAATGCAGGACCGGCTGCTGCGCGCCGAAGACCGCAGCCGCGACCTGTCGCGGGAGATACGCCTGCTCAAGACCGACCGGGAGTATCTGGAAAGCCGCATCCGCGTGCGCATGAACTACGTGGGGCAGGGCGAGACCCTGTACCTCTTCCCGGACGAGGGGGGGGCGACCTCCCCGCAAGATCCCCTGGGGGCCGGACAGGATGATGACGAAAATTAACTGGTTCAAGGAAGTCCTGGAGCTGGAGCCCGGCTCCAAGGTGTTCTTCCCCCTGGCCCGCCTGTATTTCGAGGACGGCAACACCGCCGAGGCCATGACCACCCTGCGCCAGGGCCTGTCGCGCAATCCGGACCATATCGAGGCCCGCTTCCTGTTGGTGGAAATCCTCTCGCGCCTGGGCCGCGACGACGAGGCCGCCCAGGAGGTGCGAACCATCACGGGCATGCTCTCGCGCTATCCGGCCTTCTGGAAGGTCTGGGCCCAGAGCGCGGCGCCGGACTCCAAGGACTCGGCCATGGCCCTGTCCTTTCTGGCCGCCAGCTTCCAGGGCGCGGCCCTGTCCTGGTCGCAGGTCATCGAAAAAGGCCTGGACGCGCTGTTCCGCGGCAATGGCGGCGGCAGCGATGCCGAACCCGCCCCGGCGGACGGCGCGGAGGCCGACGCCGCCCAGCCCAGGCGCAAGAAGCCCGCGCCCGCCCGGCGCGCCGCCGCCGAGGCCGACGCCACCATCCGCACCCGGACCATGGCCGACCTGCTGGCCGACCAGGGCGACTTCCAGGGCGCGCTGGACATCTACACCGAACTGGCGGACAAGGCCTCGGGCCACGAGGCCGACGAACTGACCGCGCTCATCGAAAAGATGCGCCTGAAAATGCGGCGGGGAGCGGCGGACGAAAGCGCCGCCCAGCCCGCGCCCCGGGGCGCAGAACCCGACGACGTGGCCGACGCCGCGCAGGAGGACGCCGCCGGGGAGGAACCCCAGGTCGGCGGCGGCCTGCCCGGCAAGGACAAGCTGCTGGAAACCCTTCAGGCCCTGGCCGAGCGCCTGGAGGCCCGTGCGGCCCACTAGGGGCGGCCCTGCGGCCAAGTTTCCCTTGCTGAATCGGCCGGACTTTGGCACACCTGCGGAAACCGCCGCAAGGCGGCGCGCCTTTGTGGCGGGCCCGACGCGCCCCGTGCGTCCGGATGCCCGCGATACGCCCATAATACGCCCGGCCACGGGCAGACAAGGGGTTGGAACTTGAAACGCTTTCTCGCCATCGTCGCCCTGTTCGCCGCACTGGCTGCGCTTACCGGCTGCGGAACCATGGAAAAGACTTGGGTTTCCACCAAACAGACGACCCAGAAGTACTACAAGGAATACCTGGACACCGACCCCACCATCGACTACGAGGCCCATGACTGGACCTCCAGCGAAGCCAAGCTCGCCGACCTGATCACTCCCGTGGACAACCCCATCCACCATTTGTCCATCGCCCTGAACCGTCAGGACGCCTTTCCCGAGGACGCGTGGGTGGACGCCGTTTTCGCCGCCCATCCCTGGATCAGCGGTCTTGAAGCGATCACCCTGGACGGCAAGGTGGTGCTGCAACGCCCCGAGACGACCCTCAAGCCCCTGAACCTCGCCCCCGCCCTGGCCCATGGCGAGGCCCTTGCCGACCGCAAGCTGCGCACCTACGTGGACACGACGCCCCTGGGCCCGGAGGTCTACCTCGCCACGGGCATGTTCCGCGGCAACGAACTGGTGGGCGCCGTCGTCGTGCATTTCGACATCCGCAACGTCGTCAATTTCTGCCCCCAGCCCGAGTCGCTGGTGATGGCCACTCCCGGGCAGACCCTGTGGTCCGGGTCGGACGCCGCCGCCGCCGCCGCCGTGGCCGCCCAGCCCTGGGCGGAGCTTCTCGTCGAGCGCAGCTCGGGCCGCTTCGAGGCCGACGGCCAGCGTTACATCTGGCTGTGCCGCTCCCTGGGCGACGCCAAGATTCTCTACGCCACCACGGCGCTGGAGGACGACGCGGCCGAAGAGGACTCCGGGTTCTCCTTCTTCGGGCTGTTCTAGCCGCTTTCCTCCCTTGTCCGCCGGGCCGCCCGGCGTCCGCTTCCGCCCCTTCCGGGCCGGGAAATGGGCGCCTGCGGCTTTACTGGCGCCCGGCGCTGGTTTATGAAGGGACGTTGCGCACGGGCGCAACGGGTTCGCATCGTTCAACGGAGGTCGCCATGCGCCAGGTCACCGTCACCGAGCATCTGCTGCTGCACCAGAAGAAGTCGCCCATGGCCACGGGCCGCTTCACCAGCCTGCTGACCGAACTCATCCTCTCGGCCAAGCTCATCTCGCGCGAGGTGACCAAGGCCGGGCTGGTGGACGTGCTCGGCTTCACGGGCGAAACCAACGTCCAGGGCGAAAAAGTGCGCAAGCTCGACGAGTTCGCCAACAACGTGCTCATCCACCGCCTGCGCCGCTCGGGGGTGCTCTGCGCCATGGCCTCGGAGGAGAACGGCGACCTGATCCAGGTGTCCGGCGACCTGCCCCAGGGCGACTACATCCTGATCTTCGACCCGCTGGACGGCTCGTCGAACATCGACGTGAACGTCAGCATCGGAACCATTTTCTCCATCTACCGCCGCCCGCTGCACAAGGGGCCCGGGTCGCCGTCCCTGGCCGAGGTGCTCCAGCGTTGCGACAAGCAGGTCGCCGCCGGGTATTTCATCTACGGCTCCTCGACCATGATGGTCTACACCACGGGCAACGGGGTCCACGGCTTCACTCTGGACCCCAGCGTGGGCGAATTCCTGCTCTCGCACCCGGACATGAAAATCCCCGAGCAGGGCCGCATCTACTCGGTGAACGAGTCCTACTGGAACTACTGGGACCCGGCGACCAAGGAAGCGATCGCCTATTTCAAGAGCACGGAAAACGCCCTGGGCAAGCCGTACTCCTCGCGCTACATCGGCTCGCTGGTGGCCGACTTCCACCGCAACCTGCTCTACGGCGGCATCTTCATGTATCCCGCCAAGCGCCGCCCCGACGGCACCTACGCGGGCAAACTGCGCCTGACCTGCGAGGCCGCGCCCATGGCCTTCATCGTCGAGCAGGCCGGAGGCCTGGCCACCGACGGCGTGAACCGCATCCTGGACTACACGCCCACCGAGCTGCACCAGCGCGTGCCGTTCTTCGTGGGCTCGCCCAACGACGTGCGCACGGTGCGCGAGATCATGCTGCGGAGCGGCAGTGACACTGTGCCTGGGAATTGAGACCTCCTGCGACGAGACGGCCCTGGCCCTGGTCCGCGACGGACGGCTGCTGGCCCAGCGCATCGCCACCCAGATCGACGCCCACGCCGTGTTCGGCGGGGTGGTGCCCGAGCTGGCCTCGCGCGAGCACCTGCGCGCCCTCGGCCCGCTGCTGGACGGCCTGACGGCCGACGCGGGCGTACGCCTGGGGGAACTGGACGCCGTGTGCGTGGCGCGCGGGCCGGGGCTGCTCGGCAGCCTGCTTGTGGGCCTGAGTCTGGCCAAGGGCATCGTGCTGGCCACGGGCGCGGCCCTGGTGGGCGTGAACCACCTCCAGGCCCACCTGCTGGCCCCGGCCCTGGAGCGGCCCATCGCCTTTCCGGCCCTGGGGCTGCTCGTTTCCGGCGGGCACACCCAGACCTACCGCATGGACAGCCCCACGGCCTTCGCCACCCTGGGCCGGACCCTCGACGACGCGGCGGGCGAGGCCTTCGACAAGGCCGCCAAGACGCTGAACCTGCCGTATCCCGGCGGGCGGTTCATCGACCTGCTCGGCCGGATGGGCGAGGCGGACCCCGCGCTCTTTCCCCGGCCCTACGTGGCCAACGACAGCCTGGATTTCAGCTTCTCGGGCCTGAAGACGGCCATGGTCAATCACGTGGCGGCCCACCCGGACCTGCGCGCCCCGGCCCTGACGGACGACCTGGACGCCCTGGTGGCGGACCTGCGCGCCCGGGGCGCCCTGGAGCCTCTGGCCCGGACCTGCGCGTCGTACACCCTGGCCGTGGCCGACACCCTGCGCATCAAAACCGCCCGCGCCCTGGACGCCAACCCCGGCATGCGCTCGCTGGTGGTCGCCGGAGGAGTGGCGGCCAACAGCGTGGTGCGCCGGACGATGGCCGAACTGGCCGCCGCGCGAGGGCTGGACATCGTGCTGCCGCCCCTGGCGCTGTGCACGGACAACGCGGCCATGATCGCCCTGGCCGGGGAGTTCCTGTTCCACGCGGGCTACCGCCATGGGCTGGACCTGGATGCCGTGCCCCGGGGGCGGCGTATCCCGTGGGATTACCGGCAGGTGCGGCCGCATCCGGCCTGACCCCATGGCATCTGGCCCCTTGACACCCGGACGGGCCGCCCTTAGGGTTGACAAAGTGCGGTGACAGTGGACGTTTTTTCGGACCCGGCCCCAAAGGCCGAGGCGGGCTGCAACGTCCTGGGGGGCGGGTTCTTTTGCGGGGCCTCCCGGCGGGCGCAAACCGGTAAGCAATGACAAAGGAGTACGATATGGCTTTGCAGGTTTCCGACGGCAATTTCGAGTCCGAAGTGTTGCAGTGCGATCTGCCCGTTCTGGTGGATTTCTGGGCCCCGTGGTGCGGCCCCTGCAGGGCCATGGGTCCGGTGGTGGACGAGTTGGCCACCGAATTCGCCGGGCAGGTCAAGGTCGCCAAGATGAACGTGGACGAGAACCAGGCCACCCCCAGCAAGTACGGCATCCGCGCCATCCCGACCCTGATCCTGTACAAGAACGGCGAGGTGGTCGAGCAGGTCACCGGCGCCGTGTCCAAGAGCAGCATCAAGGAGATGCTGAGCTCCAAGCTGTAGATCCGGGCCGGACAACGGTCTTTCGGCGGCCCCGGCTGGTGCCGGGGCCGCCTTTTTTCGGTCCGCGCGGCGCCCGGGAACCCTTCGCCCGCTTTCCGGGCTTGACCGCAAGGCCACAGGTTGGGTACGAACCTCTCGGATGAGCCGCGCCCCCAGCGCCCGGGCGCGTCCGTGAACCGGGCATCCCGCCCGGACGGCAACTCCGCGCGACGGTACCAATGAAAAGACTCTCCCGCCTCATGGCCGCGATGCTCATGCTCTTCGGCCTTTCCGGCTGTGGCTACATCGACTACTTCCTGCTGCCCCCGCCCGAAGACACGGCGCAGGAACTGTACGAAGCCGGGGCCGAAGCCATGCAGGAGAAAGACTACTTGCAGGCCGCCGAGCGCTTCCAGCAGCTCAAGGACCGCTATCCCTTCAGCCCCTATGCCGCCCGCGCGGAAATCGGCCTGGGCGACGCCTACTACCTGGCCGAAATGTACGTCGCCGCCTCCGACGCCTACATCGAATTCGAGGCTCTGCACCCGCGCCACGAGAACATCCAGTACGTGCTGTTCCAGGTGGGCATGGCCAACTACAGCAGCGCCACGGCCATCGACAAACCCATGGACCGTATCAACACGGCCATCGAGTATTTCCGGCGCATCATCGAGGAGTACCCCGACGGGCAGTATGCGGCTCAGGCTGCGGAATACATCGTCCATTGCAGGCGCAAACTGGCCGAGCACGAAGTTTTCGTGGCCGACTTCTACTGGAAGCTGGAGCGCTACGGCGCAGCCTGGGAGCGCTACCGCTTCGTGGTCGAGAACTATACGGACCTGCCCGATGTGGTGGCCTACGCCGAGCAGCGGGCCACGGTGGCCTACCTGCGCCAGCAGGAAAGCAACTCCGAGGAGCAGCGCGAAACCGAGCAGGGCAGTTGGAAAAAATGGCTCGACTGGCTGTAGGATGAATTGTCTGGAAAACGGCCCGTACAGGGCCGTTTTTTTCTTTGCGCCCGCTCCGGGGCGCGCCCGGAGGCAGGAGGGCCCGGCATGAGCGAAGGCTTTTTCCCGCAGTGGGTCGCGGACCTCGCGGTGCCCGACGCGGTCTTCGCCCGGGCCTACGACGGCCTGGACGCCGTGCGCCGCGCGTGGATCAAGAAGACCGTGGCCCAGGTCCACGCCCTGGTCGGCCCCATGGCCGATCCCCTGCAGGAGCGGCACACGGGCCACCGCCAGGGGTTTGGTTCCCGGAGCCTGACCCGGCCCCTGGACTGCGCCGTGCTGTTCCTGGACGATACGTGCGTCTCGGCGCCCCAGGCGGTGGCCGCCGCGGTGCCCATGCTGCTCTCCGGGGTGCCCAACCCCTGCGCCGTGCGCGTGCAGGGGGGCGCCCCGCAGGCCGACGACGTGCTGGCGGCCCTGGAACTGGCCGGACTGGAGACGGTTTTCCACCTGGACGAGGCCTGTGCGCGGCGGTTCATGACCCTGCTTGTGGAGGGCGGCTCCACGGTGGCCCTGTTCCAGGGCCAGGGGCAGGCCCTGGACAGCCTGCGCACCGCCGCCGGATACGCCGCGCCGCCCCTGCGGTTGTGGCGGCCCTTCGCGGTGGAGCGGGTCGGGGTGCTGGCCGGCGCCGGGCGGCAGTGGGACTGGGCCACCCTGGGCTGGGCCCACGGCTGCGCGGCTGTGGACGTTTACGGCGCGCGCACGGCCATCCCCGGGCTGCCCCCGGGCGCCCGGCGCAGGCCCGGCGGCCTGCGGGCCCTGCTGGACGGCGGCTACCCCGTGGTCTATGTACCCGGCGAACACCTGGACGCGGCCCTGGCTGCGGCGCCCCTGGTTCTGGGCCCCGGGCAGGAAGGCTGCTGGGTCTGGCCCGGGCTGGACGCGCGGCTGTTCCAGCGTCAGTCCCTGGCCATGACGGACGGCCAGCGCTAACCGGGGCCCGGCGCCACCCCGACACGACCCGGCCCAAGGAAGCGGCACATGTCCAAAAAACCGGCCATTCCCAAAGATTTTCTGCGCTCCCTGCGCAACATCGGCATCATCGCCCACATCGACGCGGGCAAGACGACGCTTTCCGAGCGCATGCTCTACTACTGCGGGCGCATCCACCGCATGGGCGAGGTCCACGACGGCACGGCGACCATGGACTTCATGCCCGAGGAGCAGGAGCGCGGCATCACCATCGCCTCGGCCTGCACCACCTGCCGGTGGAACGGGGCGACCATCAACATCATCGACACTCCCGGACACGTGGATTTCACCATCGAGGTCGAGCGCTCCCTGCGCGTGCTGGACGGGGCGGTGGGCGTGTTCTGCGCCGTGGGCGGGGTGGAGCCGCAGTCCGAGACCGTGTGGCGCCAGTCGGTGAAATACCACGTGCCCAAGCTGGCCTTCGTGAACAAGATGGACCGCCCGGGGGCCGACTTCGCCGCCGTGCTCGCCGCCATGCGCGAGCGCCTCGGCGCCGTGCCCCTGCCGCTCACGCTGCCCGTGGGCAGCGGGCAGGACTTCGAGGGCGTCATCGACCTCGTGGCCATGCGCCGCCTGCATTTCGACCCCGAAACCCAGGGCGCGGCGGTCCACGACACGGCCCTGACCGAGGCCGAGGCCGGGCTGGCCGCACCCTGGCGCGAGCGGATGCTCGAAACCCTGGCCGAAGCCGACGAAACCTTTCTGGACCTCTACCTGGGCGACGGCGAGGCCGATGCGCAAAGCATCCGCGCCGCCGTGCGCCGGGCGACCCTGGCCCTGGCCCTGGTGCCCGTGTTCGCGGGCTCGGCCCTGCGCAACGTGGGCGTGCAGCCGCTCATGGACGGCGTGTGCCATTACCTGCCCAGCCCCGAGGACGTGCCCGGCCAGGAGGGCGTGGACCCCGCCACGGGCCGCCGCGTGACCCTGGCGCCGGACCCGCGCGGCCCCCTGGCGGCCCTGGCCTTCAAGGTCAGCATGGACACCGGGCGCAAGGTCGTGCTGCTGCGCGTGTATTCGGGGATGGTCGAGGCCGGGCAGGCGGTGTACAATGCCACCCAGGGCCAGGAGGAGCGCGTGGCGCGCCTGTTCCGCCTGCACGCCGGGCACAAGGAGAAGGTCGACCACGCCTTCGCGGGCGAGATCGTGGCGGCGGCGGGCATGAAGTTCGCCCGCACGGGTGACACCCTCTGCCCGCAGGACGCCCAGGTGCTGCTGGAACGCATCGACGGCTACCGGCCCGTGATCTCCCTGGCCCTGGAGCCGCGCAACTCCGGCGAGGCCGACAAGCTGGAGGAGGTTCTGGGCAAGATGCTCATGGAGGACCCGACCCTGGAGGTCCACCGCGACGAGGGCACGGACCAGTTGCTCATCTCCGGCATGGGCGAACTGCATCTGGAAGTCGTGCTAGAGCGCATCCGCCGCGAATACGGCGTGGACCCGCGCGCGGGCAGGCCCCAGGTGGTCTACCGCGAAACCGTGCGCGCCACGGGCCGGGGCGAGGGCGAATTCGACCGCGAGCTCGGCGAGGTGCCGCATTACGGCTGGGTGGCCGTGACTGTGGAGCCCCGCCCGCGCGACGCCGGGCGCGACGTGGTCTTCGCCTTCGACACCGCCTCCTGGCCTGCGGATTGGACCCAGGCCGTGGCCGACGGGGTGGAGGACAGCCTGCAATCCGGCGTGCTCAAGGGCTACCCCGTGGCCGACGTGCGCGTGAGCATTGCGGAAATGCGCCGGGTGGACGGGCGCTCCACTCCGGTGGGCTATCGCATGGCGGCGGCGGCGGCGGTGAAGCAGGCCCTGGGCGCGGCCCAGCCCGTGCTGCTGGAGCCGATCATGAGCGTGGAGATCGGCGTGCCGGACGATTTCGTGGGCGAGGTCATCGGCCTTCTGGGCTCCAAGGGCGCCAAGATCGACAACATGTTCGACCGGGGCGGGCAGAAGGTCGTCCAGGCCCTGACGCCCCTGCGCCAATTGTTCGGTTTTTCGACTGAATTGCGCTCGGCCACCCAGGGCCGGGCCGGCCTCATGATGCAGTTTGCACGGTTTGACATCCTCGGGTAGGTGCGGAGCCCGATTGCCCGCAATGAGACCATGCTGAAGAAGAACCGCACGACCTGGCAGCGCCTGCGGCGCTGGTCCCGGTATCAGTACCTGCGCGTCATGCGCATGAACGCCACCCCGTACTCCGTGGCCATGGGGCTGGCCGTGGGCATATTCGCGGGGTTCCTGCCCATCGTGCCGCTGCAGACGGCGCTCACGGTGGCCCTGTGCCTGCCTCTGCGCGCCAACCCCGTGGTGGGGTTCATGGGCACCTGGATATCCAATCCTTTCAACTGGGTGCCGTTCTATTACTTCCTGTTCGTCGTCGGCCGGGCCATCGTACCCTGGGACGTGCCGCCCCTGGAGCTGGACCAGTTCGGGGCCATGCTGCGCAGCTTCGACGTGACGGAGTTCATGGACTTCGGCAAGGACCTGCTGGCCAGCTTCAAGGTCATGCTCATCGCGGGGGGCGTCATGGGCATTCCCTCGGCAGTGCTGACCTATTACGTGACCCGCGCGGCGGTGATCCGCTACCGCAGGCGCCGGGCGCTGCGCCTGCTGCGCAAGCGCACCCGCCTGAGCTGACCCGCGACGAAAGGCCCCCCGAAGCGGAGGGCGGACTCCGGGCCTGAGGGCCGCACGCCCCCATGCGGCGCGGACGCGCCCGCCGGGGCCGGGCGAGCCGGACGAACCGGAGAAGCGCCCGAGGCAGCGCACGGGCGGCAGGGCATTCCGAAGAGTCACGGACGATCCCGGAGGGACGGACCGGAAGGCCCGCAGACGGCCTGGCGCCCCGAAGGCCTCCCGGCAGCGGCGAAAGCGCCGCCCGGCACTGCGAAATGACGCCAAACAGAGTCTAGAGTTTTTCAAGTAATTCTTTAAGGACGCAATGTGAAAAAGCTTTTCATCTCCCACCCCGGAGGGCTCCGGTGAGCCGTGCCGCCGCGCCGCCGCGCTACGGGCGCTTCGCCAAGAAGCGTTTCGGGCAGCATTTCCTGCACGACAAGGGCGTGTGCGCGCGCATCGTGGCCGCCCTGGGCATCCAGCCCGGAGACCGCGTGCTGGAAATCGGCCCCGGGCACGGGGCGCTGTCCACGCTCATCGCCCAGGCCGGGCCGGGGCTCTATGCCGCCGTGGAGCGCGACCTGCCCCTGGCTCTGGAACTGCGCGACAAATGCCCGGGAGTGCAGCCCCTGGCCGCCGACGCTCTGGCCGTGCGCTGGGAGCGCCTGGGCCCCCCGGGCGGCTGGAAGATCATCGGCAATTTGCCCTACAACGTGGCCTCGCCGCTGATGTGGGAGCTGTTTTCGCGCTGCCGGGGGCTGGCCCGGGCGGTGTTCATGGTCCAGAAGGAAGTCGGCGACCGCCTCGTGGCCCGCCCCGGCACGGCGGACTACGGCGCCCTGTCGGCCTGGGTCCGGAGCTTCGTGGAGCCGCGCCTGGGGTTCACCGTGGGCCCCGGGGCGTTCATCCCCCGGCCCAAAGTGGACTCGGCCGTGCTTGTTTTCACGCCTGTGGCCGGGCCGGGCGATTTCGAGCCCCGGGCCCTGGCCGGATTGCTGCACACCTGCTTCCAGAAACGACGCAAACAACTCGGCAACATATTGAGATCATGTATGAATGATGCCGCGCAGGCCTACCTGGAATCCCAGGGGCTGACCCTGCGCTCCCGGCCCGAGGAATTGGCTCCGAACCAGTTCCAAGCCTTGTCACTGCTGGTTAAAAGCCATCTTGCGTCTTGACAGGAAGCGGGCTTCGCTGCCAATGTCCAAGTCGGCGTGTCTGGCAACCCCGGCTGCGGGCGCCAGGACCGCCGGAGAGGGCGAAAGCCATCTTTCGGTCAGGAACCGCCCGGTTTTTTTCAGCCCGGCGCTGGACATGGTTCCTGGTTTGCTTTAAGGCGACTGGAAGACCGTCCGACTCGGGAAGGCGCGTAGCGCAGGGCTCCGCTTCCCGTTCCGCCGGGAGCCGCGTCTGCCACTTGGCCCCGCCGCCCTGCGGTGCGGGCATGTGATAGTCGGATCGTGATCGTATTTCTTGGGGAGTTTGTTTCCAACTTGAGAGGAGGAAAGGACTGATGACTAAGGCTGATTTGGTCGTAAAAATCGCGGAGAAGGCGAACATCACCAAGGCCAACGCCGAGCGTGCCCTGAACGCCTTCCTGGAGACCGTCGAGGCCACCCTGGTCAAGGACGGCAAGCTGACCCTGACCGGCTTCGGCACCTTCGTTGTCGAAGAGCGCAAGTCCCGCACCGGCCGCAACCCCCGCACCGGCGCCAAGATCAAGATTCCCGCCACCAAGGTTGTCAAGTTCCGCCCCGGCAAGCTCCTCAAGGACGCCGTCAAGTAAGGCTCCCGGGAGGGTATCATGATTCATGGAGAAACCCTGCACAGCCCGCTGCCCTGGGATCTGCCCTGGTGGATGCCCGACCATGCGGTGTTCTTCGGCGTGCTGTATGCCGTCCTGGGAATCCTGGGCCTGGCCGTGGGCTTCGTGCTGACGAAATCGTACATCGAGACCGTCGTCAGCCCCAAGACCGGCCACGATCACTAGCGCCTTCGGACGCGAAATGCTTTCAGGGGCCCGGCCTTCGCACGAAGGCCGGGCCCCTGTCGTTCGCGGCGTCCATGCCCGGGAAGGGGAGGGACGCCGGGCGGGGGAGCCTCCCGAGAGGCACGGCCGGGACGGCCCGACGCCGCCGGTCGGGCGTGCGCGTCGCCTCCCCCCCGGGGGCACGGCCTGCCCGGGGCGGGCTCCAGGAAATTTTCCCCGGCGCGGGGAGCGCTGACGGGAACTTTTTCCTTGCCCTGAATGGAAAGCCGGGATAAATAGACCGTCTTCACCGCTCGGCGGCCTCACGGCGTACCGAGTGGAGACAAGGGAGGTGATTTACTTGCCCGGAGTGCTCCTGGAAGACAACGAAATCTTCGATATCGCCCTGCGCCGTTTCAAGAAGCAGGTCGAGAAGTCCGGCATCCTGTCGGAGCTGAAGAAGCGCCAGCATTACGAGAAGCCCAGCGTGCAGCGCAAGAAAAAGCGCGCCGCCGCCCGCAAACGGCTGCTCAAGAAAATGCGCAAAATGAACGTGGGCTGAGGCGCCTTGCGCGTCGGCCTTCGGGTCGCCTACGGCCAGTGATACGGTGCGGCGCGGGACGGCCACAGTTCCGCGCCGCTTTCTTTCGTCCGGTTTTCTCCCGGTTTTCGTCCGCTTTCACCGGGGCGCGGCATGGCCGCACCGGTTCAAGGAGCCCGTCATGCCCGCACTCCTGAAAAAGATCGAAACCGACTACATCAGCGCTTACAAGGCCCGGCGGGAAATCGAAGTGGCCGTTTTGCGCATGCTCAAGACCGCGCTGAAGAACATGCAGGTGGACCTGGGCCGCGAGCCCGAGGACACCGAGGTGCTCGACGCCGTGATGCGCCAGGTCAAGCAGCGCAAGGAATCCATCGAGCAGTTCCGCGCCGCCGGGCGCGCCGACCTGGCCGACCGCGAGCAGGCCGAACTGGAAGTGCTCGACACCTACCTGCCCACGCCCCTGACCCCCGAGGAAACCGCCGCCCTGGTGGATTCCGTGGTCGCCGACCTGGGCGCCGCGGGCATGCAGGACATGGGCCGGGTCATGGGCGCCATCACCGCCTCGCACAAGGGCCGCGTGGACGGCAAGGCCCTGGCCGCCCTGGTGCGCGCCCGCCTGGGCGCCGGGGCCAAGGCCTAGGACCGCCGCGCTCATGCAGACCCGTTCCCTGCATCTTCTGGAGTTTCCCAAGGTCCTGCGGCTGTTGGCCGAGGGAGCCGTGTCCGAGGCCGGGGCCGCGCGTTGCCTGGCCCTGGCGCCGCTGGACGACCCCGCGCGGCTGGCCGGGGAGGCCGAGCTTCTGCGAGAGTGGCTGTCCTGGGCCGGGGAGACGGGCTTTGCCCTGCGGCCGTTCCCGTCCCTGGACGGGCTGCTGGACACCCTGGTCCGGCCCACCGAAATACTCGACCTGGACGCCCTGTGGGCCGTGTTCCAGATGCTCGACGCCGCCCGCGAGGTGCGCGAGGCCCTGGCCGACGGCGCCGCGCGCTGGCCGCTGCTGGCCGAGGCCGCCCAGGGCCCCTGGCCGACCATGCTCTGGTCGGGCCTGCGCCGCTGCCTGGGCCCCGACGGCAACCTGCGCGACGAGGCCTCGCCCCAGCTCTTTCAGGTGCGCTCGGAAATCCGGGCCATCCACCAGCGCTGCACCGTGCGCGTCAAGGCGTTCATCGAGCGCGAGGTGCTTTCGCAGTATCTCCAGGAGGAGTTCATCACCGTCTCCTCCGACCGCTACGTGCTGCCCTTCAAGACCAGCTTCAAGAACAAGCTGCCCGGCATCATCCACGACTACTCCCAGACCGGGGAAACCTGCTACTTCGAGCCCATGTTCCTGGTGGAGCTGAACAACGAGCTCCAGCAGTTCAAGCAGGAGGAACGCGAAGCCGAGCGCGAGGTGCTGCGGCTGCTCTCCGGCCTGCTGCGCCAGGAGCGCGAGGCCCTGGGTGCGGCCTACGACTTCGCCGCCGCCGCCGACGTGCTCGGCGCCAAGGCCGCCTTTGCCGCGCGTTTCGACGCCCGGCCCGTGGAGGTGGCCCCGGATGCCCCCCTGCGCCTGCTCGGCGCGCGCCATCCGCTGCTGGCCGCCGCCGGGGCCGGTGCCGTGCCCGTGGACCTGCTGCTGGAGCCCGGGCAGCGCGCGCTGGTCATCAGCGGCGGCAACGCGGGCGGCAAGACCGTGGCCCTCAAGACCCTGGGCCTGTGCGCGGCCATGGCCCTGGCCGCGCTGCCCGTGTGCGCCCGCGAGGGCAGTTCCCTGCCTGCCTGGGGCAAATTGTTCGTGCTTCTGGGCGACGAGCAGAGCATCGAGGACTCGCTGTCCACCTTCACGGCGCAGATCCGCCACCTTTGCGCAGCATGGGAGGCCATTGACGATGGCTCCCTGGTGATTATGGATGAGTTCGGCGCGGGAACCGACCCCAGCCAGGGCGCGGCCCTGGCCCAGGCCGTGGTGGACGGCTTCCTGGACAAGGGCTCCTGGCTGGCCGTGGCCACCCATTTCCCGGCCCTCAAGGCCTACGCGCTTTCGCGGGAGCGGGTGCGCGCGGCCTCGGTGCTCTTTGACCCCAAGACCAAGCGCCCGCTGTACCATCTGGCCTACGATCAGGTCGGCGCCAGCCAGGCCCTGGACGTGGCCCGCGAGCACGGCCTGCCCGAGCATCTCCTGGCCCGCGCCCAGCAGTACATGCTGCTGGACGGCTCGGACACCTCGGCGGTGCTGGAACGGCTGAACGCCCTGGCCGTGGAGCGCGAAGGCGAACTGGCGGCCCTGCGTACGGAGCAGGACAGGCTGCGCGAGCGCCGGGCCAAGCTTCAGGAGCGTTTCGAGGCCCAGCGCCGCCGCCTGCTGGAGGACATCCAGACCCGCTCGCGCGAGATCATGCGCGCTTGGCGCGAGGACAAGCTCGGGCGCAAGCAGGCCATGAAAGAGCTGGCCGAACTGCGCCGCGAGGCGGGCGGCGAAACGGCCGTCCCGGCCCCCGAGGGCGCCCCCGGGCCGCTGGATTTCGAGGCCGTGGCCCCGGGCGGGCGCTACCGCCATCTGGGCCTGGGCAAAACGGGCACCGTGGCCGCCCTGGACGAACGCAAACGGCAGGTGAAGCTGGACCTGGGCGGCGTCAGCGTCTGGGCCAAACCTGCGGACCTTGCGCCCGAGGAGCAGCCTGCGGGAGCAGGGGCGACGCCGGGCCCCCGGGCCGTGGCCGTGCCCGCCGGGAGCAGCGGCGGGGCCCTGGTGCTCGACCTGCGCGGCGTGCGCGCCGAGGAGGCCGAAGGCCAGGTCTGCCGCTTCCTGGACGACGCCGTGCTCTCGGGCCTTGCGGAGGTGGAGATCGTCCATGGCCGGGGCACCGGGGCGCTGCGCAAGGAAGTCCACCGCATCCTGCGCGCTTTCCCGGGGGTGGACACGTTTGTTCTGGCCCCGGAGGACCGGGGCGGCGACGGCATGACCATCGTGGAACTGAAATGACGACGGCAGGGCCATGGGCAAACACGACAGCGGAGCCATCGCAGCCATAAAGGAGCGCCTGGACATCGTGGAGATCGTCCGGCGCTACGTGGAGCTGCGCCCCGTGTCCGGCCGCTGGACCGGCCCGTGCCCCTTCCACCAGGAAACCAAGCCTTCGTTCTCCGTGAACCAGCAGCTCGGCTACTACTATTGCTTCGGCTGCCGCGCCTCGGGGGACGTGATCGACTTCTACAAGGAGATCAACGGGCTGGAATTCCGCGAGGCCTTGCAGCAACTGGCCGAGATGGCCGGGGTGGAACTGGGCGAAACGCGCCCCGACCCCGCGCAGGACCGCCGCAGGCGCGAGCGCAGCACGAGCATCGCCCTGCACAAGCTGGCCGCCGAGTTTTACGTGCGCAACCTGGGCGCCCCCGGTGGGGGAATCGCCCGGGATTACATCGCCCGGCGCGGCCTGAGCGACGAGACCGTGCGCGCCTTTGCCCTGGGCTACAGCCCGGACGACTGGCACGCGCTGGAAAAGCACCTCCAGGCCCACCGCCACGACCCGCGCGCGGGCGTGGTCGCCGGGCTTTTGGTGCAAAACGACAAGGGCAACATTTACGACCGCTTCCGGGGGCGGCTGATGTTCCCCATCCACAACCTAGCGGGCCAGGTGGTGGCCTTCGGGGCGCGCACGCTGACGGGCGACGACCCCAAGTATTTGAACTCAAGCGAATCGCCCATTTACATCAAGGGCGATAATCTATACGGCCTTTTTCAGGCCCGGCGCAGCATCGCCCACCACAAGGAGGCGTTGCTTACCGAGGGCTACACCGACGTGCTCTCGCTGCACCAGTACGGCTTCACCAATGCCTGCGGTGTGCTGGGCACGGCGTTGACCGAAAACCAGGTCCGCCGCCTGGCGGGCTTCTGCTCGCGGCTGGCCCTGGTGTTCGACGGCGACGGAGCGGGGCGCAAGGCGGCCCTGCGTTCGGCAGAAATGGTCCTGGCCCGGGGCATGACCTGCCGCGTGGTCATGCTGCCCGACGGCGAGGACGTGGACAGCCTGCTCCAGGCCCGGGGCGCCGAGGCGTTCCAGGCCCTGCTGGACGAAGCCCCCGAGGGGCTGGATTTCTGCCTGCGCGTGATCGGCGGCACGTCCACGCGCGAGTTGGTGCAATGGGCCGACGGCTTTTTGCGCCAGTTGGACGAACCCCAGTGGCGCTCGCCGCTCATTACGCGCATCGCCCAGCGCCTGGGGTTCAAGGAAGAGGAACTTCGCGCGCGCCTGGCCACCCAGGGCCGGGAGCGCGCGGCCGCGCCCGTGGCTCCGGCCGCGCCGACGCGGCGCCCGGGCGACCGGGGACACAAGCTGGACCGCCAATTGGTGCGTTTTGCCGTCTGCAACCCGCACTACGTGGCCCAGTTGCGCGACAAAGGCATGGGCCGGGTGCTCGTGTCCGAGTTCGCCTTGTGCCTGTGGGAAAAGATGGAGGCCAATCCGGGCCTCGACGTGATGCACATCCTCACCCCGGCGGAAAAGCGCTATTGGGTCGAATGTCTGGAGACCAATACGCGCACGCCCGAGGATGCGCAGCGGGAATGGACGGAGATATGCGATTTTCTCGAACGCGAGGCCCTGCTGGACGACAAGCGGGCCACGTTCGAGGCCCTGCGCAAGGCCCAGGTGGAAGGCGATACGGCCGAAGTGGAACGTCTGCTTCGGCGCCAGCAGGAGATTCTAGGGAGGCTCGATGAGCAACATTAAGGAAGTCCAGCAGATCAAGGTCCTCATCGCCGAGGGCAAGAAGAAAGGCTTTCTGACCTTCGACGAGGTCAACAAGGCCCTGCCTTCGGACATAAACAAGCCCGAGCAGATGGAAGAGATCATCGACATCTTCGATTCGATGAACATCGCCATCGTCGACACCGAAAAGGAAGGCAAGCAGCTTGAGCTTGTGCGCGACGACTCCGAGGAGGAGCCCACCGGCGACCTGGAGCTGACCGACAGCGAGGACGCGGCGGACTATTCCTCACGCAGCACCGACCCGGTGCGCATGTACCTGCGCGAGATGGGCGCCGTGTCGCTGCTCGACCGCGAGGGCGAGGTGGTCATCGCCAAGAAGATCGAAGCCGGGGAGATGGAGGTGCTCTACGCCCTGGTGGAGGTGCCCGTGGCCATCGAGGAGCTGGCCCGTGTGGGCAAGGACCTGCGCGACGGCAAGGTCAAGCTCAAGGACGTGGTCAAGACCATCGAGGAGGACGACCCCAGCGAGGACGAGATGAACCAGCGCCAGCGGGTCATCTTCCTGCTGGACGAGGTGCGCCAGATCTACTCCCGCCGCCGCAAGGTCTATGAAAAGCTGGAGCAGTGCTGCACCCTGGACCGCCGCGTCTACGGCCTGCAGAAGGACATCGTCAAGTTCAAGGAAGACATCGTCTCCCGCCTGCGCGACATCAAGCTGGAAAAGACGCTCATCGACCAGATCATCGAGACCGTGGGCGACTACGTGCGCCAGATGCACAACTGTCAGCGCGACCTGTCGGCCTATCTGCTGTCCACCGGGCGGCCCCAGGCCGAAATCCAGGAGATATTCAGCCTGCTCGACCGGCGCGAACTGAATCCCGTCAAGGCCGCCGACATGCTGGGCCTGACGGTGGAGGAACTGTTCAGCTTCAAGGAGATGATCTCCGGCAAGATGGAAATCCTGGTGCGCCTGGAAGAAAAGTGCTGCCACCAGGTGGGCGACATGGAGGAGGTGCTCTGGCGCATCCGCCACGGCAACTACACCGCCGCCCGCGCCAAGCAGGAGCTCATCCGCGCCAACCTGCGCCTTGTGGTCTCCATCGCCAAGAAATACACCAACCGCGGCCTGCAGTTCCTGGACCTGATCCAGGAAGGCAACATCGGCCTGATGAAGGCCGTGGACAAGTTCGAGTACCAGCGCGGCTACAAGTTCTCGACCTACGCCACGTGGTGGATCCGTCAGGCCATCACCCGGGCCATCGCCGATCAGGCGCGGACCATCCGCATCCCGGTGCACATGATCGAGACCATCAACAAGCTCATCCGCACCTCGCGCTACCTGGTGCAGGAGCTCGGGCGCGACCCAACGCCCGAGGAGATCGCCGAGCGCATGGACTACCCGCTGGAAAAGGTCAAGAAGGTCCTCAAGATCGCCAAGGAGCCCATCTCCCTGGAGACGCCCATCGGCGACGAGGAGGATTCGTCCCTGGGCGATTTCATCGAGGACAAGAAGGCCACCGCGCCCGCCGAGGAGGTCGTCAACACCAAACTCGGCGAGCAGATCGCCAAGGTCCTGGCCGACCTGACCCCGCGCGAGGAGCAGGTGCTGCGCAAGCGCTTCGGCATCGGCGAGAAGAGCGACCACACCCTGGAAGAGGTCGGCAAGCTCTTCAACGTAACCCGCGAGCGTATCCGCCAGATCGAGGCCAAGGCCCTGCGCAAGCTGCGCCACCCCGTGCGCAGCCAGTTGCTGCGCTCCTACTACGAGAACTAGGCCCCGGGCGCGCCCCGGTGCAATGCACACGGCCCGCCTCCGGAATTCCGGAGGCGGGCCGTGTCGCGTTGCGCGGGGCGAAGCGGGGGGAACGGGGCGCCGGGTGCGGGCGTCTAGCGCAAAGGCAGCAGGATGGTGAAGACCGTGCCCGCGTCGGGGCTGGAATCCACGAGGAACCGGCCGCCGTGGTTGTTGGTGATGATGAAGTAGGACACCGACAGCCCGAGGCCGGTGCCGATGCCGGGGTCCTTGGTGGTGAAGAAGGGCTCGAACACGCGCTTGCGGGTGGCCTCGTCCATGCCCGGGCCGTTGTCGCGGACCTCGATGACGGCGTGGCCGTCGCGCACGCCGGTGCGCAGGGTGATGGTCGGCTTGCGGCCCGGCACGGGCGTCAGGGCCATGGCCTGGGCCGAGTTCTTAAGCAGGTTCAGGATGACCTGCTCGATCTCGGTGCGCGTGCAGGGCGTGGAGGGCATGTCGGCCTGATATTCGCGGTTGATATGAATTTTTCTGAAATCATACTGCTTTTTGAGGTCGTAGTCGCTGGAAGCCAGCTCCACCGTGTCGTCCAGCAGGGCGTTTATGTCCTGCGGGGCCATCTGCGATTCGCTCTTGCGGCTGAAGTTGAGCATGTTCTGCACGATGCGCGCCGCGCGTACGCCCGAATCGCGGATGCCCTCGATCATGGGCAGGATCTTGCGCTCGGCCAGATAGTCGCGCACGGTCTGCACCGTGGTGCCCAGGGCCTCGGCTACGCGGTCGTTGGCGGGCATGCCCGGCGAGAGGCGGCGCTCCATGTTCTGCACGGCCTGAAGGATGCCGCCCAGAGGGTTGTTGATTTCGTGGGCCATGCCTGCCGCAAGGCCGCCCACGCTCATCATCTTCTCGGTCTGGACCATCATCTCCTCGATGCGTACGCGCTCGGTCACGTCGTCCACGCGCACCACCGCGCCCTCGACCACGTCGCCGCTCAGCAAAGGGTATACCGTGATGTCCTTGTAGCGGATGTGCTTGTCGCGGCGAACGGGCACCTTGAGGGTTTCGCGGGGCTGGCGGGTGGCGGTGGCCATGCGCACGTTGTCGGCCTGGGCGGCCAGCTCCGGGGCGGCCTCGGCCAGGGGCAGGCCCAGGGCCTCGGCGGCTGGGCGCCCGGTTTCGTGCTCGGCTTGGGGGTTCCACTGGGTCACGCGGCCCTGGTTGTCGACCACCACCAGCAGCGAGGGCATGGAGTCGGTGACGTTTTTGAGCAGGTTGTGCAGGCGCAGGGCTTCCTTTTCGGTGCGCTCGCGCTCGTGGACCTCGTTTTCCAACTGGGTGTTCAGGTCGCGCAGGGACTGTTCGCGCTTGCGCACCTCGCGGGCCATGACATCCACTTCCTTGACGATGGCCCGCATTTCCTCCTGGGGCGGATCGGGCATGCGGTAGTTGTAGTCGCCCTGGGAAATGCGCTGCACCCCGGCGATGAGTTCGTCCAGCGGGCGCTTGAGTATCTTGCGCAGCAGGGCGCCGGTGACGGTGGTCGCCACCAGAAGCACCACCAGCAGGGTGATGAACGTGGAGGAAACCATCTTGCGCGCGCTGCTGTCGTAGCCTTCGGGCGAGAGCCCCAGTTCCACGCGGGCAATGACGTTGCCGTCGTGCACGATGTCGCCGCTGCGGGCGATGATCTCGCCCTCGCGCGGGCGGGAATTTTCGTAGAGCACCGTCATGTCCGGATATTCCAGCACACGCAGCATGGCCATGTCCTCGTTGCGCATGTGGAAGTCGGCAATGTTGCGGATGTTGTCGCGGTCGATGGTCCAGACGGGCAGCTCCATGCTGATGCGCAGGTTGGAGAGGTACTCGTCCGCCCGGCGTTCCATCTGGCGCTTCTCGTTTTGCAGCATGGTCTGGGCGTTGAAGAACGTCATGAGCGAGGCCGAACCGCCGATGAGCAGGATGAGGGCGATGACGATATCGCGGGCGATGGTTCTCTTCATTGTTTCTGTCCGGTTGCAGTGGCGGTGGCTGGGCCGGGAAGTCATGGGCGCCCGATGCAGCATACGACAAAGAGGCCCGGCAGGGCGAGCGCAAACTGCGCGCCGGGCGATGTTTCGCCGTTGCCGACGGGAACCCGCCGAGGATAACACGCCGGGCGGGAAAGGAAAACACCCGGGAGCGGTCCTGCCACACGCGCGAACCTGAATACGCATCTCATTGAACTATAAAGTTTTTCACACCACGACCGATAGCATATTGTCCAGCATTGCAAATGGGGATTGCGATCTTGCGAAGGAGGGGACTCATGATTCAAGGGCTGAACGGCGCGGTATCGGCTTCCGGACTTCAGGCCGCGGCCGATGAAACGGCGGCCGCCCAGGACCGGGGACAGCAGGAGCAGGCGTTCCCGGGGGCATGGGGCGATGCGTACACCGTGACGATCTCCGACCGGGCGAAGGCGCGCCTTGCCGCCGCCGTCGAATCCGGCGCCGAGGCGGGCGAGGCCGATACGGAACAAAAGCCGTCCGCCCAGGAGTACTGGGAAAAGCTGCTCGGGGTTTCCAGCGGCGCGAGCACCACGGCGGACGGCAACCGGCTGAAGGTGACCGTCAAGGGCGACGCTGTGGAGGTGCTCGAATACGCGGGCAGCCGTCTCGTCAGGAAGACGACCGGCATGCTTGGCGCTTCGGGGGTCGACCTGACCACGGAAGTCTATGACCGGTCCGGGCGGACGACCCAGAAGATCCAGACGCATTTCACGGGGCTGGACAGCGACCTGTCCGTCACGAGCAGCTCCGGGATGACCCGCACCACCCAGTGGTTCGACGGGCGGCAGCTCGTGCGGCAGATGGAAGAGTCGATGCGCCTGTCCAGTTCGTACAGCGGCACGCCCAACGCCGATGCGTTCGAGAGGCTGAACCTGGCGCAGCTTGCGGACAGCCTGGGGGGAAGCGGGCAGGACAAGCCGACCGACGAGGGCACGCTGTGGTCGCTGCTCGACTTCGCGGGGAGCCTGACCAAGGACACCCAGAAGACGGACTACTACGCGACGGTCACGGACTATGCCGACGGACGCGTGACCCAGCGCATCACCATCGACCAGGCCAACAGCTACGAGAACACGACGAACCACGGCGACGCCGTGAACGCAGGCAGAGACCCGCACTCCACGGAACAGACGCGCCAGGAAGCGCGACTGTTCCTGCGGGTGGAGTCTTACGATGCCCAGGGCAATATCCTGCGCGACGTTTCGTTTTCGGATACGATGGACAGCTTTTCCAGCAGCGGCGTGCAGCATCGGCAGAGCCTGTCCGTCTCCTGGTACGTCGACGGCGAAAGAGTCAAACGCAGCCAGGGGGAACTGACGATGGAGCGCGGGGAGAACACCGACCTCGAAACCCGCCCGACGCTGTTGCAGTTTCTGAACGTGGACGAAGCGGACTACGCGGCCGACACGCCGCTGAACGCGAGCGAAATCCTGTCCCTGGGGCTGACGCAGGCCGCGACGGATTCCGGACACTTCAAGCAGGCGCTCAAGGCGGACGTGGAGAGCGGCAGGTACGACACCGCCGGGGATGTCGCCAGGGGGAACAACGGAGACAGACCGTACACCCTGGAATGGACGAACGAAATCTACAGCGAGGGCGAGCTGGTGGCCCGGCAGCGGGACGTGGAGTCCGCCACTGGGAACCGGACGCCCGAGGATACCCTGCTGCGCACGGGCGGGGGGCTGACCGAGGACGCGAGGCCCGCGCTGTTGCATCGGACGGAACATGTGGAAGAAGCCTACGAGGGCGGGCACCTGACCACCCGGGGCGTGATTTCCTCGCACGAGTACATCTTCGAGGGCGACCGCCAGGGGCCGGACGAAGTGCGCACCGCCACGCACGCGGAAAAGCAAAGCGGCTTGAAAAAAATCGTGATGAACGATGTGTATGCCGCAACGATCGAGGATGTGGACGCCGACCGGCATGCCGCGTCGGAAGCCTTCTCGCTGGAACTCGGCCTGTCTCTCGGCGATTTGCGGGAAACGCTGACGGCCGTGAACTCCGCCGGGAAAGAAGAGGAGGCCATGGCGGGCATGATTGGCGAATAAGCGCATTGCGCCCCGCGTCCCTCGGACCATGAAAGAACGAGAATGCGGCAGTCTGCCCGTCTTTTCAGCCCGCTCCGGGGCTCGGGTGAACCTTTGCGGCCCTGGTCGCGCCCCGGCCGGGGGCGGCCGGGGCGCGTTCATTTTCGCGGCCTTTTGCCGCACGGACCCCGCCCCGGCATATTCCCGATTGCCTGACGGACGCGGCCGGGGCTAACATGGCGCCCATGAACGGAAAATGCATCGGTGCGAAGCTGCTGCGAAGGGTGCTGTGCGCGGCGCTCCTGGTGGCGGCCCTGGGCCCTTGCGCGGCCCTGGCCGGAGGGGTGACGGCGCGCTTCGTGCCCGATGGCGACACCCTGATGCTGACCGACGGGCGCAGCGTGCGCCTGATGGGCATCGACAGCCCCGAAAAGGGGCGGGACGGCGCGCCCGACCAGTACTGCGCAGACATGGCCCGGGCACGCCTGGACGCGCTGACCCGGGGCCGGGCCCTGACCCTGGAACCCGGCCCGTGCGGGCACGACCGCTTCGGGCGCGTGCTGGCCGTCGTCCGCCTGGACGACGGCACGAACCTGAACGAAACCATGGTCCGCGAGGGGCTCGCCTTCGTCTACACCGTGCCGGGCGAGTGGCCGGAATTGGCGCGCGCGCTGCTGGCGGCGCAAAACGAAGCCCTGGACGCCGGGCGCGGCTTCTGGCCGCGCATCCTGGCCCTGCCGCAGGCCGGACGCCCCTGGGTGGGCAACGCGCGTTCCCTGCGGGCATTCCCGGAAGGCAGCCCCGAGGCGGGCTCCCTGGCCCGGCGCAACCGCGTGCCCCTGGCGAACCTGGAGGCCGTCTTCCGCCAGGGCTTCTGCCCGGCGCGGCAGGTCAGCCCCTGGCCGACGGAGCAGGGCGGGCCCCGGCGTTCCCCCTCCACCGGCTCCTGACGCCTCCGGCCCCCTGACTCCCTGACGGCCGAGGCCTCTGAGAAAACGACCCCGCACGCCCCCAGGCAGTGGAGCGGGTGCGCTGCGGTTCCAGCAACCCGGCGCGCGGTATGTCTGCGGGCGCAATAATGTCTCGAAAAGTGGCGCCCCGTCTTGATTTTTGGCCTTCGCTCTCCGGGAAAGGCGGTTGACGTGGCCCCGGGCATGTTTTAGCGTACGGCACCTTTTGCGGGCCCGTTTTTCGGGCCGTCGGGGGCCCCTCTCGGCCCCCGTTTTGCGGAACCTCAAACGGAACCGGGTTACAACGCATGGAAACACTTCGCACTCTTCCGGGCGATGACGTCCGGCAAATCATGTGGCGCTTCGCCGACCGCTTCGATCTCCAAATGGCCGTGCAGTCGGCCCGCTCCATCGCCCGCAGCGTCGTGGCCCGCCTTGTGGCCGACGGCGCGCGCAACACCCACGAATGGACCGAGCGCAAGGCCGAACTGCTCAAGGCCTTCGACGAATCCGGACTCACGGCCATCTATATGGACCCCGATCAGGGCGGCTTCATCGAAGGCCCCAAGAACCTGGCCCTGGCCCTGGTGGCCATGGAACTGGCCTGGGTGGACGGCGGCGCCGCCACCAGCGCCCTGGCGAGCTGCCTGGGCCTCGCGCCCATTCACGAGAAGGGCACCGAGGAACAGCGCACCCGCTACCTGCCCCAATGCACCCCGCCCCAGCCCGGGGAGGAACGCGTCTGCCGCCGCGCGGCCTTCGCCCTCACCGAGCCGCTGCCCTACGTGGGCGTGGACACGGGCATCCTGGGCGGCAAGATCCGCGTGGAAAGCTGGGCCGACGGCGCCGAGCCCATGCTCAAGGTCGAAAAGCGCGGCCGCTTCATCACCAACATGGACTTCGCCGACATCGTGACCGCCGCCGTGGAGTCCGACGACCCGCGCATCAAGGGCTCGTGCATGGTCATCCTGGAGAAGGAGGACCCCGGCACCTTCGACCGCGGCGCCCCGACCCTCAAGATGGTCCACCAGTTGTCCAGCACCCGCGACCCCGTCATGAGCCTGACCGTGCCCGCCTCGCGCATCATCGGCGGCTACGACGTGGTGGACGGGGTCATCGTGCCGCGCTTCGGCCACGGCGAGATCATCGCCTCGGTCTTCCACCGCACGCGCATTCCCGTGGGGCTCATGACCTCGGCCAAGCTGCTTTCGGCCGTGGAGCCGGTCATCCGCTACCACCGCCAGCGCTTCCGGGGCGGGGCCGTGGGCGAGCCGGGCAGCCGCCGCCACGAACTGGGCCTGCAAATGAACGAGGACGCCCTGCAACGGCTGGTGGACGTATGGGCCACGGGCGAGGCGGGCAGTTCCCTGGGCCTTGCCGCCGCGCGCCTTGCCGACCGCTTCGACCCCATCGAGCGCGAGAAGGACCGTCTGTTCGCCGAGCAGGGCGTCAAGGGCCGCAAGCAACTGGCCGTGCTCAAGGACAGCCAGGAGCGCGCCCTGGAATACGCGCGCCTGAAATACGCCGACGGGCAGGCCGACCCCGCGCGCATGGCCGGGCTGGAGGCCGACACCCTGGCCCAGTTCGTGTACATGGACGCCCTGGCCGGAGTGCTCAACCCCGGCACCAAGCTCTGGAACACCGGCGTGGGCGCCACCGTGATGCGCGAGGCCGTGTCCCTGGTGGGCGGCTACGGCATTACCGAAGACTGTCCGGGCTTTCTGTGCCACAAGTGGATGGACGCCCAGCTCGAGGCCACCTACGAGGGCCCCGAGGCCGTGCAACGCCGCCACCTGAGCCTGACCATGACCAACCCCGTGTTCCTGGAAGTCATGCGCCAGTGGAGCGCCCGGCTGCGCCGCAGCGGCGCCGAGGGCGCCGAAGCCCTGGCCGGAGCCATGGACATGTGGCTGTGGACCCTGGACTTCCTGCAAAAGGGCGCCGACCGCGAGGGCCGCAAGCTTTACCACGGCAAGCGCCAGGGCGTGAGCTTCCCCCTGGCCGACGCCCTGGGCTGGCTGCTGGCCGCGCGCTTCCTGTTCGAGGACGTGGCCGTGCTGGCCGCCGAGGCGCCGGGCAGCCCGGTGCTGGCCGAGGCCGCCCCGGGCCTTGCGGCGTTCTACGCCGACCTGGCCTGCGTGCAGGGTGCCCGCGCCGCCGGCGAGGCCGCGCGCATCTGCGCCGAGTTGGTGTACGGCTACGGCTGCGCCGAAGTCGCCGGGGGCGCCTGCGTCGAGGAGTTCGCCCGCCTGCGCCAGGGCGTGGACGCGGCCCTGTTCGGCGCGCGGCTGGCCAAGGACCGCGCCGCCGAGGCCCTGACCGGAGTCATGATCCCCGAGGCCCTGGACTACCCGCTGTAATCCCCTGCGGGGCCGCCCCACACGGGGCGGCCCCGCGTCCTTTCACCCCCGAGCAGCCATGACTTCCCAATCCCAACCCCAGGCTGAAACTCCCGAAGTGCCCCGTCAGAGCATGGAGGCGGACATCGTGTGCGTGGGCTTCGGCCCGGCGGTGGCCGGATTCCTGACCACCCTCACGCGCGGGCTCATGGGCGAGGACGGCATGCCCGTGGCCGAGTCGCGCGTCATGCCCGGCCTGCCGCCGCAGATCATGTGCTACGAGCGCGCCGACGACATCGGTTTCGGCGTGTCGGGCGTGGTCACCCGGGGCCGGGCCATCCGGGCCAGCTTTCCAGACCTGGACCCCGCGGCCATCCCCATGGCCCACGCCGTGACCTCCGAGAAGGTCGTCTATCTTTTCGACCCCCTGGGCGCCAGCCGCCGCAACAAGGCCCTGCGCGCCGCCGAGGCCGCCGCGCGGCGCCTGCCCTGGCACGACAAGACCCTGGCGGCCATGGAACTGCCCTGGATTCCGCCCTTTTTGCGCAAGGAGCCGGGGCTCGTGCTGTCCATGGGCCAGTTCACCCAGTGGGTGGGCGGGCAGGTCATGGGCACGGGGCTGGCCCAGGTCTGGCCGGGCACGCCCGTGGCCGCGCCGCTCGTCGAGGGCGGGCGCGTGCGCGGGGTGCGGCTGGCCGACCAGGGCGTGAGCCGCACGGGCGAGCCCGAGGCCGGGTTCATGCCCGGCATGGACGTGACCGCCGCGCTGACCGTGGTCGGCGACGGGCCCGTGGGCCCCGTGGGCCGCGCCATCGACGCCGCCCTGGGCCTGCCCGCCGGGCGCCGCCAGCGCGACTGGGCCCTGGGCATGAAGGCCGTGGTGCAACTCCCCGAAGGCTGCCCGCTCGCGCCCGGTACGGTCATCCACACCCTGGGCTTTCCCGAGCCGGAAATCTTCGGATTCCTGTACGTCTACCCCGAGGGCGTGGCCTCCCTGGGCATCTTCGTGCCCTCGTGGTTCGACAGCCCGGTGCGCACGGCCTACCGCTACCTCCAGCACTGGATGCGCCACCCTTACCTCTGGCGCTGGCTGGAGGGCGGCACCATGCGCTCCTGGGGCGCCAAAAGTCTGGCCGAGTGGGGCCGCCACGGCGAGCCCGCCCTGGCGGGCGACGGCTACGCGCGCATCGGCGAGGGCTCCGGGTCCACCAACGTGCTCACGGGCTCGGGGGTGGACGAAGCCTGGGCCACGGGCGTGCTGCTGGGCGAAGGCGTGCTCGAACTCCTGCGCCAGGGCCGCGATTTCACCCGCGACAATCTGGAAGAAGCCTATGTGGCCCGGCGGCGCCGCTCCTGGGTGGAGCAGGAGGCCCGCGTGGCCGAAAAATCGCGCGACGGCTTCCAGTGGGGCGTCATCCAGGGGCTGGTGGGCATGGCCCTGACCGGGCTCACCGGCGGCTCCGTGAACCTGTCCCCGGCCATCAAGCGGCCCCACGAACGCATTCCACCCCTGGAGCGCTACTGCAAGGGGCGCATCCCGGCGGCGGAAGTGGCCACGCTGCGCGCCGCCTGCCGCGCCGAGGGCCGCAGCCTGCACGACGCGGTGATGGACCGCATGGGCTGGCCGCAGATCGAATACGACGGCAAGCTTCTGGTGTCGCACCAGGACGCGCTGCTGCTGGGCGGCAAGGTCCAGGCCGCGCCCGGCTACGCCGACCATGTGCGCTTCAAGGACCACACGGTCTGCGCCGCCTGTACCGAGCAGGTCTGCATCAGCGCCTGCTCCGGGCAGGCCATTACCGCCAACCCCGAGGCCGGGGCCCCGCTGTTCGACCGTGAAAAGTGCGTCCACTGCGGCGCCTGCCTGTGGAACTGCTCCCGCCCCGACCCCGCCGATCCCGCCAACGCCGAGACGGCCAACGTGATCTTCGGCGCCGGAGCGGGGGGACTGCATTCCAACGAAAACTGACCGGCCCAGGGGCGGCAGGAATCCATCGACGAGAACCGGCCGGGGCACCCGCGCCCCGGAACCCAAGGAGAACCTCATGAGTTACCATATCGTGGTCTGCGGGAGCATCGTCCCCGACCCGCTCCAGACCCTGGAGCCCATGGCCGGCCCCAACGGCCCGGCCCTGAAGAACGAAATGATGCTGCCCGCCGTGCTCGACCCCTGGGCGGCCCACGCCCTGTTCGAGGCCGCGAACCTGGCCAAAAACGTGCCGGGCTCCAAGGTCTGGCTGGTCAGCGTCGGCCCCAAGGCCAAGCTCCAGCAGGTGATGATGCACGTGGCCCAGAAGGTGCCCTTCGAGCTGGTGGTCATGGACGGCCCGGCGGGCGGCTTCGTGGAGGCCGCCGACACCGCCGCCGCCCTGGCCAAGGCCGTGGATGGTATCGCCGGGCTGGAAAAGGACAAGCTGCTGCTTTTCGGCGGCTGGAGCAGCGCCTCGCGCGGCACCGGCGCCACCATGCAGATCCTGGGTGAAATCCTGGGCGTCACCGAGCAGTTCCAGGGCGTGGACGAACTGCGCCCGGCCGACGACGGCTCCTTCGAGGTCAAGGAGCGCATCGAGGGCGGGGGCTACCTGCGCTCGCGCTGCGCGGGCGCGCCCGCCGTGCTCGGCTGGGCCACGGGCAACCTGCCCGAGCCGCCCAACAACCCCCAGGTGGGCATGCAGAACATGCGTCTGATCATGCCCGCGCTGCAAAAGGCCCAGCCCGCCGCCGTGGGCGCCGCCGGGGTGGCCTACAAAGCCGTGGAACTGCCCGGCTCCCGCCGCCAGACGCGCATCGTCAAGGACACCCCCGTGGACGACATCGCCCGCGAAATCGTGGAATGGATCAAGGGCTGACGGCCCACGCACAGGAGACCGACATGGAAAAGATTCTCTACCTCGCGCATCCCGAGGACAACGGCGCCCTGAGCCGCACTGCCCTGGAGGCCCTGGCCGCCGCCAAAGGGCTGGCCGCCGGGCTGGGCGCCGGGTTCAGCGTGGGCCTGCTCGGCGGGTCCGTCCAGGCGGCGGCGGATTCCATCGCCGCCTGCGGCGCCGCAGCGTTCTTCGCCGCCCAGGGCGAGGCCCTGGCCGCCTCGCGCTACAGCACCGACGCCGCCGCCTGCGAGGCCCTGTGCCGCGCCGCCGGGGCCACGGTGGTCGTCGCCCCGGCCACGGCGCGCCTCGCGCGCTGCCTGCCCGGCGTGGCCCAGCGCCTGGGCGGCCGGGTGGACTCCAACTGCACCGGCCTGACCGTGGAAAACGGCGCGCCCCTGGTCAGCCGTTGGTATTACCGCCAGCGCATGGTCGCCGCCCAGACCCGCGAGCAGCGGCCCTGGGTCATCACCGTGGCCCCATGCTGCTTCCTCGCCGAGGAAGGGCAGGGCGGCAGCGCCAGCCTCCAGGCCGTGGCCCTGCCCGCCGTGACCCCGCGCACCGAGGTGCTGGGCATCGACGCCCCGGCCGCCGACGAGCAGACCATTCGCCCCGAGGCGGAAATGCTGCTGGTGGCCGGAGCGGGCTGGACCAAGAAGCAGGCCGACGGCCAGCCGCACCCCGACAAGGCCGCCGAGCACATTCTCGGGTTCCTGGAGCGTACCAAGGCCTCCCTGGGCAGCTCCAAGTCTCTGGTGGACCTCTCGGGCGAGGGCCAGTCCGTGCTGCCGTTCCTGACGCACCTGCACCAGGTCGGCCAGACCGGCGCCACCCCGCGCCACAAGAAGGGCCTGGCCACCTGCTGCCACGGCGAGGAACCCCACGTGGTGGGTTGGCGCTTCATCACCGAACGCCGCGCCGTGAACCTCGACGCGGGCTGCGGCTGGGCCCAGGGCAAAGCCGACGTGCTCTATGTCGCCGACGCCTTCGCCGTCATGGCTAAGGTCAACGAGATGCTCGGCGAGTAGGGCGGGGGCAGCCGGGAAGGCACTCGGGCGAAACGACTCCCCGCCTTGTGCTCACCGGTCCCAAGGGCGACACGACATCCCGCCTTTGCACAACAGACAAGCCCCGGTTTCCGCCGGGGCTTGTCTGTTGTGCAACGATTTCGTGTTATGTTGATATGTTGTCTCTGCCAATCCGGGCACCTTGTGGCGCCGGAGGCGTTGCGCTCTGGGGTGTATCCCCGACTTCCGCCTTTCAATTCTCAAGCGCTACTTGAACTCCTGCGGATAGCGCCCGGCCTTGAGGAAGATCGGGTCCAGGAATTTGAGGGTCACCCAGGCGGCGGCGGCACCGGCCAGGGCGACCACGACATGCACCACCGCGCGGCGGAAGAGCAGGGCCGGGGTATGGGCCCATTTGGCGATGCGCACCACGCGGGCGAGGTCGGGCAGGAAGAAGGCCAGCGCGCCCAGCAGCAGGCCCACGGCCTGCCAGAAGCCCAGGCTCACGCCCACGCTCACGCCGCCGCGCAGCATGGCCAGCAGGGCCAGGACGAGTACGGCGGCCAGGGCGTAAACCCCGTAGCGCAGGCGGCGACACAGGGCCAGGGGCTTGAAAACCGTGCGCCGACCCACGCGCAGGATGTCCAGGAACCCTTGGGCCGGGCCTCCGGGGCGGTCGAACTCCGGGGCGATGGCCGTAAAGGCCCAGGGGCCGGAGGCGGCTTCGGGGGCTGTCGGCTCCGGGGCCAGCGGGTCAGTGTCGGGCACGGACTCGGGCGAAGGTCCGGGCGCAGCCATGTCCCGGCCCCCGTGCCCGGCGCCGGGCAGCAGGGCGGTCGCCATGCGGTACCCGTCGAGCATCAGGGCGTAGGCCTCCACATCGTTGAAGGAATCCAGGTCCGTGCGCAGGCGGGAGAGCAGGTCCTGCACCTCGGCCGGAACGCCGGGCACGGGCTGGTCTGGGTTCGCGGTGTCGGCGCTGCCCGGTTCGCGGGCGGGTTTGCCCTGGGCGTCGATCCAGGGAATGCGCCGCACGGGCAGGCCGTGGCGCAGGTGGAGCAGGGTGGCGGGCGGGGTGTGCTCGCCCAGCAGGCTCAGAAGCTGTTCGTCGCGGGTGCGGTCCATGAGGATGCTGTTGGCCCGGGGCACGACGGAAAACAGGCTCGGCCCGGGCTCGGCCACGTCGTCCATCTGGCCCGAGGCGTCGCTGACGAGAAGCTCGGTGCAGCGGCGGGCCAGCAGGGCCTGGACGCCCTGGTTGTCGTACACGCCGCCGTCCACCAGCTCCACGCGCACGCCCTCGGCGTAAAGCCCGGACAGGGCCAGGGGCGGGAAAACCCCCGGCACGCAGGCCGAGGCGGCCACGGCCAGCCCCAGTTCCATGTCCTTCTGGGTCGCGGTGTTGTCGTAGGAGTCGGGGCGGCAGAGGCGGAAGTTCTTGTCCACTTCGCAGAAGGCCGGGTCCGCCGGAGGCTGCTCGCCCATGGTCGAGGCCTCGAAAAGCCAGCAGTGGCCGTCGTTGAGCACCGTCGCGTTGATGAGCAGCACGGGCACCTTGGCCCGGCGCGCGGCGTTGTGGCGCATGGGGTGGAAGGGCTCGGCCCCGGCGCGGCCCGCCGGATGGATGCGCAGGTCGCGCATGCGCAGCATGCCCGGGGCCGCCCCGGGCAGCACGCCCTGGTAGAACACGCTGTCGTAAAGCTCGCCGATGCGGTCGCTGCGCGAGTAGTCGCGCTGGAACATGCGCAGGTTCCTGCGCGGGCTCAGGAAGGTGCGCATGCGCACGTTGGTGCGCACCCCGTCCAGGAAGCGCTTTTCCACGGCGGCCACGAGGTCCACGTAGTCCTGGCGGGTGATGGCCGCGTCGGGTTTCTCCTCCAGCAGCCGTTTCAGGAAGAGATAATACAGCGCGCCGACGATGGACCCGCCGGACACGGTGGACAGGGCCTGCACGTCGCGCAGGCGGTCCTGCTCCGCCAGACGCGCCAGCACGCCGATGTGGAAGAAACTGGCCCGGAAGCCGCCCCCGGAAAGGGCCAGCCCCAGGGCGTCGCCGGAAAACGCGCGCACGGGGCGTCCCGTGCAGGTGTCGTACGTCATGAGTCCCCCCCTCGGGCTCCCGCGGGGAGCCCTGGGCAGGACATAGCATTCCCAATCCATGAAATCCAGCCATGGATATCCGCGCGCGTATCATAGCCCGGGGCAGGGGGATTGTGAAAATTGGCACCCGGCTTCCGCTTCCTTGCCCGGCGCGCTAGGATGTTCATCCCTTTTCCGAATAAGCCTGCCACGACCACCGCGAGGACGCCCATGCCCCTGCCCCGGCACCCCGAACCCGTTCGCAGCTCCCTCGTCGAGGAGCGCGACGCCTGCGCCATCATCGCCTTCATCGACAAGCGCGGCCACTCCACCCACGCCAATATTGTCAAGACCATAGAAGCCTTGAAGAAAATGGCCCACCGCTCGGGGGACATCAACGACGAGGGCGACGGCTGCGGCATCATGACCGACATCCCCCGCGAGCTGTGGGCCCACCGCCTGGAAGGCGCCGGGCTCTCGCCGCATCTGGCCGAGTCCACGGGCTTTTTCGTGGGCCACTTCCTGGTGCCCCACGGCCTGCGGCCCCGGGCCGACGAGGTTTGCGCCGCGGCCCGCGAGGTCTTCGCCGCGCGCGGGGCGGAAATCGTACTCGAGCTTCAGGGCCGCACCAGCGACGACGAGCTGGGCCCCATGGCCCAGGCCGAGGCCCCGCTGTTCTGGCAGGTGGCCGGACTGGTCGGCGAGGCCGACCGCGACGACGTGGGGCGCCTGCTCTTTGGCATCGAGCGCGAACTGGAGCGCCAGGAGCCCGAACTGCACACGGCCTCCCTGTCGTGCCACAGCGTGGTCTACAAGGTGCGCGGCGTGCCGGACCTGCTGCCCCGCGTCTACCCCGAGCTGCGCGACCCCGACACCCGCTCGCGCATCTGCCTGGGCCACAGCCGCTATTCCACCAACACCCTGCCCACGGTGGAGCGCGCCCAGCCCTTTTCCATGCTGGCCCACAACGGCGAGATCAACACCATCGAACGCCTGCGCAACTCCGGCAGCGTGCTGGACATCCCGCCCGTGCCCGGCGGCAGCGACTCGCAGGACCTGAACCGCATCCTCGAAGGGCTCATCAACCGCTACGGTTTCGACCCGCTGGAGGCCTTCGCCATGGTCTTTCCGGCGGTACACAGCGAGGTGGAGCAGTACCCCGAGGAACTGCGCCGGGTGTACGGCTTCTTCCGCTGGTTTTTCCCGCCTTCGGCCCAGGGCCCGGCGGCGATCATCGCCCGCCACGGCGACATGTGCATGGGCAGTGTGGACGCCCTGGGCCTGCGCCCGCTGTGGCTGGGCGAAAGCGACTACGACTACTACCTGTCCTCCGAAAAGGGCGTGGTGGACCTGGAAGACACCGCGGGCGACCCCAAGCCCCTGGCCCCCGGCGAGAAGGTGGCCATCCTCTCGGCCAAGGGCCGTCGGGCCGTCGTGTTCGACTACACGGCCTTCCAGCGCCGGGTGTTGCGGCTCATGCAGGCCCGGGGCGGCCTACTGGACAGCGTGGATGCGCTCTACACGGCCATCCCGGCCCAAAAGGGCGAGCCCGTGCGCCTGGAGCACCTGCTGGCCGACGGCGCCGCGCGCATGGCCACGGCGAGCATGACCGCCGAGCCGGTGCTGGCAGGCTTCGGCTGGCAGAAATACGACGTGGAAACGCGCAAGAAGACCGCAAGCGTCGGCCGGGCCATCATCGGCTCCATGGGCTACCAGGGCCCCCTGGCCTGCCTGAACGAGCAGGGCCTGCCCAACATTTCGGAATACTTCAAGGAAAACGTGGCCGTGGTCACCAATCCGGCCATCGACCGCGAGCGCGAGGCCGACCATTTCACCACGCGGAGCATCCTGGGCGACCGCCCCGACGCCGGGGGGCGGCGCACACCCGCCGCCGTGGGCCTGGAGCTGCGCACGCCGCTGCTGCTCGGCGGCTGCCTGGACAGCGAAGTCTGCGGCTCGGCCCTGGGCCGCCTGGCCCGCGCCTTCGGCACCCAGACCATCGACGACGTATTGTCCTTCTTCACCGCCCAGGGCCGCGACCCCCGGCGCGTGGCCATCCTCGACGCCACCTTCGAGCCCGGTGCCGGGCTGGCCGCCCGCCTGGAAGAACTGGCCCGCGAAGGCCGCGAGGCCGTGGCCCGGGGCGCGGTGCTGGTGGTCCTCGACGACTCGCGCTCCTTCTCCGGCGGGCGGGTCTACATCGACCCCGGCCTGGCCCTGGCCTGGATCGGGCGGGATTTCGACGCCCAGCGCCTGCGCCGCCGCTGCTCGCTCCTCGTGCGCTCCGCCGCCGTGCGCAACCTGCACGACGTGATGTTCCTGCTCGGCCTGGGCGCCGACGCCGTGAATCCGTACATGATCTGGCGCATGGCCCGCGAGCACGCCACCGCGGAGCGCCCGGCCGAAGCCGTGCTGCGCACCACCCTGGAAGTGCTGCAAACGGGCATGGAAAAGGTCATGTCCACCATGGGTATCCACGAATTGTGCGGCTACGGGCGCATCTTCGCCTCCATCGGCCTGTCACCGGAGCTGGCGGGGGTCTTCGGCTGCCCCAACTTCTGCCCGTCGGACAGCGCGGGGCTGACCCTGGCCCGCCTGGAGGAGCAGGGCGCCCGGCGGCTGGCCCTGGCGACCTCCGGCGGCCCGGTGAAGCTCTGGGCCGACCTGCCGCGCAACGCGCGGGTGGGCAAGGTTCTGCGCCGCGCGGCCCTGGGCGAGGCCGACCCCGCCGCCACGGCCCGGGCCCTGGAGGACCTGGAGCGCGAGGCTCCCGTGGCCCTGCGCCATGTGCTCGGCTTTTCCGCCCCCGAGGGCGCCGCGCCCCTGGCCCCCGAGGATGTGGACCTCGCCGTGGGCAGCCACGCCATGCCGCTGGTCATCCCGGCCATGAGCTTCGGCTCCCAGGGCGAGAACTCCTTCCGCACCTATGCCGAAACCGCCCTGCGCCTGAACATCGTGTGCATGAACGGCGAGGGCGGCGAAATTCCCGACATGCTCGGGAAATACCGCCACAACCGCGGCCAGCAGATCGCTTCCGGACGCTTCGGCGTGCACATGGGGTTCCTCAACTCGGTGGATTTCCTGGAAATCAAGGTCGGCCAGGGCGCCAAGCCCGGCGAGGGCGGGCACCTGCCCGGCCAGAAGGTCACGGCCATGGTCGCCCGCGCGCGGCACTGCAAGCCCGGCATCGGCCTCATCTCGCCCTCCAACCACCACGACATCTACAGCATCGAGGATCTGGCCCAGATCATCACCGAGCTCAAGACCGCCAACCCCCTGGCGCGCGTGTCGGTGAAGATCCCCGTGACCAGCGGCGTGGGCACCATCGCCGTGGGCGTGGCCAAGGCCGGGGCGGACATCGTCAACGTCTCCGGCTTCGACGGCGGCACCGGCGCCGCCCGCGAGCACAGCAAGAAATACGTCGGCCTGCCCGCCGAGATCGGCGTGAGCCAGGCCCATCGCGCCCTGGTGGAATCCGGCCTGCGCGGCCAGGTGGAGCTGTGGTGCGACGGCGGCCTGCGCAGCGGCGCGGACGCCCTGAAGATGATCCTGCTCGGCGCCGACCGCGTGGGCATGGGCACCGTGGCGCTCATGGGCGTGGGCTGCATCAGTTGCCAGCGCTGCCACCTGGACACCTGCCCGCGCGGCATCTCCACCCAGCTTCGCACCTGCGCGGAGGCCGAGAAGCGCGGAGTCAAGGGCTTCACGCCCCTGGACCGCGAGGCCGAAACCGAGAACCTCGGCCGCCTGCTGGCCAACATCGGCCAACAGATGCGCATCCTCCTGGCCGGGCTGGGCGTGGCCCGCGTGCGCGACGCCGTGGGTCGCACGGACCTGCTGTGCCAGCGTTCGCACTTCGAGGCCGTGGACCTTGCCGAACTGCTGCGCGCCCCGGCCCAGGACGGCTCCGCCGGACCCGCCGGGGCCGTGCGTGTGGTCCGCAAGCCCCTGAACTTCCTGACGCGCCTCGTTTCGGACATCTCCCTGGACGAGCTTGGCTCCGACGCCGTGCGCGAGGTGCGCTACACCGACCGCTCTGTCCGCAGCGTGGACCGCGCCATGGGCACCTACCTCGCCGGGGCCGTGGTCCGCCGCTTCGGCACCGGCGGCGAGCGCCGCGCCCGCCTGCGCCTGGACGCCTCCGTGCCCGGCAACGGCCTGTGCGCCTTCAACATCCCCGGCATCGAGGTCATGGTCGACGGCGGCGCCCAGGACGGCACGGCCAAGGGCAGCTTCGGCGGCGCCTGCGGCGTTTTCAAAGGCGCCAACCTCATGGGGCGGCGCATCGACGGCTCCACGGGCAAGAGCTTCGCCTACGGCGCCATCGCGGGCACGCTCATGGTCCAGAACTACGCCGACTCCCGGGCCTGCATCCGCATGTCCGGCGCGGACGCCGTGTTCGGCGCGCGCATCACGGCCCGCCTGCGCGACGAGGAGGGCAACGTCGCCGCCCGCGCCCACCTCAAGGGCTTCGCCTTCGAGTACATGACCGGCGGGCGCGCCGTGGTCCTGGGCGACCCGGGGCCGTGGCTCTGCTCGGGCATGACCGGCGGCGTGGTCTACCAGTGCCTCTACCCCGAGTTCGGCTTCACCCGCGCGAGCCTGACCCGCCGCCTGGCCTCCGGGGCCGACGTGCAGATCATGGCCCTGACCCCCGAGGGCGAGGCCGACGTGCGCGAACTGCTGACCCGCTACTGCGCCGAGCTGCGCGCCAGCTTCCAGGACGAAGAGGCCGACGCCGTGCTGGCCCTGCTGGCCGAGGTGCGCCACCGCTTCGTGGCCGTCGCCCCGGCCCACGCCAATCCGCCCAAGGCGGAGTAGGGCGGCGAGGCGACGCAGCGCCAAGCCGGGGGACGGACACCATCCACAACCAACCCCGGTCCCGGCCCGACAGGGCCGAAAAGGGACGGCACCGCCGCACCCTGCGCGGAACACGAACGCTCCGGGCGACATCGCCCGGAGCGTTCCGTCTTTTGCCGAAAGGCAGGGGCACGGGAATCCGGCATCCGGCGCGCCTGGGCGGGCGACCGGGAAAAAAAGAAACGCCGCTTTCCCTATCGATTTGGTTCTTCTTGTTCTTTTTTGGGCAAGGGGCTATGTTCAGGAAACCCGGAGCACCAAAAAGGAGGGGAGCGATGAGCGATTACACGTCGGCCAACATCCCGTGCGCCTTGCACCACGGGGAGATCATGTCGTTCGCGGATGGCACCAAGCTCAGGTTCGAGAGCAACGGCGAGGCCAAGGACATCTTCTTCGGGGACGAGTGGACCGCCTCGGTGCAGCTTTTCCCGGCCAACACGCATGACTTCCAGGCGGACGGCAAGTCCATCCGTCTGACGGCCCAGTTCGAGGACAGCCTGTCGGTGGAATACGCCTAGAGCGCGGCACTGCCTCCGGGAGATGACGGCCCGCCGTTTTGGAACGGCGGGCCTTGTGTTTTTCAGGGCAGGGCGATTCAGCCCCTGCGCGCAGGCGCGGCGGGCTTCGAGGCGCCGGGGGCGGCCGGTTTCCTGGCGGCGGCGGGCGCCTTGCCCCTGGCAGCGGGCTTTCGGGCCGTGGCGCCAGGGGTGGCGTCCTGGCGGGCCAGGCTGTCCATGGCCTTGCCGTGCATGGTGTCGCGGTCGTAGGAGCCGGACTTGAAATAGTCGCACTTGGCGCAACTGCCGATCTTCGTGGCGAAGGTTTCCTGCACGGTGCCGCCGCAGAAGGTTCCCGTCACCGTGGCGCAGGAATAACCGTCGTCGGGCCACGCCGGGCAGACGCCCATCTCGTGAACCTTGTTGCCGCCCTTCTCCCGGCCGCACTTCTTGAACACCCAGCAGGGCAGACGTTCCTCGGCCTCCAGGGCGCTTGGGTCACGGATGCCGGTGATCAGCCGCGAGAGGTCGTTGGCCTGCCCCGCGAGGCTGAACACGTCCGTGGCGGCCCGGTTCATGATGGCCATGGTTTGCCCGGCCAGCCCGTTGACCTCGTCGATGGCGCGGTTGATCTGCTCGCTGCTGGCGGACTGTTCCTCGGCGGCGGTGGCGATGGCGCCCACCTGATCGCTGGTGCGCTCGGACAGGGCCAGAATATCTTCCAGGGCCTTGCCGGAGTCCGTGGCGCCGGAGGTCGCTTCCTCCACGGCCAGGGTGGCTTCGGTCATCTCCGACGCGGCGGCCTTGGTGCTCTCCTGGATGGCGCGGATGACGGAGCCGACCTCCTGGGTGGCGCTCATGGTCTTCTCGGCCAGTTTGCGCACTTCGTCGGCGACCACGGCAAAGCCCCGGCCCGCGTCGCCCGCCCGGGCCGCCTCGATGGCCGCGTTAAGCGCCAGCAAATTGGTCTGGTCCGCAATGTCGTTGATGACGTTCATCACCTGGCCGATGCCGTCGGCCCGGGAGCCGAGGTCCGCAATGCGCGAGGCCAGGGCTTCGATGACTCCGTCCACGCGGCCGATCTGCTCCACAAGGCGATGCACGCGCTGCGCGCCCTGGCGCGATTTGCCGCTGGCGTCCGCGGCCTGCTCGGCGGCGCTGGCGGCGTTGGAGGCGACCTCCAGCACGGCGGCGTTCATCTGTTCCATGGCCGCCGCGGTCTCCTGCATGCGTTCGCGTTGGGAAGTGGCGTCGGCGTTGGCGTTCTCGATGCGCGAGGCCAGATCCTCCGCCGCCGCGCCGACCTCCTCGGAGATGACGCCGCACTGGGAGGCAATGGCCGCGATGCTGGTGTTCTTTTCGCGCACGGAGGCCTCGCCCCTCCGCAGGTCGGTGAGGTCGTAGTAGGTGGCAAATCCGCCCATGAGCGCGCCGTCCATGTCGAACAGCGGGCTGGCGTTGACGTGCAGGGCCAATTCGCGCCCCGAGGCCGAGCGGATCGTGATCTCGGACTCGACGGGCCTGCGCTCGGCCATGGCCTGCTCGATGATCGTGCGCCGCGAGGCGTCGGCGTACAAAAACTCGCGCACGCTGCCGCCCACGTGCCGCTCGGGGCCGCCCGTCTTGCCCAGCAGGTCCACCATCAGGGAATTGCAGCGGGTGACCATGCCCTTGGGGTCCACAGTCAGGAACGGGTAGGCCAGGGACAGCCCGGCGAGGATGCCCTCCATGCCCCCGATGCGCTGCTTGAGGGCCTTGGCCATGGCGGCGTAGGCTTCGGCCATGACAGCCATTTCGCCCGCCAGGTCGGCCTTGGGCACGGAGCTGAATTCGCCCCGGGACAGGTGCCCGGCGTGCTCGGCCAAAGCCCGCAAGGGCAGGCTGACCCGCCTGTGGAGCAGCACCAGGGCCACGCCTGCGGGCACGAGCCCCAGGGCGAACCCGGCCAGGGCCGCCACCGGCGCCGACCAGCCGCTGGAGAGGCTTGCAGCCGGAACAGCGGCCACCGCAGAGCACGCAACAAAAACGACGCCGAGGCGCACGGTGAGGGAAGGTTTCATAGGGTCTCCCGGGGAGGGCACCTGGCCGTCATTCCGCATGTGGCCAAGTATCCTAGCTCTATAATAGGACTTTGCATCTTTGTGACGCAAAAGATATGCCGTGTCAAGCGCAGGGCACATTGTGCAATGCTTCACTTGGTCGACTGGATGCAATTATAAGCTACCGATAGACCGCCTACGAGAAGAAGGGGAGATAAAGATTTACAGAGGGGCATCAAAAGAGACAGCATGACGGGAAACATATGCTTCTATACCATTATCCTTGTGGATTCAATGGAGTTCATCAACACATACACTGTAAGACACCTGTGCCAAGAGAATAAAAAAAGCGGCCACCCGACGGGTGGCCGCTTTGGAGCATGTATCACGTAACGCTTATTCCATCGGGGTATTCTTCACCAGATTCCAGATGCCGCAGGGGCAGGCGTCGGCGCAGAAGCCGCAGCCGATGCAGCGCGTGGCGTCGCAAACCATCTCGAAGTCCTCCCCGGCCTCGCGGCGCGAGATGGCGCCCTGGGGGCAGACGGTCACGCACAGCCCGCAGTCGCGGCACGAGCCGCAGCTCGAACACTGCGCCGCGCAGTCGTCCACGCCGTCGAAGCTGGTTTTGCGCGGGTCGAAGTAGGCCAGGGTCACCCGGGTGGTGTCGATGGTCTCCGACAGGCGGCCTTCGCTGTCCACGTAGTCCAGCCGGGCGCGCAGGTCTTCGTTCATGGTCGCCGTTTCGCCCAGGGGCCGGGCGCCGGAGAGGATGGAGTCGATGGCCACGGCCGCGCGCCGCCCGTCGCCGATGGCCTGGGTCAACAGGCCCAGGCGCACCACGTCGCCGATGGCGAACACGCGGGCGTTGGTGGTTTGGAAGGCCTCGTTCACGGTCACGTAGCCGCGCTCGGTGGCGATGGATTCGGGCAGGAAGCCCAGGTCGGGCATGTCGCCGATGGAGATGACCACCGTGTCGGCGGGGATCAGTTCGCCCGTGGAAAGCACCACGCCTTCGGAGGTGATTTCCTTGGTGAAGCAGGGCCAGCGGAAGGTGGCGCCGTATTTCTCGGCCTCCTCGCGCTCCTTGCCGAAGCTCGCGGGCTGCTGCACGTCGATGAGGGTGATTTCCGTGGCGCCCAGGCGCCCGGCCTCGCTGGCCACGTCGCAGCCCACGTTGCCCGCGCCGATGACCACCAGCCGCTTGCCGACCTTGGCCGTGCCCGCCTTGGCCGTGCGCAGGAAGTCGCTGGCGGGCACCAGCAGCTCCTTGCCGGGCACGGGGATGATGCGCGGCTTCTGCGAGCCCGTGGCCAGGACCACGAAGTCGTTTTCGGCCAACAGCCTCTCGAAGTCCTCCCGGGTCAGGTCGCGGCCCAGGCTGGTGTGCCCCAGCACGCGGCGGGCACGGGCCAGCTCGGCGTCCAGCACGTCCTGGGGAATGCGCCCGGCGGGAATCTGGGCGCTGATCTTGCCGCCGAGCTGCTCGGCGCGGTCGTAGACCGTGGCCGCGTGGCCGAGCAGGCGGAGCTGCCAGGCCACGGAAATGCCCGCCGGGCCACCGCCGATGACCGCCACGCGCGCGCCCGACAGGGGCGGCAGCTCGGGGTCGCGGGCGCGCAGGCCCGCGCGGCCCAGGGCCTTGGCGTCCACCGGGGCCATCATCTGCGACTGACGCGTGCAGCCCGACATGCACAGGTTCGGGCACAGATGCCCGCAGACCGTGGCCGGGAAGGGCGTGTAGCGCAGAGCCAGGTCCACGGCCTCGTCCAGCCTGCCCGCGCGGATGAGCCCCCAGCGCTCGCGCACGGGGATGCCGCTGGGGCAGGACGACTGGCAGGGCGGGGCGTATTTGCGGTTCTCCCACACCGGCACGTGGCGGCGCAGGTCGCCGGTGGTGATGACCGGGATGGGCGAGCGGTCCAGGCTGCTCAGGTCGCCGATGAGCCCGCCGCGCCCGAGCTCGGCGTCCCATACCTGGGCCCGGAATTCCTTCATGCTCCGGCGCTTCTTGGAGAGCTTCTCCTGGGGCGAGCGCGCGGCGATGCACTGCCACTGCCCGCGCACGGCCAGGGTCGCCAGGGCCTCGGGGCGGCCGAGGCGCGCCAGGAAGTCCGTCAGCCCGGCCTCGAGCCAGGCCCAGGCCGCGTCGTCGATCTCCACCAGCTTGGCGTCGGCTTCGGAAAAGCCCTTGTACGGCCCGCGGAAGTAGATGCGCCCGCCGACCATGCCCACGCAGGGCCGGTAGCCGAGCACGTTCTCCGGGTCGCGCGGGTTCAGCCCGCAGACCACGGCCACGCCCCCGGCCATGAATTCGGCGAAGTAGTCACCCACGCTGTCCAGCACCCACAGTTCCGGCGGGGCCATGCGCGGGTTCTGCTTGGTCATGGTCATGCCGCGCGAGCCGATGTGCCCGCCGATGAAGACCTTGCCCTGGGCCATGGCGTTGCAGGTGCCGTTGGAGGCGTTGCCTCTGACCACGATCTCCGCCCCGGCGCACAGCCAGCCGGTGTCGTCCGAGGCCGGGCCGTCGGAGACGATGGTCGTGCCCGGAAAGCCCATGGACCCCAGGCGCTGACCCGGGGAGCCGGTGACGTGAATCGTCACCGGGCTTTTCTCGCTGCGCCACAGGCGCCCGCCGATGCCGTGCTGGCCGAAGGCCTGGACGGTCAGTTCCGTGGCGCCGTCGGCCACGGCGCGCTGCACGCGCTCCTCCAGGATGCGCGATTCGATGCGCTGGCCGTCTTCCTGTCCGCTTATGGTCTGCATGCTGCTTTGTTCCATCTGATGTTCTCCGGTCCTGAACGTGTGTGCGCTACACGCAGTAGCGGATGCTCAAGCGGTCGGCCGCGTCCTTGTCGCCGATGCCCAGGGCGTCGGACATGCCGACGGGCAGGGAGGTGGAGCGACCCAGGGGCGCGAGGATCTTCTTCATCTCGCCGTCGAAGGCGAGGAAGACCTCCACCACGCGCTCGGCGACCTTTTCGGGGTCCAGGCGGCGGTAGAGGCGCGGGTCCTGCGAGGTGATGCCCTTGGGGCAGACGCCGATGTTGCACACGTTGCAGCGGTCGCCCTCGCTGCCCACGCAGCCCGCCGCGGCCTGCATGACGTACTTGCCGATCTGCACGGCGGAGGCGCCGAGCATGATCAGCGCGGCGGCGTTGGCGGCCAGGTTGCCGTTCTTGCCCACGCCGCCGCCCGCGATGAGCGGCAGCTCGTTCTGGGCGCCGATGCGGCACAGGTTCAAGTAGCAGTCGCGGATGTTCGAGGCGATGGGGTGGCCCATGTGGTCCATGGACACGTTGTAGGCCGCGCCGGTGCCGCCGTCCTCGCCGTCGATGGCCAGCCCGGCGGCGTACTTGTTGCGCGCCAGGTTGTTCAGCACCGCCAGGGAGGTCGTGGTCGCGCTGATCTTGGGGTAGACCGGCACCCGGAAGCCCCAGGCCATGGACATGGACTGGATCATCTTGGCCACGGCCTCCTCGATGGAGTACTTGGTCTGGTGGGTGGGCGGCGAGGGCAGGCTGACGCCCACGGGCACGCCGCGGATGGCGGCGATGAGCTTGTTGACCTTGTGCCACATGAGCAGGCCGCCGTCGCCGGGCTTGGCGCCCTGGCCGTACTTGATCTCCACGGCGCAGGGGTCTTCCTTCATCTCCGGCAGGGCGTGGATGATCTCGTCCCAGCCGAAGTAGCCCGAGGCGATCTGCAAAATGACGTACTTGAGGAAGCGCGAGCGCAGCAGGCGCGGCGGGCAGCCGCCCTCGCCGGTGCACATGCGCACCGGCATGTGCAGTTCCTCGTTCAGGTAGGCCACGCCCATTTGCAGGCCTTCCCACATGTTGGGCGACAGCGCGCCGAAGCTCATGCCGCCGATGAGCAGCGGATAAATCTTGCGCACCGGGGGCATCCAGCCGTTCTCGCGGAAGGTTTCCAGGGCCTTTTCCGGCGGCAGGATGCGCCCGATCATGGTCGTCAGGTCGAACTCGTGGCGCCCGGCGTCCAGGGCGGGGTCCGTGAGCATGGAGATGCGCACGAACTTGATCTGGTCGAGCAGGGAGCCCTTGTCGTTGCGCCGCCCGCCGCGCGTGCGGGGGGCGCCGCCCCTGTTGACGTGCATTTTGAGCTTGGGCTGCTCGTCGTTTCTGCGCGGGGTGATGGCGTCGCCGGGGCAGACCATGTCGCACATGCCGCAGCCGATGCAGGCATGGGCCGGGTCCGTTTTCTGACGGATGCCGTAGTGGACGCTGTACTGGTTCTCGCTGGTGGTGGTCAGGCCGAAGGCGGCCTTGATCTCACGCTTGCGGAACACGCCCAGCTCGATGGCCCGCACGGGGCACACGGCCACGCACTGGCCGCACAGGGTGCATTTGTCCTTGGTCCAGTCGATCTGCCAGGGCAGGTCGACGTGGCTCAGCGTGCCTGGGGCAATTGCTGCGTTTGACGGCATATCTCGATCTCCTCGCACCCGGGGCCGACGATGGCGGTGTCCAGATGCATGGGCTGGAAGTCACGGGTCTTGTCGCGCTCGGGGATGGCGGCGTCCAGGCCGCAGATCTCCGAGGAGAAGGCGTACAGGCCGGGGCGGCCGCCGACCACGCCGGGGCGCAGTTTCTTGCGGTCCTGAACCATGAACATGGTCCTGTCGGGCAGGCAGCCGATGACGCAGTTGGGCCCGTCGATAATCAGCTTGCGGCACGAGGCCTTGAGCTGCTCCAGAAAGGCCGCGTCGGGGTGACCCTGCATGTCCGCGTCGGACAGGGGCGTGATGACGTGTTTGTAGGCTTCCAGCGGCAGGCCCAGGCGGCGCAGGGTGAAATGCAGGATGTGCGTGAACACCTCGGAGTCGGAGTGGTAGCCCTCGTACCCCGGCACCCCGCAGGACATGAGCCATTCCTTGATGGGAATGAAGGCGGTGTTCTCGCCGTTGGTCATGGTGCAGATGCCCTGGATGAAGAAGGGGTGGCAGGCGTAGAGGTTGATGGCGTAGTTGGTGTTCTGCCTGCCCTGGGCCAGGATCTGGCGGGCGTGCAGGTCCTCGCGGTCCACCCCCAGGTACTGGCCGACGGCCAGGGGATCGCCGATCTCCTTGACCATGACCACGTCGGGCCAGAAGCTGAAGACGGTGATGTCCTCGCGCTCCAGGCCCATGTGCTTCAGCTCCAGGCGGGTGCGCATGACGTTCAGCTCGCGTTCGGCGGGGGGCAGGTCGCGCCAGGCCTTGGGAACGTCGTAGGCCGCCACGAGGTACACGTCGCGCCGGGGGGTTCCGGCGGGCGGGGTGGCGGGCAGGTCCCAGCTCAGGCGGTGGCGCAGGGTGAAGCCCTTGGCGTCCATGAGCTTGTTCAGGCGTTTTTCGCCGTCGTGGGTCAGGATGCCCGAGAGGATGGGGCAGCCCTTGAGCTCGCCGAGCGGGCCGCCCAGGCCGGTGAGAAAGAGCCCGACGCCGGAGCCGTCGTGCCCTTCGCGCATCACGTCCAGCGCGCGGACGGCGCGCATGGGCGAGACGGGCTCGGTACTGGTGAGTGCGAACAATCGGCACATGGTGCAAACTCCCTGACGCGCAGGCGGTTTGCGGCAGGCCCCGGCGGACGGAAGGGCGGAACGGGGGGCGCGGCGCCCGCCGGTTGCGGGGCCGCCCTGGCGCCGCCGGGCGAAACCGTTGTCTACGCGTGTTGTGTTCTCCGGGTGGCAACCCGGGCGTCACCGCCTGGCGGGTCGGGGGAAGGGCGGCGCATCCGTGCTCGCGCTGCTTGGCGCCCAGTCCGACAAACGGGGAATTACTCTTATAGTATACTTTTCGCCAAGTAAAGCCTGGAAACGATGCTATGTTATGACAAAAATGTATAAAAAAAGACAGGTGGCGACACATATAATATATTCAAGGTTATGCGCGCATGTCCACAAAAGATGAAGCTCACGAAAAGAAGCTCCCCGGGTGCGAAATCCGGCACGCGGGGGAGAGCCCGGCCGCAAGAGCCGCAGACGGCGACGCCGTGCCGCACCCGGCGTGTCGCCGCCGGAGCGGCGCGGTGCCCGCACCCGGTGCGCCCCGATGCCGCAGCCATGCGGCCCGGCGGGACGCACGGACCGCACCTGCGCCCGCCGACCCCGACAATGCGCGGCGGGGCGGGCGGGGAGTCGGGCGCCGCAGCCGCCCCGAATGGCGGCGACCTCCGGGGCGCCGTTTCCGGCCCTGGAAGACGGCGCTCCGCGGGCGGCGGGCGGCGGCGGCCCCGGTCCGTTTTCCATTGACGAAAACAGGCGGACGATTTAAGTGCCTGACTGCGGCCCGGCCTTTGGCCCGGCCGCGTTCGTCACTATCCGGACCAGTCCTGCCGCCGCGGCGGCAACGTCCAGTCAACAATCCTGGAGGAACGATGTTCTTTCCCGAAGTCGCGTATGCCATGGCTCCGCCCGCCGGTGGCGACGGCGGAATCGGAGGCGCCCTGGGCTCCCTGATGCCGCTGATCCTCATGTTCGTCATCTTCTACTTCCTGCTCATCCGCCCGCAGCAGAAGAAGCAGAAGCAGCACCGCGAGATGCTCGCCTCCCTGAAAAAGGGCGACAAGGTGCTCACCGGTGGCGGCATGTACGGCCGCATCGTCGAGGTGGACGGCGACGTGCTGCGCGTGGACCTGGGCAACGACATGATCGTCGAGGTCAACCGCAACTTCGTGTCCGCCATGGCCGACCGGACCCCCAAGGACACCGGAAAGGGCAAGAAATAATCCGGGCGGCGCGCGCGGCGCGGCGCTCTGCAAGGCAAGCGATCCCCACCGGGCCCCACGCGGCCCCGAAGGGCTCCGCTTGCCTTGGCTTTTGATACGGCGTATCAACTTGCTGCCTTCGGGCAGGCGGGGCCGGTGCGCCCCGCGCACGGCGTCACCGTATTTCGGACCTGAGGAGAACACATGAAAGGGACTCTGCGTTACCGCATTGCCATCGCCCTCGTGGTGGGCGTTTTGGGCCTGGCCTGGGCGCTGCCTTCCTACCTGCCGCAGGGCTCGGCCCTGCGCGTCTTCCTGCCCGAAAAGCAGGTCGTCCTCGGGCTCGACCTGCGCGGCGGCGTGCACCTGACCCTGGGTGTCGACGTGGACAAGGCCGTCGAATACGCCCTGTCCCAGGCTGGCGAAGACCTGAAGGGCCAGACCCGCGAGAAGCGCATCGCCGTGTACAACGCCGCCGTGACCCCCGACGGCAGGCTGGGCATCGTCCTGACCAAGGCCGGCCAGCAGACCGAGTTCGACGCCCTGATCCAGGATTCCTACCGCTCGGCCTACACCGTGACCGAGCGCCAGCCCCAGGGCGAAGGCCTGCGCTACATCCTGGCCATGCGCCCCGAATACCGCAAGGAGGTCGAGCGCCTGACCATGGATCAGGCCGTGAAGACCATCCGCAACCGCATCGACCAGTTCGGCGTGGCCGAGCCCGACATCCGCCGCCAGGAGGGCAACCGCATCCAGGTGCAGCTCCCCGGCCTGGACGACCCGCAGCGGGCCATCGACATCATCGGGCGCACCGCGCACCTCGAGTTCAAGCTCGTGGACGACGCGACCAAGCCCGAGGACGCCCGCCGCGTCGGCCGCGACGTGCTGACCATGCGCCACCTGAACCCCGACGGCACCTACCTGGAGCGGCCCATCGTGCTGCACCGCGAGGTCCAGCTCTCCGGCGAGGCCGTTTCCAACGCCCAGGTGCAGTACGACCAGTTCGGCCAGCCCTACGTGTCCCTGTCCCTCAACGCCTCGGGCGGGCGCAAGTTCTCGCGCCTGACGGGCGACAACGTGGGCAACCGGCTGGCCATCGTCCTGGACGGCCAGGTCTATTCCGCCCCGGTCATCAAGCAGAAGATCAGCGGCGGGCAGGCCTCCATCTCCGGCTCCTTCAGCACCGAGGAGGCCACGGACCTGGCGGTCGTCCTGCGTTCGGGCTCGCTGCCCGCGCCGGTCAGCGTGCTCGAAGAGCGCAGCGTCGGCCCCTCCCTGGGCCAGGAATCCATCGACAAGGGCGTCACCTCCACCGTGGTCGGCTTCGTCCTGGTGCTCGGCTTCATGGCCCTGTACTACGGCTTCGGCGGCCTGGTGGCCAACGCCGTACTGCTGCTGAACATCGTGCTCATCATGGCCGGGCTGGCCGCCTTCGGCGCCACCCTGACCCTGCCGGGCATCGCGGGCATCATCCTGACCATCGGCATGGCCGTGGACGCCAACGTCATCATCTACGAACGCATCCGCGAGGAACTGCGGCGCGGGCTGACAAACGCCGCCGCCGTGGCCGAAGGCTACTCCCGCGCCACGCTGACCATCCTCGACGCCAACCTGACCACCATCATCGCGGCCATCATCCTCTACCAGTTCGGCACCGGCCCGGTGCGCGGCTTCGCCGTGACCCTGACCCTGGGCATCCTGGCCTCCATGTTCACGGCGATTTTCGTCTCGCGCGTGTTCTTCGACCTGCTGCCCAGGATCAAGAACCCCGTGGCGGGCCTGTCGTTCATCAAGCCCGGCACGAACTTCAACTTCATCGGCAACCGCCGCATCGCCTTCGCGGCCTCGGCCCTGGCCATCCTGGTCGGCGTCGCCTCCCTGGTGGCCCACGGCGGGCCCAAGTACGGCATCGACTTCGCGGGCGGCATCACCGTGCAGATGCGCGCGGACAGCGGCCTGGACACCGCCGCCTTCACCTCGGCCCTGGAGGCCGAAGGGTTGAAGGGCGTGGTCGTGCAGCGCATGGGCATGGAGGGCGACCACGAGTATCTGGTGCGCCTGTCCGAGCAGGAGGGGCTGACCACCGAAGCCGTGCGCGGCCACGTGCAGGCCGCCATGGCCGCCCAGGCGCCCGACACGGCCTACGAGATCCAGCGCCAGGAGATGGTCGGCCCCAAGGTCGGCGCGGACCTGCGCGAAAGCGCCCTGGAGGCCATGTTCTACGCCGTACTGCTCATCGCCATCTACATCTCCGGGCGCTTCGAGGCCCGCTGGATGGCGGCGGGCATCATGGCCGCCGGGCTGGCCACGGGCGTCTATGCGCTGGACCTCGTCGACGTGCCCGTGAGCCTGCTGACCGTGGCCGCCCTGGTCATCACCCTGGCCCTGTGCTGGCGGCTGAAGCTCAACTACGCCCTGGGCGCCGTGGTCGCCCTGATCCACGACGTGCTGGTCACGGTGGGCGTCTTCTCCCTGCTGGGCAAGGAGTTCGACCTGACCATCATCGCCGCGCTGCTGACCATCATCGGCTACTCCCTGAACGACACGATCATCGTCTTCGACCGCATCCGCGAGAACCTGGGCGGCCGCAAGCGCAAGGACTTCAAGGAGATCATCAACACCTCCATCAACCAGACCCTGTCGCGCACGCTGCTGACCTCGGGCACGACCCTGCTCGTGGTCGCCGCGCTGTTCTTCTTCGGCGGGTCGGTAATCCACGACTTCGCCCTGGCCCTGCTCATCGGCATCGGCGTGGGCACGTACTCCTCCATCTTCGTGGCCAGCCCGATCCTGCTCGGCTTCGGGCCCAGCGCCCTGGCCGGCGGCAAGGACGCCGAGACGGACGAAGAGGACCGGGAGCCCGCCGCGGCCCAGCGGGCCTGATCCCGCTCCCCAAGACAAGACACGGCCCCCCGGCCCGCGCCTGCGGACCGGGGGGCTTTCTTGTGCAGCCCCGGGGTGAACCCTGTTGCACATATTGTGCAGCCACATTGTGCCTCGCCTTGCACAACCCCGGGAGCATCAAGATGAGGCACGCGACAACATACTGTAATTACATTGTTTATGTTCTTGGCACACCCTTCGCAATACGGATGCACAGAACGACGAACGCGTCATGGCAGGGCGCTTTCCGTCGGACACCTCCTCTCATGCAGACCCCCCCAAGAAGCGGAAACCCACGCGGAAGGGTTTCCGGAACGAAGAGCCCCCCGACCTGCGCAAGCGGGTCGGGGGTCCTCTTTTGCGGCCGTGGCCCCGGCGGTCGCCCACCCGGCCTACGGCCCGGCCTACGGCCTACTTGGCGCGGTAGTGGCAGCCCCGGGTTTCGGGGTTGGAGCGGGCCGCGACGGTGACCAGGAAGGCCGCGTGGCAGCCGTGGAACAGGTCGATGAGCGACTGGGAGATCGGCGTGGACTTGTAGAAGTCCTGCAAATGGCGTTGCAGGCTGCGCAGGTCGTCAAAGGCGCGGGCCAGGCGCTGGCTGGTGCGGGCGATGCCCACGTAGTTCCACATGGTGTGGCGGATGGTGGCCCAGTCCTGGGCGATGAGGGCGGGGTCCTCGTTCTGCACGTCGCCGGGGCTGACCCAGTCGGGCATGGCCTCGGCCAGACGGCGGGGCAGGGCGGTGCGCCCACGCAGGTGGCGGGCGATGTCCTTGCCCACGGCCTGGCCCCAGACCAGGGCCTCCAGCAGCGAGGTGCTGGCCAGACGGTTGGCCCCGTGGATGCCCGTGCAGGCGCATTCCCCGGCGGCGTAGAGCCGCGAGATGGTCGTGCGCCCGCGCTCGTCGGTGAGCACGCCGCCGCAGAAATAGTGCGCCGCCGGAACCACCGGAATGGGCTCGCCCGCCATGTCCACGCCGATTTCGCGGCATTTGGCGTAGATGGTCGGGAAGCTGCGTTGCAGGTCGCGGCTGACGTAACTGGCCGCGTCGAGGAACACGCAGTCCTCGCCGGAGTGCAGCATTTCCTCCTGAATGGCGCGAGTCACGATGTCGCGCGGGGCGAGGTCGGCCCGGGAATCGTAACGGCTCATGAAGGCCTCGCCCCTGGCGTTGACCAGCCGGGCCCCGGCGCCGCGCACGGCCTCGGAAACCAGGAACTTGCGCGGGGCGCGGTGGTACAGCGCCGTGGGGTGGAACTGCACGTACTCGGCGTTGACGATCTTGGCCTTGGCCCGTTCGGCCATGACCATGCCCGAGCCGATGCTCGACGCGGTGTTGGTCGTGTGCAGATACACTTGGCCGATGCCGCCCGTGGCCAGGACGGTGCAGTCGGCCAGCACGGTTTCCACGCGGCCCACCTCGCGGTTGAACACGTAGGCCCCGCAGCACTGGTTGGTGAGCTGGTACTTGAAATCCAGGCGGGTGGAGTGGTGGTGGCTGGTCAAAAGGTCCACGGCGGTGCGCCCGGTGAGCACTCGGATGTTCGGCGCGGCCTGCACGGCGTCGAGCAGGCAATCCATGATGGCCCGGCCGGTGAAGTCCGCGCAGTGCAGGATGCGCGGCTTGCCGTGGCCGCCCTCGCGGATGAGGTCCCAGGCGCCGTCGTCGCGGCGGGCGAAGTCCACCCCCAGGCGTTCGATGAGGATTTCCTCCACCACGCCCGGGCCTTTGCGGGCCAGGTGGCGCACCGCGCGCGGCAGGTTGACCTTCCAGCCCGCGGTGTACATGTCGCGTTCCAGCTCGGCGGCGTCGCGCGGCCCGGCCTGATAAACGATGCCGCCCTGGGCCAGGGCGCTGTTGCCCTGGTCGGGCGCGAAATCCGAGGTGATCAGGGTCACCTCCAGCCCGGCATCGGCCATGGTCAGGGCGGCGGTACATCCGGCGAGCCCCGTGCCGATGATGAGCACCTGAGTCTTGAAGCGGTCGGCGTGCATGATTTACCTGCAGATTTCGAGCATGCGCTCGATGGCCACAACGGCGTCGCGGGCCACGTCGCAGGGCACGGTCACGGGTTCGATGTCGTCCAGGTCCTCCAGGGTGGCCGCAAGGACCTCCTCGGTGGTCTTGGCCATGTTGCGGCAGTGGCTATGGACCAGGGGCCGCACGAGCTTGTCGCCCTCGTGCTCCCGGGCCAGGCGCTCCACGAGGTTGACCTCGGTGCCCACGTAGATGGCCGCGCCCGGCGGGGCCTGCTCCACGTAGCGGATGATGAACGAGGTGGACCCGGCGGCGTCGGCCCGGGCCACCACCTCGGGGGCGCACTCGGGGTGGACCACCACCAGGGCGTCGGGGTCGCGCTGGCGGACCTCCCGGATCTGCCCGGCGGTGAAGCGCTTGTGCACCACGCACATGCCCGGCCACAGCAAAAGGCTTTTGGAGCGCAGGGCGGCCGGGTCCAGGGCCGCGCCCATGGCCGCCACGTCGATGACCGCGCGCTCGCTCTCGGGCAGGCCCAGCAGGTCGGCGGTGTTGTGGCCCAGGTTCCTGTCGGGCAGGAACAGCACGCCGTCGCCCTGGTCCAGCGCCCAGCGCAGCATGGCCGGGGCGTTGGCCGAGGTGCACACGCTGCCGCCGTGGCGCGCGACGACGGCCTTCACCCGGGCATCGGTGTTCACGTAGGCCAGGGGCACGATGCGTCGGCCGTCGGCGGTCAGGCGGCGCAGCACGGCGTCCGTCAGCGGCCCGGGGGCCATGTCGGCCATGACGCATCCGGCCTCGGGCGCGGGAGAGACGACCTTCTGGCCCGGGGCGGCGAGCATGGCCGCTGTTTCGGCCATGAAACTCACGCCGCAGAAGACGATATGCTCGGCGCCGCGCAGCCCGCGCACCTGACGGGCCAGCTCCAGGGAGTCCCCGCGCAGGTCGGTGTGCTGGATGACCAGCCCGCCCTGGTAGTGGTGGCCCATGATGACCAGGGAGGCGCCGCGTCGGCGACGGATGGCGCTGATGGTTTCCGCGTGGGACGTGTTCATTGGGCCCTCCCGGGGAGATGGATGCGCATGCTGAAATCCGCCGCCGGGGCCGAGTGCGTCAGGCGGCCCACGGACACGAAGTCCGGCCCGGCCTGGGCGATGGCCGCCAGGGTCGCCAGGGACACGCCGCCGCTGACCTCGGTTTCGATGCCCGGGGGCACCAGGGCCAGGGCTTCGGCCAGGGCCTCGGGGGCCATGTTGTCGAGCATGATGCGCGCCACGCCCAGGCCCGCGGCCTCGCGGACCTCGGCCAGGGTGCGGCATTCGACCTCGATGGGCGGGCAGGGGGAGTAGGCGGCGCGCAACCGGGCCACGGCGGGCGCGATGCCCCCGGCCTGGTCGATGTGGTTGTCCTTGAGCATCAGCATGTCCGAGAGGGACAGTCTATGGTTTTTCCCCCCGCCCATCAACACCGCGTACTTCTCGACGTGGCGCAGGCCGGGCAGGGTCTTGCGCGTGTCGAGCAGGGTGGTGCGCGTGCCGCGCAGGGCGTCGGCGTAGGTGCGGGTCAGGGTGGCGATGCCCGAAAGGTGGGTCAGGAAGTTGAGGACGACCCGCTCGGCGCGCAGGAGCGTGCTCGCCGGGCCGTGGATTTCGGCCACCACCTGCCCGGGGCGCACGGTCCGGCCGTCGGCGGCCAGCAGGCGCATGCCCGCGCCCGCGCCGGGGGTCACGGCGTCGAGCACCAGCGGGCCGATGGGCAGCCCGGCAACCACGGCGTCCTGCTTGGCCACGATTTCGGCCCGGGCCGGGCTCTGCGTGCCGAAGACGGCCAGACTGGTCAGGTCCGCTCCGTCCTCGTCCAGGGCCGCGCGCACGGCCCGCTCCAGGAACTCCAGGGCCGGGCCCTGGAAAAAGTCATGAAAAGTCGTGGTGTGCATGCTACATGTCCTGATGGGGCGAGTGCCGGGGCGGCCCGGCCCTGCGCCCCCGTCGCCGCCGGGTGGGCGGGAGCCTTGCGCGGGGTTACGGCAATCGGCGCCCGGCGTCAAGGCGCGGGCGCGCCGGGCCCGGCCGGGGGCGGGGCCGTCCCGCGCGCCGCGTGCATCGTCCGCCTCTGTCCGCTTTGACGAACGCGGGCGATTGGTATACCTGAGGGACGCCATGAACGAGAAGAACGCCAGCAACGCCAGCCAGGAGGAGCTCCGCGCGGTCGTGCCGCCCGGGGCCGAGGGCGAGGCCGTGGCCGTGGGCTTCGAGAACGCCCACCCCGCCGACGGCGCCGACCTGCTGGAAGACCTGCCCCTGAAGGATCAGCTCAGCGTTCTGGAGAGCCTGGACACCTCCGACGCGGCGGAATTCGTCGCCGAGATGGAAAAGCACGACCGGGCCGTGCTCATGCGCGCCATGAGCCCGGACCTGGCGGCGGACATCCTGGAGGAAATGTCCCCCGACGACGCCGCCGACGTGCTGGAAGACCTGGACTCCGCCCACCAGCAGGTCCTGCTCCAGCGCGTGGAATCCGAGGAAGCCCAGGAAATCGAAACCCTGCTGACCTTCGATTCCGACACCGCGGGCGGCGTCATGAACACCGAGGTCACGGTTCTGGAACAGAACCTGACCGTGGATCAGGCCATCGCGCTCATCCGCCGCGCCGCCGAGGAATCGGAAATTCCGTACTACGCCTACGTGGTGGACGACCAGGAACACCTGATGGGCGTGGTTTCCCTGCGCAACCTCATGCTCGCCCGCCCGGGCAAGCCCCTGCGCGAAATGCTCGAAAACCAGCAGCTCATCACCGCCGCCTTCGACACCGACAAGGAAGAGGTGGCCCACCTGCTGTCGCACTACAACTTCCTGGCCCTGCCCGTGGTGGACCGCGAAGGCCGCCTGCTCGGCGTGGTCACCCACGACGACGTCATCGACATCATCCACGAAGAGGCCAGCGAAGACATGCTCGGCATGGTCGGCGCGGGCCAGAACGAAACCGTGGACACGCCCTGGCTGCGCTCGGTGACCCTGCGCCTGCCCTGGCTGATCATCAACGTGGCCAACTCCGCCGTGGCCGCCTGGGTGGTGCACATGTTCGAGGGCACCATCGCCCAGATGGCCATCCTCGCGGCGCTCATGCCCATCGTGGCCAACCAGGCGGGCAACTCGGGCCAGCAGTCCCTGGCGGTGATGATCCGTCAGTTGGCCATGGAGGCCTGGGACCGCAGGCGCGCCTGGACGGCGGTGCTGCGCGAGGCCAAGATCGGCCTGCTCAACGGGCTGATGGTCGGGATGCTCGTGCTGTGCGGCGTGTTCATCCTGACCCACCACGTCGATCTGGCCGGGGTCATGGCCCTGGCCCTGGGGCTGGACATGATGGTCGGCAACGTGGCCGGAGCCATGATCCCCGTCGTGCTGCGCGAACTGGGCCGCGACCCGGCCCACGCCTCGTCCATCTTCCTGACCACCATCACCGACTCCACGGGTTTTTTCCTTTTCCTGGGGCTGGCCCACCTGCTGCTGCTCTAGGGCCCGACGTGCCCCCGAAAGCAAGGGCCGCCCCGCATGCACGCGGGGCGGCCCTTGCTTTCGGGGCGGGCAGGGCGCCTATTCCAGGCCGAGCTGGCGCAGCAGGTCGTCCACGTCGGTCTGGCTGGAGCCGTCCTGCGGCCCCTTGAGCTCCGAGCCGCCCGTCTTCAGGGCTTCCACGGTCTGCGCGGCCTCCTGGTCGATCTCCACGGCGTCGCGCTCGGGGGTCTGCTCATGGCGGCGGACCTTGAGCCCCGTGCTCACGTAGACGCTGAAAACGATCTCCTCGATGCGCTTCAAGGCCTGGATGATCTTCTTGATGCGCTGCCCGGTCAGGTCCTGGAAGGACAGGGCGGTCATGATTTCCATCAGGTGGGCCTGATGGGCGTCGTTCTGGCGGATGAGCTCCTCCACGGCGTCCTTGCGGGCGCCGCCGGTGCGAAACGCCGCCAGCAGCTCGCCCGAGGCCGTGACCATCTCCTGATGCTGCTCCACGATGTCCATGATGCGCACGGTGGCCTCTTCGGTGGAGCGCAGGATGGCGTCGAGCTGGTCGGAGGCCTCGCTGATGAGTTCGCCGGTCTCGTTCTCGCCCCGGGGGCGCTGCCCGGCCTCGCGGCGCGCCTCGCGGATTTCGCCGTAGATCTTCTCCAGGCCCTCGCGCATGTCCTCGTTGACCCTGCGGAAGAACTCGCCTTCCTTGAGCGCCCGCGACAGGGAGGCCGCCAGCACCTGGGAGACCTCCTTCTGGATGACCCCGGCCAGTACGCTGTCCAGCCCGTCCACCACGCTCTGGGTGACCTGGGCGACGAGCTTGTCCAATTGTTCCACCGGGGGCTGGGGGAGGGGAGAGTCGGACATAGGCAATTCCTTTGCGGGCCAAAAGCCTCAGCGCGACCAGCGGGCCTCGCGGATCTGCTGGCGTTCCTCGTTGATGACGAACTGGACGACGGCCTCGAAGTCGGCCTCGCGGATGCGCGTGACGGTCACGGCATGGCGCGGGCCCGCCGGAGAGTCGGCCACGGCATCCACCCGGCCCACGGCGGCGGCCAGCCGCAGGGGATACTGGTTGAGCACCAGGGCGAATTCGAGCACGTCGCCCACGGCAAAAGGCCGCCGGGCCACGAATTCCAACCCCTGGACGCCGATGTCCAGCACCTCCACGGCGTCCTGGAAGTCTTCCTCCAGGCGCTGTTGGGAGAGCAGGCTGACCACGGTATCCAGCTTGGCGCCCAGGGCTTGCAGGAAGTCCGCCAGGGGCTTGGAGAGGTTGGCGCCCTCCAGGCCCTCGCCCAGGGGCGCGGCGTCCGTGCCGTCCAGGGCGGGGTTGTCCAGGGGCATGGGCAGGGTGTCCGGCCCGGCGGCGGGGCGCACGAAGGCCCGCATGCGCGTGGCGACCCTGGTATAGCTCTGCGGCTCCATGCCCCCGGCCTCGTCAGTTGCCGTTGTCGTCCAGCAGCACGTTCATGGCCTTGACCGGGCAGATGCGCGTGCACTGGCCGCAGGCGGTGCAGGCCTCGGGGTCGAAGAGCACCACGCGGGTTTCGGGGTCCAGGTGCAGGGCCTGGGTCGGGCACAGGGAGGTGCACAGCCCGCAGTGCACGCAGGAGTCCTCGTCGCGCGATATCTTCTGGGCCGCGGGCTCGATCTTGATGCCCTGGTCCTTCAGGTAGTCGATACCCTTGCGGTAGCTGTCCTCGCTGCCCAGCAGCTCGATGGTCATGCGCCCTTCGGACCGGGGGCCGATGCTGGCCTGGAGGATATTGAAGGTCAGGTCATAGAGCCGGGCCAGGTTGCAGACCACGGGCCGCCCGCTGCGCTCGGGCGGAAACTTGAGATAGACGATCTTGCTTACGCCCTTGTTGGAGTCTTTCATGCCGTGCCTCTTCGATGCGGGGGTCAGTTCTGTTCCTTGAGCAGGCTGGCCGCGCGCTTGCCCTCGGCGGTTTCAGGATATTTCTGGGCCACTTCCTCAAGACGCAGGCGGCCCATCTTGGCCTTGTCCAGGCGCATGAAGCTCACGCCCTGCTTGAACAGCGAAGTGACGTACTTCGAGCTCTTGGGGTAGTTGTCGATGACCGACTGGTACTTGAGCACGGCCCGGGCGTAGTCCTTCAACTGGAAGTAGCTCTCGCCCTGCCAGAACAGTGCGTTGGACACCAGATCGTGCTTGGGGAAGGTGGTCACGAACTCTTCCCACAGGGCCACGCCCTGCTTGTAGTCCCGGGCCTCGAAGGCCGCGCGGGCGCTCTTGTAGAGGGTCGAGGCCGCGTCGGCGTCGGCGGCCGGGGCGGCGGCCGGGGCCGGAGCGGGCGCGGGGGCCTGGGTGGCCGCCGGGCCTGTGGCGTCGGGGTCGCCGGGCTGGCCGGGCTCCACGGGCACGATGACGGGCATGCCGCCGGGGGCGGCGCTCTCCAGGCCCGTGCCCGGCGAAGCCGCACCCGTGGCGCCGGACGCGGCGGGCGCCGCCGGGGGCGCGGCCTGCCGCTCGGCGCGGATGGCGGCCAGGTCGATGTCCGTGGCCAACTGCGAATTCATGCGTTGCAGGGCGATCTTCACGTCCTGCATGTCTTCGGCGAGCATGGCCGACTGGTCGCCCTGGCGCAGGGTTTCCACTTCGCGCTTGAGCATCTCGATGTCGCCCCGGGCCTCGGCCAGCTCCTGGCGCATGGACTGCATCTGCGACCAGGAATCGGCCTGGATGCTGCCCTGGGAGGAGACTTGCTCGACCTTCTGCTCCAGGGCGTCCACACGGCGGGACTGCTCATAGACGCGACCGTCCAGGGTGCGCACGTCGTCGGGGTTCACGCAGCCGGAAACGGCCAGACACAGGCCCAGGCAGAGCAGGGCTTCTTTTTTCATTGGGGCAACCTCCCTCGATTGCGTCCGAAGAACAGGTAGGCCAGCCCGCCCACGAAGGGCAGCAGGACCGCGGCCACCAGCCACAGGGCCTTTTCCTGGCCGGTGGGGAATACTCGCCAGTACGCATGCCAGATAGCCCAGAACGAGACGAAAAGGCAAATGGCCGTAGCGCCCAGAAGGCCCAAAAACCAGGGGGCCATGGTCGTGGGGATCATCCGTTCTCCCGTCCGGCGGGCTGGGCCGGGCGTTTGGCGCGGCGCTCGATCCTGTAGAAGGAAACGATGAGCAGACCCACGCCGCAGGTGATGCCGATGTCGGCGACGTTAAAGGCCGGCCAGTGCCAGCCGCCAAGGTGGAAATCAAGAAAATCGACGACATAGCCGATACGCACGCGGTCGGCCAGGTTGCCCAGGGCTCCGCCGAGCACCAGCCCCAGCCCCCAGGCCCCGAAGCGGTCCCGGGCATGGCCGGTGTGGATCAGATACACGATGACGCCCACGGCCACCAGGGCGGTGACGATGAAAAACGCCCGCTGCCAGCCGATGTTCTCGTCGGACAGGATGCCGAAGGCCGCGCCCTTGTTGAGCACGTGCACGAGGTTGAAGAACCCGGGCACGACCTCGATGCGCGTATACAGCGCCATGGAGGACTGGACCAGGGCCTTGGTCAGCACGTCCAGGGCCAGGACCACGGCGGCCAGCCCCAGGGGCAGGGCGAACTTGCGCATGGCTACCGGGCGCGGGCCTCAGCCCCGCCCGTCCTCCGCCGGGGCGCCGTCCTGGGCCATGACCGCCGCGCAGCGCGGGCACAGGCCGGGATGCTCGGGCGCGGTGCCCAGCGCCTCGCTGTACTTCCAGCAGCGCTCGCACTTGGCGCCCGGGGCCGGGGTCACGGCGATGCGCAGGCCCTGGACCTCCTGGCTGGCCCAGGCGTCGGCCGGGGCGGCGTCCAGGGGCGCCAGATCGGCCTTGGACACGATGCAGATCTCCGCGAGGTCCGCGCCCGGGGTCCTCAGGTCGTCCAGCAGTTCCTCGCGGGCGTGGACGGTGACGTGGGTGTCCAGGCTGTGGCCCACGGTTCCGGCCTTGCGCGCGGGCTCGATGGCCTTGGTGATCTCGGCGCGTACGGCGGCCACGGTGTCCCAGCGCTGGCGGGTGTCTTCGTCCAGCAGGTAGCCCTCGTTCATGGCGAAACGCAGGGCGAAGACGGTCTTCACGCCGGGGTGGATGGGCTCGGGCAGGTGCTGGAAGGCCTCCTCGGCGGTGAAGCTCAGGATAGGCGCCACGTCGGAGAGCAGGGTCATGGTGATCTGCCACAGGGCGGTCTGGGCGCTACGGCGCTCCGGGGAGTCCGCGGCGCTGACGTAGAGCCGGTCCTTGACGATGTCCAGGTAGAAGGCCGACAGCTCCGTGCCGCACATGGTGTGCAGGGCGTGGAAGGCGCGGTGGAACTCGAAATCCGTGAAAGCGCGCTGCACGCGGGCGTGGATGCGCGAAACCAGGGTCAGCGCGTAGCGGTCCAGGGGCAGCATGGCCTCGGGGGCCACGGCGTGGCGCGCGGGGTCGAAGTCGCCCAGGTTGCCCAGCAGGTAGCGCAGGGTGTTGCGGATGCGCCGGTAGGCGTCCACCAGCCGGGCCATGATGGCGTCGGAGTAGCGCACGTCGTCCTGGTAGTTCTCCGAGGCGACCCACATGCGCAGGATGTCCGCGCCGTACTTGTCCACGACCTCCTGGGGCGCCACCACGTTGCCGATGGACTTGGACATTTTCTTGCCCTCGCCGTCCACCACGTAGCCGTGCGTCAGCACCGCGCGGTAGGGCGCGCGGCCGCGCGTGCCCACGCTGGCCAGCAGCGAGCTGTGGAACCAGCCGCGGTGCTGGTCCGAGCCCTCCAGATACATGTCCGTGGGGAAGGTCAGCTCCGGGCGCTTTTCGGCCACGGCGGCAAAGCTCGTGCCCGAATCGAACCACACGTCGAGGATGTCGTCCTCCTTTTCCCAGTGGCTGCCGCCGCATTTGGGGCAGGTCAGCCCGGCGGGCACCACGTCCTCGATGGGCGCCTCGAACCAGTAATCGCAGCCGCGCTCGTGGGCCTCGAAGCGCGACACGATGTCCAGAACCCAATCCTTGTCGAACCAGGCCTCGTCGCAGTCCTTGCACAGCAGGGCCACGATGGGCACGCCCCAGGTGCGCTGGCGCGAGATGCACCAGTCCGGGCGGGTCTCGATCATGCTGTGGATGCGCTCGCGGCCCCAGGCGGGAATCCAGCGCACTTCGTTCTGGATGGCCTCCAGGGCCCGGGCGCGCAGGCCGTTGCGTTCCATGGAAATGAACCACTGGGTGGTGGCGCGGTAGATCACCGGCTGCTTGCAGCGCCAGCAGTGCGGGTAGGAGTGGCGGATCTTCTCCTGGGAAAGCAGGGCGCCGCGTTCCTTCAGGGTTTCGATGACCTTGGGGTTGGCTTCGTCCACGCGCAGCCCGGCGAACAGCTCCACGCTGGGCAAAAAGCGCCCGGAGTCGTCCAGCGGGCTCAGGATTTCCAGGCCGTAGCGCAGGCCGGTGTCGTAGTCCTCGCGGCCGTGGCCCGGGGCGGTGTGCACGCAGCCGGTGCCCGCGTCCAGGGTCACGTAGTTGGCCAGCACGACCCGGGACGCGCGGTCGTAGAACGGATGGCGCGCCACGGCGCCCTCCAGGGCCGCACCCTTGAAACGGGCCACGACCTCCGGCGCCTGCCAGCCGAAGCGCGCGGCGCAGTCGGCCAGCAGCGCCTCGGCCAGAACGTAAAACTCCCCGTCCGCGCGCACGGCCACATAGTTGAACTCGGGATGCAGGGCCACGGCCATGTTGGACGGCAGGGTCCAGGGCGTGGTGGTCCAGATGACCACGAAGGCCCGCGCGGGGTCCACCCCCGGGGCGACCTCGGCCAGCCTGGCGTCGGGCAGGGGGAAACGCACGTAGACCGAGGGCGAGGTATGGTCGTGGTATTCGACCTCGGCCTCGGCCAGGGCGGTCTTGCAGTCGTTGCACCAGTAGATGGGCTTCTTGCTGCGCACCACCGAGCCCTGGCCCATGAAATTGCCCAGCTCGCGGGCGGTGGCCGCCTCGTAGACCGGGTTCATGGTCAGGTAGGGCTCGCTCCAGGTGCCCAGCACGCCCAGGCGCTTGAACTCGCCGCGCTGCACGTCGATCCACTTGCGGGCGTAGTCGCGGCAGATTTTGCGCACGGTGACGGCGGGCAGGTCGGTCTTGCCCTTTTCACGCAGCTCCTGGGAGACCTTGTGCTCGATGGGCAGGCCGTGGCAGTCCCAGCCGGGCACGTACTCGGCCTTCAGCCCGCTCATGTTGCGATGCTTGACGATGATGTCCTTGATCGTCTTGTTCAGCGCGGTGCCGAGGTGGATGTGTCCGTTGGCGTAGGGCGGCCCGTCGTGCAGCACATAGCGCTCCCGGCCCTCGTTGGCGGCGATCATGGTGCCGTAGACATCGATCTCTTCCCAGAACTTGAGCATCTTCGGCTCGTTGCCGGTCAGGTTGGCCTTCATGGGAAACGCCGTGGACGGCAGATGCAGGGTCTTCTTGTAGTCGCTCATGCGCGGGGGTCCCTATGTTTTAGATATGACGGGCCGGGTTTGAAGCGGGAGACAACCGTAATCAAGTCGGTTGGAAAGTCAAGGCCGGAGCGGAGCTCCGGAAGCGGGAGGGAAGAACGGGGCAGCCATGTATTTTCAATGTATTTCCAGCGCATTGAAAGCACGACAAAGAAAGGCGGCCAAGGATGCATGGTGACACCGCGGGCGCTTTGGGCTAGAAGGGCTCTTCGCATCCTGGTCGCCCCTCGGGGCGTGAAAAGGGAACCCGGTGCAACTCCGGGGCGGCCCCGCCGCTGTGATTCCGGCCCTGCGCGCCGCGCAGGGAAGCTCCTGCTCTTGATGAATCCACTGCCCCGCCGCGCGCGACGCGCCCCGGGGCGGGAAGGAAAGAGCCAGGACCGGAAGAGCCAGAAGACCTGCCGGATGCCCGCGCGCCTGCCGGCGGACGACGAGGGCATTCGTCCGCCGGGCCGATGCCCCCGCGCATCCCGACGCGCCCCCGGCCCGGCATGTCGCCGGGGCCCCGGGCCCTTCCACCGCACCCGCTTCAGGCCGCCCACCTGACATGTCGCAAGGAGGTTTCCATGCGATCTGTCCCGCGCCGCCGCCCGGCCCTTTCCGGGCTGCTGCTGGCCCTTTTCATGGTTCTGGCCATGGCGCTTCCCGCTTTTTCCGGGCATAGCGCCCCGGCCAAGGACAAGTCCGCCATCCTCGTGGTGGCCTTCGGCACCTCGGTGCCCGAGGCCCGCAAATCCTTCGACGACATGGACGCCGCCGTGCGCGAGGCCTTTCCCGGCATGCCCGTGCAGTGGGCCTTCACGTCCAACATCATCCGCGAAAAGCTGGCCGCCGAGGGCCGCGTGACCGACTCGGTGCCCGTGGCTCTGGCCAAACTGCTCGACGCGGGCGTGACCCGGCTGGCCGTGCAGTCCCTGCACGCCATTCCCGGCGAGGAATTCCACGAAAAGCTCGTCCACGTCGTCACGAATTTCGACGGCTTCAAAAAGGTCGCCATCGGCCAGCCGCTGATGAGCACCGACGCGGACATGGCCGCCGTGGCCGACACGCTGCTGGCGACCTTCGGCCCGCAGCGCGCCGAGGGCGAGGCCCTGGTCTTCATGGGCCACGGCACGCACCACCCGGCCAACATCTACTACCCCGGCCTGCAATGGTACCTGGAGCAGCGCGACCCGCTGGCCCTGGTGGGCACGGTGGAAGGCACCCCGGGCCTGGAGTGGGTCGTGGCCAAGCTTAAGGAGAAGGGCGCCGCCAAGGCCCTGCTGGTGCCGCTCATGTCCGTGGCGGGCGACCATGCGCGTAACGACATGGCCGGGGACGAAGACGATTCCTGGAAATCCGTGCTGGCGGGCGAAGGCATCGCCGCGCGGCCCGTGCTCCAGGGGCTGGCCGAGCTGGCCCCGTTCCGCGCGCTGTGGCTGAACCATCTGCGCCAGGCCGTTGCCGGGCTGGACGAGAACTAGAATGCACGGCGGCGGGGCGGCGGACGCGGGCCTGACGGCCCCGGGCGCGCGGCGCTGGCGGCTTGGGCCGCTGGCGGCGCTGCTCGGCATCGCTTCCGCCGCCTCACTGGCGGCGGCCTGCCTGTGCGGGCCGCTGCCCATCCCCCCGGGCGAGGTTCTGGCCCACCTGGGCGCGGCCCTGGGACTGCCCGTGGGCCACGGGCAGGACCCGGCCCACGCCGTGGTGGTGGTGGACATCCGCCTGTCCCGGGCCTGTCTGGCCTGGCTCACCGGGGCGGCCCTGGCCATGGCGGGCACGGTGTTCCAGGGCATCCTGCACAACCCGCTGGCCGATCCGTTCACCATCGGCGTGTCCACCGGGGCGGCCTTCGGGGCTTCCCTGGCGCTGTTTTTCGGGCTGGCGGCGCTGCCCGTCTGGGCCGGGGTGGGGCTCTTGCCCGTGGCGGCCATGGCCGGGGCCTTCGCGGCCCTGGGGGCGGTCATCGCCCTGGGCCGCGTGGGCGGGCGCCTGCGCCGCGAAACGGTGGTCCTGGCGGGCATCGTGGTGGCCACGTTCCTGGGCGCGCTCATCTCGCTGCTCAAGGCCCTGGACGAGGAGTCCGTGGCCGGCATCGTCTTCTGGGTCATGGGCTCGTTGCAGGGGCGCGGCTGGGCCCACGTGGGCTTCGCCCTGCCGTATTTCCTGACCGGCGGGCTGCTGGTGGCGGCCCGGGCCCGACAGTTGGACCTGCTCTCCCTGGGCGACGCCCAGGCCCGGGCCCTGGGGCTGGACGCCGACCGCGCGCGGCTGGCGCTGCTGCTGGCGGCCAGCCTGCTTACGGGGGCGGCGGTCTCCGTGTCCGGGGTGGTCGGTTTCGTGGGGCTGGTGGCGCCGCACCTGGTGCGCCTGGCCCTGGGCGCGGAGCACCGGCCGCTGGCCGTGGTGTCGGCCCTGGCCGGAGGGCTGCTCCTGCTGTGGTCCGACGTGGCGGCGCGCACGGTGCTGCCCCATGGGCAGGAGTTGCCCGTGGGCGTGGTCACGGCGCTGCTCGGCGGGCCGTTTTTCTGCCTTGTGCTGCGGCGCCGGGCGCGCGGGGGCGGGCTGTGATCCGCGCCGAGGCCGTGCGCTGCGGCTATGGCCGGGCGGAGGTGCTTCACGGCGTCTCCCTGGACGTGGCCCCCGGAGGCCTCACCGGGCTGCTGGGCCCCAACGGCAGCGGCAAGACCACGCTGCTGCTGGCCCTGGCCGGGGTGTTGCCGCTCTCGGGCGGACGGGTCACTGTGGAGGAGGCGGGGGAGGGCGCCGCCGCCCGGGCGGACATGCACGCCCTGCCCGCGCGGCGCCGGGCGCGGCTGGTGGCCTGCGTGCCCCAGCGGCTGGACATGGCCTTCGCCCTGCGCTGCTCGACCCTGGTGCTCATGGGCCGCTTCGCCCACGGCCCGGCCCTGGCCGGACCCGGCGAGGCCGACCGCCGCGCCGCCCGCGAAGCCATGCGCGCCACCGGAGTGGAACACCTGTGGGACCGTCCGGCGGACGCCGTGTCCGGCGGGGAACTGCAACGGGTGCTGCTGGCCCGGGCCCTGGCCCAAGAAACCCCGGCCATGCTGCTGGACGAACCCTCGGCCAGCCTGGACATGGCCGCGACCATCCGCCTGTTCGACCTGCTGCGGACCCTGGCCGGGCAGGGCCGGGCGGTGCTGTGCGCCATGCACGACCTGAACCTCGCCGCGCTGTACTGCGACACGCTGGTGTTTCTCAAAGACGGGCGCGTGGCCTGCGCGGGCCCGGTGAAGGACGTTTTCCATGAACGGACGCTTTCGGACATCTACGGCACGGACATCCGCGTGGGGGCCCATCCGCTCACCGGCGCGCCCCAGGCCCATTTCGTTCCCGGCGCTGGCCCTGGCGCTGGCGGCGCTGCTGGCGGCGGCCCCGGCCCGGGCGGAGATTGCGGTCGTTGACGGCCTGGGCAACGCGGTGCGTCTGGAGGCTCCGGCCCGGCGCATCGTGGCCCTGTATGGCGCGTTCAACGAAATCCTGGTGGAAATGGGCCTGGGCGGACGCATCGTGGCCCGGACGGTGGCCGACGAGGACCTGCCGGAGGTGGCGGCCCTGCCCGCCATCGGCACGCACATGCGGCCCAACCTGGAGATGGTGCTCGGCGTAAAGCCCGACCTTGTATTGCAAATGAGCGCGCGGGCCGGGGCCTCGGAGCCGGTGGAGGCCCTGCGGCGCCACGGGGTGCCCGTGGCCGAGTTCAACCCCGGGAGCTTTGCGGAGCTGTTCGCGACCATCCAGGCCGTGGGCACGCTTACGGGCGAGCCCGAAGCCGCCGGGGCGCTCGTCGCCCGGATGCGCGCGCGGCTGGAGGGCGTCGCCCGTTGCCTGGACGGAGCCGGGGCCCGGCCCAAGGTCTTTTTCGAGGTTCGCGCCCAACCCCTGCTGGCGGCGGGGGCCGGGGGCATCGTAGACGACGTGATCCGCCGCGCGGGCGGGGCCAACGCGGTGAGCGAGGCCCAGCGGCTGGTGCGCCTGGGCGAGGAAGCCCTTTACGGGCTGGACCCGGATGTGTACGTGGTCCAGCGCGGACCGATGAACGAAGCCCCGCAACCGCTGGACCGGCGGCCCCTGCTGGCGGCCCTGCGCGCCGTGCGCCAGGGGCGGGTGCTGGAAGTGGACGAACGGTTGTTTTCGCGCCCCGGGCCGCGCTCGGCGCTGGCCGTGGAGGCCCTGGCGCGGTTCCTGTATCCTGAACGCATGAAGGAATGTCAGCTACAATGAACGGTTACGGCACTCTGTACGGCGTGGGCACCGGCCCTGGAGACCCCGAACTGCTGACCCTCAAGGCCGTGCGCGTGCTCGGCGCGGTGGACCGCGTGTACGCGGCGCGCTCCAGCGGCAACGCGCATTCGGTGTCCTACGGCATCGTGCGCCCGCATTTGCGCCCCGGCACGGAGGTCACGCCCCTGGCCTTTCCCATGACCCGCGACCAGGCCGTGCTGGACGCCGCCTGGGCCGACAATGCAGCCCGGGTGCTGGCCGACCTGCGCGCGGGGCTGGCCGTGGCCTTCCTGACCCTGGGCGACCCGCTGACGTACAGCACCTTCGGCTACCTGCTGCGCACCCTGCGGGCCATGGACCCGGAAGTGCCCGTGCAGGTCGTGCCGGGCATCACGTCCTACCACGCGGCGGCCGCGGCGGCGGGGGTGGTCATCGCCGAGGGCGAGGAGACGCTGGCCGTGGTCTCCGGCGCCAAGGGCGGCCGACGCCTGCGCGAGGCCGCCCAGGCGGCGGACAGCTTCGTGGTCCTCAAGGCCTACAAGCAATACGCCGACCTGACCCGGACCCTGGACGAACTGGGCCTGCGCGAACGCGCCGTGCTCATCAGCAACTGCGGCCACGAGGGCCAGACCATCACCCCCACCCCGACCCCCGAGGCGGGCGCGCCGGGGTATTTTTCGCTGGTGCTGACGCGGAAGTAGACGCGTGGCTCTTTCACAAACCACATACGCCCCGCAATCCTCGGACTGCGGGGCGCCTGTTTTCATTCCGCCGGGCAGGAGCCGGGGCGGAGCGGGTCAGTCGATTTTCTCGAAGAATTCCTTTTCCGCTCCGCACTTGGGGCAGACCCAGTCGTCGGGCAGGTCTTCCCAGGCGGTGCCGGGCTGGATGCCGGTTTCGAGGTCGCCTTCGGCGGGGTCGTAGACGTAGCCGCAGGGGCATTCCCAGCGTTCCATGGCCATGGTGCTTCTCCTTGTTCGCGTTGCGGGGATTCGTGGTTGGTTCCAGCCTAGCCCATCGGGCGGCGAAAGGGAACCGCGCAAAGGCTTTTTGTCGGCGGGGGAACCGCGTGAAAAGTACCCCCGTCGAGGTGCGGGCGGCAGGCGGACTCAAGCAGCTCCGGTGGGCTGCGGCGCGGCTCCGCCCAGAGCCCGGGAATCCCCCCACAGAGACACGCGGGCGTGTCCAGAGAAAACGATTACCGCAACGTTGTTACACGGAAAATACAGGCCGTCTTCATTTCCGGGGCGCCCCTAGCCGAAGGGGCCGCCCGGGGCCGGGGCGCCGCCGGAGCCGGAGGCCGGGGTCACGGCGAAGCCGGGAATCTCCCGGGTCTGCCCGGGCTGGACGTGGGCCAGGGCCCACAGGCTGTAGCCCGCGCGGTCGCGGCGCACGCGCACCGAGCCGAAGCCCGCCACCGTCAGCGCGCGGTGCAGCAGGGCGTCGGTGAAGCCGCATTTGTGCAGCATGAGCAGGTTGCCGCTCGCCAGCGAGCGGTGGTGGCCGTAGAGAATGTCCAGCGCCGTGACCGGGCCCAGGGGCGAGGTGTAGAGCGTCCGAGTGGCCTGCCCGGCGGCGATGATCTCCGCTGCGGTCTGCACGTCGGGCAGGGTGACGAGAGCCAGGCCGTCGTCCTTGAGCACGCGGCGGAATTCGGCCAGGGCCACGGGCACCTCGTGGGGGAAAAGGTGTTCCAGGTTGTGCGAGGAATAGACCGCGTCCACGCTGGCGCTGTCCACCACGCCCATGTCCGTGAGGGAGGCCACGAAATCGGGGCGGGCGTCGGGGTTCAGGTCCAGGCGCAGCTCCTGCCAGCCCGGGGCGCGGAACATGGCGTGCAGGCGGCCGGGCTTCTGCACGCCGCAGCCCACGTGCAGCACGGTTCTGGCGGCTGGGGCCGGAGCCGGGGTGGCGGAGGTGCCTGAGGTCGAAGTCATGCGGTCTCCCTGGATGGTCGGCGCGGTGTTGCGACTGGGGCAGGGTAGATGCGCGGGCCGGGCCTGTCAACGCGGGCGCGGGCGCGCCGGGGCTTCCGTCTCCCTCCCGGGGCCCCCGACGGGTAAGCCCCGGGAGAGGCACCGCTAGACTTCAGCGATCACGCGGCAGGGCAGGCCCGTCGCATCGGTCAGGCGCAACGGGTAGCAATGGACGGTAAAAACACCTGTTCCTGCCGCTGCGATGAGGTCTTCAAGCCCGTAGACGTTTTCCACCACGAATGTTCCGGCGGCGGCACAGAGGGTATCCGCCTTGCGATGCTCCCGGGGCAAACGGACGCCTCCGAAATCTATGCCGATCATCGCCACCTTCTTTTCCAGCAGCGCGTGGATCAGCTCCCAGGAAAGCTGCACCGGGGCGAACAGGAACTCTTTCGACGCGTAGGGCAACGACGCAAGGCAGCCGCTGTTGAAGAACACGAAATCGCTTTCCGCGATGCACTCCATGTCGATGTCGGCGACAGCGATGTCCCGCCCGGAAATGTGCCGGACATCGAAAGCGCGCCCGGAAAGCCGGAAATAGCGCTCGGGGTAGGTCTGGCCCATCAGGTCGAGATGGGTGCCGACATGCCCGAACAATTCCTTCTGCGGCACGGGAACATCCCCGGGTGCCAGGGCTTGCAAGGCCTTGAACGCGCTGTCGCCGAGGGGATAGGTCAGATCGAACCGTTGCATGGGAACTCCTTTGGTTTGATGGAACACGTTCCAAAATGGTTTACGCGGAAACTATTCCCACTTGGTTTCCGCGTCAACTAAAAAGGTTTCCGTGTTGACAAAAAGCCCGCGGAACGGCCATGCTGGCCCAGCGCGCCGGGGAGGGTGCAACGATGCGAAAAACCGATGAATCCCGTGAACTGACGCTCCAAAAAACATTCAACGGGCTCACAGCGCTGACGCAACGGTTTGCCGAGGTGGACACGTTGATGGGCCAGGTCTTCAAGCAACTCGCGGGCTCCGGAGCCGGGGGCGCCCTCTGCGAGCTTTCGCTTGCGGAGGTCCATTTCCTCGCGGCGGTGGGGGAGTTCGCCCCCATCAACGGGGCCATGCTCACCCGGAAGCTCGGCCTGACCAAGGGCGGGGTGTCGAAGATAGCCAACCGCCTTCTCGGCAAAGGCATGGTCGAATCGGAAAAAATCGAAGGAAACAGGAAAGCGCAATTCTTCGCGCTGACGGAAGCAGGGAAGCGCGCATGCAGGGTGCATGCTGCGTTGCATGAAGCGGCACGAGAAAAGATTATTGACTCACTGTCATCCTACCGTGATGCGGAAATCTCTCTTTTCAATTCCATATTGCATGATATTTCTTCGGCAGTTGAAAAATCGTCGTCCGACATACGCAACAATTTCAGGAAGCATCTGGACAAGCGCGGCGTGCATCCTGGATGACACGCCCTGCGGCCTTCCTCCGGCCTTATGGGCGGGGCATGGCCGCGTGTGCCACCGGCCGGGGCGGGGCGGGGCGTATGTTCCTGCCGGCGAAGAGGAGGAGACGGCCCGCGCGCCGGGCTTTACCCCGGCCCGGCCCTGACCTATCCTGCGCCCATCAGGAGGCCCCATGAGCCAGACCAAAGACCGCGCCATGCACACCGCCGAGCACGTACTGAACCAGACCATGGTCCGCCTGCTGGGCTGCGGGCGCGCGTTCAGCACGCACATCAACCCCGGCAAATCCAAGTGCGACTATCGCCTGGACGCGGACCTGACCCCGGAGCAGGCCCGGGCCGTGGAAGACGGCGTAAACGCCGTGCTGGCGCGGCGGCTGCCCGTAACCGAGGAACTGATGCCCCGCGAGCAGGCCGAACGGCTGTTCGACCTCGCCCGGCTGCCCCCGGACGCCGGGCAGACCCTGCGCATCGTGCGCGTGGGCGACTACGACGCCTGCCCATGCATCGGCGAACACGTGGCCAACACGGCGGAAATCGGCGCCTTCCGCCTCGTTTCCCACAGCTTCGAGGGCGGCGTGCTGCGCGTGCGTTTCCGGCTGGGGTAGGGCGGGCGGCCTCCCGCGGCCGAGGGCCCCGGCGGAAGGGCACAGGCTCCGTCGCCGGGCGAAAACCCTTTGCGCCCGCAATGGACCATGCGGCGGGCCTGGGCTAGGGTAAGGTCGGTTCTGGGCCGGGGTCCGGTTCCGTGACGCACCCCGGGACGCCGCACACGGAAGGAGGAGCGAGGCAATGGCGCTCTTTTGCAAACTGCGCGACCCGGTGAGCGGGCTGACGCACCTGGGCGGGGCGCTTCTGGCCGTGGCCGGGCTGGCGCTGCTGCTGGCGGAGTCGAGCTCCCCGGCCAAGCCCTGGCATCTGGTGGCCTTTTCCGTGTTCGGGGTCGCGGCCATCGGTCTGTACGTGGCCAGCACCTGCTATCATCTGATCCCCTACGGCGAAAAACGCACCGCGCGCCTGCGCAAGTGGGATCACATCATGATCTTCTTCCTCATCGCGGGCACGTACACGCCCATCTGCCTCATCCCCCTGCGCGGGCCGTGGGGCTGGAGCCTGTTCGGCGTGGTCTGGGGGCTGGCGGTGGCCGGGCTGGTGCTCAAGCTGTTCTGGATGCAGGCCCCGCGCTGGCTGTCCACGGGAACCTACGTGCTCATGGGCTGGCTGGTGCTGGTGGGTGTGTACCCGCTGGTGCGCGCCATGCAGCCCGGAGCCCTGGCCTGGCTGCTGGCCGGGGGCCTGTTCTACACGGCGGGCGGAGTGATCTACGCCCTCAAGCGCCCCGACCCCTGGCCCGCCCGCTTCGGCTTCCACGAAATCTTCCACATCCTGGTCAT